>JASGHU010000001.1:0-3540330 GCA_047602265.1 Spongiibacteraceae bacterium | reverse complement strand
AGTGATGGAGCTTGCATGATAAATCTGATGGAGATAAAACTGACATGATAAAGCTGATAGGGTGAAGGTGGTAGTGATAATGATATGGATAAGGATGGAGCTGATAAGAATGATTACCTATCTCATATTCTTATCAGCTTCATTCTTAGCCTTATTACTGTCAGCTTCATCTTTAGCCTAATCAGTGCCAGCTTCATCCTTAGCCTTAGCCCTATCCCTTATTGATCCAATTACAATTTAGTGGGGTGCGACAAATACAACGTGCCAGAGAAAATATATAAAATCGATAGATCACTTGGTGGGTTAGTAGCCTTTTCAAATTTTTGGGCACAATAAACCAGGCTACTAGACTTTTCAAATTTGAATTTTAGCAAATAGGTTAGTAGCCTTTTCAAAAAGCCTCCGCCGTATCTTTTTTGACGATTTTTCTATTTTTTTTTTTAAATTTCTCATAATATTTAGACGAATGAGCACTTCGACAGGGCGCTTAGTCCGGTTCACTCTTCCGAATGAGCAGATCCAGCCAGAGGCAACCTCAGCGGCAACGGAAAGACAGCAGCCGATCACCACTCCCAGTAAAGTCAGCAGTGACATTTCATTTTCGCAATTAAAAAAAAATGTCTTCTGTTCAGGCGGCTTCTTCCATCCGTAGAATCGGTCTCAACGTCCTTCGCAGCATGAAGAAAACGTTGATCAACAACAGCCAGACAAGGAGAAACGTATAAATATTTTATAAATTCATCATCATTTTTTATTCCAGGAAGCCTATGTGATCGAACAAAAGTGTGAAAAAATCGAAGTGGAAAGAACGAAAATCCAACCCCATATCCCTGACCCCAAAAAGGATTTGGTCCCGAATTGCGTATGAAGGAAAGTCATGGTGTGTATGAATGATTCTATTGCAGGTAAAGATCAACAGCGAGGGACTCGTCTACAGCCGAGAAGAACTGTTGGGCAACGGATCGTACGGCACCTGCTACAAATTCAGGAACGAAATCAGCAAGGAGGATGTCGCCATCAAAGTTGTCTCAAAATTCTCGAGCTTCGCGATGAAAAACATGGACAAGGCAATCCGTCCTCCAATTCGTTCTCTGATTTATGCCAGTCGATTTTCAGGTGCATCAAGAGATTTCGATCCACTGGAAACTGGAGCACCCTCATATCGTCCGCCTATTCAATTGTTTTGAAGATGCAAACAATTTCTATCTGATGATGGAACTCTGCAGCCGGCACTCCCTCTCGCAGCTTATCAAACGTAGACAACATGTTACAGAGCCTGAGGCTAGGTACTTCTTCAAACAGGTATTCATATTTTATAAACTCCTTGTAGATGATCTAGAATAGTTTTTGAGTTGCTGTTTATCGAAAAAAAAATCTCCGAACCATTACCGCTCATTTATCTATTTTTCATAGGAAATGATCATTTGGAAAATATCCAATTGTCCGTGAACAACTTTCACAAAAGAATGCTTTCGAAATTTATAGACGTATCTTGCAGGTTATATTTCCCGGTTATTTGCCTGTGCTAATTCGTTCTTCATTCAGCTCTGCGAGGGCGTCGCCTTTCTGCACTCTAGGGGCATAATCCATAGAGATTTGAAGCCAGCCAACTTGATGCTGAATGACGCAATGCAGGTTGTCTTCGCAACTGCTTGACATTCATATTGAGCGGCAAATTGCAGCTGAAGATCTGCGACTTTGGTCTATCGGCGATCGTTGATACGAATCCTCGTCTCACGTTCTGTGGCACCGCCTCTTACATGGCTCGTCAGTTGAAATCAAGGCTGGATGGAAATGGGTTTCTTTTTCTAATTTTTTGAAGTGTAAAACGACTTCGTTTAGTCGAAAATGTCAAAAACTAGCATTTCCATTCAGCCCTTGATGGAATTCGCATATATTTTATCCACGAAATAACTTGAAGAAATTCGTCGAAATAAATATTTTCAGCTGAGATAGTCCGCAAATCGACGCATTCGTATGCGGTGGACATTTGGTCCTGCGGTTGTATTCTGTTCGCCCTCCTCTATGGTCGTTCTCCGTTCGTGTCCGATTCAATCAAGGTATCCTCTCCTCAGCATCAACAATCAATGAGTTCAGTCCGATTCAGAAGACATATCAATTGATCAAGCTACATGCCTACAGTATTCCAGCAGCCCCTCGCTACAGTCCAGAGTCCTCTCGTCTCATTCGATGTCTGCTTTCCACCACTCCCGGCAGGAGACCAGCTGCGGAAACTGTATGAAACATTTTTTGTATGGCGTTTAAAATTTTTACCCTAAAACTATCTTCAAGAATTTCATTCTTCATTTTGCAAGATATGTAATAGAAAGTGATTATCCTCTATAGTTATTATTCAATCTGTACCATTTCATCATGCAAATCAGTTCATTAGATTCGAATAAGACTTTACTCAAAACTGCATTATTTTAAAATGATGGTATCAACTTTTCAACAATGAAATGAACGAAGTTTCACTCAAGAATTCAAACTGTGCCCCAAAATCCTCTTGAAATAGGTTTCGCACATTTCCGTTTTCAAGTATTCAAATTTATACTTTTTCGCGATATTCTTTTAGATTATGGAAGACGCGTTCTTTCGGCAGGCTTGATGCCTTCCTCTTTGCCTACTTCTTGCTTGACTATGCCCCCTCATTTCGTGAATGACTCCGCGCACGGGATAATCGATGCTTCTGAAGACACAGACACATCCTCCAGGTTGTTTTCTTGCATCGGCCCTCCATAGACTTTTTTCCTGCAGCAATTCGAGTTCCCCTGCGGCTCCACTCATCGTCCGCTCGCCCTCCGAAGTGACGGCGAAAGGTCTGTGCAAATCGAGCCGAGCTCTATCATCTGCAGTCCCAACTCCGCCGGACCCTCACCTGCTCAAGGCGATCGAAATGGTCGACTCCCTTCTCGCTCAGTTGCACGCATTCCTCCACTCTCATCCTAAAGAAGTAAGTAAACACGAATTACCATATTCCCTCGGTAAGGAGTCCACCCCAGTTAGAAGTCCAGAAGTCCAGTAACACCACAAAAAAAAGCAAAAAGCCGTTTTATAAACGCTGGCAATTTTGGGTTGGCTGGTTTCTTAAATTCGCCATTGTCGGTTGTGTGATTTTTGCCGTTGTCGCGGTTTATCTCGATAGCCGCGTGCGCAATAAATTGACCGAGCGTTTGTGGCAGGCGCCGGCACAAGTGTATTCGCGCGCGCTGCATTTATATCCGGAAATGCCGCTCTCACAGGAAGATTTTCAGCGCGAACTCGATTTGCTCGGTTATCGATCCGGCAGCGAATTGCGTCAGCCCGGCGATGTTGTGCGCCAGGGCACAACCTACAAAATTTATCGGCGCGCCTTCGCGTTCGAAGATAAAGCCGAGTCCGCGCAGCAATTGTCGGTGCATATTTCCGATTCGCGTATCGTCGATTTGCGCGACGGCAAAAATAATCCGCTCGATCTCGCGCGCATGGACCCGGTTTCGCTCGGCAGCATGTTCATCACCGATGAAGATCGCGTGCTAGTGCAATTGAAAGATGTGCCGCCGCTGCTGACCAAGACCTTGATGCTGGTCGAGGATCGCAATTTTTATAATCATTTCGGATTATCGCCGCGGGCGATTATTCGCGCCGCGTTTGCCAATCTGCGCGCGGGACATGCGGTGCAGGGCGGCAGCACGCTTACGCAGCAGCTCGTTAAAAATGTTCTGCTCACCAACGAGCGATCGTTGTGGCGCAAAATCAACGAAGCGGTGATGTCGATACTCGTCGAATATCACTACGACAAGGACACCATCCTCGAAGCCTATCTCAACGAAATTTTTCTCGGTCAGGAAGGTCCGCGTCCCATTCACGGTTTCGCACTCGCGAGCCGGCATTATTTCAATCGTCCGCTCGATGAATTGCGCAGCGATCAAATCGCGATGCTGGTCGGCTTGGTTAAAGGTCCATCGCAATACGATCCGTGGCGACGTCCGGAAAAAGCGAAAGAGCGTCGCGATCTTGTGCTGAAATTAATGGCCGATGGCGAGGTCATCGACAACAAGGAATATGAAGCAGCGATCAAGCGCGATTTGGGTTTGGCGAAAAAGAAAGCGCAGGACAGTTTGCATCCGGGTTATCTGGATTTAGTGCGCCGCCAATTGCGCCGCGATTATCAGGAGCGCGATTTACAAATTAAAGGGCTGCGAATTTTTACTGCGTTCAATCCGCAGGCGCAGTGGCACGCCGAGCGCAGTCTCGAACGCGCGCTCAATAAACTCGATCCGAAGGATAAAGGGCTTGAAGGTGCGATGGTGGTCACCGATATCGTCAGCGGTGAAGTGATTGCGCTCGTCGGCGGACGCGACATGCATTTCGCCGGTTTCAATCGTGCGCTCGATGCGCTGCGTCCGATTGGCTCGTTAGTGAAGCCGGCGGTGTATTTATCGGCGCTCGAAAGCAAACGCTACACCTTGATTTCAAAACTCGACGATGGTCCGGTCGATATCAAAGTACCCGGCGGGCGTTGGCAGCCGAAAAATTACGACAAACAATTTCACGGTGAAGTGCCGTTGCATTTTGCGCTGGCTGAATCGTATAACGCGGCAACCGCACGCTTGGGGCTCGATCTCGGTGTGCCGAAAGTGCTCGCGACGATTCAACGTTTAGGTGTCGAGCGTGAATTGCCTGTCGTACCAGCGGTATTACTCGGCGCTGGTGAATTGTCGCCACTCGAAGTGGCGGTGATGTATCAAACGATCGCAGCGCAGGGCGTGAGCGCGGGTTTGCGCAGTATTCGTGCGATTACCGATGCGGAAGGTATTCCGCTTGCGCGTTATCCGCAAAAGCCGGTGCAAGCGGTTTCGCCGGCGGCGATTCACACGTTGCAATATGCGATGCAGGAAGTGATGACGGCGGGCACTGCGCGCGCAGCGAAAAATGTGCTGCCGAGTTTACGCGTTGCGGGTAAAACCGGAACCACTGACGATTTGCGCGATTCGTGGTTTGCGGGATTTGCCGGCGACTATCTCGCGGTAGTTTGGATGGGGCGTGACGATAATAAATCGACGGGCTTAAGCGGCGCGACAGGCGCATTGAAAGCATGGCTTGGATTTATGGCGGAAACCAGCCACGTCGGCATGACGTATGAGGCGCCCGAAGGTGTGAATTACGTTTGGGTGAACGAAGAAACCGGACTCGTCAGCGCTGAAAATTGCGCGGGTGCGCTTTATATTCCGTTCATCGAAGGCACCGAGCCGACGACAGTGGATGGCACCTGCGATTCCAATAACGGTGTGATTCGTTGGTTTCAGCAGACATTTTGATCAGGGCAATTGAGCGGGGCAGTGATGGACAAAAGCCAATACGAAAGCGGATTGAAAGTTCGACGCAAAGTCATGGGCGATGAGTTCGTCGATAAGGCCTTGAATGCGACGACGGATTTCACGCGTCCGTTGCAGGATTTAGTGACGGCCAACGCGTGGGGCGAGGTGTGGACGCGCGAAGGGCTGCCGCTTAAAACGCGCAGCATGATCACGATTGCGACGCTGGCCGCGCTTAAAGCCTCAAATGAATTGAAAGGCCATGTGCGCGGTGCGTTGCGAAATGGCTGTACTGTCGAAGAGATTCAGGAAGTATTGCTGCACTCTGCGGTGTATTGCGGCATGCCGTCGGGTATCGAGGCATTTCGCGCTGCTAAAGAAGTAATCGACGAGTGGCAGTTGAAAAATAAAAAATAATTTTAAAAATAAAATTAATCGGCTTTATTTTTCGGTGCCGCTGTCGATGCGCGCACAACCAGTTCCACGGGATGAATGATATTGCGCGGTTCTCCATCCTCCGCAGGCTCGGCTAACAGGTTAACTGCAGCGCGAACCATTTCATCGAACGGTTGGTGCACGGTGGTGATCGGCGGCCACATCGCACGCGATATTTCGGCATCGTCAAATCCCGCTACCGAAATATCCTGCGGTACGCGCAAGCCATGCGCCCACACATAGTTGATAAAACCAGCGGCTATTTCATCGTTAAACGCATAAACAGCGGTGGGAAGTTCTTGTTGCGACAAGACCGTTGCCGCTAATTCGATGCCTGCTTCAATCGGTGGTTTTTGCCAATTAATCGGCAGCGAAAAAATATTTGAGGGATCGCAGCCCAATTCAATCAGCTCGCGCTGGATATGGCTGCGCTGCTGTTCATGCGGCGATGCGATCGCAATGCGGCGATGACCCAAGCTCCAAAAATGGCGCGCCAATAATTGTTGCCCTTGCGCAACATCGCTGGTGACCGAGTCGGAGCGTTTGCGATTGTCCACTGCGCCAATACGCACGTAGCGAATTTTTAAGCGCTCCAGCAGGTCGAGAATTTCTGGCCGATCCGAAATCTGCGTGATGATCACACCTTCACAGCGCATCTGGCGCAAACTGTTTTCCAGATAGAGCAGCGATTCGTTATCGATGCTCTCCAACTCTTCCACCATCAAATGCAGGCCACGCTCGCGGCAAGCGCGAATACCCGCGCTGTGCATCGAACTAAAAATATAAGCATCCAGGCGCATACCGAGCAGGCAGATAAGAAAGCTGCGCGACGCCGCTAATGAGCGTGCCGCCATGTTGGGTCGATAGTCCAGTGTCGCAATTGCCTTGAGCACCGCCTCTTTCGTCGCAGCGCGCACATAGGCCTCGCCATTGACTACGCGTGAAACCGTTTTCGGCGATACGCCGGCGAGGCGCGCAACATCATTGATGGTTATGGCTGGCTTCAAGGCGGGCTCCTTTGGCTGGGCGCTTATTGTTCCCGAAGACCTCGGGCTAAGGCAAAGTGCGTATATTACGTAATTGACAGCGCTGTCATATCTATCTAATACTTTGACCCGTTATCGAGCCGGGCAGCTTCGCAGCTCTTTTACTGCGTTTCGTTTGTTGTTTCACGATCCTTTGATGGCAGAGATTCAAAACATGAATAGAACTTCGTTGCGCGCGCGCTGGCTGACGTTACTGCAGGCTCTCTCGGTATGTTTTGCATTGGTTGGGAATGCCGGAGCAGAGGCGGTGGAAGTAAAAGATCCCCTGTTCGATAAACCCTATATCGATGTCGATGAATGGCGCGATCAGCCGGTACGTCACCGCTATGTGCATGGCGGCTTTACCGGCACCGAAATGCGCTTTTCGTTTTATTTTCCGCCGAAAGAAAAATACCAAGGGCGATTCTTCCAATACATTACGCCGGTGCCCGACAGCGAAAATATTTCGCAGAGCACGAAAGGCGAAGAAGATCGCATCGGTTTTGCGATTGCGAGTGGCGCCTATTTTGTAGAAACCAATGGCGGCGGGCCGGCGGGTGCAGCGCTGCCTGGCAGCGGTGTCGATCCAACGATTGGTGCTTATCGCGCGAATGCCGCAGCGGCGCAATATTCGCGAGTGGTTGCGCAAAAATTTTATGAAAGTAAAAGACCGTTTGGTTACGCGTTCGGTGGCAGCGGCGGTGCATTTCGCACGATTGGCGGTTTTGAAAACACCGTTGGCGTGTGGGACGGTGTCGTGCCGTTTGTGGTCGGTTCGCCGATGGCAATTCCGAATGTATTTTCCGCGCGCATGCACGCGATGCGAGTTCTGAACGATAAATTTCCGCAAATTATCGATGCCGTCGAGCCGGGCGGCAGCGGCGATATGTATGCGGGACTCAATGACGAAGAACGCGACGCTCTGCGCGAAGTAACGCGCATGGGCTTTCCGCCGAAATCGTGGTTCGGTTACAAAACCATGGGCGTGCATGCGTTCTCGGTGTTGTATCCCGGTATCGTGATGGCCGATCCAACGTACTTCACCGATTTCTGGAGCAAGCCGGGTTATCTCGGTGCGAATCCTCCTGAATCTTTATTGAAAGCACGCATTCAATATCGCAGCAAAATTAAAAGCGTTATCACTGCGGCGGATGCGGAAAAAATGCATCTCGATGTCGGTCGCATGCACGGCCAAGCCAAAGGCACTGCCGATAAAGCATGGCAGGCATTGCAAGAGCAGGCTGCGAAAATTCCCGTCGCGTATCAGTTAGAAAGCACTCCGCCCGACGTCAATTTTCTGGGCGGCGATTTGCAAATTCTGAGCGGTAGCGCTGCGGGAAAAACAGTTTCGCTGCGACAGATCACCCGCGATGTCGTCGTGCTCGGTCTGGCCGATCCGCGCGTATTGACGGAGCTGAAGCCCGGTGACGAAGTGCAGGTCGATAACAGCAATTTCCTTGCAGCACAAACCTATTATCGTCATCAGGTGCCCGGTAAAGATTTTTACGTGTGGGATCAATTTCGCGATGCGGATGGCAAACCGATTTATCCGCAGCGGCCGATGATACTCGGGCCTATTTTCGCCGCGAATGCAGCGGGCACGGTTCAGTCGGGAAAATTCCAGGGCAAGATGATTCTTATCGAATCGCTGTGGGATCGCGAAGCATTTCCGTGGCAGGCGGATTGGTATCGCAATAAAGTGAAAGAAAATTTAGGCGACAAAACCGATGCGAATTTCCGGCTGTGGTTTGTCGATCACGCATTGCACGCCGATTCGGCGGTGCAGGAAGATCCGACACACACGGTGAGTTATCTCGGTGTATTGCAGCAAGCGCTGCGCGATTTAGCGTTGTGGGTGGAAAAGGGTGTAACGCCGCCAGCGACGACGAATTACAGCGTTGTCGATGGACAAATTGTGGTGCCGCCGAGCGCAGCAGATCGCAAGGGCATTCAGCTCGTCATTGCGCTGAAAGCCAACGGCGGAGAACGCGCGGAGATAAAAGCGGGAGAGTCGGTTGAATTTTCTGCCACGATCGATGTACCGCCAGCAACGGGTAGTGTGGTCGCAGCCGAATGGGATTTCGATGGCAGCGGTGATTACGCGATCAAAGAATCATTCGACGATAAACACGCGGTAAAAAATCACGTTGCATTGAAACGCGCATACATGTTCGCAAAACCGGGCACGTATTTCGTGACCTTGCGCGCAGCGTCGCAACGTCAGGGTGATGTCAAAACCGTGTTTGCGCGCGCCCAGAATCTCGAACGGGTGCGCGTTGTCGTTCGCTAATTGCTGTCGCGTATCGACTAGATAAAGAATTTTTTTAGCGCCCCCCGGCGCTTTTTTTACTGATGGGATTGGCTGTATGAATTTAACGCCGAATTTATCCAGCAGCACCGATCCGTTACCGAATGACAGCGGCGGCAGGCATACGGACATGCCAGAGTTGCGCCTATTCGTGATGGCACTGTTTTTTATTTTCGGCGGGATCACCAGCCTCAATGATGTGATCATTCCGAAGCTGAAGGAATTATTCGCGCTGAATTACATGCAGGCGATGCTGGTGCAATCGGCTTTCTTTGCCGCCTATTTTGCGATATCGATTCCCGGCGCGTGGCTGGTTAAACGTGTGGGATATATGCGCGGTGCAGCCATCGGTTTGCTGACCATGATGGCGGGCTGTCTGTTGTTTATTCCCGCTTCGGCGAGCGCGACATTCGTTGTGTTTTTACTGGCGTTATTCGTGCTCGCCAGCGGAGTCACCATCGTTCAGGTTGTTGCCAATCCGTTGATCTCGTTGCTTGGGCCAGTGCGTTCGGCGCACAGTCGTTTAACGTTTGCGCAGGCATTCAATTCGCTTGGCACAACGCTATTTCCGTATTTCGGTTCGATCATCATTCTCGGCAGTCTCGCGACGATCAACGCAGCGGATTTATCCGGAGCCGCGCTCGACGCTTATCGCGTTGAAGAAACGCGTGTCGTCGTGCGCGCGTATTTCGGGCTGGCGGTTGCGTTGCTGATTATTGCCGGTGCGGTCTGGTTTAACCGCAATCGTTTGAAGGGCGAGCGTCATGAGTCGGGATCGCTGCTGCAAAGTTTTTCGCTGTTGAAACAATCGCGATTTGCTTTGGGCGCGATGTGTATTTTTCTCTATGTCGGTGCCGAAGTCGCGATTGGTTCGCTCATCGTTAATTATTTAAAGCAGGCGGATGTGCTCGCGCTCAGCGATCAGGCAGCGGGCAAATTAATTCCGCTTTATTGGGGTGGTGCGTTGCTGGGTCGCTTTATCGGCTCGGCGATCATGCGTAAGGTCAGTCCGGGTAAAGTACTGGCGTTCAATGCAATCGGTGCGATTGCGATGATTCTGCTTTCGGCAAATAGTTCTGGCGCGATGGCGGGTTACAGTTTGCTCGCGATCGGCTTAATGAATTCGATTATGTTTCCGACGATTTTCGCGCTCGCCTGCGAAGGGCTCGGTGCGCGTGCAGCGGATGGTTCGGGTGTGATTTGCATGGCGATTGTCGGCGGCGCAATTATTCCGCCGTTGACCGGGCAGCTCGCGGATATGAGTGGCAGTCTCGCCATCGCGTTGACATTGCCCGCGCTGTGTTATGTCTTGATTGCGCTGTTTGGTATTTACGCGCGCAAACCCGTCACCGTGTAAAACAGTTTTGCTGCCGAATCAATCACTGCGCTTGATAATTACCGGAATCGCTTTCGACGTCGGCGTGAAACTGCGGTCGCCATAACTCGATAGCGGCACTAGCGGATTGGTTTCCGGGTAGTAAGCTGCGCAGCAGCCGCGCGGAATGTCGTATTGAGTCAGTCGAAAGGCGCTGACCGAGCGTTCGATGCCATCGTCGGCGACGGTGAAAATGTCGATGAGATCGCCATCGTTTAAATTCAGCTCGGCGATATCGGCGCTGCACATCATCAATACCTTGCGCCCTCCATAAACACCGCGATAGCGATCATCAAGACCATAAACCGTGGTGTTGTATTGGTCGTGCGAGCGCAGTGTTTGCAGCGTAAATACCTTCGCCGGAGCATTCGTTGAAATTTGCGTCGCCGGTTGTGCCTTTAAATCGTGTGCCTGTAAATCGTGCGCCTGTAGCTTGTCTGCCTGTAACTGGTGAGTCAGTAATTTGGCCAGCGCAATTTCGCGTGGCAACGCGACGGGCAATTGAGTTGCGCGAAATTGCGCACGTCCTGAGGGGGTTAGCCATTCGCGTTTCGCCGCAGCGTTGCCGAGATAAAATCCGTGCGGCGTGCGCACGCGGGTGTTGAATTGCTCGAAGCCGGGAATGACCGCCGCGATTTTTTCGCGAATGCGATCGTAATCTGCCGCGTAATTTTTCCAGTCGATAATTGCGTTACCCAGCACGGCGTTCGCGATACCGCAGACGATGGCGGGCTCCGATAATAAATGCGGCGATGCCGGTTCGTTGGTGCCGGTCGATCCATGCACCATGCTCATCGAATCTTCGACGGTGATGAATTGATTGCCGCACGCTTGCTGATCGCGCTCGGTGCGGCCAAGACACGGCAATATCAAAGCCTGCTCGCCAGTGACGGTATGGCTGCGATTGAGCTTGGTACTGATCTGCACGGTGAGCGCACATTTTTTAAGTGCGCGTTCGGTGGCTTCGGTATCCGGTGTCGCTGCGGCAAAATTTCCGCCCATGCCGATAAATACGCGGGCCTCGCCATCGGCCATCGCGGTAATTGCTTGGACGGTGTTGTAGCCGTGCGCTGATGGCGGCGCGAAATTAAATTCAGCGCCGAGACGTTCGAGAAAATCGCGCGAGGGCGCTTCGGTGATACCCATGGTGCGATCGCCCTGCACATTGCTGTGGCCGCGCACGGGGCAGGCGCCGCTGCCACGTCTGCCGAAATTGCCGCGCAGAAAAAGCAGATGACAGATTTCGGCCACGGTGTCGACGGAATGCTTGTGCTGCGTAATTCCCATCGCCCACGTGATGATGGTGTTTCGCGATTGCGCGTACACCTGCGCGAGTTTTTCGATTTCGGTTAGCGGCACTGCCGATTGCTCGACAATTTTTTGCCATGACGTCGCTGCGACCGCAGCGCGATAGCCCTCGAAACCTATCGTGTGTGTGCTGATGAATTCGTGATCGAGGAGCGATGGTTCGCCACGAGCGCGAGCCTCGTCATCCCATTGCAAAATAAATTTAGCGACACCGCGAAGCAGTGCCATATCGCCGCCCAATTGCGGCGTGATGTAGAAGCGGCTGATTGGCGAGCTGGTGGCCAGTAACATTTCTTTTGGATTTTGCGGGTGTGCGAATTTTTGCAGACCGCGCTCGCGCAACGTATTGATAGCAACCACAGTAGCGCCGCGCTTAGCTGCGGCCGATAGTGTGGCGAGCATGCGCGGGTGATTGGTGCCGGGGTTTTGGCCGATGACGAAAATCGCATCGGCGTGATCGAAATCATCGAAAGTGACGGTGCCTTTACCAACGCCGATACATTCCTCCAGCGCGATTCCGCTGGCTTCGTGGCACATGTTTGAGCAGTCGGGAAAATTGTTAGTGCCGAACACGCGCCCGAATAATTGATACAGAAATGCAGCTTCGTTGCTGGTGCGACCGGAGGTGTAGAGCAGCAGTTGATTGGGGTCGCTCAACGCATGGAGTTCTTGCACAATAAGCGCAAACGCAGCGTCCCAGCTGATAGGAATGTAGTGATCGCTATTTTTGGCGCGAAACATCGGTTCGGTCAGACGGCCTTGTGATTCCAGCCAGTGATGATCGCGACTCGATAGATCTGTTAGGGAATGGCGTGCAAAAAATTCGGCGTCGGCCCGCGCTGATGTCGCTTCCCAGGCAACTGCCTTAACGCCATTTTCACAAAAATCCACAGCGCCAGAATTGGGAGCTTCGCCCCAAGCGCAACCGGGACAGTCGAATCCCTCCGGTTGATTGGCTTTCAGCAACGCGCGCGTACCGTTGATAACGTTGTGACTGGCAAGCAGGTGCTTGGCAGAACTTTTTAATGCCGACCATCCGCCGGCAGGCCCATCGAAGGGTTCGATGCGCGTTTCGTCTTTTTCGCTCACGTCGTCTTTGTCTCGATCACGCCGAGGTGTCATCCATGGCTTTGTGGTAAAAAAATAGTTGTGGCCCCTGAAAGCACGCGAGCGTCACGTTGCATTCGCGTGCGCACTCGATGGCCAGGTTGGTTGGCATTGCAAACGTGATGAGGCAACCGATATTGGCGCGTGCGCATTTGACCACCAGCTCGTAACTGCAACGGCTCGTCAACATAACGAAGCTGTCCTGTCGCGAAAGTGTTCGCGAATCACCATCGGCATTGGCGATCGAATTGCTCGGTGAACGCGCCATCGCTCCGATCAGTTTATCCAACGCATTGTGACGACCGATATCCTCGCGCACGATCTGCGCAGTGGTGTTAGTGGTGTTAGTGGCGTTGCCGATGGTGAATAGCGCGGCAGCGTGCATGCCGCCGCCCGCTTCGCGATTGCGAACCTGCAACGGTGCCAATCGCTCGCGCGCCTGCATGATCTGTTCGATGCGAGGAATTCGGGTTGCAGGCAGTCGCGGGGGGCGCTGCGTATGGGCCTGAGCGATTGCGTCGGCGCCGCATAATCCACAGCCGCTAGTGCCCAGCAGTGCACGCCGCCGTTGCTTGGCGGTATTCGAGGCGCGTGCGGAGAGGTGTAAATCGAGGGTGATACCGTCTGCGTGTTCTTGGATATGAATGTCGCGCAACTCAGCGTCGTGCTGAATCAATGACTCGCCGATGGCAAAGCCGCGCGCAAAATCCTCAAGCTCATAGGGGCTGGCCAGCATGACGGCGTAGCTGATGCCGTCGATGCAGATTGAGACCATGACTTCCTGCAGGTGGCTCTTGCGTAAATCGTTAAGCGTATTGACGTTTGTTGCGTAAATCGAACCCGCTTTCATCGTGACTGCCATGTTGTAGTGGCGACTCGCTTAACATAGCGTGCCGGATCTAATTTTGGCAGTCGTTCGCTGCAAATCGCAGCAAAAAAAATCAAGCGAGTTTCGCCAGGCGATAGCGTAGTTGTCGTAATGTCATGCCGAGCAATTCGGCTGCGCGGGTTTGATTGCCGCCTGTGCGTTGCAGCGTGGCCATGAGTTGTTCCCGGCCATGCGAGTCGACGCGCGTGTAAGGGCGGTAGCGCACATCGGTTTTGGCATCTGACACCGCGTGAAGGTTGCTTACGTTGGTGACTCCGTATCCCGATGTCTGTGGATGCATTTCACATTCTTGAGCGAGCAGTGCGTCTATGTGCTCGACTCCTAAAAGGGAGCCATCAGTTTGAAGAACGGCGCGTTCGAGGACGTTCTGCAGTTGTCGGATATTGCCGGGCCACGAGTAGGCTTGCAGACGTTCAGTGACGCCGCCGGTAAAACTCACCTGTCGCCGATACATGCCCTGGTAGCGATCGAGAAAATATTGCGCCAGTAATGGAATATCGCTGCGCCGTTCACGCAATGGCGGCAACGAAATTGGAATCACGTTGAGGCGGAAAAATAAATCCAGACGGAAGCGTCCCGATTCGACCGCCTGTTTTAGATTGACATGGGTTGCCGTAATAATTCGGAAATCGACATCGACCGGATAATCGCCGCCAACCGGTTGCACTTTGCGATCTTGCAGCACGCGCAGCAATTTTACTTGCAGATCGAGCGGCATGTCGCCGATTTCATCGAGGAAGAGTGTGCCGCTCGCTGCCTGCTGTAATTTCCCTTTCTTGTTTTTGTGCGCGCCGGTGAAACTGCCTTTCTCGTGACCGAATAATTCCGACTCGAGCAGTTGGTCAGGGATCGCCGCACAATTTAACGGAACATAAGGGCCGTGGCGTCGCTGACTCAGTTGATGCGCCATCGCGGCAAACATTTCCTTGCCCGTTCCCGATTCGCCAAGCAGCAAAATGGGCGCGTCGCTTTTGCGTGCATTATCGATTTGCTTCACCGCGGCGAGCAGAGCCGGACTATTGCCGATAATGCCATTGCTGTTACACAGCGCGCGCAATCGATCGCTTTCGCTGTTCATGGTTTCGATACTGACGTGGTATTGCACGGGCTGACACATCACCAGCAAGGCAAATCCGAGCATCGATGAGATAACGCGCAGCACATCGATATCGTGCGAGTGGAGGCGCGGTGAGTCTGTGCGACGCTGAACTGAGAGCACACCGATCGCTTTGCCATCGGCAATGATCGGCACCGAAATGAAACCGACGCCTGTTTTTTTGCCGTCGATGGGCTCCGCGATGCGAGTCAGAAAAATCGGCTCGTCCATCACATTCGTTACCAGCGCCAATTGTCCGGTTCGCCAGACCGCGCCCGTCAATCCCTGATCGAATGCGACGCTGTAATCGCCGCGCGCCAATCGCTCGCGATTCAATCCATAAGAATATGCGGGTTGCAACTCATTGGCGGTGTAATTCGGCAACAGCACGCGGCCGTAATAGAGCTGTGCCCACTCCGCAAGCAAGCGCAAAACGCTGACAATTTTCTGCTCGGTCGGAGTTGACTTGGTCAGTATTCGTGTTGCTTCGAGAATGAGCGCATCGTTGATTTGCGAGTGTTCGGAGTACGGCGTGTTATGCATGCGAAAGCCCTAGGTGATTCCGGCCCGCTTAGCTGCGGGATTCGATTCATAAGAGCAATGTTTTTTTCATCGCTGTTTCTCGAAAGCAAATGCTATGCCTGCGCGTCGAGCCGGATAGATCAGAGCACAGCGTTCATTGAATAAATTAATTGTGCTCGTAACGGGAGCATGCGGCTCATTTGAGCGCGAAATCGGTGCGAATGGGTAATTACACGGCGTTTGCATCGAGATGACATTGTCAAAGTCGACCTGTCGGTGTCGGGATAACTCTGCGGATATTCAGTAAATGGCGTGCGGCATCGGGTCGTGCGAAGGCTGAGCTATGGCACGAAAATGCAATGGCATGCAAAGTGCTTTTAACGAGTGCAACGATGTATACAACAACAAATACAATCGTAATTGCCTTGTCGGGATGCCAATCAACTTTCTTTGACTCTTGGGGAGCAAGACAAATGCTACAAGTGACTTTTCCTTCAATAAATACTTTTCGTTTAGTGAGTGCTTCGCGCTCTGTTAATCAGTGCCAGAGCTTATTGTCTCGCAACTTTAAGCAGCGCGTTGTTAGTGCGGCAATTGCGAGTGCCGTTTTCTTACCGTCGGTGGCGCACGCAGGCGGCACCATTAATTTTGGTCCGGATCAATCGGTGAGCGTTGGCTTTGGTGTGCGTACACATTTTGCGAGCATCGAAGATGCGGCGCCGGATGGCGATGGCCGCTCGAAAGATTTCGATCTGGAAGATCTTCGTTTATATGTCAGCGGCAGTTTGAATAAATACATCAAAGGCACATTCAACGCCAACAAGAAAAGCGATAACTCGATGCAGATCATGGATGCCATCGCGCAGTTCGAGCCATCGAAAGAGTTCAATGTGTGGATGGGCCGCATGTTGCCGCCGAGCGATCGCGCGAATTTGGCAGGACCGTTCTATGCGATGGCGTGGGATTACCCGGGCGTGGTGTCGCAATATCCGCAATATGCAGTCGGTCGCGATGATGGTTTGATGGCGTGGGGTAAAGTGGCGAACGATATGTTGCTGTATTCCATTGGCGCGTTCGAGGGCCACAACAATTACGCGGGTGCTTCGAGCGAGTCCGATAATTTATTGTACGCGGGCCGCCTCGCCATTAATTTGATGGATGCAGAGCCTGCCCCCGCGTATTACGAAGGCACGACGTACTACGGTGGTTTCAATATTTTTACGATTGGTCTGACCTTCCAGGAGCAATCGGATGCGGTTGGTACTGCAGCAACGAAAGGTGATTACACCGCATATAACATCGATGTGCTCTACGAAACGAAGGACACAGGATCCGGCTCTTTGACCCTCGAAGGCGCTTACTACAGCTACGATACCGATGATGTCGCCGATGTGCCTTACGAATTTTATGGCCCAAATTCGGGTGGTATTACACAGGGTGATGCTTATCTGGCGAGCGTAGCGTATTTATTCCCGATGCAAGTCGGTATGGGTAAATTCCAGCCTTACGCGCGCTATCAGAAATTCGAAACGGATTTGCCCGCTGATGATACGGAAATTACGCGTTACGATATCGGCGTGAACTACATCATCGCCGGTCCGAATGCGAAAGTCAGTCTGACGTATTTCGATACGGAGGTTGATAAAAGCGCAAATGATTCCGATACCAATGGAATCATTTTGGGTGTGCAATTGCAGTTCTGATTGAACGGGGCAGAAGTATTTCTGCCCCGATTTATTTTTCTGAGCTTTATGTGGTATGCGCTTTTTCACTGCCGGATCAATCGTTGCACGATGCGTCGCGTCAGCGGTGCCGCCACTAGCACCGCAGGAAACGCAATTATCCAGGCAGCTAACCACGCGCCGATCCATACACTTATAAAATCGCCGCGCATACCCAGTGCGCGCAGTGTCGATATGCCAGATACCAGTAACGACATTACTCCGGAGAGTAAGAGTCCGAATAATAACGGCTCGTATTTTTTTGCGAACATGTTTGTTTCCTTTGTTTCAGGTTGATGCGTGATACAAGGTGGTTGAGATCTTTTTCATCACAGCCGATGCCAGAAAATTCCTATACCCCGTGCACAAGCACGCCCGTTAAATAGATTCCACAACCGAATACGCTGTGATTGATTAAGCTTTTAATGCAATTGCGGATGGGCGTCGGAGTTTTTACTGATGCGATGCCGGAACCCATAGCGGGTTGCATGATGAAAAGAGGCGCGGCGACGGTCGCAATACCGGTGGTGATCGCGGGGGCAAACGTTGGGTTGATCAACCATTCGACACCAAATAGCGCGATGTGCAAGGCGCCAAAGCCAGTGCCGATGCCATAGTGCGCCAACCAGCCGATCGCCAACTCATGTCGAATCGGCGCAGATTTCGCCATGCCTTGATGAAACCATTGGCCACGCAAGACATGGCCAATCCAGCGCCCAAGCAACGCAAAATTGAGCGTCGGAATATTCAGCTTCTTTAACAATACAAGCCACGCATCCATGACAGCAGTTGCACCGATCCCGATAAGTGCAGTGCTCGCTGCGATCTCCTCCCAGTTATTCATGTTCCTCACCTCTCGAAAGTTGACTTGATATGCCGTTGAGATCACTGTACGACTTAAAGTCAACTTGAGGTCAAGGGGTTTTGATGGATATCGCCGAGGTTGCGAAACGTGCTGGAGTTCCCGCGTCGACATTGCGGTTTTATGAAGAAAAAGGTTTGATCGCCTCGACGGGGCGGCAAGGATTGAGACGGGTATTTCATCCTGTCGTACTGGAGCGGCTCGCCTTGATCGCCCTAGGGCGAGCGGCGGGATTTTCGCTCGATGAAATCGTGTCGATGTTCGGAACCGATGCCAAGCCGAAAATCAATCGACCGATGCTCAACGCAAAAGCGGATGAAATCGATCGGCGCATCGCTGAGCTGAAAGCCATGAGCAATGGACTGCGACACGCGGCGGTTTGTCCGGCAAAAGATCATTTTGAATGTCCAACCTTTCAGCGATTGCTACGCGCGGCTTCTAGCGGTGCATTGGAGCCTGCGAAAAAGAAGGTTGTTAATAAAGCTAAAACCGGCCGTGGATAACTGCACGGTCGCTTCACGTTTATCGATCCTGATTTATCTAGAGCTTGCGAATCACATCACCCAATTTTCTTGTCTCCCACACATTGAGCATCTTCGTCATCATGTGCAGTTGAATACGCGCATTCTCGTGTTCGCGAAAACAATCGTCGCGATAACTTGCGACAGCATCAAGGTTGGGAATATCGCGTTCGATAGCGACGGGTGCGCCCATGGCATAGGCGACGCCCGAAACTGCGACGATCAATAAAATATGCAGTTTCAGCTCTTCAAGATCGAGGCGCGGTCCGCCTTGAGCTGCATATTCTTCGATGAATATTGCCAGTAGTTCGTCGAGATGTTCGTTCCAGATAAATGGTTCGGCACCGCTGATTGCGCCACTGACGGATTGCGCAACGCTGATTTGTCCAGCGTTGGCCCAATCCATAAAGCCGCACTGCAATGTGCTGTCTGCATCGCGCCAGAACCAGCAATTATCGATATTCGCATTCCAGTGTGCGAAGGCGATGAAATCATCGTTGCCGAAAAGCACTTCTCTAATCCGTGCTTCTGCGGCAACTACCGCAGGAATATCGTCGAGAAATTGCTGACGAAACTCCGGTGTGCGCACGCTTTCCGGAAATAACTGAGGGCAACGCTCGATAAAATCGAACATTCGATTCGCGCGTTGTATCAATTTATCTTCCGGCGTGCGAATAGCAAAGATGGCCGCCGAACGCTCGCGGTCGTAAGGAAATTTTTTATCGAAGTCGGATAACAGTTTTCCGCTGCGATGTGCTCCCGATAATCGCGCCAGCCCTTTCAGAATGGTTGCGTAGTGCTCGACGGGAGCGGGTACGTTGTAGTCCATACATTTGGGGTAGAGCGGTTCTACACCATTGCGTCCATAGGTTATGCACTCGGTAATAATCAGGCCGGTTGCGGATTCTGATTCAACGTCTGCGAACAGGCACAGCGGCACGGTAACGGGGAAATCCGGCGAGCGGGAAAGTACCGCGAAATTCGCTTCTGAAATCATCATGAAGCGTGCACGATCCCACAATTCATTATCGAAATTTCGCGAAAATTTTATAAATAGCTGTTCGGGTAAATTCGACCCGGGAAATTCGTACGCCACGGTCAGCAATAATTTTTTGCCCGTGCCGCCGCCGAAAAACTCTTTGGACTCAACGATGCGACTGACGCGATTATCGGGCGCGAGCGCGCCGGATTTATGAAAGGCATTAGTGAGAAAATCGGTGCCGCCGGCGATCAACGTCTCGGCATCGGCCGGAATTTCAAGGCCGAAAATATCGCCGGTAAACCAGCGCCTATCATCGGCGGTGGATTGTTCGTTCTTGTCAAAAATCAATCGCGATCTCCTGTTGTTCAGTATTTTCGCAAAGGCGGCGTATCGACAGTGAGTGTTTGACGCAATGTCATTACGTCGCGCATCGGCGGCGCGCCGAACAGGCGCAGATATTCGCGGCCGAATTGCGATGCGCTTTCGTAGCCGACGCGAAACGCCGCAGTCGATGCATCGAGCAGCTCGTTCAGCATCAATTTGCGCGCTTCGTGCAGCCGCAGCCATTTTTGATATTGCAGCGGGCTCATCGCCGTTACCGCGCGAAAATGATGGTGGAATGTCGATGTACTCATTTGCACCGAAGCCGCGAGTTCATCGACATGCAGCGGCTTCATGAAATTAAGTTTGAGCCAGTCGATTGCGCGCGCGATGCGCTGGCTTTGGCTACCCAAGGTCGCGATTTGCCAGAGGTGCGAACCGTAACCGCTCATCAACACGCGATAGACGATTTCGCGTTGAAACAGCGGCGCGAGTACGGCAATCGATTCGGGCTCATCGAGTAGATCGATGAGATGTTGAAATGCATTGAGCAGCGGCAGCGTCGCAGCGCCAAGCACGAGTCCGCGCGTTGTCGGCTTCGATTGCGGCGGGCGCAAACCGCCTTCGACAATAAGTTCGCTGATCATTTGCGGATCGAGCGCGAGCCACATCGCGAGATACGGTTTGGTGGAGCTTGCCTCGACCACCTCGGCAATCGTCGGCAAATTTACCGATGAAATGCAGAAGTGGCCAGTGCCGTAGGTGTGTGTTTCATCGCCGAGCAACACGCGCTTGGCACCTTGCGCGACGATGGCAATACCCGGCTCGTAAATACAGCGAATCGCCTCGGACGCAGCGGTTTGCCGATACAGCGTCAGCGTTTTAATCGGTGTTACAAACGGGCTGGTCTCGGGCTCGATTTGGCGCGCAATACTGTTGGCCAATTGCGCGCGAGCCATTTCCCATCGCTCTCGTATCATGGTTATTTATCTCGCCGATCTTTAAATCGAACAGCGTTAATCGTACTGCAGAGACAGCGATTTGTCCGAGTCTTCGGAGAATTAGGCTAAAAGCCGGAAGAAATAGGCTATCGCTTTGCGTGCGCTTATTTCGACAATGGGGCCCACCCGTTCCACCTCAAATCGGAGTTGCCATGCTGACACTCAACGTAAATGACAAGGATATGCCCGTCGCTGTTGAAGACGACACGCCGCTGCTGTGGGTGTTGCGCGATTCGTTGCAACTGACAGGAACGAAATTCGGTTGTGGCATGGCGTTGTGCGGTGCGTGCACGGTGCATTTGGATGGACAGCCGATGCGTTCGTGCGTGACGCCGGTGTCTATAGCGGTCGGTAAAAAAATCACGACTATCGAAGGTGTCAGTCGCGAACGTGTTGCTCAGGTCGTGCAAAAAACCTGGCAGGAAATGGATGTCGTGCAATGCGGTTATTGTCAGTCGGGGCAGATCATGAGTGCGGTCGCGTTATTGCAGAGCAATCCCAAACCGAGTGATGCCGACATCGATGGCGCAATGTCGGGAAATATTTGCCGCTGTGCGACGTATGTGCGCATTCGCGCCGCTATTCACGCTGCTGCCAAAGCACTGGCCTAGGGAGATCGCATCATGAATAGCAAAATCGACATCGACATTGAAAATCAAAGTCGCCGCAATTTTTTAAAAGGCTTTGCAGGTCTAACCATCGCGGTATGTTTGCCGGGCGCGGTCAAGGCAGCGGTAAGCGGTGGCACTGCGTCGGCAGCCACGGTATTCGAGCCAAATGCGTTTTTGCGCATCGGCACCGACAACACCGTCACGGTGATCTCCAAACATTTGGAGATGGGGCAGGGCACATTTACCGGCTTGGCGACGATCGCTGCCGATGAACTCGATGCTGCATGGACGCAAGTACTTATCGAAGGTGCGCCGGCCGACGTCAAACGTTATGCGAATTTACAAATCGGCGCGCAGCTTACCGGCGGCAGCACCGCGATGGCGAATTCGTGGGAGCAGATGCGCAAAGCTGGCGCCACCGCACGCGCAATGCTCGTCTCTGCGGCTGCACAGCAATGGCGTGTGCCCGCAACGGAAATTAGCGTGAGCGATGGCGTGGTGACACATGCATCGTCAAAGCGCAGTGCTACCTTCGGTGAATTAGCGGCGAAGGCGGCGACGTTGCCGGTTCCCGCCGATGTGAAATTAAAAGATCCGAAAGATTTCAAACTCATCGGCAAGCATGCGCCGCGCAAAGACAGCGTCGATAAAACCACGGGCAAGGCACGATTCACGCAGGATGTCCATCTGCCTGGCATGTTGACTGCGGTGGTCGCACATCCGCCGCGCTTCGGCGCCACGGTGAAATCGTTCGATGCGACGTCGGCTAAAAAAATCAAAGGCGTTGTCGATGTCGTAAAAATTCCGAGCGGCGTTGCCGTGCTCGCGAAAGATACCTGGAGCGCGAAAAAAGGCCGCGATGCACTCAGCGTCGAATGGGACGAAAGCAACGCCTTCAAACTCGGCAGCGAGGAAATTTTCGCGCAGTATCACAAACTCGCGCAGACACCGGGTCTTGTTGCACGTAAGGAAGGCGATGCGGATTCAGCATTTGAAAAACCTGCGCGCGTGTTGAGTGCGAAATACGATTTTCCGTATCTCGCGCACGCGCCGATGGAACCGATGAATTGCGTCGTGCAATTGAGCAAGGATCGTTGCGAAATTTGGAATGGCGAGCAAATGCAAACGGGCGATCAATATGCGGTCGCTAAATTGCTTGGTTTAAAACCCGAGCAGGTTATTCTCAATATGCTCTATGCGGGTGGCAGCTTTGGCCGCCGCGCTTGCAAAGACGCGGACTATATTGTTGAGGCGGTTAATATTGCGAAAGCCATCGATGGACGCGCTCCCATCAAATTGGTTTGGTTGCGAGAGGACGATACCAAAGGCGGCTATTATCGCCCCGCATTTCATCACGCTCTCGAAGCCGCGCTGGATAGCAACGGTAATTTAACTGGCTGGCGGCATCGCCTGGTCGGGCAATCGATCATTGCAGGTTCGGCGCTCACCGCGCTGATTAAAAATGGCATCGACGAAACCTCGGTCGAAGGCGCCGCGAATTTGCCGTACGCGATTCCGAACATGCTGGTCGATTTGCACTCGCCCGATAATATCGGCGTGCCGGTGTTGTGGTGGCGCTCGGTCGGTTCGACACACACCGCGTTTTCCACCGAAACCTTTATCGACGAAATTGCGACGACGGTGGGTAAAGATCCGGTCGCATTTCGTTTGGATTTGCTCAAAGCGCATCCGCGTCATCGTGCCGTATTGAACCTCGCCGCTGAAAAATCCGATTGGAATAAACCGCTCGCAAAATCTGCGAATGGCGAGCGACGCGGTCGTGGTGTTGCCGTGCACGAATCGTTCAAAAGTTTCGTCGCGCAGGTGGTGGAAGTCACCGTGGCGAGCGATGGTAGTTTGAAAGTCGATCGCGTCGTCTGTGCGGTCGATTGCGGCACCGTTATCAATCCCGACAACGTGCGTGCGCAAATCGAAGGCGGAGTTGGATTCGCTTTGTCGGCCGCGTTGCACGGCGCAATTACGCTGAAAGAAGGCGTCGTCGAGCAATCGAATTTTCATGATTACGCGCCGATTCGCATCAATGAAATGCCGACGGTGGAAGTGCATCTGGTTTCTTCGTCGGAAAAACCGACTGGTATCGGCGAACCCGGTGTGCCGCCGCTGGCACCGGCACTCGCGAATGCGATCGCCGCAGCGACTGGCAAACGAGTGCGCAATTTGCCGATTCGCAGCGAAGAATTGGCGTCGTAACTCGTGCGGAGTTTGCGCGGTGTTGAAACTGTTTTTCTTTATCCCTCTTTCACGCGCTGCAACGCTTTGGAAACCGCTGCGCTGCGCGTGGTGACGCCTAGCTTTTCGAAAATATGTTCGAGATGTTTATTCACCGTACGCGGGCTTGAATCGAGAATGGTGCCGATATCGCGATTGGTTTTTCCGCGCGAAATCCACATTAAAATTTCTGCTTCCCGTGCGGTGAGTCCCAGCTCGTTGCGCACGGCATCGAGATCCCAATCCTCGCCGCTTTTTTGCAGCAATAAAAGAAACTCGGTGCGGTCGAAGCACGGCGCGATTTTTACCGATAGGTTTTTAAAGTCGAATTTTCCGGCGCTGCTGTCATCGCATTGAGTGGCACAGCTCAGTGCCAGATCGATCAATGCAGGCGGTAGTGCGCGCGATTGTGAAAACTCCGGAAACGCATCGAGCAACTTCACCGCATTATCAGTAATCCAGGTGATCGCACCGCGCGGATCGATCGCCAAGGCATTCATACCGCTTTCGCTGAGGGCTTGTTCTGCGCGCTGCATCAAGCGTCCACGCGAAACGTGGGCGCCGACGCGTGCCAGCACTTCTTCGTTGCGAAAGGGTTTGACGATGTAGTCGATCGCACCTTCGCTGAAGCCGCGCAGCAAATTATCGATATCGCCGAGCGCGGTCATAAATAGAATCGGAATGTTGCGCGTTTCTTCGCGCTGTTTGATGCGATGACAGGTTTCGAAACCATCGATGCCCGGCATCATGCCGTCGAGCAAAATCACATCGGGGCGGATGAAATTTAATTGCTCCAGCGCCGAGTAGCCATCGGTTGCCACGAGCACACGATAACCCGACTCCACCAGTGCATCGGAAAGAACGGCAAGATTTGCCGGGGTATCGTCGACAATCATGACGGTGCCGCTGTTGGCATTTTGGTTAGCCGGCGTTGAGTTGGAAAATGTGTCCTCTGTCATCATGGCAAGGTCCCAGAATTAAATATGCATCGTTCATATTGTTAGTGTTTGTGATTGATGAGTCTTTGTAATTGATCAGTGCTTGTGATTGAGCAGGCGCTTGATGTCGGCGAGGCGAAATTCGCGCGATAGCGTTTGCAGGTGCGATACAAACGCGATGTACCCCGGCTCTTTCTCGGCGAGCGTATGCAGTCTGTCAGCCAGGCCGCGCAAATCGCCGATGCGCGCAAATTCGGCCAGCTCGCTCAAATAATGCGCGGGCGGAATTTGCATCGGCGTATTTTCCACCACTTCGTTCACGGGGAGTTCTTCGCCGGCATAAACCCAGTCGAGACTCAGGTGCAGCTTTATTTTACGGAGCAATTCGTCGATTTGAATCGGCTTGGGCACGAAATTATCGCAGCCGGCTTGAGTCGCTTCGTGTCGATGACTCTGAAACGCATTGGCGCTGACCACGATGATGCTCGATAGCGATCCCGCCTGACGCAGACGCTGTGTGACTTCGATACCCGTCATGCCGCCCATGACGATATCGAGCAAAATCAGATCCGGTTTCAACTGCAGCGCAAGCTCGAAGCATTGTTCGCCTGATGAGGCCTCGTGCAATTCGAAGCCGAGCGGCGCCAATACCGATTTCAATAAATTGCGCTGCTCGGCCTGATCGTCGGCAATCAATACGCTGCGACGCTGGCCGCGATAGGCGACGATTTCACCTTCGTCCTGAGCGATAGCAATGTTGTGTAATTCCGGCATGAACAGGCGCACGGTAAAAATTGTGCCGTGAGGTTCGTTGCTGCGAATACTGAGTTCGCCGCCCATGATTTCGGTGAGAATTTTACTGATCGTTAAACCCAAACCGTTGCCGGCAACGGCATTGCCGTTGGGATTGCTGAGGCGGCGAAACGGTTGAAAAATATCGTCGCGCTTATCTTCGGGAATACCGCGACCGCTATCGATAATACTGAACACCGCGACCTGACCGCTGTATTCGATGTGTAAAACGACTTCGCCGCTATCGGTAAATTTAATCGCGTTGCTCAGTAAATTAATTAAAATTTGCCCCAGGCGGTGTTCGTCGCCGCGAATGTAACGCGGCAATTGATACAGCACCTGACAGCGAAACGCCAAGCCTTTGCTCTCCGCCTGCGGCTTGAACATGCGCACCATGTGTTCGATGAACGATGGAAAATCGATCGGCGCGCGCTTCAAATCGAATTTGCGCGCCTCGATGCGTGCGATATCGAGAATATCTTCGATGAGGCGCGATAAATGTTCGCCGCTGTTCTGCATGATGCCGATAGCTTCGCGCCGATGCTCCGGGATCGACGTATCTTTGCGCATGATTTGCGCGTAGCCGAGAATGCTATTGAGCGGCGTGCGAATTTCGTGACTCATATCGGTAAGAAAGCGGCTCTTCGCCAAGTTCGCGCGATCGGCCGCTTCTTTCGCTTGCTGCAATTTCGCATCGGTCTTGCGGTGCTCTTCGATTTCCTTGATGAGCAGCAGCGTCTGCCGATTCGATTCTTCCTGCGCCACCTGACGGCTCTCGTTGTTGAGAATGAGCCACCAGGTGCCTAGACCGAGAAATATCGTTAGGCACGAATAAATCTTGATGAAATTATTGATGAGCAGCGTCGAGTAATAATGCTCGCCGGCCGAGATTGCCAGAATATCCTGATAATAAATGACACCGACAAAAATAATCGTCAGCCCGGCGAGTAATAGATACAGCAGAAAGAATTGCAGCAGGCGCAGTTTGAGTTGCGGCGAAAATCGCTTGGGCAGAATCAGATTGGCCAGGTACTGCAATTGATCTTCGAGGCGCGATTGCGGTTTGCACGCATCGCGACAGCGCGCATCGAGCGTGCAGCACAGCGAGCAGATCGTGCCTTGGTAGACGGGGCAATACGCATTGTCCTCGCGTTCGAAACGATTGCCGCAAATACAGCATTTATCGGTGGGCTGCGCACCATCGGGCCAGAGATTGCGATCGCGAGCGAGGTAAAATTTTCCGCGAGTGACGATGGCGAGAATCGGCGCCGAAATAAATGCAATGCACAGCGCGATGAATGCGGAAAATGCCTGCGCCATTTCCCCGAATAAACCGAGATACGCCGCGATGGAAATGAGCGAGGCGAGCAGGGTGGAGAAGACGCCGACCGGATTGATGTCGGGCAGATACGCGCGTTTGAATTCGATATACGAAGGGCTCAACCGCAGCGGTTTGTTGATGACGAGATCGGCAACGAGGGCGCCGATCCATGCGATCGCGACGTTGGAAAATAATCCGAGCACGCGTTCGAGTGCGTTGAATAAACCGAGCTCCATCAACAGCAGCGCAATGGCGACATTGAATACAAGCCAGACGACACGACCCGGATGCGAGTGCGTCAGTCGCGAAAAGAAATTCGACCACGCGAGCGAGCCGGCGTAAGCGTTGGTGACGTTGATTTTGATTTGCGAAATAACGACGAGTAATACCGTCAGCGTGATGGCGATTGCGGCGGAGTTTTTGAATGGCTCGGTCAGGTAGCGAAAGGCCATCAAAAACATTTGCGTCGGTTCGTGCGCGTGCATGGCATTGACGCCGTATTTGATCGCGAGATACGCGAGAAAGGCACCGCCGAGTTGGCGCAAAATCCCGAATACGATCCAACCGGGACCGGCGATGATCACGGCGCTCCACCACTGCGCGCGATTCTCGCGGGTTTTTTCCGGCAGGAAGCGCAGAAAATCCACCTGCTCGCCGATTTGCGCAATCATCGCGAACGCCACGGTGGTCGCCGCGCCGAACGATAGCCACGAAAATGCCGAGTGCTCATCGCTATTGCCGCGAAAACTCAATAATTCCGGTAACGCGGAACCTTCTTTAAGGAGTACGGCGCCGTAGGGTAGGGCGAGTAATAACAGCCACAGCGGTTGTGTCCACAATTGCAGACGGTTGATGTTGGTTATGCCGTAGGTGACGAGCGGAATCACCACCACCGCGCTAATTAAATGCGCGATCCACAGTGGAATATTCAAATACAGCTGCAGCGCGAGCGACATGATCGAGGCTTCGAGCGCGAATAGCGTAAACGTGAACGATGCGTAAATTAACGAAGTTAGCGTCGAGCCGATGTAGCCAAAGCCGGCACCGCGCGTGAGCAAATCCATATCGATATTGTATTTCGCCGCGTAGTAGGCGATCGGAAATCCGGTCAGAAAAATAACGAGACCGACGGCAAGAATCGCCCAGCACGCATTTTCAAAACCGTAGGTGATGGTGAGCGAGCCACCGATCGCTTCGAGCACGAGAAATGAAATCGAGCCAAACGCCGTATTGGCGACGCGAAACGCCGACCATTTGCGAAATGAGCGTGGCGCAAAACGTAACGCGTAATCTTCGAGCGTTTCGTTAGCGACCCATGAGTTGTAATCGCGGCGAATATTGAAGACACGCTGCGGGCGGTATTCCCCCATGGTGGTTCCGTTCTGGTTGTGTTGAAGATGTGAGTGGTGAGTCTGACACATTTTAATGCGCGTCAGTATTCTCCGTCGGGCAAGTTATCACCATCAACTACGCATGGCATACGTCATTTGACGCATTGTCGGCAGTGGCCCAAAAAACTCTAATGCGTAGGCCAGATGTTCCTGACATCCGTTGTTTCCAACACCAGTCATTCCGATAAAGCCTAATCAGCATTCCAGGAGAATCTCGATATGCAACAACGTCGCACCTTCCTTAAAAAAATGAGCGCACTCGCCGCCGGCGTCGCGCTTGCGCTCGGCAGCGCGTCCAGCGTGTTTGCCGCTGATAAAGAGCCGATCAAAGTCGGCGTATTGCATTCGCTGTCGGGCACGATGGCCATTTCCGAAACCGTGTTGAAAGACACCGTGTTGATGGCAATCGACGAAATTAACGCCAGCGGCGGTGTGCTCGGTCGCAAGCTTGAGCCCGTGGTAGTTGACCCGGCTTCGAACTGGCCGTTGTTCGCGGAGAAGGCGCGTCAATTGCTGACCAAAGATAAAGTTGCGGTGACCTTCGGCTGCTGGACGTCGGTATCGCGTAAATCGGTGTTGCCGGTATACGAGGAACTGAACGGCCTGTTGTTTTACCCCGTTCAATACGAAGGTGAAGAACTCTCCAAGAACGTGTTTTATACCGGTGCTGCTCCCAACCAGCAGGCGATTCCCGCAGTGGAATATCTCATGAGCAAAGAAGGTGGTGGTGCTAAACGCTTCGTTCTGCTCGGTACCGACTACGTCTATCCGCGTACCACCAACAAAATCCTGCGTGCGTTCCTGCATTCGAAAGGCATCGACGATAAAGATATCGACGAGAAATACACCCCGTTCGGCCACAGCGATTATCAAACGATCGTTGCCGATATCAAGAAATTCTCCGCTGGCGGCAAGACAGCGGTGATCTCTACCATCAACGGCGATTCGAACGTGCCGTTCTACAAAGAACTCGGCAACCAGGGTTTGAAAGCGAAGGATGTTCCGGTCGTTGCGTTCTCGGTCGGTGAAGAAGAGTTGCGCGGCGTCGATACCAAACCGCTGGTAGGTCACCTCGCTGCATGGAACTACTTCATGTCGCTGAAAAACCCGGCGAACGAAGCGTTCAAGAAGAAGTGGGCTGATTACGCGAAAGCGAAAGGTCTGTCGAGCGCGAGCAAGCCACTCACCAACGATCCGATGGAAGCGAGCTATATCGGCATCAATATGTGGAAGCAGGCTGTTGAAAAAGCCGGCACTACCGACGTCGATGCAGTGATCAAGGCAATGGCGGGTCAAACCTTCAACGCACCGTCTGGCTTCGTGGCGAAAATGGACGAGAAAAACCATCACCTGCACAAACCGGTATTTATCGGTGAAGTGAAAGCTGACGGTCAATTCAACGTCGTTTGGAAAACACCGGGCCCGATCAAAGCACAACCGTGGAGCCCGTTCATTCCTGGTAACGACAAGAAGAAGGATGAGCCGGAGAAGATTTAATCCTGAAAACTCCCCTCTCCCTTCAGGAGAGAGGGGGTGGGGGAGAGGGCTACGATACTCGAATATTTTTCAAAAAATTATTTAAGCTCCGTTGCCCTCTCCCTAACCCTCTCCCCGAACGGGAGAGGGAATTAATCGAAGTACCTTAATAGTTCGGAGAATAATTTCGTGCGCAACTGGGCAAATCCCTGTGCCGTGTTAATAGTCCGCAGTGTTGTGCTTTTAATCGCGCTACTCAGCAGCGCTCGCGTATTCGCATTAACCGCCGAAGATTACACTGCACTCGCCACTGGCGATTACGAAACGCGTATCACAGCTATCAGCAAGGTGGTCGTGAATGGCGACAGCTCTGCAAAAACCTTTCTACAAGCCATGCTCGATGACAGTGTGAAGTTCGCGGGCGACAAAGTTTTTATGATCGATGCGAGCGGTAATGCAATCGATCCCATCACCGGCGCAGCGGCGGAGTTACCGGCCGATGCCGAAGATATCGTTAATAACAATCTGATCCGCAGCGAGATTGAGGCCGGCATCGCGTTTCTGAATCTGCAAGACGAGAATCGCAGCGTACGCGCTGATGCGGTGAAAATCCTGCAGGACGCTGAAATCGACGAGAGCAAAACTAAATTACTCGAAGTCGCGGTGGCGAACGAAAAAGACAGCGAGTTGAAAGATGCGCTCGTGCAGATTCTGGCCGGAGCGCAATTGCAAAGCGCAGATAAAAATGTGCGCATGGCTGCAGCGAAAATGCTTGGCAGCGGCACTAATCAGAATGTGAAGCAGATGTTGTCGACGCGCTTGGCTGATGGCGGTGAAACCGATCCCGATGTGCGCGCTGCGATTCAATATTCGATCGACGCTATCGATCGTCATCTACAGATTTATGAAATCATCGGTCGTGTCTTTACCGGTATCAGTCTCGGTTCGATTTTATTGCTCGCGGCATTGGGGCTCGCCATCACCTACGGCCTGATGGGTGTCATCAATATGGCCCACGGCGAAATGATGATGCTCGGTGCGTACGCCACGTTTGTCGTGCAAAATTTATTTCGTGCGCACCTGCCGCAATTTTTCGATGCGTATATTCTCGCGGCGATTCCTGTCGCGTTCGTGGTCACTGCTGTTGTGGGCATGATTCTCGAACGCACGGTGATTCGTTTTCTCTACGGTCGCCCGCTTGAAACCTTGCTGGCAACGTGGGGCATCAGTCTCATGCTGATGCAGAGCGTGCGCAGTATTTTCGGTGCGCAAAACGTGCAGGTGGAAAATCCCGCGTGGTTGTCCGGTGGTATCGATATCGCTGCGAATTTAACGCTGCCGTATAACCGCATTGCGATCATTATTTTTTCGGCGCTGGTGCTGCTCGGCATGTGGCTGTTGCTGACGAAAACGCGGCTTGGTTTATTCGTGCGCGCGGTGACGCAAAATCGCGGCATGGCCAGTTGTGTCGGCGTGAATACCGCGAGTGTCGATATGCGCGCATTCGGTTTGGGGTCGGGTGTCGCCGGTCTCGCCGGTGTGGCGTTGTCGCAAGTTACCAACGTCGGCCCTGATCTCGGCAGCAATTACATCGTCGATTCGTTCATGGTGGTGGTGCTCGGTGGTGTCGGTCAGCTTGCAGGTGCAGTGTATGCAGCGCTCGGTCTCGGCATTATCAGCAAATTCCTCGAAGGGTTTTCGGGTGCGGTGCTCGCCAAAATCATCGTGCTCGTCATCATTATTTTCTTCATTCAAAAACGTCCGCAGGGACTGTTTGCGTTGAAAGGTCGTTCCGCCGATGCTTGATGTTTCATTGCCAATAAAAAATCAGAGTCCGCTTATGCGTTTGTTTGGCGTCAAGGGTTGGGCCGGATTTGTCGTTGCGTTAATCGTAATTTGTGTGATGTTTCCCGTGCTCAATCTGGTCATGCCAGAAACGAGCGCGCTCCATATTTCCGATTACACCGTTGCGCTGTGCGGAAAAATTCTGTGCTACGCCATCGTCGCGCTCGCCATGGATCTGGTGTGGGGGTACACGGGTATTTTGAGTTTGGGGCACGGTTTGTTTTTCGCGCTCGGCGGTTATGCATTCGGCATGTATCTGATGCGTCAGATCGGCCGCGATGGCAATTATCAAAGCGATTTGCCCGACTTCATGGTGTTTCTCGATTGGAAAGAATATCCGTGGTTCTGGGCATTTACCGATCATCTCTGGTACGCATTGTTGCTCGTCGTACTGGTGCCTGGCGTGCTCGCGTTCGTGTTCGGTTATTTCGCGTTTCGCTCGCGCATCAAAGGCGTGTATCTCTCGATTATCACGCAGGCATTAACCTACGCGGCCATGTTGTTGTTCTTTCGCAATGAAACGGGTTTCGGTGGCAATAATGGTTTCACCGATTTCAAGCGCATCGCCGGCATTCCGGTTGCGACGAGCGAAATGCGCATGGCGTTATTCGTGACAACCGGCATCGTTTTACTCGGACTTTTGCTGATATCGCGTTTTATCGTCAGCAGCAAATTCGGTCGTGTGCTCACCGCGATTCGCGACGCCGAAGGCCGCACCATGTTCTCGGGTTACACGACATTGCATTACAAACTCGCGATCTGGACATTTTCAGCGGTGGTGTGCGGCATCGCGGGTGCGTTGTATGTGCCGCAGGTCGGTATTATCAATCCGAGCGAAATGTCGCCCGCTGCGTCGATCGAAATTGCGATCTGGGCTGCGGTCGGTGGGCGTGGCACCTTGATCGGTCCGCTGCTCGGTGCGGGTATCGTCAATGGCGCAAAAAGTTATTTCACGGTGGCGTTTCCCGAATACTGGCTGTATTTCCTCGGCTTGATATTTATTCTCGTCACATTATTTCTGCCAACCGGCGTGCTGGGTCTGCTGTCCAAATTACGCAGCAAAAGCCAATGAGATATAGGGTTCAATGATCATGGCGGAAATTGAAAATGTTCCCCCTCTTAATATTCCTGAAGGGGGCAGTGCGAGCAACGCGCATATTCATGTGCCGGGCGAGCTCGATACGTCGCATGGCGTGGTTTTATACCTCGAAGATGTCACCGTCAGTTTTGATGGTTTTCGCGCGCTGAATAAATTATCGCTGTCGATCGATGTCGGTGAGTTGCGCTGCATTATCGGCCCGAATGGCGCTGGCAAAACCACGATGATGGATGTGATCACGGGGAAAACGCGGCCCGATACCGGCACCGTGTTTTTCGGGCAGACACTCGATCTCACCAAATTGAACGAACCTGCGATTGCGCAGGCCGGCATCGGTCGAAAATTTCAGAAGCCTTCGGTATTTGAGCAACACAGCGTGTTTCAAAATCTCGAACTCGCGATAAAAACCGACAAGGGCATCTGGCATTCGCTATTCGGGAAATTGAATTCCGAGCAGACCGATCGCATCGCCGAAATTCTCGATTTGATTCAACTCGCCGATAAAGCGAACACGCGCGCGGGATTGCTTTCGCACGGGCAAAAACAATGGCTCGAAATCGGCATGCTGCTCGCGCAGGATCCGAAATTATTGATGCTCGACGAGCCCGTCGCGGGCATGACCGATCACGAAACCGAACGCACCGCCGAATTGCTCAATACCCTGGCCGGAAAACATTCGATCATGGTGGTCGAGCACGATATGGATTTCATCAATCGCATCGCACGCAAAGTGACCGTATTGCACGAAGGTAGCGTCCTCGCGGAAGGGCCGATGGATCAAGTGCAAAATGACGAGAAAGTCATTGAAGTTTATTTGGGTAGATAAAACTCCCCTCTCCCTTTAGGGGAGAGGGGTTGGGGGAGAGGGTTTCGATGCAGAAATGCCCTCTCCCTAACCCTCTCCCGAAATGGGAGAGGGAACAGTCCGAAGTGTTGAGGAAATATTGTGTTATCGATAAAAAATTTAAATCAGTTTTATGGCAGCTCGCAAACGCTGCGCGATATTTCTTTCGATGTGCCGAATGGCGCATGCACGGTATTGCTTGGTCGCAACGGCGTTGGCAAAACCACCTTGCTCAAATGTTTGATGGGTGCGATTCCCGTTAAAGGCGGCAAGGTCAATTTCGACGGCAAGGATGTGACGGCGATGACCCCGTACGAGCGCGCAGCGGCGGGTATCGCCTATGTGCCGCAGGGCCGCGAAATTTTCGCGCGGCTTACGGTGATGGAAAATTTGCAAATGGGTCTCGCCGTGAAAAAAAGCGGCAAGGTTTCCGATGTGCCCGCCGAAATTTTCACCATGTTTCCCGTGCTCAAGGATATGCAGCATCGTCGCGGTGGCGATTTATCCGGCGGGCAGCAACAGCAGCTCGCAATCGGTCGCGCGCTCGCCTCGAAACCAAAATTGCTGATCCTCGATGAGCCTACCGAAGGTATTCAGCCCTCGATCATCAAAGATATCGAGCGCGTGATTCGCACGCTGGCACAACGCGGCGATATGGCGATATTGCTCGTCGAGCAGTATTACGATTTCGCACGTGCGCTCGCCGATCACTATCTGGTAATGTCGCGTGGTCAAGTGGTCAAGCAGGGTAAGGGCGCCGATATGGATAACGACAATATTCGCAATTTCGTTGCGCTTTGATCGCAGCGCTCCTCGCTATGTCGGATAAGATTTTTTGCTATGCATAGGCCATCTGATGAAGCCTGTGACGTTAGTGTTCGCGATGTTCATGATGATGTGCAGAGTGGTGCATCGTTTGCAGGCTCTCTGAATAAGATGACCGCCAATTGGCGTGCACAGCTCGATGTGCGTTTTGCCGCGCAAAAGCAGCGCACCGTTTTGGTTGAACGCATGCATTCGGGTCCGCTGGTGGTGCAGAAGCCGCTCTATCCCGAAGGCGATGGTATTTGTCACGCGGTGATCGTGCATCCTCCCGGCGGTATTGCCGGTGGCGATGAATTGCATCTGCATGTGAATCTCGATGAAGGTGCGCATGCATTGCTGACAACGCCGGGTGCGGGAAAATGGTACAAGGCCAACGGGCGCGATGCGGCGCAGCATTTACGTTTCAAGGTGAGCGCGGGCGCTACGCTCGAATGGTTGCCACAGGAAACGATACTGTTCGATGCGGCGCGAGTGCGAATGAGTGCGCGCGTCGAGCTCGCAGCCGATGCGAAATTCGCCGGCTGGGAAATGCTCTGTTTCGGTCGCCGCGCAGCCGGTGAAAAATTCGCACAGGGGCATTTGCAGCAGCACGTGCAAATCTGGCGCGACGACGAATTATTGTGGAATGAAGCGGCGAATCTCGAAGCGGGATCGCGAGCGATGCTATCGCCAGTTGGTTTGAACGGCCATACCATCAGTGCAGTATTTCTGGTGGCGGCAGGGGCAGTACCCGCAGATATTCTCGAAGCGTGTAGAGCGATCGTTCCTGTCGAAAAAGTCGGGCAAGCAAATAATGGTTATGGCGTAACAGCGTTACCGGGAATTTTCGCAGCGCGCTTTATCGGCGATAACATCGAACAGGCGCGCATGTATTTCGAACAGTTGTGGCATGTGTTGCGGCCCTGGTATGCGAGTGTCGATACGCAGCGCCCGCGTATTTGGTCTACTTAATTCATTTTTCCTAAAAAATTAACGCTCATTGCAAAAAAGACAGACGCATGGAACTGACACCCAGAGAAAAAGACAAGCTGCTGATTTTTACCGCAGCGCTATTAGCCGAGCGTAGAAAAGCGCGCGGTCTCAAATTGAATTACCCGGAAGCGGTCGCGTTTATTACCGCTGCGATTATGGAAGGCGCGCGCGATGGTATGACCGTGGCGCAGCTCATGGGCCATGGCGCGACATTATTGTCGCGCGATGATGTGATGGAAGGCGTCGCGGAAATGATTCCCGAAATTCAAGTCGAGGCGACGTTTCCAGATGGTACGAAATTGGTGACGGTGCATCATCCGATACCATAAAGACTCCCCTCTCCCATTTGGGGAGAGGGGCAGGGGAGAGGGCAGCGATGTTGAAATTATTTCAATTGATACTTTTAAACTTCGTAAGCCCTCTCCCTTAATCCCTCTCCCCGAACGGGAGAGGGAAAAATATTGGAGGCTCCATGATCCCAGGTGAAATGCAAATTGCAGCAGGCGACATCGAATTGAATGTCGGTCGCGCGACGGTGGAAATCGAAGTGGCGAATACGGGCGATCGCCCGATTCAAGTCGGCTCGCATTATCATTTTTTCGAAACCAACGACGCGCTCGCGTTCGATCGCGAAAAAGCGTATGGATTTCGTTTGGATATTGCCGCAGGAACCGCGGTGCGTTTCGAACCGGGTCAAACGCGCACGGTGCAATTGGTTGCACTCGCGGGTGATCGCGTCGTTTATGGTTTTGCCGGTCGCGTGATGGGCAAGTTGAAGTGAGAAAAACCTACCATGAGTAGAAAAATATCGCGCCAAGCCTATGCCGAAATGTTCGGTCCCACCGTCGGCGACAAAGTGCGTCTCGCCGATACTGATTTGTGGATCGAAATCGAAAAAGATTTCACGATCTATGGCGAAGAAGTGAAATTCGGCGGCGGCAAAGTCATTCGCGACGGCATGGGGCAGGGGCAATTGCTCTCTGCGCAAGTCGCCGATACCGTCATCACCAACGCGGTGATTATTGATTACTGGGGCATCGTCAAAGCAGATATCGGTATCAAGAACGGAAAAATTTCTGCGATCGGTAAAGCGGGCAATCCCGATATTCAACCGGGCGTGACGATTCCGATCGGCGCAGGCACTGAAATTATCGCGGGCGAAGGTTCGATTATCACGGCAGGCGGAATCGATTCGCATATTCATTTTATTTGCCCGCAACAAATCGAAGAAGCGTTGATGTCCGGCGTCACCACGATGATTGGTGGCGGCACTGGTCCCGCGACAGGCACCTTCGCCACCACGTGTACGCCAGGGCCGTGGTACATGCATCGCATGCTCGAAGCGGCCGATGCATTTCCGATGAATTTGGGTTTTCTCGGCAAGGGCAACGCGAGTTTACCGGGGCCGCTCACCGAACAAATCGAAGCGGGTGCCATCGGTTTGAAATTGCACGAGGATTGGGGCACGACACCCGCAGCGATCGATAATTGTTTGAGTGTTGCCGAAGCGACTGACACGCAGGTGGCGATTCACACTGACACGCTTAACGAATCCGGTTTTGTTGAAACCACGATTGCGGCATTTAAAGATCGCACGATTCATACATTCCACACCGAAGGCGCGGGCGGCGGTCACGCGCCCGATATTATTAAAGCGGCGGGTTACGCGAACGTATTGCCGTCGTCGACCAATCCGACGCGTCCTTACACGGTAAATACCATCGACGAACATTTGGATATGTTGATGGTGTGTCACCATCTCGATCCCGCGATTGCCGAAGATATCGCGTTTGCCGAATCACGCATTCGCCGCGAAACGATTGCCGCCGAAGATATTCTGCATGACCTCGGCGCGTTCTCGATGATGTCGTCGGATTCACAGGCGATGGGTCGCGTCGGTGAAGTGATTATTCGTACCTGGCAGACTGCGCACAAAATGAAAATGCAGCGCGGTTCGCTCAAGCAGGACGTGAGCGGCAACGACAATTTCCGTATCAAACGTTACATCGCAAAATACACGATGAACCCGGCGCTCACGCACGGAATTGCGCACACAGTCGGTTCAGTCGAAGTCGGTAAGCTCGCCGATCTCGTGTTGTGGAAGCCCGCATTCTTCGGAGTTAAACCGTCATTAATTATTAAAGGCGGATTCATCGCAGCAGCGGCAATGGGCGATCCCAATGCGTCGATTCCAACTCCGCAGCCGGTGCATTATCGCCCGATGTTCGGCTCATTCGGCGGCGGATTAAAAACCTCGGTGACCTTCGTGTCGCAAGCGGCGTTGAATAATCCGCAGGTCGCTGCACTGAATTTGAAAAAGCCCCTCGTCGCAGTGAGTGGAACGCGCACCGTGCGCAAGAAAGATATGGTGCTCAACGATTATCAGCCGCACATCGATGTCGATCCCGAAACGTATATCGTGCGCGCCGATGGCGAGTTGCTGACGTGCGAGCCGGCGCAATCGTTGCCGATGACACAACGGTATTTTTTGTTTTAGGTGCTCGATGAGAACACAAGCACAATGATCACAATGCTTTTACAAATCACCGAACGCATCGAGCCAATCGAGTATTTCGATGATGAATTGATTTTGCCCTTCGATTTACGTCAGAAAAGCCGTTTGCGTGTCACGCTGAAATCCGGCATCGAAGCGGCGCTGATGTTGGAGCGCGGAACGATTTTGCGCGGCGGCGATTTTCTGCGCTCGGGTGACGGGCGCGTGATTAAAGTCGTCGCTGCGAACGAAACTGTGATGAAGGTAACCGCCAACAATTCACAGCAATTATTGCGAGCGGTTTATCACCTCGCCAATCGCCATGTGCCGCTGCAAATCGGCGACGGCTGGCTTCGGCTTGAACAGGATCATGTATTGAAAGCCATGCTGCTCGGTTTGAGTATGCATGTGGTTGAAGAATCGGCGCCATTCGAACCGGAAGCCGGTGCGTATGGCGGAGGACATCATCACCATCACGAGCATTGATCGCTATGACAGCTAAAGCGCAATACGCAATTGCACTGGAGCCAAATGATCTCAGCCGATTATTGCAATTGGCGAGTCCGATGTTGCCGGTCGGTGCATATGCGTATTCGCAAGGGCTGGAATGGGCGATCGAAACTCAAACCGTGACCGATGCCAGCAGTGCGGCGGTTTGGATTGGTGATGTGATCGAAACCTACATGTGCCGTTTCGAATTGCCGGTGTTATGGCGTATGCGCAAGGCGTGGGACAAAAAAGATCTGGCCGCGCTGAAATACTGGAACAGTTATTACTGCGCGGGCCGCGATACCGCCGAAGCGCGCGCCGAAACATTGCAGATGGGTTATTCGCTGGTGCGCTTGCTCGATGATATCGATCTCGACACCGATGCGCTGATGTTGATTGAACGCTTCGTGCCCGTATCGTTTTCATTGGCATACGCGTGCGCTACCTCGGTGTGGCAGATTCCCATGCACAGTTCATTGCATGCATTTTTGTGGTCGTGGATTGAAAATCAGGTCAGCGCGGCGATGAAAGCGGTGCCGCTCGGTCAAGTCGCGGGTCAGCGCATGTTGCTAGAGCTTGGCGCAAGAATTCCTGCGGCGGTACAAACCGCATGTGCGCTGGGGGATGATGAAATCAGCAATTTTGCACCGGGCTTGTCGATTGCAGGTGCAAGGCATGAAACGCAGTACAGCAGATTATTTCGTTCGTAATTATTGAAAAATAGGTGATCGAAAAATATGGCAAGTAACGAACCCCTCCGCGTCGGTATCGGTGGCCCGGTCGGCTCCGGAAAAACAGCATTGACCTTATCGCTCTGTAAACGTTTACGCGAGGTTTATAACATCGCGGTGGTCACCAACGATATTTACACAAAAGAAGACGCGGAGTTTCTCACGCGCAACGAAGCGCTTGTGCCCGAGCGCATTATCGGCGTGGAAACAGGCGGCTGCCCGCATACCGCGATTCGCGAAGATGCGTCGATGAATCTCGAGGCGGTGGCGCAGTTGTGCAATCGTTTTGAAGCGCTCGATATCGTGTTTGTCGAAAGCGGCGGCGATAATCTTGCGGCGACATTCAGTCCCGAATTATCCGATTTAACGATTTACGTGATCGATGTGGCCGCAGGCGAAAAAATTCCGCGTAAGGGCGGACCCGGCATTACCAAATCGGATTTGCTTGTCATCAATAAAATTGATCTCGCGCCGATGGTGGGTGCATCGCTCGAAGTGATGGATCGCGATGCCAAACGCATGCGCGGTGAGCGCCCGTTTTTATTCAGCAATTTAAAATCCGGTCAGGGCCTGGAAGATATTGTGCGTTTCATCGAAACGCGCGGCCTGATGAAACATTAATTAACGAGCGAGAGTTTAATGATGAACAAAAAAATGATCGGTGCAGCATTGTTTTGTCTGCCGTCGTTTGCATTCGCGCATCCGGGTCACGGCGAGAGTTTTCTGTCGGCGTTCGCACACCCATTTACGGGTGTCGATCATTTGTTGATGATGTTGTGTGTCGGTATCTTCGCCGGGCGCATCGGTGGCAGCGCGCGTTGGCAATTGCCGCTCGCGTTTTTGAGTGCGATGGCGATTGGCTGGCTGAGCGCGGTTGCGGGTTTAACGTTCGGCGCAATCGAGAGTGGCATCGCCGCTGGCCTGATCGCACTCGGTGTGATGTTTTTGTTACAGATCACGATGCCGTTTGCCATTCAGTTGAGTGTGGTCGCGATATTTGCTGCGTTGCATGGGCTGGCGCACGGCACTGAATTGTCGGGCTCGGCGCCCATTGCAACGGGTATCGGTATGTTAGCTGCCACCGCGCTGCTGCATGGGTTGGGTCTCGTTATTGCAAATTTGTTATCGAAAACCAACGTTAATATATATCGCGAAATGGGCGCATTGCTGACGGTTGTCGGCAGTGCGTTATTGATCGCAGCCTGATTGTTAATGGCCGAAAGTTCATATGCGGTGTTCGGGTATATCGAGTAGCCAATGGATTTGACGGCGCGAAAGAGCCGTCTACCCTTGATACATCGTTGTAGTACCTCCATACCCAAACATCGAACAAGGAATCGGCCATGCAACTCAAATCTCTCAAAGCCTCATTGCTTGCTACTGCGCTCTGCGCGCCACTGTTGGCTCATGCTGAATTCGGTATTTACGCCAAGGCGGGTACGTTCGGTTTTGGTGGTGGCATCGGTTACGGCGTTACCGAGAATCTCACCGCACGTCTTGGCTATACGGCTTTTAATTACGATACCGACGTTGATACAGATGATGTGAATTACGATGCCGAAGCCAAAATTGGCGGTGGTGAGTTGATGCTCGATTGGCATCCATTCAGCGGTAGCTTTCGTCTTACGGCGGGCATGATCGCAAATCGTAATAAAATCGATGTTGAAGCCAAAGCTAACCAGTCGGTGACGATAAACGGAACGACGTATACGTCAAGCCAGCTTGGAACACTGGATGGTACCGTCGATTTCAAATCAACGGCTCCGTATTTAGGCATCGGCTGGGGAAATGTTGCCGGTAAGAACGGCAATTTCCATTTCGTCGCCGATATTGGCGTGGTGTTTCAAGGCAGTCCCGACGTGAAATTGAATGGTACCTGCGGCGCGTCGTTGTCGGCTCCGCAATGCAGTCAATTGCAGTCGAATGTTCAAGCGGAAGAAGATGACTTAAACGACGAAGTCTCCGATTACAAACATTGGCCAGTCATCAGTTTCGGTTTGGGTTATCGTTTCTAAATAATTTACGAATTTAAAAACCTCGATGAGTATCGTGCTCATCGAGGTTTTTTTATGGGATTTCCATTGCGGCTTAACGATCTCAACTACGCGGCGAATGCGTAGATGCCGAGAGCGAAACACAGCGCCAATCCGAAAATATAAGTCCCCAAAGCGCCGAGTGCGCGCAGCGGATTGGGTTTTTCCAGCGTTTTCGATAACAGCAAACCGCTTGCGATCAAATAGCGCGAGCAGGTAACGCCGATCATCGACCACACTACCCAGCCGGCGACAGCGCGTTGACTCAGTGCGTAGATCACTACCATTAACGCAGGTGCGTATTCAGTGGTATTGCCGTGCGCGCGAATGGCTTTGAATAAGCGGCTGCTCGGATCGTTGGGTTGGCCGATAATGATGCGCGTACTGGCGCGCGCCATGCTGACGTTAAAGCCAAGTGCGATCGTTAGAAAGCCGAGTGCCGCGACACAAAATAATGGAATATTCATGACATCACCTCCCTTTGATTTTTATGAGGCGCCATCATGGCGCAAGAGTACATCGGCGCACAAGAGTTGCATCCGTGCTTCCCGCGTACTAAAGGTGTGAGTTTCGTCAAAATTTTAAACGAATGCCGCTAGGTGAACTTAACGGGCGCTTCCCACACGGCAAGTACCAGGCAGCCTTCGATGCTGCTGACGCGATGACCGCCAGCAGGTTTGTTGATCAGAAATGTGCCCTGACGATAGGTGCCGTGCTCGTCGCTTTGACTGCCACGTAGAATCAATAAATGTTCGTGACCGGTATGCGTGTGCGGTGGAATCGACGTGTTAGGTTGATACAACAATAGCGCGGCGGAGCAGCCGACATGGCGATCGCCGTGCAGCATGGCAATCGTCACACCGGGTTGGAGCGTTTCCCACACTAAATCCTCATTATTGGGATCGATCTCGATAAGGTTTGGCCATACGATCGGTGCAATATTTTCGTCCACACAACATCATCCGTTTACGCTGGTTAATTGGCGTGATTTAGCCGGCATTGAGTGCGGCAATCAAATCCGTTGAGCTGCTGACAGCGCCGAATACACCGCCCTGCATCTTGATCATCTGCAATGCAGCATCGTGATTTTTCTGATCGGTCGCACCGCAGCAATCGTGCAGCAGCACGCATTCGAAACCGCGATCGTTGCCCTCGCGCATTGTCGTATGCACGCACACATCGGTGGTGATTCCGGTCAGAATAATGTTGCGAATGCCTTTCGTGTGCAGAACCAATTCGAGATCGGTCGCGCAGAACGAGCCTTTGCCCGGCTTATCGATAATTGGCTCGCCAGCGATAGGATACAGTTCGGGGATAATGTCCCAACCCGGTTCACCGCGTACGAGAATTTTTCCACATGGCCCGGGATCACCGATACCTGCGCCGATTTTGCGCGAGCGCCAGCGTTTATTTGCCGGCAAATCCGATAGATCGGTGCGATGACCTTCGCGCGTGTGAATAATTAAAAATCCGCGAGCGCGCATCGCTTCGAGCACATTTTTTATCGGCTGAATCGGTTTGCGCGTGAGCGAAATATCGTAGCCCATGCTGTCGACATAACCGCCCTTGCCGCAGAAATCCGTTTGCATATCGATAATGATCAGCGCGGTGTTGTCGGGCCGTAGATCGCCATCGTACGGCCACGGATAAGGATCACTTTTTAAATAGATTTCTTTCATTTCACGCACTCGCATGGCTGTGATCGCCCGCATGATTGTCAAAACTATCGTGAATTTTCTTCTCGACGATCGCGAATTTTTCGCACGCGAAGAGAATCGCAGCGACAAGCACATACGCGCAGGCAACCGTCGGTGTTTGGCCGATGCCGATCGCTTCGCCGTGCATGAAACCGAAGAAGGTGAGTGCGGCCGATGCGAGAGCAAACGCGGAGGCTTTGGCGAATTGACGATCGATGATGAAGGCCGTGATTGCGCCGAGCATAAGGCCGCCGAGAATCGCGCCGCCGCCGAGCACTTCGAGCCCGTGATAGAGCACGCCGGTTTGCGCGAGTTTATCGAGCCCCACAGTCGCAGCGTTAGTGCCGGCAGCACCAAGCACATTATCGATTTGTAATTTTCCCCAGGCAGCGAGATGCGGCATCAGCGAAACGATAATCGCAGGCGCATGACTCTTCGGCGATTCCTGAAATGCTTGGGAACCGATCAGCATGCCGATGTATAAAAGAATCGGTGAAATCGCAACGACGGGAATCAGCGATGAGAACACCGCAATAATGCCGAGCCAGCACAACAAAATCACGGCGATACCTGTTGCTGCGGAATAGCCGATGCGTCCGCCCATCGCTTTCCAGCCGGGATGGCCAATATAAACCGCGTTAATAAATGGATTGCCCATCAGGCAGCCGATCAAACTGATCACACCGTCGGCGGTGAGCACGCGCGTTGTCGGAAAACTATCGCCAGCGACGGCTGCGCTCTCGACGTTATCCATCGCTTCGACCAGATCGTAAATGCCGAACGGAATGGCGGTGACTAAAATCACGCCGATAAATTCGAAGCCGCTGAATACATGATTGACAGCGGGTAGCGGAATCGAAAAACCGAAACTCGCAATCGAAGCGGAAAGTTTTGCGAGAGTTAAACCGCCATAGTTCAAGCCAACGGCAGTCGAGCCCCAGGCGATCAACGTGCCGACGGCGATGGCGATCAAACCCGCTGGAATGCCTTTGAAATAGCGCACACCGCCGAACCAGCTCAATAAAATAATTGAGAAGCAGACAACGCCGATCACAGGCGTCATAAACATTTCGAGTGCAGGGCGTAGCGAAATAAATGCAATCGAAACACCGGCGAGTGTGCCGAGCAACGCAGCGCGCGGCGTAATTTTGCGAATGAACGGCGCAATGTAGCCGCCGACCATCAACACAAAACTTTGCACGAATACCCACGTCAATCCCGCCTCCCAGCCTTTGACGGGATCGCCCGTCGTTGCAGCGATCGGCAACATGATGACGAACACGACGACAAACATATGTGGCACGCTGATACCCGAAGGCAATGCGCAAACATCGTTGCGTCCGGTTTCCTTCGCGAGCTTATAAGCGAGATAGGCGTAGTAGAGTGTGCTCAAGCACAGCATCAAACCGACGGCGGGAAGAATTCGACCGAAAACTAAATCATCTGGCATTTTCAGCACGAAACGCATCAGTCCTGTGAGCACCAGTAAGTTGACGAGAATATTGGTGCCGAAACCGAAAAATGCATTCCAATCGCCCGGCACCCATAACTTAGGTTTTGCAGTGGTCATCGTAATATCCCCCAGATTTAAATTGTTCTCACGCGGCTTTCACCGCATTTCGCAACACATCGATAATGTCTTTTGAACTTCCAACCCAGCCAAAAATGCCGCCTTGAGCGACAATCATTTTTAAACCCATTTCCTGAAATTCCGGAAAGTACGAACCGACACAATCTTCGACGACAAGACAATCGAAGCCGCGATCGTTGCCTTCGCGCACCGTTGTGTTCACGCACACTTCGGTGGTGACGCCGCAGACAAGCAATTGCTTGATATCGCTGTGACGCAGAATCGATTCGAGTTCTGTTGCGTAAAATGCGCCTTTACCGGGCTTGTCGATAATCGGCTCGCCGGCGATGGGGTAGAGTTCGGGAATAATGTCGTGGCCGCTTTCGCCGCGTACGAGAATGCGCCCCATCGGGCCTGCATCGCCGATGGTGGTTGCGTGATTGCCGCGCCGTTTTTTTGCCGGTGGTAAATCGGATAAATCGGGTCGGTGACCTTCGCGCGTGTGTATCACCAGCATGCCTGCTGCACGTGCCGCTGCGAGTAAATGTTGATTGGGTTCGATAGTGCGGCGCAGCAGCGAGACATCGTTACCGAGCGCATCGCCGAAGCCGCCGGGTTCGAGAAAATCGCGCTGCATATCGATAATTACCAGCGCACACTGTGCCGGGGTCAATTCGAATGGATAGGGTTTTGCGGTCACTGTCGCCATGGAGATCTCGATCCGGGTGAGTCCAGTCACGCGCTGCAGCAATCAGCGTCGTGCGCGTGGCGTCATAAATCGTGTGTGTGGCGTCATAAAAAGTCGCCATCCATGGCGAAATAACGACACTCACAATACCGGCATTTCGGAACCCGCAATCGCTGTCGAAATGTCTATGTGCACGACGATGTATACAACGCACAATCTTTCGATAGCAAGCGTCACGCCAATCGGCATGAGCTGTTGAGGCTCGCGGAAAAATGCCGATATGCCGTGGAGTTAGCGCGATGATGCGGACTGCGAAGGCGAAAATGAGTCTTTTCAGTAATGCCTGATATGCTTCATTAGTAGGCGAGCGCGCTAAAAATGAGCGCACTTTGACAGTGTTGGCCGACTGATTTAACGTGCCACGAAGTGTCTGTCGCGCGCTATGTTGTTATCGTTTGGAGAGCCGATTTGTCCACCACGCAGTTTTCATCGCAAAAAATTTACGAAAAGTTGCGCAAGAAAATCCTCGAATTCGAGATTTATCCGGGAACGCGTATCACCGAAACCGAGCTGGCCGAAGATTTCAACGTCAGTCGCACACCGGTGCGCGCTGCATTACAGCGCCTAGCAGTGGAAGGTCATGTGATCATTCAGCCGAAACAGGGGTGTTTCGTGCGGGCGGTGGATATCGAAAGAATCAGTCAGTATTACGATGTGCGCGTGCATCTTGAGGCGGCCGCAGTGGAGCTTGCCTGCGAAAGCATGAGCGACGAGGATATCGCGGCGCTGATGGAAATCTGGAATCCCGCTCGGGCGAAAAAGGCAGTCAACGTCGATGAAATCAAATCGCTCGAAGAAGCATTTCACATTGAAATTGCGGTCGGTTGCGGTAATCCTGTTCTGGTTGAATACCTTGAAGACGTCAACAACCACATCCGCATTTTACGCCGCTTGGGTTTTCCTGATCGCAAGTCGATCATGGAAACCTTCGTCGAGCATTACGAGCTGTGCGAAATGATTCGTGCGCGCAATGCACGCGCTGCGCGCAAAGCCATGATCGAGCATATTCGCAAGAGTCAGAATATCGCGCGCAGTGTGACATTGAGTCAGCTGCAGCACGCGATCAAACGCGGCACGTTATAGATTCACGCTCAAATCGCCGTTAAAAACGAAACCCCGAGCACGCCGACAAAGCCGATACCATCGGCAATGTTTTTGGTGTCGCCGTGATCGGTGTTGAGCACGCGCGTCAGGCGGTGTTGGTGATAGCTGCGCAGCACATCGGTAAAATCGAATTCCTGTTCGGCATAATTCAATTCGTGATCGATTGCGGGTAATCGATACCACGGTGCCGATGGCTTTTCATGATGCGCATTGTGAAAGCCGAAATTCAGTACGAGCCAATTCGCGAGCAGGCCTTTGCCAAGGGGATTCGAATAGGTATTGCGCTGTTCGTAGTTTTTGTCACGACACGCTTTATCGAATTTCACCGCATCGCGCTGTTGATCGAGATTAATGAAAACTTCGTAGGTGTGTTGATGCATATCCATCGTGCGCAGCACGACTTCAAACAATAAATAAGCGACGATGTAGCCGGCGAAAGCCATCCAGGAATACAAGGCGAGCGCTAGCAGCAGTGAGCTGCGCGCACAAAGGCTGATTAAAACGCGTTTGCGTTGTGCGCGATAACGTTCGTCGGTGAATGGAAGAATAATGACGAGCGCGTGCATGAGGCAGTCGATCGCCGGAATATAAATACGTTCGAGCGTGACAATGAGTTTACTGAGCAGCGGATGGCGTTGCAGTATCTCGCGATAATCGATGGCGATCACATCGGCGCGATCGAAATGATGGCGCATGTGTTTGTGTTTGATCGCTTCGTAATCGCCGTAGCTTGCGCCGTTAATCCACAACAGCGCACGGCCGAGCAAGGCATTGTGTTGCGATTTCATAAATACGGCGCCATGCGCGCATTCGTGAATCATATAAGAGGCGATCACCATGGCGTGCGCCACCGCGAGTACGCCGAGTGGCCAGCTCCACCACTGCGCGTCGAGCAAAAGAGCAAATCCGCCGATGTACATCACCAGCACATAGACGAGCGCTGCGGCAGTCGGCAGCAGGCCATCGTCATAACGCATTTTCATCGTTGTCATCTTCATTCACCGTGTCGATTCGATAGCAATTACGCACAACGCGATTACGCGTACGCATTAACGAGCAAGCACCTCATGGAAGTGCGCTCGTTCTATCGTTCCCATCCACACATTGATCTGCCATAAATCGGCGACAGGCACATTAGTGAAAGGCAGATGATGCAAATAACCGTCGGGCCCGAATTCGGGCGTCATCGTCGAGAGTGAATAGCCGCGCTGCCGTTGCGATTGCCAGATCGCTTCCCAGCAACGTTGGTGCGAGAGAAGTGCCGCCGCATATTCCGGCGCAGCAGGGTGCGGCACCTGTGGCCCTTGTTCGTAACCGACGCGGCCATGAATGTGATGTGCATGTGCAGCGAGTTCGCTGATCACCTCCCATTCGCTGTCGGGCAAGCGTTCCATCACCACGGCCCAGTGGCTGAAATCGCAGGTGAGTTTTAATTGCGGTACCGCTCGCGCAATATCGCGTGTCACCCATGGGTTAAACGTCGAACGGCTGCGATGAGTTTCGAAGCTGCAAATCACAGAATGTCTATCGGCTATGTCGACGAGACGCTTGAAGAAATCGATCTGCGTCGCGAGTGGCCACGCATCGCAGCCGGCCATCACATTGAAAAACAGCGGGTTGAGATTTTTGCCGTGAATTAATTTCGCTTCGAAATCGTCGAGATGTTGCTGCGGTGTGGCATTGCGTTCGGGCACATAACTGCCGGCTGTGGTGATTTCGGCGATGTAGTCGAGATGATTATCGGAAAGTACTGCAGCGAACTCTTCGAGCTTGTTAGCTTCATGCGGCGCAGGCGCTTCGAGACCATCAAATCCCGCCGCAATCGCCAGCTCAGCCGCTTGCTGCGGCGTACCAGAAAATCCCCAGAAGGTTTTGAATAATTTAAATTGCACGATGGATTCCTCCACCTCATTGATGGGTGTTACTATACATGCAAAATTGCATGTATAAATCCGGCCCGATTTATTTATTTCGCCGGAAGGCGGAGTTGAGATAGGGGCAAGGTAAGGAGGAGTTATGGCGATCAGCAATAAAAGACGGGTCGCGGTCGCGAGCGCCATGTTAAGAGCCGACGATTACTGGACCGATACATTTGCAGAGCTGGGCCTAAACGATCTGAATTACTCCGATCTTTTTTTTCAGATGTGGCTGCATGCTGGCGAGCCGCTCACCAAAACCAGCCTCTACGATTTTATGCCCGGGATCAGCCGGCGTACTGCTGTTAAGTACGTGCAGGATCTGATTGACCGTGAATTGCTAATTGAGAAGTACGCAGTGGAGGATCGTCGTGTTAAATACATTAGCCTGTCTGCCGAGGTAAACAGGCGGCTGGAGATGTATTTAGATTTTGCGTATGAGCAGTTGCGGAAGATCTAAATCGGCGGCGGCTATAACTGAGTAATTCGCTAGGGGGCAATCCACACCACCGTTTAATAGGCACGCCAGAGAGTATTTTTCCGCCTTCAGAGGTAGCTTTCACCCTGACAAAATGATGGATGACTGCTAGCTTTGAGAGAGTCCTTACATATTGCGCGGAATTGCGCACGAATTTCGTAAATCTCTGCGTGGGGGGGTATGCTCAAAAATCTGAATGTAGGCTACCGTTTGGCGTTGGGTTTCTCCGTCATTTTTCTGCTCATGCTTGCAGTTTCGGGAATCGCTTACAACAAGATCTCGGTGTTGGCGGGTGACGCGCTGGATCTGGCCGATGATAAAATTCCCAAACTGGAAATGTCCTCAGAGGTTTTTGAAAATTCGCTGATTCAGGCGCAGGCGTTGCGCAATTTAATCCTGTCCGAGGACAAAGATTATCAGCGACAGCAATTGGCCATCGTAGAAAATTTCGTCAGGCGCAATAGCGAGATTCTGCAAAAGTTTGAGTCGAAGATTGATTCTGAAAAGGGAAAAGAATCATTTACGCAGCTCACGAATGCTAGAGCGGCTTACCGTGATGAACTTGAAAAGCTACTTAAGCTGGCTGATATCGATTCGCCCTCCTATAACCGAAAAAAAGCGATCGATATGGTGCTTGGCGAATATTCAAAAGTCGCCAGTGCTTACGCCGATAGCATTAAAGCTCTCGAGCAGCAGGAAAAAGATATTGCTGCAGCTGCAGGGCGAATTTCTCACGAGCAGGCAATCATCGCGCGTCACGCCATCGTTGGGTTATCAGCCACAGCGGGTATTCTCACCATTTTGATTGCGCTGTTGCTGACAGTGAGCATTGTACGTCCCGTGAAAGAGGCGTTGATTGCAGCGACTGCGCTTGCGCATGGCGACTTGACCGTGCGTGTGGAGGCAAGATCAACCGATGAAATTGGACAGATGATGTCTGCCATGCAGGAAATGATTGCCCGCCTATCGACGACTATTGGCAGTGTAGTAGACAGCGCAGACAACCTGAAAAATGCAGCTGATCAGGTTTCCGCTACAGCCCAGAGTCTCGCTCAGGCAACATCCGAGCAGGCCGCGAGCGTTGAAGAAACATCGGCCTCGATCGAGCAGATGAGCGCATCGATTGGTCAATCTGCCGAAAATGCCAAGGTCACCGAAAATATTGCTACCACGGCGGCTGGGCATGCTGAGCAGGGTGGGGGTGCGGTGTCGGACACTCTGCAAGCGATGCAACAAATCGCCGCAAAAATAAATATTATCGATGACATCGCCTATCAAACGAATTTGCTTGCGCTGAATGCAGCGATTGAAGCGGCACGCGCGGGTGATCACGGCAAGGGCTTTGCGGTCGTAGCTACCGAAGTTCGCAAGCTCGCCGAGCGCAGTCGCGTCGCCGCCGAAGAAATCAGCAGTTTGGCGATATCGTCAGTCGCGCGTGCGACAAAAGCGGGTGAGTTGATTGATGCTATCGTGCCTTCGATCAAGCGTACTTCGGATCTTATCGAAGAAATTTCTGCCGCTGCGCAGGAACAGTCGACCGGAGTGGAGCAGATCAACAGTGCTATGGGGCAGCTCAATCAAACGACGCAGCAAAATGCGAGTGCTTCAGAGGAGCTGGCGGCAACTTCCGAGGAAATGGGATCGCAAGCGAATCATTTGCTGGATATGGTTTCGTTCTTCAAAGTGTCTGAACAACGCGGCGACAACATTCGGGTCGATGTAAGCAAAGTGCCGTCAACCACAGCACCGTCAACCGCTGCAACCAACGACCGCTCGATGTCGTCGGCGCAGGGGGAGTTTGTGCGTTTTTCCTGAGCCAATCTGCTCGGTGATCAATAAGTTTTGTAAGGCAAAAATTTACCCGACAACACCACATGCACGCGGTCGCCTTTTGGGTCGGGTTCACGTTGAATATCCATCGAGAAATCGATGGCGCTCATGATGCCGTCGCCGAATTCTTCATGAATTAATTCTTTGATGGTTGAGCCGTAAACGTTGACGATTTCATACCAGCGATAGATGAGAGGATCAGTTGGTACTGCGGTTGGCAGCGAGCCTTTGTAAGGCGCAATTTGCAGCCAGGCGATCGCTTCATCGGGTAATTCGAACAGCTTGCCAATTTTTTCGGCTTGCTCTTTGTTGAACGTCATTTGCCCGAGACAGGCAGCCGTTGTCCACTCTTTCGAAAGACCGATCAACTCGGCAGCGTCTTTCCACTTGATACCTTTACGTACCTTGGTGGATACGATCATTTCCGTTACTTCATCACGACTTGCTATCACAGTAATATCTCCCTAGGTTCACTACATCAATGTTTCACAACAGCAATTATTTGCGCCCGATAAAATTCCGCCACCCGCCGAGCGCCGTAATATCTTCCGCGCCGTTTACTGCATAACCTTCGCAAATAAATCCCGGTACCCATTCACCACTTTCCAATTCCACTTTGCCGATACCGAGCGGTTGCGGAATCGCGGCGACGAAGGAGCCGAATTCGACACTCGGCATTTCCCAAACTTCGACTTCAATCGCTGCGCCGCCCCCAGCACTAGCGTCATTGAGAGAGCCGACACGAATCAAACCCGGACGTTGTACCGCGCCGCCTGGAAGCGCGTAGAAGCGATAGCTCGACGACGTTTTGGTTTTTGAAATTAATTTCGCTTGACGCGCGAGTAATTGATTGTTGAATGGCAGGCCGCTCATGTGTGCGCCGCAGACGACAACCTTGCACGTCGATAATTCGGTGCGTGCGGGCAGCGCGGGGAATTCAACCGCTTTTTTCGTGGCGCCAAGCGGCAGTTTCGTCGTCGCTTGAATTTTTTGTGCGTAACTGAGCAAACGCAGATCGGTGAAGCGATCGGAAAATAAGGTAATGCCGAAGGGCATGCCGTTGTCGAGTATCTGCGTGGGCACAGCGACAGCGGCAAGATCGAGCAGATTCATAAAGTTGGTGTAATAGCCGAGCTGCGAATTATGCAGAATCGGTTCGGCCAGCATTTCTTCAATCGTGAAATGCGTGCCCGCGGTTGGTGTTGCAATGAATTCCAGCGAGTTGATGAGAGGTTCGATCTTGCGGCGGAATTCCTGCATTTTGTACATCGCATCGAACGTATCGACGCCGGATTTATCGCGGCCCTGACCGATGATGGTTTGAATCACGGGCAATAACGCAGAAGGATTACTATCGATCAGTTCGCGAATGCCGTGATAACGCTCGGCAATCCATGGGCCTTCGTACAGCAGGCGCGCGGCATCGAGAAAATCACGGAAATCGATCTCGCGTTTGATACCGCCGATGCTTTCGAGCAATGCAATACTTTTCGCAAACGCTGCTGCATAGTTTTCGTTGCCATAAAATTCAAGCTGATCGGCGCGCGGTACACCGAATTTAAACGATTTTTTGGCAGGTGCACCGAACGGATTCGCCATGCCGCTGTTCGATGTATTGTGCGCAGGATTGACGCGTGCGTAGGCATCCTTCTCATCGTAACGCGCGACGAAGGGCAGCAATGCAGCGGTATCGGCGGCGGTGGAGGTGAACAGCGTGATGCAGTCGAGTGTGCGGCATGCGGGCAGCATACCGCGGCTGCTTAAAATGCCGCGTGTGGGTTTCCAGCCGACGATATTGTTGAACGCGGCGGGAATGCGGCCGGAGCCTGCGGTGTCGGTGCCGAGCGAAAATGTGGCGATGCCGAGTGCAACCGCAATCGCCGAACCCGAACTCGAACCGCCCGAAATATATTTTGGATCGAAACTGTTTTTGCCGGGGCCCCACGGTGAGCGCGTGCCATTGATGCCCGTCGCAAGTTGATCGAGATTGGTTTTGCCGAGTGGAATCGCGCCGGCAGCAATTAAATTATTGACGACGAATGCATCTTCGCTCGGCGTGAATGCGACGGCTTTGCACGCAGCGGTTGTTTCGATGTTGGCGAGGTCAATATTATCTTTAATGGCGAAGGGAACACCGTACAGCGGTGCATCGGTGGGTGAGCGCTTATCGAGAGCACTCAAGTAAATGTCGATCTCGGCGTCGCTCAACTCATGAATCCAGATATTGCGATCGACGAATTGCTTGCTGCGCTCGCGCAGCAGGGCGATCAATTCGCGCGGTGTGAAATCGCCGCGTTGGTAATGCGCGCGCAGGCCGGAAATAGTGAGATCGATTTGTTCAAAAGCCAGCATTAAATTTTCTCCTCGCGAATCACCATCAGAGTTTGGCCAGCGCCGATCTGGCTGCCTTCCCCGCGGGCAATGTTGTGTACAACGCCGTCGACGCTGGCGTGTACGTCGATCTCCATTTTCATCGATTCGAGCACAGCAATAATCTGGCCCGATTTAATTTTTTCACCGGGCTTGACCAGAATCTTCCAAATGCTGCCCGCGACCTGACTTTCCACCGCAATGCCACCCGGTGGAAGCTGCTCGGTATCCCCACTCGTATCGACATCGAGCGGGGTATTGTCGAAGGTGAATTGGCCGTTATCGCGCCAGCGCTGCAGCTCCTCCGCGAAGGCCTCATCGCGTGTTTTCGTGAAGGCGGCGATGTCGTCCGCGTTGTCGCGCAGAAATTGGCGGTACTGCTGCAAGTTGAAGGTGGTTTCTTCGATGCGCAGCGAATAACGTCCATTGGGAAAATCGCGCCGAATTTTTACAAGTTCTTCGGCACTGACTTCGACAAAGCGAATCTGATCGAAGAAGCGCAGCAGCCATGGTTTGGAAAATTCTTTCGTGGTGCGATAGCGGTTCCACATCTGCAGCGTGCGGCCGACAAATTGATAGCCGCCAGGACCTTCCATGCCGTACACGCACATATATGAGCCGCCGATGCCGACTGAGTTTTCCGCCGTCCACGTGCGTGCAGGATTGTATTTGGTGGTGACGAGGCGATGGCGCGGATCGAGCGGCGTGGCTACGGGCGCACCGAGATACACATCGCCGAGGCCCATCACCACATAACTCGCATCGAACACGGTTTTTTTCACGTCGTCGATGCTATCGAGGCCGTTGATGCGGCGAATGAATTCGATATTGCTCGGGCACCACGGCGCGTCTTTGCGCACCGACTGCATGTATTTCTCGATCGCGAGGCGACAGGCTTCGTCATCCCACGACAGCGGCAAATAAACGACACGCGCAGGTACTTCGAGATCGTCGCTCGCACCGAGTTTGGCTTCGGTATCTTTCAGCCACGCAATCAATTGCGCGGTGCTGATGCGCAGATTGTCGTAATGAATTTGCAGCGAGCGAATACCCGGCGTCATCTCGAAAATACCGGCGGGTTTACTGCGTTGTAATTCGAGCATGAGTGCGTGCACGCGAAAACGCAGATCGATATCGAGCATCATCGGACCGTATTCGACGAGCAGAAATTTATCGCCGGCGCAGCGATAATTCACCGCGACACTCGCATCGGTTGCCGCGATGGAATCGATGATTGGATTCGGCAGACTTGTGCAGGATTCGACAGCGATATTTTGTGCGCTTAAGTTTTCCAGCGCAGCGAGTTGTGCGCGTTCGATTTTTTCGGCAGTCGCAAGCGTGACCGGAACAAAACGCACACGATCTCCGGCTTTGAGCTGGCCAATTTTCCAACGCTCGGCGCGAATGACCGTAGCGGGGCACACGAAACCGCCGAGCGAAGGGCCATCGGGCCCGAGAATCACGGGCATATCGCCGGTGAAATCGATGCTGCCCAGTGCGTAGGCGTTATCGTGAATATTCGACGGATGCATGCCTGCTTCGCCGCCATCGCTGCGCGCCCATTCGGGTTTCGGGCCGATCAGACGCACGCCCGTGCGCGAGGAGTTGTAATGCACTTCCCATTCGGCTTCGAAGAATTTCTCAATGTCGCTCGGCGTGAAAAAATCGGGTGCGCCATGCGGGCCGTAAATAACGTGAATATCCCACGTCGAATTGAGCGCGGGAATTAAATCGCTCGCTAATAGCTTTGCGTCAACTTTCGCTTCGAGCGGCGAAATCGCAATCACATCGCCCGCACGCAATGCACGGCCGTTATGACCGCCGAACTGGCCGAGCGTGAATGTGGATTTTGCGCCGAGATAATCCGGACATTCAATGCCGCCGCGCACGAGCAAATACGCGCGCGCTCCCGATGCGGTGTTACTGCCAATCGACAACACATCGCCCGCAGCAATATCGATCACTTGCCAATAATCGACCGGCGCGTCGTTGAGTTTTGCTGCGAGTGGTGCACCAGCCAACACAATTTGTGTTGCGGTTCGAAATTGCAGTGTCGGGCCGTTGAGTGTGATTTCGAGGCCCGCGCATTTCTCATCGTTGCCGAGCAGGCGATTGCCAAGCCGGAACGACCAATCGTCGAACGGTCCCGACGGCGGCACGCCGACATCCCAGTAGCCGCCGCGAGCGGGAAAATCCTGAATCGTCGTCATCGTGCCCGCGCGCAGCACATCGATGCGCGGAGCCAGAAATTCGAATTGATTGAGATAGCGCGTGTGGATTTCACCGCGTGTAAAAATGTCGCTGCGCAAAATCGCGCGGCAATAATCGCGATTGGTTTCGACTCCGTAAACCGTGCTTTGCGACAGTGCGTGATCGAGAGCGTCAATCGCCGCTTCGCGCGTGTCGCGCCACACAATAATTTTCGCGAGCATCGGGTCGAAGAAGGGCGAGACCTCGATGCCCGCTTCGAGCCAGTGATCAATTCGCAATTGCTTGCCGTCAGCTTCCGGGAAATCTACTGAGCTGAGTAATCCTGCACTCGGCTGAAAATTCTTGCCGGGATCTTCCGCGTACAAGCGCACCTGAATCGAATGGCCGCGCGGGGTTAGATTTTTGGCGAGTTGATCGAGCGGCGGCAATTCGCCTGCGCCAACTTCGATCATCCAGCGCACGAGATCGACGCCGTAAATCTGTTCGGTGACGCCGTGTTCGACCTGCAGTCGCGTATTGACTTCGAGAAAGTAAACTTGCTCGGCCTGTGGATCGTAAATAAATTCGATGGTGCCCGCGCTGCGGTATTGCACGGCGCTGGCGAGACGAATCGAAACATCGCGCAATTGCGTGCGCACGCTCTCGGGTAAATTCGGCGCTGGCGTTTCTTCGATAACTTTCTGATTGCGGCGCTGTGTCGAGCAGTCACGTTCGCCGAGCGCGAGCGCGCCGCCTTTGCCATCGCCGAAAATTTGTACTTCGATATGGCGTGCATTGCCGACGTATTTTTCGAGGAACACACCGCTGTTCGAAAAATTATTGGCAGAAAGTCTGCGCACCGAATCGTACGCTGCGCGCAAATCGTCTTCGCTAAAGCACAGCTGCATGCCGATACCGCCGCCGCCCGCGGTGGATTTCAACATGAGTGGATAGCCGATGCGTTCAGCTGTTGTAATCGCTTCGTCTAACGTGTCGAGTAAGCCGCTGCCTGGCAGCAGCGGTAATTTGCTGTCGACCGCGAGTTGTCGCGCGGTGTGCTTGAGGCCGAAGGCCTCCATCTGCTCGGGCGTGGGGCCGAGGAATACAATATTTTCTGCGGCACAGCGGCGTGCGAAGCCTGCGTTCTCACTCAGAAATCCATAACCCGGATGAATTGCCTGCGCGCCGCTTTGCTTCGCGATCGCAAATAACTTGTCCTGATCGAGATAGGTTTGCGCGGCATTGCCAACACCCAAACTGAAAGCGGCATCGGCGAGCGCGACATGGCGCGAGTCGGCATCGGCTTCCGAATACACGGCGATGGCGCGGATATTCATCGCTTTCAGCGTACGAATAATGCGGCAGGCAATGGCGCCGCGATTGGCGATTAATACAGCGTTAAACATATTGTCACCCTCACCAAATCAACACTTCAATCGGTGTTGGGTTGTATGCATTGCATGGATTGTTCAGCTGCGGGCAATTCGACAGCAGCGCGATCACATCCATCTCGGCTTTTAATTCAACGTATTTTCCGGCTTCGGAAATACCGTCGGCGAACGTCAAACCGCCTTCGGGTGTTACCGGCACGTTCATGAAGAAATTGATGTTGTGGGTAATGTCGCGCTTGGTCATGCCGAATTTTTCGTTTTCGGCAACGGCGAGCATCCAGCTATCGCGACACGCATGCATGCATTTCTTTTCGAGTGCGTAACGCACGGTATTCGATTCGGTTGCGCACGCGCCGCCGAGGGTGTCGTGTCTGCCGCAGGTATCGGCGACGATTTCGAGCAGCACATTGCCTTCGTTCGATAATAATTTCGTGCCCGCGGTTAAATACACATTGCCTTGTTCGCGAATGGTGTCGACAGCAGAGTAGCGTTCGCCGGGATCAGCAGCCGAATAAAACAGTGTGTCCGCCGCCTGATTGCCTTCGAGATCGAGAATGCGCAATACCTGACCTTTCTTGATCACGTGCATCCAGTAATCGCCGGCTGGAATGACTTTGCGATACGTTGCTGCTTCGGGTGCGAGTTGGCTTGAGAGTATCATTGCGCACCTCCGAAGCCATTCTGGTTTTTGAAAATAGGAAATGCGCCTGTCGCTTGAAGATGGTAGAGCGCATTATTTTTAAATCCGCGTTCGTTCTCGCAGCACGAGTGCTCGCAGAAATCGTCGGCGGCGCGCGGCGCTGCTTCGTAAAATTCGTAGATGATCGATTTGCGTGGATATTCGCTGGATTTATTGAGCGGATGTGGGCAGGTGTTGAAAATCACCAGCGTATCCATCTCAAAACGCAGGTCGACATAATTGCCGGCTTTGCTGTGGCTTTCGTCATACTGAAAATTGCCCGCGTCGTCGACCGCGACCTTACTGAACCAATTGACGTTGGCCGCTAAATCTTTTCTTCCCAAACCGTATTTGGCGAGTTCGACGAGAAAGCTGTCATACCCATTTAAGTACCAGTCGTTGCGAAATTGTTGATAGTTGTGTTCGCCCCAGCGATTTTTTACGAGCGCTTTATTGCTGGTGCCGGCGACGGTGTCATGCCAGCCGCAAGTGTCGTCGACGATAGAACAAAAAATGCGGCCCATATCCGAATACAGGCAATGCCCTTTGGTGAGCTTGAACGTGTGCTGACATTTCAGCGTATCGGGTGCGTTGTAGCGTTCGAGCGGATTGAGCGGGTTGTAAAACAGCATGCCGACATTGGCACCGCCGTCTTTGTCGATAATGCGTAGGACGTGATCGCGCTTGATTACGAAAGACCAGTGCTTACCGCCTTCGATTTCGTCGCGATAGAGAGGTTTCGTCGATGCGAATAAAGATTTGTTTAAGGATTCGTTGTGAGGCATACCCATCTCCCAATTCGATTCGTCTTTCGATACGAATACATGGCTCGGTTAACACGTGCATCGTCAGCGATGCGTTAATTCGGATAACACAACTTCGTTTACGTGTCGTCAAACGAGCGCGTGCGTTATCAAAATCTCCCGGGCTTTTATCCCGCCGTGTAACCTCGCGAACAAATTGGCAAGATCGGTTCGATGAGGTCGACAACTCTCGGACCTGCCGTTTTCGCTGCACCTCAATCGATGTGGCTGCTTAGAAAACCGGAACCCTAGTCGTCCATTGCTTACTCCAAACAGGCGATAAAACACTGCAGTTATCGCTGTCTTTTTTCAGGCTAACCCAAGTTTTTTTTTCTGGCAAACCTTTTTTTCCGCTCCAAAACAAAGCGTCTTGCATTGTTTTGGAGCGCAATCACGTTGCTTTTCCATCTGTAGTCGCGTGAGAAAACAGTTGGGCTGTTGATGTTTCGGGATTTTTTATCGCTGGCATGGGGGTTGCTCACACGGTATTACGGCAAGATCAAATCGTAATACTCGAAACCAGTTGTTGAAAACAAGCAGTGAACGTGACCTTTGGGAGAACCCGCAATGAAACAACGTACGAAAAACGTGTGTGCACGCTGGCTCAAGCGTGTTGCTTTGTCTCTGCTATGTAGCGCAGCGTTGCCGGCATTCGCGGCGCCACCATTGAAAGTGGGCTACTCGGATTGGCCGGGATGGGTGGCTTGGCAAGTCGCCATCGAGAAAGGCTGGTTTAAAGAGGCCGGTGTCGATGTGCAATTCGAGTGGTTCGATTATGTCGCTTCGATGGATGCCTACGCTGCAGGAAAACTCGATGCGGTAACGGTTACCAATGGCGATGCACTTGTCACCGGTGCCAACGGCGCGAAGAGCGTGATGATTCTTATCAACGACTATTCGAACGGCAACGACATGATTGTCGGCAAGCCCGGCATCAAATCGCTCAAAGATTTGAAAGGCAAAAAAGTGGGCGTAGAAGTTGGATTTGTCGATCACCTGCTGCTGCTCAATGGTCTCGAAAAAGCCGGCATGAAAGAGAGCGATGTTGAGCTCGTCAATTCGCCGACTAACGAAACACCGCAAGTTCTGGCATCGGGTGGTGTCGCTGCGATCGGTGCGTGGCAGCCTAACTCCGGTATGGCGCTGAAACTCGTTCCCGGTTCGAAACCGATTTACACCTCGGCGGATGAGCCCGGTTTGATTTACGACGTGCTCGCGGTGAATCCAGCAAGTGTAGCCGCGCGCAAAGCCGATTGGCAAAAAGTCGTGAAGGTTTGGTATCGCGTTGTCGATTACATCCATGATCCGAAAACGCACGCCGATGCCGTGAAAATCATGGCTGCGCGTGTCGGTGTACCTGCCGCAGAATACGATGCGCTGTTGAAGGGAACAAAAATTCTCACGCTGCCTGAAGCGAAAGCAGCTTATGTCAAAGCCGAAGGTTTCAAATCGATCTATGGCTCGACCAAAATCGTCGACGACTTCAACGTGAAATACAGTGTTTATAAAACTGCACAGCCGATCGAAAGCTATATCGATCCTTCGTTCACTTCCGGTCTTTAAGAGACCTGCGACATGACGGCAGTAGAGCAGATCGAGAAAGACGTGACGGGTGCGGTGATGCAAAAGAAATCCGCAGTTCAAAAAACATCGTGGTTCGCGGTGCGCAAGGAATTGTCGCCGCGCGAGCGATTGTTACTCACGATCGGTTCGTTTTTACTGCCGTTATTCATCTGGAGCATCGTCAGTTACGTGCCATTCATATGGCATCCGATGATGCGTATCACCGAGCCGGGAGATGTGAGTTATTTTGCTCCCGACATGTTGGTTGAAAAATCGGTATTCGCCGATGAGTCTGCCACCGCTCAGGCTGCGGGGCAGAAGTTACCGCAGGGAACGCCAGCGAATCCAATCTATTTGCCGGCGCCGCATTTGGTCGCCAAAGCGCTGTATACCGGATTTACCACTGCGCCAGAACGCAAAGATGGCCAATGGCTTCATGAAAGTTTGTGGCACAGCATTCAAATTATCTTCTGGGGTTTCGTTGCATCGTCGATCATCGGTGTGCCACTCGGCATCTTGTGCGGAACATTCACCGTATTTTCACGCTTGAGTGAACCCTTCATCGAATTCTTTCGCTATTTGCCGGCACCTGCCTTCGGTGCGTTGGCGGTAGCGATTCTCGGTATTTATGACGGCCCGAAAATCGCGATCATTTTTATCGGCACCTTCTTTCAGCAAGTGCTGGTCATTGCCAACACCACACGCAAACTCGATATCTCGTTGCTGGAAGCTGCGCTTACGCTCGGCGCCAAAAAAATGCAGCTGCTGTTTCGCGTGGTAATTCCTGGGATTCTCCCCGATCTGTATCGCGATCAGCGCATTTTGCTGGGTTGGGCTTGGACCTATTTAATCGTGGCGGAATTGATCGGCACCAGCTCAGGCATTACCTGGTTTATCACGCAGCAGGCACGTTACAAGAATTTCGAGAATGTTTATGCCGCCATCATCATTATTGGCATTATCGGTCTTGTCACTGATTTGCTGCTGTCGTGGATGGCGAAATGGTTATTCCCGTGGGAACGCTCGCCGAATAAAGCGTAACGCAAACACGGTCTGCCCCAGCGAATTTGTCCAGGATTTGATGCGATGAGTGAAACGAATCTGCCAAGCTATCTCGAACAATCGGATGCGGTACGTTCGCGTTTTGACAAATTGAAACAGCGCGAAGTGATTCTCGAAGTCAAGCATCTCGGCAAAACGTATGACAGTGCTCAAGGCGCAGTCACCGCTCTTCGCGATATTAATTTCAAAACGCATCGTCGCGAATTCGTCTGCGTAATCGGCCCATCGGGCTGCGGAAAATCGACATTAATTCGAATTCTCGCCGGGCTCGAATCGTATACCTCTGGCGAAGTATTGCTCGATGGCAAAGCGGTGACAGCGCCCGGTTCCGATCGCGGCATGGTGTTTCAGGGCTACACGCTGTTTCCTTGGCTAACTGTCAAAAAGAACGTGATGTTTGGCCTCGAAATGAACAATCGCGGTGGCGTTGCCGAAAGCGAGGCGCTGCAGTGGCTTGATCTGGTTGGTCTATCGAAATTCGCCGATGCCTATCCGCATCAATTATCCGGCGGCATGAAGCAGCGTGTGGCTATTGCACGCGCACTGGCGAATCAGCCGCGTATTTTATTGATGGATGAGCCGTTCGGTGCGCTCGATGCGCAGACGCGCTGCAAGATGCAATCGCACCTGCTCGAAATCTGGAAAAATATCGATATCACGATTTTATTTATCACGCACGATCTGGATGAGGCTATTTTTCTCGCCGATCGCATTCTCGTGTTGAAGGCACATCCCGGCGAAGTGCAGGAGTTGATCGAGGTTCCCGTACCGCGTCCGCGCAATTTTTCCGAACAATATTTATCGCCGGAATTTCTCGCCACCAAAGCACGTCTCGAAGCGTTGATTCATCCACCCGCGGTTGAGGAGGATGAAAGCGATAAGGTATCGCCGAATATGATCCGCATGGTGCGTGTCGGCGATGATGTCGAAGAGATTGAATGATCTTGAAGCGAGTAAATGATGCTGTGGGCTGAATCGACCTGGGCTGAATTGCCCGCGCAATTAAGCGCAGTCAATAACTCTGCGATTTTACCGATCGGTGCGACTGAACAGCATGGCCCGCACATGGGGTGCGGCATGGATTTCGTACTCGCCGATGAATTGTGTCGCGCTGTTTCGCAACAAACACAAGTGCCGATGTTGCCGACGATGCCGTATGGCTGTTCACTCGGGCACAGCGAACGCTGGCCCGGCACGATAGCGATTCAACCGATCACGCTGATTGAATTGATTAAACAAATCGGCGATTGGGCATATCGCAGCGGCGTGCGCCGTTTATTTATCGTCAATACGCATGTCACCAACGCGGCGCCGTTGCGTTGTGCGCTCGAAATGCTGCGTTCCGAGCACGACGACATGATGGTGGCAATTTTTAACTCAGCGACGATCTCAAAACGTGTACGTGAGTTTCACTTTGCCGATGGTGATGACTGGCACGCGAACGATGCTGAAACGTCATTGATGCTGGCGCGCGCACCACAGATGGTGCGCACCGAATTGCTGACCGAAGCCGACGATCCCGATCGCACCGATAATTTAGTGTTTGCGCATCCGGTGAATCGTACGAGCACCAACGGCGTAACGGGATTTCCAAGTCGAGCCAATGCCGATAAAGGTCGCGAATGGTTTGCGTGGATGGTTGAGGATTTGAGCGATCTCATCATGCGTGGTGTTAGTGAAAATCCACCGCTGGATCACTCCCATTTTAAGTGACGATTTTAAAGTAGCACTTTTAAAGTGACGATACGTTCGTATTTCGAATGACCGAACGGACCACGGTCGAGAGTGTTAAACACGGTCGCCGCATGATGACGGAGTGACTGAGAAGACGAGGTATACGATGAAATCAGCAGCAGAAATTCAAACCATTCAAAAGCAGTTGCAAGAAAAAGGCGTGAAATATTGCATCGGCGCCTATGTCGATATTCATGGCGTGCCAAAGGCGAAGGTCGTGCCGATTGCACATCTCGAACATATGGCGCATGGCTCGGAACGTTACACCGGTTACGCGCTCGATGGTTTGGGGCAGGCGCCGAACGATGACGAAATCACTTCGGTACCCGATCTCGATCGCGCGATTCAATTACCGTGGGAGCCGAAAATTGCGTGGATTCCCGCGGATAATTATTTTCAGGGAAAACCGTATGCGCTGAATACGCGCGTGGCTTTGCAAAATGTCATGAACGAAGCGAAGGCACTCGGCTACGGCTTTAATCTTGGCATTGAGTGCGAAATATTTTTGCTCAAGAAAAATGAAGATGGCACGTTGGCGGTGCCAAATCCCGACGACAAATTGACTAAGCCGTGTTATGACGTGCGCGGTTTTGTCGATAGTTTCAGCTGGCTCGATAAAGTCGCGACGACGATCAACGATCTTGGTTGGGATTTATATTCCTTCGACCATGAAGATGCCAATGGGCAATACGAATTCGATTTTCAATATGCCGATGCATTGACCACATGCGATCGCCTCACCTTCTTCCGCTTCATGGCAAAGCATTACGCGAAAGAGGAAGGCTTGATCGCGACGATGATGCCGAAACCATTTGCCGATAAAACCGGCAATGGCGCGCATTTCAATATGTCGCTGTTCGACATCGATACGGGCAAAAATTTATTTGCCTGCGATCCGAAGGATGATCCTCGTGGCATCGGTTTGACGCCGCTGGGTTATCAATTTATCGGCGGTATTCTCAAACATGGTCGCGCGTTGTGTGCGGTGTTTGCGCCGACGGTGAATAGCTACAAGCGCTTGGTGCGTCGCGGTGCGATGAGCTATTTCTCGTGGGCGCCGGTATTCAATTCGTACGGTTCGAACAACCGCACGAATTCCGTACGCGTTCCGGCCGGCGGCGGTCGCTGTGAATCACGTAATGCCGATGGTGCGGTGAATCCCTATTTGGCGGCGACGCTCGCGTTGGCCGCCGGATTGGAAGGTATTCGCGAGGGTATCGATCCAGGTTCGCCGAACGAAGATAACTTGTACGAAATCAGCGATGCCGAACGTCGCGATCGCGGGATCGAATTTCTGCCGCAAACCTTGCAGGAAGCGGTGGCTGCGTTCGCTGCTGATCCACTCGTGGAAAAAGTACTCGGCAAAGAATTGCGCGATGAATTCATCAAATACAAAACGTTGGAGTGGGAGGAATATCACTTGAGCGTGAGTCAATGGGAGACCGATCGTTATAGCTATATGTTTTAGTTTTGTGGTGGGCGAGGTAGTCGATTATTTTTGCGGCTTGCAAGCAATGGTTGCTATGGTGTTTTAAATTCAACCCGCAAACACAAGGGTTGTCTCGGCTTCGCAAGGAGTCCGGCCGAAAAATATTCGACCACCTCGCTTGATGCATCGATACGGTTTTTATTGATGTTTGCAGCAGTTTTTGAAGGAGTCGTGGACTGTTATTTTTCGCCAACGGTTCATTGGAAAGCACCGGCCTTCGCCCCTTTGGTGAGCCGAGTAGTTCAAACGAACAAATGCTACTTGGTAAGCGAAAAATAACAGTTCACTGCTCCAAGGCACGGAGTCCAAGAAGCCAATGGCTAAAGAATTAAAAAATCTCGTCAGCCGCATTAGCATTTCGTTACCGGAAGAATTGTTGATCGATCTCGATGAAATGGTCGAGAGGCGCGGTTTCGAAAGTCGCTCGCAGGCGATCGGCGACATGATCAATCAGCATGTCGTCGAGCATAAGCGCGAGTTTGGCGATGAGGTGATGGCGGGCACGATCACGCTGTTGTATGACCATTCGACGCGCGGGTTGCAAAAGCAGTTGGCCGATTTACAGCACGAACATATCGACGAAGTTATCAGTTCGCTGCATGTGCACCTCATGCATCATCAAACCATGGAGGTGATTCTGGTGCAGGGCCCCGTGCTGCGCCTGCAACAAATCGCCGACGAGATGATCACTATGCGCGGCGTGATCACTGGCAGGTTGCAGTTGATGGCTGCGGTGATTCCACCGCTGCACGCTCCAAAAAATAAACGCTGATTTTACGAATCAGCGTTCTTCCCCAGGTTATCGAGCTGTTAATTATCAAACCTTTAATTGTCTAACCTTTAATTTTCAAACAACGTATGCCAGATTCATCTGCTGATGGTTGCTTGATTGATTAAGGGTGTTGATCGATTGACGCAATTCATCGAGCGCTTCGTCGATGATTGGCGTGAGTATTTCGAAACAGCGCGCGGCGCTGATCGTTGTGCGATTTGCGTCGAGCATGTTCTGATTGATTTCATTGAGCGCAGCGCGCAGGGCGTTGCTACTGTTCTGCAAGCCGGAGCTGTGCAGATTCGTGCATAGATATTTCAGCATGACTTTAAGTTCGATTGGGCATTGCGGGTAATTGGCGGCGCGCGCCGAGAGGCCGCGGAGCTTGGCCAGATCTTCCAGTGCGCGACAACGCTCTGCAAATGCAAGGCGTTGATCGAGTGCAGGGCCGTTCACCCGCAGCGCAAGAATTTCGATAAACCCCAGTAAATCTTTGATGATGTGCGAGTGCCCTTCGAAATCGCTCGGCGTATTTTTTAGCCGCATCCATTGTGTTTGCAGGTATTCCAGATCGCCAAGGTGGATGGCCCAGTCGCGCCAGCGATAATCGATTTCTCGCGCAATCTGTGTGCGCTGCGTGACGGCAACACCGCTTTGTTGCGCGCCTAAGCCGCGGTGTTTTTGCAGTAGCTGGATCAACGCCAGCGTGCCGTCAATTAATTGCGTACTGGCATTATCACCCGCGGCGACATGACGACATGCGCGGTGATAGCTGTACAGGCTGAAAGCGATACACAGCAGCAGCGCGATGCTGAATAGTGCGAGTGGAGCCATCATACGGCTACCTCCAGTTTCGACATCAATTGTCGATTCGGTTGTTGTAGCTTTGCGTCTTGCACATTCGTGCCGGTCAATTGCGTCAGATAGACGGTGAGCGAACGCAGGCGGCTGGTCTGATCGTTTTGTTGAATCACAATGCCATTCACTTCCTGCAATTGTTCGCTGAGCGATTGACTCGCCAGCGAATGTTCATTCAATGCATGTTGCAGCGTGGCCAGGCCATCGAGATTGGCAAGGCTAAGTTCGGTCAGCGACTGCAGCGATTCGGCAAGATGATCGGTGCGCTCGCTGTTGTCGTCGAGCAACTCGCGATGCGCGCTCACGCTGTCGCGCACCTGTTCGACGGCGGTATTGATCTGTGCGATCAGCGTGGTGATATCGGAAGCAGCGGTTTGCGTCGTCATCGCCAGCGAGCGCACCTCATCGGCAACCACGGCAAAGCCGCGACCGTGTTCGCCGGCGCGCGCAGCTTCGATCGAGGCATTGAGTGCTAGCAATTGGGTTTGTTTGGCGACACCTTGAATCGTTTGCACGAAGTTATCGATGGCGTCTGTACGCGTTAGCAAATGAGTCACCGCTTCGTGAGTTTTTTCCATCGTTTCCTTGATTTCGACCATGCTGTTGCGCATCAGCTGCATTTCCTGCACACCGACGGCGCTATTTTTTTGCACAGTGTTGAAAGCGATATTCGCTTGCTCGGCGAGATTGCGAATATGTTGCACCGTTTGAGAGATTTCCTCCGCGGCTGCAGCAATCATTTCCAAACGACGCCGCTGCTCAGAGGAATCATGTTCGGCGGCGGTGGCTAATTTTTCCAAGGCCAGTCCGGAAAATTGGGTCTCGCTACGCACGCGTTGTGCATCGCGGATGAGTTCTCGCAATGCGCAATATAATTTTTCGATCAGCGTGCCGTGTTGCGCGTAGGCCAATGTGTTGAAGCTAGGCAGCATTTCGGTCAGCGAATTTAATTGCTGTTCGGCGAGCTGTTGCCGCTGGTTGACCAACACGGTGACGGAGAGATGATAGTAGAGCGCAAATGCGCCGAGCGCCGCCGCGATTTGATGCATCTGCAGCGCAATACAGCTAACGATTGCCGCTGTGATAGCGGCGGCCAGCAAGAACGTGTAGCGGCCACACCACAGGTGCAGCTTGGCACCGACAAAAAACCAATTGTTCATCACGTGACACCAGAGCTTCGGGCGAGCGACGCGCCGAAAACTCAAAAAAAAACGCCTACCACCTCAGTTGATTGTGCAAGCCACGGTACTGGTCAGAGCGTAATGCTCGTCAACGCCAGGACTGGGCAAAGCATGATTCGGAGAGATGACAAGCGTCGTTGCAGATTAGACTGCCGCCGTTGGCAGTGCTATTAAATTGTGCAAAAGCTAAGCCAAAGGATGTCTTTCTCTATTTATCGCATTTTTGTGCAAAAACTGCGCGATAGCTGGGGCGCAACTGCGAAGGATCGATCGTCGCTGGTGCAAGTCGACTTTTTGCGCGTTATTTTTGTGCATGCTCTTCGCGATCTCTTATGGCTTAGAGGATTCGTTAGAGTCGGCTTTAAGGTATATGGATACATTTTTTAGTTCATATTTCGTGTTTTTTTCGCGACAGTGCGCAATATCGATCTGAGAACGGAAGTTGCTAACGCTAGCGTAAGTCGAAGATCCGCAGAGATCTCCTGTCGCGGGATCGGTTAACGCTTAGATCTCGGTAAGTGACAACCCGTTAGATTGTGAATGGCTTCGCACTGATGTTGATGTGAGGAAGTTGAGATCCATGAGTTTTGATGAAGCGACAATTCAGAGCCGCGAAGCGGTGAGCCTCCATTCTGCGCGTGTTATCGATCGCTCGCGCGTGCTGGAAACACTCGTTGATAATTTGCAGGGAATGGCCTTTCGATGCGTTAACGATGCGCATTGGAGTATGGTCTTTGTAAGCCGAGGCTGTCAGGAGCTAACCGGCTACCTGCCGAAGGATTTTGTCGACGGTCTAATTTCCTGGGAAGAAATTACCGATGTCGCCGATCGTGCGCGCGTGCGCTCCATTATTGATGCGGCGATCAAGAGTGGCCAGCGCTTCGCCGTGCAGTACCGCATCGCCACTCGCAGTGGCGCCAGGAAATGGGTTCTTGAGTGCGGAATCGGCGTATTGGATGAATCCGGTAAAAGCGTGATCGAAGGTTTTATCGAAGATATCTCCGAACAGCGCGCCACGTTGGAAGCATTGCAGCAGGCAGAGCTGCGCTATCGGCATATTTTCGAGCACGCATCCGAAGGTATTTTTCAAACCACCAGCGATGGCCGCTACTTGGCGGCGAATAAAGCGCTGGCGAAAATTTACGGTTACGATACGCCGGAAGAGCTGATCAGCGATTTGGCGGATATTCAGCATCAATTGTATGTCGATCCCGATCGTCGCCTGACGTTTCATCAGGTGATGAAAACTCGCGGTGAAGTCAACAATTTCGAATCAGAGGTTTATCGCAAGGATCGCTCGCGCATCTGGATTTCCGAAAACGCGCATATCGTGCGCGGCCCTAAAGGCGAATTCATTTGTTATGAAGGCACGGTGCAGGATATTTCCGAGCGCAAGCATTATCAGCAGCAGCTGGAGACACAGGCCAAGCACGATTTGCTGACGGGTTTGCCCAATCGCAGCTTGCTCAACGATCGCATTGAGCAAGGTATAGCGCGGGCGCATCGCCTGAGTTATTTCCTGGTGCTCGTCTTTATCGATCTCGATAATTTCAAATTCATCAACGATAGTCTCGGCCATGCGGCTGGCGATGAATTGTTAAAACATGTCGCCAAGCGACTGACGAATTGCTTGCGCGAATCGGATACCGTTGCGCGTCTCGGCGGCGATGAATTTGTATTGGTGGTTAACGATTATTACAGTGTGCGCATGGTGGTGAATTTGCTTGAGCGCATCATCCAGGAAATCGGACGGCCGATTACGATCAATGGCACCGAGTTTCAGGTCGGGGGCAGTCTCGGGGTTGCGCTGTATCCTTCCGATGCAGATGACGCCGAAACCTTGTTGCGCCGCGCCGATGTGGCGATGTACGCGGCGAAAGCGCGCGGGCGTAATAATTTTCAATTTTTTACTGCGGAATTAAATCGCGTTGCCGATGAGCGCCTGATGCTCGAGAGTGCAATGCGGCAGGCACTGGAAAACGAAAGTTTCGATGTGCACTTTCAGCCGAAAGTCGATGCGCAGCGGCAGATCGTCGGCGTTGAAGCGCTTGCGCGTTGGCATCATCCGGAATTGGGGATGGTCGCACCGGATCGCTTTATTCCGATTGCGGAGGAGACCGGTTTAATCGTACCGCTGACGACATTTGTATTGCGTCGCGCATTTCAGGCCGCGCAGGAGTGGCGAAAGCTTTACGGTGTGGATTTACGTATCGCGGTCAATCTATCGCCCAAATTATTCGTCAATGGCAATATTGTCGCGCAGATTGAAGATGCACTGCGCTCAACTGAATTGCCCGCCGATTGCGTCGAATTGGAAATCACCGAATCGGTGTTGCTGCATGACACTCAGCACACCATCAATATCTTGCGCGAATTCAAACAGCTTGGCGTGCTTTTGGCGATGGACGATTTCGGTACGGGCTATTCATCACTGAGTTATCTGCGGCGCTATCCGCTCGATATCATCAAGATCGATCGTTCGCTGATGCGCGATGTCGAGAAGGAAGAGGAGGTGGCTATGATTGCGCGTGCGGCGATTACCGTTGCGAAGAGTTTGCGAAAAATTGTCGTCGCCGAAGGAGTCGAAAATGCGGCGCAGTTCGAATTTTTGCGCGCAGAGGGGTGTGATGAGTTTCAGGGCTACTGGTTTTATAAGCCACTAACCTGGCAGCAATTGACGAGTTTGCTGGTCGCGCAACAGGTCACGGTGTTAGAGGGCTAGAAGGTTAAAAGATTAGAAGGTTAGAAGATTAGGGGTTAGAAGATTAGGGGTTAGAAGATTAGGGGTTAGAAGATTAGGGGTTAGAAGATTAGGGGTTAGAAGATTAGGGGTTAGAAGGTGGAGTAAGTATTATTGGACGAATGCGCATTTAACCGGCGTTCGAGCCTATCGATTGTTTGCGAGAGAGAGTCGGGTCTATCGAAGACCGTGGAGGAAAATTAATTCGTAACCTCCGCAAGGCTTGTTATCATTTCGACGAATCAAGCTCCTTCCTTCTATTCACAGAATTGTGCTCCTCATGTCTATTCACGGCGATTCCACTCTCCACGTCGAACCGGTATCGAAAACTTATCGGTCGCAGGGGCTAACACTCCATTATCTGGATTGGGGCAACGAAACCGCGCCGCCCTTGTTGCTGGTTCATGGCATGTGGGATCACGCGCGCAGTTGGGATTGGATTGCGCGCGAATTGCGGCATGACTGGCATGTGATCGCGCCCGATTTACGCGGGCATGGCGACAGCGATTGGTCGCCGGATGGGGCCTACCTCGCATCGTATTATCTGCTCGATTTTGCCGATCTCATCGATACGCTCGGCTACGCGCAAATTAATATCGTTGCGCATTCGTTTGGCGGTAATCCGGCCACGCGATATGCCGCGCTTTATCCCGAGCGCGTGCGCAAATTGGTGTTGATCGATGCAATGGGACCGACCGCACCTGTGGTTGCGCGATGGAACGAGCTCGGTACTGTAAAACGTATGCGCGAGTGGTTGGAAAAGCGACGCGATACTGAAAAGGCGCAGCGACGTTTTGCCAGCGTCGAAGAAGCCGCTGAGCGTTTGATGAAGACCAATAAGTTGCTGACCTCGGCCTACGCGCATCACTTGGCATTGCATGGTGTGCGTCGTCACTCCGATGGTTACAGTTGGAAGCAGGATCCCGTCGTCGGCAATTTTCTGCCGGAAGATTTTGCGATTGATTTGGCAGAGTATTGGCGCAAAATTACGGCCTCAACGCTGATTTGCTGGGGGTCGGAAAGCTGGACGACGAACCCGGCAACCGATGGGCGCTCCGCGTATTTTCGCGATCATCGCAATCTCACATTCGAGCACGCAGGGCATTGGCTGCATCACGATCAATTCGATAAATTCGTGGCGGCTCTCCAGGAATTTCTATAATTTGTTAGGTGGGCATGCAGGGATAATATTTTTAATAATTACATGACGATATGAAATCGACTAAAGCGAAATCGATAATAGAAACCGCCGCAGCGAGTCTGCGAAAACTCATCCAGTCGATCGAGCCCGGGGCGCTGCTGGGTAGCGAGGAGGAATTGATCGCTCGCCTTCAGGTTTCGCGGGCAACGTTGCGTCAGGTCGCGCGTCTGTTGGAGCGCGAGGGTTGGCTGGCGGTTAAGCGCGGAATCAACGGCGGCTATTTCTCGGCACGTCCTGATTTAAATGCCATTGAAAATTCGGTGAGTGCTTATCTCGATCTGATCGATGCCGATGTAAAAGAGACGGCCATTGTCGGTACTGCATTGTGGATTGAAATTATGCGCCGCGCTGCCGGTGTGGGGCGTGATCGCGTCAAGGTCGTGACACAGGCACTCCGCAACAAAGTGGTAGCGCTGCGCGCAGATGCGAGTTTGGATGATGTGTTGCAATTGGACTTGGAAATTCGCGCTGCCTTTCTTGAGCTTATCAAGTCGCGTTACATCGAGTTCTTATTTCAGATCAATGTTATTTATGCGTCGCGACAATTCGTTACTCGCCCTGATGCAGACGATGACTCACCGGAGCACGTTGATTTTGTTAAGGCGTGGCGCGCTGCGAAAATCATGGAATTCGCCGCAGTGGAGGATGGTGATGTGGAGCTTGCAACGCTCGCGGCGCGACACAGTCGCAATGTGTGGTATTGGCGGTGGCGGGATTTAGAGTTGGTTCCAGCAATATAAGTATATAAGCGGCATGCATGAGATCGTCGTGATTAGGATGCATGCCGCCAAAATAATTCTGCTGGTTTTTTGCAGTAGAGACCGCTGCAGAGAAAAGCCGATTTAGTTTTTAGTTGCAGCGGTTTTATCGAATACGCTGTTCAGGAATACGCTAGTTACGTTAAGCGCATCGCGTCGCTGTGGAAACAGTTTGACGCTCATAAACCCGTGTACGATGTCGGAATAGTTCAGCGCAGTTACGGAAATTCCGCTGCTTTCAAGTTTCGCAGCATAGGCTTTGCTGGCATCGGTGAGCGGATCAAAGCCTGCGGTAATAATCAACGCGGGCGGTAACCCAGCGAGACTCGGCGCATAGAGCGGCGAGAGATACGGATCTTTTCGATCGGATACGTTGGCGCCGTATGCCTGCTCGAATTTTTTTCCTGCGGCTTTCGAGAGGCCGTAACCATCACCAAATTTATCTTTGCTGTCGTAATGGGTTTCAGACAAATCAACAGCGGGGTAGTACATAATCTGAGCCGCAATCGTTGGTGTGCCAGCCTCGCGCGCTTTCAATGCAACGACAGCCGATAAATTTCCGCCAGCACTGTCGCCAGCCACGGCAATTTTTTTCGGATCGCCGCCGAGCGTTGCAATATTATCCGCGACCCATTGCGTTGCTGTGTAGCAGTCTTCAACTGCAGCAGGGTAGGGGTGTGCTGGCGCCAGACGATAGTCCACCGACACCACTATCGCCTTAGTGGCATTGGCCAATGCGCGTGTAAGTCCATCGAAAATATCAACACTGCCCACGACAAATCCGCCGCCGTGAAAATAAACGATGACGGGTAATGGCTGGTTGCGATCAGTATTCTGCGGCCAATAAGCTCGAACCGGAATGTCGAATCCACTCGACGGAATTTTAAAATCTTTCGTATCCGCGACTTTTTCGCTGGGCAGCAAATCGCTCAGAGAATAAATTAAATTAATCGGTAGCGGGATTTCGAAATCGATGTTGGGGTCGGGCTTGAAATTATTGTAGGTGAACGACATTGTATGCAGCGATAGTGCTGCTCGATAGTCCAGTCGTCCGTGCGGGGTGAAGGTCCAGGTGTAGCTGTATGCAATTGCGATCAGAAAAATGATCAGAGTAATCATTTTTTTTGGGTGTTGTTTGAGTAAGTTCATAATTACCCTCGCTTGCGCGGACGTAGTGCTATGGTTGGTTCGCTGCATTTATCGTTGAATATTGATTGTAATGGCTCATAACATAAATTGCGATAGTTCATACCATTTTGTCTGAACTTCCACCGGTGCTTGAAACGATGTCAATGAACGAAACAAATCAGAAAGCGCTGCTCCGCGACCCGCTTGAGCATCTTCTCAGCTATCAATTAAGGCGGGCGGCGCTGAGCACAATGATCGCTTTAACGGATGCGTTTGCAGAGCTTGGGCTTGCTCAAACGGAGGTGATTATTATCCGCTTCGTTAAAGCAAATCCTGGATGTACCCAGGCGGATATAGGGCGGGCGATTGGAGTCAAGCGGACTAATATGGTGCCCATCGTGAATGGCTTAATGGCGAAGGGGGTACTCGATCGATCGGCGGTTGATGGTCGTTCGCATGCGCTTTATTTGACGAGTAAAGGCGTTAAGTTGCACAACAAAATTGCTAAGATTTCCGCAGAGCATGAGGCATTTTTCTTTGGCGATGTTCCCGGTGAAGTTCGAGAGATTTTGATGCAGGTATTTCGTTCATTGCGAGCCAAGGCCGAGCAGCGAACATGATTCGCAAAGTACTTGGTTTTGGCAATATCACTAGATATTTGCTCGATGGTGCAATGCCGGTCGGGAATCATTGAAAGAAAAAAGAGCGGTACCGCATATGACTGCGATATTTACGTCATATACCGCCAAACTGACCTGAGGGGGTCAGAGCAAATTTTCCATTGAGGCAAGAGGTTCGGTCGTTGCCCTCGGTTTTTCTCTACGCGAGAAGATATACGCCCCGAAACTACGGGCGAATCCAATTCGCTGTGTTTGAAAAAGGGGGTGATTGAGTGTTACAACCACCGGAGGGTACAAGTATGTAGAGAGCCGCTTGCAAGCTCTGTTGAGCTTGCAAGCGGCATATGCTTAGAACGAGTATTTAACTGAAGCGCCGAAGGTACGAGGTGCGCCGTAGTGGTAAGAGCCAAAGCCTCCGCTCTCCATAACATTTAGCCCGCCAAGCACATATTCCTCATCAGTCACGTTATCTACATACAGGGCCGCGTCAAACGTGGATCCCATAATGCCGCGCCAATCAGCACGAACATTCCATACTGTGTAAGCATCCACTTCCGAGAAGTCTGTCACGGCTGCAATGTCGGATGCGGACCAAGGATAAGGAGCTGATGCATAAAGCGGGAATTGATCCTTCAGTGGATGAGTTGACATTTTGTCTTGCCAATAGACGCTTGCCATTAGAGAGATATCACCCAAGGACTGATCAAGTGGCAGCATGTAGGTTAACGACGAGGTCAGAGATTGTTTTGGGATGTATGTGAAATCGTTACCACTAGTATCTACTTGACTCGCAAACACCACGGTGTCTCTCGGTGGAAGGGGGTTAGATACGGAGAGATCATCATTTTTCTTCTTAAACTGGGCATCAACGTAGGAGTAAGACATTGCCCAAGTCAGATCATCTGTAGGTTTAACAGTAATTTCAAGCTCAAGCCCTTTGATCTCAGCTTTTGCAGCATTTACTGTTTTAGTCTGCAGTCTGCCGCCCTCAAAGAATGAGACCGTGTTTTGGATATCCTCATAGTTTTGGAAATACACCGCCATGCTGCTGCGGACGGGGACGCCACCGAGATCCCAATCCTGTTTGTGGCCTAGCTCGTAGGTCATTACATTTTCGGGGTCGTAGGGTTGAAGTGTTGAATCACTAGTGCCACGAGTATTAAAGCCACCTGCTCGGAAGCCGGTTGAAATACTTCCGTAAAGGAGAATGCCTGGTTGCGGGGTAAAGTTAATCGAAGTTTTCCAGGTTGTGCTGTCAAATTTCTCGCTGACAGTTCTCGCACAATCTGGGTCTAGCGCGCCGCCAATTGCTGCTCCCTCTGCATATATACCGCAAGTTGTGCGGGCCAAGTTGGACCATTTTCGAACCGTGATCTCGCGTTCCTCTTGGCTCTGGCGTGCGCCCAATGTAAGAGACCATTGGTCGGTAAATTCATATGTGCCTTCAACAAACAGGCCATAAGAGGTATTGAGGACATCGTTAAGGGCGGAGTCGATTTGACCAGCCTGTGTGCTAACTTTGTCCTCCGTTCCTGCTAATTTTGACCAATACAAACCGCTGATCCAGTCTAGGCTGTTATCAAAGGCTGAGCCAAATAGTTGTAATTCATCACTATAGAACTCAGTAGCGACCGTTGATAATATCGGATCATTGGTGCCTGTAATTAGTGGGTTACCGAGAAGGTTTTGACCTGGAGCGAGTTCGCGATCAGTACCATCAATATCGGTTCCATTAGCTAAAAAAACTTTGCGGTAACCAAATACATTTTTTACCGTAAGATCATCCATTAAGTCGTATTCTGTTGCGTTAGAGCCAAAAATATTTCTGACGTTTTCTTTGGCATCTACATCCGATTTAACTTTCCACGGGTTATCCCTCACAGCCTGGTCGGCTACGCCTGTTTGATAAGTGGGAATGCGACCAAGTCCTACGCTTTTGTTTACGACTGTGGCAACGGGGATTGCGGCCGCAGTTTTATTTTCATCATATGACAAAACTGTCAAATTTCTGAATGAGTTATTATCGAAGTTAACGCTTAATCGAGCACCTTCAGAATGCTCATCGCGATAGCGTTTTCCGTTGAGGGCATTATTCGCGATGTTTTCCTGATAGCCGTCACGATCTAGTTTGTGGGCAACGACGCGAGTGGTCAGCTTTTCAAACAGAGGCACATCTACAGCGCCTTCGAAGCCATAAAGATCGTAATTACCTACCTTAACCTCGGCATAGCCGCCAAACTTATAGCCTGGGCGCTTGGATGTCATCATCACTGCACCGCCTGTGCTGTTGCGGCCAAACAGTGTTCCCTGCGGTCCTTTGAGAACCTGAAGGCTTTCTAAATCGTACAAGCTGGCGTTTGCCCCTTGGATTGGCGATAACACGATCTCATTGAAATACATAGGAGCTGCTGGGTCTTGGTTGAAGGCAGCCTCACCTTGGCGTTGTCCTCGGAGCGTAATAATGGGCTCATTCATCGATCCGCCGGATTGCGTAACACGCAGTGAAGGAACTTTTGTACCAATATCTTCGACTTTCTGGACGTTGTTGGTCCTGAGGAAATCCTCCGTCATCACAGTCATCGAAATCGGAACTTCCTGCGCCATTTCATCTTTACGGCGCGCTGTTACGATCACTTCATCCATTTGACGAACACCCTCAGCGGCGAGGCTTTGAGGGGCGTAACAAGCGGAAATGGCTGCCGCCAACACGCTTAATACGGCGTTCGGTTTTGTTAAAGCCGTTTGCGAAAAAGATACGCGTGGGCGGAGGTTGTGTTGCTGCTTCATTGGGTGATCCTCTCTTCGTTATCAGTTATCGAGTTTTGTTATGAAGTCTTGGCGAACGGTTTTTGAAAGCATCGCGCCTGTCTCTAGTTGTTGCCGGGTGTGTCGTTGCCGCCGTGGTCTAAAGGAGCACTTTCGCACTGCTAGGAATTGGTGAAGCAATTACTTGATTATCTTTAAATTTGTAATTGGGGTTACTTTATTAGAAATGGCATACCTTATTAATATGCTTTTAAGATCGTTTTGGATTAAAAGTGTGAGCACATAGACAATGTTACGCTTGTAATATTTAAAAAGAGTGCACTATTTACGGCTTTGGAAGGGTGTGCAAGACGCTGGGGTGAGGTTGTGCGCGGGTGGGGGCATGCAGCCCCCTCCGCTTAATCGTCGCGTGTCAGTACTTCAAGTAATTCGATGGTGAAAATTAAATTCGAGTTCGGTTTGATGTGTGCGCCGATTTGCCGCACGCCGTAAGCCAGGTGCGCGGGCACAAATAACTTGCGCTTACCGCCCACTTTCATGCCCATCAATCCTTGATCCCAACCCTTGATGACGCGGCCAGTGCCGATCACGCATTGAAAGGGTTTGCCTTTGTCGTACGATGAATCGAATTTGGTCCCGTCTTCTAAAAAGCCTTCGTATTGCGTGACGATCAGTGCGCCTTTGATTACCGCTTTTCCTGTGCCGAGCTCAATATCTTCAATCTGTAATTCGTTATTCATGGCTTCTACTTATAGAGGCATTGAATTAAGGCGCACCCAAAAGATTTTCGGATTTTTCGGCGGTGATCGCCTTGGCCATTTTTTTGAACGGCTCACCGAGGGTGATATCGCCACGCGTTACATACGCTTCGTGACACTCTTCTATGCGTGGAAGATCGTACAGATAATTCACCATCAGTCCGCCGCTTTGTAATATTCCGTTGGGGGAGGTATCGGCGAGCCAATTGAGGCGCTCTAATCGTGCGCCATTGCCGAGGTGGAATCGCGCTACTGGATCGAGCGATTTTCCCTGTGGTGTACGTGCCTCGATAAAATAGGCGTAGGCGTGTTTGAGCAGAAAATCTTTTGCTTCCTTATCGTTGAATCGATTCGATGTGACCGGCGTTTTTAGGCGCGCGATAATCGCTTTATCTGCATCATCTTTCGCGACTTTGTCGAGATATTTCATCAGGCCGGGGATCGGTGAGAGGGTGACAAAACATTTCAAGCCCGGTAATTCGCGGCTGAGATCTTTCGCGACTTGCTTGATAAGGAAGTGTCCGAAAGAAATGCCGCGCAAACCGGTCTGGCAATTGCTGATCGAATAAAAAACTGCGGTATTGGCCGATTCTGCGGGAACGATTTTACGATCGTCCGCGAGCATCGATTGAATGCTATCTGGAATTCCCCGGGTCAAACCGACCTCGACGAAAATCAGAGGTTCATCGGGCATGGCGGGGTGGAAGAAGCCAAAGCAGCGACGATCCTCTGGGTCGAGTCGATTGCGCAGTTCTCCCCAATTTGAAATGTGGTGAACCGCTTCGTAACGAATAACGCGTTCGAGCAGGCTGGCGGGCGACGACCAATTGATCGCGCGCATCTGCAGAAAACCGCGATTGAACCAGGATTTCAGCAGATGGGTGAGGTCGGCATCGACGATCGACAATACGGAGTTTGCATTGTCGATATGTCGCAGCAGATCTTCGCGCATATGGACGAGTGCGGTGGTCCCGCCGGGTGCGAGATTGAGGCGGCGGAATAACTCCTGTCGCGGCGACTCCACCGCTTTCGCCAGCGTCGGCAGCGCAGTAATTCCCTGCGAGAGGTAGCGTTCCCAGCTCGCGTTCAGAGCCGCCGGGTCGGGGTTGAACTCGGTGGCGAGATGGGTAAAGAAAGAAAGTTTTTGCGCGTCGTCGCTGGCTGCGTACAGCGCCAGCAGGTCGGTGGCGATCGCAACGCCCGACGCTTCTCCGCGCCCCGAAAGCAAAAGCTTGGCGAGATTGTTGAGTTTTTCGCCGGTGGCGGCCGAGTGCCACAACGCGGTGGGCGGGGTAAGCCGGCGCAGTAGCTCGCGTCCCGATTGCGAGAAGTTCTTCAACAGGTTGGCTAATGCTTTGCGGGACATGAACAAAATTCCTTCAACGGTGTAGCGGTAGTGCAGGGCTGCACAGCGACAGCTCGGGCGCGGTGCGGTTGTTAAATCTAGCTTATTTTCTCTGACAGCAGAATTAATGTCCCAGATTTAAGTCGCAGATAGTCGGAATGATCATTGCCCGCCGAGAAAGTTTTTCCCGACCACATACACTTCGCGCGAACGCGAGCGCGAAGCGGCGGGTTTGCGAATCACAACTTTTTCAAACGAAGTGCGTAACTCTTTGAGAAAGTCGTCCGAGCCTTCGCCCTGAAAAACTTTCGCGACGAAATTGCCTTTTGGCTTCAACACGCGCCGCGATAAATCGAGTGCGAGTTCGAGTAAATAAATCGATGAGGCCTGATCGGCAGAATCGATGCCGCTGAGATTCGGCGCCATGTCGGAAATAATTAAATCGGGTTTGCGATCGCCGAGCAGCGTGAGCAATTGATCGAACACGGCTTGCTCGGTGAAATCGCCCTGAATGAAGTCGACATTTTCGAGCGCGTCCATCGGCAGAATGTCGGTGGCGATCACGCGGCCGTGATCGCCAACCAATCGTCCTGCAATTTGCGACCAGCCACCCGGCGTCGAACCCAAATCCATAATCAGCATGCCGGGGCGAATAAGCTTGTCTTTCTCGTTAAGCTCGATGAGCTTGTAAGCCGCGCGCGAGCGGTAACCATCCTTCTGCGCCTGTTTGACGTAAGGGTCGTTGACGTGCTCCTGCATCCAGCGGTGGCTGCTCTTGGATCGTGCCATGGCAAAACTCAATCGGAATACTGTTTAAACGAGATATAATGCGCGAGCCGCATTCTACCTGTTTCCCACTTCCTTTGCCGGAGCCACCGGCCAGGATATTCCATGATTCGCATTACCGAGCTTGCCTTACCCATCGACCATGCTGCTGAAGCATTGAGCGCTGCCGTAGCAGAGCGCTTGCACATTCGCCCCGCCGATATTGTCGATATTCAAGTATTCAAACGCAGCTACGACGCGCGCAAGAAAAACAGCGCGATTCTGTTCGTGTATATCGTCGATGTCGTGGTGGCCGATGAAGCGGCGGTGCTGAAGCGCTTTGCGCACGATCAGCACATCAAGCCATCGCCCGATACGCATTATTACCCCGTAGCGCAGGCACCCGTTGCGCTCAATGAGCGCCCTGTCGTTATTGGTTTCGGTCCGTGCGGCTTATTCGCAGCGTTAGTGCTGGCGCAGATGGGATTTAAGCCGATTGTGCTGGAGCGTGGCAAAGATGTGCGTCAGCGAACCAAAGACACGTGGGGCTTATGGCGCAAGAAAGTTCTCGCGCCTGAATCGAATGTGCAATTCGGCGAAGGCGGTGCGGGATTATTTTCCGACGGCAAGCTCTACAGCCAAATCAAAGATCCGAAATTTTATGGCCGCAAAGTCATGCGCGAATTTGTGCGTGCAGGCGCACCCGAAGAAATTCTGTATGTGAGCAAGCCGCATATCGGTACGTTTCGATTGACGGGTGTTGTCTCGGCCATGCGCGAGGAAATCAAGGCGCTCGGCGGTGAAGTGCGTTTTGAAAGTAAGGTCGTTGATTTAATGATTAACGATCAGCAAGTCGAGGGTGTCGTTCTCGCGAATGGCGAAACGCTTCGTTCGCGTCACGTTGTGTTGGCGTTGGGACATAGCTCGCGCGATACCTTTCGCATGTTGCAAAAACGCAACGTGTATATGGAAGCGAAACCGTTTGCGATTGGATTTCGTATCGAGCATCCGCAATCGATGATCGATAACGCGCGGCTTGGTAAATACGCAGGGCATCCCGAACTCGGCGCTGCAGATTACAAGCTCGTCTATCACGCCACTCTCGGTCAAGGAAAGGGGCGCGCGGTTTACAGTTTTTGTATGTGTCCTGGCGGTACTGTTGTCGCCGCAACGTCGGAACCCAATCGCGTTGTCACTAACGGCATGAGTCAATATTCTCGCAACGAGCGCAATGCCAACGCAGGCATCGTTGTCGGCATCGATCCCAAAAAAGATTTTCCCGGCGATGTGTTGGCGGGAGTGGCGCTGCAAGAACAATTGGAATCGCACGCATTTGAGTTAGGCGGCAGCGATTATTGTGCGCCCGCGCAATTAGTCGGCGATTTTATTCGCGGCGTGCCATCGACAAAACTCGGCGAAGTCGAGCCTTCCTACAAGCCCGGTATTCATCTCACCGATCTGGCCAGCGCATTGCCTGCGTATGCGATTGAGGCAATACGCGAAGCATTGCCCGCCTTCGGCAAACAAATTCGCGGCTTCGATCGCGATGATGCAGTTTTAACGGGAGTGGAAACGCGCACGTCGTCGCCGGTACGCATTACTCGCGATCATGAAACACTGCAAAGTCTCAATACGCGCGGTTTGTATCCGGCGGGTGAAGGGGCGGGTTATGCGGGCGGAATTCTGTCGGCGGGTGTCGATGGCATTAAGATCGCCGAAGCGGTTGCCAAAAGTATGATTACCTCCCCCTTTAATTAAAGGGGGATTGAGGGGGATTTATAATCGAATGAAATTTGATGACGTAAAAAAACTGCATCAGAAAAAATATCGCGATGAATTCGGCTATTTCCTCTTGGAAGGTGAGCATCTTGTTTTGGAATTGCAGAAAGTTCTCGCGACGAATCCATTGCTGCGTGAAAGTGAATTGTATGTCACCGATGTATATGCCGGTTGGCAAAGTCCATTAAAAATTCACCTCATCAGCGAAAAACAAATGGCACAAATCGCCGCAACGAAAACCCCTCAGGGAATTGTTGCTGTTGTGCCCATGCTCACCGTTGCATCGCCGCAGCCCGGCGAGCGCACAATTTATCTGCACGAAATTCAGGACCCCGGCAATCTCGGCACTATTCTGCGTACGCTCGCTTGGTTTGGCAATTTTCGCTGCCTGCTCAGCCCGAATAGCGTCGATCCCTATAACGATAAAGTGGTGCGCGCGAGCATGGGCGCGATTTTTCACGTGCCGATTGAAATCGATGTGCCATTCGCAACCTTGCCATCGCGCTTCTCGCGTATCGCATGCCTCGATATGCAGGGCGAGAGTATCGGTGGCAATAATTTTAAAACGGCCGATTGCTATGTGTTCGGTAACGAGGCGCGCGGCGTGCCGCGAGAGCAGCTTGCTAGTTTGCGATGTGAAAATTTTACGATTGCTGGCGGTGGGGCTATCGAATCGTTGAATCTTGCGTCGGCGGTGAATATCTGTGTCTATGAACTAAGCAGATAATTTGTGATGTGTTGAACTGAGTTTGCTCGGCAGGCTTGGCAAGGAGGGTAACGCGTTGAGAATTTTTTTAGTGATCGCGCTTTCGGTACTGACTTTTTTCGCCAGTGCAGAAGTCTATAAATGGGTTGATGCGCAAGGCAAAGTCCATTTCAGTGATCAGCGGCCAGCCAATGGTAAGGTTGAAAAAGTAAAAATTACCATAAACAGCTATGAGCACGTCAGCTACGAGTTGCCACTGCCATCTGTTCAACCGGCCTCCAGCTCATCTAAGTCTGTGGTGATGTACAGCACCACATGGTGTGGATATTGTAAAAAAGCGCGCGCATATTTTCAGGCGAACAATATTCCCTACACCGATTATGACGTTGAAAGTTCGGCGGAGGGCAAGGAAAAATATGATGCCATTGGTGGTCAGGGCGTGCCGATTATCTTTGTTGGTCAAGCTCGCATGAATGGGTTCAGTGCTGAGGGGTTCGATCGTCTGTATCGGCAGTGATTTTTCAGAATATACTGGTGTGGTTGTTATTTAATCCCTCCGTCACCTTTTATTTTAATTTAATCCCTCCGGCACCTTTGTTGATTTAAGTTAATTAGTGGATTGATCAACTGCAATAGAAAATGGAGGCAAGTCAAGTCGTTTTACAATAACTGAAGCTTGACCGATCTCGCTATCTTTTTGTTTGATTGTTGCGGTAAGGGTTCCGGCAGAGGGTATGGTTAATCCTTGAAAATTTAACATCACTCTTGCGATCAAACCGTTGTGAAAATCTACAGCCATATCCTGCTGAAATAGAACGATGTTATCCAATTTAATTGAAGTGGTTGCAGTAAAAGATGGAGCGTCAGTATTCGTGCGCGCTATTAAAAAGAAAAAGCCAGTAGTTTGCAGCGATATAGGAAAGCTCTGGCTGCTGATTTCATCGTAGGTATCGATTAGTGACGCTTTATTGGTTGCTTTGTCCACAATAATGCGTTCGGCAACAATCGCTGCGGTTGTTTTATACATGTTTGGTATCCATGTTAATGAAGCTTTCATTGGTTGAGGTGGTGCTTGGTATCGTAGTGGCAGTTTTTGGAATTGCTACGTTTAAAACAGACTCACCCACAACTGTCTGCTGGTAAAGGGCGGCAATACTTCTAGCCCATGCAAGCTTTTCGAATGCGGTTACATTTTCAGTATTATTTATCTTGATCCCTTTCTTAAGTGATGCCATTAAGGATGCATACGCCAAAATAATTGAAGAAGAGTCCTCTGGGTTAGCGATTGAGATGTAATGCTCTAATTGCTCATTTGAACAATGCTGGAGTATTTCTACAAATGAATCTTGATATAGCTTTCTAAATAGGTATGTAGGCGTATTGGCAAACATATACGCGTTTTTTAAAGATTCTGGCAGATCCTGCTTTTCTATCATAAGCTAATCCGATAATAACGAGCATGCGCGAACGTATAAGGGCATTGATTTGCCCAGTGTACCAATTCCTTGAATTTCCCCCACTTACTAACCACCTGAGGTACTTTAAGCTGAGGGTCGGAGCGACTAATAACTATCCCGGAGTGTTCAGCGTCACCATCCGGAGCAAAATAAATTATGACGTCTCCGGGGAGTACGTCAGAGTGGTTAATTTCTACGTACTTATCCTCACGCAAGATTTGTTCAATAGTGGCGCGATCGTATATGCCAGTACGGCGAGACGCAAAAGTAAGTCCATGGCAATTATAGCGCGCTGTTAAACCGCCTCTAACGGCCAGAAATGAATTACTCCATTTGCTCTCTGTGGCATTTGCAAAATTTATTTCAAAGTCCGAGATTTCACTAATTTGGCCGTTATCGATTGAATTTCCTGCGGCGGAATCCAAAGCCAAACGTATGCCGACACCTGGTGTGTCACTGGCTCCAATTATTATCATTGTTTGCCTAAGTTTTAATTGTGTTGTGTGAGCGTTGAGAGAATATATTTTATTTGGCTATTAAAGATCTATAAGCAAAATGACGAATTAAGTTAATCGATGTGGACATAATTTGGACAAAAACAAAGGACAACGTTAGCAGTCCTTTGTTTTTACTACGCTTTATTGGTGGAGGCGAGGGCGAGCGCGAGGGGAATGAATGTCGCGCATTCATGCGCGCCACTGATGCGCAGCGCCCTTCGGGACGTCCAAATTTGTTCCCGACAAATTTGTGAACCCCTGTGGGAGCTTGATGAGTTCACTTCGCTTGTGATTCCTCAACAAACAAAAAAGCCACCGCGAGGGTGGCTTCTTTGTTTATTGGTGGAGGCGAGGGGAATTGAACCCCTGTCCGTCAGTTCTCCGCCTTTGGCTCTACATGTTTAGGTTCCGTTAATTGATTTAACTCTTCACAGCCCAACGGGCAGGACGTGAATCGCGATTCCGTAGGTTTTAGCTATTCAACGCCGGACGAGCCGAATAGCGAGTCAGATGAAATGACAGTTGGTTTCTCTATCTGACATCGATCACCAACTGCTAGCAGCCCTTAGGCTGCCAGAGCGTACGTTTCGTCGTTTGCGACTATTGATTTGCAGCTTTGGATTTACGTGATTGGCTGCCATCACGACATGCACCTCAGGTTTTGTTACCAACGTCGAATCCAGAACGCCCCCGAATTCTTCGCTTTACTACAACTGCTTTGACACAACTACTACGCAACAATTCCCACTGTCCAAGACAAATCCGGTTGTCTAGAAATGACACGCCAGAAATGACACGGGGATGCGGTGGTGTTGCGCCATCCGCATCCCCTTTCTCTCCGCCTGGGAGAGAGTGGTTAGGCATCACTCGTATGCCTGCGATCACTATGGGTGCTGAGCCCGTATTTTTCAATGTTTCTTTTAGAGAATGTTTATCTAAATCAACCCTTGATAAATTTTTCGAACATCTAACAGCGTTGATGCTACCGCAGCGGTTTGTCCCTTTTAACGCATTTTTAGGCCTGGAAAACGCGATAAATTTTGCTTAATTCGTACGGGCAGCGTGACGCACAATGCGTTGCTTTTCACGATTCCAATCGCGCTCTTTTTCGGTTTCGCGTTTGTCGTGCAATTGTTTGCCTTTGGCGAGCGCAATCTCCGCTTTGGCCAAATGCCCTTTCCAATACAGTGACAGACAGACGCAGGTGTAACCTTTTTGCTGGACAGCGCCGATCAATTGATTGATCTGTTTGCGATTGAGCAGCAATTTACGCGTGCGCTGCGGGTCGATCACAAAATGCGTCGAGGTCGTCTGCAATGGCGTAATCAGGGCGCCGAGCAGCCAGGCCTCGCCGTTTTTCAATAGCACGTACGAATCGGTTAACTGGGCCTTGCCTGCGCGCAGGCTTTTCACTTCCCAGCCTTGCAGCGCGATGCCCGCCTCGAATTTTTCTTCGAGATGGTAATCGAACCGCGCTTTTTTGTTTTGCGCGATGGTATTGTTTTGCTGAGTGTTTTTAGCCATGGCGGCGCATTATAGAGAGCGCTTCTACACTTGAATACGCTGAGGGCGTGAGAAATTAATCAGATGCCTGTAGCGGACGACATAAAATTGTGCAAATTCTTTCAACCCGGAGTTGATCTGTGCGCGTAGCCCCGCAATCGCTGCATGGCGGTTGGACCAGTCAATGGATATTCATCGCGGCAGCTACCGGCGCCACGATCGGTCTAGGCACCTTGTGGAAATTCGCCTATCTCGCCGGCGTTAACGGTGGCGCGGGCTTTGTCCTCCTCTATTTACTGTGCATGGCGCTGGTGGCGACGCCCGTACTCGTCGCCGAAGTGTTGCTTGGCTCACGCGGGCGCGGCGATCCGGTGCATGCCATCGAAATGGTCGTGCTCGAATCGGCGCTGAGTCGCAATTGGCGTTGGGTCGGCTGGCTCGGCGGTATCGCGGCGCTGGTGGTGCTGTCGTATCTGAGCGTGGTCGGCGGCTGGTTGATGACCTACTGCAACTGGATTTACAGCGGCGATCTTTCCGCCGCCAGCGCGCGCCAGATCGGCGAACAGTTTGGTCTATTGCTCGGCGATGGCTGGCATCAGGTCGGGCTGCAGGCGTTGTTTTTGCTGTTTGCGTGGATGTTCGTGGCGCTCGGTGTATCGCGCGGGCTCGGCGCCTTATTCGTGGTGCTCGCGCCGATATTATTGATTCTGCTGTTGGTGATGGTGCTGACAGCATTGCGTATGGGCGATATGCCCGCAGCGATCGAATTCATGTTTGCGCCGAATTTCGAGCAGTGGACTACCGATGCGGCGCTCGCTGCGCTCGGGCAGGCATTTTTCTCGCTCGGCATCGGCATGGGGGCGATGATCAGCTTCGGCGCGTATATGCCGACGCAGCGCTCGCTGCTGCGCACGCTCGGCGCGGTGGTGTTGTTGCATGTGGTGGTGGCATTGCTGGCGGGGCTCGCGATTTTTCCGCTGGTGTTCGCGCATCGCGTGCAGCCGAATTATGGCCCCGGTCTGATTTTCATCACACTGCCTTACATCTTCGGCAATTTGCCTTACGGCGCGGTGATCGGCACTGCATTTTTCGTGATGGTGTTGCTGGCGGCATTCGGTTCGGCGGTGGCATTGCTCGAACCGGCGACGGCGTGGATGGTGCAGCGCACGCGCTGGTCGCGTCCGCGAGCGGCAGCGTTATTTGCTGTGCTCGGCGGCTTGCTGGGTTTGCTCTCTATCGGTTCATTCAGTTTGTGGCCGACATGGCGGCCCGGCGGCAAAAGTATTTTTGCGTGGATCGATTGGATCAGCGCCGATGTGATGCTGCCGCTGTGTGCATTCGCGCTGGCAATTCTGGTGGGCTGGCGTATGCGCGTGGAATCGATCCGCGATGAAATGCTCACCGATCGACCGCGTTTATTTTGGCTCTGGCGCGCCGCGTTGCGTTATATTGCCGCGCCTGCGATCGCCCTGATTCTGTTTTTCGGCGTTTATCGCGTCGCCTCGCAGCTCTTTTAAATTTTGCTGATTGATTTTTAGTTTTGCTAATCGCACACCGATCGTTGCTTATTGATTATTCATGACAACCATTCAACGCAGTGCGCTGGTGCCGTATTCCGCGCAGGCCATGTTCGATCTCGTCAATGCCATCGAAACCTACCCGCAATTCATGGATGGGTGCGCCGGTGCGACGGTTATCAACAGAGCTAACGATACTATCGAGGCGCGACTCGATCTCGCCAAAGGCGGTATGCGTTACAGCTTTACCACGCGCAATCGCTTGATGCCGCCCGAGCGCATTGAGATGACGTTGGTGGAGGGGCCGTTCGATAAATTCCAAGGTGTGTGGACTTTTCAAGTGCTCGGCGAGCATGCCTGTAAAATCTCGCTGCATCTCGAATTTGAGTTAGCCGGACGATTGCTCAATTTTGCCGCGCGTAAAATGTTCGATGGCGTTGCCAATCAGATGGTCGATGCGCTGGTTAAGCGCGCGCACAAACTGCACGGCTCGCTATGATGATTTCTATCGAAGTGGTGTATGCATTGCCCGAACGTCAGCGCTTGATTGCATTGCAAGTCGAGGAGGGGTGTACCGTGCTTGCGGCGGCACAACGCTCCGGTATTGCTCAGGCATTCGATGAAAGCGATGGAAATAACCGCGATATCGATTGGGGCAAGGCCGCGCTCGGTATTTTCGGCAAAATTGTCGAGCAGCCGGCGCAGACATTATTGCGCGATGGCGATCGTATCGAAATTTACCGCCCGCTGATCGCCGATCCCAAAACCGCACGGCGACAACGGGCACAGAAGAAGCGCTAAATTGCAGGAAATCTATCGACGCGCGGTCAATTAGTCTGATTGGTTCGTCTGATCAGTTTGTTTGAGTCGGTGCGTTTGAAGTTGGAGCCGCGCTCGATGTTTGCGCCGAGGCTGGCAGGAAATCCCCGCTCAGCGACACCAAGGTGTCGTCTTTGAAATACACCGAAAGCTGTTCACGTTTGCGCGTGCCATCGCCTTTGCGCAGGGTGTAGACATAATCCCAGCGGTCGGGGTGGAAGGGGTCGATCACCAGCGGCGAGCCCATCACGAATTTCACTTGATCGCGCGACAGTCCCGGTTTGAGTTGATCGATCATCTCCTGCGTGATGATGTTGCCCTGATCGATATCGATGCGATACACCCACGGGAATTCGAGATTGCTGCACGCGCCGAGCAGAAGGGCCGAGGCGGCGAGAGCAATTGCGCGAGCGGGCTTGAGCAGGTTGAGAGACATCGATTAAAACCTAGGATGACTACGGCGGCGGTGATAATATCCCAACACTCTGATAATCGTAAGGGGCAGGTGTAATGGGCGGAGAGAATCAAGAACTGAAAAAGGCCGGTCTCAAGGTCACGCTGCCGCGTATCAAAATTCTGCAATTGCTGGAGCAAGCGGAAACCAACAATCATCATCTCAGCGCCGAGGATGTGTACAAGCATTTACTCGAACAAGGTGAGGATGTGGGATTGGCGACGGTGTATCGCGTGCTCACGCAATTCGAGACTGCGGGTTTGGTCACTCGCCACAATTTTGAATCGGGCCATTCGGTGTTTGAGCTGGCGAAGGCTCAGCACCACGATCACATGGTCAATCTCGATACCGGTGAAGTCATCGAGTTCATCGATGAAGTGATCGAGAAGCGCCAGCGCCAATTGGTAACGGATCGTGGCTTCGAACTCGTCGATCACAGCCTCGTCTTGTATGTTCGCAAGAAAAAATAATTGCTTTTAAGACGTCCCGCCTAATTTCGTCTCCGTTAGTTTCCTTTCCGCATTGGTATGCGCAAATATCAATGCGTGAAACTCAACATTTCCTTGGCGTGCGCGCGGCTTTGATCGGTAACGGTAATGCCGCCGAGCATGCGCGCAATTTCCTCGATTTTTTCGCCGTCGCTTAATTTGCGCAAATGCGTGCGCACACTTTTCTTGTCGCTGATTTTTTCCACACTGAAATGCTGATGACCTTTGCTCGCCACTTGCGGTTGGTGCGTCACGCACAAGACCTGACCGCGACTGCCGAGTTCGCGCAATAAATTGCCGACGACTTCCGCGGTCGCACCGCCGATACCGACATCGACTTCATCGAATACCAGCGTTGGAATGGCACTCGTCTGCGCGGTGATCACTTGAATGGCCAGACTGATGCGCGACAGCTCACCACCTGATGCGATGCGATTGAGCGCCTGCGGCGGCGTGCCGGGATTGGTGCTGATGAGAAATTCGATATCCTCGTTGCCGTGCGCGTGGGGGACGGGCATCTCCCGACCTTCGGCGCTGCGTGCGTTGAGGCCGACGCTGAAACGGCAGCCACCCATCGCCAGCGCCTGCAATTGCTTTTCGACCTGCTTCTGCAATTTTTGCGCGGCCTGCGCGCGGCGCTTGCTGAGTTCCTGCGTCTGCTTGTCGTAATTCGCGCGCAGTGTTTTTAATTCGGCCTGCAATTGTTCGATGCGTTCACTGCCACCGGCAACGCTGTCCAGTTCCGCGCGCAATTCGGCATGCAACGCGCACAGTTGATTCGCTTGTACGCGATGTTTGCGCGCGATTTCATAAATCGCGTCGAGCCGCGTTTCGACTTCGAGCAAGCGCTCGGGATCGAGCTCGAAGCCATCGACATAGTGCTGCAACTCATGGCTCGCTTCCTCGACTTGAATGAGCGCGCTGTTCAACATGTCCTCGGCTTGCGCGAGCGCAGTTTGTTGCGAGCCCAGTTGTTTCGCGTCGAGATCGCCGAGCGATTTGAGCGCCTGATTCAAAATGTTGACGACATTGATTTCGCCTTCGCGGCAAAGCGCGAGCGCGTGCTGTGAATTTCGCAAAATCTGTTCGCCGTTCGCGAGCGCGCGGCGTTCGCCTTCGAGCGTTTCGATTTCATCGGCACCGAGATCAAGCTTGTCGAGTTCTTCGACTTGGTAACTCAACAACTGCACGCGCGCTGTGACCTCATCGCGCTGGTTGCTCAAGCGGTCGAGCTGTTCCGCCGTGTGCTGATATTGCTGCGCGAGGGTTTTCACGCTATCGGCCAGCGTTTCGGTGCCCGCATACGCATCGAGCAATTTGCGTTGGTGCGCGCGCTGCAACAGCGATTGATGCGCGTGCTGGCTGTAAATATCGATGAGCAATTCGCCGATGGCTTTCAAATCCTGCAGCGTCGCGAGCTGACCATTGATGTAGCCGCGCGAACGGCCTTCGCTGGTGATGGTGCGGCGCAGCAGACATTCATCGCCCGCGTTCAAATCGCGCGCGGCCAGCCATGCTTTCGCCTCTTTGATGGTGCTGATATCGAACGACGCATGAATCTCCGCGCGTTCGGCGCCCGCCCTCACCACACTCGCATCGGCGCGATCGCCGAGCGCCAGTCCTAGCGCATCGAGCAGAATCGATTTGCCCGCGCCCGTTTCACCTGTGAGCACGGTCATGCCTCCGGCGAACTCCGCTTCGATATGCTCGGCAATCGCAAAGTTATCGACGGTGAGATGGGTGAGCATGGGAGCCTCCTTGGGGCGAAGCGGTTGAATGGGTGCGTGCTGGCTATTTATACAGTGGTTTGGTTTGCCTGGCAATTGTCCTTGATCAATGTCGGCATTGGCGCCGGTGATTAGAATGCACGCCGCTCAAAATTCATCCGTTAGAGGTTGCTCGTGAATTCCTCCATCAAGTTGCAGAAGCCCGAATTGCTCTCGCCCGCAGGTACGTTGCGCAATCTGCGTTATGCGTTCGCCTATGGCGCCGACGCTGTGTATGCAGGGCAGCCGCGCTATTCGCTGCGCGTGCGCAACAATGGCTTTCGCGATCTGGATGCGCTGGCCGAAGGCATCGACATTGCACACAAGCAAGGCAAACAGTTTTATCTCGCGTCGAATATCGCTGCGCATAACGACAAGATTCGTTCGTACATTCGCGATCTCGAACCCGTCATCGAATTAATGCCCGATGCACTGATCATGTCCGATCCCGGTTTGATCATGCTTGTGCGCGAGCGTTGGCCCGAGCTGCCGATTCATCTTTCCGTGCAGGCAAATGCGGTGAATTACGCGACGGTGAAGTTCTGGCATTCGATGGGTTTGCAGCGCGTGATTTTGTCGCGCGAATTATCGCTCGAAGAAATTGCCGAAATTATTCGGCGTGTGCCAGAAATGGAAATCGAAACATTTGTGCATGGCGCACTGTGCATCGCGTATTCGGGGCGTTGTTTATTATCGGGATACATGACGCATCGCGATTCGAATCAGGGTGCGTGTACGAATTCGTGTCGCTGGAAATATCAGGCGCACGAAGCGCACGAAAATGACATCGGCGAATTAATTCCAAAGACCACGATTGACGATCAAGTCGCGCTGCGTTTTCAACATCAAAAGGAAATTCAGGAATGGGTGCCGTCATCGAGCGACGGCGATACGCCAGCATTTCTGTTGCAGGAGCAGGGGCGTCCCGGCGAATACATGCCGGCGTACGAAGACGAGCACGGCACCTACATCATGAACTCGAAAGATTTACGCGCGGTGCAGCACGTGCCGGCATTGTGCGCGATGGGTGTGCATTCGCTCAAAATCGAAGGTCGCACGAAATCGCATTATTACGTTGCGCGCACCGCGCAGGTTTATCGCAAAGCGATCGATGCCGCAGTTGCGGGAAAACCCTTCGATATGAATTTAATGGACGAGCTCGAAACGTTGTCGAATCGCGGTTACACCGAAGGTTTTTATCGCCGTCATCCACCGGCTGAGTTTCAGAAATACGAAAGTGGCGTATCGACTACGCCGGGGCAGCAATTTGTGGGTGAGGTGATCGATGCATCGGATAATTGGCTTACGATCGATGTGAAAAACCAATTTCGTAAAGGTGATGCGGTGGAGTTGATGACTCCGGTCGGCAATTTACGTTTTGATTTAAGCGTGCTCGAAAATCGCGATGGCAATACGCTCGACATTGCACCGGGCAGTGGCCATATCGTGAAAATTCCACGCCCAGAAAATGTCGATGAGAGTGTATTGCAGATGGGTTTGCTGGTGCGGATGCTCTAGGTAGATCGTCTCTGCGATTTTGAAGCGCAGCCGATACTCAGGCTTTGGCAGCAGAGGCGGTGAACATCGGTCCACCCAGTTTCGGCTGACCGCTGACGCCGTTTGGAATTTGCTGAATTGCACCACCTTTAGCGAGAAAGGCGGCGGTTTGCTCGGCGATCTCGCGCTGCTGCTCCAAAGGCGGTGCCGAGTGTTTCGCATGCGATACGGTACGGGTGGTTTTGCTCATTGCGATATCCTCGATCGGGGGCTCAGTCTACGCTGTGCGGCCATGGTCTGTCGCCCTAAATCGCATCTAGGTGAAAATAGTCATTGACAGATTCTGGTTAAAGGTTAGGCTGTGCATCAGCTAACCAGTGTGCTTGTTATTAAACGGCCAGTTAGAAGCGTCGGTATCTCGTAGTTCTCTCGCTCCTCGCTACCTCTCAGTAACCTTCCATTGCTAGCACTTCGAGAAATCGAAAATTCTTCATTTATTTTTACAGGTTTATAGACATGGCAAACACCACCACTGGCACCGTTAAATGGTTCAACGAATCCAAAGGTTTTGGCTTCATCACTCCGGAAAGCGGTCCTGACGTATTCGTTCACTTCAGCGCCATTAACAGCGGCGGTTTCAAAACCCTGGCTGAAGGTCAGCAAGTGCAGTTCACTGTAACGCAAGGCAAAAAAGGCCCGCAGGCAGAGAACGTCACTGTTATCTAATATCGATGTGCTCACCTTGCGTGAGCGGTTGATATGTTAAAAGGTCGCCACTGTGCGGCCTTTTTTATCGCCAAAATTTTTCCAGCTGAGATTTTTCTGGCGGCGACTTTCCTGACTCGATTGATCAGGTTTCTTTGCGGCGCGGTGCGATCTGCTGGACACCGCGCAACTCCTCCAGGCGTGTAGCCGAAATCGGCTTGTTAGCGAGCGCGCGTCGCATCGATCGCGCAATCGTATGCGCGCGTTGCTTGGCGGTTTCCGCGCGTGGGCCGCTGAATAATTCATCGACGGTTGTTTCGAATAAATGCAGCCAGCGGTGAAAGTGATCTTCGGTCAGTTGAGCCTGCGCATGTAAGTCGCGGTGTACGGCAAACGTTTGCCCCGTGTAACCAATCGTGCCGAGCAATTGCAGTTGCCAGAACGCGCTGACTTTCTTGATATGGCTGGATGGCGCGAGATGCGCACCGAGATCGATTTGCGCGATATCGGTAAAGAAGAAGCCGATGATCGGATCGGTGAGCACGTATCGTTGATAAAACGTCTCGATGAGCCGATCGATGTCGGCAGCCGTTTCAATATCGGTTTTCGGGAGCGGTGGCAGCATTGCAGTCGTCTGGATTCGGGCGGTAGACCCATCATATAACGCTGCTGCGTTGATCTTCTTCACCGCGCATGCAATATTCCCCCGCGTTGATTGAATCCGCGTACTGCTATGGCCAACGAACTCATTTCCGAACGCAGCCAGTTGCTGCTCAAAGCCCTGATCGAGCGCTATATTCGCGAGGGACAGCCCGTGGGCTCGAAAGCGTTGCTCGAATCGAGCGGGCTGCCGATCAGCCCGGCAACGGTGCGCAATATCATGGCCGATCTCGAAGAGGTCGGATTGATCCGCGCACCACATACCTCGGCTGGGCGGGTGCCTACGGTGCAGGGCTATCGCCTGTTCGTCGATTCGCTCATTACTGTGCAGCCGCTGGAGGCCGAGGCGATCGCCAGTCTCAAGCACGAATTGAATCCCGATAAATCCGCCAAAGAATTGATCGAGAGTGCGTCGCAGTTGTTGGCTCGCATCACCGCGCAAGCTGGGCTGGTGACACTGCCGCGTTTGCAGCGCGAGCAGTTGCGTCAGGTCGAGTTTTTGCCGCTGTCGGATAACCGCGTGCTCGTGATTCTCGTCGTCAACGAACGCGAGGTGCAGAACCGCGTCATCTATACCAATCGCCCGTATTCTCAGATCGAGTTGCAGCAGGCGGCCAATCTGATTAATCAGCGCTTCGCCGGTCGCGATCTCAACGATGTGCGGCAGTCTCTGCTCGATGCCATGCAAGCGGATAAGGCATCGATCGACAGCCATTTGCAGCAGACGCTGGATCTTGCGAATAAAGCGCTGGAGGCATCGAGCGATGCGCCGCAGCGCGACTCTATTGTTCGCGACTACGTTGTCACCGGCGAAGCGGGCCTGATCGGCGCCACCGGGCCGGAGAATTTGGATAAGCTCAAAGGTCTGTTTGATGCATTTCAGCAGAAGCGCGATATTCTCGATCTGGTCGATCGCTGCATTCGCGCCGATGGCGTGCAGATTTTCATCGGCGATGAAGCGGGCTACGAAGTACTCGGCGACTTTTCCGTCATCACCGCACCCTACCAAAGCGGTGGCCAGACGCTGGGCGTGCTCGGTGTGGTCGGGCCGACGCGCATGGCCTATGAGCGCGTGATTCCCATCGTCGACCTCACCGCGCGCATGCTCAGCGTGGCGCTGAAATCGATTTAAATCCTTCGCTCGCATTGCTCGCTGCCCCCCTTTAATTATTGGGGGGGCAATTCGCGTAGCGAATGGGGGATTTGGGGTTGAAATCCAAAATAAAGGCCCCATCTAGCGCCGGACCTAAATATTTCCATCAAGTCAGTATTCACGGAGATCCTGTTGTGACAGAGCCGCAAAATCCCCCTGTCGAAGAATCCCAGAGCGCAGCCGAAGCTGCCGCGCAGCCAGATTCCACCGAGCAATCCGCGGTTGATGTCGCGGCGCTGCAGGCTCAGATCGAGCAGTTGCAACAGCAGCTCGCCGATGCCAAAGACCAGGTCTTGCGCGCCGCTGCCGAAGCACAGAACGTGCGTCGCCGTGCCGAGAAAGATGTCGAGAACGCCCATAAATACGCGCTGGAAAAATTCGCCAATGCGATTTTGCCGGTCAGCGACAATCTCGAGCGTGCGCTGGAATCTGCCGACCGCAGCAACGAAGGCGCGAAATCGTTCATCGAAGGCGTCGAGCTCACCCACAAATCATTGATCGATGCGCTCAAGAAATGCCAGATCGAGCAGGTCGATCCGCTCGGTGCGCCGTTCGATCCGCAATTCCATGAGGCGGTGTCGATGGTCGATAACCCCAGCGCCGAGCCGAATTCCGTGCTGCACGTGATGCAAAAAGGGTTTACGTTGAGCGGCCGCTTGTTGCGCGCAGCGATGGTGGTCGTGGCCAAGGGCGCCACCAAGAAAATTGACGAGACAGCGTAAGCGTATCGAATAGCCCTCAAGTTATTGGGGCCTTGAATTTGTCGCATTCGGGCCAATATAGGCGACAAGCGTTGAATTTATGGCGACGACTCGATCGAGTTCGCCGCGAAACAAATTGAAATCTGGAGAGATCCCCATGGCAAAAATGATTGGTATTGACCTCGGCACCACGAACTCCTGTGTGGCCATTCTCGATGGTGACAAAGTGAAGGTCATCGAAAACTCCGAGGGCGCACGTACCACGCCGTCGATCGTTGCCTACACCGACAGCGATGAAATCCTCGTTGGCCAGAGCGCTAAGCGTCAGGCTGTGACCAACCCGAAAAATACGCTGTATGCGGTCAAGCGGTTGATCGGTCGTCGTTTCGGCGATGATGTCGTACAGAAAGATATCAACATGGTGCCGTACAAAATCGCGAAAGCGGACAACGGCGACGCGTGGGTTGAAGTCAACGGCAAGAAAATGGCTCCGCCGCAAATCTCTGCCGAAGTTTTGAAAAAAATGAAGAAAACCGCTGAGGATTATCTCGGCGAAGAAATCAAAGAAGCGGTTATCACCGTGCCTGCGTATTTCAACGATTCGCAGCGTCAAGCGACGAAAGACGCTGGCCGTATCGCGGGTCTCGATGTAAAACGCATCATCAACGAACCGACTGCCGCAGCACTTGCATACGGCATCGATAAAGAAGGCGGCGATCGCGTCATCGCGGTTTACGACTTGGGCGGTGGTACGTTCGATATTTCGATCATCGAAATTGCCGATGTCGACGGCGAAAAACAATTCGAAGTGCTCTCCACCAACGGCGATACCTTCCTCGGCGGTGAAGACTTCGACATGGTGTTGATCAACTATCTCGCCGACGAATTCAAGAAAGACAGCGGTATCGATTTGAAAGGCGACCCGCTCGCAATGCAACGTCTGAAAGAAGCCGCTGAGAAAGCGAAAATTGAATTGTCGTCGAGCCAGCAGACTGAAGTGAATCTGCCGTATATCACGGCCGATGCATCGGGTCCGAAGCACCTTGTCATCAAAATGACGCGCGCCAAACTCGAAGCGTTAGTCGAGTCGTTGATCGATCGCTCGATCGAACCCTGCCGTCAGGCATTGAAGGACGCAGGCAAATCGGCATCGGAAATCAACGAAGTCATTCTCGTCGGCGGCCAAACCCGTATGCCGATGGTGCAGGCGAAAGTTGCTGCGTTCTTCGGTCAAGAGCCACGCAAAGATGTAAACCCTGACGAAGCAGTGGCGATCGGCGCAGCGATTCAGGGCGCCGTATTGAGCGGCGATGTGAAAGACGTATTGTTGCTCGACGTAACACCGTTGACGCTCGGTATCGAAACGATGGGCGGCGTTGCCACACCGCTGATCGAGAAAAACACGACGATTCCGACCAAGAAATCGCAGGTGTTCTCGACTGCGGAAGACAATCAAACGGCAGTGACCATTCACGTCGTGCAGGGCGAGCGCAAGCAAGCTGCGGCAAATAAATCGCTGGGTCGTTTCGATCTCGCCGATATTCCGCCGTCGCCGCGCGGCCTGCCGCAAATCGAAGTGACTTTCGATATCGACGCGAACGGTATTTTGAATGTGTCGGCGAAAGATAAGGCGACCGGCAAACAGCAATCGATTCGTATCACCGCGTCGAGCGGCTTGAGCGAAGACGAAATCAAGAAAATGGTTGCCGATGCTGAAGCGAACGCTGAGTCCGACAAGAAATTTGCCGAGCTCGCGCAGGCGCGCAACACCGCCGAAGGGCTTGTGCATGCCACGCAAAAAACCTTGCAAGAAGCAGGCGACAAAGTGACTGCCGATGAGAAATCGGCGATCGAAGCGGCGATCAAGCAAGTTGAAGAAGCTGTTAAAGGCGACGACAAAGACGCGATTGATGAAGCGACTCAGAAGCTGACCGAAGCATCGAGCGGCATGGCGCAGAAGATGTATGCCGAAGCGCAAGCAAAAGGCGGTGCGCAACAAGCGGGTGGAAATGATTCTGCAGCAGGGAAAGACGATGTGGTTGATGCCGAATTCGAGGAAGTGAAAGAAGATAAATAATCGCTTCTTTGCAAACTTGAGTTCGCAAGGTCAGTATGGCATGCCATGCTGACCTTGTCGTTTAAGCGATACTCTTAACGAAGAATTAAACAAAATGTCGAAACGCGATTATTACGAAATTCTCGGCGTGGCTCGTGACGCAGCCGAAGCTGATATTAAAAAAGCTTATCGCCGAGTAGCGATGAAATACCATCCCGATCGCAATCCCGGCGATAAAGAAGCCGAGGAAAAATTCAAGGAAGCCAATCAGGCTTACGAAGTGTTATCGGATGCGCAAAAGCGTTCCGCCTACGATCAATTCGGTCATGCAGCCGTCGATGGCAGCGGCGGCGGTGGCCCCGGTGGTTTTGGCGGCGGTGCGGGCGGCGCGAGTTTCTCCGATATTTTCGGCGATGTGTTCGGCGATATTTTCGGTGGCGGTCGCGGCGGTGCGCGCGGTGGTCCGCAGCGTGGATCGGATCTGCGCTATTCGCTCGAAATCAGTCTTGAAGAAGCCGTGAAAGGCACCACGACGAAAATTCGCGTGCCGACATTAATTCATTGCGATGAATGTAATGGCTCGGGCGCGAAAAAAGGCAGTTCACCGGTGACGTGTACGACGTGTGCCGGTGCTGGGCAGATTCGCATGCAGCAGGGATTTTTCTCCGTGCAGCAAACCTGCCCGAATTGCCGTGGCAAAGGCAAAATGATCGCGGACCCTTGCGGCAAATGTTATGGCCGCGGTGTGGTTGAGGAAACCAAAACGCTGTCGGTGAAAGTGCCGCCGGGAGTGGATACCGGCGATCGTATTCGTCTCGCTGGTGAAGGCGAAGCGGGCCCCGATGGCGGACCAGTGGGCGATTTGTATGTGCAGATTTCGGTGCGCGAGCATCCGATTTTTGAGCGCGATGGCAAGCACCTCTATTGTGAAGTCCCCGTGAGTTTTGCCGATGCGGCACTCGGTGGCGAATTGGAAGTGCCGACGCTCGAAGGCCGCGTGAAATTAAAAATTCCACCGGAAACGCAAACCGGAAAATTGTTCCGTTTGCGCGGCAAAGGTGTAACGCCGGTACGCGGTGGCGGTCCGGGCGATTTGCTGTGTCGTATCGTTGTCGAAACGCCGGTGAATTTAACCAAGCGTCAAAAAGAATTGTTGCGCGAACTGCAACAAACGCTCGAAACCGAAGGCAATCAGCAATCGCCGCGTAAAGGCTCGTGGTTTGAAGGCATGAAGAGCTTTTTTGGCGATTCAAATTAAGGAATAGAAATGACTTTGCGTATTGCTGTGACTGGCGCGGCTGGCCGCATGGGAAAAACCCTGATCGAAGCGATCAAGAACGCTGAAGGCTGCAAACTCACCGCAGCGATCGAGCGCCCCGACAGTTCTATTGTCGGTGTCGATGCGGGCGAACTGGCAGGCCTCGGCAAAAACGGCGTCATCGTCAGCGGCGATCTGGAAAAAGTGGTCGATCAATTCGATGTGCTGATCGATTTCAGCGTGCCGCTGGCAACGCTAAGCAATGCAAAAATTTGCGGCAAGCATGGTAAAAAAATCGTCATCGGCACCACCGGTTTCAATCCCGAACAAAAAGCGGAATTGCTCGATTCGATTAAAAACACCGCTGCTTGTATGGCATCGAATTACAGCACTGGCGTAAATGTTTGTTTTAAATTGCTTGATCTCGCCGCTCAGGTTTTGGGTGACGATTACGACGTGGAAATCTACGAAGCTCACCACAAACATAAAATCGATGCGCCTTCCGGCACGGCGCTCAGCATGGGTGAAGTTGTAGCGAAAGCGTTAGATAGAAATCTGCGCGATGTGGCTGTCTATGGTCGGGAAGGTCAAACCGGCGCACGTAAGCGAGAAACCATCGGCTTCGCTACCGTCCGTGCTGGCGATATCGTCGGCGACCACACGGTCATGTTTGCCGCTGATGGCGAGCGTGTCGAAATTACCCACAAAGCCAGCTCGCGTATGTCGTTCGCGCGTGGTGCGGTGCGTGCGGCGAATTGGCTCGGTGCTCAACCGGCTGGACTTTACGACATGCAGGATGTGTTGGGGTTGAAGTAACCCGCTAAGTTCATGCGTTATATGAAGTGCTGCTTGTTCTAAGTAGCACAATTTTCTATGTTCTAATGCGCTTATTTATAGCGCTCAAAAATTATAAAAATACTATTTATCGCGGTAAGTTGTACGCGATTATGCTTACTTGTTAGATCATTCTTCTGTACTAACCTCTATTCTGATCACATCACGGTTGTTACTAATCTCGCTGCTCGATGCACTCGAGTGACGGGCTTTTATTAATTTGATCAATTGCCATTGCTGACCATTTTGCGGGGTATCAGCGTTAGGGGTATCAACGGAATGCGTATTTTTACATTGATCGTGTCCGCGCTGATCTTGGCTGCTCTGGGTTATGGCCTGGGTGCGATGTCGGGAATGCCGGTGGCCGGTGTCGGCGCAGCCTTTCTAATTTATGCAGTCGGCTCGGCGATATTTCTGCAGCATCAATTCGATCACAGCCTCTCTGAGTTGAAATCCCGCCACGAAAATGAAATTGCGGCGATCAGTACAGAAGCGCGCGCCTACTTTGAAAATTTGAATCATTTAGTGGGCAAGCAAAGTAATGACATGTGTGGCGAGGCTGCGCGCCTGCAATCAATACTTGCGGATGCGATTCAGACATTGGTTTCCAGCTTTACTGATTTACATCGCCTCCTGCAGAGCCAGCAGTCTATCGCGGGCGAGCTTACGCAAAACTATCGTAATGATCGTTCGAGCGATACCGGTACATTTCAGGATTTCGTCGAGAAAACCTCGGAAACGTTGTCGATATTTGTACAGGCGACTGTCAAAACCTCTCAGTCAACGGTGGTTTTGGTTGAGGGTATGGATGAAATTCGTAGCAAGGTCGACGCGATTCTCGACATCATCGATGAAATCAATGGCATTGCAGGGCAGACCAATCTACTGGCGTTAAATGCGGCTATCGAGGCCGCTCGCGCCGGTGAAGCTGGGCGAGGCTTTGCTGTGGTCGCGGATGAGGTCCGCGCATTATCCAGCCGCTCCAGCGGCTTTGCAGAAAACATCCGCGCGCTCGTCAACGATGTGCATGCAGCCGTTCTCGGTGCGGAGAAATCACTCCATGATCTGTCGGAGCATGACATTTCCTTTGCATTAAAAACCAAAGAGAACGTCGAGGATATGATGAGCTCTTTGCAGGGCACCAACACTCAAATTGTCGGTGTTATCGATCATATGAGCGATATCGCCGCGGAGGTTGAAGGTAAGGTCAACGCGGCTGTTCGAGCGCTGCAATTTCAGGATATGAGCGATCAATTATTGCAGCATCTGCAAAAGCGTTTGCGCGGATGGAGCGAGGTATCCAGCAGTGCAGTGAAAGCGGCGCCATCCATGGAGAGTAAAAGTTGGCGTCAATTGCAGCAAACACTGCATCAGTGCAATGAGCAATTAAAACTGTTGGAACATGTGCCGGTTAAACAAAGTAACGTCGGTAGCGGTGAGGTCGAGCTCTTTTAATTTTCAGGAATTAATTTTATGAGCATTGGAGTTACGAGTGTTGTCGGTAGCAAGGGTTTCGTGCATCTCAATTGCCGTTTCGATTTTAATTGTATTCGAGAATTTAAAGAGTTGTACGAGCCGCTATTGAATGACGCCGGTATAAAGGCCATCGAAATTAATATGGGTGGTGTGGAGTATATCGACAGCACGGCATTGGGTATGTTGCTAGCTCTGCGCGATAAGAGCAGAGGTGCGAAAAAAACGATTTCCATCAGCGGCTGTAAGGGCGTGCCGCGCCAAGTCCTTGAAGTTGCCAATTTCGACAAGCTGTTCGAGATTGAAAAATAGGTTTGAAATCGAAAAATAGATTCAGCGTTTCGGGGATCGCAAATGAGCAAGCGCGTTTTAGTCGTCGATGATTCAGCTTCGGTGCGGCAAATGATTTGCTTCACACTGAATACCGCGGGTTATCAAACCGAAGAGGCTGGTGACGGTAAGCAAGCGCTCTCCAAAGCACAGACTAGTGCATTCAATATGGTTTTCACCGACCAGAATATGCCGGTGATGGATGGTCTTACGCTGATTCGTTCGTTGCGGCAGCTGCCAACGTATAAAACCATCCCTATTTTGATGCTGACCACCGAAGCAGGCGCCGATATGAAGGCGCAGGGCAAGGCGGCAGGTGCTACCGGATGGTTGGTTAAACCGTTCGATCCCGAAAAATTATTGGAAGTCGTTAAAAAAGTTCTTCCATAAAGCCAACCAGACGATGGCGATGGACTTATGAAAGTCGATACCAGCCAGTTTCACCAAGCATTCTTCGACGAAACCGCCGAGCATCTCGCGGAAATGGAACGCTTACTGGTTGCGCTCAATATCGATAATCCCGATGCCGAAGATCTCAACGCCATTTTTCGCGCCGCGCATTCGGTGAAGGGCGGCAGTGGCATTTTTGGTTTTACGGAAATGGCTTCGGTCACGCATGTGCTGGAGTCACTGCTTGACCTGCTGCGAAAAGGCAGCGTCGATCCGCAACCTGCGATGATTGACGCGAGCTTAAAGGCGGGCGATTTGCTTGGCGAGCTTTTGCAGTGTTATCGAGCGGGCTCTGAGCTTGATCAAGGCATGCACGATAGTTGTAAAAAAATCATCGACGAGTTGCAGGTGCTGTCTGCGTCGTCACCGGAAAAGGGAAAAAGAAAATCGCGTAAAGAGGCTAAAAAGCCGGTCGACGACGATAGCTTTGGCTTTTTTGACGACGTAGCAACGGACAATGCCAATGACGCTGGCTTCGGATTTTTTGATGAAGCACCTGTTGTCGAGAAAAAGCCTAGCGATGCAGACGCCGGATTTGGATTTTTCGATGAAACGCCAGCGCAGTTAGCCTCTCAATCTACCAGTCCCAATGTGCAATCTCCCGTAATGGCTGAATCGAAGTTGGCTGCGACGACTTCGAGAGCAACCGCGAGCGAAAGCTCATCGATTCGCGTCAGCGTCGAAAAAACCGATCAGCTCATTAATTTGGTGGGCGAGCTCGTCATCACCGAGGCGATGCTCGAACAGATGGGGCGCGAGCTCGATCTGGAACAGGGCGAGCGTATGCATCAGGCCCTCTCGCAACTGGCGCGCAATACGCGTCAATTGCAAGAAGCGGCGATGTCGTTACGGATGCTGCCGATCGGACAAATTTTTTCGCGCTTTCCGCGTTTGGTGCGCGATTTGGCAGGCAAACTCGGTAAGCAAATCGATCTCGTTGTCGAAGGCGAGAGCACGGAGCTGGATAAAGGGCTCATCGAAAAATTGACTGATCCGCTGACGCATATTCTGCGCAACAGTATCGATCACGGTATCGAAACTACGGCAGAGCGCGAGGCGGCCGGAAAAAGTGCGCGCGGTAAGGTTCAGCTTCGTGCATTTCATCGCGGCGGTAATGTTGTTATTGAAGTTATCGACGATGGTCGCGGATTAAATCGCGAAAAAATTATCGCGAAAGCGCGCGAGCGCGGTTTTCCTGTCAGCGACACGATGAGCGATGCCGATGTGTGGCAGTTGATATTCGAGCCAGGCTTTTCAACTGCAGACGCGATCACCGATGTTTCGGGTCGGGGTGTCGGTATGGATGTGGTGCGTCGCAACATTAACTCGATGTCGGGGCGTGTCGATATCGAATCGTGGCACGGGCAGGGCAGTCGCATTGCAATTCGATTGCCCCTCACGCTCGCGATTCTCGATGGCATGCTTGTCAACGTCGGTGTCGAAACCTACGTGGTGCCGCTGTCTTCAATCGTCGAATCGCTGCAACCAGAGCCTGAAAATATTTCGACGGTAGGCGGACGCGGTCGTCTCATCCGTGTGCGCGGTGAATATATTCCGCTCGTTGCGCTGCATGAAATTTTCAATATTCCATCCGCGTGCAAATCGGTGCGCGATTCGATTGTAGTTTTACTCGAGGCGGCCACCGGAACGTTTGCGCTGCAAGTTGATGCGCTCGCGGGCCAGAGTCAGGTCGTTATCAAAAGTTTGGAAACCAATTATCGTCGAGTGGCGGGATTTTCGGGGGCGACCATTTTGGGTAGCGGCCGCGTTGCGATGATTCTCGATGTCGATGGCCTGTTACGCATGAGTCAGGAAATGATACCGATGGTTCCGCACGCCGTATCTGCGGCAGTTCCTCAATTGGCTATGCAGGGAGAATGAGAACATGAGTAGCGTTGCGGTAATCGCCAGTGCACCTCAGGAATATCTAACGTTTATTCTTGGTGAGGAGGAATACGGCATCGATATTTTATGCGTGCAGGAAATTCGCGGATACGACGCCGTGACGGCAATCGCCAACGCGCCGCCGTTCATAAAAGGCGTCATTAATTTACGGGGCACTATCGTTCCCATCGTCGATATGCGGATCAAATTCAATTTGTCCAAAGCGACTTACGATGACTTTACCGTCGTCATTATTTTAAATGTCCTGCAGCGCACCGTTGGCATCGTGGTCGATGGTGTTTCCGACGTGGTGGCGTTGACCGAGGGCGACATCAAATCACCGCCTGAATTCGGTTCAGCTTTTGATACGCAATTTTTAACCGGTCTCGGCGTTATTAATGAGCGAATGCTGATTTTGGTGGATATCGAAAAGCTTTTGAGCAGTAAAGATTTGTCGTTGATGGATTCCCAGGCGGCGGAATAAATTCTCGCGAATTAAGTGTTACAGGAGTTCCTTATGAGCATCTTGCAGAATGTTTTTCACCTTTACGATCACCAGTATGTCGATACTTTGCAAAGTAAATCGGACGAAATGGCGGGAATTATCGAAGCCATCAATCGCTCGCAAGCACTTATCGAATTCGATTTGGACGGCAATGTCATTACCGCCAACGATAATTTCCTGGAGTTGATGGGGTATCGGCTGCCGGAAATTAAAGGTCAGCACCACAGTATTTTTGTCGACCCCGAGTATCGAGCGAGCCCCGAGTACCGAGCGTTTTGGGAAAAGCTGCGCCGCGGCGATTTCGATGCGAATCAATATCGTCGCGTGACAAAAAGCGGCAAAGATGTCTGGATTCAAGCGACGTACAATCCGGTGCGCGATCGCAACGGCAAGCTCTGTAGGGTGGTGAAGCTGGCGACGGATATTACCGAGCAGAAAGTGGCTCAGCTCGCCTTCGAGGCCGCCGAGAAAGAGCGGCAGGTGGCGGAGGAAAAGCTGGCAGCCGCCAACGCACGTATTCGTGCCGCGCTCGACAACGTCACCACGAATGTAATGATCGCAAATAACGATCGCGAAATTATTTATATGAATCGCAGCGTCTCGGAAATGATGATCGCTGTAGAATCGGATTTGCGCAAAGTGCTGCCGAATTTCGATGCGCGCAAACTCATCGGCACCAGCATGGATGGTTTCCACCGCAATCCTGCCCATCAACGCGATCTTCTCGCCAATTTACGCAGCACCTATCGCGCACAAATCGCGGTCGGCGGGCGCACATTTTCGTTAATCGCGAATCCGGTGTTCAGCGATAGCGGAGAGCGACTGGGTTCGGTCGTCGAGTGGAAAGATCGTACCGATGAAGTGAAAGTTGAAAACGAAGTCGGCGATATCGTTGTCGCTGCGTCGAATGGTGATTTCACGCGTCGTATTGCGTTGGAAGGTAAAGACGGGTTCTTCCGCCAATTGGCCGAAGGTATCAACCAGCTCGTCAATACATCTGAGAAAGGGCTCAAGGATGTTGGCTATGTACTCGAAGCATTGTCGCGCGGTGATTTAACGCGCTCGATTACAGCAGATTATCAAGGCACTTTTGGTGAGCTGAAAGATTACAGCAACAACACGGTGACGAGTCTTACCCAAATGCTGCTGCAAATTCGCGAAGCGACCGAAACCATCAATACGGCTTCCAATGAAATTGCTTCCGGCAATGCCGATCTGTCGGCGCGCACCGAGCAGCAGGCATCGAATCTCGAAGAAACCGCATCGAGCATGGAGGAGCTCACTTCAACCGTTAAACAAAATTCCGATAATGCACGTCAGGCGAATCAATTGGCGATGACGGCATCGGGCGTTGCCCAGAAAGGTGGGGTTGTTGTGCAAAATGTTGTCGAGACGATGGCGGCGATCAACGACAGCGCACGCAAAATTGCCGACATCATTTCGGTAATCGATGGCATCGCGTTCCAAACCAATATTCTGGCGTTGAATGCGGCGGTGGAAGCGGCGCGTGCAGGTGAACAGGGGCGCGGCTTTGCGGTAGTCGCCGCAGAAGTGCGTAATTTGGCGCAGCGTTCTGCTTCGGCTGCAAAAGAAATTAAATCGCTGATTACCGATTCGGTCGAAAAAGTCGATAACGGCAATAAGCTCGTCAGCGAAGCGGGCGTAACGATGCAGGAAATTGTGCAATCGATCAAACGTGTCACCGATTTGATGTCGGAAATTGCTGCGGCTTCGGAAGAGCAGAGTTCAGGCATAGAGCAAGTGAATACCGCAGTGACGCAGATGGATGAAATGACGCAGCAAAATGCGGCGCTGGTCGAACAGGCATCGGCGGCGGCGGAATCGCTGCGCGAGCAGGCCGAAACCTTGTCGCAATCGGTAGCGGTGTTCGTGCTGTCATCGAGCGAAGCACCGGCATCGACACTGCGTGCATTGCCGAAGCAGGCGACTAAGCCGAGTGCGCTGCCGAAAGCAAAGCTGACCAAATTGAAAACCGCTAAAGCGGCCAAGCCCGCGGAAGACGAGTGGGACGAATTTTAAACGGCTAGTTCAGAAAACGGATTTTCATTTTCCATGGGTGTAGAAATGTGAGGTGTGTCGGCGATGGAGGCGAGCGTCGGTCGCGATTTCAGATACACGCGCGCTGATTTCGTGAAAATCCGCGAGCTGATTTATCAGCACGCGGGCATCATGCTGGCCGATGCCAAACAGCCATTGGTTTACAGTCGATTGTCGAGGCGGTTGCGCGAGCTCAATCTAAAACAGTTTTCCGACTACATCGCGCTGCTGCGTCCGGGCGAGCCGGAGTGGCAGGCGTTCACCAATGCGCTGACGACGAATCTCACTTCATTTTTTCGCGAGCAATACCATTTCCCGATTCTGGCAGAGCACGCGCAGAAAATTCAGCGCCGTCCGATTCGGCTGTGGTCTGCGGCATCGTCCACGGGCGAAGAGCCGTACTCGATGGCGATGACGATGATCGATGCGTTCGATTCCTTCACGCCGCCAGTCCGTATCCTCGCTTCCGATCTCGATACCAATGTGCTGGAAACCGCGCGGAGGGGCGTCTATCCCGTCGATCGCGTCGAAAAAATTCCATTGGATATGAAGAGGCGTTTTTTTCGACGCGGGACCGGCAGCAATACCGGTTTGGCGCGTGTATCACCCGAGCTGCAAGCGTTGATCGATTTTCGGCAAATCAATTTGCTCGACGCCGAATGGGATATCGATTGCAAGTTCGATGCGATTTTTTGTCGCAATGTCATGATCTATTTCGACAAGGAGACACAGCGCAAATTAATTGGAAAGTTTTTGCGAGTGATGCAGCCCGATGGGCTTTTATTTACCGGCCACTCGGAAAGTTTTTTTCACGTCAGCGATTTAATTGTACCTATCGGAAAAACCGTTTATCGCGCGGGAAGCCGCAAGCGTATAGAAAGCCAGGATGAATTAGCAAAGCGCGATGATTTAGCAAGGCGCGATGATTTAGCCAGGCGCGCTGATTTGAAGGCGCGCGAAGATTCAGGAATGCGCGATGGCTGATGCTCGTTTCGAGGAGAAGCGGGCGCCGGCCACGTATTTCGATGCGCATTTCAAACGCGACGCCGTGAAGATTCTGCCTGGCGAATATTACGTTACGGCGCGAGATATGTTGATCGTGACGGTGTTAGGCTCCTGTGTCTCGGTGTGCTTGCGCGATCGGCTGGCGGGTATCGGCGGCATGAATCATTTCATGCTGCCGGGAAATGCTGATACAGCGTTCGGCCCGGTCAGCAACTCCGCGCGCTACGGCTGCTACGCGATGGATATTCTGATTAACCATCTGTTGAAACTCGGCGCCGAGCGGCGACGGTTGGAAGCGAAAATATTTGGCGGTGGGCGAGTGTTGCAAGGTTTTACTGTGAACCAGGTCGGTGATCGCAACGCGGAATTTGTGTTGAATTATTTGAAGACCGAGCACATCCCGATTATTGCGCAGGATTTGCTGGGGGTGTATCCGCGAAAAATCTATTTCTTTCCTGCAACGGGGCGTGTGCTGGTCAAGAAACTAAGGAGTCAGCACAACACCACCATTATCGATCGCGAAACCGAATACCACGAAAAAATTGCGACTGCCAAAGTTTCTGGCGATGTTGAATGGTTTAAATGAGGTCTGTCATGCCGGCTGCAAAGTCCAAGGTTTTGATCGTCGATGACTCTGCATTGATACGCAGTATGCTGAAAGAAATTATTTCGAGTTTTACGGATTTTGAAGTGGTAGGCGCGGCCCCCGATCCCTATGTGGCTCGCGATATGATCAAGCAGCTCAATCCTGATGTGCTCACGCTCGACGTTGAAATGCCACGCATGGATGGCCTGGATTTTCTCGAACGTTTGATGCGTTTGCGGCCGATGCCTGTGGTGATGATTTCATCGCTCACCGAGCGGGGTGCCGAGGTGACTCTGCGCGCGTTGGAATTGGGCGCTATCGATTTTGTTACCAAGCCCAAAGCCGCGAGTACGCTGGAGCTTGAACAATACGCCGACGAGATTGTAGAAAAATTACGGGCGGCGGTTCGGGCAAAGATTCGCGTGACGACAACCGCGCCGAAAACTGCCGAGCCGAAACCACCGCTCAAGCCGCGCTTTTCGACATCCGAAAAAGTCATTTGCATCGGCGCATCGACCGGCGGCACCGAAGCGATTAAAGAAGTATTGCTGCGTATGCCTTCGGACAGTCCCGGCATTGTGATTGCGCAACACATGCCTCCGGGATTTACCCGATCGTTCGCCGATCGTCTGGATCGCTTGTGCGATCTCCATGTCGTTGAAGCCAAGGGCGGGGAGCGTATTTTGCCAGGGCATGTATTTATTGCACCGGGCGATGATCATTTACTGCTGAAGCGATCGGGCGCTAATTACATCACCGAATTATCGAAAGCGTCGCCGGTGAATCGCCATCGCCCCTCGGTCGACGTGTTATTTAATTCGGCAGCCGAATCGGCCGCGCAAAACGCGATCGGCGTTATTTTGACGGGTATGGGGCGCGATGGTGCGCAAGGATTATTGGCGATGCGTAACGCCGGTAGTTTCACTATTGCTCAAGACGAGCAGAGTTGCGTCGTGTACGGCATGCCGAAAGAGGCGGTGACAATCGGTGCCGTTGAAAGCATTGTTGCGCTGGATCAAATCGCAGAGCAGATTCTCAACGCAACCGCGGTTAAATCAAAGCTCGTGCGGATTTAGCTGGATCATCGACTGATTCGCTGCGATCCAGATTTTTGCGTTGCTTTCGTCCATCGCTATCCAGCGCGAACAAACTTCTTTTAAGAGTTCTGTCTTGCGCGGGGAGTCGGGCAGCGATTTCACAAATTCTGCAGCGCCAATCGGCGCGTTATTAATCCAGCGATCAACGACCGCGCTCAGCACGATGTCCTGTGTCTGCTCTTGCTGTTGCAATGCCCATTGCGCGGCTTGATCGGGATTGTCGTCGGCCCAATCGTAGGTCACGGCGCGTAAAGTATCGTCGCGCTCGGTCTCGTTGGATGTGCTCTGCTGGGTCAGTTGTGCTGCCATCGAATAGTTGCGCGTGATCGTCAGCGAAAAAATAGTCGAATCGAAAATATCAGCTGCTTGTAAATGCTCTTCGGTGCTCCATTGCCGCGCGAGCGCGATGGCTTTTTGCGGATCGTTCACGCAGAGCTTTTTCAACAATAATTGCCGCAGAAAAAATGCGTACTCATTTGTCGTGGCGGACCATCGCCATGCCGCATCGAAATTTTTGTTAGCCCATGCGTCCGCGACAATGCTGAGTAGCTCTAGTCGCTGCTCTAATCGAGCACTCATTGCGGTGGCTGCGGCCAGCTCCGGGTTCTCCTGCGCTATGACAAACAGTGATTTCCGATCGTAGACCCGGAACGAGGCTTTGGCAGTGGCGCGCGTATTATTCGATGCAGAATTTATCGGCGCTGTCAGCGCCTGATCTGTAGCAGAAAAAGTAATACTGTCTTGGGCGAGGAAATCAGGCTCGCGTAGTGGTTGGTTGTCCTCGCTCGCCAAACTATGCAGAAGCAGCAGAGCGGCTACGCAAAGCAGTGCGCTGTAAAATAATCTGTTCATAGTGAATTTTATCGTGATGAAAGGAGACTGCTCATTGAGAGCAGCCTCCTGCTCTCATTTTTTATTTGAAAATGCAGCTGCGTGCGATATTGCTGCTGTTGGTGTCTTTCACTGGTTCGTTGCCAGACCCAGTACCAACATAGGTATCGCATTTGGTTTTGGAGCCGCTGTAAACGAGATCGCTAATGGTGGCCTTGTCGTATTGACCGGCGATTCCCGATTTGCTGTCGTAGCTGCTGTTTACGCCGACCACTGACGAGTTAACCGTTCCTAGTCTCACACCAGTCACGTTAACTGTTCTGGCGAATTGCTTTGAGCAGTTACCGCAGGAGCGATAGAGCTTGCCGATATTGTTCGCGTAAAAATCGGAAATGGAGACAGTGCCGTTTGCATTGTGCTGAAAGACTTTGTCTTTGGCTTTGAATGCAGCGCCGCCACTGATCTTCAAGCTGCCAGTGGTGCCGGTGAGCGTATGTAATGTTGCTGCGTCTTCGCCGACATCAGCCCAGTAAACATTATTGATGCTGCACTTGCCGTAGCAATGTACGCCGTCGCCGCCGCCGGCGAGGGCGCTGGTGCTTGTGCTGCTTACCGAACCGTCACCGATGATTACATTTTTCAATGTTGCGCCATTATTTAATTTGAAGATGGGTTTTTGGCTTTCGCTCTGACCGCCATTCATGCTCGATGTGCTGCCGATGAAGCACATCCACTTTCCGAATTTCGCCAGGCCGTCATAGGTTTCCCCTGCTTTGACTTCAATGGTGTTGCTAACAGGTTGTTTAGTGCAGCTGGGCACTGATCGAACCGGCGCTGCTGCAAACGACGTAGAGATAAAAAACATCGATGCGATAAATACAATCGCGTGTTGAATGGTTTTCATGGGATAGCTCCAAAGTTTAAAGCCTGATATGAGGCAGTCATTCTGAGAATTTGATTAGCATTATTTTCTGCGCGCAGTGATGCGCGCAGGTGGCTCAGGCAGTGACTTGGTTCGAAAAATTATTGTTATGCTCGAAGTCTATCGGGATGGATTCTGGAAATTTAACTACGTTTTTGTAATGAAATTAAATTGTGATACGGATCAAAAATAAATTCCTTAAAATTATTTATGCCTTATAAGTTTTATAAAAAATCATCGCGTCATTTTTGTTAAAGGTTTCGATTGGTGATGATCGTTGTTTGTGATTTTTGGTGAAGGAGCGCTAGTGACGGTTTACTGGTAAGAGTGTGCTGGCGAGAGGGTGCTAGTGAGAGGATGTTAGTGTGGCCAACGATATTCGACCGAGATCGTGTTACCGGCGGCGTTTGCTGTGATGCGTTCGCACATCGCGGCAATTGTGTTCAGACCGCGGCCGCTGTGCAGCGAATCGTCTTTCGTTTTGTTCAAGGCGCTTTGGAAATCGAAACCTGGGCCGCTGTCGCAGCAATCGATGGTGAATTGGCCCTTGCCCCGTTCGACCGTGCAGCCAATTTTCAGTTGAATAGAACCGTCATTGAGATTGCCGAGGCGCTCTTCGCGCTGAGAGAAATATTCGAACAAACCGTCTTCCTGTTCCTTCAGCGAGGATTCGAGTCGAAGAATGCCATGATCCAATGCATTGACGAATAATTCGTTGATGATGAATGAAATGTCGGCGCGCGCGGCGCGGACGATGGGGTGCTGCGGCAGCGCGCTGAGAATCAGTTCGAGTGGGCTGTCGCTGCGAAGCTGCGGTGGATGCAGAACAAATTCGGTGCTCCATTGAAAGCCGTCGAGTTCGATGGCGGGTTCGTTATCGTTGAATAGCTCGGGGATGCCGCAGTATTCGGCGTTGTTGAAGCAAAAAATCGTCACATCATCGCTGAGCTTTCCGGTACCAATGAACGGATAAAGGCTGCCAATGATGCGCTCGATGATTCCGGGCTCGGATTTATTTTCCAGCGCGCGGAGTAAATTTTCTTCGCCAAACATTTCGCCACGTTCGTCGGCGGTTTCAATGACACCATCGGTGAAGCAAAGAATTTGCTGGCCGACGCGCAAGTCGATGTGCACCAAATTATCGTCGAATTCGGCGTCGGCTAGTGCTCCCAGCGCCATGTGTTGCGATTTCAGCACTGACTCGACACGGCCGTATTCGTCAAAAATTAATTGCGAGGGAATTCCTCCCGACCAGATGTGCAAGCGTTTGCCGAAATCCTGAACCGACATGATGACGGCAGCGCAGAGCAAATAATCGGGCATGCGTTTGCGAAACACTTTGTTCATTTCGCGCGCCATGTCGCCGACGCCGAAGCCATTGCTCGTCATCGCAAAAAATGTTTCTGCAATGGGAATGGTGCCGAGTGCAGCGGGTAGACCGTGACCGGTGATATCGGCGATAAGTACGTTGAAGCCTTCGCCGGGGCGCGGCGCCATCAGTAATAGATCGCCGCTGAACGATGAATAGGCAGAGAGAAATGTAGTGACGCCCGGGACCGTCGGTAAATTCTGCGCGTTGATATAGGAAAAAACATCGGTCGCAACTTGCACTTCCGCTTCGGTTTGGCTGCGGAAGTGTTCCAGCTCAAGATTGTGATCGTGGATTTGCTGATAGAGGTTGCGTGTGCGCTGCATGGCCAGCAGTTTTGCCAGCAACACCGCCTGACTGAAGGGCTTGATCACCACATCGTCGCCGTGCTGTAACAATTCGACTAACAGTTCGGTGTTTTCGGTATGACTGAGAAAAACGATGGCTGCATTATTGCGATCGGATTTACGAAACCGATCGGCCAGCTCGGCGGGATTGATATCGGGTAGTTGGGTTGAGACCAGTACCATGCCGATGTCGTCGTGATCGAACCAGATGTCGATTGCCTCTTCGCCGTTTGAGGCGAAAAAGGTCTCGCAATTGAGTTCGCCCGAGGCAATGAAGAAGAGCAGGCGAACCTCGGCTTCTGGATCGACAACCAGAATATTCACCGCGGCCTATTCCCCGGTAATCACAAAACGGACTGTCACATCGAGAATTTTTTATCGAAGCGCGCGATCTCGAGAATCTTTCTAACGGTTTCGTTAGCATTGATCAGCGCGATTTTCTTTTCCGGGCCGAAAAAATTACGCATCGACAACAGCATGCCGAGCGCCGCGCTATCGACATACTCAACGGCTTTCAAATCGACATCCACTTTATCCGGCATGGGGTCGACATTTTTGTAGCTGGCGGCGAACTCCTTGTAGAGCGAAAACGTAAAGCGCCCGCTGACTTTGATGGTGAGGTTTGATCCCTGCTGACTAGCGACGACAGTATTCATTCCGGTCCCCCCGACTTATCTGCCCAATAGAGTGTAGACAGAGCTATTCATGCTCGCCTGTCTGAAAACTCTTTTGTCGAGCTCCGACCGTTCCTGTCTGAATAGCGATGGCTCGAAATGGCGGCAACACCATGACAATTGAGACTTTCTCGACCACACTAATTCGGCACATTAAGTGTCTGTTTAAGGTCTGAAATAGATCGGGTCCCTGTGAATCGACAGCTCCATGAATCGACAGACCCATGAATTGACGGTTCCCATAAATCGAGAGTCTCCATGAGTCGAGAGTCACTCCAGGTACAGCAGCTTCAGCCTGGGCTTTACATTGAATTACCCCTGCGCTGGAACGAACATCCCTTCGTACTGAGCAAGTTTCGCATTAAGGATGAGCAGCAGATCATGCTGATCCGCTCGCTCGGCTTGAAAGAGGTGTGGTATTACCCGGACAAGTCGCGCGTCGAGCCGTTGCCGGCCGAAACCGCAGCGCAGGTCGATCCCGATGCCGCAGGAACACAGCAGGTGTTACAGCAGCAGTGGGACGAAAAGAAAGAGCAGGCGCGCCGCCTCAGCGAACGCCGCGCGGAAATTCAAAAGGTCGAGAAGCAATACAACGAGGTGGTCGGCGAGGTCAAAGATCTCATGAGCAAGATGAACAGCTCGCCGGTTCAGGCCATGAACGAAGCGACCAAGGTTGTCGGCGCCATTGTGGCCACGATCAGCGCCGATAAAGAAGTACTCGTTCAGCTCATGAACGCCAATAATCTCGACGATTCGATGTATTACCACGTGCTCAACAGTTCGGTGCTGGCATTGCTTGTTGCGCGCGAGGTCGGTATCACCGATAAAGAACAGTTGATGACGTTGGGGCTGGCTGCGTTGCTGCACGATATTGGCCACACCAAATTGCCGCCGCAGCTATTGCGCAAAACTGTTCCACTCACCAAGCCCGAAGCCGATCTGTATTCGCGTCACGTACGGTTTGCCACGGAAATGATTTCGCAACATGCGAAATTGAAATTAACCGTGAAGCCGACCTTGTTGGCGATCATCGACCAGCACCATGTCTTTCTCGATCGCAGTGGCTATCCGACCGATATCGATCCGGCGAAAATGCATCCGCTGTCCAAAATTCTGGCGATCGTGAATTACTACGACGAATTGTGTAACCACAACGATCCCAAGCAGAGTTTGACGCCGCACGAAGCGTTGAGTCTGATGTTTTCAAAACAGGCGGCGAAATTCGATAAGCAGATTTTGCAGGCGTTGGTAAAAATGCTCGGCATTTATCCGCCCGGGACGGTCGTGCAATTGTCGGATGAATCGATTGGGATCGTGATTTATCTGAATCGCAAGGAATTGTTGAAGCCCGGCGTGCTGGTCTATTCGCCGGAAATTCCCAAAGCGGAAGCTGTGATTGTGGATATGACCTCGCAGGGCGATCTGTCGATTCGCAAAAGTTTGCGACCGGCGCAGTTGTCGCCGGAACAATTCGAGTATTTGAATCCGCGCGAGCGAATTTCTTATTTCTTTGCGCTGAAGCCCGATGAAGGTGGTGCGCAATAATTGCTTATCTACTCGACCGCCGCGTTTCGTTGCTTTTAGGTAATGGCGTTTACACTGTCTCGGCTTTATGATGATGCCCGCTCATTAATTCCGCTTTGCCAGAGGCCTCATTATGGAGCGATGGTGGCTGAAATCGAGTTCTCGTGTCATGACACTGACGCTGTTAGTCGGCGTTTGTGTGAGTGTGTTAATCGCGTATCTTCATTACCGCAATAATCAACAATATCTTCAGCGCAGTGTTGCCGACGAGGCTGCTAAAGTCGCGGATGCGATCGAGCGGCGCGTCGAGCTTTATCAATACGGTTTGCGCGGCGCTCGTGGCGCAATTCTCACCGCAATTGGGCCAGGTTTAACTCGCAAATCTTTTCGCAATTACAGCCAGAGCCGTGATATCGATCTTGAGTTTCCGGGGGCGCGCGGGTTTGGTTTCATTCGCCTCGTTGCTCCACAAGACGAGCCGCAATTTTTGCAAGACGCCCGCGCCGATGACGCCCCCGATTTCACGATTCGTCAGCTCGATAAGAACAGCGGTGATCGTTTTGTCATTCAATACATCGAGCCGATGGCACGAAATAAAGCAGCGGTTGGACTCGATATTGCCTCGGATCAATCTCGACGGTTGGCGGCAATCACGGCGATGCAAACGGGCAGGCCGATACTGAGCGCGCCGATAACGTTGGTGCAGGCGCAGGAGTACGGCCAGCAATCATTTTTATTTTTACTGCCTATATATCGCAGTGCTGTCATGCCTCCTAGCGTGAGTGAGCGCGAAGAATCGTTATTCGGATGGAGTTATGCGCCGCTCATCATCGATGAGATGCTGGCCGGTTTGAATCTTGACAACGAGCGCAATCATTTGACGTTATTCGACGTCACTAACGCTGACGCTAAGCGGCAGTTCTATAAATCTGAAAACGATGGCTTGCCGTTGGTGTGGACGCATTACAGCGAGCGCAATATTTTCGGCCGACGTTGGGGTGTCGCGTTTAGCGTTCATCCTGCGTATGTCGCCGCTTTGAATCTCGTTTCCTATAAAACTGTGTTCGCTGTTGGCTGCTTCATCAGCGTTTTGCTCAGTCTCTTGAGCGGCATATTGGCGATTAATCGGCGTCAAAATAAAGAAGCGGAAGAGCGCGTTCTGGCACTTAACGCGAGTCTCGAACATCAAGTGGTGGAACGCACGGAGGAGTTGGCGCGCGCGAATCAACTGTTAAATCAGCAGAGTCATGAAATAACGACGGCACGCGATCGATTGCTGTTGGCGGCCGACGTTGCCGAGCTGGGCGTGTGGAGCTGGAGCCTGACGGACGATTCGTTGATTTGGAACGATCGCATGTTCGAGATTTACGGTTATTCGAATGCGCTTCGTGAAAGCGGCGTGACCTATGAGCATTGGCGCTCGCGCGTGCATCCCGATGATGTTGGTTGGGTGGAGGCCAAGCTCAAAGCCATGGCGGAAGAGCGCGGCCGGTACGATCCGGTTTTTCGTGTGGTCAGACCGAATGGCAGTGTGATTTCGGTGTTGGCGGGCGCGCAAATCGAGCGCGATGCAGAAGGCAAGCCAATACGTGTAACGGGCATCAATCGCGATATCACCGCGCAGCTGGAACTTGAGGCGAATTTGCGCAGCGCGAAAACGCAAGCCGATGCCGCGAATGCGGCGAAATCATCCTTCCTTGCGAATATGAGCCACGAAATTCGCACGCCGATGAATGCTGTGCTCGGCATGTTGCAACTCATCCAAAAAACACCGTTGGATATGCGTCAGCGCGATTACATCGACAAAGCGAAATCCGCCGCGAAATCGCTGCTCAATTTACTCAACGACATTCTCGATTATTCGAAAATTGAAGCCGGCAAGCTCGATCTCGATCCGCATCCATTCGAGTTAGAGGCGGTCATGGGCGATTTGGCTGTGGTCCTCTCGGGCAGTCGGCCCAGGGACGATGTTGAGGTGATTTTCGATATCGAGCCGAATCTGCCGGCCATTCTGATCGGTGACAGCTTGCGATTGAAGCAGGTGCTGATCAATCTCGCGGTAAACGCATTGAAATTCACCGAGCAGGGGCGCGTTGAAGTGGCGTTGCGCGAATTGAATCGCGCGGCGAGCCATATCGTCGTGCGAGTCGCGGTTACCGACACCGGTATTGGTATCGATCCCCAACACCAAATACGTATTTTTGAGGGCTTCACTCAGGCCGAAGCATCGACGACGCGCCGTTACGGCGGCACCGGTTTGGGGTTGGCTATTTCGCAGCGCTTGGTCGCACTCATGGGTGGGAGTTTGCAGCTTGAGAGTGAGCCGGGGCGGGGCAGCCGCTTTTGGTTCGATATTCCATTACAGGTTTCACCGCAGGCCGTACCCATAAAATCGACAGGGGCGGATTTAAATGCGGTGCTGCGTGTTCTTGTCGTCGACGATAATCCGGTGACTTGCCAGGTGCTGACAAAAACCATGCAGGCCTTAGGTTGGAATGCCGAGAGCGCCGGTTCCGGAAGCGATGCCGTTCAAGCTGTGAAAACCGCAGCGGCGCAAGGCGATCCATATCGGATGATTTTCATGGATTGGCAATTGCCCGACATCGATGGATTGGGCGCCGCGCAATGGATTCGCGATGCGTTGGCTGGCCCGCTCGCGCCATCGATATTCATCATGACGAAAGCGCATACGCGCGAACTCCTTTCCGATAAATCCGATACCGCCGAAACATTAAGCCTGGAGTTTTTGGTTAAGCCCGTTACACCGATGCAGCTTATCGCGAGTGCGCGACGTGCTCTTGGTATCGCTCCAATCGATAAAAAAATATCCCCACCAGCTTATCGTTCGTCGCGTTTGAAAGGGGTGAGTGTGCTTGTCGTCGAGGACAACATTCTCAATCGGCAAATCGCGGCGGCCATGCTGACGGGCGAGGGCGCGCAGGTGCAGTTGGCGGAATGTGGGTTGGAAGGAGTAGCGAGAGTTTTATCAGGCGCACAGCGTTTCGATGTTGTCATCATGGATATTCAGATGCCCGACATCGATGGGCTGGAGGCGACACGCCGCATTCGTGCCGACGCACGTTTTCGCGAGCTTCCGATTGTCGCCATGACCGCTAACGTATCTCAAGCCGATCGCGATCGCTCATTCGCTGCGGGAATGAATGATCACATCGGCAAGCCTTTCGATTTGGAGGAGCTGGTCACGGTGTTGATCACGCAAACCAAATGGTCGTCGCTCGATGGTCGAGCGACGACTTCGAATTACGATATGACGTGAGATTTTCGAAGCAGGTGGGAGCTTTTTTTCAGCGTATTACAGCCAGTCTTTTTACAACCAGCCTTTGCGTTTGAAGTACCAATACGGCGCGATGCCCGACAGTACCATCAAAATCACCGCCATCGGATAACCGAATTCCCAATTCAATTCGGGCATGATTTGAAAATTCATGCCGTACATGCTGGCGACGAGTGTCGGCGGCAGAAAAACCACGGCAGCGATCGAGAAGATTTTAATAATCTGGTTTTGTTCAATATTGATGAAGCCCTGCGCAGCATCCATCAAGAAGTTGATTTTTTCGAACAGGAATGCGGTGTGCGACATCAATGTTTCGATGTCTCGAAAAATTTCGCGGCAGGTTTCCTGTTGATCGGGATAATTGCGAATATGGCGCTGCAAAAATGAAATCGAGCGCTGCGTATCCATCAAGCACAAACGAATTTTTCCGTTGCTGTCTTCGAGTTTAGCGAGGCGGTCGATCGCTTCTTCGAGTTCGCCGTCTTCATCTTCGAGCACGAGATGGCTGACATCTTCCAAGCGCTGGTGAATATTTTCGAGCGTGTCGGCGAGATTTTCGACTTTTTGTTCGAGCAGCGCGAGCATGATGTCGAGCGAGTTTTTCGCTTCGACCCAACCGCGATGCGCGCGCATGCGCAGCAAACGAAAATCGGGCAGCTCGGTATCGCGGAACGTCAGCAGTTGTTTGTCGTTGAGAATGAACGCCACTGAATCGGTTTTGTGGCGACCTTCGCTCTGATACAGAAACAGCGAGTGCACGTGAATGCCGGCGCTGTCGATAAAGAAGCGCGCCGAGGCCTCGATCTCTTCCATCTCATCGGGATCGGGCAGCGGTGCTTTATGCACGCTTTCGATCATCACCCGCTCGGCAGGGCTCGGATCGGTGACATCGATCCACGCCGCTTCCGTGATCGGTATAGGAGTTTCGCCCGCGCCGCTGCGTTGCTCTTTTAAAGTCGCATTGGTGATGTTGAAGACATGCAGCATGAAAGACGTCCTGCGTGTGAATAGGAGCTGTCGCGGAAGCGTGTTTGAAAACGGCGCGGATAGTAATTCCCACGTGAGGCAGGCGCAACCGTTTATCTATCTCATTTATCTAAGTGGGTTCTAGCCCAGGTCTATCAAGGACTTGCCGAACCGTCCACACCCTTCAGATGAGGACCTCAGACACTATAGGTGAGGAATTGCATCACTGCCTTTTGATCAATTTTGAGTGAGTTTGGCGGGTGGACACTGCGTTACGCGTTCGCGTACAATTCCCCCCCGCGATTTGCGGCTAGATATCCGCAAAGCACGGCGGAAAAATTCAGTATAAAAAGCGAGATGAGGCACCCCTTCATCTCGCTTTTTTACAAGCGCCTCAGCGTCTTTGGCTGTTTTAAAACCTGATTCGGCGCACCAACTTCCGCCTCATCTGTCTCAAGCAAGCGTTTCAAGCCAGTGCTTCATTGGTAAGCACCGCCACAACCCTGTCAGGAGGTTCGATTGACCGTCTCAGCTCTGCTCGCCCTCGAAGACGGTAGCCTGTTCCGCGGTATCGCCATTGGCGCCGAGGGATTGGCCACAGGGGAAGTCGTATTCAATACCGCGATGACGGGCTATCAGGAAATTCTCACCGATCCGTCGTATGCCCAGCAGATGGTCACGCTGACCTATCCGCATATCGGCAACACCGGCACCAATAGCGAAGACGAGGAAGCCGGTAAGATCTGGGCAACCGGTCTGATCATTCGCGATTTGCCGATGCTCGCCAGCAATTTCCGCAATACACAATCGCTCGACGATTATCTGCGTGCGCGCAATGTCGTCGGCATCGCTGGCATCGACACTCGCCGTTTGACCCGGATTTTGCGCGATAAAGGCGCGCAGAACGGCTGCATTATGGCCGGTCGTGTCGATGATGCCGAAGCGCTCGCTGCTGCACGCAAATTCCCCGGCCTTAAAGGCATGGATCTCGCAAAAGTCGTTTCGACGCAGAAATCCTATCCATGGCGCCAGGGCAGCTGGACACTTGGCGAAGGCTTCAAAGAATTCTCTGAGGCCGAATTGCCTTTCCACGTCGTTGCTTACGACTACGGTGTGAAGCGCAATATTCTGCGCATGCTCGTCGATCGCGGTTGCCGTCTCACTGTAGTGCCTGCGCAAACGCCGGCTGCGGATGTCATGGCGCTGAAACCCGACGGAGTTTTTCTGTCGAACGGTCCCGGTGACCCCGAGCCGTGCGATTACGCGATCGCTGCGATCAAAGAGTTTTTGAAAACCGATATTCCTGTTTTCGGAATCTGTCTGGGGCATCAGCTGCTCGGTCTTGCGAGCGATGCAAAAACCTTGAAGATGAAGTTCGGCCATCACGGCGCCAACCACCCGGTACAGGATGTCGACAGCGGTCGAGTCATGATTACGAGCCAAAACCACGGCTTCGCAGTGGATGAAAAAACATTGCCGGCGACATTGCGCGTAACGCACAAGTCGCTGTTCGATGGCTCGTTGCAAGGTATTCATCGCACCGATCGTCCTGCGTTCAGTTTTCAGGGCCATCCAGAAGCGAGTCCGGGTCCGCACGATGCCGCATCGCTGTTCGACCACTTTATCGATTTGATGAAAGCGCGCCGCTAACAGTATCTGTTAGGAATTAATAGTGTCTGTTGGTTGGTGCAATCCCGCGTGTGATGATTTCTCGCACGCGGCGTGAAACAAAATCTGAGTGAATACACATGCCGAAACGTACCGACATCAAAAGCATCCTGATTATCGGCGCCGGCCCGATCGTTATCGGCCAGGCCTGTGAGTTCGATTATTCCGGCGCGCAGGCGTGTAAGGCGCTGCGCGAAGAAGGCTATCGCGTCATTCTGGTGAACTCGAATCCCGCCACCATCATGACCGATCCGCAAATGGCGGATGCCACGTACATCGAGCCGGTCACCTGGCGCACCGTTGAAAAAATTATCGAGAAAGAACGTCCCGATGCATTACTGCCGACGATGGGTGGACAAACTGCGTTGAACTGTGCGCTCGATTTGGCCAAACACGGCGTACTCAAAAAATTCAATGTCGAATTAATCGGTGCGACTAAAGAAGCGATCGATAAAGCCGAGGATCGTCAATTATTCCGTCAGGCGATGACGCGTATTGGTCTTGAATCGCCGCGCGCTGCGATTGCTCACAGCATGGAAGAGGCGCTGCAAGTTCTCGATCAAATCGGTTTTCCGTGCATTATTCGTCCATCGTTCACGATGGGCGGATCGGGCGGTGGTATTGCGTACAACCGCGACGAATTCATGGAGATTTGTGAACGCGGTTTGGATTTGTCGCCGACCAAAGAGTTGTTGATCGACGAATCGCTGATCGGCTGGAAAGAATACGAGATGGAAGTTGTTCGTGATAAAAACGACAACTGCATCATCATCTGTTCGATTGAAAATTTTGACGCGATGGGCGTGCACACTGGTGACTCGATTACCGTTGCGCCAGCACAAACGCTTACCGATCGCGAATACCAAATCATGCGTAACGCATCGATTGCCGTATTGCGCGAAATCGGCGTCGAAACCGGCGGCTCCAACGTACAGTTCGGCGTCAATCCGAAAGACGGTCGCATGGTTGTGATCGAAATGAATCCGCGTGTATCGCGCTCATCCGCACTCGCATCGAAAGCCACGGGCTTCCCGATTGCGAAAGTCGCAGCAAAACTCGCAGTGGGTTACACGCTCGACGAATTGCGCAACGAAATTACCGGCGGCGCAACCCCGGCATCGTTCGAGCCATCGATCGATTACGTCGTCACCAAAATTCCGCGCTTCACCTTTGAAAAATTCCCCGAAGCCAATTCGCGTCTGCACACGCAGATGAAATCGGTCGGCGAAGTGATGGCGATCGGTCGCTCGTTCCAGGAGTCAGTGCAAAAAGCGTTGCGCGGGCTTGAAGTCGGCTCCGCAGGTTTCGAGCATAAAGTCGATATCGATGCGGAAGATGCGCGCGATATTTTGATCGGCGAATTGAAGAATCCAGGTCCGGAAAGAATTTGGTATGTCGCTGATGCCTTCCGCTCGGGTATGAGTGTTGATGAAGTTTACGAATATTCGGCGATCGATCCGTGGTTCCTCGTACAGATCGAAGATATCGTTAAAGCTGAAAATGCATTGAAAACAATTGCGCTGTCGGATATTTCCGCAGCAAAAATGCTTGAGCTTAAGCGCAAAGGTTTTTCCGATAAGCGTCTTGCGGTATTGCTCGGCGTCAGCGAGAAAGAGTTACGTAAACGCCGTCATCAGTTGAATGTGCGTCCCGTATTCAAGCGCGTCGATACCTGCGCCGCAGAGTTTTCGACGAGCACGGCGTACATGTACTCGACTTATGAAGAAGAGTGCGAAGCGAATGTCAGTCAGCGTGACAAGATTCTCGTGTTAGGCGGTGGTCCGAATCGTATCGGTCAGGGGATCGAATTCGATTATTGCTGCGTGCATGCGGCGCTGGCGATGCGCGAAGACGGTTACGAGACCATCATGGTCAACTGTAACCCGGAAACTGTTTCGACCGATTATGACACGTCGGATCGTTTGTATTTCGAGCCCGTCACGCTCGAAGATGTTTTGGAAATCGTCGCGAAAGAAAAGCCGAAAGGTGTGATCGTGCAATTCGGCGGACAAACGCCGCTGAAATTAGCGCGCGATCTTGAGGCGAATGGTGTGCCGATTATCGGTACGAGCCCTGATGCCATCGATCGTGCGGAAGATCGTGAACGTTTCCAGCAGATGATCGAGCGTTTGCAATTGAAGCAGCCGCCCAATGCGACGGTGCGTTCGACCGAGCAGGCATTGATTGCAGCGCAAAAAATTGGTTATCCGCTCGTCGTGCGTCCATCGTATGTTCTCGGCGGGCGCGCGATGGAAGTCGTGCACAAAGAAGACGAATTGAAGCGCTATATGCGCGAAGCGGTGCAGGTGTCGGAAGATTCGCCGGTATTGCTCGATCACTTCCTGCACGCTGCGGTTGAGATCGATGTCGATGCGGTGAGCGATGGCGAAACCGTCGTGATCGGCGCCATCATGCAGCACATCGAGCAAGCCGGTATTCACTCGGGCGACTCCGCGTGTTCGTTGCCGCCGTATTCGTTGAGCGCAGAGTTGCAAGACAAAATGCGCGATCAGGTGAAGCGCATGGCGCTGGAGCTTGGCGTTATCGGTTTGATGAACGTGCAGCTCGCGGTGCAAGACGGCGAAGTGTATGTGATCGAAGTGAATCCGCGTGCATCGCGCACAGTGCCATTCGTATCGAAGGCGATCGGTGTGTCGCTCGCTAAAGTTGCCGCGCGCTGCATGGCGGGAAAAACTCTCGCAGAACAAAACTTCACGAAAGAAGTCGTGCCGCCATATTACTGCGTGAAAGAAGCGGTGTTCCCGTTCAATAAATTCCCCGGCGTCGATCCAATTCTCGGCCCGGAAATGAAATCGACGGGCGAAGTGATGGGGCTTGGCGATACATTCGCAGAAGCCTATGCAAAAGCGCAGTGGGGCGCGGGTGAAAAATTGCCGAAGGATGGCAAGGTATTTCTCAGCGTGCGCGATCAGGACAAAGCGGATGTGGTGCAAGTGGGGCGTGATCTCGTCGCGCTTGGATTTACACTCTGTGCAACGCGCGGCACGCAGCGCGTACTCGCTGCGGAAGGTATCGAATGTCAGCGCGTGAATAAAGTGACAGAGGGGCGTCCGCACATTGTCGATATGGTGAAAAACGGCGAAATCGATTTAATCGTGAACACCACCGAGGGGCGTCAGGCGATTGCGGATTCGTCGACGATTCGTCGTTCTGCGCTCGCGCAGAAAATTTTCTACAGCACGACGCTTGCAGGCGCCGAAGCTGTGGTGCAGGCCCTGCGTCACGGTGAGGAAAAAGCGGTGCGTCCGTTGCAGGAAGTGCACAAAGCATTTACGGGAGTGAGCGCATGAGCACTGGACAGGTTCCGATGACGGTGGCCGGTGAGGCCGCGTTGCGCGAAGAATTGCAGCGTCTAAAAAGTGAGGAGCGTCCTCGTATTATCGCAGCGATCGCCGAAGCGCGTGCGCATGGCGATTTGAAAGAGAATGCGGAGTATCACGCGGCGCGTGAGCAACAGAGTTTTTGCGAGGGTCGTATTCAGGAGATCGAAGGCAAGCTCGCCGATGCGCGCATCATCGATATCACCAAAATTCCACGTACGGGCAAAGTGATCTTCGGTGTGACCGTCGATTTGATTAACTGCGAAACGGATGAGGAAGTCACTTATAAAATCGTTGGCGAGGATGAGGCCGACGTAAAACAAAATCGCATTTCAGTGACATCGCCTATCGCACGTGCGTTGATTGGCAAAGAGTGCGGTGATGTCGTTGTGGTTAAAGCGCCGGGTGGTGAGGTCGAGTACGAAATCGACGACGTTCGTCATGAATAAATGTCTGCGATGAGCAGATGTTAGTCTGGAATAGCAGTGCGCCGCGATCAGTTAAATCGGGCGCAGCAAATTCGATAAGCGCGGATTCGGTTTTTGCGCAGCGCGATAAATCAAAATAACTTTACCAACTGCCTGCACCAGCTCTGCGCGATGTTGCTCGCAAATCGCTGCGGCTAATTCGCGACGCTCTGCAGGCTCGGCAATCCCCAGTTTCACCTTGATCAACTCATGGTCTTCAAGGGCGCGTTCAAGCTCTAGGCTGACGCCCTCGGAGAGGCCGCGCTCGGAAATCATAACCACGGGATTGAGTTGGTGGCCAATGGCACGGAGCTGCTTTTTACGGGTCTGATCGAGTGGCATGGGGATATGGCTAGTTCGGCAGAAGGGCGCGCATTGTAATGCAGAACGCACTCGCCAGAAAGCAGAGATCCATTCGTAAGTATTGCAATTGCCGAGATAGCCCCAATGTCTAGCCTGCGACCGTTTCTTGGTGGCTCTCGCTTTTGGAGGCTCTCCCCGATTTCTGGCGCAATCCGATTTCGTAGAAGCTACGTAAAATTGCGGATTGGTCTACGTGGAGAGGCGTTCGGTTCTGTAGTACAGTGTTTATAAACGCAGTCTGTTTAACTGGTATCAGCGTATTCATCGGCGGCATTTCCCGCGCGATTTTGTGGAATTTAAGTGGCAAGAGGGCCAGCACTTGAACGACATGGCTAAGAATCTTCTGTTGTGGTTGATCATCGCGGCGGTGCTGCTGACGGTGTTCAACAATTTCAGCATGCGCGCGGCTCCCGAGGAGATGAGCTATTCGGGCTTCGTGGAGGCTGTGCAGAGCGACGTAGTACGTAAGGTAACCATTGATGGGTTGATTATTAATGGCGAGCGTACAGATGGTTCTGTCTTCGTAACAAACGTTCCTTATTCAGTCCCTGATCCGAAAATGATGGCGGATCTGATCAATCATAAAGTGGAAGTAAAAGTTGTTAAGCCTGATGGCCAAAGTTTGTGGTCGCAGCTGCTGGTGGCAAGCTTCCCAATCCTGATCATCATCATCGTTTTCATGTTTTTCATGCGGCAGATGCAGGGCGGTGCCGGTGGTCGCGGCGGCCCGATGGCGTTCGGTAAGAGCAAGGCGCGTTTACTCGGCGAAGATCAGATCAAAACCACGTTTGCCGATGTGGCGGGCTGTGACGAAGCCAAAGAAGATGTGAAAGAGCTGGTCGAGTTTCTGCGCGATCCGGGCAAATTCCAAAAGCTCGGTGGTCGTATCCCGCGCGGCATCCTCATGGTTGGCCAGCCGGGTACTGGTAAAACCTTGCTGGCAAAAGCGATTGCCGGTGAAGCCAAAGTACCGTTCTTCTCAATCTCTGGCTCCGACTTCGTAGAAATGTTCGTCGGCGTCGGCGCTTCGCGGGTGCGCGATATGTTCGATCAAGCCAAAAAGCAGTCGCCGTGCATCATCTTTATCGACGAGATCGATGCGGTGGGTCGTCATCGTGGCGCTGGTCTTGGTGGTGGTCACGACGAGCGCGAACAGACGTTAAACCAATTGCTCGTTGAGATGGATGGTTTCGAGGCGAACGATGGCATTATCGTCATCGCCGCAACCAACCGCCCGGATGTGCTTGATCCGGCGTTGCTGCGCCCGGGCCGATTTGATCGCCAGGTGGTGGTTGGTCTTCCCGATATTCGTGGCCGCGAGCAGATCTTGAAGGTCCACATGCGCAAAGTGCCTCTGGCCGACGATGTCGATCCTGCCGTTATTGCGCGCGGTACCCCGGGTTTCTCCGGTGCAGACCTCGCGAATCTCGTCAACGAAGCCGCATTGTTTGCTGCGCGTGCGAACAAGCGCACGGTTGCGATGACGCAATTTGAGCTGGCGAAAGACAAGATCATGATGGGCGCCGAGCGCAAGTCGATGGTCATGTCCGAAGCTGAGAAGCGCAATACGGCGTATCACGAAGCGGGGCATGCGATCGTTGGTCGTCTGATGCCAGAGCATGATCCGGTTTACAAAGTCAGTATTATCCCGCGCGGTCGTGCGCTTGGTGTGACGATGTTCCTTCCTGAGGAGGATCGGTACAGCCTGAGTCGTCGCCACATCATCAGCAATATCTGCTCGCTGTTTGGCGGACGCATTGCCGAGGAGATGATCAACGGTATTGATGGGGTTACCACCGGGGCGTCGAACGATATCAAGCGCGCCACGGAAACCGCGCGCAACATGGTGGCCAAGTGGGGCCTGTCCGAAAAAATGGGGCCGTTGCTTTACGATGAGAGCGAAGAGGAAGTGTTCCTCGGTCGCAGTGCGGCAACCGGATCGCGCAACGTGTCCGGTGTTACTGTGCGCGAAATAGATCAGGAAGTGCGTCGTATTATCGATGAGTGCTACAGCACTGCGAAAAATTTGTTGATTGAAAATCGCGACAAGCTCGACATGATGGCTGACGCACTGATTCAGTATGAAACCATCGACTCTCTGCAGATCGATGACATTATGGCTGGCCGGAAGCCGCGTCCTCCGGCGGACTGGGGTAACGATCGTCCGAGCGGCGGCGAGCCTGCGCCATCAGACAGCAACCGCGCTGGCCCCATCGGCGGACCTGCCGGCGAACACTGATTTCTCTCATGACTGCAACAACCTCTGCTCCGGCGCTTAATTGCGCCGGACGCGTTTTAGACCTGTCGCGCCCGCGGATTATGGGCATCCTCAATGTCACTCCTGATTCGTTTTCGGATGGCGGCGTCGTGTTTTCGTCGGGGCGTGTCGCGCTCGATAAGGCGCTTCAGCACGCGGTGAAAATGGTCGCCGACGGCGCCGATATTATTGATATCGGCGGAGAGTCGACGCGTCCGGGTGCGGCGATGGTCTCGCTGCAGGAGGAAATGGACCGCGTGCTGCCAGTTATCGAATTGCTGGCGCGAGAACTCGATGTAGTGTTGTCGGTCGATACCAGCTCGCCGGAGGTGATGCTGGCCGCGGCGGAGCGAGGGGTTGGTTTTATCAATGATGTTCGCGCGTTGCAGCGACCCGATGCGATCAGCGCTGCGGCGGCAACGGGTTTGCCCGTCTGTCTCATGCATATGCGCGGCGAGCCGCAATCGATGCAGGCTGCCCCTCGTTACGATGATGTTGTTGCCGAGGTTGGGGCGTATCTGGCGCAGCGAATCGATGCGTGTACTAAACTGGGGGTCGCCCGCCGGAATATCGTCATCGATCCCGGTTTCGGATTCGGTAAAACCGCACAACATAATTTGCAGTTACTGAATCGTTTGGCTGAGTTAGAAGCCTTGGGTTATCCACTGTTGGTGGGCCTTTCGCGCAAATCATTGATCGGTGCCGTGCTTGGACGGCCGATCGAAGATCGTTTGGCAGGCAGTCTTGCGCTGGCGACGTTAGCGGCGCAGCGCGGTGCCGTCATATTTCGAGTGCATGATGTTCGCGAAACGAGAGATGTCGTTCGATTGTGCGCTGCAGTCATGAAGGAGCAAATAGCAAATGAGTAGGCGTTATTTCGGCACTGACGGTGTGCGTGGCTTGGTTGGCGAGGGGCCGATTAATCCTGAGTTCGTTTTGAAGCTCGGCTGGGCCGCCGGAAAGGTGTTTGCGCGCGAAGGTCGCAGCAAAGTTATTATCGGTAAAGACACGCGCATTTCCGGATACATGTTTGAATCGGCGCTTGAGGCAGGTCTCGTTGCCGCCGGCGTCGATGTATCGCTGTTGGGGCCGATGCCGACACCGGCGATCGCCTATTTGACGCGTACTTTTCACGCGCAAGCAGGCATTGTTATCAGTGCATCGCACAATCCTTATCACGATAACGGCATCAAATTTTTTTCGAGCGAAGGCACCAAATTACCGGATACCGTCGAGATCGATATCGAAAAGCAAATCGATGAGCCGATGACCACGGTTGAATCCGCCAAACTCGGTAAGGTGGTGCGAATCAATGATGCGGAAGGCCGCTACATTGAGTTTTGTAAAAGTACGGTTCCCTCATATTTCAATTTGCGCGGCAAAAAGATTGTGGTTGATTGCGCGAACGGTGCGAATTACCACGTAGCACCCGCGGTGCTCGATGAGTTGGGCGCCACAGTGATTGCGTTAGGTGTAGAGCCGAACGGTTTGAATATCAATGCGGATGTCGGCTCGACATCGCCGGAAGCATTGCGTCGTCGCGTGTTGCTCGAAAAAGCCGATCTTGGCATTGCATTCGATGGCGATGGCGATCGCGTGTTGTTCGTCGATCATTGCGGTGAGCTGGTTGATGGCGATGAGCTGTTGTACATCATTGCGTGTGATGAGCTGCGCACGCGCGGCAGTTGTCACGGTGTAGTCGGCACGCTGATGTCCAATCTTGGTTTCGAATTGGCGCTGGCCGAATTGGAGATTCCATTTGCGCGCGCGAAAGTTGGCGATCGATACGTCAATGAGTTGATGCAATCGCGCGGTTGGAAACTCGGCGGAGAAAATTCCGGACACATTATCTGTGCTGACGTTACTACAACGGGCGATGGCATCATTTCGGCGCTGAAGGTGCTTTTTGCGGTCGTCAGCACCGGTAAATCGCTGCATGAATTGAAATCCGGCATGCAGAAATTCCCGCAGATAATGCACAACGTCAAACTGGCGCAGCGATTCGATCTCGATTCAGCACCAGCAGTGCGCGATGCGGTTGCGATGGTCGAGTCCAAATTGGCCGGTCGCGGCCGCGTGTTGCTGCGCCCTTCGGGTACCGAGCCCGTTGTGCGCGTAATGGTCGAGGGCGAGGATGGCTCGCTGGTGCAGTCGTTATGCAGCGAGCTTGCCGATGTGGTGAAGCGCGCCGTAGGGTAAGCGCGCTTCGTGCGTCACTTCGCTTTGTCGGTTTAACTGATCAGCAATTTAGTTTACCATTGCCCGCCGTTTTGGCAGGGGTCCACTGTTGGTCGGTGAAGAGCGCATGCGTCGCAAGTTGGTGGTCGGCAATTGGAAAATGCACGGCGATTTCGCGACTAATGCGGAGTTGTTGGGTACGTTGTTAGCGTTACTGCCGAAGTCGCTTAAAGCGGGTGTTGCGGTGTGTCCTCCCTTTGTGTACCTGCCGTCGGTGCGCGAGCAGCTCGAAAATAGCTCGGTGATGCTTGGTGCACAAAATGTCTGCACTGAACTGCAGGGTGCATATACGGGAGAGGTTTCTGCGCCGATGCTTCGCGACTGCGGTTGCGATTTTGTGATCGTAGGGCATTCTGAGCGTCGTCAGTTGTTCGGCGAAAGCGATGAGCAAGTGACGATCAAAGCATCGGTTGCATTGAAGAATGATTTAACACCGATCGTATGTGTGGGCGAGAGTCTGGAGGAGCGTGAATCAGGCGAAACATTGAATGTCATCGCCAGGCAGTTTGGTGCTATCAAGAATGGACTCGCCCAAGCTGATTTGCGCCGTATCGTTATCGCCTATGAGCCTATTTGGGCGATCGGTACAGGACGTACTGCGACGCCAGAACAGGCCCAAGCGGTACACGCATTTATTCGGCTGCAATTGAATGATTGTCGGGCCGAGACCGTGCCGATTTTGTACGGCGGTAGTGTTAAAGCGGATAATGCCTGCGCGTTGTTTGCACAAGCGGATATCGATGGTGGTCTCGTCGGAGGCGCCTCACTGAAAGCAGAGGAGTTTGTCGCGATTTGTAAAGCGGCGGAATAAATCACAATGCAAATGTTAATTATTGTTTTGCACGTATTGGCGGCGATATCTGTCATCGGTCTCATTCTGATTCAGCAGGGCAAGGGGGCTGATATGGGAGCCTCTTTTGGTGCTGGTGCATCGCAGACATTGTTCGGTAGTCGTGGTAGCGGTAATGCGTTAACTCGCATCACCGCAATTGGCGCCACGATTTTTTTTGCAACAAGCTTGGCGTTGTCCGTTTTGGCGAAAAATAATTTCGCGGCTCAATCGGACGTGCCTGCAGCAGTGAGTGAGATGCCATTGCAAAATTCCGCTACTGCGCCTGCAAAATCAGTTGACGAGGTTCCTGCAGTCGAGCAAAATTCCGCGCCTGCCGTGACAGAGGTTCCGGCGGCACCCGCACAGCAGTAGCGTTGCGGTGGGAGTACAGAATTTGCCCAGGTGGTGAAATTGGTATACACGCTACCTTGAGGTGGTAGTGGCGCAAGCCGTGCTGGTTCGAGTCCAGTCCTGGGCACCATACAAAAAAGCCTGCGTTTGCAGGCTTTTTTATTTTTGCGTGATGCGACTAATGCGATACGTTAGATGTCACTTGTTGTAACGCAACCGCGTTCCCGCCATCACAGATAAACGAATTTCCTCCGCACTTAACTCTTTCGGAAAATAGCAGCCGGATATTTTCGCTTCGATCATGCTGGCGCCTTCTAGATTGGTGTTGCGAAAGTCGATTCCGCGCAGATCGGCGCCGCGGAAATATGCATCGCCGAAATCGAGGCCGTCGGCGTTTATATTGCGAAGATCAAGGTTGCGATAAACGCCCCCGCGCAAGGTGGCGGATTTAGCCTCTTCGTGACGGCGGTTGAATTCGTCAATCTGCTCGTTGTAGAGGAGTCGATAGATCGGATCGTCGTGAATCTTTGGGGCTGCCATGGGGCGACCTCGAAGTTAGGGGTGCTATAGAACTATAGTTGCCCGATCTAAATGTGTCGCAGTGCGATCGACCAATGGTGCATTGGCGCTTGTGTTGGGCGCTTGCATTGCGTAGAATTCGCCGCCCCGCCAGCTATGCTTGACGGGTATTTGATGCCAACCAAAGTGCGGGTTTGGAGTTCCGATTCGCGCTGCCTGTACTTGTCCCGGTTCGTTCCGGAGTAGTCAAACCTTTGCAAGCAGGCCCTATGGAGTAACTGCAATGACTTACGCAATTATCGAAACCGGCGGCAAGCAGCATCGCGTGCAGCCTGGTGAAATTCTTAAAGTGGAAAAGCTCGAAGTAGCCACCGGCGCTTCGGTCGATTTCGACAAAGTGCTGCTCGTTAGCGATGGCCAAAATGTCAAAATCGGTGCTCCTTATGTCGCGGGCAGCAAAGTAACGGCTGAGGTGGTTGAGCAAGGTCGCCACGATAAAGTACGGATCATCAAATTCCGTCGCCGCAAGCACCACATGAAGCGCGCTGGCCATCGCCAGTGGTACACCGCAATCAAAATTACCTCGATCGCGTAAGGCAGGAGAACAGCAATGGCACACAAAAAAGCAGGCGGTTCCAGCCGCAACGGTCGCGACTCCCAGGCGAAACGCCTCGGTGTGAAAGCATTTGGCGGCCAGGAAGTTACTGCTGGCAGCATCATCGTGCGTCAGCGCGGCACCAAAATTCGTCCGGGGGTTAACGTGGGCGTCGGTCGCGATCACACGCTGTTCGCAACTATTGATGGTAAGGTTTTGTTCGAGAGCAAGGGCCTCGATAAGCGCAAAGTGGTCAGTATCGTAGCGGTCTGATCTTTGTGAGCAAGCTTAAAAGCCCCACTTGTTGGGGCTTTTTTATTGGTGTGCGTTTGGTTTTTGAAACAGTCCGGTTGTGGCGGATAATGTGCGCCAGACCGTGTGTTTAGCGAATAGAGTGGCGCGTGCGCGCTGCAAGTGAAGAGATATGAAATTCGTCGATGAAGTCGTTATCAAGGTGCAAGCCGGTCGCGGTGGTAACGGCTGTATGAGCTTTCGTCGCGAGCGCGCCGTTCCATTCGGAGGGCCTGATGGCGGCGATGGCGGTGACGGCGGTAGTGTTTTTCTCGTCGCCGATCCCTCTGTAAATACAATGGTTGATTACCGCTACATACGCGGCTATCAGGCGAAGAGCGGTGAGTCGGGTCGCGGCGCCAACTGCACGGGACGCAGCGGCGAGGATTTGGTTTTACCGGTTCCCATTGGGACCACTGTGATCGATGAGGATACCGGCGAGGTGCTTGGCGATCTGAAAACCCCGGGTCAGCGCTTGTTAGTTGCGCAGGGTGGATGGCACGGATTGGGTAACGTGCGCTACAAATCGTCGACCAATCGTGCGCCCCGGCAGACCAGTAAAGGTACCGAGGGCGAGCAGCGCAATTTGCGGATGGAGATGAAAGTGCTGGCCGACGTTGGCTTGCTTGGACTCCCGAACGCAGGCAAGTCGACATTGATTCGCGCGGTGTCGTCGGCAAAACCGAAAGTGGCGGATTATCCGTTTACCACGCTTGTGCCCAACCTGGGTGTCGTGCGTGTGCAGGCGCATCGCAGTTTTGTCATGGCCGATATTCCGGGATTGATTCCGGGTGCGTCGGAGGGTGCGGGGCTTGGTATCCGCTTCCTCAAGCATCTCACGCGCACGCGGTTGCTATTGCATCTCGTCGATGTGCTGCCGCCCGATGGTAGCGATCCTGTCGCTGCGGTAGAGGGTATTGCCAATGAATTGCAACTGTTCAGTCCGACGCTGGCGGGGCGCGAGCGTTGGCTGGTGTTGAATAAAGTCGATTTGTTACCGCCGGATGAGCGCGAAACGATTTGTCGCGATATTGTCGAACGCTTGAATTGGCAGGGACCGGTATATCGTGTCGCGGCGATTGGCGCCGAAGGCACTGCACAATTGTGCGGCGATATCATGACTCATCTCGAGTACTGCTGGGAGCAGGAAGAGCGGGATAGCGAATTGGCTGAGCGCGAAGAGCAATTGAAAATTGCGATGCAAACGGAATCGCGCGAGCGCATTCAGGCGTTGGCGGCAGCGCGTAAGGCGCGCCGTGCGGCGCAGCTCGACGACGATTTTGACGACGAAGATGATGACGACGATTACGGCGTCGAAGTTGAGTACGTTCGTTAGGAAAATGTACGCTGAAAAATATCGCATCAACGATAAAAATCAGGTGGCCTGATTCTGAATTAAGGTTAATCGATGACACAAAGTAAGAGTGCTCAGCGCTGGGTTGTAAAAATCGGCAGCGCTCTGCTCACCAACGACGGCCGCGGTTTGTATATTGCTGCGATCGAACAATGGGTGAAACAAATCGTCGAGCTGCGCCAGCGCGGCATAGAAGTTGTGTTAGTTTCTTCCGGTGCGGTTGCCGAAGGTATGGTGCGTCTCGGTTGGAAAACGCGCCCTCATGCATTGCATGAATTACAAGCCGCCGCTGCAGTGGGGCAGATGGGGTTGGTACAGGCGTACGAATCGCAATTTCAGCGCTATGGCTTGCACACTGCACAAGTGCTGCTTGGGCACGACGATATTTCTGCGCGCGACCGTTATTTGAATGCGCGCGGTACGCTGAAAACGCTGGTCGAGCTCGGTGTTATTCCTGTCATCAATGAAAACGATACCGTGGTTACCGATGAGATTCGTTTCGGCGACAACGATACGCTCGGCGCACTCGTCGCCAATCTTATCGACGCCGATCTGCTCGTCATTTTGACCGATCAAGAAGGTTTATACGAAAGCGATCCTCGCAGCAACCCTAACGCGGCCTTCGTGGCGCGCGGTCGTGCGGGCGATCCGCAGTACGAATTGATGGCGGGTGGTGGTGGAACACTCGGTCGTGGCGGCATGATTACGAAAATTCGCGCGGCGAAATTAGCGGCGCGTTCGGGTGCGGATACCGTGATTGCGAGCGGTCGCGCCGAAAATGTGCTTGTGCGTTTGGCCGCTGGTGAATCCGTAGGTACGCGTTTGGTCGCGGACAACCAGCCGCTGGCTGCGCGCAAGCAGTGGCTCGCGGGATTGATGCAAACCAGTGGCCGGCTGGTGTTGGATGACGGTGCGGTGCGCGTTTTGCGCGAATCGGGCCGCAGTTTGTTGCCGGTTGGCGTGAAGGCGGTCGAAGGCCGATTCAATCGCGGTGATCTGGTGGCGTGTGTCGATATGAATGGCGTTGAAATCGCGCGCGGTTTAGTGAATTACGCGCAAGACGAGGCGCAAAAAATTATCGGACAGAGTTCCGATCGCATCGAAGCGCTGCTCGGTTACGAGGGCGAACGCGAGCTTATTCATCGCGACAATTTGGTCGTGCTCTAACCACAGCTCATGAATGGATTTGTGTTAAAAAAATTTATCAGCGCCTGGTTGATGCCGCTGCCGTTTTCAGTCCTGCTTCTGGTTGCGGGTTGTATTTTCCTCTGGTGTAAACGCGAAAAGCTTGGGCGCGGCTTGGTGACGTTGGGGCTCGCAGTGCTTGTCATTTGTAGTTGCACTGCGGTTTCCGATTTGGCGCTATTGCGATTGGAGGAGCGCTATCCGAAATGGAATGGTCGGCCCAATCAGGCAGAGTTTGTTGTGGTGATGGGCGCCGCACAGAGCGATGCCCCACGATTGCCGTTAACCAATCGCCCGAATACCGCCGCGATTTATCGGTTGATGGAGGGCATCGCGATTTATCGTGCAAATCCCGGCAGCAAGCTCATTATTTCCGGCGGCCCGGAGACAACACTGGTTTTGACGAAAGTTGCGGTTTCGATGGGTATTGCCGAGCACGATTTGAATTTGCAGGCGGGATCATTCGATACGGAAGAAGAGGTTGGATTGTTGAAGCCGATGGTGCAGGGGCATCGGTTTGTGGTGGTGACTTCGGCGGCGCATATGCCGCGCACGATGACGTTATTTCACGCTGCGGGGCTCGACCCTATTCCTGCGCCGACACATTTTCTTGATCGCAATAATCCGCACCCGAATTGGCGCGATTTTATGTTGCCTGACACGGAAAGTCTGGAGCGTACAGAGTTTGCGCTGCACGAGTATCTGGGGTTGTTGTGGTTGCAAGTGAAGAGTTGGTTTGGCTAGCGACACAAAATAGCGCCCATAAAAAAAGCCGGTCGAAACCGGCTTTTTTATCGATTCAGATTAAGCGGCTTTTTGTGCCAGTGCTTTGATCTGATTGTTCAGGCGGCTCTTGTGACGAGCTGCTTTGTTCTTGTGAATGATGCCTTTGTCAGCGATACGATCGATCACCGGAACCGCAGCGGCATAAGCTGTCTTGGCGGCTTCTGCGTCGCCTGTCGCGATGGCTGCAACAACTTTCTTAATGTAGGTGCGTACCATCGAGCGCAAGCTACCGTTGTGTTGGCGGGCTTTCTCTGCCTGCCGTGCGCGCTTGCGTGCCTGAGCCGTATTCGCCACCGCTAAACTCCTAAATCGTAAACGGGTTGTAAATCGTCAGCCGTTCGTTGAGTAGAACTGACTGGATCATAAAAATTGAGAGGCGCGATTATTCATATCGCAGCCAGCCTTGTCAATACGGATAAGCGATTGAAGTGCTACTTTCGCCGGACTAGCCGATAAAACGCTGCCACAGCGATGGGAGCCAGCAGATAAGGAAGAGCATCAGGCTGGTGAACACGCCCGCCGAGCCGATGTCCTTCGCCTGCCCCGAAAGCGGGTGCATTTCCGAACCGTGACGATCGATCGCTGCTTCGATCGCCGAGTTGAACAATTCGGCAAGGATGACGATGGCGCAGGTGATGACCAGCAGCAGCTGGTGCGTCAAATCGCGTCCTACCCAGAATGCGAGCGGCACGCAGACACAGGCCAGCGTTGCCTCGATCCGAAATGCCTCTTCGTATTTCCAGGCGGCACGAAAGCCTTTCAGCGAATAACCCGTGGCGGCAATAAGGCGGGCAATGCCGGTTTTACCGGGCTTCGTCATCATTGGCTTGATTCCTAAAAGAAAGCCCGCGCATGGTAACGACTACGCGCAAGCAGTCAATTCTTGTTTTCGGGTGGGCGATTTATTCGCGCTCGTGGCGACCTTCGCGGCGATTGGAGGAGGCAGGGTGTGTGGACAGGCCAGAAGCAGCTGGCGGGGTGTTGAACCGTAGCGTTTGATCGCCAATCGGCCAGGGCGAAAACAGGGGGCAGGCATTCAGCAGCGTGTGGAATTGCAAATCGCTGCGTGGCGATCGTTGCACAGGATAGGCATTGCTCGATGTGTCGAAATCGATAATCACAGCAGGCTGCAGCTCGGATCAATGAAGGCTTGCCGGTAAGCATAGGGCGCAACCGCAATCGGCACAACCCGAACAAATAAAATCCGCTACGCTGTTGGTCAGCGCATAGGGAATGTGTCTATGGTTAACACGACTAATACGGCTGCTGCCACGGCTACATCCACTCCGGCAAACGTTAGCGCCACGCTATTAGCCGATGACCCTCAACAGGCGCTGCGCGCGGAGCAGTTGCGCCTCATCTTTAATACGCAGCATTTCAATCTTATTGCTTCCGTTGCCATCACTGCCGTGGTGGGTGCGACGTTGCTGCCGGTCACCGATAGCTGGCGGGTCATTGTGTGGTGCGGCTTTATGTTGTTGGCGAGCGCAGTGCGCATGGCGATTCTTATCGGCTGGCGGCGCGATCGCGATCGTATGGCTCGCTCCAGCATTTGGTACAAATATCTTCTTCTCAGTTCTTTTCTCGGCGGTCTCAGCTGGGGTTTCGGCAATCTCATTTTATTTCCGCAACACGGATCGGAACATCAAATGCTGCTGGTGTTCATCACCGCAGGTATTGCGTCCGCCGCAGCCATCACGTTAGCAGCTAATCCCTGGGTGGCCTGGGCATTTTTGTTGCCGTGTATATTGCCGTTGGAGCTGCAGATGTTTTTGCGCGTGAGCGGCATTGGTTCGAGCCTCGGTGTGCTCGGACTGGTCTATATGTTTTTTCTGGCGGGCGTGATTGTTCGCCTGCATCACTACGTGAAGGAAAACGTCACGCTGCGTTTTGCCGAACGCGAGCGTGCGCAATTGCAAAATTCCTTTTCGCTGGCGTTGCGCTCCAGCCAGGAAAAATTGCAGGCATTGTTCGAGCTGTCGCCGTTGGGATGTATTTTGATTCGTGCGAATGGTTCGATGGTGGACGCGAACCAGTCATTCAAGCGCATGCTCGGCTACGAAGACGAAAACTTCGAGGCGTTTTTCAATATCGGAATCAGTGCGCCGGAGTGCGGCGAGGAAAATCGCCGGCGCTGGTACGAGCTGGTAAAAAATGGCGGAACCGATGCCTTTGAGACGCAGTTTATCCGCAAGGATGGAAGCAGGATTTCAGTGTCCCTGCATCGCATGGCGGTCAACGCGGGCGATGGCGAGCATTATGTGTGGACGATTGTCGAGGACATCACCGAGCGCAAGCGGCATGAAGAGCAATTGCAGGCGCTGAACACGCGCTTGTCGTTGGCAACACAGGCTGGTGGGATCGGTGTCTGGGAGGTAGACCTCAGCGACAATTCGTTGGTCTGGGATGATCGAATGCACGCCATCTATGGGCTGGAGCCCGGCACGGTTGCCACCGCAGGTATTACCGCTGACTTGGTTCATCCGGATGATTGGGAATATGTCACCTCCTCGATGCTGGAGGCGATCAATAATCCGCAATCGGATCGGCAGGTACAGGAGTTTCGAGTGGTTCTGGCCAATGACAACGAGCGTTGGTTGCGCACCGCGGGTCTGATACAGCGCGATGAGAACGGTATTGCCCGACGCATCATCGGTGTGGCCTGGGATATCACCGAGCTGAAACGTGTAGCGCGCATGAAGAGCGAATTCGTTTCTTCGGTTTCGCATGAGTTGCGCACACCGCTCACCTCGATTCGCGGCTCGCTCGGCTTGGTTGCCAGCGGAGCGGTGGGGGAATTGCCCGCTGCGGCGAAAGATCTGATCGATATTGCCCATAAAAATAGCGAGCGCCTGTCGTTGCTGATCAACGATATTCTCGATATCGAAAAAATCGAATCGGGAAAAATGCGGCTCGATATACAACCGCACTCGCTGCGTGCGTTGCTCGAGCAAGCGATTGAATCGAATCAGGGTTATACGCAGAATTTATCGGTGTATTTACAAGCGCAAATCGATTCGGACAAAACGATCATGGTCGACGTCAACCGCTTCATGCAGGTGATGGCCAATCTGATTTCCAATGCGGTGAAATTTTCCACGCCCGGCGATCGCGTCGATATCACCGCATTGGGTGGCGACGGTTGCGTTCGAATCGAGGTGTGCGATCGCGGTCCCGGTATTCCGCTGGATTTTCGCGATCGTATTTTTCAGCGTTTCTCGCAGGCCGACTCATCCGATACGCGCACACGCGGCGGTTCCGGGCTGGGGCTTGCGATTACCAAAACGCTGGTGGAAAAAATGCATGGAACAATCGGCTTTGTCGATCGCGATGGTGGCGGAACGGTGTTTTACGTCGAGTTGCCGAGCGCATGATGCGGCCTATTCGCTGCCTGGATCGTCGCGCGGTGAATACAGTAGAGTTGATTGGTTGGGTGGTTGATTGATTAAGTGCGGTGCGGTCGATGGAGTGAAGCGTTGAAAAACGTATTGCAGAATATTCTTTATGTCGAGGATGAACCCGATATTCAGCGCATCGTCAAACTCGCGCTCGAACTTGTCGCGGGCATGCGCGTGATCAATTGCAGTTCTGGCATGGAGGCGATCGCGCGCGCGCACGAAATCTCCATCGATTTGATTCTGCTCGATGTGATGATGCCGCAAATGGATGGCCCGACGACGCTGAGCCGTTTGCGCGAGATACCTTCCCTGAAAGATACGCCGGTGGTTTTCATGACGGCGAAAGCGCATCCCGGTGAAGTTGCGCATTTCAAATCGTTGGGCGCCCGCGATGTGATTGCCAAGCCGTTCGATCCGATGAAGCTGGCTGATACGTTGCGCGATATTTGGGGGCGAATCGATACGGCGCCGATCGCGACTGTGGCAGCGCAGGGCGAAACCGGCGCAGTTCAAATTGAAAATGCAGCGGAGAAGCGCTTTGCTGAACGCATGGCTGCGCTCACCGAGCAGTTTCGTCGGGAACTGCCCTCGCGGCTGATGACATTGCAACAGCAATGGCAGGTGCTCGATGCGGAGTGGAATATTGCCGAGCGCAATCTCGACGCGCTGCGCGGCTTGCACAGCAGCACGCATAATCTGGCGGGAGCGGGAGCGACGTTTGGTTACGATGAATTAACGACGCGTGCGCGCGCGATCGATCGGCATTTCAAAATTGCGCTCGAACAAAAGCAATTGCCCGATGCTGCAGCGCGCATTGAAATCGGCACCTTGTTCGCTGCGCTGGAGTCCGAGTTGCAGCGCGTTATCGCCGAGCTCTAAGTATTTTTCCTGTCGTCCGCGCGCACAATTTTCTCCGAAAAATAAATTGATCGAGATGTCATGGTGAAATCGCCGATACGCATTGGTATTTTGAACGATCTAGCAGACGCGCCGCCCAATCCTGCCGACATAGAACAATGGCTGCGTCTGATTATGGATGAAACGATTGCGAGTGGCCGCATCTCGCATCCCGTCGAATTTATTAATGCTTGGGGTTTAGGATTGCCATCGGGTGGTGCCGAGGCCGTGCAACGCGCGTACGAAAATCTGGTCGCTGACGATGTCTTGATGATTGTCGGACCGGCGATTGGTGATAACGCATTGATCGCGACACCGCTTGCCGAAAAATATCGCGTGCCGACGATTAATTGGGCGGGCAGCGAGCGTGCGCGCAGCGACTACATGTTCCAGCTGCAAGTGGGTTCGCACGAAGACGAATCGATTGTGCTCGCGCGTTATCTTGCGGCTATCGGCGCACAACGCGTCGGCGTGATTTACGATAATTCGCCGATCGGTCACGGCCATCTCCAATTTTTTCGCGCCGAAGCTCGCATCGTCGCGCTACAAATCGCCGCAGCGATCGAGATTTCGCCGCTGGCAGAGCACGCGGAAACGCAAGTCGCTGCCATATTTTTCTCAAATTCGGTCCGTGCAAACTCTCTCTATACAAATTCGTTAGGCTCGGACTCGTTAGATTCAGACTCGTTAGGCGAAAGCTCGGCCGATGCAAAAATCGATGCGTTGGTTTATCTCGGTCTCGGTATTTCAGCGCCCGCCGTCGCCCGTGCAGTACGTGCGCATGACTGGCGTGGCGTGTGCGCGATGAACACCGCAGGCATTCGCGGCTATGCGCCGGCATACGCCGATGCGATCGATGGCTGGATTTACGTCGATTTATTTTCCGATCACAACACCACGCTCGCCGCATTCTATGAACGCACACAAACACGGGCGCGGAATAAATTGGCTGCGGCAAAAGGCTTCGATATCGGTCGGCTCGTCGCCGAGGGTGTGGCGCGTGCGCCGGAACTGTCGCGCGACGGCATCAAGGCTGGACTGGAATGCGTGAAGTGGTTGCCGGCGGCGCAGGGGTACGATGGCACGCTGCTCGGCTTCGGCAATTTCGATCGCGGTGCGTTGCACGGGCGTTATCTGGTGCTGCGGCAATGGCGGGATCGCCAATCGATCGAGGTTGGGTGAAAATCGAACTCGTGTCGCCGTCGGGCATTAGCAATTCGTTACAAATAACGGCTATCGGCTTTTCCTTGCGCGCAGCTCTTTTCCTAACACCTGACTCGGGTAATAATCGCGGGGCCGCACGAGTGCACAGTTGCACTCGTCATGTCGAAAGCGGCTTCTCGCCCTCACAGTATTCCAGGATCGCTCATGTGGATTGTTCGCGTCGCCCTGCAGCGACCTTACACGTTTATCGTGCTCGCATTGCTGTTGCTGATCCTCGGGCCGCTCACCATCCTGCGCACGCCCACCGATATTTTTCCCAAAATCGATATTCCCGTCATCACGGTCATCTGGAATTACAGCGGATTGCCGGCAGAGGAGATGGCGAATCGCATTACCATCGGTTTTGAGCGCAGCGCGACCATCACCGTCAACGATATCGAGCACATCGAATCGCAATCGCTCGGCGGTATCGCCATTGTTAAATTCTTCATGCACCCGCACGCGCAGCTCGAGCTGGCGATGAGTCAGATCACGGCGATTTCGCAATCGGCGCTGCGCGGTTTTCCATCGGGTACGCAACCGCCGCTCATCATCACGTACAACGCGTCGAGCGTGCCGATTTTGCAATTGGCGATGTCGAGCGAAACGCTGACTGAAGCCGAGATTTTCGATTTCGGTAATTCGTTTATGCGTTTGCAATTGGCGCCCGTACAGGGTGCGTCGATTCCGTATCCTTACGGCGGCAAGCAGCGCAGTATCGTGGTCGATCTCAATCCGCGCGCACTGCAGGCGCATGGTTTGTCGGCGCAGGATGTCACCAATGCGATCGCTGCGCAGAATTTAATTCTGCCTTCGGGTACGCAAAAAATCGGCGACTACGAATACAGCGTTCGACTCAATGGCAGCCCGAAGGACGTCAATGCGCTCAACGATTTGCCGATCACCACCATCAACGGCGCGACGATTTATATTCGCGACGTCGCCCATGTGCGCGATGGTTATTTGCCACAGGTGAACATCGTGCGCGTCGATGGCGAGCGCGCGGTATTGATGACGATTCAGAAAACCGGCAACACCTCGACGCTCGCGATTATCGATCGCATCAAAGCGCTGCTGCCGCAAATTCGCGATAGCGCGCCGGAAGGATTGAAAATTCGCGAGCTGGCCGATCAGTCGCTGTTCGTGCGCGCCTCGATCGAGGACGTGATTCGCGAAGGCGTGATCGCCGCCGCGCTGACTGGGCTGATGATTCTGCTGTTTCTCGGCAGCTGGCGCAGCACATTGATTATCACGCTGTCGATTCCATTGTCGATCCTTGCATCGATCATCGCGCTGTCGGTGCTCGGCGAAACGATCAACATCATGACGCTTGGTGGTTTGGCACTCGCGGTCGGTATTCTCGTCGACGACGCCACTGTCGCGATCGAAAATATCAATGCGCATCTCGAACAGGGCAAGCCGGTCGAGCAGGCGATTCTCGATGGCGCGCAGCAAATTGCGGTGCCCGCGCTGGTATCGACACTGTGCATTTGTATCGTGTTCGTGCCGATGTTTTTTCTCGAAGGCGTATCGCATTACTTATTCGTGCCGATGGCGGAAGCCGTCGTATTCGCGATGCTGGCCTCGTATGCGTTGTCGCGTACGCTGGTGCCGACGCTGGCCAAATATTTATTGAAGCCGCATTTGCAAGCGCATGAGTCCACTGCGCACAAACGCGGGCTGTTGCAATCGATACAGCATAATTTCGAAGCGCGCTTCGAGAAAATTCGGTGCGAATATCGGCGCTGGCTGGCGTTGGCGTTGCATCACTCGCAGATCTTCATCGCGGGTTTTCTCGCCTTGATCGTCGCTTCATTGCTCGTATTGTGGCCATGGTTGGGCAGCGATTTTTTTCCGGCGGTCGACACCGGACAAATTAAATTGCATCTGCGCGCGCATACGGGTACACGCGTCGAAGAAACTGCGCGCATCGCCTACGATGTCGAGCAGGTGATCCGTCAGGTGATTCCTGCCGATGAGTTGCATACGCTCGTTCAGAACGTTGGCTTGCCGGTAAGTGGTATCAATCTGTCGTACACGAATTCGGCGCCGATCGGTTCTGCCGATGCCGATATTTTAATTTCGCTGAAGCACAATCATGCACCGACTGCGGATTACGTTCGCGAATTGCGTCGCCGTTTGCCCGAACAATTTCCCGGCGTCAGTTTCGCCTTTCTGCCGGCGGATATCGTTTCGCAAATTTTGAATTTCAGCCTGCCGGCGCCGATCGATGTGCAGGTGGTTGGCTTCAATATGGCGGCCAATCGCGAAGTCGCCAATCAATTGCTGGAAAAATTTCGCCGCATTCCGGGTATTGCCGATCTGCGTATTCATCAAACGTTCGATATGCCGGAGCTACAAGTCGATGTCGATCGCATGCGCGCGCAGCAGGCGGGAATGACCCAGCGCGATGTCGCCACCGATATGTTGCTGTCGATCAGCGGCAGCGGACAAACCGCGCCGGCTTTTTGGTTGAATCCGAAAAATGGTGTGTCGTATTCGATCAATACACTGATGCCGCAATACGCGCTCGATTCGCTCGATGCGCTGCGCAATTTGCCGATTACCAGCAGCAGTAGCGATAAGCCGCCACAGACGCTCGGTGCGCTCGCCACTTTCGGTCGCGGCTCAGGCGCGGGATTGGTCACGCACTACAACGCGCAGCCCGTCATCGATATTTTTGCCTCGGTGGAAGATCGCGATCTCGCTGCAGTGACTAAAGAGGTCATGAAAATTGTTGCCGAACAATCGCAACAATTGCCGAAGGGTGTGCAATTGATTCCGCGCGGTCAAATGCAAACGATGCAGACTTCGTTCAAGGGGCTATACATCGGTCTCGCGTTTGCGATCGTGCTGGTGTATTTGTTAATCGTGGTGAATTTCCAATCGTGGCTCGATCCTTTCATCATCATCACTGCGTTGCCGGCGGCCATTGCGGGGATTGTGTGGATGCTGTTTATCACACACACGCGTTTGAGTGTGCCGGCGCTCACCGGCGCAATTATGTGTATGGGTGTGGCGACTGCGAACAGTATTCTCGTGGTGAGTTTTGCGCGCGAACGTTTTCGCGAAACCGGCGATGCTGTGCAGTCGGCCATCGAAGCCGGATTTTCGCGCTTTCGCCCCGTGCTGATGACCGCGTTGGCGATGATTATCGGCATGGTGCCGATGGCGCTCGGTCTCGGCGATGGCGGTGAACAAAATGCGCCACTGGGACGCGCGGTGATCGGCGGTTTATTGAGTGCAACCGTAGCCACCTTATTTTTTGTGCCTGTGGTATTTCGTCGTTTGTATGCGCGCCGACGTCCGCTGTCGGCGGAGATTGAGCAATGAGTTCTTCTGAAAATGAATCGAAAGCGAATGCAGTGGATGCATTTGCATTGAGGCCAGCGCAGCGCCGATGGCTAATTATCATCTCGATCGCCATCGTTGTGATTGTGTTGGTCGGCATCGGTATGCGCATGCAAATGGATAAGGTGTTGCAGCAGCGTGTCGATGAAAATGCAGCGGCATTGGTCGCTACCGTGAAGCCAGCTCTGCAATCCGGCGCAGAAGAGCTGAGTTTGTCCGGCGATGTACGCGCATACGCCGACGCGCCGATCTACGCGCGCACCACGGGATATTTAAAAAACTGGAATGCCGATATTGGTTCGCGCGTTAAAAAAGGCCAATTGCTCGCTGAAATCGACACGCCGGAAATCGATCAGCAATTGCTGCAGGCGCAGGCGGATTTAGCGACCGCGATCGCGAACGCCAAGCTGGCGCGCAGTACCGCTGAGCGTTGGCTTGAGCTGCGTAAATCTGATGCGGTATCGCAACAGGAAGCCGATGAAAAAGTTGGTGACGCCGCAGCGAAGGACGCATTGCGTGACTCCGCGCAGGCCAACGTCGAGAGACTGCGCGAATTGCAGGGATTCAAACGCATCGTGGCGCCATTCAGCGGGGTGATTACTGCGCGCAATATCGATATCGGTACTCTGGTCAATGCGGCATCGGGCACCGAATTGTTTCGCATTACCGCCAGCGAAAAATTGCGCGTGTATATTCAGATTCCGCAAATTTACGCGGCCGAAATTAAATCGGGGCTTGATGCATCACTCGAATTTGCCGAGCGTCCGGGGCAACGCTTCAGTGGCAAACTCGTTCGCAGCGCCGACGCTATCGACAACGAATCGCGCACGTTGCGTGCGGAGGTTGAAGTCGATAACACTGCAGCGAAATTATTGCCGGGTGCGTATGCGCGCGTGCATCTTAAATTGCCCGTGCAGCCGGCGTTGCGATTGCCTGTGAGTACATTGATTTTTCGCGGCGATGGTTTGCAGGTGGCGACGGTGAATGCGCAGCAGCAAATTCATTTGCAGTCGATCCAGTTGGGTCGCGATTTTGGAACCGAGGTAGAAGTATTATCCGGATTAAAAGCCGATGATGCCGTGGTGATCAACCCGCCCGATGCGATTGGCGAAGGTCAGTCGGTGCGCGTGGTTACGCCATCGTCTGAGGTCGGCGAGAAAAAATAGTATTGCGAAAACGTTGTTCCGAAAACGTTGTTGCGAAAAAATCTATTGCGACGATATAAAAGTTTATTGCGATGACATGTCGAGTCAGAGAGGTGCGCTATGAATTGGTTCAGCTCGAAAGAACACAAATTGACGATGCCGACTCCCGAGCGGGCACTGCCGGGTCGCGCACAAAAAATGCCGGTGCCGGCGAAACATTTTGTGCTCAATACACCGCTGTCACCGCCATTTGCTGCAGAAATGGAATGCGCGATGTTCGGTCTCGGTTGTTTTTGGGGCGCTGAGCGTCGCTTCTGGCAGCAGCCCGGCGTGTACACAACAGCGGTGGGCTATGCCGCAGGTTTTACACCGAATCCAACTTACGAGGAAGTGTGTTCGGGTCAGACCGGTCACAATGAAGTGGTGCTGGTTGTGTTTGATCCGCAAAAAATCAGTTACGAAAAATTATTGAAAGTATTTTGGGAAAGTCATAATCCCACGCAGGGATTCCGGCAGGGCAACGATATCGGCACGCAATATCGCTCGGGTATTTATTGCTATTCGTCTGCGCAGAAAGCATTGGCGTTGGCGACACAAGCCGAATTTCAGCAGGCGCTTAAAGAAGCGGGATTTTCGGCAATAACCACTGAAATCATCGACGCGCCGGAATTTTATTACGCCGAGGATTATCACCAGCAATATTTAGCCAAAAATCCGGGTGGGTATTGCGGCTTGGGTGGTACGGGCGTCTGTCTCGGGCCTCAGTCCTAATTCATGGATATTCGCACGATGCTGGCCTACAGCGGCCTGATACTGGGGCTGACGCTGATTCCGGCATTGTTGTTGAATCGCGGCGGTAATCGTGCGGCCAATCGTCTGTTGGCGATTTCGTTGGCGCTGAAGCTGCCGATGCCGCTGATCATCGTGCTTGCGTATCATCGTGTCGCACTCGACGCTTCCATTCTTTTTTTGTTTTCGGTTGCGGGTGCTTTCAGCTTGCCGCTGTTGATCTGCTACATCAAATCGATGCTTGAGCCGGATTATCGGCTGCAGCCGAAGAGCGTTATTTATGCCGCTCCGTTTCTGCTGCTGACGCTGGCTGCTCATGTCATGCACGTTGGCTTGCAAGCCGCGCAACAGACGGCAGCGGGCTTGCCACCCGATTCGGCAGCGATGATCGGGATAGGCCACTATCTCTTGCACACAATCTATCTGTTGTATGCGGATCACCTTATCCGGCGACATCGGCACCGAATAGAACATCTCTTTTCCAATAAGGCCGGGGTGGATTTTCGAGGGATTCACTGGTGTATTCGAATATTCCTGTGCCTGATGGCGATGGGGTTATTGATTCATCTGGTGAGGCTGATTCCCGGTCTGACGTTGTGGCCGCGCCAAATCTATTCGCTGGCGGTGATCGTTGTCCTGTATTACGTCATCGCGTTGGTGGCGCTTACTCAAGCGGATATCTTTGCGCGCCGTCGTCCCGACTCGCCCGATTCGGAGCGGTCAACGGCAGTGCCGGCGGAAGCGCCTCGCGCAAAATACGAAACCAGTGCGTTGACGAGCGAGTCCGCCGAGCGGCAGTGGCATGCGCTACAGAATCTACTGGAGCAACAACGGCCCTGGCTAAAAAACGATTTGCGTCTTTCGGAGCTTGCAGAGTTTGCCGGGTTGCCGAGCTATCAGCTGAGTCAAATCATTAATCAGTGCGCAGGTAAGAGTTTCTTCGAGCTGATGAACGGTTATCGGCTCGAAGAGGCCAAGCGGCTGTTGGATGTTCAACCGCCGCTGAAAATCGCGGCAGTGGCTCTGGATGCTGGCTACAACTCGCAGTCGGTCTTTTATAAACATTTCAAACAGGCAACGGGATTGTCGCCGAGCGAATATCGGCAGCGGCCAAAAATGATCGCCCATTGATCGAGGGCGAATACCTCCCCTGTTTCCTGCCAGCCATTCCCCTCTTTTCTTATCTCACTCCATAAACTGAGAAGTTTCGTCGTGCTGTTTACGGCATGGTCCGCCATGACTCTCGCAGTCATCCCTATAACAAACCTTAATCCTGGGGGAATTCATGGCTTTCTCGAAACGATTACTTCAATGCGCTTTCGCTGCCGCAGTTGGCGGCATGTCGATGACGACACAGGCGCTCAATATTCTTATCTCCAATGACGACGGTCTCACCAGTAACGTCAAAGCGCTCTATGACACGCTGACCGCCGCGGGTCATGACGTCGTGGTCTCGGTACCGTGCACCAATCAAAGCGGCCGCAGCGGTGCTTTGGTCATGTACAACTTCAGCACCGTCTCCGCAACCAATGACGCTCAAGCGGCTTCCGGGTGTCGCAGCGGTGCTGCTGCAGTCGGCGATCCGGCCTTTGGCCCGATGACGAAGGCCGGCTTCAACACGGGCGATTACTATTACGTGCACGGTACGCCGGTCATGGCGACGATGTACGGCATCGATGTGGTGGCCCAGGCTGCTTGGGGCAAGGATCCCGATCTGGTGTTGTCCGGCCCTAACGAGGGCCCGAATGTCGGCAAGCTCGGCACCAACTCCGGTACTGTGGGTAACGTGCAGATGGCGGCAGGGCGCGGTATTCCCGCTATCGCGCTGAGCGCCGGCAGCGCCACGCGAGACGACGTCAACCTGGCGCATCCAAGCTCACCTATCATCGCCCAACTCACCAAACAATTGGTCGACACACTCATCGCCAAAGCAGGCAATGGTCCACTGCTGCCATCCCGGCTGGCGCTGACGGTCAACTTTCCCGATGTCCTGACTGCATCGACGCCATTTGCGTTCGCGCGCATGGGAACCTACGAGCTGATCACGCCGCTCAAATTCCGCTCCACTAACCCCGGTTATGGCGCCTCGCTCAACCCCGACACACCCACGGCGGCTCAGGCGGAGGATGAGAGTGTGGTGTATCGCGACCGCATCTCTGTGGCGGCAATGCAGCTCGGTTTCGAGCAGCGTCCGGCCGGTCAGGAGTGGCTGCGGCTACGCCTGAAAGATCTGTTGCAGTGAGGGAGGTTCGCACATGCGCACATTCAAATTTCTCACGCTGACAGCAGCGTTACTGTCATTGGCGGCGTGCAGCGGGGGTGGCTCCGGCAAGAAGATCGCTCAGGTCTCGGTACCGGATCTGCCGGCCGGTGCTTACATCGTCTCGACGGGCAGCGCCGACGATCTTACCGTCGGCAAATACTACGCCGACACCAGCGGCGGGCGTCTGCTGGTGATGGCCGATGACGATGATCGCGCCAACGCGCTCTACCGTCGCGAAAACAGCAGCGCCAAATGGGTTGTCGTTCCGCGCTCCAACACGGACGTGGCGATCAGCTTCCTACAAAGCACCACGCTTGTGGTCGATGATGTCGCGGTCGCCGATGTGGTCGGCAGTTATGAAACGCGGTTGGCGAGCGGTGACACGGTTAGCTTCGCCATCGCTGCCAATGGCGACATCGTGGCGGGAAACTCCGCGTGCAAGCTGAGTGGTCGGGTCGAGGCCGGTATGCTGCCAGCCACGTTGAAGCTGACACTGAATGCAGCCGGCTGTGGCGCGGTGCCAGCCAAAACGACAGGGGCGTTGATTGTCGATCGCGACTATGCGCCGGCAGTGTTCCGGCTGGTCAGTGACGATGGCAGCGCGATTGTCGATTTGTGGGCTTACACCCGCTGAGCTGATCGCGAAGCTAAAGTCCGCCACAGCGTTTTGAGGTGGCGGGCTTTATTGCGCATGCCGACTGAGCGCGGCTGAGTTTTATCGTTAGGAATACAGGCGGGCTATGAGTGTCGTCAATGCGTTTTCCACGCGCAGGATGCGTGTGCCCAAATGCACAGCGTGCATGCCGGCTGCGCTGAGCTTTTCGACTTCGTACGGCGTAAACCCGCCTTCGGGGCCGATGGCCAGAACACAATCCTGATTGAAGGCGATGGGGCAGGCATCGTTCGTTCCTGGATGCGCAACAATGCCGTGAGAGTTTTTTAACAGCGCGGGCAGACGGTCTTCGACGAAGGGTTTGAATAGTTTTTCAAAGTGAATGGAAGGCAACACAGTGTCGCCGGATTGCTGTAAGCCATCGATAAAATAATCGCGAACTGTCTCGGGGTTCAGCGCCGGTGTCTGCCAATAACTTTTTTCGACTTTTGCGCTGTTGATGAGAATCAGCTCGCGCACACCGAGTTCGGCGACCGTGCGCAAAATTCGCCGCAGCATTTTCGGGCGTGGCAGGGCGAGAATAATCGTGAGCGGTAATTTGGGTGGTGGTTCACGATCGCAAGTGACACGCAGCTCGACACAATCTTCATCGATACGTAAAACATCAGCGCTGCCGAGCAATCCACTGAGGTTGCCGACTTTCAATGTTTTATCTTTTTCGGCGCCGAGGATTTCGCGAATATGCTGCGCACGCTCATCGCTCAAACGCACACGGCTATCGTTGAACCCATTTTCTTCCGATAGATAGTCGTGCGGTTCGAGCAGAATAACGTTCATGACTAAATCAGTCGATTAACCGAGAGCGGCGGGAACGCCCCACAGATCGTATTCGTCGGAATCGATCACTTCGACGACGAGTGTATCGCCGGGCTGTAAATTCTCGAAACCGTCGAGATATTCGCGATCGATAAACACGCGTCCGTCGATTTCTGGGGCGTCGGCCCAAGAGCGTGCAACGGCGCCTTCGTCGACGACTTCATCGATCAGCACTTCGATCAATGAGCCGATTTTTTTCTCCAGGCGCGCGGCGGAGATTTTTTGTTGCACGGCCATGAAGCGTTCGTAGCGATCTTTCTTGATGTGATCGGGTACATGATCGGGCAGATCGTTAGCGGTAGCACCTTCGACAGGGGAATATTCAAAGCAGCCGACGCGATCGAGTTGCGCTTCTTCCAACCAATCGAGCAGCAGTTGAAAATCTTCTTCGGTTTCGCCCGGAAAGCCGACGACGAATGTCGAGCGAATGGTTAATTCAGGACAGATCTCACGCCAGCGCTTAATGCGCTCCAAGGTTTTTTCCTGATGCGCTGGGCGCTTCATCAATTGCAGAATGCGCGGGCTTGCGTGCTGAAATGGAATATCGAGATACGGCAGAATTTTGCCTTCAGCCATCAACGGAATCACGTTATCGACGTGCGGATACGGATACACATAATGCAAACGCACCCACACGCCGAGTTCACCCAGCGCTTCACACAATTCCTGCATGCGCGTTTTGATCGGCTGACCGTTCCAAAATCCCGTGCGATATTTTGTGTCGACGCCATAAGCGCTCGTATCTTGCGAAATGACGAGCACTTCGCGCACGCCGGCTTTTACTAAACGCTCGGCTTCGTCCATCACATCGCCGATCGGACGGCTGACGAGATCACCGCGCATCGACGGAATAATGCAGAACGTGCAGCGATGATTGCAGCCTTCGGAAATTTTTAAATACGCGTAATGGCGTGGCGTTAATTTAATGCCCTGCGGCGGGACTAGATCGATCAGCGGATTGTGTTCGGTTTTCGGCGGCAGATATTCATGCACCGCTTGCATCACGGGTTCGTATTGCGCTGCGCCCGAGATCGACAGAATTTGCGGATGCACTTCTTTAATTCGCTCGGCGTCGGCGCCCGAGCCCATGCAACCGGTGACAATCACGCGGCCGTTTTCTTTAATCGCTTCGCCGATGGCATCGAGCGATTCCTGTTTTGCGCTATCGATGAAACCGCAGGTATTCACCACCACGACATCGGCGTCCTGATACGTCGGCACCACGTCGTAGCCTTCGAGTTTTAATTGCGTGAGGATGCGTTCCGAGTCGACCAACGCCTTGGGGCATCCGAGGCTGACAAAACCGACTTTGCGGGAGTTGGAATTTGAAGACATGCGATTCTCTGGGCGTTGCGATGCTGATAGGACGCGTGGTGTTTTTTGAGGGGACGTAGTTTACCTGAGTCCGCGCTGGGCGGGCATAAGTAGATCACGGCGGGATCGGCTATGCTGTGCCCCGTCCAAATCCGCCTACTTTCTAAGGAATCACAATGTGCGTGCCTTCCCTTATTAACGTGACCCGTATTACCGCTCTGGCATTGGTTTTATCCGCCTGCGCAACGGTCGTCGATCCCGTGCCCGAGGGCAGCAAGCGTATAACCCACGCCTGGGTGAATAACGAGCCGGTGCCGTTGCTGAGCGAGCATTTTGGCAAGGAGCTGACCACCGCAGCTGCGTACCGTATTCAATACAACGCATTGCATGAAGTGCCACTGTCGCGCGCACCGGATGGTTTCAAGGCGGGCTTGACCAGTGCTGCCGGCCAGCAGCAATTCGGTATCAACGAGCCTATCGCGGGCGTCTTACCGGGCGGCAGCCAGCTGAAAAAAGCGGAGGATGGTTATCACGTCAAAATGCGCGATTACCGCAAGCCGATCGTGGAAGTGGAAATTGGTTATCGCTTTGCCGAACGCATTCAATATCCATTGGCCGATGTGAATGCTTTAAAAGCAGTCGTCAGTGAAATGCTGCCAGTGATCGAGTTGCCTGATTTAAGTCATGCGGGCGGCGATAAAAAATTCACGGGTGTCGATATCATCGCAAGCAATGCTGGCGCGAAATATTTTATTGCAGGACCCGGTCGTGCACCGAGTGTGATCGATCCTAATTCCATTGAGATCACGCTGTATCGCGACGGTGAAATCGTTACGCAGGGCGGCGGTCGCGATGCGCTTAACGATCAATGGCAAGCGTTGTTATTTCTTGTGAATCGCACGCTCGCGAGCGGTTGGACGATTCAGCCGGGGCAGGTGTTGATTACGGGCGCACTCGGTAAAGCAGGGCCGCTGCAAAAAGGGATTTATGTGGCGGATTATGGTCGCTTCGGACGTATCGAATTTTTTAGCGAGTAAATAATGTCGTGGGGCGTATTAGCGGTAGCGTAATACGCCGACACAGCCGATTCACAAATCGAGTCGGCTCAATTCACTGAAGTTGCGCACACCCAAACCTTGCTGACGCAATAACTCGAGCAATTTCTTGCTGTCGTCCTTATTTAAAAAATTGCCGACGGGAATCGACTGCTCGCGATCGCATAAAAATATTTTGAGTGGGTCCCATGGGTGAGGTTGTACTTCGACCGAGAGCGAAACCGACTCGCGCGGAAAGTGCCATGAGAAGCGCGGATAGTACGCGCCTTTTTGCAGCGTGATATTCGATTCGCAAAACGTCAGCACGTGGCGCTGCTGCAATTTCCAGCACACATAGTAAAGCGCTAGTGCGAGTCCGCCGACTTCGATACCTGCAAAAGGAATGATGGGCCACAATCCTTTAAGCACGAAAAAGCTTGCGATGAGTGTCCACCAGCACGCAAAAATCGCGATGATGATTTTATTGAATTGCCAGCTCGCCGAGCGATTGGGTTGCGCGACCAGCAGCGTTGCTTCGTCGTTTTGTTCGCAAGTGACCACAACGGTGTCTCGTTGTCGGGTATTTCGCTTAGTCTCTAACGATGGGCGCATGCTGGCAAGTGCATGCTATGTATGGACACATGCGCTAAAACGGCACCGGCGCATGGAAGTGCATTTTCTTGCCGGTGGCTGGATGCGTGAGCTCCAAATCTCGCGCATGCAGCGTCAAGCGCGAATACGCATTGCGTGCGGCGTCGTGCGCATAGAACGGGCAGCCTAAAATCGGGTGGCCAATTTCGGCAAGATGCACACGCAACTGATGCGAGCGCCCGGTGATCGGTTTCAATTCGACGCGCGCGATATTTTTTTCTGCATCGCGCTCGAGTACACGATAAAGCGTTTGCGCGGATTTGCCGTTTTCATGGTCGACGATTTTTTTCGGGCGATTCGGCCAATCGACAATAATCGGTAAATCGATTTTGCCTTCGTCCTCGACGGGCAATCCCCACACCAGCGCCTCGTAATATTTTTCCACCGTACGCTGTTCGAATTGACGATTGAGTTGGCGATGCGTGTCGGCATCGCGCGCCAGAATCATCAATCCTGAAGTGTCGAGATCGAGTCGATGCACGATGCGCAATTCGCCGTATTCGCTTTGTAAGCGCGAGGGCACGCAATCGCGATTGGCGGGATCGCGCCCTGGTACCGAGAGCAGGCCGTAGGGCTTGTCGACGACGACGATATGTTCGTCGGCAAACACGATGGCTATTTCGCGTTCGCAATGCGGGACGATGAAGGGTGTGGAGGTCATTCAAGTAAATACGCGACGATAAAAGCGGCGCTCATCATACGGTGCGCAGTGAGCTCAAAGCCAGCGACGGCGTGGGCATTACTGCGCTTGGTAGCGGACGAGTTTGTCGATAATCAGGCCGAAAAACTGCTTGGCTTCGCCGTTCTGGTAGAGCCAGCCGAGATGTTCGCCGCAATCGCTGCAACGTGCGGTTTGCCAAACGTAACCTTGGAACCAGGTGTATTCGTCGGTGGCGGGGCCGCTGATGTCGCAGCCGGGCGCGAGTTTGAAACAGCCGATGTGAAATTGAAATCCATTCGGATTGACGAAGCGATGCTGATGGCCGCCGCTCATAACGAGTTCTTCGTGGCGCGTGGTAATCGCTGCGTGACAGAAATGACACAGAATTAAATCGGCGTGCGCAATGCGATCGGATTCGTTCAGATCTGGAAGCAGATTATCGAGCTTTTCGGGAGCGGATTGACGCATTGTCGTAAATCGGTACGGCCGTGGAAACAGCGCGGTTTTAACGTAGGTTCAGTATAGTTTGGGGTGCAAGTGCCGCCGGAGAAACTGACCGGCGGCGGTGGGGAACGTTTGTTGCTTTTGCTTCTTTGTTTTGCGATCGCGGCTGCATTTTACGATCGCGGGCGCGGCGAACTTATTGCGAGAGCTTGAAGACGATAGGGACAATCGATTCAAACGAGTTGCCTTCGAGCGCGTCGGGTGCTTTCGGGAAAGGAGCTGCCTTTTTAACTGCGCGCAACGCTTCTTCATCGAGCAGATCATCGGCTGATTGCGCTACCTCTACGGAGCCCAAACCGCCATCGCGACCGACTTTGATGCGGACCATGACCAGGCCTTCGATGTTGTCTTTCTCCGCGCGTTTTGGATAGGTGATATTTTTCAGCACCTTGTTACGGACCACTTTGGTGTACTCGGCGTTGAGATCTTCCTGTTCCTTGGCGCGAGCTGCCTTCGCCGCCAGCGCTGCGGGATCGGGTTGCGCTGGAGCTACTGGCTTGGCCGGCTCCGCCACGACAACAGGGGTCGGTGCCGGTACGGGTTTCGCTTCCGCCACTTTGGGTTCCGCAGGCTTGGTTTCGGCCGGTTTTGTTTCGTGTGCGGGCTTGGTTTCGGCAACGGCTTTAGGCGTTTCCGCAGGCTTCGCTTCGGGTTCCGGTTTCTTGGTCGGAGTCGGTGTCGGGGCAGGCGTTGCGGCCGCAGTCACCGTGGCAACCGTTGCGGCAGCAGCCGGAGCAGCGGCCTCAGACTCAACCTTGAAGCCCCAGCCGGCGATGGTTTTCTTGCGTGCGTCATTCGGGCGTACACCTTCAAACCGTGCCACCAGATCTTTGGCGGCCTGGTCTTTGGGGAGGTCGAGAATATCGCGTTTGAATTCGGAGGTTGGCGGGCGGGCGCCGATCCAGCCATTGAGCAGCATTGTGAACAGCGCTGGGCTATTGGTGCGCAATGCGGTGACGCCGTTCAGCGAGACCACGGTGGTGTTGTTGGTGGCGAGTTCGATGACCAGATTATCGCCTTCGACCAGATCGCCTTTGGGCACGCTGGTGAATGCGAGAATATCGAGCGCATTGGCGTTGATGAAAGCGCTCGGGTTATTGATCGTGATCGCCTGGTTCCACATTTGCGCGAAACGCAAGGCCGGCCAGCGATCCGCGGTGATATGGATCACCATGCGCTTTTTACCGGGCATATTGGTGATGGTCGCCTGATCGTGGCCAGGCCAGCCGAGATAGAGCGCGCCGATGTAGTATTCCTTGCGCAATTGCTCGAAGGTCGCGATGCCGTTCAGGCTCAAATCGCCATTTTGCGCGTGCGTTAACGATGATGTTAGAAGTAGTACGAGGCTAATCAGATACGCGTTAATCGATTTCATAATACTGCCGTTCCCCTGACAATCCCGATCGCTTAGCGTTCTTATGCGACCGATAATCACACTGCATCCCACAGGCTTGGCGCAGATGCAAACCCTTGAACTGATGGGCGATAAAGATAGACCATGATTATTCATTCAGCGAATTTGCAGTCTGTGACGGGAATCCGTAAAACCGGGTTACGAACGGCTCCAATTGCGGCTACATTTGCATAAGCGGTTTTGATTGCGTTGCGTCGCAATACCGCTTTCGGCGAAAGAGCGGCATCTAATAAAGAAGTAAAAAATGCACATCAAAGAGATTCGACAGGTTCCTAACAGCGAGTTGACGTTGCTGTTGACGCGTATTCCATTCTTCAAGGAGCTGCGTCTGCGCGATGAGGCGCAGTTGCAATTGTTATTGACGTATTCCTGTCTGGTCGAGTTGGCGCCGGGTGAGACCATCATGCGTCGCGGTCAGAAGGGTACGTGGTTATATTTTCTGATCAAGGGCAAGCTGATCGTTTATCGCGATGAGGTCGATCCGGCGCAGGCGATCAACTCGATCACGCCGGGCGAACTGTTCGGCGACTTGGCGCAGCTGTGTGATCATCAGCGCAAAGCGACCGTCGCGGCCTCGGATGATCGTGCGGCATTGCTGTTCGCTTGCGATTTCAAAGCCTTCGGCGATATCGATAATTTCTCGCAGATCAAGCTCTCCACTAAATTACTGTTTTACCGGACGGTCGTGCACAGCATTCGCTGGCGCCTCGAAGTGCTGCGCATGGATCAGCCCGAGCATGTGTTGGTGAGCGATCTGCGCAAACTGCCGGTGTTTGCCGGCCAGCGCGAAACGCTCGAGGAATTGCACGCTCTGCACGGCCAGGCGCAATATCTGGCGAACATCCTCGAACGTTGGAATCGCGATAACGGAATGTCGGGAGAACTGTTCGTTGCCGATGCGGTGGCGGCATCGTAGTTATCGACTCCGCGCCGCCTCATGCCAATTGGGCGCATGAAAGCATCGTCAGGGAGGCAAACTGCGAGTCGCGTTCTATACTGAATCCAGTTTTGCCAATAATGAGTTTGTGTCCATAAACAGGGCCGTGAGCGTTCATATCTGATGTCCATTCCGTTGCTGATCTGCGATGACTCCAATATGGCGCGCAAGCAAGTGCTGCGTGCGTTGCCGGAAGGTTGGGATGTTGAGGTGACGTTCGCCGAAAACGGTGTTCAAGGTCTTGAGGCGATTCGCGCCGGCAAGGGTGAAATGGTGTTTCTCGATCTCACCATGCCGGAGATGGATGGCTATCAGGTTTTAGAGCATGTCAAAGCGGAAGGTTTGAAATCCGTCGTCATCGTGATTTCAGCCGATATTCAGCCCGACGCGCGCGATCGCGTGCTTAAGCTCGGTGCGCTCGATTTCATTCGCAAGCCGATCGATAAAGAAAAGTTGCAAAACACATTGCGTGACTTTGGTTTGTTGTAGGGACTGGGTGTGTTATAGATCGCCCGCATACCAGCGATCGCGCCATGCATCCATCACTCGCGCCGGATACCACAACTTCCCATAACTGCCGTTGTAGCGCGCGAGCGCCTGCATCCAGTTGCCGTTTTCCTTTTTCATGTAGAACTTCAGAATCTGGCAGCCGTACCAGAGATTGGTTTCGGGGTTGGTGAGATTGTCGTCGGGATGGCCGATATCGCGTTTCCAGAACGGCATCACTTGCATGAGTCCCTGCGCACCTGCGCGCGACACGGCGTAGCGATCGAAACGGCTTTCCACCTGAATCAGCGCGAGAACGAGATCGGGTTTTAATTCCGCACGACGCGCTTCGCGATGCACCGCGCGCAATAATTCCAGGCGCTCTTCGGGGTCGGGCATGAATTTGGCGAGCCGCGTCGACATATCGAGCAGCCACACTTCGGCGTCGAAACGATCGGCAAAACTATCGGATTTGTTGATTGCGGCTTTGAGGAATTCGCGCATTTCCGCGCGTTCCTGTTCGTCGCGCGGCATACCGGCAGCGTTAGCATCGATTGCACCGACGCACAGCGCCAGCGCAATCGCCCATGCCTTCACGAGGCTACTCGGTTTAACGCAGAGGAATGTGTTGCTGTAAAAACGCATCGATATCGCTTAACACAATTTCACGCGCTTCCGTTTCGCGACGGTTTTTGTATTCGATTTTGCCTTCAGCCAGACTGCGGTCGCCGATGACAAAGCGATGCGGAATGCCGATCAAATCGATATCCGCGAATTTCACGCCCGGGCGTTCGTTGCGGTCATCCAGCAACACAGCATAGCCTATGCTCTGCAGGCGGCTATAAAGCTGTTCCGACTGTGTGCGCACGTTTTCCGATTTCTGTGCGTTGAGTGGCACGATGGCGATTTGGAATGGTGCGATCGCATCGGGCCAAATGATGCCGTTATCGTCGTGATTCTGCTCGATGGCCGATGCCACCACGCGGCTCACACCGATGCCGTAACAGCCCATGATCATGATCTGCTCGCGGCCTTCTTCATTTAATACTTTCGCGTTCATCGCTTGAGAGTATTTGGTGCCGAGCTGGAAGATGTGGCCGACTTCGATGCCGCGTTTGATTTGCAATGTGCCTCTACCATCGGGGCTGGGGTCGCCTTCGACGACGTTGCGAATATCTTCGACGCGCGCAAGCGGCAGATCGCGCTCCCAATTGACGCCGGTGAGGTGATAACCATCGTCATTCGCGCCGCAAACGAAATCGGCGAGATGGGCCGCCGAGCGATCGACGATGGTTTCGATTTTCAAACCGACCGGGCCGATCGAGCCAGGTTTGCAGCCGATGACTTGTTCGATTTGCACATCGCTCGCAAATTGCAAAGGCTTGCCGACGCCGCTGATTTTTTCCGCTTTGATTTCGTTGAGCGAATGATCACCGCGCAAAACCAGCGCAACGAGAGGTGTTGGTTTGCCTTCTTCTTCAGCGCCCAAAACGACGAGTGTTTTCACGGTTTGCTTTGCTTCGATTTTTAATAATGCGCTGACTTCGTCGATTGTGTGCGCATTCGGTGTCGCGACTTTCTGCATCGATTGGGTTGCAGCGGGGCGAGCGCCGCTCGGTGCGAGTGCTTCGGCCATTTCCACGTTCGCGGCGAAATCGCTGCTGTCGGAAAACGCGATATCGTCTTCGCCCGATGAAGCCAGTACATGGAATTCATGCGAGCCGGTGCCACCGATCGAACCGGTATCGGCGAGCACGGGGCGGAAATTCAAACCGAGGCGCGTGAAAATATTGCAGTAGGTGCGATGCATAACATCGTAGGTTTCCTGCAGCGAGGCCTGATCGTTGTGAAACGAATACGCATCTTTCATCACGAATTCACGTGCGCGCATCACGCCGAAACGCGGGCGCACTTCATCGCGGAATTTGGTTTGAATCTGATAAAAATTCGCGGGTAATTGTTTGTAGCTTTTGATTTCGTTGCGAATCAGATCGGTGATGACTTCTTCGTGCGTCGGGCCGAGACAGAAGGGACGATCGTGGCGATCTTTCAGGCGCGCGAGCTCGGGGCCGTATTGCACCCAGCGTCCGGATTCCTCCCACAATTCCGCCGGCTGCACGACCGGCATCAACACTTCCTGTGCGCCGGATTTATCCATCTCTTCGCGCACGATGGTTTCGACGCGACGCAGTACACGCAACCCGAGCGGCAACCACGTGTACAAACCTGACGCAAGGCGACGGATCAGGCCCGCGCGCAGCATCAGTTTATGACTGATCACTTCGGCGTCGGCGGGTGTTTCTTTGAGTGTGGAAAGCAGAAATTGACTTGCGCGCATGGCGGATGTGGATTCCAATAATCGAAAATGAGCACGCATTTTACGATTGATTCGCGTCGCGGAGGAAGCTACCCATGTTTGCATTGCATACCCAATTGGCAAAAGACTGCATCACTATCGGTGATTTGCCGTTGAGTCGCGTGCTGCTTTTGAACGACGCTAATTATCCGTGGCTGGTGTTGGTGCCGCGCCGCGAGGAAATTATCGAATTGTTCGAGTTGTCCCGCGTCGATCAACAGCAATTGCTCGATGAAATCGCGCAGGTCAGCGCGGCGATGGCGGGGCATTTTCGCGCCGACAAAATGAATGTGGCGGCGCTCGGCAATGTCGTCCCGCAGTTGCACGTGCATATCATCGCGCGGTTTAACACGGATAAGGCTTGGCCAAAACCGGTGTGGGGAACGGTGCCGGCGCAGCCGTATGCCGACGATGTATTACGCGATCGTATTGCCGAGATCGAGGCGCTGCTGTCATCGCCCGATTTTCAGCCGGCCATTCGTTAACACCGATGCGCTACGACTTCATCGTTATCGGTGGCGGTATTGTCGGTGCCGCGACTGCACGGCAACTACAGCAAAACTTTCCCGGGCGCTCGATTCTATTGTTAGAAAAAGAAGCGGTTGGCGCCGCGCATCAAACCGGTCGTAACAGCGGGGTCATTCACGCCGGTGTTTACTACACGCCGGGCAGTTTGAAAGCCCGGTTTTGCAAGGCGGGCGCCGCCGCTACTTATGATTTCTGTCGTGAACACGATTTGCCCGTCGAGCGCTGCGGCAAATTATTGGTGGCGACGAATGCATTGGAAATGCAGCGCATGCGCGAGCTTGAAGCGCGTTGCCTCGACAATGGCATCGAATACGAAGCGTTAAGTGCGGATCGATTGCGCGAAGCCGAGCCGTCGATTGCCGGACTCGGCGCGTTGCGCATTCCTGCAACCGGAATGTGTAATTACGCGGAAATTTGCCGGAAGCTGCTGGAGTTGTTTGTCGCTGCAGGCGGTGAGTTGCGCATGGGTGTCGAAGTGTTGGCGCTGCAGGAAAAGCCAGCGGAAATCGTTGTTTCTAGCGGTGGCGGCGATTTCCATGCGCAGTATCTTATCGTCTGCGCGGGCGTGATGGCCGATCGGCTTGTGCGTATGCAAGGGTTGCACGCCGATTTCCGTATCCTGCCATTTCGCGGCGAATATTTTCGGCTTAATGCCGAGTCATCCATTTCGATAACTCATCATATTTATCCGCTGCCCGATCCGGCGCTGCCGTTTCTTGGTATTCATCTCACGCGCATGATCGATGGTGGAATCACCGTTGGGCCGAACGCCGTGCTCGCACCGGGGCGAGAGGCCTATCGCAACGCGCAATTCAATTTGCGCGATGTATTCGATATGGCGAGTTTTTCGGGGTTCTGGCATTTGCTGCCGCAATATTGGGTGCAGGGTTTGCGCGAAATACGCAATAGCCTGCTGCCGATCGCATATTTGCGCGAAGCGCAGAAATATTGTCCGCGATTAACGCTCGATGATTTTACGCCGCACCCATCGGGTATTCGCGCGCAGGCGGTCGATAATCACGGGCGCTTGCTGCACGATTTTGTCTTTGTGCGCAGCGCGCGATCGCTGCATGTTTGCAATGCACCGTCGCCAGCTGCAACATCTGCAATGCCAATAGCGCGGCATATCGTCGAGCAAATTTCCGCTGCTTTTTAGCGTGTTTTTAACCGATAAAGCAAAAAACACTGGAAAAATGCATCTTTTTTAATCCAAAACACAAAAAACGCTTGTATTGCAGATTTGTTTCGTCTATACCATGCGCAGACATTCGCGGGGGCGTGCAAATTGCTCGGTAAAACGAGTGTTTTCTGCGCTGCGGCGGTGTCGTTAGGGGTGATTCCAAACATCGCAATTTAATTTGCGTAGTGACTTTTACTCAATGCGATTTTCGTCATAACAAACAAAGGAACCTCATATGGCAACTAAGAAAGCTGCTCCAAAGAAAAAGGCTGCTGCTAAAGCCGCTCCGAAAAAAGCTGCTGCGAAAAAAGTAGCTGCTCCGAAAAAAGCGACCGCTGCAGTCACCACCAAACTTTCGAAAAGCCAAGTACTGACCACTATCGCTGAAGCCACCGAGCTGAACCGCAAGCAAGTTGCTGCGGTGTTCGACGAACTCGAATCGCTTGTTGCGCGCAGTATCGGCAAAAAAGGTCTCGGCGAATTCACGCTGCCGGGTCTGTTGAAAATCACCACCGTTAAAAAGCCAGCCAAAAAGGCTCGCAAGGGCATCAACCCGTTCACTGGCGAAGAAGTGATGTTCAAAGCCAAGCCGGCGAGCATTGCAGTTAAAGTTCGCCCGCTGAAAAAACTCAAGGAATTCGTCGAAGCGTAAGCCTCGATCTTGTTCTGGCACCGGGGCGATCTCGCTCCGGTGTTTTCCCTCCCAAAGCTGTACCGTCGCTCCCTCTCAATTCCCCCCCTAATTCGTACTTTCGGAGTGGCCGGCCTCGAAGCGAGAGCCCAGGTTCGGGTTGTTTTGCTTTGTGCTCCTATTGATTAATGGCTATTTGACCTCATTTATCCCGGTTACTGATGCCGAGAGCATCAGGTATAATCGCGCGCCTTCGGCGCCTGGTAACGAGTTTGTGGGGGTTTGTATGCCGATTTATGAATACCGTTGCGAAGCCTGCCAGCATGAGCTGGAGGCGCTGCAGAAGCTCAGTGATGATCCATTGAAAAAGTGCCCTAAATGCGGCGCGGATGCTTTGCAAAAGCAGGTGTCGGCTGCGGGCTTTCGCTTAAAAGGCGGTGGCTGGTACGAAACCGATTTCAAATCGGGCAGTAAAAAGAATGTGGCAGAGTCCGGCTCGACGTCATCCGACTCGGCTCCCGCAGCATGTCCTGCAACGGGCTGTGGCAGCGGAGCTTGCACTGCCAGCGAATGAAATAAATTGTACAAAGCCCGGCGACAGCGCCGGGTGCTTTCGAATGATCGCTAAAGGAAAATTATTTTGACTACACGCAGCCATTATTGCGGCACGCTTCGCAATGACCACATCGATCAAGAAGTCACCCTTTGCGGTTGGGTCGACCGTCGTCGCGATCATGGCGGCGTTATTTTCCTCGATGTGCGCGACCGTGAAGGCATCGTGCAAGTCGTGTTCGATCCGGATGTGGGCGAGCATTTTCAGCGCGCGGACCAAGTGCGCAGTGAATACGTGGTGAAAATCGTCGGACGTGTGCGCGCGCGTGCGGCCAATACCGTCAATGCGAATATGCCGACGGGTGCCATTGAAGTGCTCGGCAAACAACTCGAAATTTACAACGCCGCGGCGACACCGCCATTCCCGCTCGACGAGCATCACTCGGTCGGCGAAGAAGTCCGCCTGCGTTATCGCTATCTCGATTTGCGTCGCCCTGAAATGCAGGAGCGTTTGAAGCTGCGCGCGCGCATCACTTCGACATTGCGCAGCTATCTCGATGCGCAGGGCTTCCTCGATCTCGAAACACCAATTCTGACGCGCGCAACGCCGGAAGGTGCGCGCGATTATCTGGTGCCGAGCCGCACGCACAACGGTAAATTTTTCGCGCTGCCGCAATCGCCGCAATTGTTCAAGCAATTGCTCATGGTGTCGGGTTTCGATCGCTATTACCAAATCGCGAAATGTTTCCGCGACGAAGATTTGCGCGCGGACCGTCAGCCCGAATTCACGCAGATCGATATCGAGACTTCGTTCCTCGCTGCTGAAGACATCATGCAGATTACCGAGGGCATGATTCGCGATCTGTTCAAGACCACGCTCGATATCGATCTCGGCGTATTCCCGCGCATGAAATACGCGGAAGCGATGGAACGTTTCGGTTCGGATAAGCCCGACCTGCGTATTCCGCTCGAAATCGTCAGCGTCTGTGACCTGATGAAAAACGTCGATTTCAAAGTGTTCAGCGGTCCTGCCAACGACAAGAAAGGCCGTGTTGCCGCGCTCAAGGTACCGGGCGGCGGTTTGAAGCTCACGCGTAAACAGATCGACGATTACACCGGCTTCGTTTCAAATTACGGCGCGAAAGGGCTGGCGTGGATCAAGATCAACGACATCGCCAAGGGTGTCGAAGGTCTGCAATCGCCGATTATTAAATTTCTCGGCGAAGAAGCGACGTTCGCATTGCTCAAACGTCTCGAAGCCGTCGATGGCGATATTATTTTCTTCGGCGCCGACAAGAAAAAAATCGTCGCCGACGCACTCGGCGCATTGCGCATCAAGCTCGGCGAAGATTTGCAATTGCACACGCATCAGTGGGCGCCGTTGTGGGTTGTCGATTTTCCGATGTTTGAGGAAGACAACGATGGTCGCCTGAGCGCGTGTCACCATCCGTTCACGTCGCCACTCGGTTCGGTCGAAGATGTTGAAAAAGATCCGGCAGCGGCGCTGTCCAACGCATACGACATGGTATTGAACGGCACTGAATTGGGCGGCGGTTCGATCCGTATTCACAGCCGCGATATGCAGGAAGCGATCTTCCGCATTCTCGGTATCGGCGCGGAAGAGCAGGAAGAAAAATTCGGCTTCCTGTTGGATGCATTGAAATTCGGTGCGCCACCGCACGGTGGTCTCGCGTTCGGTCTCGATCGTCTGGTTATGTTGATGACGGGCGCGAAATCGATTCGCGACGTTATCGCTTTCCCGAAAACACAAACCGCAGCGTGCTTGATGACCGACGCACCGGGCGCGGTCGATGCGGCGCAATTGCGCGAATTGAATATTCGCCTGCGCAAGAGCGAGGAGTCATAAAATGGCTGGACATAGTAAGTGGGCCAACATCCAGCATCGCAAGGCGCGACAAGATTCGAAGCGCAGCGCGGTGTTCACCAAGGTCATTCGCGAGCTGACCATCGCCGCGAAATTGGGTGGGCCGGAGCCGGCAGATAACCCGCGTTTGCGCGCCGCCGTCGATAAAGCGCTGGGTGCGAATATGACGCGCGATACCATCGATCGTGCGATTGCACGCGGCGCCGGCACCAATGAAGCCGATAACGTCGAAGAATTAACGTACGAAGGTTATGCGCCGGGCGGCGTTGCGGTACTCGTCGAAGCAATGACTGATAATCGCAATCGGACTGTGGCTGAAATTCGTCACGCATTTTCAAAGCGTGGCGGTAACCTCGGCACCGACGGTTCCGTCGCTTATTTGTTTACGCGCAAAGGCCAGATTATTTTCGAAGCGGGCGCGAATGAAGATAAAGTGATGGAAGCGGCACTCGAAGCGGGTGCCGATGATGTCATTACGCATGACGATGGCTCGATCGAAGTGTTGACGCCCTGGGAAACGGTCGGTGCAGTCAAAGATGCGATGGTGAAAGCAGGGCTAAAACCCGTCGCTTCCGAAGTGACAATGCTGGCTTCGCTGCAAGTGCCGCTCGATAAAGACGCTGCGGAAACCGTGCTCGGTTTGATCGATGCGCTCGAGGATCTCGATGACGTGCAGAACGTTTACAGCAATGCGGATATCTCCGCTGAGGTGATGGAACAGCTCGGTTAATTAATTGTTCGGATGTTTAGGGGCAGACCTATGTGTCTGCCCTTTTTGTTTATTGCACAAACAAAAATCAGGGCGAACACGCAGGTTCGCCCCTACGGAGTGGCCAAACCCGTACAATCATGGCCATAATAGCCAAACCTCAGCACGGCCAATTGCATGACTTTGATTCTCGGTATTGATCCCGGCTCGCGCAAAACCGGCTTCGGTATCATTCGCGTCAACGGTAGTCGTCACGAATACGTTGCTAGTGGCGTGATTCGTCTTCCTGTGATCGCGCTGGCCGATCGCCTCAAAATTATTTTCGACAATATTTCCGAAATCATCGATAGCTACGGTCCTTCCGAGGTCGCCGTCGAAGAAGTCTTTATGGCGAAAAGCGCTGGCTCGGCGTTGAAATTGGGTCAGGCGCGCGGGGCGGCGATGGTTGCATGTGTAAATCGGCAATTGATTGTCGCCGAATATACTGCGCGCCAAATTAAACAGGCCGTGGTCGGAACGGGCGCTGCGAATAAAGAGCAGGTTCAGCACATGGTAAAAACATTGCTGAAATTACCGGCAGCGCCACAAGAGGATGCGGCCGATGGTCTCGCTGCTGCGCTGTGTCATGCGCATACGCGTCAAAGTATGTTGAGTATGGCGATTGGCGGTCAGGCGCGCGGTCGTATGCTGCGCGGTCGTTTGAGCTAAGGTTCGCGGGCGTTTGAGTTGAAGAATTTAAGAAAATGATCGGTAGAATTCGCGGAAAATTACTCGAAAAGCAAGCGCCCGAGCTGCTTGTCGATGTGAATGGTGTCGGTTACGAAATTCATGCGCCGATGACGACGATTTATCAGTTGCCCGCGCTCGGTGACAATGTCGAATTGCATACGCATCTGATCGTGCGCGAAGACGCGCATCTGCTGTATGGCTTTGCGACATTGCAGGATCGCGCGCTGTTTCGCGCGCTGATCAAAGTGAATGGCGTTGGCCCGAAGCTGGCTCTGACGATTTTATCGGGCATGGACGTAAATGATTTCGTGCGTTGCGTGCGCGACGACGATGCGGCCGGTTTAGTGAAATTGCCTGGTGTCGGCAAAAAAACTGCGGAGCGATTGCTGATTGAAATGCGCGATCGCCTGCGCGATTGGCATGTCGACGGTGTCGCTGTGAAAGAAGGTGCTGCGCAATTGCCGATGCGTGAGAGCGATTATTTGCTTGAAGCGGAATCGGCATTGATTTCGCTCGGTTACAAACCGGCGGAAGCGACGAAAATGATTGCAGCCGTAAAGAATGAAGGTGCTACGAGCGAAGCATTGATACGAGCAGCGCTTAAAAAGGCTGTAAAAAGCTAATCGACAACGAGTAGGTGAGCGATTGGCACGCGAGTAGGGTGGATCGTTATTTCAGAACCGGAAATAACGACGAAGCTAGGGATCATTTAATCTTTGGTGAGACAAGAAAGATCGCTAAACAAATGCTACTTGCAAGTTCTGAAATAACGATCTGCTCTGCTCGCCCAGCTTAAAAGCGCATACAAATATCCATGATCGAACATGACCGATTAATTTCTCCCGCTGCCGAGAGCCCACGTGAAGACGGCCTCGATCGCGCGGTGCGGCCGAAAACGCTTGCTGATTATGTCGGCCAGCACGCCGTGCGCGAGCAGATGGAGATTTTTGTCAGCGCTGCGCGCAAACGTTCGGAGCCGCTCGATCATACGTTGATATTTGGTCCGCCCGGTCTTGGTAAAACCACACTCGCGAATATTCTCGCGAATGAAATGGGCGTCGCGCTGAAAACCACATCGGGCCCTGTGCTGGAGCGCGCAGGCGATCTCGCCGCACTCATGACCAATCTCGAACCGGGCGATATTTTATTTATCGATGAAATTCATCGTCTGAGCCCGCATGTCGAAGAAGTGCTGTATCCAGCCATGGAAGACTTTCAGCTCGATATCATGATTGGCGAAGGGCCCGCCGCGCGTTCGATCAAGCTGGATTTGCCGCCGTTTACACTCGTTGGCGCAACCACGCGCGCGGGTTTGCTGACCTCGCCACTGCGCGATCGTTTCGGCATCGTGCAGCGGTTGGAGTTTTATAACGTCGCCGATCTCACGCATATCGTGCAGCGCGCCGGCGGAATTTTCGGTATTAACATCGAGCCGAGCGGTGCGCACGAAATCGCCAAACGCGCACGCGGCACACCGCGCATCGCCAATCGTTTATTGCGCCGCGTGCGCGATTACGCCGAAGTGAAAAGCGATGGCACCATCACTGCGGATATCGCCGATCGCGCGCTCAATATGCTCAATGTCGATCAGCGCGGCTTCGATCATCTCGATCGCCGTTTGCTGCTTGCGATGATCGAAATGTTCGACGGCGGCCCGGTGGGAGTGGAAAGTCTCGCAGCGGCAATTTCGGAGGAGCGCGATACCATCGAAGATGTGCTCGAACCGTATCTTATTCAGCAGGGCTACATCGTCCGCACACCGCGTGGACGTATGGCTACGCGCAGCGCATATCTGCATTTTGGTTTGAGTTTGCCTTCGCATCGAACACAGGCTGCCGATTCAGCCCTGCAAAACACGCTGCCGCTTGATACCGCCGATGAGTAAGTCGATGGAATTTCGCTGGCCTTTGCGCGTCTATATCGAGGATACCGATGCGGGTGGCATCGTGTTCTACGTGAATTACTTAAAATATATGGAGCGTGCGCGCACTGAGTTCATGCGCACGTATGGCTACGATAAAGCTGCTGTATTCAGCGAGAATCTGATGTTCGTCGTGCGCAGCCTGAAAGTCGATTATCGTCGTCCGGCGAAACTCGATGATGAACTCGTCGCAACAGCGAGAGTGGTTGAATACGGTAAGGCACAACTGACGTTCGAACAGCGTATACTGCGCGGCGACGAAGAACTATGCGGCGGCCATGTCAATATCGCCTGTGTTGAAAGTGGCTCGATGAAGCCAGCACGTATTCCAGAAGATTTGTTGAATCGTCTTCAAAATTGAGGAGAAGAGACGGGTGAATCAAGACGTTTCCATTTTGCATTTGGTGATGAACGCCAGTATCACGGTGCAACTCGTGATGGGAATTTTGTTATTGGCATCGCTGACCTCATGGTTTTTTATCGTGCAGCGGGTGCTGTATTTCCGCGCCGCTCGGCAGGAGATGGAGTCGTTCGAGCAGGAGTTTTGGTCGGGTATCGATTTGAGCCAGTTATTCCGCAACGGCAACAGCAAAACCGATCGCGGCAATATTTTCGGGATGGAAAGTATTTTTCGCTCGGGTTTCAAAGAGTTTTCGCGTTTGCGTCAACAGACCGGCGCCGATCCCGATGCGGTGATGGAAGGCGCGCAGCGCGCGATGCGTGTGGCGATGTCGCGCGAGCAGGAAAAAATGGCCGAGCATTTACCGTTTCTCGCCACAGTAGGTTCGACCAGTCCGTATGTCGGTCTGTTCGGCACGGTGTGGGGCATCATGGCTTCATTCCAGGGGCTCGCGAATGTGCAACAAGCCACATTGCAAACGGTAGCGCCGGGTATTTCGGAAGCGTTGGTCGCAACGGCCATGGGTTTGTTCGCCGCGATTCCTGCAGTTGTTGCGTATAACCGTTTCGCGGCCTGGGTGGAAACGCTCGACAATAAATACGATACCTTCGCTGAAGAGTTTTCGAGCATTCTGCACCGCCAAGCGCATGCTAAGCGCACTAACGGTAACTGAGCGAGCGATCGAGAATGGCGCGCGGAAAAAAACGTTACGGAGCGATGGCTGAAATCAACGTCGTGCCGTATATCGATGTAATGTTGGTGTTGCTCATTATCTTCATGGTCACAGCACCGATGATTATGCAGGGCGTGCAAGTCGAATTGCCGCACGCAAAAGCGAAACCGGTGCCGCCGGAAGATGACAAGCCGCTGATCGTATCGATCAAGGCGGATGGTACCTATTACGTTGAGCTCGGAACCAAAGAGCAGGCGCAGACTGCGACCAATTTAACCGACATCGCCGATCGTGTCGGCAAAGTATTGAGCGCCAAACCCGAAACGAAAGTGTTCGTGTGGGGCGATCGCAAAGTCCCTTATGGCGATGTGGTGGAATTGATGGCTGCGTTGCAGAACGCCGGGGCGGAGTCGGTCGGATTGGTGACCGATGATCAACCGCTCAAGAAGCCCTGATGTTCAGCAGTTCATAGGGCGAAGCTGATCGATGCGCAAACCTGTCGCGATTCCATTCACCATTTCGTTCATGCTGCACCTCGCGGTAATAGGGCTGCTCGTATTTAATTTTTCGTTTTCGTCACCAACGCCGCCACCGCCGCCGATGGAAATTATCGAAGCGAAATTGGTGAGCATGGAGCAATTGCCAGCACTGCGCGCAAAGCCTAAGAGTGAAACTCAGGCTGAGCCAAAGCCCATTGACGAGCCCAAGCCGGAACCGGAAAAGCCCGAACCGGTCAAACCTCCACCACCAAAATCTGAGCCGCCTAAGCCTGAGCCACCTAAGCCGGATGTAGAAAAACAAAAGCAAATCGAAAAACAGAAAGAACTCGAGAAGCAAATTCAGATAGAGAAAGAAAAGGCTGAATTGCAGCAGAAGAAACTTGCTGAGCAAAAGAAAAAGCAAGAAGACGAACGCAAACGTAAAGAAGCCGAAGAAGCCCAGCGCAAAAAACAGCAGGAAGAAACTCAGCGCAAAGCGCAGGAAGACGCCGATCGTAAAAAACGCGAGCAGCGTGAACGCGATGAATTAAAGCGGGCGATGGCGGCAGAAGATGCGGCGATGGCGGCAGAGCGCGATCAGGAAGCGGTGGCAAGTTATGCAGGCCTGATTCAGCGCGATATTCAAAATAGCTGGAGCCGTCCGCCGAGTGCTCGCATCGGCATGCATGTAGTGCTGCTGATACAGTTGATTCCGAGCGGCGATGTCGTCAATGTGAGTGTATTGAAAAGCAGCGGCAACGACGCGTTTGACCAGTCCGCAGTGAGCGCTGTGCGTCGTGTCAGCAAGTTTCCTTATTTGAAGGAACTGGAAAAAACTCCGCAGGTGTTCGAGCGTAATTTCCGCCGCCTGCAGTTGGATTTCTCTCCGGAGGATTTAAGACAGTGAACCTATTTGAGTTATTGAGTACTTTGAAATTGAGCACTTCACACACGGTAAAAGCTCTGAGATTTATTCTTGCGCTGTGCATGCTGTGCGCAATGCCAAGCTGGGCACAGCTCACCATTCAAATTCAAAAGGGCGTCGATAAACCGATTTCGATTGCGGTGGTTCCGCTCGGCTGGAACGGTCCGATGTTGCCGGAAGATATTGCGAGCATCGTCGCCAATGATTTGAAACGCAGTGGCCAATTTGCGCCGCTGCCCAACGGCAACATGTTGAGCATGCCACACGAAGCGAGCGAAGTGGTGTATCGCGATTGGCGCGCACTCAATGTTGATTGGATTGTGGTCGGCAAAATCACACCGCTGCAAAGCGGTTACACCGTGCAATATGAATTGTTCGACGCGATCAATCAGAAGCAGGTCTTGCTCGATCGTGAAATCGGTTACAACGATAGCCTGCGCGATGTCGCTCACCATATCTCCGACAAAATCTACGAAAAAATCACCGGCATTCGCGGCATCTTCAGTTTGAAATTGCTTTACGTTTCGGCGCTGCGCGATGCACAGGGACAGAATACCTATCGCTTGATGCTCAGCGACGCCGATGGTGCGCGCGAACAAATCCTGCGCACGCAACGCGAGCCTTTGATGACGCCTAGTTGGGCGCCCGATGGCGAGACGATCGCATACACGTCATTCGAAACGCGTCGTCCCGCGATTTACATGGAAAATTTGCGCACGCGTGCGCGCCAGCAATTGACCAATTTCCCCGGTATCAATAGCTCGCCGACGTTTTCTCCGGATGGCCGTCGCTTGGCGATGGTGCTGTCGAAAGACGGCAACCCGGAAATCTATGTGATGGATGTTGCTTCGCGCGGATTGACGCGCGTGACGAATCATTTTTCGATCGACACCGAGCCGGCGTGGAGCGCCGATGGCCGCTCGCTCTATTTCACATCAGACCGCGGCGGCAAGCCGCAGATCTATCAGGTGAGCGCGAGTGGCGGCGAACCCAATCGCCTGACGTTCGACGGCACTTACAACGCGCGTCCACGTGCGATGCCGGATGGCAGCGGCTTCGTTTATGTGCATCGGGAGAGCGGCGATTTCCACATCGTATTGCAGGATACCAAGCGCGGTATTACGCGGCCGCTGACACAGTCCAGCCTCGATGAATCGCCGTGTGTGGCGCCAAATAGCGCGATGTTGATCTACGCGACTTTGTATGGGGGCCGTGGTATTCTTGCCGCCGTTTCGGTGGATGCGGGCACGAGGTATCTCATGCCTTCGCGCTTTGGTGATGTGCGCGAGCCGGCGTGGTCTCCCTTCGTTGATCGCCGCTGAACACAGTACATTTTCGATGGCCCATTTTCTCGATGATATTTGCCTACGCGGACGGTTGTAAAAGTACATCCGGGCGCGCGGCAATGCATGAGAAATGGAGTCAACTCAGTCAGTGATGTTTTGCATTTTTGGTTACATTTTGGTTTTTATTACGACATTGATTTTTTGTTAATACATTGGGATAGGTCAAATCATGGCAAACAAAAAACTTCTCGCAGTAGGTGTGGTGTTGGCAATGGCATTTGCGGCTGGTTGCTCCAGCAACAAAAATGCAGATTCGGGCAATACCAGCGGCAGCGGTGCTGGGGGTTCGTCGGCTTCGGGTTCATATGATCCGAACGCGATGGGCGGAAATGGCGGTAGCGATGCATACGCGCAAAATGGCCGCACCGTGTATTTCGGCTTCGACCAATACACGCTGAGTGGCGATTCGCAGTCGATCCTCGACAGCAATATTGCGAAATTGCGTACCGGCAGTCAGCCGATTCGCGTTGAGGGCCATGCCGACGAGCGCGGTACCCGCGAATACAACCTCGCACTCGGTGAGCGTCGCGCGAACGCGGTAGTGCAATACCTCGTTGCTAACGGCATTGCGAAAAGCCGCATCGAAACCATCAGCTACGGCAAAGAGCGCCCGGCTGATCCTGGTCACGACGAAACTGCATGGGCGAAAAATCGTCGCGCTGAATTGTCGTACTGATGCGTTGTCGTAGACATACGTTTTAAAAGGCTGAAATCAATCGGAGCATAACTGTGCGCTTGCAAAATAAGTCGTCGTTGGCAAAGTGGTTAACACTGAGTTCGGCACTGTGTTTGAGCGCGGCGCTTGCCAGCGCGCAGGCTCCGATTATCGATGCTACGCAATCCGCGGGTACGAGTCGCGCGAAACCATCGACTGGCGCGCCAACCAATCAAAGTTCGGCAACGGGCGATTTGCTGATTCAATTGCAATCGCTGCAGCAGGAAGTGATGGAGTTGCGCGGCATCGTCGAAGAGCAGAATCACCAAATCGAGACGTTGAAACAGCAGAGTCTCGATCGTTATAACGATCTCGATAAGCGGATCGGTCAACCTCACGCAAGCGCGACGCCCGCCGCTGCGACAGAGCCCGCGCCGATCGATGCGAATGCAACTCCGGTTGCTCCCGAGACGCACGCACCTGCAGCGGTTGTGGTACCAACACCCGCTCCTGCGGTTGCTGCGCCGGCGACAATGGAAACCGCTAAGCCCGAAGAGTACGAGGCTTACCAGGTTGCGTATGCGAAGTTGAGAAGTCAGGATTTCAACGGCGCCATTAAAGGCTTTACTGCGTTTTTGTCGCAGTATCCGAACAGTTCTCTCGCAGGTAACTCCTATTTCTGGCTCGGCAAATCGTATCTGCTGGTGCAGCCGCAGGATTTGAATAAAGCACAGGTTGCATTTACGAAAGTGGGTGAGCATCCACAGAGCAACAAAGTACCCGATGCACTTTACGAATTGGGTAAAGTGTATTTCTTGAAGGGCGATAAGCCGCGCGCAAAAACCTTGTTGCAGCAAGTGATCGATAATTACGGTGCGAGTGGTAGCAATGCACCGCAATTGGCGAAGCAATTCCTCGATCAGAATTTTCCCGCCGCCAAACGCTGAGTGACGGGCGCGGCCGACAGATTGTGTCGGCCTTATATGGATGATGGGTTGATTTGTACTGCTACTTCGTCATCACGAATTAATTTCTCTTTATCGATCAGTCGTGCCATTCATGGAACCCTCGCTGCGAATCACTGAAATTTTTTACTCGCTGCAAGGCGAAACGCGCACGATCGGTTTGCCTACCGTATTTGTACGCCTCACCGGCTGCCCGCTGCGTTGCGGTTACTGCGATACTGAATACGCATTCAGCGGCGGTGAGCGCATGACGCAGACGGAAATTCTCGAACGCGTTGCCAGTTATTCACCGCGTTATGTCACGGTCACCGGAGGCGAGCCGCTCGCTCAGCCGGATTGCTGGCCGTTGCTTGTCGCATTGTGCGATGCGGGTTACGAAGTCTCGCTCGAAACGAGCGGCGCCATCGACATGAGCAATGTCGATGCGCGCGTCATTAAAGTCATGGATTTGAAAACGCCCGCCTCGGGCGAGCTTGCGCGCAATCGTTACGAAAATATCGATTTATTGTTGCCGCACGATCAAGTCAAATTCGTGATTTGCGATAAGCAGGATTACGAATGGGCGCGCATGCAGCTCGATCAGTGGCGCTTGCACGAGCGCGTGAATGAGGTTTTATTTTCGCCGAGTTTCGGTCAGCAAAACGCCACCGAGCTGGCTGAATGGATTCTGCGCGATAATCTTCCCGTCCGTTTTCAACTTCAGTTACACAAACTTTTGTGGAACGATGCAGCGGGTCATTGATTATGTCGAACGCAGACGTTAATTCCTCTAACTCCAATACTATGCGACGCGCGGTCATTCTCGTTTCGGGCGGACTCGATTCGGCGACGCTGCTGGCGATGGCGAAAGCCGAGGGTTATGTCTGTCATACGCTCGCGTTCGATTATGGTCAGCGTCATCGCGCGGAACTCGTTGCTGCGGAGCGAGTATCGAAAGCCTTTGGTGCGGCCGAACATAAAGTCGTGACGCTCGATTTGCGCAGCATCGGCGGCTCGGCGTTGACCGATCAAAATATTGCAGTGCCGACCGAGCGCAGCGAAGGCATTCCCGTGACCTATGTGCCGGCGCGCAACACGGTGTTTCTGTCGATCGCATTGGGCTGGGCCGAAGTGCTCGGTGCGCGCGATATTTTTATCGGTGTGAATGCCGTCGATTATTCGGGTTATCCCGATTGCCGCCCCGAATTCATCGCTGCATTCCAGCATCTCGCGAATGTCGCGACCAAAGCCGGCGTCGAAGGTCAGCCGCTGCAGATACGCACGCCGCTCATCGCGTTGAGCAAAGCCGACATCATTCGTCAGGGCGTGCAATTGGGGGTGGATTACAGCCTCACCGTTTCCTGTTATCAAGCGGATGAGCAGGGCCGAGCGTGCGGGCAGTGCGATAGCTGTTATTTGCGGCGCGAGGGCTTTCAGGCTGCGGGTGTGCCCGATCCAACGCCGTATCGCTAGTGAATTGCACGGAAAATGCGCTGTATTCGACGTGAGTTCAATGCCTGCCGTTGATGTTTTTTTAAGCGGAAAATAAGCCTAAATTTCGCTATAAAAATGCTTGTGTTTTGCATCTAAATCAGTAAGATATGCGCCTCTTCGGGTCGTTAGCTCAGTCGGTAGAGCAGTTGGCTTTTAACCAATTGGTCGCTGGTTCGAATCCAGCACGACCCACCACTATTTCTAAAGCCTCCCTCGCGGAGGCTTTTTTTTTTCTCGGCATTTCGTGTCAACATTCGCGATCGAAAACTTTTGGATGGAGTAGCGGCGCATGCTCAGTCAGGCCATGGTGTTTTTGATTGCTGCGGTGTTACTGGTGCCATTGTCGGGTCGTCTCGGGTTAGGCGCGGTGCTCGGTTACCTGATCGCGGGGGTACTAATCGGGCCATCGGCGTTCGCGGTAGTGAGCGACGTTGAGAGTGTTCTGCATATCTCCGAGCTCGGCATCATCATGCTCTTGTTCCTTATAGGTCTCGAATTGCAGCCGAATCGGTTGTGGGTTCTGCGTCGTTTGGTGTTCGGGCTGGGGACGGCACAAGTCGTTATCACGGGTGCTGCGATTGCGCTGATCGCGCATGCGCTGGGGTTGAAATGGCCGGCGGCGATTGTCGCCGGTCTCGGTTTGGCGATGTCATCCACCGCATTCGTGATGCAGACTCTCGCCGAAAAACATCAGCTCTCTGCGCGCCACGGTCGCGAAGCCTTCGCGATTTTATTATTCCAGGATTTGGCGGTGATCCCGCTCCTCGCGTTGCTGCCTCTATTGAGTGGCGAGCATATCGACAGCGAACAACCCGGCTGGCAAGCCGCATTGAAAGCGGGACTCGCGATCGCACTCGCAACGATTGCGAGCCGCACTCTGGTTCGCCCATTGTTGCGCGCCGTCATCAATTTCGGCGGTCGCGAAATATTTACCGCGGCTGCGTTGCTCGTTGTTATCGGCATGGCCGAAGGCATGGTGGCGGTGGGTCTATCCGCATCGCTCGGCGCATTTTTAGCGGGCGTATTGCTCGCGGATTCCGAATATCGCCATCAGCTCGAAGCGACGATCGCGCCCTTCAAAGGCCTGCTCATGGGATTGTTTTTCATGGGCGTCGGTATGTCGACGAATATCGGTTTGCTCGGCAGCGAGCCGCTCAAAATTATCGGCCTGGTGTTGTTGCTTGTGTTGATTAAAGCGGCGTTGCTGTTTGCCATGCGCCGGGTGGCGGGCGTTTCCTCCGCCACTTCGTTGAAATTGGCGATTGCGCTCGCGCAGGGCGGCGAATTCGCTTTCGTCTTGTTCGGGTTGGCATCGCAGCATCAGATATTCGATCGGTACCACACCGATTTGCTGATGGTTGTTGTCAGCATTTCGATGTTGCTGTCACCGCTGCTGATGTTGCTCGAAGAAAAACTCATCGCGCCAAGGCTGGAAATCGAAGAGCCCAAACGCGAGTTCGACAAAATTGAAGTCGAAAGCCATCCCGTCATCATTGCGGGATTCGGCCGTGTCGGTCAGGTGGTGTCGCGTATTTTGAATATGCGAAAAATTCCGTTCACAGCGGTCGACAACAGTCCGCAACAAGTCGATTTCGTGCGCAAGTTCGGCAACAAAATTTATTATGGCGATCCCTCGCATCTCGATTTGCTGTATGCCGCGAAAGTCGATCAGGCCAAACTATTTGTGCTCGCGGTCGACGATGTCGAGGCGTCGATTAAGACTGCAGAAATGGTGCGAAGACATTTCCCCCATGTGCCGATTTATGCGCGCGCACGTAATCGCTACCACTGCTATAAATTGCTCGATCTGGGCGTAAAGATGCTAGTGCGCGAGACATTTTTATCGAGCATCACGCTGAGCGCAGGTGTTTTGCGCGAGTTGGGGCTTGAGGAGCGCGATGTTGAGTTAACCGTTAAAACATTCCGCGAGTTCGACGAAAAATCGCTGTTGCAGCAACACGCGGTTTATCAGGATGAAGAGAAATTGATTCAGACGGCGAAACAAGCCACGGAGGATTTGAAGAATCTCTTCGAGACGGCGCCGTTCAGCGAGTCGGTCAACGGTACGAGCGGTGAGCCTGTGTGATATCTGTTTTTCGGATAATTTCCTTGCCGCCAAGTTTTCTCAAAATCTGAGTTGAATCGAAGACTGAGAGTGATGTATGCATAAAGATGATGTATCGGCTTGGTTGCACGATCATGTATTTCATGAAGGCAGCGAGACCGCCGAGCGCAGCACACGGCTGGTGATGTGGATCACCATTGTGGCGATGGTGATTGAAATCGCTGCGGGCTGGTGGTTCAACTCGATGGCATTGCTGGCGGATGGCTGGCACATGAGTTCACACGCGGTGGCAATTGGTTTGAGTGCAGCAGCCTACAACGCTGCGCGACGTTATGCGCGCGATCCGCGTTTTGCATTCGGCACCTGGAAAATCGAAGTACTTGGTGGCTTTGGCAGCGCGATTTTTTTATTGGGTGTCGCAGCGTTGATGGTTTTCAGTTCGATCGAGCGTTTGTTATCGCCCGAGCCCATTCTTTATCAAGAAGCCATCGTTGTTGCCGTGTTGGGACTCGCAGTCAACATTGGCTGCGCGATCATTCTTGGCAACGCAGGTGATCATCATGATCATGGGCACGATCATCATCATAATTCTCACGACGGCCATCACCACGAAGATCTCAATTTAAAATCCGCCTACATTCATGTCATCACCGACGCCGCGACATCGGTGCTGGCGATCATCGCGCTGATTGGCGGTTGGTTTTATGGCTGGTCGTGGCTCGATCCGTTAATGGGTATCGTTGGCGCCATTCTCGTTGCCGGTTGGGCGAAAGGATTGATTGTCGATACGGGCAAAGTATTACTCGATCGCGAAATGGATCATCCGGTTGTCGATGAAATTCGCGAAGTGGTGGAAGTCGAAGGCGATCGCATCACCGATCTGCACGTGTGGCGCGTTGGGAAACAGATTTATTCGTGTGCGCTGACCGTCGTTACGCATAATCGCGCGCTAACGCCGACGCAGGTGCGCGAACGCTTGGCCGTTCATGAAGAGATTGTGCACTCGACGATCGAAATTCATTGCTGTCCCGATAGCGATGAAGCGGGGAAATAGCGGGCCGCATTGACCGTCTATGATCGCGGGTGTACGTTTACGCGGCATTCAATCGGTGAAAGGAGTTCATTATGTCTACGCCGGAAACATTAACGGACGCTTGGCTGCGCTTTTGGTCGCCGACATTTAATCTGCCGGGTAGCGGCAGCATCGGCAGTTTTAATTATCATCCCAGTACGACGTGGGGCGCACCGACATTATTTAGCGGCAATGAAATTGTCGAGCAAGCGGTTTATCGCGATATTGCCACGCCGGGTAAACAGTTGGGCAGATTGAGCGATGTGGTGCTCGAACTGATCGACGAATTGAGCAAGATGGATAGCAAAATTGCCGATAAGGAAAGCGTAAAAAAATTTAAGGCGATGTCGCAACAAATTGAAAAAATTAAAGCCGCTGTTGAAGACAATACCGTCGTTGCGGTGAAAGAGGGGCTGGAAAAGCTCAAGAATACCGATAAAGATGCGTTTGACGCATTGATGAAAGAGTACTCCGCATCAGCAAAGTAAATAATCGGAAACAAAAAAGCCGCTCATCGAGCGGCTTTTTTCTGAGCGAAACAATTACAACACCAGCCGCCGAATATCTGCGAGCAATTCCGTCAAGAACGTAAAGAAACGCCCGGCATCGGCGCCATTCACAACACGATGATCGTATGACAGCGACAGCGGCAGCATTTTACGCGGAATAAATTCCTTGCCATTCCACTGTGGTTTTACCGCGAGCTTCGATACAGCGAGAATTGCCACTTCGGGAGCATTGATAATCGGTGTAAAACCGGTGCCGCCGATATTGCCGAGGCTCGAAATCGTAAAGCAGCCGCCCTGCATTTCATCGGGTTTTAATTTACGATCTTTGGCTTTTTGCGAAAGCTCAGCGGTTTCCGCCGCCAATTCCCAAATCGATTTACGATCGACATTGCGCACGACGGGAACGACGAGTCCGGCGGGCGTGTCGACGGCAATACCGATGTGCGCATATTTTTTGAAGACAATATGTTCGCCATCGTTGAGCAATGATGAATTGAATTTGGGGTGCGCCTTTAATGCGATTGCGCAGGCTTTCAGTAGGAAGGGCAGTGGCGTTACCTTCACGCCGCGTTTTTCTGCTTCTTCTTTCAACGATGCGCGGAAATCTTCAAGTTCGGTGATGTCGGCATCGTCGAACTGTGTCACATGCGGCAAGTTGAGCCAGCTGCGATGCATATTCATCGCTGTGACTTTATTCATTTTCGATAGCGGCTGTACTTCAATGTCGCCAAACTTCGCAAAGTCGACATCAGGAATCGGCGGAATGCCGCTGCCGGATGTGGTGCTACCGCGATTTTCGATCAGGTTTTTAATGAACGCTTTCAGATCTTCGCGCTGTATGCGATTTTTAGGGCCGCTACCTTTGACTTTGGTGAGATCGATGCCCAATTCACGCGCGTATTTGCGCACGGCCGGGCCGGCGTAAATATCGCCGTTTGCTGCCGCTGTTGTGGCATTGTTCGCTGCTGTTGAGGAAGCAGGAGCAACAGGCTCCGACTTTTTCTCGGCGATCGGTGCCGCAGCGGCTGGCGCGGTTGAAGTTTTAGCTGGCGCTGCATCGGCTTTGCCGATGGTTTCCAAATCGAGAATTGGATCGCCGGCGGAAACTTTGTCGCCCACTTTAATTTTCAGCGCGCGGACGACACCGGCTTTCGGTGCGGGAATTTCCATCGAAGCTTTATCGGTTTCGAGCGTGATCATCGAATCGCCTTCGGCGATTTGCGCTCCCGCTTTGACGAATACTTCGATGACATCGACATTGGTGCTGCCGCCAAGATCGGGAACCACAATCGTTTCGACAGCACTTTTCGTCGCTGCGGGCTCAGCCACTTTTCCCGCTGATTTTTCTATCGCGACAGTTTTCTCTGCCGCTGCTTCGACAGGTTTGGATTCTTTCTTCTCCGGTGCTGCGGCAGGTGCCGCTGCTTTCGAATCGGCTGTTGCTTTCGCATTAGCAGCTTCAATCACTAAAATTGCGCTGCCTTGTTTTACTTTATCGCCGACTTTGACTTTGATATCGACAACTTTCCCAGCGGCGGGCGAGGGTACTTCCATCGACGCCTTGTCCGATTCGAGCACGACAATCGAATCTTCGGGCTTGATGATGTCGCCAACCGCTACCGAAATTTCGATGACATCGACCGCATCGTCGGTGCCGATATCGGGTACCACTATCGTTTGTGTGTTCACAGCAGTTTGGTTGCTCACGCTCTCATCCTCTAGCACTGCATCGGGTCGCGTTTGTCGGGATCGATCCCGAATTTTTTGATCGCTTTCGTGACATCTTTCAATGCGAAGCGACCTTCATCGGCGAGTGCCTTGAGTGCCGCGATGACAACGAAGTAACGATTGACCTCGAAATGATGACGTAATTTCGCGCGTGTATCGCTGCGGCCATAACCATCGGTGCCGAGCACGACGTAACGGTGCGGAATGTAGGGGCGCAATTGTTCGCCATACGCTTTGATGTAATCGGTTGCGCAGATAACAGGGCCTTCGTGTTCCTGCAGCAATTGCGTGACGTAAGGAATTTTTGCCTTGCTTTCGGGGTGCAATAAATTCCAGCGCTCGCAGGCGAGGCCATCGCGACGCAATTCGTTGATACTCGTCGCGCTCCACACGTCAGCGCTGATGCCGAATTCTTCCTGCAATATTTTTGCAGCGGCTTCGACTTCGCGCAGAATCGTACCTGAGCCCATGAGTTGCACGCGATCGGTTTTGCGGCGCGATTTTTTTGCTTCTGCAAGCAGATACATGCCGCGCACGATGCCATCTTCCACGCCGATCGGCATATCGGGGTGGCCGTAGTTTTCATTCATCAGCGTGATGTAATAAAAACAATTTTCCTGATCCTGATACATACGCTTGATGCCGTTTTGCAGAATCACGGTGAGTTCATACGCGTAGGTCGGATCGTACGAGCGGCAATTCGGAATCATATTCGCCATTAAATGGCTGTGGCCGTCCTGATGCTGTAGACCTTCGCCATTCAACGTGGTGCGACCCGATGTCGCGCCGAGTAAAAATCCGCGTGCTTGCGAATCGCCTGCCGCCCACGCCAAATCCATGATGCGCTGAAAGCCGAACATCGAATAGAAAATGTAAAACGGAATCATCGCGTAGCCGTGATTGCTGTACGACGTCCCCGTTGCAATCCACGCCGACATCGCGCCCGCTTCGTTGATGCCTTCTTCGAGAATCTGGCCTTTTTTATCTTCCTTGTAATACATCACCTGTCCCGCATCTTGCGGGGTGTAGCGTTGGCCCTGCGATGAATAAATACCGAGTTGGCGGAACATGCCTTCCATGCCGAACGTGCGTGCTTCATCGGGGACGATTGGTACTACACGGCTACCGATTTTTTTGTCTTTCACCAGTGACGATAACGTGCGCACGAATGACATCGTGGTGGAAATTTCGCGTTCGCCCGTGCCTTTTAACTGGCCTTTCAAATCGTCGAGCGATGGCACATCGAGCGGTTCGAATTCATGGCGACGCGCCGGTAAAAACCCGCCGAGTTCTGCACGACGTTTGCGCATGTACTGCATTTCGGGGCTGTCGGGAGCGGGGCGGTAATAAGGAACGTTTTTAATTTCCGCGTCGGAAATTGGAATACCGAAACGATCGCGGAATTTTTGCAGGCTTTCGATATCGAGCTTTTTAATCGAGTGCGTTTCGTTGGCCGCTTCACCCGATTTGCCCATGCCGTAACCTTTTACGGTCATCGCGAGTACGACGGTGGGTTGGCCTTTATGCGCTGCGGCTGCCGCGTATGCCGCATACACTTTGTAAGGGTCGTGGCCGCCGCGATTGAGGTACATGATGTCGGCGTCGGAAAGATCTTTGACGAGATCGAGCAATTCCGGATACGCGCCGAAGAAATGTTCGCGTGTGTAAGCGCCGCCGTTGGCTTTGTAATTTTGCAGTTCGCCGTCGCACACTTCGTCCATGCGTTTTTTGAGCAGACCGGTTTTATCTTTTTCGAGCAGCGGATCCCAATGGCGCCCCCACACGACTTTGATCACGTTCCAGCCGGCGCCGCGGAATACGCCTTCGAGTTCCTGAATGATTTTGCCGTTGCCTCTAACGGGCCCGTCGAGGCGCTGTAGGTTACAGTTAATGACGAAAATTAAATTGTCGAGTTGCTCGCGACCTGCGAGCGAAATTGCCCCGAGCGATTCGGGCTCATCACATTCGCCATCGCCGAGGAAACACCAGACCTTGCGATCGTTGTGCTCGACGAGTTCGCGGCTCTGCTGATATTTCATCACGTGCGCTTGATAGATCGCTTGAATCGGACCGAGACCCATCGACACGGTTGGGAATTGCCAGTAGTGCGGCATCAGCCACGGATGCGGATACGACGACAGGCCGTGGCCATCGACTTCGCGACGGAAATTATCGAGTTGATCTTCGTTGAGGCGGCCTTCGAGATACGAACGCGCGTACATGCCCGGCGCGCTGTGGCCCTGGTAATAAATCAGATCGGGCTTGTCGCCGCCGCGCCAGAAATAGTTGAAGCCGACGTCGTACAAGGTGGCGGCGGACGAGAAGGTGGCGATATGACCGCCGAGTGCGTCTTCGTTGTCGTTGGCGCGCATCACCATCGCCATCGCGTTCCAGCGAATCAGCGAGCGGATACGGCGCTCCATGAACAAATCGCCCGGCATGCGTTTTTCGGTTGCGGGTTCGATGGTGTTGCGAAACGGGGTGGTGATCGCTGCGGGCATCTTGGTGCCGGCTTGCGCGGCGTGCTCGGCCAGTGCCTTGATCAGAAATGCGGAACGGCCACGGCCCTGATATTTGAGGACGCTATCGAGTGCTTCGAGCCATTCTCTGGTTTCCTGCGGATCTTTGTCTTCGAGCATGGTTTCTCCCACGTTTTATGGCGACTTAGAGGTGGCGGCCTACCGGGTTCGGTGCCGTGCACTACCGAGTGTGTCTGGCTCGGGCGAGGAAATATCCAGTCGTGCCGAGGCCGCTAACAACTCTTTTACGTTTTCAAGACTTACGGTGCTAACAAGATAGCTTGCGATTAGGCGGCCATCCGGGTAATGGAGTCGCCAGTTGCCGCGCATCGGCAGATGCCACTCAGCGGGATTGCCGCTGTATGGCTGGGTGAGTTCACACCTGTAGCGCGAATTGTAAAAATATTACATTAATGTGCCGCTTCAGAAAATGAAAATTTTCCTTGTTCTGCCGACATTTTTTTCACGATCAATCCGCTTGGCCGGTGCTTGAGTTTCAAATTGACCACTACGACCCCTTTTCTTGTAATTTTTTTACAGGAATTGATCGGGCAGTAGAACGATCTGCACACGCTGGTTATGTCGCGCCACGGAGTTCCACTGGCCGGCAGTAACGGCAGGGTCGTTGGGATATTCCACCTTCGGTTCGCCCGCACCGAGCGGCACCAGATCGATTTGTATGCCCTCGGGTAATTCGTTCATGAAGCGTTTGAAGCTGGCGCTCTGTTCGGCAGACATGCTCTGCGATTGTTCATTGCTCTGGCCGAGTGCGGAGCAGTCGGTCAGCCGGCTATCGTCGGGCGCCAGCGCCCAGATCGCGCCGGAACCATCGGCACTGGGTTGGCGGCGTAAACAGAATTGGCCGACATGGCTTTCCAGGCGGATCTTGCCTTTGAAGCCGGCGGCATTCAGCTGTTGTACCAGCTCTTGCAGCAGGGTCAGACGATCGCCGCTGAAAGGCGCTTCGCCGTAAGGGTATTCGGCGGTGCGATTCAATGCCCATTCCACCGTTTTGAAGGCGAGTAAGCGCTGCTTCTGCAGGGGGGCGACGTAGTTCACCGCGCGGAAATACAGCACGGCCAATACCACGGAGGCGACAAGGCTCAAGGTGGTCAGCCAAGCTGGCCAGCGGGCGGCAGTGGGCGGCGGTGTGGTCGAAGCTGCCGACATGTAGATCGGCTGGGCTGGCGTTGCGGTTTTGATCGGCGTCGGGGTTGGCTCTTCGGTCGCTTCGACCTCGATACTCAGCGGTTCGACGTCGCGCGCGGGCTCCGCCCATTTATTCGGTTCCTGCGGGGCGGCTTTGTTGGCGCCGAGCAGTTGGTGTTCTTCGAGACGCTGCAGCACCGCGCTGAGATCTTCCGCGCTGGCGGGTTTGGAAATGACATCGGCCGCGCCGAGTGCACGCGCCTGGCCGAAATACATGCCGCCCTGCGTCGAGGTGTACATCACGATGGGAATTGCAGTCGTCGCGGCGTTGGATTTGATCGCCTTGACTGCCTGAAAGCCATCCATGCCCGGCATCATGTGATCCATGAAAATGATGTCGGGATTGTTCGAGTGCAGATATTCGAGTGCCTGCTCTCCGGACTCCACCATGTCGCTGGTGAAGTTTTGTCTATCGAGCAGCACCCGCAGCGCGTAGCGCGCGGTTTTCGAATCGTCGACGATGAGAGCGTGCGGCATCCTGAATCCTATCCATCCTACCGTTCCTGATCGGGACGGCAGTCAATGCTCACCTGGGCTTAATCCGGGGGATCAGCTCGCTTTAATAAAACGAGCTAATCAACGGATTTACAAGTGAAAGCGTCGTACCAAAAGGGTGGTACAACTATAGCCGCTGTTCGCCAACTCGCCCATTTTTGGCGTTATTCGAATCGATAAAACCGCTGTGCGGATTTAAATTTTTCCGAATTGTGGATTGCTGCTCCGTGCTGCAGGCCGCTGTTCTTGAATTTGCCGTCGACCGCCAGCCATAACGAGTGGCCTTCGGGCGTCAGCACATCGCGTTGGAACAGCGCGAACCACTGTTCGAATGTCAGCGCTTTTACGGCGGCGATCACTTGTTCGCGACTGTCGAAATCGCGATAGCCGCCCGCGATATCCATCCACAAACGCTCGCTCGCGTCGCCGAGATTTTTAGGCTCCTCGGCGAGCCGCTGTGCCAGCGCATTGCGATGCAGCTCGAACAAAGGCTTGAGTTGCTGCGCATCGCGCTGCGACCACCGCTGCAAAAACTCACGATAGGCTGCGGCTAATTGCGCGGGGCCGGCTTTGGTCGATTGCGCGAGAAATACAATGCCCGGCACATCGCGCAGCGGCATTGGGAACGCGGCGACGATGTAACCGAATTGCTGCTCGGTGCGCAGCCGCGTGTAAAAGTCCGAGCCGATCATCTGCGCACTCACGCCGAGTGCGGCGCGCGTGGTTTTGCTGTTGTCACCGGCTTGGCGATACCAGAGCAATGCGGAATCGTCATGCTTCGCGGCCACGGTGTGGCGATAATCGGTGGCGCCGAGTTGCATGATTTGCACGGGCGGCGCCGCGATGGTTTGCGCATTGCTCAGCAGATGTTGCGCGACAAGTTCGCCGAGTTGTTTGGCATCGTCGCTAACAAAATTGCCGTAAACGAGCATGTCGATATGAATCTGTGCGAGAAATTGCTGCGCAAATTTCTGCACATCGGTCGCGGCGATTTTATCGCTGTGTTGCAGTAATTCATCGTCGCTCCAGGAATTGCGCAGCAGCAGATTGCCGATATCGCTACGCAACAATTCATACGGCGGGCGCTTGTTGTTGTCGCGCAATTCGCGGCTGTAGTCTTCGCGTACGCGCGCAAAAGTTTTGGCATCAATCGCCTGTGTTTTGCTATCCGCTGAGGCGCCGTTCGCCGTGCGTTGCACTGCATCGAGCATACGTTCGAGCAGTACGTGTTGTTTTGCATCGAAACCTTCGATGCGCAGCAGCAGGCCGCGCCCGGCACGACTGATGTCGTAGTTGAGACCGGCGAGCGATGCGGGATACGAAAACTCATTGAGATTTTCGCGCAGCATGCGCACCCACAGTTCGGTCATCGCCGCATGTTGCGCGGTGTCGTTGGCGAGCGGCGATTGAATTTCAAGCGTGATAGTCGCTTTCGGCACGCGATAAACCGAATCTTGCGCGAACCACAGATTCAATCCGTCTCGTATCGGCAGCAGTACCGGCTTTTTGCTGCTGATCGCAGGCAACGGTTTTACTGGCAGTTGATCCGTTACGAACTCATTGGGAGTGGGGAGATGGATTTCGTTTTGCGCAATCGGTTTCAGCCAGTTTTGCCAGCGCTGTTCCGCTACGGGCTGAATTTTGTATGGCACCGCATAATAGGCGCTCGACTTGATCGTCTTCGCGGATGCGCTTTCCTTCGCGCCCGTCGTTTTAAATGCGGCCGGTGACGTCATCATCGCCAGCATACGTTGCGGCGTTAATTGGGCGAGTAGCGCAGCGATGCGTTGCGGTTCGAATTGCTCCATCAAATAATCGCCGCGAATAACTTCAGCGGCGGGATATTCGTGCAGATTGCCGGAGAGATGACTGGCTTCGCTGATCGGGTCTGCAATTTCGCGAAAGCGAAAACGCTGTGCCGCGACATTTTGTTGCTCGCGATACAGCCAGTCCTGAATGCCGCCGTCGCGAATCAGTGCAATGGTTTGATACACCAGCGCGATGATTTCGTCGCTGTGTTTTTCGCCGGCCGGCGTCAGTTCGATGCTGATATTGAATTGCGCGCCGCCGTTGTAATCCATGCCCTGACCTGCGCTCAGCGCTAACGCCCAGCCGCGTTGCTTAAGTGCGGATAACAAACTGCCCGCGCCTTCATGGCCGAGAATATTGCCGATATATTCGATCGACTTGCCACGATAATCATCGCGTTGATCGGGCAGCGGCCACAGCAGCGATAACAGGCTTTGTTGTTGAACGGGTTTGATTTGGATGAGTTGCGGTGCGGAATCAGCGCGCAACAGCGGCGTGGTGATCGGCGCAATCGTGCGTTGGAAATTCGGCACTTCGGTGAAGCGCGAAGTCACCATGGTTTGCAGTTGATCGAGCGGTTCACGACCGATGACAACCAGCGTCATTAAATTCGCCGAATAATGTTCGCGATAAAACTTCAGTAAATCGTCGCGCACTGTACTGTTCGATCGGTCGGCAAGCGTATCGAGATTGCCGACCGAAAATTTCGCGAGCGGATGCTCGGGGTTGATCACTTCGCGCAACACATCGAGCGAGCGGCGCTGATCTTCCTGAATGTTGGCTTTGTATTCCGAATCGACGGCGTGTTTTTCGCGCTCGACATATTCCGCGCTGAATAATGGGGCTACAAAAAATCGCGAAAAGCGATCGAGCGCATCGTCGAGATATTTCGCATCGATGTCGAAAAAATAATTGGTGTGCTCAAACGCGGTGAACGCGTTGTGATTGCCGCCGTGTGCAGAGATGAAATCCTGATAGGCATCGGCATCCGGATATTTATCGGTGCCGAGAAACAGCATGTGCTCTAGAAAATGTGCGAGCCCCTGACGTTCGATCGGATCCTGGCGGCTGCCGACGTTGACGTCGAGCGCAGCGGCGGCTTTGTCGGTGTTCGGCGCTGAAATCAACAGTACGCGCAATTGATTCGGTAATTGCAGATAACGGTATTCGCGCCGATCGTTTTCGTTCTTGATGACGGCGTCTGCAGGTTTGATCGCATCGCGTGCAGCGATCGCCGTTGCCGATGAGCGCTGAGCGCCTGTCGTTTTTTCAGTCGGAGTTTGGCAGGCGCCGAGCAGGGCAACGAGAAGAATCGCGATGACGCGCTGGAGGTGCATGATCGATGCGGATACAGGTTTCACAGTGTTTCCTTATTTTTTTTGCAACAGGTAGACGAAGACGCCATTCTCTTCGCCGCTTTCGAGCAATTGATGGCCGCTTTGTTCCGCAAAGACGCGGAAGTCGCGCTGCGAACCGGGATCGGTTGCGCGCACGCGCAGGTGTTCGCCGCTTGTCATTGCATTCAGCGCTTGTTTGGCCTTGAGTAATGGCAGCGGGCAGTTGAGGCCGCAGGTATCGAGTTCGCGCACGTCGGCAGGTTCCCATGGTTAATTCGCGCAGGGGCGCCAGTATACTGAAGCGGCATCGGTGCGGCGAAAGCGATTGGAATCAAGTGCGCGCGCACTGGTCTGATCTGCGTAATGGCGCTCACGCGTTATGAGCGCTGGTTGGCGTGCTACAGTACAGTTAATCGGGTCCAGCGTATTTTTCGAGTGTTTAGAAACCTCATTCGACGAGAATTAATTTGAAACGACTTTTTATCCGCCGGTTGATAACACCTGTGCTCATCGGCAGTGTCATCCACGCCAATACCGTTTTTGCAGCGGTGGACGATATGGCGTTGCCATCGCTCGGCGATAGCGCTTCGGCAAATTTTTCCAGCCAGCAGGAATACGAACTCGGTCGCGCCTGGCTGAAAATGTTTCGCAGCCAGGTGCGCACCGTCTCCGATCCGCTGCTGCAGGATTACATGGAGTATCTGATTTACAAATTGGCGAGCAACAGCCCGCTCAAAGATCGCCGGCTCGAAGTTGTCATAGTCGATAATCCGACCATCAACGCCTTCGCGGTGCCGGGCGGTGTTGTCGGTGTGCATAACGGCGCCTTGCTGTCGGCAGATAACGAAGCGCAGCTCGCTTCGATTCTCGGTCACGAACTTGCGCACTTGAGCCAGCGCCATTTTGCGCGCGGCGTTGAACAGCAGCAGGCATCGGCGTTGCCGACGATGGCGGGCATGCTCGGCGCGTTGGTGTTGGCGGCGACTGCGCGCGGCGATGCCGGTATGGCTGCAATGGCGGTGACACAAGCTGCGGCGCAACAAAATATGCTGCGTTTCAGCCGTGAAAACGAACAGGAAGCCGATCGTGTCGGCATGGAGACGCTGGTTAAATCCGATTACGATCCGAATGCGTTTGCGGGCATGTTCGAAAATATGCTCGCGGCGAATCGCTACATCGGTCGCAATCCACCGGAATTTTTGTTAACGCACCCGTTGACGGAGAGCCGCGTCAGCGATGCGCGTAACCGTGCGCGCGAATATCCGCGCAAAGTGTATGTCGACAATCTCGATTATCAATTAATGCGTGCGCGAGTCGAAGTGCAATTGGCAAGCAGTAATTCTGAAGCACTCAAAAAATTCAAAGCGCGCCTCAAGGGTTCGACACGTAACGGCGAAGCCGATCGCTACGGTATGGCACTGGCGTATTTGCAAGCGGGACAATTCAAAGACGCGCGCGAGCAACTCGATCCGTTATTGGAAAAAGATCCGCGACGCCTCGCGTATATTCTTGCCGATACGGATATCGATGTGGCGTCGGGGCAAGCCGATCGTGCGGTGACGAAATTGCAAACACAACTGCGCGTAAATCCTGGCAGCTATCCGCTGTCGATGGCATATGCCGATGCATTGCTCAAATCCAATCAGCCGCAATTGGCGGAAGCCGTGTTGCAGACACAGGTGAAGGCTCGTCCGAATGATCCGTATGTTTGGTATGAACTTGCCGAAACGCACGGCTTGGCCGGAAATATTCTCGGGGTGCATCAGGCGCGCGCAGAATATTTTGTGCTGAATGGGGTGCTCGATAAAGCCGAGCAGCAATTGAATTATGCGTTGAAGCTGGTGAAAAACGATGAAATTACTACGGCGAAAATCAACGAACGCATCCGGCAAATCAAAACGCTGAAACAGCAGATGGAAAAAATGTAGTTTTTTTATTCCCTCTCCCTTCAGGGGAGAGGGTTAGGGAGAGGGCGGAATTACGCATTCCCCTGAATTTTACGTTTTCTTTCCGCCGCAAAATCGAGCATGCGTTTGAGTGGAATCATCGCGCGTGCGCCAATCGCCGGATCGACAAATATTTCATTGGTGCCGAATTCAAGCGAATCGGCCAAATTGTCGAGCGCATTCATTGCCATCCACGGGCAGTGCGCGCAACTGCGACACGTTGCACCGCTGCCGGCAGTCGGTGCGATGATAAATTCTTTATCCGGCACTTGCTGTTGCAGCTTGTAAAAAATACCTTGATCAGTGGCGACGATAAATTGCGGATTCGGCAGCGTGCGCGCAGCTTCAATGATTTGCGAAGTTGAACCAACCGCGTCCGCTAATTCGACAACGGGCGCCGGCGATTCCGGATGCACCAGCACCGCAGCGTCGGGATAAATCTTTTTTAAATCGTTGATGCCTTTCGCTTTAAATTCTTCGTGCACGATGCACGAACCATCCCACAAAATCATGTCGGCGCCGGTTTCGCGGCGCACGTAATCGCCGAGATATTTATCGGGCGCCCACAGAATTTTTTCGCCGCGCGCATCGAGATGTTCGACGATGGGGAGTGCGATGCTCGACGTGACCACCCAATCCGCGCGCGCTTTAACGGCAGCGGAGGTATTCGCGTAAACGACAACAGTGCGGTCGGGGTGTTGATCGCAAAACGCGGCGAATTCTTTGGCTTCGCAACCGATATCGAGCGAGCAGGTGGCTTCTAGCGTTGGCATCAACACACGTTTTTCGGGCGACAGAATTTTTGCGGTTTCGCCCATGAAGCGCACGCCCGCGACGACCAGCGTTTTTGCGCCGTGCTCATGGCCGAAGCGCGCCATTTCCAGCGAATCGGAAACGCAGCCGCCAGTTTCCTCCGCCAGCTCCTGCAGTGCGGGATCGGTGTAGTAATGCGCGACGAGCACCGCATCCTTCTCTTGCAAAAGACGCTTGATGCGTTGCTTCTGACGCTCTTGCTCGGCGCTATCGAGTACGTGATGGGCGGGCAAGTGATCCAGATACTCGCGTACCCGTTCGGTGATTTCCGTCATTTACGACTTTCAACCTCTCAGCTTGTGTAAGCGCATTCCTGTCAGGCAGTACGGAGGCTTTGCCGCTGCCTGCCACGGTGCGCGGCATTCTACCAGAAGCCCCTCGCTCTTCCTCGTGAGACCTAAATCCAGGCGTTAGTTCACGGCGCCAATGTCGATGAGTTCTACTCCGTAACAGATGATTGACGGATGCCACATGGCGGCAACATTGCGACAAACGCAGACAACAATCAGCGCCAATACTGCGATCGAACTTTCCAATAAGAGGTCGCGATCGCGATGCGTATGTCCCCGTTAATTGTTGCTATGACTGCTCTCAGTTGCCTGTTGACCGCTTGCGGCGGCGGGGGCGGTGGCTCGTCGAGTAGCTCGACCTCCAGCACTTCGACTTCTACATCGACGTCGACCAGTTCAGGCTCAGCCACCGATTCCTCGTCGGTCGATACGGCCACGACCACCGACAGTGGCTGCACGGGCGGCACCTACGCGGAAAATGTGGTGTGCGCGGTGGCCGCTTTCGAGGCGACATTGACCTCGACTCAGCTGGCGAGCGCGCATTACAGCGATAGCTCGTACACCACGTCGCAACTCAATGTGTACAAAACGCGCTGGTCGAATTTGCCCAGCGCATTGCTGTCGCAGAATCGCGCCGGTCTGGCCTATGGTGATCTGACCACGTCTGCGCAAGTCAGCGCGTTCCTGAATGTGGCCGATGCGGCATTGACCGATGCCGGCTACGCCGATTTTCTCAATGTGCTCGTTGCTGACGACTATCTCGGCACCATTCAGAGCGATTACGGTTCCGAGTACGCACACATCGCCGTGATCGGCACGCCGTCGACATCGGGGCAGTGGATGCTGATGCTCGGCAACCATCACATGGCATTCAACATCACCTTCAAAGATGGTGTCGCTTATCCAACGCCACACCATATCGGCGTCGAACCCAAAGCGGCATTTACGTTGAATGGCACCTCGTATCAGGCGCTCGTCGATAAAGCCTCGTCGATGGTGGGAATTTTCTACGGCCAGACCAATAGCCTGAGTTCGACGCAATTGAGCTCGGCGCGTCTCTCTGCAACCTACGGCGATATTTTGATTGGTGCGGTCGAGTACAACACGGGCTCGTATTCGAATGTGTCCTCAAAATTCCCGACCGGAAGCAGCAGTCGCGGCATCTTGGTGTCATCGCTCAGCACTGCACAACAGGCGATGGTGACGGCAGCGATTACGCAATGGGCGAGCGATTACGACACGTCGCTCGCCGCCGATTTGATCGCTGAATACACCTCATCCACCGCGTATGCGAGCACATATATCGCGTGGAGCGGATCGTCGAGCGTGAGCTATCCGAATGTCGATGTCAGCAATACGTATATGCGTATCGATGGTCCGCGTGCGTGGATCGAAATTGCGTGTCAGGGCGGTATCGTGATTTCGGGGCAAACGCACTACCACATGATTTTTCGCGACAAAACCACCGACTACTACAACGAGTTGAGTACCTCCAATTAATGTTGAGCCTTTCCCGCCCCCAAGGGGGCGGGTTTTTTTATTGTCGGTTACCTATCCCACTAGGAAAGCAGTGAACACCATGAAGGTCTCATTCATGACATGGAAATTGGCAGCACGCATTTTTGCCGCATTCGGTTATGCGCTTTTTATTTTTTACGCGTTTTGCAGCGATGCGCGAGCGCACGACGTGCCGGCCAGCAATGTGCTACTCGATATCGGCACATACTCGGTAAATGCGGAAATCGAACTGCCGCTCAATGAATTGCGCGAGGCTGTCGGCATTCCGGCCGACACCAACGCTGTGCAAGTTATTTCCAATTATCACACGCAGGTGAGTAATTATATTGCTGCGCATATCGATATCGCCGCGATGGATGGCGAACGTTATGACAAGCGCGTCGCGCTTTTGCAATCCCGTCAGCCTCGCGATAACCCGTTGGTCATCGCGCAAATCGATTTCACTGCGCCGCCCGGTGTGCCCACCAGTAAATTCGTATTTCACTACGATGCGATCGTCGCGGATGTTGTCACGCACAATGTATTGGTGTCGGTGCGCCGCGATTTTCGTAACGGCGTGTTCAGCGATATTTTCGGCGGCGATAAACCCATCATCATCGGCCTCATGCACTATCAGAAAAAACAATTGACCGTCGACGGTTCCGCCGGCAGTTGGACGCAAGGTTTTGATAAGGTTTTCCGGCTCGGCATGCAGCATATCGCCGAGGGAATCGATCACGTTTTATTTTTATTGGTGCTGTTGCTGTCCGCGCCACTCGGCGTTAGCGATCACCGTTGGCAGAAGATCGTCGGCGTGAAAGCGAGCGCGTGGAAAGTCGTGAAAATCGTCAGCGGATTTACACTCGGTCATTCGATTACCTTGGTATTGGGTGCGCTAGGGTTTGTCAGTTTTCCTTCGACGATTATCGAAGTATTGATCGCATTGTCGATTTTGGTTTCCGCTCTTCACGCACTGCGACCGTTATTTGCCAATCGCGAACCCGTTATCGCTGCGTTATTTGGTTTGGTACACGGCATGGCGTTCGCGGGTTCGCTGAGCGGATTTGATTACGACTCGGTTGCACTCGCGCTCGCGGTACTCGGTTTTAATCTTGGTATCGAGGCGATGCAATTGCTCATCGTCGCGTTGGTGTTACCTTCCTTACTATTGATGCGGGTGTCGCCCGCGTACCGCTATTTTCGCATTGCTGCAGCGACAGCGGTTGCCGTGCTTGCCCTCGCATGGGTGGCAGAGCGTGGCTTGGCGATGTCGAATCCACTAAATGCTGTGGGCGAATGGCTCACGACGCACGGCCTGCTCGCGATAGCCCTATTGGGTGTGTTCGCCATCGCCTCGCGAATGCAGGAATTCGTGCGCTGGTGGCGCACGCCTTTTGCTGGCGACCGTCGCATCCGGGTAAACTTGCCGGACCCGTTCAATCCATGACGCAACCAGCGGAACAGATGGATCTTAATTCATTCATTCTTGTGGTCGACGACGATCCCGATTTGCGCAAGCTCATCACCGAGTTTTTGGCCGGCCACGGTTATCGTGTTGCCGCCGCTGAAAATGCGGTGGAAATGCGGCGCATGATCGAGACGGAAAATCCCGATCTGATTATTCTCGATGTGATGATGCCGGGCGAAGATGGGCTGACCGCAGCGCGCAAACTCTCCACGGAAAATGGCCCGCCGGTGATCATGTTGAGCGCGCTTGGCAGCGATACCGATCGCATCATCGGTCTTGAAATCGGCGCCGACGATTATCTCGCCAAGCCGTGCAATCCACGCGAATTATTGGCGCGCGTGCGTGCGGTGTTGCGTCGCAGTCAGCAGCGCGAAGTGCCGGTGGAAACTTCCTCTCAGTGTTATACCTTCGCGGGTTGGCGACTCGATGTATTGCGGCGCGACTTGCGCGATCCCACCGGTATTTTCATTAATTTATCGGATGGCGAATTTACATTGTTACGTACCTTCGTCGAACATCCGCAGCGCATTCTCACGCGCGATCAATTATTGGATTTCGCGCGCGGCCGCAACGCCGAAGTGTTCGATCGCGCCATCGATAGTCAGATCAGCCGGCTGCGCCGCAAACTCAACGAGCGCACCGCAGAAGAAATGATTCGCACCGTGCGCAACGAGGGTTACATGTTGCTGCCTAAAGTGTCGCGCGTCTGATCGTCGTGAATAAACTTCAGCGTTTTTTTAATCTGTCGATTTTTGGCCGCACATTTCTGCTGATTCTGGCGGCGCTGGTGATTGCCGAAAGCATCGGCGTATTCCTCATTCTCAATCGCCCGCCAGCGCGCCATCGCCCCGTTTCCACGTATGAGTTGGCGCAGGCGTTGGGTGGCTCGGTGCGTTCGTTCAATGACTCGCCATCTTTCGGTCCGCCATCGTTCGATGCGTCGTCTTCGGGGCCGCCAGGGCCTCCGCCTGACATGATGCAATCGCCGAGTGGTCCGCCAGCGAATGATTCGGCTCCTCCCGATTTTTCTGCAACGCCTTCTACGCCAACGCCTTCTATGTCAGCGCGTACTGCGCAAACGGATATGTGGCCCAACGTCGGCCCCGAGCTGCGTGCCAGCACTGCGCAGCAAGCACCGGAGGAGCCTGACGATATCAATCGTTTCGCGTCGGAAAATGCACGTCGCCGCCTTGCGGCTCATCTCGGAGTTGATATTGTCGAGGTGCAGGTATTCGTGAAAAATCGTTCGAGTTTTTTTGGGAACGCGCCGATGTTTGGCAACGACATCATGCTCGATAATTTTATTGCTGCGCGGCGGATGAGTGACAGTACATGGCGAATTATCGAAAGTGCCGAGCAGCGTTTCCCCACGCCATTTCAGCGTCAGGCGTTATGGTTGTTTTTAATTGGGCTGCTATTTCTGTTGCCGGTCGCGTGGATTTTTTCGCGCGCGTTGTCGATCCCGATCACCAATTTTGCACGCGCTGCCAAACGCCTCGGCGCCGATTCCAATGCGCCGCCGCTGCCTGTCGAAGGGCCGAAAGAAATGCACGCGGCTATCGAATCGTTCAATGCCATGCAGGAGCGCTTGAATGGTTTATTGCGCGAGCGCACCGAGATGATCGCTGCCATCGCGCACGATTTGCGCACGCCGTTGACGCGGCTTGCGTTTCGTCTCGACGATTTACCCGCGCCGCTCAATGAGAAGGTGATGGCCGATATCAACGAGATGAAATCGATGATTTCGCTGGCGCTCGATTTCATTCGCGATCGCAGCCAAGGCATCAATCGCCAACCACTTGATTTTCGTTTGCTCGTTGAAAGTGTGGTGGACGATCAAACCGATCTCGGTCGCGACGTGAGCGTAGCCCCAGGCCCTGCAGTGACACTTGAGGGCGATCCGCTCGCGCTGCGGCGCGTGGTGATGAATGTGGTCGATAACGCAATTAAATATGGCGAGCGTGCACGCTTGCAATTGACCGTTACCGATGAAAGCTGTTTACTCGATATCGATGACGATGGGCCGGGTATCAATGAGTCGTTACACAAACGCGTATTCGAGCCGTTCTTTCGCGTCGAAAATTCACGTAATCGCGATACTGGCGGCGTCGGTCTCGGTCTCGCCGTGGTTCGTGCCATCATTCAAGAGCACGCTGGCGAGATTCAATTACGCAATCGCAGTCCGAAGGGTTTGCGTGTGACCATCAAATTGCCCCGCGTGTGGCCGTAAACCCCATAGCGCTTTCGGTTAAATAACTCCGTCATCGAACAAATAATGCGCGCAAAGCAGTTTGTGCGCGCCAGCTGCGACAACGTGTCACATTCCTGCGTCGCTGAGCCATCCCTAAAATACTCGCCGCTTTATACCGTAACCAGGAATTCAAAGAATGCGGCGATCGCTTTTAGCAATGCAGATTTTGGTGCTCAGTACAATTGGGGCAGGGAACTGCATCGCTGCGCCGATCGAGTCTGTCAACGAATCGATGTTGTTGGCAGCGAATTACCGCATTGACGAAATCGTAGTATCCGGCAGCCGTATCGAAACCTCGCTGCGCGAAACGCCGTTGTCGATCGACGCGATCGACCACGGTGCGATCGAGAAAAAGGCGCCGGCGTTTACCGGCGAAGTGCTCAACACCGTGCCCGGTGTGCACATGACCGATCTCGGCAACGAACAGCACAGCATGAGTATTCGTCAGCCGATGACGACCGCTGCCGTGTATTCGTATATGGAAGACGGCATTCCGTTACGCCCGACAGGTTTGTTCAATCACAACTCGCTATACGAAGTGAATCTCGAAGGCGCCGAGCGCATCGAAATTCTCAAGGGCCCGGCTTCTTCGTTATATGGCAGCAACAGCGTTGGCGGCACCGTGAATTTTCTCACCGAAGCGCCGAGCAAAGAATTCACCGCGAAACTCAGCGCGCAGGCATCGGATCAAGGCTATTGGCGCACGGGTGTCAATGTATCGGGCAGCAGCGGCGATTTCGGCGGACGTTTTTCCGGTTACGTGTCGCGTCGCAATGGCGGCTGGCAGGATTACAACGATGCCGAAAAAGAATCATTCACCGCGCGTGGCGATTGGCAGGTTGTCGACAATACAAAAATTAAAGCGGTGCTCACGCACAACCATTTGTATACCGATATGCCGGGTTCATTGTTCGAAGATGATTTTCGCAACGATCCGGGCAAGAGCTACAACCATTTCACGTATCGTGAAGTCGATGCCGATCGTGCGAGTGTAGTTGTCGATGGCGATTGGTTTGCAATCGGTTCGACGTCGATTACTGTTTATGCACGTCGCAATAGCACCGAACAAAATCCGAGTTACAGCATTCGTCTGGTTAATGCGACTACTGCAGCGGGGCGTCCGAACGATAACGATTTCGCTTCGGTCGGCACGGATCTGCGCCAGCAATTCAATTTCGATTTTTGGGATAGCCGGTTGATTGCGGGTGTGACCGCCGATAACACCGACAATGATTATGTCGAAGACAATACGACAGTGGTGCGCGATGCGAATACCGGCGAGTATTTGCGCGATAGCTTTGTTTCGCACCGCCGCGATTACAATGTCGAATTGGAAAATCGCGCGGCATACGCCCAGCTCGAAACGACACCGATCCGCGATGTGCGTTTTGTGTTAGGTGCGCGTTACGACAAAACGACCTTCGACTACACCAATTATTTCGTACCGAGCAGCACGACCGGTGCGCCGTCGGAAAAACGCGACTTCGATCATTTCAGTCCAAAACTTGGTGTGATTTGGTCGCCATTGCCCGAGCACAGCATCTATTTTAACCATGCACAGGGTTTCGTTCCGCCGGAAATAACCGCGCTTTACGGCACCTTGGCTGTGCCGAATTTGAAAGAAAGTGTTTTCACCAATAACGAAATCGGCTGGCGCAGTTTATATCTGAACAATCGCGTGCAACTCGATATCGCGCTGTATCGTCTCGAAGGCGAAGATGAAGTGGTGAATTACGCGATTGCCGCCGGCCAAAGCGAGCCGCGCAACGCCGGTAAAACGCGCCACGAAGGCATCGAGATCGGCGCGGGCTGGCATATCAACAAAGAATGGCAAACGCAGATTGCAGCAGCCTACAGTACGCACGAGTATCGGGAATATCAGGCGAGTCCTACGCTCGACTATTCGGGTAAAGATATTCCGTTGGCTCCGAATTGGATCGGCGATACACAAATTACCTGGACGCCTGAATTTTTCCCCGGTTTTAGTGCGGAGCTGGAGTGGCAATACCTTTCCAGTTATGAAATGAATAATGCCAACACCGTCGAATACGGTGGTTATAGTCTGTTTAACTTGCGACTCGCGCAAACTATCAATGCATGGCGCGTATGGCTCAAGGGCACCAATTTGGCGGACAAACACTACGCGGAAACGGCATCGTCGAGTTACAGCGGTGTCGGCGCGTATACGCCGAACACGCAAAACAGTTATTCCCCCGGCAATCCGCGCACGGTAAGTCTCGGTGTTGAATATCGCCTGTAACGAGTAAAGAAAATACGGATCGCATGAAAAATATTTTAATCATTCACCGCTGGCTCGGTGTTGTCGCTTGTCTTGCCGTTTTGATGTTTGCGGGTTCCGGTATTCTGCATCCGGTGATGAGCCGGTTTCAGCCGCAGCCCGCACAATTTGCAGCGCCGAGTGTTGACGTTCCTGCATCGTCATTATCGTTGCGCGCTGCGCTCGAAAAAAATCAGATCGATCGTTTTAGTGCGGCTTCGCTGGTGCAGTTGCCAGATGTCGCGGTCTATCGAGTGCAAGATCAGCGGGGCGTGCATTATTTTCGCGTTGATGATGGGCATCCTGTCGAAAATGGCGAGCGCATTCATGCCGAATTTCTCGCACGGCATTTTCTCGGTGATAAAAACTCCTCGATTGCGTTGATCGCCGAACAGAAAAAATTCGATGACGATTATGTCTTCGTCAATCGCTTGTTACCGGCGTGGCGCATCGATTTTGCACGCGATGACGGCATGCGTGTCTATGTCGATACGGCGGGTAATCGACTGGCGACGCTGACCGATAGCAACAAGCGTATTTTTCAAGTTTATTTCCGCGCGCTGCACGATTTTGATTTTCTTGAAGAACACAACACGCTGCGACTGGCGATTATGTTGTTTTTGCTCTTCGCCGCTTTCGCTACCGCAGTGGCGGGCGTGGTGATGTATGTGCGCATCGGTCGCGCCGCTCAGCGTTTGAAAAATTTACCGGCACGGCGTTGGCATCGGCGCTTGTCGCTGGCCGTTGCGGTAGTGACGTTCAGTTTTGTGATCAGCGGTGGTTGGCATTTGCTGCAATCGCAAGTTGAATTCGTCGCTCCTGAAAATCCGCACGCCGAGTTTTTAACTAGCGAGCTGGGTAATGCCGTCACATCGCAAGCATTCGTGTTGCTGCGAGCGAACGATAAAGTCTGTTATCGGCAAGCGGCGGCGGTTAAGCGCAGCGCCGAGCACGAGCATCATCACCCTGATGGGGTGATGCACACTTCGCCTGCGCCAGCATGTTTGGATACCGAAACGCTGCAACCGATAGTCGATGCCGATCAAAAAGTTGCCGAACAGCTTGCGCGATATTATTCGAAGCACGAAAGCGCTGCTGAAAATCAGCGTGAAATTGAATCAGCAGAGCTGGTGACGAAATTCGGCGGCGAATACGGGTTTATCAACAAGCGTTTGCCGGTGTGGAAAATTCAATTCAAAGGCGATTCGACACGCTGGTATGTCGAAACGGCGTCGGGCGCGTTGGCATTGCGTGCCGATGATGCCGATGCGCGTGAAGGCTGGGTGTTTTCAACCTTCCACAAAGCCCGCTTTATTCAAGACCCGTACAAAAACCTGCGCGATGGATTTTTGATGGCGAGCGCGGCGCTGATGATGATCGTCAGCTTGCTGGGGTTGTGGTTGTTTGTGAAACGGCTGCGCCCGGTAGCGAATACTGATTGATTCAACAGGCTGTAAAAGCACAAAAGGTTTTGCATGACGCAGCTTAGGCATCGTGATTCAGCACATGCTCGATGCGTCGATCGGGTATCAGCCAGAGTAACGCCACGAATACCAGCACCAGCTGCGCCGCCCACGATGCAAAAAGCGTTAAGACAATAGCGAGCCCGTAAAGCACGGGAGAAAGTTTTCCTTTCCAGTCTCTACCCACAGCGCGACGAAGAACCGACCCTTCGCCTTGGGAAGAAATGATGGTCTGCTGTAAAAGCCAGTAAGCAATGGCAGCCGCCAACAGCACAAAACTATAAACGGCCGTAGGAAACGCGGCGAAGTGATTTTCACCCATCCATCCCGTTGCGAACGGGAAGAGCGATAGCCAGAACAACAAATGCAGATTGGCCCACAAAACCGGGCCGGTCACGTTGGTTACGGTATGCAGCATGTGATGGTGGTTGTTCCAGTAAATGCCGATATATACGAAACTCAATACGTAGCTAAGAAACACCGGAATCAACGGCGCGAGTGTGGCCAGCGTATCGCCGTGCGGCACTTTCAGTTCAAGCACCATGATCGTGATGATGATCGCGAGCACGCCATCACTGAAAGCCTCTAGTCGCGTTTTACCCATTAATAGATTTCTCCAAGTTCCTGTTTGGTTAGACCGAGGATGCCTCGCCATTTCTCATCCATTTTGGGTTGCCACGCCGTTAAAAAAGGCGTGGTCGCCTGTTCTGGGGAGAGGTTATGTCTGTGCGTGAGGTAAAGATATAAAAACGCAGATACGCGCAAATTAAGCGCACAGTGTACGAAAACCTTTTCCGTTTTGAACGCGTCCATGATGCCGAAGAAGGCTTTGACGTGAGATAGGTCAGGGCGATCGAACGGAACTGGGATGTGTATATGAGTTAAACCGAGCGAGCTAACAATTTTCTCTTCTTCGGGCACGGCATTCGTTGCGTCGGACATGGCGAGATTAATAACAATTGAATATCCGGCTTTTTGTATTTCGGAGAATTGATGGGGCAGGGGCTGGCCGCCAGAAGCAATTTTGTCGGTCAATTGATAAAAATTAAGGATATCCTTCATGCATGCTCTCCTGGCTGTAACACGTACAACAAGGATTGGCTCGCGAGCAGCATATCGCAATCCCGGTGCTTTTAATTTTTATAACTCACTCGAGTTCAAACTCTACATATATGCTCGATTTTACTTCTACCGGCGCTGGCTGAAACTCATACTGAATAGTCTTGATGTTTTCCGCCTTTTGCCTTCTTGCAGTCACTATAACTTCATTTAAATTGTTGAATCTTGAATCAACACGTTGATCTCCGATTTTATGAATTTTCCCCAGCTTTGCTGAAAACTGCGCGGCTAAAAACTCAGCCTTCTTTCGGGCTGCTTCAGAAGCTTTGGATAGCGCTTTGCGATCTAGCTCTTCTCGATCTGAAATATCTGGTTGAGCGTCGCCGATGTCTGTTACGCCAGTATCAACGAGCTTCTGAACCACGGCGCTGTACATCTTAATATCACGGATAACAATTTCTATTTCACGAGAAGCAGAGAATCCGGATGGGATAGGATTTTCGTTTTTGTCATATCTTGTTGCTGTCTGAACTGTGAGCGATGAAGATGTAATGTCTTCATCTTTAATGCCCATTGAGGTTAACGCTGCTGCAACTTTTGTAGAAACAGTATCAACCTTGTTTTTGGCAGCAGATACATCAGACTTTTCTAATTGGGATATTTCAACATTTAGCCTAATAATGTCGGGAATAACGCTTATAGTGGCGACTCCAGTAAGAGCAATCAGGTTGTCGTTTTCTTTAGAAAAAGACAGGGATGAATAAAGCACAAAAAATAATAGAGTTAAATTTTTAGTCATATTACTCTCCATAAGCTATAACTAGTCATTGAACAGATTCGACTGTTGTTTTTGATACAAAAAGACGAATCAGTTAATTTCGTTTTTGGCGACAAAAGCGAACGCGCCAGTCTATGTTGTTATGGCTAATTTTTTTGTGTTTTTTTGAATTCGCTTCAGTGCTTCCTCGGTTGCACTCAAATTAACCCGGCGCTTAATGTCTGTCCAGTTTGCTTTAAGGTTGTTCGCGCGCTGCTTTGAGGTTATCGATCCACGCAAACAGTTCATCGAGGTCGTAGTCGCCGCTGTGGGGTCGGTCCCATGGGAAGGCAAAATCGACGGCGATGTGTTGCTTTTGCAGTGTCAGTGCCAGCGCTGTTGAAATGGCGAGGCCGGTGTCTTTGTCGTAGGTGCCGTGGCGAATACGCCAATGCTGTGCGGTGTTTACGCCCGGCATGCCGATGTAATGCATCGGGTTCATCATCGCGATGGTGTGTGCGTCGGCAATATTCGAGTGAGTGCTGCGCGCAGCGGAAAACGCGGTGAAATGTTGTTTGTCTCTGCTCGCAGTTCCGAACAACTGGTTTTCGCCGGTGCTGAGATCGAGTCCGTCGAACGCGGGCGGTAATTTTTGGCGTCCCATGTAATGCACATAACCGTCGAAATCGATGCTGCGTACTTTTCCTGCTTTGATCGTCAACCACGTGTGCCGACTCAAATCCTGCCCCTGATCGAGCGCGACTTGCGCGGAAGCGATCACCAGCGACATCACGTAATTTTTGAAACTACCGTTACCTTGAGCGTCGAGCTGCAAAGCCTTTCCGCTGTTATCGATCAGATGCAGGCTGTTGATGTAATCGGGAAATTGCTTCTTTAATGCATTGGATAATTCGATTTGATCAGGGCTCAGCGTGCCGGCAATTTCCCGGCGCTGCATTTTGTAGTCGAGCATCGAAATATCGATTTTCTTGAAATCGTGAACGCCATTGAATTGCCATTCGTAGGCGGCGTCAGCGTGTTCGAGGTTGGTGATAGGGCAGTAACTCGAAACGGCAAAAATATCATCGCGGCTATCGGCAGCGCCGATTTTTTTCAATTCGTCTTGGTAGTCCGTCGCGTTGCCGCTCGCACCGAGTAATGCGGATAAAGCGCCGCCGGCGCTGGTGCCGTTCGAAATGATTTTCTCGGCATTACCCGGCATGCGCGCATCGTTGAAACGCAAATAGCGCACGGCCGCTTTTAAATCGACAATCGCAGCGGGTGCCTTGCCGATGTAATCGCCATTGCTGCTTTGCGAGGTGCGTCCGCGTGCGCCGGGCGAGGCAACGACATAGCCGCGTGCCAGCGCCAGAGCAATCGTACTCGGTTTATCGCCCGCGCCCGGCATGCCTCGCCCATCGAGCGTTCCGGGTTGCGCTGGCATATAGCCGCCGACTTGATTCGGCAAAAAAATCGGCGCGGTTTGCGCGTCGTAAATTCCGATTTTCTCACCGTTGAAATAGGCCTCGGGTATGTAGATGTTGATGCGTTGCAAGGCGGCATCGACCGGCTTCGCAACGTATAGAATATTTTCATAGGCGCGCACGGTAAGCGTCTTGCCATTGATGGTAATCGTTCGCGTGTCGAAACGGGTTGCATCGAATTGCAATGCGGTCTTCTCCGATGGTTGCGAAAGAGAAGAGGTTGATTGAGCAATAGAAGGACTTGATTGCGGTGAATTAGTGCTGCTGCAAGCAGTTGTGAGCATGAATGCAATCAGGGAGATCGAAATGCCAAGATAAATCGGTTTCATAATTTTCATCAAACGACAGTGCGCGGCAGCCATTTTTCCAGCGTGCGTCGCAGCGTTGCGATAGTGATCGGTTTGCTGATGTAATCGTTCATGCCGGCGGCAAAGCAGCGTAGACGATCGCGGCCCAGTGCATCGGCGGTCATCGCGATAATCGGCGTGGTTGCGTAGCGTGGGATGTTGCGAATTTCTTTGGTCGCGCTGATGCCATCCATCTCGGGCATTTGTAAATCCATCAAAATTACTGCGTAAGCAGCGTCGGGCGCGCGCATCAAAATATCCAGGGCGCGGCGGCCATCGTCGGCGATGTCGACCTCCAATCCCAGGTGATTGAGAATCGCCATGCCGACTTCCTGATTGATCGTGTTGTCTTCCACCAGCAGCACGCGGCCTGCGAGTTTTTCCGTCGCCGAGTTTTCACTGCTTTGCGCCGTCGCGGTTTCATCGCGTTTGATCGGCACGCTGAAAGTGAATGTGCTGCCTGAACCGGGTGTGCTATTGACCGAAATCGTGCCGCCGAGTAATTCGACCAATTGTTTGCAAATTGCTAAACCGAGGCCGGTGCCCGATTGGCTTTCGTCGCCGACATGTCCGCCCTGATCGAATGCGTCGAAAATGGTTTCGCATTGCTGTTCGGTTAAACCGATGCCGGTGTCGCTGATGCTGCAAGTCAGGTCGATGCTCGCGTTGGGTAAGGGCGACGATGCAATCGCCACCGATACGCTGCCGCGCTCGGTGAATTTCACCGCGTTGTTGGCGATATTGATAAGAATTTGTTTGAGCCGCAGCGGATCGCCGATCAACGCTTTGGGTGTGGCGGCAGCGATATCGATGTTGAAACGAAGATTCTTTTCCTTCGCTTTGGGTTCGATGATGGCGGCGACTTGCGCCAGCAATTGATCGAGATTGAAACGCTCGGCAGCGAGATCGAGTTTGCCCGCTTCGATTTTGGAGAAATCGAGTACGTTATCGATGACCTGCAATAAATGCGCGATTGCCTCGCTGGTCTTTTGGGTGTATTCGCGTTGCTGCGGCGTTAGCTCGGTGCGTTGCAGCATGAAATTGAAACCGCTGATCGCATGCAGCGGTGTGCGAATTTCATGACTCATATTGGCGAGAAAGCGGCTTTTGTTGATGCTGGCCGCTTCCGCCTGTTCTCTTGATTCGTGCAAAAACTCTTCATACATGGCGAGAAACGTGGTGCGCGCTTTTTCGCGTTTTAATTGATTGCGCGCATAAGCGAATTCGAGCGTGGAAGGTAAGCGTTCGAGATAGGTATCGTCTTTGATGATGTAATCGACGACGCCACTGCGCAATGCTTGCGCAGCAACTGATTCGGAACCTTTACCGGTGACGATGACAATGGGTATGTCGCTGTTCAGTTGATTGCAGATGCAATCGATCAGCTCGACCGCGTCGGTGTTGCCAAGACCGTAATCGAGCAGCAGCACGTCGTATTCGTTGGTGGTTCTCAGTTTTTCTAAAACGAGATGGTCGCTATCGACGGTGTCGATGTGAATGTGTGGCGCTTTGCTGGCCATATGTCGCAGCGTAAACAACGCATCGCTGGCATCGTCTTCGGCGTAAAGCACATTGATCGGTCGGTTGTGAAAGGATAGCTCGGCGTGGCGCTGAATTTTAATCAAGGTGGCGCCGAGCGTTTCCAGATAATTATCTTGCTTGATGATGTAATCGTCGGCGCCGAGTTTTAATGCGCGAATCACCGAATGTTCGTCGCCACTGCCTGTCACCGCGACGGCAGCAATCGGAAGTTGTTTTTCGCGCACGTAGTGCAGAACTTGCAGGCCATCGGCGTCGGGCAAATTCAAATCGAACAATACCCAGCTGTACCGATCCGGTTGTGTTTCAATGTTGGCGATGCCGGCGGCAACGGTGGTGGCGATGTCGAGTTCGATCGGTGGCGTTGCGCGGGCGAGCGCGCGGCGAGTCAGATCGGCGTCGAGGGCATTATCTTCAACATACAGCGCACGCATATTTATTCCCGCAACTTTTAGATTTTAGATGTTGCTTTACGGTTGTTTGACCCAGGGCTGATTGATCGAGCCCCAATAGCTTTCGATGGTTTCGGCCACTTCGATAAATTTTTCAAAGCTGACCGGTTTCACGATATACGAGTTGGCGCCGAGATCGTATGCGGCTTTGACATCGCGATCTTCGGCGGAAGTCGTGAGCACCACAACGGGAATCGATTTGTACTTCGCATGTTTTTTCAAGCGCGCGAGTACATCGAGACCATCGATCTTCGGCAATTTTAAATCGAGCAAAATCAGCGTCGGTGCCTGCTCGCCGTTTTCCCAACTGTCGATATGTTGCATCGCCTCTTCGCCATCGCGGGCGATAACGAGCGGATCGGCAAGCCGCCGGCGTGCAAACGCGCGCTTGGTCAAATCGATATCGAGTGGGTTGTCCTCGATGAGAAAAATGTAACGCAGCTCATTTGCCATAAGGAAACTCCAGGAAAAATTCGGCGCCTTTGCCAGGCTCGCTGGTTGCCCATACGCGTCCGCCGATACGTTCGGCGGCTTTGACGACAATGGCGAGACCGACGCCGGTGCCGGGGTATTGATCGGCACGATGCAGGCGCTGAAAAATATTGAAAATGCGATCGTGATATTTCATGTCGAAGCCACAGCCGTTGTCCTTGACCCGAATAACGATGGTGCGGTCGTTGACACTGCTGCTCAATTCGATTTTTGGATCGCTGCTCTGACGTGAGAATTTAATGGCGTTATCGATCAGATTGCGCAGTATCTGCATCAGGCAATCGAGGTCGGTATGCAATTCGAGATCGGTAATCCGATCGTCGACGACAATGGCGCCCGCGGTTATATCGTGGCTCTGCTCGAACAGAATGCGGTCGATAATTTGTCGCAACGAGAAATTCGTTACTGTCAGTTCGCGCCTGCCGACGCGCGAGTAGGCGAGCAGATCGTCGATCAATTGCTGCATCTGCTCGGTGGCCATGCGGATATTATCGATAAATAATTGCGCCTCTTCCGGCAAGCGCGTGCGGTATTCGTCGAGCAGCAATTTACTGTAACCATCGATGCCGCGCAGCGGCGCTTTGAGATCGTGCGATACCGAGAAAGCAAAGGTTTCGAGATTTTGATTGACGCTTTCGAGCTGCTTGGTGCGTTCGGCGACGCGTTGTTCAAGCTCGCTGTTCAGTTGCCGTAATTCTTGTTCGATGCGTTTCTGCTCGCGCAGATCGCGCATGATGGAAGAGATATAAAGCACGGCGCCGGATTTGTCGCGATGCACGATGATCGATTGTGCTACCGGAATTTTCTCGCCACTCAGCGTGAGAATTTCGGTCTCGCCGTTCCAACATCCGTGTGCGAGCGCATGCGGGATGACGATTTGCTCGCGTTGTTGCCAGTACTCATCGCTGTAGATGTCGCGCACGTTGAAATCCTCGATGCGCTGACTCAGCGGCAAGCCGAGCAATTCGCGTCCTGCACTGTTCAGATACAACGGTTTACCGCTGGGATCGACAGTGGCGACGAGATCGGAAGTGGATTCGACGATCGAAGCCAGTCGCAATTTTTCTGCTTCAATTTTTCGGCGCTCGAAAGATTCGATCGAGAGCGTGATGAAATCTGACAGCGTTTCCGCGAAAGCGAGCTCGCCGGCTTCCCATTGCCGTTGCGCGCCGATATGTTCGTGACACAGCACGCCGATGGTACGACCGTCGCGCACGATCGGGGCGTCGAGCATCGAAACGATATTGAGAGGTTTTAAATAATTCTCGACCAGCTCGGCGGTGACGGCATCGCGGTGGGTATCGTTGACGACCACCAGTTGATCGCTCGAAATCGCGCTGACATACGCGGGGTAATCCGCACAGGCCAGTTGCATGGCGCTGTGATGAAGGGTGTCGCGTGCATCGTAAAGATTGGCGCAGATGAGTTGTTCATCGTCGTCGCTGAATAGCCAGATGCCAACGCGCGCAATATTGAGTGCCTTGGCGGCATTTTGCGTGAGGAGTCGATAGACATCGGGGAGATCGTTGCCGTAAAGCACGGCGTCGTGCATGACGCGAGAGGCGGTTTTGCGCAATGAAAGCAGGTAGTCGTTTTGCGCGGCTGCGCGCAACGCGTTGCGATCGTGTTTGACCTCCATGATAACCTCCGGTTACAACGCACCTTTGCCGGTATTCTATGGCGGCATGTTTGGGCTGCCAATCCCATTATAGGCACTGCGGGATATACCTACTCGTCGATCTATCGATGCAGCGTGGTCTATAGTTTTGACACTTCCCAGAGGGCTCTTCGATGGACGTTTCCAATATTCCCGCCGTATCGACGGCAATGTCTCAAACTGCGGTAAAGCAGCAGGTCGAAATCAGCACGCTGAAAAAAGCGATGGATATTCAAGAGGCGGGTGCGGTGGCACTAATTAATGCGATTCCACCGGTGCCCAGCGCGGACGGCACAGGTCAGATCATTAATACGACGGCTTGAGTGCCGTCAACGGGTTTTCATTGCTTTGCGTGTCAGGCATTTAATTTTAACTGCCAATGGCCAACATCAACCCACTTGGAAAACTTGTAACCAACTTCTTCAAAGTGGGAAACTTTTTTCATATTAAATCTTTCATGTAAGGCAACGCTTGCTGGATTGGGTAATGCGATCCCGCCGATAACCACATGAAAGCTGCTGTTCTTGAGGCGCTGAAAAAGCTCTTCATATAGCTTTGTTCCCAGGCCTTTACCTGTTGCCGAATGCGCGAGATATACAGAAACCTCCACAGTCTTGCGATATGCGGATCGCTCTTGCCACTTTGAGCAATATGCATACCCCGCGATAGCGTTATCCACCTCGATAACTAACCACCAAAGACCGCTTGCCTGCACCTTTGCTATTCGGCGCGATATTTCTTCAGCCGAGACATCTTGTTCTTCAAAAGTAATGACGGTGTTTCGAATGTAGTAGTTGTAAATTTCAGAAATGGCTTTTGAATCTGCTTCCACTGCGTCTCGGATCATGAGGTCTCCTTATGATTAACGCTTATTACAGGGGACTTCTAACGTCTATAACAGGGGTGGTAAATGCGTAGGGTTTGATTCTTCCTTTCTTGTAATTGTTAGGCCTCTTGCATTATCGCTTTAATCTCCTAAGCCACGTATCCCATGATTCAATACGAATTGGAGGAATGGAGTTCCTTTCATAATCTTGACGTTTATGACTTTCTTCCAAATCATTTACTGTTCTACCGCCGATTACGACGGTCCGAATATTTACATCTTTATTTGAATCAACTTGTTTGCAAGACTGAGGGCCAATGAATGCATTGTGGATTAAATCACCAGAAATAACTTTTTTTCGTTTCTCGTGAGCAGTTTTTCGAAATTCTTCATAATTTCTATAGACTATTCCAAGACGCTCTTGTATCTGTTCTGCGGCATCCCTAACCTTATGATTAAATGATCCGTAATGGTTTGAGTTAACTAGGTTGAAGTTGGCACCTTTTACCTCTATTAGAGTAATATCCATGCGCGATCTTCCTGAAAAAATAACGAAATCAACTAGGCCATTAGCCAAAGGATATTCGGAGAAACATATGTACTCATCGTCCCCAACATAAGCTTCGGCTATTATCGATAAATCCTGCTTGATAAGTCGCTGAAGTTCTTGCTCATTGGCTTCGGAGTCAATTAATTTCTTGATCGAAGATTTGGAAATCATTGAGTCAATAATTTCACGCTTTCGAGCTATAACCGATGGCTCTTCGATATATACAGAGTCCCTGAAAGGATCTCGCTGGTATCTTATTTTGTCGGCTTCTTCATAAACCTTTCTGTTGTTTATGCTTCTTTCAGAAAGTTCGCTTTCATCGCTAGCGATCAACTCTAGAACCCTTTCTTTTGTTATAGGATTCCACTCTGTTTTGGGTGATGTAGTAACTACGTCAAAAGTGTCTAGCTGATATAAATCTCGTTCATAGTGCTCTATAAAAATTGCGGGTTTAATTACTAAGCCCTTTTCAATAGTTGAATTTATAATTTTCTCCACTGCATTAGTAACTGATTGACCATCATTCAAACTTCCTAAGTCGGTTAAAATTACGATAATGCCGTCGCCACCTATGTAACTTCTAACTCTACAAATTCCGCCAGCGACTGAAGTTCGGTTGTCACCAAAATCGTGGATCACATCCAAAATTTTCATTTAATACGTCTCCATGGCCAGGAGGCCTAACTGTCTATGAACAGACGCGCCTTTTGTTGTCGGATAAACCAGGCGAATCTGTTGATCTCGAATTTTCGCGACAAAACAGATAAGTCTGTTTATCTCATCTTGGTGCTTTTTGCTTGGAGGGGGGCACGGTTTCGGTGGGCAACGCTCCCTCGTTGGGGTTCAAATTAACTCGATGCTTAGTGGCTGTCCAGTTCAGCTTCTGGGGACCAGAATTTTTGCATCGAGAGATAAGTGAACGATGCCGTCCAGGCAATCAGCAGCAGGCCGTTCAAGGCTTCAACCCCGGCGAGTAAACGCACTGGTCCGATCGGGGTTAAATCGCCGAAGCCCAGTGAGGTAAAGTTTTCCGCAGAAAAATACATGCACGTCATCGGCGAGAATACCGCGCCGCCAGTCACATGACCGACCGCCATCACATCGACTAAAAAGAAAAAGGCGCTACCATACGCGGCGATTTCCACGGCGTGTGCCACAAATGCCGAGAACATCACCACCAGCAATTTAAGGCGATTATGAATACGCAATTGCGGCAAAAACGTATTCAGCAACCGCAGCGCTTCGTAATGAATGACGGTGGTGCCGAAAACCAGCAGCAAGCATGTGATGACAACAATAAACATGGTTTCGGCCTTCGCACGTGTTTGACCTTGCGTGAAAAAAGGTTAGCGAATCGGCTCGCCGTTCTTATCCAGCTCGATAATATCGCCCCATTTGAGCGCCTGTAGCTGCGGCCAAATCTTCTGCTTGTCGCCGATAACGAGCCACACCGCATTGTTTGATTTTAAATGCTGTGCAGCACCTTGTACCGTGGTTAGATCAAGTTGCATTAACTTTTCATTTTCTTCGGCCAGATAATTGTCGGGCCGTTGCAGGCGCAAATTTTTCGCGACCGCTTGCAATACGCCGCTGTTGGTTTCATACGCGCCCGGCAATTGGCGCACGCGCTGTTCGCGCGCTTTTTCGAATTCTTCCTGGGTGAGCGGATGAGCGTCGATGAACTCCTGCCATTCGCGCTTCAACTCGTCGAGTGCGGGGCCGGTTTTATCGATTTGCACGCCACCCATGGCGATCCAGACCTGCGGTCCACGGCTTTCGACAATGCTGCTGCGTGTGCCGTAGCTCCAGTGTTTCTCTTCGCGCAGATTCATATTGATGCGCGATGTGAACAAACCGCCCAAGGCATTGTTGGCAAGAGCGAGCGCGCGCATATCGATTTGCTGCGAGGGCGGCAATAACAGCGAGCCGCTAATCGTCGCCTGCGCGCTGCCGGGCAAATCCACCAGGTAAATTGCCGGTTTTGTGCCGTGGGTGGGTGTGGCCGCTATAGTAGTCGGCGTATTTATGTTTTCGCTGGTCGCTTTCCAATCGCCGAAATATTTCTGCGCGAGGGTTTTGAATTGCTGAAGATCCAGATCGCCTGTTGCGATCAGGGTCGCCTGCGCTGGATCGAACCAGCGGCGATGAAATTCCTGCAATTTTTCACGCGATAAATTGGCGACGACATCGCTGCGACCGCTGCCGGTGAATGGGCCGGCATTGGGCGATGAATCGCCAAACAGTAAACGCGGCATCACGCGCTGCGCCAGTGAATTGCCATCGTTTTGCTCGCGCTGAATTTGCGCCAAGGTTTTTTTCTGCAGTTGTTGTAGCGCATCTGTCGCAAAATCAGGTTGGCGAATGATGTGTGCAAACAACGCGGTACTCGCATCGATATTTTCTTTCAGCGCCGATAATTGCACGCCGCTGCTATCAAGGCGCGCATAGCTGTCGATCTCGGCGCCGAGCTTGCGCGTGTTCGCGGCGATCATCGCGCTGTCTAAGCCAACGCTGCTTTCGGTGAGCATGTTCATTGCAAAGTTAGCGGTGCCTGCATTTTGCAATCCATCGACATTAAAACCGAACGGCAATTGCAGTTCCATTTCCACCAAAGGTAAATCGCCGCGATGGACGAGAACCAACTGCAAACCATTATCGAGTTGCGCGCGCTCGATCGCAGGTAAGTTCGGTGTCGGTGCAACACCTGCACTGGGTACTTGCGAGCGATCGACCGTATCGCTGTGAGTTTTTAGTGTGGGGTAGGGCGTGACATGCAAAACATACACGCCGCTATCGAGCCATGTTTGCACCGTGCTGCGAATTTGCTCGGGTGTGGCTGTTGCGACATGTTGCAGTTGCTGGCGAAAATAGCCGGCATCATTGGCGAATACCGCACCCGTGGCTAACACATCGGCTTTGCCGCCGAAACCGCCGAGTTTTTCGAGTTGGCGCAGTACATTGGCGCGATAAGTTGTTTTTGCCCGCGCAAGCGCGTCGGGTGTCGGTCCACTGCGTTTGAATTGTTCGAGCACCGCGCGCAGACGTTTTTCCAATTGCAACGGATCGACACCGGGTGCGACATCGGCCTGAATCCAGAATTGTCCCGCGATCTCCCCGGCGGAAGCGCCGGCATTGATGGTGGTGGCGAGTTTTTCTTTCTGCACCAGTTGCTGCGTGAGTACGGCGCTGGCATCGCCCGCCAATAAATCGGCTGCGATATCGAGTCGATCGGAAACGGGATCGGTAAATTGCGGTGTGTTCCAAACAAGATAAATACGTGGATTGGGTACGCGATCCTGCATGGCATCGCGACGTTCCTCGTTGCGTTTGGCAATCCAGGTTTGCGCACGCTCGTACGGCGGATTCGGTGGAATCGAACCAAAATAAAAATCGACGCGCTCTTTCACCGCTTTGGCATCGATATCGCCAGCGATCACCAGCACCGCATTGTTCGGACCATAATAATTTTTGAACCAGTTGTGCACATCGTCGAGCGATGCGGCATCGAGATCCTGCATCGAGCCAATCACCGGCCACGAATACGGATGGCCGACCGGATACGTATTGCGTGCAATCAACTCGTACACTTTGCCGAATGGGCGATCCTCGCGCTGACGCTTTTCATTCTTGACCACGCCGCGCTGCTCATCGAGCTTGGCTTGATCGATCGCAGGCAACAGATGCGCCATGCGATCCGATTCCATCCACAGCGCCATATCGAGCGCGGGTTTTGGCACCGTCGCAAAATAATTGGTGCGATCGTTATTGGTGGTGCCGTTCATATCGGTGGCGCCGGCTTTTTCGAACGGCCGGAAATATTCGTCGTTGAAATGCTCGCTGCCGTTGAACATCAGATGTTCGAATAAATGCGCAAACCCCGTCTGCCCGGCCTTTTCATTTTTGGAGCCGACGTGATACCAGATATCGACGGCTACCAGCGGCGCTTTGCGATCTTCGTGCACAATCAGCGTGAGGCCGTTATCGAGGATAAATTTTTGGTAAGGGATATCGACGGGCTCTGCGTGTACAGTGGCGCTGATAGCTGCAAGGCAGGCTAACAAGGTCATGAGTACCATGCGAGGCCGGCGGGTATGAACGAGGTTTGTCATTTCTTATCCCTGTGTTGATAGCGTGAGCGATCGAGAGAGTGATCGCGTGCTTTGAGCTTGAGTATTCGCTAAAGTGCCGCGGATTATCTCAGCCAAGGCAATAGTTAAACAACGATGAGGTCGGTGCAATGAATAACGATAATCTCCCCCTCGATCTGGCGCTGATGGACCCCGAGCTGCGCGAGTTGCTAATACCGATAAAAGCGCAATTGCAGGCAATCGGTATCGATGGGTTCAATACCGAATCGATCGCGCTCATGCGGCAGTTGATGAATATGCGCGGAGAGGATTTGCCGCAAGGCGAGCCGCGCGTCGAGAAGCGTTTTATTGCGGGAATCGATGGCGCGCCTGATGTCGCTGTGTATGTGATCGGCGCGCAAGCGGGTGCAGCGAAGCCGGCGATTCTGCACATGCACGGCGGCGGCTATGTTATCGGCAATGCGGTGAGCGCGCTGCCGCGTTTTCAACAATTGGCGCGCGATAATAATTGTGTGATCGTCAGCGTCGAATATCGTCTTGCGCCCGAGACGCCATTTCCCGGAGCGCTCGATGATAATTATTCAGCGCTGAAATGGTTGCACGATAACGCCGAGACACTGGGCGTCGATCGCGCACGCATTAGCGTGATGGGCGAGAGCGCTGGCGGCGGTCATGCGGCGATGCTCGCAATCGCTGCACGCGATCGCGGCGAGGTTTCGATACATCATCAAATTTTGATTTATCCGATGCTCGACGATCGCACCGGCAATCTGAAACCGAATAAGCCGTGGGTCGGGCAGCATATCTGGACCGCGAGCGATAATTATTTCGGCTGGTCTGCACTGCTGGGCGTTGCTGCGGGATCGCCATCGGTGCCTGCGGGTTCGGTGCCTGCGCGTGTGGAAAATCTCAGCGGCTTGCCGACCACATTTATCGCGGTGGGCTCGCTCGATTTATTCGTTAACGAAAGTATCGAATACGCGCGCCGTTTACTCGATGCGGGGGTGCCCACGGATTTATGCGTTATGGCTGGTGCGTTTCATGGTTTCGATGGTTTGGCACCGACCGCGGCAATTTCGCAACGATTTACCGCAGCGGTTGATGCAGCGGTTCGGCGAGCGTGTGTTTAAAAATAAATTAGATGGGGGCGCGCGCTTCATGCAGGCGCGCAAAAAATAATTCAACCGGTCTGTAATTGCGGTTCGAGTTTATTCAGTAATTTTTCGAATTCGCTATGCGGTTGCGGACGACCGAGATAGAAACCCTGCACCTGATCGCAGTTCTCGCTTTGCAGCAGCGATAATTGCTCGGCATTTTCAACACCTTCGGCAGTCACTGCAATACGCAAGCTATGGCCGAGTGCGATGACCGCACGGACGATCGCCATCGAATCGGTGTTGTTTTCCATTTGCCAAACGAACGAGCGATCGATTTTGATTTTGTCGAAGGGGAAGCGCTGCAAATAACTCAAGCTCGAATAACCCGTACCGAAATCGTCGAGCGAAATACGAATGCCGTGGCTTTTCAGCGCTTTCAATGTCGCGAGCGTGTGTTCGGTATCTTCGATCAAAACACCTTCGGTAATTTCGAGTTCGAGTCGATGTGCAGGCAAATTGGCTTGTTGCAACGTCGCGAGTACATCGCGCGTTAATTCCGCGTGACGAAATTGCGCGGGCGATAAATTCACGGCGACGCGCATATGCTCCGGCCATTGCGCTGCTGCGCGACACGCGGTCGCAAGCACCCATTTGCCGAGCGGCACGATTAAGCCGCTTTCTTCGGCGAGCGGGATAAAGTCGGCCGGGGAAATTTGGCCACGCGTGGGATGACGCCAACGCACGAGCGCTTCGCAGCCGGTAATGACCGACGATTCGCAATCGTACAACGGCTGATAATACAGCTCGAGTTGATTGCCTTCGGTGAGTGCGGCGCGCAATTCTTGTTCGAGTTTGCTGCGTTCCTGGCGTTGTAAATCCATTTCGGATTCGAAGAAACGAAATGTGCGACGGCCGGATTCTTTCGCGCGATAAAGTGCGGTATCGGCGGAACGCACGAGTGCTTCTCCATCTGCACCGTCGTTTGGATAGAGGGCGATGCCGATACTGGTGCCGATCAACATTTGTTGACCTTCGAGTTTGAACGGTTGCCCGATGGCTTCAATAATTCGCTCTGCGAGTAGGCCTGCGCTTTCGGGTTGGACGGCATCGATTTGAATGATCGCAAATTCATCGCCGGAAAGACGCGCGACGGTATCGTGGGCGCGCACGCTTTCGATGAGCCGTTCGGCAACACTTTTCAATAATTGATCGCCGCCGTGATGACCGAGTAAATCGTTGACGTTTTTAAAACGATCGAGATCGAGACACAGCACCGCCACGTTTTGACCATTGCGCTGCGCTAATGCCAATGCTTGATGCAAACGATCGTGAAATAAAATGCGATTCGGTAAACCCGTCAACATATCGTGATGCGCCATATGACGAATGCGGCGCTCACTGCTTTTGCGATCGCGCAAATCGCGCACGGCGACAACGCGTGCTTCATTGCCTTGATGATCGATGGCCTGGCCGAGAATTTCGACGGGAATCGGGCTGCCGTCGGCATGCAACAGATCGATTTCGAGCGCGGTATCGCTAGGGCTTTCTAAGCGATCTTGCACGCGCGGCAAACTGTCGGCATGAATGAAATCGAATACCGAACAACCCGCCAGCGAATCGAGTGAGCGACCGAGCATTCGACACATCGCCGAGTTGGCATCGATAACACTACCATTGAAATGAATGACCACGCCTTCGAATGTCGCATCGGCGAGTTGACGAAAACGCGCTTCGCTCGTGCGTAGGCGATTGGCTTCCTGCGCTGAGCGCGATGCTAAATGTTGATCGATCAACGAACCGATCAAGCTGAGCGTCAAAATCAAAATGGTCACGGCAGCGATTGCGATCGATAGCAAACTCGATTCGATGGCTTGCGCTTCCATCGGCATATTGGGATCGGCGATCACGGTGAGCGCCGTCATGCCGGTGAAATGCAAACCGCAAATGCTGAGCGTGAGCACGGTAGCGGCACACAAATGGCCGATCCAATCCGAGTGACGTTGATAAATCAGGGTCGACACCGCGGCGAGAATTGCACCGACGGCAAGCGAGGCGAATACGAGCATCGTGTCATAGCGCAGCGTACCGCTGGTATTGACCGCCGCCATGCCGACGTAATGCATAGCACCGATGCCGCCACCGACGATAAGGCCGCCGACTAACGCCGAGACTATGTCGTTGCGCCGCGCAATGGCCAAGCCGAAGCCGCTGCTGAAAATCGCGATGACGATCGAGAGAATAGTCCGATCCCAGTCGTAGGTCATGTGCGTGTGCGGGTGATAAGCGAGCATCGCCACGAAATGCGTTGCCCAAACGCCACAGCCTAGCGCAATGCCTGCTGCCGCCAACCATGAGCTGCGCGATTTCGGGTTCGCATTGCGAGCGCGGTCGGTGAGGCTGAAGGTGGTGTAGGTTGCGAACAGGCAAATCAGGCCGGCTAAGAAAACCAATCGCAGATCATGTTGTTCGGTAATGCAGCTGAAAACTTGCAACATTCAAAAAGCTCCGGGATAACCGAGTAAGTCTAGCTGCCGGATCTTCGTTCGGTGAACTATTTAAGTGCAGATCGTATAGGTAATTTCCCTATTTTTCGGGTGGTTATAATTTATTTCACAGAATGTCGGTGAAGCTGAAATATTGGGTGCTAAGGGCGCGGTATATCCAAGATGTTAGATTTTTACGAAGGGCGAAAGTGAGCGCGAATAAAAAAGCCTCGTTTTCGAGGCTTTAAGATGTTGTTATTCGACGACGTGCTTTTATAGGTAAACAGCCTGATTTGATTTTTAGTGAATTAACGTTGTACGCGGCGACGTGCGACACCGCCGAGACCGAGCAGTGCGGAACTCATCAACCATGCAGCGGCCGGTACGGGTACAGCATTAACAGTGACGTTGTCGAAACCGGTGCCGACGGCATCACCGAATTGAATCGAGTGTGCAATGTTGCTACCCAGATCGAGCGATGCCAAATCCCAATGGCAAAATTGAGTATCGCTGCAACCAGTCGTGGCATTCGCACCTAATGCAAAGCTGGCCAGAATGGTTCCGGTTGCGTTGGCGCCGGACCAAATATTCACAGTGGTCGCAACTTCGGATGAGTAGTGGAATGACACCAGGCCTGTGAAACCAGCAGCAACGGTCATTGCGCCATCGCTATCGGTAGTCGACAAAATTGTGCCGACGGTAGGGGCATTCGAATAGATAGGAAATGCCGGATCATTCGATACTGCGAGGGCGGCGGGGCCGAAAGAAATTCCGTAATTCACGCCCGAAGCGCCATCAGCATTGGTACCGCCATTGTAGAAACCATCTACAAATGTAAAAGGACCAGCGCCTTCAAAATCCAGCGTAATGGTTTCTGCAAAAACAGGAGCCGCGGACAAAAGGCTCGCCGCGAGAGCCGAGATCAATTTTAGTTTCACTTTCCTTCCCCTAAATGAAAGATGAATGGTTTCGAGTTCTTGCGCACGGAGAGTGGGTGCGAATTTTTTTAGAGCGGACTGTTCGATGGGCTGAGTCCAATCTCAGATCGATGTTAGCGCGCGAGTCATTGCTAAATCGTGACACTTCGATGATAGGCGCGTTTTGTTTTTATGCAGCGCTTCAACTCGACATACTTTTCATTTCATAAATTTGTCATGGTGGCAAACGATAATCCGGTGGATGGATGAAATCATTGGCCTGTTTCCCACTCCGTTCATGCGAGCGCCCGCCGCATTGCCGCCTTCGTTGGTTGTAGGATTGGTCGAGCATTTTTCTGCGTATGCGACTCGCAACAACAGTTCGTCGTCGAATTTAACGCACACGGCGATGCTGCAGCCTGGCGACAGTCCGCTGCTGGTCGAGGCGGCAAAACTGATTACGCCAAAACTCGTCGAATTCGGTGTGCATTTATTTGGCGAACGCATGGGTTGGTCGCTCAAGGAAATGTGGGTCAATGTGTTGGATGAGGGCGGGCATCAGGCGATGCACAATCACGCCAATAGCTTTATTTCCGGCGTAGTGTATTTAACGCCAACGCATCCCGATTCGCAGACCGTCTTTATGAAATCACCGGGCGGTACCGATTTTATGTTTCGCAACGATCATAAAAATATGACACCGAGCGAATTCAATGCCGATAAATGGGTGAGTCCCACACCGCAGCCCGGCGATTTAGTTTTATTTCCGAGTTATCTCATGCACGCCGTGCCGCATAATCGCGGTGAGCGTCGCATCACCCTGGCGCTCAATGCTATCCCCGTGCGGCTCGATTCGTGGGGTTATGTCATTCATTTCAGCGGTTGATCGTGGACGCCGCCAATCCCGCTTTATTTATTTCTAACTCGCGCCAACCCGCAGCGTTATTGCTGATGCTGTGTTCGGGGTTCGCGGGTCTTGGTTATCAAATTGTTTGGACGCAGCAAAGCGCGTTGTGGCTAGGTCATGAAGCCGCCGCTGTTCTAGCTGTAGTTGCGGCATTTTTTGGTGGTATGGCGGTCGGTGCTTTTGCCTGTGGGCGATCGATCGAGCGCAGTCGCTCACCGGCACGATGGTATGCCGCATGTGAGTTTCTTATCGCGCTTTGGAGTTTGTTGCTTGCGATAGCGATGCAACCGTGCAGCGCATGGCTGCTGAAAATTACCGGTGCACTGCCGACACCGCTGTGGCAATGGAGCGTCGCATTTTGCGGCACATTTTTATTATTGCTGCCGGCAACGGCGGCAATGGGTGCAACGCTGCCGGCTATGCAGCGCACGATTGCGTCTATTCCCGCCGCGTCTCCTTTTCTTTCTACAAGAAATTCTGGGCTTTCTACAAAAAATTCTGGGCTTTCGACAAAAAATTCTATTGCTGCGTTGTACGCGTGCAATACGTTTGGTGCGGTCGTCGGCGTTATCGTCATTGCATTCGTATTGATTCCAGAATTTGGATTGCTGCGCACCACATTGATTTGTGCGCTGCTGAATTTGTTGTGTTGCATCACTGCAGTAACGCTGTTTAAGCAGCGTGTTGTCATCGTCGAGAAAGATATCGACATCGCACAACGTCAGGGTGTTGCGAAAGCATTGCTGCGTTTCGCTTGCACCGGATTGCTCGGTATTGGCTACGAAGTGCTGGTGGTGCGGGTGCTCAGTCAAATCGCCGAAGATACGGTTTACACGTTTACCATTTTGCTGGCTATTTATCTGGTCGGAAGTGCTGTTGGCGCGGGTATTTATCAGCGCTGGTTTTCACGCACAGATTTGCAGAACAAGTCAGGCAAGGTTTTGCTTGCCGATGCTCATCTATTTGCTCTGGTTGCCGGCGCCTGTTTGATCGGTACCGCGACGCTGTGGTTTGCCGACGGTGTGCATGCTCATATCGAGAATATTTTTGGTGAGAGTATGACCTCTGCGCTGACTGCGGAAGCGAGCATCGCGCTATTCGCATTTGGGCTGCCGACTATCGCGATGGGAATATTATTCAGCCATCTCAGCGAAAGTCTGCTCGCTGCAAATATCAATTTCGGCGAAGCGCTCGCGGCAAATACCTTGGGCGCGGCACTGGCACCGCTGTTGTTCGGTGTTTTGATTTATCCGGCGCTCGGTGCAAAGTTTTCGCTGCTGTTGATTTGCCTGGCTTACATGGCGTTGATTGCATGGCATCAATGGCTTAAAGCGTTTGTCTGTGTGCCGATTGCAGCCATCGCAGCGATTGCAGTTTTTTCGCCGCCGCTGTGCTTCATCGACGTTGCCGAGGGTGGTCGTATCATCAGTTATCGGGAAGGTGTCTCGGCAGCGGTTGCAGTGCTTCAAGATGGCAATGGTGTCGCGACGTTGCGCATCAACAATCGACAGCAGGAAGGCAGCAGTGCGACATTGCGTGTGGATGGGCGTCAGGCGCTGTTGCCGCTCTATCTTCATGCCGCACCGCAGCGCGCTTTATTTTTAGGCTTGGGCACTGGCGTCACCGCTGCTGTTGCCGCAGCGGAGCCGAATCTCAAAGTGGATGCGGCCGAGTTATTGCCGGAAGTCGTTTCTGCTGCGCAGTATTTTTCGCAGGTGGTCGATGTTTCCACTGCACGCCCCAATATTGTCGTGGCCGACGCGCGTCGTTATGTGCGCACGACCGATCATTTCTACGATGTGATCGTTGCCGATAATTTTCATCCCGCGCGCAGCGGTTCGGGCTCACTGTATACGATCGAGCATTTCGAGGCGGTGCGCGATCGGCTCGCGCCACACGGAATTTTTTGTCAGTGGCTGCCGTTGCATCAAATGGATTTACCTACGTTGCGCAGTATCGTGCAATCGTTTCTGGTGGCTTATCCGGAAGGCGTGGCGATACTCGCGAGCAATAGTTTGGAAACGCCCGTGCTTGGTTTGATCGGACATAAAAATGGCGAACGTTTCGAAATTGCAGCGGTGCGCCAGCGATTATCGAGTGCGACGTCGCCGGAGCGGTTGTCTGCCTTTGGTATCGACGATGAGTTCGCTTTGCTCGGTAGCGTCGTGGCAGGACCAAGCGCACTTAGATATTTCGCTGGTGACGCGCCAGTGAATACCGATGATCGCCCGGTTGTCGCCTATCGCGCACCGCGAATCACTTACGCGCCGGATTCATTGCCGCGCGATCGTTTGATCGGATTGTTGCAGCAATTGTCGATCGATCCGCGCGAGGTTATCGATCCTAGCGATGCAACCGCGACACAACGGCTGGTTGCCTATTGGCTTGCGCGCAATCGGTTTATAGCGCTGGGCCGCGATGTGCGTCCATCATCGAATGCAGAACTTATGTTGGCGCAAATACGCGAGCCTCTGTTGTCCGTGCTGCGCGCGAGTCCGGATTTTCGTCCCGCGTATGACCCATTATTGATGATGGCGAATAGTTTGCTGACGATAAATAGTCACGCTGCTCGCGAGCTGCTGACTGAATTGGCGCGCATTCAGCCGAATCGTCCGGAAGCCAATGTGGTGCTGCAGCGAATGATTGAAAATAACTAAGCGCGAATTTATTGGTGCAGACGATTTGTCATACATCGTGTCGTCGCATTCGAAAAAGTTCATTGACTGCTACGAAAATCACGAAACGTTCATACCTCCGTCACGGTTTGCAGGGACACTTTCAACCATCACCAAATCCACGGTGGTGTTTTCGATGAAAGTTATTTCTCTACTGGGGGAGAGTTTCACAATGAATGTAGCGTTCCGAAAGAAGAACCAGCTCGGCCTGGCCATTGCCGCCGCGCTTGCCACGATGGCGACCGCGCCTGTCGCACTGGCGGCGAAAACGCCGGGTAAATATGTTGCTGGCGATGTGCATAACCATACGACCTGTTCGGATGGTTCGATCTCGATGCAAAAGCTCATCAAGAAATCGACCGATAAAGTCGACACACCGTGGGGTCTCGATTGGTTTGTGCAAGCAGGTCATGGTGGCAATGGCAACCGTAACTGTACCCTTGTAGAAGATGCATCGCTGTCGACGCCGGCTTATCCGTACGTGTCGACACAAGGCCCGACCACTACCTGGGAAAATTCCGGTGTGGTGCCAAAAGGTGTGGTTTCGGGTACCTCGCCGAGCCGCAATATGTGGCGCTGGCAATCGATTCAGGAGTTTCAATATCCGCTGGTCGAATATTTAGCGGCTTATAAAAATCAGCCGATGTTCATTGGTGTGGAAACTGTCGCACCGGGTCATGAACACGTATCCGCGTCGGTGATTACCGGACAAATGCCAGCTGCGCTCGACAGCGCCACTCTGCCCACCGTTCCGGGTTATGCCGCACTCGGTAATGCCAATGCCATGGCGCAATGGGAATATTGTTTTGATCGCAACGATACCGATACCAGTCGCGGTGTGAGCAATGCATGGGATTGTTCGGTTCCCGGCAGCGCGAATTCGGCCGATGCGAATTGGAATGCCACTGCGATGAAATTAATTCCGGCAACGGGTACCGGTGTTGGTACTCGCGGTCATGCGAAAAGCTTGGAAGGGGTGAAATGGATGTCGACTTACGCGCAAAACGGCGCGTATTACATGCCGACTCACCTCGAGCGCGCGGGTCAGTTCAATCCTGATGGCAACAACGGTTTTAACATCGAACATCTGCGTAATTTCAACAATGCGGCACCGACCGTTGCGTTCGGTTTTGAAACGCAACCGGGTCACGGCGCTTCCGACGCTCGCGGCGAATACACCGTCAAGCGCAACAGCTTTGCGTGTACCGGCGCACTGACCGCTCCGGGGCAAACCACGAGCACCACCAATCCCGATGGCTCGGTGTGTAAAGTCACGGTCGCCAGCACGGCAACAGCGAGCAGCACGGTCGGTACGATGTCGATCGACAGCGTCGGTGGCACTACGTACGGCGGTACTGGTGTTTACGGTGCAGTAGTTGGTGGCGTGTGGGATGCGCTGCTCGGCGAAGGCCGCAATTTCTGGTTCTTCGCGAGTTCCGATTGGCACAACCGCGGCAGCTTCGGTGCCGATGATCGTCGTTCGACACAGGATTTCCTGCCGGGCGAATATCAACGCAGCTACACCATGGTGCGCAATGGCAGCGATAAATTGCGTCCGCAAACCATTGTTGACGGCATGCGTTCGGGCAATGTGTTCACGTCGAGCGGCCAGCTGATCGATCGTCTTGCCTTCGTCGCGTGTGCATCGTATCCAGGTATCGGTGCGCGTACCAATGCGCAAGTTGAAGCGTGGGCAGTGAATGCAGCGATCAACAATACCGATATCGATGTCGCCAACTGCGCAACGATGGGTGAGAAACTCAAAGTGCGTCCCGGTGCGGAAATTGTTATTTCTGTGGTTGCGCGCGATCCTGCGGGCACGAACTATGCGCCGTACACATTCGCTAACCCGTCGCTCGCTCAAGTCGGCATTACGCAGCCATTGAATCAACCCGTGCTCGATCACGTCGATTTAATTCGCGGTTTGGTGACCGGATATAAAACGCCGGGCGCGCCCGATTATTCCGGCGAGTGGCCGCGCAATAACACTTGGTTGAAAGCGGATGGCACCACGGCAGATCTCTCGGTGGTTCCAGCGGCAGCTAAAAATACCAGCGCTGCAGTGATTCGCACGTTCAACACGAACGGTTCGGCGGCATGGACTGCGTTCAACTCGAGCGTGGACGGTACGCAATTCCTGAAAATGACGTATCGCATTCCGGCGGTTTCGGCATCGCAATACGTGCGGCTGCGCGGCACCAATTTGCCGCCGGCAGTGCCGTATGAAACCGATGCGAATGGCAACCCGCTCGCCGACATTTACACCAACGCGATCGACAAAACCATGCTGCGCATTCCATGCACCACTGCGCACAGCGCGAACAGCCAATTCGATGGTTGTCCCGATCATTTGGCGACGGCAACGTCACCGGCCACTGGCGATGCCAATCCGATCGCTGGACAAAAAGCCGTGTCGTACGATGTGGCTGCATGGTCTGATCTGTGGTTCTACAGCAATCCGATCTATGTCGAAGTTAGCGGCGGTACGCTGGTTGCTGGCCTGAAATAAATCGTCGACATATCTCTCGCTATACCCCTCGACCGATTCGGACGAGGGGTTTTTTTTGCCTTAATTTTGCAATCTTTCTGCTCTACGATTCGCGTTCGTTTCGTATTTCTTTTTTTATTTCCGAAGGAAGCCATGTCGACTTCGTCTTCGTTACTCGCAGTGTCCGAATCATCGCAGCAAAAATCTCGCGCAGTGCAGCATGAACTATCGCAGCCTCCATCTTCGCTGCGCAATCTATGGCGAGAGCCATTGCTGCATTTTCTTTTACTCGGCGGTTTGTTGTTTGCGGTGGATCATGTGCTAGTCAGTCGTCGCGACGATCCGCATACCATCGTCGTAGGCCCCGAAGTCGATCGCGAAGCGATAGAACTGTTCACCAAAGAGCGTCAGCGCGAGCCCAACGAGGAAGAATTAAAAGCACTTCACCGCGTGTGGCTCGATAATGAAGTGCTGTATCGCGAAGGTTTAGCGTTGGAGGTAGACAGAGGCGATCAGGCGATTCGCGATCGCGTGATTTTCAAAACGCTCAGCGTGATAGACGCGGGAGTGAAATTACCGCCCATCGACGATAAAACATTACGCGAATGGTTTGAGCAACATCGCGATAAATACGATGATCCGGCGCGTTACAGTTTTCAGGAAGCTGTGCTGGCAAATAATCCGATGCTGGGCGACGGCGCGGAAATGGCGGTGCGTGAATTCGTTGCGGCATTAAATAATGGCGCGTCACCTGAAACCCAAGCCGGATTGCGTGTATTCAAAGATCGGCCGCAGACGAATCTCGAGCAAAGCTATGGTGTCGATTTTCGCAAAGCGATCGACGAGTTGACGCCGGGCAGCTGGCACGCGGTGAAAGCACGCGATGGTTGGCATGCGGTGCGTATCGATACCATCACGCCTGCTCGACCTGCGGTATTCGAGATATTGCGCGGCGTGGTGTTACAGGATTGGAAAGACGCAACGGCAGCGGAATTGCGTACCGCTTCTGTGCGCGAGCTGGAGAAAAAATATCGCGTGATTTTTGCGAGTCAGCCGCAATGAAATCGCTCTTACAGAGTTTTAGCTTTGCAATTTTCATTGCATTTTATAGCGCGTGTACCTGTGCGCATGAGATGAGCATGGCGGAACTGGAGCTGCGCGAAACCGCCAGCGGTGAGTTTTTATGGCAGTGGTCGGCGACCAACGACAAGCAGCGTAGCGTGAGCGATATTCTTACGCCGCAATGGCCGCAGCCATGCGCCGCAGATACCAATAGGTTGCATTGCGGCGAGCGCGGCTTATTCGGCACGCTGGCGATCGATGGTGTCGGTAAAACCTATTCGGCCGTGATCGTTAAAGTTTTCTGGGCAGATGGTCAGCAGCGCGTTTACACATTGACCGCTGCGCAGCCGAGTGTGCAGTTATTCGGTTCGGCAGACGATCATCGCAGTCGCAGCGATATTGCCAGCGCGTATGTGAAACTCGGCATCGAGCATATTTTGAGTGGTGTCGATCATCTGCTATTCGTTTTCAGTCTGTTATTTCTCGTCGGCTTTCAGCGCCGCTTGCTGTGGACGATCACCGCATTCACTTTTGCGCACAGCCTGACATTAGCCAGTGCCGCGCTGGGTTGGCTCACGCTGCGCTCGCCGCCTGTCGAAGCGACCATTGCGTTATCAATCGTGCTCGTGGCGGGTGAGGCACTGCACACGCGCGATACTCTCGCGCGTCGCTGGCCCGTGCTGGTCGCCTTTTTATTTGGTCTGGTGCACGGGCTTGGTTTTGCGGGTGCGCTCAAAGATATCGGTCTGCCTGAAAATTATTTACCCACCGCGTTGTTTTGTTTCAACCTTGGCGTTGAAATCGGTCAGCTCGCCACGGTGGCGGCAGCTTGGCTGTTGTATCGATTGCTGTCGCGATTTGCGGTTGTTGTCCGCTTGCGAACACCGCTGCTGTACGGCATCGGTAGTATCGCGGCGTATTGGTCGTGGCTGCGTATTGCCGCGATTATCGGTTGAGGAAAAGCGCATGAGCCGCGTCGGATGGCTAGCTATTTTTGCGCTGATCGTAATCGCGATAATGACCCTGCGCGATTTACTGATCGACCAAACAATGACCGAACTGAATACGCCTGCTAGTGCATCGAAATTTGCAAACACTGATTCGGGCGCATCCGATGTTGCTGAAAATGACGTTCATTTCGCGTCGAATAGCGATGTCTCACCATCGCGTATCGATGCTGTCAATGAAGACGATGTGGTCATGCGCTGGATGCGATCGGTCGGCAGTGATGCTACCGAACAAGCGGCGGCGACAGACGCATTGATTAAAGCGCCCCGCGAAAAAACGCTGCCGATGCTGCGCTTTTTGATTGTCGACGGCAGTGCCGAAGAGCGCCAGCTATCGATCGACGCATTGCGTGTGCTCGCATTCAAACAGGGCGATGAAAACGGTGAAGTTCAAAATATACTTCGGCTGCTCCGCTATGACGGCGATGATGCGCTGGCCGGTAATGCACAGCTGACGCTCGAAGCGATCGAGAGCAACCTGGCGCTCACGGGTTCGACCGGCCGGTGACATTTCGTTAGCGACTGACAAGATCGGACAAATTGTTGCAACCTATTTCGGCCAAAATCACACCAGCCCTTTCGGATCATTTCTGCATGAGAACCCGTTTATTCACGCGACTGCTATTGAGTGGTACTAGCAGTGTTTTTTGCGCGACGATCGCGGTGGCGGCGGATGCGCAGGACACTGTCGTCGTCATCGGCCACTACGACAATGCCATTGGCACTTCCGATGCGGCGAGTGCGGGAACGGTCACGGCGAAGCTGATCGAAAATCGCCCCGCGTTGCGTCCCGGTGAAATTCTGGAATTCGTGCCGGGCGTCATCGTCACGCAACACAGCGGTGATGGCAAAGCCAATCAATATTTTCTGCGCGGTTTCAATTTGGATCACGGCACCGATTTCGCGACCAGCGTTGCGGGTATGCCGGTGAATATGCGCACGCATGCGCACGGGCAGGGCTATACCGATCTTAATTTTTTAATTCCCGAATTAGTTGAACGCATCGATTACAAGAAGGGCCCGTATTACGCCGAGCAGGGCGACTTCGCCAACGCGGGCTCGGTGCAAATGTCGCTGTTTAATTCGCTGCCGCGTGGGATTGCTTCGGTAACGCTCGGAGAAAATAGTTTCACGCGCACGCTGTTGGCTAATTCGATCGATGCGGGTGACGGCTCGTTGCTGTATGGATTGGATCTATCGCGTAACGATGGTCCGTGGGATGAGCCGGAAAATTTTCACAAGAGTAACGCGGTACTGCGTTACAGCCAGGGCGGTAAGGAAAACGGTTTCAGTGTGACCGGCATGGCTTATAGCGCACGCTGGGATGCCACCGATCAAATTCCAGTGCGTGCTGTCGATGACAATTCGATCGATCGTTTCGATTCGCTCGATGCCAGCGATGGCGGCGAATCGCATCGCTACAGTCTGTCGTTCGAGGGCGCGCGCAGCGACAACGCCGGTCGCAGCGATATCGTGCTGTATGGCGTGAAATCCGATCTCGAATTATTCAGCAACTTTACTTATTTTCTCGACGACCCCGTCAATGGTGATCAATTCGAACAGGCCGAGCAGCGGCGCATGTTCGGATTCAACGTCGGCCACACCTGGTTTGGTCAGCTCGGTGAACGCAAAAGCGATACGCGCTTAGGTATCGAAGGTCGCTACGATAAATTAGATCCTGTTGCACTTTACACAACGGTTGAACGAAATCGCCTCGGCACGACGCGTCGCGATGCAGTGGAAGAGAAAAGCGCCGGTATCTATTTGTCTAACACCACGCATTGGCGCGACTGGCTGCGCAGTGTGATCGGTGCGCGCTTCGATAGTTATTCTTTCGATGTCGATAGCAATCTCGAAGAAAACTCAGGCCGCGCCAGCGATTCGATTACCTCGCCAAAACTGTCGCTGATTTTCGGTCCATGGGCGAAGACGGAATTTTTTATCAATTACGGCGAAGGCTTCCATAGCAACGATGCGCGCGGCACCACGCAGCATGTCACGGCAAAAGATTTGGAACCGACCGATCCGGTTACGCCACTCGTTAAATCGCGCGGTGCGGAAATAGGTGCGCGCACTGAGTTAGTCCCCAATTTACAAAGCTCGATCGCGTTGTGGCAATTGAAACTCGATTCCGAATTATTGTTTGTCGGCGATGCTGGCGATACCGAGGCAACACGTGCGAGCAAGCGCTACGGTATCGAATGGAGCAACCACTATGTCGCCAACGAGTGGCTGCTGATCGATTTCGATTTATCGGCATCGCATGCGCGTTTCATCGGCAATGATGATACGCAAGCGGGCGATTACATTCCTGGGGCAGTCGATAGAGTGGCTTCGTTCGGCGTGACGCTTGCCGACCTCGGGCCGTGGTTTGCTGAATTTCAATTACGCTATTTCGGTCCGCGTCCGCTGATCGAAGATAACAGTGTCGAATCGGATTCAACCACACTGGCCTATTTGCGCGGTGGCTATCGCATCACACCGGATTGGAAAGTGGCGGTCGATGTATTTAATTTATTCGATCGCGAAGTGAGCGATATCGATTACTATTACGCATCGCGCCTGCAGGGTGAAGCGTCCGATGGCGTCGAGGATCGCCATTTTCATCCGGTCGAGCCGCGCACCGTGCGTGCGACGGTGACGTACAATTTTTAATTGATGTGTTGGATTGCGATGGCGGAGAATTTTACCGTTTCGCTGCAGTCATTTCGTAATTTGTGTATTCGGCGTGGCTCCATTTAACCCGGATGGTGAAAATCCCATTCGATTTTGCATGATCGCGGATGGAGAAGCTGCACCACAGACTGACATCACCATCCTCTCCGAATAAATTCGTTTTGCTTCCCTCATCGCACTTCAATGGTATGTCATCGATAAAAGGCTCGATGTCGGCTTTCGTATCGTCATGACCGCCAGAAAAATTCGCTCTGAATGTGAGTTTTTGTGTGACTGCAGCTTTGGGGAATTGGCATTGCACCACGCGAGAATCGTAGGTCTGCGCGGTTGTCGAGCATGCCTCGTTTGGTGAGAAATTTGTGGCACAAGAAGAAACAAAGGCGGCCATGGAAGTTACAATAAAATGACGAGGAAACACAGGCACTCACCGGCTAGTTGTATGTATTGCATGAATTGGAAGGCGAGTGCCCGCAGGGTAGGGCACTCGTCGTATCTGTTGCGGTTGCCTCGGTATTATTTTTTGCGGTGCAGACGCAGGCCGCCGATCAAACCGAATGCCGACATCATCAACGGCAATGCGCCAGGAAGCGGTACCACACCGGGCGAGCCGATTTCACCGCCAGTCGCCGACGTGAACGCGCCGTTCACACCGACCGCGCTGAGCGTCGAAATCGATGCATTGCTGAGTCCTGCTGAGTTGTCGAAAGTGCGACCGCTGGTCGATGCGCCGAAAGCGACGCGGGTGATCAACGTTCCGGTCGAATTGAAAATATTCACGGCATCGCCGCCGGTGCTAAGCCCAATTCCCGAACCGCTGTAATAGCCGATCGCAAATCCTGCAGGAACATTGCTGCCAAACCACGCCGATTTAAAATTATTGGCGGTGGTCGCGCTGCCTTCGATAAAAATCACCGACTGTCCTGCAGCAATACTTGAAACGCCGTTCAGTGCGATCGAGGAGGCAAAGCTGTTGGAATTATCGTCGACTTTCCAGCCGCTGATATTCACAGCGGCTGCGCCCGTATTGGTCAGCTCGAACCAATCGGCAGCGTAACTGCTATCGCCGCTGCTCCACGGTGAAATTTCTGAAATGATAATGGCGGCGTGTGCAGGTGCTGCGATAAAGCATGCGGCGGCAATTGCTGATAATTGATTCTTCACGTTATGAAATTTCATACGAGCATCCTAAACGTTCAATTTTTGAAGTATCGGCACGCAGATGCGCGCCGAAATATTTTCACGAGCGACGTTTGCGCGCCGTACCAGCCAATCCGATGAGCGCGCTACCAAACATCCACGCTGCTGCGGGTACGGGCACAGGCGCGACATAATTGCCGAGTTCTGCCGCAGAAATTTTGTAGGCGTGCAAAACGCCGGGCAGTAACGAGTAGTCGCTCGTTACCATCGTGGCGAGCGAGTTACTGGTGAATACGCAATTTTCGGTACTGCCGAGCGGGCATTGAATCGAACTGAGGTAGGGGTCGGCATCGGTGAAGCGGAAATACACATCGAATTGTTGGCCATTAGCATTTTGCGTTACCGAATAATCGTTATCGGTTCCCGCCAACAATAAATAGCTGCCATCGGCGAGCTTCGGGCCGATAGCGAGACCTTCCCATTTTTCCGGTGATTTATTGCCAAGCGCGGCGAGCGTGTTGGCATCGAGATCGATAATCTGTGCTGACTTGGTTACTTTCGTATAGACCGCACCCGATGCATCAAGATCGATGTTCGAAACATCGGTAGCGCCATTGAGATTGATTTTGTAAACCTCTTTATCGGCGGTTGCCAAATCTGCGCCGACACCAACGCCACGGTTGTTGCGTTCGATCACATAAAATTCATTTTCGTTGATGGCGACCAGCGCAGACACTCCCTGGCCCTGTCCCGAGCGTTTCATTTCGTAAGCGTATTGCGCAACGGCTTCGCCGGTTTCAGTGTCGAATTTAACGATGCGGTTTACCGTGCCGTTGCCAGCGCCTTCATCGAGCATTGCGCTTTGCAAAATGGCGAATGCAAATTTTCCATCGGGGCTGATCGCCAGACCTTCGAAGCCACGATTGGTGCGTTTACCGGCGTCGTTGCCAGCATCGCTCGCGAAGTTTGCAACGCCGGTAATGCTGTTGTGCGGAATTAAATTCGCGGGTGTGTTGTAGGTTTTAACGACGGTGCCGGTGTTGCGATCGATTTCATAAACCGAAGGACCGTATTCGTCGGATACGATCATGTTGCCGTTTTTCGGGTTGATCACGAAACCTTCGGGATCGAAAGCATTGCCGAGTACGCTGGTTGGCGAGGATGCCTTGCCGTTCAGCGATGATCCGCCAAGGGTGAACTTGTACGTCTGGGCGACATGGAAGTTTGAAATTGCACCGGTGTTGTAATCGATATCGATAGTGAAGCGTTGTACGCGTGTGTCGTAGTTCAATGTGCCGCCGCCTGGACCGCGATCGGAAAGTCCCCACCATTCGTTGCGATTTGGGTCGTAATAGATATCCGAGAAGAAGCCGACGCGGCCATCGTTGACGCTGGTGCCATAGGAATCGCCGAGCGATCCGGAGATGGCGATGCCGTTGATAAAAGCCGGTGTTGCCATCGCGCCATTGGCGATGAGCAGTGCAGCGGATAGGGCGGATAATTTCAGTTTCATCGTGTCACTCCCATGTTTTGAGTTTTAATCGCGCGAGCGTAACAATCGATCATGACGATTTGCTTACGTTCGTGTTGCAGAAGGTTTCGGTTATCGGCCATACGCGTAATAATGGTCCGGTGCCGCGCCTGGTTATCGATAATGAGCGGCTTGCTTATCTGGTCAGTTGGTTGTCCTCCCTCAGACACTCAAGGAAAGTGCGCGTGAAGAAAGTTCTCATTGCAGTTGGTGTCGTTGTTCTCCTGATCGTCATTGCAGCGGTGCGTATGCGTCCCGATCCGGTTGCGGTCTGGATTACCAAGGCCGAATTCGGTGCGGTCGAGAAATCGGTGGCGAATACACGCGCGGGGACAATCAAAGCTTGTCGTCGCTCCAAGCTGTCGATGCCGCTGGGTGGCGTCGTCGATAAATTGCTGGTGAAGAAGGGCGATCACGTCGAGAGCGGGCAATTGCTGCTCGAATTATGGAATCGCGACCGCTACGCCGAAGTTGAAGCAGCGCAAGCAGCGCTCAATGCCGCAAAAAATTCGCAGCAACAAATCTGCGGGCTCGCCGAGCGCAGCGTGCGCGAATCGCAACGATTGCAGTCGCTGGCTGAGCGTAAATTGATTTCCGTCGATGCGGCAGATAACGCGGCCAGTAATGCTTCTGCGCAGAAGAGCGCGTGTGCCGCTGCGCAATCGCAGGCCTCGTCGGCTGCTGCACAACTCGATATGCAAAAGGCCTTGCTCGAACGGTTTCAATTACGCGCGCCATTCGCGGGTGTCGTCGCCGAAATCAACGGCGAAATCGGCGAATACGTCACGCCATCACCACCCGGTGTGGCGACGCCACCGGCAGTCGATTTGATCGACACGTCCTGTTTATACGCGACGGCGCCGATCGATGAAGTCGATGCCTCCGAGTTGAAGTTGGGCATGCCGGTGCGAATTACACTCGATGCATTTCGCGGCCGCGAATTCGCCGGCAAACTGACCCGCATCGCGCCGTATGTGCTCGATTTGGAAAAACAGGCGCGCACGGTCGATGTCGATGTGCGTTTCGATGCGGTTCCCGAGGATGTCGCGCTGCTGATCGGTTACAGCGCCGATGTCACCATCGTTCTGCAAAATTTGCCGCGCGTTTTACGCATTCCGAGCGAGGCTTTATTTTCGAATAATCAGGTCTGGGTGCTCGATAGCGACGACGTGTTGCATAAGCGCGAATTGCAGTTAGGCGTTGGCAATTTCACGTTTACTGAAGTGCGTGGTGGATTGAAAGAAGGCGAGCGCGTGGTGCGCAATCCCGATCAACCCGGCTTGAAAGATGGCGCGAACGCCGTGGTAAAAAAAGATGAGTGATCGCATGACCGGCGATAATGTCATCGAGCTGCGCGCGATCGAAAAAACATTTCAGCTCGGCGACCAGGCCGTGCATGCGCTCGATGGTGTCGATTTGACGATTCGCAAAGGCGAGTATGTGTCGGTGATGGGACCATCGGGTTCGGGTAAGTCGACCTTGCTCAATATGCTTGGCCTGCTCGATAAGCCCGATCGCGGCAGCTACAAACTTGCCGGTGTCGAAACGACCACGCTCGACGAGGAAGCGCGAGCAAAATATCGACGCGATCAAATCGGCTTCGTGTTTCAATCGTTTCATTTAATTCCGCGCTTGAGTGCGCAGGAAAATATCGAGTTGCCGTTATTGCTCGAAGGCATCGCGCCGCGTGAGCGCAACAAACTGGCACGCGAAGCGATGGAGCGGTTGGGACTTGCGGAGCGCGCGCATCATCTGTCGAATCAATTATCGGGGGGGCAGCGCCAGCGTGTCGCGATCGCACGTGCGATCGTGATGCGCCCGAGTTTGCTGCTCGCCGATGAACCGACGGGAAATCTCGACAGTCGTTCCGGCGCCGATGTGATGGAATTGTTGGAAGAACTGAATCGAAGCGGTATCACCCTCATCGTCGTCACCCACGATGCAGCGCTCGGCGCACGCGCGCATCGCACGATTCGCATGGTCGATGGCCGCATAGCGAACGATGTTTGCGAATCGTCTGGCAGCGAACGGAATGACGGCAATGCGCCCGCTTGATCTTTTGCAATTCTCCACGCAGGCATTGCTGCGTCAGCGTGCGCGCGGCGCCATGATTTTATTTTCGATGGGGCTCGGTGTTGCTGCGGTATTGATATTGACCGCGCTCGGTGTCGGCGCGCGCGGTTACGTGCTCAACGAATTTTCCTCGATCGGCAAAAATGTGCTGCTGATGTTTCCGGGGCGAAACGAAACCACGGGTGGCATTCCGCCGATGCTCGGTAGTGCCGCACGCGACATCACGCTCGAAGAAGTGTATTTGCTCAAAAGCCGAATTTCCGCGATCGACGAAATTGCGCCGATGATTCTCGGTAGCTCGCGCGTTTCATTTGCAGAGCGCGGACGCGAAGTCCCCACGTTCGGGACCTCCGCGCTCTTTATTTCAGTGCGTCATCTCTCGTTAACGCAGGGGCGGAATTTAACAGCAGGCGATTTTCGTCGTTCGAATAACGAGGTCATTCTCGGCGAGAAATTAAAAGCGGAGTTGTTCGGCAGCAAATCTGCGGTTGGGGAGTTTGTCCGCATCGGCGATTCGCGATTTCGCGTGATCGGAATTTTAGAGGGGCGCGGCGATTCGATGGGTATCGATATGTCCGACTCGGTGATTATTCCCGTCGCCGCAGCGCAGCGCTTGTTCAATGTGTCGGGCCTGTTTCGCGTATTGATTGAATTGAACGAAAACGCTTCCACGCCCGCAGTAAAAAAACAAATCGAAGAGGCGATGCGTGAATTTCATCAGAACGAACTCGATGTCACCGTCGTCAGTCCCGACTCGATGATGGCGACGTTCGATAAAATTCTCACGGCGATGACGTTGGCGGTCGGCGCTATCGGTGCGATCAGCTTATTCGTAGCAGGTATTTTAATCATGAATGTCATGCTCATCAGCGTGAGTCAGCGCACCCGCGAAATAGGTTTGCTCAAAGCATTGGGTGCTTCATCGAATGACGTGCTGCGCATTTTTCTCACAGAGGCCATGTTGCTCACGGGTGTTGGTGCAGCGCTCGGTGTGTTGTTCGGTTTGATCGTGGTGAAAACGGCGCGTGCGTTAATCGACACCGTGCCATTCGATGCGCCGCTGTGGGCGATCGTCACTGCGGCGAGCACGGCGTTGTTGACTGGGCTAGCGTTCGCGTGGGTGCCGGCGCGGCGCGCGAGTTTGTTGCAGCCTGTCGATGCGTTGCTCAAACCGTAGCTGCTATTCCCTCTCCCCAAATGGGCGAGGGGAGAAAGCTAAATTAATTAGAGATTGAATTGTGCGATTAAGCGATGGTCTGCGTTGGGTTTTGCGTTCGGTGCTCTCGCAGCGCCAGCGCAGCTTATTGACGGCGTTAGGTATCGCTATCGGTATCGCGGCAGTAGCGCTCCTCACGTCGTTGGGCGAAGGTTTGCGCGTTTATCTGCTCGATATGTTTTCCTCATTTGGCACGCGCATCGTCACGGTATCTGCCGGCAAAACGTCGACGCAAGGAATGGTCGGCATGATTAAAACCGTACGCCCGCTGACGACGGGCGATGCCGAGGCTCTGCGCAAATTACCGCATGTCGTTTCCGCAATCGCCTATGTGCAGGGAACCGTGCGTGTCGATGGCGGCGAGCGTCAACGCAATACGCAGGTATTCGGCATTGATCCCGATGTGCCGAAAACGTGGAATATGCATGTCGCGCTCGGTCGATTTTTACCTGCCGATGGTGCGTCGCGACCGTATGTCGTGCTCGGCTATAAAGTGCGTAAGGAATTGTTCGGCGATGCCAATCCGCTCGGCGAATCGGTGCGCGTCGGCGAAAATCGGTTTCGCGTCATCGGTGTGATGGAATCCAAAGGGCAGATGCTCGGTTTCGATCTCGACGATGTGGTTTATATTCCCACCGAACGCGGCTTGCAGTTATTGAATCGCGAAGGCGTCGGCGGTATCGATATCGCATTCGACGAGCAAACCACGAGCGCAGAAATGTCGAAGCGCATCACGCGCGTATTGAAAGCATTGCACGGCAGCGAAGATTTCACGCTATTCACGCAGGAAGACATGCTCGCCAGTCTCAATCGTATTTTGCATTTTATTACGCTCGCGATTGCGGGGCTCGGCAGTATTTCGCTGATTGTCGGTGGTGTCGGCGTCGCCACTATCATGACTACGGCATTGCGCGAACGTATGAGCGAAATCGGATTGCTGCGCGCGCTCGGTGCTACGCGCGAACAGACGCTCGCACTTTTTCTCGGCGAAGCGATTGTGCTTGCAGGTATCGGCGGCATCGCTGGAATTTCGTTGATCGTACTACTCGTCGGAATTGCAAAATTATTCGTGCCTGGGTTGCCACTCGCGTTGCAACCGTTCTATTTGTTTCTCGCATTTTTGTTATCGACCGCAGTGGGATTAGTGGCTGGAATATTGCCTGCGTGGCGAGCGTCGTTGCTCGATCCGATCGAGGCGTTAAGGCAGGAGTAATATTGAATAGATGGGTTAGATGGGGTAAATTTCAGGTAGCCCCGATGGTAAAGAATATAAAAATGGATATTCTTGCTCGTAAAGCAATTCTCACTGCTTTCTTTCTCCTCTGTTTGATTGGTTGTGTCAGTACTCCATCAGATAAATTTAATTTTTCATTGAAAGCAGGGGAAGGAAAAGGATCGGTTTGGTCTAAAAGTCTGTTGGCGTCGTCTTCCGACATGGTTTTTAAATTTCATCTCCAGCAATCTATTCCTCGTGCGGCCGATGTGAGGTTTGCATTCTCCTCGTTCAATAAAGGCGATCCTGAGTTGACCATTCGGCTAACTGATCGCAGTTGCTCTGGGGCGTATGAGGTTGGGGTTAGTTATCGGTCTGGAACAAGAGAGATTCAAAGTTTTTACTTCAGAAAAAAGTTGCTGTGGGATGAATACACGACTATCGCTGTTAGGTGGGAAAAAGGTAATCAGGTGCTGATGACATTGAATGGCGATGAAGTGAAAAAAATGGAAACATTGAATGCCATACGTACGGTGGATATCAACGTCGAGAGTGGTGGGTTAGACATGGATGAGCTGGTATATCAAAACTTGGAAGCTAAATAATTATAAAGTTGGAGTGCAGTGATGATAGGCAGACTGTTGGCGTGCTTTTTCGTTTTTTATACTTACATCGCAGCTGCGGATTTTGATGAGGCTTCTGCGTTTTATGAAAAGCATGATTTTTCCGCAGCATTTGCTGAGTTTAAGCGGTTGGCGGAACTCGGTATTCGCGATGCGCAGTACAGTCTTGGTGCTATGTATTATCGTGGTGAGGGTGTTGAGTCCAATGCGATAGATGCATATGCGTGGATGTCTTTGGCGATTGAGGGTAGAAATGAGGGGATAGATAAGTTCAGAGCTGCAATTGCCAAAGTCTATTCCAGTCTTGATTCATCGCAGCAGAAAACAGCGGATCAGCGTTTGGTACAGCTGACTGAGTTGTATGGCTCGAAAGCAATCGCTACAGGGCTGGCTCCAACGCTAACGGGTGCACAGGAAAGTGCAGAGTTGCGGCCGATTAAAAAAGTAATACCACGGTATCCGATAGAGATGCAGTTTGATGGTGGTATGGGAATGATTGATATTATGTTTGGTGTTGGTAAAGACGGTTTAGTACGTGATATGGGCGTACTCAATTGCAGTGACAGAAGGCTTGTGGCAGTAACTATTGATGCATTGAAGTCATGGCAGTTTGAGCCTGCTGTCGTAAATGGAAAGCCCGTTGAGGTTTACGGGAATACTCAGCGCTTTGTGTTTCAAATGAATGGCGTTAAATTCGATGAAAAACAAGTGTTGAAGCATTTGGATAGGTATCGTTCTCTTGCAGAAAGTGGTGGAGAAAAAGAGCAATATAACTACGCATTAGCGCTTGAGGTTATTCCTAGCTACACCAAGGTTAAAGTCGATGGTCGTGATGCAAATCGTTGGTATTTCAACTCTGCATCAGCGGGAAACCCCAAAGCGCAATTTTCGCTTGGAAAAAATATGCTCTATGGCCAGTCGTGCTCCGTGGATGCAGTGAGAAGCATGCGCTGGTTGGAGCTTGCTGCTAATCAAAATGTCCCGGATGCGCAATACTTATTGGCGATAGAGATGCTAAGCGGCGTTCGATTGCTTAAGAACGAAGAAGTTGCTATGCGTTGGTTGCAGAAAGCGTCGGATGCTAATTTTACGAATGCACAGATGAAATTGGCATGGGTATATGCGACGCATCCTGATAAAACAGTACGTAATGGTAAGTTGGCTAAGGTCTATATCGATAAGGTTTCGGATGAGGTGTTCGATTTGCGCACTTACTACGAAATAAAAGCTGCGGTTGCTGCCGAACTTGGAAGTTTTGAGGAGGCAGTTAAGTGGCAGAAGGAGTCTCGTTCGGAAATGGAAAGACATGACTTGCCCTTAGCCTCAGCAGATGCAAAGTTAGAGGCGTATAAAGCGCGGCGAGCTTGGGTGGAAGAATTGTAGTTATTCTTAAAATAAAAAGGCGGATCACTGATCCGCCTTTTTATTTGCTGCCATCTAATGTCTTGGCAGCGGTTCGATTTTTTCTGCATCTCGCCGCGCTTGTTGTTTTGCGTGATCCGCTGCGAGGAACAAATACATCGCTGGTACGATGAATAACGTAAACAGCGTGCCAATTGAAATGCCTGTTGCGATGACGATGCCCATATTGTTGCGGCTCACGGCGCCCGCGCCCGACGAAAATACCAGCGGTAACGCGCCGAGTACCATCGCTGCGGTCGTCATCAGAATGGGACGTAGACGCGTGCCCGAGGCGATTTCGATCGCTTCGCGTTTGCCTTTGCCGCGGCGCTGTTCTTCGTTCGCGTATTCGACGATCAAAATACCGTGCTTCGCGATGAGGCCGACCAGCGTGATCAAGCCAACCTGTGTGTAAATGTTGAAAGTCGCGGCACCGAGGAAAATAAATATCATCGCGCCGAAAATCGCCATCGGTACCGAAATCATGACGATCAGCGGATCGCGAAAGCTTTCGAATTGCGCAGCCAGCACCAGGAAGATCACCAGAATTGCGAACGATAATGTGGTGACGAAGTTATTCGACTCCTGCATGGTTTGCCGCGATTGTCCGCCGTAATCGATTTGATAACCCTGAGGTAAAACTTCAGCGGCGAGTTGGCGCATACGCTCAAGCGCGTCGCCGAGCGGTAGACTCGTCACGCCGCCGATGGTTGCCGAGTTTAATTGCTGAAAGTGCGTCATGGTCTGCGGCACGGTTTCCGTTTGAAACGAAATTATCGTCGATGCGGGAATCGAGCTGCCACTTTCGGTGCGGATAAAATAATTATTGAGCATCTCGGGATTCAGGCGATCGCTTTGTGCGACTTGCGGAATCACTTTGTACGCACGGCCTTCCATGCTGAAGTAATTCACATAACCACCGCCCAGCATCGAGGTGAGTGCGGCGCCGATGTCGTGCATGGTGATGCCGAGCGTCGCTGCTTTGTCGCGATCGATGACGATGCGAGTCTGCGGTTTGTCATAGCGCAATTCGTTAGCGACGTAATAGAAGATGCCGCTCTCTCGCGCTTTTTTCAGCAGCGCCTCGCTGACTTCGTAGAGATTGTGAAATGACTCGGTCGTTTTGATTACGAAGTTCAACGGCAGGCCGGTGCTGCCGCCGGGTAGCGATGGTGGATTGAATACCACGATCTGTGCGCCGGCGACTTGATCGAAATATTTTTGCAATTCTTTCGAAATTTCAGGAGCGGTGCGTTCGCGTTCTTCCCAGGGCTTCAATGTCATCGGCGCGAAACTGCGGTTGTTCACATTGCCGAAACCGTCGAATTGCACGAACGCTTCGTTGATTTCCGGAAAGTGCGCCGCGGCGTCGCGCACTTGTTTGCCGTACAGGTTCATCTGTTGTGAGGTGGCATTGGCTGCGCCGGTGGTGATGGCGATGAAAAGGCCGACGTCTTCGGGCGGGGCCAATTCTTTTTGCGAAAATTGCGCAAGTACGAAAATCAAACCGATCACAATTACCCCGAAAGTCACTGTGACCGGCCAGCTATCGAGTACCACTTTCAACATTTTTTGATAAATGTTGCGTGTGATTTCCAGGTTGCGATCGATTTGCTTGGCGAGCTTGCCTTCTTGCTCGGAGCCTTTGAATAAACGCGCGCACATCACGGGCGACAATGTCAGCGCGATGATGGCGGAGACAGCCACGGCGCCTGCCAGCGTGAAAGCAAATTCGGTAAATAGTTTTCCGGTAATGCCGCCCTGAAAACCAACCGGCACGTAAACGGCGATGAGTACGACCGAGATCGCGATGATGGGCCCGGTTAATTCGCGCGCGCCAGTCAATGATGCCTGCAACGGCGACATACCTTCTTTGATATGCCGATCGATATTTTCGACGATGATGATGGCGTCGTCGACGACAAGGCCGATCGCGAGTACGAGCGCGAGCAGCGTCAGCAAATTAATCGAATAGCCGAGCACCAACATGATCGCGAATGCGCCGATCAACGACAGCGGCATCGCCAGCGCAGGAATGATCACCGAGCGGATACTGCCGGTGAATAAATAAATCACCACGGTGACGATGAGGAGCGCTTCGACGAGAGTTTTTACCACTTCATTGACGGCGCTGCTCACGAATATCGATGAATCGAAATTGATCACGCCTTTAATGCCGGCGGGCAATTCCTGAATGATCGACGGCCACAATTCGCGTATGCGCGCGGTGACATCGAGTAAGTTGGCTTCAGGTGCGGCTTCGATCAAAACCGCAGCAGAAGGTTTGCCGTTGTAGATGGCGGTGACGTCGTAACTTTCGGCACCAAAGCTGACGGTGGCGACATCGCTCAGTCGTACGAGTTGATCGCCTTTGCGTTTAATGACGAGTTGACGAAATTCATCGAGCGAATGCAAATCGGTGCCAGCGGTCAGGTTGACCGTAATCATCTGGCCTTTGGTCGCACCGACGGCAGAGATGTAATTGTTGTTGCCGATGGCCGCGGCCACATCGGAGGCCGTTAAATTAACCGCAGCTAATTTATTCGGGTCGAGCCACGCACGCAGCGCGAGCATACGCGCGCCGCTCAAGTGCGCCGCTTGCACGCCGGGTACGGATTGCAATTTTGGCAGGACCGCACGCGTGAGATAGTCGCTCAGTTGAATCGATTCGATTTGGTCGCTCGAAAAGACGAGGTACATCGCTGCTGCCGCGCTCGCTTCGTTGACAATGGCGAGACGTGGCTGCTGCGCTTCGGGCGGTAATTGATTGATGACAGCATTAACTTTCGAGTTGATTTCCGTGAGCGCGCGATTCGCATCGTAGTTCAAACGCAAATGCACGGTGATATCGCTGGCGCCGGTCGTGCTATTCGATGAGATGTAGTCGATACCCTGTGCTTGCGCGAGCGATGCTTCCAGCGGCGTCGTGATAAATCCCGCGATAACTTCGGGGTTGGCGCCGTAATAGGCGGTGGAAATGCTGATCGATGCCGCTTGCATGTGAGGCCATTGCAAAATGGGCAGCGCAAACAGCGAGCGCAGGCCGAGCACCAGGATCGCGAGGCTGACGACGCTCGCGAGTACCGGGCGTCGAATAAAAATATCGGTAATGTTCATTGCGTATCTCTTAACTCGAACGGCTGTTGCTTTTCCCTTGATGCTATTAGGGCTTAGTGTTCCTGCGGGTGCGGTGCCGGGTCCATCGACGGTGTCACCGAGTTGTTAATCTGCACCGGCGAGTTGTGTTTGATTTTCAGTTGTCCGCTGGTGACAACTTCATCGCCGACCGCGATACCTTTGAGTACGGCAATCTGATCGCCGCGTGTTGGTCCTGTCGTCACGAATACTTGTTTCGCAACCAGTCCTTCCACTTTTTGCGCGTCAGCGGATTGTTTGTCGCTACTTTTTTCCTGAGTAGAGGTTTTCGATTTGTCCGCGTTCGCATCTTCGCTATCGGCTTTCGCGACGATATATACCGTGGTGCCGTAAGGATTGAACGACAACGCTGTCGATGGCAGCGTGATATACGAAATGGGCTTGCCCAGATCGACATTCAGATTGACGAACATGCCCGGCAATAATTTGCGTTGTGGATTTTGTAGCGTGGCGCGTACCTGCACGTTGCGCGTATCGACATCGACTTTCGGATCGATGGCGCTGACGACGCCGCTAAAGTTTTGTTCGGGATAAGTGTCCGATTTTGCGCTGACGCGCTGACCGACGCGAAGTTGCGCCAGCGTTTGTTGCGGCAGCGAGAAGTCGACGTAAATCGGATCGAGTGTTTGCAGCGTGACGATTTTCGTGCCCGCAGCAACGTATTGACCGGGGTCGACATTGCGAATGCCCAGATGACCATTGAAGGGCGCGCGAATATGTTTTTTGTCGACGATCGCCTGTTGTTCGGCAACCTGCGCATCGGCGCTTTTCAAATTGGCTTCGGCGCTGTCTAGATCAGCTTTGCTGATCGCTTGCGCATCGAATTGTGCGCGCGCGCGTTCGAGATTCAATTTGGCAAGTTGTGCAGTAGCGCGCAGCGATTCGAGTTTGCCGATCGCATCGCCCGCACTTAATTCGGCGAGCAGCTCGCCTTTTTTGACATCGGCGCCCGATTCGAAATGAATCGCTTCGACAACACCGGCAACATCGGTGGCGAGATCGGCACCGCGTGTTGCATGCAAACTGCCGATTGCGGAAAGTTCTTCATGCCATTCCTGCGTTTGCGCGCGAATCGTACTGACCGTTTGTTTCGGCGTGCCCATCGCTTTAAATGCGGCCATCTTTTTCGAAACGTTGTAACCCCAAATGCCACCGATCACGACGACCAGCGCGATGACGGAGCCCAACATAATCAACCAGCGTTTCATGCCCGAATTGCTCCCTTATTGCTGTTCGTTGTTTTTTAATTCCGGCTTAGCGTTTTGTGCTTCCGGATTTGATTCAGGTGTCGAGGCCGTGGTCACGCTCGATGAATTTTTTTCTGCGGTTGCAGTGAGTGCCGCTTCATCCCACTTGCCGCCCAGTGCTTGAAATAACGCCGCGGTATCTTGATAGCGGCTCGCTAACGCTTGCGAATAACTCACGCGGCTTTGCTGGTATTGACGCTGTGCGGTGAGCAGATTGATGTAACTCACGCTGCCGAGCGCATATTGACGCTCGACCAGAGCCAGGCTTTCTTTTGCCGAAGACATCGCCACGTATTGCGCTTGTAATGCCTGTGCGTCGCTTTGCAATGCCGTGAGTGCGTCGGCGACATTCTGGTAAGCGGTGAGAACGGCGAGGCGATAATCGGCAGCGGCTTCATCGTACGCAGCGATCGCAGCGCGACGTTTCGCAGTCAACGCGCCGCCGTGAAATAACGGCTGTGTTACGCCAGCGCCGATACTCCAGATTTTATCTTTGAATAATTGCGCGCTTTCGGTGGCCTGCGAGCCGAAGCTGCCGGTGATCGAAACTTGCGGCAGCAAATTCGCTGTCGCAACGCCAATCAATGCGGATGCTTGATGTAATCGCGCTTCAGCTGCACGCACGTCGGGACGCTGTCTGACCAACTGTGCGGGAACGCTGAGCGGAATTTCCGACGGCAGTTGCAGTTCGGCGAGATCGAAATCGCCACCGTTAAATTCGCTCGGCAATTTGCCGAGATAAACCGCCAGTTGATTTTGGACCGCGCCGTATTGTTTTTCTAACGCCGGCAGTGTGGCGCGAACCGAAGCGAGATTCGATTGCGCGGCGAGTACATCGGCATAAGCGATGGCGCCGAGCTGGTGACGTTTTTCAGCGATCTCCAATTGTTTTTCCTGCGCGGCGACGATGTCTTTGGTCGCGGCGAGTTGATCGCGCAACGATGCTGTACTCACGCTGGCGGTGACGACATTGGCTGCCAGAGTGAGATAGGTCGCTTGCAATTCGAAACGCTGTGCTTCGGTGAGCGCCGCCTGTGCTTCTACACTGCGACGCACTCCGCCAAAAATATCGAGTGTGTAGGCAACGGAAACCGAAGCGTTGTAGAGGTTGTAAAGGCTTTCGGTCGGCGTGGTAGCACCGAGCGAAGAAGTATTGGTTTTTTGTCGCGTTGCAGAGCCGTGCGCGTCGACACTCGGAAAGTATGCGCCGCGCTGTGCTGTCAGATTTTCTTCGGCTTGTTTCAATGCCGCTCGCGCCGCAGCGGTCGTCGGACTATTGGCAAATGCCTGTGAAACCAGGGCATCGAGTTTGTCCGAGCCGAATAATGTCCACCATTGCGCCGGCAGCTCTTTGCCGATCGTAAACGTTTGCGCATTACCACCGGGGACTGCGGTCGCAACTGTTTTCTCGGGGAGCGATTGCGCGGTGTAGTGGTCGACCTGTGGCTCGTCGGGCGATTTGAAATCGGGGCCGACGGCGCAGCCGGTCAGGCCGCTGAGGACAGCGATGCTGCTCCATAACCAAGTGGAACGGATCAACGCGGCGCTGGCCGCTAAGGGTTGAGTAGATCGGCTGGCAAGAATCGGCAATTTCATTGCAACTCCTTGGAATTTGCGGAGCACGGGGCTCATCCGTTGCACCTGAATCGTATTCGCTAACCTCGGCGATCGTGCGCAATCGCAAAGTCACGGCAGCCTGAGAAAAATTTCTGGGCTGCTTGCATCCGGTGTTGAGGTTTTCAGGTTGATTTTGGTGACCAGTCGGATAATCGACGGTTAGCCAAAAATTACGCAGATACGAATTGAACGGGTACGACAGACGGCGGGCGTGCGGTCGCAGTATATGGATCGCTGCTATCGCTTACAACAAAGATGAAGGGCGACGAACCATGTCTATGCAGTGTATACGCAAACTTTCTTGCGACGGGATTCTTGCAAATATTTAACGTGTGTTACGTAGCAGAGAATGAATTATGTAGCAGAGATTGCTGCCAATAACCGTTAGCGACTTTTGGGCGGGGTGGGCGAGGTGGGCGTTGGTTCGGAAGCGGAATCGAGTATGGGAGGGTTCAGCTCTTCCGCATAATTCGTCTGCAGCCACCACGGTTGCGGATGATACTGGCGCAGAATGTTGCGCCGTTCGCGCTTGCGCCGGCAAATCGATTTAGGCATGCCGCTTTCAGTGGTCTGATCGCGCCGATCCATGCGTCCGCGCCGATCTTCAAATATGTTTTGCAACGACTGTCCTGGGAACGTGGGTCGATAGGCTAAACAGAAAGTGTCAATTTTACCGACACTTTTTGGCGGCAACAATCGTTGTGATCAACGAAATCAGCGAAGACAGAACTTCGTCACAGTTTTCGGAAGGGAATTGCAGGAGTCGGCGACCGCAGCCGCCGACTGAGGGGATGCGCTTGCAGCAGCGGCCTTAGTGGTGGTGATGACCCGGCATATGCACATGGCCGTGAGCGATTTCTTCCTCGCTGGCGGCGCGAACATCCGCAATGCTGACGTCGAAGTTCAGCACCACGCCAGCGAGCGGGTGATTGCCATCAACGGTGGCAGTCGCATCGGTGAGTTCGGTGATAACGACGGAGATATGGCCATTATCGGATTCGGCGGTAAAGCGCATGCCGATTTCGAGCTTATCGGAATCCGGGAAAGCATTGCGCGGGACTTGTTGAATCAGCTCGACCTGCTTAACGCCGTAACCTTCTTCGGGCTGAACCTTCACTTTCAGCGAGTCGCCGACTTTTTTACCGGCCAGTTCTTTTTCGAGGCCTGGAATAATGTTGTGCGCACCGTGCAGGTAAACCAGCGGTTCGCCTTCCGCCGATGCGTCGATGATTTCGCCGGCATCGTTGCTCAGCTCATAATGAATGCTTACTACGGAATTGGGACCAATTTGCATGCTGATTCTCCTGGTGTGGCCCCGCAGTCTAACCGGGATGTGGTCTATCTGTCAGCGCCGTGCGTATACGATGGTTGAATGAACGGATGTTCGAGGAGGGTTTCCATGTTTGGGTATAAAACGCTATGTGGAGTATTGCTGAGCGCGCTGGCATCGCTGACCTTTGCTGAAGGCGCTTGCCCGGCTTGGCTCAATGTTGATATGCGTCTATTGCGCTCGGAGCAGCACAAAAACTTATGCGACGCTTACGCGGGAAAGCCGCTGTTGATTGTGAATACCGCGAGTCATTGCGGCTTCACCAAACAGTTCAAACCGCTCGAGAGTTTATATCAGCGCTACAAAGCCCAAGGTTTGGTGGTACTGGGTTTTCCGTCGGATGATTTTAATCAGGAAGCGAAAGACGAAGAGGAAACCGCAACCGTTTGCTACGGCAATTTTGGCGTCACCTTCGATATGTTCGCGCCGATTTCTGTGAAGGGTGACAATGCCGATCCGTTATTCAAGGAACTCGCGCGGCAGGGCGGCGGTTACCCGAAATGGAATTTCTACAAGTATCTCGTCAATCGCAAAGGCGAAGTGGTGCAGCGTTTTTCCAGTATGGACGGACCCGATAGCAAGGAGATGCAGCAGGCGATTGAAAAGGTGCTGGCCCAGCCCTAGTTATACGGGGATTGCTTCGCAGCAGATAGTTGCGGAGCAATTGTTTTTCGGCGTTGCTGATGATCGAGAGAGGTAGTCGCCGCGTTAGCGACGATTACCCCGAGTCTATCGGCGGTTGCCTCGAGCCTATCGGCGATTACCCCGGGTCTATCGGCGGTTGCCGAAATAGCTCGGTTCGCTGGCGATGCCGAGCAGATCGCGACGAATCAAATCGAGTCCCGCCCACGCCACATATTTTTGAAAATCGATGCGCTTGAAACGCACGTGCAGCTTTTTCGTTTTGATTTCATCGATGGTGCCCCATGCGATCCAGACGGTGCCGACGGGCTTTTCCTCGGTGCCGCCATCGGGCCCTGCGATACCGGAAACGGCAACGGCGTAATCCGCCTTCGATTGTTGCAATGCGCCTAACGCCATCTCGCGCACGGTTTGTTCGGATACCGCGCCCTCATCGCGCAGGGTTTGCGCATCGACGTGAAGCATCGCTTGTTTCATGGCATTGCTGTAGGTGACAAATCCAGCATCGAATACGGCCGACGCTCCCGGGATTTGGGTGATCGATGAGGCGATCAAGCCGCCGGTGCACGATTCGGCGACGGTAATTTTCTTTCCGCGTTGTTGCAGCAATTCCACCAATAGTTGCGGCAGCGTGATGCCGCCTTCGCCGAGTAAACAATCGCCGATGATGGCGTGCACGCGCGGCCAGATTTTTTCGACGGACTCGCGCGCAGTGCTATTTGCTGTTTTCAATTTCAATTCGAGTTGCGGAAAGCTCACGCGAAAACCGAGTTCGACATCGGCTGGCCAATCGGGAATGGTATCGCTGATTTTTTGCTGAAGGCCCGATTCGCCGATACCGAATAAGGTAAAACGCTGCACTGTGGCGCCGCTGGTGGGAAAATCGCGCTGCAATGCCGGTATGATTTCTTGCGTCAGCATCGCATCGAGTTCGCGCGGAACACCGGGAGTGCAGATAACGCGACACTGACCAAGCTGCATCGAAAATCCGACCGCGCTGCCAACCGGGTTGGCAACAATGGTGCAGCTTTCCGGCAATATCGCCTGTTTACGATTGGCGGCGTTGATGGCGATTCCGATGCGCCCGCACCATTGTTCGAGATGTTGCATCGCGATCGGATTTTCGACGAGCGCAACGCCGCACGCGGTTGCCAATGCCTGCGCGGTTAAATCATCCACCGTCGGTCCGAGGCCGCCATTGACGAGCAGCACATCGCAATCGCGCGCGAGCAGCTGCAATGAATCGATCAACACTGCGAGATCATCGCCGACCGTGAGTTTTTTGCGCACGCCCCAGCCGTGTTCTGCCATATAGCGCGCGATCATCGCCGAGTTCGAGTCGACGGTATCGCCCGTCATCAATTCGTTGCCGGTGAGTAGAAGATTCAAAATCATAATGCGCTCGCTCTATTCGTGAACCAACTTTGCATGAACCAATCTTTTATGGACCAACCTTTCATGAACCAACTTTGCGCCCGCTTATTTCGCTGCGGGAATTTTGTTGGATGGCGTTACCGTGGATGTTGTCTTCGTCGTCGTTGTGGGTGTCGGGTTTGAGGGGGCTGGCAACGATTTGCCCGTTTCGTCGACCTGTTTGGTCACGGTTTCGGTTTCGATGTTCAATTGTGTCGGCTCGCCATTGATCGACCAGTATTTGAAACCTTTGTAGCGATTACCTTCGTAACTGATACCTTCCATCATCAATTGCCCGTTGGGCCACCAGCTGCGTTGACGGCCGTGTTCCTTGCCGTTTTTCATCTGCCGCTCGCTCATCAGTTGGCCGCTGTCGTACCACGTCAACCAGGGACCATCGGGTTGGCCGTTTTTGTCGAGGCACTGCCACTCGGTACCTGCGGGTGGCTTTTTGCCGCGCGCATGATGATCCGCAGGGCAATTGATCGATTCCGCAAATAGCCCACTAGACAGAAACGAAAGCGCGATGGCGCCATAGCAGCTAAGGTGATTCAGGCACCTGAGATAATTCAGGCACCTAAGATAATTCAGACGCTTAAGATATTTCACTGGCTGCAGGCTCGTCGTTTTAATGAAGTGCATATAGTAGTTAAATTCGCGATACTGAGATGACCTCGGATACAAATTTGTTATGCAGCAAACGCTGAGGCTGTGTGTATACGGTTCTAGTTGTCTGAACAGATCTAATTTTCTGACATGGGAGTGTTAAGTGATGCCGGAAATCAAACGTGCTGTACAAACCGTAGAAGTCAATTATGTCTGCGATAAATGCGGCCATGGGATGATGGAAAAGCAGAGCGAGATGGACCCGCGTACAGGCGAGGTGCCGCACCGCTGTATGATTTGCGGCGATGAAAAAGTATTCAAGTGGATCAGCTACCCGCGTATCGACTATGTCGGTGTCGGCGAAAAAATCTAGGTCGGTCCAGCTGGCGTGGGCACAAAAAAGTTTTGAAAAATTTTTCGATTTAGGCTCAAATATGCGCCCTTCCCGAGTCGGGAAGCCTTTTGCCGCAGTAGCTCAGTCGGTAGAGCAACTGATTCGTAATCAGTAGGTCGACGGTTCGATTCCGCCCTGCGGCACCATCTTCTTTTCGTATCCTGCCCGCGCCGTATTCTTTCCGTAGCTGACGTGGATCAACCCTTGGCAAATCTTGCGCGGCAGCGCGTGTTTTCGCTTGGCACTGCAGCGGCTTGCGTGCAAAGATGAAACGATAATTATCGATCTGTGGAATTTCCCCATGGCCCAAAATACCTGGAAAGCGTTTGATCTCAAGAAGCTGAAAGAAACCGTGCAGGGTTCGGAGCCTTGTTTTTTCGAGTTTCTGCGCAGCCCGCAGCTTTCGTGCGCGATGTATCGCTTGCCCGCGGGCGCCAAGGATATGCAGGCACCGCATTTCGAAGATGAGGTGTACGTGGTGGTCGAAGGGCGCGCGCGCATGATGGTCGATGGCGTCGAGCAGGAAGTGGGGCCGGGTAAGGTGCTCTACGTCGGCGCCACGACCGAGCACTCCTTCTTCGATATCACCGAAGATCTGACGTTGCTTGCCGTATTCGGTCCGGCATCCGCTTGATGTTTTCGCCGTTAGCGCATCGATAACAATGCGCTAACGCGATATCTCAATCGTTCGCGTAAATATCTCTATCTTTAGTTTCGGGTACGAACAGCGTGCCAACGACGAGACTGATGATCGCGCACACTGCGGGATACATCAGTCCAAAATAAATATCACCTTTTGCTGCGACCATCGCAAAGGCAGTGGCCGGAAGGAGGCCACCGATCCAGCCGCTGCCGATGTGATAGGGCATCGACATCGCAGTGTAGCGAATGCGCGTCGGAAATAACTCAACCAGTGCGGCTGCAATCGGGCCGTAAGTCATCGCGGCGTAAATGCCGAGTAAAAACAGTAAGCCGATAACCGCCGCCGCATTGACCGTGTTGGGATCTGCTTTTTCCGGGTAGCCCGCTGCGCGAATCGCTGTGCCCAGTTCGCCATTGAACGCGTCGAGTTTTGCGGAGAATTCGGCGGGCGATAAATTTGCGCCTTCAAAACTTTCGATGCGCGCATCGCCGATTTCCACGCGAGCCACGCTGCCGGGTTCTGCTTTCACATTTGTGTAGTTGACGCTGTTGCGGGCGAGAAAAGCTTTGGCGATATCGCATGAGCTGGTGAATTGCGCAGTGCCGACGGGATTGAATTGAAACGAGCAGGTTTTCGCATCAGCGATGACGCGCACCGGTGCATTTTGTTGCGCCGCGGCCAACGCAGGATTGGCGTAGTGTGTGAGCGCTTTGAAGATCGGTACATAAGTGAATGCGGCGAGTAAACAACCGGTGAGAATAATCGGCTTGCGGCCAAACTTATCCGATAGCGCGCCGAAAATAACATACAGCGGCATCGTCAATGCGACCGAAAGTCCGATCAGCCAATTCGCAGTGAAACCATCGACGTGCAATGTCTGCGTCAAAAAAAACATCGCGTAAAACTGACCGGTGTACCACGATGTCGCTTGCCCCGCGCACAGTCCAAGTAATGCAATGAGGATAAGTTTGACATTGCGCCACTGGCCGAAGGTTTCGCGCAGCGGTGCCTGCGAGGTTTTACCTTCGCTTTTCATGCGTTGAAAGACCGGCGATTCGTGCAGCGAGAGACGAATCCACACGGAGATTGCGAGCAAAAAAATCGACAGTAAAAAGGGAATGCGCCAGCCCCAATCGGCAAATGCCTCTTCGCCGACGACTGTGCGTGTACCGATAATAATGGCCAGCGACAGTAACAGACCGATATTGGCGGTGGTTTGAATCCATCCGGTAAATAAGCCGCGTTTGCCGTGCGGAGCATGCTCGGCGACATACGTTGCAGCACCGCCGTATTCACCGCCGAGGGCGAGCCCCTGCAGCAGGCGCAGCACAACCAGCGCAATCGGCGCAGCGATACCGATGCTTTGATAATTGGGCAGGCAGCCGACCAAAAATGTCGATAAACCCATCAGTAAAATGGTGACGAGAAACGTGTATTTACGGCCGACGAGATCGCCGAGTCGGCCGAACACCAGCGCACCGAACGGGCGCACGATAAACCCGGCGGAGAACGCGAGCAGTGCAAAAATAAATGCCGCCGTTTCATTCACGCCGGAGAAGAATTGTTTGCTGGTAATCGACGCGAGTGCGCCGTAAAGAAAAAAATCGTACCACTCGAACATGGTGCCGAGAGCCGAGGCGATAATGACTTTGCGCTCGGCACGCGCGATTCTTTGCATGGTGTTTACTCCGTTGCATCTCGCAAATTGTTATTTTTGACTGCCGTTTTCTTACACGTATTTTTCGCCCTTACAGAACGTTCCCGAGCGTTACTGCTAAGTAGTGACTGCAGCGAAACGGTCACTGCAGCAAAACGATCACTGCAGCGGAGCGGTCACTGCAATAGTTGCGAGTTGCTCTTTCACGTCGGATTGCGCCGCTCCCCAATCGCCATCGAGAGTGCTGATGCTGACGTAACCTTCGCGCAGTGCCACGCCTTCCTCCTCGATTTCTGCAACGGGCGTGCCGTGCGGCTTCATATCGACAACTGCGCTGAAAGTCAGTGTGCCATCTTTTTGCAAGTGCGGGCTAATGGTGGCGGTGCTGAAGGTGCCGACCTTCGTGAACAAAATCCCTTTAGGCGTACCGATGCCGGGGTAGTTGATATTGAGTCCGGTTTGAGCTGGCAAGAGTGGTCCGCCATTCGCGTTTTTCTGAAGACGATCGACGATGCGAACGACGAGTTGTGCAACTTCAGCGTAGCGCGCATCCGGTGCGGGAACGCCGAGACTTACCGCAATGCCCGGCACGCCGTTGCGAAACGCTGCAACGGCGGCATTCACGGTGCCGGAGTTATTGATCACAGCGCCGACATTTTCGCCGCGGTTAATTCCGGAGATCACCAGATCGGGCGTCTGTGCGCCGTTCAGAACCTGCAGGCCCACCAAAGTTGATTCGAAGGGGCTGGCGCTGACGACTTGATTATTGGCAGTGAAGGGCGGCGGGAATGGCGCGCTGCAATTTGCAATCGTAGTCGCAATGCAGTGTCGTGACGGTTTGCTGGTGGTGACTTTGTTTAGGTCGACGCGAGAGGTGTTGAAGCTGATTCCATGGCAGGTGGCGCTGGGAACCGCCATGCGTGAGCCCTGACCACTTTGATCGGAGGCCGGCGCATAAATCTCGACGCTGTGGCCTGCGCGTTCGAGTGCGTCAGCCAATGTATTGATCCCGGGTGCATTACATCCGTCATCGTTGACGAGCATGATTTTCAGGGCGTGGCTAGGCGTTGCTACGGTCGCTAATGTGGCAGTGACCAGTGCGGCAAATAGACAGCGTATGGCGGTGTGGCGGCGGATCGAGCGGGCAAAGGACATACGAAAATCTCTGTTATTTGTTGTAAAGGCGCGGATCATATCAAGCATCTCATTCGTGACAACCCGGTAATGCCCTTATTCCATTGCACGAGCCCGCCAAAATTCGCTGTGAAAATCCGGGAACTGCGTTTGTTGTGTCAGCGTCCAATGGAAAAAATACGTCGCGCCGATTAGTATCGTGCCAGATCCGTGTATTTGATCGACCGATTAATAGTTATCACGCCAGATGTTATGGCCGTTGAAGAGGCTTTCGTTATGACCCTGCTGCGTTCAGTCGCCATTTTTTGTGCTGCGCTCGTGCTCAATGCTTGCGCGGGAATTCCAGTGAGTACGGATTACGATCCGAATTGGCAAATCCCTGCGTCGCCTGCCTACGCCTGGATGCCGCATCCGATGAATAAAGTCGATCCCATGGTCGATAACGATCTGGTTGCGGCGCGGGTGTATCGTGCGGTCGATGAGCAATTGGCAGCGCGCGGATTCAATGTCGCGAAAAGCGATGCCGATGTGAATCTGCTAGTGACCTATCACATCGGTGAGGAAGAAAAGCTCGATGTGAATACCTTCCATTCGCACTTCGGTTACTACCCGTGCTGGCATTGCTGGGGGCCGGGATACGATTCGGATGTGTGGGTGTCGCAATACACGCAGGGCAAATTAATTATCGATATGGTCGATGCCAAAACCAAGCAACTGGTGTGGCGTGGTATCGCCTCACGTCGTGTTCCGAGTTTTGACTCTCCGCAAGAGCGCGATCAATTCATTCGTGAAAGCGTCACTGCGATTTTCAAAAAATTCCCCGCCAATTAATTGTTTTCAAAACTGCAATCGACTGTGCCGCGATGTGCACAGTCGGCTAATCAATCAGGGCCACTAATTTGTTCGGCCGATTAGGCCATCAGATCGAGTTGTTGCACCAGCCCCGCATTGCCCGAATTCGTTAAATAAAAACCCGTTGCGCGCAATTGGCCGAGGCTTTGATTGTTGTTGTCGGTCAGGCGCGCAGGCGATGCGATATTGCCGAGAAATATCGCACCCACATCGGTGCTGCTCAACGCCTGTAACGATTCGTCCGGTCGAAATAATTGCAGTTGTGCAAAGATGGGATCGACTTCGTCGATAAAGAAATTGCCGTCGATATCGTATTGCGCGAGCTCACCATAACCATTGCCGCTCTGCGCACCGAATAATTCCGAGCCATTGTTGATCACGCCATCGCCGTTGCGATCGAGTGCGAGATAAGCCGAACCTGCGCGCAACGTCGGTAGCGCATCGACAATGTTGTCGCTATCGATATCGAACTCAGTCCCGCCCGCATCGAGCGCGACACCGAGGCCATCGAAATTCAATGCCAAAGGATCTTTCGGATTGGCGGGGCCAATGCTCGCCGAAAATGTGGTCGCCGAATAATGGCGTTGCAGCGAATATTGCAGGTTCATGCTGATCGAGCTGCCATCTGCGGTATTGAATTGACCGGAAAACGCGACCTGTGTGATTTCTACTTCATCGATCTGCGTGGCATCGACGCGTAAAAAGCGCGCGTTATCGACCGGCGCCGATTCCGCCGCTGCAGGTGCGCTGGGGGTTGTTGCGGCGGATGCGGCGGATTGCGCTATTTGCAGCAGATCGATGCGTCGCCCCGACATCGCTTCAACCAGTGCTTTCAGCAAGCTAGTTTCCAGATCGCCGCTGTCGTCAATCGAGACATCGTTAGTCGACGGCAATGCGCTGGGTTTGGTTGAGACAGGTAGAGGCTTTGCGGGTGTTGGAGGCGGCGGTGACGAATCGGGGAGGCGTTGGCGCAAACTGACCTGTTGCTCAGAGTGTTGAAACTGGTGCTGGCTTTGCCCCTGAATCTGACCGCTGACGATATGCATGGCACCACCTCACCTACGTGCTATGAAATGGTTAGCGGCCAATCACGCTAATGCTTGAGCGATTTTTGAGCGAAAAACCCCTTATAAAACAAAGTTTCTTCGGTTGCGCGCAACTGACATTTTCAGCACAATACGCGCCCCTGTGTTTTGCCAATCAGGACACAGCGTTCCGTAATGGTGGCCTCATCGGTCCCCTCGCAACGATAGATAGTGAACCCCGCCAGGCCCGGAAGGGAGCAACGGTAGCTGTTGATTCGTGTGCCGGGGTGTGGCTGGTGGGGCTGCCTCCAATTTATCTATTCAGTTCAATTTTCCTGTGTCTTTGCATTGAGGCGCTGCATGGGTGATTTCAATCTCGCGCCCTCGGCTTCAACTCTGCAGATATTCAATCCATCTCTGAGCAAAAGTTTTTATACATAAAACTTTTATAACTGCTGCAAGTTCACCCACCGCAAATGTCTGTACACTAAGCGCTTCATTTCGCTCGATTCTTTATCAGTTACAAATATCTCGTTAAAAACTCTAATAGATTGTGTTAGTGACGTGCGGCAGCTAGAAATTTTGGCGTTCGCTGCTTTTGTCATGTTTTTGCAACGCTGGTGGGTTTTATTGGTCCACATGGAATAGGCTCGGGTCGCTAGGGCTAGTCCTACTGATAAAGTCGCTCAACGGAGCTTGCGACGCAGAGCCAATTCCTGGTGACAGTTTTAACTAGACGAGGAACGGATTATGAGCGTAGTTGAAACATTCAAAGATAAAGCCAGTGGTTTTATGTCTTCGGCTGGCGACCTCAATAAATTGGTTATCGATAAAGTTGAAGAAGCAAGCAAGCTCAATCTTGCATCCGCAGCCTATTTCAGCAATATCGGTATTCGTCAGCTGCGCGCGATGAGCGGAGTTCGCGATGTCGATTCGCTGCAGAAATTCACTGCTGATTCGATTTCATTGAGCGGTGAAATCGTCAAGAAAGTACTCGATGATACCAAGGCTTGGTTGAATCTTGGTTCGGATGTTAAAGACCGGGTTTCGAGTATTTTCAAAAGCAGCGAAGATTCCGAAAGTAAGAAGAAAGCGGTTGTCAAAGCGGCGACTGCGTAAGCGCCGATTTTTGGTTATGCCGTAGGGCACGCTGATCGCGTGCCGTTTTTACTTTATGCGGAATGCGAGGCTCATTGTTATGCATGAGCGAGAGTCTGGTTTTGATTTTTTTGCGCACGGAGCAGCGCTCGTCGAGAGCGTGTGCGAGTTACAGCGCGGCTTTGCCGACGATTTCTTCGATCGCTTTCGCCATGAAGATAATAAAAATGCCGTCGTCGAAACGATTACCGAATGCTGCCGAAATATTTTCAACGGTGTCGCCAACAATCCCCATAAAGTGATCGAGCGCCAGGTAGAGTACTGGCAGCAGCAATTGCAATTGAGCAGCAACTTGATGCGCAGGCTGCTGGGTGAATCGGTCGAGTCCGTAGTGCAACCACAGCCCCATGATCGGCGTTTTGACGAGCCCGAGTGGGCTAGCAATGCGCTATTCGATTACATCAAGCAGTCGTATTTACTCACTGCCGACAATGCGTTGCAAACGATTGCCGATCTCGACGGGATCGAACCTCGCGATCGTGAGCGGTTGAGCTACTTCATGCGGCAGTTGATCAACGCGCTATCGCCCACCAATTTTGCGATAACCAATCCCGATGTGCTGAAAAAGACCTTCGAAACCCAGGGCAAGAATCTGGTGGATGGTCTGCGCATGATGGCGGAAGATAAAAAGCGCAGCGCCGATATTTTGAATGTCTGTATCAGTCGACCGAATGCATTTCGCGTTGGTGTGAATATCGCGCACACGCCCGGAGCGGTGGTTGCCGAAAACGAATTGATGCAATTGATTCAATATTCGCCGACAACGCCGACGGTAAAAGCAGTGCCCATTCTGATTGTGCCGTCGTGGGTGAATAAATATTACGTGCTGGATTTGAGCGAGAAAAACAGTTTTATTCGCTGGCTAGTCGATCAGGGGTACACGGTTTTCACGATTTCTTGGGTGAATCCTGATGCGAGTCATCGCGCTACCGAGTTTTCTGATTATTTGCGCAAAGGACCGATGTTTGCGGCGAAGGCGATAGAGCGCATGACGGGCGCAACGCAAGTCGCCGGTGTCGGTTATTGCCTCGGCGGTATTTTGTTGGCGTGTGCGCTCGCGTATGGCGAGAAAATTGGCGATCGACGCTTCGCTTCGGCGACTTATCTCGCGGCGAGTATCGATTTTCGCAATGCGGGCGACATCGGTATTTTTGTCGACGAAGCGATGGTTGATTCGATCGAACGGCAGATGCGTCGCCACGGTTATCTCGATGGTCGTCTGCTTTCTGCGGGTTTTAGTTTGCTCAAAGAAAATGATTTGTATTGGAACTATTACATTACGAATTATTTGAAAGGTGAGCGTCCCGATGCGTTTGATCTGCTGCATTGGAATAGCGACAGCACCAATGTGCCGGAGGCAACACATCGCTTTGTGCTGCGCGATTTGCATCTGCACAATCGATTGGTTAAGTCGAAAGAAGTGTTGATAGAAAATTGTGCGATTGATTTGCGCGATATTGTCACTCCAACTTATGTGCTCGCCACCGAAAAAGATCATATCGCGCACTGGCAGTCGTGTTATGCGGCAATGTTGTTGCAACGCGGGCCGACGCGATTCGTGCTCGCGGGTTCGGGGCATATCGCCGGCGTCATCAATCCACCCAGCGCGAAAAAATATTATTACTTTGTGAACGATGATGTCGCTCTTGATGCGCGCAACACGGCTGCACGCTCGACGCTCTCAGCCGACGCGTGGCTGCACAACGCAAGGCGTACTGATGGCAGTTGGTGGAATGACTGGGAGCGCTGGCTGCGTAGCTTGAGCGGAGCGGAGCTTGCGGCGCGGAAAATTAATTTCGAAGACGTTATCGAGCCGGCCCCCGGGCGATACGTGCTTCGTCGTCTGGACGTGCAGCATGACAGCGCCGCACGCAATGCGGCTTGAGCGTGCATTGGCAGCGACCCGTGCATTCACAGAGGAATGGCAATGATGGAAAGATCGAACGTGAAATCATCGGCGACGCTAACCGGTTGTGTTTCCGGCGTATCGGTCGTGAAGCCGCACCGGCAAGCTTATTTTCATGCGCTCAAGGATTACTCGGTTCACTATGCCGAAGCGCAGGCATATCTGGCGGTTGACCATTCGTTGATTGCGTGCGACTACGGCGCAATCGATAAATCCCCGATTGAGCCCGACCACGGTTTGCTCGGCGATGATGGTGAGCCGGCGCGGTTTTGCTCGATCAGCGATGAAGACATCGTTAAATGCGGTTATATGGGTTGGCTTCGGCATTGAGCAAACGCTGACAGAGGAGCGGTTCCATGCTTTATCAATTGCACGCGATGCGGCAGGAGGCATTGCAACCGCTTCACCACACGGCAAGAACGACTCGGTATTTTCTCTCGCATCCATTTAATCCCTGGTCCGGAACCTGGCTCGCGCAGCGTATGAATGCAGGACTCGAATTGTTCGAGCGTCTGACCATGGATTACGAGCGCCCGAAATTCGGTTTTAAGCAGGTTGAACTCGATGGTCGAGTCATACCGATTTGCGAAGGTGTCGTGCATTCGCTGCCATGGTGCGATCTGCTTTCGTTTCACAAAGAATGTCGTCGCAAGCGCCGTAACGAATGGCCGCAGCCGCGCGTGCTTTTTATTGCACCGATGTCGGGGCATTACCCAACGCTGCTGCGCAAACATATCGAATATTTTTTGCCGGATCATGAGTGTTACGTGACCGATTGGCAGAACGCGCGCGACGTGCCGCTTGAGCAGGGCGCATTTCACCTCGACGATTACGTCGAATACATCATCGAGTTTTTGCAAGTGCTCGGCCCGAATACGCACATCATTGCGGTCTGTCAGCCAGGTGTTCCTGCACTGATGGCTGCGGCGTTAATGAATATGGCGAACGATAAAGCTGCGCCGGCGAGTCTGGTGATGATCGCATCACCGATCGATACCCGCAAAAGCCCAACCGATGTGAACGACTATGCGAGTAAAAAAGATTACGACTGGTTCGAGAAGAATGTAATTTTCGAAGTGCCGTGGGGCTATCGCGGTGCCGGTCAAAAAGTGTATCCGGGTTTCATCCAGCTCACCGGATTTTTGAGTTTGAATTTGGATGACCACATGCGCCGGCATTACAAATTTTATCAGGACATCGCAAAAGACGATGGCGACAGCGCCGAAGCGCATCGGCAGTTTTACAACGAATATCTCGCCGTGATGGATATGTCGGCGCCGTACTATCTCGAAACGATACGGCGCGTATTCATGGAGCATCACCTGCCGCGACGCATGGCGCATTGCGATGGTCAGGCGATCGATCTCGATGCGCTGACGAAAACCGCGATTTTCACCATCGAGGGCGGCAAGGATGACATCACCGGCGCGGGTCAATGCCATGCGGCACACGATCTATGTCGAAAGCTGCCCGCGCACATGCACAAGCAGCACACCGAGCCGCTGGTAGGTCACTACGGCGCGTTTAATGGCGGTTATTTTCGCCAGAATGTCGGCCCCCAGATAAAGGCATTTTTCCGCGAGCACGACCGTAAGCAGTAAGCGTCGATCTGTTGTATCCTTGCGCCTCCCTCTTTTCCAGAGTCCGTCCACGGCAGCGATCGATCCGGCATGAGTTATCAGGTTCTTGCGCGCAAATGGCGCCCGAAAGTATTTCGCGAAATGGTGGGGCAGGAGCATGTGCTCAAGGCGCTCATCAACGCGCTCGATCACAATCGTCTGCATCATGCCTATTTGTTCACGGGTACACGCGGTGTCGGCAAGACGACGATCGCGCGCATTCTCGCCAAGTGTCTCAATTGCGAAGCGGGGGTGAGTTCGGAGCCGTGCGGGGTGTGCAGTGCGTGCGTTGAAATCGCCGAGGGGCGGTTCATCGATCTGATCGAAGTTGACGCCGCATCGCGCACGAAAGTCGAAGACACGCGCGAGCTGCTCGAAAATGTGCAATACGCACCGACGCGCGGACGCTACAAGGTTTATCTCATCGACGAAGTGCACATGCTCAGCACGCATTCGTTCAACGCGCTGCTGAAAACGCTCGAAGAACCGCCGCCGCACGTGAAATTTTTGCTCGCGACTACCGATCCGCAAAAATTGCCGGCGACGATTTTGTCGCGCTGTCTGCAATTTCATCTCAAGAACATGACACCCGAGCGCATCGTGCAACATTTGCAGCACGTGCTTGCGCAGGAAATGGTGAATTTCGAAGAGCCTGCGTTGTGGCTGCTCGGTCGCTCCGCCGATGGTTCGATGCGCGATGCGTTGAGTTTGACCGATCAGGCGATCGCATTCGGCTCCGGCAAAGTGGTTGAGGCCGATGTGCGCGCCATGCTCGGCAGCATCGATCGCGGTGCCGTGTACGCGCTACTCGATGCGCTGGCCGCACTCGATGGCGCGGCGCTGCTCGCGGCGGTGGCAGCTATCGCCGAACACGCGACGGATTTTGGCGCCGTACTGGAAGAATTACTCGGCGCGCTGCATCGCATCGCAGTGGCACAGGCGGTGCCGGACGCACTTGATAATAGTCAGGGCGATCGCGAACGCATGCGCGAATACGCCGCGAAATTCGCCGGCGAAGATGTGCAATTGTTTTATCAGATGGCGTTGCACGGTCGCCGCGATTTACCGCTGGCGAGCGACCCGCGTGCCGGTCTGGAAATGACGCTGCTGCGTATGCTCGCGTTTAAACCGCAAGGCGTGCCGCAACCGCCGGGTGAAAAATTAAAAAAGTCTGAAGCAGTCGCGGCTGCACCCATGCCCCACGTTGCAAAACCTGTGGCTGGTTCATCATCCGTGACTGCTGTGACTGCAACTGCTCCAAGCGCTGTAACAACTCCAACGACGCTAACAACTGCAGCAACGCTAACAACACCGGCGGCAGTACCGACATCATCAGGGAATGCGTCTTCACCGATGACGGCTGCTTCGTCGCGACTGCACTCGGTTGCAAACGCTGAGCAGAGCGCCGAAATCGCGCCGCCTCCATCACCAGTTGTTTCGGCGAAGCCGACATTGAGCGTGGTGCCGAATACGCCACCGCTTTCCACGGCGGCACCGTTGACGCTGGCGAGTTTTGATAATGCTACGTGGTCCACGCGATTTAATGAGTTCGGTATCGGCGGCATCATCGGCACGATTGCATCGCACTGTTGCCTGCTTGAACGCAAGGGTGAGCAATTGCACTTTGTGCTCGATGAAAAGCACGCATCGTTTTTTGATTCGGCGCACACGCAGCGTATAACGGATCAGCTGAGCCGCGTATTCGAGACGCCGGTGCGCGTACATATTGTTGTCGGTACTCCGCATGTCGAAACACCGGCGGCTTATCGCGAGCGAATTCGTCTGGAGCGCCTCGCGCAGGCGCGTGTGCTGATCGAAGGCGATGCCAACGTCAAGTTATTGCAAGACGTATTCGGTGCAATGCTCGATGTCGATTCGATAAAACCGCTCGACTGACTTTTTAGATGTAAGAGGTGATGCCCATGAAACCCAATATCGGCGATTTGATGAAGCAGGCGCAGCAACTGCAAGAGCAGATGCAGAAAGCGCAGGAGAAATTGGCCAATGCAGAAGTGACGGGCGAATCCGGAGCGGGTCTCGTTAAAGTGATCATGACCGGACGTCACGATGTGAAACGTGTGACGATCGATCCTTCGTTGCTCAAAGAAGACAAAGAGATTCTCGAGGATTTATTGGCGGCAGCAGTCAATGATGCCGTGCGTCGTGTTGAAGAAAGCAATAGCAGTTTGATGTCCGGTTTAACGCAGGGTTTGAATATTCCCGGCGGCTTCAAGATGCCGTTTTAATTTTTCGTCGTATTAGGCCTTTTCGATTTTATTGCCGATGAAGTTCAGTCCTCTCATTGATCAGCTTGTTCAAGCATTGCGCTGTCTGCCGGGCGTTGGGCCCAAATCGGCGCAGCGCATGGCGTTTCATTTACTCGAACGTAATCGCGAGGGCGGCTTGCAACTTTCACAAATGTTGCAGTCGGCTTTGTCTCAAGTCGGGCATTGCCAGCAGTGTCACACGCTGACCGAGTTGGATATTTGCGGGATTTGTCAGGACCCGCGACGCGATCACACCACCTTGTGTGTCGTCGAATCGCCAGCCGATGTATTGGCGCTCGAACAGGCGGGTAGCTATCGCGGCGTGTATTTTGTATTGATGGGTCATCTCTCGCCGATCGATGGCATCGGCCCCGAGGAAATCGGCATCGATCGTTTGCTCGCACGTGTTCGCGAAATTGCGAGCGACGAGACCAGCATCAAAGAAGTGATTCTTGCGACGAATCCCACCGTAGAGGGTGAGGCCACGGCGTATTACATCACCGAACAAGTGAAATCGTTAGGTGTGCTGGTGAGTCGTATCGCACACGGCGTGCCGTTGGGTGGAGAACTCGAATACGTCGATAGCGGTACGCTGGCGCATGCACTGAGCGGGCGGCGTGCTGTCGAATGACAAACATCAAACCCTTGCACGTCACTTCCAATTCGCAGCTCGCGGATATTGCGGCGCAGTTGCGCGATAAACCGCTGCTGGCGATCGACACCGAGTTTCAGCGCGAAACGACCTTCTATCCAATCGCGGGTTTGATTCAGCTCGGCGATGCGCAGCACCAGTATTTGATCGATCCATTGACGATCGATGATTGGTCGCCGTTGCGCGAATTATTTGTCGCCGATAAACGTTGCGTGCTGCATGCGTGCGGTGAAGATCTTGAAGTGTTTGCGCGCGTTGTTGATACGATACCGACATCGTTATTCGATACGCAGGTTGGTGCGGCGCTGGCGGGGTTGGGTTTCAGTTTGAGTTATCAGGCGCTCGTGCGCGAGTGTCTCGGTATCGAAGTCGAAAAGGAACAGACGCGATCGGATTGGTTGCGGCGTCCGCTGAGCGCGGAGCAATGTCACTACGCGGCATTGGATATTGCGCATTTGCCTGTTGTATTCGACTTGATTGCCGAGCGTCTCGATAAAAAGAACCGCATGAGCTGGTGGGAGTCAGAGGGGCACGCGGTGTTGGCGATGAGTCGCGATACCATCGCTCCCGAGCAATATTATTTAAAATTATCCGGCGGCTGGCGTTTGCGCGGTGTGCAAGTTGCGGCGCTGCAAAAACTTTGCACGTGGCGCGAAATTGAAGCGCGCAAGCGCGACGTGCCGCGCGGACGCATTTTAAAAGACGCGCAGTGTTTGGAAATCGCGCGCGTGTTGCCGCGTTCATTGGCCGAGTTATCGGGTGCGCCGGAGCTGCATCCGCAGCAGGTGCGAATCGAAGGTGAAAAAATTCTGGAATTGATTGCGCAGGCGCGCGCGTTGCCGGCGGAGGAATATCCAGTCGCGATCGACGAACCGCTGCGTCGCGAGTTGGGCGACCGTTTGAAGCAGTTGCGTAAATTGGTGGAGGATCGCGCGCGCGAACTCGACATGGCGCCTGAAATTTTGGCGCGCAAACGCGATTGCGAAATTCTGCTGCGTACCGGAATGTTGCCGGATTCGCTACTCGGTTGGCGGCGCGATATTATCGGCGAGCCATTGCTTGCTCTGTTGAAGACTTTTTTCCGTTAAAGGTTTTGTCATGAAAGTTCTGTGCTCGATCTATCGCAGCTCGCGCGTCGAAGAAATGTATTTGTATGTCGATAAAAAAGAAGACCTGGCGCGCGTGCCCGAAGATCTGTTGAAAACGTTTGGTAAGCCGGAGTTGGCGATGACGTTGGCATTGCATCCGGAGCGCAAGCTCGCGCGGGCCGATGTGAATGCGGTGCTCGAAGCGATCGCGCAAAAAGGGTTTTATCTGCAAATGCCGCCCAAGCCCGAAACGACCCAGGCTGGCGATACGACGCACTGGCCTGTTACCGGAACTCATTAAACCACTAAGGATCGCGCATGCTCGATAAGGCCGATTACACCACGCTGCTCGATCACTCCATTGTCTGGGGTGTGTACATCGCCGCAGCGCTGGTGATTTTGCTGTCGTACTGGGCGCTGACGCGGCGCTGGTGGTTTGAGTTGCGCTGGTTGTTGTTCGCATTGCTGGCGGTATTCATGCTTGTGCCCGCGCCGTTACCGGGCAAAACCGTGCAGGCGCCGGCGATGATCATCGTTGCTCTCAGTCCTTTTACGGGGGCGCCGGAATTGGTCGCCACCGTGCTTGCCCGTCTCCTCGTTGTCGCGGTTGCCGCAATCGCTCTGGTCGTCATCGTCGCCGTGGCGCGACGCCTTTATCTGCGCAAGCGCTCGAATCCCTGATTTATTGTCCCCGCATTGCCATCCCAACCCCGCCGTTCAAGTTTTGTGCTTCCTCAATAAGCTGCTATAACTTATTGTTAGGAAAGAATTTGCAGCTAGTTTGAAGAGAATTGACAGGCGGATTGCGCATGCGGAAAAACTTTCTCACTGAGTGGCGACTGACGACGCTGCTGCGAGCGACGCTGCTGCTATTGTCGATATTGCACGGCGGCATGTCCTTCGCCGCTGGCGAGCCACAGAAACCCGATGTGCGTGTGCTGATCGATATTTCGGGCAGCATGAAGCAAAACGACCCCAATAATTTACGGCGTCCCGCGTACGACTTGCTCGTCGGGTTATTTCCGAAAGGGTCGAAAGCGGGGGTGTGGACGTTCGGCGAAGGCGTCGATGTGCTTGTGCCCGACAAAAACGTTAGCGATGGTTGGCGCGCGATTGCGCGCAGTAAAACCACGCAGATCAGTTCCACGTCGCTGTACACCAATATTCCTGCCGCGCTCGAAGCAGCCGCGCAAAATCCTGATCCCGCGTATCGCACCAGTATTATTTTGCTGACCGATGGCATGGTCGATATTTCGAAAACGAAAGCGGAGAACGAAGCCGCGCGGCGGCGTTTACTCGGCGAAATTGTGCCGAAGTTGCGTCAAGCCGGTATCGCTGTGCACACGGTGGCGTTATCCAAATCCGCTGATCGCGAATTGATGGAGCGTCTCGCCGCGGATACGGGCGGCCTTTTTGCGGTGGCGGAGAGCGCCGATCAGCTCAAGAGAGTTTTTTTGCAGGCGTTCGATGCCGCTGCGCCAGCGGAGCAGGTGCCACTCGCCAACAATCGTTTTCTTGTCGACTCATCGATCGACGAATTAACCACGCTCGTCATGCATAAGCCGGGCAAACCGGTCGAGCTGGTTTCGCCCGACAATAAGCGCCACAGCGCAACGAGTCATGGCGACGATTTCAAGTGGTTCCAGGGCGATGGATTCGATTTGATTACGGTGACCAAACCGTTTGAAGGCGAATGGCAAATCGCCGCCGAGTTGGAGGAGGGCAGTCGCGTCACCATCGTTTCCAACTTGAGTCTTTCTGCGAGTCGCTACGCCGACAGCGTGTTCGTCGATGGCAGTCAGCGCGAAATGGTTGCGGCGCTCAAACAGCAGGGTGAAGTGATCAAAGAAGCCAGCTTCATCAAGCTGGTGAAATTCGGCGTGGCTGTGCAGCGTCGCGAAGACGGCAAGCAATGGTCGATCGATTTGTCGACGGCGAATCCGACACCGGCCGACGGCTATTTCCGCTCGGCGATGGCGATGCTGAGCGAGCAAGGTACTTACGAGTTAACCGTGACGGCGGAAGCGAAAACGTTTCAGCGCAGCCAGAAGCAAACCGTTTCGGTGCGCGAGAATTTCGACGTCAGCGTGAAGGAAACCGACAGCGTTCCACCAGGTCATCGCATCACATTACTGGCCCGAAATCCCGAGATCGATCCGGCGACGACAACCGCCACCGCGCATATTAAAACCGCTGATGGCGCAACCTCCGAGCAAAGTGTTACCGCCGCCGAGCGCGAATGGTTGTTGACGCTGGAGGCTGCCGATCACGAGGGGCGTGTCGAAGTGTATTTCGATATTGCCGGACAAAATAAGAAAGGCGAAAAATTCAATTATCGCTCGGCGACTGTGGCAGTCGATCAAAACGGCGGTCAGGTGGTTGCGCCTGCGCAGAAAGAGCCCGCACCTGAAGCCAAGCATGAAGAGCCCAAAGCAGAAGCTGCTCATGAGCAGCCTGCAAAGGAAGAGGCCGCACATGGAGAGGCCAAGCATGAGGATGCGCACGCGGAACCAGCCCCCGCAGAGAAGAAAAAAGATTGGAAAAAATGGGTGCTCTACGGTGGTTTGGTGTTCGGCAATCTTTTAATTATCGGGTTAGGGTTTGTGGCTTACCGTGTCATCATGGGGGGCGGCAAATCAAAAGTGTTAGAAGAGTCCGATGAAGACGCCGAGGAGTCAGCCGAGAAAGCCGGTGGCGAAAAAGGTGGCGGCGATAAAAAGAAAGAAGGTAAAGAAAAAGCCAAGCGTGCTAAAGCAGATCTGCCGGATGATGCGATTGATATCGATGCGGGTAAGAAATAGCAGCCAGGCAATCGTTAATAAAAAAGGCGAACATTACGTTCGCCTTTTTTATTGCCTGACTTTTCGCTATCGAGATTGGCGTTACGCTAAATCCTCCGCACTGAACGCATTCTCGAACAATATCGAACTCAGATAGCGCTCGCCCGAATCCGGCAAGATCACCACAATATTTTTGCCGCGATGTTGCGGTTGATTCGCAACGCGCTCTGCCGCTGCCATTGCTGCGCCACAGGAAATTCCAGCGAGAATACCTTCTTCGCGCATCAAGCGATGCGCCCAATGGATCGCATCCTCGTTGCTGATGGCTTCGCATTGGTCGACGATGGAGAGGTCGAGTGTTTTCGGGATGAAACCGGCACCGATGCCCTGAATTTTATGCGGCGCATGCGAGGGTTCTTCGCCCTTGAGCGCAGCGCGAATCATATTCGAGGATTCGGGTTCTACCGCTACCGTCGTGATTTTTTTGCCGCAGGTATTTTTGATGTAGCGCGAAATACCCGTGATGGTGCCACCGGTGCCAACGCCACTCACGAGTACATCGATTTCACCGTTGGTGGCCTCCCAGATTTCGGGGCCGGTGGTTTTTTCGTGAATCGCAGGATTTGCCGGGTTTTCGAATTGCTGCAAGAGTACGTAACGCGAAGGATCGCTCGCGACGATTTCTTCGGCTTTTTGTAATGCGCCCTTCATGCCTTTCGCGCCCTCGGTGAGTACGAGTTTGGCGCCGAGCGCGATGAGCACTTTGCGGCGCTCCATGCTCATCGTGTTCGGCATCGTCAGCGTGATCGGATAACCGCGCGATGCAGCGACAAACGCGAGTGCGATACCCGTATTGCCGGAAGTCGGCTCGACCAATTCCATGCCGGGTTTGAGTCGACCGCTTTGCTCGGCGTCCCAGATCATATTGGCGCCGATACGGCATTTAACCGATGCGGCGGGATTGCGGCTTTCAAGTTTCGCGAAAATAGTGTGGGAAGTGATGCGGTTCAATTTAACCAGCGGCGTATTGCCAATGGTGAGACTGTTGTCGGCGTAGATTCTGTTCATGGTCATCTCCGTTGGCGGCGGTTTGTCGCCGGGTCAATTGCTTGATTCACCCTCTGAGTCGCGTTAGTCTGAGACCTTTCCGTAGTTTCCATCCCCGCGATTTTACAGGCTATTTACTTCCAGGCCACTTTTTCAAGACTACTTTTTTAGGGTAATACGCTCATGAAGTTTGAAGGTACCGATCGCTACGTTGCCACCGCTGATTTGCGCACCGCAGTTAATGCCGCGGTGACGCTCAAGCGCCCGTTGCTCATCAAGGGAGAGCCCGGTACGGGTAAAACCCTGCTCGCTGAGGAAGTGGCGAAGGCGATGGATAAACCCTTGCTGACCTGGCACATCAAATCGACGACTAAAGCGCAGCAGGGTTTGTACGAATACGACGCGGTATCGCGCCTGCGTGATTCACAACTCGGCAACGAAAAAGTTTCCAATATCGGCAACTACATCAAGCGCGGTAAATTGTGGGAAGCATTCGATAGCGAGCAGCAATCCGTATTGTTGATCGACGAAATCGATAAGGCCGATATCGAATTTCCGAACGATTTATTGCTCGAACTCGATCGCATGGAATTTTTCGTCTACGAAACTGGCGAAACCGTACGTGCGCGTCATCGTCCCATCATCATTATTACCAGCAACAACGAAAAAGAATTGCCCGATGCGTTTCTGCGTCGCTGCTTCTTCCATTTCATCAGCTTCCCCGATCGCGACACGATGCGGAAAATCGTCGAAGTCCATTTCCCCGGCATCAAACAATCGCTGGTACAGCATGCGATGGATGTCTTCTTTGAAGTGCGCGAAATTCCGGGCCTCAAGAAAAAGCCGTCGACATCCGAATTGATCGACTGGCTGAAATTGCTGATGGCGGACGATATTCCGGAAGAAATTCTGCGCAATCACGATAGCAGCAAAGCAATTCCGCCACTGTACGGTGCACTGCTGAAAAATGAGCAGGACGTACATCTGCTTGAACGCCTGGCGTTTATGCATCGTCGCGGCGCGCGATAAGTAGACGAGCGTGTTATTAATTCCCTCTCCCTAAGGGAGAGGGTTAGGGTGAGGGAAGAATTAGGTGCTGATCAATTTTTTTTATGCGCTGAAAGATATTGGCATTCCGGTTTCGATCAAGGAGTTGCTGGTATTGCTCGAAGCGCTGAGTCAGGACCTCGCGTTTGCCGATGTCGATGAGTTTTATTATCTGGCGCGCACCTGTCTGGTGAAGGATGAGAAATACTACGATCGCTTCGATCGTGCATTCGGTGCGTATTTTTCCGAGCTGCAATCGATCGACGATGTGATCAATGCGTTAATTCCGGAAGATTGGTTGCGCGCCGAATTTCTCAAGCAGCTCAGCGATGAAGACAAGGCGAAAATCCAATCGCTCGGCAGCCTCGAAAAACTGATCGAAGAATTCAAGAAGCGTCTCGACGAGCAGAAGGGGCGGCATGCCGGTGGTAATAAATGGGTGGGCACGGGCGGAACCTCGCCGTTCGGTCACAGCGGCTACAACCCGGAAGGTATTCGTATCGGCGGTGAGTCGCGCAATAAAAAAGCAGTGAAGGTGTGGGAAAAGCGCGAGTTCAAAAATCTCGACGATGGCGTCGAGCTGGGTACGCGCAATATCAAAGTCGCGCTGCGGCGTCTGCGTAAATTCGCGCGTACGGGTGCGGCTGATCAGCTCGATCTGCCGGATACGATTCGCTCGACCGCAAAGAACGCGGGCTTTCTCGATTTGAAGATGGTGCCTGAGCGCCACAACGCGGTGAAGGTGTTGCTGTTTTTTGATGTCGGCGGCTCGATGGATCCGTACATCAAATTATGCGAGGAGATGTTTTCTGCCGCGCGTACCGAATTCAAACACATGGAGTATTTTTATTTCCATAACTGTATTTACGAATCGGTGTGGAAGAATAATGCGCGCCGCCATCAGGAGCGCATCAACCTGCACGATATTTTGCATAAATACAGTGCGGATTATCGCGTGATATTTATCGGCGATGCATCGATGTCGCCTTATGAAATTACGCAGCCCGGTGGTAGCGTCGAACACTGGAACGACGAGTCTGGGGAGGTGTGGTTGCGCCGCGTTCTTACCACCTATGAGAAAGTGGTGTGGTTAAATCCAACTCCGCAGGATCGCTGGCAGTGGACATCCAGTATCGGCTTCATCAACAAGCTACTCAGTAATCATATGTATCCGCTGACTTTGCACGGATTGGAAGATGGCATGGCGTATTTGTCGAAGTGATTTTAGGTTCAAATAAAAACGGCGCCCAAAGGCGCCGTTTTTATTGTGTGGAATTTTTAAATCAGAATTTCCACGTTCCCTGCAGCGCGAAAATATTGATTTCATTTTCGAACTTGGCGCTGTAGGTGATCGGCAAGCCACCGGATAGCGTGGAGGTGCGCTGGCTCACGGTTGCACTGTCTTCTTTGATGTACATATAAGCAAGATCTATATCAAGACTCTGCATGGGTGACCACGTTGTGCCGAGCGAGTAGATTTTGCGATCGCCAGCGGGCAGGCGGACGCTGCGCGTCGAATCCGACATCGGCTGTTCATCCAGGGCAAAGCCGCCGCGTAAAATCCACTGCGGAGCAAGCTTATAGCTGAGCGCGATCGAATACAGCATCGTTTTGTCCCAGTCGAGCGGTTCGACGGAGGTGGCGAATACTGGATTCGAGGTTTCGTTCTCAACACGAATTTCGTCGAGCGTTTTCCAGTTGGTCCGCACAATTTCGCCGTGAAGCGTAAGATCCGGAGTCAGATTGTGTGTGATGCCGAGGTCAATCCGATCTGGTGTTTCGATATCGAGTGAAGCGTTATACCGCAGCGATGGTCCTCCAAGTGGCACCGGGACGCTGCTTAAGGTCGTGTGGCCATCGAGCGTGTATTTTACTTTCGAATAGTAGGTAAGACCGATGCGAGTGTCGGCGCTAAATTCATAAATGGCACCGAGATTGTACCCCCACGCATCGTCATCGCCTTTCACTTTGGCCCGAGCATCAGGTGAGCTTGCGCCTGTGAAAATCGCTTTTTCCAGTTTTCCATCGAAGCGGTTGTAGGTGATGCCCAATCCCAAAGAGAGATTGTTAGTGAGTTTGTAACTCACCGTCGGTTGAAAGGTAATTACTTGAATATCGGAAACTGTACCGAAATAGCGCCCCTGAAAAGTATCTTCGTGCTCTGTGGCAAGGCCGAAGGGCGCATAGACGCCGAAACCAAGCGCTAATTTGTCGTCGATTGGTTGAACGTAGTAGCCAAACGGAATCGATGTGAATGGAATCATGTCTCCGTCATTGGTTCCCGAAACGTTTAATACGGAAACCTTGCTGGATACATTGCTGATATCACTCTTAGCATCGACGAACGATGCGCCAAAGCTGACTTCGGCGTGTTTTAGTAACGACATGCCGGCAGGGTTTGTTGCCACTGTTGCAGCTTCGTCGGCATCGGATACACGGCCAGCGAAAGCCTGGGCCGTCGAACGGGCACTCAATTCATTGAGCGCAAAGCCGGAGCCGAACGCGGTTGTAGAGAGTGCTGCACTTAAAATAAAAAGAGACGAGTGTGTGAGAGTCTTAACGTTCATAAGTATTCTCCAGACCTTAATTATTGCCGAAGCATTTATCGAGTGTGGTAGAGAGCTACTGCAACTTACCATTGGCTCAGTTTTCTAGATAAGTCTTATCCAGTTTACCATCTGTGATCGTTTTTCGTTAATTATCATTCTTCTAAATAGGAATATCCGCCCAGCCCCAATGTCAACTCTTCCAAATAATGCTTTTGCGTCTCTTTGGGCAGCGTGCTCTCCGCCAGTTTGTTGCGATACGCGGTGAGGATGTCTTTTGGATCGAAATCGACATAGCGCAACATATCGGACACCGTGTCTCCGTCGAGCGGATTCATAAACTCATAGCTGCCATCGGCTTTCAATTCAACGTGCACCGAGTGTGTATCGCCGAACAGATTGTGCATGTCGCCGAGAATTTCCTGATACGCGCCGACCATGAAGATACCGATTAATTTCGGGCTGTCGTTGTCGTAGCGCGGTAACGGCAGTGTCGGCTCGATACCTTCGCCGTCGACGTACTGTTCGATTTTGCCGTCGGAGTCGCAGGTGATGTCCTGCAAAATGCCGCGTCGCTCGGGACGTTTGTCGAGCTGGTTGAGCGGCAACACGGGAAATATCTGATCGATCGCCCACGCATCTGGCAGCGATTGAAATAGCGAAAAATTGCAGAAGATTTTATCGGCGAGCAGCTCATTCAATTCGTCGAGAATTTCATTGTGCACACCGGGATTATTGGCGAGCGTTTCGCGCACTTTGAAACAGGTAGCGAAATAAATTTCTTCGAAGCGCGCCCATTGCTCTAAATTCAGATGCCCGAGAATGTACATGCTTTTCGCTTCGCTGAGATAGTGCACCGCATCGTGATATGTCTCGAGTGCGTTGCGACGCGAAATGTTCGCAAAGCCACTCCACATGTCCTGCAAAATGGTCGGCTCTTCGATGTGTGGCTGCGGCGGTGTATGTTCGCCGGCGGCTTCTTCGATGTCGATGACGTTGGTGAGCAGAACGGCATGATGCGCGGTGAGTGCGCGTCCCGATTCGGAAATGATATTCGGATGCGGTAAGTCGCGTTCGGTGCAGATATCACTGAGCGCGGTGACAACTTTGTTGGCGTATTCCTGCATCGAATAATTGGCCGAGCACGATGAGCGCGAATTGGTACCCTCGTAATCGACCCCCAAACCGCCACCGACATCGACCCAGCTAATCGGTGCGCCGAGATCGCGCAACTCGGCGTAATAGCGCGCGCATTCGCGCAGTGCACGTTGAATATCGCGAATGTTTGCGAGCTGCGAGCCGAGGTGATAGTGCACAAGTTGCAGCGTGTCGAGTGCATCGGCGTTGCGCAGCGTGGTAATCATCGCGAGCGTTTGACTCGCCGATAAGCCGAATTTGGATTTTTCGCCGCCGGAGTTTTGCCATTTACCTTTGCCGACAGACGCTAAACGCACGCGCAAACCGAGGCGCGGTTTGACCTGCATTTTTTCCGCTTCGGCGAGGACGAGTTGTAGCTCGGAGGGTTTTTCGATAACGATAAAAACCTGATGGCCGACATGCTCGCCGATCAATGCGGTGCGAATGTATTCGCGATCTTTGTAACCGTTGCAGACGATGACCGAGCCGGGTTTGGCAATCGCAAGCACCGCCATCAATTCGGGTTTGGAACCCGCCTCAAGGCCGAAGCGATCGCTGCCGCCCCATTTCAATAATTGTTCGACGACATCGCGCTGTTGATTCACTTTGATCGGATACACGGCACGGTATTGGCCGTGATAATCGAGTTTGGTTTTGGCTTTGTCGAATGCGCCGCACAGGCGATCGACGCGATCGTGCAAAATATCGTTGAAGCGAACGAGCAGCGGTAACGACATGCCGCGCGCGTCCATGTCGGCGACGAGTTTTGCGAGCACGACCACGTCGCCGGGGCGATCGGGGTCGGGGCGCGCGACCATCGCACCCTGTTCGTCGAGATCGAAGTAGCCGTCGCTCCAATGAGCGATGTTGTACAGCTCGCGGCTGTCGCTGATAGACCAGTTCATGGCGTGTCTCGCGGTTGAATTCGTGGTAAGGGATCCATTCGCTCACTGTAGCAATGTCTTTGCTGCATTGAGAACTTTGATCGCGCCCAGTGTGAGAATCTTTTCTGGCTTTGTGCGTCAAAAACGATAGCGCAACGTTTGCGTTTACCGCTGAGCCGCCGCTGGAATTGGTTCAGGCAAAGGCGTTTAATAAGGCGGGTTCTCCAGATTGGCCACACACAACTTTGACCACACACAACTTTGGCTAAACACAATTGAGGATTGGGTCATGTACAAGAATATTTTGATCGCCGCGCTGATCAGTAGCACGGCGCTGACGCTCGGTGGTTGCGCTTCGAGTCTGAAAGGCGATGTCTATTCGCGCGAAGACGCACGCACGCCGCAAGTGGTGCGTATGGGCACGATTGAGTCGTTGCGGCCGGTGCAGCTCGAAGGCACGAAAACTCCGATCGGCGCAGGCGCAGGCGCTGTAGTCGGCGGTATCGCCGGCAGCAGCGTCGGCGGCGGCAAGGGCAGCATGGTTGCAGCGGTAATCGGCGCAGTCGCGGGTGGTTTACTCGGTGCGGCGACCGAGGAAGGCTTGACGCGTACGCAGGCTGTCGAGATTACAGTGAAGGAAGACAGCGGCACCATGCGCGCCTATGTACAGCAGGTTAGCGAAGGTGAAGTGTTTCGCGTCGGTGAGCGCGTGCGCATCATGATCGTGAATGGCAACAGCCGCGTTGCTCACGCACAGTAATTTTTTAGGCGCGAATTGTTCGGGGCCGCTTACGTTGCAATGATGGTCATCAATCCTTGCCCGTAAGTGGCGGCGGCAATCTCGTAATCGGAACGATCGATATTGCGCCGCTCGTACAGCAACTCCAGTTTTGGAAAAGTCTTTTTAATGATGTTAGCGCTGCGCAACGTCAGCGCTTTTTCGGTACTGCGCACGGAAACCAGAGCAGCAGCATTTTGCAGAATCTGATTACACGCTTTGAAACTTTCTGCGGTTATCGTTTGCTGCAAAATGTTAGCTCGGGTGATCTGTGGTTCCTCGCCGGTGATTGCAGCGCCCAAAATACACACGGTGCGCAAATCCATAACGATTAATGCCCGACTGCGGTGATTGGCGTCTTCAAACAGGCCGAGCAGGCTCGGCATAATCATATCGCTCAGGCGTATCGGTTCGATCTCTTCAGTGAAGATTTCAAGACGCGAAAGTCGGTTAATGGTTTGCGCCAGTAAATCCGCAGAGGGCAAACTCAATTGCTGCACTGCATCGGCGACTTGCTCCCCATCGAGGGTATTGCCATGGGATCGGGAAGCTTCGTCCGAGTTGGTTTCGGTGCTCGAAGATGCCGGCGGAGAAGTTTCAATCGCACCGACAACGGCCCGAACTAAATCATCGTCGGTGAACGGTTTATTGACGATGAACAACGCGCCGGCTTGCAGCGCTTCCTGCAGACGCTGGGGTGAGGATTCGGTGGTGACGAAGCCAATTTTCACATCGAGCATTTGCTGCTTGATAGTGTTGAGCAATTCCACGCCGCTCATGTTTGGCATGTGCCAATCCGAGAGCACCATATCCGGATTCCAAACCTTGATGATCTCGAGTGCCTCCAAGCCATCATTGGCCAGCTTGATATCAAGATCGCCGTAACCTGCTTTTTGTAAGCCGCGCCGTACGATGCTTTGCATGGCACGACTGTCGTCAACTACGAGAAAACGCACGTTAATTATCCTCTGCCTGCACTTGGGGTGAGACGTGTTCCGCTAACACAGCGAAATAAAAAGCGTGCCCTGCAAAACTGCTCCAAACCTCTGTTTCAACAATAACCGCCGGCCAAATCTGCGATCGGCTGTCAGCTGACATATACACCGGAATGCCGAGGCTTCGCTCCGAGCCGAGCCGGAATTCCAATTGCCCCGCGACCATATTGCTGAGTTCGCTCAGCGCATCGATCCAGTCGCGCAATTGCAACTGATGAGGCGGCTTATCAAACATTTTCGAAGCCAGCTGCGCCGCTGTTTCGCTATCAGCACCGATGACCAAAGCGCCGCCGGTATTGCCCAGTGCAATGCTGACGAAGTGATCCAATTGCGCAGGGGGAATTGGCGCGCTTGGCGACGTGGTCGCAGTATCGCCAAAGCGCCGTAGCACTTTGTCGCTAACAGTCGACAGTTGCTGAGCATTCACCACATCAGTGGCCTCGACGATGACATGTGGCCGGGTTCGCGATTTTGGCTGTACCGCGACGGCATACCTTCCGAGTATGGCATACACTTCGTGAGGTTGCGGATTAAAGCGGCACACGTCGCACGATTAATGGAAAGTCCGAGCTAACTGGATTTACGAATTTGACGTTTATTTACATCGAAATAGCGTTCGTCATTTTGCTGTCGTGGGCGATTGGTGGCGTATTGTTACGCGGCTTGTATCGCTCACGAGCGGAGGCATTAGAGCTCGCAGCGCGTCGCACCAAAGCTTGGCGGGAATTGAAGGCACAGCTGCACGATGCGCGATTAACCATCGCCAATTTGGAAAAGCAACAAGCCGGGGACGATGACGGCGCTGTTGGGATGAGCACCGTGTTGGCGGAATTCGAGCAGGATTGTTCGAATAATTCGGAAGTTTTGAATGAACTCGGCACTATCCACGGTAAGTGGCTCGAAGTAGTCGATCGGCTTGAGCAGGGCAGTTCGTCTACTGACATCGATCATGCCGCGATGCTGCGTGAGCTGACGTTGCTACGAGAACAACACGCCCGCTCGGGCGGCGTTATCGCTATGTTGAGCAGGGCGCTTGAGCGCAACCGTGAGCGCATAAAAGAGCTTGAGGCAAGTCGGCCGCGCGAAAGAGGACAAAATACAGCTACCGCCGAACTGGAGGCGGGCTACCGGCGCCTGGCGCACGAAAATAAATCGCTGCACAGTCGGATGCAAAAAGCGACTGAACAGCATCAGGAAGCGATCGCGCGCATCGGTGCGCAATTGCGCATGTCCGATGAGAAATATCGCGCGCACGTTCGCGAAGCGAAAGATCGTCAGGACATGATGCAAGCGGTCATCGATCAATTGCGTCAACAATTACGCGATGCAGATGGACAGCAGCTGGATGCAACGCGCATGAAGGAATTGCTGGCGCGGGTGCAGGAAATGGATGACGAACTGGCGCGCACGGTGCGCGAGCGCGATTTCCTCGATGCACGCTATCAGGAAATCGAACAGGCACTATTGGCGTCGGAAAGTGCGGTGAAGGAACTGGAAAGAACGCGAGTCGAATATCGAATGCTCGAAGAGCGCTATCTCGAAATGGAAGAAAACATTTACAAAAAAGTTGCGGCGGAGCGCAGGCGCGAAGTGCCCGAAACGGTGAGCGATGTGGCCTATCGCGAGAAGGGCATCGACGTCATCACCGACGACTAGAACACTCCATAGCAACACCGCGTTTCTAATTTCAGTACAGTAAATATTTCGCGCGCAGCTGCTTGAACTCATCAAGCGGGTCTTGCCATTGCGAGACGATCACGCGCGGGTCTTCGCCATCGCGAATCGCATTCAGTACCGAGCGCGAACCGATCATGCCGAGCGTATCGCCGAGCTGAAATTTTTTTGGATAAAACTTGTGAAGCGCGGCGGTAATTTCAACGCCGAGCGTGGGCGCATCGAGCGAATCACGATCCGTCAAAACCACGCGTACACCCTCGCAGCGCTGTTTGAAATAGGGGCTTTGCAGTGGCGTGAAACTGGTCGTGAGAAAGCGCACGCCGGAAATTTTGCGCTGACTCAAATAATCCGCGATTTTTTTCCCGTTAATCCAGGGGGCGCCAAACACTTCGAATGGCGATGCTGTGCCGCGACCGACGCTGACATTCGCACCTTCGATCAAGGCAACGCCGGGATAGAGCGCGGTTTGCGTGAGCGAGCGTAAATTCGGCGAGGGATTTACCCATTGCAATCCGGTTTCGTCGTACCAGCTAGTACGCTGATAGCCCGACATTTTAATCACGTGCAATTTCGCGCCGATGCGATTCTCATTGTTGAACAGCAACGCGAGTTCACCCGGGGTCATGCCATAGCGAATCGGCAACGGGAAATACGCGGTGAATGAACGCATGTCGCGATCGAGCACCGGGCCTTGCACCTGACTGGCATCGATGGGATTCGGGCGATCGAGCACGTAAAAATCGATATTATTTTTCGCAGCCGCTTCCATCGTGTAAGCGAGCGTGGTGATGTAAGTGTAAAAACGCACGCCCGCATCCTGGATGTCGAACACGAGCGCATCGATACCCTGCAACATGTCCGGCGTTGGGCGCAGAGTCTTTCCATAAAGGCTGTAAACGGGCAGGCCGGTTTTGGCGTCGATCGACGATGCGACTTTCTCATCGACATTACCGTACAAGCCGTGTTCGGGGCTGAACAGCGCGACGAGTTGAATATTCGGCGTGTGCTGCAGCAACTCGACGAGATGGTGTCCGCGTGCGTCGCGGCCCGAATGATTGGTAATGATGCCGACGCGTTTTCCTGCGAGCGGTGCGAATTGTTCGGCGGCAAGTACGTCGAGTCCGCTGCGTACGTTTTGTGTGGCGTTCGATACGGGTTTTTTATCGGCCGCATTCGTCGGTGTTGGTGTGTTTGTATTTGCGACTGCAATCCTATCGAGTGCAGCGGTCACAACATCGGCGACACCATTGCGCAGCGGGCCGACATCGCCTTTGTCTTTCGGGTACACACGGTTGGTGAGAATGACGACAAATGTACGAGTAATTGGATCGATCCACAGCGAGGTGCCGGTGTATCCCGTGTGTCCGTAAAAGCCTGCGGGGACGACAGTTTTGCCGCTGTCATTCGGTGCGTTGAGATTCCAGCCGAGGCCGCGCATACGGGTTCGATCGGCATCGTTTTGTGGCGATGTCATTTGCGCGACAGTATCGGATTTTAGAATTCTGGTGGTGTGCGATGGGTTATCGTCTTGATAGCTGCCGCCGTGGAGCAGCATACGCGCGAAAATGGCTAGATCATCGGCGGTGCCGAACAATCCGGCGTGACCTGCAACGCCGCCCATGCGCAGCGCGGTAGGATCGCTGACCTCGCCTTGCAGAATTCGATCGTTCCACTTCACGGTCGGAGCGATACGGTCGCGCAAAATCGCAGCGGGCTTGAATCCGGTATCGCGCATACCGAGCGGTAAAAAAATATGTTCGAGCGAATAAATATCAAGTGGTTGTCCTGAGACGCGATACACGATCTCGCCAAGCACTTCGAAATTGATATCGCTGTATTCGTAAGTGCTGCCCGGCGTGCGCTTGGGCTGCTCGGCGGCAATCAGGTCCAGTGCGGTTTGATAGCCGGACCAATTGCCGTTGGGTAAGTCAGCGCGCAAACCGCTGTAGTGTGTGAGCAACTGGCGCACAGTGATCGCTTCTTTACCGTTGGTTGCACCATTCTCGGTGGAGCCAACAAACTCAGGCCAATATTGCGCGGCCGGCGCATCGAGCTGCAATTTATTCTGCTCGACCAATTGCATGATGGCTGTGGTGGTGGCAATGACTTTGGTGAGCGAGGCGAGATCGAAAATGGTATCGGCTGTCATTGCTATCGGTTTGGGTTCGCGCGTGCGATAGCCGAAGGCTTTGCGATAGAGGATGTGATCGCCGTTGCCGACGATGACGACTGCGCCCGGAATATTGCCGTCGCGAACTTCTTTTTGCGCGATCGCATCGATTTTCCGTAAATCGGCGGCGATGCGTTGCCGATCTGCCGATGAAAGCGTGAGGTCAACAGATGCGTTCTTGAGATCAGTCGGGGCGATGAAATCCGCAGTGTGGAGATCGGCGTTGTGGGGGGCGTCAGTGTGGAGGTCGTCAATGTGGTGGTGGGAATTGCTGGCATCGGTTGACGCCAGCAAGACGCTTGGAGAGAGCAGGCACGGCAGCCACAGTAAATACGTTAGAAAAGCAGAACCTCTCACCGCAGCTCCATAAAAACGTTATCGTCAGCGCATGGCGCTGGATTTTTCCGCCTTCGCCGTCATCGTTGTTGTCGCCGCTTTGATATTGTCGGCAACGTACACATTGCGTGGATTCCACAGCAGCCAGCCATTCGATCCGAAACGATCGGCGGCGCTGATCTGCTGCTTCAATTCATCAGCACCGAAATGGCGACGATCGAACGCGTAATCCTTGAATGCTTGCAACCACGGACGGAAGCGCACGGCATCGACATTGGCGCGCACGCGGGCGCGTTCGAGCGAACGGTAAACGATTTCGTGTGAATTGGCGACGGGATCGCGATAACCAGGAATGCCGAATTGGAATCCCGAGGGGTAGAGCATCGGCGAGGCGTAATCGACATGTTGCATCACGTCGACGATGCGCTGACCGATTTCAGTGTCGTTCAGGTTCCAGCTGACATAGCCGAAGATATCGGCCGACATGAACACGTTGTACGGTTCCAGCTTTTTATGTGCTGCAGACAATAAGCCGCTGATCGCAGCTACGCGGTTTTCCTCGGTGTTCGGTTTCGAAAACACCAGGCCGCGTTTATCGGGGAAGCGCACGTAATCAAATTGAATTTCATCGAAACCCATCTGCGCAGTTTCTTCCGCCAGCGCGATGTTGTATTCCCAGACTTTTGGTTGCATCGCATCGACCCACGCCAGCCCTTCGTTGTCGCGGAACAATTCGCCATTGCTGCGTTTGATCGCGAGTTCGGGATGCGCTTGTGCGAGCAGGTTATCTTTGAAGACGACGATGCGACCGATCGTATAAATACCCTGTTCGTGTAACTTCGCGATCAGCTCAGGCAAATCTTTTTTCAATATCAGTTTCTGCGCGCCGATTTCCTGCGCAAGCGGAATCGACGATTTGTGCGTGATCATCGCCGTATCGGTTTTGATATCGATAACGAAGGTATTGATCTCGGTATCGCGCACAAGGTCGAGCGCGGAGTTGCGCAGCTTCAAACTGCTGATACCGTACGAGGATAGGTAAATACCTTTAGGTGCAAACGGTTCGAGCTGCAGCGTGACAGGCGCTTTCGCCGCAGTGGCGCTGGAGTCGAGTGTTTGCAGCACGCGCGTGTGGCCATAAGCGCGTGCGCGCAATTCGGTGCCGTCGCCCTCGATACGAAACGCGCCGTTTTTATCGGTGCGCACGGCGCTTTTACCGAGCGTGACGAAGGCATCAGCGATCGGTTTCTTCGTATTGGCTTCGATCACGGTGCCATCGACAGTCAGCGCGGAAACGGAAAACGACAAAGCGGGTACGGTCAGAGCGACCGCTAAAAATTTTTTGACGAAGTTCACAAATCACCTGCAGAAAATGCCTTGCGCCGCAGCGAGGATCGCGACGGCGACTACCTGAAATTTAGTTTAGCTTGCCGCTAGGAAATACCATGGTTTAAACGAACTTTTTTTAAACGTTACGTTTGTTCACTAACGTTGCGCGGTCGTCGTTTGCGGCGTTGCGCTTTGGGCGGCGGCATTCTGCGGAGACGAAATCATCTGCGCAAACACTTTGCCCTGATGCGAGTTATTCATGAGAAAGCGCGGCAACGCTTGCATGTGCTCGCCGCTGCGAACGGGTTTTCCGTCGATGCTGAAAGCGGCAGCATAACCGGCGGCTTTGGCGCGTTCGAGCAAATCGTCATCGTAAATACCGAAGGGCCACGCCAGCACATCGACCTGCGTGCCGAAACGTTTTTCGAGAGCGGCTCTGGATTTCTGCAATTGCATCGTCACGAATTTATCGTAATCCGCCGCGCTCAAACGTTTCTTCTCGGTTTTGAAATTCGGATGCCAGTACGTATGCGATTGAATCGTAAACAGACCGGTGTCGACGAGTTCGTGTAATTGCTCCCACTTCATCGCGTAAGGCGCATGCGAGTTTGAGATCGCCGATGGGTAAATAAAAAGTGTCACCGGCACGCGGTACTGCTTGATCAGCGGCAATGCCTCTTCATAAACCGAACGATGACCATCGTCGATCGAAATTACCACTGCTTTAGCCGGCGGGGGTGGCGCTTTGCCGAGTTCGTAATCCACCAGCGTTTGCATGGGAATAACGGTGTAACCGTTGTCGTGCAAATATTTGAGGTGCGATTCGAATACGGCGGTGGTCACCGTCATGCTATCGGCGACGGTGGGGCCGAAGCGGTGATAGCACAGCACCGGTACCGAAATGCTGGCGAAAGCGGATGAGAGGAACAAAACACAGACGAAACACATGGCGACGAGCTGGCGCAACGAACGTGAAATCAGGGGCAACAAGGCTTTGGCGTCCAATCAAACTAAACAGGCAGAATTGCTGCCTCAAGTAATGGCACAGGGAAGCTGGTTTCGCAAATGCGCCGCCGTGGTTATGCCGATTTATATGCATTTCGCTCGGCGCGTAAGGGAAAATGCCTATCGCGCGCGTGGAGTTGTATCATGAGCGGGTGCGTGTTTTCGGTAATCGGTTTTGTCGTCAGTTATTGGAGCCGGTTGTTGGCAGTCGGCTTTGGGGAGAGGGCGATGCGTTTTTGTAGTCACTGTGGTCACACCGTCGAGTTGCGTATTCCGGTCGGTGACGATCGCGAGCGGCATGTCTGTGTGAGTTGCGAGACGATTCACTATCAGAATCCGCGCGTGATCGTCGGTTGTTTGCCGGTCGCGGGCGATCGCATTCTGTTGTGCAAGCGAGCGATCGAACCGCGTCTGGGTTTTTGGACGTTGCCTGCCGGGTTTCTCGAAAACGGCGAAACCACACTGGCCGGCGCCCAGCGCGAAACCTGGGAAGAGGCCCACGCCAAGGTAGCGAATGCCACGTTGTATCGCATTTTCGATCTGCCCGGCATCAATCAGATTTACATGTTCTATCGCGGTGATTTGATCGATAACCAATTTGGTCCGGGCACCGAAAGTCTGGAGGTCGATCTCTTCGATGCCGAGTCGATTCCGTGGCAGGAGATGGCATTTCCGGTGGTGATCGAAACGTTGCGCGAATTTCTCGTCGATCGTGAGCGCGGCGAATTTCCGGTGCGTGCATCGGGGCTGGATCCGAGCTGGCACGATTGGTACCGACGTACATTCGCAAAAGAATAACGAGAGCCATTCATGACCTTCGATTCCTTATTGATTGCGCTTGTCACTGCTGCTGTTATGGGTTGTGTCATCGTGGTCATTATCTTGCGCCAGCGTACGCGCGAGTTTTCGCAACAATTTGCACAGCTGCAACAAACGCTCGCCGAAAAAGAACAAGCGCTTGCTGAAAAAGACAGTCACGCGCAGCAGTTTGAGCAGCGGGAGCGGCAGATGCAGCAACAGGTGCATCATTTGCAAACCGAAATTGCGGTGCTGAAAACCACACTCGGTGAGCAGCAGCGTAATGCCGAAGAGAAATTAAAATTATTGGCGGAAGCGAAGCAGCAGTTGACGCTCGAATTCGAAACGCTCGCGCAAAAAATTCTCGAAGAAAAAAGCGAACGCTTCACTAAGCAGAATCAAACCAACATCGAAACCACGCTGAATCCGCTGCGCGAGCAACTAACCGAATTTCGCAAACGCGTCGAAGATGTCTATGACAAGGACAGCAAGGATCGTACGTCGCTGCGCGCTGAACTGAACCATCTGCAAAATCTTAATCAGCGCATCGGCGAAGAAGCGCTCAATCTCACGCGCGCACTCAAGGGCGATAACAAAGCGCAGGGCAACTGGGGCGAGGTTGTACTCGAACGCGTGCTCGAAGAATCGGGTTTGCGTAAAGGCCACGAATACGAAACGCAGGTGGCGTTGCGCAGCGATGAAGGTCAGCGTCGCAATCCCGATGTGATCGTGCATCTACCCGATAACAAGGACATCGTGATCGATGCAAAGGTCACGCTGATCGCCTACGAACGTTACTGCAATGCGGCGACAGAGGCCGAGCGCGACGCGGCATTGCGTCAGCATATCGCCGCGGTGCGTGCGCATATCGACGGACTCAGTCTCAAGCAGTATGAAAATTTACCGGGCGTGCGCAGTCTCGATTTCGTGTTGATTTTCATTCCGATCGAGGCCGCGTTTCTGGCGGCGTTCGAACACGACGCGAATGTATTTCGCGAAGCCTATGAGAAAAATATTATCGTGGTGAGCCCGACCACGCTGCTCGCCACGTTGCGCACGGTGCAAACGATCTGGCGTTACGAGCGGCAGAATGCCAATGCCGATGCCATCGCCAAACAAGCCGGCGCGTTGCACGATCAATTCGCACTGCTACTGCAATCGTTGCAGGATATTGGCAAGCATCTCGATAAATCGCGCGATGCCTATGAGCAGACCGTCGATCGTTTCTCACGCGGGCGCGGCAATCTTGTCAAACGCGTCAACGATCTCGCCAAGCTCGGTGCGAAAACGAAAAAGACGTTGCCAGCAGAGTTGCTCGAACGTGCCGAGGACGATATGTCGGATTTACTGCCGAGTGATTCCGCCACAGCAGGCCCTCTCCCCCAGCCCCTCTCCCCGAGCGGGAGAGGGGAGTACAACGAAGTCACTATTGGAGATGAATAATGCCTTTCCCAAAAATCGGTAATCTCGCCCCTGCGTTTTCATTGCTCGATCAAGGCGGTAATAAAGTCAGCCTTAAGGACTTTCGTGACGAGAAAAATGTTGTGCTGTATTTCTACCCCAAGGCGATGACGCCAGGTTGTACCGTGCAGGCCTGCGGTTTGCGCGATGCGCAAAAGGAGTTGGCGAAGCTCGATACGGTTGCGCTCGGCGTAAGCCCTGATCCGTTTGCGCGGCTACAAAAATTTGCCGATCGCGATAAATTGAATTTCACGTTGTTGTCCGACGAGGATCACGCAGTTGCCGATAAATACGGTTGCTGGGGTCCGAAAAAATTCATGGGGCGCGAATTCGATGGCATTTTGCGCACGACGTTTATCATCGGCAAAGATGGCAAACTCAAACACATCATCGCCAAGGTCAATACCAAAACGCATCACCAAGACGTTGCAGCGTGGATTAAGGAAAATCTATGAGTGCGAGTGCGGCGGTGTTAACACCCGAGTGGGAGCGATGGATCGTCACCAATATCGAACGCGGCGTACCGTTGACATCGCTCATTGAAGAAATGGTGCGTAAGAGTTTCGATCTCGTTACCGCGACCAGTGCGGTGATGGATCGCGCCCCGGGTTCATCGCTTGCGAGCAGTGAACCGCTCGGCGCTATCGCGGTTCAAGCCTATAAATATCCGATACCCGCAGGCTTTGAAGCGCATTACGACTATCAATACGCAGAGAGTTGCATACCCGCCGGTAATGTGATTGATATCGACGGCCACCAAGTGCGTGTTGTTGTGAGGCTCGGTGAGCCAGAGGTTGTTGTATTCGAAAATCTTTTGAGCGATCACGAATGCGATCAGCTGATTGCGTTGTCGAAACCAAAATTGAAGCCTTCGACCATTGTTGAAAATCAGACGGGTATAGAAAAGGTCATCAGCGAGCGTACTTCCGAGGGGGCATTTTTCCTGCGCAACGAAAATGATTTGGTAGGAAAATTAGAAAAGCGATTGGCCCGCGTGATGAGTTTGCCGGTGGAAAACGGCGAAGGCATTCAAATATTGCATTATGTGAAGGGTGCCGAATATCGCCCGCACTACGATTTTTTCGCGCCAGAAAATCCTGGTAGCGCGGTGCATATGCGTCAGGGCGGGCAACGCGTGGCCACGCTTGTCATGTATTTAAACGATGTGGAAGCCGGCGGCGAAACCATTTTTCCGGAAATCGATTTCTCCGTTGCGCCGCGCAAAGGCAGCGCGGTGTTTTTTGCGTATTGCGATGCTAGAGGAAATCTCGATCGCCTGACCCTGCACGGCGGTGCGCCGGTTGTCAGCGGTGAGAAATGGATTGCGACCAAGTGGGTGAGGCGGGGGAGTTATTATTAACCCGGCGGCTTTTATTGCCGGGTGAATAGCGAACGCAGGATGCGTTTCGTGCGGCGTTAGCCGCGTAGATCAAATACATCAGGAAGATGTATTTGATCGCCTGGTTAATAGTAACTATTGCCGTGAGCTTTCGCAGTTAAATTGCTGCGTCATCATCTTGTCTCGTTTCTTTGTTCGCAGCCCTATCTTCACTGTCAGTCAATTTCGATTGCAACCATCCGGTTTTTTCTTGTATCCAGCCTACGGCCATCGGCAATAGAATTTGCAATCCCATCGAGCGCGCTGTTGTCAGTGCCAACGCTGCGATTTCACCGAGAGTATTCTTGTCGGAAGGTTTTAGTGATCGCGGACGTCCCGCCATTCGGCCAACTAGAAAGCCGAGTCCCGTCGCACTCAATAATCCGAGCGGGGAGGTGACGCTGGCTACCGTTGTGCGCCGCAATTGCGAGGTCGCCCCCTTCAGCTGCGCAATATCGTGTTCAAGTTGCCGCGAGTGCGCGTCGATGTCACGGCGCAGGCGGCGTGTTCCCAGTAGCAGATCTGGAAGCATGATCCTCTCCAGGAGTTTCAGTTATTTCGTCGTTCGTGTAGCGACTATCGTTGGCGTCGTGACTGTTGTTACGGTCGTTACTGTTGTTGCGGCCGTCGCTGTCGCTTTTGGCGTAGGTGATAAATTTTCGAATCGCCTTGAACAGCATGTTGTTGCTCATGCGATAAATCGCGTAGCCGCCGGCAGCAGCGAGAGCGAGATTGATCGCTGCCATCAGCAACAATGCCGCAGACCACGATAATCCCAATTCGTGGAACCAGGCGACGACGGCGGCAAATAGGGCGATCCAGCTTGTTGCCAGCAATAATCCACTGCCGACGGCGACGATGATGATCAGCGCAAAATTGAGCGCGGCCAGACGCGCCTCGAGCACGGTGATATCGACTGCGCGCGCAATCGCAACACGCAGCGACACTAGCCATTCTTCAATTGCATCGAGCAGGGTAGGTGCTGGCTCTTGATTGCTGGGAGTGGGTTGCGGCGCGGAGTCGGTCGCCGCAACCTCGGGATCGGGCAAGACCGATTCAGGCGCTGTCGTCATCGCGCTCGATCCGGCGACCGCCGCGGGTGAGATAAGACAGTAAAACGCCCGTGCCAAAGGCGATACCCAATGCCGCTAACGGGTGCTCCTGAATGAAACCGGTGACCGACGTTTTCACCTCACCACTTTTCGCTTTGATGTTGTTGCCGGTGGCATCGAGTTTGGTTCGTGCGGTTTCCAACGATTGTTTCACCGAAGTTTCCGCATTCGCGCTGACTTTACGCAGCTTCTCTTCGGAGGGGCCCGCGATTTTGGCTACGCGATCGACAAATTCGTGGGCGATGCGCGCGGCGGCTTCGGTGCCCGCTTGAGGATTGCCTGCTGCGCCGTTGCTTCCGGATGTTTGGATGTCGTTGCTCATGTCATGACCTCCTGCTCACGTTTGGGGTCTCTACCATACGCCTTTTTTTTCGCGGGGCAAAACCTATCGCGCGTCGTTTTAATCCTGATCAATCGATTTCGTTGACAGCATGGAAGCCAACGTTTCGGCTGCCTAAAGCCGGATGAGAATGTACACTAGCGCCTTTTTATTCGGACCGAACCCCACGTTATTCGGGTCGAGCCTAGGCCCGTAGCAGGACTCCAGTGAGCACATTGATTCTCGGTATCTCCGCCTACTACCACGATAGCGCTGCCGCGTTGGTGCGCGATGGTGAAATCATCGCCGCCGCGCAGGAAGAACGTTTTACCCGCAAAAAACACGATGCGGGTTTTCCCGCCAATGCGATTAAGTATTGTCTGCAGGAAGCGCGCGCCACGCTGGCCGATGTCGACTACATCGTGTTTTACGACAAGCCGCTGGTGAAATTCGAGCGCCTGCTCGAAACCTATCTGTCCTACGCGCCAGCGGGATTCGGTTCGTTCCTCAAAGCCATGCCGATCTGGCTGAAGGAAAAGCTCTATCTGAAAACCACGCTCAAGCGCGAGTTCGCTGCGCTCGGTGGTTTGAAGGAAAAAGAATTACCGCAACTTTTATTCACTGAGCACCATCAGGCGCACGCGGCCTCGGCGTTTTTCCCGAGTCCTTATCAAAATGCGGCGGTGATGTGTCTCGACGGCGTCGGCGAGTGGGCGACGAGCAGTGTGTGGCTCGGCGAAGGCAATAAACTCACGCCGCAATGGGAAATCGATTTTCCGCACTCGCTCGGTCTGCTGTATTCCGCCTTCACGTATTACACCGGCTTCAAGGTGAATTCGGGCGAATATAAATTGATGGGATTGGCGCCGTACGGCCAGCCCAAATACGTCGATCTGATTCTCGATAATTTGCTGGATTTGAAAGACGACGGCACCTTCCGGCTCGACATGAGTTATTTTAATTACGCGACTGGTTTGACGATGACGAATCAGAAATTTGCTGATTTGTTTGGCGGCCCGGCGCGTACCGCTGAAGGCACACTCACACAGCGGGAAATGGATATCGCCGCGTCGATTCAAGTTGTCACCGAACAAATCGTGTTGAAACTCGCGCGCACCGTGCGCCGCGAATTGAATCAACCGAATTTATGTCTCGCCGGCGGTGTTGCGCTCAATTGCGTGGCGAACGGCGAATTACTGCGCGCGAAAATTTTCGACGATATCTGGATTCAACCGGCGGCGGGCGATGCCGGTGGCGCGCTCGGCGCGGCGCTGGCGATCTGGTACGAATACCTCGGCAATTCACGGACTGCGCCGACAACGAATAGCTCGACAGGCGATGCCATGCGCGGCAGTTATCTCGGCCCGTGGTTCGCATCGAATTCGATCGCCGAATATCTCGACAGCATCAAAGCGCCGTACAAAAAACTCGACGATGCCGAGTTTTATGACGAGCTGAGTGATGTGCTCGCGAGCGAAAAAGTTGTCGGCTGGTTTCAGGGGCGCATGGAATTCGGCCCGCGCGCATTGGGCGGTCGTTCGATCATCGGCGATCCGCGCAGCGCGAAAATGCAATCGGTGATGAATCTCAAAATTAAATACCGCGAGTCGTTCCGTCCGTTTGCGCCGGCGGTAAAAGCCGAGCGTGTGAGCGAATGGTTCGAGCACGATCGCAGCAGCCCGTACATGTTAATGGTCGCACCCGTGCGCGAAGACAAGCGCATCGCGATGACGGCCGAACAGGAAAAATTATTCGGCATCGATAAACTCAACGTGCCGCGCTCGCAGATTCCGGCGGTGACACACGTCGATTATTCGGCGCGAATTCAAACCGTGCACGCCGATACTAATCCGCGCTTCTATCGATTGCTCGATACCTTCGAAAAGAAAACGGAATGCCCGGTGCTGGTGAATACCTCATTCAATGTGCGCGGCGAGCCGATCGTGTGCACCCCCGAAGATGCGTATCGCTGCTTCATGCGTACCGAGATGGACTGCCTCGTGCTCGAAAATATTATTCTGCATAAGCACGAACAGCCGGTCTGGGAAGAGCAGAGCGATTGGCAAAACGAATTCGAATTAGATTAACTGGCGACTTTAAATACCATGCAAATAGATCATTCGAAAGCCACTATCGAAGACCTGCGTAAATTCGGTTTTATTTTCGCGGGCATCCTCGTATTCCTATTCGGTTTGCTGTTGCCGTGGTTGCACAGCAACACCATTCGCGTGTGGCCGTTTTATATCGGCATGCCGGTCGCCTTGTTGGCAACGGCGTGGCCCGCAGCGCTGCGTCCGCTGTATGTGGTGTGGATGAAATTCGGTGCGGTGATGGGGTTCATCAATACGCGTATCATCATGAGCGTGTTCTTTTTTGTGATGATTACACCGCTGGCTTGGGTGTTTAAATTGCTCGGCAAAGACCCGATGGCACGCAAGCTGGAAAAAACGGTAAACACTTATCGCGTGGTAAGCAAACCTTACGCGAAAGAAGAAATGGAGAAACCCTACTGATGTGGGATTTGCTGAAAGATCTGACTGGCTTTATGGCCAAGCGTAAAAAATTCTGGCTGGCACCGTTGATCGTGGTCATGCTCTTGCTCGGCGCGTTGATTGTGCTCGGTCATGGTTCGGCAGTGGCGCCGTTTATTTACACGTTGTTCTAACGGTTTCGGAAAATGAGCGAGCGCGCATCGGCTCCGATCGGCGTCTTCGATTCCGGTGTCGGTGGTCTCTCTGTGCTTAAGCACATGCGCGCGCTGCTCCCAGCCGAAAACTTTCTCTACGTCGCTGATTCGGGTTATGCGCCCTACGGCGAGCGTTCGCCAGAGTTTATTTGCGAGCGCTCGCTGAATATCGCCAATTTTCTGCTCGAAAAAAATATCAAGGCGCTTGTTGTTGCTTGCAATACGGCCACGGCGGCAGCAGTGCAAATGCTGCGCGAGCGTTTGAGTATTCCAGTTATCGCGATGGAACCCGGCATCAAGCCGGCTGTGGAATTAACGCGCAGTAAGGTTGTCGGTGTGCTCGCTACGGCGGGCACGCTCGAAAGCGCGCGTTTTTTCTCGCTCGTGAATCGCTATGCTGGGGATGTCGAAATCGTCACACAACCTTGTGCGGGTTTGGTCGAGCGCATCGAAGCGAATGATTTGAGCAGCTCGGAAACACTCGATTTACTGCGCGGTTATCTCGATCCTTTGTTAAATCGCGGTGCCGATGTAATCGTGCTCGGCTGCACGCACTATCCCTTCTTACGCGAGCAGATCAAAAACATTATCGGACACGAGATTGCGATTATCGACACTGGGCCGGCTGTTGCGAAGGAATTGAAGCGCCGTCTCGAATCGACTCAGTTGCTGTGCACCGATGATCGATTGGGTGGCGAGATATTTTGGACCAGCGGCGATTTGAGCCAATCGCAAGTCATTCATGCGCAGCTATGGGGTCGCGCTGCGCAGACACTCGCGTTGTTGTAATTTGTCGATGTAGAAAATTGATCAAGGGCGCAATAACCCGAGGGCACTTGTGACCTTCGGTTATTGCGCCAATATCTTGAGTGGCGCAATGCATTTCATTTATTGCGCCCTACAAAGGTCAGGTTTTACTCGATGCCGGCACAGGCTGCCGGTGTACAAATCCCGCCACCACAAAAATCGCCAGGGCGAACCACACCATACTGAATCCGGTCAGCTGTTGCGCGCTGAACGGCTCGTGAAAATAAAAAATCCCCAGCAATATCTGCAAGGTCGGCGCGATGTATTGAAGAATGCCGATCAGTGTCAGCGGAATTCGTTGCGCGGCGGTTGCGAACATCAGCAGCGGGACGGCGGTGATGATGCCGCCGATAAATAGCAGTGCGTAGTTGTGCGGTGTGGAATGCAGCAGCGTGCCATTCCCAAGTTTTTCGCACACGAGTAAATACCCCAATGCGGGAATTACCAGAATTGCGGTTTCAAGCGTAAGGCCGAACAGTGATTTGAGCGGAGCGGTTTTTTTGACGAGTCCATACGATGCAAAAGTACTGGCGAGCACCAATGCAATCCACGGTAAGCGACCGTAGTTGTAAGTGAGATAAATTACGCCGCAGGTTGCGCATGCCAGTGAGATCCAGTGCAGCGGGCGTAATCGTTCTTTAAAAAAGACAGTGCCGAAAAAAACACTGATCAGCGGATTGATGAAATATCCCAAACTGGTTTCGACGATATGGTTGTTGTTGACCGCCCAGATGTACAGAATCCAATTCACGCTGATTAACGTCGAAGCGATCGCATAGTTCGCTAGCACGCGGCGGTTGATCGTGCTGCGAAAATTTCGCCATTGTTTGCTCAGGACAATAACGACGGTCAATACCACCCACGACCACAAGATGCGGTGCGCGGTGATCTGCGTGGCGGGTATCGCCTGCAGCAAGCGCCAGTACAGCGGAAACAGTCCCCAAATCGCGTAGGCGAATATGGCGTAGAGCAATCCGCTATTCATATCGACGAGCGTCTTCAGTCACGATTTATAAATAGCCTTTTTCACGCAGAAATTGCTCGATGACTTCGGCGGCGATGCGTTGTCCGTCCGGGGTCCAATGCTGGTCGTAAGTGAAATAGGTTTGCACGCCATTCGCGGTTTCGCGCTGCAGCGCAGCGGTCAGCGCCACGCAATCGATATTCTGCGCACGACAGAGTTCGAGCACGACGTTTTGTTCGGTGTCGAGATTGTCGTAAATTTGTCGTTTCAGTTCGTCGGCTGTCGGCAAATGTTTTTGCTTGCGGCTGATGAAATAGTGAAGTTGCTCGGCGGGAATTTTTTCTTTAACGAGCGGTAGCACGACATGCGGCGTGCTCGGCGCGTAAATGAATACGGGCTTGATGTTGTGCTCGCGGCTCAACGCAATAATGTGTTCGAGGATTTTTGCGGTCGCCTGCCATTCCGGCGAATTGGTGAATTCATCCTTGCTGTAATTTAAATAAACGACTCGCTTGGGGTCGAAGCTGTAGTACTGCGTTGTGTTCTCGTGGGTTATCGCAATCGGCATGAAGCCGAGTTTTTCCTGATAGTGCGGGACCGGCCGGGTCGAGCCGAGTTTTTCAAGCAGATCTTGCGAAAGCCGTTTGAGCCCTTTGGTCACGGGCGAGGAATCAAATGCTTGCGAAAAATGCTCGCCAATCCGTTTTGTCAGCGGTGGCGCGCTGGGTTTGTCCGTTGCGCTCGATTCACTCGATGCGCTCGGCGTGGGGACGAGCACCACATCCTCTTTGAAATCGTTGCCTTCGTAAATCATGAATAGCGCAACGCGCGGTTTGAGTTTCAAACCGAAATAGACGTAATTACTTAAATACGTGGGCGGGCCGCTGCCGCCGACGCCTAAGTTGTAAATTGTTTGATTGGTAGCTTTGGCGAGCAATGCGCTCCAGGTTTGATCGTCGGAAATATTGGAGCCCGCAACGAACGAATCACCAACGGCGAGCATGTCGTATTGAGGTAATGCATCCAGATTCCGAAAACCATTTGCATCGGTGGTGAGGCGCAGTGGAATATCGGGATAACCCGCCGGCGGATTCGGATATGAACGCGCCTGCTCGGGCTTATCGACATACGTCATGTCATACACTTGATTCGGCGGGCGATGGCGCACCGCGCCGGCGAGCTGCATGGCGTGCTCGTTGTCGTCGAGTTTGGTTTCGATATAGCGCGGACCATCGCGGAAAAAATGCGCGACATAGGTAATGACAAGCACTGCGATCAACGTCGTCGCGATACTGATGCCGGCATTCCCTAACGCCTGCTTGAGCGGGCGTCGCGAGGCCACCGCAGCGGCAATCGCCCACAGTATCGGCGTCAAAATAAGCAATGCGCCGAAATGCCCTTGCGAATAACGCCCGAACAGCACGGGACGTTGCAACACGATGAGTCGGATCACATCGCTGTGCTTAGTCCACATCCACAAGCTGAAACCGAAAATAAACAGTGCAATGATTTGGCGTACTAGGCGGGCGGAAAGAGTCATAACAGTCCCACAGTGAGAAGGCGGTGCAGATGGTAAAGTATCGCCTCGCCAATCTCCATTGTTCGAAGCTGCGACGTTCTAACCTTCAATGCTGTCAGCGGCTGTTTGCGGTTGCGTAATCGCTTTGCCACTTCAGCCTCTGGCCGGCTGGGGCAAGTTGAGAGTTGGGGCTGGAGTTACGGCAGGTGAGCAGTTCTTGGCGTGGAGCGGTGGCCAGCCGGGCTCAAAGCCTGTTTCACTGGCGCGCGCGATGCCTTAACGCGCATCGGTTCGGCCCATCATTAGCCGGACGCGGCGAAAATGAGAAAACGACTTGCAATTTGGGCGTAATTCTTTTTTAATCGCGCTCCGCTTTTGCGTGTCATCTCTAGGACCATAGCTCAGCTGGTTAGAGCGCCACCTTGACATGGTGGAGGTCTGCGGTTCGATTCCGCATGGTCCTACCAATTTTAGCCCTGCCAATTTCAGTCCTACCAATTCTCAGCCCCGACAATTTCAGTTCTTTGTCAGCAAGCGGCCCAAGCCTTAAACCGGTTAACGCTACCAGCAGATATTTTGTGGTTTCTCTAATCGGGGAAATTTATCTTCACAACACATAGCGCAAAATCGCAATGTAGTGCGCGGTGCTTCCAGCGAGCACAAATAAATGCCAGATGCCGTGTGCATGCTTCATGCGTTTGTCGAGCGCATAAAAAATGATGCCGATGGTGTAAAACAAGCCGCCCGCAATGAGCCACGATAAACCGATCGGCCCGAGCGCTTTGATCAATGGATTCAGTGCCACCACAACCATCCAGCCCATCACGGCGTAAAGCACTACCGATACTACGCGCCCACCGCGTTTGGGGCGCAGCTCCTCAAGACTGCCGATAACGGCAAGCGCCCATACGGTTCCGAATAAAGACCAGCCCCAAGGGCCGCGTAGCGTTACCAGACAAAATGGTGTGTAGCTGCCTGCAATAAGCAGATAAATGCTGTGATGATCGAGTTCGCGCAGAATGTCTTTGGCGCGTCCGCGAATGCTGTGATAGAGCGTCGATAGGCTGTAGAGCAGCACGAGTGTTGCGCCATAAACCGAAACGCTCACAATTTTCCAGAAATCGCCGCTGTGCACTGCTATTACAACAAGCACGATGCTGCCAGCCAGCGCTAACACCGCGCCAATGAGATGGGTAAATGCGTTGAGTCGTTCGCCGTGATACATACCGAAAATATATACAAAGTTAATATGAATTTCAGGCGGTATTAATATTACGACAAATTTTTTAGATCGATTCGCGGAGCGCGCGCACGTAACTGGCCACAGCCGCCATCGACATCCTGGCCGGCGCTATTGCGAACGGTGGTGAAAACTCCACGCTCATGCAGATAACGCACAATTTCAGTGATGCGTTCGACAGCGGGGCGCTGATACTCATCGCCTTCCGCGCTGTTAAATGGGATCAGATTGAGCACGGCGTATTTATTTTTTAAGAGATGGGGAATCGCTTCCCATTCATCCATGCCGTCATTGATCCCTTTTAACAGCGTCCATTGATATTGAATCGGGTAACCGACTTTTCGCGCGTAGATTTCGCCTAACTCGACTAATTCTTCGGGAGCTATTTTTGGCGCTTTCGGCAGCAGATATTCGCGCAATTCGTTTTTCGTCGTGTGCAACGATAGTGCGAGCGCGGGTTTCACCTTCATCGCCGGCAGGCGCTCGAACACGCGCATATCGCCCACGGTCGAAAATACGAGTTTCTTGTGATTGAAGTCGCCGTAGGTGCCGAGCACTTCGATCGTTTCGAGCACGTTGTCGAGATTGTGCGCCGGTTCGCCCATGCCCATGAACACGACTTTTTGCACGTTGCGTTTGCGGCGTGCCTGCACCACCTGCGCGATGATTTCCATACTGCTGACCTGGCGCAATAAGCCGCTTTTGCCCGTCATGCAGAAACGGCAGCCCACCGCACAGCCGACCTGTGTGGAAACGCAAACTCCCTGGCGCGGCAGCAATACGCTTTCCACCATTTGCCCATCGCGCAATTCCACCAGCAGGCGAGCCGATCCGTCGGCGGCAGTGTGCTCGGTTTGCACCCGCACCAGATTATCGAGCTCATCGGTCAGTCGCGGTAATTCATTGCGCACAGCCAGCGGTAAAAAATCGGCACTGGCATGACGGCGCGTCGGTGTGTCGAGCGGCTTTCCCTGCAGCCAGGCGCGCAGCATGCGGTCGCGATGAATGGGCCGCGCGCCGAGACCAGTGAGGCGCTGATCGAGATCGGCCAGACGCTGAATCGGATTTGAGTGGTATGTGGAATGTGAGATTTGCATGGCGCGCGCATGCTACCACTGCCGAAAGATGAAGGCGAAGTTCTACCGATGTGGTTGCAGCGCTCCCGACTTTGCGAGCTGCGACATGGAAGTCGTGTCACAAATGACTAAACTGTGATCATCTATTGATTGCGATTTGAACAGACGGGATTTCATGCAGCGTATTGCGGTAATCAATCCGAAAGGCGGCTCCGGCAAGACGACATTGGCGACCAATCTCGCCAGTTACTTTGCATCGCGCGGCAAAAAAACCGCGTTGATGGATTACGACAGCCAGGGCTCCAGCACTTACTGGGTCGGCCAGCGCTCGCCGGAATTGCCGAAGATACAAGTTATCCCCGCCTACAAGCATCCGGTTGGCGTCACGCGCAATTGGTTTTTGCGGGTGGAGCCCGATACCGAATGCCTGATCATCGATACTGCCGCCGCGCTCGATTTCGCGACCTTCCAGCGCACATTGCAGGAGGCGAGTGCCATCGTCATTCCGGTGCTGCCCTCCGACGTCGACATTCACGCGGTGGCGAATTCGATCGGTCAGTTACTCACGATCGCCAAGATCGACCGCAACGATCAGCGCATCGCGGTGGTGGCGAATCGTGCGCGCAAAAATACGCTCGTCTATCAACGCCTCGTCCATTTTTTGAATACGCTGCGTATTCCGTTCGTGACGACATTGCGCGATACGCATAATTACATCAATGCAGCGGGGCAGGGCCTCGGCATTTTTGAAATGCCGGAAAAGAAAGTGCACGAGGATTTAATCGTCTGGCAGCCGCTGCTCGATTGGCTGGAGCAGCACAGCGATGATCGCAGTCCCGCGCTGCGCCCAACGGCGCCGCGCGCAGTACTTTAATTTCTCTCTTTAATCGACAAGGGAAAATTAATTCCGAAGTTTTTCGGCGACGTCGACCATGCCTGCCGTCAGCGCCGTGAGATCATCATCGCCGATGATGAACGGCGGCATCGTGTAAATAAATTTTCCGAACGGCCGCACCCACAAACCACGCTCGACGAATAATTGTTGCGCGAGCGGCACATTTACCGCGTTGTGCATTTCGATAACGCCGATCGCGCCGAGCACGCGCACATCGGCGACATTCGGCAATGCATGCGCGGGTTCCAGGCCGATGCGCAATTGCGTTTCGATATGGCGCACCGTGCGTTGCCAGGGTTGCGACAACAGCAATTCGATACTTGCACACGCGACCGCGCACGCGAGTGGGTTGCCCATGAAAGTGGGGCCGTGCATCAGTGCGCCGGGCGGAGCGCTGCAAATCGTATCGCTGACATGGCGTGTGCACAGCGTTGCCGCGAATGAGAGATAACCGCCGGTGATCGCTTTGCCGAGGCACATAATGTCAGGGCTGATGCCGGCGTATTCGCACGCGAATAACTTACCGGTGCGGCCGAAGCCCGTCGCGATTTCATCGCAAATCAGCAGCACGCCGTAGTCATCGCACAAGTGACGCACCTGGTGTAAATACTCGGCCGAATAAAAATGCATCGAGCTTGCGCCCTGAAAAATCGGCTCGATGATCAACGCGGCAATTTCTTCATGACGATCGATCAGAATCTTTTTGAGTGAATCGAGATCGCTTTCGTCGAAAGGCTCGCCAAAACGCGTTTGCGGTTTATCGGCAAACAATTGTTGCTGCAAGACGCCGCTGAATAAACGGTGCATGCCTTCGATCGGATCGCACACCGACATCGCCATGAAGGTGTCGCCGTGATAACCGCCGCGCACGGTCAGCAATTTATTTTTCTTGTTTTGTCCACGCGCCTGCCAGTATTGCAAGGCCATTTTGATGGCGATTTCGACAGCGACCGAGCCGGAGTCGCAATAGAAAATCTGCGTGAGCGGAGCGGGCGTCAAGCCCGTTAACCATTCGCCGAGCTTCACTGCCGGTGGATGCGTGATACCGCCGAACATCACATTCGACATCGCATCGATTTGCGCGTGCGCGGCCTGGTTCAACACGGGATGGTTGTAGCCGTGCATCGCACTCCACCACGAACTGGTGCCGTCGATGAGCTCGTGCCCGTTCGCCATTTTCAAGCGCACGCCCTGCGCCGCGACGATGGGAAATACCGGCGCCGGCGAATGCATGGATGCGTACGGGTGCCACAAATGCTCGCGGTCGAATTGCAACATGGCGGCACTGGAAGAAGACGCCTGTGTGAGGGCTGTCATGCGTGGGGTTTCCTCGGCTGCGACTACGTCGATTCAGCCGCTATTGTAGGCAGCGGTCGAGGGTATTCCTATACGACTAGCGCCGTTTCAATGCAATTGGAAGCACGAAAACCACGGAAAAAGCGCAGCCAGTTCGCGCGGAGGAGACGTTATAATGCGGCCCATGATCGATCAGGCTGCCCACATCCTCCACACCGTTTACGGCTATCCGCAATTTCGCGGCCAGCAGGCGGCCATCATTGATACGCTCGCGCAAGGTCGCGATGCGCTCGTGCTCATGCCAACGGGCGGCGGCAAATCGCTCTGTTATCAAATTCCCTCGTTGTTGCGCAAAGGCGTTGGCATTATCGTCTCGCCGCTTATCGCGCTCATGCAAAACCAAGTCGAAAATCTGCATCAGCTCGGTGTGCGCGCCGCCTTTTTGAATTCGACATTGGATTTGGATGCGCAGCGCGCTGTCGAGCAGCAATTGCTGCGCGGCGAGCTCGACATGCTCTACATCGCGCCTGAGCGTTTGTTGCAGGAGCGCACACTGCAATTTTTGCAGCGCTGCGACATTGCGTTGTTTGCGATCGACGAAGCACATTGCGTGAGCCAATGGGGCCACGATTTTCGCAAGGATTATCTCGGCCTCGGTCTGCTCGCGGATCGTTTTCCCTCTGTTCCCCGTATCGCGTTGACGGCAACGGCCGATCAGCGCACGCGCGCGGAAATTATCGAACGTTTGCAGCTGCACGATGCCCAGGCATTCGTCAGCGGTTTTGATCGTCCGAATATTTGTTACAAGGTCGCGGCGAAAACCGAATCGCGTAAACAATTATTGAAATTTCTCGACAGCTATCGCGGGCAATCCGGCATCGTCTATTGCCTGTCGCGAAAAAAAGTCGAGCAGACCGCCGAGTGGTTGAACGAGCAGGGCATCACCGCATTGCCGTATCACGCGGGCTTATCGCCCATTTTGCGCGAAACGCATCAGCGTCGATTCTTGCGCGAAGATGCGGTGGTGATGGTGGCGACCATCGCGTTCGGCATGGGCATCGATAAACCCGATGTGCGTTTCGTTGCGCATCTTGATTTACCGAAAAGTATGGAAGCGTATTATCAGGAAACCGGTCGCGCGGGCCGCGATGGCGAACCGGCAACCGCATTGTTGTTGTACGGTTTGCAGGATGTTGTACGCATGAAAGATATGCTCGCGAGCAGCGATGCGCCCGAGCAATTCAAACGTCAGGAAAATTTCAAACTCGAATCATTATTGGCGTGGTGCGAGACCACCGATTGCCGCCGCAAATCGCTGCTCGACTATTTTGGCGACGATCAATTCGAAACGATTTATGGCGATGGTTGCGGCAATTGCGATATTTGTCTGGCGCCGCCGAAAACCTGGGATGCCACGCAGGCTGCGCAAAAATTATTGTCGTGCGTTTATCGCAGCGGGCAACGCTTCGGTGCCGCGCATGTGGTCGATATTCTGCTCGGCAAGCACAACGAAAAAGTGCAGCAGCACGGCCATGAAAAACTCAGCACGTTTGGTATTGGTCAGGGGCTTGGCGAACAGCAATGGCGCTCGCTGATTCGCCAATTATTGATTCGCGGTTTTCTCGAAGTCGATTTGCAGGGCTACGGCGGTTTGCGTTTGACTGAAGCCTCGCGACCGGTACTGCGTGGCGAATTACCGCTGGCCTTGCGTATCGATACCACCGAAAGCGGTGCACGCGAGCAGCGTTCGCGCAATCGCCAGATCGAAGTCGATGCCGAATTGCAGCCGCTGTGGCAGGCGTTGCGCGATTGTCGCAAACGCATCGCCGAAGAACTCGGCATTCCACCGTTCATGGTATTTCACGACGCGACGTTGCGATTGATGACGGTCGACCAGCCGATTAATTCGACGCAGCTGCTCAATATCAGCGGCGTGGGTGCCAGCAAGTTAGAACGTTTCGGTTATCAATTCCTCGAAGTGATTCGCGATTTCATCAATAACGAAAATTTCGGCGCTAAAAATTTGGGTGATACACGAGGCAGCGTATTTTCGTCATGAGCGCGAATTTCTCCTATGACGTCAAATACCAAAAGCGCAAGACGCTGGTCGTGTATGTGCACGACGACGGCAATGTTGAAGTGCGCGCGCCGCATGGTCTCAGCGAAAAACATATCGTGCGTTTCGTCGAAGAAAAATCGGCATGGATTCAGCGCAGCCTTACCAAGCAGGCGAGCAAGCACCAATGGAAAAACACCATCGAGCCGGGGGCATCGATGTGGTTCCTCGGCCAGCCGCGTCGGCTCGAAGTTGAGCGCAGTAACAGCGCATCGATTTTGTACGATGAAGAGGTAATTGTTGTCACTTCGCGCGATCCGTGGAATTTACCGGCGCTGGTGCGCCAATTAAATAGCTGGTATCGCGAGCAGGCAGAAACGATTTTTAAAGAGCGCCTGTTGCTCGTCTGTCAGCGTTTTCCCGGCATTATTCCCGCACCTGAATTGCGTTTTCGCAAAATGGATCGACGTTGGGGTAGCTGCAGTCGCAGCGGTCGCGTGACTCTCAATACCGAGTTGGTCAAATTACCATTATCGATGATCGATTACGTTATCGCCCATGAGCTCTGTCACTTGACCGAATTCAATCACGGCAAAAAATTTTACGAATTACTTGAGTACGTGATGCCGGACTGGAAACAGCGCGAGCGCATATTGAAACAGTTTTGATGATGTCGAAATCCGAACGAATTATCCGCGCGATGTGCGAGAACGATGTGCCTGCGATCTTCGCGGTGCAAGCCGAGTGCTATGGCCATCTAATGCAAGAAGATGAGAATACTATTCGCGCGCGTTTTCTTGCATCGCCCGATACGGCGTGGGTCGTTGAAGATGCGCAGGGCGTGTGTGCATATCTCGTCGCCTATCGCTCGTTGCTCGGGAAAATTACTTCGCTCGGCGGCCATTTCGATGTTCCGCATGAGCCCGATAGTTTGTATTTGCACGATTTGGCTATCGGCAATCGCGGCAAAGGATTGGGATTGGCGACTGCGCTGATCGAATGTGCATGGTCGCACGCCAGAGCGGAAAATTTGCGTTATTCATCGCTGGTGTCGGTGCAAAATAGCCATGCGTTTTGGCAAAAGCACGGCTATCGCGATTTCACACAGCTCGATTCGTCTGAGCAAGGCAAATTGCAAAGCTACGACGGCCCTGCGTGGTACATGACGAAAAATCTCGGCGAGAATTAATTGTTCGTTTAAACGTGAATTAATCGCTTGTTTAAATGAGCCGCTAATTGCGCGGCGCAATCCGTCGCCACACCGCGGCGAGTAAACTTCCCAAAATACAGTGCGTCAATGCTGAAATTGCGCTCGGCACATCAACGCCTGATCCCGCGGGGAAATGACTGCGCGCGAGTTGTGCGCCGAGCCCCGAGTTTTGCATGCCCACTTCAATGGAAATGGTGCGCGCCACGCTTTCGCTGCGATTGATCCAATACGAAAACAAATAGCCGAGACCGAATCCGCTCACATGCAATGCAATCACGCCAACCAATAATCGTGCGCCGGCTTCCAATACTTGCGCGCGACCGGCACCGAGCACCGAGGCGACGATCAAGGCGATGACGATGACGGCGATCGACGGACTGAAGCGCATGAGTTGTTGTGTCATGCGCGGTGTATAGCGGTTCAAAATAACGCCGAGTGCAATCGGCAGCAGAATGACTTGCAGACACGATAGAAATAATCCCCACGCATCGACGGGCATGCGCGTACCGGCGAGCGTCGCAGTGAGCCACGGCGTCATGCCCACGGCCATCATGGTGGTGAGCGTGGTCAATGTCACCGATAACGCGACATTGGCGCGCGCGAGATAGGCAATCACATTCGATGCCGTCCCGCCCGGGCAGCAGGCGACGAGAATCAAACCCACGGCAAATGCGTCGGGTAATGCAAGCCATTTCGCCAGCAACCAGCCCGAGAGCGGCATGATGGTGTATTGCAAGGTGACGCCGGCGAAAACCCAACCCGGCATTTTCGCGATGCGCGTGAAATCTTCCATCGTCAGCGTAATGCCCATGCCGAGCATGATGATGCCAAGGCCGTAAGTGATGAATGGGCCCGTGAACCATGTGAATAGCGGCGGATGCCAGAGTGCCGCAGCACTGCACAGAATTACGATGAGAGGGAATGCACTGGTGAAGCGAGCGAGAAAATTGTCCATGGAATTATCGTTGTAAAGAAGTGTGTGTGAATTGTATAGGGATATGCGCGGCGATAATCAGTCAATTGCCAAGCATGCCCCATTTTTATCGGAAAACTTAAAGCATCGGCTGCATGTTTTTTACAGCAAGGGCTTTAGATAGTGCCACACCGTATTCAATAGTTTCGGCTGAGCTGTTGCGCGCGGGTGTAAACCATCGTCCTGCATTAAGCCGGGGTCGGTCGCGACGCCATCGAGCAAAAATGGCACTAGCGGAATATTGAATTGCTTAGCAGTGAGCGTGTACGTCTCGTAAAAATCCGAGGTGTACTTCAAACCATAATTCGGCGGGATTTTCATTCCAATCAGCAGAACTTTTGCATTGGCTTTCTGACAAAGCGAAATGATCTGCGCAAGGTTGTCGCGCGTACGTTGTATTTGAAAACCGCGCAGGCCGTCGTTGGCGCCGAGCTCGATGATGGCGATAGTCGGATTATGTTTTTGCAGTAAAGCCGGTATGCGCGCGAGACCGCCATCGGTCGTTTCGCCGCTGATGCTGGCATTGACGACATTACCGTTTTCTAATCTTTGTTGTAACAGCGACACCCAGCCTTGTTCGCGCGGTATACCATACGCGGCACTTAGGCTGTCGCCGAGCACGAGAATCGTGTGTGTGTTGGCGGTTTGTGTTGGCGGTTTGGGAGATGGCGGTGCGGCGCCGAACGCCGAGCCCATGTTCAATGCCAGCAGTGCAATGATCAGCCACTTATAGCCGATAGAAAAAACTTTCACCGCGTTAGGATCCCTATGATTCGTACTGAAGATTTACGTAAAACCGTGCCGACTGCCTCCGGCGCGCTGCACATCTTGAAAGGGATTACGCTCGATATCAAGGCGGGCGAGAGCGTGGCGATTATCGGTGCCTCGGGTTCGGGCAAATCGACCTTGCTCGGCTTGCTGGCGGGGCTTGATCTGCCGAGCAGTGGTCGGGTGTGGCTCGATCAGCGCGACATCACCGCGCTCGATGAGGATGCGCGTGCGCAATTGCGCGGCGAATTGGTCGGCTTCGTTTTTCAATCGTTTCAATTATTGCCAAGTTTGACCGCGCTCGAAAATGTGATGCTTCCGCTCGAATTGATGGGGCGTGACGATGCGCACAGTGCTGCACGTGAATATTTACAGCGCGTCGGTCTCGGCGCGCGCGAGTCGCACTATCCCCGACAATTATCGGGCGGTGAGCAACAGCGCGTGGCGATCGCACGTGCATTTGCGAATGCCCCCAAAATTCTTTTTGCCGATGAGCCTACAGGAAATCTCGACACGGCGACGGGTGCGCATATCATCGATTTATTGTTCGATCTGAATCGCGAAAAAAAAACCACGCTCGTATTGGTTACCCACGAAGAACGTTTGGCCGAACGCTGCGAGCGGCTGATTCAACTGGCTGCTGGTGAAATAATTAAAGACGCCACACAAATGGTTGAGGCGTAGGGGCGCTGCTTGCTGCGCCTAAATGCACCAAATCAATTTCATGCGAGGGCGCGGCAAGCAGCGCCCCTACAGTGGAACAGTCGATGCCGAGTTTGAAATTACCTTTGAGCATTAAGTTGCTGGCGCGCGATTGGCGCGGCGGCGAATTGGGTTTGTTGCTCATTGCGTTGGCGATGGCCGTCGCAATTGTCGTGGGCATCGCTGCATTCACCGAACGTTTGCAACTCGGCATCATCGCCAATAGCAATCAATTTCTTGCAGCCGATCGCGTGTTGCGCAGCGCATGGCCGGCAAAACCCGAATGGCTCGCGCGTGCCGATAACCTCGGTTTACGGCGCGGGCAGACAGTCACCTTTCAATCGATGTTGGTGGCGGGTGACAACACGCAGCTTGCATCGATCAAAGCGGTGTCGGCGGAATATCCGTTGCGCGGGCAATTAAAAATGGCGTCGGAACCTTTTGGCGCTGCGAATAATGTGGATCACGGCCCGATGCCGGGCGAAGTGTGGCTCGATTCGCGTTTGTTGCCACTGCTGAATATTGCGATTGGCGATCGTGTTGAAATTGGCGCAGCGACATTTACCGTGAGCGGCATCGTTGCGAGCGAGCCCGACAGCGGCAGCGACGTGTTCGCGCCGAAAGCGATGATGGCACTCGATGATCTCGATGCCACACAAGTCGTGCAACCGGGCAGTCGCGTGCGGTTTAATTATTTGTTTGCCGGTAGCGATGAAATGCTGCTGCAATTTCAACAATGGTTGCAGCCGCAGTTGATTGCGGGCCAGCGTTGGCTCAGCGTTGGCGATTCGCAGCCGCGCATCGGCAATGCCATCGAGCGTGCGCAAAAATTTTTAATGCTCGCCGGTGCGCTCGGAGTGGCACTCGCCGGTTTGGCGATTGCGCTTTCTGCACGGCGTTATGCCGAGCGCCATTTCGATCATGTCGCCGTGATGAAATGTGTGGGTGCGAGCGGCAATCGCGTGTTTCGCATCTATCTTTCGCATCTCTTATTCATCGGCGTGATCGGTACCGCGATCGGTGCGATAGCCGGTTACAGTCTGCAGAGTGTGTTCGCACATTTTCTCGAAAATTATTTACAGCAGACAGCACCGGCAGGAACGTGGTGGCCGCTCGTCATTGCGGCAATTACCGCGCTGGTCTGTTTGCTGGCTTTTGCGTTGCCGCCACTGTTGGCTCTGCGCGAAATTCCGCCGCTGCGTGTGTTGCGTCGCGATATTGAAAGTCGGCGCGGTCGAGGAATCGGAGCAGTCCTGCTCGGTGTTGCCAGTGTTGCGGGTTTGATGTGGTTTTACAGCGGCAGCATTGCCTTGACGCTGACAGTATTTGCCGGTGTTGGGGTTGCTTTGCTGGTGATCGGTGCGATCGCGTGGTGGTTGTTGCGCGGCGTTCGCGTTGCGGGCATGCAGGCTGGTTCGGTGTGGCGTTTGGCGTTTGCATCGTTGCAGCGCAGGCGCGCGCAAAATATTTTGCAGATGATCATTTTTGCGCTGGCGATCATGTTGTTGCTCGTTATCGCGCTTGTGCGCACATCGTTATTGCAGGAGTGGCGCATGCAATTGCCGCCGCAGGCGCCGAATCATTTTCTTATCAACGTCGGAAAAAATCAGATCGATGCAGTCGAGCAATTGCTCCACGAGCATCAACTCAGTAGCGCCGGCTTTTATCCGATGGTGCGTGGTCGCTTAATCGGCATCAACGCGAGAGCGGTTAACGTCGAACAAAAACAAAAAGCGGAGGCCGCCAATAACGAGCGCGACATCGAACTCGATCGCGAAATGAATTTGAGTTGGTCGCAACAATTGCCTGCGGATAATCGCATCAGTGCAGGCGATTGGTTCGGCGAAAACGCAAACGATGGAGTTTCGGTCGAAACGGGGTTGGCGCAGCGCTTGAATATTCAACTCGGTGACACCTTGTTGTTTCAAATCGCTGATGAGCAGGTCAGTGCAAAAGTGACAAGTCTGCGCAGTTTGAACTGGGATAGCATGCAGCCGAATTTCTATATGTTGTTCGCGTCGCGTGTGCTGCAGGACTTTCCGGCGACGTACATGACCAGCTTTTATCTGCCATCAGAGCAAAAAGTATTTCTCAATACCTTGCTCAAACAATTCCCAACGATAACGGTGTTAGAGATCGACACCATCATTGCGCAAGTGCGGGCGATCGTCGATCAAGTGAGTCTCGCGGTTGAATTGGTGTTGTGGTTGATTGTCGGTTGCGGTTTGCTCGTGTTATTCGCGAGCGTGTTGTCGTCGCTCGATATTCGCATGCAAGAAAATGCGATATTGCGAGCACTCGGCGCGAAGCGGCGGTTGATTATCGGCAGTCTGCTCATTGAATTTGCGATGCTGGGTGCGCTCGCGGGTTTGCTCGCCGCCGGTGCGGCGGAATGCGCGGTATGGCAATTTCAAACGCGCTTGCTCGATATGCACTACGCGCCGCATGCGTGGGTATGGCTGGCGGGGCCGTTGTTGGGTGCGGTAATGATTGGAGCGGCGGGTTATCTCGGTTGTCGCAAGGTGGTCGATACGCCGCCGCTGTTGGTATTGAACGCAATGTGAGGCGCGCTCAGTGAGAGCTATGCCATACGCGATTCACGTCGCCGCTGCTTGCGTTGCACGGCGGCTAAATATTGATTGAGCTTGGTGCGCTGTGACGGGATCGCGACAGTGAGAATGCCGCCAGCGAGCGTGTGATGCGTCGGTGTGCGAATCGCGTAGATATTGCGCAATTCGATATCGGCGTCGATGTCGATGCCGTTCGGTAAACGGATCAGACATTTTTCGAGCATACGATTTTTTTCGAGTTGCTTGGCGACGTTGCCGCGCAAACTTAGTTTGATGCCGTCGGGCGATAGATTGACGATGTGCGCGTCAAAAGTGGAATCGCCGACCTTGCCCAAGTCGACGGTCAGATTGGTTTCGCGCTCCACATAAACGCGAAACGCGCGGCGACGCACGGTGGAGCCGATTTCTTCCGGCAGCTCCATGCGATACACCGGCAAACCTTCGGCAACTTCGCGCATCAACAGCTTCGAATAAAAGGCCACTTTGATGCCGGGTACCTGCGCGATGATTTCAGCCTCATCGCCTTCGAGTAATTGTTGGCGTCCTTCGGCCGGGTAGAGCTCGTCGATGACGAGAAATCCATCGTCCGCGTGCAGTTCCAGAATCATGCTTTGGAACGATTGCTCGACGCGTGGAAATTTCACTTCGATAAAGCTGTGACGCTTTTGCAAAATCTCAAGTTGCGAATAGTTATCCGCTTCAGACTTGGTCTTTTTCTGGGCGCCGCGCAAGCGCGCGAAAAGGGATTTGAGCAAGGCCATAAATCGCATAGGTAAAAATGTTTAGCCGAAGCATAGACGATGCAGGAAGGATAGGCAGGATTTGTCTATTGCCTGCAGATGCAATGCGCCAAATTTGTTGCAATAAAAAAGGGAAGGATGTTGCCATCCCTCCCTTTCTTGTTTTGCTGTCCGTTTAAGACGGTTGCTTACGGCAGCAGGTGTTTAACGGCATCGCGCTCTTCGGCGAGTTCTTTCTCGGTCGCCTTCATTTTTTCTTGGCTGAACGCATCGATGCTGAGGCCTTGAACGATTTCCCACTTGCCGCCTTTGCAGCGAACTGGGAACGAGTAGATGAGGCCTTTGTCGATGCCATAAGAGCCATCGCTGTACACGCCCATGCTCACCCAGTTATCGCCCTCGGTGCCGAGTGCCCAGGTACGCATGTGGTCGATTGCTGCGTTAGCTGCCGATGCTGCCGACGATGCGCCGCGTGCTGCAATGATCGCCGCGCCGCGTTGTTGCACTGCAGGAATGTAGGTGCCTTTGTACCAGTCTTGATCGACCAGCTCGATCGCGGTTTTGCCTTTCACTTTCGCATGGAACAGATCCGGGTACTGAGTCGAGGAGTGGTTGCCCCAGATCGTCATGTTGGTGACGTCGTTAACCGTCGTGCCGGTTTTTTCCGCGAGTTGCGAAATCGCACGGTTGTGGTCGAGACGGGTCATCGCGGTGAAGTTGTTCGGGTCGATGCCGATCGCATTGCGTTGGCAGATCAACGCGTTGGTGTTCGCCGGGTTGCCAACCACGAGGACTTTGATGTCTTTCTTGGCGGTTTCGGCAATCGCTTTGCCTTGTACCGAGAAGATCGCCGCGTTGGCTTCGAGCAGATCTTTACGCTCCATGCCTGGGCCGCGTGGACGCGCGCCAACGAGCAGAGCGTAATCCGCGTCTTTGAAGGCCACTTTCGGATCATCGGTGCAGACCACGCCAGCGAGCAGCGGGAATGCGCAATCGTCGAGCTCCATCTTCACGCCGTTCAGCGCGGTTTGCGCCGGGGTGATGTCGAGCAATTGCAGGATGACGGGCTGGTCGTTGCCGAGCATCGAGCCTGAAGCGATACGGAACAGCAGGGCATAGCCGATCTGGCCGGCTGCGCCGGTGACTGTGACGCGAACGGGTTGTTTCATGGCGGTTTCCTGATATCAAGTGGTATTGATTGTTAGGGTGAATTCGGGTTTTTGAGCAGGTCGCTACGATAAGTGGATCGCACACATCGTCACTACCTGGGCTCGGATAGAGCCGCGCGCAGGCTGGGCCTGTGCCTCGAAGGAGGCAGCATTTTAGTCAGGCGAGGCCGGAAATACCACATGCCACTTTAATTCCGATCATTCAATGCCGATTAAAGGGCTGGCCGTAGAATCTGGCGAACGAGTAAAATGCGCGACGAATTTTTGAGCACCAGCCTGTTTTCGAGTAAGCGCCTGAGCCATGACCCAGTTTGTTGAAATCATCGAGCCTGTCTCGGTCGCCCCAACCGCGTTGGAAAATAACGCGAACGAGAAGCCCGAACTGTCGAAAAAGGAGAAGACAGAGTTCAATAAATTGCAAAAACGCCTGCGCCGTTTGGTTGGCGAAGCAATTGCCGATTACACCATGATCGAAGAAGGCGATAAGGTCATGGTGTGTCTGTCGGGCGGCAAAGACAGTTATGGCATGCTCGATATTCTGATGAGCCTGCAGCGCTCGGCGCCGGTGAAATTCGATTTGGTCGCAGTGAATCTCGATCAGAAACAGCCGGGCTTTCCGGAGCATGTGTTACCGGAATATTTGAGCAAACTCGGCATCGAGTATTACATCCTCGAAAAAGATACCTACAGCATCGTCAAATCGGTGATCCCCGAAGGCAAAACCACCTGTGGTTTATGTTCGCGTCTGCGTCGCGGCACGCTGTATGGTTTTGCCGAGGAAATCGGTGCGACCAAAATCGCGCTCGGGCATCATCGCGACGACATTATCGAAACTTTATTTTTGAATATGTTTTTCGGTGGTGCACTGAAAGCGATGCCGCCGAAATTATTGAGCGACGATAAGAAGAACGTGGTGATTCGCCCGCTCGCGTATTGCGAAGAAAGCGATCTGGAAGATTACGCGGAGCAGAAAGGTTTTCCGATCATTCCGTGTAACTTGTGTGGCTCGCAGGAAAACCTGCAGCGCCAGGCGATCAAAGAAATGCTGCGCGGCTGGCAGAAAAAATTTCCAGGCCGTATCGAATCGATCTTCTCCGCCATTCAAAATGTCGCACCATCGCAATTGGCCGATAAATCGTTGTTCGATTTTACGAATTTGAAAATCGAGCGCGATACTTTGTTAGGTATTCGTATGCTCGATATTACCTAGGGTTTTCTCAGTATCTCCCTTTATCGAAAGCGCTGTTCAACCCAGTAAAAAACTGGCTAAAACGCTATTCAAACGCAATAGCGTGGAGCCAGTTCTCACGAGTAGCGCATTTAGATTTATTAGTGATGGCAGCTGCTATCCGATCAAAGCCTTTCCTTGTAAACTTGTTTAGTAACAGGTCAGTCACGGACTTGTAAGGATGCAATAAAAATCACCTCGAAGGAAATATGGAATGAAAAAGCTAGCCTCCTCTACCGTTCTTTTTACCTCCTTTGTTTTAGTCTCTGCATCAGCAATCGCTTCGGCCAATGTTGAAGTGCAAATTTTGAGCGCCACTATCAAAGATCAAAAAATTGCAAATGCTGAAATCACTTTGCAAAAAAATGGCGAGCAGTCGGTATCAGCTGTGACTAATGGGCAAGGTCAGGTGTCTCTAACTAGCTCGTTTCCAGATAATGCTGATTCGTTGCTGATAGTGAAAAAGCCGGGATATTCAAATTTGGTGGTTAAGTGTCCTTGCGCTGGAATGACCTATGCAATAAGTCCGGTAATGACCAATCTTGATGGTATGCGGGTAGTGCTCAACTGGGGAGAAACCCCTAGCGATTTGGATTCGCATATCGTTTTCCCTGCAAACCATATCTATTTTGATTCGATGAACGGAACTGACGCCGCTTTGGATGTGGACGATACAACTAGTTATGGTCCAGAGACGATCACATTGCAGCGTAAGCATGATGGCGAGCGGTATGTTTATGCTGTTCATGATTATTCAAATCGGAATAATGTTTATTCAAAGCAGCTTTCGAATAGCGGCGCTAAAGTGTTTGTCTATGTCGGACAGACGTTAATCCGCACTTATTATGTTCCCGCTAATCAGATGGGAAATTTATGGACAGTTTTTTCCGTTAGCGAAACTGGAGAGTTTCAAACCTATAACTCTATTAAGACAGTGACATCGCACGAACGATTGCAAACCAGTGAGTTCGAGGGGGTGATTGGCAGTAGCAGCGTACAGGTTGCAACTACGGGTGCTGATAGTCAGGCGAAAGCGCAGCAACTTAATGCTCAGGGTGAGGCCATCTTCCACCAAAAAAATTATGAAGAAGCTGCACGATTATTTCAGGAGGCAATTTCTCTCGATGATAACTATGGGCAGGCCTATAGTAATTTAGGATTAACCTTTCAGAAAATGAATCGCGTAGCAGAAGCGCTTTGGGCTAATCGTAAGGCGATAGCTTTGGCTCATGGAGGAACGGCAGCCACTGTGCGCGCCAGCTCGCATTACAATAATGGTCGCATTTATGAAGCGGCGAACCAGTGGAGTGATGCATTGCGCGAATATAAGTTAGCGAAGCAAGAAAAAGAAAACGCGGTATACGATAATGCTATTCAGCGAATGAAGGATAAGGGCGCACAGTAGTGAAATCGTTGATAGGGAAAATCATTTTTACATCTATTGTGTTTTTGCTAGCAAAACAGACTGTGTGTGCCGACTCTGTCGGCCCCGCAAATGTTGCAGTTGCTGATATGGCGCTTTGGTCTGAGTCGATAGCAACTCCGGCTGGCTTCGATAAGGCCTCTCGCGCAGCTAATATCATTTATCTTCAACAATTACACGCTATGCGTACGTTATCCGATGACGATATTTTGCGCGCGTTTAACCTCAAGAGTGTCAATCGAGCTGGTGTTGATAAGTGGTTGAGCCATGAGGTGATTGCTACTGCATCGAATTACAAAATAGCTGAGCAAAGCTGTGGTGATTCGGACTTTACGTGCGTGAAGAGTGGCGATGGGTTGTCTGCGTTAGAGTCTGGAAAAGTTGCTTTTCCTAAAGAGTTTCAGGCATGGAGTGAGGGTGTTACTGCTTTTACCAAAATCTACATAGGCGAACAGTTAAGGTTAGCTGCTCTTTTTCCGAAGGTAACCAGCGAGATCGATACTTTTTCTAGTCAAGAGTGGACTGGCTCTAGTGTTTCAGATAGACAATTTTTCCTCACTTTTGATGATGGCCCCACACCCCCTAACGGGAGCTCTGACGATACTGTGCGGACGTTAACAACAGAGAAAAAAACTGGGACATTCTTTGTTTTGGGGGAGAACTTTCAAAAACGTCTCGCAGCCACCTCGGGGGATGCAATGAAAACGCTGTACGCAAATCATTGCATTGCGTCACATGGGTGGACACATCAGTCTCACGCAAAATTACCATCGTGGCAGGATTCTGTGATTCGAACTCAAGAGATTATTACGGATTCTATCGAGCAAAGGAATGTGCTGCCGTTGTTTCGCCCGCCTTACGGACAAAGGAAGGATAACAGCGGAGATTTTTTTAAGGAGCAACAGATTAAAGTCGGGTTGTGGAATATCGATTCGCAGGATTGGAATGCAAAGATCGATGTCAAATCTCTAGAAAACCGAGTTCTTATATTGATGCTGCTGAAACGTCATGGCGTTATTTTATTTCATGATGTCCATCCGAAAGCAAAAAATGCGCTACCCAGAATATTCGAAGCTGTGGATGGCGCGGTAAGTTGGAGCGATTGTCATGAGCTTCAGGCGCTGCAGGAAAATTGATTTTTGAGCAGCCCACAAAAATTGAACATCTAGTAATCCTACCTCTGACTCTACGGCGTTGTCAGTTTCGATGATGCCGATCTTCCTCTAGTAATAATTAGGCTACCTGCAATAAAGCGTCGATCCGCTTAACTTCAGCGGATAGCTTGCTATTCGACGCTGGCCCACTTTGTGCTCTTTCCCTTCTGACGCCGGTTTTTTTACCGCGGAAAGTCAAATTCTTGGCAATGCTATTCGGTCTAGACCCGCGCCGTCTGCGGCTCGAAGCGATCGAATATTTATTGGTCTGTCAGTAGTTTGACTGTCGTTTTTGAAAACGGGTTTGATGAATTAGAAGGGTTGTGCCATGCGAGTCGAACGTGCCGATGTCAATCAACTGCTGCAACAGATGCGGCAGATGCAAGGCCAGATCAACCAGCAGCGCGGTTTGGGCGAGATGCCGTCGATGGAAGGTGTGCAGGGCACGAGTCCGCTGCAATCGACGCTAAAGAGCGGAGCCACCGAAGGTGTTAAAGGCTTCGGTGAAATGTTTCAGCAGGCGATCAATTCGGTGAATTCGACGCAGCAGCAGGCGAGCCAATTGGCGACGGCGTTCGAAACGGGCGATCCGAAAGTATCGCTGGCGCAGGTGATGGTGGCGTCGCAAAAAGCTAGCGTATCGTTTCAGGCGCTGACGCAGGTGCGCAATCGTCTGGTCGATGCGTATAAAGACATTATGAATATGCCGGTTTAATCGGCGCACGATTTGATCGAGAAGAAATTCGGCGGAGTAATTATTCATGGCCAGCGTTCCCGCAACGACACCGCAGCGCGGTGGCATCTTGGCGCAAAGCGATGTGCTGACCGGCATGTCGGCGCTCGGTATTTTGCGTCAGCTCGGTTTGTTGATCGGCCTTGCCGCGAGTGTGGCGCTCGGTGTCGCCGCCGTATTGTGGGCGCAGGGCGGCGATTACCGTCCGCTGTACAGCAGTCTTGAACGGCTCGATTCATCGGCGGTGCTCGATGTGCTCGATACCAATAAAATTAAATACAAAATCGACGACAGCACCGGCGCATTATTAGTCGAGTCGAGCAAAATCAACGAAGCGCGTTTGAAACTTGCCGACTCGGGAATTTCCAACGACAACAAGGCCGGTTTCGAATTACTCGATAAAGAACAGCCGCTCGGCACCAGCCAATTCATGGAAACCGCGCGCTATCGCCGTTCGCTCGAAGGCGAATTGGGTCGCACGATTGCCAGCATCAACAATGTGCGCAGCGCGCGCGTGCATTTGGGAATTCCAAAGGATTCGGTGTTTGTGCGCGATTCGCGTCCGGCGTCCGCTTCCGTATTCGTTGAATTATTTCCCGGCAGTTCGTTATCGCCTGCACAAGTGCGTTCGATTTTAAATCTGGTCGCGAGCAGCATTCCCGACATGAAGCCGGAAAATGTCACCGTCGTCGATCAGAAAGGCGCGCTGCTGTCGCAGGTCGTGATGGAAGATCCGCAATTAATGCAGGCGAATAAACAGCTCGAATACACGCATCGCATCGAGCAGCAATTGCGCGACCGCATCAATTCGATTTTGGCGCCGTTGCTCGGACCGAATAAATTCCGTGCCGAAGTTTCCGCCGATGTTGATTTCACCGCGGTGGAAGAAGCCGGCGAGCAATACAATCCCGATGCGCCTGCGATTCGCAGCGAACAGCGTATCGAAGAACAAAAAGGCGCGAGCAGTGCGGGTGGTGTTCCGGGTGCGACGAGCAATCAGCCGCCGGCCGATGGCCGCGCGCCCGAGCAAGTTGCCGGTGCTGCGAATGCAGGTGCGCAAGGAACGGGAACGTCATTGGGTGCGAATGGTGCCGCTGGCGGAAAAACCGGTGAGCGTGCGCGCGAACAAGTCGTGCGCAATTACGAACTCGATCGCACGGTGAGTTACACCAAGCATCAGGTCGGAAAATTGCGTCGCCTGACGGTTGCCGTGGCGGTCGATAACAAGGCTGCTCCGGCGCCAGCCGAGGGTGCAGAGCCGAACGCAGCCCCCGCACAAGGTGCAGCGTTAGATGCGGCTGAGCTGGAGCGCTTGGCTATACTGGTTCGTAACGCGGTCGGTTTCGATCCGGCGCGCGGCGATGTGGTTAACGTGGTGAATTCGCCGTTCGTTCCCGTGGTCGAACAGGAAAGTGAGCCGGTGACAATTCCGTTCTATCAGCAGCCATGGGTGCTGGCGATCGGAAAAATTGTCGGTGCGCTCATTGTCGTACTCGCATTGATTTTCGTCGTGCTGCGTCCGGTCATGAACAGCCTGACGCAGAATGCGCGCAGCAGCGGGCCGGCGGGCGGCGGCGGTATGTCGCTCGGCGATATGGGCGAGATGGGTTCGCCGATGGGTGCGATGAGCAACGAAACGGTGACACTCAGCGGCGCCAATCCCAACATGATGTTGCCCGGCCCCGAAAATTACGAGCAGCAGTTAACGGCAATCAAAGGCCTTATCGCGGAAGATCCAGGTCGGGTGGCGCAAGTGGTAAAGAAGTGGGTAGCCAGTGAGTCGTAAGATGGCTCGCTTATCGCCTCGGATTGAGAGTTAGCTGCGAGAGGGTTTGAATTTAAAAATGGCTGAATCCCCCGCGAAAGCGAAAACCAATTTATCGCGCGTTGATCAGGCAGCGGTATTGCTGATGTCGCTCGGCGAAAAAGATGCCGCGGCGGTATTGCGTCATCTCGGTCCGAAAGAAGTGCAGCGCATAGGCGCGGCGATGACGCATCTGCAAAATATCGAACAGAATCAGGTGCAAGACATCGTCAATAGTTTTCTCACCGATGCGCGTGAGCTGACGGGTCTCGGCGTCGGCGCCGACAGCTATATCCGCAACATGCTGGTCGAGGCGCTCGGCGAAGACAAAGCGAATTCGTTAGTCGATCGCATTCTGCTCGGTGGCAATACCACCGGCCTCGACACCTTGAAGTGGATGGACCCGCGTTCGGTGGCGGATTTGATTCGCAACGAGCACCCCCAGATTCAGGCCATCGTGGTGTCGTATCTCGACGCTGATCAAGCCGCCGAGGTGTTGGCGAATCTGCAGGAAAAACCGCGCCTCGACATCATCATGCGCGTCGCTTCGCTCGACTCCGTGCATCCGTCGGCGTTGCAGGAACTCAACGATATTCTCGAAAAACAATTCTCTGGCAATGCCGCATCGCAAACCAAAGCGATGGGTGGCACCAAGGTCGCTGCCGAAATCATGAACTACATGGAAGGCAGCATGGGCAATGAATTGATGGAAGGCATCAAGGAAATCGACGAAGAGTTGAGCCAATCCATTCAGGATTTGATGTTCGTATTCGAGGATTTGAAAAACGTCGACGATCGCGGCATTCAATCGCTGTTGCGCGAAGTTTCGTCGGAAGTGCTCATTCTTGCACTCAAAGGTTCGGACGAAGAGCTCAAGGAAAAAATCTTCAAGAATATGTCGAAACGCGCCGCCGAATTGTTGCGCGACGATCTGGAATCGAAAGGCCCCGTGCGCGTCAGCGAAGTCGAAGCCGCACAAAAAGAAATTCTCACCATTGCGCGCCGTATGTCCGACTCAGGTGAAATTAACCTGGGCGGTGGCGGCGGCGAGGCAATGATTTAAGGGCGAATTAGCGGTGGAAAAATCCCGTATTCCGGCGGATGAAATCCAGGGTTTTGCGAGCTGGACTCTGCCAGAAGTTGATAACGGTAAACCGGTAGCGCAGCGCGACGAAGGTAATCGCGTTGTTGCGCGTGCATTGACGGCGCGTCAGCTGGAGGAAATTACCACGCGCGCGCATCGCGAAGGTTTTTCTCACGGTGTCAAAGAAGGCCGCGCTGCGGGTTTTGAAAAAGGACAGGCCGAAGGGCGTGCTGCGGCGCGCGAAGAATTGAAGCAGCAGATTGCGCAGTTGCAAAGTGTGATGCAGCAATTGCTCGAACCGATTGCGAATCAGAGTGCACAAATCGAAACCGCGATGACGCAATTGAGTCTCGATATTGCGCGTGCGGTGCTGGCGCGCGAACCGGCGATAGAGGCCGAGGCATTGATTCCGCTGGTGCGCCGCGCGATTCGCGAATTGCCGGTCGGCGAGCGCAATATCACCGTGTTATTGCATCCGCAACAAGTCGAACGCGTGCGCGAGTGTGCGGAGTGGCCCGCGAGTTGGCGATTGCAGCCGGACAGTCGTATCGATGCCGGCGGTTGCAAAATCATTACCGATCACAGTCTCGTCGATTACAGCGTCGAAATGCGTTTTCGCCAGATCGCCGCGCAATTATTGGCGGAGCGCGCCGATGGCGATGCACCAGAGCCCGGTATGTTGCTCGGTGACGATGACGATTAACTGGCAATGACAACAAAAAATTTAGCGACGAATGAGCAAATTAAACGATGACAGAGTTTGCTGATCGTTTACGCAATCGCGGCGCGCGTTTATCGCAAGTGCAAACATTACCTGCGAGTGCGGGACGTCTGGTGCGCATGGTCGGCATGACGCTCGAAGCGGTCGGTCTCAACGTCGCCGTCGGCAGTCGCTGCCTGGTGTCGCTGCGCAGCGGCAAACAAATCGAAGCCGAAGTCGTCGGCTTTTCCGAAGCACGCGTTTTTCTCATGCCCACCGAAAAATGCGAAGGTCTGCAACCCGGTGCGCGCGTGGTGCCGTTGCTGCGCTCCAGTCATATTCCTGTCGGCCCCGAATTATTGGGGCGTGTGATCGATGCCGCAGCGCGGCCACTCGATGGTAAAGGTCCGCTCGGTTGCAGCGATGAAATTGATTTCGAAGGGCCGGTCATCAATCCACTTGAACGCAAACCGATTCATGCCGTACTCGATGTCGGCATTCGCGCGATTAATTCTGCGTTGACTGTCGGTCGCGGGCAGCGGCTCGGTTTATTCGCGGGTTCCGGTGTCGGTAAAAGTATGTTGCTCGGCATGATGACGCGCTTCACCGAAGCCGAGGTGGTTGTGGTTGGACTCGTCGGCGAACGCGGCCGCGAAGTGAAAGAATTTATCGAGCAGGTGCTCGATGAAGAAGGTATGCGGCGCTCGGTGGTTGTTGCAGCGCCAGCCGATGAAGCGCCGCTCATGCGTTTGCGCGCGGCGGCATTGGCATCGCGTATCGCCGAATATTTTCGCGATCAGGGCAAACATGTTTTGCTGCTGATGGATTCGCTCACGCGGTATGCGCAGGCACAGCGCGAAATTGCACTTGCGGTCGGCGAGCCGCCGGCAACGAAAGGTTATCCACCTTCGGTGTTTGCGAAATTGCCGGCGCTGGTCGAGCGCGCGGGCAACGATGCAACGGGACGCGGCTCGGTCACGGCGTTTTATACGGTATTAACCGAGGGCGATGATTTGCAGGATCCGGTGGCCGATTCGGCGCGCGCGATTCTCGATGGTCACGTGGTGTTGTCGCGCGCCCTGGCTGATGAGGGGCATTATCCCGCCATCGATATCGAAGCCTCGATCAGTCGCGCGATGCCTAACATCGTGTCTGAGGCGCATCTGAAATTGATGCAGCGGTTAAAACAATTGTATTCGCGTTACCAACAGAGTCGCGATCTCATCGCAGTCGGTGCCTACGTTCCGGGCTCTGATCCCGATACCGACGAAGCGATTCGCATGCTGCCGCATATACGCGCATTTCTGCAGCAAGGCTTGCGCGATTCCGTGGGATTTGCGGCGAGTACGCAGCAGTTGCAACAGTTGTTAATGCCTGCGGCGCAGACCATGTGATGAAGCTGTTGGATGAATGATGGGCATTTGATGTATGGCGCGCAAAAGTTCTGATCGGTTACGAACCTTACTGAAGCTGGCGGCGATGCGCGAAGACGCGGCTGCGCAGCGACTTGCGCGCAGCAACGAGCAATTGCTCAATGCGCGGCAGCAAAGTCAGCAGCTTGAACAATACGAACACGACTATCAGCAGCGCTATGTCGATGGCGGCACCGCGCCGGTCGGAAAAAATTTTCTGCTCAACTACCAGGGATTTTTTCGGCAATTGGAGCGCGCACAGTTGCAGCAGCATCGGCAAGTTGAGCTGCGCAGCAGCGATCGCGAGCAGGCGCGCCTGGGTTGGCTTGAACAGCACATGAAACGCAAAGTGCTGACACGGCTGCGCGATCAACGTCTGGCGAGTGAAGCGCTGGTGTTGGAAAAAAAACTACAGCGCGATCTCGATGACCGTTCCGCGCGGCGATATTTCGACGATGCCGATTGAGCCCGCCACAAGTTATATAGCGATGCCCGAGTCATTAAAGCGCGCAAGTGCTGTTCAATCGTGAATAAGTAAACATTCGTACGATGAATGGATTTGGCTAAATGAGCGCATCGTCTATGCTTTGCTTGCTGTCGACGCCGAGGTTACCGGCGCGTTGGGACGGCCAGAGGGAGAAATCGTTTATGACCATCATTGCCAAACCTTCCACCGATGGATCCGAGTTGACCATTGAGGTCGAAGGGCGTTTTGATTTCAGTGCGCATCTGGAATTTCGCAAGGCCTACGAAAAGCCGGGGCCGAAGCCGAAGAAGTTTGTGATCGACATGAGTCGCACGAGCTACCTCGATAGTTCTGCGCTCGGTATGCTGTTATTGCTGCGCGATTTCGCTGGCGGCGATTCGGCGCGCATCAATATTTCGCATTGCAGCCCGGAAGTGAAAAACATTCTTACCGTATCGAATTTCGATCAGCTATTTACTCTCGATTAACTCCACGCATTGATTCCATTTCGGACGAGCCCGCTAATCGGGCTTGTCGGTGGTATTGTTTTGGTTGCGCGAAAGCTTGCCGCTGTTGACGGCTTGGTTTACTTTGAGTGAGCCCGCCGACGACATTGGCGTCGCGCGGCGATTTGCAGCCCGGAAGTGAAAAACATTCTTACCGTATCGAATTTCGATCAGCTATTTACTCTCGATTAACTCCACGCATTGATTCCATTTCGGACGAGCCCGCTAATCGGGCTTGTCGGTGGTATTGTTTTGGTTGCGCGAAAGCTTGCCGCTGTTGACGGCTTGGTTTACTTTGAGTGAGCCCGCCGACGACATTGGCGTCGCGCGGCGATGTTTTCCGAGGTTTTTTCAGATGTATTCTTCGTGAAACGGCTGCGACGGGAGGTCGAAGCGATGAGTTTTCCACATGTGGACGATGATGCTTTACGCGAGTTGCAGGTCGTCATGGGCGACGAGTTCGGCAATCTCCTGAAGACCTTCGTTACCGATAGCGCCGGGCGTATTGCCGCAGCTCAGCAGGCGGCGGCCGTTGCCGATAGCGATGCGTTACGGCGTGCCGCGCATTCGTTCAAAGGCAGTTCCGGCAATATGGGCACTCCCATGCTCAGCGAGCTGTGTCGGCGTATCGAAGAATTGGCGCACGGCGGCGATATCGAAAGCTGCATTCCCTTGCTCGCCGAGTTGAAGGAGGAGTTTGTTGTCGTGCAGCGCGAACTCTCCCGGTTCAATCCCAATCCTTGAAATTCGCTGCCGTGTCCCGCCTGTAGTTCTCGTCCATTCCAATTGGCAGTCTTCTTGCTCTTTCCCTCATATCGATAAATCGCCTGAGGGCATGACCAATGACTCCCACCGCTACATCGTCGTCGATATTGCTGTTGAATCCCGCCGCTTCGACTGCTGCCAATGCGCAGGCGGTCGATGCGCAAGCCGCGCCGGACGCGGGTTTGAGCGGATTTAGGCTACTGCTCGGAGCCATGCAGCAACTGCAACAGGAGCTGACACCACAAGCGCTGGTCGATGCGAATGCGCCCAGTGCGGAGGGCGAGGCGCCCGCTTCCGGCGGCAATGACTTACCGCAACTCGGCACGCTGTTGCCGTCGCTACTGCCGTTGTCCGGCAAGGCTGCTGAGGCGGCGGGCGATGCGCCGTCAGTGGATGGCAGTGCTGAAAGCATGATCGGGAAAAGCGCCGAGAGCGTTATCGGGAAAAAGGCCGGCAAGGGTAAGAAAGGGGATGAGGTCGACGCGGATCTGCTGTTCAGCGCGACATCGTCGTCCGCAGTGCAGAGCGCTACCCCCATCGATGCGGGCGCCACGGGCGAGCAGAGCACGCTCGATCCTGCTACCGGTAATGCGGGGGCGGACGCGCTGGCGCTGCAGGCAGCGGCAGTGGGTGTTGCGACAGGCGCAATCAAGGCGGACGCCGCTACCTCGAATGTCGAAGTCGCAGACAAGGCGAGTAAAGCAACTCGCGGCAGCGCGGTGTCGTTGCAACCGGCATTCGCCGAAGCCGATATCAATACGTCTGATAGCGTTCGTGTCGATAGCAACACGCCGCCGGTGCAAGACACGGCTGACGTTGCGGCGAACGCCGAATCCGATTTCGATATCCTCGTTAAGCATTTCGAAACGTCCACCTCGCTCACATCGCAAACGACGAGTGCGCAGGCAGGCACTAACAGCTCGTTGGTGAACCACGCATCGCGCACCTACTCGAATGCGATGAACAGCAACGCCGCCATTCCGGTGCCTGTCGGTAGCGAAGGTTGGGGCGACGCAGTGGCGGATAAAGTCATGTGGTTTAGCGCCAATAAAATTTCGAGCGCGGAAATTCATCTGAATCCGCCGGATCTCGGCCCGCTGCAAGTGCGAGTCAGCACGCAGCAGGATCAGGCGAGCGTGGTATTTACCAGTCAACATGCTGCCGTGCGCGATGCGCTCGATCAGGCGCTGCCGCGTTTGCGCGACATGATGGGCAGTCAGGGCATGCAGTTGCTCGACGTTTCAGTGGGCGGGCAGGCATCGCAACAGCAACAACAATTCACGCGTAACGATTCGCAGCAAAGCAGCGGTCAATTCGCAGGATTGTTTGGCGACGATGCGGCGGAGTCAAAGCCCGCGAATGTCACCAATATCAACACCGCTCGCCTGTTGCGCTCAGGCTTCGATACATACGCTTGATCGTTGATACGTACGCCTGATCGTTTTAAATACAATTTCCTCTCTCGGATTTCCCTCGCAAAATTTTTTTGCGAGGCGTATCTCCATAGCGCATCTCATTCTTTGCATTACACTTTCCATCGCACTAAAACTTTGGTTCTCACAAAAAAGTTTTGGTTCTCGCACGAAAGTTTTAGCTGAGACAGGGACGGAAGATAATTTTCTAGTGCTCTGTTTTTCTTAAAAATCTGCGGCCAATCCGTGGCATAGGATTTGCTCAAACGGGTATATGGCTGCATTTTGCGTCGGAAGTTTGGCATGGCGAAGAATGAAGAAGACGATGTAACCGAGTCTGATGAGGAAATTGCAGCAAAAGCGGTAGAAGCGGCTGCACGCAAGAAAAAAATGATCATGCTCGGCGTGATCGGTCTGGTGTTGCTGCTGCTCGCTGGCGGCGGAACCTGGTTCGCGCTGGGTATGCTGAAAGATAAAGGCGAAGAGCCGGTCGCCGCGGAGGGTGGAGAGCACGCGCCGGCCGAGGCGAAGAAGGATGAGCACGCCAAAGAGGAACACGGGAAAGAGAAGAAGTCGGTTTACGACGTGCTCGAACCCTCTTTTCTGGCGAATTATCAGGTGGACGGGCGTACGCATTACTTGCAGGTGTCGCTCGCAGTAATGGCGCGTGAAGAGGATGGCGTCGCTGCCGTGAAAAAACACATGCCATTGGTGCGCAATCGCATCGTGATGCTATTGAGCGGCGAAGCTTTCGAGCAGTTGCAGACCGATGAAGGCCGCACGCAATTGCAGCAGAAATTGCTCAAGGCAATTCAGGAAATCATGCAAAAGGAAACCGGCAAGCCGCAGATCGAACAGGTGTATTTCACGACGTTCGTGATGCAGTAAGGATTTCTCAACAAGTTTGTTAGCGTAGAGAAAAGAAGAGAAGCGACGTGCAGGATTTATTATCGCAAGAAGAAATCGACGCGCTATTACACGGTGTTGATGATGGCGATGTCGACACCAGTCCCGACTTTGTCGAGGGCGAGGCGCGCTCTTACGATTTGACCAGTCAGGATCGTATCGTGCGCGGGCGCATGCCCACGCTCGAAATGATCAACGAACGTTTCGCGCGCTACACACGTATCAGCCTTTTCAATTTGCTGCGCCGCAGCGCCGATGTTGCGGTTGGCGGAATTCAAATTCAGAAATTCGGCGAGTACGTGCATACGCTGTACGTTCCCACCAGTTTGAATATGGTCAAGTTGCGACCGCTGCGCGGTACGGGTTTGATCATTCTCGACGCCAAACTCGTTTTTAAACTGGTCGATAATTTTTTTGGCGGCGATGGGCGTCACGCAAAAATCGAAGGTCGCGAATTTACACCGACCGAATTGCGCGTCGTGCAAATGGTGTTGCAACAGGCCTTTGTCGATCTGAAAGAAGCGTGGAAAACCATCATGCCGATCGAGTTCGAGTATGTGAACTCGGAAGTGAATCCCTCGATGGCGAATATCGTCAGCCCGAGCGAAGTGGTTGTTGTGAGTACCTTCCACGTTGAGCTCGACGGTGGCGGCGGCGACATGCATATCACGTTGCCCTACGCGATGATCGAGCCGATTCGCGAAACGCTCGACGCGGGTATGCAATCCGATGTCGATGATCTCGACGAGCGCTGGGTGCGCGCACTGCGCGAAGACGTTATCGGTGCGACGGTGAGTGTGAATACGACCGTGGCGGAAAAAAATATTTCACTGCGCGACATCATCGATCTCGAGCCGGGTGATGTGATTCCGATCGATCTGCCCGACAAATTGATCTTGAGAGCTAACGGCGTTCCCGTGCTGTATGCGCGGCTCGGGCAATCGCGCGGCAATTTGGCATTGCAGATACTCGACAAATTCGATCGTTCGTAATTCGCGTGGCGATCGGATTAACTGGAATAGTGAGACGCGAATAAAGGCAACGCCTTTAAAGCGAGAGGAAAGACGATGAGCGAAGAAACCGATCAGGACAAACTGGCGGCCGAGTGGGCTGCCGCGATGGAAGAGCAGGGCGAAGAGGGGCAGGACGATATCGATGCGTTGCTCGCCGCGAGCGAGGAGCCGGCCGCACCGGCAGCACCTGCGGCGCAGCGCGCGGAATTCGATGAGTTCGATGTCACCGCGCGCAACCAGCGTCCGGGCGCACCCGATCTCGATGTGATTCTCGATATTCCCGTGCGCATTTCGATGGAAGTGGGCAATACCGAAATTACGATTCGCAACCTGCTGCAATTGAATCAGGGCTCGGTGATCGAGCTCGATCGTTTGGCGGGTGAGCCGCTCGATGTATTGGTCAACGGTACCTTGATTGCGCACGGCGAAGTTGTGGTGGTCAACGAAAAATTCGGTATTCGCATGACCGATGTGATCAGCCCTTCCGAACGCATCAAGAAATTGCGTTAGCAAAGCCGGCCATTAATGAATAAATCCACTGCAAGTAAAATTTTTCTTTCCACATTGTCGCCGCTGGCATTCGCTGCCAGCAGTCTTGCATTCGCTGCTGACAGTGCTGCATCCGCTCCGGTCGCGGTGCATCCGCTCAATTTAATTCTGGGGCTGCTGTTTTTGCTGGCGATCGTTGTCGCCGGCTGGTGGCTGGTGCAACGTGCGGGTGGCTTGCAAATTAAATCCGGTAGCGGCATGCGAATCGTCACCGCCATTTCGGTCGGCCCGCGCGAGCGCGTCGTGCTCATCGAAATTGCCGGCGAACAAATGTTGCTGGGCGTGGCACCCGGCCGCGTCAATTTGTTGCATCGATTCGAACAGCCGGTAATGGCGGCGAGCAGCGATGATTTCGCCAGCAAGATTCGCCAGGTCATGCAGCAGGGTCTCAATAAATGATTGCGGCTGAGCGAATGACGATTGGGCGAATGCGTTGTGCGGTGATTAGTTGTCTGCGCGCGATATTGCTGCTGTGTGTTTGCGCCGTGTTGCCAGTCACTGTATCGCCAGTATTTGCACAAGGTAGCGCACCAGCACCGGCGTCGATACAGGCGCCAGCAAAAGTCAGTAACTTGCTGCCCGGTATTCCGGCCATGCACGTGAAAACCAACAAAGACGGTTCGCAGGATTACACGGTCACGCTGCAAATTCTTGCGGTGATGACAGTGCTGACGATGCTGCCGGCATTTCTCATGATGATGACGGCATTCACGCGCATCATCATCGTGCTTGCGATTTTGCGTCAGGCGATCGGTTTACAGACCACGCCATCGAATCAAATTATTCTCGGCCTATCATTATTTCTCACCATCTTTATCATGCAGCCGGTGTTTGATCGCGTTAATGCGGAAGCGCTGCAACCGTATTTATCCGAGCAGATCACATCGACCGAAGCGTTGCAGCGCGGGTCGCGTCCGTTTCACGATTTTATGTTGAAGCAGACACGCGAATCCGACATTGCATTATTCATGCGTATTTCCAACACGCCCAAAGTCGCGACGCCGGAGGAAACGCCATTTTTCGTATTGACTCCGGCCTTCATGACCAGCGAGTTGAAAACGGCATTTCAAATCGGCTTCGTCTTGTTCATTCCATTTTTAATTATCGATCTGGTGGTGGCGAGCGTATTGATGGCGATGGGGATGATGATGTTATCGCCCGTCATTATTTCGCTGCCATTCAAAATCATGTTGTTCGTGCTGGTCGATGGCTGGGCGCTCATCATGGGCAGTCTCGCGTCTAGTTTTGGTTAGAAAGACTGAATAGCACGGAGAAAAATCACGATGTCTCCCGATGTCATTATCGACCTTTTCGCGCAGGCGCTCATGCTGGTGATTTTGATGGTGAGCGTGTTGATCGTACCGGGTTTGCTGATCGGTCTGGTCATCAGCACATTTCAGGCGGCGACGCAGATCAACGAACAGACGCTGAGCTTTTTACCGCGCCTGATCGTTACGCTGGCAGCGATTATGATCGCGGGGCCGTGGTTGCTCACCAAGTTGACCGACTTCACCAATAATTTGTTGATGAATATCACGCACTACATAGGGTGATACTCCTGGGTCATTCCCGCGCAGGCGGGAATCTATTACGTCGCAAAACTGGACTCCCGCCTGTGCGGGAGTGACGAAAGTGCATAATCAACGTCGAAAAAAAATCGCGAGTTAACGCAGTGATCGAGTTCGATATCGCTGCGCTGCAGCATTGGCTCAACCAATTTATGTGGCCGCTCATGCGCATCAGTGGTTTTTGCATGGTCGCTCCGATATTTGGCGCAGCGATGGTGCCGCCGCGAGTGCGTTTATTATTTTCGCTGCTGCTGACGATGATGATTGCGCCATCGCTGCATAATCTGCCGACGCCGGATTTTATTTCGCCGCTGAGCGTCGTGTTGGTGGCGCAGCAATTGTTGATCGGGATTGGCCTCGCGTATTTTTTGCAAATGCTGATGCAGGCCTTCGTCGCTTTCGGACAAATCGTCGCGATGCAAATGGGGCTCGGATTCGCGTCGATGAACGATCCCATCAACGGTGTATCGGTGACATCGGTTTCGCAATTTTATTTGCTGATGGTGACGCTGTTATTTTTGGCGATCAACGGCCATTTGGTGATGATCGATGTACTGATCGAAAGTTTTCGCACGCTGCCGGTCGGTGCGGATATCGGCGGTGCGCGCTTGCACACGCTGGTCGGTTGGGCGAGCTGGATGTTTTCGGCGGCGCTGTTGATGGCGCTGCCTGCAGTTACCGCGTTGCTCATCATCAATTGCGCCCTCGGTGTTATTACGCGCGCGGCGCCGCAGTTGAATATTTTCGCGATCGGTTTTCCGCTGATGCTCGTGCTCGGTATGCTGGTGCTGTGGGCAAGCATGGCCAGTGCATTGCCGAATTTCGAACGCTACAGCCGCGAAGCGTTAGAAGCGATGCGGCTGTGGGTTTACTAACGGCGGTTTCAAGTAATAACTGCAATGACTCGCGTTAGCGCATTTATTCTCGCGTTATAAATTCCTCTCCTCTCTATCCATAGATTTCATTATGGATATTCAATCTAGCTGGCACGGCACAATCGGATTTATTCGGGTGTATAAACGTAGCGATCCCAACGCTTGGAGGAGGTCGTTATGAAACGTCTTTATTATTTGGCGGACAATTTGAATACCGCCGACGAGGTCGCGAAAGCCCTGCACGATGAAGGGATCAGCGATTGGAATTTTCATGTGTTAAGTAAAGACGAAGCCGGTTTGTATACCCATCATTTGCACGCGGCCAATCCGCTGCATCAGCGCGATCTGATTCGCACCGGCGAGCGCGGTGCGTTGCTGGGATTTCTGGCGGGAATGGCAGCTGCTCTATTTTCGGCGGTGTTGTTGGAGTTGTCTTCGGTGCACTCGGTAATGGTGTTCGCTATCGCGATTGTGCTGCCGACATTGTTTGGCGCCTGGCTGGGAGGGTTGGTCGGACTATCGACTGAAAATCACAAAATTGCGCGCTTTCACGACGATATCGAATATGGGCGTGCGCTGTTGATGATCGATGTGAAGCCGGCGCATGAAATGAGAGTTCGCGAACTCATGCAATTATTTTCCGTGCGCGAAGGCGGAGAAGACACCACCCTCATCTTGCCGTTTCGCTTCAGTCACGCCTAGATGATCCGGAGCAATGTTGCGCGCACACGTTAGCGCAGCGCGTAGCGTTAAGAAGGCCGCGACATGCGGTCTTTTTTTTCGCCGAAGATTCAGCCGAGACGGCACACCGCTTGCTCAATAGCTAGATACGCGATCGACACGTCGAAAAACTGGCGCGCTCGATTTTTTTGACATTTTCCCCAGCGAGCGAGCGAGAGTTGTTGTGGCCGAATCCGAAAGCGGTCAGGAACGCAGTGAAGAGGCCTCATCCAAGCGCAAGGAAACCGCGCGCGAGGAAGGGCAGGTCGCGCGTTCGCGCGAACTCAACACCATGTTGGTGTTGATGGCCGGTAGCGGCGGTTTATTGGTCTACGGACCCGGGCTCGGCACCGCATTGCGCGATCTCATGCGTTTCAATCTCGCGCTACCGCGCGAAGTGGCTTTCGATTCCAACATCGCCACCGCGCATTTGCTGCATTCCACCCTGGCGATCGGCAACGCCATGCTGCCGTTTTTGGGCTTGATGCTGGTCGCGGCATTGGCCGGCCCGATTCTGATGGGAGGTTGGCTGTTTTCCACCAAAGCGTTGATGCCCAAGGGCAGCCGCATCAATCCGCTCGAAGGCATGAAGCGCATGTTTTCGCTGACGGCGCTGGTCGAGTTGGTGAAATCGATCATTAAATTCGTTCTGCTCGCAGGTATTGCCGTCGTCGTGATTGCGTCGATGAAAAATCGATTGCTCGGTCTCGGTTCCGAAACATTGCATTCAGCGCTCGGCGATGCGCTCAACATGGCGGCGTGGGCGGTGCTCGCTGTCAGTTGCGGCATGATCGCGATCGCGCTGATCGATGTGCCGTATCAATTGTTCGATCACAATCAAAAATTGAAAATGACCAAACAGGAAGTGAAGGAGGAGATGAAGGATTCGGAAGGCCGCCCAGAAGTGAAAGGGCGTATCCGTCAATTGCAACGCGAAATCGCGCGGCGACGCATGATGGAAGCCGTGCCGAAAGCCGATGTCATCATCACCAACCCCGAACACTTTTCGGTCGCGCTGAAATACGACAGTACGCGGCGCGGTGCGCCGATAGTTGTCGCGAAGGGTACCGAGCAGATCGCGATGAAAATTCGCGAAATCGCCAACGCGCACAAAGTACCGTTAGTGCCATCGCCCACACTCGCGCGCGCGATTTATTACACCACGGAAATCGATCGCGAAATTCCTTCATCGCTGTACATGGCGGTTGCGCAAGTGCTCGCGTATGTCTTCCAAATCAAAGCGTGGCGCCCCGAGCACGGTCGCAAACCGAAATTGCCGGAGCAATTGCCGGTGCCCGAAGATATGGTGTTTGATCAGAAAGGGAAACGCGCCGCGTTGTAATTCACTTTCTTACGAGATTAGCCTGGCCCCTCTCTTGCACTAGTCATCATTGAACACACTTCGTGTCGATATTTTGACGAGTAAAGTTGTAGATGGCGCGTGCACCGATCCAATCAAACTCTGGCGCAACACAATCCAACTGGGTTGAGAATGCCCGCAGCCTGAGTCGCGGCAATCTCGGTATTCCGATTATCCTGCTCGCGCTGCTCGGCATGATGACGCTGCCGATTCCGGCGTTTCTGCTCGATGTTTTATTTTCGTTCAACATCGCGTTATCGATCGTGGTTTTACTCGTTTCGATTTATACGCTGCGGCCGCTCGATTTCGCGGTGTTTCCCACCATTCTTCTCGTCGCAACCTTATTGCGGCTCTCGCTCAACATCGCTTCCACGCGCGTTGTCTTATTGCATGGTCACAACGGTCACGATGCGGCGGGTAAAGTTATTCAAGCGTTCGGCGATGTGGTGATCGGTGGTAATTACGCGGTCGGTATCGTCGTGTTCGCGATTTTGGTCATCATCAATTTCGTGGTGGTGACGAAGGGCGCAGGACGCGTGTCCGAAGTGAGCGCGCGTTTTACCTTGGACGCGATGCCCGGCAAACAAATGGCGATCGATGCTGATTTGAACGCGGGTTTGATCGATCAGGATCAGGCGCGCAAACGCCGCGAAGAAGTCACGTCCGAAGCCGACTTTTACGGTTCGATGGATGGTGCGAGCAAATTCGTTCGCGGCGATGCGGTCGCCGGTATTTTGGTTCTGTTCATCAACATCATCGGCGGCATCGTCATCGGCGTGGTGCAACACGGTCTCGAATTTTCGCAGGCGATGGAAATTTATTCGCTGTTGACGATCGGTGACGGTCTCGTTGCGCAAGTGCCGTCGTTGATGTTGTCGGTCGCTGCTGCGGTCATGGTGACGCGTGCGAACAGTTCGAAAGATATGGGCGAGCAAGTGCGCAGTCAGATGTTTGAATCGCCGAAAGCGCTTGCAGTGACCGCGGTGATTTTATTGGTGATGGGCATCGTGCCGGGTATGCCGCATATCGCGTTCGGCGGTTTGGCGGCGCTTGCAGGTTATGGCGCGTACTGGATTCATCAAAAACAATTGCGCGAAGCGGCGCAAAAACAGGTCGAAGTACAGCAGCGCGAAATGCAGGTGCAGCAAAAACCTGCAGAATTACCCGAGCTGGGTTGGGACGATGTACAACCCGTCGATGCGATCGGTCTGGAAGTCGGTTATCGCTTAATTCCGCTGGTCGATAAAACCCAGGGCGGCGAATTGCTCGCGCGCATCAAAGGTATTCGCAAACGCTTATCGCAGGACATCGGCTTTCTCGTGCCGTCGGTGCATATTCGCGACAATCTCGATTTGCGCCCGAACGCGTATCGCATTTCGATCATGGGCGTGACCGCCGGCGAAAGTGAAATTCATCCGGACCGCGAACTCGCGATTAATCCGGGACAAGTATTCGGCAGTGTCGATGGTATCGCTACGCGCGATCCTGCGTTCGGATTGGATGCAGTGTGGATCGATCCATCGCAGCGCGATCAAGCGCAAACGTTAGGTTACACGGTGGTCGATGCGAGCACCGTGGTGGCGACGCATATCAATCAATTGCTGCTGAAACAAATGCACGAATTGCTCGGCTTCGATGAAGTGCAGAGTTTGCTGCAGGCACTCGCGAAGCAATCGCCGAAACTCGCCGAAGAACTGGTGCCCGAAACGCTGTCGCTCAACATGCTCGTCACCGTGTTGCGCGGTTTATTGCAGGAGCGCGTGCCGATACGCGATATGCGCACGATCGCCTCGGCCATCGCTGCTGTCGGCAAGAAGAGTCAAGATCCCGCCACTTATATCGCCGCTGCGCGCGTTGCGCTCAGTCGCATCATCGTGCAAAAAATCTTCGGCAATACAAGCACTTTGCCGGTGATGACGCTGTCGCCGCAGATGGAACAGCTGTTGGCCAAGAGCTTGCAACAGTCGTTCGTGCCGGGTCAGCAAACCAGTGCCGACGACATTGTGCTGGAGCCCGGTTTGGCCGAGCGCCTGCAAACCGCGATTCGCGATTCTGCGCAGAAGCAGGAACTCGCAGGCAAAGTGCCGGTGCTGCTGGTATCGGCGCCGTTGCGCTCGGTGATGTCGAAATTCGCGCGTTACATCAACGGTGAAATTCAGGTGCTGGCATTCAACGAAATACCGGATGACAAACAGGTCACGATCGAAGCGTCGATTGGATAGGGCGCAGCAAGCAGCGCCCGTACAAAATGAATTTGCGCCACCGTAGGGGCGCTGCTCGCTGCGCCCAGATGAGGAAATATTATGAAAAGTTTCGTTGCGACGGATATGCGATCAGCATTGCGCTTGGTGCGCGAAGAATTTGGCGATGACGCCGTGATTCTGTCGAATCGACGCGTGCCGCAAGGCATCGAAATTGTCGCTGCAGCGGATATGCCGCCACCGCCTCCGCCGATGCCGGAAGAGCGCGTCGAATCTCGTGCGAATGAAAATGAATTCGTGAATGTCGAAACGCGTGCGAGCGAAGCCGACCGTCGTCGCAATGGCGGTGAAAACGCGTGGTATCAAATGCAGCAGGAATTGCGCTCGATGCGCGATTTGATCGAACAGCAATATACGAATTTCACCTGGCAGCAATATCGCGCGCAAAAACCGGCGCAAGCGGCGATGTGGCGACGCTTGCAGCGTTTGGGACTCGATGCCGATGTCGTGCGCGAATTATTGGATGACTCCACCAAGGGCGTAGCAAGCAGCGCCCCTACAGGTAAAAATGCGAACGATGCGTGGCAAGCGTTGATGATGAAGTTGAGCGCGCGCATTCCGGTTTGTGAGAGTGATTTAATCGAGCAGGGCGGAATTTTCGCGTTCGTCGGTCCTACCGGTGCGGGAAAAACCACGACGATTGGCAAGCTCGCCGCGCGTTATGTGCTTGATCACGGCAATAGCGATATTGCGTTGATCACGACCGATAGTTATCGCATCGGCGCGCACGAACAATTGCGCACGCTCGCGCGTATTTTGAATGTGCCGTGCAAAATCGTTTCGGGTCAGCGCGATCTCGCGTCGGTATTGTATGAAGTGCGGCATTGCAAAGTGGTGTTGATCGATTCGGCCGGATTAAATGCGCGCGCGCCGGAATTGCGTCAGCAGTTAGCTGCGTTGGATGCGCTCGGCGAACGCGTGCAGGTTGTGCAGGTATTGGCTGCGAATAGTCAGCAACAGGTATTGAGCAATGCGTTGCGCGCTTATCGCACGAAAAATCTCAGCGCTTGTATTTTGACGAAGCTCGATGAAGCGTGCTCGCTCGGCGAGTGCATCAGTCTGCTCATCGCCAACCAATTGCCGCTGGCCTATGTCGCCGATGGTCAGGCGATTCCGGGCGATCTTGCCATCGGCAACGGTAAAGCGTTGGTGTCGCGTGCGATTGCGCTCGCGAAAAACAACGAGGGTAATGAGGAGCAAATCGCACAGGCATTCGTCCAGCAAAATCAGCGCGCGATATCTGCATGAGCGAACCTGCATAAAGTGACTACACTTAGGCAATCTTTTTTCGCCAATCATAATTTTTAGGAGTCGGCACTGGCATGAGCGGTCATCACCCGGTGCAAGTTATCGCGGTCACCGGTGGTAAAGGCGGTGTCGGCAAAACCAGCGTATCGATCAACCTTTCAGTCGCGTTGGCTCAGATGGGGCGCCGCGTTGCGCTGCTCGATGCCGATCTCGGTCTCGCCAATATCGATGTGCTGTTGGGCCTGTCCGCCAAACATACGTTGGAGGACGTGCTCAAAGGCACGCATTCGCTGCTCGATATCATGCTGACGGGGCCGAGCGGTGTGCGCATCATTCCGGCTTCGTCCGGCACGCAGCATATGGCGCAGCTCGGTTCGGCCGAGCACGCGGGTCTTATCCATGCGTTCAGCGAAGTCGGCGAGCAGCTCGATGTGTTGATCATCGACACCGCGGCGGGCATCACCGATTCGGTGGTGAGCTTCGTGCGTGCGGCGAACGAAGTCTTGGTTGTCGTCTGCGACGAACCGGGTTCGATTACCGATGCCTATGCACTGATCAAATTACTCAATCGCGATTATGGCCTCACCCGTTTCCGCGTGCTCGCCAGCATGACGCGCACGGCGCAGGAAGGGCAGTCGCTGTTCAATAAGCTGCTGCAAGTCAGCGAGCGTTTTCTCGATGCAACCTTGCAGTACGTCGGGGCGATTCCGTTCGACGATAATCTGCGCAAAGCGATTCAGCGCCAGCGCTCGGTGATGGAGATGGCGCCGCGCAGCAAAGCCGCGCAGGCGTTCCAGAGTCTGGCCGAAAAGGTCGATCGCTGGCCGCTGCCGAGCACACCGCGCGGGCACCTCGAATTTTTCGTCGAACGCTTGGTCCGACCTGCGGCCGGCCAGTAAGGTAGCGTTGGGCAATTTCGCGTTGAACAAAATGATGGTTGAATCCCTAAACCGTTGGAATATCGGCAATGACGAATTCTGATCGTCTGACGATGTACGGTGCCGCGCAGGGCAATTCGCCAGAGCAATTGATCGAGCGCTACTCGCCGCTGGTGAAGCGCATCGCTCACCACCTGCAGGCGCGCCTGCCATCCAGTGTTCAAGTCGAGGATTTAATTCAAGCGGGTCTGATCGGCCTGCTCGAAGCGTCGCGCAATTACGATGCGAGTAAAGGCGCGAGTTTTGAAACCTACGCGGGCATTCGCATTCGCGGCGCGATGATCGATGAAGTGCGGCGCGGCGACTGGGCGCCGCGTTCGGTGCATCGCAACGGTCGCCGTATTCAAGAGGCGATGAACCGACTGCAAAAGCGTCTCGGACGCGACGCCACCGATCAGGAGCTCGCTGCCGATCTCGGCGTTTCGCTCGACGAGCTGCGCGAGATGTCGCAGGACTCGTTGTGCACGCGCTTGTTCAGCTATGAAGATCTCGGCGGCGAAGACGAGCGCCCCGACGACTACATCCCCAGCGATAACCCTTCACCGGCGCAGCAGGTACAGAGCGAGTCGCTGCGTCAGCAATTGGCCAAGGCGATTTCTGCGCTGCCCGAGCGCGAGCGTCTGGTGCTGGCGCTGTATTACGACGAAGAACTGAACCTCAAGGAAATCGGCCTGGTGCTCGGCGTCAGCGAATCGCGGGTGAGTCAGATTCACAGTCAGGCCGCATTGCGCCTGCGCGCAAAAATGACCGATTGGGCGTTCGACGATTTGCAGCGCTGAACACTTCTTAATCGGGCGTATAAAAAAACTTAACTCCTTCGCTCAAGCTTTTGGCTAATCAGCAGTTATACGTATCTGTAATTTCCTCTGACTTTCCCCAACTCCGACTAGACTGGTTCCATTCTGCTACTAGACTCTCTAGGTAATTGCCGTCTAGCCAGCTCTTTTTTTTGGGGTAACGGCTGCGGCGCAAAGATTTATCGTTAGGAGGTTGCTTTGGACAAAAATATGAAGATTCTCATTGTCGACGATTTTTCGACCATGAGACGTATCATCAAAAATCTTCTGCGCGATCTCGGCTTCACCAACACGTCTGAGGCCGACGACGGGGCGAGCGCGCTGCCAATGTTGCAAAGCGGCAACTTCGATTTCCTGGTCACCGACTGGAACATGCCCGGCATGACGGGTATCGATCTGCTCAAGGCGGTGCGCGCGGACGACCGACTCAAGAATCTCCCCATCCTGATGGTTACTGCTGAGGCCAAGCGCGACCAGATCATTGAAGCCGCGCAGGCCGGCGTCAATGGCTATGTGGTCAAGCCGTTCACAGCGGCTGTGCTCAAAGAGAAGATCGAAAAGATCTTCGAACGTGTAGACGCAGCAAAATAACAATCTGACGAGACGCGAGTTATGTTGGGTGCAGAGAGCTTTGAAGGGCAAGACGAACTTCTTGACGAATTGAAGGAGCGCGCGCGCGCGCTGGTCGAGCAGCTCGAAAGCGGTAATTTTGCCGGCGCGGCCGGTGTGATTCAGTCGATCAACGAAGCGCGCGATCGGAGTATTTACCGCGAGGTCGGCAAGCTGACGCGCGGACTGCACGATGCCATCCGCAATTTTGAAATCGAAACCGGCGCGGCGGGTCTCGATCACGATCGCATGTCGAAAATGGCGAATGCGCAGGAGCGTCTCGATTACGTCATTAATCTCACGCAGAAATCGGCCGATAAAACCATGGACATGGTGGAAGAGGGTATTCCGGTCGCCGAAAAGCTGGGCGCAGGCGCCAGTGCGCTGCGTGCCGACTGGCAGCGATTGATTCGCCGCGACATGAAGCCCGATGAGTTTCGCGAACTTTATCACCGCATCGATTCATTTCTCGGTGAAGCGACGCATGAGTCGAGCGAGCTGTCGGCAAAATTCAATTCGATATTGTTGGCGCAGGATTACCAGGATTTATCGGGTCAGGTAATCAAAAAAGTCATCACGCTGGTGCAGGAAGTCGAAGCGCGCTTGGTTGAGTTGATGCGCGTTGCCGGTCAGGTCGAACAATTGACCGGAATTTTCCGCCCCGACGCAGAGGCAGTGGTGCCGAAGGGTGCGGATATTGTCGCCGAAGGTCCCGCAATCAACGCGCATAAGCGCGCCGATGTGGTTTCGGGTCAGGACGACGTCGACGATTTGCTTTCTAGCCTGGGTTTTTAAGGACGGGCTTTTTAAAACGGGTTTTTTAATCCGAGTTTTTAAAACGGTTTTTAAAAAAACAATTTCAACGACGGTTTTAAAAGTGCTGCTGTGTTGTTTGCAAGGCATCGTGTCAAGTAATCACAGCGTCAAAAGCACGGGAGAGAGGAATATTGCATGAGCTTCGGTGAAGACGAAGAGATTTTGCAGGACTTTCTCGTCGAGGCGGGCGAAATTCTTGAGCGACTTTCGGAGCAGCTCGTTGAACTCGAGCAGCGTCCCGACGATCGCGATTTACTCAACGCCATTTTTCGCGGTTTCCATACTGTCAAAGGCGGTGCGGGCTTTTTGCAATTAACCGCGCTCGTCGAGTGCTGCCATATCACCGAAAATCTTTTCGATATGTTGCGCAATGGCCAGCGCAGTGTCTCGCCTGCGTTGATGGACGTGGTGCTGCAAGCGCTCGATGCTGTCAACGAAATGTTCGATCAGGTGAAATCGGGCGAGCAGCCCACACCGGCCGATCCCGATTTGCTCTCGCGTCTTGGACAACTCGTTCACGGCGATCTGGAAGAGGCTGCGCCTGCGCCTGAAGAGCCTGCTGTCGAGGAAGTTGCGGAGGTGGTCAGCCCGCCATCGGGCGATATTACCGATGCCGAATTCGAACAATTTCTCGATGCGCTCTCTCCTGGAAACATAGCCCCTGGAAACACGGCCCCTGGAAACACAGCCTCGGATAATTCGGCAGCGTCGGTCGCGGCGGCAACGGGCGGCGATGAAATCAACGACGACGAATTCGAGGCGCTGCTCGATCAATTGCACGGCAAAGGTAAACACGGCGGAGCGCCAGCGGCGCCGACTCCCACGCCTGCACCCGCTCAGTCGAATGCTAATTCCGACGCCAATGCCGATGAGATAAGCGAAGACGAATTCGATGCGCTGCTCGACCAATTGCACGGTAAAGGCAAAGCCCCCGGCATTGCGCCCGCACCTGTCGCAGCACCGGTACCGGCGCCCGCACCCGCAGCAGGTGGCGACGATGTAATTCAGGACGATGAGTTCGAAGCGCTGCTCGATCAATTGCACGGCAAGGGCAAGGGGCCGGGTGCGAGCGAGAACGCAGCTCCTGTCGTAAAAAATAACGCTGCGGCCAATATGGCGGCCGCCAACGCGAAAATTAGCGAGATTAACGGTGCGGCAAAAACGCCCGCCGATAAACCGGCAGCGGCGAGCAAGCCTGCACCGGCTCCGACTCCCGTCGCTAAACCGGCGCCGGCTCCCGCTCCCAAGCCCGCGGAAAAGCCGGCGGCAAGCGGCGATGATGCCGATGCGCAGAAAGCCGGAGGTGCAGCGGCTGAGACAACGGTGCGTGTCGATACGCAGCGTCTCGATGACATCATGAACATGGTCGGCGAGCTGGTGCTTGTGCGTAACCGTTTGGTTCGCCTAGGCGCGAAAAGCGGCGATGAAGCCTTATCGAAAGCGGTCGGCAATCTCGATGTGGTCACGGCGGATTTGCAAACCGCAGTGATGAAAACGCGCATGCAGCCGATCAAGAAAGTATTCGGCCGCTTTCCGCGCGTCGTGCGCGATCTCGCGCGCAGCCTCAAAAAAGAAGTCATGCTCGAATTACAGGGCGAAGAGACCGATCTCGATAAAAACTTAGTCGAAGCGTTAGCCGATCCGTTGGTGCATTTGGTGCGCAACGCAGTCGATCACGGCATTGAAAGTCCGGAGAAGCGTGAAAAATCCGGTAAGCCGCGCGCGGGTAAAATTATTCTCGCCGCCGAGCAAGAAGGCGATCATATTCTGCTGTCGATTACCGATGACGGCGGTGGTATGGATGTCGAAATTCTGCGCCAAAAAGCCGTTGAAAAAGGTTTGCTTGATACCGATGCCGCTGCGCGTCTCAGCGATACCGAATGCTTCAATTTAATTTTCCTGCCGGGCTTTTCGACCAAAACCGAAATTTCGGATGTGTCGGGTCGCGGTGTCGGCATGGACGTGGTGAAAACCAAAATTTCACAGCTCAACGGCCAGATTCAAATCATTTCCAAAATCGGCGAAGGCACGCGGCTCGTTATTAAAGTGCCGCTCACGCTTGCGATTATGCCGACGTTGATGGTGATGCTCGGTCAACAGACATTTGCATTGCCGCTGGCGAGCGTGAACGAAATTTTCCATATGGATTTGCGTCGCGTGAATGTGATCGACGGTCGCGAAGTCATCACCGTGCGCGATAAAGCGATTCCGTTATTTTTCCTGAAGAGCTGGCTGGTAAAAAACAGTTATGGAGAGCCGCGTCCCGAAGAAGCGCATGTCGTCATTGTTTCCGTCGGAATTCAGCGCGTGGGTTTTGTGGTCGATCAATTGATCGGTCAGGAAGAAGTGGTGATCAAACCGCTCGGCAAAATGTTGCAGGGCACACCGGGTATGGCCGGCGCGACGATTACGGGCGATGGCCGCATCGCGTTGATTCTCGATGTGCCGAGCATGCTCAAACGTTACGCTCGTTAAAAGAATTAATAATTTCGAGGTAGTACATGACGGTTACCGTCCTGATTGTCGATGACTCCAGTTTTTTTCGGCGCCGTTTGACCGAAATGATCGATCAATGTCCGGGCTTGCGCGTGGTTGGCACAGCGAGTAACGGGCGCGAAGGCGTTGCAAAAACGCTCGAATTGAAACCCGATGTCATCACCATGGATTACGAGATGCCGATCATGGATGGCATCACCGCCGTGCGCGAAATCATGGCGAAGCAGCCGACGCCGATTCTGATGTTTTCCTCGCTCACGTATGAAGGCGCGCGCGTAACGTTCGATTCGCTCGAAGCGGGTGCAGTCGATTATCTGCCGAAAAATTTCGATGAGATTTCGCGCAATGCCGCCGAGCTGAAAAACAAACTCGCCGAGCGCATCAATATGGTGTCGAAAGCGCGCAGCAAACGATCGAGCGTTTCTGTGGCGGCTCCGGCTGCGCGTCCTGCAACACCTGCTCCAGCACCAGTATCGACACCAGCGCCGCTGAAGCAGCCTGTTAGGGAGGCTCCTGTCGCCGCCGCGCCGCAGAAAAGCGTAGAGCCGGTGCGTTCTGCCAGTACAAGCGCGGGTGCGCGCTCGCGTAAGCATTACAGTCTGGTAGCGATCGGCACGTCGACGGGCGGCCCTGTGGCATTGCAACAAGTGCTCACCGCATTGCCGGCGAATTTCCCATCGCCGATTGTTTTGATTCAGCATATGCCCGGTACTTTCACTTCCGCGTTTGCAGAGCGTTTGAACAGTCTGTGCAAAATCGATGTGAAAGAAGCTGTCGATGGCGATTCGTTGCGCCCCGGACTTGCATTGCTCGCACCCGGTGGCAAGCAGTTGATGATCAGCAAGGGCGGTAAGGTCAAAGTGCTGCCCGGCGATGAGCGCGTCAATTACAAACCGTGCGTCGATATCACGTTTGCATCGGCGGCGAATGTGTATCGCGATCAGGTGCTCGCGATTATTTTGACGGGCATGGGTGCCGATGGTTGCGAAGGCGCGCGCATGCTCAAGCAAAATGGTTCGTCGGTGTGGGCGCAGGATGAGGCGAGTTCGGTGATTTACGGCATGCCGATGGCCGTGGCGAAAGCGAATCTCACCGATGAAGTGCTCGCACTCAATGCGATCGGGCCGCGTCTTGCGGAACTGAGCTGATCACGATGAACGCTCGTTTGCGCGATGACGATCGAACGAAGAGAGGATTCGATTAATCATGGATGTATTGAGCATTCTCGGCGTTGCCGTCGGTTTAATCGCGATTCTCGGCGGCAATTGGCTCGAAGGTGGCCATCTCGGTGCGCTCGTTAATCTGCCCGCGTTTTTGATTGTCACCGGCGGTACTTTCGGCGCCGCTGCACTGCAAACGCCACTGACAACCTTGCGCTTGGCGTGGCACAACATTCGTTTTGTATTTTCGCCACCGAAGCTCGATTTTAAAGCTGGCGTCGGCAAAATCGTGCGCTGGGCGATGGCGGCGCGTAAAGAAGGTTTATTAGGACTCGAAACCGTTGCCGATACCGAGCGCGATTTATTCGCGCGTAAAGGGCTGCAATTACTTGTCGATGGCAGCGAGCCTGATTCGATACGCGGCGTGATGGAACTTGAATCCGACTTGCGCGAGCAGCGCGATGTCGATGCAGCGAAATATTTCGAAGCGATGGGCGGCTATTCGCCGACGATCGGTATTATCGGTGCGGTGCTCGGCTTGATTCACGTGATGGGCAATCTCGCCGATCCGAGTAAATTGGGTCCGGGTATTGCGACCGCATTCGTGGCGACGATTTATGGCGTTGCGTTTGCGAATTTATTTTTTCTGCCGGTAGCGAATAAATTGCGCGGTCACGCGCGTATTCAATCGCAGTATAGGGAAATGCTTATCGAAGGAGTGATTGCCATTGCCGAGGGCGAGAACCCGCGCGCGATCGAGCTCAAGCTCAACGGCTTCGTCGACTCATAACAGCATCGTTGTCACGAGGTACGGAATGGGGCGGCGCAAGGGGCACGAAGAACATACCAACCACGAACGTTGGCTGGTGTCGTATGCCGATTTTATTACGCTGCTATTCGCTTTTTTCGTGGTGATGTATTCGATTTCGCAGGTCAACGAAAGTAAATATCGCGTGTTGTCGAACACGCTCGAAGACGCTTTCAATCAGCCTGAATTATCCTTGAAGCCGATTCAAATCGGCGAAACCGCTAAATCCAATCCTACCAGCCTCGTCAAACTCAATGCCGATGCAATTAAAGATAAGCAGGGGCAGGGTGAGGCGGAAAATCTGCGCGATGGTAAACAGAGCGACGAGCTTCCCGACGAATTCAAACAAATCGCGAATGAAATCGAAAAAGCATTCGGCGATTTGATGAAACAAAATCTGGTGTCGCTGCGCGGCAACGAAGAGTGGCTCGAAGTGGAAATGCAGTCTTCGCTGTTATTCGATAGCGGCGATGCGACGTTGAGCAATCAGGCGCTTGAATTGCTCGGCAAGGTTTCCGCGATTTTGAAAGATCAAAGCAATGCGGTGCGCGTTGAAGGATTTACCGACGATCGCCCGATTCACACGGCGCGCTATCCGAGTAACTGGGAGTTATCGTCTGCGCGTGCGGCCGCGGTGGTGCAGTTATTTATCGAAGAAGGACTCGATGCTTCACGGCTGGTCGCCGCGGGTTATGGCGAATTTCAGCCGGTGGTGCCCAACGATTCGCCGGAGACGCGCGCGAAGAATCGCCGCGTGGTGCTGATGATTTCCAAAACCGGCGCATTGCGGCCGCAGCTCAAAGAGATCAAACCGGGCGAATCGGCGAGTGCACCCGCCGAGGTGATTCCTGCGCCGATCGATACTGGCTTGCCGCAGTCATCGGCAGCTTCCTCAACGCAGCAGGCCCCAGCTGCCGTGAAAGATGCGCCCGCTGCGGGTGCAAACCTCCCGAAAACCCCCTAACCTTATATTCCCACTTCGCACGTTGCTGTTTTAGCTGGGCTGTTTGAGCCGGAGCGTCGCCTAAATGGCAGACTATTTGCTCTAAACCGCGTCGACAGGGTGCGATAACAATTATTTGACGTCTTTTGTTGTATAAGGCTTTTGGCAAGACGTCGCGGAGTTCAACGTGCATATTTGGGCGGTGGCAAATCAGAAGGGCGGCGTGGGTAAAACCACGACGACGGTCGCCCTTGCCGGTTTGCTGGCCGAGCGCGGTCATCGCGTGTTGTTGGTCGATCTCGATCCGCACGGCTCGCTGACCAGTTATTTCGGTTACAACCCCGAAGAGATTCCGACCTCTGCCTTTAATCTATTCTCCGAGCAGGTGATCGCGACGAGCGATGAGGTAAAAAAGCTACTCGTTCCCGTGGCCGCCATCGATTCTCAAAGTCAGAGCATGCAATTACTTGCGGCGAGCCCTGCGTTGGCCACAGTCGAGCGGCGCTCGTTGCAAGGTTCCGGTGTGCGCGTCAGTAAAGCATTGGCGCTGTTATGGGATGATTTCGATTACGCGTTGATCGATACGCCGCCCGTGCTCGGCGCGCTGATGGTCAACGCGCTCGCCGCATGCGAACGCTTGTTGATTCCGGTGCAGACCGAATTTCTCGCGCTCAAAGGGCTGGAGCGCATGTTGCGCACGCTCGAAATGCTCGCGCGCTCAACCCAGAAAGCACTGCCTTATCTGATTATTCCGACCATGTTCGATCGCCGTACCGCCGCAGCGGTATCCAGTCTGCATACGCTGCGTCACCAATATGAGGGGCGCATCTGGCCCGGCATTATTCCGATCGATACGAAGTTTCGCGATGCGAGTCGCGCGGGTAAGTTCCCGTCGCAATTCGATCCGGCGAGTCGCGGTGTCGAAGCGTATCGATCGCTGTTAAAAATTTTGCTCGCGCCGCAGTTATCTGCAACCCAGGTAAAAACCACTGCGAGCGCGAATACGCAGACGAGCACGAGCGCTGGTAATAGCAGTGGTATAGGCGTGCGTTGAAATGAGTAACTCCAACGATTTTCTGCAGGACTATCTCGATAGTCTGCTCAACGATAATGCTGTGGATAGCGCCAATCGTGCTGCCGGCGAGCAGTCTCACGTGGATGAAGGCACGCTCAAACTCGCATCGGGCAGTAATATCGCGCCGCTGCCGAGTGCTCCGCGCCCAGCGCGTGTTGTGCCGGCGCGTCCTTACGCCGAGCCTGTGCGTACACTCAATTTGCGCATGCCGCTGCCGCCGGTTGCGGAAGCCGTCGCGCCGGCTGTTGAAGCTAACGTTCCGGTAAAAACAGCGCCTGCCGTAGAAGTTAAATCAGCGGTTGAATCCAAACCTGTCGTCGAATCCAGGCCTGCGCTTGAAGCAAAGCTTGCGGTCGAGCTCACGCCGCCAGTCGAAGTAGAAACATCGGTCGAGCCGAAATCAGAGCCAACTGCGCCCGCGCACAGCAGTACCGATTTATCGACGATGGCGCCCCCGGCCGCGTGGTTGTCTAACGGTCGACCTCAGTGGGCGCAGCAACCGTTCGAGTGTTTGATTTTTAAGGCGGGTGGATTGCAGTTGGCGGCGCCGCTCGTTGAGCTCGGCAGCATTTACCCGTTAGAGGAAGACGCGCTGACCGAAATATTCGGACAGACCGAATGGTTCATGGGCTTGTTGCCGATCAAGGAATACAACGTGCGCACCATGGACACGGGGTTGGTCGTAATGCCCGAGCGCTACAACGCTGCGATGCGCGAGCAATATCGCTATGTGGTGTCGCTGTTCGGTTCCGATTGGGGATTGGCCGTCGATGCCGTGGTCGGTACTACGTTGCTCGATCCCGATCGTGTGCGCTGGCGCGGTGAGCGCAGCAAGCGTCCGTGGCTGGCGGGAACCCTGATCGATCAAATGTGCGCGCTGTTCGATATTTCTCAGCTCGCATGGCTTTTTCACAATCAAGATCGTAAACGCTCAAAGCGTTAGCGCCTCATCGATGAGAAGGTGCTAGGGGGCAAGCCTGCAAGTCGGCTTGTCATACGCAAGCTGGCGATGAACAGGCCTTGATCTATAGTAGTTATGGCTTGAGCCAGTGGACTTGTGAGAGCTAGGCTCGGCCACGTTAAGTCATATTCAAAGAATATTCGCAAAAGGCACATCTCGATGGCGACCAAAACTGCAAAGAACGCTGAAGATCCGGTACTGCAATGGGTGACTTTCCGTCTCGACGGCGAGACCTACGGCATCAACGTGATGCAGGTGCAGGAGGTATTGCGCTACACCGAGATCGCTCCCGTGCCGGGCGCGCCGAGTTATGTGCTCGGCATCGTCAATCTGCGCGGTAATGTGGTGACTGTGCTCGATACGCGCGATCGTTTCGGTCTGCCGCCAGCGGAAGTGACCGATCAAACGCGCATCGTGATTATCGAAGCGGGCAAGCATGTGATCGGTATTCTGGTCGATGCGGTTGCCGAAGTGGTTTATCTGCGTCAGTCCGAAATCGAAACGGCGCCAAATGTCGGCAACGAGGACAGCGCCAAATTCATTCAGGGCGTCTGCCACAAAAACAACGAGCTGCTCATCCTGGTCGAGTTGGCGAAATTGCTGACCGATGAAGAGTGGGCCGATCTCACCGATATGTAATCATTCTTGTGAATCGAAAGTGTAAATTGAAAGTGTGAATTGAGGCTATGACGATTTTTGAAATAGGCATGCTGATTTTCGCTGCGCTGACTATCGGAGTCATCGCGGCGTTGATTATCGCCAATCGAAAACTCGTCGCGCACATCGAAACACTGACGACGCAATGCGCGGCGCTCGAAGAAAAATGCGTCGCGGTGCGCGAACAGAATCAGCAGGAATTATTGGCGATCGGCCAGCGCGTGCTCGAAGCCGATAAAATTGTCAGACGTTTCAGCGAGCGTCTCGACGGCATCGAAAATAATCACACCAGCGATCAGCCGCAGTATGGCCAGTTGCAAGCATTGCTCGCCAAGACTGCGCAGGATGGCGAGGCATCGGCGGCGGAAGTGGAATTGCTGTCGTTATTGCGGCGGCAGCAGCGGCAGTAAGCCGTGAGTATTGTCGTGTGATGAGTCATCATCGCGCGGCGCCTGCCAATCCTTCGGAAATTTTCCCTGAATTTTGTACGCGAACGCGATGACCTGTGCGATGCACAGATACAGCGTTTCCGGAATTTCTTCGCCCAGTCCCACCTGTTGCAACAAGGTTAATAATTGCGGATTTTCGAATAGCGGAATGCCGTGCTCGCGCGCAATCGCGATGATTTGCTCGGCGAGTTCGCCGCTGCCTTCGGCGGTAACAGTTGGCGCGCGCTTGCCGTCGTAGGCCAACGCGACCGCTTGCTTTTCGCCGTTTTGAGGACTGCCGCTGTCGAAGGTGTTCATGTGTGAGCATCAACCGGTTTCATGTGTGAACGTCAACGAGCTGTTGTGAAATCGGATTTGCGCGCGGCGTCGGCAACCCCAATCGACATTGCATTTCGGTGACTTTGACGCCAACCGATTCGAGGCCCACACGCAAGAAATCCATTTCCTCGCGCACGCGCAAATGCGTTTTTTCCTGCTCGGCCCACAGCGTTGCCGATACGCTGTTATCGACAATCGCCAACGACGCGGCAATTTTTCCGGCTTGATGTAAATCGAAAGCGATTTCCACGTTCCACTGCACCTGCTTGCGTTGCTGCTGTTGCTTGCGATGCTGCTCGATACGCAATTGCAATTGATCGACACCGTGCTGCGTGCGCAGCGGCAATTCGAGCACCCACGTCGGTACCGGCGCTTGCGAGTCATGATTGATATGGCGCGCATTGGCGCTGTCGAGTTGATTGAGCTGAATGCGCGCGAAACCCGATTGCAATAATTTGCTGAGTTGCGAGAGTAAATTATCGAGCGATTCGTTTTCGTTCAATGACGCGCCATCGACCGCGGCATGTTGAATGACAGGTTTGGTGTAAACGAACTCATCGTCGGCAACAAATTCTGTTGCCGCTTGCGGAGAGAGGCCAGGGGACGAACCAGTTTTCAGCGCAGTTGCAGCGTGTGGCGCGAATTGACGGACTAACGCAAGCAATGCGGTGACCTGCGCTTTGATATCGGTCGCTGCAATTTTTGCTAATGGCTCTGCATCGGGTTGCGCGGTAATCGTATTGGCAATTTTGGCTTCGAGGAAGCTGCCGCTGTTGTTGATCGCGCGTTTTACATTGTCCGAATTTTGCAGCTGAGCCGCTTTCGGCAGCGATTGCAATAATTGCGCAAGTGCTTTGTTGATCTGTGGTGGCAATTGTTCGCGCACTGCAGGCGCGATAAATTTTTGCAGCAGCGGCACCAATGTATGCAGCGCCTGCTGTCGCGGTAATAATTCGCGCAACGATTGTTGAATCGTCTGTGCGGGTGTCGGTTGCAGCGGCACAGATGAAACGGTCGGTGCTGTTTGCGGTGCTGATGAAACATTGGTTGCAGCAGCACTGCGCGCGATGTTTTGTGCCAGCAAAATTTTTGCGGCAACTTCCGGGCGCAGCAACGTGATTGTTGGATGTGCATTCGCGCCGTGCGCGGGATCGATTTGCAGCGGCACGCGCGTCCCGCTCGGCAGCGGTTGTGGACTCAGCAATTGAATTAGTTTGTTCTGCCACTCGACATTGACGCGATACAGCGTGCTCGGGACAGGAGCTGCTGAGTTGCTATTTTGTGCGGCTGAGTTTGTGGGCGTTGGCAAAATCAAAATCGGTAATGCGGATTGCGTTTTGCCCGGCGTTGTTGGCAGCAAGGTGTTTTGCAGGACCAGCGCTTCGATGACTTGCGGCTTGCTCAATAATTCCGGGGGCAATTGCGTCAACACTTTTTGCAGTGTCGAGCTATTGAGCAATTGATTGAGATTTAGCTCCATGAGCGCCGCGCCATTGGTTGAGCTCATCGAATTCGTCGAGAAGAGCTCGGTTACGAGTGCCGACAGTTTTGCAGGGTTCGATAATTTTGTCAGTGCAGACAGCTGCTTGAGTATAATAGCCGCGCTCGAATTCGCCGGTGATGTGTTATCGGGCGATGTGACAGTGTCGATGCCCGCCGCCTTTAGCGCGTGAGTCAATGCTTCCACGATGGCTGCCATACGGCTGTTGGTGTTGGCACTGGTATTGGTACTCGTGGTCGAGGCGAGCGCGCCCGATGCGAACGACGTCGCGCCGACCGCAGGCGCTGAGCTGTTGGCGTAGGGAGTGGCGGCGTAAGTGGTGGCAGCGTAGGAATTGGTCGTCAGTGCGATGCTCATCTTCACTGTAGCGGCCACCCAACAAAAATATTGAACCTCTCATGTACCTTCTTTCGAGTTGAGCCCATTCGATTGAGCCAGTTGCCAGCGAATCAACCCCTGCTAGAACTGCGAAACGTGACCTGCGAGCGCGACGATGCGCCGCTGTTCGAGCCGATTTCGCTGGTGTTAAGTGCGGGCGATATCGTGCAGCTCGAAGGCGCCAACGGCGTTGGCAAAACCACCTTGCTGCGTTGCATCGGCGGACTATCGAGCCGCTGGGACGGCGAGATGTTGTGGCGCGGTGAAGCGGTTGCGCGCCGTCGTGCCGAGTTTGCCGCCGCGACGATTTATCTCGGTCATGCGATCGGTCTCAAAGCCGCGCTGAGTGCGCGCGAAAATCTGCATTGGTGGGTCGGGTTGCGCGGTTTCGATTGTGTCGAAGCGATCGATCGCGCGCTTGAACGCGTCGGCTTGCTCGGCTATGAGGACAGCCCGTGTTATCAGTTGTCGGCGGGGCAGCAGCGGCGGGTGGGGCTGGCGCGCTTGTTTTTGACCGATGCGCCGTTGTGGATTCTCGATGAGCCGTTCACGGCGATCGATCGTCGCGGTGTCGCCGAGCTGGAGCGATGGATTGCCGCGCACGCCGAGGCGGGCGGAGCGGTATTGCTGACTTCGCACCAATCGTTGTCGCTGCCTCAGTTGCGTTCGATCGCGTTGCAGATCGCGACGAGCGTTCATGCGGAAGCATCGGCATGAATTCTTCGATGTTATTGCCTTCGACACCGATGCTATCGACCGTGGCGATAGCGCTGCGCATGGTGCGTCGCGATGTCTTGCTGGCGCTGCGCCGCCGTGCCGAAATCGCCAATCCGCTGCTGTTTTTTACGCTGGTTTGCACACTGCTGCCGCTGGGTATCGGGCCCGAACCGAAACAGTTGGCGTCGATTGCGCCCGGCATGCTGTGGGTGATTGCGCTGTTATCGTGTCTGCTCGCGAGCGATGGTTTGTTTCGCAGCGACTACGACGATGGCAGTCTCGAACAAATGCTGCTGAGCCCGTGTTCACTCTACATCGTGATGCTGGCCAAATGCACCGCGCATTGGTTGGTGACAGGCTTGCCGCTCGCCATCATCGCACCGGTCCTGGCTTTGTTGCTGCAGTTGCCGGCGAGCGCGATGCCGGCGTTGATTGCGAGCTTGCTGCTCGGCACTGCAGTGCTTAGTACGATCGGTGCGATCGGCGGCGCGTTGACGGTGGGCTTGCGTCGCGGCGGTTTGCTGCTGTCGCTCATCGTGCTGCCGCTCTACATTCCCGTGCTGATTTTTGGCGCGAGCGCGGTGCAGGCCGCTGCTGAAGGTTTTGGCTACGGCGGGCAGATCGCTGTGCTCGGCGCATTGCTCGCATTGGCGTTGCCATTGGCGCCTTTCGCCATCGCGAGTGCGGTGCGTATCAGTCTCGATAACTAAGCTGTCGATTCGTTATCGAATCGCAGCGATTCACGCATACGGCGCTGCAAATGCTTCGGCTATAATTTCGCGCCCTTTCATTTTGAGTACTGTCGTCCGATGTGGTCCTGGCTGGTTTCGCTCTGGCATAAACTCGGTTCGCCGCGCTGGTTTTATCAAATCAGCGGCAAATGGTTGCCCTGGTTGGCAGTGTTGTCGACGGCGTTGATCGTCACCGGCATCGTCTGGGGATTATTGTTCGCGCCGCCCGATTTTCGTCAGGGCAACAGCTTCCGCATTATTTATATCCACGTGCCGGCCTCCATGCTGGCGATGGCGGGTTATGTGTTCATGGGCATCGCCGGTGCGATCAGTTTGATCTGGCGCATGAAACTCGCCGAGATTGCGATGAAATGCGCAGCGCCGATCGGTGCGGCATTAACTTTTGTGGCATTGGTCACCGGTGCAATCTGGGGTAAGCCGACCTGGGGCACGTGGTGGGTATGGGATGCGCGCATTACCTCGGTACTGGTTTTATTTTTTCTGTACATGGGCGTGATTGCGCTCTACGAAGCCTTCGAAAATAAACAGGCTGCGGCGAAAGCCTGCGCGGTGCTCAGTATTGTCGGCGTCGTGAACGTTCCCATCATTTATTGGTCAGTGAACTGGTGGTTCAGCCTGCATCAACCGGCGACGTTGAAAATCATGGGCAAGAGCACCATGGCGCCGGAAATGTTGTATCCGCTCATTCTCATGATTTTTGGTTTTTATTGTTTTTACGCGCTGGCGATATTGCTGGCCATGCGCAGCGAAATTTTGCAGCGCGAACGCAACACGCAGTGGGTACGTGAACTCGTTAACAACTGAGCTCGTGCAATCTAAGTCTTAATTTCTATTTAATTCTCATGCTGTACGCTGCGTGCAATATAAACGGGATAGGCCGATGCAATTCGATTCATTGACAGCAGTATGGGCGATGGGTGGCCACGGCGCGTATGTGTGGAGCGCTTACGTCATCAGCATTGTCACTCTCGTTGCGATTATCGCTATTCCGGTCCAGCGCAGTCGCCGCATCGTCGATGAAATCCGCTCGGGCGAACAGCGTCGTGCCGCACGTGCGCGCTCTGCGGACTCCGCGCAAGCGTCTTCGCATTAATCGTAGAAATTCACTATGCATCCGATCCGTCGCCAGCGTTTATTTATCGTTTTACTCGTTCTCATCGGCGTCGCCAGTGCCGTCGGTTTAACGACCTATGCCATGCGCGAAAATATCAATTTGTTTTATCCGCCCGCGGAAATCGTTGCCGGCAAAGCGGCGGCGGGTAAAAAAATTCGCGCAGGTGGCATGGTGGTGAATGGCAGCGTGCAGCGCGATCCGAATAGTTTGAAAGTGGCTTTCGATATCACCGATTACAAGGCGACCGTGAAGGTCGAATACACCGGCATCCTGCCCGATTTATTTGCCGAAGGGCAGGGTATTGTGGCGAGTGGTGTGCTCGATGATCGCGGTGTATTTCAGGCGAGCGAAGTGCTGGCTAAACACGATGAAAATTACATGCCGCCGGAAGTGAAAGATTCACTGGCCATTCCACCTGAAACAATCAAGACGCCAGAGACAATCAAGACGCCCGCGACGCTTAAACCGACGGCCAATTAACTTCCGCCGCTGTCAGCGGAGGAAGTTTTGAAAATTGAGATTTAGATGACTCCAGAACTCGGCCACTTCGCATTAATCCTTGCACTCTTCCTTGCGGCGTCGCTCGCGTTGCTGCCCACCATCGGCGTATTTCAGCGCAATGATCTGTTGTTGCAGTCGGCGCGCCCGCTCGCGGTGGGTTTATGCGTCATGCTCAGCGTTGCGTTTGCGGTGTTGGCGCACGCGTTTTTAACGAATGATTTTTCCGTCGCGATTGTTTCGCAGCAATCGAATTCCGAATTGCCGTGGTTTTATCAATTTGCTGCGGTGTGGGGCGGGCATGAAGGTTCGCTGCTGTTGTGGGTGTGGATTTTATCGTTGTGGGCCGTTGCCGTTGCAGTATTCAGTCGGCAATTGCCGCTCGATATGCTCGCGCGTGTGCTTGCGGTGATGGGCGCGATTGCGGTTGGATTTTTGTTGTTCATGTTGCTGACCTCAAATCCATTCGCGCGTTTGTTGCCGAATCCGCCCAGTGAAGGTTCGGATTTGAATCCATTGCTGCAAGATCCCGGCATGGTGATTCATCCGCCGATGCTGTATTTCGGTTATGTCGGTTTTTCGGTGGCGTTTGCGTTTGCGATTGCGGCCTTGTGGAGCGGTCAGCTCGATGCGGCGTGGGCGCGCTGGTCGCGTCCGTGGACCAACATTGCGTGGATGTTTCTCACCATCGGCATCATGCTCGGTAGCTGGTGGGCGTATACGGTATTGGGTTGGGGCGGCTGGTGGTTCTGGGATCCTGTCGAAAACGCATCGTTCATGCCGTGGCTGGTTGGCACCGCATTAATTCATTCGCTCGCGGTGACCGATAAACGCGGCGCGTTTAAAAGCTGGACGGTACTGCTCGCGATATTTGCATTTTCGTTGAGTTTGCTCGGAACATTTTTAGTGCGCTCGGGCGTGCTCACCTCGGTGCATTCGTTCGCTGCCGATCCATCGCGCGGTATTTTCATTCTCGCGTTTCTCGCGGTTGTGATCGGCAGTTCGCTGACGCTCTATGCTTTGCGCGCACCTGTTGTTGTCAGCAACGCGCAGTATGGTTGGCTGTCGCGCGAAATTTTTCTGCTGTTCAATAATGTCGTGTTACTTGCAGCGGCGTTGAGTGTGTTGTGCGGTACGTTATTTCCGCTCGTGGTCGATGCGCTCAAGCTCGGCAAATATTCGGTGGGCCCGCCGTATTTCAACGCGGTGTTCGCGCCGCTGATGTCGGTGTTGCTGGTGTTTCTCGGAATTGGCCCCGGCAATCATTGGAAAAATAATCGCGCTTACGATGTTGTACGACGTTTGCTTCCAGCGGCAATCGCCAGTGTTGTTGTCGGCGTAATTTTCCCCGTGGCTTATGGCGGGCATTTTCACTGGGGCGTTGCGCTAACCGTTTGTCTTGCGGCATGGGTGATCGGTGCGACGATTCAAGATCTGCGCAATAAAGTCCGCAACGCGAATAACTGGCTGATTGGCTTGCGTCGATTGACACCGGCTTATTACGGCATGCTTATCGCGCATCTCGGTTTTGCGATGTCGACGCTCGGTGTCGGTCTCACCACCGTGTACACGCAGGAGCGCGACTTGCGCATGGGCATCGGCGAGCGCGTGCAATTCGCCGGTTACGATATTTTATTTTCCGGCACCGAGCCTGTGCGGGGGCCGAATTACATCGCCGAGCGCGGTTTGATTTCGATTGTGAGCGAAGGAAAACTCGTCGCCGAATTGCATCCGGAAAAGCGCCGCTACAACGCGCGCCGCGATCAGATCATGACCGAGGCGGCGGTGGATGCGGGTGCGTTTCGCGATGTTTATGTTGCACTCGGTGAGCCACTCGAAGGGGGTGCGTGGGCGGTGCGGCTGCATTTGAAACCATTCATTCGCTGGATCTGGGGCGGCGGTTTGTTGATGGGGCTGGGAGGAATAATTGCCGCGCTCGATAAACGCTATCGCCTGGCGCGCAGTGAAAAAATCGAAGTGCAGGCCTTAGCGGCTAACGCATGATTGGCGCGTAATTGACGCGTAATTAGGGAATCGAAATGCAGCGACTCAAATTATTTATTCCGCTGATCATCTTTGTCGTACTCGCGGTGTTTTTTTTCGTCGTACAAAAGCAGATCGGCGATGGCGAGTACAATCCGCAAAACCTGCCGTCGGCTTTGCTCGAAAAGCCATTTCCTGCGTTCGCACTACCCGAGTTGCAAAGCGGGGCGACGATCGACAACAGCGTGCTCCAGAATAAAATTGTTTTGGTGAACGTCTGGGCGACATGGTGTCCATCGTGTGTGTACGAGCACGCCTATCTTGTAAAACTCGCGCAGCAGGGCGTCACCATTCTCGGTGTCGATTACAAAGACGAATCGCAGAAAGCGAAACAATGGATCGCCGAGAGAGGCAATCCGTATATCGCTGTGCTCGAAGATCGCGCGGGTAAACTCGGGCTCGATCTCGGCGTTACCGGCGCGCCCGAAACTTATGTGGTCGATAAAAAAGGTCTGATCCGTCTTCGCTATCAGGGGCCGCTCGATCAACGCGTGTGGGATGAAACCTTCAAACCGCTGCTCGATCGATTAACTCAAGAAAGCGCGGGAAGTTAATCGTGCGTCATTTTTATTTTTATATTTTTTTACTCTTCGTCGCGGCAAGAGCGTCTGCAGCGATCGACCCCTATGAGTTCGATAACGAAACGCAGCGCGAACGCTATCAGCATTTCATCGAAGATTTGCGTTGTCCGAAGTGCCAGAATCAAAACTTGGCCGGTTCCGATGCGCCCATCGCCAACGATTTGCGTCATGAATTACAGCGCCTGCTGAAAGAGGGAAAGACCGACAGCGAAATCGTCGAGTTCATGGTGTCGCGTTATGGCGAATTCATTTTGTACCAGCCGCCGTTCGATAAAAAAACTGCAGTCTTGTGGCTCGCACCGGTCGCCTTTTTTGTGGTGGGTATCGTTGTCTTGATTAATGTCGCTCGTCGTCGCGCTGCCGTTAGTGCAATGGCGGAATTGTCCACAGATGAATGCGAAAAATTACAGCGCTTATTGAGCGGCGAAAACGAAGATTCAAACGAAAGCATTGCTAAGTCATCGCAAAAACCGGAGACGCGCGCGTGAGTTTTTATATTTCTGCCGCGCTGTTGTGTGCGCTGGCAATTTTAGCGGTACTGACGCCGTGGTTTTTGGGGGCGGTTTCATGGCGCGATCGTCGCGGTGCGGTTGTCGGTTTTGCGAAAGCGCGGCTCGCTGAGCTGGAAAGCGATTATCGAAACGGTATTATCGATGCGGATGAGTTTCATCAGCTCTCGCTCGAGCAGCAGCGCCGGTTATTACAGGAAGTCGATGCGAGCGCCGATGTTGGCGGCAATGTACAAACCGGTAACTCAGCGACACGCGGTCGCATTTGGTTGATCGCATTCGCCGTATTGCTGCCGGTTTTTTCAGCCGCTTTTTATTTTTATACCGGTAGCTGGTCGGATTGGCGCATCCAACAATTGTTGGAGCAAAGTGCGAGCGATATTCGCGCGGGTGAAGATAATCGTGCGACGCTCGAACAGTTGCGCGATGCACTCGAAAAAAATCTAAAGCATCGCGACGATAAAGACGGCAGAAAGCGTTTCATGCTCGCGCAACTCGATATGCAATTCGAGCGCTACAACGATGCGGCCGCGCAGTTTGGTTCGATCCTCAAACAGTTTCCTGAAGATGCGAATATTGCGGGCCAGTACGCGCAGGCTTTGTATCTTGCTTCGAATCGCCAATTGACGCCCGAAGTATTGGCGCAGGCGCAGCGCGCGTTGCAGCTTGATTCGAATCAAACCACTGCGCTGGGGCTGTTGGGTATCGCCGCTTTTGAGCGCAAAGATTTCGCGCAAGCATTGATTCATTGGCGTCATCTGTTGCGATTACTGCCGCCATCTGCTGCGAGTCGCACGATGATCGAGCGGGGGATTCAACAAGCCGAGCAGCAATTGGGCCCCGAAGGATTGCCCGGCCCCAAATTTATTGTTTCGGTGTCGTTGTCTAACGATTTGATCGAGTCGCAACCGTCAGGAGGCACATTGTTTGTGTTTGCAAAAGCAGTCGCGGGTCCACCTATGCCGCTTGCAGTGGCGCGTTTGGAATCCTCGAAACTGCCGATCGAGGTGACACTCGACAACAGCATGGCGATGGCGCCCGGGATGGATTTATCCAGCGCGAAACAGGTGCAGATTTTTGCGCGAATTACTGCATCGGGTCAGGTGCGCGGCGAAGCTGGCGATCTGGAAGGCAACAGTGAAACGTTGAATGTATCCGATGCGACGCAAAGAGTGGTGTTGAAAATCGATCGCAAACTTTGAGCGGTTGCGATGCATGTCAGCAGGAAATAACGTTGTCAGTAAAAAATAAAACTGTCGCAAATAAAAAAGGGGAGTGAATTTCACTCCCCTTTTTTATTTAAAGCGCTTGTCGTTTAAGCACTGGCTTTTTCAGCGATAGGTTCGCGCTTGTTTTTGCCCCAGCCGTTGCCCGTGTCGTAGCTGCCAAATAGCCAATCGTAGAACAGCGTGATGGTGGCGAAATTGCCGCCGGTGAAACGAACGTGATGGTTGTGGTGCATTACCGATGCGTAGTTCAAATATTTGAACGGGAATTTGTCCGACTCCCAGCGATCGTGGTTGTGCAGATTGATTTCCGAGAAGGCGATCCAGGTGACGATGATGGTGCCCACATGGAAATTACCGAGCACAAACGACAATCCAAAAATAGTTGCAACATACAGGCCGAGACCAATCGCGACTTCGAGCGGATGGATATAGCTGGAATCGAGACGGCAGGGATTGTTCTGCTGGTGGTGAATCGCGTGCATCCACATCAGCGGGCCTTGCACGCCATTGCTTTCGTGGAACAGGAAGCGGTGGGTCAAGTAGTAGAAGAAGTCATACACCATAAGGATCACGAAAACATCGACCAGGAATTTCCACCAGGCTTGTGTTTCCGTCGTAAGACAGAACGGCAGAACTCCAGCGAAGGCCACGACGAGATAAAGCGAGGCCCATTTCTTGTTCCACTTTTGGTTTTCCGAGTAGACCTTGCGCTCCATTTTTTTGTCGGCGACTTGTTTGTTCAGCTCTTGCGCGCGCTTGATCGTCGGGATCATTGCGAGCACATGCTTGAAAACGAAGGGGATGCCCATGATCGCGACCAGCGCGATCAGCGATAACTTCCATTCGTAGTGCGCGGCGAGCGTGGAAAAGATGCTGGTGTCCATGTTACTGCCTACCTCAACGGGTTTGAGAATAATGGTGTTTGAGAGTTGGGGGTTGAGAACCTTGTTCTCGCTTATTTAATTACCATTCTTGTCATATGTCAATGAAAATAAGTACATCTGCTGATAGGCGGTATACATAGGCCGATGAAAAAAAGGGGTACGGTGGAACGTTGTTCTCGCGACTGCTGCAGTGTGGGCTTATCAAATGAAGAGAGCGGATGAATAAGGCGTGCTAACTGTCTGATATGGATTGAGAGAGGGGAGCCAATTGTGCGCTCCCCTCAGACTGGTCTGCTGCTATCACCAAACTAGGGGCACATGTTCTGGCCCGACGACGCCGCCAGGGCGGTACTCGATTTGCGTTCCCGGCTTCAGCTTGAACTTCGGAATTCGACGCAGCCACTCCTGCAAGGCGATTTTCACTTCGAGCCGGGCCAAGTGGGCGCCCATGCAGCTGTGCACACCGCCGGTGAAGGTCAGGATCGGTTTGCGCGGGCGATGGAAATCGACATGGGTTGGATTCGGGAATACGTCCGGATCGTAATTGCAAGCTGGCAGAATGGCGGTGATGCGTTCGCCTTTCTTCATCTTCACGCCGCGCATCTCGACATCCTGTGCGAGCACGCGACCGGAAAAAGTCACCGCCCACACGCGCAGCAGCTCTTCGGTTTGCGCGTTGATATTCGCGGGGTCATCGACCATCTCTTTGACGCGGTCGGGATTTTGCGCGAGCCACAGCCAGATGTTGTTGAGCGTGGCGAATACCGTGTCGAGACCGCCGATAAATAAGAAGACGACGAAGCCAAAAATTTCCGGCGGTGTCATCGGTCGGCCATCCACCGGTGTGTGAATGATGCGGCTGATCACGTGGTCGTCTGGATTTTTGGTTTTTTCCGCGATGACTTCTTTGAGGTAAGCGGTGATCGAAGCCATCGATTGCGCCATGATCGTGCGATCGTTGGAATGCAGCAGATCGACTGCCCATTTCACGAAAATATCGCGTTTTTCCTGCGGCAAACCCATCAAGTCGAGAAATACCGAAACCGGCAGCGGGCGCCCAAATTCCTCGGTGTATTCACACTCGCCCTTGTCGATGAACTGATCGATCAGATCGTTGGCGAGGTCGCGAATCTTCTGTTCGAGCTTGAGCACGCCTTGCGGCGAGAACACGGGATCGAGAATCGCACGGTATTTGCGATGGTGCGGCGGGTCGATCTCGATGGGGATGAAGTAGAAATAATCGTTGGGATCGCGTGGGAACGGCGTGGCGCCTTCATTGGAGAAAATCTCCGGATTGCGCAGCATGAAGTACGCATCCTCGTGCTTGATAAGCTGCCACGCATTCATCATGGGGCTGACGTCGTAATAAATCGGCGGCATCGTCTGGTGCAGCTTCGCCATGAAATCGTGTGGTCCCTTGAGGAATTCAGGTCCGAAAGTCAGGCCCGCCGAGCGCACCAGTTCCTTAGGTACGTGCGGGGGGATGTTGTCTGCACCGGCAACTCGGGGGTATTCCGGCGGTACCGGTTTGGTGGCGTCAATCGGCATGTTCGTACTCCTTTAAATAACTCGCGCCTTAGCGAGGCGCCTGAGTGTGATCGTTAGCAGCGTGCGGATTTAATGCGGTTATCGGTTAATACTGCGATTCGGGAATGTGGACGATCAGGCCGTCGACATCGTCGTTCACGATGATTTGGCAGCTGAAGCGCGCTCCAGGTTTATCGCCGTTGGGGGAGAACTCGAGCAGTTGTTGCTCCATCTCCGACATCGGCGGGAGTTTGTCAGTCCAGGCCGGATCGACCACGCACAGGCAGGTTGCGCAGGAGAGACCGCCGCCGCACTCCGCCAGAATTCCATTGATCGCGTTGCTAACAGCGCCTTGCATCAACGTCTCGCCATTGGGTACGTCGATCTTGTGCTCGGTACCGTCGTGCTCGATGTAGGTCACAGAAGCCATGAAATACTCCTCAATAAAACAGTGCTGGAAGGCCGAGAACTTTGTTCTCGCGTAGTTGGATTGCAGCCGCTCTGGGTGTCAACGGGTGAGGTATTATCCCTGAAATTGAGGGTTGACAGTCGTGAATTAAAAAAGCGTAATACGGAAACACAGTTCTCAACCCCGAGAAAGTCGTTTATGTCTAACTCATCCTCTGAGGCGACCGCCGAGGCGCCGGCGCTTTGGGAAGAGCGTTCCGCGAAGCGAGTGCTTGAAACCGGTCGCGAGCAGATCCTCGAGCGCAGCCGCAAAATCGTGGAGGCTGCATACGATCTTCTGGAAGAGGAGGGATTGGAGGGCCTGACGATTCGCGCTGTGTTGACCAAGACGGGGTTGTCGCGGCGGGCGTTCTACGAGCGTTTCGAGGGTAAGGATGATCTCGTTCTAGCGGTTTTCGAGCAGACGATCCGCAAGGCGACTCAGCTTTTCGGCGAATTGATTGCGAAGATCGATGAGCCGATGGAGCGGCTAAAAATCATTCTCACTTACATCGTTCTTCAAAAAGGAACCGTCGGATCAATCCCCAACACGGTGCCGAGTTATCGGCGCGGCGCCGCATTGAGTCGCGAACATTTGCGCTTGGCCGAGTCGCGGCCGCTCGATTTACAAATCGCTTTGCGGCCGTTGATTGCCTTAATCGCCCAAGAGCTGGAAGCGGGGATGGTAGCCGGCGTTGTGCGCAAAGATGATCCGCAGCGCTTAGCGGTTCTCGTTTACAACGTGGTATCGACCACTGTGCACAGCGAGCTGCTGGCCTCGGAAAATTCGGAGCCGGACCAGGCCTCCACCGCTCGACTCGCCAACGATATTTGGGAATTCTGCCGACGCGCGATCGCGGCGTAACTTCAAGTCATTTCTAGCTCTTATTTCGGCGTAGTCTCCGTGTGACAAAACCGATACACTACGCGGCCTATGTTGCGGGCATTCTGGAATGCTTGGCAATCCTTCTCTGTTAAAACAATAAAATCAAACACTTAATCTGAGTTTCTAAAGCCGTTTGGTTTCTAAAACTCTCTGGGTTTCAAAGTCTCTCTAGGTCTTAAAGTGCTATGCGATTGAAGTGTATCAAGTTGGCGGGCTTTAAATCGTTTGTCGATCCGACCACCGTGAATTTCCCGAATAATCTGTCGGCCATTGTCGGTCCGAACGGTTGCGGGAAGTCGAACGTGATCGACGCCGTGCGCTGGGTAATGGGCGAAAGCTCGGCGAAAAACCTGCGCGGCGAGTCGATGACGGACGTCATCTTCAATGGCTCGGTCAATCGCAAGCCGGTCGGTCTGGCTTCCATCGAACTGGTTTTTGATAACAGCGACGGTGGTTTAGGCGGCGAATACGCAGCGTTTTCTGAGATTTCGATCAAGCGCAAAGTCACGCGCGATGGCATGTCCGATTATTTTCTTAACGGTGCGAAATGTCGCCGACGCGACATCACCGATATTTTCCTCGGTACAGGTTTAGGTCCGCGCAGTTACGCGATTATCGAACAGGGCATGATTTCCAAACTCATCGAGGCAAAACCTGATGAGTTACGTGTATTTATCGAAGAGGCTGCAGGTATTTCCAAATATAAGGAGCGCCGCCGCGAAACCGAAAATCGCATGCGCCGCACGCAGGAAAACTTGGAGCGCCTCACCGACTTACGCGACGAACTTGAGCGCCAGTTGCAGCATTTGCAAAGACAGGCGCAGGCGGCTGAACGCTACACCGAATTAAAGAAAGAAGAGCGTTTGCTCAAGGCGCAATTGCAGGCGTTGCAGTGGCGTCATCTCGATGGTGAAGTTCAGCAGCGCGAGCGCGATATCGCAGCACTGGAAGTAAAACTCGAAGCGGTGATTGCGGAGCAGCGGGCTGCTGATGCGGCGATCGAAAAACATCGCGACGGCCATAGTCAGCTCAACGATCGTTTCAACGAAGTGCAGGGTCGTTATTACTCGCTGGGGGCCGATCTGGCGCGCGCCGAGCAGTCGATCCATCACCAGCAGCAACGCGCGCAACAATTGCGCGACGAATTGCTGCGCACCGAGCGCAATCTCGTCGAGTCGCGCGAGCATTTGCAATCGGACGCCGAAAAACAAAATGCCTGGCGCGCAGAACTCGAAACGATTGCGCCCGAGCTCGAACTTGGCGCTGCCGGCGCCGAAGAAGCCGCGGCGAAATTGCAGGAAGCCGAGCAGGCCATGCAGGAATGGCAGCTGCAATGGGATGAATTCAACCAGCGCGCCGCGGCGCCGCGCCAGCAAGCGGAAGTTCAGCAATCGCGTATCCAGCATATCGAGCAGGCATTGCGTCGCTTCCAGGAGCGCATCGCCAAGCTCGAACAGGAAAAGCAGAGTCTCGGTGCGGCGGGCGGCGATGATGAAATCGAGTTGCTCAACGAGCAGCTCGCCGAAATCGAATTGCAGGTCGAAGAGAAACAGCAATCGGTCGAAAGCGCGATCGCGAAAATCGAAGAGCAGCGCGATGCGATTCAGCGCGATAGCGCTGAGCTTGATCGCCTGCGCACCGACGTACAAAGCAAGCGCGGTCGTCGCGCATCGCTCGAAGCGTTGCAGCAGGCCGCGCTCGGCCAGCAGGGCGGTGTCGTCAACGATTGGATCAAGCGCCATAACCTCGCCGATAAATCGCGTTTGGCGGAGCGTTTGCAAGTCGATAGCGATTGGCAAAAAGCCGTTGAAACCGTGCTCGGCGAACAGTTGCAAGCCGTGTGCGTCGATAGTTTCGATGCGCTCGCTAACGAAGCGGCTCAGCTGCAGAAAGGCCGGCTCACCTTATTGGATGGTCGCTCGGTTGCTGCTGGCACCAATGCAGGTTCACGCGTTCGTCTGAGCGATAAAGTCGAGGGTGACTTTGCCGCAGGTTTGCTCGGCGGAATTTATTGCGCCGATTCAATCGACGCTGCGCTCGCAATGCGTGGCGAACTCGCTGCGCATGAATCCGTGGTCACGCGCGATGGTTTGTGGTTCGGTCCAAATTGGTTGCGCGTGGCGCGCGCCGACGATGCGCAAAGCGGCGTGCTCGCGCGTCAGCAGGAGCTCGGTGAATTAATTCCGGCGATCGAAGCTGCAGCAGAGCGTGTTGAAACGCTTGCAGCACAGCTCGCCGAAACGCGTGAAGAGTTGCGTCGCAACGAGCAATTGCGCGACGAAGCGCAGCGCGAGTTGCAGCAGATCAATCGACAGCACGGCGAAATCCGGTCAGAGCTTTCTGCGAAGCAGGTGCGTATCGAGCAGACTGCGCAGCGTCGCGAGCAATTGAATCGCGAAATCGACGAAGCGCGCGAATTGTTTGCGATCGAAGAAGAAAATGTCGGCGAAGCACGACTGCTGCTGCAAACCGCGATCGACAGCATGCAGGCGGACGCGATGGCGCGCGAAGACATGTTGAGCGCGCGCGACAACAATCGCCAACGCCTCGACGATGCGCGTCAGCAGGCGCGCAACGATCAGGATCGCGCGCACCAACTCGCGATGCGGGAACAGACCTTGCGCTCGCAGCTCGACTCGACGGCATCCGGTATCGAGCGCACGCAGAATCAAGTAGCGCAGCTTGAAGAGCGTCAAGCTGTGCTCAAAGAAGAAATTGCGATTTCGGAAGAGCCGATCGAAGAGCAAAAGCTCGAGCTCGAATCGCTGCTCGAAAAGCGTTTGGCGGTGGAAGCCGAGTTGGGCGATGCGCGGCGCGAGCTTGATGCGGTCGAGCACGAATTGCGTCAGGTCGAGCAATCGCGTCACTCGATTGAGCAGCGCGCGCAGGAGGTGCGTTCGGAGCTCGAAAAAATTCGCCTCGATGCACAAGGTCTCGCGGTGCGTCGTCGCACGCTGCAAGAACAGTTGATTGAAAGTCAGTTCGATCTCGATGCGGTGCTCGCGAATTTGCCGGAGGGCGCGACCGAGTCCGAGTGGAACGAGAATTTCGAATCGGTCGGTCGCAAAATTGCACGCCTGGGTCCAATCAACCTGGCTGCCATCGACGAATACAAAGTGCAGTCCGAGCGCAAACATTATCTCGATGCGCAGAACAACGATCTCGTCGAAGCGCTCACCACGCTCGAAAATGCGATTCGTCGTATCGACAAAGAAACGCGCGCGCGCTTCCAGCAGACCTTCGATCAGGTCAACCAAGGCCTTGGCGAGTTGTTCCCGCGCGTATTCGGCGGCGGTCATGCCTATCTCGAAATGACCGGCGACGATTTGCTCGATACCGGTATCACCATCATGGCGCGCCCACCCGGAAAACGTAACAGCACGATTCACTTGCTCTCTGGTGGTGAAAAAGCGCTGACTGCAATCGCGCTGGTTTTCTCGATTTTCCGCTTGAATCCGGCGCCGTTCTGTATGCTCGACGAAGTCGATGCGCCGCTCGACGATGTCAACGTCGGCCGTTACGCGCGTATGGTGAAAGAGATGTCGTCGCAGGTACAGTTCATCTACATCACGCACAACAAGATCGCGATGGAAATTGCCGATCAGTTGATGGGTGTGACGATGCACGAGCCCGGCGTTTCGCGTCTCGTTACGGTGGATATCGAAGAAGCGGCGGAAATGGCCTCGGCATAATCGCCGGTTTTATTTTTATATTTCTTCTAGAATTTTGCGCGCGTGCGTGGAACAATACTGCGCGCGCAACGTGTTGTTTGTGCCAAACCAAGTTTTACAAAGCTTAGTTTGTTCGGAGCTAAGTTTGTCCGAAGCTAAATTTGCGCTAGCCAAGGCATGGTTATCTAAAAAACCACTGGTTATCTAAAAACCAAGTCAACATAAACCTGTAACCGTACCTGTTGTACATCAAAGCTGTATACGGTGGGAGAAATCGCACTGCTATGGAGTTCAGCGTCAGAGAGTGGACGATAATTGTCGGAGTGCTGCTGATCGTTGCAGTTTTTCTCGACGGCTATCGCCGCGTCCGCAACGAGCGCAGTAATCGCATCCGCGTATCGCTTTCCAAACAAGTTTTCAGTCAAGCGCCCGTTGCTCCTGCTGTGGAGGATGGGCCGAACCCCGAGCTGCCGAATGGCGGTGCCCGGGTTATCGGCAAGCGTCGGGAAGACTTGCGCCTTCAGCAGTCACTTAATACCCGCCCGTCTGTGCCCGTACTCATCGAGCCAGTCGCGGTTGAACCGATTACATCCGTCGTTGAAATAGCGGAGCAGGATCGTGTCGAAGAAGATTTCGCGGCAGAAGCGCAGGCGTTATCGATCGAGCAATCCGAATTTGTAATCGATGAGCCTGATGACGTTGTCGAAGAGAGCGAGCCATTTGTCGAGCAGCAATTGGATGCATTCGCAGTCGAGCCCGCTGTTGAAGAGCCTCAGCTCGACGATGAGTTCGCAGTGGCGGAGAGCGATGATTCGATACGCGATGAAGACGACGCACCGATCGATGTGCTCAATCTGTTCGATCGTAAAGGGTTGGAATCCGCAACGCCGCTGAAGCCGCTGCGTAAATTTTTCAATCGCAAAGACAGTATCGTCGTCGCCGAGCCGGAACCGGAACCGATCGAGCCGCAGGAAGTGCTCATCGTCAATGTGCTGAGCAAGGGCGGCGATGGGTTCAAGGGTCCGGATTTGTTGCAGTTGCTGCTTGCGTGCGATCTGCGTTTCGGTAAGAAAAATATTTTTCATCGCTACGAAAAAGCCAATGCAAAAGGCTCGATTCAATTCAGCGTGGCGAATTTGGTTGAGCCCGGCACATTCGATCTCGACGCTATCGATGATTTCGTCACCCCGGGTGTCAGTTTTTTCATGTCGCTGCCGGGGCCGGAAAAGCCGCTGGTGGCGTTCAATTACATGATCGAGACGGCGCAGGTTCTCGTTCGTCATCTGCATGCGGAGTTGCGCGACGATGCGCATTCGGTGATGACCGCGCAAACCATCGAGCATTGCCGTCAGCGCATTCGCGATTTCGAGCGTAAGCAACTTACGCTGCAGCTCTAACCTCGTAGGTGTCAAACCTTTCCCCATGAGTAACGACGCCGCTGCAAAGCGCTTACACGAATTGCGCGACATTATCGACGCGCACAATTACCGCTACTACGTTCTCGACGAACCATCGATTCCCGACGCCGAATACGATCGCCTCATGCAGGAGTTGCTGCAGATCGAGGCGCAGTATCCGGATCTCATTACGCTCGATTCGCCGTCGCAACGTGTTGGCGCGCCACTGCGTTCGGATTTACCGCCTGTGCGCCACGCGGTGCCGATGCTCTCGATTCTCACCGAGACCGATACCACCGAGGATGCGGTATTTAATTTTGATGCGCGCATTCGTCGCGAGCTCGAAATCGAATCCGACAATGAGCTTGTGCAATATTCGGCGGAAGTGAAATTCGACGGCCTCGCGATCAATTTGCGCTACGAGCACGGCGTGCTTGTACAAGCAGCGACGCGCGGCAATGGCGAGGTTGGCGAAGATGTGACGCCGAATGTGCGCACGATTCGTTCGATACCGTTGCGCATCGATCAAAACATTCCCGTGCTCGAAGTGCGCGGTGAGGTGTTGATGCGGCGCGCTGATTTCGAGCGTATGAACGAGCACCAGCGCGCAACGGGCGGAAAGGTATTCGTCAATCCGCGCAATGCAGCATCGGGTTTCTTGCGCCAGCTCGATTCGCAAATTACCGCGCAGCGACCGCTCTCGTTTTATGCGTACGGTATCGGTGAGGTCGTTGGGTTCGATGTGGGTGCAACGCACGCTGAATTGCTCGATAAACTGCAGAGGCTGAATTTTCCCGTATTTGATAAGCGCGCAGTATCGAAAGGGCCGCAAGGGCTCGCGGAGTTTTATCGAAAAATCGCCGCGTGCCGAGATGATTTGCCCTTCGACATCGATGGCGTAGTTTACAAAGTCGACAGCTTTTTATTGCAGCGCCAATTGGGGTTTCGTTCGCGCGAGCCGCGCTGGGCGGTGGCGCATAAATATCCTGCGCAGGAGCAGACGACCGAATTGCTCGACGTTGAGTTTCAAGTTGGTCGCACGGGTGCGATAACGCCGGTCGCGCGATTGCAGCCGGTGTTTGTCGGCGGTGTCACCGTTAGCAACGCGACCTTGCATAACCGCGATGAAGTCGAGCGTCTCGGTGTGCGTATCGGCGATGCCGTTATTGTCCGGCGTGCGGGCGATGTGATTCCGCAAATCGTGCAAGTCGTTATGGAAAAACGACCGCATGGCGCGCGCGAAATTATTTTTCCGACGCAATGCCCTGTGTGCGCTTCGCCGGTCGAGCACGTCGAAGGTGAGGTGGTCGTGCGCTGCACCGGCGGCTTATTTTGCTCGGCGCAATTGAAGGGCACGCTTTTGCATTTTAAGCATCGGCGTGCGATGGATATCGAAGGGCTCGGCGATAAATTGGCTGAGCAATTGGTCGATCAGAAATTGGTGGCGTCGGTCGCCGATCTCTATCAACTCCATCTCGAGCAGTTGGCGGGCCTGGAGCGCATGGCGGAAAAATCGGCGAAAAATTTGCTGGACGCGCTCGAGAAAAGCAAGCAAACCACATTGCCCAAGTTTCTATTTGCATTGGCGATTCCCGAGGTCGGCGAGGCCACGGCGCTCGCCATCGCCAATTATTTTGGCGATATCGATGTCATCATGAATGCGGATGTCGAAACGCTGCAGCGTGTGCCGGATGTGGGCCCGGTGGTTGCCACGCACATCGTCGATTTTTTTGCGACAGCGCGTAATCGCGAGGTTATTGCGCGGTTGCGCGATGCCGGGGTGACCTGGCCGAAAATTGCCGTGCGCAATCGCGACGAGATGCCGCTCAAAGATAAAATTTATGTGCTCACCGGCACGCTTGAAACCCTGTCGCGCGATCAGGCGAAAGAGCGTTTGCAATTGCTGGGCGCCAAGGTCTCGGGCAGCGTATCGAAGAAGACGAGTTGTGTGGTCGCAGGTCCCGGTGCGGGCTCGAAGTTAAGCGATGCCCAGGCGCTCGGTATCGAGATTATCGATGAGCGCGCGTTGCTGGCGTTGTTGAGTAGGCTAGAGTCCTGATCGTCGCCTCGACAAAAGTCCTCTCCGCTGGATGATTCCCCCGGTGCTTTTCCAAAAATGGAAAAAGCAGCGTTCCGGTAGCGGCAAGTTGTGTATTTTTCCCGGCTTTTTACGTTTTTCCGACTGAAATTTTTCTAAGGCTGTGCTCTAATTGACAGGATTTATCTGGGGCATTTCCACGTTGTTGTCAGCGCGGAATTAGCCGGATCTAAACGATTAATTTGATAACGCGCGCGAGACGCAGTCTTGAAACCAACCGATAGCAGTAATCCAGAATACTTTCATAAAGTCGTCGATTGTCAGTACGCCTGTCCGGCTCATACTCCGGTTCCCGAATATATTCGTTTGATTTCGGCCGGTCGTTACGCGGATGCGTACATGATCAACTGGGAGTCGAACGTGTTCCCCGGCGTATTGGGCCGCACATGTGACCGCCCCTGCGAGCCAGCGTGCCGCCGTGGTCGCGTCGAGGAGCAGCCGGTGGCGATCTGCCGTCTCAAGCGTGTCGCCGCGGATTTCAAAACCGATATCCGCGATCGCCTTCCCAAGATTCCGACCAAAAAGAACGGCAAGCGCGTAGCCTGTATCGGCGGCGGCCCAGCGGCGCTGACCGTCTGTCGCGATCTGATGCCGCTCGGTTACAGCATCGACCTGTACGACAACCAAAACGCGGGCGGCGGGTTCATGCGCAGCCAGATCCCGTCGTTCCGTCTACCCGAGCAAGTGCTCAACGAGGAGGTCGGTTACATCCTCGATATGGGCGTAACTACCCATTTCAATACCTATGTCGACAGCCTCAAGGGCATTCTCGACAAAGGTTACGACGCGGTATTCGTTGGTACCGGTGCTCCGCGTGGCCGCGATCTGGAAATTCCGGGCCGTAAAGAAGCAGCAGCGAATATTCACATCGGTATCGATTGGCTGGCCAGTGTTGCGTTCGGCCACATCGAAAAAATTGGCAAGCGCGTCGTTGTGCTCGGCGGCGGTAATACCGCGATGGACTGCTGTCGCACATCGATGCGTCTCGGCGGCGAGAAAGTTTCCGTCGTGGTGCGCAGCCCGCGTAGCGAAATGAAAGCCTCACCGTGGGAAATCGAAGATGCGGAGCGCGAAGGCATTCCGATGTTCGAAAACCATGTGCCCGTCGAATTCGTTCACGACAATGGCAAACTGACCGGCATCAAATTCGAAAAAGTGCGCGCTGTTTACGACAGCAACGGCAAGCGTTCGCTGGTGTCGACCGGTGAAGATCACGTGCTGTTTGAATGCGACGACGTGCTCATCGCAGTCGGTCAGGAAAATGCGTTTCCCTGGATCGAGCGCGATGTCGGTCTCGATTTCGGCAAATGGGATATGCCCGTTGTCGACGAAGTTACTTTCCAATCGACCAATCCGAAAGTGTTCTTCGGTGGCGATGCGGCGTTCGGCCCGAAAAACGTCATCACCGCCGTTGCGCAAGGCCATCAGGCAGCGGTGTCAATCGACCTGTTCCTGCGCGGTCTGGATGTGACGCAGCGTCCAGCCCCTGGCGTTACGCTCGTCAGTCAGAAGATGGGTGTGCACGAGTGGAGCTACGACAATAAGATCGAAGACGACAAGCGTTACAAAGTGCCGCACGCGGAAGTGAAGGTGGCGCTGACCGATCGCAAACTCGAAGTCGAGTTGGGCTTCGATGTCGATACGGCGATCAAGGAAGCACAGCGTTGTTTGAACTGCGATGTGCAGACGACATTCACGACATCGCGTTGCATCGAGTGCGATGCCTGCGCCGATATTTGTCCCACCGAATGTATCTCATTCGTTGACAACGCCGAAGAGCCGGAGCTTCGCAAAAAGCTGCGCGCGCCCGCGAACAATCTCGCACAAGATTTGTATGTTTCGAGTGATCTGCCGACGCAGCGTGTCCTCGTCAAAGACGAGAACGTTTGCCTGCATTGCGGTCTGTGTGCGGAGCGTTGTCCTACTGGTGCGTGGGATATGCAGAAATTCCTCTATCAAGTATCCAAAGCCGGCCACATTGGTAAGTGAGAGACTTGAGCAAAATGAGTAAAGACGCTGTGAAAAAAATCGAGTCACTCAACGATTTCGTTATTCGCTTTGCGAACGTCAATGGCACCGGCTCGGCCAGTGCCAACAACTTATTCGCAAAAGCGATTTTCCGTATGGGCATTCCGGTCAGCCCAAAAAATATTTTCCCATCGAATATTCAAGGCTTGCCGACCTGGTACGAAGTTCGTGTCAACGAGAAGGGGTATGTCGGTCGTCGCGGTGGCGTCGACATCATGGTCTGTGTCAATCCGCAGAGTATGGCCAAAGATATTCAGGATGTTGAGCCCGGCGGTTATTTCGTTTACGACAACACCAAAGCGCTCGATCTGCGTTTGATGCGTCGCGATATCAATTTCATCGGCATTCCGCTCACGGAAATCTGCCGTCAGGAATATACCGATCCGCGTCAACGCCAGCTGTTCAAAAATATTATTTACGTGGGTGCGCTTGCGGCGCTGCTCGATATCGAATTCGAAGTGCTGACCGGTTTGATCGCCGATCAGTTCAAAGGCAAAGAGAAACTGATCGCGCCGAACGTACACGCGTTGGAGCTCGGCCTGCATTATGCGCGCGAGCATTTTGAATGCCCGTTCGGTATTCGCCTGCAACGTCGCAATAATGTTGGCGATGCCATTCTGATCGACGGCAACACCGCGTGTGGCCTCGGTGCGATTTACGGTGGTGCGACCGTTGCTGCGTGGTATCCGATTACGCCGTCGACTTCAGTCGTTGATGCGTACGAAATGTATGCGCGTCGTTTGCGCATCGATCCGGCAACCGGCAAACAGAATTTTGCGATCGTACAAGCGGAAGACGAGCTCGCTGCGATCGGCATGGTGATCGGCGCCAACTGGAACGGCGCGCGTTCGTTCACTGCAACGAGCGGTCCGGGTGTGTCGTTGATGAACGAGTTTCTCGGCCTCGCGTACTTCGCCGAAATTCCAACGGTATTGATCGATGTGCAACGCACCGGTCCGTCGACCGGTATGCCGACGCGTACGCAGCAATCCGATGTGCTTGAGTGCGCATATGCATCGCACGGCGATACCAAGCAGGTGTGTGTGTATCCGGCGACGCCGAAAGAATGTTTCGACATGACGGCGCAGGCATTCGATCTCGCCGAACGTTTGCAAACCCCGGTGATTTTATTGACCGATCTTGATCTCGGCATGAACGACACCATGTCCGAGCCGCTCGATTGGGACAATGCGCGTTTGTATGATCGCGGCAAGGTATTCACGGCCGAGCAATTGGAGTCGATGACCGAGCGCTTTGGTCGTTATCTCGATGTCGATGGCGACGGCATTCCGTACCGCACGTATCCGGGCACGCACCCGACCAAGGGCAGCTTCTTCACACGCGGTACCTCGCGCGACGAATACGCGGCGTATACCGAAGACGGCAGCGTGTACGCGCGCAATATGGATCGTCTGCTGAAAAAGTGGGAAACCGCGAAGAGCTATGTACCAGCGCCGGAGATTATCAAGTGCGAAGGCGGCAGCAATGTCGGTGTGATTTATTTCGGCACAACGCGTGCGGCAGCATTGGAAGCGGTCGATCATTTGCACGAAGATGGCATCAATGTCGATACGCTGCGCGTGAAAGCATTCCCATTCAATAACGAAGTCGAAGAATTTATCGCACAGCACGATACCGTGTTTGTCGTCGAGCAAAATCGCGATGGCCAAATGCGCTCGATGTTGATCAATGAGTGTGAAGTTAATCCGGCCAAAATGATTGCTCTGTTGAATTACGACGGCATGCCGATTACGGCGCGTTACATTCAGGGCAAAATTACCGATCACTTGCGCGCAGCTAACGTGACATCGTTACAGCGTCACGCTGGCAAATAAGCGGAGTAGAAAAGAAAATGACGTACTTAAGACCTAATTTCCGTCACCCGGATTTGCCGACCAACGATCTCGGCTACACCAAGAAAAATTACGAAGGTGCATTGTCGACTCTGTGTGCCGGTTGCGGCCACGATTCAATCAGCGCAGCGATCGTGCAGGCGTGCTTCGAGTTATCGATCGAACCGCATAAAGTCGCGAAAATGTCGGGTATCGGTTGTTCGTCGAAAACGCCGACATATTTTCTCGGCAATTCGCACGGTTTCAACTCGGTTCACGGTCGTATGCCGTCGGTGGCGACCGGTGCGAATATGGCCAACCGCGACATGATTTATATCGGCGTGTCGGGCGATGGCGATACTGCATCGATCGGTATGGGCCAGTTCGTGCACGCGGTGCGTCGCAGCTTGAATATGACCTACATTGTCGAGAACAACGGCTGTTACGGTTTGACCAAGGGTCAGGATTCCGCAACCGCCGACGCCGGTTCGAAGAGTAAGAAGGGCGATGCGAATCCGTTCGAAGCGATCGATCTTGTTGCGATGGCGTTACAACTCGGCGCGGGCTTTGTCGCGCGCAGTTTCTCGGGCGATAAAGAGCAGCTCGTCCCGTTATTGAAGGCCGCGATCAAATTCCCCGGCTTCGCATTTATCGATGTGATTTCTCCGTGCGTAACCTTCAACAACAATCCGGGCTCGACCAAGTCGTACGAATTCGTGCGCGATCATTTGGAGGCTACCGGCACTGTGGATTTCGTGCCGATGCGCAAAGAAATCACCACGAGCTATGCGCCGGGTTCGTCGCAAGAAGTGACATTGCACGATGGTTCTGTTGTGCACCTGCATAAAATTGACGAGAAACTCGATATTCACAATCGTCGCTCGGCGCTCGATTTGATTCAGGAGTACAAACAGCACGGCAAAATTCTCACCGGCCTGTTGTATATGGATACCGAGCCGACCGATCTGCACGAAACGATTGGCACTGTGCACAAGCCGCTGCGCTCGCTCGGCGAGAAAGAGCTGTGCCCCGGCAACGATGTGCTGCAAAATATCAATGCGAGCTTCCGCTAGCAGCCATTGATCGACGCAATAAAAAACCCGGCATTTGCCGGGTTTTTTATTGGATGCGAATTCAGAATTAGCCAGCGGCTCGATCGCTACCAGCTACCCGTGTTGGGCATCGACAACCAAGGTTCTTGTGGCGGTAGAGAGCCGTTCTGCAGTAGCTCGATCGAAATATTATCGGGAGAGCGTACGAATGCCATGTGGCCGTCGCGTGGAGGTCGATTGATAACGACACCGCCATCCACCAGCTTCTGGCAGGTCGCATAAATATCGTCGACGCGAAAGGCGAGGTGGCCAAAATTGCGCGCGCCGCCGTAATCCTCGGTATCCCAGTTGTAAGTGAGTTCGACTAACGGACTCTTCATGGCGCGCGCTTTGTCGACATCCCCTGGCGCGGCAAGAAAAACCAGCGTGAAGCGGCCTTTCTCGTTTTCGGTGCGCGATACTTCCTGCAAGCCGAGCAAATTGCAGTAAAAATGCAGCGATTTTTCGAGATCGCTGACGCGTACCATGGTATGCAGGTATTCCATCTGATGGCCCCCCGGTTAACACTTCGTGAGCAGTCTACCACTGTGCGTGTCGTTTACTCCGCTAATCACTAAACCGCAGAGTGGTTAGATATCTTTGGTCAAAGCCGTTGCATTGGTCGCGCGTATACTTGATTCGACTCGCAGATGGATGAGGTGCCAAATGGCTCTCTATTTCGGCTTGAACAGACGTTCTCCGGGTGATCGGCGTGTGCTCGATTACGGCGGTCGGGTAGAGCGCTTGGGTGATCGGCGCAAGCTCGGCACAGATCGCTACGTCATCGTGCTTGGAGTGATCGGCATCGACCGCCTAAGTCTCATGATCGGATTTCCCACTGCGTTGCTCGTGGCGAGCGCCTTGGTCGGCGTGTTCGTTCGCATCTGATAGCGGTTGCAGGCGTCGGCGCGCAGGAATTTTCTACTGCGTTTCTGAGTTGGCTTCAAATAACAAAAAGTTGCCATGCTGCGTAGCGGCAGCGCAGACTATATCGCTCGCAACGTCGGAAGTTTTATTCATCATGTCGCAGCCCACTCATTCACAACTGACGCATCTTGATGCCGAAGGCCGTGCGCGCATGGTTGATGTCACCGATAAACCGGTGACGCAGCGCATTGCCATCGCCGAAGGTTTTATTACGATGCAGCCGGAAACGCTGCGTCTGGTCGCCGAGGGCGGCCATAAAAAAGGCGATGTACTTGCGGTTGCACGTATTGCCGGCATTCAGGCGGCAAAAAAATGCGCGGAATTAATTCCGCTCTGCCATCCATTGTTGTTGTCATCGATTGCTGTTGATTTCGATCTCGATCACCAGCATCAACGCATAGCGATTCGCGCGACTTGCAAATTGGCCGGACAAACCGGCGTCGAGATGGAAGCGCTCACCGCGGCGAGTGTTGCGGCGCTGACGATTTACGATATGTGCAAGGCGGTCGATAAATCGATGGAGATCGGCGGATTGCGTTTGCTCGAAAAACATGGCGGAAAATCCGGCTCCTATATTCACGAAAAAATGCGGACGGACGATCGCAGTGCTTAATGTCTTGTTCTTCGCCAGTGTGCGCGAACAGCTGGGCGTCGAAGGTTTGTCGTGTGCGCCCGCGAAAAACATCGATGAATTAATTTCTGCTCTCGTTGCTGAACATGGCATCGACTGGGAAAAAATATTACGCGCGCCGAATATCATCGTTGCGGTCAATCATGAAGTCGTATCGCTCGACTTCGAATTGCATGATGGCGATGAGGTGGCATTCTTTCCTCCTGTGACCGGCGGATAGAATCGGTTATGTCAGAAGTCGTTATTCAACGAGCGGATTTCGATGCCGGCGCAGAGATTGCTCAGCTGCGAGCAGTTAATCGCTCGATTGGCGCAGTCGCAAGTTTTGTCGGTGTGGTGAGCGATATGAATGAGGGTGCAGATATCAGCGCACTCACGCTGGAGCATTATCCCGGCATGACCGAAAAGACCATCGGCGATATTATCGCCCAAGCAAAACAGCGCTGGCCCTTGCTCGCGGTGCGAGTGATTCATCGCATCGGCGAATTGCACGCGGCCGATCAAATCGTTTTCGTCGGCGTTGCCAGTCGCCATCGCGGTGCGGCGTTTTCTGCGTGCGAATTCATTATGGATTTTTTGAAAACGCAGGCGCCGTTCTGGAAAAAAGAAAAAGCTGGGGCGGGTGACCGTTGGGTCGATGCCCGCAGTACAGATGACGACGCGGCTGCGCGCTGGAGAAAATGACTATGCGTCTGATTGGAATGCTCGACTCACCCTATGTGCGGCGCACAGCTATTTCGCTCGATTTACTGGGTATTTCGTTCACGCATGAAGCTGTTTCTGTATTCAAGGATTTTGAGCACTTTAAAACCATCAATGCTGTGGTCAAGGCGCCAACCTTAGTGTGCGACGATGGTGAGGTGCTGATGGATTCGTCGCTGATTTTGCAATTCATCGAAGCGATACAGCCACTTTCATTGTGGTCGAGTGATGTCAAAGAACTGCAACATGAAATGCGTGCAGTGAGTCTCGCGCTGGCGGCTTGCGATAAGTGCGTGCAATTGATTTACGAGCGCAATCTGCGGCCAGCCAATTTGCATTATGAACCGTGGAAGACGCGCGTGACTCAGCAGATTCTTGCGGCTTTTAGCGCGCTTGAGCGCGAGGTGGCGTTGAGTCGTACTGCATTTGAGAACACGCGCAGCCAAGCGTCTGTGACTTCGGCCGTGGTCTGGCAATTTGCGCAGTCAATGCTGTCTACGGAAATTTCCGCAGATTTGCACCCAAACTTAGTGCAGCTTTCCGCCGGAATGGAAATGACACCGCCGTTTTTACGCTATCAGCCGCAAGGGCCAGGGGTTCCAGCTAAATAGCCTGTTGGGAGAGGAGCTATCCGCAATAGGCCAATAGCGCGGCAGTCACTGCGACGTTAAGTGACTCCACGCCATTTGCCATTGGAATACGAATCTTCCGATCGGCCAGCGCCATAATTTCTGACGAAACTCCGTCGCTTTCATTTCCCAGGACGTAGACGCGCGCGACATTTTTCGATAATTCGAACAGATCTTCTTGCGCATGCGATGACAGCGCGCCAATCGAAAAACCCTGCTTGCGTAATGCCAGCAAGGCATCGTGCAAATTATCGCAACGCACGATCGGGCATTTAAATAATGTGCCAGCGCTGGCTTTGATGACGAGCGGTGACAGCGGCGCACAACCTTTCTCTGGCAATAAAATTGCGTCGATACCACCAGCGCAGGCGGAGCGAATGAGCATGCCGATATTTTGTGGATTGGTGATGCGGTCGAGCGCGATGATTTTGGGTGTGGCGCCAACTTTATGCTCTGCGATGAAGTCATCGAGTCGTTGATAATGTGGCAATCGCAAATCGGCGGCGACGCCCTGATCTTCGCGCGAGTTTTTGGAGATTCGCGACAGCTCGATTTTACTGTGATGTTTGATCGGGATGTTGCGTTGCGCGGCCAGTTCCTCCAGTTCGCGAATAATGCCGCCCGGTTTGTTGCTGTCGGCAAAATGCAGGCAGTGCACGGGAATTGAACGATCGGCGAGCGCTTCGAGCACGGGTTTACGACCGTAGATGGTCAGCATGCCGGCGAAAAAAGCTTTCTTTTGCTCGTAGGAGGATGCGGTGGTATCGGTCACGTTGTTTGCGTCGATTGGCGAAGGGGAAATAAAGTGTCGCCAGCGTGATGTCGCGCTGACGAACTGTCAAGCATTGCGCTACAGTAGCGTCATGAATGAATGAAAAGCGAGTCAGTAATGCGCAAGACGAAAATCATTTGCACAATCGGACCGGCTACCGAAAGTCTGGAAATGCTGCAGCGCTTGTACAACGCGGGCATGAATGTGGTGAGGCTCAATATGTCGCATGGCGATCACGCATCGCATGCCCGCGTAATTGCGGCAGCTCGCCAGCTCAATGCCGCGGTCCCTTATCCAGTCGCGCTCATGCTCGATACGCAGGGGCCGGAAATTCGCACGGGTGCGTTGCATCAGGATTTGCAGCTGCATGAGGGCGATGTCATTACGGTCAATGTGCGTTCCGGTGAGAATGTCGAAGAGACATCTTTTCAGATTAATTACGAGGATTTGCTCGAAGCGGTCGATCCTGGCGATCGCATCACCGTCGATAACGGTTTAATCAATCTCGAAGTGTTGGAAAAGCAGGAGCGCGCGCTGCGTTGCCGCGTTGTCGATGGCGGCACTTTGAAAAGTCGTCGCCACGTCAACCTGCCCGGTATCAAAGTGAATTTACCGGCGATTACGAATAAGGATAAGCGCGATATTTTGTTCGGTATCGAGCAGGGTATCGATTTTGTCGCACTTTCGTTCGTGCGCGAAGCGAGCGATGTCACGCAGCTGCGCCAATTGCTCGCAGAGCATGGCGGCGACAGCATTAAAATCATTGCGAAAATTGAAGACCAGGAAGGCGTAAAAAATCTCGAAAGCATTATCGATGTGGCCGATGCCATCATGGTTGCACGCGGTGATCTCGGCGTTGAAATTCCGCTCGAAAAATTGCCGAGTGTGCAACGCAAGATCGTGCGTCTGTGTGCAGAAAAAGGTAAGCGTGTGATCGTCGCAACGCATTTACTCGAATCGATGATCGTGAATCCGTTGCCGACGCGTGCTGAAGTGACCGATGTGGCGAATGCCGTCTACGAAGAAGTCGACGCGATTATGTTGTCGGGCGAAACGACGGTCGGTAAATATCCGGTACGCTGCGTTGAGTTTCTCGACCGGATCGCGAGAGAAACGGAATTAAGTCGAGGGCTGCGTTTCTACGAAAACTTGCGTAGCGATATCGACAAGCAGCACTTGGCGGCGAGCGCGGTGCAATTGGCTGAGTCATTGAAAGCGCCGGCCATTGTGGTGATCACTCGACGCGGTGTCATGGCGAATTACGTGGCGAATTGCCGACCGCGCTATGCGGAAATTCACGCCTTCACTAACGATGAGCGAACCTGTCAGCAATTGGCATTGAATTACGCGACGTTTGGGCATCGCATCGAGTTTCATGGCGATACCGAGGCGATGCTATTGCAGGCATTTGCAAAACTGCGTGAGCAGCATCAAATCAGCGCGGCAGCGAAAGTCGTGGTGGTGTCGGACATCATTGCAGCGGATGGTGTCGACGCGGTGCAGGTTCGTGAAATTGGCAAGGCTTAAGGCAGCGTGAGTTTGAAGTGACTGCCATGAGGGGAAATGTTGCTGAGTGCAATGGTGCCGTGAATATCGCCGCGACGGTGTAAATAAGCGACTTCGGCGGCGAAAAATAAACCTAGATTCGTGCTGCCACTGCCGAAGTCGATGCCGCGTTCACCATGGGTGTAATTCGAGCCGAGCATTTTTTCGGGAAAGCCCGGTCCATCGTCGCTGATTTCAAGCGCGACGCTACCTTTTTCTCCGCCGATGGCTTTGATGCGAATCGTTGTCTGCGCGTAGTGCGCGGCGTTGACCAGAATATTGCCGATAACGCCGGCGATGAGCGTTGGATCGAAATAGGCGGTGAGCGATTCGTCGCAATCGCATTGCACGGTAATTTGTCGAATCGAAAACAACAGCTCATTCGCAGCGATTTGTTCTTCCAGAAAATCGGCGACGTAAACTTCCTGAATTTGCAGCGGCAGTTCGTGACGCTGCAGGCGATAAAGGCCGAGCAAATAAATCAGCGAGTGATTGATGCGTGCGGCTTCGCTGCGCAGCGTTGCGAATTGCTGGCGCTGCGAGTCGCTATTGATCGGTGTTTCTTCAATAACGGCATCGAGCGTATTCAGCAGCATGCCCAACGAATTTTTAATGTCGTGGACCGATGAGGCGAGCAGCAGTGAAGTCGGTGCCTGTTCGGGATCATGCATCGCTGTGGCCTTCCTCCAATTCTTCTTCGAGATCTTCCACGTTCGCCCACAGCGCTTGGAAGCGTTCGTACAGCGGATGATCTTCCGCAAGTGCATCGACCGAGTTGATCACTTTATTGCAGCGCGCGATTTGATCGGCGGTGGGGCCATTTGCGCGCATGTTTCTCACCGAGGCCAGCAATAAGTTGAGTTTGACGGCGATATTGTTCGGGTAATGGCGCAACGCCTCGCCGAAGAGAGATACCGCTTCGGTGAAATGTTGGTTGGATAGCAGCTCTTTGCCGCGTCGGTTGAGTTCGATGGCTTTCTCTTTGCCTTTCTGCGATAGCGGCTCGTCGGAGAGGCGATCGATGGCTTCGCCGATGTTTTCATCGTGTGGATATTTTTCTGCGAGTTCGCGCAATATTTGTTGCGCTTGTTCGCTGTCGCCCATCGACTGATAGCAGCGCGCTAGATCGAGTGCGATTTGGGCCGATGCGTTTTCATCTTCGCTTTCGTTGTTGATGCGATTGCTGACACTCTCGATACGTTTGCGTGACTCATCCACTTGTCCGGCATCGGCATAGACTGTGGCGTTGATAATGTCGGATTGCAGACGCACATCGGGGTTGTCGCGATAGCGGCGGCGTGCACGATCGAGCACTTCTTCCGCCTCGTTGATGCGCTTACGGTCTTTGGTTTCGCTTTGTTTAAGTTGTGTCGAAATACAGCGAGCGAGTTTGAAATAGTTTTCAGGCGAGTCGTAGCAAGAGTTCGCGCCGAGCTTCACGATTTTTCGGTGGGCTTTTTCCGCACGCTCCAAATCGCCATTGGTTTGACTGATTTCCGCCAACAGTTGTTGCCGCAAAATCGCATTGGGTGAGATATCGCTGGCATATTCGAGTAGTTGCTGCGCACCAGCGATATCGCCGCGCTGTTCCTTGATTTGTGCAAGCGCGTCGTACACCTCAAGGCAGAGACAATTCTGGCTGATCAGTTCGTTGAAGACCTGCTCGGCCGCGTCGAGGTCGCCCATTTCCATGAGGCATTGGCCCAAGCCGATTTGCGCCCAGTCGACGGGGCGTTCGTCGAGCACTTTCTCGTAGATGGTTTTTGCGTTCGGGAATAAATGTTTTTCGAGAAAACACTGCGCTTTGATGCGATAGCATTTCTGATCGTAACGGCTTTGCGCGTTGATCTGCTCATCGCACAGCGCGATCGCGCGATCGTAATCCGCCTCGTCCATCGCACGATTGATTTCTATCAGCTCTTCTTTTTCGAGCACTAGGCGATCGAGCCGTTTTTGCAGAACTGTTTGAGTGAACGGTTTGGTCAGGTAATCGTCGGGCTGATATTCGAGCGCACCGAATACCATGCTCTTGGTGGTTTCGGCGGTGATCATCATGTAAGCCGATGTGCGCTTGAGCAGCTTGCGATAGCGCAACTCTTCGAGCACTTGCTGGCCGTTTTTTCCATCGCCCAGGTTGTAGTCGCAGAGAATAATGTCGAAGTATTTGTTCTCACACCAGGTGATCGCTTCAGCACCGGTCGAAGCGGTTTCAACGTCGGCGATACCGAAGTTGACGAGCATGCGCCGAATCGAACCGCGCATATCCGGAAAGTCGTCCACGATCAGCGCGTTTTTGCGCTGGTAGATTTTGATTACATCGATTTTTTGCATTGTTGTCATTTTTCGATCTACAGCCTCAAGCCCTTTCTTTAGCACTGCACGAGCTTCGCGGAATGACGCGTTAGCTTCATCGGGACGCGGCGTCAGCCTCGGCCACTTCACTAGCATAGAAGAGATTGCCCGCTGCGCACGTTGGGGTAGGAGGAATCCTCTGATGTGCTTGGGTGTTAATGGTGCACCAAATAAATGCTTTTTGGGCGATAAGGCACGATTATTGCTCATTTTGCGCGTCTTCAAATATGACCCCTTTAGATTTGCCGGCTTATCCGCTTGCTTTGTGATTGGGGTTGTCTTTTAAAGACTTCAAAATCAACAATTTATATATTTTCCAGATTTTGAGACCGATCTCGGTCGATAGATTTTTGTGCACCAAAATGATTCCTTGCTGTTTTGGGGCGCTGTTTTTGATTCAAAAGGGGGCATAGTGGTGAGTCGCACAGTGGTGAGTCGAAAGGCGTTGATTGGTTTAGTGGCGGGGATGGTGTCGTCATCGGTCTGGGCGTCGGAAAGCGACCCGGCCAACACGGCGTGGATTCTGACTTCGACGGCGTTGGTGTTATTCATGACCCTGCCGGGTTTGGCGCTGTTTTATGCGGGGTTGGTGCGTACCAAGAACGTACTCAGCGTGATGATGCAATGCTTCGCGATCGCCTGCATCGCGTCGCTGCTGTGGTTTGGGATCGGCTACAGCCTTGCGTTCAGCGAGGGCAATGCGTTCATCGGTGGCGCGTCAAAAGCGTTTCTCGCAGGAATTACGGCATCGTCATCGGTAAGCCAATTGCCGGAAACAGTCTTCCTGATGTTCCAGATGACATTTGCGGTGATCACACCGGCGCTCATCATTGGCGGTTTTGCCGAGCGCGCGAAGTTTTCTGCGGTGGTGGTGTTTTCCGCGCTCTGGTTGTTGGCGGTGTATGTGCCGATAACGCATTGGGTATGGGGCGGCGGCTGGTTGGCGCAGATGGGCCTGCTCGATTTCGCGGGCGGCACCGTCGTCCATATCACCGCAGGCGTTGCGGCGTTAGTAGGCGCGATGGTGCTCGGCAAGCGGCGTGGTTTCATGGAGACCGCGATGCCTCCGCACAACATGACGATGACGGTCACGGGCGCGGGCATGCTTTGGGTCGGTTGGTACGGCTTCAATGCCGGCAGTGCATTGGCGGCGAACGGTAATGCCGGCATGGCGATGCTGGTTACGCATTTGTCGGCGTCGGCCGGCGCGCTGGTGTGGCTCTCGATCGAGTGGGTGAAATTCGGCAAGCCGAGTGCGCTCGGTGTGGTTACCGGTATGGTTGCAGGTCTCGGCACTATCACGCCGGCGTCGGGTTATGTCGGGCCTGCGGGCGCAGTGGTTATCGGTGCGAGCGCGGGTTTCATCTGCTTCTGGTCGACGCTGTGGATCAAGCGCAAATGCAAAATCGACGATTCGCTCGATGTGTTTCCCGTGCACGGTGTCGGCGGCATTTTAGGCACCTTCTTCGCCGGGATTTTTGCATCGCCCAATTTGGGTGTTTTCAGCGGCTCCGGATTTGCGGCGGGCATCGATTCGATCGGCGGCCAGCTCAAAGTACAACTCATCGGCATCGGCTCGACGCTGGTTTATACGCTCGTGGTGAGTTTCGTGCTGTATAAACTCGTCGATGCGATTGTCGGTTTGCGTGTTACGGCGGATGAAGAAACCGAAGGTCTCGATATCGTGCTGCACAACGAAAGCGGTTACGATCTGCACTGAGTTTTGCGCCTCGCGATGAGGCGTGAATTTTATCCGGTGTGGTGATGAACCAATTTATTTTGTACGGCACACTCGGCTGTCATTTGTGCGACGAAGCGGAAGCGTCATTGATTCCGCTTTTGTCATCCGAGTTAAGCATTGAATACATCGATATCAGCGAGAGCGATCAACTCATCGAGCAATACGGTGAGTTGATTCCCGTGTTGCGTCGTTTACGCGACGATGCCGAGTTGCGCTGGCCTTTCGATGCTACGCAAGCGCAAATGTTTTTATCGATGCTGAATGGTTAAGCCGATCGAGTGTGTGTGCTCGATCAATTAACGCAACAGCGCGATATTGGTGTGTACCCAATGCAGGCTTTCCAGATAATCGGCCTGAGCTTGTCCGGCGCTGATACCGATTGCGCCGAGGCGCTTCCAATCGATACTGTCCCAATCGGCGCGCTCATACGCCAATGTCAGCGCGAACAATAATCCGTCATTGCCATCGCGCTGCAAAATAGCGGCACGCATGCTGTCCGGTACTGAAATGCTGTTGAGAATATCGGCGAGTTCGATGCCGAGAAACGCATCGAGAGTCGATAGTAAACCGATCGTGAATTGACTTTCGCCCTGCACCCCAGCCGCGCGCGCATGTTCGGCGAGCAATTGCCCGAAGCGCGCACGCACCATCGTCGTGGTGAACAGATCTTCGGGCTGATTGTCGAGCTTGGTGAGCGATAACAGATGCGCCCAGCTGCGCACCTTGCCCATGCCGAGCATCGTCACCGCTTGCCGTACCGAGGTGATTTCGCGACGCAATCCGAACAGCGCCGAGTTCACCAGTCGCAAAATTTTTAGCGCGAGTACCGAATCGGTTTGAATGATTTGAGCGATGTCGCTGAATTCAGCTTCGGGATTGCGCAGCGCCGATAATAGTTGCAATACCGTGCGCTGATCGCTGCTGAGAACGCGGCCTTTGACGAGTTGCGGTTTCGATAAGAAATAACCTTGGAATAATTGAAAGCCCATGCGTTTGCAGGATTCGAATATATCCTGCGTCTCGACTTTTTCAGCCAGTAAAATGCCGCTGAAATTGCCGAGTTTATCGAGCAGTGCTTGTACTTCATCGAGCGATTGCGCGAGCACATCGATTTTGATCAGATCGGCGAGACCGATCAGTTCTTCATGGCCATCGATATAGACATAATCATCGAGTGCAATCGTGTAGCCTGCGGCTTTGAGCATTTTTACCGCGTCGATCATTGTGGCGTCGACAACGATGTCTTCGAGAATTTCCACCACCAACCGGCTCGCATCGATGGGCGGCGGGCTGTCGAGCAGTTTGCGTGTGAAATTAACGAAAGCCGGTTTGTTTTCGAGGATTTCTTCGACGGGCAGCGAAGTAAACGCGTTGAGCAATACGGTAGACGTAGCATGATCGCCGTCGATTATCGTCGCAACGTCATCGCCGTGTGCACGAAACAGCAATTCATAGGCATGCACATCTTTATTGCGATTATAAATTGCCTGTCTGGCGAGTAGGGTACTGCTCATTGCTTTACCACGAGTTCGATACTGGCTGAATGAGCGAGAGTATCGCATGAAATACTTGAGCGGGGTCTTGGCATCGAGTAAAAAAGTGAGCGTGGTAAACAAACCGTTTTCAATTCATGCATAGCCCTGCAAGTGTTATGGGTTAGCGTGTCTTCGGTCCCGACAAATAGGGGAAATGATGTCGATGTTAACCGTTAGCGAACTGACGATTTATCCGGTGAAATCGCTGGGTGCAATAAATTTGTCGCGTATGCAAATCGATGATTTTGGTCCTGCCGACGATCGCCGTTTTGTCGTTGTCGATCGCAACGGACGCTTCGTCACGCAGCGGGACTATCCGCGAATGACATTGGTGACATTGATGCAGCGCGAAGGATTCCTCGACTTTTCCGCGCCGGATATGCCGATATTCTCGCTTGCGTTGCCGCGCAATGTGGCTGATGAACGGCAAGAGGTGGTTGTTTGGCGCGACCGAATCAAGGCCTGCGACATGGGCGATGCGATTGCAGCGTGGTTGTCATCGTATCTGGGCTGCGAGGTGCGCTTGTATTACATGCCTAACGACACCGTGCGCGCCGTCGATCCGCAATATGGTCGCGCTGGCGATCGTGTGAGTTTTGCCGATGGATTTCCGGTGTTATTGATCGGCGCTGCGTCGCTCGATGAATTGAATCGCGCGCTGCCCGAGCCGATTACGAGCTTGCGGTTTCGTCCGAATATTGTCGTCGCTGGTGCAGAGCCTTACGCCGAGGATACGTGGAAGCGCGTGCGTATCGGTGCGATCGAATTCGATGTGGTGAAACCGTGTTCGCGCTGCGTGATTCCTTCGATCGATCCGATCAGCGCAGAAAAGCAGCCTGTGGTTGCGCAAACATTGGCGCGTTTGCGCATGCGCGATCGTGCGATTTATTTCGGTCAGAATTTAATTCCGCGCGGACACGGTGAAATCGCGCTCGGCGACGAAGTGCGTGTCGTCGCCTGAATACGCCGGCTTAATCACGGACCTCGGTTGGCCTGCAGATTCGGCGCCGGAATTTCGCGCTCCGCTTGCGTGAGCAGCGGTGCAGGCTGGCCCAATCGCTGCGAATAAATCACGGCGAATGTGAGTACGCTTTGCACGTATTCGCGCGTCTCTCGATACGGCAATAATTCGATCCACACATCGGCGCTCAGCGTTTCCGTTTGCTCGCGCAATAACGAGCTGATGCGATTGGGGCCCGCGTTGTACGCGGCGGTGGCGAGAATGCGATTACCGTTGTAGCGCTGGGCCATATCGCGCAGATAGATGCTGCCGAGTCGAATATTGGTTTCGGGTTTCAATAATTGATCGGCAGAGACTTTGATGCGTTCGCCGCGCGCGACATGCTTGGCGGTATCCGGCATCAATTGCATCAAACCCAGCGCTCCCACTGGCGAGCGCGCATCGGGCATGAATGCGCTTTCCTGACGGGTGATCGCGAACAACCAATGCAACGGCAGCGCGGTTTTTTTGGCGGCGAGTTCCATGCTGTCGCGATAGCCGATCGGAAAGCGCAAGCGCAAATCGTTGAGACCGCCGCTGGCCGCCGCCGTGCGAATACCCTGATCGTACCAATTCCAACGCTCGGCGATGAGTGCGGCGATTTGCTGTTCGGTCGCGCTCATTGCGCGTATGGCCGATTGCCATTCGCGACGCGCATTCGCATATTCATTCAGCAGTAAAAATTCGCGGGCGCGCAACACGGCAGGACGCTTCGCCACATTATCGCTATCGCTCGCAGCGACAATGGGTTCATTGTTGAGCTGATACGCGGCTTGCTGTTGATCGGCGGCGAGAAATCCATAAAAGCTGCGCTCTTTGGCGAGAGCCGAAAAAATCGCTTTGGCTTGTTGTTGCTTCTGTACGTCATCGCTGTGCAGCAACGCGCGTGCGCGCCAATAATTCCAGCGCGAAGTCTGCGCCATATCGGCGGGCATCGCCGCAATCCATTTTTCAATATTCGCCCAATCGCCGTGGCGTAAACCCAGGCGCACACGCCATTCGAGCAGATAACTGTCTTCGCCATTGGGATCGTATTGCAGCAGCCACGGCAATGCATCGCCGCCATTTTTTATAATTTGCTGGCGACCGATTTCCTTGCGTATCGCATCGCTATCGTCTCGCGCTAAATAATTCGCGGCTTTGGTCTGCTGCCACAGCGTTTGTGTTGCATCGAGATTGTTGCGCGCAAGATTTTTCAGCGCGACCGCGATGGTCGAGCTGGCTTCGGGTTGTTGAATAACCTGCGGCAGTAAATCATTCAGCGCAGCGGGGTTGCGCGCGAACATCAGGGCATAGTCCGCCTGCAATTTATACGCAGGACCGATTTGCACGGCGAGAAAACGCGCGAGCGATTCCTGCTTGCGATCGATCGCAAGCAGCAGACGTTTCCAGATCAGCGCATCGTTGCGTTTGTCGCTCGCGAGCCAGCGCTTATAAGCTTCATCGCACGCATCCGGCATGTCGACGGTGAGCCATAGCTTGTCGATTTCCTGCAGTGAGGCTTCGGCTTGGCCGGTCTGGTGCAATGCTTCGATATACCAGCATTGCTGTTGCTTGCTTGGTTGAAAATACGAAGGCTGAAAATTGCCCGCGTTGTTCGCGCGATAATATTTCAAATAGCGCGACCACTGAGTCCTGTCGGCGAGTATCGCGAGCCATTGGTTGCGCAATTGTTCGCCGACAACGCTGCCTTCGTTTTGAGTAAGAAATTCCTCGATGTCGCTCTCGTCGCCGCGCGCCAGCGCCGCTCGAATTTGCTGTAACTGCAAATACGGATACAGCGGATAATCGCGCAGCGCGGGCATATTGGCCGCTGCTGCTTGTTCCTGCCCGCGCTCCCACAGCTGACGGGTTTGCACGAACAGTGCTCGCTGCGTGGCGCGCGCGTCTTCGTGGGCAGAGGCAGACATCGCGCTCGCGCTGACGACGATGCTCAAGACCATTAACGCGGTCTTGCGGAAATAAGAGAAGGTCATTGTCTGTAAAAACGGCATGAGCACGATTCGAATGCGGTAAAATGCGGGGAATTCATTTGCGCCGCCATGGTAGCGCGATTGTCGTGCACTCCCAACCCTTTCGGAGAATTTTGTGTCATTACTGCGATTGCAGCGCGTTTCGCTGCATTACGGCGAGCAGGTTGTGCTCGATCAGGTCGATCTGCAAATCGAACGCGGCGAGCGCGTATGTCTAGTCGGTCGCAACGGTGTCGGCAAATCAACCTTGCTGCGCTTGATCGAAAACGAAATCAAACCCGATGGCGGTGAGGTCGTGTGTGCACCGATGTTGCGTATCGCTCGGCTTGAGCAGGAGCCGACAGCGGCCGGTCGCACGGTGTATGAGGAAGTGGCGTCGGGCATTGCCGATGTTGCGCAACTGCTGATCGACTATCACGCGCTGACAGAGTCCTTCCATGCACATGGTGCCGATGCGCGCAGCGACGACAAGGCTCTGCGCGAGTTGGAGTTGTTGCAGCAAAAACTCGATGCGGTGGATGCGTGGCGTTTTCAGCAGCGTATCGATTCGATTTTAACGCGGTTAAATTTGCCGGCCGATCAACCGCTCGAAACATTATCGGGCGGTTGGTTGCGGCGCGTGGCGTTGGCGCGTGCGCTGGTTTCAGAGCCCGAATTGCTGTTGCTCGACGAGCCGACCAACCATCTCGATATCGCCACGATTGCATGGCTAGAGGGACAGTTACTCGATTTTTCCGGCGCGGTGTTATTTATCACCCACGATCGCGCGTTGGCGCGTCGACTCGCAACGCGATACATCGAACTCGATCGCGGCCATTTATTCAGCTACGCGACCAATTACGATGATTATCTGGTGCAGCGCGAGCAGCGATTGGAAATCGAAGAGCGCGAAAATGCGTTGTTCGATAAAAATCTGGCGGCGGAGGAACGCTGGATTCGTCAGGGTGTTAAAGCGCGGCGCACGCGTAACGAAGGTCGTGTGCGCGCGTTGAAAAAACTGCGCGAAACGCGATCGCAGCGACGCGAGCAAATCGGCTCGGCGCAATTTGGACTTGAAAGCGCGGAGCGCTCGGGAAAATTAATTGCCGAACTGAACGATGTCAGCTATCGAGTCGCGAATAAAACATTATTCGAGCATCTTAATCTGACGATTCAGCGTGGCGATCGTGTCGGCTTGATCGGGCCGAATGGTGCGGGAAAATCGACACTGCTGAATTTGATTCTCGGCGAATTACAGCCTACGAGCGGTACCATCCGTCGCGGCGAGCGTTTGGAAGTGGCGTATTTCGATCAGCTGCGCAACCGCTTTGATACCGATGCCACCCTGATTGATATCGTCGGTCATGGCCGCGACTTTATCGAGATCAACGGTCAGCGCCGCCACATCATCAGCTATCTCGAAGATTTTTTATTCAGACCCGATCAGGCACGGCGCGCGGCGAGCAAATTGTCGGGCGGTGAGCGCGCGCGGTTACAGCTCGCGCGATTATTCAGTTTGCCGGTGAACGTGCTGGTGCTCGATGAGCCAACCAACGATCTCGACGTCGAAAGTCTGGAATTGCTCGAACAGTTGCTCGCCGATTTCGAAGGCACGATTTTAATCGTCAGTCACGATCGCGAATTTCTCGATAACGTCGTCACCAGTTGTGTCGTCTTCGAAGCCGATGGTGCGGTGCGCGAATATGTAGGCGGCTACAGCGATTGGCTGCGTCAGCGCGACGTTTCGAGCGTTGGTGCAAATGTAAAAACAAAAGCGGAAACCAATCCGCCAAAAGCGGCCGAACCTGCGAAGAAAGTACAAAAGTTATCGTACAAAGTGCAGCGCGAACTCGACGAGTTGCCGGGATTGATCGAGCAGTCCGAAGCGGCGATTGCGGCATTGAATGCTGAAATCAGCGCGCCGGATTTTTATCAGAAAGGAAGCGAGGCAGTAAATTCAAAATTAGCCGAGTTGGCCGCCGCGCAAGAGCTGCTGGAGCAGCGCTATGCGCGTTGGCTGGAATTGGCCGATAGCTGATTTTGAAAAGCGTAGCGAGCGCAGTAGCTTTTCCGATTATTTTTTGCCGACGCGCATGGCCAGCACATCGCACTTCGCGCCGTGCAATACGCCATTGGCTGTCGAGCCGAGTATGAGTGCAAGCCCGTGACGGCCATGGCTGCCGACGATAATTAAATCGGCGTGGAGTTTTTCCGCCAGCGCATGAATTTCGTTTTCGGGGCGGCCGAGTACGATGTGCAGGTGCTCGGCAGAAATGTTGAGTTTGCTGCACAGGCCGCGCAATTGCGTTTCGGCCTGACGCTGAATTTCTTCCTGAATGGTCGAGAAATCGATGGGGATGTCACCGCCGTAAGCAAAGCTCAGCGGTTCGATGACGTGCACAAGATGCAAATCGGCCTGATTGGCTGCAGCAAAGCGCGCGGCCTTGGCGGCGACTTCGCTCGCTTCTTCCGATAAATCGATTGCTGCAAGAACTTTGTTGTAATCGCCCATGATGCGCACTCCTTTATGATGAGATGGCAACGGATAGTAGGCATTCGCAACGGCACGACACTGAAAAGTATGCGAATGGAGTGTGACAGTCGGTGTAGTGACTGCCGGTGAGGGTACATAAATGGCCATTGCTTTGGCAATGATGCCGGTCAATCGTTTGCAGTTAATTAAATGTCGGGAGAGTCCGTGGGCATAATCGTTTCGATAATCGTGGTGTTGATGCTCATTGGTTCGGTGCTATGGCTTAAACCCTCGGCTTCGCAGCAGCGGCAGACGCAATTGCGTCTGCTGGCACGGCAATTGGGATTGGATGTGCGTTTGAGTGCGTTGCCGCAGGTGCGACGCGCGCGAGTGCGCGGCGAGTTGGCGCAGCAGGGCGTGGTGTATCGTCTGTTGAAATTTGGGGAGAACCGCGAGAGGCCGATCGAATATGTGATTTGCCGCGCCGATGCGCAGTCGCCGTGGGAGAGTGAATCAGCGACGCAGTTATCCCCGGCCGTGCAAGCGGAACTCGATCGCGTGCTGGCACAATTGCCGAGCGATGCGCTCGCATTCGAGATCACACCCATCGGGTGCGGTGTGTATTGGCGCGAGCGCGGCGGCGAAGATACGGTCAGATTATTGAAGCAGTTGCTCGAATCGATGCAGCAGGTGCTGACAGCAGCGTGAAGGTGCTGCAGAGATATCTGGAAATGTGTGCCGCCAAACTTCAGAGAGAAGAACGGGCCTGGTTGCGTTCTACGCTGGCAAGATATTCATTCGCGAGCGTTTCATCGAACTTTGGGGGCGAGTGATCTCCTGCAGTAATTGCATGCGTTGCGCGTTGCAATTGCAGGCGTAATTCCAGTGCGCGCTGCCCCTGCTTTATCGCCACCGCCATTTGCGCGTGTGCGTCATAACTAATCTGGCCTTTCTTTTCGAGGCCGATCAACAAACGCGACGCTTCGGTCAGATGCAATTGCGCTTCGATCAATTCGGTTTCCGGAAAATCGAGGGCGGGATCGTCGCCCTTTTGCGCTGCGGTTTCGGTTTCGGCTTCGATGCCGCCGAGCAGATCATGGCATTCGCGCAGAGAGGCCATCGCTAGCTCGGAGCGGGGGTCGAGGTGCAGCGAATAATTGAGTACGCGCAAGGCCTCTTCGAGCAATGTTCGAGCGATCGCATTACTGCGCGTATGCACCTGTGCGGCGAGCGCAATTTTGAACAGGTGATCGGCGCGACGCTGCAATTGTGCCGATTCGCGCTTCGCCTTGAGATCGCGTTGATGGCGGCGAATTAAAATGGCGCCAACAATGAGCCCGGCGATGAGCGCGACAAAAATCAGGCTGATCAGAACAGTCAATAACATCGAATAAAGTACCGCAGCAAAGAGGTGGGCATAGCGACTTAAGTGTAGCAGTCGTCCCGTGTGTGCTCCCTCACAGCGTTTGAAATAGACCCCCAGCCCGACCGAAGGTTTCGCTGGAATTGGATCATCCTGGCCGCTGCGCCGACTTGACCGGTCGATTTTCAGCCCTTATATATGTCGCCTCTTTTTGGGCGGGGTACCGGCAATGGTGTCGAGCGCCTCGTCAATCCGGACATAGAAGGTCGCAATGGGCAAGTCACTGGTCATCGTAGAGTCGCCGGCTAAGGCCAAGACCATCAATAAATACCTCGGCAAAGACTTTGTCGTTAAGTCGAGTATCGGCCACATTCGCGACTTGCCGACCAGTGGTCAGGCCAAGGAAGTTGATCCCAAAGAGCGTGCGAAAGCCGCTGCCGCCACGCGCAAGCTATCGGCTGAAGCCAAAGTCGAACATCGCGAACGCAAAGCGAAAGAGCAACTCGTATCGCGCATGGGTATCGATCCTGAGCACGGTTGGAAAGCTCAGTACGAAATTCTGCCCGGCAAGGAAAAAGTCGTTGCCGAATTGCGCAAACTCGCCGAAGACGCCGATTACGTCTATCTCGCAACCGACTTGGATCGCGAGGGAGAGGCGATCGCCTGGCACTTGAGCGAAGCGATCGGCGGCGACAAGAAGCGCTATCGCCGCGTTGTCTTCAATGAAATCACCAAAAATGCAATCACCGAAGCTTTCAAGCAGCCCGGCGTGGTCGATCAGAATCGTGTCGACGCCCAACAGGCGCGCCGTTTTCTCGACCGTGTGGTCGGCTATATGGTGTCGCCGCTGCTGTGGTCGAAGATCGCGCGTGGGCTGTCGGCGGGGCGTGTGCAATCGGTGGCGGTGCGACTCGTGGTCGAGCGCGAGCGTGAGATTCGCGCGTTTATCCCCGAAGAGTTTTGGCTCGTGCATGCCGACACTCAGGGCAAGGCAGGTCAGCTGCGTCTCGAAGTGAAAAAACAGGGCGATCAGGCATTTCGTCCGACCAACGAAAAAGATACCAAGGCCGCGCTTGAGTTATTAAAGAAGCAAGACTTTGTTGTCGCTCAGCGCGAAGACAAGCCGACGCAGACCAAACCGAATGCGCCGTTCATTACCTCGACGCTGCAACAGGCGGCGAGTACGCGCCTGGGTTTCGGCGTGAAGAAAACCATGATGATGGCGCAGCGCTTGTACGAAGCGGGCTACATCACCTACATGCGTACCGATTCGACCAATTTGAGTAACGATGCGGTTGCAGCATGTCGCGATTACATCGAGGGTAATTTCGGCAAAAAATATTTGCCGAAAGAACCGATTCGCTATTCGAGCAAAGAGGGCGCGCAAGAGGCGCACGAAGCGATTCGCCCATCAGATGTCACGATTCAATCGACGCAGCTCCAAAATATGGAGCGCGATGCCGAACGTCTATACGAATTGATATGGCGTCAATTCGTGGCCTGTCAGATGGTGCCAGCGGAATTCACCAGTACATCGATCGTCGTGCAAGCGGGCGCTTTCGAATTGCGCGCGCGCGGTCGTGTTATTCGCTTTGATGGCTTTACCAAAGTGTTGCCGCTGCAGGCGAAGAAAGACGAAGACGTGACGCTGCCCGATATCAAGCAGGGCGAAACGCTGAAATTATTGAAGCTCGATCCGTCGCAACACTTCACCAAACCGCCCGCGCGTTACAGCGAAGCATCGCTCGTCAAAGAGTTGGAAAAACGTGGCATCGGTCGCCCCTCGACTTACGCGGCGATTATTTCGACGATTCAAGAGCGCGGTTATGTGCGCGTCGATAACAAACGTTTTTACGCCGAGAAAATGGGTGACATCGTCACCGAGCGTTTGGTCGAAAGTTTCGATGATCTGCTCGATTACAGTTTTACCGCGAATATGGAAGAGTCGCTCGATGAAGTCGCAACCGGCCAGCTCGATTGGAAAAAGCTGCTCGACGATTTTTACAAAGGTTTTCGCAAAAAACTCAGCGCCGCCGAGAAAGAAAAAGGCATGCGCGAAAACGATCCGACCGATACCGATATCGCCTGCCCGCAGTGCGGTCGCCCAATGCAGATTCGCACCGCGAGCACGGGCGTATTTCTTGGTTGCTCGGGATATGCGCTGCCGCCTAAAGAGCGCTGCAAGTCGACGATCAATCTGGTGTCAGGCGATGAGTTCGTGCCGGTTATCGCCGACAGCGGTGATGATGAAGAGGGCGATGAAAACGAATCGCTGCATTTGCGCAGCAAACATCGCTGCCAGATTTGCAACACGGCGATGGACAGTTATTTGGTCGACGCTACCCGCAAATTGCATGTGTGCGGCAACAATCCCGATTGCCCCGGTTATCAAGTCGAGCACGGCCAATTCAAAATCAAAGGTTACGAAGGGCCGAGCATCGAGTGCGATAAGTGCGGATCGCAGATGCAATTGAAAACCGGACGCTTTGGCAAATTTTTTGGTTGCACCAACGAAGCATGCAAAAATACACGCAAATTGCTGCGCAATGGTCAGGCTGCACCGCCGAAAATGGATGCGGTGCCAATGCCTGAATTGCGCTGTGAAAAAGTCGATGACTACTACGTGTTGCGCGATGGTGCTGCGGGTTTGTTTCTGGCGGCAAAAGGTTTTCCAAAAAATCGGGAGACGCGTGCGCCATTGGTGGTCGAATTGATTCCGCATCGCGACGCAATCGATCCGAAATATCATTTTCTGCTCGATGCACCGAAGCAGGATAAATCCGGCAATAAAGCGGTGATTCGCTTCAGCCGCAAAAGTCAGGAGCACTACGTTCAATCCGAGGTTGATGGTAAACCGACGGGTTGGCGTGCGACTTTTCAAAACGGCAAATGGGTCGAAAGCAGCGGCAAATAATCCAATAAGTTGAGTTGATCGAACAGGTTTCCACGGGTAGTCTACGAATAGCTGCCTGTGGAGCTTCGCTCAATGAATCGCCGCGTCGATCAAAAATTACATGTAGTCAGGCTGACGCTCACGGCGATTGAAGCCCTCTCTCCAGAAAAAAATCCCGCCATCGAAACGGCATTGGTTGAATCTGCGCTGTTTCATCTCCATATTGCATATCGTGCCTATCTGCATGAGTTGTTGCTGCATTGCAAGGTGACGGTCGATGCCGAAACTGCACAACAGGCCGCCGACTTATTGCGGGCGCAACAATTGCAGAACAGCGATATCGATGAGCTCGCCAAATTGGAGCGGAGTGGGGCATGGCCAGCGCAACTGCGTACTGCCTATGCTGATGCTGCGAATCATGAGGTGAGAAAAGAATCGGCATCGAGTAACGGTTTGACTTTGCATGTCGGCCTTAATCTGCGCGATGTCACTGCGCACATTGATGACGAAGTTTTAGCGGCGTGGCTGCAGCAATTTCAACTATTGCTGCAGCGTCAGCGCGAACATGCGCAAGAGTGGTAATTATTTACTGCAGCGGCGAGTTGCTCGTGAGTGCAATACCTTTTGTCTGAATCTGTGTCTTTATCCGACCAATGGTTTTGTGTTTTTATAGTGGGCGAGTACAATCCAATTGAAGTCCCGGTTTTCGTGGGGGTGCGCTGAACGTGTCTACGCTGTATGAAATTCTGGAATTGCCCAACGGCGATATCGTGTTGCAGCGTCTCGAAGGCGAGAGCGAACCGCTCGTTCGAATTCGATTTTCCGATCAGGCGAAAGCCTATATGGATGACGCGAGTCTCATGATTGCAAAAGCGATGGTCGAGGCAGGCATCAAAGCGATCAACGATTTGAGTCATAGTGGCCAGGAACTGACTGCGGAAGAGCGGCCGCGTCAATTGCACTAGGCTGCTTTGCCTCGTTGCATTTTTTGCCTGTCGTTCTGGCGACACAATTTGCCTGTCGCTCTTGCAGCACAATGCTCGTTCAACATACCGCAACGTCATCCAGTTCTGTAAAATCTGTCCTCACACAATTATGCTGCGCAAATTTGGCCACGGTGCTGTCCGTGCATTGCGTGGCGTTCACGCTAATTCCGCATCGTTACCGCAGAGGCCAACATGAGCGAACAAAGTTTATTTCTGGATATTGATAACGAAGGTATCGCTACGCTAACGATGAATCGTGTGCAACAGTTCAATGCGATCTCGGTTGAATTGATGCAGCGCATGCTCGGTTATTTGACCGAAATCGAATTCAATCCCAATGTGCGGGCAGTAATTTTGCGAGGCAACGGTCCTGCATTTTCCGGTGGTGGCGATCTGGCGACGATGCGCGAGCATATCGATCAGCTGCCGCGTTTCCTCGGCGAAATTATCGATGCGTTTCATACGTCGCTATTGGCGATGCGTCGCCTCAAGGTGCCGACCATCGCGCAAGTGCACGGCTCTGCTGCGGGTGCAGGTGTTTCACTGGCGATGGCGTGCGATTTTGTGGTCGCCGCAGAAAATACGCGCTTCGTTGTTGCATATCCGAAACTCGCCACCTCGACTGATGGTGGCCTTACCTACTATCTGACGCAGCGTGTCGGCACTGCGCGTGCACTCGATATTTTATTGCTGCGCGATCAACTCAGCGCGCGCGAGGCGCTCGATCTGGGATTGATCTCGCGAGTAGCGGCGCCGGAGAATTTGGAAGCCGAGGCGCGCGCCGTTGCGTTGCGCATCGCCCAATTGCCGGCGCAATCGGTGAGCGAGCTCAAGGGTCTGGTATTGGGTTTTGCCGACAGTGCGTTGGCCAACCAACTGGCGGCAGAGCGCGCGGCTTTCGTGCGTAACGCCGGCACCAAGGAGTTCGCGGATCGTATCGTGGCGTTTCTCGATAAGAAGCGCTAAGACAAGTTTCCACGCGGCTTTCTTTAATGGCGGGTAGATCGCGCTAAATATCCGGCAATTCGCGCGAAACCTCGCGGTTATTAGCTTATGCGGTTTAACCGTTTGATCGATCTGACGGCTTTGGCTTATAGTGCGAAGCCGTTGAATCTAGTGCAAAGCTGTTGGATTTCGTACAAACCCCCTAGAAATTCTGTCAGCTCCTCCTGAACTTCAGTAGCCGACAGCTCCGGAACTACCGATGACTCTCGATATCGCCACACTCGATCTGGCAAAAGTAAACGCCGACCTGCAAGACCAGACGCCCGAACAAATCGTACGCTGGGCTTTGTCGCAGAATAAGCGCGCCATTCTGACCACCAGCTTCTCGCCGAATTCCGCAGCGATTTTGCATCTCGTTACGCAGATTCAGCCGGATTTACCGATCGTCTGGATCGACAGCGGTTACAACATGCCCGATGCGTATCGGGTTGCCGAGCAACTCATCGATCAGCTCAAGCTCAACATGCACGTTTATACCCCGGTGATGACCGCCGAGCGTCGCAACGCATTGATGGGGGGCATTCCGCATCCTGCCGATAATCCGGAGTTGCATGCGGAGTTTGTGCGCCAGGTGAAATTGGAACCGTTCCAGCGAGCGATCAACGAATTTGCTCCGGATATTTGGCTCACCGGGATTCGCCGCGAAGAAACCGAATACCGCAAAACCCTTGATATCGCGAGCTGGGATAATCGTGGCCTATTGCGTATCGCACCGATTTTTAACTGGAGCGAGCAGGATCTGCAGGATTACATGCAGCGCTATCAATTGCCGACCTGTAAGCATTATTTTGATCCCACGAAAATTGCCGATAACGCCGAGTGTGGATTGCACACCGCCGCGTAATTTCTACTCAGCGATAATCTGATCATGCCGCCGGATATAACGGCGGTAACGATTCTAGATTTGACGTATTTTTTCTCGACCCCTGCTTTTTTATCTCCTGCACCACGCGCAATAAATTTTCACCATTCCAGTCGCCGCTATCGCGCAGTGTCCCGAATAGCCGGTTATCAAGTAATTGCAGCTCGCGCAACAACGACGGGTTGTCACTCACGCGTTTTAATTGCTCGATACTGCGCACGTCCTCATCGCAATAAAACTGCATTGCCCAATGCAATAATTGCTGCCGAGCAGCGGCGGGGTTGTTCGCCCGGCAGGCATCCGCAAAACGTTGCCACGCGGCCTTTTCGTTTAGATCGATTTTTGTTTCTACATCGCTGGTTTTTGTAATGCGGCGGGAGCGTCGCAATTGTAGATACGCAAATAACGTGATGAGCCAGAGCAACAAAAAAATGCCTGTCGCCACTTGCCACGTTAGTGTCGCCAGCGATGTGCTGGTTGTCGCATTGGCTGCGCTCGTATCGACAGCGGGCGCGGTCATTTGCGATGTCGATACGCTCGGCTGCGGCGGTGGTGGGGACGCGGTGGTCGTCGCAGTGCCGGCAGCGACGGTCAGCGTTTCGCCCGGCAGCGTCGCCACTTTTTCGCTATCGCTATCGATGTCCCACCAGATGATGCGCGTCTCCGGCAATTGCATTTGTCCCGCTTGCGTTGGAATGAGCGCGGTGTTTTCTATGCGTTTGCCGTGCACGCCGCTCGCATCGGTTGCGTCGTCGAGCTTGGGTTGATCGGCGTAGAGTTTTGCCGTACTCAGCTGCGGTTGATCGAGTTTCGGCAATTGTGCTGCAAGCAAGCCGTCGGCGCGAATGGTGATGCTGCGTGTAATCGAATCGCCCGCAGCGAGATGTTGCTGATCGCCGCTCCAGCTTCCGGTGAGTGTTAAATTGCGCGCGGGCAACCAAACCGAGCCCGTGAAATTTTTCGGAATCGGTTTCACATGAACGGTCATCTGTTTGCTGATTTTGCGAATGCTGCGACCGCGTCCGGGGAAATTGAACATCGAATGGCTGCCGACGATTTCCACGGCATTGAAGACTAACTCCGGAATGGTTAATTCGCCCGGCTGCTGAGGGAATATTGCATAAGTCAGTTCGTGCACCTCGTAAGGCGTGCCGTTGACGCTGCGGTTGAATGTCGTTTCCGCGAGTTGTTTGACGTTCGCATTATCGAACTCCGGTTTCGAGAGCTGCATATTATCGAGTTGTACGGCGACATAAACGCGCGCGGTCAGAAGCAATTGCTGTTGCACGTAAATGCTATCGCGGTCGGTTTTCACTTCGAGAAAAACCGGTTCGCTGCCGTCGATCGCGCTGTTCTGGCTCTGCGGATTGACTTGAATCGTAATCGGTTGAGTCTGTGTTCCGGCAACGGCGATCGGCGGAATTTGCAACTGCCCGCTGCGTTTTGGGATTAATGTTGTTTGCCAATCGGTATGCGACTCGATGCGACCGTTGATGATGGCGTGTTGACTGTTTTGCTGCGAGCCATAAATTTCAAAATCCTTTTGCAGTACGGATAAATCCGGCTCATCGTACGATCCCGTATCGTCGATGCGAATGCTGAGCGTCAGCGAATCGCCTTCGTCGACGACCGTGCGATCAACGCTTGCTCGCGCTGCCAGTGTTCCCGCGTTGGCGCAGATGCAGGCCAATAGGAAAATAATAGATAACGTCAATTTCTGAAAGTGGGTGATTGTCATTGCATCTACCATAACGGCTTCCCATCGCGTTGCGGTTCACGCTCACGCTGCTGGCTTTCATATATGAATTTTCGTCGCAACAATCCTGCAGGATCGTCAGGTACTTGTTGCAGCCATTGCTCGGTCGCGCGCTGCTGCATTTGTTGTTCGGGCGTCAGCCGATTTGCATTTGCTGCTTGTTTGCCATCGCCTTCCGGTGCCGGTTGATCGCCGTTTTGCATCGCTTGCGCACTGGACGATTTATCCTGTGGTTGCTTTTCACGATCGGAAATTGATTGTTGCTGCATGGATTTCTCATTGCGATTCTGTGTGTTCGCATTGCCAGATGCCGCTTGCTGAGAGTTGTTGTTCTGATCACCTTGTTGTGAGTTGTCGCTCGGTTTGCTTGGCTGTGATTGACTCGCGTCACCATTTTTTTGGGACTGTGACTGATCTTGTGACTGCGCATTATCTTGCGAAGAAGAGGATTGCTGATCGCGCGATGAATCGGCTTGCGATTGCTGTTGTTGCGATTCGTCTTTTTTGTTGTTGCTTTGTTGATTTTTATCCGGCTGGTTTTTCTGTTGCTGCTTTAACAGCTTTTCAACCAGCTCACGATTGGCTTTTGCATCCGCCATCGCGGGGTTCTTCTGTAGCGCAGCGTTGTAGGCGCTGATTGCTTCCTCTAATTTACCGTCGTGAGCAAGGGCGTTACCGCGATTGTAATGCGAATCCGCCGTATCGATATTTTGCAGCGATTGCGCTGCCGCAGAATAATCGCCGGAGCGATATTGCGCGGCTGCTCGCCACTGTGGGTCGTTGAATTTTTCTGCCGCGACTTTGCTATTGCCTGCGTTGAAATCCTGCTGCGCCTGCTGGTCCGGGCGTTGCCAGAGATCGCGCCATTTCCATTCCAGTTCCGAAGCCTGACTCGGCATGCTGTACGGAATTAAAAATATCAGCAGCAACCAGCCGCGACGAAATGCCAGTGCGGCCAGAGGTAATAACAGCAAAACTAACTGAGGGCCGCGTTCGCGCCATTGATCAAATTCGCGCTCGACGGTGCGAGCGGTATCGTTATCAAGCAATTGTGTCGATAACAATTGTTCGATATCGCGATCGTCGACGCGCATATCCTGGTAGCGCCCGTTGACCTTGGATGCGAGTTGAATGAAGCGATTGCGGTGCAATTGAGCGATGGCGATCGTGCCGTCGTTCTGCTTCAAAAATCCACTTTGGTTTGCGTTTTGAGGAAGAGGGATTGGCGCGCCTTGTTCGCTGCCGACCCCGATAATACCGAGCTGCCAGCGCTTGCCATCAATTTGCGCAGCGATTTTGCCAATATCGTCCTCAGTGATTTCATCGCTGATCAATAAAATTTTGCCGCGTTCAAAGCCGGAGTTGTGCAGCAATTTCAGCGCGGTATCGATACCCGCTGCGGCATCGCTGCCGAAACTCGGCATGATGGCGGGTGCGAGTGAAGGCACGAGATTTTCGATCGTGGCCGTATCGTCGGTGAGTGGCGATACGATATGCGCATCGCCTGAATAAACGACAAGCCCTGTTAATCCCTCTTTGCGTTGTTTCAATAAATCGATGATTTTGAAACGCGCGCGGTCGAGTCGCGAAGGTTTGATATCTTCGGCGTACATCGATAGAGACAGATCGAGCACGATGACAAGACCATCGCGTTTTTGCAGAACCGGTTGCGGTAATTTTTCCCATGTCGGCCCTGCGAGTGCGATGATCGACAACAGCCAGCCGGCAAATAATAGCCAGGGCCAATGCGAACGAATCTGCTGGGTGGGTTCGAGCAGGTAATCGATTAAATCGGGCGCAATCGCCGCACGCCAATTCGCCGCGCTGCTTTGGCGTTTCCACAGCATGATTGCCAATAGAAGCGCGGGAATAAGTGCGAGCAGCCACCACGGGCGCAACCAGTGAAATTGAGCGAGCAATATATTCATTGCGGAGCCACTCGCGCTGCCATCAACGCATTTTTCGGTAATGCGCTTATCGCCATCAAAACGCTCAATACCAATGCGGTGCCGAGCGGCCAATAAAACAGCGCGCGTTGCGGTCGATAGGTTTGCGATTTATCCGTAATCGGTTCCAGTTGATCGAGCAGCGTGTAAATTTCTGCAAGCTCTTGTGGGTTGCGCGCGCGAAAATAGCGGCCGTCGGTCATTGCCGCGATATTTTTTAGAGATTCTTCGTCCAGATCCTGCGATGGATTGACGCGGCGCGCGCCGAAGCCGGTGCCAAACGGGCCTGGAATAATCATTTCATCGGCGCCGATGCCGACGGTGTAAATCGTGATGTTATTTTCTGCGGCGAGTTTTGCGGCGGCTGCGGGTAATACATTGCCGGCGGTATTGGCGCCGTCGGTGAGCAATATGAGAATGTGGCGATCGCCGGGACGATCGCGCAAGCGTTTGATGGCGAGACCAATCGCATCGCCGATCGCGGTTTCTTCACCCGCGAAGCCGATTTGCGATTCGCTGAGAAATTTCCCTACGGTATTCAAATCGAAAGTCAGCGGTGCCTGAACGTAAGCGTTGGTGCCGAACACAATCAGACCGAGACGATCGCCGCGACGATGTTTGATGAAATCGCTGACCACGGCTTTGATGGCGACGATGCGTTGCACGCGTTCATTGTCGATAATCATGTCGGGGATTTTCATGCTGCCGGATAAATCCACTGCGAGCATAAGATCTCGGCCGCTGGCGGGCAGCGCGATCTCATCGCCGATCCAATGCGGTCCGCACGCAGCGGCAACGAGTAATAGCCACCAGATAATGAGTAATGCGAGACGGCTGCGCTTTTGCACGCGGCGCGGAACGGAAACTTCGGCGCTGGCAATTTCGTGATAGAACGGCACGTGCAATGCCGCTTGTTGCTGGCGCGCACGCGGCCACAATAAAAAAATCAAAATTGGCAGCGGTGCAAGCAGCGCCGCCCACGGATAATCGAAGCCGAGATTCTCTGGCATTAGCATCGATGACTCCGTATCCACTGTTTTGCGGCATCGTGCAATGCAGCGACGGCGATCGGTTTGGGTTCGCGCAAATAGAGAGTGGCAAGCGCGCGCACATCGGGTTCGGTGAAGCGTGGTTTACGTAATTTTCGATCGAGAAAATCGAGCCAATCCGCACCGTTGAGCGCGGCAACGTCGTCAGCGGGAAAGGCCGCGAGTGCAGTTTGTTTTAATAAACGATTCGTGGCTTGCGCAAACGCCGCGTCGTTTTTTTCGTGTTGCCAGTTTCGATAAATCATTTGCAGTTGCTGCAGCGCGAGCTTTCGATAGCGGCGCGCGCGCGTACGGCGTAGCAGCCACATGCCTAGCGCAATAATTCCGACGATGATTAGCGCAGTGACAATCCACCAGCCGGGCGCAGGTGGCCACCAGCCGACGGGTTCGGGCAAATGAATATCGCGCAGATTCTCCAGTCCGGCGTTCGATGTCGCTACGGACGCTGCAGGTGCGGTTGTTATCGGTGATACAGGTGCGCTCACGGTTCGCCTCGGCGCTGTCGCGTGCGTGATGCGACGATTTTTTGCAGCGGCGGTTCGTCGGTGGCGATGGCGAGCATGGGTATCGCCAGCGACTGCAATAATTGCTGCGTGCGCTGCACATGCTGCTCGAATGCGGCGCGATGACGCTCGCGCAAATGGCGATCGCCGGAATCGATCGTGATGCGGGCATTGCCATCGGTGACTGCATATAACGCAGGCGAGGGAAGTTCGCGTTCCAGCGGATCAAAAATAAACAGCGCAGTGATTTCGCAATGGCGCGCAATCGCATGCAGATGTTCGCGCACCTGCGGATGTTCGCAGCCGTGAAAATCGCTGAGCAGATAAATGCTGCTGCCGGGTTTGGCGATGCGGCGCAGATCGGCGAGTGCATCGACGAACGATTGCTCGGTGCTTCCCTGTTGTGTGTCGCCCTGCAGTTTTGTGTCACGTTGCAGTCTTGTATCACGACGTAGCGCGCGATTGAATTGCAGCAGTGTATTGAGCCACGCCATCGTGGTTTTGCGTGAACGGCGCGGGCGAATTTCACGGCGCGCTTCATTGCCGAAAATAAGACCGCCGATGCGATCGCCTTGTTCGATGCCGGACCATGCGAGCCACGCGCCGAGATACGCGGCGAGTTTCGATTTAAAACAGTGGCGACTGCCGAAAAACATCGGTTGGCGTTGATCGACCACGATGAGCAATGGTTTTTCTCGTTCTTCGCGAAATAATTTGGTGAAGGGTTTACCGCTGCGTGCGGTGACGCGCCAATCGATGTTGCGAACGTCGTCACCGGCTTGATAGGCGCGCACTTCTTCAAATTCAAGACCGCGCCCGCGCACGGCAGAACGAATATTACCGAGCAATTGTGTGCGTGCAATTTGTGGCCGGCGCTGCGGATTTATCGCGGCGGAAAAACGCGCACTGGTCAGCTCATCGATTTCGCAGTACGCACCGTGCAGTGGTTGCTGCAAAGCATCATGGGCGCGTGTAGGTTGTTGCATCGGAAAATGACTCGCGAATTATGCGATTGGCACCAGTTCAAGCAATCGTGCGATCACTTGATCGGCATTCACACCCGATGCTTCGGCGTCGAAGCTCAGAATCAATCGATGTCGCAACACATCGGCACAAATCGCCTGCACATCATCGGGGCTGACATAATCGCGGTTGGCCAGCCAGGCACGTGCACGCGCGCAACGTTCGAGTGCAATCGTCGCGCGCGGGCTGGCGCCGAATTCAATCCAGCCAGCGAGTTGCTTGTCGTATTTTTCCGGCTGTCGCGTTGCGATGACGAGTTGCACGATGTATTCCTCGATCGCACTCGCCATATGCAGGGAAAGGGTTTCGTTGCGCGCTGCGAAAATCGTTTGCTGTGAAATTTTTTGCGGATGCGGCAGCGCGTGGTGCCGCGCTTCGGCGCGTGCGAGTTGCAGAATTTTACGCTCGGCTTCGGCATTCGGATAATCGACGCGCACATGCAGTAAAAAACGATCGAGCTGCGCTTCGGGCAATGGGTAGGTGCCTTCCTGCTCGATCGGGTTTTGCGTGGCCATCACCAAAAATAGCGGTGGCAGCGGATAGGTTTTTCGGCCGACGCTGATCTGGCGCTCGGCCATCGCTTCGAGCAATGCCGACTGCACTTTCGCCGGCGCGCGGTTGATTTCATCGGCGAGTACGAGATTGTGAAAGATCGGCCCCGGCTGAAATTGGAAGCTGCCGTCTTCGGGCCGATAGATGTCGGTGCCGGTGATATCGCCCGGCAATAAATCGGGCGTGAATTGCACGCGATGAAAATTCGCCTCCAAACCTTCGGCGAGCGTTTTGATGGCCTTGGTTTTGGCGAGACCGGGTGCACCTTCGACAAGCAGGTGCCCGTCCGCGAGCAGCGCGATCAGCAGGCGTTCGACGAGCGCTTCCTGACCGATGATGCGAGTGCAGAGCCAATCGTTAAGTTCGCGCAGATGGCCTGAAGAAGAAAGTGCGCCGGCCTGAGACATGGTAATCACCGTCCGAAATCTGATTTTTAGGGGCAAAATTCTACGCAATGCACGCTGCTGTTGCAGCTGTTTGGGTTTGACTGGATTACGTTTCAGAGTTCCCGACAACGCCTGATTTGCGTATCCTCGCAGCCTGTCTTTTTGAAGAGATTGCTATGTACTCCCTCGTCCGAGAATTGCTGTTCCGCCTGCCCACTGAGACCTCGCATTACATGGCGTTGGATTCGCTGAATTGCGTTGCCAAGTCAGGTCTCAGTCGCCTGTTGTTTCCGCAAGTACCGGCGTGTCCGGTCAAGGTGATGGGGATCGATTTTCCGAATCCGGTTGGATTAGCTGCAGGGCTCGACAAAAACGGCGATTACATCGAGGGACTCGCTGCATTGGGTTTTGGTTTTCTCGAAATCGGCACCGTGACGCCGCGGCCGCAGCCGGGCAATCCGCAACCGCGATTATTTCGATTGCCACAGGCGCGCGCGATCATCAATCGCATGGGCTTTAATAATTTCGGCGTCGATCATTTGGTCGCACAAGTACAAAAAACGAAATACAACGGCGTGCTCGGTATCAATATCGGCAAGAACAAAGATACGCCCGCAGAGAATGCCGTCGATGATTATTTGATTTGCCTGCGTAAGGTTTACGCGCATGCAAATTATGTCACGGTGAATTTGTCCTCGCCCAACACGCCGGGTTTGCGCGATTTGCAATTCGGCGAACCGCTTAAGCAATTGCTCGATCGATTGAAGGCGGAGCAGCGTTTGTTGGAAGCGCAGCACGGTCGTTATGTACCGCTTGCGGTGAAAGTTGCACCCGATATGGCGCCGGAAGATATTCGCGATGTCGCCAATGCGCTCAAAAGCTACAACATCGATGCGGTGATCGCGACCAATACCACCATCGATAAATCGAGTGTACAAAATCTAGCGCACGGCAATGAAGCGGGCGGATTGAGCGGTGCGCCGCTCACGAAAAAATCCACCGCGTTGATTGCGTCGCTCGCCAAGGAATTAAACGGCGCACTGCCGATCATCGGCGTCGGCGGAATTATGAGTGGCGATGATGCGGCCGAAAAAATAAAAGCCGGTGCTTCGCTGGTGCAGATTTACACGGGATTTATTTATCGTGGGCCGGAGTTGGTGGGTGAGGCGGTGCGAGCGATTATGAAAAATTCATAGCAGGTAGGGCGCAATAACCGAAGGGCATTGCGCCACACTTAGGTAAATGACGCAATAACCTAAATGGCGCAATGCCCTTCGGTTATTGCGCCCTACATTTGATGTTAAACAGTCAATACATCCAGATTTATCTTCGCATTCGCCTGATACTGCTGCTTGCCTTGTTCATTCGTCACCACAGCAATACTCGCCAATTCCGATTTTAAATACATCTTCGCAACACGTTTTAAATCGTCGAGTGTTGTGCCGAGAATGCGCGCGCGGAAGCGGCGTTGTTGTTCCGTGGTGCGGCCGAATAAATTGTTGTGAAAATCGTGTTTGGCTTCGCCCGCCGGTGAACCCGGTTTATCGAGGCTGCCCATGACGCCGAGAATCGCCTGTTCGAGTTGTTCCGGATCGTGTTCGGTTTCCAGCAGCCATTGGATCGATGCGTCGAAATCATCGAGCGTTTCGGTGAGGCGTGGATCGCGGTACGAGTAAAATCGGAACGCCGCAAGATTGGAATCCTGCGATGCGCCGCCGCCGTAGGCACCGCCCTGTTCGCGAATGGCGCGATGCAAATAACCGTTGCGCAGAAAGCCGCCGAGTACGGTGAGTGCGGCTGCATCCGGATGATCGATCGGTACGGTGGGATAGGCTTTCGCACAGAAATTGACTTGCGTGTTGGTCTGCCACAGTTGGCGCACGGGTGTGCGCAATTTTTCTGCCGAAAATGCGTTGGGTTGTAATGGCAATGTCGTGGTTGCCCATAATTGCGCTGCGGATTTCTGCGCGTCGGCCAATACGTCGGTATCGGCGACGATCAGCAATTGTTTTGTGCCGGCCACAACGGCTTGATGTAAACGCGCAATCTTTTGTGCGTATTGTTCGAGATGCGCGTGTGTTTCGAGCGCGTCGTCGAGTTGCTTCACGGCTTGAATGCCCGCGAGACCCGATAATTCATGCGTGAGTTTGCCGATGAAGCTCATGCCGGCACACGCGGCATTCATCGCCAGCCCGTGACCATTTCCAGTAATGCTTTGCTCACGGCGCGCGCGCTGCTGTGCGATCAAATCGCGCAGGCGTGGCAATTCATCCCAGCGCGGTTGTTCGAGCGTCGCTTTCATCAATTCGCCTTGCACGTGTTGATTGCGCGCCAATGCTTTCGATGAGAGAACGAGAACGGCGCGGGCGTTTTGTTCATCGTCGATGGCACCGCGCAGCGTGGTGTAGGCGTGAATCGAGCCGCACACCGATGATTGCCATTCCTGCGTGGCGAGATAATCGCGCGCGCCAACACCGACTTCGGTGAGCGCATTGCTGTAGTAGGGCAGCAGAGCGAGTAATTCTTTATCGAGCTGCGGCAATTCAATCGTGATTTGTTGATAGACGATACCATTCGTGCCGGCGGCATAAATCGTGGTTGGCAACACGCCGCATTGCGTTTGCTGTGGATGCAGCACGCGAATATCGGGCTTGACGTCGTGCAGCGTCACCTTTGGCAAAATCGATTCGTCGAGTTTCTGTTCCTGGCGGGCTTCGAGATTTTTCGCCAATTCGATAATGCGTTGCGCGGCATCGTCGCTCAGGGTTGCCTGTATTTGATCAAGGCGTTTTTTCTCGGCTGCATCGCGGCGGGCTGCGAGTTGTTTATCCGGCGTCATCGTTAAGGTGACGCGGTGCGGATTGTCGAGCAGTAATTCGCGCGCAAGGGTTTTGATGAAATCCGGATTTTTGATTTCTTCGCGCAGTTTTTCGAGTACGGGTTCGAGATTCAGTACGGCGATGGGATCGCCCCGATGCGTTGCGCTCGAAAGACCGTTCAAAATTAATTGCAGCCCATACGGATACGAATCGCCGCCGATTTCGCGCTGGTGCAATTCGAGTTGATGCAATACCGCTTCGAGTCGCTCCTGCGCGACACCGTTTTCCGCGACATCGCGAATGGTGCCGAGGATAAGTTCTTCGACTGCTTCGATATGTTCAGTGTTGCTGCCTTCGAGTCCGCATACGAAGGTGAGTTCGCGCATCGAATCTTCAAGTCCGCAGAGTGGACTCGGCGCGCTACCGAGCTCGGTGGTTTCGAGCGCGCGCTGCAGTGGCGATGCGCTGTTATCGAGTAAAACCGATGACAATAATTGTGCGCGCAATAAATCGTTGAGGTTGGCGCTTTTGCCAAGCAGCCAACCTAATACGATGTGCGTTTTATCTTCGACATCTTCATCCTCGGCGAGCGCGTAGCTTTCCTGCACGCGAACCGGAGCGTGGTAACGCTTCTCGTCGGGTACGCCGATATGCACATCGAGTTTGTCGAATTTCGACAATGCTAATTCTTCAAAGCGCGTTTGATGTTCGTGCGCGGGAATATCGCCGAACGTCATGAATATCGCATTGCTCGGATGATAGTGGTGTTCGTAAAAATGTTTCAGATCGGCGTAGGTGAGATCGGGAATATGTTCGGGGTCGCCGCCGCTGTTGTAGTGATACGTCGTGCTTGGATACAGATATTTACACAGCGTGTGCCATAGCGTGCTCGGCACTGAACTCATTGCGCCTTTCATCTCGTTGAATACGACGCCTTTGAAAACGAGGTCGCTTTTCGGATCGTCCGCTTTCGCGAATTCGATGCGATGACCTTCCTGCGCAAAATCCAGTGGATCGAGCCGCGAGAAAAATACCGCGTCCAAATACACTTCGAGCAGATTTTGAAAATCCTTACGGTTCTGGCTCGCGAACGGATACGCCGTCCAGTCCGAACTGGTGAACGCATTCATGAAGGTGTTGAGCGAGCGGCGCAGCATCAAAAAGAACGGATCGCGCACGGGAAATTTTTCGCTGCCGCACAGCGCGGTGTGTTCGAGAATATGGGCGACGCCGGTGGAGTCCATCGGTACCGTGCGCAGCGCAACGAGAAATACGTTTTCGTCGAAATCCGCGGCGAGATGATAGTGCGCGGCGCCAGTTTTGCGATGGCGATACTCTTCGACCGTGATATTCAGCGATTCGAGTTTTTGGCTGCGCAGCCATTCAAATGCGGGGTGCAATACGGCGGGTTTTGCGGTCACACGGACATCCTCTGACACGGGTTTTCGGTTAGATGGTGAATGGCTGCATTGTAACGCGAATGGTGCGAAGGTGAAGTCGAGGAGAGGCTTTGTTTACGGGAATGTCGAGCCGACGTTGGGGCCGGCTCCGTGAGCGGTAATTGCAGCTCGAAATCGCATTAAACCTGGAATTGGCGAACGGTCTCTGCAAGTTCGCCAGACAGTTGTTGCAAGACCTGAGTGCTGTGCGCGTGATTCGATGTCGCGGCGTGATTTTCCTCTGCGAGGCGCGCGATTTTTTCAACGTGCTGTGCGATTTCGGTGGCTGCCGACGATTGCTCGCGCAGTGTGTGCGAGATCTCGCCGATTGCATCGGCGACTTGCGAGGCTTTGTGGTTGAGGCCGTGAATTGCGGTGCCGGCTTCCTGCGATAATTCCACGCAGCTATTCACTTTATCGACGCTGCTTTGCATGCTCTCGACCGCCGCATTGGTGCCGCTGCGAATCATCGAGACGGTGTCGGTGATTTGTTGTGTGCATTGGGCTGTGCGCGCAGCGAGGTTGCGCACTTCATCGGCAACCACAGCAAAGCCGCGCCCGGATTCGCCCGCGCGTGCAGCCTCGATGGCGGCATTGAGCGCGAGTAGGTTGGTCTGGTTGGCGATGTCGCCGATGATATTGACGATTTCGGAGATCTGCTCGGATTGGCGACCGAATTCGTTGACGCGTTGGGCTGACTCAGCCACCGCTTGCGCCGAGCTGCTCATTTCCGAGTTGGTGCGATCGATGACATTGAGACCTTCACGCGAAAGTTGTCCCGATTGCACGGACATTTCGCGCGCGGTTTCAGCGCTCGTCGAAATATGATCGACGCTGACGGTCAATTGCTCGATCGCTGCGGCGATGCCGGAGGCTGCTTCGCTTTGGCGCTGCGTGGACTGGCTCACCTGGGTGGTGGCTGCCGCCAGATTGTTCGCCATATCGGCGACTTTGATGGCGTTGTCCTGTACCTGCTGGATCACCGAACCGAACGCGTCGGCGATTTGGTTGATCGAACGCGAGATCGTCGCTAATTCGTCTTCCGATGCGATGACGACGCGCGCGCGCAGATTGCCGCGCGCTAGATCATCGGCTGCAGTTCGCACGGCTTTCACGCCATTGGTGATATTGCCGTACGCGCCGATCGCCATCAGCGCAAATATTGCTGTCAGACCAATGCAGAGTATGAGCGCGAGGTGTTGATCGCGTTGTTGTTTGGTGACGCGCGCTGTTACCGCATTTTTCAGCGCGGGCGTGATGCCGTCCAATGCGTGTTCATAGCCGAGATCGATAATTTGTGTCGTGGCGGCGAAATAGCTTTGCGGATTGAGATCGAGCTTGCCGGAAAGAATATGGGCGCCGATATCCTTCGCGAGATCGCGGCAGCGTTGTTCGAATTGTGTGAATTTATCTTTGAGTTGTGGCGTGGCGGCGGTGCCCGTTTTTTCAAAATTAGTTTTCATCGCATCCAGCCTGGCGCCGAGATTATTCATCAAGATCGTGAGTTGGAATTTCTCTTCCTCGCTAATTGATCCCGCTGCCAGAATGCCCGTGCCCTGACCGCGTACTTTGGCGAGTTGCTCCAGCAGTTGCGGCATTTCGCTGACCGAAATCAGCATTAGATAATAGGTCTCCATTTCCGGATCCAGCGTCAGTGCGGATACATCGGCTGCGGTGATTTTAAAAACTAATAGGGCGTTGACTAATTCGGTGTGCTGTTTGAAATTGTCGGCGCGCGGCAGGGAGAGTCCGTTGGCGTGCAATGATTGCCAGTGCTCCTTGATTTGTCGCCACTGCGAATTTTCGAGCAGACCAAATTGCAGGGTGGACTCGGTACGTGAGATGAGTTCGTCGACCAGGCGCGCTTTTTCCTGCTCTGCCGAAGCCATGCTGTTATTTCCACCGAGCAGTCCCGCAGAAAGGCCTCGATGTTGCTGCACAGCCTGGATTAAGCGGGTGAGGGCGTCGTCGGTGGTGACGCCGATCAATTCGGTTTTGTTCGGCGCAATCAGCGCGTTAGAAAAATGGAGCAGTGCGGCCTGTTGAAACACGATCACTAGTGCGGCGGTGATCCCAAGCAACAATAGTTTGGCGCGAAAACTAAAACGGCCCATGAAATTGGTTAAGAGGCTCATCACTGAACTCCAGAGCAAGATTTGTCCGCTGAGGAGTTTAGTTAGAGAGTCCGACTCTGTCATATTTAGATCAGCGGCAATATCGCGTTAATCTGGCCCTTTAAGTCGTGTGACACGCTGCGAGAAATATCGCGATGAGAATTCAAGTGAAGGTAAAACCGAATGCGCGCGCTGCGAGTCTTGATCAGCTCGACGATGGTTGCTGGTTCGCGCAACTGAAGTCGCCGCCGGTCGATGGTAAGGCGAACGCTGAGCTGTGCGCGCTCATCGCAGAACGGTTTGGTGTGGCTAAATCAAGAGTGGTTGTTAAGGGTGGGGCAGCGGGCCGAATGAAGTGGGTGGAAATAATCGAAGATTGAATCAAACAGATTCGGCCCGCTTTGCTGTTTTAATTAAAACCTGCTGTGTTAATTAAAACCGGTTGCGTTGCAGATAATGACGAACGCGTGGGCGTTGTGCGCTGATGTCCTCCGGTTTTTGCGCTTCGTCCTGTTGTCCCTGCGCTCGCGTGAGCAATTCAGAGCGTACGATATTCGTCGTTTTCGGTGCTTCAATACCGATGCGAACCTGACCGCGATTGACATCGAGAATCACCAGTTCGATATCCTCGCCAATACGCAGCGATTCACCAACTTTTCGACTCAATACCAGCATGTTTAATACTCCTTTTATTGTGCGGGCTTCTTGCCGCATGGTCGTTCTGAGTGTCGCTAACAAAAAGAGTTCCATCACTGTTGCGACATTCATACTGCAGTTACAAAAGATAAACAGGTCGCTTTGCATTATCTGCGCGCCAGTGCACACCTGTAAAAATTATCTTGGCAGCGCAATGATTTACTGCATTTGGATTATGCATGGTTGCGATCTACCGCATGCAAATTAAGTTGATATAAGCGCAGGGCCTGAATAGTACAAATGCTTTGCCAAAAAAGGGGGGATCGGCATATAGTATCGGCCCTCTTTAATGCTTGAATCCTCCCGATTGAGACACATGGCGATGCAACTGAAAGATAGCTCCTTGCTTAAAAATCAGGCCCTCGTAGATGGTAAATGGGTGGATGCCGCGAGTGGTAAATCGATCCCTGTGACCGATCCGGCCAATGGCGAGCAGCTGGCGACGATCCCCAGCATGTCGGCGCAGGAAATCGAGCAGGTCATAGCGATTTCAGAGCGCGCACAGGCGCAGTGGAAGAAAGTATCCGGTAAGGATCGCGCGCAGATTCTGCGTCGCTGGTTCGATCTCATCATCGCTAACGCCGACGATATTGCGATGATCATGACGCGCGAGCAGGGCAAGCCGCTGCATGAAGCGCGCGGTGAGGTGTTGTATGCCGCATCGTTCATCGAGTGGTTCGGCGAAGAAGCCAAGCGCATCTACGGCGATACCATCCCACATCCGCAAGCGGATAAGCGCATTACCGTGTTGAAGCAGCCGATCGGTGTCACCGCCGCGATCACGCCGTGGAATTTCCCGGCGGCAATGATTACGCGCAAGGCGGGTGCCGCTTTGGCTGCGGGTTGTTCGATGATCGTGCGTCCCGCGCAAGCAACGCCATTGACCGCATTGGCCTTGGGTGAATTGGCAGTTCGCGCGGGTGTTCCTGCCGGCGTGTTGCAAATTGTTTCGGGTTCCTCGTCGGTGATTGGCGGTGTTTTGACGTCCAGCCCCGTCGTGCGCAAATTATCGTTTACGGGTTCAACCGAAGTCGGTCGTCTGCTGATGGCGCAATGTGCGCCGACGATCAAGCGTCTGTCGCTCGAACTTGGTGGCAATGCGCCATTTATCGTGTTCGACGATGCCGATATCGAGGCTGCGGTCGAAGGTGCACTTGCTGCGAAATATCGCAACAGCGGCCAGACCTGCGTCTGCGTGAATCGGATTTACGTGCAGGACGGTATCTACGACAAATTTGCTCAGGTCTTTGCAAAGCGCGTAAGCGAATTGAAAGTCGGCAATGGTGTTGAAAGTGGCACCATGATCGGTCCGCTCATCGACGAAGAATCGCTGCTCAAAGTGCAGGAGCTGGTCGACGATGCCAAGTCGAAAGGCGCGAAAATCGTTACTGGTGGCGATCGCCATGCGCTTGGCGGTACGTTTTATCAGCCGACCGTTATCGCGGGTGCAACCACCGACATGCGTTTTGCGCGCGAGGAAATCTTCGGCCCGGTAGCTCCGTTGTTCCGTTTTCACGACGAAAGTGAAGTTGTGGCGATGGCCAACGACACCGAGTTTGGTCTTGCTGCCTATTTCTATACACGCGATCTGTCGCGTGCCAATCGCGTTGCCGAGGCGCTGGAATACGGTATGGTCGGCTTGAATACTGGCTTGATCTCGAACGAAGTGGCTCCGTTCGGCGGTGTGAAGCAATCTGGCGTAGGCCGCGAAGGCTCGCACTACGGTATCGACGAATACCTCGACATCAAATACATCTGCACACAGATCTAAGCTAGGCATCCCGCAAAAAGGCGCTTTTTAGCGCCTTTTTTGTTTTGCGGGCGCTTCGATCGAGGATTGCTGCAAGTACTTTGCGCTCGATCAATGCGTTGTTGTCTGTGCTATCCATAATTTGCTCATGGGTTTATAATCAAAAATCATTCTCATTTAGGTTTCGCCCCGCCTGGGGGCGATGATGTTAGGGTTGATGTAATGCTGTTGAGCGATCTGCCGTCCGGACAAAATGCCACCATCGAGCGCGTTGAGGACCGCACCGTCGTCGATGCGATCGCTATGCGTCTGCGCGATTTGGGTTTCGTGCCGGGTGAACCGGTGCGTGTGGTGGCGCGTGGTCTGATCGGCGCGGATCCGTTGGTCGTGCAGATTGGATTTACGCGCTTCGCCTTGCGGCGTGCCGAGGCCGCGCGCGTGATCGTGCAGGCCGCAGCTTAACGATGTACTTCGAAGAGAAGACGGCGATGACTATGTCGATACCGGTGCAGCGTCTGGCCTCTCGCGTGGCGCTTGTCGGCAACCCCAACTGCGGCAAGACCGCACTGTTCAATCTACTCACCGGCAGCCGTCAGAAAGTGGCGAATTACGCTGGCGTCACTGTCGAACGCAAAGAAGGGCGCTGCACACTCAGCCCCGATCGCGTCATCCGTATTCTCGATCTTCCCGGTGCCTATAGTCTCGCAGCTACCAGTCTCGACGAAGAAATCACGCGCGATGTCTGCTATGGAAGGCTCGCGGGCGAAGAGCGGCCGGACATGATTATCTGCGTACTCGATGCGACCAACTTGCGTCTGCATCTTCGTTTTGCGCTCGAGTTGCGGCAGCTCGGTCTGCCGATTGTCGTCGCGCTGAACATGATGGATGCAGCCGCGCGACGCGGTATACAAATCGATATTGAAAAACTCGAGCAGGCATTGGGTGTGCCTGTGGTGAAAACCATCGCCGTGAAGCGCGACGGTGCGACGCAATTGCTCGAAGTTTTGCAGGGCTCGATGCCGCCGGTGCCAACGCCGCTGGCGGCAGATGCCGATGTGCACGTTGAGGTGCGCAAGATTTTGGCGAGTGCGGTGCAGATTCCTCGGCGCACCGCCGAGATCGATGATGCGCTCGATCGCTGGGCGCTGCATCCCGTGTGGGGTTTGGTGATTCTCACTGCGGTTATGTTTCTGATGTTTCAGGCGGTGTTCTCGTGGGCGGCACCGTTCATGGATGTGATCAAGTCGGTCACCGAATGGAGCGGCGTGTGGTTGTCTAACACGCTGCCTGAGGGGCCGCTACGCAGTTTGCTGGTCGAGGGTGTCATCGCCGGCGCGGGCGGCGTGATCGTATTTCTGCCGCAAATTCTGTTTCTGTTTTTATTCATTCTTGCGCTTGAAGAGTCGGGTTATTTGCCGCGTGCAGCTTATTTGCTCGATCGATTGATGGTGGGTGCGGGGCTGACCGGGCGCTCGTTCATCCCGTTGCTGTCGGGATTTGCCTGTGCGATTCCTGGCATCATGGCGACGCGTACGATTCAGGACGAGCGCGATCGCCTCGTCACGATTTTGGTGACGCCGTTGATGACGTGTTCTGCGCGTCTGCCGGTGTATGCATTGCTGATCGGCGCCTTCATTCCAGAGCGCACCGTTTTCGCTGTATTTAATTTGCAGGGTCTTGTGCTGTTCGCGCTGTATTTCTTCGGTGTGGCGAGCGCGTTACTCGTCGCGTGGGTCATGAAGTATTTGCGTCGCGATCGTGCCGAGCATGCGCTGTTGCTGGAATTACCGTCGTATCGCGTGCCGCATCCGCGCGATATCGCGATCGGTCTGTGGGAGCGCGCAAGTATTTTCGTGCGCCGCGTCGGCACGATCATTCTCGCACTGACGATTTTGTTGTGGTTCTTATCGAGCTATCCCGCTGCGCCAGCCGATTTTGTCGGGCCTGCAATCGATTACAGTTTTGCCGGACGCATCGGTCATGCCATACAACCGATCTTTGCGCCGCTCGGATTTAATTGGCAGATTTGTATCGCGCTGATTCCGGGGATGGCGGCGCGTGAAGTTGCAGTGAGTGCGATGGCGACGGTGTACGCGTTGTCGGCGGCATCCGAAGATGCAGCGTCGCAATTGGCGCCGATACTCGCATCGGAGTGGTCGCTCGCCACTGCATTGTCGATGTTGGCGTGGTATGTGTTTGCGCCGCAATGTTTATCAACACTCGCTGTTATTCGTCGCGAAACAGCATCGTGGCGCACGATGGCGCTCGCTGCGTTTTATTTATTTGCGCTGGCCTATGCAGCGGCTTTTCTCACCTATCAAATTGCGAGTCGCTGGTGATGAGAATCTATGATGTGGTGCAGTGGGCGATCGTTCTCGGCATTGTGCTGATCAGTGCGCTTTACATGCTTGGTCGTATTGCGCCGCAATGGCGTGTGCAACTCGCGCAGCATTTGCAGCAGCCGCGCTATGCGCATTGGGTGAATCAGCTCGGCATGCGAATTGGCGGCGGCAGTGGATGTGGTGCTTGCGATAGCTGCGGTACGTGCGCGACGCCGCAGCCAAAACGTAAATAAAAACGGAAAGACAAAAAGCGCATCAGAAACTTTTTGCTGTTTTCAAAATTCTGAATAGCGATGTGCCCGATATTGCATCGCCATCATTGATCAAAATCCCGCTGCTGCTCGCGCCGCGATCCCACGCACAAGCCCCATTCAAATGATTCGCTTGATAGCCGATTTTCCATATCGAAAGCGGTGCCGAGCCGCTGCGAAATAATTTCCCGCTCTTCTCGTCGGCAAATGGAAAGGCGATGCAGCCGGAATAAAAATCTCCAGAGAAGGGGTTGCCGCCAATGCTCACCGAACGATTGATGACTGGTGTTGCAATTAATACGGGCGCGCTTGTTTCGGTGGGAATCAATGCTGGCGCGGAAAAGTAAAGAGCATTAACGCTGGCCGCATCCGTTGCTGTGAGCGGGGTTGAAACATATTCGAATGTGCTGGCGTGATCGCTTGATCGCAGCATTACGATTTTTTGTGTGTTGCCCGTGTTGCTTGCATTGGGATAGCTGCACGCAAAAACAAAATCGAGATTGCCTTGATAAGTCGTCGCAGCGCCTTCGCTCAAGGTTAGGCACTCATTGAGCGCAGCATTCAATGTATTAATTTTGTTGGTTGTAGCTAATTCTTGCGGTGTTCCATTCCAGCCCAGCACAACGCGCTCGCTCGACCAATTGCTCTCGGGCGATGGAGCGGTCCACATCACAATCGCGCCCAGCGCATAAATGGGGGATTGTTCGGGAGTAGTTGCGAGAGGATATAAAAAATATTTATGCGCAAATAATTTAAAGCGCTTGCTCGTATCGGGATCGGTTTTGTCGTCGATCAAAAACGGCACCTCGTAAACCCAGCGACCTGTGCAGGTAATATTTCCGCAGGGGTTGACGCCCGATCCCGGTGTGACCGTCGCATTCGTTGCCGTGCCGATCGTTCGCAAATAGGTAAATGTCGAGCCGCTGTTATCGCTGTAGGCGAGGCTGGTTGAGACATCTTGAACGCGATGACCGGCTTGCTGGTAATAGTTCACGCTCGAATATGCCATCCAAATGCGACCGTTCACATTGAGCAGCGATGGATCGAAAATTCCGCTCGGGCTGTTCGAGTCATTGGTGTCGCGATCGATTGCGCTGAGGTTGGCAATATTGATTTCGACTGCGGTGGGTCTCAGCAGTAATGTTGCGGCAGCGCTTTCGCCGACGGAGTTTTTTACGGTAACGGAGAAGGTGTAACTCGTGTTGTTAACGAGTCCTCGAATGATTGCGCGAGTGCCATCGCTGCTAATTGTGGCATTGGTTGCGCTTGGGCTGATGGCGATGTTGTAGCTGAAAGGTGTAGAGCCGGAAGCGGGTTCATCCCAGCCGAGACTGACGGCGCCATCGCCCGCATTACCGGCGAGATTGACCACCGTTGTTGGCGATGTTTGATCATCGTCGTCGGGCGGATTATAGGCGCCGTGAGAGCCACCGCATGCATGCAGAAGGAGTGCGCAGAGCGTGATGGTGAATATCGTCGAAAGTTTTCGTGAGGCCATTGCGTATCCGTTTTGTGACCATGCAAATAAAAACGCCCGCAGTGCGGGCGTTTATTATCGTGCTGATTTATTGCGATTAGCCACGCTTGTCGAGCGTCACATAGTCGCGTGTTACCGGTCCTGTGTAAAGCTGGCGCGGACGACCGATTTTGTACGGGTTGCTGATCATTTCGTGCCAGTGCGCGATCCACCCAGGCGTGCGTCCCAGTGCAAAAATTACCGTGAACATGCTGGTCGGAATGCCGATCGCCTTGAGGATAATGCCCGAATAGAAATCGACGTTCGGGTAGAGTTTCTTCTGCACGAAATATGGATCTTCCAACGCGATTTTTTCGAGCCTTTTGGCGATGCGCAGCAGCGGATCGTTGTCGAGCCCGAGTTCTTTCAATACTTCGTCGGCGGTTTGCTTCATCACTTTCGCGCGTGGATCGAAGTTCTTGTAAACGCGGTGACCGAAGCCCATCAGTTTGAAACCGGAGTTTTTGTCTTTCGCGCGCTCGACGAACTCAGGAATGCGCGACTCATCGCCGATTTCATTCAGCATGTTGAGAACGGCTTCGTTGGCGCCGCCATGCGATGGGCCCCAAAGTGCTGCAATACCTGCGGAGATGCACGCAAATGGGTTGGCGCCGGTCGAACCAGTGAGGCGTACGGTCGAGGTCGATGCATTTTGTTCGTGATCGGCGTGCAGCAGGAAAATGCGGTCCATGGCCTTCGCGAGTACGGGATTCACTTTGTACTCTTCGCATGGGTTGCCGAACATCATGTACAAGAAGTTTTCCGCGTAGGATAAATCGTTGCGCGGATACATAAACGGCATGCCGATGTTGTACTTGTAGGCCATCGCTGCGAGTGTCGGCATTTTCGCGATCAGGCGAATTGCAGACACTTCGCGGTGTTGCGGGTTATTGATGTCGAGTGAGTCGTGGTAGAACGCCGACAGTGCGCCGACCACGCCGCACATGACCGCCATCGGGTGGGCGTCGCGGCGAAAGCCTTGGAAGAAGCGGGTGATCTGATCGTGCACCATGGTGTGTTTGCGCACCCGCTCTTCGAATTGTGTTTTTTGCGCTTTGTTCGGCAGTTCTCCGAACAGCAGCATGTAACAGGTTTCGAGATAGTCTGACTTTTCAGCAAGCTGATCGATTGGGTAGCCGCGATGCAGAAGAATGCCTTTGTCGCCGTCGATATACGTGATCTTGGACTCGCACGCCGCGGTAGACATGAAGCCGGGATCATAGGTGAAGTAACCGTTGGCGAGCAGTGCACCGACATCGATGACCTCCGGGCCCATTGAGCCGGAGCGCATCGGAAGCTCGATGGGGGCGCTCCCCTCGACGGTCAGTGTTGCTTTCTTGTCAGTCATTACAGGCTCCTCTGAGTAGTTCGGCGGATAGCGTTTCGTGCTATAGGGTTTGTTGCTTGGGTAAAGCAGACAGACCTGTGCGTTGGGCATCAACAGATCGGCGGTGTAGGCCAATCTGCGTCAACGTACTCGCCGTTGTTAACGATGATTGTTGGGTTGTTAACGGTAATGGTCAGGTTGTGAATGATCATCTGATAGGGAATCGTGTTCAGTATAAAGCAATTTTTGTGCGCGGGAATCCAAAAAGAGCGCACCTGTATCACTTTGCTCGACGAGACAAATATGGCCCATTAAAACTGCTGCGTATTTGAGCAATTTTAAAGGAGATACAGGCGCCTACGCGTATTATTGGCGTTTGTAATTCAATGGCGACATGCCTATAATTCCGCGCGGTTTAATGCTCTGTATCGTTGCTGACGCGGAGGTTGTGCCGCAAAGTCGTATCATTTCACCGTACGTGTTTCACTTCCGTGTAACTTGCTCGCCGCCTTCGCATTTCTTGGTGCGCGCGGGCCATAACCAGTGTGATGAATCCGTGAACAACAAACGCCCTGTGAATCTTGATCTCGGCACGATCTCGCTGCCGATTACTGCTTATACGTCCATTTTGCACCGCATTTCCGGTGTCGCGCTGTTCGTCGGCGTAGGCATTTTGATGTGGCTGCTCGATGTGTCGCTGACCAGCGAGGATGGCTTTAACAGCGTTAAAGCGATTTTCGATTCATTCATCTGCAAGGTAATCGTCTGGGGCGTGTTGATCGCCTTGATTTACCACAGCGCCGCCGGTGTTAAACATCTGGTGATGGATGTTGGCGTCGGCGAAACGATGGAAGGCGGTATGCGCGGATCGCGCATCGTTATCGCCGTTACGGTCATTCTTTCCATCCTGGTAGGAGCCGCAATATGGTAACTGCAGTAACAAGTTTCGGCCGTAGCGGCCTTTCCGACTGGCTGGTACAGCGTGTTACCGCCGTCATCCTTCTCGCTTATGTGCTGTTTATCGGCGGTTTCATTTTTTTCTGCCCTGAGCTGAATTACACAACGTGGAAAGCGTTGTTCGCGTGCACCGGCATGCGCATTTTCAGTCTGGCTGCGGTGCTTTCGATTGCGGCGCACGCATGGATCGGCCTGTGGTCGGTATCGACCGACTATTTCACCGAGCGTTTGCTCGGCCCGAAGGGCAACGTGATCCGCTTGGTATTCCAAGCCGTAATTGCCGTTGTCCTGTTCAGCTATGTCGTCTGGGGCATTCAGATTTTGTGGGGTAACCATGGCTAATATTCGTACCATTTCGTTCGACGGCGTAATCGTCGGCGGCGGCGGCGCCGGTATGCGCGCTGCACTGCAGTTATCCCAGTCCGGCTACAAAACAGCCGTCATCAGTAAAGTATTTCCAACTCGTTCGCACACCGTATCCGCGCAAGGCGGTATCACTTGCGCGATCGCGAGTGCTGATCCGAATGACGATTGGCGCTGGCATATGTATGACACCGTCAAGGGTTCCGATTACATCGGCGACCAGGACGCGATTGAATACATGTGCTCGGTCGGCCCTGAGGCTGTTTTCGAACTCGACCACATGGGCTTGCCATTCTCGCGTACCGACGAGGGCCGTATTTATCAGCGCCCATTCGGTGGTCAATCGAAGGACTATGGCAACGGCGGCCAGGCAGCGCGTACTTGCGCAGCGGCAGACCGTACCGGCCACGCGTTGCTGCACACGCTCTATCAAGCGAACCTGAAAAACGGCACGCAATTTTTCAACGAGTGGTATGCCGTCGATCTCGTTAAAAACCAAGACAACGTCGTTACCGGCGTTATCGCGATTTGCATGGAGACGGGTGAAGTCGTCTACGTGAAATCGAAAGCGACTGTATTCGCCACCGGCGGTGCAGGTCGTATTTACGCATCGACTACCAACGCGCACATCAACACGGGCGATGGTGTCGGTATGGCGTTGCGTGCAGGCTTCCCTGTGCAGGATATCGAAATGTGGCAGTTCCACCCGACCGGTATTGCCGGCGCGGGCGTACTCGTCACTGAAGGTTGCCGCGGTGAAGGCGGCTACCTGATCAACAAAAATGGCGAGCGCTTCATGGAGCGTTATGCGCCGAACGCGAAAGACCTCGCGGGTCGCGACGTTGTTGCGCGTTCGATGGTGATGGAAATTATCGAAGGCCGCGGTTGCGGTCCCGAAGGCGATCACGTTTTCCTCAAACTGGATCACCTTGGCGAAGAAGTATTGCACTCACGCTTGCCGGGTATTTGCGAATTGTCGAAAACGTTCGCCCACGTCGATCCTGTTAAAGAGCCGGTCCCTGTTGTACCGACCTGCCATTACATGATGGGCGGTATCCCGACTAACATTCACGGTCAGGCGCTTACCGTCGATGCCAATGGCAACGATAAAGTGATCGAAGGCCTCTACGCGTGCGGCGAAGTCGCGTGCGTATCGGTACACGGTGCGAATCGCCTCGGTGGCAACTCGCTGCTTGACCTCGTTGTTTTCGGTCGCGCATCGGGACTGTTCATCGAGAAAGCCTTGCGTGAAGGTATCGAGCTTCGTGATGCGTCGGAGTCGGACATCGGTGCAGCAATGTCGCGTTTGAATCGCGTCAACGCCAGCACCGGCGGCGAGAAAACTGCAGATCTGCGCAAAGAATTGCAGAACACCATGCAGAATTACTTCGGCGTATTCCGTCGCGGCGATTACATGCAGAAAGGCGTGGCGAAACTCGCCGAGTTGCGTCAGCGCATCGACAACGTGCATCTCGAAGATAAGAGCAATGCCTTCAACACCGCGCGTATTGAAGCGCTCGAGTTGGCGAACTTGCTCGAAGTTGCCGAAGCCACTGCAATTGCAGCGGAAGAGCGCAAAGAGAGCCGCGGAGCGCATGCGCGCGAAGACTTCCCGGAGCGCGACGACCAAAACTGGTTGTGTCATTCGATTTATTTCCCCGGCGAGAAACGTGTCGGCAAGCGGGCGGTGAATTTCAAACCGAAAACCGTCGAGACATTCCAGCCTAAAACACGTACTTACTGAGATCGGGGAGGAGACAGTTCATGTTGCAAGTCAGTCTGTATCGCTACAACCCGGAAACCGATCAAGCGCCAACGATGCAAGAGGTGCAGCTTGATACGGGTGGTAAAGATTTGATGGTGCTCGATGTGCTCGAGCTGCTTAAAGCCAAAGATCCATCGTTGACGTTCCGTCGTTCCTGCCGCGAAGGTGTGTGTGGTTCCGATGGCCTCAATATGAATGGCAAGAACGGCCTTGCGTGCATCACGCCGGTATCGGAAGCACTGAAGGGTACGAATAAATTAATTCTGCGCCCGCTTCCTGGCTTGCCGGTTATTCGCGATTTGATCGTGGATATGGGCCAATTCTACAAGCAGTATGAAAAGGTGAAGCCGTATCTCATTAACGATACGCCGGCGCCGGCAATCGAACGCCTGCAGTCCCCTGCGGATCGCGAGAAACTCGACGGTTTGTACGAGTGTATTCTCTGCGCATGCTGCTCGACCGCATGTCCGTCGTTCTGGTGGAATCCCGATCGCTTCATCGGCCCGAGCGGCTTGTTGCAAGCGTATCGCTTCCTGGCCGACAGCCGCGATACCGCAACCGAGCAACGCCTGGCTGATCTCGATGATCCGTTCAGCGTATTCCGTTGCCACGGCATTCAGAACTGCGTGAACGTGTGTCCGAAAGGCTTGAACCCAACCAAAGCGATCGGCCACATTCGCAATATGCTGTTGAAACGCGCGAGTTAATCGCGCGTTATTTTCTTATTGATATTTAAATGACTTTTTAACGTAAGCGCCGTCGGCGAGTTCTACACTCAATGGCGGTGATCCGGTAGCTGTAGGAATGCAGCAGACCATGGCCCTGCAATAAGCCCATCATTATCGAGGTGCATATGCAGGTCCAGTGGGGATCGATCCGGGTAACCCCCGAGTCACCCCGCGAAATTCGGCCCAGTCGTGAAGACGATTCGGCAGGCGCAGAGCGATCTGGTCTTGAACGTTGCAGGCAACGCCGTCTGCAACGAGGCCTGATTGCTGTACCAGGTGCAGAGTTTCGCTGGAGCGGGTGACATCCCTTATCAGGTGGAAGCGAAATGCAAGAATATCCAGAAGGGCAGCAGGGCTCGATGGAGTTGCTTTGGGGCAGCTCACAATTATCGGGCGGCAATGCTGCCTATGTAGAAGATCTCTACGAAACATTTCTAATCGATCCGAACGCTGTTCCAGAACAGTGGCGCGATTATTTTTCAAAACTGCCGCGCGTCAACGGCAGCCTGCAAGACGTTCCTCACTCTCCGATTCGTACTCAGTTCGTCAAGATGGCGCGTGCGCAAGTGCGCCCGAGCGGTTCGGCGGCGAGCGATAACCGCGTAACTGAGTTTGAGCGTAAACAGGTTCGTGTCCTGCAGCTCATGAGTGCGTATCGCCAGCGCGGCCATCAGGAAGCCAAACTGGATCCGTTAGGCTTGTGGAAGCGCGAGCCGGTACCTGATCTCACGCTCGAATTTCATCAGCTCAACACTGCCGATCTCGAAACCGTTTTTCAGGTGGGTCGTCCGTATTTCGGCAAAGAGCAGGCGTCGCTGCGCGAAATTATCGATGTTCTGCGACAGACATATTGTTCAACGATTGGCGCGGAGTTTCGCCATATTCTCGCAACCGAAGAGCGTCGTTGGATCGAGCAGCGTATGGAAAGCGTACGCTCGAAGCCCGATTTCGGCCGCCAAGCGCGCAAACATCTGCTGGAGCGTTTAACCGCTGCTGAAGGTCTGGAAAAAGCACTCGCGTCGAAATATCCCGGCACCAAGCGCTTCGGTCTCGAAGGCGGCGAAAGTTTAATTCCAATGCTCGATTTGATGATTCAGCGCTGCGGCTCTTACAGTGCAAAAGAAATCGTCATCGGTATGGCCCACCGTGGCCGTCTTAATGTGCTCGTGAATATTCTTGGTAAAAACCCCTCGGAATTATTCGACGAGTTCGAAGGCAAAGCGACCTACATCGGCTCTGCCGACGTGAAATATCACCAGGGTTTTTCGTCGAATGTCATGACGCCTGGTGGCGAAGTGCATCTTGCGCTCGCGTTCAACCCCTCGCACCTCGAAATTGTTTCGCCAGTGGTGGAAGGGTCGGTGCGCGCGCGCCAAGATCGGCGCGGTGATAATGTCGGCGATAAAGTTGTTCCGATCGTCATGCATGGCGATGCGGCTTTTGCGGGTCAGGGCGTCGTCATGGAAACTTTCCAGATGTCGCAAACTCGCGGTTATCGCACAGGCGGCACGATTCATATCGTCATCAATAACCAAGTCGGTTTTACCACCAGTAATCCGGTCGATGCGCGATCAACCGAATATTGCACCGACATCGCGAAAATGGTTCAAGCGCCGATTTTCCATGTGAACGGCGACGATCCCGAAGCGGTGTTATTTGTATCGCAGCTCGCGGTCGATTTTCGTCAGGAATTCAAAAAAGACGTCGTGATCGATTTGGTGTGCTATCGCCGTCGCGGTCACAACGAAGCCGATGAGCCATCGGCGACGCAACCGCTGATGTACGAATCGATCAAGAATCAAATTACCACGCGCGATTTGTATGCGAAGAAATTGATCGATGCGGGATTTATTTCGCGCGAAGAAGACGAGCATCTTGTCGCTGAGTATCGTGAGACGCTCGAAAGCGGTGAACACGTTGTAAAAAGTTTAGTAAAGGAACCCAACACGGAATTATTCGTCGATTGGCGTCCTTATCTGGGCCACTCATGGAATATTCCGTGTGATACGCGCATCGATTTGAAAAAGCTTCAGGAAATTGCACAGCGCATCAATACGATTCCCGAAGGTTTTGTCGCGCAGCGTCAAGTAGCGAAAATTTATGAAGACCGCTTGAAAATGGCTGCGGGTGCGATGCCCATCAATTGGGGTTGCGCGGAAATGCTCGCTTACGCGACGTTGCTCGATGCTGGCAATGGTGTGCGATTGACGGGGCAAGATGTCGGTCGTGGCACGTTCTCGCATCGTCACGCGGTTTTGCATAATCAAAAAGATGGCAGCACTTATATTCCGCTGCAAAATTTCGCACCGAAGCAGCCGCCTTTCGCGATTTACGATTCGTTCTTGTCGGAAGAGGCAGTGCTTGCTTTCGAGTACGGTTACGCAACCACCTTGCCGAATATGCTGGTTATCTGGGAAGCGCAATTCGGCGATTTCGCGAATGGCGCGCAAGTGGTTATCGATCAATTCATCACGAGCGGCGAACATAAGTGGGCGCGCCTGTGTGGGCTCACCATGTTGTTGCCGCACGGTTATGAGGGCCAAGGTCCGGAACACAGTTCAGCGCGTCTGGAACGCTTCCTGCAGTTATGCGCCGAGCATAATATTCAAGTGTGCGTTCCGAGCACGCCGGCACAGGTCTTCCATATGCTGCGCCGTCAATCGTTGCGTCCATTGCGCAAACCGCTGGTCGTGATGTCGCCGAAAAGTTTATTGCGCCACAAAGAGGCGGTATCGACACTCGAAGAGTTGGCGAATGGTGCTTTCTCTACAGTGCTCGACGATACCGACGTGCAATCGCCAGAAAAAGTTAATCGCCTGGTATTGTGCAGCGGCAAGGTATTTTACGATCTGCGTGAAACTCGCCGCGAACGCAAGCTCGACCGTGTTGCGCTCGTGCGACTCGAACAACTGTATCCATTTCCGGAAGAGGAATTGTCGCGCGTGTTATCGCGCTATCCCAATATCGCGGAAGTGGTATGGTGTCAGGAGGAGCCGATGAATCAGGGCGCGTGGTACAGCAGTCAGCACCACATGCGCCGCGTCTTCAATCGTTACAACAAATCGCTGTATCTGGAGTATGCAGGGCGTGAGGCGTCAGCATCTCCAGCAGCGGGTTATATGGCGCTGCATTTGGAACAACAACAAGCTTTCATCAAGCAAGCGTTGAAATTTGAGTAAGTGTTTTTGCTCCGGGTACAAATCACTTTATTGCGACGCACGATTAGCTCGGCGATAAATAGGTTAGCTTTTAAGGAAACGGCATGAGCATTGAAATCAAAGCACCGACATTTCCCGAATCCGTTGCCGATGGCACCATCGCGACATGGCATAAAAAGCAGGGCGAGGCTGTCGCACGCGACGAGCTGATCGTTTCGATCGAAACCGATAAAGTCGTGCTGGAAGTGGTGGCGCCAACCGATGGCACTATCGCTGAAGTATTAAAGGGTGAAGGCGAAATCGTATTGAGCGGTGAATTAATTGGCCGTTTGAGCGAAGGCAAAGCGGCGGCTGCGCCAGCTGCGGCCTCAGCACCCTCGACACCCGCGCCGACATCCGCTGCTGATACCAAAGTTGCACCGGCAGCACGTCAGTTGATCGAAGAAAAAAATCTCGATGTCGCAAAAATCAGCGGCACCGGCAAGGGCGGTCTGGTCACCAAAGAAGACGTCGTGAAATATTTAAGTAATGCGCCGGCTCCGGTGCCGACAGCGGCCAAGCAAGTTGCGGCTCCTGCGGTGGCGCGTGCAGCCGAGTCTGTCGTTGTATCGAGCAGCGGTCGAGTCGAAAAGCGCGTGCCGATGACGCGTCTGCGCGCGCGCATCGCTGAGCGTTTGCTCGAAGCGTCGCAACAAACCGCAATGCTGACGACATTCAACGAAGTCAACATGCAGCCGATCATGTCGCTGCGTAATCAATACAAAGAGTTGTTCGAAAAAACGCACAACGGCACCAAGCTCGGCTTTATGGGCTTTTTCGTCAAAGCTGCCTGCGAAGCGTTGAAACGTTTCCCTTCGGTGAATGCGTCGATCGACGGTAACGATATCGTGTATCACGGTTATCAAGATGTCGGCGTTGCGGTATCGACCGAAAAAGGTTTGGTGGTTCCCGTATTGCGCGATGCCGATCAAAGCAGTATTGCCCAAATCGAAAATCGTATTCGCGATTTCGGTGTGCGCGCACGCGATGGCAAGTTAGCGATCGAAGAAATTCAAGGCGGCACATTCACGATTACCAACGGTGGCGTGTTTGGCTCGCTGATGTCGACGCCGATCATCAATCCGCCACAAACGGCAATTCTTGGCATGCACAAAGTGCAGGAGCGCCCGATGGCAGTAAATGGCCAGGTCGTGATTCTGCCGATGATGTATCTCGCATTGTCATACGATCACCGTTTGATCGACGGTAAAGAAGCTGTGCAGTTCCTCGTGACGATTAAAGACTTGATCGAAGACCCGGCGCGCATGCTGCTCGAAGTTTAATAATTCCCCTCTCCCTAACCCTCTCCCCAAGTGGGAGAGGGAATTAAAACAGGAATGAGAAATGGCTAAATACGATGTCGTAGTAATTGGTGCGGGTCCTGGTGGTTACGTCGCAGCAATTCGTGCAGCGCAGCTCGGTTTGAAAACGCTGTGTATCGAAAAGGGTAAAAATAAATTCGGCAATCCGTTTTTCGGCGGAACCTGTTTGAACGTCGGTTGTATCCCATCGAAAGCATTGCTCGATTCTTCGCACAAATATCATGAAGCCAAACACGCGTTTGCAGGTCACGGTATTAAAACTGGCGATGTTGCGATCGATGTTCCGGCGATGATCAAGCGTAAAGACGATGTCGTAAAACAATTGACGAGCGGTATCTCGGGTTTATTCAAAGCCAACGGTGTCGACGCGATGGAAGGCGCAGGCAAAGTATTGTCCGGCAAGCGCGTTGAAGTGACGAAGCACGATGGCAGCTCGGAAATTATCGAGGCCGATCACATCGTCATCGCAGCCGGTTCGGTGCCGATGCAAATTCCGCCCGCGCCGGTCGATCAGAAAACGATTGTCGATTCGACGGGCGCGCTCGAGTTCACCGAAGTGCCTCAACGCTTGGGTGTTATCGGTGCCGGCGTTATCGGTCTGGAGTTGGGCAGCGTATGGGCGCGTCTTGGCGCGAAAGTGGTTGTGCTCGAAGCGCTCGATGATTTTCTGCCGATGGTCGATCGCCAAATCGCGAAAGACGCAGAGAAAACTTTCCGTAAACAGGGCCTCGATATTCGTCTCGGAGCACGTGTGACTGCGAGCGAAACGAAGAAGAACGAGGTCACCGTGACGTATACCGATGCGAGCGGTGAGAAAAAAGAAGTTTTCGATAAATTGATCGTTGCGGTCGGTCGTCGTCCGCAGAGCAAAGATCTGCTCGCGCCCGATAGCGGTGTCAAACTCGACGAGCGCGGTTTTATTTTCGTCAACGAATACTGCGAAACCGAAATGCCGGGCATTTACGCTGTTGGCGATATTGTGCGTGGCCCGATGCTTGCTCACAAAGGCTCGGAAGAAGGCGTGATGGTTGCCGAGCGTATTGCCGGCAAAAAAGCCGCAATGAATTACGATTTGATTCCGAGCGTGATTTACACACACCCGGAAATCGCGTGGGTTGGAAAAAACGAAGAGCAATTGAAGAAAGAAGGCATCGCCTACAACGTCGGTGTATTCCCGTTCATGGCGAGCGGCCGTGCGCTGGCGGCGGGCGAAACTTCAGGTATGGTCAAGTTGATTGCGCATGCAGACAATGATCGATTGCTCGGTGCGCATATAATTGGCCCCGCCGCGGCGGAGCTGGTTCAACAAGTTGCGATCGCTATGGAGTTCGGCTCGACCGCCGAAGATATCGGCCTCATGGTGTTCTCGCATCCGACCATGTCGGAGACGGTGCACGAGGCAGCACTGGCGGTGCACAATCACGCCATTCACATGCCTAATCGGAAGAGAAAATAGGGTCGAAGCGGTTGTTCGACCTTTGGCCAAATGGACGCGGAAATAGATTTGCGAGGGGCGGTGAAATTCGCGAGAATGCCGCGCCTTTTTATTAAGAGTTCACGGCTTGGTCGATTGCAACGACATAGCTAGCAATGAAGTAGCTAAAACGTAGTCGATCGGGTTATGCGATGGGGGCGACTTAAGCAGTTGGGGTCGCCAAATCTCTACTCACACCGAGACGGTAAATCACATGAACCTGCATGAGTATCAGGGCAAGCAGCTTTTTGCCGAATACGGCCTGCCCGTATCCAAAGGCTTCGCTTGCAGCACGCCGGAAGAAGCGGCTGCGGCAGCAGACAAAATTGGCGGCGATCAATGGGTCGTTAAAGCGCAAGTGCACGCGGGTGGCCGCGGTAAAGCTGGCGGCGTCAAGCTGGTAAAAACCAAGAAAGAAATTGAAGAGTTCGCGGCCAAGTGGCTTGGCAAGCGTCTCGTCACCTATCAAACAGACGCGAACGGTCAGCCCGTTTCGAAAATCCTCGTCGAATCGTGCACTGATATCGCCAAAGAATTGTATCTCGGCGCGGTTGTCGATCGTTCGAGCCGCCGCGTTGTGTTCATGGCGTCGACCGAAGGCGGCGTTGAAATCGAGAAAGTAGCGCACGATACGCCGGAAAAAATTCTGACCGCAACGATCGATCCGCTCGTTGGCGCGCAGCCGTTCCAGGGCCGTGAGCTTGCATTTAAACTCGGTTTGAATGACACCCAGGTCAAACAGTTCGTGAAGATCTTCCAAGGTCTGGCGAAAATGTTCGTTGAGTGCGATCTGGCGCTGCTCGAAATCAATCCTCTCGTGATCACCACTGCGGGCAATCTGCATTGCCTCGATGCTAAAGTCGCGATCGACAGCAATGCGCTGTACCGTCAGCCAAAATTGAAAGAAATGCACGATCCGTCGCAAGACGATCCGCGCGAAGCACACGCAACCAAGTGGGAACTCAACTACGTTGCGCTCGGCGGCAATATCGGTTGCATGGTTAACGGCGCCGGCCTCGCAATGGGCACGATGGACATCGTCAAACTGCACGGCGGCGCACCCGCTAACTTCCTCGATGTCGGCGGCGGCGCGACCAAAGAGCGCGTTTCCGAAGCGTTCAAAATCATTCTTTCCGATGACAGCGTCAAAGCCGTACTCGTCAACATCTTCGGCGGTATCGTGCGTTGTAACTTGATCGCGGAAGGCATCATCGGCGCGGTTGAACAAGTCGGCGTAAAAGTGCCGGTTGTCGTGCGTCTCGAAGGTAACAACGCCGAGCTCGGCGCGAAAATCCTCGCCGAAAGCGGACTTAACATCATCGCTGCGAAGAGCTTGACCGAAGCTGCCGAAGCAGTTGTAAAAGCAGCTGGGGGTGCGCAATGAGCATTCTGATCAACAAGAACACCAAAGTAATCTGCCAAGGCTTCACCGGTTCGCAGGGCACTCTGCACTCTGAACAAGCGATCGCTTATGGCACGCAAATGGTCGGCGGTGTAACGCCGGGCAAAGGCGGCACCACCCACCTCGGCTTGCCGGTATTCAATACCGTCGCTGACGCAGTGGCTGCAACGGGCGCTGACGCGTCTGTTATTTATGTTCCAGCACCGTTCTGCAAAGACTCGATTCTCGAAGCCGCGTTCGCTGGTATTAAATTCATCGTCTGTATCACCGAAGGTATTCCTACCCTCGATATGCTCGACGTGAAAGTGAAATGCGACGAACTCGGCGTACGTTTGATCGGACCGAACTGCCCAGGCGTTATCACTCCGGGTGAATGCAAAATCGGCATCATGCCGGGTCACATTCACTTGCCGGGCAAAGTCGGTATCGTGTCGCGTTCGGGCACGTTGACCTACGAAGCTGTTAAGCAGACCACCGATTTCGGCTTCGGCCAATCGACCTGCGTCGGCATCGGCGGCGACCCGATCCCTGGCTCGAACTTCATCGATATCCTCAAGCTGTTCCAAAACGATCCGCAGACCGAAGCCATCGTCATGATCGGCGAAATCGGCGGCTCGGCTGAGGAAGAAGCGGCAGCGTTCATCAAAGCCAACGTGACCAAGCCTGTGGTGTCGTACATCGCTGGCGTTACCGCACCACCCGGAAAGCGTATGGGTCACGCGGGCGCGATTATCTCCGGCGGCAAAGGCACTGCGGACGAGAAATTCGCCGCGCTGCAAGATGCTGGTGTGCACACCGTGAAATCGCTGGCCGATATCGGCAAAACGCTGAAAGCTGTTACTGGCTGGTAATCAGGTTTTAACGGCTGCTATTGGGCCGTCAGTGAAAAGGGCGCTTCGGCGCCCTTTTTTATGGCCGCCGTTCCTGGCGGCCACCCTTCGGGTTGTCACTGACGCGACGCTAAAAATTGCTCCCGGCAATTTTTTATTGCCCTTGAAAATGCAGTCTTGAAAAAGGCTGCGCCGCCTCCATATCCGAAGCAAATTTTTCGGGTGCCACTTGTGGAGGAAAAGAGATAAATGACCACCGCTGCTAAAGAAACCATGGGGTTTCAGACCGAAGCCAAACAACTGCTGCAGTTGATGATTCACTCGCTGTACAGCAACAAGGAAGTGTTTCTGCGCGAGCTGATTTCGAATGCGTCCGACGCCGCCGATAAATTGCGTTTCGAAGCGCTTTCAAATCCTGCGCTGTTCGAGAACGATCCCGATCTCAAGGTGACGATCACCTTCGACAAAGACGCCAAAACGATCACGATCAGCGATAACGGCATCGGCATGTCGCGTGAGGATGTGGTTAGCCATCTCGGCACCATCGCGCGTTCGGGCACGGCGGAATTTCTTAAGAATTTAAGCGGCGATCAGAAAAAAGATTCGCAATTGATCGGTCAATTCGGCGTCGGTTTTTATTCGGCGTTTATCGTTGCCGATCGCGTCGAAGTATTTACGCGCCGCGCGGGTTTGCCGGCTGATCAAGGCGTGCATTGGGAATCAAAAGGCGAAGCGGATTTTTCGGTCGAGCCATTCACTAAAGCGGATCGTGGCACCAGCGTCGTGCTGCACTTGCGCGCCGAGGATGCAGAATTTGCCGACAACTGGAAAATTCGTTCTGTCGTTAAAAAATATTCGGATCACATCTCGATTCCGGTGGTGATGCAAAAACCACAATTCGACACGAATGATGATGGTTCGGAAAAAACTGCAGAAGAAAAAGCGGCGCCGCCAGAATTCGAAACGGTAAATACCGCGACAGCATTGTGGACACGTCCTCGCACTGAAGTCACCGACGACGAGTACAAAGCGTTTTATAAACACGTCTCGCACGATTTCGAAGAGCCGCTGACGTGGAGTCACAACAAGGTCGAAGGTAAACAGGAATATACGAGTTTGCTGTTCGTACCGAAGCGTGCGCCCTTCGATATGTGGAATCGCGACAAGCCGCGCGGCGTGAAATTGTATGTGCAGCGCACCTTCATCATGGATGAAGCCGAGCAATTCCTGCCGCTGTATTTACGTTTCATTAAAGGCGTGGTCGATTCGAACGATCTGCCGCTCAACGTTTCACGTGAAATTCTGCAACAGAGTGGACAGGTCGAATCGATGCGTTCGGCATTGACCAAGCGTGTACTCGATATGCTGGAAAAACTCGCGAAATCCGAGCCTGAGCAGTATCAAACGTTTTGGCAGGAGTTCGGTCAGGTCTTGAAAGAAGGTCCGGCCGAAGATTTTTCGAACAAAGAAAAAATTGCGAAATTGCTGCGCTTCTCGACTACGCACACAAACAATGAAAAGCAGGATCAATCGCTCGACGATTACGTTGCGCGTATGAAGGAAGGGCAGGAAAAGATTTATTACATCGCGGCGGAGAATTACAACACCGCCGCAAACAGTCCGCATCTCGAAGTATTTCGCAAGAAAGGTATCGAGGTCGTATTGCTGTTCGATCGCGTCGACGAATGGTTGATGGGGCATCTCTCCGAATTTGCCGGCAAGCCATTGCAGGATGTCGGTAAAGGCGAACTCGATCTCGGCAAACTCGAAGACGAGAGCGAGAAAGAGGAAAAGGAAAAACTTGAGAAAGAACATCAGTCGTTGATCGAGCGTGCGCAAAAAGCGCTCGAAGGTCAGGTCGAGAAAGTGCGTGTCACCAATCGCCTCACCGATTCACCGGCGTGTTTGGTGGTCGGCCAATTCGATATGGGTGCGCAGATGCGCCGTATTCTCGAAGCGGCAGGGCAGAAAGTGCCAGACAACAAGCCGACACTCGAACTCAATCCTACGCATCCGCTGGTGGTCAAACTCGATCAGGAGAGCGATGAGGATCGCTTTGCCGATCTCATCGAAATTCTCTTCGATCAGGCGCATCTGGCGGAAGGCGGGCAGTTGAAGGATCCCGCGGCTTATGTGCGCAAGTTGAACAAATTGTTACTCGAAATCACCGGGTAATTTCGTAAATCCATTGTAGGGGCGCCGCTTGCTGCGCCCTTTTTTATTTGTGGTACACGGTATTTGTTTCCGAATGTCCGAGGGCGCAGCAAGCAGCGCTCCTACAGGGCGGTGATATACTGCCGGTCCTCGATCAACAAGAACAAAACTCCATGACAACGACTCAACGTGTAGCGGTTCTCGGCGGCGGCAGTTTCGGTACGACCCTGGCTAACATCATGGCCGACAATGGTCACGATGTCGTGCTGTGGCTGCGCGATCAGGAGCGTGCCGACGAAATCAATCGTGAGCATCGCAACAGTGCCTACCTTCCCGATTTTCCTCTGCACGAAAATTTGCACGCGAGTACGGATTTGGCGAGTGCAGTTGCCGATCGCGATTTTGTATTCATGGCGGTGCCGAGCAGTTCGTGTCGCGCGGTTGCCAAAGAAGTCAGCAAGCATATCGATAAGCGCAGTATTTTGATCAGTACCACGAAAGGTTTGGAGGCGTCGAATACGCCAGAGCCGAATAGTTTTCGTTTGATGAGCGAAGTATTGCGCGAGGAAATTCCCGGGCAACGCCTCGGTGTGTTGAGCGGTCCGAATCTGGCAAAAGAGATTGCTGCGAAACAAATTACCGCCACCGTGATCGCAAGCACCGACGATGAATTAAATACGAGCGTGCAGGAATTATTGCGCTGCGGTTATTTTCGCGTATATGCGAGTTCCGATTTATATGGCGTCGAATTGGCGGGTGCTCTGAAAAATGCGTACGCGATTATCGCGGGCATGGCTAACGCACTGGGCATCGGCCACAACACGATCGCGATGTTGATTACGCGGGCGCTCGCCGAAATGACACGCTTCGCTGTGCGCAAGGGCGCTGATCCGCTGACGTTCATGGGGCTCGCGGGCATCGGCGATTTGATGGTGACGTGCATGTCGCCACTCAGCCGCAATTACCAGGTGGGTGTCGCACTCGGTCAGGGTAAGAAGCTTGAAACGATTGTTGCCGAATTAGGGCAAGTCGCCGAAGGCATCAATACGCTCAAATTATTGAAATTGCATTCCGAGCAAATCAATGTGCGCATGCCGTTGATTGCGGGTCTTTATGAAATTCTCTACAACGGTCGCAGCATTCCCGAAGTGGTCGGTAAGTTGATGTTTGCTGAGCATGGTCGCGACGTAGAGTTTTCTCTGAAATAACTGCTAGTCGATTAATAGCGAGAGGAAGGTCGATATGCGAATCTGGGTTCTTCGTCATGGCGAAGCCGAGCGTCAAACGCAATACGATCCCGATCGCATATTGACTGCTCGTGGTACTGAGGATGCAAAAAATGCGGGCCTGGTGTTATCGAAATTCGTTTCCAATACTTTGCAGATTTTCGCGAGCCCTTACAGGCGCGCACAACAAACTGCACAAGCCGCAGCGCTGGCGTTGCCACATCAAAATATTTCTACAGTGGATTGGCTAACGCCGGACATCGATCCACGAATCGTGCTGTGTTCGTTAGAGCAATTGCCTCAGAACGATTTCCTGTTGGTCAGTCATCAACCGCTGGTGAGCGCATTGATCGGTGTGTTGATCGATGGCGATTATCTGGCGGGCCCGCCGATGAGTCCCGCATCATTGGCCGAGTTGGAATTAACGACGGTCGGTGTTGGCTGCGCGACATTAATTTCATTGCGACATGCGCCCGACTTTCATAAGGCGGCGATTTAAACGCGACGCCTTTTCATGTTGATTGAGTAGTGCTCCATGTCTGTTGTCCCTGAAGAGTTTGTGTGCGATGTGGCCGGTGTTGCGATTGCGGGCAAACGTTGGCGCAATGGCACGCGTCGAGTTATCGCCTTGCATGGTTGGCTAGACAATGCCGCGAGCTTCGATGTCATCGCGCCATTACTCAATGCCGATATTGTCGCGATCGATATGGCCGGGCATGGGCTCAGCTATCACCGCACACCGCAAGCATCGTATAACGTGTGGGAGGATCTTCCCGATATCGTTCGTCTTGCCGATGTGTTGCAATGGCCGACATTCGATGTGATTGGCCATTCGCGCGGCGCAATTATTTCGGCATTAGTTGCAACCGCGTTGCCTGAGCGTGTAACCAGCGCCGTGTTGCTGGATGGTCTGCGCCCCAATCCGGTCTCCGACACGGATTTTGCTGAGCAGCTGGGAATTTTTTTGCGCGAGCATTTGGCGCCGCCGCGTCCAGCAACGATTTACGATTCAATCGAAAAAGCGATCAAGGTGCGTTCTCGCGCTGGCGATATGAGCGAAGTGAGCGCGGCGTTAATTGCGCAGCGCGGTCTAGCGGAATCACCGACTCATAAAGGTTGGTGCTGGCGACACGATCCGCGTTTGCGCTTTGCGTCGGCGGTCAAAATGACGCAGGCCAATATCGATTCAGTAATGAATAAATTGGCGCGGATGCCGCATCGTGTTTATTTCACCGAGGGTGGACTGGGCGCCGTTTTAAAGGCGCATGGTGAGCTCGATCGCTGGCTGCGTGAGTTGAACAGTGAAATGCTGCCGGGGCGTCACCATTTCCATATGGAAGAGCAGGCGAGCGATCTGGCTGCGAAAATTAATGCGTTTTGGCGAGAGCGTAGTTCGTAGAGGATGAGGTTTAGGCGGCGATTATTTCACGCCGCCGGCAACGATGGTAATCGGTTATTTCACGCCACTCAGCGCGAGGAATTCATTGCGCGTGCTTTGATCGGTGCGGAAGTTTCCGAGCATGGCCGATGTGCGCATGATCGAGTTTTGTTTTTCCACACCGCGCATCATCATGCACATATGCTTGGCTTCGATGATCACGCCCACGCCCATCGCACCGGTCACTTTCATCACGGTTTCGGCGATTTGCTTGGTGAGTTGTTCCTGAATTTGCAAACGACGCGCGAACATATCGACGATGCGAGCGACCTTCGATAATCCAAGCACCTTGCCTTGCGGTATGTAGGCAACATGCGCGTGGCCGATGAAAGGCAATAAATGGTGTTCGCACATCGAATACAGTTCGATGTTATTGACGACGACCATTTCATTGCAGTCGGATTCAAATAATGCGTTGTTGACGATTGCATCGAGCGATTGATGATAACCCTGTGTCAAAAACTCGAACGCTTTTGCCGCGCGTTTTGGTGTGTCGCGCAAACCTTCGCGCGTAATGTCTTCACCAACGCTGGTAATGATTTCGGCGAAGGCTTTTTCGGCTTTTTCCACAGTGAGTTCCTCTGGATGGATGCGGTGATGGCGGATAAACGCCGTCCAGTTATTTGAGAGTGGCGGCTTGAAAGCAGTGGCTTGAAAGTTCGTCGCAGTGGCGTCAGTCTAACAATCCAAGCTCCGATCTGACAAATGACCAAATCCGACAAATGACCAAATCTTACAAATGATAGGGGTACAAACAAGCTCGGGTTAGAATACGTTAACTCGCCCGGTTCGGATCACCGTGCAAATCCACTTTAATCACGCTCTAGCGGAATGCCTGCAATGACGATAAATGACAGCGCCGATGCAATGCTGGTCGAGGATCTCCTTACGATTCGCGATTATTTGCGTTGGGGGATGACGCAATTTCAGCGTGCCGGTTGTTATTACGGCCACGGCACCGACAATGCCTATGATGAAGCGCTGGGTCTTATTCTGCACACGCTGGCGTTGCCCATCGATACGCCGCTTCCCGTGCTCGATGCAAGGCTCACACTCGATGAGCGTTTCGAGGTTTTGCGCATTCTGAAATTGCGCTTCGAAGAACATTTGCCCGCGCCCTATATCACTGGCGAGAGCTGGTTCGCGGGTTATGCGTTTGCGGTCGATGAGCGTGTGTTGATCCCGCGCTCGCCGATTGCCGAATTGATCGAGCAACGTTTTGCGCCGTGGTTGCCAGATGATCGCGCGTCGTGCCGCATTCTCGATTTGTGCACGGGCTCGGGTTGTATCGGCATCGCGAGCGCTTTGTACATGCCCGAGGCCCAGGTGGTGATCAGCGATATTTCCGACGATGCACTCGATGTCGCTTCCGCCAACGTACAACGTCATGATGTGCACGATCGCGTGCAAATCGTTCAATCCGATTTATTTGCGGCGCTGGCAGATGAGCGCTTCGATGTGATCGTGAGCAATCCCCCCTATGTCGATGCGCACGATATGTCGACGCTGCCGGCGGAGTTTGAGCATGAGCCGAGGCTGGCGCTGGAAGCGGGTGATGATGGACTCGATCTGGTCTGCGTGATGTTGCGCGAAGCGGCGGATCATCTCAACGAGGGCGGTTTGCTGATCGTTGAAGTCGGCAATAGCTGGGTGGCGCTCGAAGAGACCTATCCCAATGTGCCGTTCACGTGGCTGGAGTTCGAACGCGGTGGCGACGGTGTGTTTTTGCTCACGCGCGAGCAGTTGATCGAGCATGCTGCGGAGTTCTGACGGCCAGTGGTCAAATCCGTATAATTCGCGCTGAATTCCATTTTCAGAATCCACTCCGTTTTTGAGAACCTGATATGTCCGGCAATACCATCGGCAAACTTTTTACGGTGACGACTTTTGGCGAAAGCCACGGCCTTGCGTTGGGCTGTATTGTCGATGGCTGCCCGCCCGGCATGGAGTTATCCGAGGCGGACCTTCAAATCGACCTCGATCGTCGCAAGCCGGGGACTTCGCGTTATACGACGCAGCGTCGCGAAGACGATGAGGTGAAAATTCTTTCGGGTGTATTCGAAGGTAGAACGACGGGAACTTCGATTGGTTTGTTGATCGAGAATACCGATCAGCGTTCGAAAGATTATTCGAAAATCGCCAATCAGTTTCGACCTATGCACGCTGATTACACCTATCAGCAAAAATACGGTGTGCGCGATTATCGCGGTGGTGGGCGCTCCTCGGCGCGCGAAACGGCAATGCGTGTTGCCGCCGGCGCGATTGCAAAAAAATATTTGAAAGAGCGCTGCGGAATTACGGTGCGCGGTTATTTGTCGCAACTCGGACCGATTGCAATCGACAAAGTCGATTGGTCGATTGTTGAGTCCAATCCGTTTTTCTGTCCCGATGAAAGCAAAATCGAAGCGATGGAAAATTACATGCAGCAGCTTCGCAAAGATGGCGATTCGATCGGTGCGAAAATCACGGTTGTCGCGAGCGGTATGCCGCCCGGATTGGGTGAGCCGATTTTCGATCGCCTCGATGCCGATATCGCCCATGCACTGATGAGTATCAACGCGGTGAAAGGCGTGGAGATCGGTGCGGGATTCGATTGCATCGCACAGCGCGGTAGCGAACATCGCGATGAAATCACGCCGCAGGGATTTACCTCGAATAACGCGGGCGGTGTGCTCGGCGGAATTTCGTCGGGTCAGGATGTCGTTGCGCATATCGCGCTGAAACCCACCTCAAGTATTTTGATTCCCGGTCGCAGCATCGATATCGATGGCAACCCGAGCGAAGTGATTACCACGGGCCGGCACGACCCTTGTGTTGGCATTCGCGCAACGCCGATTGCCGAAGCGATGCTTGCGATCGTATTGCTCGATCATTACCTGCGCCATCGTGCGCAAAACGCCGATGTGCGCAGTTCGACGCCCGTTGTACCAGGCAGCATCGCGTAACCGATTTCGTTAGAGGCCAGCGCATGACGGCGGCGGTTCCCTACTGGCGTCTTTCCAGCTTTTATTTTTTCTATTTCGCCATGCTCGGTGCTTGGCTGCCATTCTGGCCGCTGTATTTACGCGATCTCGGTTATGGCGCAGCAGCGATCGGCGCACTCGCCGGAATTCTGCAGGGCACCAAAATTATCGCGCCGAATATCTGGGGCTGGCTCGCCGATCGCAGCGGTCAACGCATGCGCATTATTCGGCTTGGCGCATTTGCCGCGATAGCGATTTTCTCGGCAATTTTTCTGCGCAATGATTTCATCGCGCTGGTGCTGATCGTCGCCGGCTACAGTTTTTTCTGGAATGCGGTACATGCCCAGTTTGAGGTTGTCGCCATAGCGCATTTGCGCGAGCGCGTACATCGCTACAGTTGGGTCCGGGTCTGGGGTTCGATCGGCTTTATTTGCGCGGTGGCAGGGCTCGGTTTTTATTTCGATCACTTCAGCATCAAACAATTGCCGCTGTTTATTTTGCTGTTGTTGTCCGGCATCTGGTTCGCGAGTCTCGCAGTGGTCGAGCCGGAAATGGCCCGCCACAAAGCCGTTCATGAGCGCGGTTCGCTGCGCAAAATTATTCGCGATCCGAAGCTGATTGCCTTCATGCTGTCGTGTTTTTTGCTGCAGCTTTCGCACGGGCCGTATTACACGTTTTTCAGCGTTTATCTCGAAGCTCACGGTTATGCACACGGTCAGACCGGTCTGCTCTGGTCGTTTGCCGTTGTCGCCGAAGTGGTCATGTTTTTATTCATGCCGAAATTGCTGGCGCAATTTTCATTGCGTTCGATCTTGCTGGTGAGTTTATTGCTCGCTGCGTTGCGCTGGTTGTTGATTGCGCTGTTCGTCGATTTTTTACCGGCGTTGTTATTTGCGCAGTGTTTGCACGCGGCGAGTTTTGCGAGTCATCACGCCACGGCGATCGAAATCGTGCGGCGATTGTTTCGCACACATCCCGGGCAGGGCATGGCGATGTACAGCGGCTTTAGCTACGGTGCGGGCGCCGCTGCCGGCGCGTTGCTGAGCGGCGTATTCTGGTCGTACTCGCCGGTCGGCACCTTTATCGCTGCCATTGTTGTTGCGTTGCTCGCGGCGGCATTGGTCTGGCGTTTTGTCACTGCTGAAATGCTTGGCGATGAGCGGGCGATTTGTTAATGTCGTTGCCAGTTAATTCGCGCTGCCATAAATAAAAATCGAGGCTTATTCATGTCGCAAGAATCCGTTGTGTACGGTTGCATCAAGGATGTGATTTTTACTTCGGATATGGATCAGACGCGCCGGCGTCGGCAAGTGAATCGCCAAGTGTTGGCCTCGTTGCCGAGCGTTGAAGATTGGCCGCTGATCGGTCGCGAAATGTTCGTGCTGCCATCGCCGACATTGGTGGTCGACGATATTCACACCGAAGTGGTGCCGTTCGGTAATTCGTATAAAGGCGTGGAGTACGAGTGGCAGCAATGGCTGCAGCGCTTCGAAGATTTACTGCAAAATATGTATTGGGTTTCCGCGACCGTGCATCTGGAAACCGAATTCAACGGCACGCACACTTTCACCTGGCATACCGACGACGAATTTCACGAGCCCAACTCCGGGCCGCTGTCGATGCGTTGCGAATGGTCGCGCGAAGCGGCGAGTTTCTAGTCGACAAATTACGCTGTAATTCTTTGGCTGCGCTACGGTCGTTTAACGCAGCGCTTCTTCCAATGTGATATCGATGGTCAGTGCCTCAGCGATTTCATCGAGCTGCTGATTGAGTTCGCGCAAATCCAGCGTGTGCGGTACTTCAATGTCCGCTGTGGCTTCGAATAACGGTTCGGCCGTCATCGGTGCGCTGGTAATCGCCGTATCCATTTCCAGGACGTTGATGTGATGGCGCGTGAGCGCACTCGCAACCTCTAACACAATACCTGGGCGGTCGTTGCCGATGATGCTGAGGCGCAGACGGCGGCGGCGTTTTTCAACCGGCGGCGGGGCGTCCTCCGCGACGACGATGGTCAATCCCAATCCGGCGAGATCGAGCAATGCCGCGCGTAAATTCGAGCGCTGCGCGGCGGCGACTTCGACCTGCACAATCCCCGCGAATTGACCTGCCAGTTGACTCATGCGGCTCTCCAGCCAGTTGCCGCCGTGCTGGCTCACGGTATGCGCCAGCCGTTCGACCAAGCCCGGCTTATCGGCAGCAATAAAAGTGAATACCAGTGAGTTGACCATGATGTGCTCCTGACTTGCGGCGCGATTGCGCTTTTTGCAGCGCTGGTAGTGGAGGGGCGCGCGCTGGTATTGGGGAGGAAAGTATTGGGGCGGCAAGTATAATGGCTCGATCGCTGGAGCACTATCTATCGTTGAGCCCTGGCGTTAAGCCCCGACCAATGGAGCGTAGCGCTCGCCAACATACTTTTTGCAGAGGCGTAAATTATGAAAGTCATCGTCGATTTCTGCCTGATTCCACTCGGCGTCGAGTTGTCGTTGTCGCCGTATATTGCCGAATGCCAACGCATCTTGATCGAGATGGGACTCAAGCATGAGCTGCATGCGTATGGCACCAATATCGAAGGCGAATGGGAGCCGGTAATGGAGGCGATCAAGCGCTGCCATAATCGCGTGCATGAAATGGGTGCGCCGCGAATTACCTCGACGTTGAAGCTCGGTACGCGCGTCGATCGTGACGACAGCATGGCGAGTAAAGTGCAAAGTGTGCGCGATCTGCTCGTTAGCGATATGGGCGGCGGGCGGCAGACGTGAGCGACAATTACTCCAGCAATGACGATTACTCCAGCAGTAACGATTACTCCAGCGGTGACAATGATTTCAGCGACAAATACCTGATCGTGCCGCCGGAGCAATTATCGTCCGATGCCTTGCAGGGTGTGATCGAGGAATTTATTACACGCGAAGGCACTGATTACGGCGAATTTGAGTTTTCGCTGGCGGATAAAGTGGCGCAAGTGCGTGCGCAACTGCGAACCGCAGCGGTGCAGATTGTGTTTGATATCGGCGCTGAAAGTTGCACGATCATGACGCGCGAAGAAATCCGTCAGATGGCAATGCGAAATGATTAAGCAGCGGAGGGCGTGCGCTCGTGTGCGAGCATCAGCCAATCAAGCAAAAGGCTGCGCACGATGATCAGATCGTTGCGCTGCTGCTGTCGGTTGCAAAGCAGCTCCTCGCTTAATACGAGCAGTGCTTGAGCGATTTCATTGATGGTGTCCGCGTGCAGCGGTAATTCTGCTGCGGTGAATGCTGTGTGATAGTCGCTGCGCGGATAGACGCTGACGAGCGCATTTTGAATATGTAACGCCAGCGCCGGTTTTCGTTTTCGAAGTAACTTAAAGGTGAGCTCCAGCGTTGCTCGATTGAAGAGGTCGCGATCGTCGTTGGTTGCATCGTGCTCTGGGCTGTTGTACCCGTTCATGGCTTTGCTCGATACGCACAATTTCTCGGTTGGTAATGTTGCCGCGTCCATGGCGTTACAACTTGCCGTGTTTTTGCACGCTATTAACCGTGATCATTTCTTCGGATAATAGCGTTGCCTTTTTCGGACCGAATGCCATGTCGAATTCTGAACACACACTCGATACCACGGGGCTGTTTTGTCCTGAGCCCGTCATGATGTTGCACAATCAAATTCGCGCGATGGCGAGCGGTGAGCGTGTGCGTGTGTTGGCGACAGACCCCTCAACTCAGCGCGATATTCCTAAGTTCTGCAATTTCCTCGGCCATGCGTTGCTGGAGCAACAGATTGCCGCCGATTCCAGCGGCGTTGAGCAATTCGTCTACCTCATTCAAAAAGCGTGAGCATTCGCACGCGCTTTGTCGATTTCAATTTCCACGCGTCGTTACGACTCGAACAGCATTGCGATCGCCGCCAGCGCCACGGGGTCTTCCGACTTGATTTGATTGGCGATGTGATGCTGGAAGAAATAACGGAAGCGCGGATCGTCGCTCGCGGCGTAAAGGCACGAATCGCCGGGCAATACGGGGGTCGATTCCACCGTATGTTCATCGATCAGCATCGCTTCGACGTCGCCATCGTTGTACAGGCGCCAGCTCAACACCTCAGTTAGTACTAGCGTGTCCTCGTCATCGCCCGTCAGCATGGCGTGAGTGCCGATAGTGTCGGGAATTTCCTGCACGATGCGATTGGGGTTATTGGGCGTCGCGCCGAAGTAATCGGCGGCGTGTTCCAGCTCGGCGACTTTGTGGGTCGGCGCGTCGTAGAACACCTGATCGACGCTGGGGTCGTAATAACCTTCCCACATACCGGTGGCGGCGTCGTTGAGTTCGGAGCAGCGCATCAATCCATTCAGCCACGGCACCATGCCGACGACTTCGCCATCGGCCTGCAGCGCCCAGCAGAGAATCTTCATCGAGTAGAGTTTGTTGGGGTCGGTGTGACGGTTCGAGTAGAGCATGCTCAAGCCGTCGAACTCGGGAGCGAGGCGGATTATCTGCTCGCCGCGCAGGGCCGCCAGGGGTTTGCCAGAAAACAGATCGACGACATTGTCTGGATGTTCCGGAGCGCTTACGCGGGCCATAGCTAATACCCCATATCGAGAACGGTAACGGTATCGAAACCGCCTCCCGGTTATCGCTCCACGAGTGCCAGCATGATGCGGGCTGGGTGCGTAAACGGTCTATCGGCGCTTAAAGCTTGGACTTGAAATCAGTATAGAGAGTTCGATTGCGTTTCATCAAATAGAAAAGCAGCAAATCGGTAAGTGGGTCGTAGTGGTCAATACAGTCGCAGTGGTTAAGGCTGCCGTAGTGGTTAAAACGTCAGTGGTCTGGTCGCGATCGAGTCGTCACCAATTCGATACAATGCGCGTCAGCCAATGAGTAGATTATTCGCAGATGTTGATTGTTGCCGATGAAAATATGCCGTTTGTGCGCGAGTGGTTTGCGCCATTCGGCGAAGTGCGGACTTTGCCTGGGCGCGCGCTCACGGCGGAACAGCTGCGTGAAGCCGATGCACTGCTGGTGCGTTCGGTGACGCGCGTCAATCGCGAGTTACTGCATGGCAGTCGCGTGCGTTTTGTCGGCAGTGCGACGAGCGGCATCGAGCACATCGATACCGATTATCTGCAAGCGCAAGGCGTCGCCTATGCGAGTGCGCCCGGTTGCAACGCGACTGCGGTGGTTGAGTACGTGCTCAGCTGTTTGTGCGCGCTCGATGGTGTGCTCGAAAAATTGCTGGCGGGCGGTGTCGTCGGTGTGATCGGTCTGGGCAATGTCGGCGCGCGATTGGTGAAGCGTTTACAGGCATTGGGTATTCGTTGTGTCGGCTACGATCCGTTTCTCACACATTCTGGTCGCGATGAGTTGCCGCTGAGCGATCTCGATACCGCGCTGCAAGCCGATGTGATTTGCTGTCACACGCCGCTGACGAAAACTGGCGCGTATCCATCCTGGCATTTAATCGATGAGCAGCGCTTGCGACACTTGCGTCACGGCGCGGTGTTGATCAATGCGAGTCGAGGTGCTGTCGTCGATAATGCCGCGTTATTTAACGTATTGCGCGAGCGCGATGATTTGCGCGTTGCTCTCGATGTGTGGGAGCGTGAGCCCGTTATCGATCGAGCATTATTGAATGCTGTCGCGCTCGCAACACCGCATATCGCCGGTTATAGCTGGGACGGCAAGGTGATGGGAACGCGTATGGTGCTTGAGGCATTCTGTGATTTTTTTGATTTGCCATTACCCGCGCGCGCGAATTCGGAAGCGCGGCCCGTGTTAAATATCCCCTTGCACGCAATCAAGGCAGCGCTGCTGCATTCAGCGATTAACGCTGTTTACGATGTACGTCGCGATGATCTCGCAATGCGCGAGGCATTGCGGGCATGCGAAGATACAGAGATTGCCAATGTTTTCGATCGCTTGCGAAAAAATTATCCGCAGCGCCGAGAAATTGCGGCGTGTGCAATGAACAATTGGGATGATTTCGATTCGGCTCAGCGGGTGTTGCTGCAGCAATTGGGTTTTACGTCGGTTTAATCAAGCACAGTTACGTGCAGTGCTCAATAAATGCTGCACGCATTGAGCGATGATGATCGACGAGCCACTCTCGAGTGCGCGCCGTAGTTGCGCGATATTGGTTTGCGATGCGGCCATCACCGAAGGCGGTAAATTATCGTTGCTGGTTTCATCGAGCATGGCCGGTATTTCCGAGCGCGATGACAGTAGCAAAAATCCTTTTTCGGTCAGCACAACCTGATCCAACGCTTCCTGGCGAATCGGTGCTTCATAGCGCAGAAAATTTTCTTCGCCGAGCCACACCATCGCGCCGAAACAACTCAAATGTCGCGTGCTCGGCAGGCCGAACTCGTCGGGCTCTTCGCCCTTGCTCCCCAGGCTTCGGAGAATGTCGTCGACGAATAAAATCTGCTTGCGTGGAAACATCGCGTAAAGCCGAAGCAATATCGCAGCGACATCCTTGTAGAAATCATCGATATGTAAATCGGCCATGATGCTCAGCTATCGCTCGATATTCGAATTACTGGCTGTAGCGAGAGAGGAAATTGCCGAAGCGCTCAAGTGCAGCTCTCAAGTCGTCCTCACGTGGTAGAAAGATCACGCGCAGATGATCCGGTTCCGGCCAGTTGAACGCGGTGCCGTGTGACAGCAGAATTTTTTCCTGGCGCAGCAAGTCGAGGATGAGTTGTTCGTCATTGTGCAAATTGAATTTTTTCGCATCGATGCGCGGAAATAAATAAATCGCACCGCCGGGTTTGGTGCAGCTCACGCCGGGAATGTCATTCAACATACGCCAGGCGAGTTCGCGCTGCTTGCCCAGGCGGCCATTCGGAGCGATCAAGTCGTTGATACTTTGATAGCCGCCGAGTGCGGTTTGAATCGCATGCTGAGCGGGAACGTTGGCGCACAAGCGCATCGACGCCAGCATGTTGATGCCGTCGATGAGATCGCGTGCTTGATGTTTCGCGCCAGAAATAATCATCCAGCCGCTGCGAAAGCCGGCTAAGCGATACGTTTTCGAAAGGCCGTTGAAAGTGATGCACAGCACATCGGTGGCGATGCTGCCCATCGGCACGTGTTTGATGTCATCGTAAAGAATTTTGTCGTAGATTTCGTCCGCTAAAATAACGAGCTTATGTTCGCGCGCGAGATCGACAATTTTTTCAAGAATCTCTTGCGGATAAACGGCACCCGTCGGGTTGTTGGGGTTGATGATCACGATCGCTTTGGTGCGGTCAGTGATTTTGCTGCGAATATCGTCGAGATCGGGATACCAGTCGGCTTGTTCGTCGCAGCGATAGTGCACCGCTTTGCCGCCAGCCAGGCGCACGCAGGCTGTCCATAACGGATAGTCGGGGGAGGGGATGAGCACCTCATCGCCGCCGTTGAGCATTGCTTGAGTGATGAGCGAAATTAATTCGCTGACGCCGTTGCCGAGATAAATATCGTCGATATCGACATTCGGAATGCCGCGCGTCTGACACTCTTGCATCACCGCTTTGCGCGCCGAATAAATCCCTTTCGAGTCGGAGTAGCCTTCACTCTGTGGCAGCATGTGAATCACGTCTTGAATGATTTCATCGGGTGCTGCAAAACCGAACGGAGCGGGGTTGCCGATATTCAGCTTGAGGATGCGATGGCCTTCCTCTTCCATCCGAATGGCTTCTTGCAGAGCGGGCCCGCGAATGTCGTAGCAGACGTTATTTAATTTGTCGGATTTGAAAAACTTTGACATGCTCAGCTCACTGTTCGGGCTCGGCCACTGCGTTTTTACGCCATTTGGCCGCAAAAAATGTGTCGGCAAGTTTAGTGGAAAACCGCGTTTCGCGCGAGGTGATAGAGCGGACTGTGCGAAGAGATTTGGGGGAGTGGTTCATGTCTGAGATTGAAAAAAGCGAGCAGGAATGGCGCGCGCAATTGAGCGATGAAGAGTTTCGTGTTTGTCGGCAGAAGGGTACGGAGCGTGCCTTTACCGGCGAGTACTGGAATGTGTGGGAGCCCGGTAGATACAAGTGCACCTGCTGTGGTGAGGTGCTATTCGATGCCGATACGAAATTCGATGCAGGTTGCGGGTGGCCGAGTTTTTATCAGCCCGCAGTTAAGGGCGTTATCGAGGAGCATATCGACAAAAGCTACGGCATGATCCGCACGGAAGTGACCTGTAAACGCTGTGGCTCGCATCTGGGGCATGTATTTACTGACGGGCCTGCGCCCACCGGTCTGCGCTACTGCATTAATTCGGTTTCGATCAAGCACGCGCCGGAAAAATAAACCTCCGGCGCGTTGCTCCTCTGAGTCCTATACGGCCGCTGTTTAGTCGTACACGTTCTTTTTCAGCGGTGCTTCTTTTTCAGCGCGCACTGTTTTCCAGTCATTGCCGAGTTCGCTTTCTGCGGGCTGGGCACTAGCGATTTTTTCGAGATCGATCAGCCGCTTTTCACAGGCGGCAATTTGTGCGGTGAATTGTCCATCGGCGTTATCTTTTTTCATCTTGTCGACGGCGATGCCGTAGTGGTGCTGCGCCAGGCGGGGTTTGCCATTTTGCAGCGCGACTTGCGCGGCGGCGAGACTGCTGTCGAGCGCAATACGCGTTGCCAGTCGTTGCACCTGTTTGCCATAGCTGTCGGCTTGCGCCGCATTCAGGCGTTTATTCTGATACAGCCGTTGAACGACATTGAAGAGGCTGCTCAATAGTTTTTGCACCTCTTGGATTTGTGCGGGATTGGTCAACGGTTGATAGGCAGTCTGTGCGGCGCTCTGATTTTGCAGTTGTGCGATTTTTTCCTGTAGCTGTTTCAATGACTGGCCATATTGCGGATTTTTGCGGTCGAGTCGAGCCAGTTGGTCGAGGCCTTCGGCGATGCATTGGCAGACCAGCAATTTCAGATCGCGACTTAACAATCCTTCGGGAAAACCCTCCAGCAAATGCTGAAAATTGCGTGTCTGTGTTTTCAGTGAGGCGATCAATGCATTTTTTTCGCTCGCGCTTTTTTCCATTTGTTGCAGTGTGACAGCGACCGCTATCAGCACAAAAACGCAGACGAGGACAGCAATGAGAATAGCGGTGGTTGACATAGAATGGGTACCGGCTCAGTGACTGCGCGGCATGTTCAAGCATGGTTTTGGGTGGGTTTATCAATTTTTGCACGCAGCGGCACTACTACCTTAGTCGCGCGTTGCGGGCTTTGCAAAAGATTTACAAATTGATGCTTGACCTTTGTGAATCACGTACTTAGAATGCGCGCCACTTCGACGCCAACCCCTGCGGTTGAAACGATGAAGTGTTCGGCGTCCCCTTCGTCTAGTGGCCTAGGACACCGCCCTTTCACGGCGGTAACAGGGGTTCGAGTCCCCTAGGGGACGCCAACTTTCTCTATGCCAGGCAGGATGATTCATTTAGAATTCTGCTTGCTGTCAGTAAGTGTCCTACTTGTTGAAAGTAGGTGTAAGTCGGCACAGGCTTCTGTGCAAATGCGGGAATAGCTCAGCTGGTAGAGCGCAACCTTGCCAAGGTTGAGGTCGCGAGTTCGAACCTCGTTTCCCGCTCCAATTTCTTCCAGTACACCACCCTTGATTGCAGACTTCGATCGTGTGCGGCTGATTTTCGATCGGCGTCAGCGCAATGTCTGTTGGATGTTTTATGGCGACTGCTCTTTCGATACGTGGTCTCACCAAAGTTTATGGCAATGGTCTGACTGCACTACACGGCATCGATCTGGAAGTGCAGCAGGGCGATTTCTTTGCGCTGCTCGGTCCCAACGGCGCCGGCAAATCGACGACTATCGGCATCATCTCGTCGCTCGTGCGTAAAACCGGCGGCACGGTGCGCGTGTTCGATCACGATATCGATGTCGACTTTCCCGCAGCCAAACGCGAAATCGGTTTGGTGCCGCAGGAGTTCAATTTTCATAACTTTGAAAAAGTCTTCAACGTCGTCGTTGATCAGGCCGGCTATTACGGTTTGCCGCGCGCGTTGGCTGAGCAGCGCGCCGAAAAATATCTGACCAAGCTTGGCTTATGGGAAAAACGCAACGAAGCGACACGCACCTTGTCGGGCGGGATGAAGCGGCGGTTGATGATTGCGCGCGCGCTTGTGCATGAGCCGCGTCTGTTGATTCTCGATGAGCCGACCGCGGGGGTCGATATCGAACTGCGTCGTTCGATGTGGGAGTTTTTACGCGAAATCAACGCGCAGGGCATCACGATTATTTTGACGACGCACTATCTCGAAGAAGCCGAGAGTTTGTGTCGCAATATCGCGATCATCGATCGCGGCCGCGTTATCGAAAATACCAGTATCAAAGCGTTGCTGAAGCGTTTGCACAAAGAACATTTCATTCTCGATACGCGCGATGAAGTTGCAGCCGATCTCGATTTGTCGCGCTTCGATGGCAAAGTCATCGATACGCACAGCATTGAAGTCGAAATCGAGAAGGGCGAGAGTCTCAACGATTTGCTCGCTGATTTATCGACGCGCGGCGTAGTAGTCACCAGCATGCGCAATAAAGCCAATCGTCTCGAAGAGTTATTCGTGGATCTATTGAAGCGCAGCGGTGAGGGCGACGGCGAGAATGCAAAACGCAGTGGCGGGAGTGGGGCGCAATGAGTCTTCAGGCCGAGTGGATTTCATTTTCAACCATCGTGCGTAAAGAGGCGCGACGCTTTGTGCGTATCTGGTCACAAACGTTGTTGCCGCCTGCGATTTCGATGACGCTGTACTTTGTGATTTTCGGCAAGCTGATCGGTAATCGCATCGGTGAAATGCACGGCTTCACGTACATGCAATTCATGGTGCCCGGCTTGATCATGATGGCGGTGTTGACGAATGCGTACTCGAATGTCGTTTCGTCGTTTTTCGGTGCCAAGTTTCAACGCCATATCGAAGAGTTGCTGGTGTCGCCGACATCGAATCACACGATTTTACTGGGATTTGTAGTGGGGGGCATTTTGCGCGGTATTTGTGTCGGTGCGATTGTCACCGTGCTCTCGCTGTTTTTTAGTCATTTGCATATTCAGCATATCGGTATCACCTTTGCGATTTTGATACTGACCTCGCTGCTGTTTTCGCTGGCGGGATTTATCAATGCGGTTTACGCGAATAATTTTGACGATATTGCGATCGTGCCAACGTTTGTGCTGACACCGCTCACGTATCTCGGCGGTGTGTTCTATTCGATTCAATTGCTGCCCGAGTTTTGGGCGGGGTTGTCGCGGCTGAATCCAATTCTTTATATCGTCAATGCGTTTCGCTACGGTTTTCTCGGTATTTCCGATGTCGATCTCACGCTCTCGTTCGCTATCGTCATCATTTTCACGGTCATCGCTTACGCGTATGCCATGCATTTGCTGAAAACCGGCAAACGTTTGCGGACCTAATTTATCTGGCATACATAATTTGCGTCGGTGAATGCGTAAATTGGCCAAGACTGCATTGATGAATTGGCAAGCGGAATTGGTGAGTTGGTGGGTGGTTTGGAGCGATGGGCACGGAAGATGAAGTCAGATATTGTCAGAGACTGTCATGAGCGATTCGCCGCTAGACACTTTACCGTTGGGCAAGAATGTCGATTACGACGCGAGCTATGATCCCGCGTTACTGTGTCCTATTCCACGTCAGCCCGGTCGCGATGCACTTGGATTATCCTCAGCGTTGCCATTTCACGGTTGGGATATCTGGACCGCGTATGAGCTGTCGTGGCTCGATCAGAAAGGCAAGCCATTAGTCGCCTGCGCGGAAATTCGCATCCCTGCGGATTCACCCAACATCGTCGAGTCGAAATCGCTGAAGCTGTATTTCAACTCGCTCAACCAACATCGTTTTCCCGATATCGACAGCGTGCGCGCAACCATCGTGCGCGATTTGGCTGCATGTCTTGGCGTTGAGCCGCAGCTGCACATCCTCGTGCCGGCGCAATGGTCGGCGGTCGAGCAGTCGGATGTGGGTGGTGAGTGCATCGACGATCTCGATATCGCAATCGATCAATACCAGCCGGTGCCGGAGTTATTGCAGGTCGGAGCGACGGTGGTGGGTGAGACGCTGGTCAGCCGTCTGTTGCGCTCTCGCTGTCCGGTGACCGGGCAGCCGGATTGGGCCAGTGTGCAAATCACCTACACCGGTCCGCAAATCGATCGTGCTTCGTTGCTGCGCTACATTGTTTCGTTCCGCTCGCATCAGGATTTTCACGAACATTGCGTGGAGCGCATGTTTGTCGATTTACAGCGTTACTGCCATCCGGAATGCTTGAGCATTTACGCGCGTTATCTGCGCCGCGGCGGTATCGATATCAATCCTTATCGCAGCAGTGGCGATGAGACTCCGCCTGCATTGCGTTGTTTTCGCCAATGAGTGCTCGTTTCGCGGTATTCCGCCTGCAAAATTCTGTACGCAAAGTGGTGGGCATTCAAATGCTTAGCTACTATTGCCAAAGGCTTTTCATAAGTGGAGCGGCGCAGGCCCGCACCTATGCTAGATAACCCCGTCGTCATTATCGTCGCCGTCGAAATAGCGGTCGCGCTGCTATTTCTGATCGGCTGCCTGCTGTTTTTCATTCGCGGGCAGCGACGCACGCAGGGTGCCTTGGAAGAAAAAATTATCGCTCTGCGTGAATCGCTGAAAAGCGCGCGTGCCGATGCGAAGGCCGCGCGCGCGCAGGCAGCAGCAAAAGCTGATACGGGCCCTGGCGATTTTGGCGAGATGATTGAGGAGCAGATCAGCCTTACGCGCAATTATCACCTGTCGATGAGTCCCGATCGCGATATCGTGCTCGACATCGGCCCAGATACGCCGCTGGAGCGGCGCGCGGTGTCGTTGCGTCACGCATTTCTGATCGCTGAGAAGGAAGCGTGGTTGGCCGCTGACGGCAAGCAGCTCGATTGGGGTGTGCTGAGTAGCAAGCTCGCACAGATTATCGAGTTTTACGAACAGCCGGCCGCGCCGCTGCCGAGTGAGCTGCCTTCCGAATCCGATATGTTCGATGCTCTCGAGATTGGCGATGAACCGGCGGCGGATTTCGACGCGCCAGTGGCGGGGGCTGATGGTGAAGAATTGGCAGCTTTGCGCGAAACCGTTGCCAATCAAAAACGGCATATCGAAAATCTCGAGCGGTTCAAGGCGCTGTTTTTTGCGACCGATGAAAAGTGGCGCGCGGCGAGCGATCAGGCCGAGCAGTATCATCAACTGTTGTTGCAGAAGAGCCAGGAGATCGGTGTCGATGCCGACTACCAGGATTTGCTGCAAAAATACGGGAATGTTTATAACGAATTTGGTTCTTCGCTAGCGGCCGAGCGCGGCGATGGCGATGCGGCGAAGCCGGCGGCACACGCGATTGAAATCGATGCTGACGAGCCGACGGTTGGTCGTCTGGTGATTGCGAATCAGGAAGAAATCCAGCGTCTGCGCAATATGGCGGTCGATCAGCACAAGATGATTTTACGTCTGCGCGAAGAGCTGACGGCAGCGCATTCGATGGAAGACAAAGATCGCGTCATCGCCGAATTGCACAAACAGTTGGAGCGCCACGAGCGTTTCATGAAGGAATCTGATCTTTGTACGAAACAATTAGAGAATGAGCTGGATCGAGTGCTCAGCGAAAATCACAGCCTGAAAATTAAATTGCAGGACGCGAAAATGCATGCCATGAACGCAGAGCCTGCCGTGGACGCCAACGTTGAGCAAATGGTCAAAATCATCGAAGACTTTACCGAGCAAAGCAGCGAAATGCTGGGTGCTATCGAGGCGTTAGAAAACGAATGCCGGGAGCTGCAAGCGAAAGTTGCTGCGAACTCGGGACAGAGCGGTTCCAGTGGGGAACTGGAAACGCTGCGTAAAGAGTTTGTCAGCGTGCAACAACAGTTGTCAGCTCTACAGGCTGACCACGTCGATCTTGAAGAGCGCTACCTCGAATTGAAAGTCAGGGCGGGTTGAAGCGTTGATACAATGCCCCCCCCGGGGGGGAAAATGCGCCCGGAAATTTGACTTCAGTCGGTGGTCTATAACCTCTGCAAACGCGTATTTACATACTTTCTATTTTTTATTTTGGGTGATTGATTCCGTGCTTGGTGCAGTATCTCGTCGTTGGCTGAATGCCGTTGCAGTTCTAGCGTTTTCTCAATGGGTTCAGGCTGAAGTATTTCGTTTGCCGCCAGTCGGAGATGACTTGGTGGGCGGGCTTGTCACCGTGTCGGCCGGCCCCGAAGACACTTTGATCGATATTGCGCGCAAATACGGTCTCGGTTACGACGAGATTCGTGCGGCTAATCCAGCGATCGATTCGTGGATGCCGCGTACGGGTTCGACAGTGATTCTGCCCAAGCTGTATTTGCTGCCGATGGCGCCGCGTGAAGGCATCGTCATCAACGTCTCGGAAATGCGGCTGTATTACTACCCGAAGGCCAAGAAAGGTGAGGCGCCTACCGTTGAGATTTATCCCGTCAGCATCGGTCGCGGTGACTGGAACACGCCGCTCGTAACTACCCGCGTCACCGGCAAGATCAAGAATCCGACGTGGACGCCGCCTAAATCGATCCGTGAGGAGCATGCGGCTGATGGCGATATTTTGCCGAAGGTCTGGCCGGCGGGTCCTGACAACCCGTTGGGGCTTTATGCGTTGCGTATGTCATTGCCGAGTTATCTGATCCACGGAACCAACAAGGAATTCGGTATCGGCATGCAGGTAACCCACGGCTGTATGCGTCTATATCCCGAGCATATCGAAAGGCTGTTCAATACAGTTCCGGTCGGCACGCCCGTGCGCATCGTCAATCAGCGTTACAAGGCGGGATGGCATCAGGGCGCGTTGTATCTGGAAGTGCATCCGCAATTGGAGGGGCCGCACGGAGAAGCTGATCGCGGCAAAACGCCAATGGTGGAGGCGATAACGAGTGCGACGAAATTGGTTCCGAGCTATCCGGTTAATTGGGATCGTGTCGATGAACTCGACCTGGAATCGACAGGTATTCCCGGCCAAGTTGGGCAGCCTGTAGCTGGCCCGGTAGTTGCGCGTTAAGCAGTTTGTTGGAGCTTGTTTTCTCGATGACGATTAATCATCGAGACGAAAAAAAACCGCTGCAATGCAGCGGTTTTTTTATGCCTGGGAAGGCGGTATTACTTACGGATCGACTTTTTGAAAGCGCGGTCGATTTTGGTGTTCGCTTCGTCAGCTGCAGTTTTAGCTTCGTTAGCGGTTTGCAGTGCTTGGTTAGCGGTTGCTTGAGCAGCATCAGCAGCTTTCTGAGCAGCAGCAGCGGCAGCTTTTGCGTCGTCAGCCGATTTTTGAGCAGCTGCAGCGGTGGTTTTTGCTTCGTCAACGCTGCTTTGGCTTGCACAGCCAGCGAGAGCGACGAGTACTGCAAATGGAACGGCTTTCAACAGGTTCTTGGTCATTGTTGGACTCCTTTTGGGTTTGCACGCGATGTAATAAGTTTAAAAAAGCTGCCCTCGCCGTGCGGCAAGGATTACTTCTTACAATACCATTACTTGCGAGCAGAATTCTAGAGACTACGCAAAGTTTTTGATATAAGACAAATCGCGAGACGGCCTGCTCTGAGCACTGTGTCGCAGTCTGTTAGCCCAGGGCGGAAAATTGAGTTATCGCCGACTAATCTTTGAGCACGAAGCGACCAATGAGTCGCGGAGCTGACAGAACTGTTCCTTTCGCCTAGCCGTAGTTTTGACATGATGAAAGCTGCTGTATTACTTGCGTTATTAACCAGCGTGACTGTTGCCCATGCCATGGAGAAGGCGGATCTGGTCCTCGTTAAAAAGGCCGAGAAAAAGTTACTGCTCATCAGTGCGGGAAAGCCGTTTAAAGAGTTTCGTATCGCGCTTGGTCCAGTTCCTCGCGGTCACAAACTCGCTGCAGGTGATCAGCGCACTCCTGAAGGCGAGTACATTCTCGATCGCAAGAACGAGAAATCCAATTTCTACAAAGCCATTCACATCTCTTACCCGAATGTATTCGATCGTGAAAGAGCGGCACAGTTGGGCGTGAGTCCCGGGGGATCGATCATGATTCACGGCCAGCCCAACGTAAAAACGTGGCCGGAAGAAATCGCGCAGACATTCAACTGGACGGACGGCTGTATCGCCGTGACTGACAGTCAGATGGATGAGATTTGGGATGCGGTGGATGCGGGAACGCCGATCAAGATTCAGCCCTAGTCGAGTACTGCTTCTTGATCGGCGGCTGGGATTGAAGCGCGATTACCGTTCGAGATATTGGATTTTATTGGGGACGCCGTCCCATTCCTCTGCGTCTTCCGGCGACGGCTTCTTCTCGGTCAAATTCGGCCAGACTTGAGCCAATTCTGCATTGAGAGCGAGGAATTGTTGCTGGTCTTCCGGCAATTCATCTTCCGAGAAAATCGCATCGACCGGGCATTCGGGCTCGCACAGTGCGCAATCGATACACTCGTCCGGGTGAATCACCAGGAAGTTAGGGCCTTCGTAAAAACAGTCGACGGGGCACACTTCAACGCAATCCGTGTGCTTGCATTTGATGCAATTTTCTCCGACTACAAATGTCATTTCAGCGAACCTTCTGAAGTATTCTGGGAGTTAGAAGCGGCGCGCAGTTTAGCATTTTGAAAATCACTCCACCAAACCTTTCAAATCGTAGAGTAACTCCAATGCGTCGCGCGCCGAGAGGTTATCGGGATCGATTTCGCGCAAGCGTTCAAGTGCGGGATGCGGTTTGCTCGGCGCGAACAGGTCCGGCTGCAGCGGTGCGCTCGGCGTATTGGATATTGGGATGAGCGATGTCCCTCCGGCTTCCAGCTCGGCCAGTTTTCGTTTGGCCGAAGCGATAACGCTTTGCGGAATTCCCGCGAGCTTCGCTACCTGCAAACCGTAGCTGCGATTCGCGGGGCCTTCCTGAATGGTGTGGAGAAATACGATGTGATCGTTATATTCGGTCGCATCGAGATGCACATTGACGGCCTGCGGAAATTGTTCGGGCATTTGCGTCAATTCGAAATAGTGCGTCGCGAATAATGTAAATGCGCGCAATTTGCTGACGAGATAGGTCGCTGCTGCCCAGGCGAGCGACAAGCCGTCGAACGTACTCGTTCCGCGCCCGATTTCGTCCATCAAAACCAAACTGCGCGCAGTAGCGTTGTGCAGAATATTTGCAGTCTCCGTCATCTCGACCATGAACGTCGAGCGTCCACCCGCCAAATCATCCGACGAACCGATGCGCGTGAATATCTGATCGACGATACCGATGCGCGCCGATTTGGCCGGCACGTAACTGCCGATATGCGCGAGCAGAACGATGAGCGCGGTCTGGCGCATATACGTCGATTTACCGCCCATATTAGGGCCGGTAACGATCAACATGCGGCGATCGTTATTAAATTGCACGTCGTTGGGAATGAACGGTGTGTCGAGCACTTGCTCGACCACAAGGTGGCGGCCTTCGCGAATATCGATGACTTCGTCTTCGGTTAATTCCGGCAGACATAAATTCAGCGTCTCTGCATCTTCTGCCAATGTCGATAACACATCGAGTTCGGCGATTGCCGCAGCGCTATCCTGCAAGGCAATCAATTCCGCATTCAGTTGTTCGAGCAGATCATCGTAGAGCGCTTTTTCGCGAGCGAGTGCGCGGCTTTTCGCGGAGAGTGCCTTATCTTCGAATTCTTTCAATTCGGGCGTGATAAAACGCTCGGCGTTTTTTAAGGTTTGTCGACGAATGTAATCGGCGGGTGCGTTATCGGCTTGGCCGCGGCTGATTTCGATGAAATAACCATGCACGCGGTTGTAGCCCACTTTCAAGGTGCTGATGCCGGTACGTGCGCGCTCGCGTGTTTCCAGATCAACGAGATAATCGCCGGCATTGCTGCTGATATGGCGCAGCTCATCGAGTTCGGCATCGAAACCTTCGGCAATAACTCCGCCATCGCGAATCACCATCGGCGGGTTTTCGATGAGTGCGCGCGCGAGTAAATCATCGAGATGCGGAAATTCATTCGCCTGTTGTGCGAGTGTTGCAATTAATGGTGCATCACCGAGTGCGCGCGCAGCCGATTGCAATGGTGGCAGGCTCGCGAGCGAAATACGCAGCCGCGTTAAATCGCGTGGTCGGGCCGAACGCAGCGCCACGCGCGCGAGAATACGCTCGACATCGCCGATCGGTTGCAATGCTTTGCGCACGGCTTCGAATTTGTAATCGCACAATAAACTCGTTATCGCTTGCTGGCGTTGTTCGAGAATAGTGCGGTTGCACAACGGACGATTGAGCCAGCGCCGCAACAGGCGGCTGCCCATCGCCGTGCGGGTTTTATCGAGTACGGCAAATAATGTGTGTTCGGTGCCGCCGTTTAAATTGGTATCGAGTTCCAGATTGCGTCGCGTGGCGCCGTCGATGGCAACGCTATCTTCGCGGCGCTCATGCACAATGGCGCGAATATGCGGCAGCGAGGTGCGCTGTGTTTCGCGTGCGTATTGCAGCAAACAACCTGCAGCTGGAATAGCGACGCGCAAATGCGCGCAACCAAATCCTTGTAAATCTTTGGTATTGAATTGCTGCGTCAGCAAACGCTCGGCTGTTTCGATTTCGAATTCCCACACCGGGCGTCGACGCACACCATTGCGCGCGAGAATTTCGGGATGATCGATAGTATCTTCGATCAATAATTCTGCGGGCGATAAACGCTGTAATTCGGCGAGTGCGGCATCGATGCCTTTAACTTCGAAAACAAGAAAACGTCCACTGCCGATATCGAGCGTGGCAAAACCAAAAATCGTTTGTTTGTTTTCGAGTGTCAGTTGACGATATAGCGCGACCAATAAATTGTCGCGGCGCTCGTCGAGAAACGCCTCATCGCTCACTGTCCCGGGTGTAACGATGCGCATCACTTTGCGCTCAACCGGCCCCTTGCTGGTTTCGGGGTCGCCGATTTGTTCAGCGATTGCCACCGATACGCCGGCGCGGACTAATTTCGCGAGATAACCATCGGCCGCATGAAAGGGAATTCCTGCCATCGGAATGGGTTCGCCGGCCGATTTGCCGCGCGCAGTGAGCGTGATATCGAGCAGATGCGCAGCTTTTTTGGCATCGTCGAAAAATAATTCGTAAAAATCACCCATACGGTAGAACACCAGTTCGTGCGGGTGCTGTGCCTTGATTTTCAAATACTGCTGCATCATCGGCGTATGCAGATCAAGGGCAGAATCGGGTTCTTGCATTGATGTCATCGCGGCAACCGTGCGGTCGGGTTAAATATTATGAGATGGCGGCTTGAAGCGGCGCTGCCGCAAGTCGAGCGCGGATTGTACGGTATTCGGACGGTGCGGCGAAATGAGGGTTACGGCGAGATTGCTTCGGTCTCGTGCGGGGTTTTTACTGCCATTTCCAGGAACTCGGCGATGGGTTTCGGTTTGGCGAATAGATAGCCTTGCGCGTAATCGATGCCGGTCTCGCGTAGATGGGTTGCTACGGCGCTTGTTTCGACATGCTCGGCGATAGTGGCGGCGCCGAGGCGATGCGCGATTTGATTGATCGATTCGACAATGGCGCGATCGATCGGGCTTTCGTGCATGGCGCGCACAAAGCTGCCATCGATCTTAACGAATTGCACGGCAAAGTTTTTCAAATAATTAAATGAGCTGAGACCGCTGCCAAAATCGTCGAGTGCAATAGCACAGCCTTCGGCTTGCAGCATGCGAATTAATTCCGCCGCGCCATGAATGTTGTTGATGAGAGCGGTTTCCGTTAATTCGAAACAAATACGCTCTGCGGGAATTGGCGAAGCGTGCAGCGTGTCGCGCAAGAAGTCCGCAAAATAAATATCGTTGAACGAAGTGCCCGAAATATTGATCGACAGCGATAGCGCATCGAGTTGCGCGATTTCCTCGCCGTGATCGAGCAGGGTTTTAGTGATGACCCAGCGATCGATACGCGGCATTAAGCCATAGCGTTCCGCTGCCGGAATAAACGCGCCGGGCGAGAGTAACTGATGTTGGTCGGTGCGCAGCCGCACGAGTAATTCGCAGGCGCGCGTGAGATTGTCGGGCGCGAGTGGAACGATGGGTTGCGCGTACAGGCAGAATTGTTCGTTTTGCAATGCTTCGCGAATACTCGCGGCGATTTGAATTTGATGGTGATCGCGCGCGGCATCGCTGTCTTGTCCCGAATAGACCACCACGCGATTGCGGCCTTCGTTTTTCGCGGTGTAGCAGGCGACATCGGTGCGACTCAGTAATTCGGCAAAGGTCATAGAGCCGGCGGTGAACGGTACCACGCCGATACTGGCGCCAATTTCGAAGACGCGACCGTTCCACGTGAAGTGCGTGGTGTTAACGGTATCGATCAGCGATTCAGCGATACTGTATGCCGCGTCCAGCGGGCAATCGGGCAGCAGCAGGCCGAACTCGTCGCCGCCGAGACGCGCGAGCGTATCGCCGGTACGGATTTTTGCCGCGAGCTGCACGGCGATTTCGCGTAAAAATAAATCGCCCGCGGCGTGTCCGGCACTGTCGTTAAGAATTTTGAAACGATCGAGATCGAGGAAGCAGGCGATATGCTGGTTTTCGCAATCGATATTTTCGAGTAAATAGCGCGCTTCCTGTTCGAAGGCCTGGCGATTGATCAGGCCGGTGAGGGCATCGTGACGTGCGCGATGTTCCAGCTCGCGCTGAAATTCGATGCGTTCGATTTCCGCATGCTTGCGATCGTTGATATCGAGAATTTGCGATACGAAGTTGACGAATTTATTGTCGGCGTCATAAACACCGGAAAGCGAAAGGTTTGCCCAAATCACCTCGCCATTTTTACACACGTAGCGTTTTTCAAACGTGTAATGCGTAATCGCTCCATTCATGACCTGCTGTTTTAAATGAATGTCTTCAGCTAAATCTTCTTCGTAAGTGATGTCCTGAAAAGTCAGTGCGAGTAATTCGTCGGCGGTGTAACCAAGCATGCGACAGAGCGCCGGATTCACTTTTATCCAGCGTCCCTCCTTGTCGATGATTGCCATGCCGATGGAGGCGTATTCCATGGCATCGCGTAGCGTGCGTTCGTTTTCCTGTAAATGGCGCAGTACGCGATTGCGTTGATTCATCAGCACTGCGACGAGTAGCGGCCCGATCAATGCCAGTGCCGTGGCAATTAATATTTGATTGCGGGCAAGTTTCATATCGATCGCGCGCAATGCGAGATCCGGCGTTAATACCAGGATCAATGCGAGACCGACATTGGCAAGACCGATAAGAGCGGTTCCGAGCAAATTCAATCGCAGCGAGGCGAGCAAAACGGGAATTGCGAGGACAATAAATGGAAATGGAAGAAAGCGCAGGCTAAACCAAGTGCTCACCAGAGAAACGGCGGCGAGAGTTAGAAATTCATATCTCGACGTCCCCTGAATTAATTGTCGATAAGTTGCATGAGAGAGCGTGAGGCCGACAGGCAATAGGCTGATCATGCCGACGCATTCAGCAACCCACCAGGTGCGCCAGGTCTGGTTGTAATCGGCGCCATATTGCGACATTTCCAGCGCAGCAAGGCTGGCTGAGGCAGTGGCGCCGATGCAGAGGATAATCAGCAGAACGGCGACAAAATGAGCGACGTTGTAGCAGGGATCAAAGCGAAAGCGGCTGCCGCGAATTAACCAAAAGCTGAGTCCGATCTCGACGAGGTCGCTGGCACCCAGCGCTAGAGCTTTGTGGGTTTCATAACTCATCGCAAAATTTGCGGAGAGGTTGGCGACGCAACCCGCCAAAACAAAGCCCCAGATTTTCGCCCGTGGCGCTCTCAATAAAACCGAGAGAAGAAATGCATTGGGCCACCAAATCGCCGCTACATGGCCAGGTTGCTTCGTCAACTCGATGCCCAGGACGGCCAGCGCGAAATAAATGACGCCGAGTACCAGGCACTGCAGGGGGTAGAAAAACGCCGATCGTGTGGACGGCAAATTGAGATGAGTATTGATGTGCGTCGAAGGGGGCTGCATGGATACGACAATTTCCGTGAATAAAGCCGGCTTAACTAGCGAACAACGACTTGCGTTAGTGTTAGCTCCGTGCCGTATTGCTTCCGAAATTTGGCTACCCGTTGGCGCAATAGTGTGACAGTAGGCGATGATCAGCCCCCTGGCAAATTATTAAATCAGCGAAAAAAAGGGGACGCATACCGGGGCGTTAAGTGAGTGCTGGGTGGTGTGCAATCAAGAGCGAAAATAGTACTGGTAATTCATACAGTGGTTTGCTTTAATTGGCAGCATCAGGTTTCTAAATACTTGGTCTTGCAAACAACCGTTAGTCTTGCAAACAGCCGTTTTAGAAAACAACCGTTTTAGAAAACAACAGTGCGAGGATCAATCGATGGAAGACAACAAGCAGAAAGCTCTGAGTGCAGCGCTGGCGCAAATCGAACGTCAGTTTGGGAAAGGCACTGTTATGCGTATGGGCGATCACGCCCAGCAGGTGATCCCAAGCATTTCGACTGGCTCACTCGGGCTCGATATTGCGCTTGGCATCGGTGGTTTGCCGCGCGGTCGTATCGTCGAAATCTATGGGCCGGAGTCCTCGGGTAAAACGACGCTGACCCTGTCGGTTATCGCTCAGGCGCAAAAGGCTGGCGGTACTGCGGCGTTTATCGATGCCGAACACGCGCTTGATCCGGTTTATGCCGAGAAATTGGGCGTCAATATGGATGATCTCATCGTATCGCAGCCTGATACGGGGGAGCAGGCGCTGGAAGTCGCGGAGATGCTCGTACGCTCGGGCGCCGTTGATGTGCTTGTTGTCGACTCGGTGGCTGCATTGGTGCCGAAAGCCGAAATTGAAGGGGAAATGGGTGACTCACACGTCGGGTTGCAGGCGCGCCTGTTGAGTCAGGCTATGCGCAAATTGACTGGCACGATCAAGCAAACTAATTGCTTGGTGATTTTCATCAACCAGATTCGCATGAAAATTGGTGTGATGTTCGGCAACCCCGAAACCACCACCGGCGGTAACGCGCTGAAGTTCTACGCCTCGGTGCGTTTGGATATTCGCCGGACTGGTGCGGTAAAAGAAGGTGAGGAGGTCGTGGGCTCGGAGACCCGAGTTAAGGTCGTCAAAAACAAAGTCGCCCCTCCATTCCGTCAGGCCGAATTCCAGATTCTGTATGGGAAGGGTATTTATCGGATGGGCGAAGTCATCGACCTGGGGGTGAAGCTGAATCTCATCGAGAAGTCCGGTGCTTGGTATTCCTATAGAGGCGACAAAATAGGCCAAGGCAAAGCCAATGCCTCAAAGTTTCTCGAAGAGAATCCACAGATCAGCGAAATCATCGAAACCGATATTCGCACAGAGTTGCTGAGCGCATCATTACCGATTTCTGGCAAGTCCGAAGAGGTTGAGCTGGAGGATTGAGCGCAGACGTTTGCATGGATGATATAAGTGCCACCGATATCCGACGTGCAGCAATGGATTTGCTTGCGCGTCGCGAACACTCAAAGCGCGAGCTGCAGCAAAAGTTGGCCCTGCGCTTTTCCAATCGTGATCTTATCGAACAGGAAATCCAGCGTCTTTGCGATGAACACTTGCAGAGTGATGCAAGGTTTGCCGAAGCGTATCTGCACGCCCGGGCCCAGCGCTTGTACGGGCCTCAGAGAATTAAGGCGGAATTGAAAGAGCGCGGTATCTCTCCCGATGTCATCGCTACTGCTTTTCGGCAGTCCAATATCGACTGGTCCGCGAATTTGCGTAAGCTGGAAATCAATAAGTTTGGATCAACTCCGCCAGCGGATGTCTCCGCAAGAGCAAAGCGGATTCGATTTCTCCAATACCGCGGGTTCAGCGGTATTCCCTCGGGTGATATTGAGTAGGCAGATTTTCGACCCACGTTACTTTATCCATCCTCTTCTTTGAGTCTCCAGGAGAGCTTTGTGCTTGACGTCGCGAGGCGTAGACATTCAATATATGACACGTGTAACATTTGTGGCATCAAAGAAGCCAGCCGCTAATAAAAGACAAGAATTTAGGTGGTAGGCGGAAAGTTCGTATTCGATCTAGTGGTTTGACGTCCCGACTCATAAAAATCAGAGGGCGTCAGGTAGAGCTGTTTCCATCCCGATGTGAACGAAGGCCCTCCCCATCAGACGGATTAAACCAACATCGGTCGTTTAATTGAGCCGCTAACTCAGGAGTTGAGTTGCTTCGAGCTCAACAAGCTTCGCGATTGGTAACAATTCAAAGCTGATGAAGGTGCTAGACGCAAATATTGCTTGCAGAGGTGCAATTGACCTAGGCATTCAGTATTCGCAGCGCCGCTCATGGCAGATGAATCGTTGATTGAACCGTATGCGTTGATTCGCACAGAGCTCGCCCTAAGCAAACTTTAAAAATGTAGATCGTCGCAAAGGTTTGAGCTCAGCACGCTAAAAAATCCGTTAATAAAAACTCTAGAATAACCAAAGGGGAGCGTAATGAAGAAAATTGGAAAAAGAATTAATCACGCATGCCTTAGTGTCGCCATGTTACCGACTGCGGCACTTAGTATTGGCTTATTGGCCCCACTCAATGTTGCTCAAGCAGCGGCAGCTGAGGATCCGACAGAGATTATTGTTACAGCGCGGCGCGAGAAAGAGGAGCTGCAAAAAGTCCCAATCTCCATGACCGTTTTCACGCAAGAAAGCTTGAGTGAGAAAAACGTTACTAACGGCGCCGATCTTGTCGCTTATACGCCTTCGCTCAATGTGAACCAGCGGTTCGGTTCGGATCAGGCTTCGTTTGCTATTCGTGGATTTTCGCAAGATTTGCGAACCACCGCGTCAGTCGCTGTTTATTTTGCCGATGTCGTTGCTCCAAGATCTGGTGGTTCAGTAACTGCTGGTGATGGCGCAGGTCCCGGCGCATTCTTTGATTTGCAAAACGTACAAGTATTGAAAGGACCTCAAGGAACGCTTTTTGGTCGTAATACGACGGGCGGTGCGATTCAGTTAGTTCCGCAGGAGCCTACGTCGAAGTTAGAAGGTTATTTGGAGGCTTCTACCGGTAATTACAACATGCGCCGCTGGCAGGGGGTGTTAAACGTTCCTGTGACTGATAGTGTGCGGGCTCGCTTTGGCTTCGATAAGTTAAAGCGCGATGGTTATGTCATAAATGTTCGTGAGGACGGCCCTCGTGATTTCTCTAATGTTGATTATATTGCGGGGCGAGCGAGTGTAATTGTTGATGTCACGGATACAGTGCAAAACTACACTGTATTTCAATGGGCAAACTCTGAAAATAATGGCTCGCTGCAAAGGGTCATTGCTTGTGGGAACAACAAATTTGGCACGTTGTGTACTCCTACTCTCGATGAGCAAGAGGGTGACTTCTACAATGCAGTCAATGCGGATCATCTGGATCCTGTTGCTAAGTTGAAGCAATCTCAGTTTGTGAACTCGACAACTTGGACCATCAGTGATGATTTTGAGATTAAAAATATTCTAGGTTACGCTGATCTATTGCAAACCATGCGTGGTTCTGTGTTCGGCATCGACTTGCATCTATCTGAGAACAGCCAAACATTTAAGTTGAGTCATTTCCCATCAGGTCAGATTCACGGCATACCCACGAATAGTCAGGAAACTTTTGTGGAGGAGTTGCGTTTCTCCGGTAATGCGTTCGATCAAAAACTCAATTGGCAGGCGGGCTTGTATTATGAAGATAGCCGCCCGGATGGCTGGTCCGGTAGTCAGTCTCCAGGTTTGTTGGCCTGCCAGGGCGTACAGGGCGATCTGGGCTCTGATCCTGCTCAGTGGTCGTGTTACGACTCTATTGGTTTTTCGACTCAATTATCTAAGGATTCCGAGCGTTTCAAAGGCAGTGTAGAGCGTCAAATTGGCAAAATGGAATACAACAACCAGGCAGCCTACGCTCAAGGTACATACGATCTCACTGACGAGCTAAAGTTTACCCTCGGTTTGCGATATACCATTGATAAGACTGAAGGGACCTCTAAACGCATCACATATCTATTTAATGATACTGGGGATGGGGTTTTCGGTCCGCCCACCAGCAAAAAGTGTTCGCTTTCTGCAGTTAATATCGACGTGGATCCTAGCTGTCGATATCGCGTCACTCAAAAGAGCGAGGCTCCCACCTGGATGATCGGTTTGGATTATTCGCCGATCTCGGACGTGTTGCTCTATACCAAATATACTCGCGGCTATCGCCAGGGAAGTTTGGTATTGGCTGCTCCCGATGGGTTTGAAGGCTATGATCCGGAAAAAGTTGATGCGTATGAAATTGGTGCAAAAACGAAGTTTAATAGTTTTGTTTCTGGCACCTTTAACATTTCTCTCTTCTACAACGCGCTTGAAAACCAGCAACTGCAATTAGGTGTTACTCCTCAGGCGGGTGGGTCAGCAACTACGACTGTGGTGAACGCGAAGAAATCCACTATCAAAGGCGGTGAGCTCGAAACTACTCTCCGCTTATTTGAGGGGTTGACCTACTCCTTGTCGTACACTTATCTGGAAACACGTTTGGATGAGGCTGCTGATATACCGGATATTCCAAGTTGGAATGAGATTCCTTCAGCTGCTGAAGGTGCGCATTTGACGTTTTCGCCACGTCATGCCGTAACAACAGGCTTGAACTATCGCTTACCACTCCCGCTTGAGGTTGGTGATATTTCCGTCGGGGTTGTCTACTCCTTTATGAGTTCACAGCTTAGTTCGGCAAGTAGAGCTGAGGTAGACGGTTCGCCGTACAGCCTGTTGCCACCGCGTCAGTTGCTGAATTTAAATATGGGATGGAAGGCTATTTTCGGCAGCCCATTTGATGCGCAGCTTTTCATGACGAATGCTCGGGATGAGGAATACAACGCCTATGTTGCTGGTTTGTACGTTGCAGAGGGCGCAGAGTTTGCTGTGGCCGGCGAGCCAAGAATGTACGGTGCACGCATCAAATACAATTTTGGTTTCTAACGCATGAACTTCTGAGTGAGTAGAGACAAAATCTCTGTGCTTCAAAGCCGCGGGCATTCCTCTCGCGGCTTTTCTTTTTGTCCGGCATCTATAAATTGACAAGCCACCTGCTTACACGATAATGGATTTACCTCAGTCGTTATGCGGGCAATCCGATGAATACCACGCAGCGGGATTTTGTGTTGTTCGGCGGCTCCGGCGATCTTGCCTTTCGTAAGTTATACCCCGCGTTGTGGAGCCTGTTTCGCAACGGTGAATTGACTCCGCACGATCGCATCATTTCAGTTTCACGCCAATCCATTGCGGATGACGCGTTTCGCGAGCGTATTCGCGCTGCGCTTTCCGCGAGTGGCGATGCGACAGACAACGAGCGCTTGTCGCAATTTCTCAATAGCATCTTGTCGTTCGAATGTGATTTGACGTCGGCCGATGATTGGAATGCATTACGCGCATTGCTGGTGACGCCAGAACCGCGTCTTCGACTGTTCTACATCGCCACGCCGCCGTCGATGTTCGTGCCGATCACTGAAAACCTCGGTGCGCTGGGACTCGCCGCTGACGATGCGCGCTTAATTGTCGAAAAGCCACTCGGTTCCGATCTGGCCTCTGGTCGCAAAATCAATCAGGCCATGCTGCAGGCATTTGATGAGCGCTGCATTTATCGGATTGATCATTATCTCGGTAAAGAAACAGTTCAGAATTTACTGGCGTTGCGTTTTGGCAATTACTTTTTCGATTATTTGTGGAATTCCAATTGCATCGATCACGTGCAGATTTGCGTGACTGAAACGATCGGTGTCGAAAAGCGCAGCGCATTTTATGAAGAGACCGGTGCGCTACGTGACATGGTGCAGAACCACATGCTGCAAATGCTCGCATTTGTGGCGATGGAACATCCATTCAGTTTGAGTGCAGAAGATATTCGCGATGAAAAAGTGAAAGTCTTGCGCGCGCTTGCAAAGCCAGATCAGTTTCATTCGACGCGAATTGTTGCGGGTCAATACGAAGCGGGTTTTGTCGGTGGTGCACGCGTGCCCGGTTATCGCGAAGAAGTTGCGAATGGACGCGCCGAAACGTTCGTGGCGATTCGCACCTATGTGCAAAATCAGCGTTGGGCGGGTGTGCCGTTTTATTTGCGTACCGGTAAGCGCATGCACGAGCAAACCGCGACAATTACCATCGAATTCAAGCCGCAGATTTATTCGATGTTTTCGCGCCATCGCGAAGTGCCACCCATCCCCAATCGTCTCATGATTAAACTGCAGCCCGAGGAGTGGATTCGTCTCGGCATTGCGACGAAGTCGCGTTTAAACGATGGCATCGAATTGGAGAAAACTTCGCTCGATCTGCATCTCGATCAGCGCAAAACTGCGCGCGCGTACAGCGCATATGAACGCTTGCTCGCGAGCGCATTGCGCGGTGATCAGACCTTGTTCGTGCGGCAGGATGAAGTTGAGGCTTCATGGGCGTGGATCGATGCTGTGCGTAATTTATGGGGGCGCTCGGGTTTTGCAGTCTCCACGTATCCAGCGGGAACCGCCGGGCCAACCAAGGCCGATACGCTGTTGCACATGGACGATCGCGAGTGGCTATCGTACTGATGCGCCACTGATGTCGATTGGCCATTTTCTAACAAATTAACTCAGGTGCATCGTACATCGTGATGTGATCTGATGTGATGCGAGGAGGGTTTCATCATGGCGATAGATGAGCGAATTGCCGCAGTTACCGAGCGCATCGTCGAGCGCAGTCGCGATAGTCGCAAACGTTATCTCGATCGTCTCGCGCTGAGCGCACGGCGCGAAAATCCGCGCATCAATATCGGTTGCGGTAATCTCGCGCACGTGGTGGCGGGTTGTCCTGCTGCAGAAAAAGGTTCGGCATCCGATAGCGCGAAGCCGCACATTGCGATCGTCACCGCATATAACGACATGCTTTCCGCGCATGTGCCATTTGCAGAATATCCGGCGCAGATTAAAGCTGCGCTCGCAGAGATTGGCGCCACCGCGCAAGTTGCTGGCGGCGTGCCGGCGATGTGCGATGGTGTGACGCAAGGTCGCGAAGGCATGGAGATCGGTTTATTCAGTCGCGATGTGATTGCGCTCGCAACGGCGGTGGCGTTATCGCATAACGTATTCGATGGTGTTTTGCTGCTGGGTACATGTGACAAAATCGTGCCGGGCATGTTGATCGGTGCGCTCGCGTTCGGGCATCTGCCGATGATGTTTGCACCGGCGGGACCGATGCCATCGGGTTTGTCGAATGCAGAAAAAGCGCGCGTGCGGCAGGACTATGCGGCGAAAAAAATTGGCCGCGATCAATTGCTCGCCGCAGAAATGGCTTCTTATCACAGTCCCGGTACCTGCACGTTTTATGGCACGGCGAACAGTAATCAACTCATCATCGAAACGATGGGGCTGCAATTGCCCGGATCATCGTTCGTCAATCCCGATACGGAACTGCGCACTGCGTACACGCGAGCAGCTGCGCACGATATCGTGCGGTACACGCAGGCACGCGATTATCGACCGTTCGGGCGAGTGATCGATGAAAAGGCGATCGTGAACGGCATGGTTGCGTTACTCGCGACGGGCGGCTCGACCAATTTAACGATTCATCTGGTGGCGATTGCTGCGGCAGCCGGAATTAAAGTTAATTGGGCAGATATTTCCGATCTCGCGGCAGCAGTGCCATTGCTCGCGCGCGTTTATCCGAACGGCAGCGCCGATATCAATCAATTTCACGATGCGGGCGGCGTGCAATTTCTTATCCGTGAATTGCTCGCCGCTGGATTACTGCATCGCGATGTATTGACGATGGCGAAAGGTGGAAGTTTGTTGGAATACACTGCGACTGCCGACGTGAAAGCTGGTGAATTGCATTGGCGCGAAGCAGCGGCGCAGAGCGGCGATAATTCCGTGTTGCGCGCTTGCAGTGATCCGTTTCAAAGCGACAGCGGCATTAAAATGCTGAGCGGCAATCTCGGCCAGGCGGTTATTAAAATTTCTGCAGTCAAAAGAGAACACTGGGTGGTTGAAGCGCCGGCGCGTGTGTTCAATTCGCAGGAGGCGTTTCTCGCCGCGTTCGATGCGGGTGAGCTGAACTGCGATGTCATCGCCGTGTTGCGATTTCAGGGGCCGCGCGCGAACGGCATGCCCGAGTTGCACAAGCTCACGCCAGCGCTCGGTGTATTGCTCGATAAAGGCTACAAGGTTGCGCTCGTCACCGATGGCCGCATGTCGGGCGCATCGGGTAAGGTGCCGGCTGCGATTCACCTGACGCCCGAAGCACTTGATCATGGCGTGCTGGCCTTCGTTTGTGATGGCGATCCGATTCGGCTAGATGCCGAAAAAGGCACGCTCAATTTGCTGGTGGATGCCGAAACCTGGACGCAACGCCAACAGGCGGTGCCGCCTCGCGGCGATAACGATCTGGGCCGTAATTTGTTCGAAATTTTCCGTCAGAATGTTTCGACTGCGGCGGCGGGCGGCACAATTTTTACCGACAGCTTGGATTGAAATCTTCCAGTTGCGGTATCCTGAGCAGCGTTTTTACGAGCTCATAGCCGGATTAGGGGAAACATGAAACAAGCACTCATCACGATGCTGCATTTGCAGCATCGCATGAATACCAAAGTTCATCCGCAGTGGATTACGCAGCGCTACGAATGGTATCGCGCGATCTGGATCGAATGCGGCGAGCTCATCGAACATTACGGTTACAAGTGGTGGAAAAAACAAACGCCGGATATCGAACAGGTGCGTTTGGAGGCCATCGATATTTGGCACTTCGGATTAAGTGCGCTTTTTGTTGATGACTCTTTATCCATAACGGACAGTGTTGAAAAGATCGCGGACGAAGTTGTCGCAGAATTGCAGCAGCATCAATATGGCGGGCAAGATGTGCGCGTCGCCACCGAAGCGCTCGCTGCTTACGCGCTAAATCACCATAAATTTTCAGTCACTTTATTTGCCGATTTGATGCACGCGTGCGATTTGAATTTTGACGATCTCTACACGCACTACGTCGGTAAAAATGTACTGAATTTTTTTCGCCAGGATAATGGTTACAAAGAAGGCACCTATCAAAAGCAATGGCATGGCCGCGAGGACAACGAGCACTTAATGGAGTTGCTCAAAGAGCTCGATAGCACGCTCGATAATTTCGCTGACAATCTCTACGCCGCATTGCAGCGTCGTTACCGTGAAGTGATTGGCTGATCGAGATGAGCTGCGCGCTGCTATGAGTGATCCGGGGCAAAAATTATCGACCTCCGCTCTCGCGAAAGCGCTCGATATTCCGCTGCAACAATTATTCGTCACCCTGCGCGATTGCGGCTGGATTCGCAAAGTCGATGACGGCTGGGCGCTCACCGCGAAAGGCGAATTCGAAGGCGGCGAATATATTCACAGCAAGCGTTATGGCCGCTATATCGTCTGGCCGGAAACGTTACTCGAACACCAATTACTGCGCGGCATCGAAAGCAACCGCTTACTCAACAGTGCACAGATCGCGCGAAAATATCATATCAGTGCGCGCGAAGTGCGGCGCTTGCTCGGTGACATCGGATTATTGCATCGCACCTACAACGGTTGGGAATTGACGCGCGAAGGCGAGCGGCTCGGCGGCGTCGCTATTGATAGTGCCAGTGCGGATAGTGTTGGCGGCGATATCACCTGGCCGGAAACCTTGCTTGAAAACACTATCGTTACAGCGCAATTCGAGTATCTTCAGTGCGTGCAGCAGGCGTGTGAAGAGTTGGATTCAGAACACGTCGAAGCCGATCTTTTTGCTGGGCAGAGTGAATTTGATGCGCGCGATGGTCATCGTTTTCACAGTCGCAATCAAATGCTCGTCTGCGACTGGCTGTATTTTTCCGGCGTCGCGCACGCGTGCAATTATCGGCTGCCTGTTACGCAAGCTAATTTTCAAGAACTGCGCGCCGATTTTTGGTTGCCGGCAGCGCAGGTGTATATCGAAGTGGGCGGCGACGAAAAAGACGCGGCGGATATTGCAGAAGCGATGGAGCGGGTTGAATTGTATCGCAAGCATCAATGGAAATTTGTCGAGGTGCGCGCCGAACATTTCGAGCATCTCGACGACTACCTCACCCGCACATTGCGCGAGCTTGGCGTACATATTCTCTGACAGCTGAATGCCCCAAGATTGAAGGATACGTATGGTCGAAATCGTCGCAGTGCATACTCCGTTGAAAAGCGTCAACGACGCGCCCGATGTATTTCCGAATTTGCTGCAGCGTTGCGCTGCATTAGCGCCGCTGCCTGTGGCGGTGTGTCAGCCTGCCAGCGAAGTGGCATTGGGTGGGGTAATCGAAGCGGTTGCAGCAAAATTAATCGCGCCGATCTGTGTCGGTAACCGTGCGCTCATCGAAGCGATTGCACAGCAAAGCCAATTCGATATCAGCGGTCTCACCATTATCGATAAGCCCGACGATGAGGCGGCGGCAGCGCATTGTGTTGAACTATGCCGAAACGGTTCGGCCCGCGCTTTAATGAAAGGCAGTCTGCATACCGATACGATGATGCGTGCGGTTATGAAGAGCGAGACGGGATTGCGTGGTGCGCGCCGACTTAGCCATGTGTTCGTTATGGATGCGCCGGCATATGCAAAGCCGCTATTGATTACCGATGCCGCCATCAATATTCAGCCGACGCTCGACGATAAAGTCGATATTTTAAAAAACGCGATTGAGCTTGCGCATGCGCTTGGCATTGCGCTGCCAAAAATTGCAGTGCTTTCGGCGGTAGAAACAGTCAATCCAAAAATTGCCTCGACCATCGACGCCGCCGCGCTGTGCAAAATGGCTGACCGCAAACAAATCGAGGGTGCGATTATCGACGGTCCGCTGGCATTCGATACTGCGATCAGTGCGGAAGCGGCGCGCATTAAAGGTCTGCAATCCGATGTTGCAGGCGATGTCGATATTCTACTCGTCCCCGACCTCGAATCAGGCAATATGCTGGCCAAGCAATTGGAGTATTTAGGCGGCGCGAAAAACGCGGGTATTGTGCTTGGCGCGAGCGTGCCGATTATTTTAACCAGCCGCGCCGATTCGGCGGAGGATCGTCTGGCGTCGTGTGCGGTGGCGGTGATGTACGCGTGTTGGCGTCAAACGGTGAAATGATTCAAGCGAAGGAGGAATTACCATGGCGAAGGAATTAATTTTTTACACCAACCCGCAATCGCGCGGAAATATTATTCAGTGGATGCTGGAGGAGGTCGGCGCTCCCTACCGCACAGAATTGTTGCAGTACGGCACCACGATGAAATCACCCGAATATCTCACCATCAATCCAATGGGCAAAGTGCCTGCGATTAAACACGGCGATACCGTGGTGACCGAATGCGCTGCCATTTGCGCGTATCTGGCCGATGCGTTTCCCGAAGCGAATCTCGCGCCGCCATTGGCGGAGCGCGGTGCGTATTATCGCTGGCTGTTTTTTACGGCGGGCTGCGTCGAGCAGGCGTGGACAAACGATGCGGCAGGATTTAATCCGAGAGTCGATCAACAGCGCATGTTTGGATACGGCTCATTTGAAACCACGATCAATACGCTGGCGCAAGCAGTTAAAGGACGTCGTTATATTGCAGGCGATAAATTTACCGCAGCCGATGTTTATATCGGTCGCAGCGTGTGCTTTGGTATTCAATTCGGAAAATTGGGGAAATGGCCCGAGCTCGTCGCCTATTGGGAAGGGCTTGCGGATCGTCCTGCATTAGCGCGCGCCGATGAAAAAATTGCGCAACTCAGCGCGCAGCTGCAGTGAGAGACAGAACTGCAGTAACAGACGAACTAGCGTGAGGAAAAATGATGGCGGATAATTTGAGTACCTGCGATCTGTGTGACGAATATAAATCCGACGAGAGCGGCGCATTTCGCGTGTTGCCGCCGATTTATAAAAACTTCGGTGCCGTCGAACGTTTTGCTGGTTCAGTCGTGACGGTGAAATGCTTTGAAGACAATACGTTGGTGAAAGCTGCGGTCGAAAGCGCTGGCAATGGCCGAGTGCTTGTCGTCGATGGCGGCGGCTCGCTACGCAAGGCGTTAGTCGGCGGCAATCTCGCGCGCGCTGCTGCAGAAAATGGCTGGGCCGGAATCGTCGTCGATGGCTGCGTGCGTGATGTCGATGAATTGATTACGTTCAATGTCGGTATCAAAGCCCTCGCGTCGATGCCGATGCCCACTATCAAACGCAACGAAGGGCAGAGCAATGTGCCCGTGTTGCTGCACGGTTGCTGGATTCGTCCCGGCGACTGGCTCGTATCCGATCGCGATGGAATTGTGGTGCTCGCTGCCAAGCCTTCCTAGCGCTTCTGCAAATATGAATCGGCGCGATTCGATGTTCGCGCCAGCTTCTTTAGTTGTTCATCTCACGTTCATCCGTAGTCGTGTTCAATCGCATTGCGCTCGTCGAGTTCTTGGTGAGTGCAGCGGTCAATGATTGCGTACCGCCTAAAGGTTTTGCGGCTTTCGATGGGTAATTTCTTCTGCGCTTTCTGATGCGAGAAACAAAAATGCGAAAAATCAGAGCTTATTTCATTGTCTTGTGCGTGCTCATGGGAGCAGCGGGTTCTGCGCAAGCCTGGGTGAGTATCAATATCAATTTATTTCCTGAGCTGGTGCCCGTGCCGGGGTATCCGGTTTATTACGCGCCGCGAATGAGCGCGAATTATTTCTTTTACGATGGCATGTATTGGGTCTACGAAGACGACGATTGGTATGTCAGCGATTGGTACAACGGTCCCTGGGAGTATGTCGATCCCATTTACGTTCCGGTCTATGTGCTGCGTATCCCTGTGCGTTATTACCGTCGTCCACCTGTGTATTTTCGTGAATGGCGAGCCGATGCTCCGCCACGTTGGGGATATCACTGGGGGCGAGAGTGGGAAAGTCGCCGTAGCGGTTGGGACCACTGGGATCGCGCGCGGGTTCCATCGATAGCACCGTTACCGGTTTATCAACGCCAATATTCGGGTGATCGTTATCCGCGCGTGGAAGAGCAACGCGAAATTCGCAGCAATAATTATCGCTATCAGCCGCGCAACGCGATGGTTCGCGAGCGTTATGAATCGCCGGCAAGAGAGGTGCATGAATCAGCGCGTGAGAATCGCTACGAGCGTCAATCATCAATGCCGTCAGCTCAGCAGCAGTGGCCAACTCGACGCGATTCGACGAGACAGGATTCCATGCGTCAGGAACCGATGCGGCAAGAACAGATGCAACGCGAGACTTCGCGTCAGTCGCGCGAATTTAATTCGCGTGGAAATAATGGCAATGGATCGGATTCACCACCAGATCGTGGCCGTGGGCAAGATAGAGGTCGCAATGATGATCGTGGCGGGCATTGATTAAAACGACTTAATGGATAGCGCGCATTGCGCGCTATCAACCCAACACCGCATTAATTCTTGCCGCTAACGCAAAATCCTTTTCGCTAATTCCATTCACTTCGTGTGTGGTCAGCCAAATATCCACGCGATTATAACTATTCAGCCATTCTGGATGATGATCCATGCGCTCGGCAACAAACGCAATTTGCGTCATAAAGCCAAACGCGGTGGCGAAATCCGGAAATTGAATGCTGCGATAGAGTTTGCCATCGCGCAGTGACCAATCGCTGATACGTGTTTGCAGGCGTTGTTGAATATCTTCGAGTGCGAGTTTCGTTGTCATCACAGATCTCCCTTAGCGTCTTTTTAGCAAGACACCGCATTCCAAATGGTGGGTATACGGAAACTGATCGAATAGCGCGAGCGCTTCCATCGTATGCGTATTGTTTAGCGCGACGAGGTTTTCGCGCAGTGTGATCGGATTGCATGAGATATACAAAATATTATCGAAGCGTTCCGCCAGTTTGAGTGTGCGTTCATCGAGCCCAGCACGCGGCGGATCGACCAGCAAGGTGCTGAATTGGTATTCCTGCAATGGGATATCGCGCAAACGACGGAACTCGCGTTCACCGGCGAGCGCCGTGCTGATCTCGTCGCTCGATAGGCGTGCGAAAGCAACATTACCAATATTGTTCGCAGCCAGATTATGCTGTGCAGCGTGGATCGAGGTTTTCGAAATTTCAGTCGCGAGCACTTTTTTGAAATACGGCGCGAGCGCGATCGTGAAATTGCCATTGCCGCAATACAGCTCGATCAAATCGCCGCCAATCGATTGAATGCGATCGCACGTCCAGCCCAGCATGTGTTGATTCATGTGGCCATTGGGTTGAGTGAAGCTGCCTTCGATTTGGCGATATTCGAGCGTGCGCTCATGAACGTGTAATTTCTCGGTTACATAATCGCGGGTCAATACAATTTTTTGGCCTTTGCTGCGCCCGATGATGCCTACATCGAGTTGCGTTTGCAGTTGAGTCGCCGACTGTTGCCAGGCGTCATCGAGTTTTCGGTGATAGACCAAAGTGATCAGTGCATCGCCGCTCAGCGTGGTGAGAAACTCCACCGTGTATAAGCGCCTCTTCAAGGCCGGATCGGCCATCAGTTTTTCGCGCAGCGCAGGCATCAGCTCATTGATGCGTTGCGAGCCGATCGGGAAATCGTGCATCGCAATCGGTGTGCGTGGCTCGTCGGGATCGAACATCACATAATCGATGCGCTCGCCTTCGTGCCAGATGCGAAATTCCGCACGCAAACGATAATGCAGCGGCGGCGAAGCGAATATTTGCGGTGATGGCAGTTTCAGTTCGGCAAAGTCTGCGAGAAACCGTTGTGTTTTGGCTTCAAGTTGGGTCGAGTAATGCGCAGGGTCGATAACAGCTAAAGGCATGAGATAACCAGGGGCATGGATGAACCGATGAATGAGGCGAGGCGGCATTATACGCCCCACGCTTGCGATCGGCAGCAATGCATCGGAGGCCGTCGAAGGAGTGCATGATCGGCTACAATACGTCCAGGCTAATACCAATGAAAATGGAGTGAAGCATGAAGGTTTTGGTAACGGGTGGGGCGGGGTATATCGGTAGTCACACCTGCGTTGAGCTGTTGAATGCCGGGCACGATATTGTGGTGGTCGATAATCTCAGCAATAGCAGTCCGGAGTCATTGCGGCGGGTAGAAAAAATCACCGGCAAAAAAGTGCCGCTTGAAACGGTCGACATTCGCGATGCGGCTGCGCTCGATCGGATTTTTTCACAACAGAAATTCGACGCGGTGATTCATTTTGCCGGTCTGAAGGCGGTCGGTGAATCGGTCAGCCAGCCATTGCGCTACTACCAAAATAATGTCGAAGGCACGCTCACGCTGTGTGAGGTGATGGGGCGTCACAACGTATTCAATATTGTGTTCAGCTCATCGGCGACGGTGTATGGCGATCCGCATACCGTACCGATCACCGAAGATTTTCCGCTGTCGGCAACCAATCCCTATGGCCGCTCGAAATTAATGGTCGAAGACATTCTGCGCGACCTCGGCAAATCCGATGCGCGCTGGAATTGCATTCTGCTGCGTTATTTCAATCCGGTCGGCGCACACGCAAGCGGGCTGATCGGTGAAGACCCCAATGGCATTCCGAATAATTTATTGCCGTATGTGTCGCAAGTGGCAGTCGGCAAACTCGAATGCTTATCGGTTTTCGGTAACGACTATCCCACCAAAGACGGCACCGGCGTGCGCGATTTTATTCACGTCGTCGATCTCGCGATCGGTCATTTGAAAGCACTCGAAAAGCTCGCGAGCAATCCACGCGTGATAGCAATCAATCTCGGCACGGGCCAGGGTTATTCGGTGCTCGATATGATTGCAGCGTTCGAAAAAGCGTGCGGCAAGAAAATCAATTTCAAATTCGCACCGCGCCGTCCCGGCGATATCGCCACGTGTTATGCCGATCCTGAATTCGCCGCGCGTGAATTGAATTGGCGCGCCGAGCGCGGCGTGGAAGAAATGACGCGCGATGGCTGGAATTGGCAGAAGAATAATCCCAATGGGTATTTGCAATAACATCGATTAAATAAAAAATAGGGAAGTTTTCAATGATAAAAATAATCGCCGGATTCTTGTTGCTCGCGATTAGCTCAGCAATTTACGCGGCCCCTTCAATTGATGTCTATGGCCGATTGCCCGGCGTGGAATTGATGAGCCTGTCGCCCTCTGGTAGTCGTTATGCTTTTGTTGCTGTTATTGGGGAAAAGCGTCGGCTGATGGTGACTTCTGAGAAAGGAGAGTCTCTGTTAGCCAGCGAAATCGGAAATCAAAAAGTTCGTGGTTTAGAATGGGTCGGAGATGACCGGATTTTGGTATGGGTATCTGGGGTTTATAGTGATCGAACAGTTTATCTTGGAACTCATGAATTTTGGGCAGTAATTAATATTAATATAAAGACGCGCAAAAGCTTTCAAATCTTCGATGGTACGAAGAAGGCAACAAGCTTTGTTTTTGGCTATGCAGGATCTGCTCGAGAAGGCGAGCATGAATATGGATATTTTGTCGGAATGACATTGATTGGAAATCAGTTCCTTCGAGATCAGAGAGACTTGTACAAAGTCGATCTCGACAGCGGTGAGACTACATTGATTGCAAAAGGAGGGGGCAAAGAGTCCGCTTTTAGATGGGTGGTGGGAAATAACGGTTTTGTCATTGCTCACTCGGTATACGACCACAAGGCAGGATTTTGGCGGTTATATGCTGGGGGTAGCGAAGAGCGGCTTCTTCTTGAAAGAAAATATACGCCATTGGGTGAAATTGAGCTGGTCGGTCGAGGCCGTACAACTGACACTGTGTGGATCGCTGATGGATCATCAGGCGTATCTGTTATTGAAGAGATTGGTTTGGCAGACGGAAAAAGTGAAACTCTTTTCAATGATTTAACGGTAAGCGGATATTTAAACGATCCAATCAGCGGTATGGCTATTGGTGCGACAATAGCAGAAGAGCCGCGTGCAAAATTTTTTGATGAGAATCTAAACGCTCGTTTAAAAGGAGCCCGTAAAGCTTTTCCTGATTTACAAATGCAGTTGGTTTCTTATAGTCAGAATATGGATCGTATCATTGTTAAAACGGATGGTGGTGATGACTCAGGCACTTATTGGTTGGTAAAAATTGCTTCCGGTCAAGCAACGCCAATTGGTTATCCCTACCCTGAAATACGTCCTATTGATGTTGGGCCAACTCAAATGATCACCTACAAAGCATCTGATGGCATGGAGATTCATGCGGTATTGACGCTTCCACCTGGGCGTGATGCTAGAAGCCTTCCATTAGTTGTGCTTCCACACGGTGGTCCCATAGGCATAAGTGATGTTGTCGGTTTCGATTGGTGGGCACAAGCTTATGCTTCTATGGGTTACGCAGTGCTCCAACCTAATTATCGAGGCTCAGGGGGGTACGGCAAGGAGTTTTTATCTGCGGGTTTTGGGCAGTGGGGTCGCAAAATGCAGACCGATATTTCGGATGGAGTAAGCGCGTTAGCAGCTCAGGGGTTGGTAAATTCAAAGCGAGTTTGCATCGTAGGCGCAAGTTATGGAGGTTATGCCGCGCTTGCGGGCGTAACTTTACAGCACGATATTTATCGCTGTGCAGTATCGGTCGCTGGCGTAGCAAGTCTCCCTTCATTATTGGAGGGGCATGACTTCGAAGATGATACAACTCGCTATTTACGTGCTGTTACTGGTGCAGATAAAGAGGGAGACAAGGTCTTGAAGACACTGTCTCCGAAGTACTTGGCGGAGCAAGCTAGTGCTCCTATTTTATTGGTGCATGGTCGGGACGATAATGTGGTCTCAGTTATTCAAAGCCGAATGATGAAGTCTGCGTTGCGCAGAGCGGATAAGCCTGTGGAATTTATCGAGATGCTCGGAGAGGATCATTGGCTGTCGCGCGAGGAAACGCGCAAAGCCATGTTGAAAGCATCGGTTGATTTTGTGCTTAAGCACAATCCACCGGATTAAATTTTTCTTCGATATGTCTGGTGTTGATCGCAACCCAAAAAACTAAAGCCGCTCCAGATTGCGATCACTCCAATAATCTCTCGCCAGCTGCATCGCATCATCCGCATTTTCCGCGCGCCCCAACAAACGCAGCGCAATCGCCAGCGTGCCGATAATCGCCAACTCGCCGTATTCATCGTTCGCTTCACTGCGCCATACAGCACGCAAATGCTCAACGTCGAGAATTTCCGGCTGGTCTTGTCGTCCATCGATTAATTTTGGCCAGACTTCTTCGCTCAGTGTGCCTTCATGCACGCTTAGTATTTTGCAGAGTGCTTCGGGCTTGCGTTCGATTTCGCCGCCTTCGCCTTTGAATACCGCCGAATGCGGTTGCCCTAAATTCGCTGCAGCCTGCTGATGATGTAATGCATACGCAGGATGGAAAATACTTTGCAACGAATAATCAGCGCGCAGCGGATTTAATAAGCGCACGAGCGTATGCACGGGTGAACGCAAGCCGAGGTCATTGCGCAAATCGATCATGGCTTGTAGTTGTGGGCACAAATTGAGGAGCGGCATAAATGCGAAATTGGTGCGGTCGAGATCGGCACTGACATCGGGCCAAGTCGGCGATGATTCGATGCCGAGTGCATTCAATACATTTTCGGTGTAGACGCGGCCTTTGGTGTGGCCCGAGGCGCCGTGCATGAAAACGCGCAGGCCATTGTCAGCGAGTGCGAGAGCGCTCAATAAAAACCACGGTAAATGTTTGCGCTTACCGGCGTAGCTCGACCAGTCGAGATGCACCGGAATATCGGTGGGCGCAGCGATGACATCGCGTGCGGCTTCGACGAATCCCGTCAGCTCATCCGCGCTTTCTTCTTTCACGCGCAGCAGCATGAGAAAGGCCCCGAGCTGCACTTCTTTGACTTCGCCGTGCAGAATCATGCGCATCGCTGTGCGTGCTTCGTCGCGCGTTAGCGAGCGCGATCCGGTTTTGCCTTTGCCGAGAATGCGCACGAAAGGCGCAAACGCATGTTCGTTAGGTTTTGCAATCAGATCGAGTTTTTGCGGCGACATGAAACAGTCTCCCGGCTAGAAACAACTTTCAAAACTATAAACAGTTTTCGGGGCGTGGTAGGCCTGCAATCTTACTCGCAATTTTGGCGGGGCTGCCCGGAAATAATTTCAGCAGATAAATACTGTTGCCCTTGTCTTTGCCGAGTTGCTGGCCGACGTATTTGACCAATGCGCGCATGGCAGGCGATTGTTCGAATTGGCGATAGAAATCGCGCAATAAATTCAGAATTTCCCAATGTGCATCGCTCAGCACAATATTTTCCTGTATAGCGATTATCTCGGCGACTGTCGCATTCCAGTCTTCGTAGTGTTCCAGAAAGCCATCGCCATCGGTGGCTATGTCTCTGCCATCGATATGTAACATGGTTTCAATACCACGCCAGCATGTTGGGTTGGTCGGCGCACAATTGTACGAAGCCTGTGTAATCGATGGTTTTGATTTCGGTAGAAATGCGATCGCTGAGACCGCGTGCAGCGATATCGGCTTGCAGAGCGTAAACGGCAGATACTTTGGCGAGTAGCGATTTGATCGATTCGCTATGGGCGAGCGCTGCATAGACGCCATCCTCGATCAGCAAAACCACGTCGTCTTCACTGCAAACGCGCAGGCATTCAGCGAGACACTGATGCGAGTACGGCGATTTGTTGATGGTATGCAGCATGGCGATTTCAAAAACTCAAAACGATGTCGTGTTGTTTTAATAGATCGACAATGTCGACGTCGCTGACGGTTTGAGCCGGCAGCGACAAATCGGCAGTGGTGAGACCGCGTCGCTGTAGCGCGTCGGCGTCGACATAAATTGTGTTGATGTCGTACATAGGCAATGCGCTGAGTTGCTTCTCAAACGATTTTTCACCTAGCGTTGCGCTGTCGTGTGCGTTCAGCAATTGTGCGACGCCATCGCCAAGAAAAAGCAAGGCAACGGGCTGATCGAATGCGGCGGTGGCGAGCGCGGTATCGAGCGCTTCGCGCGCATACGATTCGCCGTAGGGCGGGCGGCGACAGATAATTAAATAGCGTTTCGTGTTCATCGATCGTCACGCCCCGAATGTAATGACACGATCGGCCAGCGCGCATGCTTCGATCCATTGGCCGAGCCCCGATAAATCGAATTGCGGATGCAGATTGCTGGCGACTTTTGAATAGCGTTTGGATTCGCTGTCGTTGAGGATGCCGCGTTTGAGCGCGCTCGCCACGCAGATGACTAAATCGATAGCGTGTTGCTGCGCTAGTTCGGCCCATTGCGCTGCGATCGATTGTTGTCCGGCGATGGGAATCGAGAGATCGTTGCCGCAATGCACGCCGTCGTGAAAAAAGAATACGCGAACGATGCGATGGCCGGAGCTAACTGCCGCGCGAGCGAAGGCGAGAGCTGTGTTCGGGCCCTGCGTGGAGGTGGGTGCGCCAAGCACCATCAAGGCAAAAGTTGTCATCGCACTAAATTAAATTCGTTGTTTCTCAATACAAGGGGCCCAAAATAAAAAAGCCTCGGCATTTGTCCGAGGCTTTTTATCATCGTTGTGACTCAACGATCATCGCCACCGCTAAACGCCATGAGCAGATTGAGCAGGCTCATGAACAGATTGTAGATCGATACGAACAGCGTCACTGTCGCTCGAATGTAATTGCGCTCGCCGCCATGAATGATTTCGCTGGTCTGGAACAAAATCATCGCGCTCGCGAACAGCATGAAGCCCGCGTTTATCGCGAGATGCAGGGCCGGCATGTGCAGGAAAATTCCGGCAACCATCGCGATCAGCAGCACGATCGATCCGGCGAACAAGAAACCCTGCAGGAACGCAAAGTTTTTACGCGAGACCAATGTGTAACCTGAAAGCGCGAGGAAAATAATCGCGGTGCCACCGAGTGCCTGCGAAACAATATCGGCACCATTCGCGGTTTTCATCAGCATGTTCAACAGCGGACCAATGCTGAAGCCAAGAAAGCCAGTAAAACCGAATACTGCGGCAATTCCCCAAACGCTATTGGCCAATGCATGAGTGAGAAATAACAAACCGTAGGTGCCGCCGATCATGACCCACATATTCATCGGGCCGAAATCGCGCGACAGGAATGCGGTGAATGCGCTGAAGGCCAGCGTCATAGACAGCAGCAAGTAGGTATTTTTGAGCACCTTATTGACGCTGACCGCACTGTCCGCGTACTGGCTCGATAACACACGTTCTTGCATGATTTTGCTCCGTAGTTAAGACGCGCTTTCTATTCTCTCGCTATCGAGGGAATCATACCGATCGACCCTTAAAAAGCAAGGAATCACGCAGGGTTAGACAGTTCGCTTGAGCAAAGTTTCGGGATTTCGTTGAGGGCTTGAAGGTGTTTGGAAATGGCGGAAGAGGTGAGATTCGAACTCACGAGCCCCGCGAAGGGCCGCCGGTTTTCAAGACCGGTGCATTCAACCGCTCTGCCACTCTTCCGGATATTTCGGGCTTACTGCTGCATCACGTAGCTACGTAATGAGGCGGTTTTAGTGCGGAGCGCGAATTATATAGGGCTAGAACGATTACACAAGTCTTAATGCTGAGCTTGGCAAAAATTGCGCTCAGGGGCTGGCCCAGCGTCGCACCAGATTGTGATAAACGCCGATCAGCTTGAGCAGGCTGGCATCGTCGCTGCCGACGGTGGTGGTCAATCCCTGCACCGATTGATCGAGATCGAAGAGCAGTGTGCGCGCGCCGTCGTCGGCAATCACACTTTGAATCCAGAAGAATGAGCAGACGCGCGCGCCTCGCGTCACCGGAGTGACGCGATGCAAGCTGCTCGAAGGGTAGAGCACCATGTCGCCGGCATCGAGCTTGACCGCTTGCACACCGAACGGACCTTCGATTTCCAATTCGCCGCCATCGTATTCATCCGGCTCGCATAAAAAAATCGTCGCGGAGAGATCGCTGCGCACGGTGACATTGGTGCCGGGCACTTGCATGAGTGCGGCATCGACATGTGCGCCGTAAGTGCCGCCATCGGCGTAGCGATTAAAACGCGGTGGATAAATGCGATGCGGTAATGCAGCGGAAATGAACAGTGGGTGATTGCCCAATTTGCGCAAAATATGATTGCCGAGCGAAATGGCCAATTCGCTATTTTCATCGAGTTGCTGATTTTGTTTGATTGAACGACTGAGCGAGCCGGCGGTTTTTACTCCGTCCTCCCACGGGCTTTTGTCGAGCTGCGCGCGAAACTGTGCAACTTCGTCTTTGCTCAGAACTTGATGAATCGGAATCAGCATCGACGATCTCCGCTATTCGGATTGAAATATTTTGTGTTTGTGAATATTCGTATTCACGTGCAGCACGGTACGGCGAATATCTGCAAGCGATGTGCAACCCGTCATCGCCATGCACACTTCGAGTTCTTCGCGCAGTAATTTGAGCATATGCGCGACGCCGAGCGCGCCGGCGACGCTGAGTGCGAAAACTTGAAGGCGGCCGATTAAAACTGCATCGGCACCGAGTGCGATGGCTTTGAAAATGTCGCTGCCAGAGCGAATGCCGCTGTCCATCAATATTGGAAAATCATTACCGACAACGTTGCGAATCGCAGGTAGCGCATCGAGTGTCGATACTGCACCATCGAGCGTGCGTCCGCCATGATTTGAAACAATCAAGCCGTTCACGCCGCGCTGTTTTAATGCGAGTGCATCGTCCGGATGCAACACACCTTTGATCCATATCGGCAGCGATGTTTGTTGTTGCAACCAATCAAGATATTGCCACGTTGGTGCATGACGCATCGCGCCGCGAAAAACTCTACTATCGGCTGCATTCAGCGCGACTGGCTGTGGTGTCGGATAGTTGCGTAAATTCGCAGCGACGCAATCGACAGGCATTTGAAAACCTGCACGCATCGCATGCTGACTCGGCAATTGAATCGCTGCATCAAGTGTGACGACAATGGCGCGATACCCTGCATTTTCTGCACGACGCACAAGGTCGAGTGTGACTGCGCGATCGGGCTGGAAATACAGTTGAAACCAGCGCGGCGAAGTCGTCGCTGCTGCGATTTCCTCAAGTGTACGCGATGACAATGTGCTGGCGATTAAACCTGCAGTCATTGCGTCCGCACCGCGTGCAGTTTCGATTTCACCGAGCGGGTGTGCGAGCGTTTGAAAGGCAACAGGTGCCAACAATATCGGATGCGGTAGTTGCAGCTCGCCGAGTTGGCAATGTGTACTGCCGTTGGTGACATCGTTGAGTAAACGCGGATACAGCGAATATTCTGCAAATACAGAGCGATTTGCAGCGAGTGTGATATCGCCAGCACTGCCGCCGGCAATATATGCGTAACTTGGCGCAGCGATAAATTGCTGCGCGGCGATTTCGTAATCCTGCGCGCACAGAATTTCTGCGGGGATGTAATTTAATGCAGTTAGTGGCGTTTGCGATTTAGTCATAAGAAAAAGCCGGGCAGGGCCCGGCTCTCAGGTTGCTTAGGGTGCAAGCATCGCTGCTTGCCCAGCGTAGTTCAAGAGATCAGAACTCGTAGTTCAAGGTTACGCGATAATTGCGCGCGTCGCCGATGTAAAGGAACGAGCCAGAGCGATAACCCGCAGTGTAATACTCTTTGTCGGTGACGTTACCAATGTTCAAACGCACATCAAAGTGCTTATTGAAACGATAGGTTCCGAAGAGGTCATACACAGTGTAAGAAGGAATCGGCTGAGCGGCACTTAAATCCGTGGTGCTTACGCTGGCCCGCGCTGTATCGGGTTGACCTGCATATTTTTCGCTTTCGTATTTCGCAGCCGCGCCTATCCACAGATCGTTGATGACCTCGTACTTGAGCTGTGCGTAAGCGGTTCTATTTGCGAAGTTGCTCAATGCTTTGCCTTCGTTAGTCGCCACTGCCGATTTAAGCACTTCAGAACGCATCAACGTAAAGCCTGTTTGAAGCATTAAGCGTTCGGTGATTTCACCCACAGCGCCCAACTCGATACCGCGGACGCGGTTTTCTCCAGTATTGAATGAGCCAGTTGCCGTGTAACCTTCGCCTTCCATAACATCGGTTTTTTCAATTTGAAATACTGCTGCGGATAAAAGCAGTTCCTCATCGAGTAAGTTCCATTTGGTTCCCAACTCAAAAAGTTCGGATTTTTCTGGGTCAGCTTCCGCGTCGCCATTTGGCGAGCATCCTCGCAGAGCCACATTTGAATTGGTTAGATCGGTACACACGAAGTTAGCAGCCAAGCCGCCGTAGCCGGAGCTAGTGCCAACATCCGATTCGCCGCCGTTAATATCGTTTGAGGTGGCAAAACTAAAATAGATATTGCCTTGATCGGTGAGCTGATAGGTCAGGCCTGCATGTGCGTTCCAGAATCCATTGTCGTCTTTGAAGTTTCCTAAGACATTTGGAGTTGTATTGGAGTTGTCATGGTTCCAGTACGCCTTTAAATCGAAGTCGTATATGTCATAACGGATACCTGCGAATAACGTAAGGTCATCCGTTAGATCAACCGTATCCATGAAAGATAATGATGTGGTTTCGATCGCCCAATCCTGATCGAAATCGCCCTTGCTAATCTGACGGTTCATCAGCGTGTCGAGATTGTTAACGGCATTACCGCTTGCATCGATTGCGCAAAATGCATTCAACGTTGAGCCGTTACCGGTAATACAGTTTTGTCCGGAAACTGCAAAGTTATAAACGCCATTGAGTACGTCATGCTTGGTGTATTCCAAACCAACGATAAACTCATGTTTCATCCCAGCGAGATCAGCATTGATGAACAGGTTGGTTTGATTGGCAATATATTCGACTTCTTGCCAGCCTTGGTGTGTGCTGAGTGTGGCGGTGGTGTATACGCCGCCAGGATTGTTCGCACCTGTAGTCGCTGAGCGAGCACCGGTTACTACGTAACTATTATCACTTTCACCGTAGCGCGTGAGGTTGGTTAAGCGCACTGCATCGTTGAATTTATAGTGCACACGCGCCGTGTAGGTATCAACGTCGGACTCCAGAAAATCTTGTTTCTGTAAATACACTGGAACATTGTCAGCCGGGCGGCGATGAGGAACTGTACCCTCTAAATATCCACCAATGTCGGGAAGATCGTCAGCGCGAAAGCCATAGTAATCGAGTGTCACATTGAGATTGTCGTTAATATCGAAGAGCCCCGATAACGCGATACCTTTACGTTTGCGTTCAGCGGGGTCGCGATCAGGTACTTCTTCTTCGCCATAGAGCACATTGGCACGCAGCGCGACTACATCATTCAAAACCTGATTCGCGTCGATGGTATAACGCTGGTGTTCATCACTGCCGAAACCTGCAGATAATTTCGCGAAGTTGTAATCCATCGTTGCTTGTTTGGTAATGGCGTTGACCGCGCCGCCGGCTGTGCCTCGTCCAGCGAAACTTGAATTCGGGCCTTTCGAAATTTCGATTTGCTCAACCGCGAAACTCTCGCGAATCGTCATGCCAGGATCGCGCAAACCATCGACGAAAACATCGGAGCGAGCTTCTTGACCGCGGATAATGTAACGATCGCCGAATGCGTTGCCGTTTTCACCGGTGCCGAGCGTGATGCCGGGTTGTGCATCAAGAATTTCGCGCAGATCGGTGTAGCCAGAATCTTTAATCTGCTCAGAAGTGAGCACCTGAATATTCTGCGGCGTCTCAGCCAGCGGGCGAGTGTGGCGTTCATCGCCTGATGTTTTCGCTTTGTACGGAACGCCCGGTTGCGCGTTTGGATTCGGATCGATCACCGTGTCCTGCACTTTGACGGTTTTCAGCGTTTTCGACTGTTCCGGCTGCGCTTGCTGCGCGGTGGCCGCAAGCGGGAGCAGCATGGCTGCAGAGATGCTTATTGCAAGGCGAGTTTTTAGCGCGGGTGGCGTTGGCAACGCTCTCAAACTGGCTGGAATTTTGGCGGTGTGGGATGGCTTTTTCATCGGCTTTCCTACTGGCTATTTGATGATAAATTTTTGTGAATCGCTGATCCTGCAGTGCTTATGGGTTCGTGGCGGCGGGTGGTTATCCGCAGCTGAAACCGCGCACTCTTCCGGTTAAACGAGAAGCGACATGTTAGTGATTCTCATTTTAATGTCAATCTATGTGAGAGCGATTCTTATTTTTATTTGATATCGATCATTATCGAGAGGATTTATCGATGGAGGCGGGGCGCCAGCCGAAAAGCATGGTGCGAATCAGGCGCAAGCCGGAAATACGGGACATGACTATTACCGCGGCGACGTGAATAGTCACTGCAGCCATGAGTGTGTTGGCGGCGATTTCGTGCAGATCCTCGACCCAGTCCTCGCCCCAGAAGCGATCGAGCCCCTGCATCCAGCCACTGATGGCCGTAATCGCCAGCAACGTCAGTATGAAAAAAATCATCAGCGCGCCGAGCGGGTTGTGGCCTTCGGCGGCATTGAAGTCGCGCGTTTTCAGTTGTTGCCAGTGATGTCGAAGGCGCGTGGGTGTGGGCCAGAAATTTGCGAAGCGCGCGTTGGGTGAGCCAATAAATCCCCAGATTATTCGAAAGAAAAGTAGCGCGCCGATGGCATAGCCGACCCATTCGTGCGGTGTTTCTCCGGCTTCCAGTACCCAGTAATTGAGAAGGAACAGTGTGGCAACCGACCAGTGAAAGACGCGTACCGGTAAATCCCAGATCGTTACGCGCGACGGTGATGGCATGAATTACTTCTCGACGTTTTTCTTGACGATTTCGCCGGTCACCGGGTTGAAATAAACCTCGATTTTCTCGAAGCGTTTGCCGTCCTCGCTCTTGCCCCAGCCATAAATTTCGTAGCAGTGGCCATCGGTTTGGAATTTTTTGATCGCAAAACCGTACTCGTTAACGATCTTCTTTTGCATATCGAGAATGTGCATCCATTGGCTTTCGGGGACATCTGGGCAGTTGGCGGCTGCGTGCGCGAAAGTCGCAAAAAGCGGAGTGAGGAGACAGAGGGACCAGCGAGCGAGCTTCATGGGGGCAATCCTGTAAAAGTGTCGGATGAGGTTTTGCGAATTGTTTGATGTGGGGCAATAAGAGACTAATGAAGATGATAATAGTTCGTATTATAATCCCGAATCAATGAGCCCTAATCAATGGGGCGGTGCTGACAAGCCAGAGCGCCAGTCAGGAGTAGAGATGAACGCGTCCCTAATAGCGGCTGAAGAGCTGACGCAGATTGAAAAATCGGCGCAGGCCGACGGCATTATTCAAGTTGCACATGTTCACGTTGAAGAGCTGGGGGCGGTAACTCGGGAACCAACCAAGCGCTGGAGCAACAGTATCGGCATTGCGCTGACAATCGCAATCCATGCCCTGGTTGTGTTGTTGCTGTTATCCAGTCGCCCGCATGTCGAGGTTGGATTGCCGCCGATCGCGGCGCGCGTTATCAGCGATCAATCCATTCAGGCGGATGCCCTCGAAGTACCTCAAACTCGTCCCGAGTTGAATACGCCGAAAGTCACTATGGTCGCGCCCGATATCGCGATTGCGGAGTCGAATGCGCCAGTCATGAGCGTCGCAGCGGCAGCGCCAAGTAGTCCGGCCTCCAGCAGCCAGAGTGCTGAAAGAGCGGATATGGTGGAGCCGCGTTTCGATGCCGACTATCTCAACAACCCTCCGCCAATATATCCGCGACTCTCGCGTCGCCATCGCGAGCAGGGCGTTGTGATGCTGCGTGTGCATGTATTGCCGAACGGTGCGCCGGATCGGATCGAGTTACAAACCTCGTCTGGATTCGCATTGCTGGATGAAGCAGCGCTAGAGGCCGTGCGCAAATGGAAATTCATCCCCGCTCAGGCGGGCGGCAAAGCGATGGCGGCATGGGTGAACGTGCCGATCGAATTCAGCCTCAACACGTAGGCAAATTACAGCTCCTAGGTCAATTATAAGTATCGAAAAAAAACCCGCATTTAGCGGGCTTTTTTGTTTCAGGCCGAATTTGTTTAGGCCGAAGCGCTGCGCTTTAAGCGCGGATCGTTATTCGCGCGTGGTGGCTTGGCGCGATTCGGATCGGGTTGCGCGGCTTCGCTCTTGCCGAACTCGATCTGCAGCGATTGTGTTTGCACATTCACCGGGCCGATCTCGCGACGATTGACGCGGGGGTCGTTGTTCGCGCGTCCATTCGATTGCCGCGGGGCTGCCGGCACCGGTGCTGGCGCGGTTTCCGCAGCGATCGGATCGGCGCTCGCAACGGGCGCAGCTGTGGCGGTCTGTACGGGTGCAGCAGGAGCCGTTTGCGCTGCCTGCCCGATTTCCTGTGCCGGGGCGAAATCCAGATTCTGCTGTACCGTTTGCGGCGCTGTTTCAACCGTAGCCGGAGCAGTGGCTACGGGCGCAGCAGCAATTTCCGGTGCGGCTGCTTCAACATTCGAAGCAATCGGTGTAGTTATCGGTGCAGTGTTCGCCTCGATTGGCGCGGCTTGCGCCGTTGCCTCGCTGGATGATTCCTGTGGGCGACGCTCGCCGCGTTGACGGCGCGGACGATCGCGACGCGGACGCTCACCATCGCGACGCTGCGGAGTGCCTTCAGCAGCTTCTGCCGTTGGCGTTTCTTCGATCTCTGCTGGGTTTTCGACAAAACCTTCTGCGGGCAACGGCTGACGATTGCGTTCATTCGGACCGCGCGAACGACGATTGTTCGGGCGACGCTGCGGGCGACTTTCATCGCTGCCAGTTTCCGCTTGAACGTTATCGCTCTGTTCCGGGCGCTCTTGTTGTGGTTTGCGTTCGCGCTCTTGGCGCGGTTCGCGTTGATCGAGACGTTGTTCGTCGCGCTCTTGGCGCTCGCCACGTTCGCTGCGATTGCGATCGTTGCGACCACGTCCGCGACCACCGCGCGAGCGTTGACCGCCGCGGCGTTGATCGTTGCGTCCAGCGGGTTTGGTTTCAGTTTTCGCCACCTCAGCGGGTGCTTCGCCTTCGCCGAATAACATATTGATGAATTTCGAGAACAGGCCAGCCTGTTTTTTCTCTTCTTTCGGTGGCTCGAGCGGGGTCGGTGCCGGAGCGGTCGGTGCGATGAATTGCACGGCAGCTTTTTGCACGGGTGCCGGCGTCGCTTCGGCTTCGGCGCTTTCGGCTTCGACGATATTTTCCGGCTGAATTTCAAAGCTCAGCTTGGTGTCTTCGTCGATTTCATCATCGCGCAAACGTTTCACTTCGAAATGCGGCGTTTCGAGATGCGACGATGGCACGATCACGATACGTGCGCCGGTGCGTGTTTCGGCGGCGCCGATTGCAGCGCGTTTTTCGTTGAGCAAATAGCTTGCGACATCGACCGGAACGATCGCGCGAATTTCCGCGCTGCGATCTTTATTCGCTTCTTCTTCAACGAGACGCAATATCGACAATGCCAAGGATTTGGTATCGCGAATCGTGCCTTGGCCTGAGCAGCGCGGGCACACACTCGCGTTGGTTTCTTCGAGCGATGGGCGCAGACGTTGGCGCGACATTTCGAGCAAGCCGAAACGCGAAATGCGGCCGACTTGTACGCGCGCGCGATCGGGTTGCAGCGCATCGCGCACACGATTTTCAACTTCGCGTTGCGATTTCGGCGCGGTCATATCGATGAAGTCGATAACGATCAAACCGCCGATATCGCGTAGGCGCAATTGGCGCGCAATTTCATCCGCCGCTTCAAGGTTGGTTTGCAGCGCGGTCTCTTCGATATCGCCGCCTTTCGTTGCACGCGCGGAGTTGATATCGATCGATACCAGTGCTTCGGTCGGATCGATAACGATCGAGCCACCGGAGGGCAATTGCACCACGCGCTGATACGCGGTTTCGATTTGCGATTCGATTTGATAGCGATTGAACAGTGGAACCGGATCTTGATACAGGCGCACTTTGTTTTGATAGTGCGGCATGATCTGTTTCACGAAGCTCAGCGCGTGATCGTACGCTTCGGGCGTATCGATGAGAACCTGATCGATATCGTCGCGCAGATAATCGCGAATCGCGCGAATGATCACGTTGCTTTCTTGCAGAATTAAAAACGGCGCGGGTTTTTCTTCGGCAGCTTTAGTGACGGCTTCCCACAATTGTTTCAGGTAGCTCAAGTCCCACTGCAGTTCTTCGGGACTGCGGCCGACACCGGCGGTGCGCACGATAACGCCCATACCATCGGGCACATCGATCGAAGAAAGTGCCTCTTTCAACTCGTTGCGCTCATCGCCTTCGATGCGGCGCGAAATACCGCCTGCGCGCGGATTGTTTGGCATCAAGACGAGATAGCGGCCAGCGAGAGAAATAAATGTCGTTAAAGCTGCGCCTTTATTGCCACGCTCTTCTTTGTCGACTTGCACGATAACTTCCGTGCCTTCTTTGACGACATCTTTGATTTTCAGGCGCGCGCCGATATCGCCGGGCTGGCGATAGAAATATTCACGCGAAATTTCTTTGAGGGGGAGGAAGCCGTGGCGCTCGGCGCCGAAATCCACGAACGCAGCTTCGAGACTTGGCTCTACGCGCGTGATGACACCTTTATAGATGTTGGATTTTTTCTGCTGGCGGTTGGTGTTTTCGATATCGAGATCGTAGAGGCGCTGTCCTTCGACGAGCGCAACGCGCAACTCTTCGTGTTGAGTTGCATTGATAAGCATTCTTTTCATGTTGACGATAATCCACATTCGAGCGGATTAATCGTTACACCATCGATGCGCAATGATGTTTGGATACGCAATGCCGTATGGCATCGACAAGCGAGATATTGGCAGGAGTAAACTTTCTAGCCGCGATATTGCGGCGAATCTCCATGCCAATGCGCTGCGTTTGTAGTGCGGCGCAGACTGCCATGTTTAATGATCAATATTTTGATTGATCGAGACAAAGAACAGTCTTTCAATTCGTTTATCGATTACAGCACCGGCGAAGTCGACTCCGGGGCGGCTTCAGCAAGCGAGTGTTCTGGCATCAATCTTCAACATCCCTTAATTCTTGAAACAGGGAATGTCGGTAAACCAGTCGCTTAATTTTCTTTCCTAACCGAAGGAAAGGACCGCCCAAATTGCTTCGCGAGTGTCGCAAACATTACTTGCAAAAACGGTGCAACGATTTGCCGCTGCACAGTTAAAAATGGCGCTTACTTTTCAGAATCTGTCATCGAGAGTTATTGATCATCGAGACCGTGCTGCTGATATAAAGCAGCGTAAGCTGGTAGAGTAGGCGCCCGTTAAATTTGCGGGTAACGATAATTGATCTTTTCGTTATCCCTGGTACAAGCCTTCTTCGGTACGGGCTCTAAATGGCGCTAAACAGTTTTATACCGAAGCCAATTAAAGCACTTATACCTTGTTGCACTCATCGCGGGTCTGCTCGGTGAGTCTGAATGGCAATCGGCCAGGCGGACTATCGAGTGTGACGAGCGTCGCAGTGCTGCGGCAATATAACAGCGATTTGTAGCTCATTCAATTAGTTACAATTACCTATGAATCAGATGCTGCATCTATCGCTGCAGTTGGTGAAGGCGGAATAACAGAATTGATCGAAAAGTCCCCAGGCAAACAAGATCATAACGTCGTGCGTACCGTCGAGATCGATGCGGGCAGCGATGGTCAGCGCATCGACAATTTTCTTATGCGCGAGCTCAAGGGAGTGCCTAAGTCGCGCATCTATAACTTGTTGCGGCGCGGCGAAGTGCGGGTTAACAAAGGTCGCGTTAAGGCGGAGCATCGTCTGTGCCTGGGCGATGTGGTGCGGATTCCTCCGGTACGAATGGATGCTGAAACGGCGCCGCCGAATGTTTCGGCCTCGTTATCGGATCGCTTAACTGATGCAATTTTGTTCGAAGACGAAGGCTTGATCGTGATCGATAAGCCGTCCGGCTTGGCTGTCCACGGTGGAAGTGGCGTAAGCCTCGGGCTTATCGAAGCGTTGCGGGTGATGCGACCGCAGGCGAAGTTCCTGGAGTTGGTGCATCGACTCGATCGCGACACCTCAGGCTGCATCATGGTGGCGAAAAAGCGCAGCGCGTTACTTACATTGCATGAGGCGTTGCGGGGTGATGGGGTCGATAAGCGTTACCTCGCGCTGGCGGCAGGAACCTGGCCGCGCCATCGCACGCGCGTCGAGGCGCCGCTGGAAAAGAATACGTTGCGCTCGGGTGAGCGCGTGGTGCGGGTGTCGGCTGAAGGCAAATCGGCGTTAACCGAGTTCGCCGTTCTGGAATCTTTTCCTCTCGCTACATTAATAGAGGCTGCTCCTATCACCGGGCGGACACACCAGATCCGCGTACACGCTCAATATGCCGGGCACCCGCTGGCGGGCGATGAGAAGTATGGCGAGAATGCCGCCAATGCGCGCTTTCGCGAGCTTGGCTTGCGGCGCTTGTTTTTGCATGCCCATACGCTGACTTTGGACTGGCAGGGGCGTCGATTACAGCTAAAAGCGGAGCTGCCCGAGGACTTGCAGTTGTTTTTGAGTGTTATGCGTAAGTCTTTGTGATTTATTGCTTTTATTTAGTTTTTAAGATTGAGTCGAGAGTTGATGTAAGGCATCACTTAAAACCTCAGATTTTTTTCATTAGCCACATTTAACTAGTTGTTTTTATGCTGTTTATATTTGATTGGGACGGCACGCTGATCGACTCGACCGGCCATATCATTCGGGCTATGCAATTTGCGGCGAAAGAGTTGCAGTTGCCAGTCTTAAGTGAGGCCGCGGTGCAGAACATTATCGGTCTCGGTTTGCCCGAAGCGATTCTTGCGCTGTATCCAGAGCTTGATGATACGGCGCGCCATGAACTCAAGCTCGGTTATGCAAAGCATTACATCGCGCTTAACGAAGAACCGCCCGAATTGTTTGAGGGCGTGGCCGATACGCTCAACCATCTGAAAGCGGCAGGGCACTCCTTGGCCGTAGCGACGGGTAAGAACCGGCGCGGTTTGCAGCGCGTGCTCAGCCAACTCGATATGCTCAATTACTTTCACGCCACGCGCTGCGCGGACGAAACGCAGTCGAAGCCGCATCCACAAATGCTGCATGAGCTATTGAGCGAATTGAAAACGCCGGTTGAGCGAGCGGTCATGATCGGCGATACCGAGTACGACATGGCGATGGCGCAGCAGGCCGGTATGCCGCGCATTGGCGTTGATTACGGTGCGCACGAAGCAGAGCGATTGCTGCGTTATACGCCGGATATGATTCTGAGCGACTTTCCACAGCTGCTGGGTTGGCACGGGCTGGCGCGCTGAGTTCAAATCACATCGATGCCGGCATCTTTCAGCAGCGTGACCAGGCGAATCAACGGAAGCCCGATCAATGCATTGGGATCATCCCCCTCCAGGCGCTCAAACAAGGCAATGCCAAGCCCTTCAACTTTGAAGCTGCCCGCGCAATCGAACGGCTGCTCGCGTTGCAGATAACGATCGATTTGCGCATCGGTCAACTCTCGAAATACCACGCTGAATCGCTCGACAATGGTTTTGCTCTCGCCGCTGTGGCTGTTCAGTAAACACAGGCCAGTGAGAAATTCGACGCGCTGTCCGCGGCAGTCGCGCAACTGCTGGCGGGCGTTATCGATAGTTCCGGGCTTGCCCAGGATTCGGTTGTTGAAGCTCGCAGCCTGATCGGAGCCGATAATCCAATGCTGGGGAAAGCGAGTCGCCAGCGCCTGTGCTTTGGTGTGGGCAAGACGATGCACCAGTTGCTCGGGCGTTTCGGCAGGTAACGGGGTCTCGTCGATATCGGGGCTGGCCCAATCGAAGGTGAGGCCGAGTTGTTCGAGCAGGCGGCGGCGATAAAGCGAGCTGGAGGCGAGAATGATTGAGAGCATGTGTCGATGGATTCTATGGGTTCGGAGTGCGGGAAAGTGCCTGTAAACGCACGAATTCCCGTGTGCATTTTGCACGAAAATTGTTTTGACAGGCGGGGAGGTCGGCCCTATGATTGCGCGCCTATGTCAAGTACCCCCCTGCCTAAACAGCTCGATATCCGCAAATTGATCGCGGCCGATGCTGAAATTTCAGCTCGGGAGCCGCTGCAAAAGTTTGCGCGACTCGCGACGATGCTAGCAAAAAGCGAGGGGGGAGATGCGGCAGAAGTCGAGCTAAAGCTGCATCTCTACGTCGACGAAGCCGGCAATAAGCGTATCGATGGCGATGTACACGCCGAGGTTCGGGTGTTGTGTCAGCGCTGCTTGCAGCCGATGCCGTTGCAAATCGATTCGGATTTTGCGGTAGGAGTGGTGTGGTCGGACGATGAATCGAGTCGACTGCCGAAATACTTGGAACCGTATGTCGTCGATGAAGGTCCGCAAGATATTCGCGACTTGATCGAAGATGAATTGATACTGTGCGTACCTTACGCCAGCTATCACGATGATGAAAACTGCGCGGGCGAATATCGCCACGAGCCCGCAGAAGAAATCGTCGAGACGGAGAAGGAAAAAAAGCCAAATCCGTTCAAAGTGCTTGAGCAGTTGAAACCGAGCAAGCACTGAAGTCGACGGTGAGTAAATTTTTGATTTGAGCTGTTTTGAAATAGAGGAATGCCAGCATGGCCGTACAACAGAATCGTAAAACCCGTTCGCGTCGCGATATGCGTCGTTCGCACGATGCGTTGACCGCATCAACGCTGTCGGTAGACGCTACCAGCGGTGAAACTCATCGTCGTCACCACGTGACTGCCGATGGTTTCTATCGTGGTCGTAAAGTTATTCAAACGGGCGACGACGAATAAATCGCTCGGCCATTGAATTGGCCTTTTGATTTGATCCAATCAACAATTGCCCAGACCTTTGCAAAATGACTAGGGCGCTGCGATTAGCAATTGACACGATGGGCGGAGACTTTGGTCTCCGCTCTTCGCTTCCCGCCGCAATAAATTGTCTCGAACGATTTCCGCAGTTAACCATCAGTCTGATTGGCAATGCCGAACAGATTCGCATGGCGCTACCTACTCTTCCTGCTCGCGCGACTATCATCGACGCTTCTCAAACGGTAGAAATGGATGATCGTCCGTCGCATGCCTTGCGTCGTAAAACGCAGTCGTCGATGCGCATCGCGATCGATTTGCTGGCGCAGGGCGAGGTGGATGCCATTGTCAGCGCGGGGAATACCGGCGCGTTGATGGCGATGGGATTGTTGGTGCTGAAAACACTGCCCGATATCGAGCGGCCCGCCATATGCACTGCGATACCAACACAGCGCGGGCATTGTCTGCTGCTAGATTTGGGCGCTAATGCGGATTGCGGCGCGCAGCAATTGCAGCAATTTGCTTTGCTCGGAAGCGCGTTGGCGCAATGCGAAGGTATTTCCAATCCGCGAGTGGCCTTGCTCAATATCGGCGCTGAAAGTGGCAAAGGTAATGAGCAAGTTAAACAAGCTGCAGAATTCTTGCTGCACGATGCGCGTTTGAATTATTGCGGTTTTATCGAAGGCGATACCTTGTTTCGCGGCGATGTCGATGTCGTCGTGTGCGATGGCTTTACCGGTAATGTGGCGCTGAAAGTCAGCGAAGGTACTGCACAACTAATTGCCGAAAAAGTGCGCCAGCAATTCTCGAAAAATGTTTGGACGAAAATAGTCGGATGGATGGCGCGCCCAGTGTTAAAAGCGTTATATCGGGAACTCGATCCGCAGCAATACAATGGCGCCTGTCTGCTCGGATTGCAGGGGCTCGTCTTTAAAAGCCACGGCAGCAGTACGGTGGCCGGATTTGAAAATGCCATCGTGCGCGCAGTAAATGCTGTCGAAAAAAATTTGATCGAATTAATTTCACAACAGCTTGCCCGCGTGTCCAACAGCGACCGCTAACAACAACGGGGAGAAATGATGAGTAACGAGCAATTGGCATTTGTATTTCCGGGGCAGGGATCGCAAAAAGTCGGCATGCTTGCCGACGTTGCCGCGGCGTATCCCATCGTCGAGGAGACATTTGCCGAAGCGTCGGATGCACTCGGTTATGACATGTGGGCGATGGTGCAACAAGGCCCACAAGAAGAATTGAATCTCACGGAAAAAACCCAGCCGATATTGCTGACATCGAGTGTCGCATTATGGCGTGTATGGCAGCAGCGCAATGGCGCGCAGCCAAGCTTATTGGCTGGTCATAGCCTCGGTGAATTTTCTGCACTCGTATGCGCGGGCACGATTGAATTTCGCGATGCGGTAAAACTTGTACGCGCACGTGGGCAATTCATGCAGACCGCTGTCCCGGTGGGAATGGGCGCGATGGCTGCTGTGCTCGGTTTGGAAGACGAGCAGATTGTGAATATTTGCCGTGCAGCGACTATCGGTAAAGAAATTGTCGAAGCGGTGAATTTCAATTCGCCCGGACAGATCGTTATTGCTGGTACCGTCGAAGGTGTTGGTAAAGCCATCGAATTATGTAAGGCTGCGGGCTCGAAGCGCGCATTGCCGCTACCCGTTAGCGCACCTTTCCATACGTCATTGATGCGGCCCGCGGGCGATAAGTTGCGCGAAGCGATGGCGGATTTAAAGTTTTCGGCGCCGAGAATTCCCGTCGTGCATAATGTGCACGCGCAAACCGAACTCGATCCTGAAAAAATTAAAGCAATTTTATTCGAACAAATTTTCAGCCCGGTGCAATGGACGCATTGCGTGCAGGCGATGGCATCGAAAGGAATTACAGCGGCGATCGAATGTGGGCCCGGTAAAGTTTTGTGCGGTCTCGTCAAACGTATCGATAAAAATATCAATTGCCTCGGTATCGAAGATGTTGCCGGTCTGGATGCGGCGCTTGCCGCCGTTTAAGGCCTTGCCAATTTTTAGGGGAAGAATATGAGTGAAGAATTAAAAAAAGTTGCTCTTGTCACCGGTGCGAGTCGCGGTATCGGTCGCGCTATTGCTGAGGCGTTGGGTAAGCAGGGTTTGACCGTTATTGGTACCGCGACTACCGAATCCGGTGCGCAGGCCATCGATGCGCGTTTGCGTGAAGCGGGAATCAACGGTGCAGGCATTGCGCTCAATGTTACCGATAGTGCTGCGGTCGATGCGGTGATCAAAAATATTACCGAGCGTTTCGGCGCGCCGCTGATTCTCGTCAACAATGCTGGTATCACGCGTGACAATCTCATGATGCGCATGAAGGACGAGGAGTGGAACGATGTCATCGATACCAATCTCAACGCGCTTTATCGCGTCACCAAAGCTTGCTTGCGCGGCATGACCAAGGCTCGCTGGGGTCGTGTCGTGAATATCACTTCGGTTGTGGGTTCGATGGGTAATGCGGGGCAGGCGAACTACGCGGCGACCAAAGCGGGCGCTGAAGGCTTTACGCGGGCTTTAGCGCGTGAGTTGGGTTCGCGGGCTGTCACCGTCAACAGCATTGCGCCCGGTTTTATCGATACCGACATGACGCGCGAGTTGCCGCAAGAGCAGCGCGATATGCTTGCAAAGCAAATTCCACTCGGCCGTTTGGGCGGCGCCGAAGAGATTGCGGCGGCGGTGGCATTTTTGGTCAGCGACGCGGCGGGGTACATCACGGGTGAAACTTTGCATGTCAATGGCGGCCTGTACATGGCTTAGATTTGTGCTCTGCCTGACCCCATAACTTGCTGATTTAAATTATTTTTTTCATTAACTTTGGGTAATTTCTCCAGCGCTGTGTTTTCTTGGCGAGAAAAACGGGTAAAATGCGTGCCTTCATCAGCACGGTGGACTATCGGAAACAATAATCCACACCGTTTTGTGCCGCAGATGTCCAGTTTTATTTGAACCTAGGAGTCTATAAAGACCATGAGTAGCATCGAAGAACGCGTTAAGAAAATCGTTGCCGAGCAGTTGGGCGTTAAAGAGGAAGACGTACAGCCGTCGGCTTCTTTCGTCGAAGATCTCGGCGCGGATTCTCTTGACACGGTAGAGCTGGTGATGGCCCTCGAAGAGGAATTCGAGACTGAAATTCCCGACGAAGAAGCCGAGAAAATCACCACTGTGCAATTGGCTGTCGACTACATCAAAAACAATCTGCAATAAAATCGTCGGCGCTCGGCGCCGTTTTTCTGCGGTTGGCCGTCTCTAACTGGGATTGGTACTGCAGTAAAACGATTTTCAGCAGTGAAGGTATCAGCAAAAGCCGTTTCTATGTCATGTAGAACGGCTTTTGTTTTTTCTGGATCCGTATTTTTTTGCTCAATTCATGCATCGTGAGCGATTGGGGGACAGCGTGTCGAAAAAACGAGTGGTGGTCACCGGACTGGGCATGATTACTCCCGTCGGTAACGATGTCGCATCGACCTGGCAAAGTATTCTTAATGGCCGCAGCGGTATCGGCCCTATCGAAACCTTTGATGTGTCTGCATACAGTACGCGCTTCAGCGGTGCGATTAAGGATTTTGATGCTGCGCGTTATTTCGATGTGAAAGAAGCGCGCAAAATGGATACGTTTATTCAGTACGGCATGGCCGCTGCAATTCAAGCGATCGAAGACAGTGGTTTGCAGGCGACGGAAGAAAATGCCGATCGCATCGGTGCCGCGATCGGTTCGGGTATCGGCGGGCTCAACAATATCGAAAAATGCCACGATATCATTTTGAATAGCGGGCCTCGGCGCGTTTCCCCGTTCTTCGTTCCCGGTTCGATCATCAACATGATCGCCGGCAACATTTCGATTAAATACGGTTTCAAAGGGCCGAACATTGCACTCGTCACCGCGTGTACGACGGGTACGCACTGTGTTGGCTTAGCCGCGCGCATGATTGCCTACGGCGATGCCGACGCGATGATCGTCGGCGGTGCCGAAATGTCGACGACGCCGGTGGGACTTGGTGGTTTCGCCGCAGCGCGTGCACTTTCGCAACGCAATGATGATCCGCAACGGGCGAGTCGGCCGTGGGATCGCGATCGCGATGGTTTCGTGCTCGGTGATGGTGCCGGTGTATTGGTGATCGAAGAATACGAATTCGCCAAACGTCGCGGTGCGCGTATTTATGCCGAGCTCACCGGTTTCGGCATGAGCGCCGATGCGTATCACATGACTTCGCCGCCGGAAGACGGCAGCGGTGCGTTGGCTGCGATGCGCAACACATTGCGCGATGCGAATATTTCTGCCAATGCGATTAATTATATCAACGCACACGGCACCTCGACGCCAGCCGGTGACATCGCCGAGAGTCGCGCCGTTGAAACGTTGATGGGGGCTGCCGCGAAAAATGTGGCGGTGAGCTCGACTAAATCGATGACGGGACATTTACTCGGTGCGGCAGGCGCTATCGAAGCGATTTTTGCGGTGCTCGCGATTCGCGATCAAGTCGCGCCGCCGACAATCAATCTCGATAATCCCGACGACGGATGCACGCTCAATTACGTGCCGCATACCGCACAGCCGATGACAATCAATCATGCGCTGAGTAATTCATTCGGCTTCGGCGGCACCAACGGCAGTTTGCTATTCAGTCGTTTAACCTGATTGAATTTCGACGGAATCGCCGTGGAATTATTCGCGCTGTATAACGGTAAACCCACGAATAGCGTTCCGCTTTCCGATCGCGGTTTTGCCTACGGCGATGGTTTATTCGAGACGATAAAAGTTGTCGATGGTCATGCGCAGTTTTTAGCGGAACATTTGCGGCGATTGGAACGAGACTGCGCGCGACTCGATATGGCTCTCGAATCTGCGACGTTGCGTTCAGAAGTTTTTTCGCTGCTTTCTGCAAAAAGTAGCGGCGTATTGAAAATAATCGCCACACGGTATTCGACGCAACGCGGCTATGCGGCATCGTCGCGCGCACGCGCAGAGCGATTTCTACGATTTTATCCGCAGCAATTTCCAATCGATATTCCTGCGCGCGAGGGCGTTGCGGTGCGGTTGTGTCGCCAACGGCTCAGCGAGCAAGCAGCGTTGGCCGGCATGAAGCACTTGAATCGACTCGAACAGGTATTGGCTCGTCAGGAATGGTCGGATAATGCAATCGCCGAGGGTTTAATGCTCGACGCCGCAGGTCGTTTGATCGAAGGCACGATGAGCAATTTATTCTTGGTGAAATCCGGTTGCGTGATGACGCCGCGTTTGCATCGCTGCGGTGTTGCCGGTGTGATGCGCGATGTGATCATGCGGCAATTATCTGAACGCTGCGTGCCGGTGAGCGAGACCGATCTTACGCTCGATGATCTCTATGCTGCTGACGAAGTGTTTCTGAGTAATAGCTTGATCGGCATCTGGCCTGTGCGAAAAATCGAGTGCATTCATAAAACAATCGGCGCGGTTACCGTCGCGTTTCAAACGGCATTAAGCAATCTCATAACAGAGCAATCCATCCGCTGATGAAATTTGTTCGACGTTTTCTCACCGTTGTTCTTTTACTGGCTGCTGCATTGGCATGGTTTGGCGCGATGCAGTTTCAACAATATTTGCATACGCCGTTGAATATTTCCGAATCGCAGGAGTTGAATGTTGCGAAGGGCAGCACCTTTGGCATCGCGATGCGCGAATTATCCGCGCGCGGTTTGTTGAAGCATCCATGGTTGTTGCAGATGTATGTGCGCATCAGCAAACGCGGCAATCGCATTCATGCCGGCGAATATTTACTTGGGCGGGGAACAACACCGCTCGATTTGATCGATATGCTGGAGCAGGGGCAGGTGCGCACGCATGCGATCACTCTGGTCGAAGGGCGGACGCTCGCGCAGATGCGCGCACAAATTGACAAAGATAATTTTTTGCAGAAATCGCTCGACGCTGTTGCGGATCGCGAATTGTTGGCAGCACTGAAAATTGATAATGCGCCAGGGCGCAATGCGGAAGGATTATTTTTCCCCGATACCTATGTGTTTTCCGGTGCAACGTCCGACCGAGATATTTTGCGGCAGGCGTATCGACGCATGGAGAAAGTGCTTGAAGAAGAGTGGCAGCAGCGCGCTGCCGATTTGCCGTATAAAAACGCCTACGAAGCCTTGATCATGGCGTCTATCGTCGAGCGTGAAACGGGTCAAGCGAGTGAGCGACCAGAGATTGCGGGAGTGTTCGTGCGTCGATTGCAAAACAATATGTTGCTGCAAACCGATCCAGCAGTGATTTATGGGATTGGCGCGCAATTCGATGGCAACTTGCGTCGGCGCGATTTGGAAAATCCCGAAAATCCGTACAATACCTACCAGCGTGCGGGATTGCCGCCGACGCCGATTGCGATGCCGGGTCGCGCCGCGATTCGCGCGGCACTGCAGCCGAGTGCCGGCGATGCGTTGTATTTTGTCGCGAAAGGCGATGGCAGCCATCAGTTTTCAGCAACGCTGGCCGAGCACGAAAAGGCGGTACGAAAATTTCAGATCGAGCAGCGGCGTGCGGATTACCAATCGCAGCCAGAAAAAAACCCGATCAAAAATCAGAAGAAAAAAAATAAATGAGCAGCCGGCTGTCATGCTAAATCGCTGGCTATGAGTGAGAAAACGATGTCGCAGACGCGCGGTTTATTTATTACGGTGGAAGGCGGAGAGGGGGTCGGAAAATCGACCAATATCGCCTTTATTGCCGAACAAATTCGTCGGTCGGGGCGCGAGCTGGTGATGACGCGCGAGCCGGGCGGCACGCTGATCGCGGAATCGATTCGACGTTTATTTCTCGAACACAGCGACGAGCCGATGGCCGAGATGACTGAGTTGTTACTGGTCTTCGCTGCGCGCGCGCAGCATCTCGAGCGCGTTATAAAACCTGCGCTGGCGGCGGGCACGTGGGTATTGTGCGATCGTTTCACCGATGCGACGTATGCGTATCAAGGCGGCGGTCGCGGTCTCGATCAAACCACCATCGCCGCACTCGAAACGTTGGTGCAGCGCGAATTGCGCCCCGATGTAACTTTCTTGCTCGACGCGCCTGTGGAAATCGGTGCGGCACGCGTCGCGGAGCGCGGTGCGAGCGATCGGCTCGAAAGCGAGCAGCAGATTTTCTTTCAGCGTGTGCGCAATTGTTATTTGCAACGCGCAAACGCCGAGCCGCAGCGTTTTCGTATTGTCGATGCAGCGCAACCCTTAGCGCAGGTGCAGGCGCAATTAAGTGCGGTATTGCAATCGTTACTGATGGGCGGAAATTAAAGCGTGAGCGATTTTATTTCGCAGTCTCTACCCTGGCAGCAAGCGCAGTGGCAGCGGATTCAACAGCAGGTTGACGCCGAACGCTTACCGCATGCGTTGCTGCTTGCTGGTCCCAAAGATGTCGGCAAACGCACGTTCGCGCGGGCGCTGACAGCGCAATTGCTCTGCGCGGCACCGCAATACGGCGCGGCATGTGGGGCGTGCAAGAGTTGTCAGTTGCTGATGGCGCAAGCGCATCCTGATGCGTACTGGCTGGCCCCGGAAGAGGCCGGCAAGGCAGTCAAAATCGATCAGGTCCGCGATCTGGTCGAACGTATGGCACAAACCGCGCAGCAGGGCGGCCGCAAAGTTGCCGTCATCGCGCCGGCGGAGGCGATGAATCGCAACGCTGCAAATGCGCTGCTGAAAACGTTGGAAGAGCCTTCGGGTTCAGCGTTGCTGATGCTGATCAGCGATGCGCCGGGCCGCTTGCTGCCGACCATTCGTTCGCGCTGCCAGCGCCTGGAGTTTCCCATCCCTGCGCGCGCAGAAATTGTCGAGTGGTTGCAGCCGCAAGCGACATCGGCGGATAAGCTGGAGCAGGCGCTGCTCGAATCGGAAGGGCGACCAATGCAGGCGCGCGCGTTGTTAACCGGCGAAGATGCCGTGCTTCGCCGCGAGCTGGACGACGAGCTGGCTGCCGTTCTGAGCCGGCAATTGTCAGTGCTGGCGGCTGCGGATCGGTGGAAGCAGCGCGACTGGACGGCATTGTTGTATTGGCTGGAGTCTCGTCTGGTGCGCGCCGTGCGGGCCCAGGTGGTTCCGCAGTCCGCGCCCAGTGTGGCAATCGCGCAATTGACTGCTATCCCGGCTACGGCGCTGTTTGGCCTGCTCGATCAGCTGCGTGCACTGATCAATCAAACCCTTGCCGGAACCAATCCCAATCAACAACTTGCTCTCGAGAGCTTCCTCTTCAACACCTGTGACGCACTTAACAAAAAAAGCCGTTGATTAAGTGTCATATGGGCCGATAAGTGCTTTGTCCTTGCGATTAAAGCGAGCTATTCTTGCCAAGTGGAAAAAAAATCGACAAATACCACGGCTTTTGTCGTACTTCCTTGTTTGAAAAATTCAGTCTGAAAAATTTTGGAGTCGGTTGAGTTTGATGAATAGTGCGAGTGCACCCCAAGGCGCCCGTAACGGGATCCTGTCGCTAACCATCAAGGACAAGGCCGTCTTGTACGCGGCGTACATGCCATTCCTTGAACATGGCGGCCTGTTCATTCCGACCAACAAGCCGTATCGCATCGGCGACGAAGTGTTCATGTTGCTCAGTCTGATGGACGAGCCTGAAAAAATTCCGGTGGCCGGCCGTGTGGTCTGGGTGACGCCAAAGCGCGCGCAGGGTAACCGCGCTGCTGGTATCGGCGTGCAATTCAACGCGCAGGACGATACCGCCAACAAGAAAATCGAAGCCTATCTCGCCGGCTCGCTCGAGTCGGATCGACCCACGCATACGATGTAAAATCGATCGCGAACCGATATGCTGACGGCCCGGTAAATCCGGGCCGTCGTCTTTTCAGCGCTCAGCTTTTTTGAATTCGTGCTTTAGGAAAACCTTATGTTGGTCGACTCCCACTGCCATCTCGATCGGATCGATCTTGCTCCGTACGGTGGCGATCTCGGCGCCGCTATTACCGCCGCGCACGAACGCGGCGTTACGCGCATGCTTTGCATTGGCGTCGAGCGAGAAAATGCCGATACCGTCTGCGCGATAGCACGCAATTACCCCGGTGTGTATGCCTCGGTCGGCGTGCATCCGCTCGATTTGAAAGAGCAGTTGGAAAGCGTTGAAAGCCTGGTCGCATTGGGCGATCGTCCCGAAGTCATCGCGATCGGCGAGACCGGGCTCGATTATCACTACAGTCGCGAGAGTATGTCCGCGCAGCATGAAAGTTTTCGCACGCATCTGCGCGCCGCCGCGAAATTGCGTAAGCCCGTTATCGTTCACAGCCGTGAAGCACGTGAAGATACATTGGCAATTATTCGCGATAGCGGCGATCTCGATATCGGCGGTGTGTTGCACTGCTTCACCGAAAATTGGGAGATGGCGCGCGCGGCACTCGATTTGAATTACTGCATTTCGTTTTCAGGAATTATTACTTTCAAGAACGCTGCGGAGCTGCGCGATGTCGTCAAACAGGTGCCGCTCGATCGTATCCTGGTGGAAACCGATTCACCGTATCTTGCGCCGATTCCCTATCGCGGCAAATCAAACGAACCGAAGTACACACGCGAAGTGGCTCAATGTATTGCCGATTTGAAAGGAAAGACATTCGAAGAAATTGCCGCGATCACCACCGCTAACTTCGATCGATTGTTCCGAATTGATTTGGCAGCGGGTGCGTAACAAAACAGTGGCTGCGAAAAAAAAGAACCCGAAATCTGGGGGGATTTCGGGTCAAGACCATTAGGAGTGAACGTTGAGGAAGGGTTCCTCAACAGGGACGACGGATCGCCCCCGAGATGCCGGAGAACATAGGGGATAGACATCTCGAATAAAGTATTGGTCAGGATTCGTTGGCCGGTATTACTTTTTTTAAACTGATTTGTAATTAACTGCACACTTCAAAAGCCTGTTTTTAATTAATCGGCGAATAAAACGGTTTTACTGTGGTTTGAGAACATTGTTAACCACATTGAGAACGTCGTTAACCGTATTGAGAACATCGTTGTCACTATCGCAAACGCAATTACCCATCAGCACCGCATTAACGGAACTGTCCAGTGTTCTGGACGGTTTTGCGCGCGTTGTGCTCGAAGCACCGCCCGGCGCCGGGAAAAGTACGTATTTACCGCTATGGTTGAGTGAGCGCAATGCCAGCACAACGCAACGAATCGTCATCATTCAACCGCGCCGAATCGCTGCAGCCAGTGTCGCCGCTTATCTCGCTCGTCAGAGTGACAGTGTCATCGGCGATCGTATCGGTTTACGCACGCGTTTTGAGAACGCCGTTTCCGCTCGCACCGTCATTGAAGTTGTCACCGAAGGCGTTTTCCTGCGCCGTATTCAGCACGATCCTGAATTAAAAGGTGTGCGTTATGTATTGTTCGACGAATATCACGAGCGCAGTTGGCAGGCGGACTTGGGCGTTGGGCTAACGATTGAAAGTCAGGCGCAATGGCGCGATGCCAGCACACCGCTGCAATTGATCGTTATGTCGGCAACGATGCCCGCCGAAAAAGTGGCGAGCTGGCTCGATGCTCCTATCGTGCGGGCTGAAGGGCGGTCGTATCCGGTGGCGATCGAATACAGTCCAGCGGGGCGTGTTGATTTACTCGATCACATCGCAGCGGAAATTCGCAAAGCGATTGCGCAAGGTTCGCGTCGTTTGCTCGTTTTTCTCGCCGGGTGGCAGCAGATTCAAAAAGTGAAACAGCGCATCGAGAATCTTGATTGCGACGTTGAGCTACTTCATTCGAGTGTGCCGCCCGATCAGCAGCAACGCGCACTGAATTTCTCCGAAGATTCGAAGCAGGGCGTTGTACTCGCGACCAATATTGCCGAAACGAGTTTGACGATTCCCGGTATCGACACCGTGATCGACAGCGGTCAGGTGCGGCGCGCGCAATTCGATCCCAAACGCGGTATGGATCGTCTTGAAACCGGTTGGATTTCTCGCGCTTCTGCCGAGCAGCGGGCGGGTCGTGCCGGGCGTTTAGGTCCCGGCCGCTGCATTCGTTTGTGGAGCCGCGAACAACAGGGCCGCTTGCTGGAGCACGATCCGGCGGAAATACAGAGTGTCGATCTGGCGCCCTTGGCGATAGAGCTCGCACAGTGGGGCGGCGAAGATCCGGCGCAGGTCTTACCGGAACTACCGCCGCCGCAGCGCTTGCGCGATGCGCGCTTAGTATTGCAACGTTTGCACGCGCTCGATGAAAACTTTCGCATCACCAAAGTCGGACGAAGGATGGTCGAGCTCGGCGTGCATCCGCGCTTGGCGCGTTTGGTACTGCATGGGGCTGAGCGTCAACAAATGCAGGCGGCGACGTTGATCGCGGCTTTGCTTTCGGAAGGCGATTTTTTGTCGAGATCCAACAAAGAACACAATTCGATACCTGTCGATATCGATTGGCGACTACGTGTTCTATGCGGTGAAGAAATTAGCGATGCATCGCAGCGCGGCACGGTGCAACGCATTCAACAGCTCGCGCGGCAGTTGCAACGACGCATCGACAGCAAAGCCGAAAAAACGGCAACGAAAAAAAATACGGAAATCAGTGCGGGAGAATTATTGCTGGTCGCGTATCCAGATCGCGTTGCGCGGCGACGCGATGACAATGCCGCGCGTTATCTGTGCGTTGACGGCACAGAAGTTTTGCTCGATGAAAGCGATCCGTTGCGCAAGCACGAATGGATTGTGGTCGCGGAGGCGGACGACAAACCGCATAAACACGAGGGCAGTCGCAGCGGTGCGCGCGTGCGATTAGCCGCAGCAATCGATCAGCAGCAAATCGAGCAGGAGTTATCCGATCAAATTGTCATAACCGATACGGCCGAATGGAGCGACGAGAAATCGATGCTTTTCGCGCGGCGACAACGCAAGCTCGGTGCGATCGTACTCGACGAAAGTCCGTTGCTGCTCGATGATGAGCAGGCGTGCGCGATGTGGTTGCAATTGCTGCGCGAAAATGGTTTTGATTGGTTGCAGTGGTCGGCTTCAGTAACGCAATGGCTGCAGCGCGTACGTTGGTTGCAATCGCGTGTCGATAAGTGGCCGGATTTTTCTGATCAGACTTTGCTCACCGAATTGGAAGAATGGTTATTGCCCTATCTCAGCGGTGTGCGCAAATTGTCCGACTTGCGCGCGCTCGATTTCGGCGCGATGCTGCGCGCACGTCTGACCTTTGCGCAACAACAGCAACTCGATAAGGAAGCGCCGACGCATTTTGCGCTGCCAACGGGGAATCGACACCCATTGCACTATCGCGAAGACGGTGGTCCTAAATTGGCGGCGCGATTAACCGAGTTTTACGGGCTTGCTACGCATCCTCATGTAGCGGGCGAGCCGTTGTTGCTCGAGTTGCTATCGCCGGCGCGTCAGCCGTTACAATTGACCAGCGATTTACCCAACTTTTGGCGCAGCGCGTATCCCGAAGTGCGCAAAGAAATGAAAGGCCGTTATCCGAAACATTTTTGGCCTGAACAGCCGTGGTCGGCGACAGCCACCGCGACCACGAAAAAAAATATGGAGAGAGATCTTGAGCGAAAATGAAATGAACAGCGACTTGGCAAAAACCGCGTTGCACGATTTGCACGTAAAGGCGGGAGCACGCATGGTGCCATTCGCGGGTTACTCGATGCCCGTGCAATATCCCGACGGCATTTTGAAAGAGCATTTGCATACGCGAGCCGCTGCCGGCTTGTTCGATGTGTCGCACATGGGGCAAGTGAAATTGCATGGCGCGAACGCGGCCGCAGAATTAGAAAAACTAGTGCCGATCGATGTGATCGATCTACCGCTCAATCGTCAGCGTTACGCCGTTTTTACCGATGAAAGCGGCGGCATTCTCGACGATTTGATGGTGACCAATTGCGGCGATTATTTATTTCTCGTCGTCAATGCGGGTTGTAAAGCCGAGGACATCGCGCACCTGCGCGCGCAATTGCCAAATTCTGTTGAAGTGGAGCCGATGCCGCAGCACAGCTTGCTCGCGTTGCAAGGTCCGGCTGCGCGCGCAGTGCTCACTCGTCTCGCTCCTGCTGCAGGTGAATTGAAATTCATGCAAGCCGCAGCGATCAAAATTGCGGGTATCGATTGCTGGGTTTCATGCTCGGGTTATACGGGCGAAGACGGTTACGAAATTTCCGTTGCCGATGCCGATGTGGAAAATCTGGCGACGCGATTGCTCGCGGAAAACGAAGTGGCATTGATCGGCCTCGGTGCGCGCGATTCGCTGCGTTTGGAGGCGGGCTTGTGTTTGTATGGACACGATATCGATCGCACCACAACGCCGGTCGAAGCGAATCTGGTGTGGTCGTTATCGAAGGCGCGGCGCCCCGGTGGCGAGCGTGCGGGTAATTATTTCGGCGCCGCAAAAATAGAAACACAATTGGCGAACGGTGTGACACGCAAGCGTGTGTTGCTGCGTCCGCAAGGTAAACAACCAGTGCGCGAAGGCGCGGCGATTATCGATGCGGCGGGAAATAATGTTGGCACGATTACGAGTGGCGGATTTGGACCGAGCGTCGGTGCGCCGGTCGCGATGGGTTATGTCGCGACATCGGCGCTCGATGCGGAATTATTTGCAGTGGTGCGCGATAAGAAAATTCCGCTCGCGCTGCAAACGAGTTCCTTTGTAGCGCAGCGCTATTATCGGTAAGCAGCAATCATTCGGCGGCAGAGCATTGATGACTGATTTTTTGTGTGGAGTGATCGAAGGTTTTTACGGTCGAACCTGGCCGTGGCCTGTGCGTCGCAGCATGATCGAATTCCTGCACCAACAACAATTCAACGCATACGTGTATGCGCCAAAAGCGGATCGCAAGTTACGCAGTGATTGGCGCCATTTGCACAGCGCTGCCGAATTCGAAGCGTTGCTCGATTTGCGTGCTCACTGCAACGCGCATTCGATTCAATTCGGTATAGGTCTGAGTCCATCGGGATTGCAGGTTACCTACGGCGCGGATGATCGCGCTGCGCTTGAGAAAAAAATCGCGCATTTAAATCGGCTTGACAGTGATGTGCTGTGCATCTTGTTCGATGATATGCCCGGTGCGATTGCCGATTTAGCGGAGCGGCAAGTATCGATCGTCAAAGACATCATGGCGATGTCGTCGGCGCGTCGTTTCGTCATCTGTCCCTCGTATTACAGTTTTGATCCGGTGCTCGAACAACTCTTCGGTGCGATGCCAGAACGTTATTTGGAAACGCTGGGCGAGTTATTGCCGAAAGAAGTCGACATTTTTTGGACGGGCTCGTTGGTGTTATCGCCCGGCTATTCTGTCGATGACATCGACGCAATTACCATGCGCATCGGACGCAAGCCAATGCTGTGGGACAACTATCCCGTCAACGACGGCAAACGCATCAGTCGCTTTTTGCATTTGAAGCCCGTGCGCAATCGCCCGCCCCAACTGCAACAATTGTGCAGCGGATTTTTGGCGAATCCGATGAACCAGCCGCTGCTGTCACAATTGCCGCTGGCGAGCCTAGCGCGTAATTTTTACGATGAGCAATACGATGCCGATTGTTTTTGGCGCAACGATTTAGAACGCTTTGTCGATGCGGATCTCGCTGCGTTATTGCGACGCGATGTCGAGCGCTTTCAAGAGCAAGGGCTCGATACTATTTCGGAGCTTGAGCGCGAAACATTGATCGAAGAGTATCGTGGTATTGCGCATCCGGCAGCCGCTGAAGTTATCGATTGGTTGCAGGAGGGATATCGTTTCGATCCGGCGTGTCTCACATCCTGATATTTGCCGCCGGCATCGTCGCTCGTTTTTAAGTCCAATCGTCGTGGCATTGGCAGTTGTCATTGCTGCATAAAGCGTCTAACTTGCTGGCTGCGACACCATTTTATCTACGCGGAGCGAAGCCATGATTTATTCAGGCACTGCGGTCACTGTCAAAGTGATCGAACCGGGATTCGTTGAGCTGTGTTTTGATCAGCCGGGTGCGGTCGTCAACACATTGGGCATGCAGGTCATGCGTGAACTCGGCGAGGCGACGCAGAAAATACAAGCGCATGCAGGCTTGCGTGGTGTATTGATTACCAGCGCGAAAGAGGGATTTATCGCTGGTGCCGATATCATGGAATTCCTCACCCTCTTTGCAAGTCCCGAGGATGAGCTCATCGCCAATCTCAAAAATGCGGTAGCGGTCATCAATGCCGTCGCCGATCTTCCTGTACCCACCGTCGTTGCGATTAACGGTCAAGCCTTTGGCGGTGGTTTCGAATTATGTCTTGCCTGCGATTACCGCGTGCTCGCTGCCGATGGTGTCGTCGGTTTGCCTGAAGTCAAGCTCGGTATTTTCCCCGGCTTTGGCGGAACGGTACGGTTACCGCGTTTAATCGGCTGCGATAACGCGGTCGAATGGATTGCATCGGGTGCCGAAAATAAATCGAGCGTTGCCTTGGCAGTGGGCGCGGTCGATGCCGTCGTACCCAAAGCACAATTGCGCGATGCAGCGTTGTCGCTGTTAAAACAATGTGCGAATGGCGATTTCGATTATCGCGCGCGTCGCGTCGAAAAAGATTCGCCGATCAAATTGAACGCCATCGAAAAAATGATGGCTTTCATGACGGCAAAAGCTGTGGTCGCAGGACAGGCTGGTCCGAATATGCCCGCGCCGATGGCGGCGGTGAAATCGATGGAAAAGAATGTCGACTCAGCGCGCGACGAAGCGTTAGCTATCGAATTAAAAGATTTTGTGAAGGTCGCGAAGACACCGCAAGCCGAAGCGCTGATCGGTATTTTTATCAATAATCAAACCGTCGCGAAATTGAATCGCCGCTTCGATAAAAACGCCGCTCCGATACAAAAAGCGGGCGTGCTCGGCGCAGGTATTATGGGCGGCGGCATCGCATTTCAATCGGCGCTCAAAGGCGTGCCAGTTTTAATGAAAGATATCGCCGAGGCGGGGCTTGCAGCCGGGATGAAAGAGGCGGGCGGATTATTGTCGCAGCGCGTCGACCGCGGCCGTATGAAAGCAGAAGAAATGGCGAATGTACTCGCGGCGATTCGTCCCGCACTCGATTATCAAGGCTTTAACGAACTCGATGCGGTCGTCGAGGCTGTTGTTGAAAATGCGAAAGTGAAAAAAATCGTACTCGCCGAATGCGAGGCGCAAATGTCGGAGAGTGCGGTACTCACCTCAAATACATCGACTATTTCGATCACCGATTTAGCTTCAGTATTGAAACGGCCACAACAATTTTGCGGCATGCACTTTTTCAATCCTGTGCATCGTATGCCGTTGGTCGAAGTCATTCGCGGTAAACAAACCAGCGATGCAACTGTTGCACGCGTCGTCGATTACGCGAAGAAAATGGGTAAGACGCCCATCGTGGTCAACGATTGCCCAGGTTTCCTCGTCAATCGTATTTTATTCACGTATTTTGCTGGCTTCACATTGCTGCTTCGCGATGGCGCTGATTTCCGCCAGATCGATAAAGTCATGGAGAAATTCGGTTGGCCGATGGGGCCGGCGTATTTGCTCGATGTGGTCGGAATCGATACCGCGCATCACGCGAGTGCAGTGATGTCACAGGGGATTCCAGAGCGTTTCTCGTTCGCTGACAAACCTGCACTCACGGTGATGTTTGAAAATAAACGTTTCGGTCAGAAAAACGGTTCGGGTTTTTATCGCTACGAGCTCGACAAAAAAGGCAAACAGAAAAAAGTCGAAGATGCAGTCGGTCTCGACTTGGTGAAATCGTTGCAGCGCGAACAGCGCGAGTTCAGCGATGAAGAAATTATCGCGCGCATGATGATTCCGATGTGCAACGAAACTGTGCGCTGTCTCGAAGAGGGAATCGTTGGCACGGCAGCGGAGGCGGATATGGGGCTTATCCTCGGTATCGGCTTCCCGCCATTTCGCGGCGGCGCGTTGCGTTATATCGATCAAATGGGCGCTGCAGAATTTTGCGCGCTGGCCGATCGTTTTGCCGCGCTTGGGCCGATTTATCAACCCACCGAAAATCTGCGCAAAATGGCGGCCGAAAAACGTAAGTTTTACGGCGCAGTTAATTCAGCACCATTTAGCTCAACACAATCGGCATAAGGAGAGACGATCATGGCTTTGCGAGATAACGATGCGGTGATTGTCGATTGCGCACGCACGCCGATGGGCCGTTCTAAAAATGGCGTATTTCGATTTACGCGTGCGGAAGATATGTCGGCGGATTTGGTTGAGGCCGTGCTGGCGCGCAACGAGGCGCTTGACCCTGCCGATATCGAAGATGTGATTTGGGGTTGTGTGAATCAAACCAAAGAGCAGGGCTGGAATGTCGCGCGCATGATGATGTTGCTGACGCGAATTCCGCATACAGTTGCCGCGCAAACGGTGAGCCGTTTGTGCGGTTCGTCGATGGCGGCATTGCACACGGCGACGCAGGCAATTCAAACCGGTAACGGCGATGTATTTGTCGTCGGCGGTGTCGAGCACATGGGTCACTTGCCGATGGATCACGGTGTCGATCCGAATCCGCGTTTGAGTAAGCACGTTGCGAAAGCGGCGGGCATGATGGGGTTGACGGCTGAAGCACTCGCTATGTTGCACGGTATTTCGCGCGAAGATCAGGATCAATTTGGTTTACGTTCGCAATTGCGCGCGTATGCCGCGCAACAGTCCGGCGCGTTCGATCGCGAAATTGTTCCCATCGAAGGTCACGACGAAGACGGATTGAAACAATTAATTCGTCATGACACGACGATTCGCGGTGATACCACAATTGAGGCGCTGCGCGATTTACCGCCGGCTTTTAATCCGAAAGGCGGCACGGTGACGGCGGGTACGAGTTCGCAAGTCGCCGATGGCGCGTCGATGATGTTGGTAATGTCGGCCGCAAAAGCAAAAGCGCTTGGTTTAAAGCCGCGTGCGAAAATCGTCAGCATGGCCGTTGCGGGCGTTGATCCATCGATCATGGGTTACGGTCCTGTGCCGTCCACGCAAAAAGCGCTGCAGCGTGCCGGTCTTAAAATCGACGATATCGATTTCGTGGAATTGAACGAAGCGTTCGCGGGACAGGCGTTGCCCGTGCTGAACGATTTGAATCTGCGCGACAAAATGGATGAAAAAGTGAATTTGAATGGCGGTGCGATCGCGCTGGGACATCCGTTCGGTTGTTCGGGCACGCGTATCACCACCACGTTGCTGCATATCATGGAGGCGCGCGATGGTCATTTCGGTCTGGCGACGATGTGTATCGGTTTAGGTCAGGGTATTTCCACCATTATCGAACGCGTGTAGAACATTTATTTTGCGGTTAACAGAAATCGATGACCTCTGAAGTTACTGCTGCAATGCGATTGATTCGTGTTGCAGCAGAAAATCCCGAAGCTGAATTCGAAGCGCTACTCCAGAAAACGCAATCCGAAGCCGATCGCGAGCTTTTGCTTGCGGTGGATTTTGATTTTTGCGAGTACTGGCGAGAGGAAAAAAATACGGTTGCGTTAACCGCGCTTTTTTATGTGCGGGGCGATTCGGTTTCCATCGCGGTGCTTCGGACTGCTCTATTCGATCAGTGTAAAAAAATGCGGGGGCATTCGCTTTCCGATTTGCTGCATGAATTGCCCGTGACGATTTTTCCTCTCAATGGCCCGATGCAATTGCAGCCGATTGCAATTCCAAAGCCCTGGGGGCAGGAGATTTGGTATACGGGTATCGAAAAGCGCGGCGTTGCGGAAATTGGTGAGGCGGGCCGCAGCGTTCCATTGCCATGGTTGCTTGCAGTTGCGCCGCAGCGATTACTGCGTGGCGCACAGCAGCCGATTCTGCTGAAAATTCTCGATCCTTTGCCCGAACCTGTGTTTGGCGATTTGTATTTCGAATTGCATCGACAAAAACAGGAGGTTTATGTCGTCACCGCAGTTGATCGATCGGCGTGGCCCGATGGTGTCGGCGCGATTCGGTTTGGCTTCGATGCAAATCGTCGCCACGAATTCGCAAACGATGCTGAATTTGTCGAGGCATATTTATCGGCTGTGCGCGATTATCGCGTCGTGCGCAAACAAATCGATGCACAAATCGATCGGTTTCGTCATCGCGAAAATATTGGATTGAATGAACCCGTTTCCGCTGCGACGCTCGCTCGTTGGCTAGAAGAAATCGATTCTGAGCTGCAGAAGAATGAAGCTACGCTGCGCACGCGGATGGAATCGTTTACGGCGTTGATGCCATTGCGTATCGGTGATGTTGTCAAGGTTCCCTGTCTCCTGCCGCATTCGTTGCAGCATGGTGTGCGCACGGTGGAATTCCAAACGCCGGTATATGAACGGCTGATTTTGTCGTTCGCGCAAAAGGTGTTGACTCAAACCGAGTGGGATACCGACGAAGCTGCTGCAGTGCTGCAGCTCGATCCGGAACCGCCATCGAAATTTCCCTTGCTTGCACAGGGCGAGGGGTGGTTGGTGGAGCAGATTGTTCAGTTCGACGATTTTGAAGTGCGCCGGATCAGTCTGCAGCCACAGGCGCAAATGCAGCTTGGTCATGACCACGGTTACGCGCTGGGGATGGTCGTCGGGCAGGTATTGGAGTTGGGTGGCAAACCTTTTGATCCCGATGAGGCGGTACTGCTTCCCACTCATTTTGGCCCCCTTACGTTGCGTAACAATAGCGATTTGGCGGCCTACTTTTTACTCGCTTTGCCCTTGGCATAAATGTCGGTGCGGTCCCGATGGTGTAGCGGTTGCCGCTGAGATCGAGGGTGTGGCACAATCAGCGCCCGCTGCTGCGGCTTGCCACGTGATCGAATCGTTGAATCTCTAAAAAAATCAATGAATTGAAGCGGCTGGTTAAAGTGGTTGATTGGGTCGCAGATAATAAGCTGGTGGTTCGAATTAAGCGAAAGTGGCGAAATTGGTAGACGCACTGGATTTAGGTTCCAGCGCCGCAAGGCGTGAGAGTTCGAGTCTCTCCTTTCGCACCATATCCGTTATGAGCTTCCGGGACGCTGCTGTGCTCCCGAGCTTTTAGTAAACAACTTTATTTAGTAAGTAACTATTTGGGGAAAGACCATGCAGGTTTCATTAGAGACGACTTCGGCCCTTGAGCGTCGGCTGACTATTGGCGTACCGGCGGAGCGTGTTGAAAACGAAATCAACGCACGGTTGCAGCGCGCAGCGCAGCAGGTGCGCATTCCCGGTTTCCGTCCCGGCAAAGTGCCGATGAAGATTGTTCGTCAACGTTTCGGTGAAGGCGTGCGTCAGGAAGTATTGGGCGAGGTGCTGAATCAGACTTTCGCAGAGGCGATTCAGCAGCAGCAGTTGAAGCCGGCAGGTCGCCCGTCGATTCAGCCGAAGTCGCTCGAAGAAGGTAAAGACCTGGAATACATCGCGACCTTCGAAGTGTTCCCCGATATCGTACTTGCCGACTACAGCGTCATTGAGGTCGTTAAGCCGGTTGCAGAGGTTACAGAACAAGATATCGACAAAATGATCGATAACCTCCGCAATCAGCAAGGCACCCGGGAGGCAGTGTCGCGTTCCGCACAAAATGGCGACGAAGTGAACATCGATTTTGTCGGTCGTAAAGATGGTGAGGCTTTCGACGGCGGCACTGCGCAAGGGAGTTCGCTTGTGCTGGGCTCGAATCGCATGATTCCTGGTTTTGAGGATGCGATTGTCGGCATGAATGCTGGCGACGAAAAAGTCGTACCGCTGACTTTTCCTGCGGACTATCACAGCGAAGCGCTCAAAGGCGCCGCGGTGGAGTTCACGATTAAATTGAATTCAGTCAAGGCGCAGAAGCCGGCGGAATTGAACGACGAGTTTTTCGCCAAATTCGGCGTTAAAGAAGGTGGTGAGACTGCCTTCCGCAAGGATGTCGCGCAGAACATGGCACGCGAATTGAAGAATGCAACCAAGAACAAGATCAAGAATCAGGTAATGGATGGTCTGTTGAAGGTGCATGAGGATTTGTCGGTTCCCGTTGCGCTGGTGGCCGAGGAAATCAAAGTGTTGCGTGGTCAGATGGTGCAGCAGTTTGGCGGCGCAAACAGCGATATGGATTTTTCGTCCATTCTTCCGGACGATATGTTCCGCGAGCAAAGCCAGCGTCGCGTCAAGCTGGGCTTGATCCTCAATGAAATTATTATCAAGGAAAATGTTCGCCCGGATGCGGCGGATGTGCGTAGCGCGATCGAAGAGGTTGCTTCGACCTACGAAGATCCACAAGAGGTGATCGATTGGTACTACTCCAATCGCCAACAGTTGCAAGGTATCGAGGCGATGGTTGCGGAAGATAAGGTGGTCGAGCAACTGCTCTCGCGTGCAAAAGTGTCGGAAAAAGCGGCATCGTATGAAGAGGTTTTGAAGCCCGAGGGCAAATAAACCCTTACGTGAACGAAAAAGCAGACGTTGTGTGTTCGAGCCGCTACACTAACTTTAGTTTTACAGCCTCTAAATGAGTCAAGTGAAGACAAGTGATTCTGCGAGGCTGGTTGCTCCGTGTGAATGCTGATGGCGGAGCAAAAAGTATTAAGTCCGACTTAATACAGGCAGCTTAATAACGGGCATTAGTGGCGAGAAGAGAGTAGAGCATGTCGAATTATTCGTTCGATGCAAGAAATAGAAACACCATCAACAACCTCGGTTTGATCCCGATGGTCGTTGAGCAAACTGCTCGTGGCGAGCGTTCGTATGATATTTATTCACGGCTCTTAAAGGAGCGCGTTGTGTTTTGTGTTGGCCCGGTCGAAGACCATATGGCCAATCTGATCGTGGCGCAGTTGCTGTTTCTGGAGTCCGAAAACCCTGACAAAGATATCCACCTTTATATCAACTCTCCCGGTGGCTCGGTCACGGCAGGGTTGGCAATTTACGACACCATGCAGTTTATCAAGCCCGATGTCAGTACCATGTGTATTGGCCAGGCGGCCAGCATGGGGGCGTTTTTGCTGTCGGGCGGTGCTCCCGGCAAGCGCTTCATCCTTCCGAACGCGCGTACCATGATTCACCAGCCGAGCGGCGGTGCGCAGGGTCAGGCGACCGATATCGATATTCACGCCCGTGAAATTCTCATTATTCGTCAAAGGCTTAACGAGTTGATGGCGAAGCATACGGGGCAGCCGTTGGAAAGTATCGAGCGCGATACCGAGCGCGATAATTTCATGAATGCCGAGCAATCCAAGAACTATGGTTTGGTCGACCAGGTTCTCGCGCAGCGCCCTTCAGCCGCCAAGTAATCATCGTCCGTCGCAAGCCTGCGTCATTGCGGCTTGCAAAAGTGGGCAAAAGACAGCATCTTTAGCGGTGGCGGCATTTCCAAAATAACGATGGGAATGATTCCTCCACCCACCGAGAGGTCGAATTTCGATGAGTGATCACACCAAGGACAGCGGCAGCGACAACGGCAAGTTGCTCTACTGCTCTTTCTGTGGCAAGAGCCAGCATGAGGTTCGCAAGCTGATTGCGGGTCCTTCCGTGTTCATCTGCGACGAATGTGTGGACCTGTGCAACGATATTATTCGTGAAGAGGTTCAGGAAAGTGGCGGTGATAAGGCGCGCGATCGTCTGCCGACGCCGCATGAAATCAAAGATATCCTCGATCAATACGTGATCGGTCAGCAGCACGCTAAAAAAGTGCTGGCGGTAGCGGTGTACAACCACTACAAGCGCTTGCGGGTTGGAGAGGGTAAAAAAGATGATGTCGAGCTCGGCAAGAGCAATATTTTGCTCGTTGGCCCGACGGGCTCTGGTAAAACGCTGCTCGCTGAAACTCTCGCGCGTTTGCTCGATGTGCCGTTTACAATCGCCGACGCGACGACGTTAACGGAAGCCGGTTACGTTGGTGAAGACGTCGAAAACATCATCCAGAAATTGCTGCAGAAGTGCGATTACGATGTAGAGAAAGCCCAGATGGGCATCGTGTACATCGACGAAATCGACAAAATTTCCCGCAAATCCGATAACCCTTCCATCACTCGCGATGTATCGGGTGAAGGCGTGCAACAAGCGCTGCTGAAGCTGATCGAGGGTACGATTGCATCGGTTCCGCCGCAAGGTGGTCGCAAGCATCCGCAGCAAGAGTTTTTGCAGGTAGATACCTCCAATATTCTGTTTATCTGCGGCGGCGCATTTGCAGGTCTCGATAAAGTAATTCGCGATCGCTCGGAGAAGGGCGGTATCGGGTTTAGCGCTGAAGTGAAGAGCAAAGATGAGCGTCGCAACGTCGGTGAAATTCTCGCCGATGTTGAGCCTGAAGATTTGATTCGCTACGGTTTGATTCCCGAGTTTGTCGGTCGCTTGCCGATTATCGCAACGCTGGAAGAGCTCGATATCAAAGCGCTTGTCAGCATTTTGACTGATCCGAAAAATGCGCTCACGAAGCAATACGGAAAATTGTTCGAGATGGAAAACGTTGAGATCGATTTCCGTGAAGACGGTTTGCAAACGATCGCCGAAAAAGCGATGGAGCGTAAAACCGGTGCTCGCGGCCTGCGTTCCATTCTCGAATCGGTATTGTTGGAAACGATGTACAACATCCCATCGATGGATAATGTGAGCAAGGTGGTCATCGATGCATCGGTGATCAAGGGCGAATCGGAGCCGCTCTTGGTGTACAAAAATACCGAGCAGCAGCGGAAAGTCGTTCCAGAGGATTAAAGTGTTTTTGTGATCAAGGGGCCACGGGCCCCTTTTTTATTTTCTGGGGTTTGCCAAAGAGCCGGATTTGCACATAAAAAACATCATTTAATTTTACGAAAGGCCCGCTATTCCCCTTGTTTTTGGGTAATTACCCCCAAACTCCACTGCTAGTCTGGATTAAAAGTTTAAAGCGCCTAATATAGCCATTAGCCCCCGTGCGTTTGACTTGTTTGCACGTAATTTTAGAGGTATCCCATGGCGGATCTGCTGGAATCGGTTGAATTACCCCTGTTGCCACTGCGCGATGTTGTTGTTTATCCGCATATGGTTATCCCGCTCTTTGTTGGTCGCGATAAGTCGATTCGTGCACTCGAAGCTGCGATGGCTGCTGATAAGCAGGTGCTGCTTGTTGCGCAGAAGAGCGCGTCGGTGGATGAGCCAGGTCGCGATGATGTTTATCGTGTGGGCACGGTCTCAACCATTTTGCAGTTGTTGCGATTACCCGATGGCACGGTGAAGGTTTTGGTCGAAGGCGGTTATCGCGCCAAGATCGATAATGTTGAAGATGGGGAAGAGTATTTAACCGCCGCGGCACAAGAGTTGTCGGGAGAGGCGATCGATGCGCGTGAAGGTGAAGCGCTTGTGCGCTCGACGCTGGCGCAATTCGAAAAGTACGTGAATTTGAGTAAGAAAATTCCCGCCGAGGTTCTCACTTCGTTATCGGGCATCGAAGAACCGGATCGTCTAGCCGACACGATTGCTGCGCATATGACGATGGATCTTGTGCAAAAGCAAAATGTGCTCGAAATTCCCGATGTGCGCGAGCGCCTTGAGCATTTGATGGCGTTGATGGAAGCGGAAATCGATCTGTTGCAGGTCGAGAAGCGCATTCGTGGGCGCGTTAAGAAACAAATGGAAAAGAGTCAGCGCGAGTATTATCTGAATGAGCAGATGAAGGCGATTCAGAAAGAGCTCGGTGAACTCGACGAAGCTGCGCCGAACGAAGCAGAAGAGCTCGAGAAGAAAATCAAACAAGCGGGTATGACCAAAGAGGCCGAAGACAAAGTTCGCGCTGAATTAAATAAATTGAAGATGATGTCGCCGATGTCTGCGGAGGCGTCGGTTGTGCGCAGCTATATCGATTGGATGGTTAACGTCCCCTGGAAAAAGCGCTCTAAAGTTAAGCAGGATTTATCCTTCGCCGAAGAGGTTCTCAATCGCGATCACTATGGTCTCGATGAAGTGAAGGATCGCATCCTGGAATATCTCGCGGTGCAAAAGCGCGTGAAAAAAATCAAAGGCCCAGTACTTTGTCTGGTCGGTCCCCCCGGCGTTGGTAAGACATCGCTTGGAGAATCGATTGCCAAGGCGACCAATCGCAAATTTGTGCGCATGGCACTCGGTGGTGTGCGCGATGAGGCCGAAATTCGCGGCCATCGTCGAACATACATCGGTTCGCTGCCCGGCAAAATCGTGCAAAAAATGGCGAAGGCTGGCGTGCGTAATCCGCTGTTCCTGCTCGATGAAATCGACAAGATGGGTATGGATCATCGCGGTGATCCTGCGTCTGCGTTGCTCGAGGTACTGGATCCCGAACAAAACAGCACGTTCAATGATCATTATCTGGAAGTCGATTACGACTTGTCGGATGTGATGTTCATCTGCACGTCGAATTCGCTGAATATTCCGGGGCCGCTGCTGGATCGCATGGAGATAATTCGCATCCCCGGATATACCGAGGACGAAAAAATTAATATTGCCGAGCGTTATCTGAAACCGAAGCAGATGCGTAACAACGGTCTGCGCGATAACGAGTTGGTGATTGAAGAGTCGGCTATTCGCGATTTGATTCGCTATTACACGCGAGAGGCGGGTGTGCGCGGACTCGAACGCGAGGTTGCAAAAATCTGTCGCAAGGTAGTTAAAGAGTTTTCGCTTGGCAAAAAAACCGGGCCTATCGTGGTCACGGCAGAGCAGCTCGAAAATTATTGCGGCGTTCGCAAATTCACATTCGGTGTCGCCGAAGAGAAGAATCAGATCGGTCAGGTCACCGGTTTGGCGTGGACGCAGGTTGGCGGCGAATTGCTGACAATCGAGGCGGTTTCTGTGGTTGGGAAAGGGCGGCAAGTGAAGACGGGTTCGCTCGGCGATGTGATGCAGGAGTCGATACAGGCCGCATTAACCGTTGTGCGCAGTCGTTCGCAAATACTGGGGATCCCAGCGAGTTATCACGAGAAACACGACCTTCACATTCACGTGCCCGAAGGCGCTACACCGAAAGATGGTCCAAGCGCCGGTATCGGGATGTGTACCGCATTAGTCTCCGTCATGACCGGTATTCCTGTGCGGTCGGATGTCGCGATGACCGGCGAGATTACGTTGCGCGGTCAAGTCCTGCGCATCGGCGGTCTCAAAGAGAAATTGCTTGCGGCGCATCGTGGCGGAATCAAAACTGTCATTATTCCCGAAGAGAACGAGCCCGATCTCAAAGAGATTCCCGACAATATAAAAAGCGATTTACAAATCAAGCCCGTTAAATGGATTGACGAGGTTCTGCAAATTGCTCTTGAGCGTGTGCCCGAAGCACTGTCCGACGAAGCCTATCTCGAAAAGGACGCAGCCTCGAAAGTGGAGGCTCAGGGCGAAAAGGGTGAGCAAAATCGCATAAGCGCACACTAATAACTTAAGCGTTTATGCGTTTGGCCCGCAATTAGCCGGCATTCCTTGACCCGCCGCGGAGAACTTGGTGTAGAATCCCGGTTCCGCGGCACCACCATCAGTTCGCGATCAATCTAAGACGACGAGTCATTTCGTTGGCTGGTTAAAAAGCCAGCACAAAAAATTTGAATTTATATTTTCTTTTTGAAGGGGAATAGTGTGAACAAGACCGAGCTTATCGAAGCGATTGCCGCATCTGCCGATTTACCAAAAGCGGCTGCAGGCCGTGCTTTGGATGCAGTGCTTGATGCCATTACTGGCGCGTTGAAAAAGGACGATCAGGTCGTGTTGGTAGGGTTCGGAACTTTCGTAGTGAAAGAGCGTGCGGCGCGTACTGGCCGTAACCCGCAAACCGGCAAGCCTATTGAAATTGCGGCCGCAAAAATCCCGAGCTTCCGCCCAGGCAAAGCGTTGAAAGACGCAGTTAACTGAGCTTCAACCATTTAATGGTATCGCCGCGTTTTAACTGAAACGGGCACAACAAAGGGCGCATCGATGGGTGTGCCTTTTTTTTTACTGGTTTTAACTCTTGTTGATAGTAGCGCCGTTGCGGCGACTCACTCTGTCGGCAGTTATTGCCGAATGACAGAATAAAATTAGAGGACATTATGCTGCAGAATATTCGGGATAAAGCTCAGGGAACGGTTGCGAAAATTCTTATCGCACTCATCGTGGTTCCCTTTGCCATTTTCGGTATTGAAAGTCTGGTTGGCAGCGGTGGCCCCGTTGAAGTCGCAAAAGTTAACGGCGACAAAATTACTGAGCAGGAATTACAGCAGGCCATCAATGTGCAGAAACAGCAATTGCTGGCAAAAATGGGTGAGAACATTCGTCCTGAAATGTTGGACGAAGCCACTTTGCGTGGGCCGGCACTGGATAGTTTGATCACACAACGCCTGCTGCAAAAAAATGCTGCGGAAATGAAGCTGTCGGTACCCGCTCAGCTGGTTGATCAGACAATTCTTTCGATACCGGCTTTTCAAACCGACGGTAAGTTCTCTCCGGTGGTTTATCAGGCGTTGCTGCAAAGTCAGGGTTACACGCCCGCCTATTTCAAGCACATGTTGCAGCAGGAGTTGATTGCAAACCAACTGCATAGTGGGTTGTCGGAGTCAGAGTTCGTTACCAGCAAGGAGCTGGAGCGGGTTGCCGCGATGTTGCAGCAGCAACGCTCGTTCAACTATGTAGCGATTCCACTGGCTGCTCTTGCAGAAAAATTTACGCCCGATAGCAGCGCCATTGAGGCCTACTACAAATCCCATCAAGATCAATTTTTGAATCCCGAGCGTGTGAAGCTCGACTATATCGAACTGCGCCTAGAAGATTTCGGTCCCGCTCTTGACGACAGCGCACTGCGCGCGGAGTTCGATCGAGAGATGGCTTCGATGAAGCCGATGACCGAACGTCGCGCAGCGCATATCTTGATTGAGGTGAATAAGGACAGAACTGAACAGCAGGCGCGCGAGCTGGCGGATTCGATTGCGAAGAAAATTGCGTCGGGTGAAGATTTTTCGAAACTTGCCGAGCAGTATTCCGATGACATTGGCTCGAAAAATAGCGGCGGTGATTTAGGGCTCAGCGATGGAACCGTCTTTCCGCCCTTGTTCGAGGAGACATTGGCGAAGTTGAAAGCAGGTGAGGTGTCTGCACCGCTTAAAACGGATGATGGCATCGAGCTTTTAAAATTGGTTGACGTGAATTCGAAGCCGTTACCGACTTTCGCGGAAAGGAAAGACGAAATTGCGCAGCGCTTGTTGCGTGAGAAAGCGCAACCTGCGCTGCTGAAGACGGTCGAGAAGTTGCGTGATCTCGTATTCAATTCAGAGGGCTTGAGCGGACCTGCTAACGATCTCAAATTATCGGTTAAGCAGAGCGACTGGCTCGAGCGCAGCAACACTGATCCGCTATTCGGCAATGAGAAAGTCATTGCCGCCGCATTTAGTCCCGAAGTGTTAAAAGAGCATAACAACAGCGATGTTATTGAGCTGACGCCCGATCATTACATCGTTGTTCGTGTGAAAGAGCACGCTGAAGCTGCACCCAAGCCGCTCGAAATGGTTAACGGCGACATTGTTAAAGCGCTTAAACAGGAACGCGCGCTGGAGCAGAGCAAGCAAATCACGGCGGATATTCTTAAGCGTATCGCAGCGGGCGACGAGTTTAAAAAGGCGGTGGCCGATGCGGGTTATACGCCAAGGTCAGTGGAAAAAGCTGCGCGGAGTAATGGCGGCGTACCGATTGAATTATTGCGCACCGCGTTTGCTTTGCCGCGTCCTGTAGCGGGCAAGCCATTACCTGCGGATACCGTGAATACCTCCGGTGGCGATGTCGTTTTGCTGCAGCTGAACGAGGTTGTCGAAGGGCAATCGAATAGCCTGAGTGATATGCAACGCACAGCGATAATTGCGCAGCTACGGCAGGGTTTTGGTTCCGCTGATTTCGCCTATTTCATGGAAAGCCTGCGCGCCGAGGCGGAGATTAAACGCCACTGACGTTGAGCTTTTAAAATTTCATAATAATTCGTGAGGGAAGCGTTATGTTTAAGGTACTTACACTGAACCAGATTTCCGTGAAGGGTCTCGAACGCTTACCTCGCGAAAATTATGAAATCGCGAGCGAGTTTACCCATCCTGATGCGATTTTACTGCGCAGCCATAAATTACAAGCGAGCGATATTGGCGAGTCGGTAAAAGCCATCGCGCGGGCGGGCGCTGGCGTAAATAACATTCCCGTATCCGTATGTACCGAGCGCGGCATTCCGGTTTTCAATACGCCGGGCGCCAACGCGAATGCAGTGAAGGAATTAATTCTGGCTGCGCTGACGTTGGGTTCGCGCGGCATTCTCGAGGGTATCAATTATGTGAACACATTGGGTCACATGAGCGATGCCGGCGAGATGAGCAAATTGCTAGAAAAAGAAAAAGCGCGCTTTAAAGGCAATGAGCTGATGGGTAAAACCCTCGGCGTTGTCGGTCTGGGTGCAATCGGCTCGCTCGTTGCCGATATGGCGCTCAAGTTAGGCATGGATGTGATCGGTTACGATCCGGCGATTTCTGTTGACGCTGCATGGCGTTTACCGCGCGAGGTGCGCAAGATCGATAATCTCGTCTCGCTGTTTGCGAAGGCAGATTTTATTACGCTGCATTTGCCTGTGCTCGATTCGACACGCGGTTTGATCAATCGCGATCTATTGAAATCGGCCAAGCCCGAATTGCGATTGCTGAATTTTTCGCGCGAAGAGATTGTCGATTTGCAGGGCCTGATCGAATCGCTCGACGAAAAGCGGTTGCATAGTTACATCACCGATTTTCCAGCCCCCGGACTGATTGGCCGCATCGATGTCATTTTGATGCCGCATATCGGCGCGAGTACCGACGAGGCTGAAGAGAACTGCGCCATCATGGCGGCGAATCAGCTGCGCGAGTTTTTAGAAAATGGCAATATCAGTAACTCCGTGAATTTTCCTACCTTGTCGCTCGATCGTGCGTTATCGCTCGATAAAAACGGCGGCGTGCGTCTCGCAATTACCAATCGCAATATCCCTAAGATGTTGAGCCAATTGCTGGCGGTATTGGCCGACGCGAATATCAATGTCATCGATATGCTGAATAAAAGTCGGGACGATGTCGCCTATAATCTCATCGATGTTGCGTCGGAACCGAGCGCTGAGTTCTTGCAGCGTATGCGCGCGGTTGAAGGCGTAATAAATGTCCGCTTGATTCGATAATTCTGTCGAATCGTCGCCATGAACAGGAGGCAGTAATGATTCGGCTGAGCAAAGCTGCTGCATTATTGTTGTCTGCGACCTTCTCGTTGTTGATGACGCTCACTGCGTGCACCCCCGAATACACTCGCAAACAAGGGGAGAATCTTGCAGGGCAGGCGCGCTTGTTGGATTCTGTTGCTGTCGAGCGCCAGAATCAGCGCTTGTTATCGCGTCAGGCGCAGGTGTGTTTGGCGAGCGCCGACGGTGGCGAAGAGACGGGTGCCGATTTGTTGAGAACCATTCAGCGCGGGTTTACCGGCTATTTTCTGACGGTCGGGGTGAGTGGCGAGTCGATCGATTATTTGCGTGCGGTATCCGGCGCCTCATGCCCCGGTGCTTCCTATTTATTCTACATCCAGCCGTCAGCACAGCCGGCTTGTGATCGAAATCAGTCCTCCTGCGCCGGTGCCACGTCGCGGTATGTCATTACGGTGATTGGTGTTAGTGAAAATACACTCATTGATCGCATTAACTTTTCGGTGAAGAACAGCTTCCTGCCATTGGCTGCGAACGAGCGCGAGCGAAAGCAAAAAGCTTTTGAGCAATTGGCAATCGTTTTGACAGGTAGTCAGTAGATATGTCGGCGCTCGACGCGATTGAGGAGGCGATGCGCAGGCAGCCGCATAAGCCGCCGCTTGAAAAATGGCATCCGGCGTTTTCAGGTGATATCGATATTCACATCGACTCTCGTGGCGATTGGTATCACGAAGGCACACCGATAAAACGTCAGCCTTTAATTAATCTATTCGCTTCGATAATGCGACGCGAAGACGACGGTTTTTATTATCTGGTGACGCCGGTAGAGAAATGGCGTATTCGCGTCGATGATACGCCGTTGCTTGCTGTCGATATGGAAGTTGTCGAGCCGGGTGCGCAGCAGCGAGTTATTTTTCGATTGAATACCGATGAACTGGTGCCGCTTGATTCGGCAATCGATTTGCGAATTGAAAATGCGGACGCACAGCCTCACCCGATACTCGTACTCGACAGAGGACTATCGGCGCGATTAACGACGGCGTTGTTTTATCGATTGGTCGACATCGCTGTAGAGCGCAGCGGCGAACTGGGTATTCATAGTCACAACCGATGGTTTTCTCTAACCGATCGCGAGACCAGAAAATAAAAAAGCCGCTATTGAAGCGGCTTTTTTATTGAACAGGAATTTACCTATGTGCTCAATTTTTATGTTGAGCCGAATTACATATTGGGATAGTTCGGACCACCCGCACCTTCCGGCGTTACCCATTCGATATTCTGCGCAGGATCTTTGATGTCGCAGGTTTTGCAATGCACGCAGTTCTGGCCGTTGATTTGGAAGCGCGGGCCATTTGCATCTTGAATGATTTCATACACGCCAGCGGGACAATAACGCTGTGCGGGTTCATCGTACAGCGGCAAGTTGCTCTTGATGGGCACGCTCGCGTCTTTTAGCTTCAAATGACACGGCTGATCTTCCTCATGGTTGGTATTCGATAGGAACACCGACGTGAGACGATCGAAACTCAATTTGCCATCGGGCTTTGGATAATTGATTTTTGCGCATGATGCGGCTGGTTTTAATTGCGCGTAGTCGGGGGTCGTATCGCGCATCGTCCACGGCAAGCCACCATTGAAAAGGTTGATATCGATGAACGCGTACGCCGATCCAACCAGGTTGCCGAATTTGTGCTGCGCAGGACCGAAATTACGTTGCGCGTGAAGTTCTTTGTATGCCCAGCTCTGCTCGAAAGCTGCTGTGTATTCGATAAGCTCTTCACCGGTTTTTTGCTGTGCGGTTAATGCATTGTGCAATACGTCCGCAGCGACCATACCTGATTTCATCGCGGTATGACTGCCTTTGATTTTTGCGAAGTTCAGCGTGCCCGCATCGCAGCCAACCAGCAAGCCGCCCGGGAAAGTCATTTTCGGCAGCGATTGCAAACCGCCTTTGGCGATTGCGCGCGCTCCGTAAACCAGGCGCTTGCCGCCCTCAAGATATTTCGCGATTTCGGGGTGGTGCTTGTAGCGTTGGAACTCTTCGAACGGGCTGACGTGTGGATTCGAGTAGCCCAGATCGGTGATGAGGCCAACGTAAATTTGATTGTCATCGGCATGGTAGAGGAAACCACCGCCGGCGGAGCCACTTTCGCTCAAGGGCCAGCCAGCGCTATGTACGACGAGGCCCGGAACGTGTTTGCCCGGCGCAGCTTCCCAAATTTCTTTGATACCGATGCCGTAATGTTGCGGATCTTTGCCGGCATCCAACTTGAAATGCTTGATCAATTGCTTGCCGAGATGGCCGCGGCAGCCTTCGGCAAAAATCGTGTACTTCGCGTGCAACTCCATACCGGGCTGATAGCTGTCTTTGTGTTCGCCGGTATGACTGATGCCCATATCGCCGGTGGCGATACCTTTCACTCGACCATCTTCATGGAATAGCACTTCGGCGGCAGCGAAGCCGGGGAAAATTTCGGCGCCCATGGCCTCGGCTTGTTCGGCCAACCAGCGGCAAACGTTGCCGAGACTGACGATGTAGTTGCCTTCGTTGTGCATCGTTTTCGGCGCGAAGATGCCGGGTACGCGAATGCCGCTGTTGGCGCTCGGCATGAAGAAGATGTGGTCGTCGCTAACGGTTGTGTTGAGCGGCGCGCCTTTCTCTTTCCAGTCGGAGAACAGCTCGTTGAGTGCGGTGGGTTCGAATACGGCGCCGGAAAGAATATGTGCGCCGACTTCGGAGCCTTTCTCGACGACGCAGACGCTGACATCGTTGCCGGTTTGTTGGCTCAGCTGGCGCAGACGGCAGGCGGTGGCAAGACCGGAAGGGCCTGCGCCGACAATGACTACGTCAAACTCCATCGATTCGCGTTCCACGGATAGACTCCCCTGATGAGTGATTGGAATAGGTGATTGAATTGGCTTGGCGCTCTGGTTGCTGTGCAACCATGTACAGGATGACGCGCCGTGGCTACTCGAATTACGCCGTGGCTAGTGGGGGCGGCGGGCGAGCGAAGTGAGCCGTAAAAAAGGCGTGCAGTATAAAAGTTGCGGGGCCAAAAGGCCATGTTTTTGGCCGCCGCGAGAGCAGCGCTTCATCGAGAGCGCGCCGCTTGGTTGTTGACCTGCAGGGTAATAAACGTCAACATACGCACCGCTTTTTTTCGCGGGGCAGGCCATCTTTCAGCGTCGGCCCAAACCTCTTGGTTGTCACTGAATTAGTTGTCACCGAAATCACATCTGAATTACCACTAGCTAAATGGGGAATCCATGAAGATTCTGGTTGCTGTTAAACGCGTCGTTGACTACAACGTCAAAGTGCGTCCCAAAGCCGACGGCTCGGGCGTCGATCTGAACAACGTCAAAATGGCGATCAATCCGTTCTGCGAAATCGCCGTTGAAGAAGCTGTGCGCCTCAAAGAGAAAGGCGTCGGTAGCGAAATCGTGGTCGTATCGATCGGCGATAAATCCTGCCAAGAACAAATCCGTACCGCGCTCGCGCTCGGCGCCGATCGCGGTATCTCGGTTGAAACCGGCGAAGAGCTGCAACCGCTCGCTATCGCCAAGCTGCTCAAAGCGATCGTCGATAAAGAGCAACCGCAAATCATCATCATGGGCAAACAGTCCATCGATGGCGATAACAACCAGACCGGTCAGATGCTCGGTGCATTGACCGGCTATCCGCAAGGCACTTTCGCATCGGCAGTGACTGTCGATGGCGGCAAAGTGGCCGTTGTGCGTGAAGTCGACGGCGGTCTGCAAACGGTTGAACTGAAGTTGCCGGCGATCGTCACCACCGATTTGCGTTTGAACGAGCCGCGTTACGCATCGCTGCCGAATATCATGAAAGCGAAAAAGAAACAGCTCGATGTTGTAACTCCAGCCGATCTCGGCGTCGATGTCACCCCGCGTGTTAAGACCCTGAAGGTCGAACCGCCTGCGGAGCGCAAAGCGGGTATCGTGGTGAAAACTGTGGCCGAGCTGGTCGACAAACTGAAAAACGAAGCGAAGGTGATCTGATGAGCATTTTAGTCATTGCCGAACACGATAACGCCAGCGTTAAAGGCGCTACGTTAAACACCGTCGCTGCCGCACAGAAAATCGGTGGAGACATCACTGTACTCGTCGCTGGTCAGGGTTGCAGTGCTGCTGCTGAAGCTGCGTCGAAAATTGCTGGCGTGAGCAAAGTGCTCGTGGCCGATAACGCGGCATATGGGCACCAGCTTGCTGAAAACCTCGGCTTGCTCGTTGCGGAAATTGGCAAAGGTTTCTCGCACATCCTCGCGCCTGCAACCACCACCGGCAAAAACTTCCTGCCGCGCGCTGCTGCGTTGCTCGACGTTGCGCAAATCTCCGACATCATCGACGTGATCTCGGCCGATACGTTCAAGCGTCCAATCTACGCAGGCAACATCATCGCGACCGTACAATCGAGCGATGCGATCAAAGTTATCACCGTGCGTACGACAGGTTTCGATCCCGTCGCAGCAACTGGCGGCAGCGCAGCCGTTGAAGCGATTGGCAACGCGACCGACGCCGGTGTATCGAGCTTCGTGAAGGAAGAACTCGCGAAAAGCGATCGTCCCGAACTCACCGCTGCGAAAATTGTTGTATCCGGTGGTCGCGGCATGCAGAACGGTGACAACTTCAAATTGCTGTATACCCTGGCCGATAAACTCGGCGCAGCGGTCGGCGCATCGCGCGCAGCAGTTGATGCTGGTTTCGTACCGAACGATATGCAGGTTGGTCAGACCGGTAAAATCGTTGCGCCGCAGCTGTATATCGCTGTCGGTATCTCCGGTGCAATTCAGCATTTGGCCGGTATGAAAGACTCGAAAACGATCGTTGCGATCAACAAAGATGCGGAAGCGCCGATTTTCCAAGTCGCCGATTATGGTCTCGTTGCCGATCTGTTCGAAGCCGTGCCTGAACTCGAAAAATCGATTTAAGATTTTCTCGAATCAATAAAAAACCCGGCGATCGCCGGGTTTTTTATTGCCCGAAACTTATGAAAAACTTCAGGCAAAGGTTTTTAATCAATCAATTAGCATTGCGACGGAACCACGGCAATGGCTGATCGATGCTCGCGGAATAACTCGTACTAAAGTCCTTGAGACTGCCGAGCGCTTTTTCCGGGTCAGTGGTTTCAATCGCATACGCATCGAAACCGCAGCGGCTCAAATAATAAAGTTGATCGCGAATGAATTGCCCGATCGCGCGCACTTCGCCTTTGTATTTGAATTGCTCGCGTAGGGTACGGCCATACGAAAAACCGCGACCGTCCGTGAAGAGAGGAAAGTCGATGGCGATAACGGGCAATACCGATAAATCATCAGCGAGCGGAGCGGGGGGCTGATCGCTGGCGAGCCAGACACCGACTTGCTCTTCGCTGTTCTGAGCGCGCGCACGTAATACATCGCGATTTTCCAGCCAGTAATTCAGCGGCACGATAATTTTTCCACTCGGCAAACCGCTCTCGGGAATTTCTCGCAGTACCTGCCATGCGTCATCAATGACTTCGCCGTGTTTAATCAGTCTGTTCATAACGGAATCAAGCGGCATACACACGCTCCTTAAATGGTTCGAGACCAATGCGGCGGAAGGTGCCGAGGAACAATTCGTTTTCCTGACGATTATCCACATAGGTCTGCAGAATTTTTTCGATCACATCGGGCACATCGGCTTGCGAGAACGATGGGCCGAGAATTTCACCGAGCGATGCGTCTTTACCTTGATTGCCGCCGAGCGAGATTTGATAGAACTCCGCGCCTTTTTTATCGACGCCGAGAATGCCGATATGGCCGACATGGTGATGGCCGCATGCGTTCATACAGCCGGAGATATTCAGATCGAGCGGGCCGAGATCGTAGATGTAATCGATATCGTCGAACTTGCGCTGAATCGCTTCGGCAACCGGAATTGATTTCGCATTCGCGAGCGAGCAGTAATCGCCGCCTGGGCAGCAGATGATGTCGGTGAGATGGCCGGTGTTCGGCGTGGCAAAACCGATTTGCGTGGCGGCCTTCCAGACTTCAAATAAATCGCGCTGACGAATATCGGGCAGAATCAAATTTTGATTGTGGCTCGAACGCAATTCGCCGAAGCCATATTGGTCGGCGAGATTGGCAACCGCTTCCATTTGCTCGGAAGTGGCGTCGCCCGGTGCGACGCCTGTGGCTTTCAGTGTCAGCGTGACGATCGAATAACCGGGCTGTTTGTGTTTGACGGTGTTGTATTTGAGCCAGCGCGCGAACGCGAAATTATCTGCGGCGATTTTATTCAGATCGGCCTGCTCTTTGTCGCCGTCGAGTTTTTCATACGCGGGCGGTTGGAAGAAGCTTTTTGCGTGTGCAATCACTTCTTCGGTCAGCGTGTTGTGGCCGTCTTTCAAATGCACCCATTCCGCTTCGACTTTTTCGCGGAACGCATCGGCACCCATCGCGCGCACGAGAATTTTAATTCGCGCTTTGTATTTGTTGTCGCGACGACCGAGTTGGTTGTAGACGCGCAAGATCGCTTCGAGATAGGTCAGCAAATGCTGCTTCGGCAAAAATTCATTGATGACTTCGCCGATCACAGGTGTGCGACCGAGTCCGCCGCCGACGAGAATCTTGAAGCCGGTATCACCCTGATTGTTCCTGACGATTTCGATACCAATATCGTGCATATGCATTGCGGCGCGATCATTCTCCGAACCGCACACCGCAATTTTAAATTTACGCGGCAGGAAAGCGAATTCGGGGTGGAATGTCGACCATTGGCGGATGATTTCGCAGTAGGGACGCGCATCTTCGACTTCATCGGCGGCGACGCCGGAGAAATGATCCGCGGTGGTATTGCGAATGCAGTTGCCGCTGGTCTGAATCGCGTGCATTTCGACGCTGGCCAGTTCAGCGAGAATCGCCGGTACATCTTCCAACTCGGGCCAGTTCAATTGCAGGTTTTGGCGCGTGCTGAAGTGGCCAAAGCCCTTATCGTATTTACGTGCGATTTCCGCGAGCTTGCGCAATTGGCGCGTGCTCAGCGTGCCATAGGGAATCGCGATGCGCAGCATGTAGGCAAGGCGCTGTTTGTAGAGGCCATTTTGCAGGCGCAGCGGCAGAAAATGCTGCGGTTCCAATTCGCCGGCGATAAAGCGCTCGGTCTGGCCGCGAAACTGCGCGACGCGCTCGCTGATGATTTGCCGATCATGCTGATTGTATTGATACATGTGCTGATGTCAGTCCTACAAGAAGTGGGCGTCCAAGTTCTAAAACTGCGATATGGCAGAGTGAAAATGGGGTGCGTACTTTAGCAGACGGGCAGGATACGCAAAACTGGCGAATTTCTATAATCCGATTTGCGAAGAGCATTTGCGGCTTTTTAGCTAAGCGCAGGCTTTTGGCTAAGCATGGATGGCGGAATACGGTGCGAAGATAAGGCTGTGGATTTGGCTGCGGCTGGGCGCCTGTAGCATAATGCGGTCTGACAATTTGCTGTCCCTTTCTAACCGATCATTTCAATCAGACTTAACAGGTGATTTCGCCATGTCGCAACAACAATCCTCCTCTTCGAATCAAGCTGACCACGGCGACGGTTGCGCCGATGCGTTTGCCACTATCGCGATAATCGCTCTCGTCGTGAGTGCTGTCGCGTACTGGCTGCACGGTATGCCGACTTAAGATTTTTTTGCGGGCGGGGGGCCGACACTAAAGTTTTAGTACCCCGCCTGCTTCAGCACCATTTTCACCACGGTGAAAACCGTTCCCATAAACAGCAACGTAAAAATAATTCCACTGATGATGAACACGCGCGCCTTGCCGTGTTTGAAGTCGCGCTGCTGATTCTTGCTGCTTTGCACGCCGAAGGCGGCTGAAAAAACACTGCCGACGATTTGCAGTAATCCCGGTGCCTTTTCTTTGTCGTCGTTCGATGTATTCATGACTGCCTCCAACGTTTAATGATCACCACCTAAGCCTGCTCGTAACCGAGTACGGGGGCAAGCCAGCGTTCCAGCTCGGCGATGGGCATATTTTTGCGTGCAGCAAGCGCCTCGACCTGATCGCGCTGAATTTTGCCGATGGCGAAATAATGTGACTCGGGGTGCGAGTAATAGAAGCCACTCACGCTGGCTGCGGGTGTCATCGCAAAATGCTCGGTCAACGAGACATCGATGCGCTCCGCCCCCAATAGTTTAAACAAGGTTGCCTTCTCGGTGTGATCGGGACACGCTGGGTAACCGGGAGCAGGGCGAATGCCGCGATAGCGCTCGCGAATCAAATCGACATTGTCGAGCTGTTCATCGACCGCGTAACCCCAGAACTCTTTGCGCACGCGCCGATGCATATGCTCGGCTAACGACTCGGCTAAGCGGTCGGCCAGCGCTTTCACCATAATGCTGCTGTAGTCATCGTTTTTGGCGATGAAGTCTTTTGCGAGTTCATCGGCGCCGATACCTGCTGTCACCACAAAGCCGCCGACATAATCGTGCGCGCTGGTTTCTTTCGGCGCGATGAAATCGGCGAGGCTCGCGTTTGGCTCCTTGTTCGGTTTATCGATTTGTTGCCGCAGGTGATGCAACGTAGCGAGCGGTTGCGCACGCGAATCGTCGGCATACACTTCGATATCATCGCCATGTACGCGCGCAGCGGGCCAGAAGCCAATCACAGCGCGTGCACGAATGAGTTTTTCATCAACGATGCGTTTGAGCATCGCCTGCGCATCGACAAATAAATTGCGAGCCGCCTCGCCGACTTTGTCATCCTGCAAAATATCCGGGTATTTGCCGGCCAGATCCCAGCTGATGAAAAACGGCGTCCAGTCGATCGTATCGATTAAATCGGCGATCGAATAATCGTCGAACACTTGCGTGCCGAGGAATGTCGGCTTCGGTGGGGTGTAATTATTCCAATCGAATTGCGCGCCGCGTTTTATCGCTTCGTCGTAAGTAATCGGAATCGCTTTCGGCTGACGGTTCGCATTGCGTTCGCGCACGGTTGCGTATTCGCTGCGGCGCTCGGCAACAAATGCCGGCTTCAATTCGTCGCTGAGTAAACTCGACGCAACCGATACCGAGCGCGATGCGTCGGGCACGTAAACCACCGCATCGTTTTTGTACTGCGGTTCGATTTTCACGGCCGTGTGCGCTTTCGATGTGGTCGCGCCGCCGATCATGAGCGGTAATTTGAAATCGAGCCGCTGCATTTCGCGCGCGACATGCACCATTTCATCGAGTGACGGCGTGATTAAACCGCTGAGGCCGATGATGTCGACTTTTTTCTCCCTGGCAACGCGCAGAATTTCTTCGCACGACACCATCACACCGAGATCGATGACTTCATAGTTGTTGCACTGCAGCACCACACCGACAATATTTTTGCCGATATCGTGCACATCGCCTTTCACGGTCGCCATTAAAATGCGACCGTTCGGTTTCGCGCCGACATCTTTTGCCGCTTCGATAAACGGTGTGAGATAGGCAACCGCCTGTTTCATGACGCGCGCGCTTTTCACCACCTGCGGCAAAAACATTTTGCCCTGGCCGAATAGGTCGCCGACCACGTTCATGCCATCCATGAGCGGACCTTCGATCACTTCGATCGGTCGTGTCGCAGCGGCGCGTGCAGCTTCGGTATCTTCTTCGATAAATGCGGTGATGCCTTTGACGAGTGCGTGTTCGAGTCGCTTGTTAACAGGCCACTCGCGCCATTCGAGGTTTTCCTCGATTTTCTTCGCGCCATCGCCCGCGTATTTTCCAGCGATTTCGAGTAGTCGCTCGGTGCCGTCGTTGCGGCGATTCAAAATCACATCTTCGACGGCATCGCGTAGTTCGAGCGGAATATCCTCGTATATCGCAAGCTGGCCCGCGTTGACGATACCCATGGTGAGTCCGTTGCGAATCGCGTGATACAAAAATACTGCATGAATCGCTTCGCGCACGGGATTGTTGCCGCGAAACGAAAACGATACGTTGGAAATGCCACCCGAAATTTTTGCGTATGGCAATTCGCTGCGAATGAATTTGCAGGCGTTGATAAAATCGACGCCGTAGTTGTTGTGATCGTCGATACCGGTCGCGACTGCGAATACGTTTGGGTCGAAAATAATGTCTTCGGGCGGAAAGCCGACTTTATTGACGAGAATGTCGTAGCTGCGTTTGCAGATTTCATTCTTGCGCGCTTCGGTATCGGCCTGGCCTTTCTCGTCGAACGCCATCACGATAATCGCCGCGCCATAGCGGCGGCATAGCGTAGCTTTTTCGATGAATTCGGCTTCGCCTTCCTTCATCGAAATCGAGTTGACGATGCTTTTGCCCTGCACGCATTTGAGGCCGGCTTCGATCACTTCCCACTTCGAGGAATCGATCATAATCGGCACACGCGCGATATCGGGCTCGCCCGCGATCAGATTTAGAAAGCGCACCATCGCTTTCTGCGAATCGAGCATGCCTTCGTCCATATTGATGTCGATGATCTGCGCACCGTTTTGAACTTGCTGCAGCGCGACTTCGAGCGCTTCGGTGTAATTTTCTTCGCGAATCAATTTCGCGAATTTCGCGGAGCCGGTGATATTGGTGCGCTCGCCGACGTTCACGAATAACGATTTCTCGTCGATTACGAATGGCTCGAGCCCACTCAAGCGACAGGCTTTAGGCAATTCGGGGATTTTGCGTGGCGATAGATTTGCTACGGATTCAGCAATGGCCTTGATATGCGCAGGCGTCGAGCCGCAGCAGCCGCCGACAATATTGACGAGCCCGCTTTGTGCATATTCGGTAACGATCGCAGCCATTTCCTCAGGTGTTTGATCGTATTCGCCGAATTCATTCGGTAACCCCGCATTCGGGTGCGCCGACACAAAAGTCTCTGCGCAATTGGCTAACGCATACACATAGGCGCGCAGCGCATCGGCGCCGAGCGCACAGTTGAGGCCGACGCTGATCGGTTGTGCGTGCGCGACCGAATACCAGAATGCTTCGGTGGTTTGTCCTGAGAGTGTGCGACCTGATGCGTCGGTAATCGTGCCCGAAATCATGATCGGCAATTCGAAGCCGAGTTCGTCGTACACGCTCTGCACGGCGAAAATTGCCGCTTTCGCGTTCAGCGTATCGAAAATCGTTTCGATCATCAGAATATCGGCGCCGCCTTCGATCAGACCGAATGCCGCTTCGCGATAATCCTTCACGAGTTCATCGAAGGTGATATTGCGATAGCCCGGATCGTTCACGTCGGGCGAAATCGTTGCGGTGCGCGAAGTGGGGCCGAGCACGCCCGCCACATAACGCGGCTTATGCGGTGTTTTTGCCGTGATCGCATCGGCGCATTTACGTGCGAGGCGAGCGCCCTCGACATTGAGCTCGTAAACCAGATCCTCCAGGCCGTAATCGGCTTGCGACACCCGCGTCGAGTTGAACGTGTTGGTTTCGAGAATATCGGCGCCAGCTTCAAGATAGGCGGTGTGAATCGCCGCGATCACTTCAGGCTTGGTCAGTGCGAGCAGGTCATTATTGCCTTTGATATCGCGGTGATAATCCTTGAAACGCTCGCCGCGATAATCCGCTTCCTGCAATTTATAGGTCTGGATCATCGTGCCCATCGCGCCGTCAAGGATCAGTATGCGTTCCTGCAGGGCTTGCTTGAGTGCGGCAATGCGTTGGGCGCGATCGGTGTTCATCGATACTCCAGGTGAAATCGTCGTTTGCGTCGTGACTGTTTAAATGGATTTGGGCGTCAGCGGCGCAGTATAGGGGGTTTGGCAATCTATATCAAAAAACTTTGATATAGATTGGTCGTGCGCAGGTCTTGAAATTCGTCAAAAATACCCGACTATAGAGCTAGGTTATGACTTATGATAGATTGCGAATTCTAGCAAAGCCCTGGTATTCCGGCGCCTGACCGATATTCCCGACCCTCGGGGGTACCGATGATCTTTAGGGTATACTGCGCCGCCTTTCAGCCCCCACACCTGACCGGATTGTGCAATGACCGATATCGCTTCCGAACTGAAACTCACGATCACCGAAACCGCTCAGGATTACCTGGCTGAGTTGCTTTCGAAACAGGATTCCGAAGTTTTGGGCGTGCGCATGTTCATCAATCAGCCCGGTACACCGAAGGCGGAAACCTGCATCGCGTATTGCCGTGCCGACGATAAACGCGGCGATGATCAGGTGATCGAGTACGCCAAATTCACTGCATACATCGAGCGCCGCAGCATTCCATTTTTGGAGGATGCACTGGTTGATTTCGCCAAAGATCGCATGGGCGGGCAGCTCACCATTAAAGCCCCGAATGCGAAGTTGCCGAAAGTCGGCGCGGATAGTCCGCTTGAAGATCGCGTGAATTACCTGCTCTACAACGAAATCAATCCATCGCTCGCGGCGCACGGCGGTGAAGTCAGCCTGGTTGAAATCACACCGGACGATGTTGCGATTCTGAAATTCGGCGGCGGCTGTCAAGGCTGCGGTATGGCCGACGTCACGCTGAAAGAAGGTATCGAAAAAACGCTGCTCGAAAATATTCCCGAGCTGAAAGGCGTGCGCGATATCACCGACCACACCGATCGCTCCCACGCTTACGCGTAATCCGTTCATTCTCCTATTTTGTGCACAAAAATTCCGATGCGCGCATGGTTGGTGCGCGCTTGAGTTTTCCTGTTAGATTTTTCCGGCTTTAGGGCATGAATTCGCTGGCATCTGGATTGCTTGAAATAGCTGTCCGATTTAGCGAGGTATTTTGCTGTGGCTTGGTTTAGCGGTGCACGGTTAAAAAAAGACAGCGGCGCACAATTGCAGCGCGCGCTGGAAGAGATGAATTTGACGTTTCGTCTCGAAGACATACCGCAGAATGTGCAATTCAATAATTTTTTGACGACATTGCAGCAGCGTGTGGGTAAAAGCGTCGGCGCAGCGGTTGCGATTGCGGCACACGCGCCGCAATTGGTGCAAATCGCGGGCGATACTGAGCGCGGCGGCGCTGAATTGGCAGATGCTTCGGCGCTGATCGCTAGCGCCAGCGAGGAAGTGACGACAACCCTCGATAGCGAATTGGTTCCGCGCGCGCAGGAGGTGGCGGATTTATCCAATCAAGTCGCTGCTGCGGTGCGTCACTGCGAAGAAGAAAGTCGTGTCGTCGCACAGCAGGTCGAAGCGATCAATGACAGCGAAATCGAATTGACGCATGCGATCAAACGGCTCGAAGGACAGCTCGAAGAAGTCATTCAAGTCATCGGCGTCATCGCCAATATTTCCAAGCAGATTAATTTGCTCGCGCTCAATGCGGCGATCGAGGCGGCGCGTGCCGGCGATCAGGGGCGCGGTTTTGCCGTGGTCGCCGATGAGGTACGAAAGCTTGCGCATCACACCACCGATGCCACCGACCGCGTGTTCGACATCGTCGAAAGTTTTCGTGGCGATGTTAAGCAATTGAGCGGTGCGAGCGCGGTGATGGGTGAGGTTGTGGCGGTCGGGCGTGCCGGTATGGAACGTATGGGCAGCGAATTGCACAGTGTGTCGCTCGCAGTGCAGCAGCTCGATCAGAAGTTCGATGTGATTGCTGCGGGCACCACGCAAATTGGTGTGGCGGTACGCGCCGTCAATGTCGATGTTCAACGCGTTGCGCATGTCGCCGGCGATTTGCTGTCGAAAGCGGCGCAGGTGCGCAAGCACGGTGAGGCGGTGCGCAGCGACAGCGATGAATTGCTCGCAGGTCTCGGCGGGTTTCGTATCGATTTGCACGATGATGCGCAGCGCGCGGTAGAGCGGCTCGCTGCACAAATGGAGATGACGGGCACCATCGATCGCGCCGAGCGAGCCATGCAGCAGACCTTAAAACACGATCATCGCTTTGAATTACTCTATCTGGTCGGCGCAGATGGGCGGCAGGTCAGTGAAAATATTGCAGCGGAGGATATCGTGCAAACACGCGGCGGCTCGCGGCGTGGTGTCGATTGGTCGCAGCGGCCATGGTTCCGCGCGGTCGCAGAGCGTTTGCATAGTTATGTTTCACCGGTGTATCGCTCGTCAGCCACCGATGCTTTTTGTTTTACCGTATCTGCTCCGGTGTTCGCAGCTGACGGCAAATTGCTGCGAGTCCTCGGGGCAGACGTAAGACTCTCAGCGTTGATTTAACGCTCGCCATTGCAAACGCGGCATACGCATCGATGCCGCGTTTGATCATTGCTATTTTTACGTGCAACAATCGCGCTGATTTTTTACTGTGATTGTTATGCGCGCGCTCATTCCCACCAATATCATCACCGGCTTTCTCGGATCCGGTAAAACGACGGCCATTCTCGATATGCTGCGGCGTAAACCCGCCGACGAGAAATGGGCGGTGCTCGTCAATGAATTCGGCGAGATCGGCATCGACGGCAAAATTCTATCGAGCAGCGGCGCGGAAATTCGCGAAGTGGCGGGTGGCTGCATGTGCTGTGTTGGCAATTTGCCGATGCACGTCGCACTCAATAATTTAATCGCTAAAGTTCGGCCCGATCGATTGCTGGTCGAGCCCAGCGGGTTGGGTCATCCCCAGGAAATTATCGATACGCTGAGCGGCGAACAGTATGCCGAAGTGCTCGAGTTGCGTGCGGTGATTTGTCTGATCGATCCGCGCAAATTGCGCGATGAGCGATATCTGAACCATCCCATTTTTAACGATCAACTGAAAGTCGCCGATATTATCGTCGCCAACAAAATGGATATCTGTGGCGAGAGCGAGCGTGAATTGCTGGAGCATTTTGTGGCGCGGCTGCCAGCTCAGCCGCAGCAGCTCGGTTGGACGCAGCAAGGGCAATTAGCACTCGAATGGCTGGATCGCGCGCGCGCGGCAGCAGCGATACCGGTGCAAATGGCGATGACGCAGGATAATCTTCTGCTGTCCAAACCGGATATGCCATTGCCGATTTTTCTGATGCCGGGCACCGAATTTGCGCGGCGTGAGCATCGCGGCGATGATTTCTTCAGTTGCGGCTGGTTGTTCGCCGATACCATCCAATTCGATTTTTTGCGGCTGATGAGTTTGATGAGCGGGCTCAACATGCGGCGTCTGAAAGCCGTCATGCAGACCGAGCGCGGCAATTTCGTTTTTAATGCCGACGATGGTGTGCTATCGGTGAATGAGATCACGGGTAATGTCGATAGCGTCATCGAATGTATTGCCGATACTGACATCGACTGGTTGGCATTCGAACGGCAGTTGCTCGCGGCGCGGCAGTAACAATCAGTCACTGTGCAGTTCAAGATGCATATTGATTTGAAAATTGACGTTCAAAAATTGGCGTTTAAAAAATAAAAGGGTTTGAACATGACGTCGGAACAAGTGCAGCTCATCATGCTAGCGGCGTCGCAAGCTTTTTATGCGATTGCGGTGGTGATGTCGTTGATCATTATCGATACCGGTCGTCGCGAGTGGGTGCCGTACCTGGCAACGGTGATCATCATCAGTCTGTTGGGTTTTACCGCCGCCGGTTTCGTCGCCTATCCCACGGCGATTGTCGCGATGATCAGTTTTACACTGGTTGCGACCGTCTATTCGAAGCTTTCCGAACGCTGGAAGCGTCAGGTGCGTTATGGCGGTATGGCGTTGGGCCTGCTTGCAGGTTTTCATGAGGTGCCGGGTATCGAAACGGTTCCTCTGTACTCCAAATGGTGGGAATACGGCAGCACCTTGCTGGCGTTCGATTTTCCACTCGATAAAGCCTATGCAGGATTGTTATTGGCATTGATCGCGGCACAGTTTCATCCGCAGAAGCGCAATTTGCGCAACATTTGGCTGGTGCCGGCCGGCGTTGGTGGAATTATTTTGCTAGTCGTGGCGCTTGGATATCCAATGCACTATTCGATCCCGCAATACGCTGCCGCATTTTTGTTTGTGAATTTATTGGAAACCTGTTTTGCCGAGGAATTATTTTTTCGTGGGGCATTGCAGCGTGAACTGATGTTATATCTCGCGCCGATACCGGCGATTGCGATTGCTGCAGTATTGTTTGGTATCGTGCACATGAATCGTGGCTGGGAGTTTGTCATGCTTGCGATCTTGGCCGGGTTGCTCCACGGCTTTGTCTATCGGCGGACCGGCGTGCTGTCGCTGAGCATTCTCAGTCACTTCTTAATTAACGTGGCGTGGATTTTTCTATTTCCGTCGGTGGGTGGCCGTTGATGGGAAATCAGGTCGGCCGCTTCGTCATTTCATTTTCGATCTCCGCCTGATAGTGGCGGCAAAAATCGACGAGCAGGTCGGAGGATAGCGGCCGGCTGAAGAAATATCCCTGTCCGTAATCGCAGCCCGATTCGCGCAGGAAGCGATATTGCTCATCGGTCTCAATACCCTCTGCAACAACTTTGTAGCGCAGCTTATGCGCCATCGCGATCACCGCCGCAGTGATTTCCATATCGTCGACATCGTTGGGAATATCCATCACGAACGAGCGATCGACTTTAATCACATTGACGGGGAGGCGTTTCAAATAACTGAGCGATGAATAACCGGTGCCGAAGTCGTCGATCGAAAGACCGATGCCGAGCGCTTTTAAATTCTTCAGCGCTTCGACGGTGTCTTCGATATTTTCCATCAGCATGCTTTCGGTGAGTTCGAGTTCGAGCTGGGACGGGCGTAAGCCGAACTCGATCAGCGTTTCGCCGATGAATTTCACCAGCTGAAAATCCTCGAATTGTTTCACCGATAAATTCACCGCCATAACGGCGCGATTGTTGACCAACTTGGCATCGACGAGCGCACGCATTTGCTGGCAGGCGGTGCGTAAAATCCAGCGGCCGAGCGGAATGATCAAACCAGTTTCTTCGGCGATGGGAATGAATTCTGCGGGGCTTACCATGCTGCGATCTTGCTGTTGCCAGCGTACCAGCGCTTCAAAGCCGACGAGTTGTCCGCTGCCGAGATCGATCTGCGGCTGGAATTGCAGCAGGAAAGCCTGGTTGTCGATGGCGTGACGCAATTGTTGAACGAGATTCAAATGCCGCACCAGCAGCGTGTTCATTTCGGTGGTGAAGAATTTGAAATTATTGCGGCCCTCGTCCTTGGCTTTGTAGAGCGCGAGGTCGGCATTTTTGATGAGTGTTTCTGCGGTGTTGCAATCCTCGGGCGCCATCGAGATGCCCATACTCGCGCTGACGGTAATTTCCTGATCGCTGAGCAGAACCGGTTTGCTGATCGCCAGCATGATTTTTTCGGAGATGGCGGAAACGGTGAGCGTGTCGGGCACATTCGGCAAAATCACCGCGAATTCATCGCCGCCCAAACGTGCGACGGTATCGGTGAAGCGCACGCAGTGTTTCAAACGTTCGGAAATCACGGTGAGTAACGAATCGCCCGAGTCGTGTCCCATCGAATCGTTGACGTGTTTGAAGTGATCGAGATCGATGAGAATTAATGCCACGCCATTGCCGCTGCGCGGAATATTGCTGAGCATATGCTCCAAACGATTGCGGAACAGGCGGCGATTGGCGAGTCCCGTCAGCGTGTCGTAAAACGCCATCTGCTCAAGTTGATCGTAGGCTTCTTTCAGTTCGGAAATATCGGAGAGGGTGCCGAGAAAACCGATCTGTTGTCCGGCGGCATCGGACATCGGTGCGATATCGCCGGTGACCCATTTGAGTCCGCCGTCGGCCAGCATCAAACAGCAATCGAGATTGATATGCGGTGCATTCTGTTGCACCAGTAATTGGAATTGCTCGTTGATGCGACGTTTGTCATCGGGGTGAACGACATGCAGCCAGCCGTTTTCGAGTAACTCGCTGCTATCGATGCCCGAAATCGTGGACATCTCTTCGTTGGCGTAAATCAGGTGGCCGTGTCGATCGAGTTGAAAGATTCCGACCTTCGAGGACTCGCTGATCAGTCGGAATTTTTCTTCGCTCTCGCGCAGGCGTTCGTTTTCATTCTCGATCACCGACAGCATGTGGTTGAACGAATCGACCACGCCGCCGACTTCATCGTTGCTGAATTTATCGGCGCGGATCGAATAGTTGTCGTGTTCCGCAACCAGCGACGCCGCTTTGCCGAGCATTTTCAGCGGGTGTGAAATGTGGCGCGAGAGCAGCGCGCCGATCAAAACCGCAAGGGTAGCGGCGATGATGACCACCGGCACCATGATCAGCAGTTTGTGCTGCAGGCGGGCGTAGGTTTCGTCGAGCGAGGCGCGAAGATAGAGTGCGCCGACTACCGCATCGTCGAGCACGATGGGTTGCACAACATCCAAATAAAGTTGGCCGATGGTGATCTGCTGCTGCGATGGCAGGGCAATCGATGGGCATTGTTCGTTGGTGTTGCTCTGAAAACTGGCTAACGGAATCGGCTCGTTGGCTTGTTCATCATTTTTTTGCTCACCGGCATTTTGCCCACCGCTTTCGGCACCGCTCACTCGATAAATGCAACCGAGGGTGACGCTGCTGCGGTATTGCAGCGCGCTCAGGTTGTTCTGGGCCAGCGTCTCGTCGTCGAACACCACAGCGGCGCTGGAGCGGTCGGCAATAACGCTGGCGAGTACGCCGAATTCTTCGCGCAACACGGAGCGCAGGCTGTATTGATCGTAGGCGGCGATCGCGCTGATGGCGGCGAGTAAACCGATGAGACTCGTCGCCAGCGATAGCAGAATTAATTTGCTGCTGATCGACCAATTGCTGAGTTGCAGCGAGCGTTTTCTCGGCTGCGCTGTCGAGGCTGCTGAAGCACTCGATCCGGCTGATGGGTTCTTGGACACAGGTTCGACAGCCATTTATTGAATCCTGTGTGCGATTTCGAGGAGGCTGGCGCTGACATTAAAACCGGTTTGCTTTGCGCGCGTCAGATCGATATCGAGTTGGACATTATTGTTGGCTGCGACCAGGCTCACGTGTCCACCGTGATTGAGAAAATCCTGGTCATCGCTGATCGTTAAAATCGGCGGGTAAGGCGGCGGTGCCGACAGCAGTTTCGGACGCGATGTATTGAGCTGCGAAATGAACAGCAACTGGCAGCTATCGATCGCATCGTTTTCGCCGAGATAGCGAACGCTGATGGGTTTACCGCGAATTTGCCGTTCCTGCAATTTATCCAGATAGCGGTCGAAGGGATTGTAGCCATAGATGCAAATCGTGATCGGAGCATCCTTGGGCATCTCATTTTCGTTGGGCCAAATGATGAACTTGCCGAGGTTATACAGATAGGCGGCCTTGATCCGGTACTCTCGGGAAATTTCTTCCGCATGCGTGCGCGAAGCGAGCACAAGCGCTAGCAGCGAAAATAAAATACTGGCAACTCGCATACGATCTTTTAAAAACGACCCATTACGCGCAATTTTCTCAAAGCTTCGCATAGGGTACTCAACGCGAATGATTGCAATGCAGCGTATTTCCGCTGATTTGAGTGGTTGCGTCGAATCGCAAAGCGCCGAAATGGCGGATCGGTAGCTGATCGGGGCGTGGGTGGCATGAGGAGCGGCTAGCAGCATCGGAGTCCGTGAATCGCAATCCTGGGGGCGAGGCCATGCACTTATTTTGCTGGCGCTGCAAAAACGTCTCGTCTATCCGTTCCACTGGCATAAATCTCTGATTCTCCTCGCGGTATTATCGACACAAGTTGATGATATTTCCAGTTTATAGTCGGCTTCTTGCGCGTAACGCGGCGCCGTTCACAGCGGCAGACCTACTTGCCGACATCGAGGAAAAGCGTGCACACTTCATGACCAGAAATCGCTCATAAATATTCACGATAACGATTGCCAGAATGGCCAGTATTTCAGGGTTGAGCGGAGTAAACGATTTATGTTGAGAAACCAGCAGATGCAGGAGCTATGGCTGGACCGCCTGTGGGTGTATTTGTTCGGCGATAGCGATGGTCTTACCAGTCCGCGACAAATTCGCTGTGAGGGATTGGATCGCACGCGCGTGCGTCAAGCCGAGCGCGAAGCCATTCAGGCGACTGAGATGGAGTTGGCGGGGCTGCGTACCGGTAAGAAAATGGTCGGTTACGGCGGCAAGGTCGTCGATGCTATCGCGGTAGGCGATGTGCCGATGTACAGCTTTATCGAACAGCCTGTGCTCGATGAAGATCAAATCTTTGCGCGGTTCACCAAGTCGCAAAATCTGTTCGGCTCCGTCAGCACTGAGCGCGGCAATCAGGATATTGACCGCTCGCTTAATGTGCGCCGTATCGCTTTGCTGGCGGAAGAGGAAATTCTACAGAGCCAGTCGCTACAGCCGCTTGCCGAGCGTGAAATCGGTGCGCAATGGCTGCAGCGCTGGCGGCACTGGGCGCAGGATATTCACTGCGAAGAACTACAGCGGTTGTGGGCGCGCGTGCTGGTGCGTGAAATCGCGGCGCCGGGTCGATATAGCCTGGCGACGATCGAAACGCTGGGTCTCATCGGTGAGCACGACATCGCCGGGATTCAATTGCTGGCGCGCTACGTGATCGGCGAATTTATTTTCGATGCGCGCGGCCGTTATTTTCAATCGCAGCTGCATGGTGTTTGGTTGCAAAACGCTGAGTCTTTGGGTTTGCTGCATCCGATCGAAACGCATCGCTCGGTCAATTTGCACAGTCAATCGGGCGATGAGCAGGAGCCCTTGTTGCTGATTTGTCATCGCCGCGCGCTGCAAATTTCCGGGTTGAATACCGAAGGCGTGCAGTTGCCGGTGTTGCGGTTGACGGCGACGGGTAAACAGGTTTTTCAACTCTGCGGCGGTGATGCCGATATGGCCTACTTACTGGATATCGCCGCTTATCTATCCGAGCGCGGTGCGAAGGTGGCGATGGGCGACTGGAACGCGTTGCGTCGGCATTTTGAAAGGAAAATTGATTGCAGTTGACTGACGTCAAATTTCTTTTTCTGCTAACATCGCCCGGCGCTGTGGTCATTTCTTGAGATTGCCAGTAACAAAATATCGAAAAGCATTTTTAGCTGAGGAGAATAAGCATGTCGTCGATCGATGAAATTGTAAGTGCGTTGACAGAGAAATTAGCCGAGTCCAAGCCGTTCGGTAAAAAAATCAAATTCGTGCTCGATGGCAACAATGTATTTCTAGACGGCACGGCAACCCCGCCAACCGTTTCCATGGCGGATGCGGCGGCCGACGCGACGATCAGTGCTTCGATCGAAGTTTTTGAAAAACTCATGAATAAGCAGATGAACCCGCAGATGGCATTCATGTCTGGCAAAGTTAAATTGCAGGGCGATATGATGGCGGCGATGGCTTTGCAAAAAGTGTTTGGATAACGAACCGATTCTGATAGTCAGCAGCAAAAACAGGGAGCATAGGCTCCCTGTTTTTTATCAATCCGCTCGCCTTCTCAGGGCGTTGTTTCTCTCGGGTAGAATGTCAACTCGCACCGCGGCGAATTCGAGCGGAACAAGCTGAGTTGTATGACAACCGATATTCATCACACGACCGAACTCTACGCCAATACGCTGTTGCGCGAGGCGGGTTTATCGGCGCGCGTGCACTGTGCTCCGGTACATCCCGCGGAGCGAGCGGCGCAATGCGGGCTGATGGCATTAACGGGGCGAAGAGAGGGGCCGGTAGAGATTTGTCCTGCACCGTTAGCAGCGTGTGCCGATGGTGTGATCGCCGCATTGCGCTCGCTCGATCGTTGCACGAAATCCAATTCAGCATCTGAACTAAATACACTTGATGGAGCTGCATTGCTCGGCGAGCGCGCCGCTAGTTTTGGTTATGCGCGCGCCGGAGCCGTTTCCTCCGGTGGCAGTTGTCGATTATTGGCCGTGAAGGATGGCTATCTCGCGATTAATTTGGCACGCGATTCCGATTGGGAATTGATTCCGGCGTGGCTTGAGATTGAATCGACGCGCGATTGGCAGATACTCGCACAGACACTTCGCAGTGTTGCCCTGGATAGCGCGATTACGCGCGGTCGCTTGCTTGGCCTTGCGGTGTGTGCGATGGCATCGACACCGACCGATGAGTCATCGTGGTTTAAGCGTCATTACTCGATAGGCGCCAATAGCGTCGCCCCGGCGCGCGAAAATAAATCGCCACTGGTCATCGATCTCTCGTCGTTGTGGGCTGGGCCACTCTGCGGTCATCTGCTGCAAATGCTGGGTGCGCGTGTTATCAAAGTTGAAAGCAGTGAGCGACCCGATGGCGCTCGTTTCGGCGACAAAAGTTTTTTCGATTTACTTAACGCGAATAAAGAATGTGTTGCGTTGCCGCTGAATTCGCAGCGCGGGCGCGAGCAGTTGCGGGAATTAATATTGCGCGCCGATATCGTGATCGAGGCATCGCGCCCGCGTGCGCTGCGCCAGATGAATATTATTGCGGAAGAAATCATTGCGAAGAATCCTGCGCTCACTTGGTTAAGTATCACCGGTTACGGGCGTGATGAGCCGCAAGCGAGTTGGGTTGCTTTTGGCGATGATGCCGGCGTTGCAGCAGGGCTTTCACAATTGCTGTTCGATACCACCGGCGAAATTATGTTCTGCGCAGATGCGATTGCCGACCCGCTCACGGGAATGCATGCAGCGTTGATTGCATGGGCCAGTTATCTGCGAGGAGGCGGCGAACTGATTGCGTTATCGTTGCGTGATGTCGTCGCACATTGCGCCCAATTTTGCGGGGCGCTGGATGCGAATTCAGCACGTGAGCGTTATCTCGATTGGAGAAATTATTTGCAGCAGAGTCACACGGCGGTCGCTCCTCCTCGCATGCGTCAACCAAAAACTGCGGCGCGTGCATTGGGTGCAGATACGCAAGCGGTTCTCGCGGAATTCGATATTCGATGCTGATACGCCGCGCGCAAATTAACTTCTCGTCCGTTGTCGATATCCGCATTTCTGGCGGCGCGATTACGCAAATTGCGGAATGTATCGAGCCTGTTGCGGGGGAACAAATCGTCGATGCGTTCGGCAACGCCGTTATTCCCGGCCTGCACGATCACCATATGCATTTTTTGGCGAGCGCTGCGGCTCGCGAATCGGTTTTTTGTGGTCCTCCACAGATAAATGATGCCGAAGGACTGTGCGCAGCACTGCGTGAAAAAGCGAAAACGCTGACACCGGATAGCTGGCTGCGAGGCGTTGGTTATCACGAGTCTATTGCCGGAGAAATCGATCGCTATTGGCTTGACCAGGCAGTTGTCGATATTCCCGTGCGTATACAGCACCGCAGTGGTCGCTTGTGGATTTTGAATTCGCGTGCGCTGCGCATGCTTGGCAATCTCGACGCTTCGCCACTGGAAAAATGCAACGGCGAATATACCGGGCGCCTATACGATGGCGATGTCTGGCTGCGACAAAAAATCGGCCGGCAATTACCGGATATTCGCACGGCGAGTGCGCGATTGGCCCGCTATGGCGTGACAGGATTTACCGATACGTCGGCGAATAACTCCGAAGAATCGTTCGCGCAGTTTTCACAATGGCAAGCGAGCGGCGAATTATTGCAGCGAGTGGTAATGATGGGCGATACATCGCTAATTGCCTGCAAAAACGTTTCACGTCTGCAGCGCGGTGCTTTGAAAATTCATCTGCACGATAATGATTTGCCTGAGTTCGATGCGATGTGCGATGCCATCGCCGAAAGTCATGCGGCAGCACGTCCCGTCGCCGTGCATTGCGTAACGTTGGTCGATCTAATTTTTACGCTCAATGCTTTTGAAACAGCGGGAACGATTGCAGGCGATCGTATCGAGCACGCATCGATTGCATCGCCGGATATTGTCGAAAAAATCGCGGATTTGAAATTGATCGTGGTCACGCAGCCGAATTTTATTGCCGAGCGCGGCGACGCGTATTTGCGTGATGTTGACCAATCGGATCAGTCATGGCTCTATCGGTTGCAGGGTTTTCGCGATGCCGGTATCGCGCTGGCTGCGGGTACCGATGCGCCTTATGGTCATCTCAATCCGTGGCCGGCAATGCAGGCGGCGGTAACGCGGCGGACGGCTGCGGGCGCTACGATCGGCGCGGCAGAATCGCTGTCGCCAGAGCAGGCACTCGAATTATTTCTCGGTGATCCATTATTCCCCGGCAGTGGAAAAAATTATCTTGAAGTGGGAATGCCGGCAACGCTTTGTCTGCTCGATCGAGCGTGGGAGCATGCGCGGATAGATTTATCGACGATGACAGTGAACAAAACCTTGATCGACGGTGCCATCGTGTGGAGTCGATGAGCGCTGCGGAGCAGTTGAATCGTAAGAAATTGCTGAGTCGTGAATCGCCTTAAAATCTAACCGACGATTTCGTCGATCAATCCCCACTCCAATGCAGTTTTCGCACTAATTTTTTTTCCGCTCAATGCCATGTAAATCGCGCGTTGTTTACCGATGCGCTTCGGAATACTCACGCAACCGCCGGCGCCGGGAATTAGGCCGAATTGAATTTCCGGCAATTGGAAAAATGCGTTGCGCGTTGCGCTGACACGTCCGCCGAATGCGGGGATTTCAGCACCGGCGCCGATGCATGCGCTATGCACATGAAAGGCAACGCGATCGGCGCAGTGAATTAAATAGCGTGCGGGTAAGCGCACAGAGCGAATCGTGTGGGCCTCGGCTGGGCTGGGCGCTGTACCGAATTCATCGAGATCGCCACCGATACTGAAACAGCCGCCGTTGCCGCTAATGTTCACGCGTCGAATCGATTTGTCGGCTATTACCACTTGGAACAGCTCGGTGAGTGCATCGCGCATCTCTACGGAAATTGCATTGCGTCGACTGGGGCGATTGAGTTTTACATGCAAATTATCGCCATCGTGCTCAATCGATAACGGCGAGCCCTCATCGGCAATCATTACTGCCGTGGGTGGATTGGTATCGCTCCATGCGCGAAACTCCGGCCCCGCTTGTAAGGTGGCGTAAGCGAGCGATTCGACGAGCAGTCCTTCAGCGAGCGGCAGCATGACAGTGCTGCGCATGACCTGAGCGAGCGTCATTGCTGCAATCGGTGTGCGTGAAATATTCGCGCACAGTGTTTTGGTTTCTTCGATCGAGGCGACGGCGATATCGAATGCATCGCGAAGCGAGTGCTCGTTACCGACTGCGATACTGGGGCAGGGCAGTTGTGCAAGGAAATCGCGTGCCGATTGTTGTTCCGTGGTCGATAGCGAACGAGCCGCGGTGTTCAGATCGACCAACAAAAAATGATGGTCGCCAAACGGCGAATAATTTTCGCGCGCATGTGGATCGCGCGCGAGTTCGCAAAGTTGATCAATGGTAAGCAGTGAAGGATCGTTCATTGCGAAATTATACAGCGCTAAAAATTAAGCGCGCTCGCCGCGTGCAAACAATCGGCTCTTCAATTCCTGGTAGCTTGGATCGGCGCTAGCCACTTTGTGCATATCCGGTGCTGCGATCGGGCGGCGATTGCGCATATCGTACGTCACCACACGTTTTGCAAAGCGCCAGCGACCATCGGCCTCTTTGCGATAATTATCGATGTAACGCACGCTCATCAAATCTTCAAGCCAGCCGCCTTTGCCATCGGGAATGATGTGATACGCGATTGCATACACTTCGCCATCGCCGGTATCGCCATCCACCGAAATCAAATGATTGCAGATGTGATGGCCGCTGTAGGGCATGTAAGGGAATGAGCGCTCGAGAAAATCGACATATTCTTTTGCGCCGCCATCGAAGGTGTCGCCGTGGGTGTCGGTCGCATCTGCGGTATAGAGCGTGCGCAACAGCGGGCCGTCTTTACGATCGACGCCGCGTGAATAAAGCAGCGCGAGTTCGCGAATTTCTTCTTTGGCGATGAGAACTTCAAGTGCTTTTTGATCGATGCTCATGATTGATTTTCTCGTTTTAAGTTTTAACCAGCACCGTTAACCAGCGCTTTTAACCAGCAGTAATGCCGTTATCGATATTGATGACAGCACCGTGATAGCCAAGTGCAGCATCGGTGGCGAGAAATGCAACCATTTCGGCGACATCTTCAACTTCAACGAGGCCACGCATCGGCGAATAGCGCATTATCAAAGAGGGATCAGGATTTTGCAGTTTACGCATACCTGCAGCTAACGCGGTCATCATGCCGCCAGGTGCAACTGCGTTGAAGCGAATCGACTTGTGCATATATTCCATCGCAAGTGATTTGGTCATATGCGTCAAGCCGGCTTTGGTCGCGCAATACGCGGCTGTATAAGCCTGACCTTGATGGGCCGCGCAGGAGGTGACATTGACCACCGCACCTTTGGTTGCGAGCAAATGAGGAATCGCTGTTTGAATCAAATGAAACGGCGCACTCAAATTGACTGCGATGGTTCGATTCCAATCGGTTGCGCTCATCTGATCGGTATGAGCGGGCATAAAATACGCTGCGACATTACACAACGCATCGAGACGGCCAAACGCTGTTACTGCAGCGTTCACGGCATCGCGGCAATTTTCCATCACGGATAAATCGATCGCCTGCGTGATCACCTGCACGCCCAGCGCGCGAATTTCGGTGGCGGTAGTTTCAAGTGCTTCGGCATTGATATCGACCAAACAAACATTCGCACCTGCGCGCGCTAATCGTAAGGCTGTCGCTTTGCCGAGTCCGGCAGCTGCGCCAGTCACCAGCGCAACTTTGTCTTTCATATCCGATGGGGTTGGCACAATCCGATCTCCGCGACGTATTTATCGAGCAATTGATGATTATTGGGCGAACGAATAACCGCCGTTGAGCGGATAGGTTTGTCCCGTAATCCATGATGCGGCATCCGAGCATAGGAAAAGTGTTAGGTTGGCGACATCATCGGGTTTGCCAAAACGTCTAATCACATAGCGCGATACATGCGCTTTGGCCTGTTCGCTGGCGAGAAACTCTTCCTTTGCTGCGCCTTCGAGCGGTGGTTCCAATGTCGACAACGAAATCGCGTTCGACGTAATACCGAAACGTCCAGCTTCTTTGGCGATCGAGCGCACAAAACCATTGGCCCCGGCTTTCGCTGCGGAATACGCGGCAAGGCGCGCTTCGCCGACGCGTCCGGAATCCGACACGATCGTGACGATGCGGCCTTTGCCCTGTTTGGCCATTCCCGCCAACGCGATATGGCAGCAATTCATCACGCCTTGCAGGTTGGTGCGGAAATAGCGATCCCACTCCTGCGGATCGGCTTCCCAGAACAACGGAGAAGGGCGCATCTGTACGTTTGGCCCCGCATTGCCTGCATTGTTGACGAGGATGGTGATCGGGCCGAGTTCCTTTTCCGCTGTGGTCATCGCGGCTTTGACCGAGTCGTAATCGCCCACATCGGCCTGTACCCCGATCGCGGGTATGCCGAGCGCTCTGATTTCGGCAGCCACGGCATCTGCCCGTTCGGCGACATAATCATTGACGGCCACGCCGCCTGCATTGTGGTGCGCCAGCGCCAGTGCGATCGCGCGCCCGGCACCCTGGCCGGCGCCGGTTACAAAAGCGATTTGCCCGCCTAAATCTAAAGGATCGTTGCCAATCATCAGTTTTTTCCTCGTCAGAAGTGTTCTGCACCCGTGAGCTGCTGTTGAAAGCATTTCGGGTGTTCATGATCAAACCGCAAGTCTATCGGTTGAGTGTGAAGGATAGGGATTAAAAAACTGTCATGAAGATTCGTTGCGTGCTTGCGAGAACGTAATAAAAAAGTACATAATTGCGCCCGCTGTGCGCTAGGGGATTTTAAGAAAAACCTGTAGCGACAAGATGTTGGAGCCGCCTAAATAGTGGGCTCTAGATCTGATGACCTCAGCAATTATCAAACGATTAATGGCGCGGTAGCAGAGTGGTTATGCACCGGATTGCAAATCCGTGAACGCCGGTTCGATTCCGACCCGCGCCTCCATTTCTAAAGCAAGCTGATAGAACTCGACAAAACCAGAAAGCGAACTGCAGCTTGCTTGAATCCCGCACCCGCCCGGGTGGTGAAATAGGTAGACACAAGGGACTTAAAATCCCTCGGCTAGAAATGGCCGTACCGGTTCGATTCCGGTCCCGGGCACCAAATCCCCCTCCAAGAATGTCTACAGAAGTCCACTTCATCACGTAAAGTCCTTTAAATATCGGCTTTTTAGTACAAGCATGCCCGGCACTGCTATGGGCATTTGTTGGGGGTACACAATACCGCGGGGGGGCCAACAAAAAAAGCCCGCGCCGGGGCGGGCATGTACTACCTAGGGATTAATTCAAAGCTCGTTTTGCTTCGACGGAGGTTAAGCCTTGGTGCTGATCGTTGTTCCGATTGTCTGGCCTGAAGTATTAACAGTCGATTGAACCGGAGCTGGGGCAGGGGCTTTGACGCCGGTGTCGTCGGCGTCGCCATCGCGATCCGGACCTGCCTCAGAGGTTTCCAGTTTTGTAAGGGCTTGCAGCGCAGCATTTTGCGCATTGGATGATGAAACGGAGTTTACTGACATGATGCCTGCCTTCACTGTGAGCGGTAAGGGAAGCGTAGGCGTCAAGAATTAAGCCTTACTGAAATTGACCCAATTAATTTCTATCAATAACGCGTTTGGAATAGCTGTTCTTTATCCACAGCTATCAACAGTCCTCTCTCGATAACGTTCAGCAAAGCCTGAAATAAAAAAGGGAGTTTGCACTCCCTTTTTGTTACTGCGCGTGGATGTCGATCAGAGTTTTTTCAGTTCTGCCTCGGCTTCGTCCCGTCCTGTGTATTGGGCGGGGGTGGACGTCGCTCGCGTCAGCTCTGCTTTCGCTTTTTCTTTGTCACCGTTCTTGAGGTAAGCCATGCCGAGGTGATAACGCAGCTCAGGCGCAGCCATATCATCTTTCAGAACGCTGTTCAGCAAAGAGATGGTTTGCTGATAATTTTTCATCTTGTATTGCAGCCATGCGAGCGTGTCGACCAGCAAGGGACTTTTGCTATCTGCAAATCCAGCAGTTAACGCTTGTGCACGGCGTAAATTTTCGTCGGTTGGGAATTTCTCCATAAGCAGAACTGCAAGGTTATTTTTAATGATGTCCGCATTTGGTTTTAGCTTTAAAGCTTTATCGTAGCTGCTCAGCGCTAATTCATTATCGCCGGTGTTTTGTGCAAATTGGGCTTGAAGGACAAGAAGCTCGGCACTCTCCGGGTTTTTCTTTAATCCATCGTTTAGCAATGCGGTGATTTTTTCGGGCTGGTTTTGAGCTCCGTAAACAGCCATCAATTCACGATAGGCGGCACTACGATTGGGTTCCTTCTTAACAACCTCTTCCAGTGTCTGTTGTGCCTGCGGGAATTTACCCATTTGACGATAAAGGGAACCCAAGAGCTCCTGAGCCTGAATCAACTCTGGATGATTCTTGACATGTGTTTCCAGAAAGCTCAATGCCTGTTCAGCTTGTTTGTTTGCTACATAGCTTGAAATAAGCATTTGGAGCGGTTCGAGGGCGCGAGGCTCTTTTTCCAATGACTTCTTCAATGAGTCAATGGCCGCCGCGCTATCTTTTTTCTGAAGTTGGGTAACGCCTTTTAAATAATATCCAAGAGCCGCTGTGTTGCTGTTGAGCGTCAGCTGTTCGCTGATTTCAAAAGCTTGTTGCCATTGTTGCTTGCGAGCATACAAATCGACCAGAAGGCTTGCGACTTCAACATTGGTACCGGCAAGAGAGCGGGCTTGTTCAAGTTTTTTCTGCGCTTCATCGAGCTGGTTACGACGAATCTCCAGTCGAGCTGCACCGACGAGAGAGGGCACGTCCTTCGGGTTTTTCTCGAGGACTTTCTTGTAGCTGTCCAGCGCCAGATCAATTGCTCCGGTACGCTCTTGCGCTACGGCCAGCAATGTCAATGCTTGTGGCGAATCCGGATTGTTTTTCAAATTCGCGCGCAGATCAGCAATGGCGTTATCAGGCTTATTGTCAGCCAATGCCAAGCGTGCCCGAGTGAGAAGTGCATCAGGATTTTCAGGTTCAAGTTTCAAAATATCTTTTAAAATTGCTTCGGCTTCGTTGCGTTTATTTTGCGCAAGATAGATCTCCACAACTCTGTTACGGGCATCAATACCTTCGCTTTTGACATCTTTATCAATGGTGTACTGATAAGTCGCGATGGCTTTGTCCGCAGCATTAGTCGATAGATAGAAGCGAGCCAGTGTGGAGCGTAACTTATAGTTATCTGGTTCTGCTTTGCTGAATTTTTCGAGTTGCTTGAGTGCATCTTCCGGGCTGCGTTGTTTTGCGATCAGTTCGACCAGTGTCAGCTTGAGGTCGGCGTTATCGGGTTGATCTTTGATCGCTTGTTGAAGTAATGCTTCTGCATCTGCCGCTCTATTTAAGCTGAGGTAATAGCTGGCGAGTTGCGCAACGTAAGCGGTTGTTTCGGGGCGGGCCTTGATGAGGTCTTTCATCACGGCAATCGCTTTATCGGCTTGGTTTTGTTTTGCATAGAAGCTTGCCAGCATGGTCAGCAAATCATGTTCTTCGGGGTTTGCTTTTATGCTTGCAGTGATGATTTGCTCCGCTTTTGCTGGGTCGGAGTCCGCGTAGAGTGTTCCTAATAGTGCCGATGCGCCTACATTTCCAGGTTGGATGGCTAGAGATTTTTCCGCGTGTTGGATGGCTTCGTCTTTTTTGTTTTGTCGTGCTGAAATGCTCGCTAGAATGGCGTAGTAGTCCGCATTTTCAGGAGATATTTCATTTATCTTTTGAGCCTCTTCGGCCGCTTTATCCAATTCATTGACGGCAACTAAAAACTGAGCGAGCTTAATATGCGCTTTTAGTAGTTTTGGATCATATTGAATCGCAGCACTCAGCTCGCCATACATTTGCTGCCAGTTTTTTTCTGACTCAGCAATCTGTGCAACAACGTAATGCGCTTCAGCGTTGTTAGCGTTAATCTGCAGAACATTTTTTGCCTCAATACGGGCCTTGTCATAATCTTTTTTGGCTAAATACTCTTCTGCGCGCTGTAAATATTTTGCTTCGCGTTCTTCTTTCCCGCTGCAGCCGATGAGCATAGAGCCGGATAGAGCAATACTCAGCGCAATTGCCAGAGGTTTACGAAGCGTCGGTTTTAATTGTGATTGCTTTGTCATGATTTTCTCCAATTCAAACTCAGAATGCTAAATGCCACGCTTTTGCTATTGCGACAACAATCGATAGCATCGCAGCTAAAACTATGGTTAATGAGGCTTTACCCTGTGATTTGCCGATGATGAACTCACAGCTGTACATAAGTACCGCAAGGCGCAATGCGAATTCGCCAATGGCGTAGCGATTGATGGATTCAAACGGTAGTAACGGGATGACCAAAATAACGACAAGAATCAATAGATCTTGCGTATCCAAGCGAAATTGTTCGCGACGTGTCATTCGAATTGCTAAACAAAGTAGCGTAAATAAAGCAATGAATGTCCCGTTTATCCAGGTGTGCCACTGCTGAAGAGCGGGGTTCGATGCAAAAAGATAAACGCTCAAAACGCTGGCGGAATAAACGCTGATACGAGTACTCCATACTGGAAATCTACGGAAGCAAAAGATAACGATCGCCAGCACTGCAATGAGGATTGGCGTAATAGGGCGAATCCCCAATCCTTCGGGGCGAGGGTAAGCCGTCGCAAGGAGCATTAGGCTGGCTACTAAGGTTTGTATGACGTAGCCGGAGTGCTGATAAAACCATTCGAATTTGCGTAGCAAGAAGTTTCGGCGTTCAACCGCGGCGTCGCACGTGCTATCGGAGCGCACCTTCCAATTATGGCTTCGGGCGAAAGCCAAGATGAGTATTAGGCTGGCCGCAAATCCGAGATAGATTCCAAGCAGCAGTGAGTCTTGCGCAAAGCGCAAGGTAAAAGCGAGCGACAACAAAAAGATTTGTAAAACATAAATAATGGCAACGGCTTCGTTGTGATAAAAGCCAAGCGCCATAATTTGATGATGAAGGTGATTTCGATCAGGGGAGAAAGGCGAGCGCCCCTGTGCGATGCGAATGATCATCACCATCGTGGTGTCTAACACAGGCAGTCCTAAAATTAGCAGCGGCAGCACAGGGCTGACAGCGCAATTGTCGGATTGGGTGACCAGGATGCTAAGGCAAACTGTTACGAAGCCGAGAAATTGGCTGCCTGCATCGCCCATGAACACACGTGCAGGAAACGTGTTGTAACGTAAAAAACCGAGAATGCCGCCTATGACAGTGAGCGAGATAAATGCCGCATTGCTGTTTTCACTCATCTGCGTGAGCGTGAACAGAATGGCTAGCGCAAGTAGAGTGGTTCCTGCGGCAAGGCCATCAAGTCCGTCGGTGAGATTGACCGCATTGGTTACGCCCAAAATAAAAATAAAGGTCAATCCATAGCTCAGCCATGCCGGAGCTCCATCAAACTCCATTAGTGGTATGCGATGAATCAGAACACCGCCTTGCATAACTATGAGGACTGCGAGAATCTGCCCTAAGAACTTCCAGCGGTAATTTAGATTATTGCGATCATCAAGCGCACCAAACAACACGATGACTATGCTGCCAATAAATAAGTGCAGCAGTGGGGTGTCAGGTGGCAGATACCATAACAGCGGAGTCGTAATGCCCAGGACCATCGCGAGACCGCCGCAACGGGGAATGACGCGCGTGTGTACTTTGCGTGGATCGGGAACATCGATCAGTTTCAGCGCAGGTGCGAAGCGAATCGCTAGCGGCATCAACACCGCTGTAAGCAGCATCGCTATCGTGAAGCTGTACAGCAGCTGCATGAAGGCAAAGCTCATGATGCGCGATCCACGATTGTAACGTAAGTGTGAGAAAAGCTCCGCATCGTCTTACGGCACATAAGCAGGAATCAAAGGATAAAAGTCCTTAAGGAACTGCTGCAGTTGATTGTCTGCTGCGTCAATGGATGAGCCAGGTGGTACGGAGGCCACTACACGAATCAAGGCGCCATCGGAGCGTGAGCGAGTCAGTGAGTCCCAGAAAATAAACCACTTCGCGACATATTCGTTGGTAATATTCCGATCGCGTCCATCGAACCAGTAATAGACGACATTGGTGTAGTCTCCCTTTTGAATAATTGCGCGATTGACACGCAATGCTTTTCCGTTTAGTCGAGTAATTTGTGAAAGTTCTCGCTGATCCAGCTGGGTTATCAGCCAACCACCCCCAGGGATGCAGGAGCGCGGTGAGTGAATCGAAGCGCCTTTCTTCTGCGATTCGTACCAGGCGACATAAAAATTGACGGGCAGAGAATTGTCAGTTTTCTGATAATCGGCCAACAGGTAATCACTAAACTTCAGCGTATCGACGATATTTTTCTCCATTCCACTCTCGTGTCCGCTCCAGCCATTGTGACTGAGAGGGAAGTGGTTGAATGATTGTCTTGTCGGTGCAATTTCGGCGTGCTCGCCCAAAGTGGCAAAGTAAGGCGTAGTAATCAGCAACAATATGAAGGTGGCAATGAATGGACGCTGTTGGCTGGGTGATAGTTTGAAATCGTTCATTTTGATTTCAAGTTTAGGTATGTCGAGATTAATCAAATCAAACACACCGCGGCGCTGCGAGCTGAAAAGCTGGAAGGCGGCGATTTCAAGGAACAGTATGCCAACGCAGCCCATAAATACGATCCAGCCTTCGAAATCGTGCAGAAAGCCCTCTGCCATTTCAATGCCCCATTTATCGACGGTGACGCCAATAACGCCGATACGGAAGCTATTCATTAATAAGGTGATAGGGACTGTGGTTAAAAAAATCAGCACCCGTTGCCAAATTGGGCCTCGGTACAGATAACCGATCAAGAATCCAAAACTCATTAACGGGAATAGATAACGTAGGCCAGAGCAGGCTTCTGCGACCTGTAGTTGCATTGGCCCAAGATCGATGACGTTACCTTCAAGATACACGCTGATGCCGAAGAGGCGTATTACCGCAACGCCCACGATGGAAGACCACAACTGCAATTGGCTTGATAGGTTGTTGTAGAGGAAGTTGGGAAGCGGAATCATGAAAATCAAATAGGCAAATGCAGCCCATAGAAGTCGTGTACTCGATGTACCAAAGAACGCGAGCGCAAAGCCTGTAATGGTCAGCAAAAAGCCGTACTGGATTATGGTGTAGAGAGCGCTGAGCTCACCAACAAAAAATGCCAGCAATCCGACGGCAACCAAAACAAAGCCAAACCAAGACCCGCGCTGAGTTGTTTTGGGTAACAGATTAATTTTTTGCCAAATCAAAAACAGCGCAACGAGCGGAATCATGTAGCCGTGACTGTATTCTTCGCGCTCCCACCACTGCACCATTAGAGATAGGCTGTCACGATAGATGAAAACTGCTAAAGCGATTGCGGCGAGCAGTGCTCCCCATAGCAACAACGTCGCGGTTTTACTCGATGAAGTATGATTTTGATTTGCTTGATTCATTGCGGTTATCCGTAAGCGTTTAAACTTTTTAGTCGCGGGTATCCGATTTTGAGATACCAACTACCAGCTGCTCAAAGCGGTCAGCCAAAACTGTGCGATCAAAATTAGAGGCAACATAATTACGTCCTTTCTCGCCCAATTCTTGGCGTAATTCGGGCGAGTTGGCTAGACGAAGGATTGCATCGGTTAGCTGGTTAATATTTTCAGGCTCAATGACCAGCCCTGCGCCACTTTCTTCAATCAGCTCAGCACTCTCTCCGGCAACACCCAAAATAATCGGTTGTTTCATCGCCATACTTTCGAAAATTTTGGACGGGATTACCGTCAGAAATAAATCGAGTTTTTTTAATACCACAAGACTTGCATCGGTAATCGACCACAACTTCGGCATATCCGTTTTGGGGAGCTGGCCTAGTAGCTTTATATTTTTTAAGTTGCGACGCTCGACTTCTTTAAGCAAGCGAGAACGTTCGGCACCGTCCCCAGCGAGCAAAATTACAATGTCTTCGCGATCTCTTAGACGTTCGGCTGTATCTATTAATAGGTCTAGTCCATGCGCCATACCGTGAGTGCCAACGTAGGCTGCGACGAACTTGCCTTCGACACCGAGTTGTCGCGCAAATTCATTGTTTTTAGCCTGTGGCTCAAAAAATTTGAGGTCGACGCCGTTGCGAATTACGGTTATTTGATCCGGGTGAGCGCCTCGGGCAGATATGTGTCGCTGAAAAGCGTATGTCACAGGAACAATATGATCGGCTTTGCGATATACAAACCGCTCAATACCTTCCAGCGCACGAATAATTAAAGGGTTCTTGATAGCTCCGACCGCAAGAATCGACTCGGGCCACAGGTCGCGAATCTCCAGCACCCAGCGGCAGCGCTTTATTCGAGATACAAAGTAACCGGCGAGGCCGTTGAAGAATTGAGGTGAGGTTGAGATGACGATATCCGCTTTCGGCAGAAATGGGGCGACTGCAATTGCCATGATCATGTAGAACACGTAGTTCCATGTGCGCTTGAGAAAACCCTCATTTGCGGTGATATAGGTCAAGATCTTGATGGCTTTGATGCCATCTTTATATTCCGTTTGGATCAGCTTGTTGCGATAGCCTGGATACGCTTTGCCCATGGGGTGATGCGGCACACAGCTAATGACCGTGACCTCATGGCCCAGCTCTACCCATCGGCGACAGTGCTCATAGGTGCGAGTGGCTGGTGCATTGACCTCGGGCGGGAAGTAATGCGAAAGAAACAGTATTTTCATTGGGGGTAACGCTACATCGGGCCTTTGCTGTCAATCTTATTAAGTTATTTTGTCTGCAAAGTGACAATCGCTAGAACTTCTTTATAACGAACGCGAAAGCTATCACTTTGGAACGGCATTTTCCAGTCGCATCAATCCTAGGCGGACCTGCAGTATGTATAGGTTATCTTTTTTTTGCGACGAGCTTCTGGAAACGATGATGGTATTCCGGTAGTCTCGCCTGGACTCTGAATTGTCAAAATATCCTAATAAAAAGTTGGGAGCCCTCATCTAAGGTGTTGGTGTTGGGGCGGGCCAGGGAGTCTAGAGTGATTCTGTTAATCATCAAGAGAGCAGTGTTTGTCGCGTCAGTTTTGACGCTGATTTTGCTCGCCTACTTCATCCGTGTTTCTCCGATTGCCTTTCAAAAGGCGGCGACGCTGGTTCCGGTGAGTGCACAGATGTTGGAATCGATCGGCCTTGATTCGCAGGATAGCTCTCAGTCGGTTCCGGATGTTCACAAGCTGATCGAGCCTATCCCTTACAGAGAAGCTAAGGCCATTTTTGAAGTGCTGCCAAGCGATCGCTATCGCTTGGCCATTGAGCAGGGCTATGGAAATTGCTCGAATCTCACGATGGGCATGGCAGTTTACCTATTGGGACATCATTACAATTTTCGAGTGGTGCATTTTCTTCCCTATGGCGACTTTCTGACGGGCAACGGTCATACGTTGCTGGATATGCCTTACACGTTGGATGGCATAACGCAGCGTGGTCTGGTTGATATGATGGAGGGAGGAATCCCTGTTTCAAAAAACGCCCATATCGATTTCGCTACTTTGCAGCAAAAGCATCTTGCTGAGCCATCTATCCTCCCATTAAATAAGCTGAAGGATGACTCATCGCCATACTATGGCAGCTTTCTTGATAATGCAGCCGTAGGTATTGCGCCTCGCTTTGAGATATCGCGCTACTTTTCTTTTCTTGAAACTATATATGTTCCGCTTGGAAATAAACGGCTTGAGCGAATCATTTATAGTGGTATCGGGGTAGTTTTAAATTTCTTCCCGCATACTTACGTTTCACAGGAGGAATATACCCGCCTGTTTGTGGATAAGCAGGGTTTGTTATGGATGGCGAAAACTCTACTTTGGTTGTTGCGTATCTTGCCCTTATTGATTGTGCTGCAGCTTATCTCAACCCTTGTACAGATAAAGCGGCGGCGTACAGAGCGGTGTAATACACCTATCGTTGACGCAGTTTAGTCAATCCTTTGCAGTTGATATGAGAGCGTTGCAGGCAGTTGGGTGCTGACTGCTTGCTGCAGTAGCTGATTTTCTTGAATTACACCGAATTGAGGGCAGTACCAGCTTTTTTTCGACGAAGTGGAAGTGAGTCCTTTAATCAGCAGCTTTCTTTTCCCGTTGGCAATTTCAAGCGCTTCGAGTTGCTCATTATTGGGCGCACAGGATAACGTTGGATGCAGGTGTATAAAGCTTTCAATAAGGTGTGTTTCATGATCTTCGCCTGTGATCTTGTCTGTGAGTGTCAGCGTTAAAATTTTTCCGGCTTCTGACATATCCAGTATCACGTTGCGCAGATGAACGATGCTGGCTTTAGCCGCAGGAAAGCCACGATAAGAGCCTGTGAAAGTGATTCGGGTATTTTCCTTTCGCAGCGCGGCATCGATGCGCTTGGCGCGGCGACCAACGCGAAACTCTCCCCAAATTTCCGACTGTTCACATTGATCGATCATCAGTGTGTTGTGAGCGGCGGTGCTGCGAACGTATGTGCGCATCGCTCCTGGCTCATATTCACAGAGACCGCTGTCGACGACAACCCATTGCCCATCGAGCATCAGCACGTAACTCAAAAAATCGCAGTGCGTGTGACCGGGTTGATAGTTGGGGCCGATGTCGCCGCAGTCGATAAGAAAATAATCGTTGTTGCATTTCCAGCCAAACAAGCCGCTCTCAGGCAACTCGATTAATGTTGTTTGAGGTACTTCAATCGAGAAACCGAGTTCACGTGCCTTTGCAAAAATAGCGCTCGGGCGAGAGGCAACACCGCTGGCTGAGTCGTTGAATAGTGGAATGTCGTCGTCGGGTGTGACGATAGCCGCTAGAAAAGTTAGTGCGGGCTCGATTGTTTGAGCCAGCGCTGAGATAGTAGCCGGGTTTGCCAGTGCAGTGTTTTCACTCAGCAACGCATAAAGGTCCAGATAATCTTCGAGTAATATGCAGTGATACTGTGGGCTGCGCTCATAATGACCACCGTCAGCCAAGGTCTGTTCGGCGAGCTGCGTGATCAATTCGTTTTGAAAATGAACTCGCCATTTAATGCTGTTTCGATCGTCAAAGAAAAACGATGCAAAAATCATGGCTTTGATATTTTCAAAATAATGATTGGCAAGAATATGCAATTCGAGATTGCGTTCCAGCCAGAACGCCTGTAAGTGAAGACTGTTTAACCAATCCTGTCGGATTTTTTCTTTTGGTAGCGACCAGAAAAACAAACACCAATTGACGATACGTAAACTCGCGGTATAGGGCTCCCAGGCTGGCTCCGATCCTTGCGGATTGCGCTCAATCCAATCATCGATGAGCGCAATTTTTTCACGCAGAGAGCGCTTCTCTTCGCGCAGAAAATCGAAATAGTGCAGGTTGTAACGCCATAAGCGCTGAGCCTCATGCGGGCACCAGTCCATAGCGTCGCGAGGAAAGTTCAATGACCGGTTCAGAAATGTAAACGAGAAGTTTCCGTACTCAGAGTCGGTGTGTTTTAGTTGCAGAGCGGGGAGTAATGAGACAGGTTGTTGCTTGAATTCGTTTGCTGAAACCTTAACCGTATTGGCGCCGATCCCGCGCCGCAAAAAAAAATACCACGCCTGGCGTGGTTGTAAATGTTTAATCGTATGAAATGTGCGTAACCAGCGTTGCCATCGTGCAGACATATCGATAACTCTGTGCAGCGTTACGCGAGTTGTTCGACGACATCGAAGCAGGATTGCATGACTTCATTTAGCTCAGTGAATCCGATCAATGCATCGGTTTTACCATTGGCGATGGCATTCACGAAAGCCTGCGCACATTGCTGCTGGCCCTTGTCCTGCCTCCAGCTACGCTCATTGCTTACGCCTGGCCAATTGAAAGCGCGCAGCGAGCGATAATTATCCACTTGCAATATCGAGCCTTGCGCAAAAATTTCGAGTCGCTCTTTCGGGAATGACTTCGAGCCGTTAGCAAAATAATTCACGGTGCCGATCGAGCCATCGGCAAATTGCAACGAAATGATGACGGTATCGTGAGGTGCTGTGCTGCCCATGCCTATTGCGTGAGTCGAGACAATCGAAGATCCGGCGAGAAAACGCAGTAGATCGATAAAGTGGCAGCCTTCGCCAATAATGCGACCGCCGCCTATTTCCAAATTCTGCGTCCAGTGATCGCGAGGTATGGCCCCCGCATTCACAGTCATGACAAAACTCTTCGGGCCGGTTTTGGCTTGCAGCGCGCGTTTTGCCGTTACGATGTGCGGTGCATAGCGGCGATTAAAGCCAACCATCAATATTTGTTGCGGATTGGCAGTATGAGTTGCCGACACCTTCTCCAACTGTTCGCGAGTCAGTGCCAGTGGCTTCTCGACGAAAACATGCTTGCCTGCGTTAAGCGCTTTGCATACCCAGTCAGCGTGGCTGTCGTGACGCGTGGTGATGACAACCGCATTGATTGATTTGTCCGCGATTAGCGCATCACTGTCGGTTGCCGCATTTTCGATGTTGAATTTTTTCGCAACATGCACACCGCTGACACCGCTCGCCGATGCTACTGACACCAGACGAGCTTCAGCTTTCGCAAAAGCAGGAATTAACACGGCTGTGGCGTAATTGCCTGCACCAATAAATCCGAGTGCGGGCTTGCCTGACAATGCAGAGGCGGGCGCTGCAATCGAAATACTGCGCTGCAATTGCGCTGAATCATCCTGCGCGTATTCGAGCAGTACACCGAGCGGATTACCTTCGCTGATTAATTGATAGGCGGCCTCTGCTTCGGTCACCGAAAAACGATGCGAGACCAGCGGTTTGAAATTGATACGCCCATCGGCAAGCATGTCGAGAATCGCTTCAAAGTTGCGCTGCTCGGTCCAGCGTACGAAGCCTACAGGGTAATCGTGACCACGCTCTTCATAGTCAGGATCGTAGCGGCCGGGGCCATATGAGCACGACACCTGAAATGACAATTCTTTTTCGTAGAAATCGGCGCGCGACATTTCCATACCGACCACCCCGACGAGGACAATACGGCCGCGCTTACGACACATCGTTGCAGCCTGATGAATCGGCTCATTACTTTTCGTCGATGCTGTAATTAACACGGCATCGACACCGCGTCCGCGAGAATATGCTTGCGCAATAGCGATGGGGTCTTCGCCTGCGGCAAGATTGACGGTTTCTGCGCCGAATTCGCGAGCGAGTGCGAGTTTCGATGCATCGAAATCCAAACCGAGTACACGACAACCATGTGCGCGCAACAATTGCACAGCAACCAGACCGATTAGGCCCAATCCCGTGACGACAACGGTTTCGCCGAGCGTCGGTTTCAATAAACGAATTCCCTGTAACGCAATGGCGCCGATAACAGTAAACGCCGCCGACTCATCGTCGACAGCATCGGGAATTTTTGCACAGAGATTTTGCGGGACTGCGACGAAGTCAGCGTGTTTGCCATTCGAAACGACGCGATCGCCGATGGTAAATGCGGTGACAGAGTTGCCGATATCGACGACGCGTCCGACATTGCAATAACCTAGCGGCAGTGGTGTATCAAGCTTATTGAGCACCGTATTGATGGTCGCCATCAAACCATCGGTTTTTATTTTTTCCAAAACCTGTTTGACTTTGTCGGGTTGCGAGCGCGCTTTCTGCAATAAATTACCTTTGCCGAAGTCGACCAGCATGCGCTCGGTGCCGGCTGATACGAGAGTGCACGATGTGCGAATCAACAGACCTCCGCGCGGTGCTTGCGGTACCGGAATATCCGCGATGGTTGTCGTGCCGTCTTTTAGGTTTTGCAGAATTTGTTTCATTGCCACACTGCGTTATTAGAGTTGATGTCGAACTTTACTACGTCTTTGAAAGCCAGCCAAACCAAGCAAACTGGAGGCGAACAGTCCCATTGTTGCTGGAGCCGGTACCGGCGTCAGCACGAAGCCATAAGCACCTGCTATGCCGCCGTAAGCCGAGCCGACAATCTGGCCGCTGTTATTAATGTCATAAAGCACGATGCTGCTGGCACTTAGTTGGGGCAGCTCTATTGTTTGATATGTCCCATTGGTGAAAACAAAATAATGTGTTCCCGTAGCGTCCGAATAGTGTCCAAGAACTTGGTGGTTATTGCTGATGCCATCAAAGAAAGTATTTGTAGCGTTTGGCGTATCAAAAATGCTGATTGAGCTACCGTCAGCGATATATCCATGGAAGGTACCGCCTTCGTCAATCATAGCCCCAACAAGCTGGTCAGCGTTGTTCATCCCGGTGAGAGTCGCGAATAATGCCTCCGCGGTCATGGGTATCACCGTCGAGAGCACTCCGTTGTCGTAGCGGAATCCAAACTGTGTGCCGGTTGCATAATCAGTCAAACTACCAGTGACCAGCTCGCTGTCATTAATATCTGTGGGCGTCGTGTTAGTGGTTCGGTTTGAGTTGAGTGGAGAGGCATCTATGCTTGTATAACTATTGCCGTTGTAAATGAAACCGATCTCTTTTTCCTGTGCTGGCGAATAATAATGGCCTGTGACTGAGCCATTATTATTGATATCGGTTACAAAGGTACCACCGTGAGCGCCACTGGCTCCCGGCGCAGAAATCTGGGTGAATGCACCGGCGTTATAAATAAAGCCATAACCCTCTGTTGAGCCAAGAATTGAATAACTTCCTGCGACGATACCATTGTCGTTGATGCCATATGCGTACGTGCTGCCACCTCTGGCGTCGGGAAACGAAAACGTATCGGCGGTGTAAGACAGTGCCTGTGCGCGTGCAGACAAGAACAGAACAAGCCCAAGAGTCGCGATTTTTGTAAAACGTTTAATTTCCATTTGCTCCATCCCTTATTTGTTGTTGCGAAAGTAACCAAAAATTTACACAGTAACAGTCGGCAAAGCCTGATCCACAAACTGCCTTGCCCATATTTCAATACAAATTAATGAAAATATTGTGTACGCGGCATCGATTTTACCGCTGCGATCATCCGCAATTAATCGCTGCACGGCACTGCTGTCGAAGATACCACGTCGATTGATGGCAGCGGGTGACAACATGTCTTCGACAAAAGGTTTTAGTGGACCACGTAGCCAGGCGCGCAGCGGGGCGCCAAAGCCAGTTTTGGGGCGATAGAGCACATCGTTCGGCAAAATATCTTCGAGCGCCTTCTTCAGAATCCATTTACCTTCGCGGCCCTTGTATTTCCAATCGGTAGGCAAACGGTTGGCGAACGCCACTAAATCAGGATCGAGGAAGGGGACGCGCACCTCGACGCCCGCAGCCATTGAGGTTTTATCGGTGTAGTTAAAGTTGTGATCGAGCAGAAAATATTTTTGCTCTAGATAGAGCATTTGATTCAGCGGCTGTGAACCGGCAACACCATCTGCCAATGTTGCGCGCAGTGGTGCGGCGATATCATTCGCGGCAATTTCCGCGCGAATGGCGGGATTAAACAGCGCAAGACTTTGTTGCGGTTTGATCCAGAAAAAATAACTGATGAGGCGATCAATCGCGGGTAAATTCGCGTAGCTAAAGGCTTTACTGATTCGTCGCGAGAATTGCGACCCTTGCGGTAATGCGGCGGTGGCATGGCGCAGTAAATTTCGGCCTATATCGGGCAGCCATGACCACAACTGTTCTTGTTGCAAGGCGTAATGACGGCGGTAGCCCGAAAATATATCGTCGCCGCCCGCACCCGACAGCAGCACTTTAATATTCATCTCACGTGCTTTTTCTGAGATGTACAGTGCATTGAGTGGGGCGGGGTCAGCCTGCGGTTCATCAAGTGCGAACAGCATGCGCGGTAAATCGTGCACGATGTCGGGCGTGACTTTGACAATTTCGAGTGGCACCCCAAGTTGCTGTGCCATTTTCTTTGCGTAGAAAAGGTCATCTTGCATACCTTCTGCTTCAGCACCCTGCAGCTCGATGGTAAAGCACTGCAAATTCTTATCGAGCGCCTTCGCCGCGAAATGGCAGATGGCACTTGAATCGACACCACCTGAAAGAAAAGCCCCGACCGGAACATCGGCGACCAACTGGCGTTGCACTGCTTGTTCAAGCAGATGCTGGGTTTGTTCAATACCTTCTTTTAGTGAGCCTTTAAATGCTGGTTCAAATGCGGGATATTCAGCAAAAGATTTTTGTTCGATGATTGCGCGATTTTTAACACGCAAATAATTACCGGGCTGCAGTTTACGCACAGCAGATAATGTAGTACGCGGGCCGGGCACCCACAAATACGTCAGCGCTTGCCATAAAGCGGTATGGTCGAGATCGCGTGGAATATCGGGGCTGCATAGCAGTGCTTTTATTTCGCTCGCAAAAATAAAACCGGCAGATGTTTGGGCGAAGTAGAGCGGCTTAACGCCGAATGGGTCGCGTACTACCAAAAGCTCTTCGCTGAAATTATCCCAGATCGCAAATGCATAGATGCCGTTCAGGCGTTTGAATGAATTGATACCCTCACGAATATAGGCATACAGAATAACTTCGCCATCGCCGTTCGACTGGAAATCATAACCCTGTGCGATCAGCTCGTTGCGCAGCTCTCGGTAGTTGTAGATCTCACCGTTAAACACGATTGCATAGCGACCGGTACTATCCCATAAGGGTTGGTTGCTACGCTCGGATAAGTCGATGATGGAAAGTCGAGCGTGAACCAATCCGGCAGCTTTTTCTGAATCGTGCCAGTACGCTTGATGATCGGGGCCACGATTTGCAAGCGCATTGCTCATCAGCGGCAGGAGAGAGGGGGCAAACTCCCCTTGAAATCCGGCGATACCGCACATGAAGTTATTACCCTGTTAGGCTAAGGTTATTCTTTCTATTTTTTGTTTTTGGCGTAGATTTTAAAAATTTTATCTACTGTCGATTCCATTCGCTCACTAGCGTCTGACTCTACTGTCGGATGAGAGATGCTTTCTAATATTTGATTTCCGAGGCTTATAGTATCGTCGACATTAAATAAACGACAATACTCTGGTCTTTCGCCGATGTTTGAAGCAATCACAGAAAGTCCAAAATGGGCGGCTTCGCGAATGGCAACGGCATCGCCATCGCTATCGGTGGCTCGGATATACATATTGCTTTTACTCAAGAGATACGCGAATTGCTCTGAGTTAAGGTCACGAATAATTTGAACCGATTCGAGTTTACGTAACGAGCTTTCTATTTGCGACATGTACTCCTGGTCGTAGCGATTATATAGACATAATAAGAGGCTTGTTTTCTTTGTTAGTACGGGATTGCTTGCAATCGCCCCAACTATTCTGTGGTAGCCATATAGTGGCTCCCCATATCCTGAGCTGACAATCAGGGTTCTATCATCTTCTTTCAAGGCGTTAAGTATAGTTTCTGCTTCTGGAAAAGAGGTTAGCTCCGGAGGGATATACGCCGGGATTACGCTCACTTTATCTGAGGTAACTCCGATGTCTTCCAGCAGTCGCTTTTGGCCGCTATTAACGACGATGATATGAGTGAACTGATGGAATAGCCGAGAAAGAACTTTTTGTTTTATTTTGGGTAACGACTGGTAGGTATCAACAAATTGACCAGAGTGAATTGTGAGGATCTTTTTGGCTCTTGATTCTGCAAAGAGGGTTAGGATATGTCCCGCATATAAAAATCTTTCCATTGCGGATACATGAAAGTGGATTACGTCATGGGGAGTTTTTTTTATCAGCGAGATGCATTTTAGTAGTGCTCCGAATCCTGCGGGGCCAATACGGTGAATATCAGGCTGTCTAATTTCTGGAGTAGGGTTGCCGTAAATGTCGATAACAGTGCATTTACAGCCTTTGGCAGAAAGCGTCTCTTTAAGGCGTTTAATATGAACACTGTTGCCGCCCGTGGGCGGGGGGTAGGCGCCAATGAGTAATATATTCATTATGGTCTTGACTCTGAGTTTCTGTATTTGTCTATTTCTCAGGGTGTCTTTTTAATCCTTCAATTACTCCCTTTCCTGCTGATCTGATGATCGACAGAGTTGGGTTGTTAAGGATTAAAAGTAAAATGTAGAAAGGATAGTAAAGGTTGAAGCGAAATATCGCCCCTCTATCTAGAAGGCCTTCCCTTTTTAAAATTTTATGAAGCCATATTTTATTTCTTGCAGCATAGTAGGCTTTAAAAGGGCTCAATCCAACGGGCGGTGTTAGAAGCTTTTTTAGTTGAGCTGATCGGACGTAAAGTACATTGGTATGCAAAGACGCCAAGAAGCCATACAGTGTATCGTCTTCTACAATAAAAAACTCTTTGCGCGGTAACCCAATTTTCTTAACTAATCTCGACGAAATTAACATGCCCTCAAAGCAAGCGGTTTGCGCAAAGCAAAATTCTTTGCCGTTTTTGAACGAAATATCGTTAAGAAATAATTTTGCGGTAGTGGCCGGATCGAATACATGCTCCCACTCACAATAGCTGCCATCTTCGAGAACGCGCGAAGGATGGATGCATTCTGAAATGGATGTGTATTTTAAAAGTTGCTCCAGTGCATCCGGTTCTGGAGAGACGTCATCGTCCATCACCCATATCCATGCAGGTTCATGCTGCATCGCCTGCCGCATACCTTCATGAAATCCGCCGGCGCCCCCCGTGTTTGTTGGCATCAAGTGATAATTCAATAACGAATTGCTTGCATAAGAAGATTTATCGAGCAGTTCCTTTGTTCCGTCGGTGCTCGCATTGTCAATCAGTATGATTCGAGATAGGGGCACTGATTGCGCAATCAATCCTTCAAGGCATTTCAGCAGGAGATTTTTTCGATTGTACGTAACAACGACAGCAATAATAGATTTATTCATGGTGTTCACTGATTTGCCAAAATATTTTCTACGGCTTTCAACGCGGCGCCTACAACCTGATCCATATTGTAATATCGGTATTGTGCCAAGCGTCCAACAAATGTTGCGTCTTTCTCTTGTTTGGCTAATTCATCGTAGCGTTTGAATAGCTCTTCATTTTCTGGACGGGGAATTGGATAAAAGGGATCGCCTTCCGCTTGGGGATATTCCCGGACAATTGACGTGCCCACAGCCTCTTGTCCCGTGAGGTATTTGAATTCAGTAATACGGGTGAAATCGAAATCGTTAGGGTAGTTAACTGTTCCCACCGATTGATATTGCGCAGTATTTGATAAATGCTCGTGCTCGAAACGCAGGCTACGGTAAGGCAATTTACCGAATCGATAGTCAAAGTAAGCGTCTATAGGGCCAGAATAAATAACATGTTTAAATTGTAAGTTTTTCCGCTCTTCAAAGAAGTCGACACCGAGACGCAGCTCGATATTTTCATGTTGAATCATTTTTTCGAACATTTTGCTGTAACCGGCGGCAGGCATGAACTGAAAGTCGTCGGTAAAATATCGGTCATCATCTGTCGTGCGAGTCGGAATTCTGGCGGCGACGCCGGCTGCCAGTTGCGATAGGTCGAGTCCCCATTGTTTTTGGGTGTAACCGCGGAAAAATTTTTCGCATAAATCTTTGCCGACGCTGCTTAGTACAACGTCTTCACTTGTTCGGATTTGTTCGCGCGGCTCTCTAACAGAAGCTAAATATTTCTCGACACCTTCGCTATCGTAGTCGGTCTTGTACAGTTTGTTGATCGTAGTTCTGTTAACCGGTATGGGATAAAGATCGTTGCCAACTTTTGCCAATACACGGTGTTCGTAAAATCTCCAGTCCGTGAATTGGCTTAGATATTCGAATATGCGCTTGCCGCTTGTATGGAAAATATGAGGGCCATAGGGGTGGATGAGAACTCCATGCTCGTCGAGGCAGTCATAAGCATTGCCGCCAATATGGCTTCGCTTATCAATTAACAAAATTTTATAGCCGTGCTTGGCTAGACGCTCCGCGCAAACGCTGCCTGCGAATCCGGCGCCCACTATAAGAAAATCGTAAATCATGAACTCACCTGTTTTTGTTAATAGTATGAAGTCGTTTGTACAGGGCCAAGGCCATCAAGATTGTTACCAGCAACTCGCAAATTATTGCTGCCCAAGCAGCACCTATAGCACCATAATGAAATGCCAATGGTATTAAAAGCGCGAAGCTAACCACGGCAGTAAGTACGACAATACGACTGAACAGTTTGTTCATCGCTAACGGCAGCATACCTTGAAGGCCAAAAACGTTGCTCGCTCCAATAACTAGAGGTAAGAAAGCAAGCAATCGTAAAACGGGAACTGCCTCGCTAAATTGACTGCCATAAATCAGGGTGATGAGGTGGGGGGCTCCAGCTAACAAGAAAACTGTCATTATGCCTGAGATCGCCATTTGGATAATGAATATCCGTCGGATGTGAGCTTTCACGGCGAGATCTGATTCTGCAGCAGCCAGATGGGCCTTGGGATACATGGTTTGGTTGATTGGGCCGATAAAGCTTTGCACGGTGGCTCTAATCTTGTCCGCGCTACTAAAAAGCGCAACTTCTGTTGGGCTCGAAAGAACTCCCAATATGACCGTAGAACTAAAGGTATACATACTGACAGCTGCGTTCGAAAGGAATATGTCGACGCTGAGCTTCAATTGACTGATGGCGCCTTTAAAAGAAAATTGCCATTGATAGGCTATGTGCTTACGGGCAAGTATTAAGCTGATAATCCCTGTTACCACTACTGATAAGCTGTTTATTAACGCGGCCCACCATGTGTCTTCGGGGCCGTGCACCAACAGGAACGTTATTGGTAAAACGGTAATTTTTCCAACAAAAGTCGAAATTGCCAGTAAGTCTAAGCGTTCTTGCGCCTGCAACGCCCAGCCAACAGTTAGGAGATTGCCTGCGCAAATTAACCATGCTGCAAAATGCAAATCCCAGTTTTGTCTCTCGGTGGGTAGGATCAAGGTTCCAATGACGACTAGCGCGAATGACGCGGCTAGCAGAATCAGCTTTGCGCTGATTACATCGTTAAAGATTTGTGTCGTGCTATTGCCAGCCTTTGCTGCCCTGATCAGCTGGGCTGGTGCGGATAGGGTGAATCCCCAGTCTGTGATAAGAACAAAATACATCGCGGCCGCTTGTGCAAACGCAAGTTGGCCAAAAGACTGCAACCCCAAAACGCGCGCGAGGTAGGGCGTAGTCATCAGCGGAACTATCATATTGGCGAATTGCACAAAATACATCGCCAATATGTTTTTTTGTAACCTCTTGTCTTGCAGCATGATTTGTGACCCGCTAGCTACAAGCGGGTCATTGATCCATTGATGGCCCTGGTGCGATATGCACTATTCGAGTCTTCGTGCTGCAATTGTGCTGGGTAAGCGTTAATTCTTATGTTTTGTTTTTCTTTTGACATGTGAATAAGTTCTCATTGCTGACGCCTTTTGGCTGTCATTCCCCGATTGGTACATTACAGAATTAATTCATTTTATTGAGTATGGATGCTCTTATATCTTCCATATCGGATGCCTTTAGAGTGCCGATGTCTGGTAGCGAGGACGTATTGTAATTGGTGGATTTTAACAAATGATAATCCTCAATACCTTTTTTGAACCCTTCCCAGCGTCGGCTTGAGATAATATCGTCAGAATCTCTACTTTCATATACAGCGGCCCAGTCAGGTCGTTCGCCGTCGAAGTCATCCCAGGCACTGCTGTTTGTTGTGTCACTAAAGGACCAGAATCCAATTCCACCGATATTCAACTTGAGTGCCCACCAAGCCAATTTTCGGTAGCTTTCCAGCGGTGAGGCGGCTTTGGCTGGAGAGTCAGGGTTTTGATAAAACCACAGACTTTTATCGCCTCTAATAGCCATCATCATAGAGCTCTTGGAGTTTTCCAGGCCTGGCTGCCAGTAATCGGAAAGATCGCTTAATTGCTTTAGTGGTAAATAATCGGTCGGTTTGCTTGTGTCAGGGTTTTCGTAAACTTTAATTGCAGGATTGTATTTCTTGATGATGGCTAACAACTTGATGAGCTGGTTGAGGTTCGTTCTGGGTTCATCTCTGACATAAAGCGCCCATTCATCGTTTTTAATTCCCCGTTGGTCCATTCCGGTTTGAATCCACTTCAACCAATTTTTTACTTCGCCAATTTTTTTTGAGCTTTCTTCGGCTTCCCTTTCAGGCAATAAGGTTTCATTCCAGTTGGTAAATAAGAGAATCTTCCCGTATTGGCGTAGCGTTACCACTTCATTCCAAAAATTAGTTATGAGCTTGGGATCCCAATATCCATTGAGTTGATTATTTGGAATCATGCTGGGACGAATGACGTGCAGATTAATACCGCCGGCATAAAGCTCCTGTAATACTTTCGTCTTATTTTTCCAAATGGGTAGATCGGTTGAATATCCCCAATTAACGGCTGCCAAGAATGAAGTTTTATTTACCGTATATTTTTTGATGCTAATTGGAATTTCAGACTGTATCGTGGGCTGTGAGACAGAGGCGATACGAATAGAACCGAGTACTTGACTGTTGGGGATTTGCGATAAGTCTATTTTGATCCACAAGTAATGATAGCGACTACCAGACAAAGAAATTGTGTTTTCCTTAAAAGGAATTAGAGCATCATAAATTTGCGCACCGTTGGCGGCCAGTACGGGTGTGGCTTCAAATAGTGTGAAGGAATTTGAGGGTAGTGTGTCTGAAAGCGTGATTTTGTAATCACCTTTTAAATTCGCTGGGGCATATATGCCGATTAAACGATTATCGTGCTCCCACTGCGTACCTTGAATTTTGAGTGAGCTTACGCTTTGCGCTGGTTTTGTATATCCATTCAACTCCCCCCAAGGATCCTCAATCCACAAGCTTAATTGAGTCTGAGTTTGAGGGGCGTCCGATAAATCACTTGTTTGATTGGTTAGCGATGCTTTAAGTCGTGCGAGACTATCTTTGACAATATCAGTGTCGGCGATTACTGGTTGTGATGGAGTGGAAGCGGAGGTTGATGTGTCAGTGTTATCGGCAGTAGAAACCTGGTTGGTTGCCATATTTCTTACACTGAGCGGCGCCGGTGCCAGAGGCGAGGTGTCAGTTGTGGGGTTTAACTCTATCTCATCAAGCTGAGTGTAGGCGCCTTCGGCATGAACGATGAGGGCGAGTTTGCTGGTTACGTTTTTTAAATTAGCGCTAACCCATTCAGATCGCCGGCAGTTTTTTTCGGTTGCGGTTCGAATTGTGTCGAGGTATTGCCAGTTTCCCCCGGGCGATTGGGTATAAATATCAATGCGTCGTGGAAAGTAAACATCTGCAGAAGTGCCACAACCCATGTGTAATTTTAGGGTGCTGTGTTTGGCGGGGTTTATCGCTGAAACATTGATACGGATAGGGGTTTTAAATTGCCAGCCTACCGAGCCTTTCTTAATCCACATAGGCTCGGTTTCCACTTTACCATCAGTGAGTTGATTCTTGTCATCTGAGTCCTTGTTGAGAATATAGTTTGGATCTGGATCGAAATCGGAAATTGTCAAGCTGGTCGCGAGAGTATGTTGAGAAAAAGCCGATAGGAGAAGCAAATAGATAAAGCTTGCCAGGCGAGAACGAGTGCTTAAATGTTCGATTGTTAACATCATCAATTCCTCTCTGGCATCGATAGTGTGCTATTCTACTTATTTTGAAAGAACATTGTTTATTCTACGTGTTAAGCGAGCCTGAGTTGTAATTTTTGATACTAAAGCCGTATGCGTTTATCGTGTAACTAAATTTTTTCCAAGTAATTGAGTAAAATTTTTAAGGCGGAAATCAGTTTTGTTGCGCTAGCTTGATTGGTTAAATGCTTGGTTTTCGAGTCTTGTTTTGTCTTTTTCCATACCAATTACTTTTTCTAAATGTGTGCGACATAACTTTGTAAGGGGTTTTTCTATTAAATGATGCAAAATAAGCGCGGCTGATAGGGTGAAAAGGGTAAATAACAGAGGTCCTAGCCATTCGATCTCAGAGTAAGTTGTCAGCTTAGACGCTAACTTTAATGTATAGGGTTGAATGAGGTAGAGGGAGTAGGATGCATCACCTAAATGAGTAAAAGTATGCGGCCATTTCACCTTGCAATTATCTAACGCTATAAATGTGCCGACTAGAAAGAGAGAAAAACCTCCCCAAATAAGGGCTCGCAAGGCGCCTAGGCTTGGATCAGAAAGTACTTCTGTATGATAGCCAAGCTTTTCGGTATCCAGCACTAAAAATGCAGAGGAGATTGATGCGGCGATAAAAAGAAACAGAGCGGGTTTGCCGAAAAAATTTCTCGCCCGATAAAGATAGATGCCTGCACAAAACTCCAGCACTAAAGGGTGAAATAAAAAGCTGGGCAATACATATTTTCCATTGTATTGAGTTAGCACTAGCGCTGATGCGATCATGAAAGCTACTGGAAAAATTTTTATGGTCAGACTCTTTGCAAAGATTAATGAAGTTGCAAAGGCAATGTAAAACCAGATTTCAAAGCAAATTGTCCAGCCGAAAGGATGGTATGGATTTGCAAAATCATTAATATTGAATAGTGGAATAAAAATTAAGGTATTCAGCGCTTGGTGTGGAATAAAGCCGTAATGATTAATGATATATACGGCAAAATAAATGGACGTTAGATAGTATAAAGGCACGACTCTGGCGATTCTGTGGATAATGAAGGTTCGCCAGCTATTGTTTATCTTTGATGCTGTTAAAGCAATGACAAAACCGCTGATAACAAAAAATACATCCACGCCTATTGAGCCAGCAGATGTTTGAATCATTGGATAATTTAAGAGGCTGCTGTTGCTAGAAAATTTGAAGTGCGCCCACATAACCAGCAGGGCAGCCACAGCCCTTAAACACTGTATTCCTTCATATCGCTGAGCTGTTTTTACTGCTATTCCTAATGTGTTTTGCATCGCTTAGCACCGATAGCGTCATTGGTAGCTCTTAACTCTCGCCACCTCCAATATTGTTTACATATCTTTTCCAAGCGTACTCCCATGGTTTTCTTTTGTTTTATGGAGGATGTTGAAATATATTTCGGCTGTTTTTTGGGCGATATACATATAATGGAAGCGATTTCTTGCCGTTTTTCGACATTGTGCACTCATTATTGCGGCCTGTTGATCATCTTTTAATATTTTGGCTAGTGCTGCGGCTGCTTCGAGCGGGTTGTTTGGTTGAACCAAATAACCGGTGACTCCTTCGTCTATCATAAAAGGAATGCCACAAATCTTGGATGCGACTACGGGTACACCTACAGCCATGGCTTCTTCTATCGCCATTGGCGCAGTTTCCTGATGTGACAATAAGATTAAACATTTTGCTGTAGCTAATTTAGCTGGCAGCTCATTATGGTTAATATTGCCCAGGAATAAAATGCGTTTTGAAAGGCCAAGCTGCTTTGCTTGATTTTTGCAATCGTTCATAAATTGAGGTGAGTCAGCAGTGCCTCCGAGCAACAATTTGGCATCTTTCACCGATTTCGCCAACACGGCAAAGCTGTTAATTAAGCCTTGAATATTTTTCCGTTCGATAATGCGGCCGACGTATAAAATATTTTTTTCTTCCACTTCGTATGGGATATCGAAAAATGCCCCATCGACTGGATTTTCAAGATTTGAAATTTGTCCAGAAAATTGATTTTGCAGTTCACTTAAAACATAAGGACTGATCGAGATGATATGGGGTGCGCGTTTTCGTGCGAACCGCTCTACAGCAGAAATAAGCAAGTACCGTAATTTGGGAAAATAGGCCTTGGTATATAGGGCATCTTTTTCTGCAATGCCGTGGATGGTAACGACGTACGGTCGCTTGTAGCCAATGCTCCAACCAGTTACGCCTTGGAAATGAGTGATGTCCGGATTAATCTCATTTAGGCGTTGCTGAATCGCCTGCCGCTCCGTTGTCCAGTACCGAAGCACGCCAGGTAATTTGCCAGATGGTACCCAGTGGATGTGAATCCCGTCGCGCTCCTCAATGGATACCGCACTTTGAGATACCGGAGACACAATGTGTATGTCAAAAAGATTTAGTTCTTGTAGTCCTTTGATTAGCGTAGCAGCAACACTTTCGACCCCTCCTCTCACATGATTTGCATGAGCTGGGTAGGGCGTTACCATTGCAAGTGTGTATTTCTTGGTGGTACTGCTCATGTTGTTATCTGTCTAATGGGTGATTCTACTTTTGAGATAACGCGGCGTGATTTAGGTATTTGGAATGAAGATAAACCCAAGCCAGTAAGAAACCATAAAACTGGATTTTTTCCCTGCGACAAAAATAATCCGGCTAGCATCATGCCGATCAATGCTGCGCCAATAAGATAACCTAATGGATAATGCGGACGTCTACCTTGTGCATTGGTTTCGTTCAATTTGAATAGGCCTAATAAGGAAAGTCCAAATATCAACAGCAATATGCAGCCGGCGAACCCCCCATTTTCAACAAAAAACTCAAGATATAAATTATGCGCTGGCATATAAGGGGCGTTGGATGGAGAAACCTGTTTAAATCGCCCGCCCTCTTGATTTGCTATTTCTGTGAAACCGGCTCCGAAGTTACCGGTACCCGTACCTAGGACTGGATGCTTGAAAAACGCCCTCAAACCATATTCGAGTAACTGGCTTCTCTGGTCGAGAGATGTCGCGTAGTTCAATTCTTTGCCGGTGAATAAGGTTGTAATACGATCTTTGTAGTAGGGCGGTGCGAGGATGATTCCGCATATCGCAATCACTAATATTGCTACGGAGTTCATGATCGAGGGGCGGCGAAAGTAAACAATGGCTCCGCTGACACATAAGGCTACGAATCCACCTCGAGATCCAGTAAGTATGATCCCAATGAGGGTAATTAATGCTGTACTGGAGAAAAAAATCTTTCCGGGGATTTTCGAACGAAGAAACCAGTAAAAGCAGAGGGGCAATCCTGCGAGCATCAACATCGCAGCATCATTTGGATCGTTGCTTAACCCCCCCGCGCGTTTGTCATAAATTGTGGATACCACCAAATTGCCTGTTCGATATTGATAAATGGCTAGTAGTCCGCCAATGGTAGCACCAGCTATGCAGTATAGAGTCATTGTTCGCATTGAGTTTATGTTTCGTATGCAGCCAGCAATGATCAAAGCTAGGGCAAAGTTTTTTCCGTAGAGCGATAAATAAGTCAATGCGAGGTCAGTATTAAAGGCAAATAGCGAGCTCAACGACATTAATGCGACGAGAGCGATAAATAGCGAGATTATCCATGGTTTGACGCCTCGCCATTCCTGCTTAACCAGAATGATGGTGAGCATTACAACTCCGCTAAACATCGGTATACGGATAGCAGCTTCTCCTAGCCATCCTACTAGCGCTCCATGCAGCATCATTAATAAAAGCAAAAAACCTAAGCCATGCGCTGTTCTTATAAATGTAAGAATGGCTATCAATACAATTGATACTATAGGCGCAAACAAGTTAATTTCTCGAGTAATATTGGTGAGAAGGAGTGGTCGCTAACGAATTACTCCACGCGTATCAATCACCACCTTCTCCTTCAAATCTGAAGCTGTGATTTTGCGGAACGGTTTGTGATCGACCAGCAGCAAAATAATATCTGCTTCTTTGATAACGTCTTCGGCGCGCATCAATTTGAATTCGGGGTGTGACTTCAAATTGGGTTCGCAAATCAGTAGTTCGCCGATATTTTCTTTTTGCAGATGTCGCACGATGTCCATCGCAGGGCTTTCGCGTAAATCGTCGACATCAGCCTTGAACGCTAAACCTAAGCAGCCAATAACTGGAGTTTTGAATTTCGCGGCTTTTTTGCGTACGCGTTCCAACACCCATTCAGGCTTGTAGTCGTTAACTTCGCGTGCGGTGCGAATGAGGCGTGCATATTCGGGCGAGCGATGCACGATGAACCATGGGTCAACGGCGATGCAATGACCGCCTACGCCGGGGCCGGGTTGCAGAATATTGACGCGCGGGTGGCGATTGGCGAGTGCGATCACTTCCCAGGTGTTGATACCTTCGGCTTCGCAAATCATCGAGATTTCATTGGCGAAGGCGATTTGCACATCGCGCGATGAGTTTTCAGTGAGCTTCACCATCTCCGCAGTTTTAGCGGTGGTGGGCAATACTTCGCCGCGAACGAACTCTTCGTAGAATGCGACGGCCACTTGTGTTGATGCTTCATTGATGCCGCCGACGACGCGATCATTTTCGACGAGTTCAACGAGAATTCGGCCCGGCAAAACGCGCTCGGGGCAATGGGCTACGAATACATCGGTGCCAACGTTGTGACCATTTTCTGCAAGGATGCGCGCAACGACCTCATCGGTGGTGCCAACGGGACTGGTCGATTCGAGAATCACGAGGTTGCCGGGTTTTACATACGAGCAAATCGATTGCGTAGCTTTTTCAACGTAGGTGAGGTCGGGCTTTTTGCCATCGGTAAATGGTGTCGGCACAGCGATAATAAAAATATCGGCTTCGGTCGGTTGCTGTGACGCTACTAAGTTGCCGGCTTGGACTGCAGATTTCACAAGGATATCGAGATCGGGCTCGACGATGTGAATGCCGCCTTTATTGATCGTCTCAACAACTTTCGCAGAAACATCGACGCCGTGTACTTGGTAGCCTTTGGTGCCGAGCAGTGATGCAGTTGGCAAGCCGATATAGCCCAAGCCGACGACGCAGATTTTTTTTGTTGTGGTGGCCATGAAAATCTCCTACTGCCATTAGCTACCGGTCAGCGACCAGCGGTGTTTGATATGAGATACGATTTGTTGGGCAGCGGTGCCATTGCCGAAGGGGTTGGTGGCGTTGGCCATGGCGCGATAAGCGTTTTCGTCGCTCAACAATAATTCGACGGCATCGATAATACGTTGTTTGTCGGTGCCGACCAATTTCACCGTGCCAGCATCAAGCGCTTCAGGGCGCTCGGTGACTTCTCGCATGACCAGCACCGGTTTGCCGAGCGAAGGGCCTTCCTCTTGAATGCCGCCGGAGTCGGTGAGAATCAGATCAGATTGATTCATCAGCCAGACAAAGGGCAGATATTCGAGTGGCTCGATTAAATGCACATTGGGCAGGCCGCTTAAAATTTCGAGCACGGGTTTTTGCACGTTGGGATTGAGATGCACGGGATACACGAGCAGCCAATCCGGATGAGACAGCGCCAATGTGCGAATGGCGTTGCACAAATCGATAAAGCCTTGGCCAAAATTTTCGCGACGGTGGCCGGTGATAAGAACAAAGTGGCCTTTGCGTTGTACAACGTTTTCACAGAGCGCCGCGCCGATCGTATCGTGCCATGCAGAAATAGGCATGGCGCTGACTTTGTCGCGTGCAATTAGCAGCGCATCGATCACGGTATTTCCGGTGACGATAATTTTTGCTGCATTCACGTTCTCAGCGAGTAAATTCTGACGAGCACGCTCAGTCGGAGCAAAATGCATTTCGGTGATGCGACCGACTAGAGAGCGATTGGCTTCTTCGGGAAATGGTGCGAGCAAATTTCCAGTGCGTAATCCCGCTTCGACGTGACCGACTGGAATATTTTGATAAAAAGCAGCGAGAGCAGCTGCAAAGCAGGTGGTGGTGTCACCGTGCACAAGAACCAGATCGGGTTTTTCGCGCTTCAACACATCACGCATACCGAGTAAAACGCGACTGGTAACGTCGTAAAGGTCTTGGCCCGGCTGCATGACGTTGAGATCGATATCGGCATTCAGCTCGAAAATTCGCATGACTTGATCGAGCATCTGTCGATGTTGCGCAGTGACGCAGACGAGAGACTCAATCTCGGGCGCAGCGGCGAGAGCGAGCGCTACTGGCGCCATTTTAATCGCTTCGGGCCGTGTACCAAAAACCGTCATTACGCGCTTTTTCATTTATTGCCGTTCCAATCGCGCTATGCGCGATACTGCCAATCGATTAATTATTGTATGGACGTTGCTGTCGGGCGCGGAAAGAGCGTCTCGATATTGATGCCGTGTTTTTCTGCAATTTCGTCGCTGATTTCTTTTACAGCAGGATTGTTACGATCATGGTAGTTGATGCCACCTAAACGTCGTCCTTTTGCGGACTCAAGTACAGCGGTAAAACCAATTTTATCGAGCCCGCGCGCGAAGCCATATACGAGTGCGTAATCGCATAGTGTATTGATCAGGCGAGGTACACCGCCGCTGAGGCAATAAATCACATCGCAGGACTTATCGGGAAAAATTTCCGGATTGCCGCCAGCCGTCGCAATGCGGTGATGAATATATTTACGCGTGTCGGTGCAGTTGAGCGGCTCAAGATGGTATTCAACCGACACGCGCTGCGCGATTTGCGAAAGCCTGGGCTGCGACAATAGCTCTAATAACTCCGGCTGGCCGAGCAGTACAATTTTGAGTAGCTGATCGCGTTCAGCGTTGATGTTGGTCAGCATACGCAATTCTTCGAGCGCTTTGTCGTTGAGGTTCTGTGCTTCGTCAACGATCAAAACGGTGATTTTTCCCTGCGCGTATTGGTTGATCAGAAACTGCTGGAATTCGCGGAAGAGGGCGATGCTATCGCGACCTTCGTAAGGTAGATTGAAGGCCGATACAACCCAGTGAATTAATTTATCTTCGAAGCCGAGCGTGTTGTTGATAACACCGATCGTGAGGCGTTGGTAATCCAATTGTTGCAGCAGCTTGCGCAGCAGCGTTGTTTTTCCTGCGCCAACTGCACCGGTGATCACGGTTAAGCCGCCGACTGAGTCGGATAAACCATATTGCAGCAAACTTAAGCCGAGACTGTGCTTTTCCGAGAGATATAAGCTGTCGGGATCGGGCGCCAAGCTAAAAGGCGCGTGTGTAAATCCGAAGTGCGCGAGATACATGTGCGCCTCAACGTACTTTATTGAGTACGGTGCCTAATAAGTGAGTGCCTTGCAGTAATTGCAATGAACGCTCGATATCGGCTTTCTTGCTGACACAATCTTCGACAACGAGCAGTGTGGCGTCGGCATAGGGTGCGAATACCAGTGCATCGTCATCATCGAGCAGTGCTGGCAAATCAAAAATGATCAGGCGCGATTCGTAACGATTGACGATGTCACTAAGCAAGGCGCTCATCTGTGGCGACGTCAATAATTCCGAGCGGCGATTGCTGTCGCCGCTATTCGGCAAAATCACGAGTCGTTCAAAGCCGGGATTAACGAGTGCTTGACTCAGTTCGACCTTGCCATCCACCACGTCGATAAGGCCGTACTCACTTTCTATGCCGAGCTTGTTGAGAATGCTGGGTCTACGCAGATCGAGCTCCACCAGCATCACAGTTTGATTCACTTCAAGCGATAAGCTGATCGCAAGATTAAGTGCGGTCAATGATTTACCCGCTTGGCTATTTGGGCTGGTTATGGCGAGCGTGTGCCAATTATTTTCGCGAAACTTGCGCAGAATTTGTGTACGCAGCTGGCGATAACTATCGGCACGCTTGTCGCTATCGAGTGCGGCGATAATGCGCTCGCGGCGCAAATGATCGGGGTCCAATCGAACTACACGAGTTTGTGTATATTCAATTTTTTGCGTGGCATTGAGACCGGGTGTTGGTGTTTGTCGTAGTGCCTCCGATGTGTTCGGGGCTCCGCCGGTTTCTCGTTGGTCGCGTGCTTTGTCGATGGCTTGCTGAATGAAATCCACGGTAACTGCCCTCAGAAATTAATAGCCAAGCCCAAGCTTGCGTAACACGATGAACCAGAGTACATCGAGCGGTCGATAGAAGAAGTGGATAAGCGTCAGCGCAATGACTGCTGCGACGGCTATTGCCAACCAGGTCAGCCGAGCTTTCTTATTAACGGTTTTTTCCTCTTCGGCAATCATGACATAGGGAATGATTGCGAGCGGCGTTACGCCAATGAGTTCTGTAAGTTCACCTTGACCTTTGACACTTTCATCGAGCATTTCTGCAGCGCCTGCTGTAGCTGCTGCTGCGATGCCGGCGAGGATAATACCGATAAGGAAAATCGCAATACGATTTGGACTGACGGGATCATCGGGGAGAATGGGCGGTTGAATCAGCGTGTAGCGTTCGCCTTTGCGTTCGGTTTCCAAATTCTGCGCAAGCTCGGCTTCCATCTGTTTCGATTTGATTTCCTGGTATTTGAGCGTTGTTGTCTGTAGATCGCGCGACATCTCTACATAGCTCTTTTCTACATCCGGCGCTTTTGATACGTAGGTTTCAAACTTCTGAATTTTATTGGTCAATTCTGCGATGCGGCTGCTCAATGTTTTGATATCGGCGTCAGTGGCTTTCAACTGAGTGTCGAGCAATACATAAGCGGGGTTATCCGCATGGGTCGTCTCTTTATTGGTTGCGGAAACGCTGTCATTCAGCAGTGCTTCCACAACACGCTGCTGCTTAAGTACTTCCGGGTGATCGGGTGTGTACGTTTGTTTAAGTCCGTTGAGCTTGTCTTGCTCGGTGCGCAGTTGTGCAGCGAAATCCTTATTGCTGCTGCCTTTGCCAAGCTTTTCTTCAAGATGACTGATTTCTCGCTGCAGACGCACGACGTCAGGATGTTCGGCGCTATAAAGAGCAGACTTGTTGCGATATTCGGATTGCAGCGCTTTGAGTCGATCCGGATCGCTCAGGGCTTTCTGCCCATCGGGTAAATCGGTTGCGGCGTATGGGCTGATCTGCGTCATATTCGCAAGTAGTTCGACGCGATGTTTTTGCAATTCGGCGAGACGGGCTTTGGCATCGTTAATCTCCATATCGGAGCGCTCGATGACATTGAGGTTGTATTGGTATAGCTCGGGTAATGCGCCTTCGTTGGTTGCTTTGAAATCAGCGATTTTTTGTTCGAGTTCTTTGATGTGATTGCTTAATTGTTCCGCTTCATCCTTCAGGAACTCTGAAGTGGTTGATGATTTTGCAGTTCTACTCTTCAGATTTTCATTCATGTAGATATCGACAAGCTCGTTTGTAACTTTCTGCGCGATAACGGGATTGCGATGATCGAACGAGAGAGTGAATGCAATAGTTGCTTCCATCGGACGTCCAAAGCGAGGGTCCATGACTTCGGCGCTGACAACATCCATTTTCATCATTTTCTGGAATTTTTTGACAATCTCCGTTCGCGGCATGCGGCGCAGCTCGTCCTCATCCCACAGCCCGTATTTGTTGACGATATCCATGATGGTGTTCAGGGTGAGTGCGCGCTGAGAAATTACCTGTAGTTCTTGATTGGCAAAACCGGTAATCGTTGAGCGCACTAAATCCTGTGGGATTTCCTGCTCTTCGATCAGGATGGTTGCCGTTGCTCGATACGTGGGGGGCCAAAACAACGCTGCTAAAACCGCGATTCCAAAAACGATCAGTGCCGCTTTTTTCATGATGGCTTTGCGGCGTTTAAGCACGTTCAGATAATCGGTCAGAGATTTGTTGTTTTCATCTATCTCTGCAACAGCATTTACCATATTCATTTTTAAAGTCCGTAGTTACTGCAATTAGTTATCGTGACCAGCGCCAGGGTTGCGGCTGATAGTTGATGCTGAGCGCCCACACGTTGGATGTGGCCTCAACATCGCGTTGATCGTATTTTTGCTTGGAGTACTGATAGCTGGTGCGAACAAACCATTGTTCGTCGAGTTGTCGTCTATAGGCCACAGTGACGGTGCCGTAGTCTCGATCAGCGAGTGACGCATTTTGCAGCGTGCTTTTATCATCGGTTGCGCGATTGCGTACCAGCGTCATCGAGGCAGACAGCTGATCGAGTTCGGTTAATTTGTAAGTCCAGTTGGAACCAATTTGTATTGCATCAATGGTGTAGCCGTTCGATGTTGGTTGTGTTTCTTTGGTTCCCGTTAACGAAATTTGGTGCTGTTCGTTTTTCCATTGCCAGGTGATATCGGCCGTGGAGGAGAATTTGTTGGAGTCTTCAAGCGGGGTGCAGATTGCGCCGAGCGTTCTGCCTATGAGCTCCGCATTTGACTCTGCGGTAATATATTCTGGATTACTGCATATACCGCTGTCTTTGACTGGGTACATTGTGTGATTTTTAGAGCGCCCCAGGCTGGCCTCAATAGAGGAGAGTTCAGACCAGTCGTATTTAACGCCCAGATTTAGTCCGGTGTTTTTTGTACGAACCGAGTAGCTTTGCTGACCAAAATAGCCGGCCGGGTAAACTTGAAATGGTGGGGATTGAGATAACGCCAAAGTCAAAGTATCAACTCTGGGTACATCTAGCTCTATGTCATCGGATTGGTAATCGGAGTAGGTGCCCGTGGTGACCCAGCTCATGCGCTCAGATAACCGATGAATCCAACTGACTTGTGCGCCTGTGTTCTCGTAGCCAGTGTACTCATCCGAACGGTAATCCTGAGTGGTGTAGCTGGCTTGCAGCTGTAAAAGATTTGCTTCGTTAAAGTTGTAGAGCCAGCGCGGTGATAGCTGATACTGCTCGGCGCGCTCGGCTTTATTGCCAATCCGCCCCGTGGTAAGCAATTCGCTGGTGATCGTCGAGTTGTTGATATAGGCGGCATCTAATCCGATCGAGCTGCTTTCAAACTGGCGATCCATGCTGAGGCGAATATTTTGATCGTTGCTATCAAATTCGCTTTTGTCGTATCGGTTGAAATCAAACGTCGAGTTCAATCTGATCTGGCTTACTTCAGTCGTGCTCCCAAGTGTGAATGTGGGGGCGACGTCGTATTTCTGCACAGATGTTTTATCGTTTTGAGTAAAACGAATATTGTCGTTGTGACTGGCACTGACATCAAAGGCCATACCTGCCGAATATTCTGCAGCTCCAGTCTTGGCTGTATAAATAAGTGCAGCAGCAAGAGCGGTCCAAATTTTTGAAGGGCGTTGTCTCATCTACTTATGGCACCACAACCACATCGCCGCTTTGCAAAATAATATTTGTTTGTAACTGTTGGCCGCCTTTCACATCACTATAACGAAATGGAATAGCTTTCTGTGAGCCGTCTTTATCGCGCCGTAAAACATTGATGCTGTTTTCTGCGGCGTAAGGATTCAGGCCGGCCGCCATGGCAAGGGCTTGCATGACATCGGTTGGCTGATTGATCGGGAACTGCCCAGGTTTGTTGACCTTGCCGATAACATAAATGCTATAACCCGCTGTTTGCTTGATCATCACAGTGACGGATGGCTGATCCTTCATGTATTTGGTCAGGGCAGTGGTGAGGTTTTTTTCGACCTCGGGGATGGTCATGCCGCCAGCCTGTACTTGACCAGCCAGGGGAATGCTAATGGCTCCATCGGGGCGAACCAGTACCTCTTGGGATAGGTCTTTTTCATTCCAGACATAGACAAGCAGAATGTCGCCGGCGTTGACACGGTAGGGAGCGGTTTCTGCATAGGAATGCGTCGCGATTGACAGCATTAATCCAATAATGATTAGCCGGAGTAAGGACATGAAATAACACCAGTTTTTGATAAGAGTTTTTGATTGTAGCTGAGTTTTTTGTGTCGCTATTAAACAAAAAATAAAGAGTCGCATACAGTGCCTGGCGAATACTGCAAAACCATTACAAAGTTAACCATCGGCTTGCTCGTAAGCGTCTGCATCTTTCTGAGAATCGAAAACTAATGGGGCTTTTGTCACCATTATTCTTATTGTTTGTCTTGCTGCGGCCGGTCATCTTACGCCGTTATCTTTTTGCGGTCAAAAGGCACCGATGAATGACTCGATGACTTGCTGGATCGGAATGGATTTAATCAACCGCATATTTCTGATTAAAGTCTGAGACCTTTGATTTTAAAGAATGTTCTGGGGCTAATAAAAAAACGCGGGGTAAAAACCCCGCGTTCCGATGACATCCTGTCGTATTAAATCCTGCTATGCGATTAAGCCGAGCGGCGGCGGCGGGCAGTGCCAGCCAGGCCGAGCAAGCCAGAGCCGAACAGCCATGCAGCTGCGGGAACTGGTACTTCAGGTGTTGGCTGAGCATGCAGAGTTACGTCGAGAACGAGCGGCAAGAAGGTCAGCGTTTTGCCAGTTGCCTTGTAAATTTGCAAAGTCCAGTGGTAAGTAGCGCCATCTACAGGAGTGAATGCTACAGGGGTAGCCAAGTTGTAGTTATTGACGTTGTTGCCATTTGCGTTTCCAGCTACTGTGTTGAAGAACTCGCCAGACAGCGGACCCGAGAAGCCTGCGCACGAGCTGCTTGCACCACCGTTTTGACCGGTCACGTTGTCGTGGCAGGTCGGAATATCAAACGGGTTCAGCGTGCCTTGGTGGAGATAGCCTTGCGAATCAGGACCGCTGATGCTCGTTGGCATAACGAACGTTTGGTTGAAGTTAACATCCAGGGCTACGGTGCCAGCGGAGGCAACGCGACCTGACCAAGCACCCGCGCCCGAAACGTCGTCCCAAGTACCGACAAAACCAGTGCTATTCAGGTAACCGCCTACGCCTGGGAAGTAGTTGCTGCCCGAAGCGGTGATGTTCCAAGTAGTAGCGCTTGCAGCGCCAGCTGCGGCCAGAACAGATACCGCCAACAAAGATTTGATAGCTTTCATTTAAATTTCCTCGAGGTTGCTCGAGAAAGTTTGGTGACCCGACTATCTTGCAGACAGCGTGTTAAAAAGCGCTCCAACCTCGACCACGGCTTTTTATATTTATCGCAAGACTCGTAGTTTTCCGTCCCCGACTCACATCGGGTTTGGCTTTTGCAACTTTCCCAGTGGTTATTAGAGTTAGTGCTTCCACTGTGTCTCGAATAAATTGGGTTAATGAGACACGTGTATATTAATACTCGGGTGCAGATCCGAATGCAACACGTGTAACATAATTTTATGTAATAGCTCACAGGTTTTTATAACCGCTGTGGCTTTCTTCCATGGCTTGCCAAAACTACTTTTCCTGATTGCTTTTCCCTGAATGCTTATCAGGCAGTACAAAGGGTGTGATTATTTTTATGAATAAAATTAATAAAAATAAAGAGTTAGAGTTTCGCTCGGCTCCGGGAGAGGTGCGCCGCCTGACTCCGTTAGATCAGGCCATGCGGTGTGGCCATGTCGCTCGAGCGGCTTTTAATTTCGTGGGGGCGGAATATTGTTTTAAACAGATTGCTGAGATATTTCCTCGAGAGACTGGCCCGTTGCTGCAGTGGTTGGGGGTTGCTGTGCTTTTGGGGGACGACGAGGTTGTTAACTATCTAGTTAAGCGACTTGAAAAGCTAAAAATCAAGCCGGCAGAGTTGCTGCCTTCATTAGCGGAGTATGCCTTGCAGGAGGGGGATTCGGCTGCGGCGTTGGAGCACATTAGGAGACTTCTTTTGCTCAGTCCCACTAATGATCAGGCCGGTTTTCTATTGGCGCAAACCTACAAGGCGTTGGGCGAAAATCGTCAGGCAGTTGAGGCGTACGACAGGCTCATCGAACGGAGTCCGCATCATGCTCAGCCGTACTATCAACGCGGACTTATTTTGAAAACCGACTTAACCGAAAGGCAAAAACAACAGTTGGACTGCGCACTTGCTGCAGTAAATGAAGACGATCTTCATGCGAGCGCGTGGTTGAATCTGGCGAAAGCATGGTCGCTCCAGGGGGAGGTTGAGGAGGAGTTCAATTATTTAGATCGAGTCAAGCTGCGTTACGCAGCTCAATTTCAGTTCAATAGTAATTTCTTCGATGAGCGCTTCAGAGCCCCAGTGGCCTATTGTACTAGCGCGCGGCTGCGCGAGGCTGCGGCTCTCAGTGTAGGGAGTGATGAGCCGATATTCATAGCGGCAATGGGGCGTTCAGGCACGACTTTGGTTGAGGCTATTCTTGGCGCACATAAAGATTTTGTTGCTGCCGGTGAGCGCAATGTCATTCAGACAGCTGTTGATCGGGTGGGGCATGGCTTCAATAAATGCGGCTCGGTTTGGGAGTGGGGATATAGTGTGCCACTCGATAAATTGATGCACGGCACTCAAGGTTATATCTCGAAACACAACGCGATAAAGCGGGCAAGTGGTAAGCGGTGGATCGATAAGTCGTTGGATAACGTTACTTACATGGGATTGGCTAAAATGATCTATCCCCGAGCAAAATTTATCCATGTTAAGCGCAATCCAATGGCGGTGTGCCTCTCGAATTACCAGCATCACATGGGGTACGGCAGCACAGTGCCGTTTTCATTAGAGCAGCTGGCATACAAATATCGGGCGATTGAGCGTGCTATCGAGCACTGGCAAACACTTTTCGGTGATGACATTCTGGTGCTTGAATACGAGTCGCTCGTTGCGGATTTTGTTGGCACCGTTCAAAAGTTGGTGGGGTTTTTAGGAGCTGATTGGGATGAGGCGTGTTTACGATTTAACGAGCAGAAAAATGTCGTTTTAACGCCGAGCACAATGGCAGTACGTTCTCCCGTCAATGCCGAGGCCGAAAAAAAATGGATGAAATATGAAAAGCATTTGCAGCCGGTAGCAAAAGTTTTGAATCTTTAACCCGTTATTGATTGTGCGTTGAAATGGGAGAACGCTGTGAATCTTTCAAGTGCACTAGCGACGATTAAAATTATTCCGGTTGTGGTTGTAGAGCGCGCCTCCGATATTACTCAGTTGGGCAATGCGTTGACGAAAAATGGCATGCCCGTCGCCGAAATCACATTCCGCACTGATGCTGCCGCCGAGGCAATCAAGCTGTTACGAGAGTCGCAACCTCAAATGCTGATCGGCGCAGGGACGGTGCTGAATAAAAAGCAGATGGAGGAGGCGCAGCGAGCGGGAGCGAGCTTCATCGTCAGCCCTGGTTTGAATCCGAATAGCGTTCGCGCGGCCGAAGAGCTGGGGATTCCCATCATTCCGGGCGTCAATAATCCCAGCGATATTGAAATTGCGTTAGAGCTTGGACTCTCGACGTTAAAGTTTTTCCCTGCCGAGGCTTCGGGCGGCATCAAAATGCTTAAAGCCCTGATGGGGCCCTACCATCAGGTGAAGTTCATGCCGACCGGCGGGATTACCCCGCAGAATATTCGCGACTATCTCGCGCTACAGAGCGTGATCGCGTGCGGTGGAAGTTGGATGGTTGAACCCGAGCTGATTCGCTCGGGTAATTGGGATGAGATTGGAAAGCGAATCCGTGAGGCGGTGGCGTTAGTCTCTTAAATCGCCCGGTTCGCAGGGCGCTGTAAAGACCGACGCCGCGTTGCGCAGCTGCTCTTCGAGGCTGTCGAGCCCACCGTTTCCCAAGACATCTTGGAATTCGGTGCGAACCTCCAGCAATACTTCTTCTATATCCGTCTGCAATTTGAGCCCGGCTGGCGTTAGCTGGATGATGCGCGAACGCTTATCGCGAATATCCGGATGGCTGTTGATATAACCGGCACGCTCTAAATCTCGCACCAGTTTGCCGGTCGCCTGTTGACTGATGCCGACGCGCTCCGCCAGATCGCCCAGACACAAACCGATGTCGTCGAGATGGGCGATGATCGTGCTATGCGAACAACGAAATTTGCGGTGACCACGCTCTCGGCACTTTTCGAGCGTGCGTAACTCGAATGCGTTCGAAAGTTTGTGAAGCAATTGCCCGAGATGTTGCGGAAGGGCGGGCGGGACTCGTGGTGCGGCGCGTGGTGCGCGCCATTGGGCGGTCTGTTCAAAGTTCATGATGCGGCGTCCTGAGTTTATTGTTGTTTTCGATCGATAAGTCCACCAATCAATCGATACTTCATGCATCAACCACAATTTGAACGTTAGAACGGCGCGCCAACGCTGTCGAATGACGAATTTGTAACCTGTTGGCAGCGGCGAACGGCGCGGGGTTTGCGGGAGGCACGGAAACCCGGGTACAGTACCGGCCCGCCGACGTTTTGACGTCGATCTGTCGTGTTAACCCCAAGTGACTTGCTAGGATTTTGACAATGAGTTTCTTTATTTCCGAAGCGTCTGCCCAAACGGCGACTCAGGCTGCAGCCTCTCCAACCAGCTCCATATTTCAGATTCTTTTCCTGGGTGGTCTTTTTGCCATTTTCTATTTCTTGGCGATTCGTCCGCAGCGCAAGCGTCAAAAAGAGCATGCGGATATGGTGGCAGCACTGGCCAAAGGCGATGAGGTGGTTACCAGCAGTGGCATTCTGGGTAAGGTCAATAAAGTGGATGATGACTACGTGGCATTGCAGGTCGCCGATAATGTCGAGCTCAAATTCCAGAAAGTCGCGATCCACGCCGTTCTACCGAAAGGCACGTTGAAGTCTATTTAATCGGTTACGGTTTTTCTGCATCGAGATTAAGAGGGGAGGCTACGATGGTTAATTATCCGGCTCGCCTCCTGCTCGCACTGACTCCCACACCTTTGCAGTTGCTCTCGCGCATTTCGCGGGAAGCCGGCGGTCCGCGCATCTGGATCAAGCGCGACGATTTAACCGGCGCGCTTCTCAGCGGCAATAAAGTTCGCAAGCTCGAATTTGTGTTGGCGCATGCGCTCGCGCAGGGATGCGACACCATTATTACCTGCGGCGGATTGCAGTCGAATCACTGTCGGGCGACGGCGGTTTTGTGCGCGCAGTTGGGGTTGAAGTGCCGTTTGATTCTTCGCGCTGTGCCGCAGTCGCCATTGGATAAACAGTCGTCATCGGATAAACAGTCGCCTCCTGACGGAAATCTGTTGCTCGATTATCTCGTTGGCGCGGATGTGCGCACTTTTCCTGTCGATATTTATCAGAAAAATCTTTTGCGGCTGCTTCGCGAAGCGGAGGATGAGCTGCGTAAAGCGGGGCGCATACCATTTGTCATACCAACGGGTGCGAGTGACGGTATCGGTTTGTGGGGATACGTTGCAGCGTGCGAAGAATTACGCGCCGATTTTTTGCGTCATCAAATTGAACCTAAACACATCGTTTGCGCAACCGGTTCGGGCGGAACGCAGGCGGGATTGACCGCCGGTGTTGAATTGCACGCGATCGATGCCAAGGTGTGGGGTTTTGCGGTTTGCGATGACGAGAATTATTTTCAGCATAAAGTTCGTGCCGATCTGCGCGACTGGAAAAAATTGTGGTCGCCAACAGTGGATGTCGAACAATTATCGATTCACGTGATCGATGATTATGTCGGGCCGGGATACGCCAACGCCGATGCCGAAGTATTCGATACGATTGCGCGCGTCGCTAAAAGCGAAGGCATTGTGCTTGACCCTGTGTATACAGGCAAAGCATTCCACGGCATGCTGAGTGAAATTGCGCGCGGACGTTTCGACGATAGCGCCGATATTGTTTTTGTGCACACGGGCGGCGTGTTTGGTTTATTTCCGCAGCGCGATCAGTTGCGCTATTAGTTTTTTATTCAGTCTTTGTAAGTTCGATCGACGCGCGCGGTAACGCCAGTAAATAATTCGTAGCTGATGGTATGCGCGTGATGCGCGACAATATCTGCCGATAAATTCGCGCCCCACAATTCCGCTTCGTCGCCGAGTTTTATGTCGGCGTGATCGGTGATATCGACCGTAATCGAATCCATCGAAACGCGACCCGCTAGCGGTACACAATTTCCATTCAGCCAAACCGGTGTACCGTTGCGTGCGTGGCGCGGATAACCATCGCCGTAACCGATGCCGATGGTGGCGATGATGCTATCGCGTTGCGCGGTCCACGTGCGGTTATAGCCGACGGATTCGCCTTTTTTAATCGATCGAATCGCGACGACGTTTGCGCGCACATGCATCGCGATGTGTAGTTGGTGTGGATCAATTTTCTTGATCGGATTGATGCCGTAGAGCATGAGGCCGGGGCGTACCCAATCGGCATGCGTGTCGGCGCGACCGATAATCGAGGCGGAGTTTGCAATGCTGACCGCACTTTGTTGCTGCGCACGTGAAGTTTGGAGCAGCGCGAGTTGTTGATCGTTGATGTCGTTGCGCAAATCTTCGGCATCGCTGAAATGTGTCCAGTGTAGAAGCTCGCTGATGCCAGGATTGTTGTGTAATTGGCGATCGGCATTTTCGAACGCATCGGGAGCGAGGCCGAGGCGATGCATTCCCGAGTCAAGTTCCAGCCACACGCGCAATGGATGTTGTGCGGCGACGATATCGATGAGTTGGACCGACTCAGCGTCGTGCGCGGTCACATCGATATTCAGTTTCGAGCACAGATGCAGTTCATCGCTGTCGAGTAATGTGCCAAGCAATAAAATGCGTTGTTCGATACCTGCGCGTCGCAATTGCAAGGCTTCGTCGAGTCGCGCGACAGCGAATCCGTCCGCTGCGGTAAGCGCTTTCGCAACGGGCAATATGCCATGTCCGTACGCGTCGGCTTTGATCATCGCCATCACTTTGCTGTGCGGACACAGTTTGCGCACCACAGCGAGGTTGTGACGAATTGCAGAGAGATCGATGAGAACGCGAGCGGTATTGAGCATGGCGGGTATCAATGGGGTCTAAGTCGTCATTGTACTGAATTACACTGTGATAAATCAGTGGTCTTTGCGCGCGGTGCGTATGACGATATAGTCAAAAATAGGCGCGCTGAATAATTTCCAACCATTATCGGTAATCGATTCCGTATGACATCAAAACTGGTTATCGCCATTTCTTCGCGCGCACTGTTCAATCTCGATGATAGTCATCGCGTATTCGGAGAGCAGGGCCTGGAAGCGTTTCAACACTACCAAATCGAACACGAGGATCAGCCGCTGCAGCCCGGCGAGGCATTTCCGCTGGTGCAGAAACTGCTGCGATTGAACGAGAAATTATCGGCCCAAGACAACCAGCGAACCGATCGCGTCGATGTGATTCTGTTATCGCGCAACAGTGCCGATACCGGTTTGCGCGTGTTTAATTCGATTCAGCACTACGGTCTGCCGATTTGTCGCGCGGCTTTTTGCGGCGGTCAGGATCCGTATCGTTACGTCTCTGCATTCGGATGTCAGCTATTTCTATCGACCGATCCGGAAGACGTGCGCGCTGCGCTGGCGCACGGAGTTGCTGCAGCGACGTTATTGGCGTCTTCGCGCAGCGATCGTACCGATAGCGATGAATTGCGTATTGCCTTTGATGGTGACGCCGTGTTGTTTTCCGACGAGGCGGAGCGCATTTACAAAGCGGATGGTTTGAAGGCCTTTGCCGACAGCGAGCGCGCCTCGGCCAAACAGCCGCTCAGTGGCGGCCCGTTCAAGCCGTTTCTGCAGGCCTTGCATCACTTGCAGAGCGAACTGCCTGCCGAGCCGCCGCTATTGCGGACGGCGCTTGTCACCGCGCGCTCGGCGCCGGCACATGAGCGCGTGATTCGCACGTTGCGCGCGTGGAATATTCGTATCGACGAATCGCTGTTTTTGGGTGGTTTGCCTAAGGGCGAATTCCTGAAGGCGTTCGGGGCAGACGTGTTTTTTGACGATCAGCTGGGTCATTGCGATTCGGCCAGTCAGCATGTGGCGACGGGGCATGTTCCGCACGGTATCGCCAATCTTCGCTAGGTCGGTTTCACTCCATTTCTATTGCGCAAATAAACGCCATCTCTTGTGCCAAAAACTCGTGTTTTTCAGATAAGTGCGCTATGTTTGGCTATAAGAGATGGTGCTTTGGTAACCAGTGGTTTTGCATCAATCTAGTATTGAATAATGGAATCTCTAATAAAATAAGTAACTTATAATCCAATCGGGAGAACGTGCATGAAGTTACAGCAGCTGCGTTATATTTGGGAAGTAGCCCATCACGAACTCAACGTCTCCGCCACCGCGCAAAGCCTTTACACCTCGCAACCCGGTATCAGTAAACAGATTCGTTTGCTCGAAGATGAATTGGGCGTGGAGATCTTCTCGCGCTCGGGTAAGCATCTGACGCGCGTGACGCCTGCGGGCGAGGCCATCCTGAAAACGGCTGGCGAAATTCTGCGCAAATGCGAAAGCATCAAACAGGTGGCGCAAGAGTTCAGCAACGAGAAGAAGGGCAGTCTGTCGATTGCAACGACCCACACCCAAGCGCGCTACGCGTTGCCGCCGGTGATCAAACTATTTATCAAGAAATATCCGGACGTTGCGCTGCATATGCATCAGGGCACGCCGATGCAGATTTCCGAATTGGCCGCCGATGGCACCGTCGATTTTGCAATCGCGACCGAGGCTTTGGAGCTGTTCAGCGATCTGGTGATGATGCCGTGCTACAAATGGAATCGTTGCGTCATCGTGCCGAAAAATCACCCGCTGGCGCAGGTTTCGAAGCTGACGCTCGAAGACGTCGCGGCTCATCCGATCGTGACTTACGTATTCGGTTTCACCGGGCGCTCCAAGCTCGATGAAGCATTCCTCGAAAAGGGTTTACAGCCCAAAGTGGTCTTCACAGCGGCCGATGCCGACGTCATCAAAACCTATGTACGTTTGGGGTTGGGGGTGGGCATCGTCGCGCACATGGCGGTCGATCAGGAGCTCGACGACGATCTCGTTGCGCTCGATGCGAGCCACTTATTCGAGTCGAGCGTGACCAAAATCGGATTTCGTCGCGGTACCTTTTTGCGCGGCTTCATGTACGACTTTATTCAAATGTTCGCGCCGCATCTCAAGCGCGAAATTGTCGAGGAAGCCTTTCAGCGCCACACCAAAGCCGAACTCGACGAGCTGTTCGAGCACATCCAACTGCCTACGTATTAATTCCCGTCTCTGGGGTGTCGCGAGACGCCCCAAGCCTCCGCGTTTTCCCGCAAGATTGCCTGATTCCCGTGTTCCCGGTATCGTGCCGGCTGATTTTTTCTATTGCTCAATCGCTAGGAGTTTTCTGTGGAAATCGCTTGCCTCGACCTCGAAGGGGTTCTCGTCCCCGAAATTTGGATCGCCTTTGCCGAAAAAACCGGCATCAAGGAATTGCGAGCAACGACGCGCGATATTCCCGATTACGACGTATTGATGAAGCAGCGCCTGCGCATTCTCGATGAGCACAATTTGGGATTGCCCGATATTCAGGCCGTGATTGCCGAGATCAAACCGCTCGAAGGGGCACGCGAATTTATCGATTGGTTGCGCGAGCGCTTTCAGGTCGTGATTCTGTCGGACACGTTCTACGAATTTTCTCAGCCGCTCATGCGCCAGCTCGGTTTTCCGACGCTGCTTTGCCACAAGTTGGTAACTGATGAGAAAGGGCGAGTGGTGGATTACAAATTGCGTCAGGCGAACCCGAAACGCCAATCGGTACTCGCATTCAAGAGCTTGTACTACCGCATCATTGCCGCTGGCGATTCGTATAACGACACCACGATGCTCGCCGAAGCCGATGCCGGTATTTTGTTTCACGCGCCGGAAAATGTGATTCGCGAATTCCCGCAATTTCCTGCGGTGCACACATTCGAGGATTTGAAAAAGGAATTTATTAAAGCGAGTGTGCGCGATTTAACTCTATAAGAGATAACACCCAAGATCGTGTTGATCGACCGGAGTAGAGGCGGCGCGAGTCGACACCTTACGGAATATTCACTAATACAGGTCCTATGGTGAGTATCGTGCCGCAAGATCATTCTGTGCAAAACGCAAATGCCATTGTTCAGCGCGGCGAGGAGCTGCACAGGGCTGGGCGGTTTAGCGAGGCTGAATCGCATTATCGCAAGGCGCTGGATATTGCTCCCGAGCATGCTGGAGCGCTGTATCTGCTAGCTAACATAGCCTTCGCCGACGGGCGTTTGCCAATCGCGAGCGAACTTGTTGAGCGCTTGCTGAATCACAATCCCAACGAAGCAAGAGCTTGGAATCTGCAAGGAATGATCGCGTTCAAGCAGAAAAAACCTGAACGCGGTCTTGAGTGCTACAGGAAAGCGGTGGCGCTGCAGCCGAATGATCCAGTGGCTCTTTATAATCTTGGTATATCACTCGAAAGCCAAGGCGACTATGCGGGAGCACTGGAAAGCCTCAGTCAGGCAGTGAAGATTCATCCGCGATTTTTCCAGGCGCATTACTCAATCGGAAAAATAAACCGAGTACAGAAAAGGCTGGATGAAGCGATTGCAAGCTTCAAGCGTGCGATTTCAATCAAGCCCGATCTGGTGTCCGTTTACGATGATCTTGCGCAGGTCTTGTTTGCGCAAAAAAAGGTTGATGAGGTTATTGAATTGCTCAGTGGTGCATTGGCCATCAATGTCGCTAATGCTGCAATTCATGCGTGGTTGGGAGGTGCGTATGCAGCGAGGATGCAGCTCGATGCCGCGATTTTTCATTGCCACAAAGCATTATCGTTAGATGCTAGCTGCTTTGCAGCGCATTTTACTTTGGGCTCAGCGTTGAGTGGCAAAGGTCAATTGCGGGAGGCGATTGCGTCTTATCGAAGCGCTCGCGCAATTAATTCGCAAGATCAACGCTTGCTTGAAGTTCTGGCTGCAGCACTTTACTCGATCGGCGAAGTTGCGGATGCAATAGAGGTTTATCGGTTTTGGTTGACGATCGAGCCAAAAAATCCAGTTGCAATACATCATCTTGCCGCATGCCTAGGGGGTGTGGTGCCGGAGAGGGCGGATGATAGTTATGTTGAAAGTACTTTTGATTCCTTTGCCGATACTTTCGATAAGGTGCTTGGCGATTTAGGTTATCAAGCCCCCCAGCTTCTCACTGAAATGCTTCGTCGTGAATGTGGACCTGCTAAAAAGCAATTTGAGATTCTAGATGCAGGTTGTGGGACCGGCTTGTGCGGGCCATTGATTAGTGAGTATGCATCACGTCTGGTCGGTGTCGATTTGTCCGCACACATGCTGGAAAAAGCCATGCAGCGGGGTGGTTATGACGATCTCATCAAAGCCGAGTTGACAGAGTTCCTGCAGTCGTGCAACAAGTCATACGATTTAATCTTGTCTGCGGATACTTTCGTTTATTTCGGGAATTTGGAGGTATTGTTGAGTGCAGCTCGTTTGGCGCTGCGGGACGGCGGGCATCTTTTTTTCAGCGTCGAATCTCTAATGAGCGAAGTACCTGATGCTGCTGGGCCCGATTATCGGCTTAATCTGCACGGGCGATATAGTCATCGTGAAGATTATGTGCGCAACGCATTGACTCGCGCTGGCTTTATTAATATCCAGCTTAAGCCCGTTACATTGCGTAATGAAAGTGGCTGTCCAGTTCACGGAGTTGTTGTCGCAAGCCGAGCAGGGTCTAGTGGCGTGGGTTGAGGAAACTGTGTGCTTTGATAAAACGGCGCTTTGATAAAGCATTGCACAGAGAAAAATTATAATTTCATCGAAGCTTCTTCATGGGATGGGCATGTGATATGGGCGATTTTGATGCGGCCGAGCGAGCCGATTTTTTAGTCGATACGGGCGAGCAATTACATCGAGCAGGCCGCGCGCGCGAGGCTGAGTCGTATTACCAGCAGGCTTTAGAGCTTGATCCCGGTCATCCGGGGGCGTTGTATTTTCTTGCCAACATCGCGTTTGCTGATGGTAGGTTGGCGTTCGCCGCTGAGTTAGTTCGCGAACTTTTGAATCAAGAGCCTACCGACTCTGAGGCTTGGCATTTGCGTGGCATGATTGCGTTTCGAGAGGGAAATCTTCGCGAATCTATTGAGTGCTATAAGAAGGCGATTGCGTTTCAGCCGACTTATGCCATGGCTTTTTATAGTCTAGGTATTGCTCTTGAAACTGAGGGGGATACCGTTGGTGCTCTGGAAAGCCTTGTTATGGCAGTTAAAACTCATTCGCAGTTTTCTGAGGCGCATTATGCGATCGGAAAAATCTACAAATCACAGCTAAAACTTGACGATGCGATTGTAAGCTTTAGGCAGGCGATCGCGATTAAGCCCGATCTAATTCCAGCTTACGAAGAACTCGCACAGCTTTTGTTTGCCCAGAAGAAAATCGATGAGGTTATAGAACTCCTCGATAATGCGCTGGCGCGCAATGTTGCCAATGCTGGAATTCATGCCTGGTTGGGCACAGCGCATGCGCTCAAGATGCAGCTCGATGCCGCCATTTACCATTGTGAAAAAGCCTTGCTTTTTGATCCTGATTGTTTTGTGGCGCATTTTTCTCTGGGAACGGCGCTGCGAAACAAAGGGAATGTTAGAGAGGCAATTGCTCGCTATAAAAGAGCACACGCGCTTAATTCGAACGATCCTCAATTACTGGCGGCCTTAGCCTCAACACTCTATTCGATAGGCGAGCTCAATGAAGCAGCTGAAATTTATCAAGGGTGGTTGAAGATAGAACCGGAAAATCCCGTTGCTCGGCATCACCTCGCAGCCTGCACGGGATCAGCGGTGCCGTTAAGGGCGGATGACGCTTATGTGGAAAGTACTTTCGACGCTTTTGCGGATTCGTTCGACACGGTTTTGGGGGATGTTAATTACGAAGCGCCTCAGCGCATTGCAGAGATGGTGCGCGTTGAATGCGGCGAGGCAAGGAAGCAATTTGAAATATTAGACGCTGGCTGCGGTACCGGTTTGTGCGGGCCCTTGGTGATGGATTATGCATCGCGCTTAGTCGGTGTTGATCTCTCGGCGGGTATGCTGGAAAAGGCTCGGCAGCGGGGCGGATACGACGAGCTTATCAAAGCTGAGATAACGTCGTTTATGCAGTCGCGAGGTGCTGCATTTGACTTAATTTTATCGGCGGATACGCTCATCTATTTTGGCGCGTTGGAAGAGCTACTCGCTGCCTCTCGGAAGGCCTTGCGTGCGAATGGTTATCTTTTTGTCACTGTCGAAGTTCTTGGCGAATCTGATGGCTATTTGGGTTATCGTCTCAATCCGCATGGACGATATAGTCACCAAGAAAGCTATGTTAGAAAAGTGCTAAGCCAGTGCGGGTTTGTCGACATCAAAACAAAGCCGATCATATTGCGGAATGAGCACGGTCATCCGGTTGATGGTTTGACTGTTTCGTGCCGCGTAATTTAGCTGGACGCGCTTTGAACAAGGCATGGCTCTATCCAGAGCCGTGCCGTTAGTGTTCGCTAAGATAAAACCGAGGCGTAGGTCGGGTTAGCGCCTAGGCAACACATCCTTCAATTTCTGGTGCATCGCGCGCAGCGCTTTTTCAGTGGTATCCCACGCGATACAACCGTCGGTGACGGAGACGCCGTACTGCAATTTGCTCAAATCTTCCGGGATGGATTGATTGCCTGCGAATAGATTCGATTCCACCATCAAACCGACGATCGATTTGTTGCCTTCGAGCACTTGATTGGTCACGTTCTCGATGACGAGCGGTTGCAACTCGGGTTGTTTGTTGGAATTGGCGTGGCTGCAATCGACCATGATGTTCGGTTGCAGTTTAGCTTTCTGTAATTCCTGTTCGCACAGCGCGATGTGCACCGAATCGTAATTCGGGCCGTTGCTGCCGCCGCGTAAAACCACGTGTGCGTATTTGTTGCCTGTGGTCGTGATTACAGCGACTTGGCCGCGCGAGTCGATGCCGAGAAAACGGTGTGGCTGCGATACCGATTTGAGCGCGTTGATCGCGACGGCGAGGCCGCCGTCGGTGCCATTTTTAAAGCCGATCGACGAACTCAAACCGCTCGCCATTTCGCGGTGCGTTTGCGATTCGGTCGTGCGCGCGCCGATCGCCGACCAGGTGATGCAATCCTGTAAATATTGCGGCGAAATCGGATCGAGCGCTTCGGTCGATGTCGGCAAGCCCATCTCGGCGATATCGAGCAGCAATTTACGGCCGATGTGCAGACCTTCCTGAATTTTGAAGGTGTCGTTCATGTGCGGGTCATTGATGAGGCCTTTCCAGCCGACCGTGGTGCGCGGCTTTTCAAAATAGACGCGCATGACGATGAATAATGTATCGCCGATATCATCGGCCAATTTTTTCAAGCGGCGCGCGTAATCGAGCGCAGCATCGATATCGTGAATCGAGCAGGGACCGACAACCACGAACATGCGATGATCTTTGCGATCGAGAATATTGCGAATGACCTGGCGGCTGCTGGCGATGGTTTCGCGCGCAGCGGCAGACATCGGCAGCGCGGTTTTCAATTGATCCGGCGTGATAAGAACTTCTTGCGCCGCGACATTAAGGTTTTCCACCTGACTGGTATTCATGCTCTCGGACATAACGATTTCCGCGCTTTCCTGCAACTGTACGACTTGAAACTGGGCCGTCGATTGTAGCGAAAATGTGTTCAGGCCGATACCGCATCGGGCCATAACCTGCAACCCATACCGAAAAAGCCAACCCATACCGAAAAAGAAGGGCGAGCCGGTACAATTGCCGGATGTCCGAAACCACCTTGCTCTTCGATCCTTCCCTCATCGCAGCCGATCTGGCGCGCGGTGCCATCGTCATCACGCCGAATCGCCGATTGGCCAGCCGTATTCGTGCGGCAATTGCGGCCGATTCGCCAGTTGCGCCAGCGGCTCCGGTGTTAGCCATCGCCGATTGGATCGAGCGGCTGTGGCAGCAGATGATTTTTTCTGCCGATCCGCTGGCGTCGAATGTTTGGGTGCTCGATGCAACGCAGGAATCGCTGTTGTGGGAGCAGGCGGTGCGCGCTGGCGACGTGCCGTTATTGCGGGCGGGGCAGGCGGCGGTGCAGGCGCAGAGTGCCTTCCGAACGCTGACGTTATGGCGACAGATTCCGCTGACAGATGCGGTGCGCAGCGAATGTGAGGCACAGCCAGATAGCGCGATGTTTTTGCAATGGCTCGATCAGTTCGTTGCGAGTTGTGCCGCAGTGCAGGCCATTGCCGGTGTCGAGCGCGATCGTCGTGTCGTCGAGGCCGTGCGGCAAGAAAAACACGTGCGGCAACAAAATCACGTGAGCCAACACAGTCAACAGCGCCCGCGCGTGCAATTGCCGAAAGCGGTGGTGACGGTTGGTTTCGACGATTTGCCACCGCTGTATGCGGAATTATTGCAAGCAGTGCCCGATTGTTCCGCCATCGCATTGCCGAATTGCAATGCGAGCGCAGTGCGTATCGGTTTCGATTCACTCGAAACACAATTGCAAGCGGCGGCGTTGTGGGCGCAGCGCGAGCTGCAAAAAAATCCTGCCGGTCCCGTTGCGATTGTGGTGCCGGATCTGAATCAGCAGCGCACCGTGGTCGAGCGTGTGTTGCTCGATGTGTTCACGCCGGAATTTGCGCTCCCGCAACAAGCGCGCGCATTACCGCCGATAAATTTTTCATCGGGCGAATCGCTCGCGCAGACGCCACTTGTTCGCGCTGCACTGCAATTGCTCGAACTCGCTGCTGTCGAAATCGAGCGCGAAGCTTTACTGCAGATAGCACGCTCGCCATTTTCTGGCTTCGCCAATGCAGCGGTCGATGCGCAAGCGCTTTTTATAGAAATGATTTGTGCATTGCGAACAGCGAAACTGCGCTCGGCGCAAATTCGTCAGTGTGCGGATGCTGTCGCGGAAAAAATCCCTGCATTCGAATGGTCGCAAGCGCTGCACGAATTCGCGGACCGTGTGCGACGTGAACGTTGGCAAAGCGCGAAATATTCGATGCAGCAATGGAGTGATTTATTCAGCGAAGCGTTGACGGTTCTCGGTTGGCCCGGCGAGCGCACGCTGGATAGCATCGAATACCAGCAGCACTCACACTGGCAGCAGGCATTGGTTGAATTCGCGCGGCTCGATCAGATCAGCGCACCCGTTGATTTTTCCAGCGCGCTGCAACGGTTGCGCAGCATTGTGCAAGCACAGGTATTTCAACCGAAGACGACCGATACCCCGGTACAAATTCTCGGTGTGCTCGAAGCCGGCGGTCTGCAATTCAAATCGCTGTGGATTTGCGATATGGGCGATGATCGCTGGCCCGCTGTCGCGGCGCCGAATCCGCTATTGCCGCGTGATTTGCAGCGACGCTTGCGTATGCCGCGCTGCGATGCCGAGCGCGAATTTTCCATTGCGCAAAAGTTGACGCAGTCGCTGCTTGCCAGCGCAGAATCGATCGTTGTCTCGTATCAAAATGAAAGCGAAGAAGTTGAGCGTGACATCAGCCCGCTATTTCAGGCGTTATCTGAAGTCAGTGTTGAAAAATTATTGAATAGTACACTCAGCGAACTGTTACCCGCGTGCATTCGGCAACAGAAAAATCAATCGGATTTTGCGCTCGATACTTTTTTATCGGGCAATGCGCCGCGTTGGACAACCGACGAAGCGGCGCGCGGCGGCAGCGCGTTATTTAAAGATCAGGCCGCGTGTGCGTTTCGCGCATTTGCGACGCATCGTTTGGGTGCGCGTGCGCTCGATGAGCCTGTTTCCGGTCTTGACGCCGCGGAGCGCGGCAGCATTGTTCATGCTGCGCTCGAATATTTATGGCGTCAATTGAAAACGCAGCAAGCGCTTATTGCGCTCGATGAATCTGCGCAAGCCTTGTTGATTCAACAAGCGGCTGAAATTGCGTTGCGAGAATTTTGCGAGCGCGATGCGACGCGACTCGGTCCGCGTTTTCGCGCGCTGGAAGTACAGCGATTATCGCGGCTGTTGCGCGGGTGGCTTGAAGTCGAGCGCGAGCGTGGCGAATTTGTTGTGCATGCGCTCGAACAATCGAGCCGTGTCGAATTCAATGGATTGCCGCTGCGGTTGCGCGTCGATCGCATCGATCGCTTGCGAGACGGCCGCTTTCTTATCATCGATTACAAAACCAAAAATGGAAATTGTTCGATCAACGAATGGCTCGGCGATCGACTCGATGAGCCGCAATTGCCGCTGTACTCGCAAATATCTGTAAACGATAGAAATGGAGCGGAAAGTGGTGTAGCCGGGATTGCATTTTCACAAGTGCGTTTGGATAAACCCAAAATGATTGGTGTCGGCGATGTTGATGACGCTGCGTTTAGTTTGCCCGCACAATTCTCCGACGAAGTCAGTATCGATAATTGGGATTCTTTGCAGGCGCAATGGCGCAGAGTTCTTCAATCGCTAGCGCAGCAGTTTATCGAAGGTGAAGCGCAGGTCGATCCGAAATCCGCAACAACGTGCGATTTTTGCGAGTTGGACAGCATCTGTCGTCATTACCATGAAAATGGCATGGATGGCGACGCAGCGAATGCTGACCGCGTAAATGTTGAAGGGGCGAATGTTGAAGAGGCAGATGTATGAGCGCAAAGCCGATCGATATTCTCGCTCCGGTGGATCATAACGAACGCGATGCTGCGCTCGATCCAACGCGCTCGTTCTGCGTTACTGCACCGGCCGGTTCCGGCAAAACCGAATTATTGAGTCAGCGCGTATTGGCATTGCTCGCGCATGTGCAACAACCCGAAGAAATTCTTGCAATCACGTTTACGCGCAAAGCCGCTGCCGAAATGCGCGAGCGCATATTGCTCGCATTGCACGCGGCGCAGGCGGATGAGCCTGGCGAAGAACATAAACGCAAAACCTGGCGACTCGCGCACGCGGCACTGCTGCATGCGCAAACGCAACAGTGGAATTTATTGCAGAACCCACAGCGTTTGCGCGTGCAGACCATCGATGGTTTGTGCGGCAGTCTCACCGCGCAGATGCCGGTGTTATCGCAATTCGGCGGTCAGCCACGCGTGACCGATCGTGCGCAGCCTCTGTATCGCGAAGCCATCGATGCGCTCTTATTGGAATTGGAAAAAGCGTCGCCGCAACTCGAAACCGCTGGCACGAATAAGTCCGAAAGCGATATTGCCGACTGCTTGGGTTCTTTATTGCAGCATCTCGACAATCGCGTCGAACGCTTGCACGAATTGTTGGCTGGATTGCTCGCCTGTCGCGATCAGTGGTTGCCGCATATTTTTATTGCCGATGGCGGCGAGCGCATCAATAGCAACACGGTGCGTGTACATCTTGAAAAGACGCTGCGACTGGTACGCGAAGACGCATTGGCGCGCGTGTGCGAATGCATGCTGCCCTATCAGGGCGAGCTGTTGCCCTTGCTCGATTTTGCCGCAGGCAATTTGCAGCAGGAAAATCCAGCGCATGCGCTTTGTGGTTTTCATGGCTGTGTCGATTTACCGGCGGATGATTCCGCTGCCGTCGAACAATGGAAAACGCTTGCAACGTGGCTGCTGACCAACGATGACGAGTGGCGAAAATCGATTACGAAAAATCAGGGTTTTCCTGCTGCCGCAAAGGGCGATAACACCAACAAAGAACGTAAAGCCGTGATGCAGGCATTGCTCGAAACTTTCACACACGACGATGCCCTGTTGCAATCGCTGGTCGAAGTGCGCACGCTGCCTGCAGAAAACTATTCCGATTCGCAATGGCAATTGCTGCTCTCGTTGACGCGCGTGCTCGTACAGGCCGTCGCGCAATTGCGTTTGGTTTTTCAAGTGCGTGGCGAAGTCGATTTCACCGAAATATCGATGTCGGCATTGCAGGCACTCGGCAGTGCACTGAATCCCACCGATTTGATGTTGCAGCTCGATCAGCGCACCACGCATTTACTGATTGATGAGTTTCAGGATACGTCGTCCACGCAATTTCGTCTGTTGGAGCGCTTGGTCGAGGGCTGGCACGAGCAAAACGAAAACGGTGGTGCACCGCGCACGTTATTTATCGTCGGCGATGGCATGCAATCGATTTACGGTTTTCGCGAAGCGAAGGTCGGTTTATTTCTAGAGGCGCGCGATCAGGGTGTCAACGCATTGCCGCTGGTCAGCGCACCGCTGCAAGTGAATTTCCGTTCGACGCCAACCGTGGTGAATTGGAACAACCGCGTTTTCGAGCAAGCCTTTCCACGTGTCCAGCATATTCCACGCGGCGCTGTGCGCTATGAACATTCGCGCGCATTCAAATCCGATAAAGCCGGCAGCGAAGTTAAAATATTCGGTGTGCGCAATGATCCCGATCGCATCGCCGAAGCGCAGCGCGTTGTTGAGTTAGTGCAATCGGCATTGCACGCATCAACGGATGGTGAAGTCGCGATTCTCGTGCGCAATCGTTCGCACCTGCGCGCGATTGTGCCGGCGCTGCAGCGTGCGGGCATCGCTTTTCGCGCCACCGATATCGATCCACTCGTGCAGCGCGCGCACGTACAGGATTTACTCGCGCTGTTAAAGGCGTTGCTCAATCCGGCCGATCGTGTCGCATGGCTGGCATTGCTGCGCTCGCCGTTGATCGGTCTCGATAATTGCGAATTGCATTTAATTGCGAATGGTGGCGATGGCAGCGGTTTGCGTTTGCCGATTTTGCAGCGCCTGCACGATGCCGATGTGTTAGCTCGATTGAGTGCAAATACCGCGCAGCGTTTGCGAGCCATCGTCGCTCTTATCGATATGGCGTTGCAGCAGCGTCAACGCAAACCGTTGCGCAGTTGGTTGGAGGGCGTATGGATTGCGCTCGGTGGTGATTTACTGACTCCGACTGCCAATGCTGTGAGCGATATTCGCGTGTTGCTGGATTTAATCGAGCAGAGCAGCGGTGATTTGCAAATGGGCGAGCTTGAAGAGCGGCTGCGCAGTTTGTACGCGCGCCCCGAAAATACCGCAGCAGCGCGCGTAGTAGTAATGACGATACACAAATCGAAAGGACTCGAATTTGACACCGTGATCGTGCCTGCGCTCGATGCCGGTTCGAGAGCGAATGACAAGCCGCTGCTGCGTTGGAGCGAATATCTCGCCGAGGACGGCACGCTCGGTATTGCGATGGCAGCCAATCAAGCCATCGGCGGCGAGAGCAATGCGATTTACGAATGGCTCGAATACGAAGGCAAGCAGCAGAGCAAGCTCGAAGATACGCGCTTGCTCTATGTGGCGGCGACGCGTGCGATAGCGCGTTTGTATTTGGTATTTCGCAGCAAGGATGCGGAAGAGTTCAAGCCGACATCGAACAGTTTATTGAATCGAATCTGGTCGGCAGTGAGCGAAGAAGTGATTTGGAGCGATGCACCGCTTGCGCAAGCGATCGATGCGGATTCAGCTGAAGAAAAATTATCGCGCGTGCCGTTGGCGTGGCATGCGCAGAATGCGCTGACGCCAACGGTGGCGATAACCGAAAATCCGCCGGCGAGTATTGCACATTCGTTGGAGACGATGATCGGCACGGCGTTGCACAAATTATTCGAATTGCTCGCACGCTATGGTGCCGATCGTTGGCAGCAACACACTGCGGAACAGCGGCGTGCGCAAGTGGTGCAAGTGCTGCGGCAAGTTGGCGTTGTCAGCGCAGACATCGATACGGCAGCAGCGCAGGTGATGGCATCGATCGAGCGCACGTTGAGTGACACGCGCGGCGGTTGGCTGTTCTCGAATGCCCATCGCGAAGCGGTGGCGGAGTGGGAATTGCTGGCTGCGGGCAAACGTTATGTCATCGACCGATCGTTCGTTGAAGTGAGCGAACAAGGCGAAACGCGCTGGATCATCGATTACAAAAATTCGATACCGCATGCGGATGAATCGATCGAACAATTTACGCAGCGCGAAACCCAAACCTATCGCGCCCAGTTGCAGTTGTATGGCGAACTGGTTGCTGCTTTCGATCAGCGGCCGATTCGTACCGCATTATATTTTCCGCGCATTGCGCAATGGGTTGAGCTATCTGCATGAGTAAGCGAAAAAATACCGGCTCAATGTTTTTTAAGGCGGAGCGGCCGGCTAAAAAGAAGACACCGCAGGCCGAGGTGGCAGTCGTCATCGATAAGCTCAGCGGAGAAGGGCGCGGTATGGCCTTTCACAACGGCAAGCCGTTATTCATTCCGAATACGTTGCCCGGCGAGAACGTGCGCGCAGCAATCACGCTGGACAAGCGCGAATACGCTGAAGGTCAGTTGCGCGACATTATTCGCGCGGCGGATGAGCGCATTCCACCGCGCTGCGAATTATTCGGCCGCTGTGGCGGCTGCGATTTACAGATGCTGGATTATTCCGCGCAGCTCGAACATAAATCGCTGACGCTGACGCGCTTGCTGAAAAAATATATCGACGGTTTGAGCGAGCCCATCGTAGCCTCGCCCTGGCATTATCGACACCGCGCGCGTTTTGCTGTCGGCGAAGATAATGGCAAGCCTGTTCTGGGCTTCAAAGCGGCGAACTCGCATCGCGTCATCGCGATCGCTGCGTGCACGATTCTCGATGAACGCTTGCAGCCCTTGTTTGCAAAAATTCCGCTATGGCTGGACGCATTGGAAAACTGGCGACGTATCGACGAGATTCGACTCGCGATCGACAGTCACGGAAAAATTGCATTGAGCTGGGATGCAAAGCGAGCGCTCTCTGCTAACGATGAAAATTTGTTGATCGAATTCTGCGAGGCCGAACAGATTCTTTGCGAGGAGGATGCGAAGCTGCAGTATCGCGTGCCTAGTCAAAATACGACGTTCGATTTTTCGCTCGACGATTTCACGCAGGTCAATCCGGCGATTAACGATCAATTGGTTGCGCGTGCGTTGGCGTGGTTGCAGCCCCCAAGCAATGAGAATATTGGCGATGAAACGATTGCCGATTTCTTCTGCGGCCTCGGTAATTTTTCATTACCGCTGGCGAGGCATGCGAAACACGTCGTCGGCTATGAAATCGACACTGCGATGGTCAAGCGTGCAGCCGCGAATGCGAGCGGCGTTGTCAATCTTGAATTTCGCGCGGCGGATTTATATGCTGGGGACGCTGCCATTGCCGATGTTCGCATTAGCGATGGTTACGCCGCCGCGCTGCTCGATCCACCGCGCGCCGGTGCCAAGGCGTTGTGCGAGCGCCTCTCTCCAATAAAAACCCTGCGACGCATCGTGTATGTGTCGTGCAATCCGCAAACGCTGATCCGCGATATCGATATTCTTGTTCGCGGCGGTTTCAGTGTGCATCGTGCGGCTTTAGTGGACATGTTTCCACAAACTGGACATATCGAAGCGATCGTCTCGCTGCAGCGTGACGCCTGATCATTACCGTTTGTTAATGATCGCTGGCGCGCTCGGATTTATTCATGAGATTTCTCTGTGACTGATTTGTATCAGGGTTTGCCGTTTCCGCGACGCATCATCGCCATCGTCACCACGCTCATCGGTTCGTTAATGCTGATGATCGATACTTCGATTGCGAGTGTGGTGTTGCCCACCATTGCCAAAGAAATGCATTTGCCGAGTTCGTCGGTAGTCATTGTGGTGACGATTTATCAACTCATTCTCGCGATGACGGTGATGTCGATGGCGGCGCTTGGTGATCGCTTCGGGCATCGGCGTTTATATCAAGCGGGATTTATTCTGCATATGGTTGGCGCTGCGCTGAGTTTTTTTGCCGACGGTCTATTTTTACTGGTAGCGACACGCGCATTGCAGGCATTGGGTGCCGCCGCAGCATCGAGCATGACTGTCGCATTGCTGCGTGAGATTTATCCTGCGCAGCGATTGGGCGCTGGGCTCGGAGTTAATACCATCGCAAACGCCACGGGCACATCGCTTGGGCCAGTGCTCGGCGGTTTCATGCTTGCAGTCGGCAATTGGCATTGGGTTTTCGCTGCAATCGTTCCATTTTCGTTAGTCGTACTAGCAATGAGTCGAACGCTGCCAGAGCCGAGACCGCGCAGCCATGCTTTCGATACCAAGGGCGCTGTGTTGTGCGCGCTGACATTCGGTTTGGTGATTGCCGGTTTGGAGGGATTAATTCACAGCGATCATTCAGCACTTGCTCTCGCGACTGTGTTGAGTGGCGTTGTGTTGGCTGTGTTTTTCGTGCGACACGAAATGCGCGAATCCGATCCCGTGTTGCCCGTCGATTTGCTGGCGATGCCGCCGATCGCGTTTTCGACGATCGCCTGCTTTACTGCAACGCTGGCTGGAATCGTGTTGATGTTGTTCATGCCGTTTCGTTTGCAAAATGGTTATGGCTTTGGTCCAGCGGAACTCGGTGGATTGTTATCGATGTATGCGGTCGGCAGTTTGTGCACGGCGCCCGCAGCGGGTTTATTGGCGGATCGCGTGTCGGTGTCACTGCTCAGTATCGTTGCAATGATCGTAGCGACGATCGCATTGGGTTGCGTGGCTTTTTTGCCGGAGAATCCCACGCATTTCGAGATTGGTTGGCGCATCTGGTTATGCGGCGTTGGCTTCGGTATTTTTTCCTCGCCGAATGCGCGTTTGATTATTGCGTCTGCACCGCCGCAACGAACCGCTTCAGCAGGCAGCATTTTTTCGACTACGCGCATGTTGAGTCAGGCTGTCGGTGCAACGGTGTTAGCAGCTCTGCTTGCATTTGGGTTGGGCGATGGGCAAATTCCATTATTCGTGGCGATGGCGCTTACCACGCTGGCCGGTGCGATTAGCGTGTTGAGCTATCGCTACTCGCTCGCGCGCAAAGCGACTGGGTAAATAAAGCAACTGGGTAAATTAAAGCGACTGCATAAATTATTGAGGTTGGATTTTGACTGATTTACATCGTGGCCTCGATTTACCGCGCCGTACCTATGCAGTGATCGCGGTATCGATGACGAGTCTCGTCACAACGATCGATTCCTCGGTCACCAGCGTCGTGCTGCCGAGTATTGCCAAAGCCTTACACGTTGAAAGCTCTGCGTCGGTTTTAATCGTCACCGTGTATCAGTTAATTTTGGCGATGACCTTGCTGCCGTTTTCTGCATTGGGTGAGCGCATCGGCCATCGCCGTGTTTTTCAGACAGGTTTGGCGCTGTATGTGTTCGGTGCAGCATTGTGTCTGTTGACGCAGAATTTGCCGATGCTGATATTCGTGCGCGCATTACAGGCGCTCGGTTGCGCGGCGGCATTGAGTACATCGATAGGATTGATTCGAAAAATTTATCCGGTGGCGTGGCTCGGTCGCGGTATCGCCATCAACACTATCGCTAATTCGTTTGGCTCGGCCATTTCGCCAGTGCTCGCGGGCTATGTGATTTCAATGGCGAATTGGCAATGGGTGTTTGTTGTCGCCGCGCCACTTGCGATCGGTGGTTTGTTATTTGGACGCTCGTTGCCGGACCCAGAACCGCACGAACACCGTTTCGATTTGGCGGGTGCAGGTCTGTGCGCGCTGACATTCGGATTGCTATTTTCAGGCATGGAGAGTGCGGTCCATGGCGATAATTTAGGATTGTCGTCGGCGATTTTTATCGCGGGTATTTTTGCGGCGTGGTGGTTCGTGCGTTACGAAAAAAATACCAGCGAACCCGTGCTGCCACTCGATTTGTTGGCGAGCCCGACGATCGGTCTATCGGTGGTGGCGGGCTTTTTCGGAATCGTCAGCGTCATGGTGATGTTGATTGCATTGCCGTTTCGATTGCAGCAGACGTTTGGGCTTTCGCCGGCAGAAATTGGCGGTGTGATCGCTGCGTACATGGTGATCAGCAGTATCACCTCGTCGCTGTCGGGATTTATCGCCGAACGTGTTTCCATGTTGTGGTTGAGTGTTGTCGGCTTATCTCTCGCGGCATTTGCGCAATTATTTATTGCGTGGCTGCCTGAGCATCCCACGCATGTCGATTTGATCTGGCCGATGTGTGTGGGCGGTTTCGGTTTCGGATTATTTTTCGCGCCAAATGTGCGACACGTGGTCATGTCATCGCCGGCGAAACGCTCGGCGTCGGCCGGCAGTTTGAATAATACGGTGCGCATGCTCGGCTACGCCGTTAGCGCCTCGATCGTAACGGCGTTGCTCGCATTCAAATTGGGCGAGGGCAGCGTGCCCGGTTTGTTATCGGTCGCGTTTACGGTAACGGCGTTATTGATCAGTGTGGTGACGCCGCGCGGTAGCCAATCGTTTTCTAAATGAGCCCGCTGCTGAAACGAGAGGAGTGTCTTCGCTGCCTGCGTCCGCAGCGAACCTGCATTTGTCATTGGGCGAGGCCGATGACGCACCGCGTCGAAGTGTTGATATTGCAACATCCGCTGGAAGCGAAACAGGCGAAGGGCAGCGCGCGGCTGTTGCATCTGAGTTTGCCCAATAGTCGGCTGGTGATCGGCGAAATTTTTGACGAAGCCGAGTTGAACAATTTGTTGCACGCGCCGTTGGTTCCAAATGCGCAGCGCAAGCAAGCTGTCTTGCTATACCCGGATACGCCGGACGATGCCAATATCGTGCAACCACGAATTTCGGCGGAAATGGCTGCGGTGGAAATGGCTTCGATGGATATAGCGCAGATCGATCCAGCGGCGTTGCGATTGGTGGTACTTGACGGCACCTGGCGTAAAAGTCGCAAAATGCTCTATGCGAATCCGCTGCTGCAATCGCTGCCGCGTCTTCCGTTGCGAAATCCGCCTGCTTCGCAATATATGATTCGCAAAGCGCAAGGCGCGCATCAGTTATCGACGCTGGAAGCGACGTGCTATGCGCTGATGCAGTTGGAAAATAATGCATTGAGCTATGCTCCGTTGCTCGATGCATTTCGTGGTTTTGTCGCCGAGCAATTGTCGTATCGAGAAAAAATCGACCATTGATAAAGTATGAGTAAAGTTGCATCACCCAAAATAATTCCAAATATCGAAAGGTAAGTTTTATGAGCGCAACTGATCCGGATTTTCTCGCTGAAGTACCGAACGATCATCCACACTGGATCGATAGTGCGTGCTTTTATCTCTCCGTTCCTGAATTGCGACTGCACGGATTTATTTTTTATTTTTTCCGGCCAAATCTGAACATGCTCACTGGCGGCCCGGTGATTTGGGATTCATCGGGTCACACCGCGCTCGATTGCCTGCATTACAATTTCAGCCAACTGCAACCTTTGCCTAAAGCAGCGCAGAAATTTGATTTCGAAGCCGCGAACTCGTTGCGCGTCACCACACTCGAACCGCAAACACGCTATGCACTGGCTTATGCGTTTGGCGGTTTGGAGTTCGAACTCGAATGGCAGGCTATTGCACCAATCCACGCGGCACCGCAACGCGATCCTGCCAATTTTCACGCAGAGCAAACGGGACGCATGACGGGTTGGCTCAATATTGAAGGGCGAAAAATCAATGTCGATTGCGCAAGCCTGCGCGATGTTTCCTACGGTGTTCGCGATTACGCAAAAATTTATCCCGGCGCCTATTGTTGGGGCGCAAGCGGCGCTGATTTTTTTCAAACGCTCAGCATGGGTACGGATAAAGTGCAAAAAATTCTGGGTGGCTTCCTGCAACAAGACGGTCAAACCGCCAAGCTAATCGAAGGCGTGCGGCGCATCGATGAATACGGAAGATATGGCGCCAAACGTGTGACAATCGAAGCAGTCGATACGTTGGGACGCTCGCTTTATGTCGAAGGCCAACTCGATGAGGGTTTGCTTTTCAGCGGCAATACCACGCACACCGTCGTTTGGTCTTTCACAGAATGGAATTGGGCTGGGCGGAAAGGCTGGGGCGATAATCAGGAATTTTATCCCGCGCCGACATTTCGCCGCATGGCGCGCGGTGAGATTTCTCCGGCGGAGCTCTCGTCAGCAAAATCTACATCGGCTAAATAAGTTTTCGATAATTTCTCTGCGCTATCTTTATATTTATGACCTGTATTTGTATTTTGATGGTGTTTTGTTGGTGTGCTCTTTTGAATAAACACATCTCCAAGTGACGTGATCGCCGTATTGATCGGTGCGATCACATCGCTTGTAGAGGAGTCTATTCGTAATATTCTTCGCACCTATCGCTACGGTAGGTTGTAGAAGCCTCGGACAGAAATAATTTTTCCATCATCAGAAAAAATGAATTGGTCAACAACGGGGGTAATTTTTCTCCGGTGGTTTTCTGGTCCAACCTCACACGCCATGATTGCCAACGCTTCATTACCACGGACGATAACCTCATCGGTCAGCCAAATTTTTACGTCGTTGCGGACAATGTGATCCCAGAATGCACCGACAACATGCTCCTTGCCACGAGTTTGGTGAATGCCTACGGGATCTTCGTGGAAAACATTTTCGGTGAATAGTGCGCTCCATACCTCTTTGTCTTTTTCGCACTGTGCATGACAATAATTTTCTATAGCAGTAACGATGGTGGCGCGGTCGTTCATCGTATGTTCCCTCGTTATTTGTTGGTGGGTAAAGGTTGGTGGTGTGGCGGTATTTACGGGCTGCAGATCATTGCCCAGACATGAGGACCAGAGTCGGGGATATCAAATTCGTCGATAGTTTCGAAGCCTGCATGGCGGTAATACCCAAGATTGGCTGGATTCATCACCTCGACATAAACCGGCTTCTCGGCTGCCCGTGCGAGATCAAGACCGGCGCGAATCGCCTCGCCGCCAAGCCCTGTTCCCTGAGCGTTAGGCCTAACACCGATGAATTGGAGATACCACCAGTCAAAATTCGTTGGTTGATGTGCCTTGAGCGTGTCTCTCATCAGCAGAGATCGTTCGCGCCCGACAGAGAAGGCTTTTGCCATGCTAGGTAGGCTGCGGAGCATTTCTAAGCGTCCAGGGCTAATTTTGCCGGGTTGTCGCCAGAGTGAAACTGCAGCACTGTCGGAGGAGTGCAGCGCAATACCATTGGTCATGGTTCCCGAAATAATCGGCCTGAAGAAAAGGGGGAGTCGTTTAAGTCTGTCTTCTCGATCGGGCCATATCCAACTCAGTCCTGGGTCATCGGCAAAGGCTTCGCACAACGATGAAATCATTGCAGTCTGACGATTGGATGAGGCGAGCAGCATTGTCGCTGCGCTTTGCGTGTTTCCTGTAATGGCATCTGAAAGCATTCGAAATCATCCTGGAGAACGGTGTTCTCAAAACAATAGCACGCTCCTTTGTTAGCTTTGGAATTAAAGTTTTGTCATGTGGGGAGGGCTGAATGCAAACCGAGCGGCTACATCAATCAGAGAATTTGAGCTGAAAGCACCACAAACTTCGCATTCGCCGAAACTTGCTAAAATCCTTACCTTTAGTAAAATTCCTTACATGTAGCCCGTGTTTCCTGATGAGGACGACCGCCATGTCCATGGCAAAACTGACCAGCAAAGGCCAAATAACCCTTCCGATCGATGTTAGAACTGCACTCGGCGTGGTCACCGGTGACCGGGTAGAGTTTGTTGAGGAGAATGGGCGGTTCATTGTTATCCCGGCCACGCAGGATGCGAAAAAACTGAAAGGCTTAATCAAACGGCCCTCTACACCCGTATCCATCGAAGCGATGAATGCGGCGATTCGTAAGCGCGGCGGCGCGCAATGATCGGGCTCGATACCAATGTGCTGGCGCGCTATATCGTCGAAGATGACGAGAAGCAGGCGCGCATTGCCACCCGTTTGATTGATAACTGCCCAGCGGATGACCCGGCCTTTGTGTCGCATTTGGTTTTAGTTGAGCTGACATGGGTTTTGTCATCTTGCTATGACGCAGATAAAAACGCGGTAGTGGCAGTTATCGAGCAATTACTGCAAACGAAACAGTTGATGGTTGAACGCGGCGAGACGGTGTGGCATGCACTGGATGATTATAAAAAATCTTCCGCTGATTTTTCGGATTGTTTATTAAACCGAATAAATCAGGAAGCGGGTTGCTTGACGACAGTGACGTTCGACAAAAATGCAGCCAAATTGGCGGGTATGGAACTCTGCCGGTAACACAGATTCTCTCAATAGTTTTCTCGCCAATCTATTCAATTACGCAGCCCGAGCTGAAAGCACCACAAACTTCGCATTCGCCGCAATTTGCTTGCAGTTGCCAAAAATCTTTTTCAGCTTGATGTGGTAATCGAGATGACGGTTGCCGACTATCCACAATTCGCCACCACTGCGTAAATGCTTTTTACTCTGCGCAAACATTTCCCACGCGATGTGATCGCCGACGACGTGGCCTTGATGAAATGGCGGGTTGCAGACGATTAAATCGAAAGGCTCGCCCGTGTACTGCGAAAAAATATCGTCAATATGAAATTGTGTTGCGGGTAATATGGAGTCCAAGCCGTTAATCGCGAAATTCGAGTGTGCTGCCGCGATGGCTTGATACGACTCGTCGAATAATTCGATAGCGGCGTTGGGGTGCAATTGTTTGAGGCGCAGGCCGAGTACGCCGTTGCCGCAGCCGAGGTCGGCGATACGATTGGCGGCTGGAAGCTTCGAGAATTGTTCGATGAAGAACCGCGCGCCGATATCGAATTTATCGTGTGCGAAAACATTCGGGCCTGCGTTCAATGTCAGTTTAAATTCGGGCAGGTTCAGTGTCGGTGTCTTCGGTTCGCGCGGGCAGGGCAGCGACAAATCTGGCGTTACGCGAAACGCGCGGGCTTTTTTCTGTGCGAGCAAATATTCAGTTTTTCCGAGTGCACCGAGTAAATCAGCAGTTTGTGCCGGCAAATGTTTCTGCATGCCGGCTGCGAAGATCACACTATTTTCATCGACAGCAGTGCGCAGTTGTGCAATTTGCTGTTGCAGCAGGTGATTGTTTTTCGGAATACGCCAGAGCACGAGTGCAAACTTTTTAGCGGGCGTTTCGGTTGCAGGCAGCAGCGTTAGCTGCGCTTTGTCGATGGCATTGCGCTGCAAGTTTTCTTGCGCAGCGAGATGCGAAGTGCAGGAATCGCCCCACGAAACGACCTGCGTTTTGCTGGCGAGCAATGCCAGCGCGCCGAATTGATCGTTGATAACGAGCACAGGCACATCGCTGCGCAGATGCTCCTGTGCCAGCGCGAGCAGATATTCGTCAGCGGCGTCCCACGCTTGCAATGGTAAATGCGGCGTGTGTGGCCGCCGTAATAATTCGAAGGTGCCGAGCGCTGAATTAAACGTTGTTTCCGAAATTTTTTCTCCCCCCTCTCCCTGACCCTCTCCCGCAAGGGGAGAGGGAATTAGGCGAAATGACAAGCGGTAAGGTGAGTGGTGTCGCCATCGCGTTCGATTAATTTCGGCGCCTGCGTTTTGCAAATGTCCTTCGCTTGTGGGCAGCGCGTGTGAAAGCGGCAACCGCTCGGTGGGTTGATGGGGCTTGGCACTTCACCGTCCAACGCCGCCGGTTGTTGCGTGCCGGGTATTGGCTGCGGAATCGATGCGATGAGGTATTGCGTGTACGGATGTTTGGCTTGGCTGTAGATCGTCGCCGCATCGGCGATCTCGACAATTTCACCGAGATACATCACAGCGACACGATCGCTGATGTGGCGCACGACGGATAAATCATGCGAAATGAACAGCAGCGATAATTTCATCGACGCGCGCAATTCGAGCAGCAGATTGATGATCTGCGCTTGCACAGAGACATCGAGTGCCGAGAGCGGTTCGTCGAGCACGATAAATTCGGGCTGCAATGCAATCGCACGTGCAATGCCGATACGTTGGCGTTGGCCGCCGGAAAATTCGTGCGGATAACGTTGGGCGGCGTCGGGCGATAATCCCACCTGCTGCAATAATTGCTGCACCGTGTCGCGACGCGATTGCTTTGTTCCCACGCTATGCACGATCAATGGCTCTTCGATAATGTCGCCAACAGTATGGCGCGCGTTGAGAGAGTCGTACGGGTCTTGAAACACCATCTGCATGCGTTTGCGCAGCGCGCGCATTTCTTCACGCGATGCGGCGCAGATATTTTTACCATCGAAAATGATTTCGCCAGAGTCGGGCTCGTACAATCGCAACAAGGTTTTACCGAGCGTCGATTTGCCGCAGCCCGATTCACCGACAAGCCCGAGCGTTTCGCCGCGTGCGATATCGAAGCTGACCGATTCGAGCGCGTGTAAATAGCTTTTGTTGCGGTTGAATAGACCGCCGCGCTGCGCAAAATATTTGCGCAGATTGCGAATGCTCAGCAAGGTTTCCTGTTTATTGCTCATATTCGCGGTCATGAGGGCGTAGGTGCTGATATCGAAGAGGTTTCTGCGATGACGCGCTGCCAATGAAAGCAGGCGACGGCATGTTGATCGTTGCTTTCGAGCACAGGTGGTTGCGCGCATGTCTCAGTGCGATATGCGCAGCGATTCGAGAATGCGCAACCGTGCGGGCGTGCATCGATGGCAGGGACTTGCCCGCCGATGGTGGCGAGAGGGATTTGTGTTTGCAGCGCTCGCGCCGGTAGTGAATTCAACAAGCCGCGCGTATACGGATGCCGAGGTTGCACGAATAAATCGGCGACCGTTGCTTCCTCGACGATGCGGCCCGCGTACATCACGGCGACGCGGTTGCAGGTCTGCGCAATCACGCCGAGATCGTGCGTAATCAACAATACCGCCATCTGCATATCGCGCTGCAATTCCTGAATCAATTGCAGCACCTGCGCCTGCACGGTGACATCGAGCGCAGTGGTCGGCTCATCAGCAATCAATAATTTTGGCTCACAGGCGAGCGCCATCGCGATCATCACACGCTGACGCATGCCGCCCGACAATTGGTGCGGATAATCGCCGAGCCTCTGCGCGGCTGCGGGAATGCGCACGCGGTCGAGCAATTCGACAATGCGTTGCTGGCGTTTTGGTTTGCTCCAATCGGGGCGATGCAGCACCAACACTTCATCGAGCTGGCGGCCGATGGTTTGCACGGGATTGAGTGCGGTCATCGGGTCCTGAAAAATCATGGCGATGCGATCGCCGCGCAGTGCGCGCAATCCAGTGGGCGAAAGTGCGAGCAGATTTTTGCGTTCATCGGTATTTTCGCTAAACAGAATTTCACCGCTATCGATTTGCAGAACCGGCTGCGGCAGCAGGCGCAGCACCGAAAGTGCGGTAACGCTTTTGCCACAGCCGGATTCGCCGACGAGGCCGAGCATTTCACCGCTTTCAATCGACAGCGAAATATTATCGAGTACGGGCCAGCGTTTTTTCTTGTCGGATGCAGAGCCTTTTTGTTCGGCGACGCTCACGCACAGATTGGAAATCGTCAGCACGCTCATGGCTTTCTCTCAATCGATGGCTTTTGGCGCCAGTTTTCATCGAGAATATTAATCGGCTCGAATTTTTCGCCGAGGATGCGCGCTTTCTGCACTTTTTCTTTTTCGCCTTCGTCGATCCAGAATAAACCGCCCGTGCTGCCGAAAGGCTCGACGACGGCGTCAGATGTGCGTGTTGCGTACGCGGCGGGGAATTTCAGCCAGCGCCAGAAGGCTTCGCGCGTGTAGGGCACTTTGTAGCCAGGAATGTAACCGCCGTCGTCGTAAATCATCTGCTCCAATTCATGCGCGAGCCGCACACGTTCTTCCTTGGTGGTGGCGTCGCGGAAGGCGATGATTTTTTTATCGAACTCGGGATTGTCGGTATTGGTGACATTATTCGTCTGCGGTTTGTGCGCGTTATCGGAGTGATAAAACTCCCAATAGGTTGGCGCAATGCCGCCACCGCTCCAGCCCATCCATGCGATCTGATGTTTTTTCTCGGTGACCTGTTTGAAAAATGCGGTGCCGTCGAGCAATTGCAGTGTTAATTCGATACCGGCTTTGAGTGCTTCTTGTTTCAGCACGACAAGGCGCGAGGTGTGATCGTCGTTGCTGTAACTGATGCGCAGCGACAGACGTTGTCCATTCTTGACGCGAATGCCATCGGTGCCGCGCTCATTCCAACCCGCGAGTTTCAAATAATGATCGGCTTGCGCGAGATCGAACGGGCGCGCGCGAATGTTGCGATTGCTGTAATCGCCGTAACCTTCGTTCTGCGTTTGTTTGCGTTCGTAATCGCCGCGCAAAACTGTCTTGAGCATCTTGTCGAAATTCATTGCATAGGCGAGCGCATAACGCACATTGCGGTCGGCGAGCAGTGGGTCGTCTTCGTTGAGAAATAAACCTTGCGCGGGCTGCGTGGTGTCGTTGTAGAACTTGATCTTGCCGATGTAGCCGTTGTCGTAGGGTTCGCCCTGGGCTTTTTTATACCAGAGGCGTGGCATGACGAGCGGAAAGGTATCGAGTTCACCTTTCGCGAAATGGTTATAAGCGACATTCAAATCGCGAATGACTTTGATACGAACATAATCGACATTGAAGCGATGGCGGAAATATTTTTTGTCGTTGCCCCACCAGTCGGCTTTGCGTTCGAATTCGATGTATTTACCTTTGCGAATATCGCCGATGCGATACGGTCCTGTGTTGGGTTCGACGCGCCAGTTGTACGCATCGACCCAGTTTTCATCGAGTTTGTGAAAATGTTTCGGCACGGGATTGATGGCGACATCGAATAATAATTCGTTGGCCGGTTTTGCCGTCGCTTCGCGCACGGCAATGGTGTAATCGTCGTATTTGATAACGTCGGTGATGATTTCGGTGTAGTAATTGTTGTACCACGGCGCAACGATAAATTTCGAACGCATGAATTCGAGTGCGAAGAGATAATCATCGGCGGTGACGGGTTTGCCATCGGACCAACGCGCATCGCGATCGAGCTTGAAGTAAACCGTTTTACCATCGGCATCGAACGCCCAATGTGTCGCAAGCTCCGGAATTGGATTCAGCGTATTCGGATGAATGCTGACGAGCCCGAGATTATTTGAGCGCAGATAACCCGCAAAGCTGCTGTTCGAATCGGGGCCAACCAAACGTAGGGTTGGTGGAAAGCTTGGCATGAAGGTGCGAAACCGTCCGCCGCGTTTGGCATTAGGGTCGGCGAATTCGGGATCGTTATCGTTGGTTTGCCACTGCAGGTTGTCGGGGAGCTTGGGTGCGTCGGCGTGGATGAAAGATGAGCCGACAATAATAAAAAATGCAAAGAAGCTTAGACGCCATGACTTATTCATAGGATCTAAACACCTTTGGATCAAAAGTCTCTCGAACGGCATCGCCTACGAAAGTCACTAAAGTAAGAATTACAGTTATACCGATAACTACGCTAGAGACAATCCACGGAGATTCCAGATTGTCTGTGCCTTGTTTTAGTAACTCTCCCCAGCTTGGTGTGGGCGGTGGTAAACCGAAGCCCAGATAATCCAGCGCTGTGAGGATGGTGACTCCACCGGCAATTGAAAATGGAACGAAGGTAATAACAGTTGACAAGGAGTTCGGTAGGATGTGTTTGAAGATAATGCGAGAGTCACTGGCCCCGATAGCTTTTGCTGCCAGAACGTATTCACGAGAGCGTTCTCTGTAGCTCTCTGTGCGCATGTACCAAGTCATGCCTGTCCATGTGAATGCAGTCATTATTATTAACAGCATAAAAAAACTGGGTTGTACTACCGAAGCAACAATCATAATCACGTATAAGGTTGGAATATTTGACCAAATTTCTATAGCTCGCTGGACTATCAGATCAAAGTATCCACCCCAGTACCCCATCAAGCATCCCACGCTGATGCCGATCGCATATTGGAAAATTAGTAAGAGAACGGAAAAAGTAATTGCAATGCGAAAGCCATAAAGCAGGCGTGCGGCGACATCGCGCCCCGTAATATCGGTGCCGAGCCAGTGATCGCTCGATGGAGCGAGCGGCGGGAAATCGTTTTCAACGAGATCGGTTTCAAAAGCGTTGTAAGGAATCGGCGGCAGCAATACCCAATTGCCTTCATTCTTTTCTGCGAATTGTTTTTTCAGCGCTTTGTAATCGGCTTCGTAATCGTAATCGAGTCCGAAGGTTTTCCCGCTGAGCATCGCGCCGTAGGTGGGGAAATACCACTGGCCTTGATAATGGACGATGAGCGCGCGATTGTTGACGAGTAATTCCGCACACAGGCTGACGAGAATCAGCACGCTCAAAATGATGGCGGAAATATAGCCGCGCTTGATTGAGCGAAAGCGCATCCATCGACGCTGCGTAATCGGATTCAATTTAAAGAAAGACATCGACTCAGCTTTCCCCAAATCGGATGCGCGGATCGACGAGTGCGACACAAATATCCGACAAAATATTACCGATCAAAAACAAGAGCGAGCTGATTACGAGAATGCCCATGACGACGGGGTAATCGCGCTCGAGCACCGATTCAAAACCGAGCAGGCCGATGCCGTCGATATTGAAAATGGTTTCGATCAAAAACGAGCCGCCGAGCAACAGCGAAATGTTATTGCCAAACGAGGTCGCGATCGGAATCAGACTATTGCGCAGTGCATGGTTGCGCACCGCACCGTTAAAGCTCTGGCCTTTCGCAACCGCGGTGCGCATGTAATCGGCAGCGAGATTATCCATCAACGCGTTTTTCATCATCAGGGTGGTGAGCGCGAAACTGCCGGCAAGATACGCGGTGAGGGGCAGTGCGGCGTGATACCACACATCGATAATTTTTTTGCTGAGCGAATAATTATCGAAATCGTCATCGACAAAACCACCGAGGGGAAACCAGTCGAGTTGTGAGGCAAATACGGTGATGAGCGCAATGCCCACGACATAACCCGGCACCGCATAGCCGAGAAAAACCAGAATCGACGAGGTGTGATCGAACGTCGTGCCGTGCCGAATCGCTTTTGCCATGCCGAGCGGAATACAAATTCCGTAAGTGATGATGAGCGTGGTGACGCCGTAGAAAATCGAAATGGGGAAACGCTCTTTGATTAATCCCCATACCGGATCGTGATAGCGCGTTGAGTTGCCGAGATCGAGATGCAGCACGCGCCACAGCCATTGGCCGTAGCTGACGAGTACGGGTTTATCGAAACCGTAGTAGGCCTGCAGTTGCGCGAGTTGTTTTTCGTCGAGCGTGTTGCCGCTGCGTGTGCGCGCGGAGCCTTTATCGCCTTGTTGCAGTGCGGCCTGCGTCATCATGCGTTCGATCGGGCCGCCCGGTACGACACGCGTGATGGCGAACACCAGCAATGTGATGCCGATAAACGTCGGCACGATCAGCAGGAGTCGGCGCAGGAAATAATTTGTCATCAATACGCTTTAAATCATGGAGGGCTTCGAATAGGGCGCGGCTAACTTATCAAGTTCTATTGTTGGATGACAACTTAAACGTCGGCACGACAACTCAAGCGCAGGTATGACAACCCAGCCGTCGGGCCGTGGCGGGCTGGTCTACACTTTGAGCGTTCGCATAATTCTCACGTCAGGCCGAAATGAATAAACCACAAACGATGGGTATCGACGCGTGGGTCACGCGTTTGAGTCGCAATGAATTGCCGGTGTTATCGGAGGTCATGCGGCAGATTAATGAGTTGACGGCCGGGTCCGATACGTCGGTGGGTCAATTGTCGGCTGTCATTTTGCGCGACGCTGCGCTAACGGCAAAAGTGTTGCGAGTTGCTAACAGCGCCTATTTCAATCCACACGGTGATCAGGATGTCACTACGATCAGCCGCGCCGTCGTCAAACTCGGCTTTAAAGGCATCAAAGCGATTTCGCTGTCGGTCATGTTGATCGATTCGCTACTTAAAAAAGGCGCGAAGCAGCGCATGCTTGAATGGCTGGCGCGAGGCTTTCATGCCGCGGTGCAGGCCGAACAGTTGCTCGGCGGTCGCGATAAGGCGATGAAGGAGGATGTGTTTATCGCCACGTTGCTCATGCATGTCGGCGATATGGCGTTCTGGAGTTGTCGCGGCGAGCAGATGACCGAACTCGAACGTGTGCTGGGTTCGCAGCGTGAAAACGAGGCCTACGAAAAATCCGTTTTAGGTACATCGCTGAAAGAAATTACGCGGAAATTGGCGCAGGTATGGGAGCTGGGCGAAACGCTCAACGAAGCGTTGCAAAACGGCGAATGCGATACGGTTGCCGCGCAAGCCGCGCGGCTCGGCAATGAAATCAGTTTGGCTGCCGAAGAAGGTTGGGATTCTGAAGAATTAGAAAATGTGCTCGATAAAGTCGCCGCATTTACGGGGCAGGGACGTGAGGAGGCTCGGCGGATGTTGTTGAAGGGCGCCGAAGATGCCGCAGCGGTTGCTCTGAATTACGGCGCGAACAAGGTCTGCAATTTCATTCCGAGCACCAGCGATGCACCGCGGCCGGTGACGCGGCAGACGCGTGCCGATCCGCAATTGCAGCTCAGTATTTTGCGCGAGCTCGCGGCGATGATTAATGAGGGCGTCGATGCCAACACGCTGTTTCAAACAGTCGTTGAAGGTGTGCATCGCGGCGTCGGGTTTGAGCGCGTCGCGCTGTTGCTGATCGATCCGAAAGCGAAAATGTTGCAGGCTAAATATGCGCTGTGTGAGGAGGCTGCGACATGGCGCGAGGCGATGCAGTTTTCGATGAAGGGAGAGCAGGACAACGTACTCGCGTATTGTTTGCACACGCGTCAAATTGTGTGGATGCGTCGAGAAAATCCGGGGCAGTTGAAGCATCTTGTCGACGCGCGATCGAAAGCAGTGCTGGCGACTGACAACTGCGTTATTTCGTCGCTGTACGCGGGCACGCGACAGATCGGAATTTTGTATGCCGACCGCGGTAAGGATGGCGATTCAATCGAGCAGGATCAATACGAAAGCTTCTGCCATTTTTCACAGCAGGCGAATATGGGCTTGGCGATGCTGGCCGAGCGGCGCAGTCGTAAATGATTTATTGGGCAGCCGCCGAGAAATGGCGGCGGCTATCGGGTAAGCGAGATTATTGAAAAGCGGGGTTATTGAGCAACAAACAGCGTGAGGCGCTGACCGGGTTGTAACAGGGCGCGCGGATTCACCTGATTCCAGCGCAGAATATCTTCCACTTCGATATTGAACTTGCCGGCGATCGCGGTCAGCGAGTCGCCATTTTGAATCGTGTATCCGACCTTTTTCGTGGCGCCATTTTTGGATGAATCGGCAGCCGCGATTTTTGCGGGTTTGCTACCGACTTCATCGGTCCAAATATTTAATTTTTGGCCGAGCTTGATCGGATCATCGGGGCCGAGCCCATTCCAGCGTTGAATATCTTTGATGCTTACACCGTAATGCTGCGAGAGGCGGCGCAAATTATCGCCGGCTTCAACGGTGTGAAAAATTTGAGTGGAGCCAAACGGTGTTTGCGTGGTGACGGGAACTGGTACTTGCGCTGCTTCGTTTTCGCTCTGTGCGGTCTCAAGGCGAGCACTGTTCGAACCTTGCGGGATCAATAGTTCCTGGCCGGGCTTCAGCAATTTATCGCCGAGTCCGTTGGCAGCGGCGAGTGCTCCGGTGGATACGCCGAATTTACGCGAAAGCGATGCGAGGGTATCGCCTTTAACCACTTTGTATTGCTGGTATTGCACGCGTTCGCTGGCAGGCAGGGCGGCGAGCTCGCGCGTGAACTGATCGTAGGCGTTGATCGGCACCAGAATGCGCTGCGGTGTTTCTTTGGAAATGGTGGCGTGATTCAAGCCCGGATTCAGGCGCAACAATTCGTCGATATCGACTTTAGCCAAGCGCGATGCCTTGGCGAGATCGAGCTGGCCCTTGGTTTCAGCGGCAGCGAAATAAGCGCGATCGGGAATCGAATACAGCGTGATGCCATAGCGTTGCGGTTCGGCCACGATTTTCGCAAGCGCGAGAAGACGCGGTACATACGTGCGGGTTTCTTCGCGCAGGCTCAGGCTCCAGAAATCCGTCGGCAGCCCTTTGCTGCGATTCGCCGCCATGGCGCGTTGAATAGAACCTTCGCCGAAATTATAAGCGGCGACTGCGAGCAGCCAGTCGTTGTCGAATTTATCGTGCAGAAATTGCAGGTAATCGAGCGCAGCATCGGTCGATGCCACCACATCTTTGCGACCGTCATACCACCAGTTGCGCTTCAGGCCGAACGTGGTTGCCGTCTGCGGCACGAATTGCCACATACCGCCAGCACCGCTGCGCGAATAAGCGAAGGGGTCGTACGCACTTTCAATAAAGGGTAGTAATGCCATCTCGGTTGGCATGTTGCGCTGTTGCACTTCGGAAACGACATAGTGCAGATAGCGGCTGGAGCGTTCGCTTGCGCGATAGACGAAGGTCGGGTTTTTGCGATACCAGGCCACTTCCTTGTCGATCAGTGGGTGCTGAATATCTTTATCGAGTTGATAGCCATTGCGCAGACGCTGCCACAGCGATTCGCTGTCATCGGCATAAATGGAGTTTGCGGAAGAGCGATTTTCGGTTGCCGGATTTAGCACATCGGCTAGCGGCGCGGTATGTTGGGTGGTCGGTGTGTCGGGCGTTGCGGGTGTGTTGCTGGCAGTATTCTTCGAGGTCGTACTACAGGCGCTGACGAGGATGGTGAGCGCCGCCATCAGCAGCGGCTGCACTGCGGTTCGCAGTCGCTTCTTAATTATTGCTTGATTGAAATAAGGCATTTTCACAGTCCTTATCAGGTTCGCTCTGATGCGCATGAGGCATTAGTGTAGAAATCGAACCATCGTCATTCAAAAACTACGTCTCAAATCGGTAAGACAAAGTCTCGGTTCGATCTGACGCGCGTCTCAAAATTGATCTTTCCAGCGTCGGATGGCCGCAAAAATATCGGCTTCATCGGTGCTCTGAGACCCATGTTGCAGCGCTGCGTTCTGCACGCCGGGTTGCCAAGTGCGCAAAAAGGGATTCGTTTCGAGCTCTAAAGCCAGTGTCGAAGGCAGTGTAGGTTGGTGGTTCGCCCGAACGTTATCGGCGCTTTGCGCGCGCTGTTTGAGCGCGAGGTTATCAGGCTCGACGGCCCGAGCAAAGCGTAAATTGGCCTGGGTGTATTCGTGTGTGCAAAAAATGCGCGTTTCGGGTGGCAGCTTTTTGAATTTGTTGAGGCTGTTGAACATCTGTGCCGGAGTGCCCTCGAACAAGCGTCCACAACCTGCTGCAAATAAGGTGTCACCACAAAATAGCGCGGGCGGTTGCATTTCAGTTGAGGCGTAAGCGATGTGGTCAAGCGTATGGCCGGGTACTTCCAGAACGCGGAATCTTTCGCCGAGCACTTCGATTTCATCGCCTTCGCGCACTACCTGCGTGATGCCGCTGATGCGTGGATTATCCGGCCCATAAACTGTATCGAGCGCGTAGAGGTCGCGCAGGGTTGCGATGCCGCCGATGTGGTCCGGGTGATGATGCGTAATTAGAATGGCGCGCAGTTTAAGTTTGTGCGCTTCGAGAAATTCGATCGCGGGAGTAGCATCACCCGGATCGACGACGCACGCGTCGACGCCGTTGTGCACGCACCAGATGTAGTTATCGACAAACGCGGGGATGGGTTCGATCGCGAGCATGCGAGTAAATGTCCTCAACAAATTGCGGATGCGATGAATACGCAAGTGACTGGTTATGCGTAATATACTCCCCCGAAAATCGCGAAGAATGAAAATCGTGAGGAAAAAGCGCATGCGCGTTTGGAAACATCAGCCGCGGGTTGAATTAGTCGCGCCAGCGGTGCACGCGTGGTTTGAAACCGAACTCGGCAGTGCGGTGCTTGCGCATGAAAAAAAACTGATCGAGCGCAGCTTGAGTAATTGTTTCGGTTATCACCTGCTGCAGCTCGGGATCGACAGCGATTTGTGTTTCTTTGATGACTGTCGGGTGCAGCGCTGCTTCAAAGCCGGTCCGCTGCTGCCGAGCAAGCCGGGTTCGAGTTCTTGCGTCCCCAGTCCCTTCATCCAGTGCAATTTCGAAGAGTTACCATTTGAGTCCGACAGTCTCGATGTGGTCGTTGCGCATCATGTCGCCGAGTTCGCCAGCGATCCGCATGCATTGCTGCGCGAGTTGTATCGCGTCGTGGTCCCCGAGGGGCGCGTGGTACTGGTTGGGTTCAATCCGTGGTCGCTGTTGGGCGCGCGGATGGTGGCGGGGCGCTGGAAGAGCGGCAGCCTATGGCGCAACCATTGGCTATCGGTTTCGCGCATGCAGGATTGGCTGCAACTGCTGGGATTTGCCGTCGAGCGCACCGAGTACAGTTTTCATCATCTGCCATTTCATCGCGCCGCGCACTGGTCCAAACCCGATGCGGAATGGGCGCGGCATTTACCGGGCGGCGGTGTCTACATGATTACGGCGATCAAGCAAGTGGCGAAATTTATCCCGGTACGTCCGCTGCGTATGCGACCGGTGTCCGTGTTATCGCGTATGCCCGTGGCCAAGCCCAGTGCAAAACAGGCCGAGCGCGAAGTTGGGTGAGCTAGGCAGCGGAGTATTTGAATTGAATCAAGAGGTGTCATTGAAGCGCGTAGAAATATTTACCGACGGTGCCTGCAAGGGCAACCCGGGGCCGGGCGGCTGGGGCGCGTTGCTGCGCTTCAACGGCGTCGAAAAAACCTTGAATGGCGCGGAGCCGCAGACCACGAATAATCGCATGGAACTGACGGCGGCGATCAAAGCGCTCGAAGCGTTGAAACAACCGTGTGAAGTTGATTTAACTACCGATTCGCAATACGTGCGGCAGGGCATCACCGAGTGGATGACACAGTGGAAATTACGCGGCTGGCGTACTTCCGCCAAAAAGCCGGTGGTGAATGTCGATCTGTGGCAGCGTCTGGATGAGCTCAATCAACGCCATAAAGTGAGCTGGCATTGGGTGAAAGGACACAGCGGTCATCGCGAGAATGAATTGGTGGATGAGTTGGCGAATCAGGCGATTGAGGCCTTACGGCGCGCCTGAATTTAATTAATGAGAGATTGGAGAAGGCTGCGTGCGGCAAATTGTTCTGGATACCGAGACCACAGGTCTTGAGCATGCCCAGGGGCATCGTCTGATCGAGGTGGGTTGCGTCGAGCTCGTCAATCGCAAACTCACCGGTCGGCATTTTCATCGCTACATCAATCCCGAACGCGAAATTGACGCCGGCGCGATCGAAGTGCACGGCATCACCAATGAAATGCTTGCGGACAAGCCGCTGTTCGCGCACATCGTCGATGAGCTGATCGATTTCGTACGCGGCGCAGAACTGATCATCCACAACGCGCCGTTCGATATCGGCTTCCTGAATAACGAGCTGGCACTGGTCGGGCATGCCGATCGTATCGACGCTATCTGCGGTGTCATCGATACGCTGGTAATGGCGCGGCAACGTCACCCCGGCCAGAAAAACAATCTCGATGCGCTCTGCCAGCGTTACGGTGTGGATAACTCGCAGCGCGAGCTGCACGGCGCGTTGCTCGATGCCGAGATTCTGGCCGATGTCTATCTGTTGATGACGGGCGGGCAGACCGCGCTGGCGTTGGCCAGTTCGGATACCGAAAACTCGGCCAGTGCGCAGCAGGTGGCCGAGATTCGACGGACTCAGATCGCGCACGATGCGCTCAAGGTGGTGTATGCGACGCCTGACGAGCTGACCGCGCATGCGGCGCAGCTGGAGCTGATCGACAAAAAAAGTGCTGGCAAAACTGTTTTCAAGTTAAACGGTTAAAAGCTGTTTTTCAGCATAAAACCACAGCCGCTATAGGGGCTTCGACAGGGTCGACAATTATCGACTTTGTGGCCTGTTTCCTCCCGATTTCGCTGGCGAGCCGAGGATGGCTTTGCTATACCTGACAAGCATTTATTTCAGTTAGTGAAAACTTGGTGTAACAACCGCGCCCGGATTTTCGCAAAGATTGAGCATGGGTTTGTTTTCCTAAATCGATAACAGCAGCCAAACAAGCATTCACCCAGCAGTTGGCGTACTCGCCTGTCGTCAGGCAATCAGTCAGGAAGTGCAACGTGTCGGATGTAGCCGTTAATCTCAATTCGCTCGCACTAATCCGTGAAGAACTCGATAACACGCTGCAGCGGGCAGCGGGCGAGTTCGAAGCGTTTTTGCTCGACTCGACCAATCGCAGTGCCATCGATAATTGTCGTACCGACATAGCGCAAATTGCCGGAACTCTGCGCCTGATTCAGTTTTCGGCCGCAGCCTTGCTGGCGGGCGAGATGGCTGCCGCGCTCGATGATATGGCGAATGCGCAGGGCGCCAGCGCCGAAGCGCTGGCCGGTGCAGCGAGCCACGCGATGTTTGTGCTGCCGCGCTATATCGAATTCGTTGCCTCGCGCAAATTTGCCGAACCCATTCTGATCATTCCTTACGTCAATGAGCTGCGCGTTGCGCGCCGGCAGCCGTTGATCCCCGAATTTCATTTCGATCAAACGCCATTGGTGCTGCAGCCATCGAAACCATTGCCGGTCGCCGATGCGCCGAATCAGGCGGCTTTGCCGCGACTTCGGCAGATGTATCAGGTCGGCCTGCTCGCCATCCTCAAGCAGCAGAATCAGGCGCTGAATCTGCAGTTGATCGCGCGCGCGGCGTCGCGTTTTGCGGCGCAAGCGCCGAGTAACAGTAACGGCTTCTGGTATCTGGCTGCGGCGGTCGCCGAAGCGCTGGCGAAAGGCGGACTGACGCTGAATCTCAATCGTCGGCGTACGCTCGGCACGATCGAACGCCTGATGGCTCGCTATCTGAAAGGTGGCGATGCGGCATTGAACGACGCACTCGATGATTCGACGCGGCGCGAGCTGGTATTTCTGCTGGCGCTGTCGGCATATCAGGAAGGCTCGGTTAAAGCAGTCATCGATGCCTTCGCGATTCCTCATGTTCATCCGGATGATCGCGAGCTGAGTTCGCAGCACGAAGCGATGCGCGGTCCGGGGCACGAAGCGATCGACTCGGTCGTGAAAGTGCTGAAAGAAGAATTGCGCAGCGCGAAAGATATTTTGGAAATTGCCTCGCAGAACCAGGGTATTTCCGCCGACGATGTCGCGCCGCTGAAAGAAACGCTGACGCGCGTTGCCGATACGCTGCGCGTGGTGAATTTGCGTGCCCCCTCGAATATTCTGCGCGAACAATTACAGTTCGTCGAAACATGGGCGGAACAAAAAAATGGTGTGCCGCCTGCGGAATTTCTGGCGGTTGCCGATGCGTTGCTGTTTATCGAAAGCAGTCTTTCCGGTTTGTATCGTAATGAATTAGCGGCGGGCGATCTCGAGCAGGTCACCGATGCGATGCGCAAACAGATCATCGCAGACAGTCAGCTCGCCGAAGCATCGCGTATCGTCATCGACGAGTTGCAGGCGGGCATTTCGCTGTGCAAACGCGCGATCACCTCATATGTCGAATCCAATTTCGATGCCGTACATATCGCAAACGTTGCCGTGACGTTGACGACGGTGCGAGGCGGAGCGCAGATATTGAATCACACGCGCGCCGCTAATGTGTTGAAAAGCTGTGTGGCGTTTGTCGATGCCAGCACGCGGGATAAACAATACAGTGGCCCGCAGCGGCAGCAATTGCTGGAAACTCTGGCGGACGCATTGATCAGTCTCGAATATTATTTTTCCGAAATTTCGTCAGGGCGTACGCCCGATGAAAAAATCCTCGGTGTTGCCGAAGAGAGTCTGGCAGCGTTGGGATTTTCGGTTGAACAATGATTGCTCGCAAATTACATTTCCTCAGGTGTTGAGTTAACCGCGTTACGGAGTAAAGCGGCCCCATGATCTACATCGGCGTTGCCATCGTTTTCGCACTGATCGCGCTCGCGATTTTGCTGCTGTCATTGCGCTTGCTAATCGGTAATTGGATTCTCGCCTGGTTGCGCGGCAGTGCCGGGTTGGCGTTGCTTGGCATCGCCGTCGCGCTGGCATTGGCGGGATGGGATGTGCGCAGCTATCAGCAGGTTTCCACTACGCGTCCGATTGCGACACTTGCCTTCAGTAAAATTGAAGACAAGCATTTCAATGTCAGCATGGTCGATCAAGCGGGCAACGAACAACGCTTTCAGTTGAGTGGCGATATGTGGCGACTCGATGCGCGCGTGCTGAAATGGTTCGATGCAGCAGCGCGCGCCGGGCTGAAACCGGGGTATCGTCTCGAACGCTTGTCGGGTCGATATCTCTCGCTGAGCGACGAACAGAAATTGCCTCACAGTTCGATCGATTTAAGCAGCGAATCGGCGTATTTCGATATCTGGTCGCAATTGCGAGCGGTTAATCGCTATTTCTCGGTCATCGAAGCACAAGATGCCAGCGCCAGTTTTTTACCGATGGCCGATGGCGCGCTGTACAGTGTAACGGTGGGTGCGACAGGGCTGGAGACGCAGCCCGTCAACGAACGCGCCAAACTTGCCATCGAGCAGTGGCAATAAGATCGACCAGTGGCAATAAGATTGAACAGTGACAATAAGATTGAACAGTGACAATAAGATCAAATAGCGGCAGCAATTCTGCTTTTGGCTACGCATCCTTCGCACTCATCGGGCACTCGTAGCTTCGGTGAATTCATCGACTAAGTTCGCTATCCCGCTTGCTTGACTTCGCTTTCGGCAGTCGCCACCATGACCGCCGATTTTTGCATTCCTATTTATTTTGGAGATATCGCTTTGCAATTTCTTGCCGATTACGGCCTGTTTCTCGCGAAAACAGTGACACTCATTGTCGGTCTGTTGATCTTGGTCGCCGGCATCGTTGCGTTGTCGCAGCGCAAACATAAAGAGAGCGAAGGGCATATCGAAGTGAAAGATCTCGGTGCGCGCTTCGAGGAGTTTGAGCAGGATATCAAGCACGCGATTTTATTCGAGGATGAACTCAAGGCCGAACACAAAGCACAGCGTAAAAAGGAAAAGCTCGAAGAAAAAGAGCGTAAGAAACACAAGGATAAAAAAGAAGAAGATAAGAAACGCATTTTTGTGCTCGATTTCGATGGCGATGTCAAAGCATCGGCGGTAGAAAATCTGCGTGAAGAAATCAGCGCGATTCTGACTTTATCGCAACCCGGTGAACAGGTATTGGTGCGGCTCGAAAGTTCGGGCGGCATGGTGCACAGCTACGGCTTGGCTGCATCGCAATTGCAGCGCTTGGTCAATGCACAGCTCGAATTGATTATCGCTGTCGATCGTGTCGCGGCGAGCGGCGGTTACATGATGGCGTGTATCGGTAAGCAAATTATTGCCGCGCCGTTCGCAATCATTGGTTCAATCGGTGTGATGGCGCAGTTGCCCAATGTGAATCGCCTGCTGAAAAAGCACGATGTCGATATCGAGCTGCATACTGCCGGCGAATTCAAACGCACGCTGACAGTGCTCGGCGAAAATACCGAAAAAGGCCGGCAAAAATTCCTCGAAGAGCTTGAGGAAACTCACATGCTGTTCAAGCAGTTTGTGTCGCAGCATCGTCCGCAGCTTGATATTAACAGCGTGGCGACGGGTGAGGTCTGGTATGGCTCGCAAGCGGTCGATAATCAATTGATCGACGCCATAAAAACCAGCGATGAGTTTTTGATGGAGCATCGTAAAGATCACGATTTATTTCTCGTCAGCTACGTCGAGAAAAAACCGTGGCAGGAAAAATTGGGTCTGGCGGTGGATGCCAGCATAGAGCGCGTATTGATGCGGTGGCTTAATCAACTGAGTCAGCGGTTTTTCTGGTAGCGCATTAACGGAAGTATTTTTTGCCGTAGAGATTTTTCAAGTTTGCAAAATAACCCGGGACGATTGCATAGCGATATTCGTCTCGGGTTCGCTCGAATACATCCTTCAAATTGGCGTGAGGGATGTTTGGGAAGCGGTGATGAACGTCATGATAGTTCACGTTGCTCCACAACCATTCTATGAAGGGGTGGGTTAATACCACCCATCCCGACGCGCGCTCGTGCTCGTAACCCGCTTTTTCCAGCTCGCTCTGATCAACGACTTCGTCGAAGCGTTCGCTTTTGCGTTGCAGCGGCGGCAGGCCGAAGTGATCGGACATCGCGCGAACCGAGAACACAATAGTGAACATCAATGCTGTCGGAAGCAGTGCATACAGCGGCGAAACATCCGCAAAATGTACCAGGCTGAAGTAATACGCCAATGCACAGCTCAGGTAACAACTGTCTTTGAAAAACAACCGCAAGTAGCGCGGTTTGCGCAATCCGTGAAATAAGTTTTCGATAAATTTCTTGTGCTGAAGAAAAATGCCGATATGCGGACCAGCGAAGAAAGCATAGATATAGCCGCGCGCGTGCATCGTACATTCCGGATCGAGACCGGGTTGATGCGAATAGCGGTGATGACTCAAATGGAACTGACGGTTGGCGTGAAATGGAATCAGACTCATCGCACTTAGCAATCCGCCGATTAAATCGTTTAACCGACGCGAGCGAAACAGAACGGTATGAACCGCCTCGTGAGCGAGAACGGCCATTCCCAGAATTAAACAGGCATTGATGATTGCGAGTAGAAAGATGAAAAGAATCGCAAGCACTTGCAGTGGTAAATCGGTATTGATCAACGTCGACAGTCGACTCATGGCGACGAGAGAGCCGGTTAATACAGCAAGGAATAGAATGGCTTTAAGCGCGTTGGATTTTTCCGGAAATGCGGCAGCGTAAGGTGGCATGCGGTTTATCGATCCCTGCGAAGGTCTTCTATGTAAAAAGCCCGACGATCGAGTCGGGCTTTTTATTTTTACGTGATATTAGGGTTTCGCACGATATTGCGGTTTTACATGGTATTACGGCTTCGCGCGCACCGGCGAGAAGGTATCGAAATCCTCAAGCTTGGGCGGTGGTGGTGGATTTCTCTCCGTCGTCGATCGTGGCGGCTGCTGAGATTTTTCCTGCGCACGTTGCATGTACTCGTAATTTTTCTGGCTCACTTCTTTTGCGCGTTCATCGTCGCGCAAAATCACCGGATGAATGAAAACCATCAGATTGGTTTTCTTGTGATCGGTGCTATCCGAGCTGAACAAGCGTCCAATCAACGGCAAATCGCCGAGGATGGGTACCTTTTGTTTGCTGCCGGTTTGCTCGTCGTTGATCAAGCCGCCGAGCACCAAGGTTTGATCGTCGCGCATTAAGACTTTCGTGTTGATTTCGCGTTTGTTGGTAACGATATCCGAAGCCGAGACGCTGTCGGTTACGCTTTCCACTTTCTGCTTCAACGTGAGCGTGAGCGTATTGCCCTGGTTGATGCGCGGCGTGATTTGCAGCGAGGTGCCGATATCTTTGCGCTCATAGGTTGTGAACGGATTGGTTGTTGTCGATGACGAGCTGGTCGACTGGCCCGTGATCAGCGGAATATTTTGACCGACGAGCAGCGAGGCTTCTTCGTTATCGATGGCGACGATCGTCGGCGTCGAGATAATGTTTGCTTTCGAGTTCGAGCTCAATGCACGAATCGCAGCTTGTAAGTTGCCGCCGGTGTAGTAGCCCAATGTGAGACCAGCGCCCGGCGCGGCGATGGTGCCAACCGAGCCATCGGAGGTGATGCCGGTGGTGGTTCCGATCGATGTCAGGCTGCCGAGTGCGTTGACGCCGGCAATGCCGCCGCTGCCGTCGAGGCTGTTGACGTTGCCCGTTCCCCAGATCACGCCGATATCGTTTGCAATTTCGCTGCTCACTTCAACGATGAGCGCTTCAACCAGCACTTGCGCGCGGCGCACATCGAGTTGCTGCACGACGCTTTTCAATGAATCGGAAAGACCGGGCGGGGCATTGATAACGACAGCATTCGCGCTTTCGCTTGAGTCGATACTGAAACTGGTTTCTTTATCTTTCTGATCTTTCAGCACGCTCTGCGCGATGCTTTTTAAAATTGGCACGATCTCTTTGGCGGACGCGTATTGCAGATACAGCACCTGCGTGTTGCCGCTGCCGCTGATTTCGGTATCCATTTGCTGGATCAGGCGACGGACCTGCGCACGTTTGCCGGCATCGCCGCTCAATAAAATGCTGTTCGAGCGCTCGTCGGCGGAAAGATTGAACGAAGGGCCGTTCGATTGTCCCGGAATGCCGCCGCCATTACTAACACCTTGACTCGGAAAAAGCGTGCTCAGGCTGGTCAATACTTGTTTGGCATTCGCGTGCTTTAACTGCACCAATTCGACTTCCGATGCGCCCGAGCGATCGAGTTTTGCGACCAGATTTTGCAGCTGCTCGACATTGGCGGCGTGATCGGCGACGAGCAGCATATTCGTGCTCGAATCGGCATTGATCACGGCCTCTTTGCTGGCGAGCGGTTTGAGCATCTGCACCATATCGTTCGCGGCAACATTGTTGACCTTGAAGACCTGGACGACCATGTCGTCGGTGGCGGAGCTGCGCTGCGGTACGCCGCCTTGTGTGGCGATCGTCGCCGGTACGATTTTTACTGCCTCCGGCGATTCGATCGCCGCAAAACCGTGAACCTGCAATACCGACAGGAAAATGCGGTAAGCCTCCTCGCGCGTGACGGGTTTGGCCGAGAGCACGTTGACCTTGCCCTGCACATCGCGGTGCACAATCATGTTTTTGCCGGTTTGATCGGCGATCCACTGAATCAACGTGCGCACGTCAGCGTCACGCATATTCATGGTGACAGTGTCGTTCGCGTTTGGACTCGGTTGTGCCATCGTCAAAGGACTGAGCGCGAGCGATTGTGCCAGCAGCAATGTACCGAGCGCGCGTGCCAGTGACGATCGGCTCGCGCGCAGAGAGGTGTGTGTGAAGGGGCGAATTTGCATCGCGTTCTAGTCCTTTGATAAAGGTCGCAAGCGTCAGCGCGGCGAGCGCGCTCGCAATTCTTCGAGCCGCTGCATAATCGCGGCTCGTTTGATTTCATCCGTCGGCATGCCGGGGTTGGCTCCCGCAGCAGCGGTGTCCGGCGCGCTTTGGCCGGGTGTGCCGGCTAGCGCGTTGTAAGGCAGTGACGACGATTCCTGCGGCGCAGGGAAAAATAAGGTTTCCTGTGCGCCATTGCGCAACAGCACGACGCGATTGGGATAGACACCTTGCAGCGTGGTCGAGGCATCGACGGTGCCACCGACTTTAACTACCTGAGTGCGGCCGTCGCTTGATTCGATCACGGCGCTCGCCAATTTGGGATCGCTCGCGGCGAATACGGCACGCAGCGTCACTTGCAATGTGGTTTGCGGCAGGTTCGCATTTTGAGAGGCGTTGTGGCCGAAGAGTTCGGCCGACGTAATCTGTTCAACACTGGCGGCATCGCGTGGAGCGGCGATTGCTCGCGACGGCGAGGCCGTTGGCTTGGCGACATAGACAGAAAGTGCGGGCCATAACTCCAACCCGACCAATACAGTCGCAACGCCGATGCAAAGTGCCCGCGCCAAAGGTTGGGGATTGTCAATCGCACTGCGCCAGATCGGTAAGCGGCCCGCTTGCAAGGAGAGATCCTCTAAATTTTATTCCCAGTTCTTGAGTGCGCCCGAAGTACGAGCCATTATAGCAGCCGCAACAAGTATTTATGCGCGACTGTTAGAATAGATTCCAGATTTGTAGCGGGCTAGCGGGCGGCATTGAAAAAAATCGTGACGCAAGTCGCATCGAAATATTAACCACTTGTTTTATCGAAGTTTTTCACTATACAGAAGGATTGGGCGAGATCGACAATGGCCCGGCCTGAGATTTCTTGAGCGGCGTGACTGGATTTATTGAGTGGAGAGCAACTTCATGCAGACGCAAACGGCGCAGTCCACGCTGACACTGCCATTCAGTTTTGCGCGGCGCTTTGGCGTTTTTCTCGATCCGCAGGCGACCGCTCCGGTTCTGTGTCACCGCCCCGATACGACGCCGCAAGCACTGGCTGAAGTCGCGCGTATTTTGCAGATACCTTTCGAATGCCGCGCACTGGCCGATGATCAATTCGACCGCGAATTGGCACTTGCGTATCAGCGCGATTCGAGCGCGACGATGCAGATGGTCGAAGACCTCGGCGGCGAAATGGATTTGGCCAGCATCGCCAATTCGGTTCCCGAAACCGAAGACTTACTCGAAAAAGAAAACGACGCGCCAATCATTCGTTTGATCAACGCACTACTGACCGAAGCGATCAAACAAAACGCTTCCGATATTCATCTCGAAACCTTCGAGCGTCGACTTGTCGTGCGCTTTCGCGTCGACGGTGTGTTGCGCGAAGTCGTGCAACCCAAACGCGAATTGGCGCCGCTCTTGGTTTCGCGTATCAAAGTTATGGCGAAGCTCGACATCGCCGAAAAACGTGTGCCGCAAGATGGCCGTATTTCGTTAAAAGTCGGCGGTCGCGAAATCGATATTCGCGTGTCGACGATGCCATCGAGCGCGGGCGAGCGCGTGGTCATGCGTTTGCTCGACAAGGAAGCGGGGCGTTTGAATTTAACTGCGCTCGGCATGCCCGAGAGCTTGCGCAAACAACTCACCGATTTATTGCTGCGCCCGCACGGTATTTTATTGGTGACGGGCCCGACCGGCTCGGGTAAATCGACCACGCTGTATGCAGGTCTTTCCGAAATCAATGATCAGACGCGCAATATTCTCACCGTCGAAGATCCGATCGAATACAACATCGAAGGCATTGGTCAAACGCAGGTGAATGTGAAAGCCGATATGACCTTTGCGCGCGGTTTGCGTGCGATGTTGCGGCAGGACCCCGATGTGGTGATGGTCGGCGAAATTCGCGATAAAGAAACCGCTGAAATTGGTGTGCAGGCCAGTTTGACGGGGCATTTGGTGTTATCGACGCTGCACACGAATTCCGCCGTCGGCGCGATCACGCGTTTGCGCGACATGGGTATCGAGCCGTTCCTGCTCGCATCGAGTTTGCTCGGCGTGCTAGCGCAACGCTTGGTGCGTGTGTTGTGTCCGCATTGTAAAGAAGCGCGCAAGCCGACACCGATGGAGCAGGCGTTGGGATTACGCGCCGATGCACCGATCTATCACGCCAAAGGTTGCGCGCAATGCAACAACATGGGTTATCGCGGCCGTACCGGTATTTATGAGTTGCTCGTCGTCGATGAGAGTATTCGTCAGATGATTCACGGACAGGATTCCGAAGAAGCGATTCTGCAAGCGGCGCGCAAACATTCGCGCAGCATTCGCGACGATGGTATTCAACGTGTGCGCGAAGGTATCACCACGATCGAAGAAGTGTTGCGCGCGACGCAAGAAGAGTAATGCTCGATTAAATCTGTTTTTGACTAAATACAAAGTAAAAAATAAGCGTGAGGCGGAGGAATTAATATGGCGGCATTTATGTTTGCCGCGCTCGACGCCGCTGGCAAGGAGCAGCGCGGTGTGCTCGAAGCCGATAGCTCGCGACAAGTGCGTCAACTGCTGCGCGATAAAGGTCTGGCGCCGCTGCGCATCGAGCCCGCTGTTAAATCTGCCGCGCAACGCCCAAAAAGCGGAGCGGTGGGAATTACGCTCGGCGGGCCTTCGCTCAAAGTTTCCGAACTCGCCTTGATCACGCGCCAGCTCGCCACCTTGCTGCAAGCCGCAATGCCGCTCGAAGAAGCGCTCGGCGCGGTGAGTCGTCAGGCTGAAAAACAAAAAGTCGCGAATATCGTCTTATCCGTGCGCTCGAAAGTACTCGAAGGTCATTCGCTCGCGAACAGCATGGCGGAATTTCCGGCGGCATTTCCCAGTTTATATCGCGCGACGGTTGCAGCGGGCGAGCACTCGGGTCATCTCGATCTGGTGCTCGGCAAACTCGCCGACTACAGCGAAAACGCGCACGCATCGCGCCAGAAAGTTCAGCTCGCGCTGTTGTATCCGTCATTGTTGTTGATCGTTGCGATTGGCATCGTTGCGGGCCTGATGACATTCGTCGTGCCGAAAGTGGTCGACGTGATTGTCGGGCAGGGGCAGGAATTGCCGATGCTCACGCGCGGTTTGATCGGCTTGAGTTATTTCGTTACGCATTGGGGCTTGCTGGCGCTGGCGATCATCATCGCGGCGATATTCGGTGTGCGTTATGCGCTGCGCAACGAGCAATTGCGTCTGCGCTGGCATCATCAATTATTGCAATTGCCGCTGCTGGGGCGATTGAGTCGTGGCAGTAATACCGCGCGCTTTGCGAGCACGCTGAGCATTTTGACGAGCAGCGGTGTGCCGCTCGTGGAAGCGCTCGGAATCGGCGGCGCGGTGTTGTCAAATACGTGGTTGAAAAGTGCAGTCGAAGTCGCAACGCAACAAGTCAAAGAAGGTGGCTCACTGAATCGTTCGCTCGAACAGTGCGGTTATTTTCCGCCGATGATGATTTCGATGATCGCGAGCGGTGAAATGAGCGGTTCGCTCGATACGATGTTGGAGCGCGTCGCCGCGAGTCAGCAGCGCGAGTTCGACAATATCGTCGCGACGATTCTCGGTATTTTCGAACCGATGATGTTGCTGGTGATGGGCGCAGCGGTGTTGTTGATCGTGATTGCGATACTGCAACCGATTTTCAGTTTGAATCAATTAGTCTAATTACGTTTAGAAAAACAGCGGAGAGATCAGCGTGAAAACATCACACACACAACGCGGTTTTACTCTGATCGAAATTATGGTGGTCGTGGTGATCATCGGTATTTTGATTGGGTTGGTCGCACCGAATGTCCTCGGACGTGTCGATAAGGCGCGCGTGACGGCGGCGCAAACCGATATCGCGACGCTCGAACAATCGCTCGAAATGTACCGCCTCGATAATCACGCGTATCCGAGTACCGATCAGGGGCTTGAGGCATTGATTGCCAAACCGAGCGGCGAGCCCGATGCGAAAAATTGGAACCCCGAAGGTTATCTCAAGAAAAAGCAATTGCCGAAAGATCCGTGGGGCAATCCGTATCAATATGTAAATCCGGGTCAGGAAGGCCGCCCATACGATTTGTATTCGTTCGGTGCCGATGGCCGCGAGGGTGGCGAGAACTACGATGCCGATGTCGGCAACTGGTCGAAAGAGTAACTTGCAAAGCTCCTGTCGTTTGCGCGAGCGCTGGTGGTTCAATTCGAATCGTCCCCAGGCGCAGCTGAGATACGCGAGTGGATTTACGCTGCTCGAAATTCTAGTGACGCTCGTTATCGTCGCGGCCATGGCGGCGATGCTGGTATTTTCCTTCAAAGATTCCTCGCAGCAAAAATTACAGCGTGAAGCTTCCGATTTCGCGGTGGTGCTCAATGCCGCCGCAGATGAGGCGGTAATGCGCGGCATCGAAATCGGCGTCGTGCTCGACGATGAAGGTTATCGTTTCGTCGTCTTTGATCCCGAAACCAAGCGTTGGCAGGCGCCGACATTGAACGGATTGGCGGAGCATAAATTTCCCGAACGCTATCTGATCGAATTTTCTCTCGACGGCAGCGATGTCGACGAGCAGGTAATCGAACGTATCAAGTTGCTCGCGCAGCGCAGCGATGACGAACGTTTGCGCCCATCGATTTTAATTTTGTCGAGCGGCGAGGTAACGCCGTTTTCGTTGACGCTGAGCAGCGAAGATAAAGACAGCGGCGAAGCGGCGGCAATAATTTCGCTGCACAGCGATGGATTGAATCCGGTTGTTGTTACGAAAGCCGGCGTGAATAGCCAGGACGGCGTGGATAAAAACGCTGTGAACAATCAAAGCGGTGTGAATAGTCAAAACGGCGCGCAGGATCAAAGCTGATGCAACATGCGCGCGGATTGAAAATTGTCAAAGGTTTCACGTTGCTCGAAGTGCTCGTCGCGTTGGCGATTTTGGCGTTATCGGCGGCAGCGGTGTTGCGACAAACGCATTTGAATTTAAAGCAGCAGCAAATCCTCGAATTGAAATCCTCCGCGCTGTGGATGGCTGACGATGTGCTCACGCTGGTCATGGCGCAATCGCAATGGCCTCCGCTCGGGCACACCGAACAGGAGCAAACGTTTGAAGGCCAGGCTTGGCGCGTGACGACGGAAGTGCAGGCGACCCCCGATCCGCTGATGCGTAAAATCGAAGTGAGTGTTGCGCCAGCGGAGCAAGGTGAAAATGCCGCAGCGCTGATTACGCTGACTGCGTATCGGGGCCAGTACTGATGACCAAGCCAGTGCCAACGATTCCGTTGCGTCAGACCACACAGGGTTTCACCTTGATGGAGGTTCTCGTCGCGATCAGTATTTTTGCGCTGATCGGTGTCGCCAGTTATCGCGTGTTGAGTTCGGTAATGGACGCCGACGCGCGCGTTGAATTGCGCAGCGAACAAATGCGCACGATCAATCGCGCGTTTTGGGTGCTGCAACAGGATGCCGAACAATTGGTGCGGCGCAATGTGCGCGATAGCAGCGGTGTGGTCAGCGAGAACTATCTGCGCGTGCAGAACGGCAGCGATCTGCCGCTGCAATTTACGCGCGGCGGTCGCGCAAATCCGCTCGCTCTGTCGCGCAGTTCGATGCTGCGCGTGGCGTATGCCGTCGGTCATCATCCCGATTATGAAAAAAATGACAGCCCGTATTTTCACGACGACCGCTCGTATCTATTGCGCTACACCTGGCCGTCGCTCGATGGTTCCGGCGATAAAGCGAAAGCGCAGATTCAAGTATTGCTGCCCGATATCACCAGCATGACAGTCGGTGTGTTGACCAAGCAGGGGCCGCAATCGAGTTGGCCACTGTTCAACAGCATCGATCCGCCGCTGGCGTTGCAATTTGAGTTCGTGCTTAAAGACGGCAGTCAATTGAAGCGGGCTTACAAATTATGGTGAAGCCGCGCGTGAATTTCGAAATGCCGCGCGCCGGTATCGGTAAGCAGCGCGGCGTGGCGTTGATCACGGTGATGCTCGTCTTCGTGCTGGTCGCGGTGATCGCAACGCAAATGCTGCGGCGCAACCAATTGAATTTGCGCAGCGTAGGCAATTTGATCGAAACACGGCAGGCGTACTATTACGCGCTCGGCGGCGAAGCCTATGCGCGGCAGTTGCTGGCTAAAGATGTGATCAGCGGTCACGGCGATATCGACACCTTGAACGAGGACTGGGCGAAAGCGAAAGATCAGCAGCCGTTCGACATCGACGGTGGTTCAATGGAAATCGAGATCAACGATCTGCAGGGGCGCTTCAATCTCAATAGCGTGGTCGCCGATCCGCAGGGCATTCAGCCCAATATTCTGGAAATCGAACAGTTCAAGCGTTTGCTCGCGGCACTGCAACTCAATCCCAATTACGTTTATTTGTGGCTCGACTGGATCGATCGCGATCAAAACCGTTCGGCGAACGGTGCCGAGGATGCCGATTACAGCAATTACAAAACCTCGGCGCGGCCCGAGACTGACATCAGCGCGCTGCGACTGTTGCGCTCGATGCAGCCAACGGATTATGCCAAACTCGCGCCGCATGTGACCGCGCTGCCTTACGATGTCACCACGATCAACGTCAATACGGCCGATGAGGTCGTATTGCGATCAATTTCTTCTACAATTAACTCCGCGCAAGCGGCGCAAATCGTGGAGCGACAAAAGTCCGGTGGTTATCGCGATCTCGGTGAAGTACCCGGGCTCAATGGCGCGGCGGCGAGCTTGAATTCGAATTATTTTGAAGTTGTGGTCACCGTGAGTTACGCCGATCGTTGGCAGCGTATTCGCACCGTGCTCGAACGTAAACGCAATGCGTCGAACCAATTGGAAATCAACGTGCTCAGTCGCGTGCGCAGTCCACTCATCGACGATCTTGAATCGGAGTGACGCACAAATGTTGGGAGCACGCAGATGTTGAAAACCTCTTGGGCGATCGAATGCTGACAACGTCATGGATATCTAATCGGCGAAATTCATTATGAGCAAAACGCTGGTCATCAAAATTCCTGCGGCTGAAATCAATGCGGCGTCATCGATCGTGTGGCACCTTTTCGACGATGCGACATTGCTGCGCAGCGGCGTCGATATATTGTCGGAGTTGGCGGAGGCGACGCGCCCTTATTTCGGTAGCGGTGAAAGGCACGGCAGCGACGAAACGCTGGTGCTGGTGCCGGGTGAGTTGGTGTTATTGGCTTCGGTGCGCATTCCGTCGCGGCAGATGCGGCAGATCAAACAAGCGCTGCCGTATATGGTGGAAGAAATCATCGCCGACAATATCGAGGATGTGCATCTGGCTTTGCCCTCGATCAAACCCGAAGAAAATGCCGCGATGCCGGTGGCAGTGATTCGCCATCATCTGTTGATCAATTGGCTCGATCAGCTCTATCAGCATGGAATTAAACCCGACGGAATGTATCCCGACAGTCTCGCGCTGCCGTGGCGATTGCACAGTCGCAGTTTTTTCGTGAGCGGTGAGCGGGTGATTCTGCGCAGTGACCATTTCAGTGCGCAGGTGTTTTTCAAAGCACAAATCGCTGCGTTTTTACCGTTATTGCGTCGCCAATTCGCCGCCGACGAGCTGGGTGCGCTGCCGCGTTATGTGGTGTCGAGCGGCACAGAGAGCGCCGACGATGCGCGCGCGCTGCAACAAATCATCGCGACTGAATTCGGTGTCGAAGCCGATTTGGCAGAATACGCCGAGAGTGGCGATGAAGTTCTTGCGGCTGAGGTTTTGCGCAGACGCAATGAATCGATCAATTTGCTGCAGGGCGGTTACGCGGTGCAGCGACAGGACAGCGGTGCGCAGTGGTTGCGCACGGTGAAAGTGGCTGCCGCCGCGCTCGCGATTTATGCCGGCGTCACCGCAGCCAGTGGCATGTGGTATTCGTGGCGCGCGCGTCAGGTCGAGCAGCAGACGTTCAGTTTTTACCGCGAATTGTTTCCGCAGGAACGCCGTGTGGTCAGTCCGAAAAAGCAGATGCTCGCGCATATGGGCGGCAGCGCAGTGACATCGTCGCCACTGCCGCTGTTGACCAAAGCCGCATTGGGCATGCGCACGAGTTTGTCTACAGGTGACGGCTCGATGAAACTCGACGAATTGCGATACAGCCAAAAAAGCGATGACCTGCAAGTGCAATTGCGCACACCGACGCTCGAATCGCTCGATAAAATTAAACAGCAGCTCAGCGGTGTCGGTCTGCAAGTCGATATTACGTCGGCATCGCAGCGTGGGCAGGAAACCGTAGGGCGTTTGCATCTACGCGAGAGCTAGATCGATAGCTGAGAGTTTATTTATCTGCCTTCGCTGCACATAGCGACGGCTGGAGACAGGTTATGAAATTCGTCGACAGTATTTTGGAACAATTGCGCGATCGCATCGCTGCCAGTGTTCCCGCGCAAAAACTCTGGGCGTATTACGAAACCGCCGCGCCGCGCGAGCAGACCGCACTCAAGGCGCTGGGGGTTTTTCTGAGCGTCGTCCTGATTTTATTGCTGGTGATTTTACCGCTGCATCGCTTCAATAACGGCGCTGTTGCGGATTACCGTACGCAGAGCGAAACATTGCAGTGGATGCAGGCTAACCGCGCCGCGATCGGCAATGGCAGCGCTCAAAAGCAGCGCGATCCCGGCGCTTCTTTACTGACGTTGGCCAATCAAAGTGCGCGCGAATTCGGGCTCGCCTTCAAACGCTACGAGCCGAATGCCAATCAAGGTCTGAATCTGTGGCTTGAGCAGGTGCCTTTCAATCAGGTGGTGAAATGGCTGGAAGCGCTCGAGCGCGACTACGGTATTATCGCGGTTGAATTCAGCGCGAGTCGCCGCGATGAGGCGGGCATCGTCGATGTGCGCGTTGTCCTTCAAGGCTGATTCAGCAGGGTTGATTGAATACGGCTAATTGAGCAGGGCTGACGCGACTCATGTATAACCTTCATTTCGGGCTGGCGGAAGCGCCGTTTTCGATTGCGCCCGATCCGCGTTATCTCTATCTCAGCGAGCAGCATCGCGAAGCGTTAGCGCATCTCTCTTATGGTATCGGCGATTACGGCGGCTTCGTCGTGCTCACTGGTGAAGTCGGCACGGGCAAAACCACGGTCTGTCGTTGTCTGCTGCAACAAGTTCCCGATCACCTCGATATTGCCGTCATCGTCAATCCGAAACTCGATTCGCACGAATTGCTGCAAACGATCTGCGAGGAATTAGGTGTCTTCGCTGACGAAGATATGACATCGAAACAATTGCTTGATGCGCTCAACGATTTTTTATTGTCGACGCACGCGCGCGGACGCAACGCGATTTTGATTGTCGATGAAGCGCAGAATCTGTCGCCCGATGTACTCGAACAATTGCGCCTGCTCACCAATCTCGAAACTAACGAACGCAAATTATTGCAGCTGATTTTGCTCGGTCAGCCCGAACTCAATACGATGCTCGCGCAACCGTCGCTGCGTCAGTTGGCGCAGCGCATCACGGCGCGTTATCACCTGCGCCCACTCACGCGCAGCGAAGTTGCCGGTTATATCGCGCATCGTCTTGCCGTTGCTGGCGGACGCGAACATTTGTTCAGCGATGCGGCGATCAAAGCCGTGTATCGCTATAGCAAGGGCATTCCACGGCTGGTGAATTTGCTGTGCGATCGCGCGTTGCTCGGCGTGTACGCACAAAGCGGCAGCAGTGTTGATGCGGCGATGGTGCGGCGTGCAGCGCGTGAAGTTTTGCCGCCCACTTACATGTATGGCAATCATTGGATCAAACGCGCAGCGGCGATTTTCGGTGCACTAGTGGTCGGTGCGTGCTTGGCGGGTGTGGGAATTTATTTTTATCGCGATCAGGCAGCAAGCGCGTCGATCTCCAATGCGGAAAGCGGCGATTGGCTGGCGCTACTCAAACAAACATCGGCGGACAAAGGCGCGGCGCTGCAGGCGTTGTATTCGCTCTGGCATGCCGACACGACGATGCCATCCACAAGCGATGAATGCGTGGCGGCAGATCAATTCAGTTGCGTCGCTTTGTCGTCGCTGACGTTGAACGACTTGCGTACATTCAATGTCCCCGTTGTCTTGCAATTGCGGCATGCAGAAAACGCAGCGCCACAATTTATCGTGCTCAAACAATTGGACGACGCGCGTGCGCGCATCGAATTTAATCGCAAGGAATGGCTGATCAGCTGGTCGGAGATTGAAAAATTATGGCGCGGCGATGTGTTGATGCTGGTGCCTGCACCGGTTGCACAGTTGCCGTTGCAAGCCGGAGCGAGCGGCGATTTGGTGGCGTGGTTCGACAACGCGTTGTATCGCTACCAGCATGCCAATGAGCGGCGGTGGGAGCGTGTTGCGCATAACGGCAGCGATAAACTGAGCGACGGCGTATCCAAACAGGCGTGGCTTGCGAGCCATTATTTGGCGCTTCGCGAAGCGCCAGCGAAATCCAATTACGACGCCGAATTGTTGGCCGAAGTAAAACGTTTTCAGCAGGCGCAGGGCTTGCCTGAGAATGGCGTGATCGATTTGCACAATGTGCTGGCGCTAAGCCGTATCACCCATACGGGCTTGCCTGCACTGATTACTGCGCAGAATCGGGACGGCTGATATGTCGCTCATTCTCGAAGCGTTAAAAAAATCCGAGCAGCAACGTCAGCGTGAAAAAGCGCCGAGCTTGCAGAGTATTCATCAACCTACGCATATCGTCTCAAAGCCTGCGCGACCATCGTGGTGGCTGCTTGCCGTTGTGGTTGTTAGCGCAAATATCGCGATTTTGGGCTATTGGTTTTGGCGGCAGCAAAATACGGTTTTGCCGACAGCTCAACCTGCGCCTGCAGTATCTACCGCGCAACCGCCTTCCGTTGAAAACGCCGCTCAATCTTCGGTCGCGGCGCAAAATGCGAATGCGCAGGCGGCGCCTTCAGAAAATACGCAACCGGAGTTCACGCAGATTTCTCCGCGCGGAGGCGTGGTTCAATCAGTGCCGATCGATTCGGCGCAACGTGTCGAGGAAATCGGCGAGTTGCCGGATAATGTGCGTAATAATTTGCCGGCCATGACTTTCTCGTTCCATGTTTACTCGGATAATCCCGAACAGCGCACGATCATCATCAACGATCGCCGTGTTCGCGAAGGCGAGGAAATCAGCGCGGGACTCACGTTGCAAGCCATCACCCAGGATGGTGTGATTCTGTGCTTCCAGCAGCATCGGATTCACATCAGCGTGCTGTCGGATTGGTAGCGTACCGTTATTGGTTTTCTGTGTTCGCGGTGCGGTCGTTTTTCTGCGGTGTAATCGCTTCGAATTCCGGCAATAGGCGTGCTCGTTCGCTTTTCTCGTTTTGCATTTGCTGAGCGCGCGCTTGTTCGTATTGATTGCGGCTTAACGCTTGGGCGAGCGCTTCTTTATCGATAATCCGTGGGCGGATAAATACCAACAGGTTTTGTTGTGTATTTTGATTGCGTGTCGAACGAAATAACCCGCCAATCAGTGGCATATCGCCTAATAAAGGCACTTTGCTCTCGGCATTTTGTCGGCCGTTGGAGATGAGTCCGCCGAGCACTACCGTGTTGTCATCGGCGACCTGCACCTCGGTCGAAACGCTGCGTTTGATGGTGACAATATCTGCGGCGCTGGACAGCGAGGTGTTTGCAGTGTCGGCGACATTTTGTATTTCTTGCAATATTTTCAAAGTGACGGATTTGTCGGTGTTGATTTGCGGTGTGATTTTGAGTGTCACGCCGATGTCTTTGCGTTCGAAGGTGGTGAACGGGTTGCTGGTGCTCGAGGCGTCACTGGTAGTTTGTCCGGTGATAATCGGGATATTCGAGCCAACGATGATTTGTGCTTCCTGATGATCGAGGGTGATGATCGACGGCGTCGAAAGAATATTGGCCTTCGAGTGAGTGCGCAGTGCGCGAATGGCTGCTTGCATATTGCCGCCGGTGTAATAGCCGAGCGTTAATCCGTTTCCCGGCGCCGCCTGCGTAACGGCACTTCCATCGCTGCCGATAGTGGTGATGGTGCTGACAGTGTTGAGATTGCCCAGCGCATTGACGCCGCTGATCACACCGCTGCCACTCAGGTCATTCAAATTTTTTGTCGCCCAAACGACACCGAGATCATCGGTGGTATCGGCATTCACCTCGACGATAATTGCTTCCACAAAAACCTGAGCGCGCTCGACATCGAGCTTGGCGATGATGCTCTGCAGAGTGTCGAGTAAGTTGGGTGGGCCGCTCATTACAATCGCATTGTTGCTCTTGCTTGCCTCGAGGCTGACCGCAGCATTTTTTATGGATTCTTCGCGCGCTTCCGTCTGCGCTTTGGATGTCTCTCCTTTGAGTATCGGCAACACCTCTTCGGATGAAAGGTAATGCAAAAAAACGACGCGCGTTGAATTGACGGTGGTAATCGGTTTGTCGATGCGTTCGATCAGCTGTTGTGCGCGTAGCCGGCTGCTGGGTTCGCCCGCCAGTAAAATGCTGTTGGAGCGCTCATCCGTTGCGATCGAAAGCGATGAGCCTGCGCTGCTATCGATGTTTCGCGAGCCTTCGTTGCGCGGTAAAAGCGTCGTTAGTGTCTGTGCGACATCGCGCGCATTCGTATGTTGCAATTTGATAATCGCGATATCGAGCGAGCCGCCATTGTCGAGACGTTTAGCCAATTCGGCGAGTTGCTTGACGCTGTCGCCATTGTCGGCGATTAGCAAATCATTGCTCGTATCTAACGAAGCGATATAGCCGGTGGGCGAGAGAAGCGGTTTGATGAGTTGCGCCATCGCGGCAGAGGAAATGGTTTTTATATTGAGTACGTACGCAATCTGATTGCGGTCGCTCGTTTGATTGAAGTTGTCGATGACAGTACGCGATGAATTTTTCGCGAGAGCACCAGGGTAAATGCGCAAAACGCCATCGATTTCGGAGCTGCTATATCCGTAGACTTCGAGCAGGGCGAGAAACACCTGATACGCTTGGCCAACTGCCATCGGTTTGTCTGCGTACGCAGATACACGTCCTTGCACGCGCGGATCGATGACGATTTGTTTGTGCGTCTGCTCGGCTATCCATTGAATCAGTGCGCGTATGTCGACGTCGCGCATATTTAATGCGACGAGACTTTCTGATCCGCTGCCGTTGTTCGGGAGTGTTTGTGCGCTGGCGAAATTGGGTGCGGGGAGTGCGAATAAAATGATTAACGCAGGCAGGAGTCGCTGACATCGCGCCATCGCAGTACGAATTCTAAGAGCCATGCGCGAATGAAATTTTGCAAAAGACATTGTTGTTGGCGTCGTACCGGCTTGCGCTAATCGGATGAAAATCTAATTGGGACAAAAGCTTAGCTCAGATTGATGCAAATTCCTATGCGTTGCAGTGCGTGTGGAATTAAATTGGCTCTCGCCTGTCAGATTCGCATCGTTGTCAGTATGGCGCCGCGAATAGCCTTCGATTATCGGGTTCTGGATGCACGTAATTGCGCGCAGATTTCCCGTGATTTATTGGTAAATTTCGCTTGACCTGACAATTTGCCAATCTTTACACTTGCTTGCCTTTTTTGGGGTGGGTGCTTTCGGGCGCTTCTGTAATAAATAAGATTAATTTGTAGGCCGTCAATCGTTTTCCATGTCGCGTCTACCTAACCTGACTCGCATGCTGCGGTGTGCTGTGGTAAGCCAGGTTTCATGGCTTTAGCTCCAGTGCTGGTCAGCGCGAGTTAATACGAATAAAAGAGCCAATCGCTAAGCGATTGGGTGTCGTGTAGTCCGCCTCGCAGTCCGGGGTGGAGTAGTTGCGGAAGCTAGCTGATTCATGACTTATAAATCTCGAAAAACCGCGTCGCAACAACTTACTGGATTAGGTTTTGTCGTAGGTCTTCATCTCGTCGGTATCTATGTGGTCGCGTCCGGATTGGCGCATCAGGCGGTTGAAACCGTCATGGGCCCCATTGAAACCAAAGTGATTGAGGATGCGAAGCCCAAGCAAGAAGAGTTGCCGCCTCCGCCGCCTAAGTTGCAAACGCCGCCGCCGTATGTGCCGCCGCCCGACTTGGACGTTGCCATTGAAGCGCCACCGCCCAGCAATACTCCCTCGACAGCTATTGCCAGCGTGTCGAATAAGCCAGCTCCGGTTGCTACACCAAAGCCAGCTGCACCCGATGTAGACGCAAAATTCGATCCTCGCGGTCGTTACAACAGTATTCCTAGTGATGAATATCCAACCCAGTCGCGTCGCGCTGGCGAGGAAGGTAAGGTCGTCATTTCGATCCTGGTCAATCCCGATAACTCGGTGGGTGACGTCAAGGTATTGGAAAGCAGTGGTTTTCAACGACTCGATGATTTTGCTGTGGAGTGGTATCGCAAACGCGGTCGCTTCATCGCTGCGGTGAAGGACGGTCAGCCCGTTGCGTCGTGGAAGTCGATCACCGTTAAATTCCAGATCCCGAAATAACGGACAGCCTGTTAATGCTTGCCGTGTAGCTCGATTTCATTCTCATTTATTAGCTTAAAACAATTGTTAGGAAGGAAGATGCAATGATTACCAAACGCCTTATCCCGTTGCTGCTCCAGTTGGTGCTAGCGAGTGCTGGCCAACAGATGATGGCTTCCGTAGCTTCCGCACAAGAGGGCTCTGCAGATGCTGCAGCGCCTGTAGCAGAGGCACCTGCTGCAGCAGAAGAAACAGCAGCTGCTCCTGTCGAGTCCGCACAATCGGCCGCGACTGCAGCTGAAGAAGCGACAACGCAACATAACCCCTACGGTCTGGATGCGCTTTGGACTCAGGGCGATTTCGTTGCAAAGGGCACTCTGATCCTGATGGGTATCATGTCCGCAGTTACTTGGTTCATTATGTTTACCAAACTGTGGGAACAGCAGCGCTTGTTCGCTCAAGCTAAAGAAGCGAAAAAACTGTGGGATGCTTCGAGCTTGTCGGATGGTGTTCAGAAACTCAGCAAAAACAGCGCATACCGCGAGCTTGCTGAAGATGGCCTGAAAGCTGTTAAGCATCATGATGGTAAATTGACTGATCGTATCGAGCTCCAGGATTGGGTTAATTCAACCGTTCAGCGCAACGTCGAGGCAATCAATAGCGCGCTGCAGGGCGGCTTGGCATTCCTTGCAACAACCGGCTCTACTGCACCGTTCATTGGTTTGTTCGGTACGGTTTGGGGTATTTACCACGCGCTGGTAGCGATCGGTCTGGCAGGTCAGGCAAGTATCGATAAGGTTGCAGGCCCTGTGGGTGAGGCGCTGATCATGACGGCGATTGGTCTTGCGGTTGCGGTACCAGCGGTGCTTGGTTACAACTGGCTTGTGCGTCGTAACAAAGTTGCGATGGAAGACGTGCGCAATTTTGCAAATGATCTGCACGCGTATCTCGTGGTTGGTGCACGGATCGGTGGCGAGCAAGGTTTGACTACTCGAGGTAAATAAAAATGGGGATGAATATTTCCTCGGGTGACGACGATAGTGCACTGAACTCCGCTATCAACACGACGCCGCTGGTCGACGTCATGTTGGTAATGTTGATCATCTTCTTGATCACGGTGCCTGTCGTTGTACAAACGGTACCGGTTGAGCTGCCCAAGGCTTCGAATGTGCCAACGCACACGAAGCCTGAAAATATTGTCATCGCTATCGATTCGGAAGGTGAGCTGTACTGGAATACATCGCGTATTCCCGACAACGCGACCCTGCTGAAGAAACTGAAAGAAGTGGCAGTGTTGACACCGCAGCCAGAAATTCATATTCGCGGCGACCTTCGTGCTCGCTATGAAAATGTCGGTAAAGTTGTAGTCGCGGCCCAGCGAGCAAGCATTCAGAAAGTCGGCTTCATTACCGAGCCGGGTGCTGGCGTTCAATAAGAGCTTAGATTTATCTCTCAGGAGTATCCCCATGGGAATGAGCGTTGGTAGCTCTGATGACGACATGATGATGGAAATGAACACCACGCCGTTGATCGACGTGATGCTCGTTTTAATCGTGATGTTGATTATCACCATTCCAATTCAAACACACGCCGTAAAGCTGGATATGCCGCGGCCTTCCACGAATCCACCCTTGGTGGAGCCAGAGGTTATTGACCTTATCGTGGATTTCGATGGCACTTTGTTATGGAATGGCCAGCAGGTTCCGAACGGGGCGACGTTGGTGAGTTATTTCGAAGAAGCCGCAGCTAAAGATCCGCAGCCTGAGCTTCATTTGCGACCGAACAAGCTCGCAAAATACGATATTGTCGCGAAGGTGCTGGCTACAGCTCAGCGAAAAGGTATTCGTAATATCGGTGTCGTTGGCAACGAAAACCTGGAATAAGTTGTCAATAGTGATGTGTTTGGCTGAAATGGGTTCATGCAATGCGTTTAGTTAAAGCTTTAGTTCTATCCCTCCCTGTCGTTGGTTTAACGGCAGGGGTTGTAGCCTTGAATGCAGTTGTGACACCGCCAGCCTATGCGGCGGAGGAAAAGAAGGTTAGCTCAAAAGTTGGCAAGCCTCTGCAAGAGGCGATGCAGCTTGCTCGTTCGAAAGACTTCAAAGCAGCGACAGCTAGATTGGAAGAGGCGCGCGCCGCAGCGAAAAAGGGTTCTTTCGATGAGTATAAAGTCAACGAGATCGCGAGCTATGTAGCATTTCAAACCGGTGATACCGCAGCAGCGGTAAAGGCGCTTGATACGAACCTCGATAGTCCAGAGGCTTCGGCCGAGGATAAGAAGCGCATCCTCGATCAGTTGGCGAAGTTTGAATACCAGTCCAAAGATTTTCCAAATGCAATTAAGTATGCCCAGCGCTACTTGAAGGATGTTGGTCAGAATGTGGATATGGCCGTGCTGGTCGCGCAGGCCTACTATGTGTTGAAGGATTACCCGCAGGCGATTACTGCAACGCAATCGCTAATTCGGATGGCGAATCAAGCCGGTCAACCAGAGAAGAAGGAATGGTTGGACTTGCTGCGTAGCGCGCAGCAATTGTCGGGTAAAGATGATGATGCCGCTGCGACCCTCCAAATTCTGCTGGCGAAATATCCTTCGACCGAATATTGGAAAGATACATTTATCATCGAGCAGAACAAAGGGCGTGGTAGCGAGCGTAAATCACTCGAAATACTTCGTCTCAAAATGCTGACAGGTGTGCTCAAAGACTCTGAATATGTAGAGATGGCAGAGCTCTCTTTTGCGTCGGGTTTTCCCGGTGATGCGAAGATGATTCTGGAGAAAGGCTTTGCCAATAAAGTTCTAGGTGTTGGCCCAACTAAAGATCGTGAAAATCGTTTGTTGACTAAAGCGCAGACCGATTCCGCTGCCGATCAAAAGTCGCTTACCTCATTTGAGAAAGAGGCGATCGCTGCTGCCAGCGGAGATATGGATGTCAAGCTTGGTTACGCGTATGCAACTTATGGGGATTACGACAAAGGTATTGAGGCCATCAAGCGTGGCTTGAAAAAAGGCAACCTCAAGTCTGAAGAAGAGGCGCATATTTTACTTGGCGTCACTTATTACAACGCGAAAAAGAATGCCGACGCGCTCGCGCAGTTCAAGGCCGTTCCGGCTGACTCGAAGCTGTCAAGCGTTGCTAAACTTTGGATTGTGTACCTGAACAGCAAAGGCTAAGTGGCACAGCGTTGAAAAGGGCGGTTTAAAACCGCCCTTTTTGTTTTTGGGGATTATTTTTCCGAGAGCAAGGTGTGTTCGCGGCACAATGCCAGCCAGCGCTGAATTCCTGCGCTACGGAATTTCTGTTTGTGAACGACAAAATAAAAATTACGGCGAAAATCGCGTCCGGGCGTTTTTAAATGGATGAGTGTGCCGCGTTGGAATGCTTCCCGTAACGCAACGCGCGAAATGCAACCGATGCCCAGACCTGCCTGGACGGCGCGTTTGATCGCCTCGGTATGTTGCAGTTCGAGCATGATATTGATATCGGGGAGAATACCGTGCAGAGCTCGATCGAAAGTTTGCCGCGTTCCCGATCCGGTTTCTCTCACGATCCAGGTCGCGTTTAATAGGTCTTCATCGTTAAGTTTTTCTTTCTTGGCCAGGGGATGACTTGGCGCGCAAAACACGCAAAGCTCATCTTCATGCCAGACGCTGATTTCAAGATCAGGATGTGTTATCTCGCCCTCGATTAACGCCACGTCGAGTTCAAAATTAGCCACCTTGTGAATGATCTCTGCCGTATTCGCGACCTCGAGCGTTACTTGCGCCCCCGGTTGCTCCTGCATGAACTTCGCCATCAATTCAGCCGCTAGATAATTCCCAATGGTCAACGTGGCGCCGAGTTGCAGTTTGCCGATATCCGAATGATTGCGTAGCGACGTTTCTAGATCGCGGGCTTGCTCAATGAGCGCCTGCGCCTTCGGGCGCAATGCTTTGCCGAACTCGTTGAGTTGAATACGCTTGCCGATTCGGTCAAACAACTTAACGTCAAAGTGACCTTCAAGATCAGCGAGTGATCCACTGACCGCTGATTGCGACATTGAGAGGTCTTCGGCTGCGCGACTGATATTTTGAGTGCGCGCCACCGCGAGAAAAACTTCAAGCTGGCGCAGCGTGTAGTGCATCATCGGGGAATCCGAAAATAAAAATCACAATAACCTTGTTTGCCGATAATGTAAAACGGCTTAAAATGCGCCTCCCCCTGCGAATGCAATGCCGCCCGGCGTGCGTTGGCGCGTTTGTACCGAGAGGTTTGAAAGTAGATCATGGCAGCGTTCATTACCGAACACGTTCTCAGCGTCCGTCATTGGACAGACAAACTGTTTAGTTTCACCACTACGCGTTCGAATACGCTGCGTTTCAAGAACGGTCATTTCATTATGATCGGCCTGGAAGTAAATGGTCGTCCGCTGATGCGCGCCTACAGTATTGCTAGTGCCAATTATGAAGAGCACCTTGAGTTTTTCAGTATCAAAGTTCCAGACGGCCCACTGACATCGCTGTTGCAGCATTTGAAAGTTGGTGATCCGATTCTGATGAGTACCAAGCCGACGGGCACGCTCGTTACTGATTACTTGTTGCCGGGTAAGCGTCTTTACATGCTCAGCACCGGAACGGGTTTGGCGCCATTCATGAGCATCATCAAAGATCCAGAAACCTATGAGAAGTATGAAAAGGTGATCCTGGTTCATGGTGTGCGTAACGTTAACGAATTGGCGTACGACGACTTCATCACGCGCGAGTTGCCGCAAAACGAGTTTTTCGGTGACGAGGTCAAAGAGAAATTGCTGTATTACCCAACGGTGACACGCGAGCCGTTTCGCAATCAAGGTCGTATCACCGATCTGATGATCAGCGGAAAGCTATTCAGCGATCTGGGTATGCCGCCGATGAATATCGAAGAAGATCGTTTCATGCTTTGCGGTAGCCCACAGATGCTCAAAGACACCTGTGCGATTTTCGATAGCAAAGGTTTTGTTGAAACTCGTCATGGCGATGCTGGACATTATGCGATCGAGCGAGCGTTCGTTGAGCAATAGCACTTGTTCAGCAAACAGGACCGCTTATCAATAAATAAAAAGCCCGGCTAGACCGGGCTTTTTATTGAGAGTTCGTATTATTGAGCGTTCGCATTAACGATTGCGGACAATGACGCAGCGAGCCATCCCTCGCGAGGCAGCCTGTTCCAGTCGCACTAAGTCCTGCGTTGATACCGTTTCCGCCTGGCAAAAAACAGTGTGGCTTTTCCCGGCGAGAAGTGCGCGCTCGGCGATGTCGACAACATTGCAACGTTGGCTCGGCAAAACCTGCAGCAGGCGATAGCGGTTTAAACCAAATTGTCTGCAGTCTTTCTTCGAGAGAAGCAGCGAACCAATGCAGGTTACCCAGCGCGGATCTTCGCTGTAGCTGAGATGGCCGAGCAGGGGAAAAATGAAGGCAAGCTCGGTCAGCGATATTTGTGGTACCACGAATTCAACGACGCGCGATGTTTTCGCGTCGCTGCTACGTCGCAACGATTCAGATACTAACTGCTGTTGAAAGCTCGACATTTTTAAATACCTCGCCGCAATACACCAACACTCAACCCCTCGATAGCGAATTCCTGCGTGCGCAAATCGACTTCGATGGGTTTGTAGTCGGCATTTTCAGGCAGCAATAACAATTGGTGTTTGCTGCGTGTGCGTTGCAGGCGCTTTACTGTCACTTCATCATCGATACGAGCCACGATGATGTCGCCGTTATTGGCATCGCTGGTACGGTGCACCGCCAGCAGATCGTCCTCGAAAATACCAACCTCGATCATGCTGTCGCCTTTGACGCGCAGGAAATAATCGGCGGGTGGATGAAAGGTGCTGGCTGGGATCGGGCAATATTCCTCGATATGTTCCTGCGCGAGAATCGGATTGCCTGCGGCGACGCGGCCGACCACCGGTAGACCTTTGTTTTCTTCGGAGAGACGAATACCGCGCGAGGCCCCCGCGATAATTTCGATAGCACCTTTGCGCGCGAGCGCTTTCAGATGCTCCTCAGCAGCATTGGCGGAGCGAAAGCCAAGCTCCTGCGCGATATCAGCACGGGTGGGAGGGTAGCCAGTGTCGTCGATGTAACGACGGATCAAATCCAGAACTTCCTGCTGGCGCTCGGTCAGTTTCATGACGACTTCCTCTTACGAGTGGTGGGTCAGTGATTGCTAGATAGTGGTCTGGCTGAATATACAGTTGCTGTGATTATATACAGTGATGCGCGAATTGCAAATTTTGCGATCTCTTTCGTTACTTCGGTTCGTCGGTTAACCTCTGATTCGGCCCGATTCCTGGGGTTGAATCGCGTCGGTATTGGAGAGATAGGGTGGGCATGAGACATCAAACGGCAATCATTGGCGGCTCCGGGATCGATAAAGTTAGCAGTTGGAGTTTTAGCGAAGCGCGGCAATGCGACACAGTGTACGGCGCACCGTCGGCTGAAATCGAAATCTATACTTGCGGTAATTCCGCATTTTATTTTCTACCGCGTCACGGCCGGCCACATCGGATCGCCCCGCATTGCATCAATTACCGCGCGAATTTGTGTGCACTGAGCGAATTGGGCGTGCGGCAGATTATTGCGATCAATACCGTTGGCGGCATCACTGTTCCGGCTGGTGCGATCGTTATTGCCGATCAAATCATCGATTACACCTACGGTCGCGAGCACACACTTTTCACAGGAGCGCGCGAGCCCGTGCAGCACATCGATTTTACCGAGCCTTATACGCCATCGTTGCGTGCGCGCTTAATCAGCGCAGCGGAAAATGCTGGGATAGCGACGGTCAACAGCGGTGTTTATGCTGCGACGCAAGGCCCCCGGCTCGAAACGGCAGCGGAGATCAAACGGCTTGAGTGCGATGGCTGCGATATTGTCGGCATGACTGGAATGCCCGAAGCTGCATTGGCGCGCGAGTTGGGAATCGATTACGCGGCGCTGTGTATTGTCGTCAATGCGGCAGCGGGGAAGAGCGAAGAGGTGCTGACAGTTGCGGCGATGAGCGCGGTGATGAATGCGGCGCTGATCCGCATCGAGAAAATAATGCAGGCATTTTTTGCCGCTCAAAACGCGTAAATTACTGCGGATTTTTGATTGGTGTAACGAGTACGATCAAGCCGAGGCGAGGATGATCGAAATAATGTAATTCGCCGCTGCGCAAGCGCCGCTGTTCCTGAAGTACAACGATTTGTGTGGGAACGAATCCCGAGCTGTCGGCAACGCTGTTGACGATGGTGCCGGGGGGATTGGGTAACGTCGTTGGCGAAATCATCGCGCCAGTGGCGAATCGACTCAGCCAGAGATTGGCATCCGCACGCAAAAAGTGATCGACACTCAGTGTGAATGTTCCTTCCAGCTCATAGTGCGTACCGAATTGTTTTCCGCCGGTGATTGCGATGGCGGTCGCTTGTTGTGGGTTATCGACGGTTTGCCGCCAAGCGGTGTGCAATAACACGCGCCAATTGCGACGCGCCGCAATTGCATCGGCCTCGCGCTTCAGTTGCATGGCATCGGCGCCGAGACTTTGAAACGGGGCATCGCTGCCATCGGCTGGCTGCAGGGCAACGGTGTGCTGCGGGTAGTGCAGCGTGTATTTGCGGTCCCAGTTTTCTTCACTCTCCGCATCGGCGCTATTGCGCGCGAGCGCGATCAATTCGACTTGATACAGTGTCTCCGCTTGCGCAGTTGTGCTCGACAATAGTGCGAGTGCGAGAACACGAATAATTTTTTTCATGAGACACCTGCGTCAATGGATGACCGGATTGCGATTAACTCGGCAATAAAAGCCGCCAGATAATTATGCATGGCGACGAGCATTTGCCGGTGTGCGAGCGTTTGCCGGTGTGATGGCATCGAGCAATTGTTCAACGAACGCAAAACGCTGTGCGTTGTCAGCGAGATCCGCTTTGAACGATAGCGCAGAGGCGCCAGCAAGTTTATAGACGGCAGGTTTACTCTGCACCAGTTTCACCAGCGCGATCGGCTCGATATTGGGTTGCTGCTCGAATTCCAGTTTACCGCCGGCCACACCCGCTTCGATTTTGCGAATCCCCAATTGCTGTGCGCGTTGTTTGATTGCTGTGACTTGCAACAAATTTTTCAACGCATCGGGCAATAATCCAAAGCGATCGATCATCTCGACTTGTAATTCACGCAGCCCTTCGTCGTCACTCGCGTTGGCGATGCGTTTGTAGAGAATCAAGCGCGCCTGCACATCGGGTAAATAATCTTCGGGAATCAATGCGGGCAGGCGCAAATTGACTTCGGCGCCATGATCGAGCGGCTCTTCGATATTCGGCGTTTTGCCCGAGCGAATCGCTTTCACCGCGCGTTCGAGCATTTCCATGTACAGCGTAAAACCAATCGTATTGATCTGACCGCTTTGCTCTTCGCCGAGCAATTCGCCGGCACCGCGAATTTCGAGATCGTGCGTGGCGAGCGTAAAGCCTGCGCCTAGATCTTCGGCCATGCTGATGGCTTCCAAGCGCTTTTCGGCATCGCCGCTGATTTTCGTGTCGGTCGGCGTTAATAAATAAGCATACGCCTGGTGATGCGAGCGACCAACGCGGCCACGTAATTGATGCAATTGTGCGAGGCCGAATTTATCCGCGCGTTCGATAATGATCGTATTGGCATTCGGCACGTCGATGCCGGTTTCGATAATCGTCGAACACACCAGCACATTGTGGCGCTTGTGATAAAAATCCGACATGACCTGTTCGAGTTGACGCTCGCGCATCTGGCCGTGGCCGATGCCGATGCGTAATTCCGGCACCAGCTCTTGCAAGTCGCGCGCGCACTTTTCGATGGTCTTCACATCGTTGTGCAGGAAATACACCTGACCGCCGCGCAGAATTTCGCGTTGGATCGCTTCCTTGATCAGCTCGCTATCGTATTTGCGCACGAAGGTTTTAACCGACAATCGGCGTGCCGGCGGCGTGGCGATAATCGAAATTTCACGCATGCCCGCCATCGCCATATTCAGCGTACGCGGAATCGGCGTGGCGGTGAGCGTGAGAATATCGACATGCGCGCGCAGCGCTTTTAGCTGTTCTTTTTGGCGCACGCCGAAGCGGTGTTCTTCATCGATGATAACAAGGCCGAGATTTTTGTAGCTCACATCGGGTTGCAGTAATTTGTGCGTGCCGACAACGATATCGACTTTGCCTTCAGCCATGCGCTTGAGAACTTCTTTTTCCTCGGCATCGGAGCGGAAGCGCGAAAGCACTTCGATAGCAACGGGCCAATCGGCGAAACGATCTTTGAACGATTCGTAATGCTGCTGCGCAAGCAAGGTTGTCGGTACCAGAATCGCAACCTGCATGCCGCTATGCACGGCGACAAATGCGGCGCGCATCGCGACTTCGGTTTTACCGAAACCGACATCGCCGCAGACGAGTCGATCCATCGCGCGCGGTGCTTTCATATCGTCTAACACTGCGGCGATGGCGCTTAACTGATCGGGTGTTTCTTCGAACGGAAATCCGGCGGCGAATGCATCGTAGGCTTGTTGCGGATCGGCAAACGCGTGTCCCGGTCGGGCAGCGCGGCGCGCGTAAATATCGAGTAATTCGGCAGCGACATCGCGAATCTGTTCGGCCGCTTTGCGTTTGGCTTTTTGCCATTGATCGCTGCCGAGTTTGTGCAGCGGTGTCGAGTCGCCTTCGGCGCCGCTGTAGCGACTGATCAAATGCAGCGATGCAACGGGTACGTAGAGTTTGGCGCCGTCGGCGTATTCGAGAGTGACGAACTCAGCGTCTTGATTGTCGATGGTTAATGTTTGTAAGCCGCAGTAGCGACCGACGCCGTGATCGATATGTACCACGGGTGCGCCGATGCGTAATTCGCTGAGATTGCGCACCGCATTTTCGGCGATTTCGGTTTGCTTTTTGCGACGGCGCGTTTGTAATACGCGCTGGCCGAACAATTGATTTTCAGTGATGAGCGCAATGCCGTCGGCGGGCAGTAATAAGCCGCGATCGATCGGCGCAACAGTGATGGCCAGTGCTTGTTTGCCGCCGATGAAATCACTCCAGCCTTCGAGTGTTTTTGGTTTTAATTGATGGCGAGCGAGAAGATCGAGCAGCGTTTCGCGGCGGCCGGGTGATTCGACGCAAAATAAAATACGCTGCGGTTTTTCAGTGGAATTTTTTTCTGCAAAATTACGTAACGCTGCAATTGGATCAGTCGCTTTCGCATCGATGGGCAATGGTGGCGGTGTGGCGGTTTCGAAAATCGTTCGACCTGCACCTTCCTCTATAGTCGCGCTATCGACAACGATTTGCTGTTGCGTTTTTATGCGGCTAAAGACTTGTTCAACCGCATCGAATATTTTTGACGGCGACAGAATCGGTCGCTCGATATTGTGGCGGCGTTGTTCGTAGCGCTCGCTTACTTCGTTCCAAAATGTTTGCGCGGCGTCGTGCAATTGCGGGTCGAGGGCGACGACGGTATCCGTCGGCAGGTAATCGAACAGGCTGGCGCATTCGTCGAAAAACAGCGGCAGATAATATTCGATACCCGCCGGTGCAATGCCTTGACTCACATCCTGATAAACGGGGCAGCGGCGATGATCGACATCGAATTGTTCGTGCCAGCGCTCGCGAAAACGTTTTATCGCTTCGGCGGTGAGAGGAAATTCGCGCCCCGGCAACAAACGAATGCTGTCGACCTGATCGAGTGTGCGCTGCGTTTCGGTATCGAAGGTGCGCAGCGAATCGATTTCATCGTCGAGTAAATCGATGCGAAAAGGTAGCTCGCTGCCCATCGGAAAAATATCGAACAGCGAACCGCGTTGCGCGAATTCGCCGTGCTCGTACACGGTGGTCACGGCGCGGTAACCCGCGGCAATGAGGCGTGTGCGCAATTGGTCGATATCGAGTGTCTGGCCTTTGTCGAGCATCAAACTGTTGCCCTGCAAATAAGCGGGCGGTGGCAGTTTGTGCATGAGTGTGGTGATCGGCACGACGAGCACGCCGCGTTTAAACGCGGGGAGGTGATAGAGCGTCGTCAAACGCTCGGAAATAATATCCTGGTGCGGCGAAAACGAGTCGTAGGGCAGGGTTTCCCAATCGGGCAGGTGCAGTACGTCGATATCGGTCGCGTAAAAGTGCAATTCGCTTTCGATAAGTCGCGCACTTGCGGTATCGCGCACAATCCACAACAGCGGTTGTTGCAAATCGCGCGCAGTGTTGGCGATCGCCAGGCTGGCCGCACTGCCGAGCAGTTGTCCCCAGTGTTGGCGGTCGCCACCTTTTTGCGAGTGGGAGGGGCGTTTCAGCGTGGCGTTAAGCGGAGATTGCGACATCGAAATAACAGCGGCTTTTGAACGGGGCTGCATTGTAGCCGGACTTGCATTGCCACATAAAACGGGTATCGCCGGATCAAACGGGCATCGTCAGATCAAACTGGCATGGCCAGATAAAATAAGTCGCCTCGGCATAAATGCGCGCTGGATGTCTGCGTGCGCGGGTCGTCGTGCGTTAGCGGTTCAAGAAGATGCAGAATGTGGCTATGGAACGAAAGCGTCGATTGCCATAGACTAGCGGCTTTTGTGTAAGCTCCGCCCGCGCTTTTATCCGGCGCGGTTCTCTCAACATTGATCCAGGAATCCCATGAAGACTCGAATTACAGAAATGCTCGGTATTCGCTACCCGATCATTCAGGGCGGCATGATGTGGGTTGGGCGCGCGGAAATGGCGTCTGCAGTCTCCAACGCTGGCGGTCTCGGCATTCTGACGGCGCTGACGCAGCCGACTCCTGAGGACCTGGCCAAGGAAATTGCGCGCTGCCGCACCATGACCGACAAACCGTTCGGTGTGAATCTGACCATTCTGCCGTCGGCAAACCCACCGCCCTACGAAGCGTATCTCGATGTTGTCATCAACAGCGGCGTGAAAATCCTCGAAACCGCGGGCAACAATCCGAAAGAATTCATCATCAAAGCCAAAGCGGCTGGCGTAAAAATCATTCACAAATGCACCGCAGTTCGTCACGCGTTGTCGGCGGAGCGTAACGGTGTCGACGCGATCAGCATCGACGGCTTCGAATGCGCGGGCCATCCGGGTGAGGACGATGTTTCCGGGCTGGTATTGATCCCGGCGGCGGTCAAGAAGTTGAAAATCCCGGTAGTGGCATCGGGCGGAATCGGCGATGGTCGCGGTCTGGCGGCAGCACTCGCGCTGGGTGCCGACGGCATCAATATGGGTACCCGCTTCTGTGCAACGGTCGAAGCGCCGATCCACGAAAACATCAAGAAAATGATGGTCGAGAAGAGCGAACGCGACACCAACCTCATTTTCCGTACGCTGCACAATACCGGTCGTGTTCTCAAAAATGCGGTGTCCGACGAAGTCGTGGCCACGGAGAATCGTCCGGGCGGCTGTGAGTTCAAGGATATTCATCATCTGGTCAAAGGCGCGCGCGGACGCGAAGCCTTGGAGAACGGCGACGTCAACGGCGGTCTCGTCTGGGGCGGCCAAGTGGTCGGTCTGATCGACGATATCCCAACCTGCGCCGTTTTGCTCGAGCGCATGGTCAGGGAAGCGAAAGAGCACCTGACCACTGCGGTGAAGATGTTCGACTGAATCGGTCAATAGTGACTGCCAATGGCTCGCCTAAACTCTCGGCGGGCCATTTTTGTTTGTGGCTCGTTTATTTTTCGCCATTTAATAAAGGCGCTGTTGCAGGTCAAATCGCGAACAAAGATAATACGCGCCCCATTTTTAGCTATTCTTGATGCTCACTTAACCCTTACCTTTCATCGCTACATGGTGCGCTCCTAATGGAACAGAGAAAACGCGGTCGTCCCGACGATTACTTCAAAGATTGGAAACAACGCGAAGCGTTGGCCGAAGGTCTGATTCCCCTCGTTGGCAAGCTCTATCGGGAAAACAACGTTAAGACGTATATCTACGGCCAAGGTCTCGTCAATAAATCGCCGATCGACATCATGCAAGCACACCGTTTGGTGCGTCAGGTCGAGCAAAACGAACTTTCCGAATTTGAAACATTCCCCGTGATCAAGGCGTTGGCCGCTTTGAATCTCGGCACTGCGCATATCGATGCGGGCCGTATTGCGGTGATGTACGAAGACGTGAAAGCCAAAGGCGTCACCGTCGACGATTTTGTCAAACAGCAAGTCGCCGATCTGATCGGTGTCGATGCCAAGCCGATCGAAAAGCCGCGCGATATCGTGCTGTTCGGTTTTGGCCGTATTGGTCGTTTGATGGCGCGTTTGCTAATCGAGAAAATGGGTGGTGGCGACGCCCTGCGTTTGCGCGCCATCGTGGTGCGCAAAGGTAAGAGCGACGACGATTTGATGAAGCGCGCGAGCCTGCTGCAACGCGACTCTGTGCATGGTCCGTTCAACGGCACCATTCGCGTCGACGAAGAGCGTCAATCGCTGGTGTGCAACGGCAATGAAGTCAAAATTATTTATGGCGATTCGCCCGATGCAATCGATTACACCGCTTACGGCATCAGCGATGCGATCGTGGTCGACAACACTGGCAAGTGGAGCGATCGCGAAGGTTTGTCGAAACACTTGAAGTGCCCAGGCGTTGCCAAAGTGATTTTGACGGCACCGGGCAAAGGCGATCTGAAAAATATCGTCTTCGGTGTGAACGATAATGAAGTGCTCGATGACGATCAAATCATCACCGCAGCGAGCTGCACCACGAACGCGATCGTGCCGCCGCTGAAAGTGATCGACGAGCATTTCGGCATCGTTAACGGCCATGTAGAAACTGTTCATGCTTACACGAACGACCAGAATCTTATCGACAATTATCACAAGTCGAAGCGCCGTGGCCGCAGCGCGCCGCTGAACCTCGTTATCACCGAAACCGGTGCGGCGAAAGCGGTAGCAAAAGTATTGCCGCAATTGCAGGGCAAACTGACCGGCAATGCGATTCGCGTGCCGACGCCGAACGTATCGCTCGCGATTCTGAAATTGAATCTCAAGCGCGAAACCAGCGTGCAGGAAATCAACGAGTACATGCGCAAAATCGCCTTGCACTCGCCGCTGCGCAAACAGATCGATTATTCGAACTCGCCGGAAGTGGTATCAACCGACCTCGTCGGCTCGCGTCATGCGTGCATTTACGACGCGGAAGCGACCATCGTTAACGGCAGCAGTGTCGTTCTGTACTGCTGGTACGACAACGAATTCGGCTATAGCTGCCAAGTGCACCGCGTACTCGAAAAAATGGCCGGCGTCAGTTACAAAATCTATCCGAAAGAGTGATTTTCGGGATAGAAAGTCGGAAAGTAAAAAAACCGCCTTCGGGCGGTTTTTTATTTTTGAGTTCGCAATAAAAGTGAGCACTCCTGCTTCGTTTTATTCGATGAGTTATCCATGTTCTTACGGATGGCCGTTAATTGCCCATAACGATTGCCGAGCCACATAAGCGCTACGAGCAATCTCCACATCCTTTAAAAATTTATCCAATTCGCTAAGCAATAATGCCTGCGGCCCATCGACCAGCGCTTCTTTTGGGTTTGGATGGAAATCGACAAGAATCATATTGGCGCCTGCAATCACGCCTTGCGCGGTGGCGTGCAATAAATCGAGGATGCCATCGGGTGCGCGTTCGCGCGATCCCACTGAGTGCGATGGGTCGATACATACCGGCATACGTGTTAAGCGTTTGATAACCGGGATTTGCGCGAAATCGACCATATTGCGATGCGGTGCGCCGAAATCGCTTTTCATCCCGCGCAAACAAAAAATCACGCGATCGTTGCCTTCGCTGGCCAGATATTCGGCAGCGTTAAGCGATTCGCTGAGCGTTATGCCAAAGCCGCGCTTGAGCAGCGCAGGGTGACGATGTTGTTTGCCGATCGCTTTCAGCAATTCAAAATTCTGCGTATTACGCGTGCCGATTTGCAAAATCACGCCGGTTGGATTGCCGGTGAGTGCAAGAGCGTGATCAATATCGGCGATATGGCTTTCATGTGTCACTTCCATCGCGATGACTTTAATGCCGTATTTGCCGGCGAGTTCGAATACCCAAGGCAAGCAATCCGCGCCGTGACCTTGAAATGCGTAAGGGCTTGTACGTGGTTTGTAGGCACCCATGCGCGTGCATACCTGGCCGTTATCGCGCAAGGCTCTCATCATGGTTTCGACATTTTTAGGATTGTCGACGGCGCAGAGCCCGGCGAAAACGTGCAGATTGTTTTGATCGAAGCGCAGCCCCTGATATTCGAAGCCGCTGATGCGTTGATCGTCTCGGTGGCGGCCGAGCACGCGATACTCTTCTGAAATTTTAATTGCGCGTTCAACGGCTGGCAGTGTTTCCAATTCGGCTTTATCCAGCGCGTGCGTGTCACCAATTAAATAAATCTCCGTAAGCGATTGCTGCTGGCCTTGCACAAGATGCTTTTTGATTTTGATGCCGGGTAAACGTTGCAAGTAATCCAGCGTTATGCGGTAGGGTTCGCTGGTTTCATCGATGTCTGGATGCAGGATGAGTAGCATAAGAACTGCTCCACGCCGAACAGTCTTTGTCGGCTATTCAGTCGGAAAGTCTTTGCTTTGTTGCCGTTTGGCTGCGATCTGTACTTGTAGAATATGCCGCGCAAGAATTTGTCGATCGCTTTCGCGCATGCGGATGAACGACACCACGGTTAATCCGCTCTCATTGCGCGTTTCCAGCACTTCGCCGTAGAGAGCCAATCCGGTATGAGCCGGCAGCAGTACTAATTCCAATGCCAAAAATTTTCCAGGGGCGAGACTGGTATCGCTCGCAAATGCAATACCGCCTTCGCTGATTGATACGCGTTGCGCAACTTGCTGCTGATGATCGTGACTCAGGGTCGCCAGCGCATTGGCGATGAGATCAACTTTTCGGTTGATACTTTTCAGATAGGCGCCGAGCTCACGGTTTTGTTCAGTGAGTCCGCGCAATACGTTATTATGCTCCTGATCGATTTGGCGTAATTCGCGCAGCAGTGCGAACATTTCACTGTTGTCGAAATGTCTCTCTGCGGGCATGTTGCCAATCGCATCCGGCGTCACACTGCAATAACGAAGGATCAGCTGATCCTCGACACGAAAATAGTCGCGTCGATCCAATGTCGGCGTCAGGTCGCTCGATGTCGACGAAGCGTTCTGTTCGGCCAATGTGGCGGTCTCCGTTGGCATTTATAGCGGTGGGTTTGTGCCTGTTTCAATCGTGGTTTGCAGACACTGCATTGACTGTAGTACAGGCGTGCCCAGAATCACAAGATTTGAATCATAAGGTTTGAATCACAGGTTTAGTCACAACACTTGAGTTACAAGACTTGAGTCATAAGGAATAGGCGATGTTTCAACCTTTCGCGGCCTTTATCGGCTGGCGCTACACGCGTTCTCGCCGCCGCGATCAATTTATTTCATTTATCGCGCTGATTTCACTGATCGGTATGGTTCTGGGTGTGGCTGCACTCATCGTTGTGCTTTCGGTGATGAATGGTTTCGAGGCGGAATTACGCGGCCGTATTCTGGCGTTGATCCCCCATGGTTTTGTTGATGCGAAAGAGGGCTATCTGGAGCACTGGCAGCCGCTTGCCGATGATATTGCGCGGACACCGGGTTTTATCGCGGCGGCGCCATACATTGGCGGTAGCGCCATGGTTGCGCGCTCGGGCCCTGTGCGCGGCGTGCAGCTGTGGGCGATCGATCCCGATTATGAAGCGCGCGTGTCGTCGGTGCAGCGGCATATCGTGGAGGGACGCTATGAAGATTTGGCGAAAACTCCGTTCGGTATCGTCATCGGCGACATTCTTGCGCGTCAATTGAATGCGATGATTGGCGACAGCATCGATGTCATCTTGCCGCAGGTGACAGTGACGCCACTCGGAATTTTTCCACGGCAGAAGCGCTTTATTGTCGCCGCCATTTTTCGCAGTGGATCGCAACTCGATAGCACGATGGTATTTATCAATCTGAAAGACGGGCAGCGATTTTATAAAACGGGTGGTGGTGTGACAGGACTGCGTATTGCTGCCGATGATTTATTTGCAGCCGGTCCATTATTGCAACGTTGGAATGCGCAGCACGCCGACAATTTTCAGGTGCGCGATTGGAGTCTGACGCAAGGCAGTTTATTTCAGTCCGTGAAAATGGAAAAAACCATGGTGGGTTTGCTGTTGTTTGTTATCGTCGCTATCGCCGCATTCAATATCGTTTCGATTTTGACGATGATGGTGAATGAGAAGCGTGCCGATATTGCCGTGATGCGCACCATGGGTTCGTCACCGCAGTCGATGATGGCCATTTTCATGGTGCAGGGCGCCACCATTGGTTTAATTGGCGTTGTGCTGGGTGCATTGATTGGCGTGCCCATCGCGCTCAATGTGGGGGCGATCGTTGAGACGGTGGAACGGTTGGTTGGCGCACATGTTTTTGACCCTTCGGTTTATTTCGTGACGCGCATTCCGTCGGTAGTCGTCGCGCAAGATATTTTTAAAATTTGTTTGATTGCCTGGATGTTGAGTTTGCTTGCCGCGCTTTATCCCTCCTGGCGCGCGGCGCAGATTCATCCGGCCGAAGCCTTGCGGTATGAGTGAGCCACACAGTTTATGAGTGAAGAAAAGATAATTCTTGAATGCCGCGATTTGCGTAAGTTCTACGACGAGGGCCCGCAGACATTGGAGGTGCTCAAAGGCGTCGAGGTGAGTATCCGGCGCGGCGAGCGTGTCGCCATTGTCGGCGCATCCGGCTCGGGTAAATCGACATTGCTGAATTTGTTGGGTGGTCTCGACACACCGAGCAGTGGCAGTGTGCATATCAATGGTGAAGCTATTTCCGAACTCGATGAAAAACGGCGCAGCGCGCTGCGCAATCGCACATTGGGTTTCGTTTATCAATTTCATCATTTGCTCGGCGAATTTACTGCACTGGAAAATGTGGCGATGCCATTGCTCATTCGCGGTGAAGCTGTCGGCGTGGCGACCGAGTCGGCGCAAGCGATGTTGCAGCGCGTCGGCTTAGGTGCGCGGCTACAGCATAAGCCTGCAGAACTATCCGGTGGCGAGCGCCAGCGCGTGGCGATTGCGCGCGCGCTGGTCGGTAAACCGCTGTGTGTATTGCTCGACGAGCCGACGGGTAATCTCGATCGCAACACAGCCGAATCGATGCACGCGTTGATGCTTGAACTCAATCGCGAGTTGGATACGTGTTTTGTTGTTGTCACACACGATCCGATTCTTGCGCAGCGCATGGATCGTGTATTGCATTTGCGCGATGGCTTGTTGGTACCTGAATTATCCCAAACCGGTACGATGGCGATCTGATGTTTACTCCGTACACTATTTTTGTCGGCGCGCGTTATACGAGTTCAAAACGCGGTTCGCGCCTGACAACATTTCTTTCGCGTACGGCAATCGCCGGGTTGGTCATCGGTGTCGCGTTGCTGATTGTTGTGTTGTCGGTGATGAATGGTTTCGAGCGCGAAATGCGTGAGCGCATATTGGGCTTGGTTCCGCATATCAGTTTGTATGCGGCCGATCCCGATGTCGATTGGCGCGTGACGGCGAGCCGAGTTGAAGAAATTCCTGGTGTGACCAGCGCATCGCCCTTATTGCAACTTAACGCAATGCTCGTTAATGGACAGAGTACGCAGGCGACATTGTTATTCGGCATCGATCCGGAGCGAGAGCGGAAAGCGACTGCATTAGCGCGGTTTTTACCGGAAGAAACCATCGCGCGTCTCGCGCAAGAAGACGAAGTGATCGTGTTGGGGCAGGGGTTGGCGCATAAGCTCGGTATCGATATCGGCGGTCGCGTCACGGTGATGGTGCCTGATCGCGATACGCAAACAGGTAATATTCAGCCACACATTGCGCGCTTCACATTGATCGGTTTGATTCAAAGCGGCACCGAGCTCGATGAAAGTCTCGCGCTGCTGCGACTGGATGCGGCACAAAAGCTGATGGGCGATGAGAGCAACGCAATTGCGCTGCGCGTGAGTGTCGATGATTTGTTTGCGGCGCCACAAATTGCAGGCGAGCTTTGGCGATTGCTGGAAGGAAAGTATTACGCGAGCGACTGGACATCATCCCAGGGTAATTTATACGCAGCGATTTCGCTGTCCAAGCGCCTGGTGGGAATGATGTTGGCGATCATTATTGCAGTGGCTGCATTCAACGTTGTTTCTGCGCTGGTATTGGTCGTGAATGACAAGCATGGCGATGTCGCCATTCTCATGAGTCAGGGAGCCACCTCGCGCGACATCATGAAAATATTTTTGGTGCAGGGGTTTTTGGTTGGAGTGATTGGAACAGCCGCCGGTGTCGTTGGCGGTGTCGGTCTTTCCCTGGTGATTACCGACTTGATCGCTGGCATCGAGCATGTGTTGCATATTCAGTTTTTGCGTTCGGACGTTTACCCGATTAGCTACCTGCCTTCGGATATACGATGGATCGATGTCCTCTATGTTGCTGGAACCGCGCTGCTCATGAGTATGTTGGCGGCAATTTATCCGGCGTGGCGTGCAGCGAAGATTGAGCCTGCATTGGCTCTGCGTTATGACTGAGCGAATCGCAAGCGACGTTTCATGCGTGTGCTGTATGTGCGCTGCGGGTTAACCCGACTCGCCGTTCGGGTCAAGTCGGAGTTGTTGACTCGTTTGGGTTAAGCGCAGAAAATGAATCATTGAACGACAGTGATGATCATTTAGTGGAAGCCCCAGTGCGTCGCAAAATCATTAAAGAAGCAACTCGCGAAACGATTTTGGCCGCTGCGCGCACCGTGTTGGCATCCGATGGACCTGAAGCGCTTAGTTTATCGAAGGTTGCGCATCTGGCCGGGGTGAATCGCGGCACGGCCTACCAGCATTTTCAAACACGCGAAGATTTGATCAAAGCCACTGTGGCCTGGGTGAGTGAGCATCTAACGACTGAGGTATTTGGCGGCACGCAAACAGTCGAGGAGAGTCGCTCAAGGCTGGAAAAACAGCGTCCCTTTTACGATACGGTCGCCAGACTCGTTGATTTCGCCGTAGAAAATCCCGCACTCTGCCGCATCTGGTTGTTTGAAGTGCTGTCGTCGCCAAATCCGGCCGATGATTTATTTTTCCGTCAGTTTAAGCAGACTACCCAGCAGATGGTCGACAGCCCGTACAGTCAGGAAGGTGTCGATGTCGAGGTCTTGTCGGTCATCATTCTTGCCGGTTATTTTCTGTGGCCGGAATGGGTAAGAGCACACGCAACAAACGCAGACGATCGGCAGGCGATGGCCTCGCGGATGCGTCGCGAAGTATTGCGCCTGTTTATGTTTGGGGTTTTGAAATCTGAAAACTTCCCGCAGTTGAAAGAATTGCTGGAGAAGGAGCCGGCACAAGTGTAATGGCGAGCAGCCGGCAAAAAACTGCTAGTGATAAAAAAGGCTCCTTTGCAGGGAGCCTTTTTCTTTTCGATCATTGCTTTCGAAATTTATTTCTTCGGTAACTCAACTTCCGCTTTCGCCGTCGCCATGGTGACGCCGAGATGGCTCGCCATTTTGACGTCGATTTGGACCAGATTGCGGCCTTGTTCATCGACCATTTTGTCGACGATGCTCGCAGTCATGTACGTTGCCTCGCCGGTGAAAGCCGGGCCGCGATAGGCGGAGTTGATGTGTACGACTTGGCCCCATTCGCCAGCCCAGCCCGCGAGATAATCGATCAGCCACGCACCCATCGACGCGCCGTAGCCGTAGCCGCGCGGCATGCCGATATAGCGCGCCCAGCGTGGGAATAAATGCCCGCGAGATGGTCCGAAGTACGCGCCATCGGTGAGTTCTGGGTTGATCTTTTCCATCACGCCGTCGTTTTCGTGACCGGCCATTTTTGGGTCGAAGCCGAGTGCTTCGAGGTCGAGCACGGGACGATTGGTGCTGCCCCAGTTAGTGAATAAATACGCACGCCACTCGGTAGCGAAGCTCGCGATCGAGTGCACGCCGATCGCACGTACCGGTAGGGCATCGCCCACGTTCACATCATCCCAATACAGCTTGTTATGACCGAGCTTGTGCATGTAGTTGATGTATTCGAGCTTCTTTGCTTCCAGTTCTTCGAGCGCCTCGTCGGTCCACTCAGGGTCTTCGGTATTGGTGAGCGAGCCTTTTTCCAACGCGAGATCGTTGCGATAGCGAATAGCGGTGGAGCGTTGTTTCGCGATGAAATCGCCGTTCTGGTTGTAGTAGTTGTTATCGCCGCGCTGAAAGCAGGTCGGGCCGGCGAATTTGGTTTCTTTGACGACGTAATCGAACGGAATTTTTTCGTTGGTGATGAGATCGCCGGCAAAAATACGCGGGCCGTAGAACCACCATTCGTCGCCGCCGAAAATCAAATGGGAATTGGGGATGCGACCGACGCAGGCGGGGCCGGCACCATGGCCATCATCGGTGGCGACCGCAAACGACTGCGGTGCGACGAGGCGGCCGAAACGGCTTGCCGCAGCGTAGTCGTGATCGTAATGCAGCAGATTCGGGTAATGCATCGCCTGCACCCAGCGGCGGAATTCGTTGTTGTGCAGAGTCTCTTTTTGCTTTGCGGGCTGGATGGGCTTGCCCATGTAATTGTCGAGATCCGAGCAGTCCAGTGTTTTGTCGGTCATGGTGACTCCAAAAATAATCACTATGGATGGATCGCGACGAGCGCTAAAGACTGTTTGCCCGGCGCGGATTGAAATAAGTCTGGCGGTTATTGTCAGCTAACGTTATCGCTCAGCGGTGCACAGTGTTTCGCGCTGTCGCGAGGTGACGTGGGGCGCCAGTATATAGCTGGATGTCGTAAATGAACACCAGTGTTGACTGCCACGCATCCGGCAATTAATGTGGCCAGCCAGTTCCTCGGGCCTCTGCTGTTCAAGCGGCGGGCCCAACTCAATAGACTGACATCATTCAACAGACTCACACAGAATCAGGCGGAGTAGATATGGCGGGTTGCGCGATTATTACAGGTGCGGGTAGTGGTATCGGGTTGGATACGGCCGTCAAACTCGTCAATGCCGGATTCACCGTTTTGGGTGTGGGTCGCGATCCCAAGAAACTGGCCGATCTCGAAGCTGCGATTGGCAATCCAGATAAAGTCGCGACACTGTCGGTGGATGTAACAGCAGACGATGCGCCGAAGCGCATTGTCGATGCTGCACTCAAGCGTTTCGGCGAAATCTCCGTTCTCATCAATAATGCCGGCGTTGGCAGACCGAAGCCGCTGCTCGAAGTCGACGATGAGATGCTCGACTATTGTCTCGATCTGATGTTGCGAGCGCCTTTCCGTTTGGCGCGCGAAGTTATTCCGCATATGAAGCGCGGCTCGGCTATCATCAACGTCACCTCGACATTCGCTGTCATCGGTGGCATGCACGGCGGTGCGTATTCGGCATGTAAAGCGGGTATCACCGGTCTGACTCAGCATATCGCGTGTAAATACGGTCCTTTGGGGATTCGCTGTAATTCGGTGGCGCCGGGTGTAACACCAACGCCGATGACTGAGGGACGCTACGAAGATGCTGCGTTCCAGAAAATGAACAACGAAATGACACCGTATCCGCGTTTGGGTACGGTTGAGGATATCGCGGCAACGATCGCGTTCATGTGCTCGCCAGGTGCTGAGTTCATTAACGGGCAAACGATTGTTGTCGATGGTGGTTGGAGTTCGACGAAATACCTTTCCGACTTTGGATTGAAATCGGATTGGGTCATGCCTGGCAAATAGCAGGATCGACGGGCTTCAATAATCAATAACAAGCCCGAACAAAGAGTGGATGCATGACGATCGATAAGCGAAAACTTCGCGACGCTATGGGTAGCTTCGCGACAGGCGTGTGCGTAGTAACCGCAATATCCGAGCAAGGTGAGCCGATGGGAATGACGATCAATTCGTTCTCTTCGGTTTCACTGGAGCCACCGCTGGTGTTGTGGAGTATCCAATACACTTCCGATTGCTTTGACGTTTTCAACGCTGCTGAAAAATTCGCGATCAATATTTTATCCACCGAGCAACAAGCGCATTCGAATCAATATTCGAAAAAAGGCCAGCATGTGCTCGACGCTGCGCACTTCTTTCAGGGGCGAACCGGTAGTCCGTTATTGCGCGATGCGCTGGCGAGTTTCGAATGTCGCGTCTGGGCGCGCTATCCGGGCGGCGATCACTTGATTATTGTCGGCGAAGTGTTGGAGTTGACGATGCGCCCCACCGGGCGGCCGTTGCTGTTTCACAAAGGCAAGTACGGACAGATACGTTAATTGAGCGATTGCGTTGCATGCGGTCACAGGCTTTCTTCGGTGGCGCGCCGCATCGTCTCATAAGCGGTTTCGTAAAACGCCTTGATGAGATTGGAGAACGACAATTGGAACGGATAGACGAGATAAACGTCCTTCGTTTCCAATTGCCAGTTGTCGAGAATCGGTACGAGATTGCCTTCGGCTAAATCGCGCAGGCAGAGGTGGCGCGGCAATGCGCCAATGCCGATGCCTTGCAACACATAATATTTTCCGACTTGAAAGTTGTTGGCTTGCGCCCGTACTGGCGGTACGAGTTCGTAACGCTTCTTGCCATTTTTTAAGGAGAGCTTGAAAGCATCGCTATCGTGGCCGGCATCGATAAATGGCAGCTTGTCCAATTGCGTCGGCTGCGTGATGCGTTGTGGTAATTGCGCGATGAATTTCGGCGCTGCACACAGAAGACTTTCGATCGTAAATAATTTTTGGCCGATCAGTGTGGAGTCTTGCAGCGGGCCGTAGGCGAGCGTCACGTCGTAACCATCTTTAATCGGGTGAACGATGCTGTTGATGAAGCGCATTTCCAAGCGGGCTTTCGGGTATTTCTGCAGGAATGAAGCGCCGACTTTCGAGGCGAAATCGACGCCCATGAAGACCGGCATGGCGACGCGCAAAACACCCTGCGGCTCCTGCTTTCTGCCTTCGAACACCGCGCGCACCGCATTCATTTCGTTTTGAATATTGAGTGCGTGTTGATAAATCTCATGGCCGATGTCGGTCACCGTGATCTGGCGGGTGTTTTTGCGCAGCAGTTTGATGCCGAGATCGTCCTCCAATTTGCTGATTTTTCGACTCACGGTCGATCGAGGAACGCCCAGAGCTGCGGAGGCTCCCGACACGCTGCGCAACTCGATCACTTTCGCCAAAAGCAATAGAGTGTCTGCGTCGAATTGGTCGGTTGATTTCATGAGGCGCCGGATTCCGGGTGATTGTCTCAAATATGGAATAGTGATGCTCATTAATGAGCGTTCTGCCATGATAGGCGCATTGCTATAGTGCGGCAATTTTCTTGGCCCCTTATTTCTTGGTCCCTTGTCGTTTCTCGGGGGCGTATTTGCTGATTAAACATCGCTGCGGTCCGGCGAATAATGAGAGCAGGTAGAACAATGACAGGCGCGAACACATCAGGGTTGTCACTCGTTTCCGGTATTCCTCTGAGCGAGGAGCAAGGCCTCGGGCCGCTCACGCTCAGCGGTTACGTGAAGGAAATTGCCGCTCGTTTTGGCGATCGCGAAGCTGCAGTCATGCGTATCGGCGACGATGTCGAGCGCTGGTCGTATAACGATTTGCTGACGCGCTCGATGGAAGTTGCACGTGCGCTCGTCGCCACTGGTGTAACCAAAGGCACGCGTGTCGGTATTCTCGCCACCAATCGTCTCGAATTTCTTTCGGGGTTGTTCGGCACTTCGCTGGCGGGAGGTGTCGCCACTTGCCTGAGTACGTTTTCGACGCCAACTGAACTCGAATTTCTGCTGCAAAGCTCTGCCTGCTCGGTGCTGCTGGTTGAGCGCCATGTGCTCAAGAAAGATTTCGCGCAGATTCTTATCGATCTTGAGCCGGCCATCGGCACTGCGAAAGCCGGTGAAGTTGTGTCGTTGAAATTTCCTTATCTGCATCATCTCGCTGTCATCGATAGCGATGACAGCGTCGGTGCGATTGAAGGCTGGAGTACGTTCCGTGCGCGCGGCAAAAGTGTCAGCGATGCGCAAGTCGATGCGCGCGCTGCGTGTGTTACTCCTGCTGATCCCGGCATTCTGCTTTATTCCTCGGGCTCGACAGGAAAACCGAAGGGTGTATTGAGCGCGCATCGCGGTGTATGTCTGCAGCTCTGGCGTTTCTGTAAATGGTTCGCGACAGCGGAAGATGTGCGCAGCTGGTCTGCGAATGGTTTTTTCTGGTCGGGCAATTTCTGTCAGGCGTTGGGCAGTACCTTATCGGTGGGCGGTTCGCTCGTACTGCAGCGTTTCTTCGATGCACCCGAAGCGCTGACGTTGATGGAGAAAGAAAAGGTCAACATGGTGATCGCGTGGCCGCATCAATGGGCGCAGCTTGAGGGCGCGCCGAACTGGGCGACCGCTGATTTATCGTCGCTCAAATACATCGATAAGAATTCGCCGCTCGGTAAGCATCCAACCGTATCGAGCACGTATCGCGAGCCGACCGCTTACGGCAATACCGAAACCTTCACGTTCAGCACCGTGTATGAAGCGAATACGACGGATGAGGAGCGCAAAGGCAGCTTCGGTAAAGTGGTGTCGGGCGCAACGGTGAAAATCGTCGATATCGAAACCGGTGAAATTGTGCCGATCGGTCAGCGCGGTGAAATAGCGGTGAAATGCGCAACGCTGATGATGGGTTACGTCGGCATCCCGCTCGATGAAACTGTCGATGCCGATGGTTATCTGCGCACGAGCGATGGCGGCTATTTCGATAGCGAAGGCCGTTTGTTCTGGGAAGGTCGACTGAATGACATCATCAAAACCGGCGGCGCGAATGTATCGCCGGTCGAGATCGATGGCGTGATCGCGCAGTGTCCCGGCGTGAAGGTCACCAAAACAGTCGGCGTTCCTGACGAATTGCTCGGCGAACTGGTGGTGGCGTGTATCGTTCCTCATGAAGGCGCAACATTAACCGCAGAAGCTGTTCGCGCTTTTGCCAAAGAACGTTTGGCCAGTTACAAACTGCCGCGCAAAGTGCTCTTCTTCGACGAGAGTGAGCTGGAATTGACGGGAAGCGCGAAGGTAAAAGCATCCGAATTACGCACGCTGGCCGTCAAACGCCTGGAAAGCGAAACCAAGTAAGTTTCATCGGCGTCGGTCGAATGGTCGGCGCTTTTCTCTTCTTCATTCGAATCTCCCGCACAACCGCTTCAGCCAAATCGTCTTGCCCCGATATCTTTGCCTCCGCGATTGGGGCAACGCATAATCGCCGTTCGTCTTAACGTCGATCAGTTGAATATGGCCACCAGCACTCACAATAAAAATACAAAACAAGAAAAAGTAAAACCCAAGCGTTCGCGCGGACGCCCACGCCCCGAAGATGTCGCGATTATCGAAAGCAAATTGGTGCAAGTAGCGCTCAATGAGTTTCTCGAGCATGGCTACGGCGGTACGTCGATGGCGCGTATCGTCAAAGTTGCCGGCATTTCCAAAACCACGTTGTATTCGCGTTTCTCCTCGAAAGAGCAGTTGTTCCGAGCGATTGTTCGTCAGCAAATCGATAACAGCGCGCCCGCGACATTTTTAAAATCCGATTCGGGTCTGGAACAGGGGCTGAAGTCCTATGCCAACCAGATGATCAAACTCAATTTGGAAGGCGATCTGCTCGGTGTAAATCGTTTGATTTATAGCGAGTCTCAACGCTTCCACGAGTTGGGTGCGGCAGCGGCGGAAAGAACCGCACTGGGTGTGAGGCGCATTTCGCAATTCATTCAGGATTGCGCGAAGAGCAGTGGCGCGAATTGCAAAGATCCCGATATCGCGGCCGAGGTATTTATCCTCATGCTGCGCGGCTGGTTCGTGAACGTGCTGTTGACCAATCGCGACGTGTCGGTGGTGGAGCGCGAGGAGTGGGTCGAGCGTGCCGTGAATGTCCTTCTGGCGGATCAGAAGCACTGGTAAGCCAGTTAAAGTGTCACGTTAAGTTTTGTTTAGGTTCTTGATTAAGTTATAAAATTAAGTTTTTGATAAATTTAGTAATATTTAATTTTTCAGTTTCTTCGCCAGATTCAAAGCTTTTCGATTTTTGCAAATAATTAACTTGATCCTTAAAAATACTGATCAGTATCATTAATCCTTCTTGAGCAGCGTGAACGAGAGGCAGAATGATGTTCGAAGTCCGCAATCTGAAAGACAGTATCGGTGCTGAAATTCGCACGACCATCGAAGATCTGCTGACCCCCGACATTGCGAAAAAGGTTCGCGATGTGTTGATCGCACGCGGCATCGTGGTTTTTAAAGCGCTCAATCTGAGCGAAGAACAGCAGCGCACGTTGAGCAATCTGATGGGCACCTTGCGCCAGGAAGGGCAAAACGGCGTCATCAAAATTACGCTCGATAAATCGCTGAATGCGAAGGCCGACTATTTGAAGGGCTCGTGGTTTTGGCATATCGATGGTACGCACGATAGCGTGCCGCCTTTCGCGTCGTTGCTCACCGGTATTACTTTGTCCAACATCGGTGGACAAACCGAGTTCGCAAATTGCTATGCGGCGTATGAGGCGCTGCCGCAGGCAACGAAAGATCGCATTGCCAAGCTCAGGGTTGTCCACAGCTTCGAAGCATCGATGCGCAATGCCGGCGTTGAGTCGACACCCGAAACACTCGATTACTGGCGCAGCGTTCCCGTCAAAACGCATAACCTGGTGTGGACGCACGACGATGGGCGCAAGTCGCTCGTTATCGGCTGCTCGGCTTCGCATATCGAAGGCATGGATAAAGCGGAAAGCGATCAGTTGTTGCAGGAGTTGTTGGATTGGTCGACGCAGCCGCGTTTCGTTTATCGCCACGAATGGACGCCGGGCGATCTGGTGATCTGGGATAACACCGGCGTATTGCATCGCGCCGAGCCGTATCCGATCGATTCCGGACGTGTTATGCGCCGCACGACGCTTGTGGGCGAAGAAGCGTTCGCTTAATCGATCTACGTTTAAAGTTTTAAAAATAATTTTAATAAAGTGAGTGGTGAACAAATGCGCACGCTGCCGGCACGGTGGGATTTCGAAGCGGATGTTGTGGCGATCGGCTCCGGTGGCGGTGGGTTGGCGGCCGCGATTACCGCGCATGATCATGGCGCGAGTGCATTGGTGCTCGAACGTTCCGATCAAGTCGGCGGCATTACCGCGTATTCGATGGGTGAAGTGTGGGTGCCCGGTAATCATCTCGCGGCAGCGCTCGGAATTAATGATTCGCCAGCCAGCGGTTATCGCTACGTAAAACGTCTTTCGATGGGATACGGCGAAGATGCAGCGATGATCAATCAGGCCATTCATGCGCCGGTCGCGATGAAATATTTCGAAGAAAAAATCGGCCTCAAAATGTGCGTCGTGCGCCATCTGCCCGATTATTACTACCCGCATATCGACGACAGTACCGCTGAAGGTCGTTGCCTCGAAGCGCTGCCGTTTCCCGCCGAAACTCTGGGCGAGTGGCAACACAAAACGCGCGTCTCGCCACACGTTCCGTACAGCCTCACGCACGAAGATATTTTCAACAACGGTGGTTTGGCGAACATGCTGAAGTGGGATTACAGCGTGATGGCCGATCGTCTGGCCAAAGACGAGCGCTGCGCAGGGCCGGGACTCGCCGCGTATTTCGTGAAAGGCGTGCTCGATCGCAATATTCCCATACATACGGGAGTGAATGCCGAAGAATTAATTGTCGATGGCGACCGCGTTATCGGTTTGCGCGCGATGTTGCGTGAAGAAAACGGCGTCGAAAAAGAAATTTTCGTGAAGGCTAATCGCGGTGTCGTACTTGCGGTGAGCAGTTACGAACGCAATTCAAATTATGCAAAAACCTTGGGACATCAAATCGATCCCGTATCGATGGTCATGCCATCGATCGACGGCGCGCATTTTCGTATGGCGGGTCAGATCGGTGCGCGCGTCGCGCGCGTGCCCGATGTCAGCATGCTCGGTTTTCATGTGCCCGGTGAAGAGCAGGAAGAGGGCGTGCCGTTGTGGCGTGGTGCGCTGCCATTCATGGGTTTGCCGCACACGATTGTGGTGAATCGCGCAGGCAAACGCTTTTCGAACGAAGCGTTTTATCGTTCGGTGTATTTCGCGCTCGAAACGGTCGATGGCGCCACGCAAACGCATCCGAATTTTCCCTGCTGGATCGTTTTCGATGCGCAAGCGCGCGAAAAATATCCGTTCGGTTCAGTCATGCCGGGTCAGGAAATGCCGGAAAGTTTAGGCGTGAAAGCGAATTCGATCGAAGAGCTGGCCGCAAAAACCAATATCGATGCGGCAGGGCTCGAGGCCACGATCGCGGCATTCAATCGTTACTCGGAAACGGGAGTCGATCCCGAATTCAAACGCGGCACATTCCCGTGGGGCGCGCTGATGTGCGGCGATCCGCTGCAAAAACCAAATCCCAATCTCGGCGCATTATTGAAGCCGCCCTTTTATGCCGTTGAATTGCGCCGCATGGCCGGTGGCGGTATCGCCGCCGCAGGTTTGGTTGCCGATCAACATTGCCGCGCCATCGATTGGAGCGATCAGCCGATCGCCGGTTTATATGTTGCAGGTAATTCCGTTGCGCGATTGGATAATGGTGCTGTCATGCAGAGCGGGATGACCAATGCGCGCGGCATTACGCACGGCTATCTCGCAGGCCGTCACGCGGCAGGCCAACCGAGCGATTTGCTCGAAAAAGAAATCCATCGCTTTACTACCGATAACTTTACTACCGATAAATAGTTTCGCCCTTAATGAATTGGTGAGTTGTAATGATCGAAGCAGAACACTCGATTGCCATTAATACCAACATCGATCGCGCCTGGAATTACGTGCAGGACATTCGCCAGTGGGCAATGCTTTTTCCCGGTTGCAAAGAATGCGATGTTATCGATGAGAACAACTCCAAATGGATTATCAAAGTGGGCGCGGGCGGTTTGGTAAAAACCGTCAACGTGCTGGTACATATCGAAGAATGGGCCGGGCCTGAGCGCGTGAATTTTTCCTATAAGCTCGAAAATGAACCAGTTATTGGTAGTGGTAGTTACATCGCGGCGAAAAAATCCGCCAATCAAACCGAAATCAGTTTGAAAGTGCGTGTCGAGGGTAGCGGTCCAATGGCGCCGATGTGGGAGGCGATGTGCCGACCGCTTCTGCCTCAACTCGCGAAAGTATTTTCGGAAAAATTGAAATCCGAAATCGAAGCGCTTGAGAATGCATCTCCCATTGCAAATACGGCATCCTCGAACAGCTCGCTTGCCGTATCGCTAATGACATGGCTGCGCAATCTTTGGCGCAGCGTGTTTCATCGCAAGCCGCAATGCTGATCGTGAAGTGAGTCGACGACTATGCAATTACTGGCCGGTCAGGTAGCCATCATTACGGGCGGTGCGAGCGGGCTCGGTCGTGCTTCAGTGGAATTATTTGTTGCACAAGGCGCTAATGTCGTCATCGCCGATGTGAATGCCGAACAGGGTCAGGCATTGGCGCAATCGTTGGGAAAATCCGCACTCTTCAAACAAACCGATGTTGCCGATGCCAATCAGGTTAAAGCTCTGGTTGATTTTGCGATCGCACAATTCGGCGATTTGCACATCATGTTCAATAACGCAGGCATCAGCGGCGCCGTGCACAATAGTTTTCTCGACGATGATCTCGCCGATTTTCATCGCGTCATCGATATTAATTTGTATGGCGTGATGACGGGTAGTCGCTTTGCCGGACAATACATGGCAAAGCAAGGCCGTGGCTCAATTATCAATACATCATCGATTGCCGGTATTAAACCCGGACTCCCGTTAATTACTTATCGCGCAGCGAAAGCCGGCGTCATTCATTACACCAAATCGATCGCGCGAGAGTTGGGTGCATATGGTGTTCGTGCTAACTGCATCGCACCCGGTCATATTCCGGCGGCGCAAACTTTTTATGATATGGAAGAGATGGTGCGTCGCATGCAACCGTTACGACGACAGGGCGCCCCCATCGATGTTGCAAACGCCGCATTGTATTTGGCGAGCGAATTATCCGCACAGGTGACGGGGTTGGTTCTGCCCGTCGATGGTGGCTCGAATCTTGGCGGTCCTCTATAAAATCTCTTTTAAATGCGAATTTAATAAACGAAACAAAGAAGCAATTCGTGCTCGCATTTATTGGCACAATGGGAAATGGCAGTGTGGCTGCTGCAATTAATTAATGTTGACCGTCGCTTATGCGGCGGTCAACAAGCCGCTCAATCAAAAGTGTATTTGATTCTCGCACCCCACATGCGAGGTTCGGCTTGAACGCTTGCCTCGAAACCACTGCGCTCGTAAAAGCCTGGAACATAGCTGCGGTATTTTTCATTCAATGCATTGGTGACAAAGAATGCCGTATCGAATCCGCTGCCAAAAATCGATTTCCAGCCAAGATTGAGATTGAGTAAGCGATGCGATGGCAGTGTGCCGTATTTCGATCCAGAGGTACTGTCCTGCGAATCGGTAAACGTATACGTCCCTCCGGCTGACACCTCGCCGATTTCAGCCGGTAGCGGCAAACGATAACTCAACCCTGCCACCACCGTATGTCGCGGTGAAAATGTTAAATGCCCACCTTCTTCGACGGTTTGAATGGGTTGCCAGCCTGCGATCGCGGCCGGCGGCGTAAAACTATCGAGCCGAGTACTCAAATAGGTGTATGCGAGATTTAACGACAGATCATCAATGAGTTTGAGCGTGGTTTCGAGTTCGGCGCCTTGAATGGTTGATGCCCCCGCATTCAGAACTGCCGTTGTTGCGGATCCACCCGCAGTAGGTATATAGCCTAGCTGCAGTTGCTGATCGCTGAGCTCGTTGTAAAACAGCGCAATATTGAAAGTGCCTGAAATGGCGCTGCGAAAGCTCGTTTTGGCGCCGATTTCATAGGCGTCGACTTTTTCCGGATCGTACAAATCGAGCGACGGTGGTGCTGCATACACAATGCTGCCTTGACGATAACCGCGCGAATATTTCGCGTATAGCATCACATCCGGCGATGGAAGATAGTCGACATCGATCAACCATGTCGGTGCTTCACTTTTTGTGCTCGCACGGTGAATACAATCATTCACGAGCGAGGCATCGCTGAGCGAGCATTTCGTCAACGCACTGAGCGGTGCTCCCGGTGGTTGCAAAATGCCATCGGGGAAAAACCAGGTTGTGCGTTTTGAAGTTGTTTTGGTTTCGTCGACGGTGTAACGCAAACCGAGTGTGAGACGAAATTCGTCGCTGAGATCGTAGGTTCCCTGTGCATAAATCGCTTGGTTGTTGTACTCAGTCTTTCCGAGTGAACGCTCCACGGTTCCAATGGGTGGAATTGTTGCATCGAGCGCAGCGAGGCTCGGCGGTAGCGTTCCGAAATAATTCATGTAGGCGAAGTCGCGCAGCGGATCAGCGCAAACCCAGTTAGCCGGATCTGCGCCCAGCTCATTCAAACACGATAACGTGCCTGGCGATTGCGAACCCGACCAGCCATCGGGGCGACTGCTTTCGTAATAGAGACCTGCTTGCCAGGAAAGCTTGTCGTTGAGTGTCGATCCCGAAAACTGCAGCTCTTCGACGAGTGTCGATTGGTTATTGCTGTGCGCGCCGGGTGCTATGTACGAGGGGAAAAATTCGAGCGGCCAGCCAAGCATCGGGACATGAAAATTAGTGCCTTGAACAGAGCTGCGCAGGTCCTGACGTAAATGTGCGTACGATAAAATATTTTTCAAGGTTATCGCTTCGGAGACATCCCATGCCGTGGTATTGATGGCCTGCCATTGTCGTAATTTGCTGCTGGGTTTTTGCATCGCACTTTCAGTTTTGTAAAAGCCATCGCCTTGGTGGGCGAGCGTGCTTGTGCAAAAACTAGCAAAGCCGATGCTGAGGTCGTCGTTACATGCAAACATCGCCTGGAGCGTACCGTTATTTTCCGAATTGGCGTAAGTGAATATCGTGTAATTGGTAACCGCATCCGTGATGTCCCAAAATAAACTTCCGCGCCCGGCAAAATAATCGACATCGGAAAAGCGATCGGGGCCAATGCCCGATGTATTTTCGATATATCCATCGCGACGCATGCTGTCAATACCGAAGCGGGCACGCAATTGATCGTTGATGGGTAAGTTAAGTACGCCTTGTGAGCGTCGCATATTGAAATTTCCTGCGGATAGTTCCAGATAGCCTTCTAATTTTCCGGTCGGCTCTTGTGGGACGAGTTGGATTGCTCCGCCTGTGGTGTTGCGACCGAACAACGTCCCTTGCGGGCCTTTCAAAACTTGCACGTTTTGTAAATCAAAGAATGCGCCGGGCCCGGCACCGTCACCAGCAGTGATATTGCCGCCACCGCGCGGTGCCACGACATCGGCAAAATACACCGCAACTGATGCCGTGGTGCGAACGTCTTGGGTAAAGCCACGAATAGCAAATGAAGCTTGATCGGAGCCAAAGCGAGAATTAACGCTGAGCGATGGCGTGTAAGCAACCAGGTCTGCACCGTTGGTAACATTGCGTTCATTCAACATATCCTGGTTGAAAACAGTCATCGAAATCGGAACGTTCTGAATGACTTCTTCAGTGCGTCGCGCAGTGACAACGACTTCATCAGGTTGCGCGATGGTTGCATGGGTGAGTGGAGTAGCGATCGTCAAACTCAGACCGATCGCCAAGCATGGTAGGGCTGTGCTGGCAGGGTGAATGCCATGTGCTGTTTGCGTCATTTTTCTCATCGTAATTGCCTCTGATTATTATTGCCGCGATAGCGATTTTTATGCTTTGTGATGTATTTATGTCGATACGCTGAACTGGCTTAGAAAAGACCATGCATTTATAAAGGCGGGATGCATTCCTAAGAAAGGGTTAATTGATCAGCTCTTTTCATTTAGTGTCAGGAATACGAAAACTCGTTGGTAAATCGAAAATTGGATTTTCGTTTTCCTGATATTTTTTCGATTTTCGTAGGTTAGTTGGTGTGTTCTTCGAGATTTGAATTTACTTGATAATTGCTCCCCCATAGAGTCCGACATCATTGCATGTCGAATTTTATTTTGGTGGAGATTTACCTATGCGCGCTGAGCACATCGATCAAGAACGTATTGAAAAAAGTGTTGCTCTATTGGAGACCGGCTATGATCGTTCGAACCTGACCATCTCAACCGATCGCTATTCATCGCGAGAATATGCTGAGCGTGAGCGGGATCGAATTTGGATGAAGGTCTGGCAGGCTGCAGGTCGCGTCGATGAGCTGAAGGAAGTTGGGGCTTGGAAAGAATACCGAGTCTACGATCAATCGTTCGTGATCGTAAAAGGCAGCGACGAAAAAATTCGCGGCTTCGCCAATGCCTGTCCACATCGAGGTAACGCACTGTGCAGCGGCAAGAAAGGGAAGGCAGGTATTCGCTTCACTTGTCCCTATCACAAGTGGTCATTTGCGCTCGATGGACGTTTAGTGGGTGTGGGGCGCCCGGATCTGGTCGGTCCGCTCGATAAAAGTCAGCATGGGCTTTTCGAGGTTTCAGTCGCAACTTTCGCTGGATTTATCTTTTTGAATCCAGATCCTAACGCCGAGCCATTCCTCGATTATTTGGGTGCTGATTTGGCGCGATTTATCGAGCCTTATCACATCGAAAAAATGACGCCAGTCATGGACGTACGCGAAGCGCTCGAATGCAACTGGAAAGTTGTGAATGATGCGTTTCAAGAGGGTTATCACATTGACGGTGTGCATCCTGAATTATTGAAAGTGGTGGTGATCGATCCCACGCGGACGCGCTATTACTTTACAAGCCGACATAATCTCGCGGTTGCGCCGTTCGATGTGAAGCACGCTAACGATCAAAACTTTGGCGATGATCAGGAGGTGGAAGCGATCAGAGCGCTGCCTGGAACTTTTCCTGGGGTTGCCGCAGTGTTGCCGAAATTCGAAGAGCTGGCTTCGGCTTATCGCAATGCAGAGGGAAAGTATTCCTTTCCAGAAGGAGTTTCAGGGCGTTCACTGCTGCAAAAGGCAGCGCGCGAAACATTGACTCAAAGTGGATTCGATGTCAGTGGTTTAACTGACGATCAAATGACAGATAATCAGGGTTATTTATTATTTCCGAATTTCTTTATGACCGTGCGTGCGGGCGAGTGTCACATCATTTTAGCAACACCGCATCCCGATGGTGATCCGAATCGTTGTATGTGGCATGTGAGCAGTTATATGTGGTTGCCGGAATCCGTTCGAGATCAATTTAAAGCCGAGTTAGTTGAAGTCACCGAGCCCGGCTCGTTCCCGTATTTTCTCGCTTTGCAGCAAGACTATGAACAAATGCCACGGCAGCAGCGAGGTCTTCGCAATCACCTAATGAAAGAAATGACGTTAGCTCAGGAAGAGGTTTGTATTGCGCATTTTCATTCGGTTGTCGACCGATACATGGCCGATAAATCGTGCGCTTAAGTTCGATTGGTCGAAACTAATAATCAAAATGTAATTGGGTGAGGTGAAGCATGGCTCCCGTGTTTAAATCAGTTGGAGAAATTATCGATCAGTACACGGGGCAATCCCGTAAAGTATTGGAATACAGTCTGCTCATGAAGCGATTAGTCGATGCCGCAAAAGCGCCTGGGTTTAGTCAGGCGAGTTGGGATCCGTTAAAGACAATTATCGAAGTTGAAGGATTTGAGCGCATCGGTAATTTTAAGGAAGTAATGACTTGGCAGGACTACGTCGACTTTCTCAGCAGTTGGGCTACATCATCGGAGTGGGATTGTTCGTTTAAACGCATTAGCGAAGTAGGTTCTGTTGTTTTTTTAGAACTCGAGGAGCGCAGTCGCATCGGCAGTTTTCAAAGCGTCGTTAATTCGCTATCTGTTTACGAATTCAATGGCGCTGGCAAAGTGAATCACATCGCTGTGTATTTACAAATGGAGCTTCCTGATCCGGAAATGCTCAAAAGCTATGACGGCATGCTTTAGAGTTTTGTGCATTTTTACGATTTTGTACGAATTTGGAATCTTTATTCGCACAATCCAACTGGCATAGAATGCGGTGACCCAATCCGTGGAAAAGCGATGTAACGATAAGAAGCCCATGGAGCATAACGCCGAAATTGAATTAGTTCTGCCGAATGTGTTGGTGCAGCTCGCCACCGTCAATTGGGATGGTGCTGAAGACACCCCAGCTTATCCCGGTTATACCTTGTCGCAACGTTTGTCAGAGAATCATTCGCCGTTGCGTATAGGTAATGCACCAGCTCCCGAAGTGTTGCCCCGAGTGCGCTCGGTCGGGTTCTTGCCTCCCGGCTGTCCGGTGCGGCTACTGCCTGTCGAAAAGCCGCTGCGCGTTTTGTATTGCCTGTTTGATAAACAATATTTCGAACGTACTACCGGTATCGAACAGTCGCAGTGGGATTCGCAACTGGGCGCTTTGTTGGCCATTAAAAACAAACGCCTCGAAATCCTTATGCAAGAAATCTATGGCGAACTTACTCAACCTGCTTTCGGTTCAGAGCGGGTGATTGAAGCAGTAAGCACGATGATTCTCGTCGAGCTGTCGCGTTATTCACGCCAGTTGTGTGGAAAAAAATCGGTCAATGGCGACAGTGTGCTAGCCCCGTGGCAATTGCGCCGCATACAGGAGCGAATTCAACAATCGCCCGGGTTGGGTTATCCGAGCTTGGCTGAGCTCGCCGAATTATGTGGAATTAGTCAGGGGCATTTAGCACGCACGTTCAAAGCCTCGACGGGATGGCAAATTCATAAATACATTGCCGAGGAACGTTTGAAGGTTGCGAAGTCGATGCTTGCGCAAGCGCAGTACAGTTGCGAAGACGTATCGGCCCGTTTGGGGTTTAAGAGTTCGGCGTATTTCTCCACCGTATTCAGACGCATGACAGGCAAGACGCCGTCGGAATATCGCAGCGATCTTCGCGCAAAATGATTCGCTTTCGTGGTCTCAGTTTCGAGTATTCAGTGCTTCCGTGTTCTGCACGATGATTTCGAGCGCGGTGTCGTAAAACGCGCTGATCAAATTCGAAAACGATAGTTGGAACGGGTAGATCATGTATACGTCTATCGGTGGTGGCGTCCACTCGGGTAATACGGGCACCAGACTGCCGGCGGAGACTTCCTCGGGTTTGATGATGAGTTTAGGCATGACGCCGATGCCGAGCCCGTGCAGCAAATATTGCTTGCTGATTTGAAAGCTGTTGGCGCGAGCGCGTGCAAGCGGTGCAATTTCACAGTGCTTCTTGCTATTGCTTAACTGCAGTTTGTTGCGATCGCCATGAAAGTCCGATTCGATAAACGGAAGGCCATTTAATTGCGAGGGTGCGGTGATGGGCTCGGGCAAGGCATTTATAAAATCGCGCGATGCGCAGACAACGCAATCAAGCGTAAATGCTTTGCGCGCTATTAAGGTCGAGTCTTGCAGCGGGCCGATACCAAAGGCGACGTCATATCCGTCTTTAATCGGGTGAACCATATTGTCCACCATGCGAATCTCGAGTTGCGATTTCGGAAAGCGCTGCAAAAAGCGGGTGCCGACACGCGATGCGTAATCGATGCCTACAAATACCGGAATCGCGGCGCGCAATTCGCCTTGAGGTTCGCTTTTGCTGCCTTCGACCAGCGCGCGAATGTCGTTGGCTTCGCTGAGTATTTTGAGACTGTGGCTATAAATCTGCTGGCCAAGATCGGTGATGGTCAGTTGATGCGTATTCTTTCTTAGCAGTTTAGTGCCGAGATCAGCTTCCAGTTTGGCGAGCTTGCGGCTGACGGTCGATTTTGGAATACCCAGCAGGTTGGCTGCTTTGGAAAGGCTGCGGCATTCGATGACTTTGCTGAATACAAGAAGTGCGTCGATATCGAATGGAAGATTTTGTTCCATGGGGCAAGCTCTCTAAAAACGGTGTTCCATATATGCAACACCATGTTCGAAATAAGGCCCTGTTGAAGCAATTAAGTCAAGTGGTAAAGTCGCGTAATCGACTGAGTGAGACGGATGCGATGAGCCAGGAATCCTCTGGAAATAAAAACGAAACTGTTAGAAAACCGGATAGCGGCTATTGGCATGACGCTTATCCCGAGCTGGGGCGCGGGCCGATTTCGTTGGAAGACAGCGTCTGCCCTGAGTTTTATCAAAAAGAAAAAGAGCACATTTTCAAAAAAAGCTGGCTGTATGTCGGTCGTGTCGAGCAATTGCCGAAGAAGGGTAGTTATTTCACGCGCGAGCTTGCCGTGCTCGATACTTCAGTCATCGTGCTGCGCGACAAGGACGACACGATTCGTGCGTTTCACAATATCTGCCCTCATCGAGGCAATAAATTGTTGTGGCAGGACGATCCCTTCGTGGAAACTCAGGGCACTGTGCCGATGTTGTATTGCCGCTTTCACGGCTGGCGCTACAACCTGGATGGTTCGCTGATTAAAGCGTCGCGTGAGGATCTGCTGCTCGATTTCGACAAGAGCAAATGCAGTGTGCCAGCGATTCAATGCGACGTGTGGCAGGGATTTATTTTTATCAATTTGGATCGTGACAACAAACAATCGGTGTGCGATTTTCTCGGCGAGTTCGCCGAGGGCATCGAAGGTTATCCGTTCGATCGCCCGTATCAACTCTACAAATTCAAAGCCGAACTCCAATGCAACTGGAAAATATTCATGGACGGCTTTGCCGAAAGTTATCACGGCCCGTATTTGCACGCGGGATCGTTTGGCGCGCTGACCGAAGTGGCGAAGCTGGATAAGGCCAATCCATACACCGATGCGCTCGCGTTTCAGCTCAAGGGCCCGCACCGAATGTTTTCATTTTACGGTGAGCCGTCGAAAAAGACGCCATTCTCGCGGCCGATTGAGTGTTTAACGGAATCGGCTGCTGCTGGTCCGTGGAATAAAAAAGACGATTTTGGTCCGCTACCGAAAGGATTGAACCCCACGCGTTCGGAAAAATACGGTTTCGATTCGTTTCAGTTTTTCCCGAATTTCGTGTTGATTTTCGGTTCATCGGGATTTACCACACACGCGCATTGGCCGACGGGCCCGCATTCGCACATCATCGAAGTCGAAATGTTCTATCGCCCGCCGACCACGCACAAGGAACGTATTGCCCAGGAGCTCACGGTTTCGTTTTTAAACGATATCGTGCTGGAAGATGCCAGCCCGCTAGAAGGCATGCAGGCGATGTTGAACAGCGGCGCGCTTAAAGAGTTCTATGCGAATGACGAAGAAATTCTGATTCGTCACCTGCACAAAGTAGTGCAAGAAGCCGTTGCCGATGGAGAGCGGAAAAAATCCGCGCAAGGAGGTGTGCAATGAGCGCGTTGTTACCGAAGGAGTTTGCCGACCTCGAACATCTGGTGGCCGAATGGGCGATTGAAGATGGCCACGAGCGTTACCTAAAACGCGTGAATAGTTCGATGGATGAGTTGCGGGCGTTCTACGATCAAATGTTTCCGCGCGGTAAGGCGGCGATCGATTATGTCGATCAATTCGATTATCAGCAGCCGCTGCCACCGGATGCAGCGAATTTGCGTAATCTAATTTATTCATTGATTACCGTTGCGCTGGCTGTAGAAGTTTGGAAGCAGCCGCGTGTCAAGAATTCCGCGAAAACGGTGTTGACGCGCCTGTCTTAGCCGACGATTAGAACTGTGTAAGAGTAGATGTGTGTGAGAGGAAAAATATGGCACTCGAAGTCATCAATATGACGCCGCGAATCGGCAGCGAAATAAAAACCGATGTCGATACCTTACTAAGCGGTCGCGAAGCGAAAGCGATTCGCGAAATTCTTGAACAGCGCGGCGTGGTTTTCTTTCGCGGCTTGAATATCAATGATGAGCAACAGGTCGCCATCGCCAAAACGCTTGGGCAGATTGTGCAGGGCGAGGGTGAAGGCGGCATTTACAAAATTTCGCTCGATCAGAAAGTCAACGCGCGCGCCGATTACCTGAAGGGCTCGTTGTTTTGGCATTTCGATGGTTCGCTGCAGCCCTATCCCAATTTGGCGGCGCTATTGCGTGCGATTAAGTTATCGGATGTTGGTGGTCAAACCGAATTCTGTAATACCTACGCTGCGTACGACGATCTGCCCCCTGCAGAGAAAGCAGCGATCGATAATTTACGCGTTGTGCACAGCGCCGAGCGTTCGCAGTATTACGTGCGCCCGGAAATGAGTTACGAAGAAATCGCGTTCTGGCAAAAATCACCGACCAAAAATATTCCCTTGGTATGGGTGCATCAGTCGGGACGAAAATCGTTGCTGCTCGGTGCGACAGCGGATTATGTCGTCGGTAAGTCGGTTGAGGAGAGTCGCGCGCTCTTGGCTCGTCTGCGCGATTGGGCAACACAGCCGCAATTCGTTTATCGCCACGAGTGGCAAGTCGGCGATCTGCTGATGTGGAGTAACACGGGAACCATGCACCGAGCATTGCCGTATGCATTGGATAGCGGTCGCCTGATGCACCGCACGATTCTGGCTGGCGAAGAGCCACTCAATTAATTCACTGATAATTTCGGGTAGCGAGCAAGCGCATGAGCGAAAAAAATAAACAAGTGGTTCTTACCTTTATTGAAGCGATGGGAAAAGGCGATCCAGTCGCCGCTGCCCCTTGCATTGCGGAAGATACATTTACGCTGGCGAAAGGCTTTGGAAAATTCGCCGGTGTGCGCACACATGACACGATTCTGGCGACAATCGGCGCGTTCAAACAGCTGATGCCGAGCGGTATGAAGCCGGACATTCTCAGCGTGACTGCGGAAGGCGATCGCGTTGTCGTCGAATTCGAAGGTAACGGCACATTGATCAACGGCGAATCGTATAGCAATCAATACTGCATGGTATTTATGTTGCGCGATGGAAAAATTCGGCAGGTCAACGAATATTTCTGCACGATTCTGGCGGACCAAAAATTATGGCCGCTGGTGGAGAATATGCAGCTTTAAAACATCAGCTAGTGATTTAAGGTGTACCGCACTCGATATAGTCCGATCGTTGTGTCGGGCTTGGACACCATTTCGCCATGTTGATGATATAGGCATCGCTGCGATGGGTTTTTGCTTTCGATAGCCATTGCTCCGCTTCGGCTCTATCCCACGTCACGGCAACGCTTCGATAATAATTTTGACGCAGATAAATGGCGGCACTCGGCAAATCCAGGCGTCGAGCGACAGGTCCGACTTCCTGTTTCGCTGCGACCACATCCAAATCACCACCGTAGACGACGCCCCATTGCACGCCATCCGCTTGTGCATTTTGCAGTTTATAAACGAGTGGAGCGGTGGATGCGATCGTCGCTTGCACGCTCGCAGAAACTCTTTCCGAGACCTCGTTGAGTTTCTGATTCTGATCTTCGAGTTCGACGAGTTTCTGTTTGATCTGGGTATCGGCAACGTTGGCTTTAACTTCCGCCAGTGTTTGCGCCAGTTTTTCGTTTTGTGTTTTAAGATCGGTATTATTCGCGCGCATGTCTTTCAACGCTTGATCCGATTCGGCGAGTTTTGCTTTCCAGGTAAAGCCCGCAATACTGCCTTCCGAAAATCCGGCATCGACCAGGATGGCGTTGATTTTGGCCGGAAACAATACAAGCAGAAAAACCAGTACGAGTAGAAAGGTGTCGCGAATGACAGCGACGATATCTTTCCAGGTTGCGATAAGCGAGATGCCTTTTTTCTGTGAGTCTTCGGCCATGAAAAGTGCTCCTTCAACATTTAATTTAACGGCATCCAATGCGAAAAGAATTCTTCCGCATTGGATGCGGCGATTAAAGCTGCGTTTTCTGCGGCCTTAACTACCCATCGTATCGTCCATTTTTTTCAACGCTTGTGCAGCTTCGCGTAACGCGGTTAGTGCTTCGTTGTATGGCACTGGCACGTGAGCCTCCAACTTTCCGGCGGCGCGTAGGGGGAACACGATATCTTTAGTGGCGCCGTCGTAGTTGATCCACAATCCCTCGAAATTGAGAGCGGGAATTCTCAGCAAACGCAACTCACACTCGGCCTTGCTTTTCTCGACAGTTTTGAGCGCGACATCGAGACTGCGCACAAATGGTTCGAGATGGTTTTTCGCCGCAGACATCTGTAACAGTTTTGGCTCGTCACTGTCTTCGCTGACATCGAAAAATGCGCGCGGCGTATCGCCTGTCGTTTCGTAGATGCGCATCGCGACCGGTTGTGCGGTCGGTCGTTTGTCGCTGAGTAACGAATCGAGCCCGAGCGAATAAACACGGTGCGCCATGCCGAGTGTTGCCCGATCTTTTTCCGCAACCGTGTGCATATCGCCGTTGAAGGTGATGTCCTGTTTGATATTCAACAGTGGGCGCGCCTCCCAAATGCGTTGCAGTACCAGATCGCTGACTTCCCAATATTTGATTGGCATTTTGAAATAGCTCTTGGTGAAGTAAGTGTGAGTCCAGGTGCCGCTGCCCTGATAATTCGAAGAAAAATCGGCGACGGTTAAATGGCTTTTGCCGTAAATCGGATCGTCGATATCGAAATAGTCGGTTCCTGCGATGCGGCTGTAGCCATAGATCACCATGAAGTGACCGCCACCGCCGCTCCAACCGATACGCGCACCGACGGGTCGTCCTGCGTTGATTTCGTCGCGCACCTGCTGAAAGGTGGCTTGGCCAGCCATGATGCTGACGAAATTTTTTGTGCGCGTCAGTGCCTTGTCCAGATACCACGGCACGTTGCACGGTGAGGGCACAGGGCTGTTGCAGCAATCGGTGTGGCCCAATTCTCCGTTGGCGACTTTGCACTGCGTCCATGTGCTGAGAAACCAATAAAAATGCGAAACGCTGGTGGCCGTTGCAGCCCAGCACCAATTGGTTTGCGTTTGCGCTTGCATGTTGAAAGCCAATTGCTTGGAGGCAAATAACTTTCCGAGGATGGCGGTTTGATGAAGAAGGGATGTATAGGGTCGGCTTGAAACCGAAATCAATTCGGATTTACTCATTTTTCACTCTCCTGTGATAACACGAATGTTCTTGCGAACATCTCGAATGTGCACCGCGCTCATGCGGCGCGCACATTAAACTCTGTTTTTTATCGAAAGGTCAAAATATCTGTTCGAAGATGGCGTGCTTATTCTCGCGATGGCTGACGCATGCGGTTACATTGGCTGCATTACAGAATAAGAAGGGGGAAATTCTTGGGATTTTAAAACGGCGCAGCGATAACTCACTGCGCCGTTTATTTTTCTGCTCTTTTTATTTCACGCGCTGGAGATTGTTCTCATCGGTGTGATCGAACATTTTGCCGTAAATATTCAGTCGCGTGGTTTCAAAATAGGAAAGGCGATCGCCCTCGACAGTGAGGTCGTGCGTGAACAATGTTGTGCGTGCCTTTGCCGCCATGTAGGGCGATTGTGCGATACCCCATTCGGAGTTTTCGGCTGATTTCACGCTGAGTGTGATTGCGCCGCTATATTCTTTCTGCAGCGGATAGGTGCCGCCAGCGACGAGCGTTACCGCGCGCGGAATCGTCACGGTTTGCATAATGACGCCGGTCGCGGGATCCCAATTCCAATAGCCCATCTGATGGTGGAAAACCTTTTTGTCGGATTTGCGACTGACGACCTGGTGATAAATCACGATGACAAGTTTTTGCTGGTTGGCGTTGGTGAGATCGCCGCCGGCTTCAAATGTGATCGTTTCGTAAAATGGATTTTCTTCGATGCTGCCATCCGCTTCCGGTGCGATATCCATACCTTTATCGCCTTCCCAGGTGCCGATTATTGCGGCGAGGGGGCCATAGTCGATGCCATCGATAACAGTCTTGTAACTCACGGGCGTACTCCGATGCGTTGGTGGGATGGCGTACATTATTAGCAATTTGGGGGAGGGATATGCAACGATTTCTCGCTATCCTTTACCATGCGTTATTGATAACTGCGGGGCCATACTTTGAAACCCAACAAAAATCCTAAATCGAGCCTGGTTAACGAAGCGGCCGACCGTTTGCGCGATTTGATATTGGCCAAGCCTGCCGGCGAGCAAATCGGTTCGCTCAATGAAGTCGCTGCCGAATTGGGTGTGGGTATCGTCACCGTCCAACAGGCCGCGCGTATTCTCGAACACGAAGGACTGTTGACGGTCAAGCGCGGACCCGGCGGCGGATATTACGGCGCGCGTCCGGACGATGCCGCTATTGAGCGTGCGTTTGGCACCTACATGCGTATTCACAATATCGGTTATCGCGAAGCATTCGAGCTGACGGTCTCGCTCGACTGCGACATCATTTACACTGCGGCAAGCCATATCAAGCCGAAAGATACGAAGCATATTTATGCGCTGATCGAGCAGTTGGATAAATGCGAGCAGGCAGCCGACCGAATTCGATTTGAAATTGATTTTCGCGAAACGCTATTCGAAATTTTCGAGCGACCGTTATTGGAGCTGTTAGCTCGCGTTGCGATGCAGCTTTACAGCGCCGAATCCGATCCCGCCCTGTTTGGTGATGTGGTCGCGCTGGATGAGTGGCGGCAAGGCAGACGGCGCATATTGAACGCGATTATCCAGCGCGATGCCGAGCTTGCCTATTTCGAGGCGCAGCGTTTTCGCCGCATGACGATGCAGTGGATGAACAAGGACGTCAGCCACAAATAAGCGCTCGGCAAATACCTCTAAATAAATGCGCTCAGTGGTGCAGTCAGCAGCGCCGCCGGAATCGACGCGTCATCGGCGTCGGTGACAAACGCAAGCAATTGTTCGTGCGTTGCATGCGCGGGCCACAGCGCAATGCCTTCGGTTTTCGCGGGCACAATTAACGGTGTCATTGCTTGCAGTCGGTTTTGAGAATCGAAATGGCAGACATAAGATGCCGATGCTTCGCCGTCGACATAGGGATCGTCGGTATCTTCTGCCACGGCCAGCGCCAGTAGGTGATTGTTAGGCGCGCCTCGTACACCGTTAAGAACTATGGCATCAGTAAAACCGAGATCAACACCATCGTGTGAACCCAGCTCGATAAGTTGTACGTTATCGATCAGCTTTGCTCCGATCTCGCCGCTCAGCATTGCATCGATGCTGGCATCCAATTTCAGGCTCACAATCGCATTGGTTCCAGCTTTTTTATTGCCGCGCTGAAAAATCAGTAATTCATCGCCGCGAACCGTAGCGCCTTCGATATTGACGATATCGAATTCTCTTTCTAGTTCGCGATACAGCGCGCTCAAATCAAATGGCAATGGGTCTGTATCGATCGATAATTCGCCTTGGCGATTGAGCGGCAGCAGCAATCCCTGTGTACGATTGTCGCGAGAGCCGGAGCCCAGCACCATCAGCATGGCAGTTGGCCGCTCTGCGTTCGCCGGCAAATAAGTCAGTACCTCGAAATCGGGTTTTTGTTTTTTTCGAGGTTTGGGTTTCAGTGGCAATTCGCCATCAATCAAGCGGAATACATGGCCGGGCTGGGTGGAGTCGATCGGAAAAATTCCCAGATGCAATTCATCGTCGGCGACCACATAAAAATGCTTTTCGATGCAGACGAGTCCGCTTGCCGCCGATAAAAAATTGGGGCGTCCGTCCTGAATCGGCGTATGCAGCAGCAATTCGCGATGCAATTGCAGGGCGACGGCATTTGGGTTTCGGTTAAGGCCGGAATGTTTGTCGTTATCTTTCATCGCGTCACCGAACTATGTCATCAAGCTGAATTGCCAAAAGCATTTTTTCGATACGCCAGACGATAGAGTGCTGGCAGCACCAACAAGGTCAGCATGGTCGAGCTGATAATACCGCCAATGACGACAGTTGCCAGCGGTCGTTGCACTTCGCTGCCGATACCGGTGTTCAGCGCCATCGGGACAAATCCGAGTGCGGCGACCAGTGCTGTCATCAATACGGGGCGCAATCGCGTGAGTGCGCCGGTCGTGATCGCTGCGTCGAGCGCCATACCGCCGTGACGCAGCGAGCGAATAAACGCAATCATCACCAATCCATTGAGCACGGCGACTCCCGAAAGCGCGATGAAGCCAACGCCGGCGGAAATCGAAAACGGTATGTCGCGCAACGCGAGTGCAAATACGCCGCCGGTCATCGCTAATGGCACTCCGGAAAACACCAGCAGTGCATCCTTTACCGAACGAAATGCCGTGTACAGCAAACCGAAAATCAGCAGCAGCGATACCGGCACCACGATTTGCAATGTTCGCGTGGCGGAAATTAATTGTTCGAACGTGCCACCGTAATCGACCCAGTATCCCGCCGGAATCGAAACCTGTTCCTGCATGCGCGTTTGTACCTCGCGCACAAAACCACCGAGATCGCGGCCGCGAACGTTAGCGGTAACGACGATGCGACGTTTTCCATTTTCGCGGTTGATGGCGTTGGGGCCGGGTGCGATATCGATATCGGCCACTTCGCGCAGCGGCACGAAACCGCCGCGCGCTAACGATACGGGTAACTCATCCAATGCGCGCAAATTACTGCGCAGTGTTTCGGGCAGGCGCACCACAAGATCAAATCGGCGATCGCCTTCGAAAACTTGTCCCGCCACTTCACCGCCCAGTGCAATTGAAATGACATGCTGCACGTCGGTGACATTCAATCCGTAGCGATACAGCAATTCTCGCTTCGGCGTAATGGTCATGACGGGCAGGCCGGTCATCTGCTCGACTTTCACATCGGCGGCGCCGGCAATATTTTTCAGCACTGCTTCGATTTTTTTGCCGGTTAGCGTCAGCGTATCGAGATCGTCGCCATACACCTTTACTGCGACGTCAGCGCGCACACCCGAGATCAATTCGTTGAAGCGCATCTGAATCGGTTGCGTGAACTCGTAGTTGTTGCCGGGCACGCGCAAGACGGCTTGTTCCATTTCCTCAACCAACTGCGTTTTTGGTTTGGAGGAATCGGGCCATTGTTCGCGCGGTTTCATGATGATGAACGTATCGGCCACGCTCGGCGGCATGGGATCGGTCGCGATATCGGCAGTGCCGATTTTGGCGAATACTTTTTCGACTTCAGGGAATTTTCGAATTTCATTTTCGAGTTGTTTTTGCATGGAAACGGCTTGATCGAGGCCCGTACCGGGAATGCGCAATGCGTGCAGTGCGATATCGCCTTCGTCGAGATTGGGCAGAAACTCGGTGCCCATGCGCGCAGCCATCACCGAGGCGATGGCGACAAGCGCCAGTGCTGCTGCAACAACTGCAGCGCGTGCGCGCAGTACGCGCTGTAAGAGCGGCTCATATAATTGGCGAGCTGCGATCATGACGCGATTTTCTTTTTCTTCAATTTTGCCGCTGACAAATAACGCAACCGCAGCTGGTACGAAGGTCACCGATAAAATCAATGCCGCTGTCAGCGCCATCGCGACAGTCGCCGCCATCGGATGAAACATTTTTCCTTCGACACCGCTGAGCGTGAAGATGGGCAGGTAGACGACGAGAATGATGAAGACACCGAATAGACTCGGGCGTATGACTTCACTCGTTGCCTCGAATACGGTGCGAAAGCGTTCGTCGCGCGTTAACAAACGCTTGCGTTCGTGTTGTTCGATGCCGAGGCGGCGTAAACAGTTTTCGACAATGATCACTGCGCCATCCACAATCAAACCGAAATCGAGTGCGCCGAGGCTCATTAAATTGCCGCTGATACGACTGCCCACCATACCGCTGATGGTGAGTAGCATGGCCAACGGAATAATGAGGGCGGTAATCAATGCCGCGCGCAGATTGCCGAGTAACGCGAACAATACCGCGACAACGAGAATAGCGCCTTCCCATAAATTCTTTTTCACGGTTGCAATTGCTTGATCGACAAGCACGGTGCGATCGTAGACGGCCACCGCTTTAACACCTGCCGGTAACGAGCGATTGATATCGTTTAACTTTGCGGCAACGCGTTGCGATACGTTATGGCTGTTTTCACCGATCAACATAAATACCGTGCCGAGTACCACTTCTTGTCCGTTCGATGTTGCCGCGCCATTGCGCAGATTTTTTCCGATCGAAACATCGGCGACATCGCCAATAGTGATCGGCGCGCCATCGCGGTCGGCTACCACGATACGGCGAATATCGTTGAGATTACTGACCTGACCGGTTGAGCGAATTAAATACTGCGAACCGAAATGTTCGATGTAACCGGCGCCGACGTTTGCATTATTTTCTCGCAGTACCCGTGCAACATCATTCAGCGTCAGCTCGTAACTGAGTAATTTTGCAGGATCGGGTGCCACCAGATACTGACGTTCGTTGCCGCCGATACTATTTACTTCGGTGACGCCACGCACTTTGGAAAGTTGCGGCCGCACAATCCAATCCATCACTGCTTTTAAATCGGTGCCGGTGTACGCGCTACCATCGCTTTTTTTAGCGCTGGGCTCGGCTTCCACGGTAAACATGAAAATTTCACCGAGGCCGGTCGCAATGGGCCCCATAGTGGGTTCGATACCGGCTGGCAGATTCGATTTAATCGCTTGCAAACGTTCGGCGATGAGTTGGCGCGCAAAATAAATATCGGTGCCATCGTCGAAGATCGCGGTAACTTGCGACAACCCATAGCGCGATATCGAGCGTGTGTGATTCAGATGCGGCAAACCCGACAGCACGTTTTCGATGGGAAAAGTTAAACGCTGCTCGGCTTCGAGCGGCGAGTAGCCCGGTGCCTCGGTATTGATCTGCACCTGCACATTGGTGATATCGGGCACGGCATCGATCGGCAGACGAAAATAGTTGTAAATGCCGTATAGCGCGGACAATACAGCGATCGTCAGTACCAGCCAGCGCAGCCGAATTGCGGCATCGATAATTTTTTCTAACATGGTTCAGCTCTCAGTGGTCGAACGACGTCATGATCATCAGTGATCATGCGATGCACCGGATTTTTCGATATCGGCTTTGATGAGATAACTGTTTTCGCTCACATACGTGGTGCCGGCATCGAGACCGCCCAGCACTTCGGTGTATTCGCCATCGCTGGCGCCGAGTTCCAGCATGCGTACTTCATAGGTATCACCGACTTGCGCAAATACCACAGTGAAATCGCGAAATGTTTGTAAACCGGAATTGCGCACAACAAGCGCTGTATTTTTTTCGCCGATGGTGATGATGCCGTTCACGTACAAGCCGGGTGTCCATAACGATGTGTTGTTATCGAGCGATACGCGTACCAGCAGCGATTGATGGCGAGCATCGTCGGATGCTGCAATAAAATCGACTTTGCCTTCTGCATGTTGTTCGCCATCGGTGGCCGAAACCATCACGCGTTGTCCAATTTTTACTTTGCTGCGATCGCGCGCGAATAAATTGAATTCGGCCCAGACGCGCGAATAATCGGAAATCACAAACAGTGGTTCGCTCGCTGCGGTTTCGCCGGCATTGGCATGACGCGCGGTGACAATGCCAGCAATAGGCGAGGTGATCGCATACGTTTGCAGGCTCTCATTGCTTTCGACGGTGGCGAGCACGTCGCCCGTTTTCACACTGTCGCCGAGTTGTTTGTGAACCTGGCGAATAGGGCCGGGAAAACGCGCATTCACCGAGCGTACTCGCTGCGCATCAGTGCGAATCGAGCCGTAGAGCGATAGCGTTTCACGCAAAACTCCGGGGCCAGCAACAGCGGTTTTTACGCCAGCGGCGGCGGCCATATCGGATGCAATCGTGGTGCGGCCTTCGTAAGATGAATAATTCCACACGTGTTTTTTTCCAGCGTATTCCGCACTGATGTTCACATCGAACGAATGCGGTTCGGCAACCGGCATGTGCGATTTGAGGTAGTCGCTTTCAGGTGAAAATCGAAACTCGCTCACTTTTCCGCCCAGACGCGTGAGTTGAATGGTGGCTTTGACATCGCCCGGGTTGATGGACTTGCCGTTTTGCGTTGCGTACAAATGAAACTCTGGCGGTACGCCGGATTCGAAAATGGTGACTTCTAAACCGAAATCACCATCCATCAATAAACGTCCGCGGTGCGGTCCTTTCGCATATTCGGTGGCCGCCTCGCTATGTTCATCCGCTTCATGAGTGGCCAGGTTTTTTTCACCGCAGGCGAAGAGCATGACAGTCGATAAAATCAGTGCGATTTTTTTCATGGGAATTCTCCTCAATACGCGACCGCGGTGTTTTGCGCTTGGCTCAACGTTTCACCGGTCAGGCGTTCGATCTCTGCAAAAAAACGATGCGCATTAGCGGCTGCTTCAATCTGCGCGCGCTGTGCGTCGAGCAATTCGCGCTGCGCGGCGATCAAATCCTGATAGCTGTAACGACCGCGTTGATACGCGTATTCGGTATCGCGCAAAATCGATTCACTTTGCGGAAAAACCTGTTCGCGCAATACGGTGGCTTCGGTGAGCGAATGTTTCAGCTCTTGATATAACTCGAACAATTGCGCTTGCGCGCGAATAAATGCTGCATTTTTGTCAGCATCGACCTGCTCGCGTTTGGCGGAGGCTTCGGCAACGGCGCCGTTATTTCGGCTGCTGCTGAACAGCGGCATTGAAAACGACATGACGAAAGCGTGGTCATCGGTTTCCTGTAGTTGCCGAATACCTGCGCCTATTTGCACGCTGGGAATACGCCGCGATTCGGCAACGCGCACTTCGGCGTCGCGCAGCCGTTGCTCGCTGGCGAAACGCGTGAAGTCGGGATTGGTTTTTAATTTCGCGAGTAAATCTTCGAAGCGTGCGGGTGAGGGAAGCACAAATAAATCTGCAGACACCGAATCGAATTCAGCTTCGGTATCCCCCCACATGGCAGCGAGTTTGCGCCGCGAAACGTCGAGTTCATGCTCGGCATGTTCTTCGTCGATGCGCGCGCGTGTCAGAGCAATATTCGCGCGATGCTGCTCGACACTCGGTGAGCGCGCGGCGCGAACGCGTTTCTCGACGGCGCGCAATGTTTCTTCGGCCAATAACGTTGCGCGCTGGGTTAATTTCAATGCTTCCTGATCGGCAGCGACATGAATAAAACGCCGCGTGACCTCGGCGAGAATATCGAGCTGACGCGCTTCGGTTTCTACACCCAGCAGCGCGCGATTGGCATGCGCCACTTGGGTGCGATGCGCGCGCTTGTCGCCGAGTTCGATAACTTGCGACAGCATGAAGGTTGTTTCGAGTGCATCGTTGCCGCGCAGGGAACCAGTGCCGCCAAAATTTTCGAGTTGCACGGCTAATTCAGGATTCGGAGCGATATCCGCTTGCGTGATGCGCGCATCGGCTGCCCGCAATGCAAAGGTGGAGCTGCGTAATTCCGGATTGTGCGCCATCGCTGCCTCTATCGCCTGCGTTAATGTCAGCGCTTGCGATAAAAACACGACGCTGCGCTGCTCGGCGCTGCTGGCGGCGCTAACCAATAGATATCCAACGATGAAACACGCGCGTGCTGCGCGCGCATAGAAATCATTCATGTCAATGCCTCCCAGGGCGTACTGACGCAAGGCGTGGCTCACGTATTACGTGGTCGCTAACGTATTACGGGGCCGCTAAGTGTGGGAGGTTAGAAGGGCGGTGCGCGTGAGGAGGGTTTTCGCAGGCGTGGCGAAGGAATGGTCAGGATGAGGGCGGGTGGCGGGATGCGTTGACTACACGTCCACACTACCAACGCAGCCAAAATCAAAATCGCTTGAAAGGCGATATCGATCGAGGGCGTAAAGTGATTGTCGCGCGAGAATACCGACGTCAATAAGTCGATTGATACGGCGTCGGGGTGATCGTTATCCGCATCCAGATTTTCGTCGACCACGTGGCTGTGAATATGCAGATTGTCATGTTGTGCCGTGGCGTGTTTATCCTCTGCATGCGGTAAATGTGCGTGCAGCGACATCCCCTGCACACCGAGCAGGGCGATCATCAGAGCGAGGCAAAACACGATGCGATTCATGGTTGCCGACGGTACAAATCATTCACTGAAGAGTCAAGCCGCGCGAAACGCAAAACCTAGCCGGCGTCCACGTAATTTTGAATTGTCGTGGCCAGCAGTGACGCCAGCACTTCCGGGCGGCTTTCTTTTTGACTGGGGCTGCTGACTTTCTTATTCATCAACACGAAACCGATGGCAGTTGAAACGATAAGTTCGGCGCGTTCGTGCGCATGTTTGCCGCCGAGAAAGGCGATGATCGGTTGCCAGATCTGCTTATCGAGAATTTCCTGAATTTGCCGCGGTGCCCCTTCGGTTGCGGCGGAGCGAAAGATAATTTGCAGCATTTTGAAGTGCTGTTCTTCCTCGCTGCGATTTTCGAACGGGCCGCAGGGCTGCAGCAGCATCGTCGCAATTTTTTTTCCGAATTCTGCACGCGGTCCATCGAGCAACTCGGTGAAAACAAACGCATCGCCAATCAACTCGACGAATAGCGCTTCCTTGGTGCCGAAATAGCGATTGATCATCGCCGCGGTGACGCCAGCCTTCGCGGCGATTTCGCGCATGCCGACATCTTCGTAGCCGCGCTCGACGAATAATTGCGTCGCAATATCGAGGATTTTTGCGCGCGTGACTTTGGCATCGCCGCGCTTATTTGTCTTTTCTACATCTTGGCTGGCCATACTGGCGCGATTTCCTCAATCGGTTCGAAGGCGCTGCCGCTAAGGACGGCGGAGGTTAAACGGACGTTGACAGCAGGAGATTGGCTACCTAGTGTATACACCTGTTTACTATTTGTATCCCCCAAGCGCAGTACTCACTGGGCATTTCCACATCGGCACGGTAATCATGAGACTTTCGTTCAAATGCGGCGCTGGCCGCCAGCCTCTTCGTCATGCGCTATTCACGTTAGCCGGGATGTTGTCGATTCCTGCTTTGCTTCTATTGCAGGGGTGCGGGCCCAAAGAAGCGAAAACAACAGCGCAGGCAGCACCTGCGTTAACCGTGCAAGCAGCGAGCGCGAAGCGTGTCGAGTGGCCGCAGACAATTCAGGTCTCGGGTCCCATCGTCGCCTGGCAGGAAGCCATCATCGGTTCGGAAATTGCCGGGCAACGGCTGGTCGAATTGCGCGTGAATGTGGGTGACCGCGTCAAAAAGGGCGATGTGCTGGCGCGCTATAACACCGACACGCTGCAAGCCGAACAGGCGGAATTAAAAGCGCTCTGGCAGCAGGCCGAAGCGGATCGCGTACGCGCGCTCGCACTTGATGGCGTTGGCGCGCTGAGTCGACAGCAGGTCGACAATTACATCAATCAAGCGGCGGTCGCGAAAGCGCGACTCGACGCAAAAAATCTGCAGTTGCGTTATGCAACGGTGGTCGCGCCGGCCGATGGCGTCGTCAGTGCGCGCAGTGCGACGCTCGGTGCCATCGGTACAGTCGGCAGCGAATTATTTCGTCTGATTTTAAATGGTCGATTGGAATGGCGTGGTGAGCTTTCCGCCGAACAATTGCCGCTCGTTAAAGCGGGGCAGACGGTTGCGCTCGCATTGCCAGACGGCACGACGGCGCAGGCAAAAATTCGTCAATTGTCGCCATCGCTCGACGCGCGTTCGCGCATGGCGACAGCGTATGCCGATATTGCACCGGGTAGCGGTGCGCACGCGGGTATGTATGTGAGTGGCACGATTGCAATGCAGGCGCGTTCGGCGCTGGTGGTGCCCGCGGTGAGTGTCATCATTCGCGATGGACGCAATTACGTGTTCACGATTGGCGCGGCGAACAGCAGCGATGCGAGTACAAAAGTGACGCAACAATTGGTGACGACCGGGCGTCATCGCGATAGCGAAATTGAAATCACCAGCGGCTTGAACGAAAGTGCGCGCGTGGTGTTACAGGGCGCCGGATTTCTCAACGATGGCGATAGCGTGCGCGTCGTCGCCGACAAATCGGGCAAGGCGGGCGCGCAATAATGAATTTCGCCACCTGGTCGATTCGCAATCCGATTCCATCGGCACTGCTTTTTACTCTGCTGACGTTTGCAGGCATTGTCGGTTTTCGCGCGTTGCCCGTGCAGAATTTTCCCGATATGGAATTGCCCGCCGTTACCGTCACGCTGAGTTTGCCCGGCGCCGCACCGTCGCAATTGGAAACCGAAGTATCGCGCAAAGTTGAGGATTCGCTGGCGACCTTATCGGGTGTCAAACACATCAGCTCATCGATCACCGACGGCAATGTGTCGATTACTGTCGAATTCGTTCTTGAAAAGCCGCTGTCGGAAGCGCTGATTGAAAGCAAAGATGCGGTCGATCGAGTGCGCTCGGATTTGCCGGTCGATTTGCTGCAGCCCGCAGTCAGTGCTGTGCATGTTGCTTCGGTGCCACTCGTAACGTATGCAATTTCATCGACTACGATGGATGAAGAAGCGTTGTCGTGGTTTGTTGAAGACACCGTGAGTAAAACGCTGCTCGCTGTTAAAGGCGTGGGGCGTTTCGAACGTATCGGCGGTGTTAATCGCGAGGTACGCGTCACGGTTGATCCCGTAAAAATGGCTGCACTCGGCGTCAGCGCAACTGAAGTTTCGCGTGCGTTGAAACAGGGACAGATGGAATCGTCAGGCGGACGCGCGCAGGTCGGGCACATCGAGCAGTCGATTCGCACCGTGGCGACAGCGATGCGTGCGGCCGATCTCGCTGCAATGCCAATCGCGTTGCTCGATGGTCGTACGCTGCGGCTCGATCAGATCGCCACTATCAGCGATGGTCTGGCTGAGCGTACGCAGCAGGCATTGTTGAATGGCAAACCTACGGTGGGATTTCGTTATTTCCGCTCCAAAGGCTTCGATGAAACGAAAATTACTAAAGATGCCGGCGCAGCGCTCGAAAAACTCAAGTTAGCGCATCCGGATTTATCGATCACGTTAATTAATAGCCCTGTGACGTACACCGCCGAGCAGTACAAAGGCTCGATGAATATGTTGTACGAAGGTGCAATTCTCGCCGTCGTTGTCGTTTGGTTTTTTCTGCGCGATTGGCGCGCGACATTTATTTCTGCGGTGGCGCTGCCGCTATCGATCATTCCTACTTTCGCGGCGATTCATTGGCTCGGATTTACACTGAACACATTGACGCTGCTTGCACTCGCGGTGGTGGTGGGTATTTTGGTCGATGATGCGATTGTCGAAGTCGAAAATATCGTGCGTCACAAACGTATGGGCAAGTCCGTGCGCGAAGCAGCGGAAGAAGCGGTGAATGAAATTGCCCTCGCCGTATTGGCGACAACATTTGCGCTCGTCGTCGTCTTCATGCCGACGTCGCTGATGGGCGGTGTATCCGGCAAAGTATTTCGCGAATTCGGTTGGACAATTGTTATCTCGGTGCTCGCATCGCTGCTCGTAGCGCGCCTGGTGACACCGGTCATGGCCGCGTATTTTTTGAAGGGCGACCACGAACCGGAAAAAGCCGATGGCGCGCTCATGAAAAGATATCTGAGTGCAGTCGAGTGGTGCCTCGCGCATCGCAAAACCACGGTATTTTCTTCGGCCGTATTTTTCTTTGCATCGATTGCGCTGATGACGACATTGCCGACGGGCTTCATTCCTGCAGCGGATAGGGGTTACACCACGGTGACGGTCGAATTGCCGCCCGGTAGTTCGCTCGCGCAGACTCTTGCAACTGCGGAAGCTGCGCGCTATGCGTTGAAAAATATTGCCGGCGTTGAGCATGTGTTCACTACGGCAGGTGAAGCGCAATCGGCTGGTATGGGTTCGAGTTTGCCGCAGGCAGGTCAACTGCGTCGCGGTAATTTAATCGTGGTGTTCAGCGAGCGCGGCAAACGCCGCAGCCAAAATGCCATCGAGCACGATATTCGCACGCAGTTGGCAGCTGTACCCGGTGCTCGATTTGCGCTGAGCTCCGGTGGTCCCGGTGAAAAACTTACGATTTTATTAGCGAGCGATAATGCCTCTGCGCTCACCGCGACCGCGCAAAAGCTGGCGCAAGAGCTACGCAGTATTTCCGGCTTGAGCAATATCAATACGACAGCGAGTCTCGATCGTCCTGAAATCGTCGTGCGCCCTGATCGCGCGCGCGCCGCTGAACTCGGTGTCACCAGTCAAACTATCGGCGATACCATTCGTGTCGCGACCGCCGGCGATTTTGATGCGCAGCTCTCGAAATTAAACCTCGATAGTCGTCAGATTTATATTCGAGCGCGGCTGGATGATAAAGCGCGGCAAAGTCTCGAAACGCTATCGAATCTGCGCGTGCCTACGCGTAACGGCACGACCTCGCTAGCGAGCATCGCCGATATTTCGGTGAGCACAGGACCTTCGCAAATCGATCGCTTCGATCGTCAGCGCTTCGTCACGGTGAATGCTGATCTCGGTGGTATGCCGCTCGGCAGAGCTTTGCAAAGTGCAAAAGCTTTACCCGCGATAACGGGCATGCCATCGAGCGTAAAACTCATCGAAGCGGGCGATGGCGAAATCATGAAGGAGTTATTTTCCAACTTCGGTGCGGCCATCGGCATCGGTGTGCTGTGCGTATTCTGTATTTTGGTTTTGCTGTTTAAAGATTTCTTTCAGCCGCTCACGATTCTCTCAGCGATTCCACTATCGTTTGGTGGGGCGGTGGTTGCGTTATTGGCTACTGGCGAGCAACTCGGATTGCCGGCGTTGATTGGTATCGTGATGTTACTGGGTATCGTTTCGAAAAATTCGATATTGCTTGTGGAATACACCGTTGTTGCGATGCGTGATCGCGGCATGTCGCGCCATGATGCCGTCATCGACGCTTGCCACAAACGCGCTCGCCCAATCGTGATGACAACCATCGCAATGATTGCAGGCATGTTGCCCATTGCACTGGGTCTCGGCGGCGATACGAGTTTCCGTCAGCCGATGGCAATTTCCGTCATCGGCGGCCTGGTGACATCAACCGCGTTGAGCTTGCTGGTGGTGCCGGTGACGTTTACCTATATTCACGGTTTAGAAACGCAATTGGGCAAACTATTTCGCAAGCGTTATCCAGCGGAAGCTAAAGTCGCGGGTTCTTGAGCCGAACTCGATTCGAGCGCGATTTGTTGTCGCTGTTGTTCTGCGTAGCTTTTAAGTACTTCAGGCCGAATAATTGCTGGAATTAAATAGCGCCATAACATCGATCTTATTCCGCCGGTTACATGCAGATCGGGAGGCAGCAATATGAAGCTGGCACCGACGTGGTAAAGCCAGCTCACGAAGCTGTCGTATTCAGTATTCGGCAATAATTCGCCGGCCTCTTTAGCAGCATTAAAACGATCTTGAAAGTGAAGGCTGCTGACAATCATCATCTGGGTGTCGTAACCGTGAATACGTGTGGTCAGCATCGCAGATTCATGAACAATCAATTCAAAGACGGGGGAAAGTCGTATCTTTTCGTCAGCCACTGCGATGGTTTCGACGACAAACTCCGCAAATGTGGATTGTGTTGGAAGCAGATCGCGAATGGTGTCCAGCACTTTGGTTAGCTCGCGAATAATTACGTGCAGCACAATATCGTCGCGGCTCTCGAAGTGCCGGTAGAGTGTCTGCCGGGTTACTTTTGCCTCCTGCGCAATTTGCTTCATGCATGTTTCTTGGTGCGAATACTTTTGGAAGCAACTGAGTGCGGCGTCGAGAATTTTCTCGCGTGCCGATTCGGTGTTTGCTCGCATTCCCACGCCCCAGCGCAGGGTTTCTTTCTTAGCGGCGGTCATCTCGATTTTTTCCATTTTTACTCAGATAAACTCAATATTTGATCGCGACCAAAGATAAGCCGCAGAGCTCGTTACCATTTAGGTAAATGGGGGTTTTCTCCGTGACCATTAAGTTATTTTGAGCTAATAACTTGATTAGATCGTCGATATCCGAAGGTGATCGTGCAGCCGCCGCCAAGTCTTCCAATCTGTTGGTGTAAGCCCTCAATTCATTGACGGCAAGCAAAATGGCTTTTTCTCTCTTGTTGCTTCGTCTTGGCGTGTTTTCTGAAAAAACTTTTTCCATTCTGTATAGGTAGTTATCTAGATCGGCTTTGTCGCGAAAAATACCGATTTTTCTGCGCACCTGATAAGTCAGGTGATGAATTTCGATTTTTAAACGCTGAATTTCTGGATGCGTATTGTCAGGCGTGGATCGATAAAGCTGATCAAGCTCAAGGTATTTATCGTGCAGTCTGTCTTCATCAAGAACACTACGGCATACCTGCATCATTCGTGTCTCTGTCTTTACCAGAGCAGAATCCTCTATATGCATCACGAGGCACAGCTTGCCCTTGCTCATTAATATTCGAGCAACCTCGGGGATCGTTCTGTTGAGGTCCGAGTATTCGATTCCGTATTGACTGATAATCAAATCAATAGATGAGTCTTCGATAGGTATGTTTTCAATCGGGGTGTTTGCAATAAACGATATGTTTGGGTAATTGCTCTTTTTTCTGCCTAATCGCTTAAATGGATCGATGTCGGCGAAGTCGATCCCGGTAATTTTTGCCTGCACGCCAAGGCTTTTTAATATGTCATTGGCAAGCCATGAAAGCGCGCCATTGCCGCATGCAATATCTAAAATTTTGCTGCAATCTTTGGTTATTTGATTTTTCCAGAAATTGTATATTTCGTTGCTGTAGTTATTTTCAAACAGCCCCTGAAAGGTTGTTATTGTCGATCCTTCCCAGTATTGACTCCAGTCCTCAGGGTTTAGCGTTCCCACGAAAATTGCTCCATTAATCTGGTCGCAGATTAATTTTTGACGCTATACAGCGGCTATGATTTATCGGTTATTTTAAATCCTTAAAATAACTATTAAATAGATGGTTGACGTTTTCAATTTATTTATGTTTTATACACTTAAAATATAAGTTATAAATTTTAATTTATGGTTTGTATATGGATTTTTTTGTATTTTTTATAGGTTATATATAAAAATATATTGGCTGTTTTTATACTTTATCCAATTGACGCTCATTTCTGTAATAAATTAAGTTCTCTCTGCGTTCAGCTCTGTCGACAAAGCTGATCCCGTTTTGTTTCGAAGCAGCAAATAATATTTTTAAAATTATTTATCAATGTTTGCTGATGGTAAGCGGGGTTCTATAAAAAAGGCAGGCGGTACCGTACGGAGTTGAATCCATTCCCCATATAAAAGCAGTTAATAATTTATGGGGTGCGATATCTAACTTTTAGAGGATAAAAAAATGAAACATAGTCTCAAGGCTATTTTGGCGGCTTCCGCTGTTGCGTTGGCAGCAGGCTCCGCGCATGCAGCAACATACACTTTCGATACTACCTGGAATAACACGATCTTCGGTTGCAACAGCTGCACGGGTTTGGGTTCCGGCACGGGTACATTTGATACCGCAACAAACGTTATTACCATTTCGGGCTTGGAGCATTTGCACATTGCATTCGATGGCCTCCCGGCTTCCGATGCTGATATCACTCGCACCTATACCATCGATACCGATGGCGCGAATGGTGCCTCGGCTCCTACCTTGACCTACGTAACTACACTCTGTGGTCCTGCAGGCGCTCCAGCATGTGCTAGCCCTGCTCAAGCTATTGGTGCAACTGTTCCGTTTGGTAGCCTCATTTATACAAATATGGCGGTTGACCATACCGGCGTAGCTTTCGTGTGGAACATGGCGGACAGCATTCAAGCAATCAATGGCACCGTTAATATGCGTGATTTTGCATTTACTAATGTGCAGCTAGCACCAGCAGTTCCGGTTCCTGCAGCTGCATGGTTGTTCGGCTCAGGTCTCCTCGGGCTGGCCGGCACTGCACGTAAACGTAAACAAGCGTAAAAAATATTCTGCGTATGCGTGGCTCATAGCGTTCAGCATTTTGCTACGTGCTACGCATACAGCAGTAATTCGGCGCTAATAATGATAATGCTTTCATTGAGGAAAACAGCATGAAAAAGCTATTGATGACATCGGCGGCTGCAGCCCTGTTAACTGCAGCGCAAGCGCAAGCTGCTCTATACGAAATTAGTTATTCTTATGTTCAGCAAGGTAAATACACATCGTCCAAACCGCTGGTTAACGGCACTCCGGATCCGAACGGTACGCTCGGCCCTAGTGGTTCGGCAACACATAATATTCCTCCCGTGGCCATCAATGGTACTGGCACGCTGGATACCGTAACCGGTGAGATTTATCTCGCTCCAATTGATATTGAAATTAACGTCACCAGTGGTTCCTACGGATATGTCGGTTGGTCACAAACACTTCACGGTTCATTCAGCGGTACGACATACACCATGGTAGGAAAAGCAACCGTCAATGGCGGCTCAGCAGTTTGCGAGCTTGTCACTAGCAGCAGCTGTACTGATCCTGCCGTTGGTGGCGTAGGTGCGCTCCCGCCGGCGCTGAATCCGCCACAATTGTATAAAGATCCCGTGCTCAACATATTCGGTCAGGTTGTTACGCCGGGTGGTCCGCTAACGTTAACCAATATCGTATTCAGCTCACTGAGCACTGGTGGAAGCGGCACTTATCTGTTTCAGGATAACGCCGCCCCAGCTTACGCTGATACCACTATTGTAATGACTCTTGGTAATGACATAACTCCGGCTGTGCCAGTGCCTGCGGCAGCTTGGTTGTTTGGTTCTGCAGTCTTGGGGTTGGGCGGTTTGGCACGCAAGCGCCGCAGCTAATTTGCTGTATTTTGCCCGTGTTAATTTGATCCGGGGATGCTTAATTCCCGGATCATTTTTTCACACTGTTATCGAGAAAAGGCGGTAAATAAAAATATGAAAAACGTCAAAACACTTCTCTTGTCCGCTTCTGCTGCAACAGCATTGTTTGCTGCAGCTCAAGCCACGGCGGCAATATATGAAATCGATTATGGTTACATAAGACAAGGTAAATATACTTCCTCCAAGCCCATGGTTGGCGGTGTTCCAGATCCTAATGGTGCGCTTGGTCCGAGCGGCTCGGCCACTCACAATATTCCACCTGTCGCCACTAACGGTAAGGGTTGGATAAATACGGATACTGGGGAGATTTTTTTTGGCCCCGTAGATATTGAGATCAATGTTACCAGTGGCTCCTTTGGCTATGTCGGCTGGTCGCAAAAACTTCTTGGCTCGTTTAGTGGCACAACGTTCACGATGAGCGGAAATGCTACCGTCAAGGGTGGTGCATCAGTTTGTGAGCTTGCCACTAGCAGCAGCTGTACTGATCCTGCCGTTGGAGGCGTAGGTGCACCCCCGCCAGCATTGAAGCCGCCGCAGTTGTATCCAGATCCCGTGCTTAACATATTTGGCCAAGTTGTTACGCCTGGCGGTCCTCTGACATTAATAAATACCATTTCGTTTAGCTCGTTTGCTGCGGGCGGCACAGGGCAGTATCTGTTCCAGGATAATCTAGGCCCTGCGTATGAGGACAGCACAATCAATATAACCGTTGGGAAGGTGGTGTATCTTCCTATTCCTACGTCTGCCTGGCTGTTCGCGCCTGGCTTGCTGACGCTTGTCGCCGGAAAACGTTATCAACGCAAAAAAAATAAATAATTGGTTTTCAGATATTTTATTTGCAGTGATGTAAAAGTTTTGCCGCCGCGCTGATAAATCACAGTAGTTCGGTCTTTTCATCATTGCAATTTGGCAGTAACCGCCCAACACCGAGCCGTCTTTTGATACGACACAAGGACGTTGCTTTCGGGAAATGTTGGGGAGCCTAAAATAATATTCAAATGTGGAGCTAGACATGATCGCAGATTATAAAAAGCGACTTCCGAGCAATTTATACATCAGCCAGATGAAACAACCTAAATGGCGTATCACAGTAGGTCGATCAATCAGCATATTTACTTGCGCATCATTTTTAGCGCTCGCCGGCTGCTCTGGCGGCAGCGGCGATGGAGATGATGGTGGCGGCAGCGTTAGCCCGACCATTAACACCACAGCCCAGGGTTATGCAGTTAAGGGTCCGCTGAAAAATGCTACGGCTTCCTTGTATTCGTTCGACCTGAATGCGCCGGATTTAAAGGGTAGTCTGCTAAAAACAGGCTCCACCGATGATGCTGGTCGGTTTATCAATCTTGCGGTTCCTGCAGCAGTCAGCGGCCCATTTTTGCTTGAAGTTACCAACGGCAAAGAGCTTGATGGTTCAGATCCTGTAATCCCAGCGTTGCGTACGGTAGTACGTACAGATCAATTGGTCGGCAATGCCCAAACTCCGATTGTCGTCACGCCATTGACAACATTAGTAACCGAGATGGCGCACGCTTCTGCTGTTCGGAAAAATACCGCAACGCCCGGTACCATCACGAGAGATAACTTTTTTACGACCACTAATGGCGGTGAAATGGGAGAGCAAGCCTCTGTAGTTAAAGCTGCACTTGGGCTTGGTCTGCTCGATAGCATTAATATATTTACCGATGCCCCATTGATTCAAGGTTCGAATGATGCCGCAGCTGCGTTAAGACATCGTACAGCTATTGAGGTTAATGCTGCGCTATTTAAGCAAATATTAACGGAGGTAGGTACAGGTGATGCCAATGCCGTATTTACAGCGTACGCACAGGATCTTTCCGATGGTCAGATCGACGGTGCAGCAGCAGGGGTACCTCTGTCTGCGTTAAGTGGGCATAACACGCAAATAGTCAGCATATTAAGCCAATCGCCCAGTGCATTGATGGCACTTACCGTTCCGGGGGTCACGCCAACTCAAACCATAGCACAGCTAAATTCGGTATTGGCGCAACAGGCGGGTGTGCAGACTGCGCCTGCAGCTTTGACCATTACGAAATCGACCGTTGTCGGCGTTGATAGTGATGGAGATGGCAAGATCGATGCGCAAGATAGATTTCCAAACAACGCTTCCGAATTTGCTGACACCGATAATGATTGCGCAACTGCATATGGATATACAGGTGCGGGTTATTTAACTGCGACGGCAGGTAATGGTTGTGGCGATAATAGTGACTATGCGCCGCAAAATGCTGCCATACAAAATGCATGTCAAGCCGCAACGGGCTCAAGCGATCCAAATAAACCTGTCGCCAATGCTGGCAGCGCGATTAGTCGACTTTTCACAAAAACCAATTACGACACGGTTGGTGGTCGCACAGTTACGCTTGCAGGAGGAAACAGCTGTGATCCAAATGGCGATAATTTAACTTATCAGTGGACTGTTGTATCCGTGCCGATGTCTGGATCTCTGGAGTTGTTGGGTAAAGACTCGCAGGGTAATGCCATCACCAAACAAAACATGTTGAGCAATTATTCGATTGCAAATCCAGCATTCGAGGCGAATTTTGCGGGTAACTACGTGTTCTCTTTGGTTGTAAGTGACGGTGTTAACACGAGTGATCCGAGCACAGTAACGGTCACAATCGACAAGGGTTATTACGTCGATATCGATGGTGCCTTCATGTTCCTCTCAAGCTTCGGTGCGCTACTGCTGTTAGCAGTACCAGCGAAATTACGCAAAAGAAATTCCAAAAGTTAAGTCCGTACTTGCGTCGTGCAACCCCCTCCATTCACAGGTATCTGTGAATGGAGGGGCCATGGTGCAATAGCTTCCGTGAAAATTCATGTCTCGGATGCAATAACTCATAACGATAATGGAGAGTCCAGTATGAAACCAAAGTTGGGGCAATCGCTAGCTGCTTTGATGCTATTTAAACCATTGGTGCCTGTGACATGCAGTGCGTTTTTTCTGCTGCCTTCTTTCGCTTTTGCCGAAACGAAAAGTAATGCGCCTGTTGTCGCGGCCGGGCAGTTTGAAGAGGTAGTCGTTACCGCTCGAAGAAAGGAGGAGGAGCTTCAGGAAGTACCCATCTCGGTTAGCGCATTTTCGGCCGACTATTTACGCGAAAATAACATTACTGAAATGTCGAGCCTCGCGGCGCATGTACCGTCAATGTCGATCGAAACTGCAGGCAGTAGTACAAACTCTCCCATTATCGCTTTGCGCGGACAACGTCCCGCAGAGTCGCTCATTACTATCGATCCAGCCGTTCCGCTTTATTTCGCAGATGTCGCTTTGACGCCCACTCAAGGTACCAACATTTCTCTGTATGACCTGAGCAACGTGCAAGTTCTTAAAGGTCCGCAGGGCACATTGTTTGGCAAGAGCAGTACCGGCGGCGCCGTTTTGTTCACGCCTGCAGCACCTGGAAGCAAATTGGGAGGCTATATACAAGGCGTTGTTGGTGACTACAACTTGCGAGGTGTAGAGGGTGCGGTCGATCTTCCTGTAAATGATATGTTGTACACGCGCTTTTCGGGGTTCAAGCAGGATAGAGACGGCTACCAGGAGAATATCGCCAACAATGCGCTGCACGGAAAAAAATACTGGGACGATCATCCAGAAGCTTTACGTGCATCGTTTAAATTTGAGCCAACGGATAGCTTGAGCAATTTATTAGTCATGGACTGGAGCAGCAACAGCATACGCGCAAGGGTTCCTACCACAACTGCTTTCGTAGGTGTCGGCGATTGCTCATTCTGTAAAACGATTAATAGTCTTTACAACACCAGCTTCAACAATGGCACTGATGTGTATCCGTGGAAAAATCAGTTGAACGATGCAATTGCTCGGCAAAGCAATCGCTCCTGGCAAAAAGTTGAAACAGATAATGATGCTAAGGAGAAGATCACCAATCAAATCATCTCGAATACAACAACATTTGATATTCAGGAAGATATGAGTATCAAAAATATCCTAGCTTATCGCCGGCTGGATTATAAATACGGTTTTGATACTGATGGCACCGCGCTGGCGATTACGGGGACTCGAACAAATGGGCGAGTCGTTGGGGATGTGTTTGCTGTGACATACTCCGGCCAATATCCCGACGCTAAAGTAGAGTCCGAACAGTATAGCGATGAGCTTCAGTTTTCGTTCAAGGCCTTCCATGATCGTCTGGATATGGTTGTTGGTGCGTATTATTTTCTAATGGATGGCACTGAACTAAAACCCGTCCAGCTAGCGGCTCAGGTTGATCAATGGCGTGACTCTCCTAGCGGTGATGCTGAAAACGTTTCTAGAGCGATCTTCTCCGAGGGGACCTTCGAGATAATTCCGGAGCTATCGCTCACGCTGGGGGTTCGTTATACGGAGGACGAGCGCAGCATGGTCGCAAAGAATGTCGATTATACGGGCGATGGCACACAGGTTTGTCTTGTTGCAATTCCTAACAGTGGTGGTGCTACATACCCAATTGATCAATGTGCAAGAAAAGAATCTGAGACATTTGAAGCACTCACTTATCGCGGCGTAGTGACTTACAAACCAACAACAAGTCAGATGTATTACGGCAGCATATCCACCGGTTATCGCCCTGGCGGCTTCAACCTTCGGGCTGCAGAGGATTTCCAGTTTGAACCCTACAGCCAGGAAGAGGTTTTAAACTACGAAGTTGGTGCAAAAACAGACTGGCTATCCGATTCGGGTATTGCCACACGTATCAACGCTGCGCTGTTCTGGCAGGACTATACCGATATTCAAAAAACCCAAGGCGACGCTCGTTCGAGTACCGGTTTTGGAACGAATACGGTGAATGCTGCCGGTGCTGTTGTTCGTGGCGCCGATCTGGAGCTTTCGGTAATCCCGATTGACGGCCTTACCATGTCTCTCAATTACTCATATATCGATGCATACTACAAGAAGTGGAAAGCGCTCAATCCAATAACCAGCATCGAGCAGGATCAGTCGGGCTATGATTTTTTGAATATTCCGCGTCACTCAGGTAATGCATCTGTTAGCTATCTATTGCCATTTGACCCAAATATTGGCGACATCACTTTGCATGCTTCATACACTTATCAGTCCGAGGTTACCCGCTTTGAGGATATCGACGGGACATTTAATTTCCCTGGAATTGATAACGGCCCGCTTAATGATGCGCGTAAGAGCCCCAGCTATTATCTAATCGACCTTCGTGCTGACTGGGCGAATATGCTTCAATCAGGTATCGATGCGGCAATGTGGGTAAAAAACCTGGAGGACAAAAAGTACAGCACCGGCGGTTTACAAATTCCGGAATCATTGGGGTTCTTTTCGGAAACCTACGGCCCGCCGAGAACGGTTGGCGCATCGCTCCGATATAAGTTTTGACGTTTTGGGGGCGTTTTTTGCCCCCACTTAATTCAATCAAACGTGCGATTAGCATGAATAATTTCTCTGTTTCCACAGGCTTTGTTAATTGTGTAACTGTGAGCGATTATCGCCCTCGTTTGGCGATCAAACAGTCGCTATTTGACGACCGTAACGTTTGATCTGCCGGGGTTTATGTTGTATAGGTAATTTGCGTGATGGATTCGAAATAATAAATCGCATGGATAAGCATCAGTAAATCGACGATATAGGAAGTGTTTTACCAAGCCGGTTGTAGGGGCTACATCTCGTTCTGGTGTCTTCTAGTTGGTGGGTAAGAGCTTTTGTATCGCTATAATAATGGTGGCGGCAATGGAGAGAAAATCTATAAATACCATCGATGATTCTGAGAAAAAGTCGGTCGGACGAAAAAGTGATAAAACGCGGCGTCGAATTATGGAAGCGACGAAAGCGCTGATATCGCAGGGGAAGTACACGGCGAAGATTACGGATATTGCACGTGCCGCCAACATCGCACAGCCTCATTTTTATATCTATTTTTCGTCTGTTCAAGATGTCGTATATGCTATCTCCGAAGAAATATACGAGACGGCTAACGAAGGATTTAAGATCCCAGCAGACACTGATTGGAATAGTGAGCAGGGATTTCTCATAGTGCGTGCGGCTGTAGAAGCTGGCTTCGCAAAATGGAAAGAAAACTATGCGATAAACTCGATAGGCCAGCTTTTGTCAGATAAAGAGGATGGTCGATTCAGAAAGCTGCGTATTGGACGGTTTCAAGCTATCAGTAAGATATTTGTTGAAAAAATTCGTGAGGCACAGCAGCAGGGGCGTTTACATCCGAGTATAAATGCATCACTTCGTGCACATCAGTGTGTGAATGTCCTGGCGAATATGGCACAGCATTATGACTCGTTCATTTCATGTGGCTATTCACATCAGCAGGTCATTGATGATTGTACCCATTTGCTAATTAACTTGGTTGGCTTTAGTACCAAATTTTAGTGATAAAAAGTTCTCTATTTGTTCTGCGTGTTGATCATGTGTTGAGGATTCATCCAGCGATCAAAGTCATCAGCGGTGATATCGCCACTCGCCAGCGCAGCTTCACGCAGCGTTGTGTTTGCTAGATGTGCGCGTCGTGCAATCTCCGCCGCACGATCATACCCAATATGTGGAGTAAGCGCCGTAACAAGCATTAACGAGCGCTCCAAAAACTCAGCAATTCTCACCGTGTTTGCCTGCAATTCAGAGACGCAGTACTTCTCGAACGCTGTCATACCATCGGCTAACAATCGAATGCTTTGCAGAAGATTATGTGCGATGACCGGTTTGAATACATTGAGCTCGAAATTTCCCGACGCGCCGCTGATGCCGATGGTGACATCATTCCCCATAACTTGTGCACACAGCATCGTCATTGCTTCGCATTGAGTTGGATTTATTTTTCCCGGCATGATCGAGCTGCCCGGTTCGTTTTCTGGAAGTATCAATTCGCCAATGCCGCACCGAGGACCTGAGGCGAGCCAGCGAATATCGTTGGCAATTTTCATCAGTGCTGTTGCGAGTGTGCGGAGCGCGCCGTGCACGGCGATGATTGCGTCATGTGCGGCAAGCGCCGAAAAAAGATTTGGTGCGACAATAAATTGCAGTGCTGTCCGATGTTTCAATTCGGCAGCAACGCGTACACCAAATTCGGGATGTGTATTCAGTCCGGTTCCAACAGCTGTTCCCCCAATCGCGAGCGCATAAAGTCCGTGCAAGCGTTCCGCGATTAGGTTTTGTGAGAAATGCAATTGCGCAGTCCAGCCCGATATTTCCTGACCAAGCGTCAGCGGTGTCGCGTCCTGCAGATGAGTACGACCGATCTTAATTACTTTCGCAAACGCGTTGGCTTTTTCGGTTAAGGTCGAATGCAATCGAGCAAGCGAAGGCAACAAATTTTCGCTAATTGCGATAGTCGCGGCGACGTGGATCGCGGTTGGAAAAACATCATTCGATGATTGCCCAAGATTGACGTGATCGTTGGGATGGACGATACGTTTTTCTTCAAGCTTGACGCCAAGCAATTGCGTTGCACGATTCGCAAGTACCTCATTCATGTTCATATTGCTTTGCGTGCCACTGCCGGTTTGCCAGACTAGTAACGGAAAATGATCATCGAGGTCGCCATGCAGCACTTCATCGGCTGCGTTGATGATGGCGCTGCCAGTGGCAGAGGGTAGTAGGCCAAGGTCCCGATTTACGACAGCTGCGGCTCGCTTCACCATCGCGAGTGCTCGCACGATTTCGATTGGCATCCGCTCATGCGAAATGGCGAAATGTGTAATTGCTCGCTGGGTTTGCGCGCCCCACAGTCGGTCTTGCTCAACTTCGATGTTGCCAAGACTGTCGTGCTCGATCCGAGTTTTCGGCATGCTGTAATCCTCGTCATGGATCAAGATCAATGTTTACCGCTTAAAGCATACACCGCTGTTTACGAAAATGCCGATCATTGATTAACTGTGAGTACTCTGATTCGTGGATTCATCCCATGAGATTTTTGCAACTTCTGCTTACTTTGTTTGCGTCGGCTGCTTTCATCGCTGGCTGCAATCAATCAAGCCCAATTCGTTTCGAGGGTGAAACCCAGGGCACCACCTATCACATTACCGTCGTTGCGTGTCAGCCTAGGCAAAAATTCGAGGTTTTACAGCAACGCGTCGAACAGCGGTTGGCGGAAATTGATCGCGCATTATCGAATTATCGGGATGATTCCGAACTGAGTCATTTCAATCAGACCGGCCCAGGTAGCTGGATTGCTGTCGGCGCCGATTTATACGCGGTGCTAAAAGCCTCGCAGCAGATCAGCGCAGAAAGCGATGGCGCATTCGATATTACGATTGCGCCGCTGATCGATTTGTGGGGATTTGGTCGCCATCGTAAGGAGGGATTTATACCGAGTGAAACCGACATCGCACAAGCGCGTACAGCCGTGGATTATCGACAGCTTGAAATCGATCCGCTGCAGCCGCGCGTGAAAAAGTTAAATGCATTGTCGATCGATATCAACGGCATTGCGCAGGGGTATTCGGTCGATCAATTGGCGAATACTTTGAACGAGTTGGGGTGTAGCGATTTTCTGGTGGAGGTTGGCGGTGAATTACGACTTGTCGGACTCAACGCCGAGCGTAAGCCGTGGCGAATCGGTATCGAAAAACCAGGTGATGCAGTCAATGGAAATGGTGTGGCGAGCGCAGCCGAATCGGCGATCATCGGCTCCCACATTGGCATAACGACGGCGGGGGATTACCACGATTATTTCGAAAAAGACGGCGTGCGTTATTCGCACACGATCGATCCGCGCACGGGAAAACCGATCGCGCATAAATTGGCGTCGGTGACAGTCGTTGCTTCTGATGCGACTTCAGCGGATGGCTGGGATACTGCGCTCGAAGTTCTGGGTCCTACCGCGGGTTTCGAGCTCGCGCAGAAAAACAATATCGCGGCATTTTTTATTACACGCGAGGGCAATAATTTTTCAGTGCGTTATACCGATCGCTTCAAAAGCTATCTTGGGCAATAGGCGATAGGTATTTTCTAGTCGTCATCATCATCTTCATCGTCGATGACACGGGTGATGCGCTGATAGATTTCGATACGGTCGCCGTCGTGAACGGGATTTTCCAATTTAGCGAATTTGCCGAACACTCCAATTTTCTGCGTGTATAAATCGATTTCGGGGCAATAGTCGAGAATACCCGAGCGCTCGATAGCGCACTTGATATCTGCGCCATCGTCGACATCGACATTGAGCCACAGTTGATGGCGTGCGTTCGCATAAACCACTCCGACACGCATGTTCATTTCCTCTTTGCTAAATCCAAGTACCGATATCTAGATGCCGATCAATTTAATACAGGCAGACCGCCGTGAAGAATTCGATCGCGTTCGCGCAGGTATTGATCGATACGGCGTTTCATCGCGAGTAAAAATCCGAGCACGAGAAATGCGCCTGGCGGTAATATCATGATGAGTACGCCCTGATAATTCGGCAGCACCGTCGTTTCCATCCAGGCGAAGTGCGGTCCAAGTAGCGACGATGCATGCGCGAAGAGTGTGCCACTGCCGATAATTTCGCGGATGCCGCCCATCAGTACCAGTACCCACGTAAAACCTAATCCCATCGCTGCGGCATCGATCATCGATGCGACCACAGGCTGTTTTGCCGCGAATACTTCGACGCGGCCGAGCACGGCACAATTCGATACGATCAATGCGATATATAAACCAAGTACCTGATAGAGGCTGTGCATCCACGCATTCAGCGCCATATCGACGAGGGTGACTGCGCCGGCGATGATCGAGACGAAAACAGGAATGCGTACCTGCGGCGAAATGTAATTGCGCAATAACGCGACCGCTAAATTGCACACTACCATCACGGCAACGGTGGTGATGCCCATGCCGAGACCGTTGGTGGCGCTCGTGGTGGTCGCGAGCGTCGGACACATCGCGAGCATTTGTCCGAGCGGCACGTTGTTATCCCACAAGCCGTCGCGCATGACGCGACCGTAGTAGGCGGTGTTGCTGGAGTTGCTATGGCTCATTGAGTTTTCTCCGCCGAAGATTCACGGGCTTCGTTTTTCAAAAAATGCCGCTCGTGAAATAACAAACCTTGGTAAACGGCACCTACCACTGCACGCGGCGTAATCGTTGCGCCGGTGAATTGATCGAAATCGCCACCGTCTTTCTTCACATGCCACGCCTTTTCCGAAGTGTTAGATAGCGAGCGATGGTCGAAGCGTGTGATCCAGTTGTCTTTGCCGATATCGATGCGATCGGCAAGGCCCGGAGTTTCTTTGTGCGCAAGTACGCGCACACCGAGAATATTGCCTTGTGCATCCAGTGCCATCAGCAAGGTAATCGGTCCGCCGTAACCGGAGCGTTTAACTTGAAAGGCAACGCCGCTTATTTTTCCATCACGCTTCGCTAAATACACTTCGATGGGCTGATCCGATAATTGCGTATCGTCGATGATCTGCACATCTTGCACCGGATTGTTGTTGTACAACGAAGCCGGTAATACCTGCGCAAGATTGGCGAGTCGATCCTGTAACGCCGCTGCTTCGATACCATTGCGCGTATAGCGGTAACCAATCATCAGCGCCAGCGTCATGCCCAAACAAATAATGCCGAGCAGCAGCCCGTGATAGGGCATACGCGAACGAAACGGTAATGTCGTCGATGTCATCTGTTCGCCACTTATTTGTTCGTCACTCATGATATGTTCGGGCCACCGCGACTCGATGGCAGCGGCAAGGGTTCGCCTTTGTGATCGCGACCGAAAATACGCGGTTTGAAATAACGATCGATCAGCGGCGTCAGTGCATTCATGAATAACACAGCGAAGGCGACACCTTCAGGAAATCCTGCCCAGCTGCGAATGATGTAAGTGACGATGCCGCAGCCCGCGCCGAAAATCAGTTTGCCTTTATTGCTGGCAGGCGAAGTAACGAAATCGGTGGCGATAAAAAATGCACCGAGCATGATGCCGCCCGAGGTTAGATGAAATAGCGCGCTACCGTGCAGAGCAGGATTCATCAGATGAAAGAAACCTGCGCTGAGACCGAGCGCAGCGAGCATTGCCACCGGAATATGCCAGCTGATAATGCGCTTATACAAAAGCCACGCGCCTCCGATGAGCACAAGTATTTCCGACGTCTCGCCGAGACTGCCACGCGTAGTGCCGACTAATGCGTTATGCCAATCGAAATCCTGCGCAATAATTTCGTTGGCATCTTTATGCAGGGTCAACGCTGTGCGTAGATGGCCGAGTGCTGTTGCGCCGGTGATGCCATCGGGTCCTTTCATGGCGTCGGGGATTCCGTTGAACGTGATACGCAATGCCTCGACGAAATCAGGTGCCGATGCCGATAACGCCGGTGTGACGTTGACCCATGTGGTCATCTGCACCGGAAATGAAATCAATAATGCAACGCGCGCAAGCATCGCGGGATTAAACGGATTTTGGCCGATGCCACCGTATAATTGTTTGCCGATTGCAATTGCAAATGCAGCGCCGCCCAATGCAATCCACCACGGTGCCCACGGCGGTAAGCTCAATGCGAGCAGCCAGCCAGTGAGTAACGCCGAGCTATCGCGCAAACGTTTGAACGGTGCGTTGATTGCGCGTAAACACAACGCTTCCGTCGCAACTGCGCTCGCGCAGCAAATAAAAAATAAATTGAATGCGGGCCAGCCGAATAAATAGAAACCGAATGCCGTGGTGGGGATCAGTGCGCCGCAGACATTGAGCATAATGTTGTCGACGGACGAGCGATCGTGCGCATGCGGTGCGCTTGCCGTAATCAAGGTAGATGGATCAGGCGCTACTCGGTTCATGATGCGCTTTCCTCAACATCTGCCTTTTGTTCAGCGGTGGCTTCGCTGGATTTTCTGCGCTTCTGCGATTTGGCCGCGGCTTTTGCTGCGGCTTCTGCTTCGACACGCTGCTGACGTTGTTCCATCAAGGTTTTGGTCAGTGCATTTTTGCGTTCGCTATTTTCGCGCGACCAGATTTCGCCGCGTGCATATTGGAAATATTGCACGAGCGGAATATGCGAAGGACAAACGAATGCGCACGAACCACACAAAATGCAATCGTCGAGCCCGTATTTTTGCGCACCGGAAAAATCGTCGCTGCGCGCATGATTCGCCATTTCGAGCGGCATTAAACCCATCGGGCAGGCATCGACACAGCGCGCGCAGCGAATGCACGGCGCCGCTTCATCGCGTTGCACTTCGGCTTGCGATAGCGCGAGTAATCCCGAAGCGCCTTTAATCAGCGGCACGTCGTCGTGCGGCAAAATTTGTCCCATCATCGGTCCGCCCATGACCAGACGCGCCGCCGGTTTTCTAAAACCGCCGCAATAATCGAATAAATGTTTGATCGGTGTGCCGATCAATGCCTCGACATTTTGCGGACGCGTCACGCATTCGCCGCCGATAGTGACAATGCGCGAAATCAGCGGAGCCGATTCGCGAAAGGCTTGATGCACGGCGAATGCGGTGGCGACGTTGTGCACGAGCACGCCGGTATCTGCGCTGCGCGCATTGGCGGGAACTTCGTGGCCTACCACTGCGCGAATCAATTGCTCGGCCGATCCCATCGGATAAATCGCGGGTACTGCGACCACCGTAATCATGCCGTGCATTTCAGCGGCGGCGCGCATCGCTGCAATCGCCTGCGGCTTATTGTTTTCGATGGCGATAACAATATTTGTCGATTTGGTGATGTGGCGCATGATGCGCGCGCCATCGACAATCTGATGCGACCGTTCGCGCATGATGCGATCGTCAGCGGTTAAATACGGTTCGCATTCGCTGCCATTTAAAATCAAGGTATTGATTGCGCGTTTACGACCGAGACGCAATTTCACAATCGCCGGAAATAATGCACCGCCGAGTCCGACCACACCGGCATTCAATACATGCTGATCGATTTGTTCGGGTTCGAGCGAGAATGGATCGATCGGATCGTCGCGTTCAAACCAGCGATCTTCACCGTCAGCCTCGATAATTATTGCCGGCGCTTTTAAGCCGCTTGGGTGCGGCGCTGCAACATCGTCGATGGCAATAATTTTTCCGGAGGTCGATGCGTGCAACGGCGCGGAAACTTCGGCACCGCCTGCGGCGATACGCTGGCCTTTCAATACACGATCGCCTACGCGCACGGCGGGACGAGCTTCTGCGCCGGCGTGCTGACGCAGCGGAATATACAAGCGCTCTGGAATGGGCAAATTAATCGCGATAGGGCGATCGGCTGTCAGATCTTTATGGCTATCGGGATGCACACCGCCGCGCAGTGAAAATAATTTCATTTTACTTACCTCATTTCACCACACGCGTTATCGATCATATTGCGTACATACTGTGCTTAGGAATATTTCATCGGCCAGCGTCTTTTTACGCCACTTGCGGCTTGGGCCAATTCCACGTGTAAACCGTTTTTGGTTCGGCCTGCAGCGAAATACAATCTTCGGGGCAGGCTTCCTGACATTTCGCACAACCAGTGCACGCTTTACCCATCACCACGTGAATTTGATTGCTGGCACCGACGATGGCGTCAGTAGGGCACGCTTTGTAACAACGCGTGCAACCTGTGCAAACGGCGCCATCGATAAATGCAACGAGCGGTTCGCTGGCGCCAGCGCCGGCATCGAGTGCTACACCTAAACGCGCCGCTAATTTTTCGGCGAGTGCGCGGCCTCCCGGTGGACAGACCGAAACCGACGCGGTGCCATTGGCAATCGCTTGCGCTGCAGGTTTGCAGCCGGGAAATCCGCACTGACCGCATTGCGATCCCGGCATCATCGCAGCGATTTCGTCGGCGAGTGGATTGCCTTCGACCGCGAATACTTTATCGGCGATACCGAGCAGTAATCCCAACGCAGCACCGATGGTGGTCATGACAGTAAGCGTAAGAAGCATGACGATCTCCTGTTTTGTAGGGCGCAATAATTGAAAGGCATTGCGCCGTTATCTTGCCGAATTGAATATGGCGCAATGCCCTTCGGTTATTGCGCCCTACGCGGTAACGAGACCGCTAAATCCCATGAAAATCAGCGACAGTAATCCCGCCGTGATCGCTGCTATCGGCGCACCTTTAAAGGTTGCGGGAATATTCGCGAGCGCCATACGTTCACGCATGCCGGCGAAAATAATCAGAATCAACGTGAAACCTGCCGACGATCCAAAGCCGAATAACGTCGCTTGGATAAGGTCGTATTTCAAACTCACGTTGAGCAATGGAATACCGAGTACCGCACAATTCGTCGTAATCAACGGCAAATAAACGCCGAGGCTTTGATACAGCGAAGGGCTCAATTTTCGAATCACGGTTTCTGTAAATTGAACGACCGCAGCGATCACAAGAATAAACGAAAGAATTCGCATAAAGCCGATATCGAGCGGCAGCAATATAAAACGTTCGAGTGCCCAGCAGGCGGCAGATGAAAGCGTTAATACGAAACCTGTTGCCATGCCCATGCCGATGGCCGAATCGAATTTATTAGTGACGCCCATAAAAGGACACAGGCCAAGAAAACGAACAAGAATTACGTTGTTGACGAACACACTGCTGATCAGCAGCAGAATATATTCCATGACGTAAACTCCAATTCCAAGGCTCTCAATTCGAAATCAATCCAGATTCGTTTTTCAGTGCGCATATTCAAAAATGGCTCCTTCCGAAATCAAAAGTGCATCAACCATGCCACTGAATTTTCGTCGCAATGTGTTGTAGGAAAGACGCCGTTTTTATTGACGTAGCTCAATAGATGTCGCGACTTCTAAAGTGCCGGATGTACAGCCGCCATGATTTTTGTCGTGATTGCGACAATACGATCGATACCTGCTCCGATCAGGTTGTCGGGTTTGCGACGAAAGCACACGTAACATGCGCTACAAACGCACAATTTTCGTGAATTTTGCACGGCATATGTATTGCACCTTCACCAACACGAGAGCCCCATCGGTGCGATGCGGAGTTTTAGCAATGGTGAAATCGATCAAGCCTCAGCAAGGCGATTTTCAGCAGACAACAGGTACCCAGCCGCAGGCAACAGATAGCCGGCCGCAGGCAACAGGTAGTGGAGAGACAGCAGTGGTCTTAAATGCGCATGGTGAATCCAAGCTGCGTTTTTCTCTGGAAGGGAAAAATGATGCGATGCAATCTCTTTCGGCAGACGTTTTTCTGCAGGCTGTCGAGCACGCCCCCGTGGCTATTTCGATTACCGATTTACGTGCAAATATTCTGTATGTGAATCGCGCGTTTACTCAAATGACCGGCTATAGCGGCGAGGAAATCATCGGCAAGAACGAATCGATTCTCTCGAACAAGACAACGCCGCGTCTTGTCTATCAGGCGCTGTGGGGCCGATTGCAACAGAAGCGTTCATGGTCCGGCGTGTTGGTCAATCGTCGCAAAGATGCAACGCTGTACCTGGCTGAATTGATGGTTGCGCCGGTTCTCGATGAAAGTAGTGAAACCGTTTATTACCTCGGTATGCATCGCGACTTTACCGAGCTGCATGAACTGGAACAGCGCGCGCACAATCAAAAACAAATGCTCGAAGCGGTGCTGAACGCAGCGCCCGCCTCGATGGTGTTGTTCGATGACGACGATAATATCGTGCTCTCGAACCCTAGCTTCCGCGCGCTTGCTGCCGATCTGGTTCCCGGCCAGCCGGTGGGGCATATGCTGCCGTTGTTGCGCGAGCAGTTGGGCGAATCGTTTCAGACATTATTGGAGCGGGGCAAGAAATTCGAGAATCAGGAAATCAGTTTCGATCTCGGTGGCCGTTCTCCACGTTGGCTAAATTGTTTCGGATCGACACTGCAAATCGAAGATGAGCGCGCGGATAATTTTTTTGCGCAGCCGCAACAGCGTAATTGGCTGCTCATCATCGACGACATCACCGAGCTGCGTTTGCGCCGCGAAGATTCGCACTTGAATGCACTCAAAGCGTTAATGGCCGAAGAAGAATTGGTCGAAGGCATGCGCGAAACATTCAATGGCGCAATCCATCAATTGCAAGGCCCCGTCAATCTCATCGCGGTTGCACTGAAAACGTTGCAGCGTCGTGCCGGCAGTGAAGGCCGCAACGATCCGGTGATCAAGGCGTTGCAGGAAGCGCTCGATGCCGGAACAGACGCGCTCGACAGCTTGATGGCATCGATGCCGGTGCGTGTCGAAGAGCCGAAATTACCGGTGAATATCAATCATCTGATTCGCGAAGTGGTTACGTTGTCGACCGATCGCTTGCTGAGTCAGGGTATTACTGTTGAATGGAGTCCGGCATTGCGATTGCCGTGGGTGATGGGGCGCGAGAGCCGTCTGCGCAGCATGCTTAAACAATTAATCGACAACGCCATCGAAGCGATGAGTGCGCGTTCGATTCATCGCCGCGAATTATTGCTGCGTACGACCGCCGAAAAAGATGTGGTAAAGATTGAAGTGATCGACAGTGGGCCCGGTATTTCGCCGGATCTGGTGGTGAAAGTATTCGAGCCATTTTTCAGCACCAAAGCGCCGCACAGTGGTTGTCGTGGTATGGGATTGTCGATGGTGCAGGAAATTGTGATGGCGCATGCGGGAACGGTACATATCGATACCGGTTACAAAACGGGTTGCAGAGTTGTCGTTGAGCTGCCGTTTTCGGCCAGTTGCTAAAGCAACCTGTATAACGAAGAACTTGAGGTGAAACGTGAGTACGTTGATGTCATCACCGCGCGCCCGCCCGCTTAGTCGAGGCGATTTACACGAACGTCATCTGAACGCCGCATTTCAAATTGCGCGAATTTTGAGTCGCTCGCAGCAGATCGAGGAAATTCTGGAGAGCGTGCTCGCGGTTCTGCACAACGAAGCGGGTATGTTGCATGGTCTGATTACGCTGGCCGACAGCGAGCGTAGCGAATTGCAGATCGGTGCCGTGCATACCAATTCATCCGACGTGAATCGTGCATCGAACAGTGTGCGTTATCGCAGCGGTGAGGGCATCGTCGGTAATATTTTGAAAAATGGCGAGAGCATCGTGCTCGGCCGTATTTCGGCGGAACCGCGCTTTCTCGATCGACTTGCATTGTACGATCTCGAATTGCCCTTTATCGGCATCGCGATTCGCGCACAGGACGGCAGTACGATCGGTGTTTTAGCGGCGCAACCGGATACGCCTGCAGATGATTTGTTGTCAGAGCGTTCGCGCTTTATGGAAATGGTTGCCAACCTGCTCGCGCAAACCGTTCGCCTCGCACTCAATCTCGAAAGTGGAAAGCGGCTTGCCGATGAGCGCGACGAATTGCGGCGCGAAGTGCGCGGCAAATACGGTTTCGAAAATATGGTCGTCGGCAACACGCCATCAATGCGACGTGTGTTCGATCAGGTGCGGCGCGTTGCGAAATTTGATAGTACGGTACTGGTACTTGGCGAATCGGGTACCGGTAAAGAATTGATCGCGAGCGCTATTCATTACAATTCACCGCGTGCCCATCAACCCTTTATTCGTTTGAATTGCGCTGCGCTGCCAGAAAATTTGCTCGAATCCGAATTGTTCGGCCACGAGAAGGGAGCGTTCACGGGCGCGATCAAGCAACGCAAGGGCCGTTTCGAGCAAGCCGACGGCGGCACGTTATTTCTCGATGAAATCGGCGAAATATCGCCTATGTTCCAAGCGAAGTTATTGCGCATATTGCAGGAAGGCGAACTGGAGCGTGTCGGTGGTGGCCAAACCATTAAAGTGAATGTACGTATCGTTGCTGCGACGAATCGCAATCTTGAAGTCGAAGTGGAGAAAGGAAAATTCCGCGAAGATTTGTACTATCGCTTGAATGTGATGGCGATCCGGATTCCCGCGCTGCGCGAGCGCGTTACCGATGTTCCTGAACTCGCCGAATTTCTGCTTGAAAATATTGCGCGCCAACAAAATCGAAAGCTCACGATGACCGATAGTGCGATTCGTATGCTCATGAGCCACAACTGGCCGGGCAATGTGCGCGAACTCGAAAACACCTTGGAGCGCGCTGCGATCATGAGCGAGGACGGCACCATCGATCGCGATGTGGTTTCGTTGACCGGTTTAGAGCCAGACAGTGTACGGCCAATAATAGCTGCTGTGATTCCCCAAATCGATTTGCAGGACAGCGATGTCGACGAGCGCGAACGCGTTATCGCTGCGCTCGAACAAGCCGGTTGGGTGCAGGCACGTGCCGCGCGTCTTCTCGGCATGACTCCGCGCCAAATTGCGTATCGCATTCAAACACTGAATATTCACATGCGAAAAATCTAAAGTATGTCCCTTTTTGTGGGGGCTGCTCGTTTTGCACCATGTTGTTCTATTTCGATGCGCGCTCTGAGAATCAATTGGGCAGCACTGAATCTGGGTTAATTTATAAAATAATTATTCGCGTATTAATTGCTCTTGATAAATAAGGATTTTTTAATTTTTTTGCGTGTTGGTTCGCAAATTGCTCTATTCACTTTGCCTCATGGTGAGGCCGAATCGCCTCGGCGATTTAAAGGCAAAGTTTGATCGAGGAGATATCATGAAAGAAATCATGAAAATCAGCGCAATTCGATCGGTCGATGTTAGAACGGATTCGACCTTAAACTCGCGGTTCAAGATTGAAGGTGGATAGCTCGTTATTTAACTCCATGGGCGCCAATCATTCAGGAGCTGCAAACATGTCATCGGCATGTTTGCAGAAGATTTCACAAAGGACTTAGTGCGTTTCGATAAGACACACTGTGTCAACCCCTCCGATTTTCCTATTCGAAATTCTCAACTTGTGCAATATCCGCAATAACGACCGAGCGTGTTGGGCGCAATAAACGAAATGCATTGCGCCTTCGTGGAGAGCTATTGGCGTTATAGCCTGAAGGTCACAAGTGCTCGTTGGTACAGGCATTGAAAAGCCGATTGCAGATGTTGACGCAGAATCTTCTTGTAGCATCTCTCACAATTTGTTTGCCATCGGCATCATTGAACCCAACAAATCTTCTCTGTCACAAATTAAAACTCCAACGAAAACAATGAGGTTTTCGCAGGCATCGCATTTGCAAAATCCGTCTTGGAGCTGGTGTTCGTGCACAGCGCGATGGTGAAGTGAATAGCGGCGCAAAGCGCGATGATCAAGTGAGAATCCGCGCTCAGCGCGATTGACAGTGGAGATCTGGCGATGGAATTAACGGTGTTGGGAGACGAAGCACCCGCAATCGCGGCGAGCGGTTGTTCGAGTGGTTCCTGTGGCAGCGATAACGATCAGATGTCGGCGTTGCCCGATCATATTCGTGCGAAGGTGGAAAATCACCCGTGCTATTCCGAAGAGGCGCATCACTATTTCGCGCGTATGCACGTCGCCGTTGCGCCCGCGTGCAATATCCAATGCCACTACTGCAATCGCAAATACGATTGCTCGAACGAATCGCGTCCCGGCGTGGTTTCGGAATTGCTGACGCCGGATCAGGCCGTGAAAAAAGTTAAAGCGGTCGCGGCGAACATTCCGCAAATGACGGTGCTCGGCATCGCTGGCCCCGGCGACCCCTTAGCAAATCCACAGCGCACGTTCGATACTTTCCGCATGCTCAGCGAGCAGGCGCCCGATATCAAATTGTGCGTTTCCACCAATGGCTTGGCGTTACCGGATTCGGTTGAAGAGCTCGCGAAGCACAACATCGATCACGTGACGATCACGATCAACTGCGTGGACCCGGAAGTCGGTGCAAAAATCTATCCATGGATTTACTGGAACAACAAACGTATTCGCGGCAAGCGCGCAGCGAAAATTTTAATCGAGAAACAACAGAAAGGACTCGAAATGCTTGTCGCGCGCGGCATTCTCGTCAAAGTGAATTCGGTGATGATTCCCGGTGTGAACGACGAGCATTTGAAAGAAGTTTCGAAAGTTGTGAAATCGAAAGGCGCGTTTTTGCATAACGTGATGCCGCTGATTTCTGAAGCCGAGCACGGAACATTTTTCGGAATCATGGGGCAGCGCGGCCCAGAGCCCGAAGAGCTGCAAGATTTGCAGGACTCGTGCTCGGGCGACATGAACATGATGCGTCATTGCCGTCAGTGCCGCGCCGACGCGGTAGGTTTGCTCGGTGAAGATCGCGGCGATGAATTTACGATGGATAAAATCGAAGAGATGGAAATCGACTACGAAGCAGCGATGGTAAAACGCGCGGTGATTCACGCAGCGATCAAGGAAGAACTCGACGAGAAAGCGGCGAAGCGTGCACGTCTTGGCGCAGTGAGTATTCCGCAGCCTGAAGAAAATGTCGGTAAAGGCTATCGCCCAGTGTTGATGGCTGTCGCAACGACTGGCGGTGGTGTCATCAACCAGCATTTCGGGCATGCAACGGAATTTCTTGTGTACGAAGCATCGCCGAACGGTGTGCGCTTTATCGGCCATCGCAAAGTTGATCAGTACTGTATTGGCAATGATAGCTGTGGCGAAAAGGAGAGTGCGTTGTCGGGTTCGATTCGTGCGCTCAAAGGTTGCGAAGCAGTGCTGTGCGCGAAGATCGGTTACGAGCCGTGGGAGCAATTGGAAGCGGCGGGTGTGATGCCGAATGGCGAACACGCGATGGAGCCGATCGAAGAAGCGGTGCTTGCGTTGTACAAGGAAATGATTGCGGCGGGCAAGCTTGATGAAGAGCTTATCGCAGGTGAAATTGCAGGTTAAGCGTAGGGCGCAATAACCGAAGGGCATTGCGCCATTTTTTCGGGACTCTCCGGCGCAATCCGCTTTGCTTATTGCGCCCTACGTCGAGGTAATGCCATGGCTCTATCAATTGTCGAAGCGTGTGTAAATTGTTTCGCGTGTATGGATGTCTGCCCGAGCAATGCGATATATCAAAGCTCGCCGCATTTCAAAATCAATCCGAAGAAGTGCACCGAATGCGAAGACGATTACGCCGAGCCGCAGTGCGCGAGCATCTGCCCGATCGAAACGGCAATTCTCAACGCTGCGGGCGAACCGATGAATCCATACGGCTCGCTGACCGGTATTCCACCGGAAAAAATTGAAGAAGCGATGAGAGAGATTCAGGCGCGATGAGCCAATTCATTTTTTACGAGAAGCCAGGTTGTGCGACTAATTCGCGGCAGAAATGGCTGTTGAAAAATGCGGGCGTCGAATTCGAAACGCGCAGCTTGCTCGCGGAGAAATGGACACTTGATCGTCTGCACGTATTTTTCAGCGATATGCCAGTCGCGCAATGGTTCAATCGCGCTGCACCGCGGATTAAAAGCGGTGAAGTTATTCCCGAGAATCTCAGCGCTCCACAAGCGCTTGCGTTAATGGTTGCGGAGCCGTTACTGATTCGACGACCGCTGTTGCAAATCGGTGAGTGGCATGCGGTGGGATTCGATTGGAATGTCATTGCGGCACAGCTGGATATCGATTCGCAGTCGAAAGCGGTGCTGGAAAAATCTGTCGACGGTGTGCTTGAGGGCTGCAGTCACAAACAGGCGGACGGCCGCGCTGCGCATTCGTGTGCAAGTTACGTGGATGCAACTGCGGAGCCTACGGTATGAATATGGTCTGCGCAGTGGCACCTGACGATGATATTGCCAAGATCGAGCGGGGTTTGCTACGTGCGGCTAATGGTTTACCGGACAACAGAGGCCTACCGAACAACACGGGCTTTTCGAACGATAAGGTAATTGCACGCATTATCGCAGCGCAGCGCGCAGGTACGAGCTGTCTGCCACTTCATCTCGGTTTGCAGATGCAGGAGTTCAGCGATTTATTGCAGCGGCATTTTCCGGGTTCACTGTTCTGGTTGGCATTGCATTCGGGGCATGACGAAGCCGTGGCGCGCGGAGCGCTGCGGCAACAATTATTAATGATGCGCCATGATGAGTGGCTCGATATTCGAAACTTGTTGCTTGATGGTCGTCGCGGCGACGATGTTTCAGAGGAATGGTTGGCCGCGATCGTGGCGGCAGGTTGTCTCGGTGGCGATCATCTGTGGCGAGATCTCGGTTTAAGCTCGCGCACGCAGCTTGGCGAAATGCTTCGATACAATTTTCCCGGCATCGCGCTTCGCAACGATCGCGACATGAAATGGAAAAAGTTTTTTTACAAGCAATTGTGTGAGCGCGAGGGCGGCTACGTTTGTCGTTCGCCGAGCTGTGAGCAATGCGTTGCCTACGCCGATTGCTTCGGGCCAGAGTCATGAGCGTCGCTGAAGCGGAAATTGACACCGGCGGGAAGTTGCAGCACGAACTTGCGGGCACGGTGCGCGAATATCATGAGCGTAGCAAACATCGTTTCAGTGGTTATGCAAAAGGTCCTGCTGCGCTCGATTGGGAAAGTCAGCCCAATCCATTTCGCATTTATGATGGAGCTGACACCATTAATTTGCCGCTCGATGAGTGTCCAGACGAAACGAAATATGCGGACGTGATACGTGAAAACGTTGCGGCACAGAATTTTACGCTGCACGCGCTCAGTAAAATGTTGCGGCTTGCATTTGGCATCACCGCGTGGAAGGAGCTACCTGATGGTACTCGCTGGGCGTTGCGAGCGAATCCGTCGAGCGGTAATTTGCATCCGACAGAAGCGTGGGTATTGATATTCGGCGCTGCGGAATTGAAAAGTGGCCTTTATCATTACGACAGTTATCAGCATGCATTGCAACTGCGCTGCGAATGGCCCGCGCAACCCAATGCAGAATTGCAACTGTATGTGGCACTGAGCACGATTTATTGGCGTGAAGCATGGAAATACGGCGAGCGCGCATTTCGTTATTGTCATCTTGATGTCGGTCATGCCGTTTCGGCATTGGGATTTGCTTGCGCAGCACTTGGCTGGAGAGCACAATTCAAAAATATCAGCAGCGATGATCTCGATGTGTTGCTGGGTTTAACTCGCGATGAACATGCCAGCGTTGAAGAGGAGACAGCCTCATGTCTGTTGCAGATCCAGATCAATCAGACCTCGACCTCAGCGCAGACACATATTTTGATGCCGCGAGATCATGCGCGGATTTGGCAAGGAATTCCGAATCGTCTGGACCTGAAGCCACTGTACAAGTGGCCGGCGATAATGGAGATCGCCGCAGCGACGCGCGTATTGTCAGTCGACCACGACGTTGCGGAACTTTTTCTTGAGCATGCACTTGCGCAGAATGAAGTTGCAGAACGAAATTCCACGGATATAACCCAATCCTGGCTGACAGCCGAAAATGTCGTAGTTTTGCGCCGCAGTGCGCAGGCCTACGATGCGAATTATCTGATGCCATCCGAGCATTTCATCGAAATGCTGAGTGCTTTTCTGGAAACGCAGTGGCAGACGCTACTGCATGCCCATCCGCATGTTCATCTTATCTTTGCCGTACATCGTGTGCAGGATATCGTGCCAGGCATCTACGTATTAGCACGCAGTGCTGGCGGCGAAGCGTTAATGCGCGCACAGCTGACGCGATGGAACGAGTGGGTGGAGACGGATATCGCGATCGGTTCGCACAAACTGTTCCGCATCAAAACGACAAATGCACAGCGCGCATCGGCGACGTTGTGTTGTCAGCAGGCAATCGCCAGCGATTGCAATTTCATCACCGGATTTCTCGCCGAGTTCGATGGTGTTGTCGAAAATTCTTCGAATTATCTCGCGTTATTTCAAGAGTCCGGATCACTTGCGCATGCAGCGTATTTACGCGCGACTGCACTCGGCCTTGCCGGCACCGGCATTGGCTGCTTCTTCGACGACGAATGGCACGAGTTGCTTGGAATTAAAAATACGACGCTGCAATTTGTCTATCACTTCGCCACGGGAAAACCATTGCTGGATCGGCGTCTTATTCAGCGCACGAGGTATTTTCATTTACAGCATCAAACAGATCGGTTTGCGCGGAGGTTTACATGAGCGGGTTCTTGCGTATTTCAGTCGATGAAGCAGAGAAAATTATCGAAAAGCCCAATCGGCTTTTACTCGATATGCGCGATGCGCGTTCTTTCTGCGAAAGTCATCATCCGGACGCGGTCCATTTGAATGACAACAGCATTCGCAAGTTGCTGAAGAATACACCGAAAAATATACCGATCGTTATCTACTGCTATCACGGCAATTCGAGTCAGGATATGGCGAAGTTGTTTGCCGATTTTGGTTTCGACCAATGCTATAGCGTCGATGGTGGTTACGATGCGTGGAGGCAATCGCTGACTGAGCCCAAGCAGCCGCTGAGTGAAGCTCTTTGCGCTTGGTTAAAAATAAATACCTTTAACGTCGACAATCTCGATGCGCGCGTCGGTAACAACGAAACCGCATTGATGCGCGCGGCGCGTCAGGGGCTGGTCGAGCATGTGGACGAACTGATTGATGCCGGCGCGTCGATCGATGTCAAAAACGCCGATGGTAATACGGCTTTGTGGTTGGCCTGCTACAGCGGCAATGAAACGATTGTGAAAAAACTGATCGATGCCGACGCCGATCTTGACAATCAAAACGACAACGGCGCAACTGCACTGATCTATTCCGCATCGGCAGGAAAAACTCGCATCGTACAACTGCTGGTCAATGCCGGTGCCGACACGCAGCTGGCGACGCTCGACGATTTCACGGCGTTGGATGTCGCGGCCAATATCGAGATTCTGCGCTATCTGCGCCAATTTTCCGCATCCAAACGCGTTGCAATGAGCGGTTGAGTGATGCGTATTCATTAAGAGTCAATTGTGAGGATACAGACGTGACCATGTCGCAAACCGAAATCACCATTCGTAAACAGATCAGCGAAAACCCGGTGCTGATTTACATGAAAGGAACACCCGAAGCACCCGAGTGCGGTTTTTCCGGAGCGGCCATTGCTGCGCTGAAAAAAACCGGAGCATCATTCGCGTTCGTCAACGTATTGGCCAATCCCTTTATTCGCGAACGCTTGCCTTCGATTTCGCGCTGGCCGACGTTTCCGCAATTATTTATCGACGGTGAGTTGGTGGGCGGCAGCGATATCGTAGTGGCGATGGTCAACGACGGCAGCTTGCAGCCAATGTTGGCCAACGCAGGTAAAACCCAACAAAACGCAGCGGTGTAATTTCATGGCCATGCTGATGGAAGAACTTATCGCGCGTATCGAACGCGGTTTACCCGGTGCCGCAGTCGATGTCGAGGGTGCCGATTGCAATTTCACGGTAACGGTTATCAGCGATGTTTTCACCGGGCTCATGCCGGTAAAACGACAACAGCGCGTGCTCGATGCGTTTACCGATGTGCTGGCTAATGGAACTTTGCACGCATTAACGATTAAAGCATTCACGCCGCAAGAGTGGGAAGCGAAACAAAGTGGTGGTCTGGTACAGATCGGGTTGTGACATTTATTTGCGAGTTGAAAAATTGGCTGACTGAGAGGTGTTTGTGATGACTACAGCGGGATTAAGTCGAGATGCAGCACTACGTATCGCGCTCGCGGCGCGTGTGCTGCCGGGTATTGATGTTGGTCAGCTATTAGAAATTTTGCAGCGACGCATCGAAGGTGATATCAACGAGGACACGCTGAAAACCATCACAGTCACACATTTGAAAACCGGCTTCGGCAGCGCCGATGGTGAAGAAGATGGCGAAGATATCAGCCTGGGTCTTCCCGCTATCAAAGAAGCGGTGCGAATTTTGTGGGGAGAAAATACCGAAGAGCCGTTACCGATACCCGTTGCGGCGAACGCGAGTGCGCCCGGTTGTATTCGCGTGGCGATTGCCTCGAACAGCGGCGAAACACTCAATGGTCATTTCGGATCATGTATTCGCTTTCTTATCTATCAGTTGAGTGCTGACGATCTACAGTTGATCGATATTCGCTCGGCACTCGAAGCGGATTTTTCCGATGATCGCAATTTGTTCCGTGCGAATTTGATCAACGACTGCCAGGTGTTGTATGTCGTCTCGATTGGCGGTCCCGCTGCCGCCAAAGTGGTACGTGCAGGGGTCTATCCAATCAAAATGGTCGAAGGCGGTGAAGCGCGCGAAATCATGAAAAAGCTGCAAGTCGTCATGCAGGGCAATCCACCGCCATGGCTTGCAAAAATACTTGGTGTTGCAGCCGAAGATCGCGTGCGTTTCGAGCGCTCGCAGGAAGCGGTAGGTTAATCATGAGCGAGCGTAAACTGATCGGTGTCGCGGTGCGTACCGATGGAAAAATTGCCGGGCATGCAGGGCGTGCACATTTCTGGAAAATCTATGACGTGTGGCCCGGTCGTGATCCGATGGAGGTGTACACGCTGGAGCTTGCCGATGATGCGTGCCTGCACGAATGGCACGTGCAGGAATTTCCAGAGCGACATCCGTTACATGGATTAGACGTTGTCATTGCAGCGAGTGCGGGCGACGGCGTTATTCGACGCTTGAAAGAGCGCGGTGTTGAGTGCGTGACTACTGCTGTCGAGTTTCCACTGCCAGCCGTGCAAGGCTATCTGAAAAATGCACTCTCATCGGGATTGCCACACAATGAGCACGAATGCGGTGGTGAGGGACGTCAGCACGCGCATGCGCACTGACGGATAAGGAAATTAAAAATTCTTGATGCGAATGATAGTAATGAAGAGATTCGTATTTTGAATTTCGATGCCAACGGAATTCCTTTATTTCTTTTAAGCACGGTGTCTTGAGGAGAACAGCTATGGCCGAATTTTATGTCACATTAAATGAAGATGCTCAGGGAAGCCGCATTGTGCATCGCACTACCTGCTTACAGCTTCCTGTGGTCGACTCGCTTCGCTATATCGGTTCGTATGCAAGTGGTGAAGCTGCTTACGACATAGCGAAGGGCTATTACCATTCGGTGGACTATTGTCCTGCGTGTTTGGCTGCCAAGTAATTCGCTTATTTTTCTCGGGAGATGGCGCCAATGACCGCTGTATTTCAAGTCAAAACCAATGACAAGCAGGAATACTATTTTCATTTTGTGGATGATGCCGGAGAGCTTCTTCTGTTGAGCGCAGAATACCCGGAAAAATCCGAGCTGGAAAAGGTGATTGCCGACGTTCGCGTCGGCTCGCTCATGGGCAATCAAATCGCTGCGGGTAGAACCAAGGCGGGTGAAAAATTTTTCGTCATCAAGGACGCTAGCGGTCAGATAATTGCAAAAAGTACGTTATACATCTCGCAGATGAGCTTCGACAATGCATTGCATTGCGTGAAAGATAATGCCTGCGTCGCCGAAGTGGTCGATCGAACAGCCGATGTGGTGCATTGATTCGATGTGATGTGGAGCGAATTAGGCATGAGCATCGTAAGTACGGAGCTGACATTACTCAACGAATTGGCCAAGGTCACTGCGACGCAGCGCGAGTGGTTGTCGATTGCTGAAGTCATTCAATCGCAGATAGGCGATGACGGCTTTCTCGAGCCGTATCGACGTATGGAAGGCGAATTGATGCAGTGCTATCGATTTATCGAAAAGCTCTTCGAACCATTTTTGGCAATATCGAAACTCGATCAATTCGACAGCGTGTTTGTATCACTCAGCGAGAATTATCAGAAGAGTTATCTGATCGATCTAAGCAAGCCACGTCATGCAGCCGATCGTGCCTATGAGGTTTTTCTTGGGTTGCTGCAACGCAAAGAATTCAAGACCGGTTATCCGCTACTCAAGCGCACATTCGACCGGCTCGATTACTTTGTCGATAAATACGTGACAAATGATGCCTGGCTGGTAATGAGCATTGACTCGATGCTGCGCCGCCTCAGTCGATTTCTGCATGACATCGCCGATTTGAGAAAGGTCGATCGCGAAGAAGCTTTTCTTGTTTATCGCTCATTGATGATTAGCGTTGAGCACTATCTTGAATTATTTAAATGGCCAAGTTCCCCGGGGAGAGTGACATCATGTTTGAACATACAGAAGTCAATGGCGTAGGTGCGCGCCTGTTGCCGCCGACCGATACATTTGTCAGCACAGAAGTGTTGGAAATTCGCGATCCGAAAAATGGCGCGGAGCCGACCGCAGCACCACGCACGCAATACGGTGTGATCGAAGGTGTACTCGTCGAACGCTATTTGCCACCGGAGACGGTTGGCGCAGCATGGTCACACGATCCCGTCGCGGCACCGTGGTGGGAAGTGGTAGGACACCCACCTCACGGGGGTCTGGTTGCGGATTACAATAAAGCCAGCGGCGGTGCGTATCGTCGCAAGCTAGACCCCGCAAATAATATTGTCGCGTATGCGCAAAATGGCGAAGCGGTGACGATGGCAGCAGGCACATACAAAGTTGTACGCAAAGCGGATAGCGCGGAGTTGGTTAAGCCGACAATTCAGGCATTGCGTGCGGCGTATTACTCTTGATGTTGGGCGCAATAGCATTGCGCCGTTTTTATTTTTGACGTGATCAGTACACGGCTACGTCAGCGTGAAATCTCAATCCCAGGGCAGCTAATACTTTCAGAATCGTATCGAAGCTCGGGCTGCGTTCTCCCGACAATGCTTTGTACAAGCTTTCTCGTGAAAGACCTGTATCGCGCGCGACTTGTGACATGCCTTTTGCGCGTGCAATATCGCCGAGTGCTTTTGCAATGAATGCCGCATCACCATCGGCTTCTTCAAGGCATGCTTCAAGATACGCCGCCATTTCTTCGGGTGTTCTGAGATGTTCGGCAACATCGTAATGGGTGGTTGTGGTTTTGGGCATAGCGATTACTCCTGGAGATTACGTGCGAGTCGCAGAGCAGTTTTGATGTCGTTTGCTTGCGTGCTCTTATCACCACCAGCTAACAGAATGATTAACTCTCGACCTTGTTGCTTGAAGTAAAGGCGATAGCCGGGGCCACAATGAATTCGCATCTCGGAAACACCTTCTCCGACGGCTTGAACATCGCCGGGATTACCCGCAGCGAGGCGTTCAATCCGTACTTGAATACGTGCGCGCGCCTGCAAATCGCGCAGCGCGTCAAGCCATTGAGCAAAAAAGTCCGTTTTGCGAATCTCCATAGTGGTCATGATTGTAGCCATAAGGCTACATGTGGTCAATGGGGTGTTTTATCCATTAACGCATGCCAAACCTATCTGCATCATGCCCGATTTACCGGGGGCAATTTCGGCACCTTTACGATCGTTTGTTTGGCATATACGACATATCTCGCGGGCGGCCTAAGCCACTCGATTGGTAAACACGTTAGAAGTTTTCAACCATCAAGCCGATATTCAGCAGAATCAAATAACCCGATCAAAATATCGAACAGGCGATGCGGTGAAATAACACAACCGAGTTTGGCAGTGTCGCGCGGCAGGATTTCGAGCATGGTGTCGGTTTCGATCAGCTCGTGTAGTGAATGATCGATGAAATGTTCGAGTGCGACCGAGATGGGCGAGCCGTCGTTGAGAAAATCGAGGGCGGCATCGCGGGCGAAGCGGCGGTAGGGAAATAGCGGTAGATACATTTTTCCTTCGTGTTCGCGTACCAGCCATCCCGCACCTTCGTTCAATCCCCACACTTCATCCGTTTCGAAAATACGCAGGATAAAATAATCGAGCAACTCGCCGTCGCTCATTGTCGGTACTGCACGTAATTCGCTTTCGTAGGGTTCGTGACGCATCGGTAGTACCGCTCGCAGAAACTAGGCCGGTGTTGTAGTGGCGAGTATGTCGTTCACAAACTGCTGCCAGCGCAGTACGTTGAAGTGCAGTTCGTTGTCGCAGAAAAAATCGTTGGCATTGGCGACAACATCCTGTAACGCAGTTGCGGCATACACATGCGATTGTGCCGAGTGCAGAATATGTTCGGGCACTGCGATTTCGAAATACAGTGTTTTTGCTTTCGCCTCGTAGCCACCCATGCGCATTCCGCTGAATGCAGGCTTTTCCAGTTTTCCTGGCAGCATAAAGGTCACATCGAGCGCAGGTCCATTTGGCAGCCCCGAAATTAATTTATTGTCGGTATTGATTGGGTTTTTCGCTTTTGCCACTGTAGCAGCGAGCATGGTGATGGCCTTAGTGATTGCGCTATCGGCCAGTTCCTGACTTGCTGATTTCATACTGATTGACAATGCCATGATCTGACCTCTTGCGCGGATGGCGATGCGCCGTAATAAAGAATTACACAGCGCCGCGACGCTCGCCTTTGATCTCAACCGTTTTCGTCAATGCATCCGTGTACGCAACCAGCGGATATTTGGGTTTGTAATCATGCATCGCATTTTTCAACGTGATCAGTTTGTCTTCGGGCGACTGACCTTTGAAATCGTCTTTTTCAAGACGCAATTCATCGAGCGTTTCGCTCCATACGGCGGTTTCGCCGATCGGCAGAACCGTGACCTTGAAACCTTGCAATTCGATCTGCATACCTGCGGCAATATTTTCAACGAAGAAGAGCAGATCGATATCGGTCGCGAAGTCTTTTGCATAGCGTTCCATCGCGAGATTCAGCAGAGCGAGGTCGTGCAGCCCGCCAATTAGCAGCGTGAGCTTGCTGTCGTTCGCGAGCACGATAGCCTGACGAATCACCGAAATTGGCGGCTTGCGGCGACCCTGCGCATCGGCAATTTCGCCTTCTTCAAGCACGAGATCGGCGCGGCACGCGAATTCATTAACGCGACTGGTTTTGGTATTGAAGCTGAGATTGCACAACAGATTGGCTTGTGTGTAGTTGGATAACAGCATGATGTTTACTCCTGATGAAATTGATTCGTGCTCCCCTCTCCCCAAATGGGAGAGGGAATAGACCTACGCAACTTTTTCTGCTGAGTCAGTCAGTGCGGCGTTAGCGAGCGAGTTATCGATCAGCTTTGACCAATCGGCTTCGACGATCTGCATATTTTTCTTCGCCAAGAAGCGCTGCTCTTTCGCGTTCGGATCGGGAATGAGTGCCCAGCCCGACATCGCATCGGCGCCGTAGATCAAATCGCCGAACACCATGCGTTCGGTATCGCGGGTGAAATGCACGCCGAGCAATAAATAGCGTTTGCCTTCGCGGTATTTTTTGAGCGGTGCGGGCACGGCAAAGCCGCCCATGAGTTCGGTGATGTAATCGACGTAATCGGCATCGGAGGCGATATAGCTCGGTTTCGGCAATGGTGTGCCCATAGGCTTGAACAGAATCGGCAACGACATATCGATCTGTGCCTGCTCGATTTTCCGATAGTTGTTTTCGGTCAGATCAAATTGGTAAATATCGAAGCGGAAATGCGTGCCAGCGATGCGCGCTGCGCCGACAATCAATGTGTGCGCGCGATCGCGATAGAGCGTTTGCAATTGCGTATCGCGATTGATGTCGATCACATACGGCGCGCGCAAATCGGCGATCCATTTATGCAGTGGCGATTCGCTCCATTGCGTTTGACCATAGGTCTGTGTGAGAAAGCGTTCGATCACACCGCGGCCGCGCTTATTTTCGACATTCATTGCCGCACGTGGAAATTCGTACATCAGTCGTGGGGCCATCGGCTGACCGTTGTTCATGGCGAGGATCAAACTTTCGCTGTCTGCGGGTATTTGTTTACCACTGTTATCGACAACGCCTCTCAATGTGCCCGCACCGAGATAAGGAATGACATCGCCCGAGCGAATGCCGGCGATGATTTCTGCAATTGGATTTCCCGTCACGACGATTTCCTCGTTTATAGAAGGCTGTTCATATTTGATTTCTTCGATTGCAAATTACGGGACTGCAAATTACGGCCCACTTGATTTCATTGGTTAAGTTTCTGTTTTTTCAGAGTTATCAAAATAATTTGCTTGTATTGTTCCTGTGATTGTTTCCATGAGTTTGTCGCAAACACGACATTGCAATTCGTGTGATGCGAATTTAAGTCGCTGTGTGTTTTGTCGTTATTGCAACAGAGCAAAAATCAGGTTTGTCGTGGATAACACCCGCAGTCGAGTTGCAACAAAATTAAAAAAGCACGGTAAAACAGCGGCTTAAATTGAATGTTGGTGCGTGGCACAAAGCCTGCACTTTCAGTGGTGCACCACAGGTCTGTGCAAGTGCACGGATTGAAACACTGAGAGGAGATCGTTATGGCTATGCGTCAATGTGCCATTTATGGCAAGGGCGGTATCGGCAAATCGACCACTACACAAAATCTAGTGGCCGCTCTCGCCGAAATGGGCAAGAAGGTAATGATTGTTGGTTGCGATCCGAAAGCGGATTCGACCCGTCTGATTCTTCATTCGAAAGCGCAAAACACCATCATGGAAATGGCTGCTGAAGCCGGCACCGTGGAGGATTTGGAACTCGAAGACGTTCTGAAAATGGGTTACGGCGACATCAAGTGCGTCGAATCCGGCGGGCCAGAGCCAGGTGTTGGCTGCGCGGGCCGCGGTGTAATCACCGCGATCAACTTCCTCGAAGAGGAAGGTGCATACGACGACGATCTCGACTTCGTGTTCTACGACGTATTGGGTGACGTTGTGTGCGGTGGCTTCGCGATGCCAATTCGCGAAAACAAAGCGCAAGAAATCTACATCGTTTGCTCCGGCGAAATGATGGCGATGTACGCGGCCAACAACATCTCCAAAGGTATCGTGAAATACGCGAATTCCGGCGGCGTGCGTTTGGCTGGCCTCATCTGCAACAGCCGTGAAACCGATCGCGAAGACGAGTTGATCATCGCACTGGCCGACAAACTCGGCACGCAAATGATTCACTTCGTACCACGCGACAACGTCGTGCAACGCGCTGAAATCCGTCGCATGACCGTTATCGAGTACGACCCGAAAGCCAAACAGGCTGACGAATATCGTGCGCTGGCGAAAAAGATTTACGAGAACAAAAAACTCGTTATCCCAACGCCGATCACGATGGACGAGCTCGAAGCGTTGCTGATGGAATTCGGCATCATGGATGAAGAAGACACCAGCATCGTTGGTAAAACTGCGGCGGAAGAAGCAGCGCTCGCTTAATCGGCGATTGCACGTTAGTAGTGTTTCCGCGAGGACGGGGCAGGGCGTATTAGCCCTGCCAGTTTGCCCAAAATGCTTTTGAGCGAGCTGTTACCCGCAATTCAGTTGAGAGGAGACAGATCATGTCGTCTATGTCACGCGAAGAAATTGAATCGCTGATTCAGGAAGTGTTGGAAGTTTATCCTGAAAAAGCCAAGAAGGATCGTGCGAAACATTTATCGCCGAACGACCCTTCGCTTGAGCAATCGAAAAAATGTATTACTTCGAACAAAAAGTCGCTGCCCGGTCTGATGACCATTCGTGGCTGCGCTTACGCTGGCTCCAAAGGCGTTGTTTGGGGTCCGATCAAAGATATGATTCATATTTCGCACGGTCCGGTGGGTTGTGGTCAATACAGCCGCGCAGGTCGTCGCAACTATTACATCGGCACCACGGGTGTTAACGCCTTCGTGACGATGAATTTCACGTCCGACTTCCAGGAAAAAGACATCGTATTCGGCGGCGACAAAAAACTCGCCAAGCTGATCGATGAAATCGAAACGCTGTTCCCGCTCAACAAAGGTATTTCGATTCAGTCGGAATGTCCGATCGGCTTGATCGGCGACGATATCGAAGCCGTTGCCAAGAAAAAAGCAGCTGAGCACGACACCACAGTGGTTCCTGTTCGCTGCGAAGGTTTCCGCGGTGTATCGCAATCGCTCGGTCACCACATCGCCAACGATGCGATTCGCGATTGGGTATTGAGCGCACGCGATGAAGACAACAGTTTCCCAACCACACCGTATGACGTTGCCATCATCGGCGACTACAACATCGGCGGTGACGCGTGGTCATCGCGTATTCTTCTCGAAGAAATGGGCTTGCGGATTGTTGCGCAATGGTCGGGGGACGGCACCATTTCCGAAATGGAATTGACGCCGAAAGTGAAATTAAACCTCGTTCACTGCTATCGCTCGATGAACTACATCTCGCGCCATATGGAAGAGAAGTACAACATTCCGTGGATCGAGTACAACTTCTTCGGTCCAACCAAGACGGTCGAATCCTTACGCAAAATCGCTTCGTATTTCGACGATACCATCAAAGCGAAATGCGAAGAAGTTATCGCCAAGTACAAACCGGAGTGGGATGCGGTCATCGCGAAATTCCGTCCCCGCCTCGAAGGCAAACGTGTGATGTTGTATGTCGGCGGTCTGCGTCCACGTCACGTTATCGGTGCGTACGAAGATCTCGGTATGGATGTTGTCGGCACTGGCTACGAATTCGGCCACAACGACGACTACGATCGCACCTTGAAGGAAATGGGCGATGCAACGCTGCTTTATGACGATGTAACGGGTTACGAATTCGAAGAGTTCGTGAAGAAAGTTAAACCCGATCTGATCGGTTCCGGCATCAAGGAAAAATACATTTTCCAAAAGATGGGTATTCCGTTCCGGCAGATGCACTCGTGGGATTACTCCGGCCCATACCACGGCTTCGACGGCTTCGCGATTTTCGCGCGCGACATGGATATGACATTGAACAATCCATGCTGGCACAAGCTGCAGGCACCGTGGAAAAAAGCGAAGGAAGAGCCGGCTCAGGCCGTCGCTGCCAGCGCTTAATGTTGTGTTCCCCTCTCCCATTTGGGGAGAGGGGTTAGGGGAGAGGGCCGACGTCTTGTGCGTAATTCGCCCTCTCCCCCGGCCCCTCTCCCCTGAAGGGAGAGGGGAGGCCTAAGAAATCCCTTATTACCGTTGTCCACAGATGAGTGGCGCGGAAGGAGAATTGTCATGAGTCAGCAAGTTGAAGATATCAAACCCAGTTATCCGCTATTTCGCGATCAAGACTACAAGGACATGCTCAAGAACAAACGCGAGCAGTTCGAAGAAGTTGTTCCGCAGGAAAAAATCGACGAAGTGTTCCAGTGGACCACGACGGTCGAATACAAAGAACTGAATTTCCAACGCGAAGCATTGACCGTTAACCCGGCGAAAGCCTGTCAACCGCTCGGCGCTGTACTGTGTGCGCTCGGTTTTGAAAAAACCATGCCGTACGTACACGGTTCGCAAGGTTGCACCGCGTATTTCCGCACCTATTTCAACCGTCATTTCAAAGAGCCGATTTCTTGCGTATCGGATTCGATGACGGAAGACGCGGCGGTATTCGGCGGTCAGCAAAACATGAAAGACGGTTTGCAAAACTGCCGTGAAACTTACAAGCCCGACATGATTGCTGTTTCCACCACCTGTATGGCGGAAGTGATTGGTGACGACCTCAACGCGTTCATCAATAACAGTAAGAAAGAAGAATTTATTCCGCAGGAATATCCGGTGCCGTTCGCGCATACGCCGAGCTTCGTCGGCAGTCATGTCACCGGCTGGGACAATATGTTCGAAGGTATCGCGCGCTATTTCACCTTGAATTATATGGAAGACAAGGTGGTTGGCAGCAACAAGAAAGTCAACATCGTGCCGGGTTTCGAAACCTATCTCGGCAATTTCCGCGTGATCAAACGCATGCTGAAAGAAATGAATGTCGGCTTCTCGTTTTTATCCGATCCCGAAGAAGTGCTCGACACGCCGGCCGATGGCGAATTCCGCATGTACGCAGGCGGCACCACGCAACCGGAAATGAAAGATGCACCGAATGCTTACAACACATTGTTGTTGCAACCGTGGCAATTGGAAAAAACCAAAAAATTCGTCGAGAACACGTGGAAGCACGAAGTGCCGAAACTCAATATCCCGATGGGACTGGAGTGGACCGACGAATGGTTGATGAAAGTCAGCGAAATTACCGGCCAGCCGATTTCTGCATCGCTCGAAAAAGAGCGCGGTCGTCTGGTCGACATGATGACTGACTCGCACACCTGGTTGCATGGCAAGAAATTCGCGCTGTGGGGCGATCCCGATTTCGTCATGGGTATGGTGAAATTCCTGCTCGAAGTCGGTGCCGAGCCAATTCACATTCTCGCCAACAACGGCAACAAGCGTTGGAAAAAAGCGGTGGAAGGTATTCTCGAAGCTTCACCGTATGGAAAAAATTGCGAAGTGCACATCGGTAAAGATTTGTGGCACATGCGTTCGCTGGTGTTCACGAACAAACCCGATTTCATGATCGGCAATTCGTACGGAAAATTCATCCAACGCGATACGTTGTACAAGGGCGAAAAATACGAAGTGCCATTAATTCGTATTGGCTTCCCGATTTTCGATCGCCATCACCTGCATCGTCAGACCACCATGGGCTACGAAGGCGCCATGCAAATGCTGACGACGTTGGTGAACGCGGTGCTCGAACAACTCGACAACGAAACGCGCGGCATGCAAACCACCGACTACAACTACGATCTGGTTCGTTAATCGAATTTAATTCGTTAGTTGTTCCCCCCTCTCCCATTTGGGGAGAGGGGCCGGGGGAGAGGGCCGATTAATTCACCCTCTCCCTAACCCTCTCCCTAAATGGGAGAGGGAAGTATTTCGCAGGAGACTCTCATGCCCAGCGTTATGATTCGTCGCGGCACTACTGGTCAATTGACCTTGTACGTACCGAAGCGCGACCTTGAAGACAATATTGCCTCCATCGAATTCGACACACCGGAAAAATGGGGTGGCGAAGTCAAACTCGCTGATGGCTCCGCTTATTTTATCGAGCCTATCGCACAGCCGAAATTGCCGATCACACTGCGTGCCAAACGCGCAGGTGGAGATGACTGACAATGTCCGCACCGCTCAGCGACGATATCGCGCTGCGCATTGGACTGGCCGCACGCGCACTTGAATTGTCGGAGCCGCGCCCGCTATTGCGTGCGCTTATCGACATCATGGGTGAGCCGATTACCGCAACGAAATTATCGCGTCTGCGCGCACAACGTCTGCGCAATGCGGTAGACGGGTTATCGGAAAATATTCAGGCAAGCTCACTGCAGCGCGCTTTGTCGCTGCTCAAGGGGCAGGGTATCAAGCCTGCACAGGAACCGATGCCCATCGTTGAAAGTGTGCGCGACGATGAAATGGGTGAATCGCTACTGATTGCCTGCACATCGAATAGTCGCGAGCGTATCGATGGCCATTTTGGATCGTGCCCGCGATTTTTAATTTATCGCGTTTCGCGTGATCGCATTGCGCTCGTCGATGTGCGCGAACCGGGCACGCCGCCACCCGATACGGATCGCAATGCGTTTCGTGCGGAACTGATCAGCGATTGCAACGTACTGTATACAGTTTCGATTGGCGGTCCGGCGTGTGCAAAAGTGATTCGCGCCGGTTTGCATCCGATTAAATTGCCAGAGGCTGTGAGTGCGCGTGAGGAAATCGGTCGCTTGCAACAGGTGTTGCGACGCGATGCGCCGCCGCCGTGGTTGCAGAAGGCGATGGGTACCACACCCAAAGTGCGCGAATATTCGTAGGGTTTATCCCCTCTCCCTTGAGGGGAGAGGGTTAGGGAAAGGGTGAAAATCAGATGCTCTCTCCCGAGCAATAGTGTCGCGAGGTTTTTATGAATGTTGAAACGTTGCTTTCGATGGCCGAACTGATCGAGCTGCGCGGCCTGAGTGAAGCACTGCTCACCCAATTGCGCGCGCTGTATCCCGGTAAACATTTCACCTACTGCATGGACGACGACATTCACAGCGGCAAGCCGGTGCTTGAGCGCGCGAATTTCAAAATCTATCTCGTCGATTCGAGCGAGCACTGTTCGCATCTGCTTAACGGCACCGAGCCGCAAGCACTGCAGCACGCTTCGGGTTTTGTGCTCGCTGAAGTGGTCGAAGAGTAATGGCGTGCAAGCGATATGGCGAGCGGTAGCGATTCTGAAAACCAGCACGACGTCGATCTGACGCCATTGGCCGACTGCAGTTTGTGCCGTTTTCGCGGTTCGCTGTTATTGAGCGGTCGCTGCATGCCGGGCGATAGCTGTGTGGTGGTCGATAGCGGCCGACAGATCGATCGATTTTTTCGCAGCAATCCGCAATTCGCTGCGGAATATCTCAACGATAAATTTTGGGAGCGCCGCGCGGTCGCCGTGCGTTATGTGCCACAAAGTCGCTTGCTCGAATTAATTAACGATCCCGATGAAGCCGTGCGCCGCGCAGTTGCGTATCGTCTGCCGCACGAATCGCTCACCGCCTTGATGAACGATTCCGATCGCGAAGTACGCATTACCGTTGCCGATCGATTGCCGGTCGAGCAGCTCGAAAAAATGGCGGGCGATCCCGATTATCTGGTGCGCGCTTACGTCGTCCAGCGAGTACCGGCTGGTCGATTATTTCGTTTTCTGCGCGATGAAGATCGCCAGGTGAGAAAGCTGGTCGCTCGCCGTTTGCCCGAAGAGAGTTTGGGTTTATTGCTCAATGATCCGGAGCCCGAAGTGCGCCGCATCGTCGCCGAGCGCATGCAGGGTGAGGATGCCATCGCATTATTGCGCGACCCCGATTGGACCGTGCGCATTCACGCCATCGCCAATGTGCCACTTGCAGCGCTCGCTCAACTTCGCGATGATCCCGATCCCGAAGTTCAGCGCGTCACCAATGAGCGTTTGCGCGATGGTTCCACCGATACTATTTCTACAGGTGCTGGTTCCACAGGCACTAGTTCCACAGATACTAGTTCCACAGACACAGTGATTAATCATTCCTGAATTGATCGCCGCTAGAAATTTGAGAGTTATATGACTGCAATACCGCTTGCCAGCACGTGGGCTGGTCCTCTTGGCCTTGTCGTTTTTGTTATCGCGTATTCTCTCGTCATTCTCGAAGAGCGGTTGCAACTGCGCAAATCCAAACCCGTGACGATTGCCGCCGGTTTGATGTGGATAATTATCGGCATTGCGTTTGCGCAGCAGGGCGATACGCACAGCGCGGAAGAGGGCGTTCGTCACTATCTGCTCGAATTTGCCGAGGTGCTTTTATTTTTACTCGCGGCGATGACCTATGTGAACGTGCTCGAAGAGCGCAATGTGTTCGAGGCGATTCGCGGTTGGCTGGTTTCGCGTGGATTTTCATTGCGCACGATTTATTGGTTAACGGGATTGCTCGCGTTTTTTATTTCACCCGTGGCCGACAATATGACGACCGCATTGGTGATGGGTGTGATCGTGCTTGCGGTCGGAAGTCATTACGATAAATTCGTGGCGGTAGGTTGCATCAACGTCGTCGTGGCTGCGAATGCGGGCGGTGCGTTCAGCCCGTTCGGCGATGTGACGACGCTGATGGTATGGCAAAAAAATGTGGTGCCTTTCGCCGGATTTTTCCATTTGTTTTTCCCTGCATTGATTAATTGGCTGGTGCCGGCCGTACTGATGATGTTTGCGATACCCGCGATCACGCCGCCGGCGTTGCAGGATAGCGTGCAACTGAAGCGCGGCGCATTGATCGCCATCGCGCTATTTATCGCTACGATTGCAGGATCGGTATTGATGCACAATTTTCTGCATCTGCCGCCGGTACTCGGGATGATGACAGGGCTGGGTTTTTTGAAGCTGTTTGGTTATTGGTTGAAAATAACCGAGCCTGCAATTCTGACCGAACCGCAGATGGAAAATCTGCCAGCCGATTACGCGCCACCTGCGGGCTACAATATTTTCAGTTTTCTCTCGCGCGCCGAATGGGACACGCTGATGTTTTTCTACGGCGTGGTGTTGTGTGTCGGCGCGCTGGCGATGTTTGGTTATCTCGGCGAATTATCGCAACTGCTTTATACTGATTTAGGCGCAACCGTCGCCAATATCGCCATCGGTTTATTGTCTGCCGTTATCGACAACGTGCCGGTCATGCTTGCGGTATTGACGATGCAACCCGATATGAATGTATCGCAATGGTTGCTGGTGACATTAACGGCGGGTGTCGGCGGCTCGTTATTATCGATCGGCTCGGCAGCAGGCGTTGCGTTGATGGGATTGGCGCGCGGGCAATACACCTTCATGTCGCATTTGCGTTGGACGTGGGCGGTGGCGCTGGGTTACATCGCGAGTATTGCAGTGCATTTGTGGCTGAATGGCCAGTAGTGAATATCTGCAACTTTTGATTGGGCTCTGTCCTCGATTTGCCCGGCGTGATCGATTTTGTAGGGCGCAATAACATTGCGCCGTTGTTACACCTTAAAGTGGCGCAATGCATTTCATTTATTGCGCCCTACGCGCAGATCAAAAATAAATCCTTCCGATACCTTTAGGCAACGTTTGGTTGGCCACCAATGGACGCATGAAATTCATTTTTTATTTTTTCTATTGAAACAGGCTCACAGACATTGAATATGTTGTTAATACTAGTCATTGCGCGCAACAAGATTTCTGATGCCATTAGTACGTATTCTTCAAACTCACTTGTTCCTGTGCTTTTAAAGTAGACCATAGAGAATTCGGAACCTTCGATGTGTGCGTGGCGCTCTCTTAAAGCCTCCAGCCCATTATGCGAATGGGAACACAGGGTTGGGTATATAGCGCCGAATTCCTCTTTCATCTCCGCGAGTTCGAATTTTTCCTTGATTTCTACCTTGCGATATCCGCGTTTATTTAGCTCTTGCTCCCGATTTTTATGAGACTTTATCTCATCTACAAGGGCACCAGCGTTTGAAAGCTCCGATAAGTACGGATTACCTCCGCGCCGCGCATTTCCAAGCAAGTCTAGCCAACTCCTAATGAAGCCCAATTCCAGGCGGTACCCGTATTTAGCGTCCTTACTTAAATTAACAAGATCCAAGTCAGCCTCAAGAATTGTTCTTGCTATGACTGGGATTGCGATTCTTGTATCGCAACTCCATAGAAATATAATCGTGTGACACAGTTCGATTATCGAACCGAACAAAGCAACGATATGAAAGTGATATTGGTGAGATTTATCAAAGTTAATTTTCTCTGCCATATCTAAGGCACTTTTAACTAACACTTCCAGACTTTCAACGTAACTCGAATTGTTCATATAAATGCATAACTAGTTATTGAGCAGGCACATCTGGTTTATTTGATTAAAGCAGCCGCGTCAGTTGATTCCAGCTTTGACGATAAAAGCGAATGCGTCTGTTCATGTTGTCTTAGCACTTTATTGTTTTTCAGATTTCGAAGTCGCGCCAGCGTTCGGGTGAGCAACTTCCTTGTCGACGTCAAAATTAAACGGACATCATTGGCTTGTCCAGCGAATATCCGAGGCTACGGCATTACATTAGTAGTTCGTTCGCATCGCTGTTAAATCGCTGCAACTGCATTTCCTGCAACCGGCTCAGTGTACGGCGAAATGGAAATGTCAGATGGCCTTCGGTGTATAACGCGGACAACGGTACCGCCGCTTCGATATAGATCGGTATACGCCGGTCATAGCACTCGTCGGTCAGCGCGATAAACCGTCGCACGCTATCGTCGGTGATGGAGAGCGCGGGCAGTTCGCGATCTCCCGCTGCTACACGCAGCACGCCATCTTCGGTGCCGCGCGCAATTTTCGCAGGCCGCTGGCTCGCGCTTAAATTCGGTACACCGCCAAGCAGTATTGCCGGGAAGCGATCGCACAGCGCGATGAAATCAATTGCTGCAAACGGCTGCCCGCATAAATCATCGAAGCGCAGCCAGATCGCAGCTGCGCTGTACCGTACCACCCGCAATGGGCGATCGCCGAGCAGCAGCGATTGCTCCGCAACGGGCAGTGCGCCGCTCAACTGCGCGAACACACGCGGCAATGCGTCGGGATCGGCCACCCAATAACGCGTGTGACCGGCACCTGGGTGCTGACGATGATCCTGTCCGCCATCCACCTCGACGACTTGCATGTGCTGTTGCAGCGCTTTGATGGCAGGCAGAAAACGCTCGCGATTAAAACCATCGGCATACAACTGCGCGGGCGGCTGATTCGAGGTGGCGACAATGACGACGCCAGCATCGAACATCGCTTGAAACAAGCGCCCCAGCAACATGGCATCGCCAATATCGTTGACGAACAATTCATCGAAACACAGTACTCGCACTTCGCTGGCCAGCTCTTGCGCCAATGCGAGCAACGGGTCGGCCGTGCCGGTTAACGCAAACAGGCGGCGATGTACCCACTGCATGAAATGATGAAAATGCTGACGCCGCGAAGCGACTTTCAAGCCGCGGTGAAAAGCATCCATCAGCCATGTCTTGCCGCGTCCGACCGGACCCCATAGATAAACGCTGGCACAATATCGACTGGTATCGCCATGCAATGCGCGATAGCAGATTTCGAGCGCGCGCACTGCGTGCTCCTGCGAAGTGTCGGGGAAAAATCCAGCGCGGGCCTTTGCCTGCCGATAGGCCTGCTCGGGGGAGGGCGCAGTCATGGCCGGCTAATAAATCTGACCAGTACGATCAGGCCGACAATCAGCAGAGTGAAATAAAAAATGCCTGCAACAAATAAATACAGGCCATTGGCTCGCCGAAAATCCTCTTGGCGTTTTTCGGCTGAGCGCACGCCCAGATGCGATGATAAAACGATGAGCAGCGATTCCCATAAGCTCAATGGTTTTTCGCTGGGGGCTGGGCGCTCAAAGTAGCGCGGCTTTTTTTTCGAATCCTGATCGGGCTGATTCATCGTAATTTTGCTGAGCGATGGTGGGTGTATCGAGTCATTGTGTTAATTGGGGGCTGTTACCCCATTTTTTGATGGTGACTTCCATAGCGACTGCTCCTACTAATGTATCGACGGCGTCGATACTATCAGTCGGAGTGCGATGTTTAAACAATGTTGATATGTGGTAGGCGGCGGTGTAGGGAGAAGAAGATCGCGGGTGCGATCTTCTTCTGTGATCAGGCTCGCAACAGCGCCTTCACCAATTTCTCCGATAACTGCTCCTCGGTAAATTGAGGTTCGTTTGGCGGATACAATTCAACTTCATCGATGGTGAAGCCGTATTCTTTGCTCAGCGTGAGCATTTCACGAATTTTCTGACAGCCTTTGAGTTTTTCGCCGAGATCGGCATCTGCACGCGCTTTGTCGGAAAACGCTTTGATTTCTTTGATCGCCATAGGATTTCTCTCACAGGAACGAGTGGTTAGCTCACAAATAATTTACTGCTCGATGCTGGTTATGCGAGCACAGAGGCCATTGCAAATTATTTGCCGCTGCGATGAATAAGTGGGTCTGAGAGAAATCAGTGATTTAGGAAAGAGGGTATGTCGCAATACCGACAGAGCGGATAGGGCGGGGAGATTTTGATGTCGTTATTGCTACATTGGCAGCTGTCAAAGCGCTCACGCGAATTTAATAACGTACGAATGTACTAGCGCATTAATGCCACGCTTTTTACTTGCGCATAAACGATCATATCGGTTTTCAATTCGAGCAAGGCAACCGAGCGCCGCGTAATGCGCGCAAGAATGATCGCACCGCCTAAATCGAGGCGGAGCAATGCCTGTGGCGAATTATCGACAAGGCTGATCGTAACGATGCGTGCAGGCAGCACGTTGGTGATACTGGTCTGCTGCGGTTTTTCGAGCGCGATACTGACATCGCGCGCAAGAATGCGCACGCGCACGGCATGACCCACTTCGAAATTGCGATACGCAACGCTCATTTGTCCGCCCGGTACAGCGATTTGTGTGAGCATGAATTCGCGGTCGTGGCTCACCACATGACCTTCGATAACCGCGCTCGCTTCATCTTGATGTGCGGGTGTTAAATCGGTGCGGGTAAGAATATCGTTGAGCGCACCGCTGGCAATCACGCGGCCGCGTTCGATCAGCACGATATGATCGGCGAGCTGTGCAATTTCGGCTGGTGCGTGGCTGACGTAAATCATCGGAATATCGAGGCGGTCGTGCAGCTGTTCGAGATACGGCAGAATCTCCGCACGGCTGTCGAGATCGAGGCTCGCGAGCGGTTCGTCGAGCAATAATAATTTCGGACTGCCGAGCAGTGCGCGGGCAATCGCCACGCGCTGGCGCTGGCCGCCCGATAGCGTATCGGGCTTCTGTGCAAGCAATGGTTCGATGCCGAGCAGCGCAATAATTTCATCGAAATCGACGCGGCGCTGGCTGATCGGCGTGCGCTTCCAGCCGTATTCGATATTGCGGCGCACATTCAAATGCGCAAACAAACTCGCTTCCTGAAACACATAGCCGAGTGCGCGTTCATGTACGGGCACAAACGTATTGGCGTCTTGCCACACATCGCCATTGATGCGCATAAAACCATCGCGGGTTTTATTGAGACCGGCAATGCAACGCAGCAGTGTGGTTTTTCCGCAACCCGATTTGCCGAATAAGGCGGTGACACCGCGGCCTGGAATATCGAGATCGACATCGAGTTCGAAATGACTCAATGCGATTTTGAAGCGGGCACTGATACTGCTCTTTTTAATCGCATGCTGATCGTTTGTCATTTCAGCACCCGCGCATTGCGATCGTTGAATAAATACAGAGTCAGCAACGTCAGGAACGAAAATACCAACATGCCGCCAGCAAGCCAATGCGCCTGCGTGTATTCGAGCGATTCGACGTGATCGTAAATCGCGACCGACAGCACTTTGGTGGCGCCCGGAATATTGCCGCCGATCATGAGCACAACACCGAATTCGCCGATCGTGTGCGCAAACGCGAGCACGGCCGCGCTCAACAAACCGTTACGCGCCAGCGGCAACGCCACGCTGATTGCGCGATCGAATGCATTCGCACGCAGCGTTGCAGCGACTTCAAGCGGACGACGACCGATGCTTTCAAATGCGGTTTGAAGCGGTTGCAATGCGAATGGCAATGAATATAAACAAGAAGCAATCACAAGGCCGGTAAACGTAAATGGCAGCGTACCGATGCCGAGCCATTGCGTGAATTTCCCGACAGCACCGTGCGGGCCGAGCAACAACAATAAATAAAAACCGAGCACGGTGGGCGGCAACACTAATGTCAACGCGAGCAGAGCAGACAATGGCTGTTTCCAGCGCGACGACGTATGCGCGAGCCACCAGGCGAGTGGAATTGCAATGAACATCAATACCGCCGTCGTGGTGCTCGCGAGTCGCAATGTGAGCCAAACAGGTTGCCAGTCGATACCCATTGAATTTCCTTACGGCACTTCGTAGCCAAGGTCGCGAATGATAGCAATTGCCTCGGGCGATTTCAGAAAATCGAGAAAGGTTTGCGCCGCGACCGCGTGCTCGCTCTTCAATGGCGGTGTTTTTAACAACACCGCCCCTTGATCGATCGGCTGATGCAATTGCGCTGGAACCACCCACCAACTGCCGCGCTCGTTTGCTGGTAATGCCTTCACCTGCGCCAGTGCAATGAATCCTAACGGCACATTGCCGCTGCTGACGAATTGCTGCGTCTGCGCAATATTTTCGCCGGTGACAAATTTGGATTGCACTTGATCGAGCAGTTTTAACGCGCTCAATGCTTCGATGGCGGCCTGCCCATATGGCGCCGTTTTCGGATTGGCAATCGCAATCTTGCTGAAGTTATCCGACTTCAAGATCGCGCCTTGATCGTCAACATAACCGGGCGTGCCGCTCCAGAGTGCAAGACGACCGCGTGCATAAACAAAATAACTGCCATCGACGGCTTTGCCTTCGCCGATCAATTTTTTCGGCGTGCTGTCGTCGGCGGAAAGCAGCATATCGAACGGCGCGCCGTTGCTGATCTGTGCGTAGAGCTGACCGGTTGCGCCGAAACTGGCAAGTAATTTATTGCCGGATTTCTGTTCGTAGAGTGGTGTGAGTTTTTTTATTGCAGCCGTGAAGTTGGCGGCAACGGCAGCTCGGATTTCCTCGGCACAGATTGTGCCGATATTGCTGAGAAGGGCGAGGGCCAATACATATCGTGCTCCAAATTTTTTCGTACCCATTTTTAACCGCTCCGATCAATAGGCTAATTGGAAACGCATTTGCAATGCATTCATCGATTCGCCGTCGTATTTGCCGCCGTCGATATCGTAAACGTGCACGAGGTTGCCGCTGATGCGCACGAAATTATTCGCGTACCAGCCCAGCCCCAGCGTAGCGTTGCGTTCGCGCCCGCCAGAAATATTGTCATCGCTTAAATCCATCGTTGAATAGCGCGCAACAAGCTCCCATGCGCCTTTTCCCAAAAACGAAGAGCCGCCGGTCCCGATAGGGTGAGCAGGGCTGATGCCTTTGAAAATACCACCGCCAACATCGTACGGACGATTTTCGCCCGTGATCATCCACGCACCTTGCGCGTACCAGCCGGAAAATACCGGATCGGTACCGACATCGCGTTCGACGGTGGTGCGAATGTATTCGGATTGCAGCGTCAAGCTGCGGTAAGTCGCCGCGAATTCCGCGCCCAATAATTGGGTTTTGCTGACATCGCCAGAGATGTTACCCGTACTGATCAGCGATAACGATGTCATGTGCGATTCGGGTCGGGTGGAAAAGCTGGTTATTTCGGCGCCGACTCGTTGCGTGGGCGCGACATATTCCTCGCTGAGCCCGAAATGCAGCGCCGAATTTTCGCTGACGATTGGCGCCCAGGTAATGCGTGCGCTGGCACCGCCGCCTTCGTCCTGTTGCGGACTTGTTGTGTTGCTATATAGCTGTTCGCCGAATGCCATCGCCGCAGCGGACCAATGTTCGCCATTGCTCGAAACCATCAAGCCGGGAGCGCGCGATTTCAAAAATCCATTCGGCAGCGAGCGTTCCATCAAACTCAAATCTTTGTCGGCCATCAATTGTTCAAAACTGAAGGGAATTTTGAAATGACCGACAGTGACAGCGAGCGGATTGACCGAATCGAATGGCTTGAAACCGTTGTAACGCACATAGCCGTCGGTTAATTCGGTACCGGTTGTGCCGAACAATTCCAATTCGAATTTGTATTGCCAGTCTTTCATCACTTTGCCTTGCAGATAAATGCGACCGCGGCGCATTTCCGTACCGGCATTGTTATCGATGCCGTCCGAATCGTTACTCTTGTTTTCAGAGTACGCAGCGACATCCATTTGCATCAATGTGCCGATTTGAGCCGAATAAGAACCGTCGATGCTCGATACAATGAATCCTTTTGAAAAACTGATGTTCGGCATCGCCGGCGCAGGAGAAGGTCCAGCTGCGGTTGCGGAAGCGGTTGCGACAGATATTGGCGCAGCAACAGGAGCTGGAGTTTCCTGTTTTAGCTGCGTGTATTCCTCGGCGGTAATCACACCTTTCTTCAACAGCAGTTCGGCGACACCATCGGCTGCCCCGGCGAGCGGCGATCCGATCATCGCGATCGATACCGCCAGCGCATTTCTCAATATTCGAATACCTGCATTCTTCATGACTCACTCCGTAATATATAGTTGTATATAGCGATGGGCAAAAAAATTGCGATCAATCGTTCACTGCAATGATGACGTGAGAGGCTTTCACCAGCGCACAGCACTCACTGCCGGGTACGAAACCGAATTCCTGCATGCTCTCATTGGTAATCACAGCGGTAAGAATGCGCCCACCCGGAAGTTCGACTTTCACTTCGCTATTGACAGCGCCCGCGATGGTTTTGACGACGGTGCCAACCAATCGATTGCGCGCGCTGATGCGCACATTTTTGTCGGGCGATAAAATCACGAAGCTCGATTTGATGATCGCAATCGCATCTTTGCCGTAGGCCAATTGCAATTCGTCGATCGATTCGTTGGTGATATTGGCGAAAATTTCGAGCCCGTCGCCGAGATCGAGAATCACATCGCCGTTTACCGCGCCTTTCTTGATGCTTTTAACTTTGCCGCGCAGTTGATTGCGTGCACTCGTTTTCATGGCTAATACCCTCATCAATTGTTGCAGATCATCGAAGTTGCCAAAGCTGGCGCTCACGCGCTGCAGCAGGTTTTCGTATTCGTCCTGTAGGTAGCGGTAGGTTGCGATCAAGCTGCGGCCGAATTTGGTGATTTCGGTGCCGCCGCCATTAGTGCCGCCGACTGAGCGTGTCACCAGTGGTTGGTCGGAAAGATTGTTCATCGCATCGACAGCGTCCCAGGCCGATTTGTAACTCATACCGATCTTGCGTGCGGCTTGGGAGATCGATCCGGTTGCCGCAATTTGTTCGAGCAATTCCACGCGGCGGTCGCCGAGATAACTTTGCTGCTGGCGGTTGAGCCAAATTTGGCAATCGATACTGATCGCAGGTCTGTTCATTGCGACATCTCGCTATGTGGTTTTTTAGACACGCTGTATTGTTGCGGATATAGCGATTGCAACGCGCATGCCTCTGCGCGCGACAACTCATAATTCATTGAAATAATTAGAGTTAAAATTGCCGTGACGGCGTTGCCACGGCGGCGGGTGTGTTGCAAGTCCGACAAATGATAACCGCTATATCCTAAAAGATATAGCGTTGTCGCAAATCTTACATCAATTGGTTTCCAATCGTAGGGTGAAATCACATTACGCTAAATACACGGATCAGCGGCGCACTGTTATTGCGCCCTACGCGGATTATCCGACAGGATCAAGCGGGGTTTTACGCAGCAGCGGTTTTATGTCGGCAAATGCTTTATCGGAAACTTTAGCCACGGCAGCTTCGAGTGCGCGGTATTTTTGCAAAACTTCTTCGCCATTCACACTTAATTGCGCGCCACCGCCGGCAACACCGCCCGCTGCAGTTTCAACCAGCGGCGATTTAAAGCAGCGATTCATCGCATCGACCAGCAACCACGCGCGTCGATAGCTCATGCCCAGTTTTTTGCCGGCTGCAGAAATCGAACCGGTGTCGCGAATCGCTTCGAGTAAATCGGCTTTACCGGGACCGAAGGCAATTTCGTCGTCGAGCATGACGCGTAAATGCGTACGCATGCGTGGGCCTTTGGAATTTCGTGCGGTCGATTGTGGGGGGCGCGACATTACGCAATGTCTCCGTGTGGTTAAACACCTGTAGCAAAGCCGCATTTTGTCTGATTTGCAACATTCCTGTCTGCACCCGCTTCCTTTTAATTCAATAACTTGTCTCTGGTACATGGCTTGCAATTCCAACGCTAGTGATCGCGGAGGTGCGCATGAAAGCCAAAGAAATCGCCGAATTGTTGGATGAGCCCGCCTGCGAACACAACAAGAAAGAAAAATCCGGCTGTTCGAAACCCAAACCCGGCGCCACCGATGGCGGTTGTGCGTTCGATGGCGCCCAGATCGCGTTGCTGCCGATCGCCGATGTTGCGCACATCGTGCATGGACCGATCGCGTGTGCGGGATCTTCATGGGATAACCGCGGCACGCGTTCGAGCGGGCCGGAGCTGTATCGCATCGGCATGACCACCGATCTCACCGAGCAGGATGTGATTATGGGGCGTGCGGAAAAACGTTTATTTCATGCGATTAAACAAGCCGTCGAAGATTACGCGCCACCTGCCGTGTTCGTTTACAACACCTGTGTGCCTGCATTGATCGGCGATGACATCGATGCGATTTGCAAAGAATCGCAACAACGCTGGGGCACGCCCGTGGTGCCGATCGATGCTGCCGGTTTTTACGGCACTAAAAATTTAGGCAACCGCATCGCCGGTGAGGCGATGGTGAAATATGTCGTCGGCACGCGCGAGCCCGATCCGTTGCCCGACAAATCCATTCGTCCCGGCATTAAAGTTCACGATATTAATTTAATCGGCGAATACAACATTGCTGGCGAATTCTGGTTCGTGCTACCGCTGCTCGATGAATTGGGTCTGCGCGTGTTGTGCACGCTGTCGGGCGATGCGCGTTTTCGCGAAGTGCAAACCATGCATCGCGCCGAAGCCAACATGATGGTGTGCTCGAAAGCGATGCTCAATGTCGGTCGTAAATTGCAGGAACGCTACGGCACGCCATGGTTCGAAGGCAGCTTTTACGGGATCACCGATACCTCGCAATCACTACGCGATTTCGCGCGCCTGATTAATGATCCCGATTTAACCGAGCGTACTGAAGCATTGATCGAGCGCGAAGAGAAAAAAATTCGCGCAGCACTGGCGCCGTGGCGCGCGCGTCTCGAAGGCAAACGCGTACTGCTGTATACGGGCGGCGTGAAATCGTGGTCGGTGATTTCGGCGTTGCAGGATCTCGGCATGAAAGTCGTGGCGACCGGCACCAAAAAATCCACCGAAGAAGACAAAGCGCGCATCCGCGAATTGATGGGCGACGATGTGAAGATGCTCGATGAGGGCAATCCGCGCGTGCTGCTCAAAACGGTCGAGGAATACAAGGCCGATATTCTCATCGCGGGCGGTCGCAATATGTACACCGCGTTGAAAGCGCGTATTCCATTTCTCGATATCAATCAGGAACGCGAATTCGGTTACGCGGGTTACGACGGCATGCTCGAACTGGTGCGGCAATTGTGTCTGACGCTCGATAGCCCCGTGTGGGAAGCCGTGCGTAAGCCGGCGCCGTGGGATATCGCGCCAAAATCGCTTTCTGATGCGATCGAAATCGCTGAAAAAAATTCAACAGATACTGTTGTCGAGTTGGCAGCGACTTCCGCGATAGCGGCGGAGGCATGGCAATGACCGAAATTATCAATCGCAAAAAAGCGCTCTCGGTCAGCCCGCTCAAGTCGAGTCAGACGACCGGCGCTGCGCTCGCGTTTCTCGGCATGCGTCGCAGTATGCCGTTGATGCACGGCTCCACCGGATGCACGGCATTCGCCAAAGTATTTTTTGTGCGCCATTTTCGCGAGCCGGTGCCGCTGCAAACTACGGCGATGGATCAGGTCAGCTCGGTGATGGGTGCTGATGACAATATTGTCGAAGCTCTGCGTGTTATCTGCGAAAAACAGAATCCCGCGATTATCGGTCTGGTAACAACCGGTCTTGCCGAAACGCAGGGCTGCGATATTCGTCGTGCAGTCGGTGATTTTCGCGCCGAGTACACCGAATTCAAGGATGTGGCGATTGTTGCGGTGAATACGCCGGATTTCAGCGGCAGTTTCGAAAGCGGTTTTGCCACGGCGGTTAAAGGCATTATCGAAACATTGGTGTCTGATGATAAAACCAGAGCGGGTCTGCGTCCGCGTCAGGTCAATGTGTTGTGCGGCGCCAATCTCACACCGGGCGATCTCGAATTTATTTCCGAATCGATTGAAAGCTTCGGGCTGCGCCCGTTGTTGATTCCGGATTTATCGGGCTCGCTCGACGGTCATCTCGACGACGCGAATTTCAATCCGCTCACCACAGGCGGATTGACTGTCACCGAGTTGCAGGAAGCCGCTGAAAGTGCGGTCACACTCGTGGTTGGCGAGAGTTTATCGGGTGCAGCCGATGTGCTTGCTGCGCGAACGGGTATCAAAGATTTTCGCTTCGGCCATTTACTCGGACTGGAGCAATGCGATCGCTGGTTTATGACGCTCGCCGAAATTAGCGGCAATCCAGTTGCACAAAAATGGCAGAAGCATCGCAGGCAATTGCAGGATGCCATGCTCGATACGCATTTCATGATCGGCGATTCGCGCATTGCGATTGCTGGAGATCCCGATTTATTGCTCGGCTTCGATCGCCTGGTCCGCGGTATGGGCGCGCAAGTGGTCGCGGCGGTGACGCCGGCAAAAAGTTCGGCGTTGCAAAGTTCGCCGCTCAGTGCAATTCAAGTCGGCGATCTCGAAGATGTCGAAAGGTTGGCGAAAGAGCATCGCGCGCAATTATTGATCGGTAACAGTCACGCGCTCGACAGTGCGAAGCGTCTGCACGTGCCGCTGCTGCGCGCAGGATTCCCGCAATACGATTTGATTGGCGGCTTTCAACGCTGCTGGTTTGGCTATCGCGGAACCACACAGGCTTTATTCGATCTCGCCAATTTAATCGTCGGGCACCATCAGGAGATCGCGCCGTATCACTCGATATACGCACAAAAGCCCGAATATGAATCGAATCCTGTGAGCCTGCATTGAGACTGAATTGAGAGCGACTGGGAGATATTGAAATGACGATGCTTAAACGCCAGTTCCAAGTGCTCACCGATGACGATGACGGCACATTGATTAAAGTCGCTTTTGCAACATCGAATAGCCAGACAGTTGATCAACATTTTGGTTCGGCGCAATCGTTCGCGATTTACGGTGTTAACCCCGAAACCGCGCGACTGCTTGGCCTCAGCGAGTTCGGAAAACTCGAACAGGATGGCAACGAAGACAAACTTGCGACGAAACTCGATCTGCTCGATGGCTGCGTTGCGGTGTATTGCCGCGCGTGCGGTGCATCGGCCGTGCGGCAATTGCTCGCGCGCAATGTGCAACCGGTGAAAGTGGGTGAAGACGCACAAATTTCCGAATTAATTTCTGCATTGCAAGCCGAGTTGCGCGAAGGCCCTTCGGCATGGCTGGCAAAAGCGATCGAGCGGCAACGTCCGAGCGACACCGGAAAATTCGACACGATGCTCGACGAAGGTTGGAGCGAATGAGCGATTACACAATTAATTTAAACCGTGAGGAATTCAAATGACCGCAGCAGCCGTAATCGATGCAGAATCCCCGGCGATGACGCATCCATTCATTAAGCAAATGATCGTGCAATTGCGCGCGATGGATAGCTACGGCACGTATGACACCTGGAAGGATGTCGATGTGCTCGATCCGATGATTTTGACCAAGGAGCGCCGCAAGGAAATTCCGGTAGTCGGCGACCCAGACGAAACCACGATGTCGCGCGTGAAGGCGTATTACAACGCGATCGCGCAATCGATCGAACGCGAAACGGGTTTAATGGCCGTTCCCATCATCAATATCACCCACGAAGGTTTTGGTCGCGCGTTGATTTTGACGGGCAAGCTGGTTGCATTCGATAAAACATTGCGTGATGTGCATCGCTTCGGTTTCGATTCGCTCGAAGATTTGATCGCCGATGCGGAAAAATTAATTGGTAAAGCGACGGCGTTGATTAATTCACAGCGTGTAGTTGCTGAGCTTTAAGAGAGGCTGTCATGACCGATGACGATTTGAAGGCACTCGAAAAAGACGTGAACAAGAAAAAGCGCATCGCCACTGAATGGGCGTCGCAAATTCACGACCTTGTCGAAGATCGCTTGCTGACCGATTACAACGAGTTGCCGGAGCTGGCGCGCAAAACGCAGGAGGCGTGCATCGCCTGGGCGGAAGCGAAAAAGGCGCTCGATGCAAAAGAGAAAGAAGGAGCTGCAGCATGAGCGATGTCATCGTCGGCCGCACGCGTGGCGGTGCAGAGTGGATACCGGAGTATGTCACTGCGCTCGATGCAAAAAAGTGTATCGGCTGTGGTCGTTGTTTCAAAGTGTGTCCGCGCGATGTGTTCGAGCTCGTCGAACGTACCGATATGGTGGAGGACGATGACTTCTACGATGAGGACGACGAGATGATGGTGATGACCATCAAAAATGCGATGGACTGTATCGGCTGTGTTTCATGTGCGCGTGTCTGTCCGAAAAATTGTCACACGCACGAAGCGCTTGCTGGCTGATGCCGGAAAATTTCATGAGGTAAATGAAATGCCAAAACCCGATTACCATGTGTTTGTTTGTTCGATGAAGCGACCGCCGGGGCATCCGCGCGGCAGCTGTGGCGAGCGCGGCGCAGATGCATTGACGCCTGCGTTTGCGCAGGCATTGATGAAGCGCGGCATTTTGCAAAAAGTATTACTGACGCAAACCACTTGCCTTGGGCCGTGTCAGGGCGGCGCTAATGTACTCGTTTATCCAGGCTCGGTGATGTATTCGAATGTGCAGCCGGCCGATGTCGATCACATTGTCGAAGAGCACTTTGTCGGTGGTGTGCCGGTTCAGGCCAAAGTTGCCGGTTCGGATATCTGGTAGTCATTGAGGATCTGATCGGTCTTCGCGTGAGAGTACGTTATGGCTGAAGTGGTTTTGTTTGATAGTGGACGTGATTTTTTTTCAGCCCACGCACCGCAACCACTGCGTTTTCTGTTGCATTCGGCAACGCTCTCTGAAAACGCCACGCAGACCGAAGCACTATTGATCGAAGCACGCTCGCGTTTTCCGGGTGAGCCCGACGCGCATATTGCACTCTACAAATTCTATTTCGTGCTTGGTCGCTATATCGAGGCGGAGCGAACCGTGTGGCGCTCGATAAATGAAGCGGCGAAATCCGCGAAGATCACGCGCAATTACCGAAGGCTCTCCACGCAGACTGCGGATTGGAAAAACCGGGAAGGGCCAACGCGCTGGTATCTTTTCAATTTAAAAGCGTTGGGTGTGGTGCGTTTGCGCCGCGAACGCGCCCACGAAGCGCAGCGTGTTCTGCAGAAATTATTGGAACTCGACCCCTTTGATGAAATCGGCGGCGGCGCATTTTTACAGATCGCGCGTGCAGTCACTGGAGCGGATGATGAGTGATGAAGCATTGAAAACGCGCAAACAGGCTTTGCAACCGCAGCTCGATCAGGTGCGCGATGAATTGCGTCGCCAGCTCGCAAAGAACGGTATCGAATTCGCGTTCAGCGGTATTCCTGCCGATTTGAGTTACTGCGAATTGCGCAAAGATCCGTTCGACAACAGTGAACCATTCTATGGCGAATGGCACGATGCAGCCGGAAAGAAACTCGGCGAAATCACCGTACACGCAAGCGGCGAATTTTTTGCCGAAGTCGATGTGCTGCAAGGCCATCCCACCGATAAGCGCTGGTATGTCGAAGCAGTCACTGCGTGGGGAAAACCCGGCATGGTGAAATCGGAATTACGTTTGCTGGCGGCGTTGCCTGCGTAGGGCGCAATAAGCCATGCACGTTGCGCCAAATTGCGCGAACTTCGAAAGCGCAATGTGCGCCCTACGAGCTGTGTGATGAGCGAAAAACTTTACGATTTCCTGATTGAACAAGCACTCGCACGTGCTAGTAATATTCAATTCAAGCGCGTGCTGCTCGGTTTGAATTGGAGCGTCGCCGAAACGAGTGTGGGTGGTGTTGGCCTGTGCTTCAGCCCGACTGAAGTACTGCGCACCTTGAATTGGTCGGGCACACTTGCTGAAAAACCAATAGTCGAATTTATCGACTGGATTAAAAGCTGGAATCCCGTTGAAGCCGCAGTCGGTGCGCTAGCGATTAACTCGCTCATTAATCACAACTCGCCGGTGTTGAGCAGCAGCGAAACATTGCACGGCGATACCCCAGCGAATTTACGCGTATTCGGATGTTTTCAAGAAAAAATCATCGGTCAACGCGTCGCGGTGATTGGCCGCTATCCGGGCCTCGATCAATTATGGCGCGATGTCGATTACCACTGCATCGAACGCCGCCCGCAAGGCAATGACTTACCCGACACCGCCGCCGAATATCTTCTCCCGCAATGCGATTGGGTGTTCATCACTGCATCGAGCATCGCCAATAAAACTTTGCCGCGCTTGCTGGAATTATCGCAACACGCGCAAGTCGTCCTCATGGGCCCGAGTTTGCCGTGGCTACACGAATGGGCAGATTTTGGTGTGAATTATTTATGTGGCGTGGAAGTGTGCGATCGCAAGAGGTTGTTTGCGATCGCGGGTGAGGGTGGTGGTACGAAAATTTTTGATGCGTCAGTTAAATACCACCTGCTGATGTTGTGATTAACTGAATCGTGCCGTGATCCCTTCGCTACGTTTTATTGCCTGTCATAAACATCCGGTGAGCGGTCGGCTTAATTTTGTTCGTTTCGCAACAGGCGATATTTGTGGAATAGGTCCTCTACCAAAGTTGGCGGTGATGACCGAATGCAACGACCGCCCTGTGATATTGCATCCAGCGGCCGCGTTACGTGATCTCGCGACTCATTTGAATTTACCCGAGCATTTATTTTCACTGCTCGGCGAATTTCGACGATATCTGGAAGTGCCACACAAATTCGCGCCTGATGGGCTGCTGCCGATTTATCTGGCAGCAGTAGCGGGGTATGAGTTGCCGGTTTTACCGGAAGGGAATAGCTGGGTCGAAATGCCCGATAGCTTCGCGTTGCCGTATTTACAGCGAGAGATATTGCGGGCGGCGTATGAATACCTGATGGGTTGAGTTATTTCTTCGCCATCGGGCAAGTATTCAAACCCAGCACGGAATACAGCGGGCAGTAACCGATCAAACCCGTAAGCAATGGCACCAGGCCGATGTAACCCCATGCGGTTTTCGGGCCGACGATGGTCAGTGCGAGTAGTGCAAGGCCAACGATGATGCGCAAGACGCGATCGACTGTACCTTCATTCGGTTTCATGATGATGTCTCCGCTTATCGATACCATGTTTTGTTCAGCTAGTTTGCACCGGCTCCAACGTTGGCGGTTTGACAACAATCAATAGAAACGCGATTTGTGTTTCGGCAATCAGTTGACCGCCACCTCCAAATCCTCCGGCCAGCAGCCAATCGCCGGTCCCAGTTCTTTCGTTTCCGGTAATTCGAAACGCACCAGAAATATTTGTTGCTCGGGTTGATCTTCGATGTGGCCGATATTGATGACTACACCGCGACTGCCTGCGGATACCAGCAACTCATCATCGTTGAAATCCGGAAATGATCCGTCGTTGCGGATGTCCTGCGCGCTGAAAACCATATCACCGGGTTGTAAGGTTTCGATTGCATAAATCATGTCTGTTTCCTCGTAATGGTTTTGTCGCAAAGCCGACAACCGCTAACTGTCACCGTTTTTTCCGACAACCGTTGTGGGGTTCTCTCCCACGGAATCATTCGCATTTAGCTGCTAACTAATTGAAGTTACAGCGATGTGCTGACAAAAAAATCGCTGGCATATCGATTGCAAAATCCTATTCGTGAATCTTCGCAATGCAGTATGACGATTCATTTTGAGTTGTCGCTGCAATCGAATTGCAAGGCGTTTGCCAAAAGGAGGCGATGGGCCATGTTGATGTTGACTGAGAATGCCGCGAAAGCCGTGAACAATTTTATCGTCAGTGCGAACAAGCCGATCGCCGGTCTGCGTATCAAGGTCGAAGGCGGTGGCTGCTCCGGTATGAAATACGCAATGCGATTGGAAGAACAGGCCGAAGCAGAAGATGAAGTGGTGGAATTTGGCTCGGTGAAAATTTTGATAGACAGCGCGAGCGCGCCGATGTTGATCGGTGTCACCGTCGATTATGTCGAGAGCATGGAAGGCAGCGGATTCAAATTCGAAAATCCGAATGCAACCGGTGGTTGCGGCTGCGGCAAATCATTTTCTTGCTGATCGATCGATTCAAAAAGCCAATATATTCGCGGGGGTTGCATCATGTGGGATTATTCGGAAAAGGTTAAAGAACATTTCTACAGCCCAAAAAATGCCGGCGCAGTCGCAGATGCGAATGCCGTCGGCGATGTCGGCTCGATCAGCTGCGGCGATGCATTGCGCCTGACACTGCGGGTTGAACCCGAGACCGAAATTATCCTCGATGCCGGTTTTCAAACCTTTGGATGCGGTTCGGCGATTGCGTCATCTTCGGCTCTCACCGAGATGGTGAAAGGAATTACGCTGGATGATGCGTTGAAAATTTCCAATCAGGATATCGCCGATTATCTGGATGGTTTGCCCCCCGAAAAAATGCATTGTTCGGTGATGGGGCGCGAGGCACTGCGCGCAGCGATTGCCGATTATCGTGGCGAAGAGCTTGAAGACGATCACGAAGAAGGTGCGTTGATTTGCAAATGTTTTGCAGTCGATGAAGTGATGGTGCGCGATGTCATCAAAGCCAGCAGATTGAGCACGGTTGAAGACGTTACCAATTACACCAAGGCTGGCGGTGGTTGCTCTTCATGTCACGAAGGTATCGAAAGAATTCTGACCGAAGAGATGGCTGCGCGCGGTGAGGTATTTGTTCCAGCACCGAACAAAGCGAAAAAGAAAAATGGTGTGATCATTAAGCCCTCGATCGACAAACAGCGTGAGTTGGATAAAGCGGCTGTTGCCGCGAAAGCTGCGACAGCTGAAGATGCAATGCACGCTGCAGAGGCGGTTAAAGTAGCGCCGACCACGAAATTGACTAGCGTGCAGCGCATTCGAAAAATCGAAGAAGTGCTCGAAGCGATTCGTCCCAATCTCAAACGCGATCACGGCGACGTCGAACTCGTCGAAGTCGATGGCAAAACTGTGTACGTGAATATGATTGGCGCGTGCAGTAATTGCCAGATGGCGACATCGACCATTGGCGGAATTCAACAAAAGTTGATGGAAGCACTCGGCGAGTTCATCAAGGTAGTTCCCGCGAGCCAGATGAATCTCGTGAAAAAAGAATCGGTTGAGCCAAAAAGTCTCGTTGAGATAGGAGCGTAAGCCATGAGCAGCGATTCAATCGTCCCTATCTATCTCGATAACAACGCAACGACCAAAGTCGATCCCATTGTCGTCGAAGCGATGTTGCCATTTTTCACGGAACAATTTGGCAACCCATCGTCATTGCATAGCTTTGGCAACAAAGTTGGTTCGGCGCTGAAAAAGGCGCGGCAGAGTGTGCAGAATTTACTCGGTGCGGAACACGAATCCGAAATTATTTTTACCTCGTGCGGTACCGAATCCGATTCCACCGCAATTCTTTCCGCTCTGCGCGCGCAACCCGAGCGCAAAGAAATCATCACGACGACGGTGGAGCATCCTGCGATTCTGACGTTGTGCGATCAGCTCGCGACCGAAGGTTACACCGTGCACAAATTAGCGGTGGATAGCAAAGGCCGGCTCGATCTCGCTGAATACCAAAAATTGCTGACCGATAAAGTCGCCGTGGTGTCGGTGATGTGGGCCAATAATGAAACGGGGACTTTTTTTCCCGTGGAAGAAATGGCGCAAATGGCCGATGAGGCCGGCGTCATGTTTCACACCGATGCCGTGCAGGCCGTAGGCAAAATTCCGCTCGATTTGAAAAATAGCGCAATTCACATGCTGTCGGTTTCTGGACACAAACTACACGCACCGAAAGGTGTGGGCGTGCTGTATTTAAAACGCGGCACGCGCTATCGCCCATTATTGCGCGGCGGTCATCAGGAGCGCGGTCGTCGCGCCGGCACCGAAAATTCCGCGAGCATTGTTGCCCTCGGCAAAGCAGCGGAGTTGGCGATGCAGCATATGGAGCACGAAAACACCGTGGTCAAAGCCATGCGCGATCGTTTGCAGGAAGGCATTCTCGCTGCAGTGCCTAATGCATTCGTAACAGGCGATCCCGATAATCGTTTACCTAACACATTGAACATCGCCTTTGAATATATCGAAGGCGAAGCAATTTTATTGCTGCTCAATAAGGCCGGTATCGCGGCGTCGAGCGGATCGGCATGCACGTCGGGTTCGCTCGAGCCTTCGCATGTTATGCGCGCCATGGGAATTCCTTATACGGCTGCACACGGCACCGTGCGTTTCTCGCTGTCGCGCTACAACACACCGGAAGAAATCGAACGCGTAATTGTTGCGGTGCCGCCCATCGTTGCGCAGCTCAGAAAATTATCGCCGTACTGGAGCGACAACGGTCCCGTCGCCGATCCTGAAAAAGCCTTTGCGCCGGTGTATGCCTAACGTTCGCTGGCGGGAGAGTGGATATGAGCAACGCAGAGCGTCATATCGTTATCGACGACACCACGCTGCGCGATGGCGAACAGAGTGCAGGGGTTGCATTCACTAGCGAGGAAAAAATTCACATCGCTCGTGAATTATCCGCAGCGGGTATCCCCGAATTGGAAATTGGCATTCCGGCGATGGGGCGTGAAGAGCGCGAGGTCATGCGCGCGATCAGCGCTTTGCAATTGCCTTCGCGTTTAATTGCCTGGTGTCGTCTCACCGATCGCGATTTAGCGGCGGCGCTCGATACCGGCGTGCAGATGATCGATTTATCCGTTCCCGTTTCCGATCAGATGATCACCCGCAAATTGCAGCGCGATCGCGGTTGGGTATTGCGCGAAATCATCCGTCTTGTGCACACGGCGCGCGATGCCGGACTCGATGTCTGCATCGGTTGCGAAGATGCATCGCGCGCCGATATCGAATTCGTTAAACGCATTGCGGCCACCGCGCAGTTTGCCGGCGCACGGCGTCTGCGGTTTGCCGACACGGTTGGCGTGATGGAACCGTTCGCGGTGATTCGTCAAATTCGTACGCTGCGTTCCGCGTTCGATCTCGAAATCGAAATGCACGCGCACGACGATTTCGGTTTGGCCACTGCAAATACATTGGCCGCTGTTGCGGGCGGCGCTACCCATATCAATACCACCGTGAATGGACTCGGCGAACGCGCCGGCAATGCACCGCTCGAAGAATGCGTGCTCGCGCTCAAGCATTTGTACGCCATCGACACAGGTATCGATACGCAGCGGTTACCGCTGTTGTCGCAACTGGTTGAGCAGGCATCGGGGCGTCGTATCGCCTGGCAAAAAAGTATTGTCGGCGACGGCGTGTTCACGCACGAAGCCGGCATACATGTCGATGGCTTGATGAAAGATGTGCGTAATTATCAGGGGCTCGATCCACGCGAAGTTGGGCGCACGCATCGGCTCGTACTCGGCAAACATTCCGGTTCGAATTTCTTGCAAGCGACCTATCGCGAAATGGGTATCGAACCCAGCGCGGAGGCGTTGGAAATTTTGCTCGCACAATTACGCGAGTTCGCCACGCGCAAAAAGCGCGCGCCGACGCACGCGGAATTATTGCAGTGGTATGAGGCATTTTCTGGCAGTGAGGTAATGAAATGCGCGGTCTAGCGGAAGATACCAATAGTGCGCCTTCGTTATTCGCGCAGTGGCGCGCCGATGTGCGTTGTGTGTTCGAGCGCGATCCTGCCGCACGCAACACGTTCGAAGTGCTGACCACGTATCCCGGCGTGCACGCGATTTTGCTGCACCGCGTCAGTCATCGTCTGTGGTTGCGCAAATGGCGTTACCTGGCACGTTTGCTGTCTTTTTTTGCGCGTCTGATCAGCAATGTCGATATTCATCCGGGCGCAAAAATCGGTCAGCGCTTTTTTATCGATCACGGCGCCTGTGTGGTGATCGGTGAAACGGCAGAAGTGGGCGATGACGTCACGCTCTATCACGGCGTCACGCTGGGCGGCACCAGCTGGAATAAAGGCAAGCGACACCCAACGCTCGGCAACGGTGTGCTGGTCGGTTGCGGCGCAAAAATATTGGGCCCGATTGTGGTCGGCGATAACGCCCGCATCGGCGCCAATTCCGTGGTGGTGCAGGAAGTGCCTGTCGGCTGCACGGTGGTTGGTATTCCCGGCAAGGTGGTGAAGGTGCGAGAAGCAGGTGTGCTCAATCCATTTGGCATCGATCTCGATCATCACTTAATTCCAGATCCAGTTGGCAAAGCAATTGCGTGCTTGATGGAGCGCATCGACACGCTTGAAGCGAAACTCGTAGAGCGCGATCCGGTTTGGGAACACAGCGTCGCACCCGCGAATTGCGTACCCGATAACGAATTGTGCGAAAACGATTGTCGCTTTGGAGTGCAGATCGCGTAAGCGAATTTTTCTCTATCGTTAACGAGATTGTGACCGATGATGGATTTACAGGACTTCAATGGCGAGATGTTGTATTTCGATGAGCCGGAACCGCCGCGCATCACCGAATTATTACTCGCCGCGTCTCAACATTATGGGCTTGGCGAGGCCGAAAAATTTCTCATCGAGGCGTACTCCATCGCACCCAAAAATCTTTCGGTATTGGTGGGACTGTACCGTTTCTATTACTACCAGCATCGCTATGCCGACGCGCTTGGTATTGCGCATGCAGCGATGCAATCGGTTGCTCCGAAAATCGATTTTCCCGAGAGCTGGTTGCAGCTCGATATGAACTTCGTCGGCGGTGGCGTACTCAAGTCGATGGGGTTGGTGCGTTTTTATTTGCTCGCACTGAAAGGCGCAGGCTATCTGAACCTTCGCCTCGGCGATTTCGAAGCCGGTTTACAAATGTTGCGCAAGGTGAAAGAGCTTGATGAGGCCGATCGGCTCGGCGCGAAATTATTGCTCGATGTGCTGGCCAACCATACCGCTGAAATTATTTCCTTTGCAGAATCAAAATCGGCTTTAAAACGAAGCCAGGAGATGAACGCATGAGTACCTACACCGATTTAACGCTGGATGAAGCGCTCGAAGAATTGGTGGGCGCCGAGGATTTTCTGAATTACTTCGAGATTGCGTTCGATCAGAGCGTGGTACATGTCAATCGCCTGCACATCATGCAACGTTTCCACGATTATCTGGCGAAAAGCGAAGGTGCACTGCCCGATGATTGCAGCGATAGGGCGAAATACGATGTGTACAAAAAATTGCTGCTGCGCGCTTACGAAGATTTTGTCACGTCGGATGCGTTGACAGAGAAAGTCTTCAAGGTGTTCAAAATGAACGAGCCGCAATCGACATTCGTTTCGGTCGACACGCTATTCGGTAATTAGATCCTGAAAATTGTGGATGGAGTTCGAAGATGCTTCCACGTTTCGATTATGGCGACGATGTGCGCGTGATCCGCAATGTGCGCAACGACGGCACTTTTCCCGGCAAGGAAGTGGGTGAGCTGTTGATACGTCGCGGCAGTGTCGGCAACGTTCACGATGTCGGCACCTATCTGCAGGATCAGATCATCTATCGCGTTTATTTTATCGAAGGCGGTCGCATGATCGGCTGTCGCGAGGAAGAGTTGATTCCCGCGAGTGATCCGTGGGTCGATAGCATTTTCGAGTTTCGCGAGCGCGTGAAAACCAAGGTCGCATTGTCGGTGGGCGGCGAAGTGGTGGTGCCGCTCGGCACCGTCGGTACGGTGCTGAAAATTCTGCGCGATGCGCCGGGCGGGCCACAGTATCACGTGCACTTCAACAGCGGCCGCATGTTTCAAATTCCGGAGCCCGCGCTCGAGCTCGCCCCAAAAAACGAAATCGATACCGATGAAGTCGAAGCGGTGGAGATGGGTGATGATGAAGACGATTGAAGCCGTCACCGCGCGCGATGATCTCAATTATCTATTGCTGCGTATCGCCGAGCAGCGCTATGGCGTACAACCCGAGCGCATGTCGCCAACGCAGCGCGCCGAAGCAGAGCGCATCGCTGCTCGCCAAGCCGATATTCAGCGCCGAGTTCTCGCCAGCAATGAAGCGATCGGTGTGGTCGTCCCCGATACCGAAGTGAATACAGCGTTGGATCAGATTCGCGCGCGTTATGGCGGTGAGGACGAATTTTTTCGCGAGCTGACGAGCAATGGCCTCACGCTCGAACAGATGCATTGCGCCTTGCAGCGTGAAATGAAAGTCGATGCCGTGCTTGCCCGCGTATCGGCGCGCGCACCGGCAGTCGATGAAACCGAAGCGCGTTTGTACTACTACCTGCATCCTCAAAAATTCGAGCAGCCCGAAACGCGCGTCGCGCGGCATATTCTGATCACCATCAATCCGACGTTTCCCGAAAACAAGCGCGATGTTGCATTGCAGCGCTGCGAGGAGATTGCCCGGCGACTGCAGCGAAAACCCGACCGATTTGCCGAGCAGGCAATGAAGCATTCGGAATGTCCGACTGCGCTGGAAGGCGGTCTGCTCGGACGTATCAAACGCGGCACGCTCTATCCCGAATTGGAAAATAGTTTGTTTGCAATGAAGGAGGGCACCGTCAGCGATGTCATCGAATCGCCGATCGGATTTCATGTTCTGTACTGCGAAAAAATTCACCCCGAAGGGCTTGCACCGCTTAAGCAAGTGCTGCCCAAACTGTGCGAGCAATTGAACGCGCGCGAAGCGAATCGCGAGCAGAAACGCTGGATCGAATCGCTGTTTGCCAATAAATCAACCGACTGCGAGGCAACGCTCGATGGCTGATGACAATAAACCCCGTTGTTCATTTTGTGGTGTCGAGAAAAGTGCGGATGTACCGCTCATTGCCGGTGCCGAAGGACGAATTTGCGAAGCGTGCGTTGTTCTCGCGCATCAAGTTGTGAGCAGTTGGGGGCAGCGGCGCAAGAGTAAAGAAGTGGCCAATGAATTGCGTACGCCCGCTGCGATCAAATTGCATCTCGACGATTATGTGATCGGGCAGGACACAGCGAAAGAAACACTCGCCGTCGCCGTGTACAACCATTATCTGCGATTGATTAATCAGGACAAGCTGGAGCCATTCTGCGATCAGGGTTCGATTGAACTCGAAAAATCCAATGTGCTGATGGCCGGCCCTTCGGGTACGGGCAAAACATTATTGGTGAAAAGTCTCGCGCGCATTCTCGGCGTGCCCATCGTCATTGCCGATGCGACCACGCTCACGCAGGCCGGTTATGTCGGCGACGATGTCGACACCGTGCTCGCACGCTTACTCGAAGCAGCTGACGGCGATGTGCAGCGCGCGCAATGGGGCATCGTCTATATCGATGAGATCGACAAAATTGCTAAACGCGGTGGCGGTGGCCAAGCCGTGCGCGATATCGGTGGCGAGGGTGTGCAGCAGGCCTTATTAAAAATGGTCGAAGGTGCCGAAATTAAATTGCCGAAATCGGGACGTAAACGCGAAGGCGGTGAAGAGGTTGTCATCGATACCACCAATATTTTATTTATCGTTGGCGGTGCGTTTCCGGGACTCGAAGAATTGATTGCCTCGCGCGTGCGCCCGGAAAAGCGTGGCATTGGTTTTCATGCGCAGGAAATCGATCGCAGTGAATTGACGACGGCGCAATTGATGGAAGCGATGCAGCCTGATGATTTACAAAAATTCGGCTTGATTCCAGAATTCGTTGGGCGTTTTCCCGTCATCACATTTTTACGCGATCTCGACGTTTCGATGTTGCTGCGAATTTTGACTGAACCACGCAATGCGTTGGTGAAGCAGTACAAGCAATTGTTTGCCTATCAGAAAGTTGAGTTGGATTTCGCCGACAACGCATTACAGCACATTGCAGAAGAGGCTTTGAAGCGCGGAACAGGCGCACGCGGTCTACGCGGTATTGTCGAAGCGGCGCTTCGACACACGATGTTCGAGCTGCCAGAAAAGACCCATTTACGCCGTTGCACGATCGAAGCCGATGACGTGTTGCCGAGCGGCTTGCGCGTCAGTGAAATATTTGACGAAAACAGCAGTGACCTTATCGCCGATCCCAAGCAGGCCGATGCCAAGCAGATCGAATGCGCATAAAAAAACCGCCTCAAAGAGGCGGTTGAAGAGGTCTTTCTACCTGGAGTTCAATTTTCAGAAACGGCTGCATTGTTTTTGCAGCCGTCCAAATTGCGCCGCTGCGTGTGTAGGTTACGCAGCGGCCTGTGTCGGTAAACCAAAATCGGCGGCGATCAATTTCAGCCATGCATCGATGCGTTGATCGGTGAGCCCGCTTTGGTTGTCGAGATCGAGCGCTAAGCCAACGAATTTACCATCGACAACCGCTTCCGAGTGTTCGAATTCGTATCCATCAGTCGGCCACGCGCCGACAATCGTCGCACCGCGCTCTTTGAAAAACTCATACAATTCGATCATCGCATCGAGAAATTCGTGCGAATAGCCGACTTGATCGCCAAGGCCATAAATAGCGACTGTTTTTCCCGAGAAATCCACCGCTTCGAGTTTCGGCAAACACTCTTCCCAGCTTTCACTTTCGCAGTCGGCGGAAAGTCCCGGCAAAACACCTTCGCCCAAGGTGGGTGTGCCGAAAATCAGATATTGATATTGCGCAATATCTTCTGCCGACACGCGATTCACATTCAGTGGATCGGCCATGGTTTCGTCATCGAAGCGCTTTTTGATCATCTTCGCGACTTTACGTGTCTTGCCGGTATTGGTGCCAAAAAAAAGTCCAATGCGTGCCATAGAGATTCTCCCGCGTTTTACAAGTGCTCTTCGCAATTAACTGCATTGGCTATTGCGAATGCCGTGCCAGCGGATTAACGCCTTGATTTATGGCCAGATCAGTGAAGTTTTGTCGTAAATACGACGCAGAAATTTTTGCGAGAGGGCAGCGGGTTGTTATGTTTGCGACAGTATCGCGCCTATCTGCTCTATGAGTATGGCGTTTAATGAGCAATAATTTGCGAATTGAGTATAGGAAGTCGATAACAGTTGTCATCTGCAGAGACAACGTCAGCGCACACAACGAGTGAAGAAGCCATAATGACTCAGAAAAATAGCAAAGTTGTCTTAGTGACGGGCGCGAGCCGCGGTCTTGGGCTCGGCATTGCGCGTCAATTCGGCCGTTTCGGCGCCACGGTGTATTTGACAAGTCGCCCGGAGAGCGAAACGCTGCTCGCGCAGGCGGCAAGCGAAGTCGACGCGGCGGGAGGTAAGGGCATTGCCGTCGCCGTCGATCATCGCGATGCCACGCAGGTCGAGCGCCTCATGCAACGCATTCGCGACGAAAACGGCAAGCTCGATATTTTGGTCAACAACGCGGCAGCGACACATCCGCAGTTATCACATCCCGGCCCGTTCTGGAAAAAATCGCTGGCACTCGGCGACATGATCGAAGTCGGTTTACACACCAATTACATCACGTCGTATTTCGCTGCGCCGCTGATGGTCGAGCGAGAGCAGGGACTGATCGCGAATATTTCGTTTTATGGCGCGGTAACGTATTTCCATGGTCCCGCTTACGGCGCTGCCAAAGCCGGCACCGATAAAATGAGTTTCGATATGGCGCTCGATCTGCAACCGCACAATGTCGCGTGTGTATCGTTGTGGCCGGGATTTATTTTTTCGGATGCTGTCGCCGCATTCATTAACGCCACCCCGAAAGAAAAATTACCGCCGACGCTGGCGCAACATGTCGAGCAATTCGAACGTCCGGAATTTTCCGGCGCTGTCATTAATGCCTTGCACGACGATCCGAATTACATGCAGTACAGCGGCCAGGCATTGATCGGCGCAGAACTCGGCGTGCGTTATGGCATTCGCGATATCGACGGTAAACAACCGTTGTCGTATCGCGACACGATGGGTGAGCCGCTCACGTTTTTACCGCCCAATCCCAATCGGCCGATGAAGTGATCGATTTCGATAATCATAACCGTCAGGACTTCGTATGAACGATAAAACCAATGGCAACGTTGCAAACGTAAACACGAATTTCGATCCTGCCGGTTGGGCAGAATTTATCGACGACTTGCGCACGCTGCCACAACGCATGTTGGCAAAATTGCCGGACTCGATGCGCGAGAGCGCTTTGATACAGCAGGAGGCGGCGCGTCTCACGCTGGAGGCATTGGCCTCGATGTCGCTTGATGCACTCGGTGGCGATGCCGATAATCCGGTATTTCTGCCCGCACTTGGGCAGGTTCTCAATGTCGGCCAGCCGAATGCGGATACGGTGTATCGCACCGCGCGTATCGATTCGAAAGGCATTTATCGTTTGCGCGGTAAGCGCGGTTCGCTGCGCATGGCGAATATCGGCCAAGTGGTGCCGCGCAATGCAGAAACCGGCGGTGGCCGTACCTATCTTGATATCAACGCATTGCAAGTGGATGCGCAAGATCGCTTCGATGTTTTGTTGAGTCCGACGCGGCCCGAGGGTTACACCGGCGACTGGTGGGAATTACGACCTGCCGCGAATAAATTGATGATGCGTTTGGTGAGTTGCGATTGGGCTAACGAACAATCGCCAACGATTGCAATCGAGCGTATCGATAAGCCAGCGGCTTCGCCGCGTCGATCCGCACAGGATCTTGAGCGTCGTTTACGCGCATTGCCGATGACGGTGAATTTTCTCGGCGCGATGTTTGTCGATCGGGTCGAGCAACTGCGTCAGGAAGGTTATCTCAACAAACTGAAACCTTTCGACATGACCAGCAGTGGTGGGCTTGTTGGCCAATATTATTACGAAGGCCCTTACGATATTGGCGATGACGAAGCACTCATCATCGAAGCGAAAGTGCCCGATGTGTGTGGTTATTATTCGGTAATTCTGACCAACGAAATTTATGAAACGATCGATTGGTACAACAACCACAGCAGTCTCAATGATACGCAAGCAGTTTTGGATAGCGACCGCGTGCTGCGAGTGGTGGTGGCGAATCGTGACCCCGGCGTCCCCAACTGGCTCGATACCGCAGGGCACACAAAGGGGTTAATACAGGGGCGCTGGGCCGAATGCGATGCGCATCCGGTGCCGGTGATTCGAAAAGTGGCGCTCGCTGAACTTCGTAATTATTTACCTGCAGACACTGCTCAGGTGACACGCGAGCAGCGCGAAAAAATAATTCGCGAACGCCGTCTGGCGCTGCAACAACGGCCGCTGTGGTAAAAGCCTTCTTCACGAAATACGCTAGCGCGCTAGTCGTTGCAGCAGCCTGCACGATGAGTTTTTATCAATTGATGGCGAGACGCTTCACCTTGCCGTTGCTGCTTTTTGGCAGGGTCAATTCGAGCACGCCATCCTTATAATTTGCCTGCGCCTTGGCATCGTCGATGGCACTGTCGAGCGTGAAGCTGCGATAGACACGACCTTCGTAGCGTTCGCTGTAAATCACCTTTTCGTCTTTCTTTTCTTCTTTCTGTGATTTCATTTCGCCGCTAATAGACACGCGGTTACCGTCGATATCGACTTTGATATCCTCTTTTTTTATACCGGGAATATCGGCGCGAACGATGAAATTATTTTCATTTTCGGATACATCGAGCTTCATCTGCAAACGATCATCCTCTAAGTGAAAAGGTTTTAAGCCAAAATTTTGTAATAGACGATTCATTTGCGCCGTCATCGGATCGAATAAAGAAATATTGGCCATTTTTAATCTCCTGAATAATTGATGGAAAACGAAATCAGCATAACTTTGCTGGCAGTACGGCATATGACTTAAATCAAATAAGAGCCCGCTTTTCCATATCATCGGACGTCTAAAAATAGTCTTATATCGATGTTGAAGGCCGAGGCGATTCTTATATGAAACAGAGTTAAAAATTACGGGTGGATGATATGACAAGCCTGGTCACAATCACCGACGCATGTGACTTCCAAAATCTTACAGTCGATATTTACTCAACCGCACCGCCGTTATTTTGTACTCGGGTGTTTTGACTAGGCTGTCGCGATGCGGTGACGTTAAACGATTAACCAGCGAAGCGGCGTGGTGAAATGTTACGAATAGTTCACCTTCTTTCATTCGATCGCTTATTCGCAGCGGCAGCGTGCATTCTCCGTAGCGACTGGCGATATTCACCCATTCTCCTTCGTGCAGATCGAGACGATTTGCATCCGTCGGCGAAATGTCCAAGGTATCGTGCGGACGCAATTGTCGATTCGGCGTGCGCTCGGTCATGGTGCCGACATTGAATTGATACAGCGTGCGGCCCGTGATCAGCAGCAGCGGATAGTGCGCATCGCATTGTTCCTCGCTCGGTAAAAACGGAATGCTTGCCAGCGCTGCCCGCGAGCTGTTCGCAAAATTTTCCACGTGGAGAACCGGTGTGCCGTCATGCGTTTCGCTGAGGCATGGCCAATGCAAATTATTGTTCGCTTCGATATGCCGATAGCTCAGCCCGGCGCCATCCGGCCATAATTCCAGTACTTCATTCCAGATGTGTTCAGGTGCGGAAAAATCGAATCCACGCGTATGCCCCATGCGTTGCGCGATGGCTTGAATGATCCACCAATCGGGTTTGCATTCGCCGGGCGCATCCACCGCATGACGAATGCGTTGAACGCATCGATCCGAATTCATGTAGGTGCCATCTTTTTCGAAACCGCTTTGCACGGGAAAAAACACCGTGCCGAATTCGCGTGCGGTGGTGGTGAGAAACAAATCCTGCACGATGACGAAATCGAGGTTCTGCAACGCGGCGGCTGTCTGATGTGCGTTGGGCAGCGACTGCAAAATGTCGTACCCGATGACCCACAATGCGCGCAGATTTCCCGCAGCGGCGCTGTCGAGCATGCTCATGAGATCGAGCCCCGGCGATTGCGGCAACGGTACTCCCCATTTCGTCGCAAAACGCTCGCTCGCTTGCGCAAACGTTTGGCCGCCGGTCAACGTCGCCGGATCGCAGCCCATATGCGCGGCGCCCTGCACATTATTTTGGCCGCGCAGCGGATTGATACCGCTACCACGTTTGCCGAGATTGCCTGTGAGTAATGCAAGGTTGATCAGCGTCATCACGCCTTCGCTGCCTTGCACGTGCTCGGTGATGCCGAGGCCGTGAAAACACATGGCCGGTTTGCTGCCGGCGTAGAGGCGCGCGGCAGCGCGAATATCGTCCGCGCACACACCGCAGCTTGCGGCGATTTTTTCCGGCGCGAATGCCGCGATGAAATCCGAAAACGCCGCGAAATCGTTTACGCGCTCGCTGATAAATGTTTCGTCGTACAGGTTTTCTTCGATGATCGCCGCGGCGATTGTGTTGAATAATTCGATGTTATGGCCCGGTCGAACCGGCAGATACAGCGTTGCATGATCGGCGAGTTCAATCCGGCGCGGATCGATCACGATTAAACGCGCGCCACGCAATGCCGCTTGTTTGATACGCGCGCCGATAACGGGATGATTCTCGGTGGGATTGCAGCCGGCAATCAAAAAGCATTCGGCGTGATCGATATCGTCGAAACTATTGGTAGCGGCCCCGGTGCCGAGCATCTGCTTTAGTGCTTTCGCGCTGGGTGTATGGCAAACGCGCGCGCAGCAATCGACATTGTTGGTACCGAGCACGATGCGCGCGAATTTCTGCGTTAAATAATTTTCTTCGTTGCTCGCGCGCGCCGACCCCAGCATGCCGAGCGCATCGCTGCCGAATTTTTCGCGCAGCGCGAGCAATTTTTTTGCGGTGAAATCGAGCGCTTCATCCCATGACACCGCGTGCCATTCGCCATCGCGGCGTAACATGGGCGTGGTAATGCGATCATTGGATTGATTGAATTCATACGCATAGCGGCCTTTGACACAGAGATGCCCGCGATTGAGTGCGTCCATGACCGGGCGAGCGGCGACAATGCGATTGTTTTTCGAGCCTACCTCCATTTGACAGCCGACCCCGCAATAAACGCAGGTGGTTTGCGTCCAGCGTTCCGGTTCCTCTGCGTTGCGGTCGAACAACGCGCCGGTGGGGCAGGTATCGACACACGCGCCGCATGCGACACAGCCGCCATCGATCAAATTGTCCGCGCGGGTCGGTGCGATATGCGTGTGTTCGCCGCGCCCCCAAATGCTCCAGACAAATTGTCCTTGCAGCTCCTCGCATATGCGCACGCAACGCTGGCAATGAATGCAGCGGTCGAGTGCCACGCCGATGTAAGGATGCGATTCGTCGCGAAATAATTTCGTATGCGGAGTGCCTTTCGCTTCGATGCCGTATTGCGCGAGCAATCGATGAAACGGTTGCTGCGGTTCTGCATTTACCGCAACGGCGGGGTAGTGCTGTGCGAGCAGAGATAAATTCGTCGTGCGCAATTTTTCCAGCGAAGGTGTATGCGTCCGAATTTGCATACCGTCGCGCAACTCCGCGACACAGCTCGCGACAGGTAGTTTTTCGCCGCTCACTTCGACACTGCATAGCCGGCAGGCGCCGCTGGGTTGCAGACGATCGTCATCGCACAGATGAGGCACATCGTTGCCGGTTTCGCGCAATGCGTCGAGCATGCGCGTGCCTTCGGCGAATTCGTAGCGATGGCCATTGATGCTTACGCGAAGCATGACATTAGCTCCTGCGCATAATGGCGTTCGATGGCGTGCGCGAATTCGGCGAGGCCGCGGCCGTGGCCGCACAAACTGGTCGCATGCAGCGCTTCGATCAAATCTTGCCAGCGGCTGCGTTCGATTTTTTTCTTATCGGTGGTAGTCAGCCAGTGTGCGAATTGCGCAGCTATTTCGATGCTGCCCAAATGGCATGGCGTGCATTTTCCGCACGATTCAATCGCGCCAAAACGAAATACCTGGGCGATGATTTCCGCGATCGTCGTATCGTCGCCGAAAGCGATAATGCCACCGTGTCCCAAGGCGCAGCCGATTGCGTGTAGCGCTTCGTAGCAAAGCGGCGTGTCGAGTAAATGTGGCGGCACTAATCCGGCAAGCGGGCCGCCGATCATGACGCCTTTTAGCGAATCGCGGCGCAGACCACCGCCAATGGTGTCGACGACATCTCGCACGCTGATACCGAGTTCGACTTCGTAGAGCCCCGGCTTGTTAAATAATGAATTGAGCGAAATTAATTTCGTGCCTTTGCTGGTGGCGCTGCCCATGCGCGCGTAGCGGTCGGCGCCGTTCACTATAATCCACGGCACCGCGCACAATGTTTCGACATTGTTAACCAATGTCGGCATATTGAATAAACCGCGCTCGGCAATATGCGGCGGGCGCACGCGAACTTGCGGTCGCACGCCTTCGATCGAATTCAGCATTGCGGTTTCTTCGCCGCAAACATAGCTGCCCGCGCCGATGTGCAAATCGATGTGAAATGAATATTTCGATCCGAGCACCGCATCGCCGAGCCACTGCATTGCGCGCGCTTGCCGCAATGCATCGTGCAAGACATCCGCGGCATGGCCGTATTCCTTGCGTAAATAAATGAAACCGTGTGCGGCGCCGACCGCGATACCGGCGATTATCATCGCTTCGATCAATAGAAACGGATCGTCCTCCATCAGCAATCGATCGCTGAATGCGCCGGGATCGCCTTCGTCGGCATTGGCGATCACATATTTCTGCAGGGCATTTTGTGCGGCTACCGCGCGCCATTTACGCCCCGTCGGAAATCCCGCGCCGCCGCGTCCGCGCAATTGGGAACGTTCGATCTGCTCGACAATATGTTGCGGCGGCATCTGCACGGCCTTTTGCAAAGCCTGGCCTCCACCGGCATGCGCATATTGCATCAAGTCGCGGATCCCACCGGCAAGAATATTGTTGAGCAGCACGGGCGTTTGCGTGTGCGCGGCAATATGTGGGCGCCGATGCGTGTTGCGAGCGACCGGGCCGCAAAAACACTGGCCGTGGCAGAAAAGCGGCGTTGGGTTTTGCATGGCTTGCTGCCATGTGGCCGGCGCATCGTTTCGCGCCGCAAAACATGCCAGTCCCTGACAGGGCTGCGCATTGGCGTCGATACCGGCCAAGTGATAGAAGCTGTCGATCGCTGCCGCGTTCCCGCTGTGGAATTTTTCCATCGATAGCTCTCGTCTCACGTTGACGCATACGGTCCTGTGTTCGCGCATACGATAGATCGCCCTGTGCGCGATGAACTTGATCCCGATCAAGATCTTTTTTTTCTTGCTTCCTATGATGAATTCACGGCCTTGTAATGGCTGGGGATGCATCAGCGGTGTGATCCGTTATGAATGGGAAGGAAAAAATAATGTCCGCGTCGAAACATTACATCGCATTTTTTAACGAAATAAATCATGCGGATGTCGCCCGCGTCGGCGGGAAAAATGCATCGCTGGGCGAAATGTACCGGCAATTGACGCCGCAAGGTTTACGCATTCCCAATGGTTTCGCGATAACGGCGGACGCTTATCGTTACGTTCTCGATAGCGCCGATGCCTGGGGCGATTTGCATGAGGTGCTCGACGGTCTTGATCCGGACAATATCGAGGATCTTTCGCGCCGCGCCGAGCGAGCGCGCGAGATCGTTTACCGCGCGCCGCTGCCGCAGGATTTGACCGATGAAATTCTGGCGGCTTATGCGCAGCTCCAGAATGAATACGGCGCCGATCTCACGCTGGCCGTGCGCAGCTCGGCTACTGCCGAAGATCTGCCCACGGCGAGTTTTGCCGGGCAGCACGAAAGTTTTCTGAACGTGAGCGGCGAAGCCAAATTGCTCGACGCCGTGCGCCATTGTTTCGCGAGTCTCTTCAAGGATCGGGCAATCCGCTATCGCATCGACAACGGTTTCGATCACTTCAAGGTATTTCTTTCCGTCGGCGTCATGAAAATGGTGCGCGCTGACAAAGCTGCGAGCGGCGTGATGTTCACGCTCGATACCGAGACGGGTTTTCGCGATGTGGTGTTTATTACCGGCGCCTATGGCCTCGGCGAAAATGTCGTGCAAGGCACGGTCGATCCCGATGAATTTTACGTTTTCAAACCGACGTTTCGAAACGGCCATCGCGAAGTATTGAAGCGATCGCTCGGCGCCAAAAAAATCAAAATGATTTATGCCTCGCGCACGGGCCGCGACACCACGCGCAATGTGCCGACCTCACCGGAGGAGCGCGCGCGATTTTGTATCGACGATACCGAAGTGCTCGCGCTGGCCGATGCCGCGCTGAAAATCGAAGCGCATTACAGCGCGCGTGCAGGTCAGGCTCAGCCCATGGATATCGAGTGGGCCAAAGATGGCGACGATGGTCAGTTGTATATCGTGCAGGCGCGTCCGGAAACGGTGGCCTCGCAACGCGCGATGCATCTGCTCGATGAATACCGTTTGATCGGTAATGGCAATGTTGTCGTCAGCGGCCGTGCGGTCGGCAGCAAAATCGCGAGCGGCCGCGCGCGCGTGATTCGCGACGCGGCGCAATTGCGGGATTTTCAGCCGGGCGATGTGCTGGTCGCCGATGCGACGATGCCGGATTGGGGAACGGTGATGAAAAGCGCGGCGGCCATCGTGACCAATCGCGGCGGGCGCACGTGTCACGCGGCCATCGTCGCGCGCGAACTCGGAATTCCAGCGGTGATCGGCTGCGATCATGCCACCGCATCGATTGTCGATGGCGAGGAAATTACCGTGTCGTGCGCGCACGGCGAAAATGGGCGCGTCTATGCCGGAAAAATTCCATTCGAAGTTTCCCAGCTCGATTTGTCGAAACAACCCCAAACGCGCACCAAGCTGATGGTCAATATTGGCAACCCGGAAATTGCATTGCGCACTGCCTTGCTGCCGAGCGACGGCGTCGGGCTTGCGCGCATGGAATTTATCATCGCCGAACATATCAAGTTGCATCCGCTCGCGGCATTGCATCCCGAAAAAATCGACGACGAAGAGGTCCGTATCGCCATCGAAAATCTGGCGCGCAACGATGTCAGCCCGGCAGAATTTTTCGTGCGCGCGCTGAGCGAAGGTGTCGGCACCATCGCAGCAGCGTTTTATCCCAAACCCGTCATCGTCAGGCTTTCCGATTTTAAATCGAACGAGTATGCCGCGCTGCTCGGCGGCCGCTGGTTCGAGCCGCGCGAAGAAAACCCGATGATCGGATTTCGCGGCGCGTCGCGATATGCGCATCCGGCTTATGCCGACGGTTTTGTGCTCGAATGCGCAGCGATGCGCCGGGTGCGCGACGATATGGGGCTCGACAATGTGAAATTGATGATTCCATTTTGCCGCCGCATCCTCGAAGCCGAGCAGGTTCTCGCGGCGATGGCGCGTCATGGCCTGCGGCGCGGCGAGAACGGTTTGGAAATTTATGTGATGTGCGAAATTCCGAACAATGTGATCTTGATCGATGAATTCGCCAAATTATTCGACGGCTTTTCGATCGGCTCGAACGATTTGACGCAATTGACGCTCGGCGTCGATCGCGATTCCGAAATCGTTGCCTTCGATTTCGACGAGCGCGATGACGGTGTGAAGCAGATGATCAAGCTCGCTATTGCGGGTGCGCGGCGCAACGGACGGCACTCGGGGTTATGCGGTCAGGCGCCTTCGGATTATCCCGATATGGCCGAATTTCTGGTGGAGGAGGGTATCGACTCGATCAGTTTGAATCCCGATTCGCTGGTCAAAACCAGAAGCTTGGTTGCAGGGGTCGAAGCGCGTCGAGCGAAAAAAATTCGCGAGTTCGAAGTGTAAATGCAAAAAAAAATCATCGCTAAAAATTTATCCGATTTTCGCGCACTGCCGAACCTGCTCGACTACGAAAGAGCGCGCGCAGATTTTTCGTGGGATAAGGCTCGCGCCGATCTCGCGGGTTTACCAAGTGGCGGTATCAATATCGCGCACGAGGCGGTCGATCGTCATGCCAGCGGCGAGCGGCGCAACCATGTCGCCCTGCGCTGGCTCGATAAATCGCTTCAGGTTCACGATTTTACCTATGGCGATTTACGCGCACTGACCAATCGCTTCGCGAATGTTTTGCAAAAACTGAATATTGGGAAAGGCGATGCGGTTTTTGCACTGACCGATCGCATACCGGCGCTTTATATCGCCGCGCTTGGAACACTTAAAAACGGCAGTGTGTTCTGCCCTTTGTTTTCCGCATTCGGTCCGGAGCCGATTCAGGCGCGCATGGCAATCGGCGCCGCAAAAGTGCTGGTGACGACGGAAAATTTGTATGAGCGAAAAATTGCGCAGCTTCGCGACCGGCTTCCCGATTTGAAGCATGTGCTGCTGGTCAGCGAAGAGAGCAATACGCAATTTTCCAATCGCGAATTTCCGGATGACGTTCATAATTTTTACCGTCTATTGAATACCGCATCGGATCGCTTCGATATTGCCCCAACCGATCCCGAGCGGATCGCGCTGTTGCATTTCACCAGCGGCACTACGGGAAAACCCAAGGGCGCGATGCACGCGCACGCAGCCGTGATCGCGCATCGCATCACCGGAAAATACGCGCTCGATTTACATCCCGACGATATTTTCTGGTGTACGGCCGATCCGGGCTGGGTGACGGGTATGTCGTATGGCGTGATCGCGCCGTTGACGATCGGCGCGACGATGATTGTCGATCAGGAAGAATTCGATCCCGAGCGCTGGTACGGCATTTTGCAGCGGTACAAAGTGAGCGTGTGGTACACGGCGCCGACCGCGGTGCGCATGATGATGAAATACGGCGCCGAACTCGCGCGCAAATACACATTGCCCTCGCTGCGTTTTATGGCGAGCGTGGGCGAGCCGTTGAATCCCGAAGCGGTGTATTGGAGCGAACACGCGTTTGGTCTGCCGTTTCACGACAATTGGTGGCAGACCGAAACGGGCGGCATCATGATCGCGAATTATCAATCGATGGCGATCAAACCTGGCTCGATGGGAAAGCCGCTGCCGGGCATCGAAGCGGCGATCGTACACAAGCGCGACGACGGCACGCTCGAATTTATCGACACGCCCGATGTTGAAGGCGAACTTGCGCTGCGCACTGGATGGCCGTCGATGTTTCGCGGTTATCTGCACGAGGAAGAACGCTACAACAAATGTTTTGCAGGCGAATGGTATTTAAGCGGCGATCTCGCCAAAAAAGATCGCGATGGCTATTTCTGGTTCGTCGGCCGCGCCGATGATGTCATCAAATCCGCCGGACATTTAATCGGTCCTTTCGAAGTCGAAAGCGTCTTGATCGAACATCCCGCCGTAGCGGAAGCGGGTGTTATCGGCAAGCCCGATCTCGTGGCGCTCGAAATCGTCAAAGCCTTTGTTGCGTTGAAAGAGGGTTACACCGGCAGTGAAATTCTTCGCAACGATTTGCTCGCGCATGCGCGTAAGCGTTTGGGTGTTGCCGTGGCGCCGCGCGAAATCGAATTCGTTGCGAATCTGCCGCGCACGCGCTCTGGAAAAATCATGCGCCGCTTATTGAAAGCGCGCGAGTTGGGATTGCCCGAGGGCGATACGTCGACGCTGGAGTCGAGCGCATGAACGAAACGCAAATATTGTCCGAGGCTGCTGCAGTGCAGCAAAAAAATTGGCTGTATCACATGCTGCGCATACGCCGCTTCGAGGAGAAATGTGCGCAACTGTACGGCCAAATGAAAATTCGCGGCTTCTTGCATTTGTATATCGGTGAAGAAGCGATTGCTGCCGGAGCGATGCCTGTATTTACGGCAGAGGATTCGATCGTTTCGACCTATCGCGAACATGGTCACGCCCTGGCGCGCGGTGTGCCCATGAGGTCGATTCTGGCCGAAATGTACGGCAAGCAGGAAGGCTGTTGCCGAGGGCACGGCGGCTCAATGCATTTATTCGACGCGGCGAAACGCTTTTATGGCGGCAATGCGATTGTCGCGGGCGGGTTACCGCTCGCGGTGGGCTTGGCGCTGGCGGAAAAAATGCGTTCATCATTCGAAACGCCACGCAACAATAATATTGCGGTCTGCCTTTTTGGCGAAGGCGCCGTCGCTGAAGGTGAGTTTCACGAATCGCTCAATCTCGCCGCGCTGTGGAAACTGCCGGTGCTGTTTTTATGCGAAAACAATTTGTATGCAATGGGCACGGCGCTGTCACGCTCAGAATCCGAAATCGACATTCACAAAAAAGCCGCGAGCTACAACATCGATGCGGCTGTTGTCGATGGTATGGATGTTGGCGCGGTCGAAGCCGCAACGCGCACGGCAGTCGCAGCGATTCGCAACGGCGAAGGTCCACAGTTTTTGGAGTTGCGCACCTACCGCTTCCGCGCGCATTCGATGTTCGATGCCGAGCTTTACCGCAGCAAGCAGGAAGTCGCGCAGTGGAAACAACATTGCCCGATTGAAACGTTGAAAGCGCACATGCAATCGGCGCTTGCAATTACTGAGGCCGATATCGATAAATTCGAAGCCGATATCGAAAAAGAAATTGCCGATGCGATTGCATTCGCCGAATCGGGAACGTGGGAGGCTGTGGAAAATCTTATGCGAGATGTGTGCACGGAGTCATCGAATTGAGCGCGGCCGCTACGATCAAGACAACGTACCGCGAAGCATTGCGCGACGCGCATCGCGAACTGTTGCGCAACGATCCGCGCGTTTTCCTCATGGGCGAAGATGTCGGCCGTTACGGCGGCTGCTATGCAGTGAGCAAGGGGCTACTCGAAGAATTCGGCGAAGAACGTATTCGCGATACACCGCTGTCGGAATCCGCTTTTGTCGGTGCCGGTATCGGCGCCGCGCTCAATCGCATGCGTCCCATCGTCGAAGTGATGACGGTGAATTTCAGCCTGCTCTGTCTCGATCAGATCGTGAACACGGCGGCGACGTTGCGACATATGTCAGGCGGGCAATTTAGTGTGCCCTTCGTGATTCGCATGACGACGGGCGCGGGGCGGCAACTCGCGGCGCAGCATTCGCACAGTCTCGAATGCTGGTATGCACATGTGCCGGGATTGCGCGTGATTGCGCCGGCCACGCTCGACGATGCGCGCGGCATGTTGATAACTGCAATTAAGAATCCCGACCCAGTGATTTTGTTCGAGCACAATACGCTCTACAACATGGAAGGCGATCTCGCTGCCGATGCGGGCGCGGTCGATATCGAGAAAGCTGCGATTCGCCGCGCGGGAAAAGATATTTCGCTGATCGCGTACAGCGCGAGTGTATTCAAAGCATTGCAAGCGGCGGAAAAACTCGCTGAAAAAAATATCGATGCAGAAGTAATCGATTTGCGTGTACTCAGGCCGCTCGACGAAACCGCGATTTTAAATTCGGTGCGCAAAACGCGGCGCGCGTTGATTATCGATGAGGGCTGGCGCAGCGGCAGTCTCGCCGCCGAAATCGGTATGCGTATTTCGGAGCAGACATTTTACGATCTCGATGCGCCGCCCGCGCGCATTTGTACGGCGGAAGTGCCGATTCCTTACGCGAAGCATTTGGAAGAGGCGGCATTGCCGCAAATAGACACCATCGTGCAAAGCGCTCTAGAGGTGATGGGAAAAAATGTCTGATTTCTGTTTGCCTTCGTTCGGGGCGGATATGGAGGCCGCGAAAATCGTCGAATGGAATGTGAAGCCCGGCGATAAATTTCGGCGCGGGGATATTATCGTCGCGGTTGAAACCGACAAGGGCATCATCGATATCGAAATTTACGATGACGGCATCGTCGATCAAATTCTTGTCGAGCCACCGGCGCGCGTGAAAGTTGGCGCGGTATTGGCGACATATCACACAGAAGCTACAGCGCCTTCGTCGACAGTTGCCGTCAATACGATGGCACAACCGGAATCAATTTCGCGCAGAGAAACCGAAACAATTATCCCGACCGCCGCGTCGGTTGAAGCCGGTCGAAAACGCGTGTCCCCCGCCGCACGCCAGCATGCGCGCGATTTGAATATCGATATCGAGAAAATCGCTGGGACCGGTCCGCACGGCGCGGTGACCATCGAAGACGTGGATGCGGCCGCCAAAATTCAAACCGTTGCCGCAGGTGAAAACGCAAAGCCTTCGTCAGTAATTGCACCGCCAGACACTGGAATGCGCCGCGTTATCGCCGCTGCGATGTCGCGTTCGAAGCGCGAGATTCCGCATTATTATCTTTCGACCACGATCGATATGACGCGCGCGTTGACGTGGCTCGAAAACTTCAATGCGAATCGCCCGATCGAGCAGCGCGTCGTGTATGCAGTGCTATTGTTGAAAGCCGTTGCTAAAGCGCTGCATAAAACTCCCGAGCTCAACGGCGTTTACGTCGAGAATAGTTTTCAACCCGCGCAGACATTTCACATTGGCGTTGCCATTTCGTTGCGCGACGGCGGTTTGGTGTTGCCGACATTGCACGATGTCGACAGCAAGCCGCTGCCGGATTTGATGCACGCCTTCGACGATTTGATCAGCCGAGCGCGAAGCGGACATTTGCGCGCGTCCGAATTGCAGGACTCGACGATAACGATAACGAGTCTGGGCGAGCAGGGTGTCGAAAGCGTGTATCCGATCATTTATCCGCCGCAAGTTGCGATCGTCGGTTTCGGCTCGATTGTCGAAAGGCCGTGGGCGATCGACGGCATGCTGGCGGTGCGGCGCGTGATGACTGCGACGCTCGCCGCCGATCATCGCGTCAGCGACGGTCACCGCGGCGGACTTTTTCTGGCTGCAGTGAACCGGCATTTACAGGAGCCAGAATCGTTATGACAAGCGATAACGCTGCGCCGACTCGCGCTGAAATCAAAGCCATGGTGTTGCAACAATTGTTAGCAGTGGCGCCGGATCTCGTTGGCGAGGAAATCGACGAACACTGCAATTTTCGCGATCAGTTCGATTTCGACTCGATGGATCAATTGCACTTCGTCGCTGCGCTGCATGAGCGCACCGGCGTCGAAATTCCGGAGCGGGATTATCCGAAATTGCTGAACATAAATGGCTGTATCGATTATTTGCGCGTCAGGCTCGCTTGAGTCATGTGCTCAAACGCGGCTGACATTACATTCACGACAATCCGTAGGTATGCATTATTGAAAAGACAAGGTAAATAACATCATGCAAGCTGATACTGAAAATTTAGCCATGTTCGTCGAACAGGTGCCTGTTGCGGCTGCAATGTTCGATCGGAATATGTGTTATATCGCAGCGAGCCGCCGCTGGCGCGGCGATTATGGATTGGGCGACAGACCTTTGATCGGCGTTTGCCAATACGATGTTTTCCCTGAGGTTCCTGAACGTTGGCGCGCGGTTCTCCAGCGGGGTTTAGCCGGCGAATCCGCTGAGGGAGAGGATCGTTTCGATCGTATCGACGGCTCGATGCAATGGCTGCGCTGGGAAGTACAGCCCTGGTATTCGAACAAGGAAATCGGCGGCATTTTTATTATCACCGAAGATGTCACCGCCAAAAAATCAGTCGCGATGCTAGAGCAGCGTGTCGATCAGCGCACACTGCAATTGCGCGAGCTGGCATTCGAAATCACGCGTTCCGAAGAGAGCGAACGACGTGCAATCGCGCGCGATCTTCACGATGGTCTCGGACAGATTCTCGCCATCGCAAAAATCCGGCTCGATACGTTGCGCCAGCAAATCACTGCTCCAGAGTTGCTGGAGATGGTCGATGCCATCGAGAAATTAATTGCTCAGGGCAGTCGCTCAGTGCGTTCGCTCTCGGCGCAATTGAGTCCGGCATTACTGTATGACGTGGGGTTGGCGGCAGCAGTTAAATGGCTGGCAGGTGAGATCGAGCGCGAGCATGGTTTGAAGATATACGTCACCGAGGACGAGAGTGCCAAACCGCTTGAGCAATCGGTGCGCATCATTCTGTTTAGAGCAATCCGCGAGCTGTTGATCAATGTGGTCAAACATGCAAACGCCGAGGAAGTGTACGTAGAAATTTCAATGAAGGTTGCACATAACTCTCATAAAAATGCCGAAACGCATTTGCTTGAAGTTATTGTGAGCGATAACGGTCACGGTTTCGATCCACAACAATTGCAAACGCAGAGTTATACCGGATTTGGCTTGCGCTCGGTGCGCGAGCGTCTTGCTTTCATAGGCGGGCAGATGGATATCGATACCGCGCCTGGTCGCGGCACCACCGTAGCTCTATTGGCTCCTTTGCAAAAAGCAGCACAACAAAATTGAATCGGGAAAATTCCATGGTTATTCGTGTTGCGCTGATCGATGATCATCATTTATTGCGTGAAGCCATCCGCGAAAAACTGGAACGTGAATCCGATATCGAAATTGTCGCAGAAGGCAGTGACGGTCGCTCCGCCTTATCCATCGCCGATCAGTATCGTCCCGATCTGATGTTATTGGATATTTCCTTGCCGGATATCATCGGTACAGCGGTTGCACAAAGAATTCGCGCTAATTTTCCCGATATTCGAATACTTGCCTTGTCGATGCACACCGAAAAGTATTTTGTGGTGGAAATGCTCGCCGCCGGAGCCGATGGCTATGTGAGCAAGACATCGGCGAGCAGCGAACTGCTGAAAGCGATTCGCGCCGTTGCCCGTGGCAGAAAATATCTTTGCCCCGAAGTGACAGATGCCGTTATCGATCAGATTCACGAACCTGCGGATAGAAACCATTCGCTCGGACGCCGCGAACTGGAGGTTTTGCGGTTGCTGGCGGAGGGGCAGCGATCCTCGGAAATTGCCGATCGGCTGTCCATATCATCCGGCACGGTTGAAGTTCATCGGCGTAATATCATGCGAAAGCTCGATCTGCACTCGATTGCTGAGCTGACAAAATTTGCTATTCGAAACGGATTGACGTCCCTATAAATAGACATTGTTCTGCCCGGATTTCTTATACCGGTATTCGGTATCTTAAATTCATTGTTTTTGTATATATCTTATTTTTTCGACGTGAGTAACCATATAAAAAATCGCAGTGAATTTAATAAGGCGATAGCTGATATATCTAAGGGGTGGAGAGAGATATGCAAAATTCGATTGCCGCTGAAACCAACGATATTGTGCCATCCATTCATCCGCTAAGCCCTCTGAATGGATCGATGCAGATTGCTAAAGATTTTTCCATCGATTGTACAATTCGATTGATCGAAAACAATGAAAACTACATCGTCATTGCCAAAATTTCGAACATCAGAAAGGAAGATATCCGCGTAAGCGTTTACGGAAATCGCGTCGTTTTAGGAGCGACGCGACTGGTTTTTAGCTCTTTTAAAAGGACGCTTAATCCGCGCTCGGACATCCGGAAAATTTCAATAGATAACGAGGATGTTTATATCATCCATAACTTCATATTTGATCGGAGCATAGAGGTTTCCAGGTCGCAAGCGACTTATAAAAATGGCGAATTGAAATTGCTATTACCTAAGGACAGCAAGGCTGGTAGGCGGTTGCTGATCAATTAACTCAACACTGTCCAACACGGGGTGTCTTTGCAAGAGCCCTTTTTTTATGGAAAACACAGTTTCCGAGATACCTATAGATATGCCTCGGACGCATAGCGCCGCATCATACGGTGACTGTTAAACATCGAGCCGTTGTTGGAAATGACGTTTTTCATGATTGCGACCCATCCGGTGCGATCGTTGTGCAACAGCGGCATGACTTTGGATTCCAGTTTATTGTAAAGATCGTTGGCATCGCTCTCGTTCGAGGCGTTGTCGAGTTCGCCGATCGACCAACCCGTGATGCCTTCGATGCAACCTTCGATCCACCACCCATCCAAAATGCTTAAACTCGGAACGCCATTCAGTGCCGCTTTCATGCCACTGGTGCCAGATGCCTCTAACGGGCGTTGCGGTGTGTTGATCCAGCAATCGACACCGGCAATTAAAATTTGTGCGAGCGCCATATCGTGATTCGGTAAAAAGATGCCGCGCACCTCGGGAAGCAGTGCCTGGAATGCCTTATGTATATGTTCGATTCGATGTTTTCCCTCGTAGTCTTGTGGATGCGCTTTGCCGGCGATAACGATTTGAAACGGAAACTTTTGTCCGATCGACTTCAGGCGCGTCAAGTCGTTGAATAGTAAATCCGGCCTTTTATAGGCCGTCATTCGCCGTGCAAAACCGATAATCGGTAATGCTTCGTCAAATTTCGCGTCGCTAAAACCATTTATGCGCCCAATTAAATATCGCTTGGCCAATTGATGAGCCTGCCAGACCTCATCATCACTCAGGCAACAGCGTGCACGCACCAAAATTTCCGGCTCGTTGCACCAGCCCGGCATGTGTCGATCAAATAAAGTGGCGAAGCCCGAGCTGACCCATGTGTATGGATGCACGCCATTGGTAATTGCGCGCACCGTATAACCCGGAAACATCCGGCGTGAAGTTTCTGCATGTTGTTTAGCGACGCCATTGACGTAGCCGCTTAAATTGAGCGCGAGATTGGTCATATTCAGCATCGGAGTGCCGCCGAGTTGACGCAACGTCGTTTTATCGAGAAAAGCGCCGAGCAATCGATCCACTAACGCATAGTCGAAATGATCGTGGCCTGCTTCTACCGGCGTGTGTGTGGTGAAATCGCAGTGTTCGCGAACTTCCAGAAAATCGTAGGGTAATTCGCCTGGACGCACATCGGATGCGGGGCGCAATGTGTGACGCAATAGTTCGAGCGCTAACAGCGCAGCATGTCCTTCATTCAAATGATACTTTCTGATACGAAATCCCAACGCTTGCAGCATGCGCACTCCACCGATACCGAGCACCATTTCCTGTTTGAATCGATAAGTGCTGTCGCCACCGTAGAGCACATGACTGATTTCTCGATCCTCCACTGCGTTTTCAGGCAGATCGGTATCGAGTAAAACAACGGGAATCGAACCGCCGAGATGGGCTTGCACTACGTATAGCCAGGCGCTTACCCACACTTCGCGATTCTCTATCAGTAAAACGATTTTTGCACCCAGACGGCGTAACCGTTGTGAAGGGTCCCACGGATCCGGATATTCCAATTGGGATCCTTGATCGGTTAATTCCTGGCGAAAATAACCCGACTGACTCACCAAGCTCACCGCAACCAACGGCACTTGCAAATCCGCAGCCGAGCGCACGGTGTCACCCGCCAAAATGCCGAGACCGCCCGCGTAGGTCGGAATAGACGACTCCAAGGCGATTTCCATTGTGAAATAGGCGATACGCTCGCGAATCAGAAACTCAGAGAGCATGCGATTCTCCAACCTCGGAAGATGAGATCTCATCCTAGTGAAAACACATTCCCTTCCAATGATTTCGATCAAATCGTGCGTAGCAAAATACCGTTAACGTAAATTCACGATTCACGATTCACGATTGGCAGGAGGTGTCGAACATGGGTTCCGTTGAAAATACCTGGATTTTGGTTGCCGACTCGCGCAGGGCTAGAGTCTTCGCGGGCGATGAACACAGCGAGTGGGCGGAGGTGGCGGATTTTTCGCATCCGCAGAAAGCGAACGCGGGCGATAATCCCAAAGGCCATATTTTTGCTGCGAAGAGCGGTACACGGCATGGAATGGAATCCGCCACATCGCCGAGAGAAAAAGAGCAGCATGCATTCGCTGCGGAACTTTCGCATTACTTGCAGAGCGAATATTCGCAGCAACGCTTTGCGAAATTGGTACTGGTCGCAGCGCCGGAATTTCTCGGCGAATTGCGCAATGCGCTCACGGATACTGTGCATGCGCATGTGGCCGGCTCGATCGCCAAGGATCTGGTCGCCTGCACGATTCATGAAATATCGAATTACGTGACTGCGCAATCGCGTTTGAGGTGAACCGATGCTGCGAATCCGAGGCCCGTTCAGCAACCGTGAAGAAGCCGGCGCGGAATTGGCAGCGCGTTTGCGCGAGCGCGCCTGGAGAAATCCCATCGTATTCGCGCTGCCGCGCGGCGGCGTTCCCGTTGCATTCGAAATCGCCAGCGCATTGCGCGCGCCGCTCGATGTCGTGCTGGTGCGGAAAATCGGTGCACCGATGCAAAAAGAGTTGGCCATCGGCGCGATTACCGATGGAAATCCTCCGCACATTTTTATCGACCCGCAGTTGGTATCGGCATTGGGTGTGCGCCAATCGTATATTCAGCAAGAAACTGCTCGCCAACTCGATGAAATCAAACGGCGTCGCGATCTCTACGGTGTTGCGGCATCGCCTGCATTGCTGCAGGGAAAATCCGCCATTGTGGTCGACGATGGCATCGCCACGGGCGCGACGATGCGTGTTGCCTTGCATGCGCTGAAAGCACGCAAACCGGATGCGCTGATACTCGCCATTCCGGTGGCGCCGCGTGAATCGCTTGAGGAATTGAAGCGCGCTGTCGACAGCATCGTGTGTTTGCAATCGCCAGAGTATTTTCCTGGTGTCGGCGCGTTTTATAGCGATTTCGCGCAGGTCGATGATAGCGAAGTCGTCGATTTGTTGCGGCGATCGCGCGACTGGCTCGAATCTTCACGCGGAATGCGAACGTGACATCCTCACTGTCGGCACATCCATTTCCCATGCAGCGGATCGCCCGCGATGTGCTGCAAGAAAAATATTTGCGAGCAGGCGAAAACTCGATTGACGATGTCTACGCACGCATCGCCACGGCGTTGGCGTGCGCAGAGGCATCCGACCGGCAGGAATATTACCGCGATGTGTTTCTGCAGGCGTTGCGCGACGGTTTTATCCCTGGCGGTCGCATTTGTGCGAATGCGGGCACAGCATTGCAATCGACACTGCTGAATTGTTTTGTGCAGCCGATCAGCGATTCGATCGCAGAAAGAACGGAATTGTCTCCCGGTATTTATACCGCTCTCGCCGAAGCTGCGGAAACGATGCGGCGGGGTGGCGGCGTCGGTTATAACTTCAGCGCGTTGCGGCCGCGCGGTGCGATAGTTTCGAGCACCGGAGCGCTTGCGAGCGGGCCGTTGTCGTACATGGATATTTTCGAGCGCAGTTGCGTGACGCTGGAAAATGTCGATTCGCGTCGCGGCGCGCAAATGGCGGTGCTCGATGTCGCGCATCCCGATATTTTCGATTTTATCGATGCCAAGCGCGAGTGGGGGCGCTTTACCACGTTTAATTTTTCGGTCGGCATCAGCGATGTGTTCATGCGGTGTGTCGAGCACGACGGCAATTTCGCGCTGGTGCACAAAGCCACGCCGAATGTCAGTCAAATTGCGAATGGCGCATACCGACGCGATGACGGCTTCTGGGTGTATCGCACAGTCAAGGCGCGGCAGTTATGGATGCACATCGCGCAAGCCGCTTACGCATGCGCCGAGCCCGGCGTGTTGTTCATCGATCGCGTCAACCGCGAAAACAATTTGTCGTATTGCGAGCATATTCAGGCAACCAATCCGTGCGGTGAACAACCGCTGCCGGCGTATGGAAGTTGCTGCCTGGGCAGTCTCAATCTCACTGCTTTTGTCGAGCATGCGTTTTCATCCCGCGCACAGTTTCATTTTCCGCGAATGATTGCTGCGAGCATGGCTGCGGTGAGAATGCTCGATAATGTCATCGACATCACCCCATGGCCTTTGCCGGTGCAACGCGAAGTTGCACTGGCTACGCGACGCATAGGGTTGGGCATGACCGGCTTGGCCGATGCGCTCATCATGCTGGGCGCTCGCTACGATAGTGCAGCCGGTCGTACGTTGGCGGCGAATATTACGGAGACTCTGCGCAACACGGTTTATCTGCAATCCATAGAACTGGCGCAAGAGCGTGGACCGTTTCCAAAATTTGACGCGGGCAACTACGTCAAAGCGCCTTTCATCTCGCGTCTGCCATTATCGCTACAGGAAAAAATTCAGCGCTGCGGTATTCGCAATTCGCATTTGCTGTCGATTGCTCCGGCAGGCAGCATTTCGCTTGCCTTTGCCGACAATGTATCGAGCGGCATTGAACCGGCATTCGCGTGGAGTTATTACCGCAGAAAGAAAATCAGCGAACAGGAATCGCAACAATATGCGGTCGAGGATTACGCCTTTCGTTATTTTCGAAAGCATATCGATGCAACGGCAACCTTACCGCAGCAATTTGTCGATGCCTGGCAGATAAATCCGGTCGATCATTTGCTCATGGCGGCGCAACTCGCGCCGTATATCGATGCGGGCATTTCGAAAACGATCAACGTTCCTGCCGGTTATCCCTTCGGGCAATTCAAGGATTTGTATTTTCAGGCGTGGCAGCTGGGTCTCAAGGGAGTCACCGCGTTTCGCGCCAACGAAAAATCGGCGGCAGTCATGTCGCGGCTCGCGACCGACCCCTCGCAGATTCTATGTGACGGCTGCCGGATTTAGTACGCTTACGGTTAAGAAAAATTCAAATAAATATAAAAATAAAAACAACTAAACGATGAATCGCTTCAATCGTTTTCATGCCAACGTTTTATCGCATCGGCAATCAGCTTGCTCGATTCCAGCGTTTTTAGTCGTCCGCCGTATTGCGTTATATCGAGACGGTCAGGCGTGATTGTGTCGGTGACTACGATGGCATCGATAGCGGTGTCTGCCAACAATTCGCTGGCGCCCGGCATGAATAAACCGTGGGTGGCCGCCGCATAAACGCGATTCGCTCCGCCGGCGCGGCACGCATGCGCGGCGCGGCGCAATGTGCCGCCGGTACTGATCAAATCATCGAGAATGATCGCGGTTTTTCCCGCGACATCGCCGCTCAGCGCGGAGCCGCTAACCACGCCGCCGCTGCGGTGCTTTTCCATGACGGCCAATTCGATCGGCGAGCCGATAGTCTGCGCGAGGTCTTTGCGAAAATCCTCCGCGCGCTTGGCGCCGCCGAAATCGGGAGCCACCACCACGACGTTCTGGCTTCTCGCCAGCTCGCTGAAATGCGCAATGAATAGCGGTTTGGCTTTCAGATTTTTGCGACGACAGCGAAAGGCATTTTCGTATGCCGCGACATTGTGAACGTCGATGGTAGCCACTCTGTCGACACCCACGGCTTCGAACATCGCGGCGACGTAGCGGGTCGTTGTCGGATCGTGAGGCTGGGTGCGCTGATCTTTTCGCGAATAGCAGAGATAGGGCATAACCGCCGTCACGCGATGCGCTCCCACGTCTTTGAGCGAGCCAATGAAAAACAACAATTTGCATAACTTCTTATCGACGCTTTCGCTGCTGTCTCCATGCAGCGAATGGACGACGTAAACGTCGTGGCCGCACACATCGATGAGCGAGCGGCATTTGTGCTCGCCGTCCTCAAAATGTCTTTCCTCGTGATCGGCGAGTTCAATACCCAGATGTGCTGCCACCCGACTTGAATAAGTCCGGCTCGTATTTAGACAGAACAATGATAATGGTCGCATGAGAGACGAATTACCGGTTTGATGGCGCCAGTTTCCAGACCGTTCATAAAGTTGCGTAGTAACACGGCTATTTTTTAAAAAATCGCTGTGGTTGACTTTGATGCAGGTCAAGCCCGTCTTTGGATTTTTAATTCACGATAACAAAAAGCTTTCAATAGTTGCCTGCAGGCAATCGTGGATTTAATCCGCTTGATTATGAATAGCATGACTCACAATGCTAAATTCGAATTGGCCGAGAAAGTCGAGGTATTGTCATGCGCAAAATTTTACGGGCTTGAAACGGGCCTCATCGAGCGCATCGAAACGCATATGTCGTGGGTTTTTCTGACCCCGCAATTTGCGTACAAGCTGAAAAAGCCGGTACACCGACCGTATCTCGATTTCAGCACATTGACTGCGCGTGAATATTATTGCCGGGAGGAGTTGAAGTTGAATCGACGCCTCGCCGCGAGTGTTTATCTCGATGTCGTTCCTATCCGGCGCGGCCTCGACGGTCAGTTACGAATGAATGATCCGCTGCGAATGAAAAGCAGTGCAGGCGATATCGTCGATTACCTCGTCAAGATGGTGCGTCTGCCCGCTGAGAAAATGCTGGACCATAAATTGCGCACGCGAACGCTTGCTCCACGCGATATCCGTTCATTGCTATTGAAGATGACCGACTTTTACCGGAGCGCGTACAAAGTAGAATTGCTTGCCGATCATTACCTCGATCGTCTTGCCGACGCCATCAACAGCCATCACAAACAGCTTGCCGTGCTGCGTTACAACTTGCCAGTGGGACGTGTCGGCGCTATCAGCAATGTGTTGCTCGATTATGTCAATAACTCCACCGAGTTGAGCGAGCGTGCCAATCATGTCGTCGACGCGCACGGCGATTTACGGCCTGAACATATTTATCTGGGAAAATCGATTCAGATTATCGACTGCCTCGAATTCGAGGCCAAACTGCGCGAACTCGATCCGGTCGATGAACTGGCCTTTCTCGCGCTTGAGTGTACACGTCTTGGCGCATCTCATGTCGGAAGAGCGGTGTTGCGACTTTACCGAAGTATTACGGGCGACAGGGCTTCGAGCGCGCTCATCGCTTTTTATCAAGCGCATCGCGCCTTAACGCGCGCCGTATTGGCGATTTGGCATCTCGATGATCCATCCGTGCCGGACCGTCAACACTGGTACGAGCGTGCGCTTATTTATATCGGGATGGCTGAGCATGCGAGTAAATCGCTGCATGCGAAATAATCTTCGGAGTGAGTTATGAAAAAGCAATCGTTGGCCGACGCTGATTCGTTTGTGCAACTCGAGATTCACGACGCCTTGATGATTATCGATGTCCAGAATGATTTTTTAGCTGGAGGTTCGCTATCAATTCCGCATGGCGACGAAATCATTCCGACGCTAAATCGATATATCGATATATTTTCGCATTGTCGGTTACCCATCATCGCAACGCGCGATTGGCACCCATCCGATCACGGCTCGTTTTCAAAAAACGGTGGCGTGTGGCCGGTGCATTGCGTTCAGCACAGTCCGGGCGCGGCATTTTCGAAGCGGCTTAAATTGCCCAAAAATACTTTCATCATCGATAAAGGAACAGTTGCCGATGACCCGGGATATTCCGCATTCGATCAATTGCAATTGTGGCAGATCTTGGAGCGGCAACATTGCCTGCGCCTATTCATCGGCGGTCTGGCCACCGATTATTGCGTGTTGCAAACCGCCGCTGCTGCGTGCCGAGAAGGCTACGACGTCGTGCTCTTGACCGATGCGATGCGGGCAGTGGATCGCCATGCGGACGACGGTGCGAAAGCATTGGATCAGCTGCGCCAGCTCGGTGCCAAGGAAATCACATTGAACGATCTCCACGCTGACGATATTTGCGCGTAAATATGTTCTGGTCAGACCGAATCGAATTACTTACCGACCTGTATCAGCTGACCATGCTGAATAGTTACCGTCGCGAACGGATGAACGAGACGGCGGTGTTCGAGTTTTTCGTGCGCCGCATGCCGCCGCACAGAAATTTTCTCATCGCCGCCGGGCTTGAACAGCTGCTCGATTATTTAAGTACGTGGCGCTTTGGAAAAGATGAAATCGATTGGCTTGTCGCTGCTGGTCATTGCGATCGGGAATGTGCAGATTATTTGGCGAACTTACGTTTTCAAGGCGATGTCGATGCGATGCCCGAAGGTACACCTTTTTTTGCCGATGAGCCGGTAGTACGTATTACCGCGCCGATCGCGCAGGCTCAGCTGATCGAAAGCCGTCTCATCAATATTTTGCATTATCAAATTCTGATCGCTTCGAAAGCGGCGCGCTGTGTACTGGCGGCAGCGGGCAAGCGCCTCATCGATTTCGGCATGCGGCGAGCACATGGCGCAGAAGCCGCGCTTTTTGCCGCACGTGCCAGTTATCTCGCAGGTTTCGATGGCACCGCCACCGTATTGGCAGAGCGCGAATACGGCGTGCCGACCTTCGGCACCATGGCTCACTCCTACGTGCAGGCGCATCGCAGCGAGAGCGAAGCGTTTGTCGCATTTGCACGCAACCACCCGGAAAATTGCACGCTGCTGATCGATACCTACGACACCGTGCGCGGTGCTGAGCGGGTCGTTGCATTAATTCCGCAGTTGCGCGCGATGGGAGTAGCGGTGCGCGCCGTTCGTCTCGACAGCGGCGATCTCGATGCGTTGAGTCGGAGCGTGCGTTCGCGCTTCGATGTCGCCGGATTCAATGACATTCAAATTTTCGCATCGGGCGGGCTCGATGAAATGTCCGTTGCAGCATTGCGAAAAAATGGTGCGCCCATCGACGGTTTTGGTGTGGGCACGGCGCTCACGGTGGCGAGCGATGCACCGGCGTTGGATTGCGCGTAAAAACTGCAAGAGTACGCAGGCGTTGCGCGTCGCAAGCGTTCTTCAGGCAAAAGCACCTGGCCTGGCCGCAAGCAGGTGTTTCGTTTTTACGATGCGAGTGGTCTGTTTTCGCACGATGTATTGGCGCTGGAAAGCGCAATCGGTTATTCGGGCGAAGCGTTGCTACAGCCAGTCATGCGCGGCGGAAAGCGTTTGCATCAAGCGGCAACGGTGACGGAATCGCGAACCTATTGCGCCGCTCAAATGAGTCTGCTGCCAACCGAGTTGCGAAAATTGAATGACGCTACGCCGTATAGCGTGCACATCGCCGACGATGTGAAGGCATTGGCGAATCATGTCGATGTCATCTTCGGTTGAGTTTCGAATATGCGAAGTAACGATGAAGGAAATCGATGACGCATATGGTAGGTGGGAATTATTTAAATACGAGCGAAGGTTTCGGCGTGGCGAATCGTGCGGCAGATTTGCGCTTGCCTGTGTCGGCGCTATTTCGCGCATGCGCTGCTGCGCGATGCGAGTTGGTTAAGGTCAAGAGTGCATTCGGTAGCGCGACGCTTCATTTTTATGTATCGCTGGCAGTCAAGCTTAAGACAGGCTTAAGAATTGCTATTGCCCATAATAGAAAAGTAGCTTTCTCGATTATTTTCTTTGCTACGTTCTCCACTGTTGATAAAATCATCAAGCAAAGTCGAGGCTGTATAAGCGGCCTAAGCTCTTATGCGGATAAGCAGTTCTTCATTCATAGCCGTATCAATACATTCACCGCCAGTCATACCAAAGAGTTCATAGCCAGTCGCGCCAAAGATTTATAGCCGTACCGCAGAGCTTTTGATCGCACCTTCCTCAACTTACGATCGATTGATCATGGACAATTATTTTTCAAGCTCTGATGTTGCGCAAAATCCCTTTCGCGAGGTCGTAGAAACTGCGCCAGATGCGATGATGATCGTCGATGCGGATGGCTGTATTGTTTTGGTCAATGCGCAGGTGGAAAAACTTTTCGGCTATGCTCGCGACGAATTATTAGGAAAAACGATCGAATGTCTAATGCCGGATCGTTTTCGGCAGCAGCATGTCCGTCATCGCCATTACTTTGTCAATTCAGCAAAAGCACGACCGATGGGAGCAGGGCTGGAGCTATTCGGTCAGCGCAAGGACGGTAGCGAATTTCCCATTGAAATCAGCTTGAGTCCAATGCGAATCCTCAACGATGCGATGGTCTCGGCAGCGATTCGCGATGTTACCGAGCGTCGTCGCGCTGAAGAAGAAATTCATCGTCTCAATAACGATCTGGAGCAGCGTGTACACAAGCGTACCGCCCAATTACGCGCTATGGCGTTCGAGCTAAGCAAGGCAGAAGAGCGGGAGCGGCAGGCGATTGCAAGAGATTTGCACGATGGATTAGGGCAGACTCTCGCAATCGCGAAGATAAAATTGGGCACCTTGTCCATGAATACATTGAGTGCAGAAGTGGTATCGATCATTGCCGTTGTGGATAAGTTGATTGATCAGAGTAATGACGCTGTACGTTCGTTGGCCGAACAACTGACACCGCCGGTTCTATATGATTTGGGTTTACTGCCTGCACTGGAATGGTTGGCGGAACAAATGGCACGCGACTTCGATTTGCATTGCAATATCACTGCCGATAGTGGGATCGACCCGCTCGATCAGAACATTCGCGCGATATTGTTTAGGGTTGTGCGCGAACTATTGCTCAATATTGTTAAGCATGCCAATGTCGCAGCCAACCCGGTGAGTATCGATGTTTCACTAATAAATAATGATGGAAAACAACTGCAAATTACTGTTACCGATAGCGGTGAAGGCTTTGATCCCCATAATTTGAAGAGAACGTCGAAGGGTGGATTCGGCCTCATAAATGTACGTGAGCGGTTGGCGTATATCGGTGGACGAATTCACATCGACAGCCGCCGCAATGTCGGTACCAAGGCTGTCATCCTGGCGCCATTAACCCATATCAGTTAGGTAAAAAAATGGCCATCCGTGTCATTCTCGTCGACGATCATTATTTATTGCGCGAGGCGTTGCGAGAAAAACTCGAAAAAGAAGTCGATATCGAGATTGTTGGCGAAGCGGGGGACGGGCATTCTGCGTTGCATTTGATCGCAGAGTTAAAACCGGATGTGGTAGTTCTGGATATCAGCTTATGCGAAATGAGCGGTGTAGATATTGCGGCCCAAATCAAAGCCAATCATTCGACAATCAAGGTTCTTGCGCTATCGATGCACTCCGACAAGCGCTTCGTGATGGAAATGCTGAAGGCGGGCGCCTCGGGATATGTCACCAAAACGGCAGCCAGCACGGAATTGCTCAGTGCGATACGCGCTGTTGCGGTCGGTAAACATTATGTCGGTGCCGAAGTTGCCAATGCTCTGGTCGATGGCGTACAAAACGGTACGGACAGTCAAACTCAGCTCGGTCGCCGCGAGCGCGAAGTTCTGCGTTTGCTGGCCGAAGGTTTGCGCACGCAGGATATTGCGGATCGCCTGTACATTTCGTCGGGAACCGTCGAAGTACACCGTCGCAATATCATGCGCAAGCTCGATTTGCACACCATCGCGGAATTGACCAAGTACGCAATTCGCGAAGGCATCACTTCGCTGTGAGCTTCCACACAGCCTTTTCAACATTAGGGAAAATAAGCACCGCCAATACCTGAAAACCGGTAGTGCAGAATATATGTATCAGGATATTTGATTTGGCGGCGGCCGGTTTTAACCTGATTCCAACGTTCAATAATTGGATCGGGCATCATGAAAAATTCAGGCACTATACGTGTCATCGGTAGCGATCGAATCACTCACCCCGTCATTGCCTGTACCGAATGCATGCTCAAGGGCAGCTGCTTTCCGATTGCCATGGAATCCCCCAATATCGCGACCTTCGATGCGATCGTGCAGAGGGAAAAGCCGCTGCGCAAGGACGAATACATTATTCGCGCAGGACAGCCTTTCACTACGATCTACGCCGTGCGCTCGGGGTCTTTCAAAGCCTATTCCGTTTCGGAAAGTGGTGAAGAGCAAATTACACAATTTTATTTGCCTGGCGAAATCCTCGGCATGGATGGTCTCAGCAGCAATCGATATGCGACTTCCGTGGTGGCGCTAGAAACGAGTTCCGTTTGCGCCATTCCATTCGAGCATCTGCAAAAACTTAGCGGGGCGCTTCCCATGTTGCAGCGCCACATGTTTCAACTCATGAGTCAAGCCATCGTCTCCGAACAGGAGATGATTATGATGCTTGGAAAATACTCGGCTGACCGTCGTATCGCCTTTTTTTTGGAAACACTTTCGCGCTATCAAATAAAAAGAAAGTTATCTGCCAGAAAAATTCGAGTACCGATGTCGCGTACCGATATTGGAAATTATCTAGGATTAACTATCGAAACCGTGAGTCGAATTATTAGTCGATTTCAGAAGATAGGATTACTTAATTCCAGTAATCGGGAGATCGAAATTTTAAATATCGATTGGCTTCACGAGCTTGCCAATGGTGAATCTGGCAATTCTGAAAAAGCGATTTCGAACGCCATATAAATTTACTAAAGCTAATTCTTTTGATTCGCAGCTTTCGAGATTCAAGGCTTTATCAAATCGATTAAGGCAGTAACCAATCATCCAGTGTTTGATAATCTGCGCGCCACGCTTCAGCAAGTGTGCGGCAGCGATTGAGCGCGATGCGTTGTTGCTCGCAGTCGATAATTATCAGCACGTCGGCAGCGGACGGGCGTTCTGGTGTTTCGTTACTGCGGCCATCGCTGAGCAACCATAACCAAGATTGTTGTTCGGGTTTGCGGCGACGATTTTCCGCAAGCAGCGCGTTCGCGGTGGCGATGCCGCGCGCAAAAGGGGTGCCGCCACCGCCACGCAATGTTGATAGCGTATTGATTAATGGCGGCGTACTTATCAGCTGCCCAGCATTAAATGGTCGCGCCGCTGTTGGGCGTATATGCACTATGGCCGCTTTGCCGGCGTAGCTGATCAGCGCAATATCCGCACGTTGTTGATAGGCACGCTGATGCAGTTGTAGTAGCGCACCTTGCGCGAGTGCCAATTGTTGCTGGCTTAACATCGAGCCGGAACAATCGACGACAAAACAATGCAAAATACTGCCGCGAGCAATTTTTGTTTTAAAGCGCAGGTGCTCTCGCGTCAATTTTTTTTGCCGCTTTGAATGCAGCGTGCGATACCAATGTATTTGTTTGGTATCAATACCGCGCCAAGCAGTGCGCTGCTTTCCAGGTACGTTCCGAGCGGTGGGGTGCCGTGCTGTGCGTGGCGCCAAATTTTTTGCCATCGGTTGAGGATGGCTTAGCGCTTTTTTAGCGGCAGCGGCTTCACTCCTTTAACGGCTATTGGAGGCACAGGTTGCTGCGTCATTTCGCCCCAGCTCCCGTTTTCAGCGTCAACGCCCGTATTGTTTCTTTCAGCACTAAAGTTTTCTGCATTTTCTACAGACGATCGGTCGCTGATATTGGGTTGCGCGGAGTGTGTATCTGATGGCGGTGCTCCGTTTTGGCGATGGTAGAGCGCGAGCTGTGCGACGGCATCGACGTGAGCGACAGTGATCTCAGCTGCGCCCTCAAGTGCTGCCAATGCGCGTGCAGCGCGCAACATGACCAGATCGGCGCGCAGGCCATCGACATTGGCGGCAATACACAATGCACTGACATGATCGTAAATCGCATCGCTGAAGTTTAGCTTTCCGACATCAGCGCGCGCGCGTTGAATAGTTTCCGCCAGACTTTTCTGTTGCGTTGAAAATCGCTCTCGGAATGCGTGAGGGGCGGCATCGAATTCAATACGTGATTTAACGATATTTCGCCGAAGATCTCTGTCAGCGTAATTTTCGAGCGAGAGCGCCAGACCAAAACGATCGAGCAATTGTGGGCGCAGCTCGCCTTCTTCGCGATTCATCGTGCCGATCAATACAAATTTCGCGGGATGCGAATGCGAAATTCCATCGCGCTCGATCACGTTAACCTGACTGGCAGCTACATCGAGTAATTGATCGACCAGCGCATCGGGTAATAAATTCACTTCATCGACATACAGCACGCCGCCGTGCGCTTTCGCTAACAGTCCCGGCGAAAATTGTACTTTTCCCGCTTGCAAAACACGTTCGATATCGAGGCTGCCGAGCAATTGTTCCTCGCTGGCACCGAGCGGCAGCGTGACGAAATGGCCTTCCGGTAATAACTCGGAAATTGCGCGCGCACTGGTGGATTTAGCGGTGCCGCGCGGGCCCTCGATGAGAACGCCGCCGATACTCGCATCGATGGCGGCCAACAATAATGCGCGCTGTAAATTTTCCTGGCCGAGCAGGGCGCTGAATGGAAATAATGGCTTGGAAAGCGCTTTAGTCATAACTCATTGCTCCAGCATCTGCTCATTGTCGAGCAAATGATTTTCAACTTGCGCGCGATAGTTACCGGGGTTTTGCCATAGTCCGCGTTGCATGGCTTCGAGTAGTCGTTCGCAGATATCGCGAAATGCGGCAGGATTGTGCTGCTGCATAAATTTCCGATTGTCAGCATCGTTGACGTAGGCATCGGTCACCAAGGCGTATTGATAATCGCCGACGACGCGCGCAGTGGCGTCGTAACCGAATAAATAATCAACCGTTGCCGCCATTTCTGCCGCGCCTTTATAACCGTGGCGCTTCACGCCTGCGAGCCATTTGGGATTAACCACGCGGGCACGAATTACACGGCTGATTTCCTCTTGCAATGAGTTGACGCGCGGCGCATTGGGATTACTGTGATCGCCAAAATAAATAGTGGGTTGAACTCCACTAAAAAATCGCACGGCTGCGGTCATGCCACCCTGAAATTGGTAATAGTCGTTGGAGTCGAGTAAATCGTGCTCGCGATTATCTTGATTCTGTATAACCAGATCGATTGTGGCGAGGCGTTCGCTAAAACGATCGGGCAACTGTTCGCCGTAATGCTGCGGGGAATACGCGTAGCCGCCCCAGTTGCGATAAGCCGTTGCGAGATCGGTATCGTCATTCCAGCTACCTTGGTCGATCATTGTCTGTAAACCTGCGCCGTAGGCACCGGGTTTGGCGCCGAAAATTCGCAACCCAGCTTGTCGCTGCGCTTCAGTTTCGGCGAATCCCTGCGCTATTAATTTTTCCTTCTCAAGCGATACTCGCGCGCGTATCGGATTAATCGATTCGGGTTCGTCGAGTTCGATAAGCGCCTGCACCGCGCTATCGAATAGCTGCATGAGATTGGCAAAAGCATCGCGAAAAAAACCCGAGACGCGCAATGTCACATCGATGCGTGGACGATCAAGTAATGACATCGGCAATATTTCAACACCGGTAACGCGATAGCTGCCTGGGGCCCACTGCGGTCGCGCGCCGAGCAATGCCAATGCCTGCGCAATATCGTCGCCACCCGTGCGCATCGTTGCGGTTCCCCACACCGACAAACCAATCGCGCGTGGATAATCGCCATGCTCCTGCAAATAACGTTCGAGTAATAAATCAGCCGATTTCAAACCGAGCAGCCACGCTGTCGGTGTTGGTACGGCGCGCGTATCGACCGAATAAAAATTGCGGCCGGTCGGCAATACATCCGTGCGACCCCGTGTGGGTGAGCCGCTGGGGCCGGGGGCGACGAATAATCCGTTTAAGCCATCGCGCAGTCCGTTTAATTCAGATTCGCCGCAGCGATTTAAGGTTGGCAATAATATGTTTCGAATACGTTGTAATACGTGTTCGGTCTGCGGTAACTGACGACTCTGTGCAGAAGGGCATGAGTCAAGTTTTCCAGCATTAAAATCCGCAATGGTTTCTGCGATCAGCTGCGAAGCAAATAATTCCAACCGCTCTCGCGTATCGCCGTTATGACGCCAGGGCTCATCGCTGATTGATTGCAGCTGCTCAGGTTTCTTGCCGGACCAAGGCGCGGCCCAATCGGCATCGAGCGGGTCGAAATCATCATGTAGTTGCAAGTCGTGGCTGATGGCCTGCAGCAGGCTCATATTACCTGGTGCGTCAATCGTCTTGGCGCGGGCGATGGTACCGCTGGCGAGGGGAAAGCGTGCGAGTGCCACCAAGGTATCGCGCTGTTGTATGCCGATGGGCGATTGTCCAAAAATATGCAGGCCATCGCGAATTTGCGATTCTTTGACTTCGCACAAATACGCATCGGTTTTTGTCAATAAAACTTCTTCATCGTTGCTGTTAGTCGGAAGCTCCAAACCTAAATCGCGATGCAGATTATTTTCGACAATATTGGCGAGAATCATTTTTCGCAGCAGCAGTGCGCGTTTGGTATCGACCAGTAATGCTTCGTAATATTCGTCTACCTGGCGCTCCAGATCTTTCAGCGGCCCGTAATTTTCAGCGCGCGTCAGCGGAGGCATTAAGTGATCGATAATCACAGCTTGCGTGCGGCGCTTGGCCTGACTGCCTTCGCCGGGATCATTGACAATAAACGGATATAAATGCGGCAGCGGGCCGAGAATCAAATCGGGCCAGCATTCATTGCTCAGCGCGATGGTTTTTCCGGGCAACCATTCCAGATTGCCATGCTTGCCGACATGCACGATGGCATCGCAATGGAATACGCCGCGCAGCCAGAAATAAAACGCGAGATAATAATGTGGTGGCACCAGATCGGCGCTGTGATAGGTCGCGTAGGGTTCCAGAGGCTTGTCGTGAGAAGAAAAATTACGCGCGGGTTGTATGCCGACAAATATATTTCCGCAACGAATACCCGCGATCATGAAGCGCGGTAATCCTGTAGCATCTCGGCGTAGCATGGGGTCGCTGGCGGGCTCGCCCCAGCGTTCAATAATATCGCGCTGATTTTTTTCCGGTAGCGTCGAAAATAATTTCAAGTAATCGGTGAGGCTAAAGCTCTGATGCGCGGGGCGCAGCATCCAACTGTCGGGATCGTTGGTAATGCCGCCCAGCAATTCACCCAGCAACGCATCGCCATCGCCGGGAATATTTTTTGTTGCATAACCCTCGGTTTCGAGCATGCGCAAAATGCTGATTGCCGAGTTCGGGGTGTCGAGCCCGACGCCATTACCGATGCGGCCTTCTCTGGCGGGATAATTAGCGAGAATTAAAGCGATGCGTTTGTCGCTGTTATCAAGCGTCTGTAAACGACACCAGCGCGCGGCAAGCTCGGTGACAAATGCGATACGCTCGGCGTCTGGCTGATAGCATACGACATCGGCTTGTGTCTGCGGGCAGCGATAAGCGATACCTTTAAAACTGATCGAGCGCGTGATGATGCGGCCGTCAACTTCGGGCAGCGCGATTTGCATGGCGATATCGCGCGAATTTAATCCCTGCGTATCCTGCTGCCATGTTTCGCGATCGCTTCCGCTCAGAATGATTTGCAAGACCGGTGCATGGCCGATCAATGGTGAAAGTTGTTCACCGTCGATTTCCGCGGCACAGAACGCGGTGCCGTTCAATAACAGCGCGACATTATTGTCTTTGCAAAGCTGCCGTAAGGTTTGCAGGCACAATTCATCCTTTAACGAATACAGCGCAATCGGCAGCGGGTTCAGTTTCTGCTTTTGTAATTCCGCGCACAGTGCATCGAAGACAAGCGTGTTACCCGATTGAAAATGCGAGCGATAAAAAACAATCGCGACCGTTGGCTGATTGGCTTGCCAACTGGCTTTCCAATCGTCGAGTGCGGCGATGCCATGATCGGGGTGATAAATCGCGATGGTGGGCAGCGTTCGTGGTGGTAGTAGCGGTCCATTTGATGAGGACAATGGTACATTTAAAAACTGCTGACCAATAAAATTAAAAAATTGCAAGGCGTTAGCGGGGCCGCCTTCGCGCAGATAAGTCCACAGCTCGCGGCACTCGGCAGCAGTCGCCGTGCTTTTGTTAATCAGATTGCTGTCTTCGCAACGATCGCCCGAAAACATCGCGAGTGTTTGCTTGTGGCTACGCGCTAGTTGCGCGAGTTGCTCAATACCATAAGGCCAGTACGATTCGCCGCCGAGATGATCGACGATAATGACACGCGCGTGGCGCAATACTTCGTCGATATACAAATCGACACTTGCCGGTTGGCGTAAATACAGAAGATTACACAGCCGCACGCTGGGGAAATCGGCGGGCAGTTTGGTATGTGCGGCAGCCAGTAAGGCGAGGGTAGTGTCGGCGGAGGTGAGAATAACTATATCGGCCGGATCTTGTTCGACACGAATAAAACCTGCGGCATCATCGACGATGCCGCCCGGCCGCGTCGCCAGCAAATGCATTACACAGTCTCAGCGAGCGCCGCAATTTGCAGAGCGTTTTGTAAAACGGTCTTATCGAGTGCCTGCCCGATCAGCACGATAGACGTGCGCGGTGTTTCGTCGTCGCGCCAGGCGCGGTCGAAATAGCTGTCGAAACGTCGACCTACGCCGTGTATGACTAATCGACGCGGCTTATCGGATAACATAACAAACCCTTTGACGCGATAAATCGTCTGCGTTTCGACCAGCGCGCGCAACGCTGTTAATAATTTATCTTTATCGACGGCAGGCAGCTCAACGACAACCGAATCAAATTCGTCATGATCGTGATCTTCTTCGCCTTCAAGATCGTGATGGCTGGTGCGCAAATGAATCGTGTCTTCGGAGGCGCTATTCAGCCCCAATAGAATATCGAGATCGATTTCACCGTGATTTGCCTGCGTGATTTTCACGGATGCGGGAATCTCTTCGCGCACAAGCTCTTCAATGTGTTGACGTTGTTGTGCATCGATTAAATCGGTTTTGGTTAAAATCACCAAATCCGCCGCGGAGAGTTGATCCGCAAACAATTCGTGCAGCGGCGATTCGTGATCGAGATTGGGATCGGCGCGGCGCTGTGCATCGACGGCGTCGGGGTTTTCCGCGAATTGGCCTTCGGCTGTGGCGGGTGCATCGACCACTGTAACGACCGCATCAACGGTGAATGCGCTTTTAATTTCCGGCCAGTTAAATGCTTGCACCAATGGTTTCGGCAGCGCCAATCCCGATGTTTCAATGAGCAGATGATCGATCTGATCACGGCGTTCGGCGAGTTGTTGCATGACCGGAAAAAACTCTTCCTGCACGGTGCAGCACAAACAGCCATTGGCGAGTTCGTAGAGTTTTCCAGCGCTTTCCTGTTCCTCGCAGCCGATATCACAACCCTTGAGAATTTCGCGGTCGATACCGAGTTCGCCAAATTCGTTGATGATAACCGCGATGCGCAAACCGTTGTTGTTGGCAAGAATGTGGCGCAGCAAGGTGGTTTTGCCGCTGCCTAAAAATCCGGTAACGATGGTGGCGGGAATTTTCGGGGTTAACATTTAGCTGTCCTCGAATGGCGGCGTGCGTGCAATGAAGTGGCCTTTGATACCTTGTGGCCATGTGCTGTAAGGCACTTGCCCGGTAGCGGATTGTTGATATTTAGCGGCGTAATCCAAAACCGTTTCGGCATTTTCAGCGGTTGGCTCAAAGTCACCGATCACGTAATTAATTTTTCCGGGCGCACGCAAATGCACCGTGCAATGGCGCGCGCATGCCATCAGACAGCGCGTAGCGACGATGCGCAAATTGCTGATTGCAATCTCGGCCGCGCGTTGATGTAAATGTTCGAGCAATATCGAGCCGCCTTCGCGACCTTCGTGTTCGCGCGAGTCCTTGTTATAACGACAGGTCTCGCAGACATAAAGTGTCGTGCTGGTAGGCTTATCTGTGCTGGAAACTGCACTCATGATTTATTGAGTCAACATGATTTATTGGGTTAATTCGTTGGCTGACGGGCCAGAAAATTTTTTCAATGCGATTGCGGAAATCGCGCCCAATACCAGCCAAAACACGGCATTAGTGATCACGGTTGCCAAGCGAAAATGCGTTTGCAAATCAGCCGGTGCTAATCCGCCCTCAATGGCGGGATGCGGTGCGCCGATCATATGTGGTGCAATCAACACAGCGACACCGATGACACGCACAATCCAGTTTTTCTGAATAAATATCAGCGCAAGGCCTGTGGCGGTTGCGACAGCAGTGCCGATCCACCATTGCTGGCGCACAGTTAACTCAGCCGCTTTCGTGCCGGGTAATTCCGGCGGCAGGCCAAGCCCTGGCGCGGCAAAAAACACGACGAAACCGGCGAGACCGAATAACAATCCTTGCGCAGCGCCAGTGGGTCGGCGCCACAATGTATACACGCCAATCAACAAAAGCGCATAACCAAGGCCCATGACAATATCGCTTGCCAGTGTGAACAACGTGCGTTGCAAACCATCGGCAGGTTTCCATTCGTTAGCGTGGTGATGGTCATTTGCTTCGTGGTGGTGATCGCCCAGTGACGCGTGATCGTGAGCCTCAGCGTGGTGTTCGTGACTGCTCTGTTTTTCGGAAAATTCGTTTTGTTCGGAAAATTCGTGTTGGTCGGAAAATGTTTGCGGCGTGGAAATTTGTTGCCGTGCAGAAAATGGTATCGATGACTCGGCCGCTGGTTCGGCAGTGCCTTCGTAAGTTTCCGCTTGCAGAATCAGCGGTGTTATCCAGACGGTTTGTAGCAATGTCAGAATCAATGCGGCAGCGACACCGGCAATACTTGCCGATAAAAAATTTTCTCGAAACATATTTTCGATGCTCGTTTTTTAGCGAATAACAAACCCGAGCAGATGCATCGGGTTCGATTAATGATTCGATTGAAAATCAGTGGCAAGGAAACGCGGAACTATGTCGAGTATCGTGCGCGGCGTTGTGTACGGCTGGCATCGGCGCAAAGCCGATCAACGCAATCAGCAACGATCCAAGTAGCATCGATGCAAAGCCGGATGCCAGTTGACGCGAATCCATAGTGGGGCTGGCAATAACTTTTGTGGTATTGGTTGAGTTGGTCATTGCGTTCTCTCCATAAAATCTGATTGGCACAGCGCCATAACAATCAAGCGTGGGAGAGAAATAGAAAAAGGGAACAGGATGAGCATGCGCCCAACAAGCCCGTCTCTGCCCACCGCAGATCAGTACGTAAAACTTCAGGCCGGTCTCCGGGCTTGCGAGGGGGAATTATTGAACTCCCGAATCACCAACCTTCCCGCATGCATAGCACGCAGTGGCGTATGAGGTGATCTAACTCGCTTACCGTTGCGGGGGCAGCGCCGGATTTGTTGCGAGCTATCGTTGGATAGATCGAAACGCACCGGCTTCCCGTTTCACCCGTTAGAGGATTCTCTGCGGGGCACCTGAAGCTGCGAGCATCATAAAGAGATAGGGCGGGGCGGTCAAACAGCTCGGCGAATATCGCGACTATTTATATGAAAATTCTGTGTTGGGGAAATGTGGCAACGCGAGATTTTTTGCTGTGCGGCGTGCTGAAAAAGCGCGTGCTCGCATTTAAAATAATTACAGCAGTTCTCAGGCGTTGGCTCAGTCGCCAATAACACCCGAAATGCTCGCCGATGTATCGCACACAATCCCTCATGTTTATCCGGCTGAAACACAAGCGAATCGATATCATCTCGCCAATAAAAGCGGCGGGTATCAGGGCTGCGGATGCTCATATGCTATTGATGCGATAAAGCGAAGAGTCGGAAAAATTATTTGCGGTGAGCACTCGCCCAACCAAAATCAATGCTGTGCGCTGAAATCCTTTGGCGGCGACTTTTTTTTCAATATCCGCAAGCGTGCCGATTACAAAGTCCTCATCGGGCCAGCTCGCGCGATGAATCACGGCGATCGGACAATCGTTACCGTACGACGGCAATAATTGTTCTACGATTGCGTGCAGGTGCGGAATGCCGAGATGAATGGCCATGGTCGCGCGGTGGCGCGCGAGATCGTGCAATTGCTCGCCGTCAGGCATCGTGGTTTTATTGGCGAAGCGCGTAAGAATGAGCGTTTGCGAAATATCGGGCAGCGTCAACTCCAGGCCGAGCAGCGCTGCACACGCGGCAGTAGCGGTAACGCCGGGAACAATTTCATAGTCGATATGCAATGGGCGTAAGCGTCGAATTTGTTCGCCGATGGCACCATACAACGATGGATCGCCCGAATGCACGCGGGCGATGTCATGGCCTTTTGCATGTGCGGCCTCGATCAGCGCAACGATTTCATCGAGATTTAATTCGGCGGTGTTTATCACCGTTTCGGCGCAATGGCCTTCGAGTACGGCGGCAGGCACGAGTGAACCTGCGTAAAGAATCGTCCCACAGCTGCGAATCAGCCGCTGGCCGCGTACGGTGATCAAGTCGGGATCGCCGGGTCCTGCGCCGATAAAATAAACGGTCATTTTTTTTCGTTAGCGCTCGCTAAAATGTCGGGGCTTTTTTGCGTCGTGCCAAGCGTACGAGCCAGTGCAACGGTGGCATCGCTGCTTTTGCGTTTGCGGATCATCAGTTCGGCATGCTGGCCATTATGCGTTTCCGCAAGCGCCAATGCACTGGCCTCAGCAACATTGGCGACTCCTGTGGTTTGCAAAATAATCGGCGCCGACTCGCCACAGCGATTGGCAAAAATTGATAATTGCGCGGCGGAAAAAAATACCAGCGGTAAATTCAAGCTGCGCGCCAATGCACATAATCCCGCTTCATCGTGCTTGCTGTCGATACTGGCAAGGCCGCTTAGCTGTGCGACGGATAAACACTGCTCGTGTAGCGACTGCTCAAGTAATTCGCGTAAAGACTCTTCCGGGCAGCCGCGACGACAGCCAAAGCCCGCGTAATAAATCTCGGTATTCACAGGCCGATCTCGTTCAGAGCCTCAGTAAGGGCTGCAATGGAGTCGAATGCTCGCGTTGCAGTAGGCAACGGCGGGCGCTTTAGCATCAGCACCGGTATGCGTAATTCGCGGGCGACTTGCAATTTAGGCTCGGTGGCGCTGCCGCCGCTATTTTTGCTGATTAATACATCGAAATTATTTTCTGCGAATATTTGTCGTTCTGCGTCGAGATGAAATGGTCCACGCGCGCCGATGACGATTGCTCGTTGATTGCCGGGCTCAGCATCCAGGCAGCGAATCGTCCAGTATTGCGATGCGGGAATTTCGTCGAGATGTGCTAACGGTTCGCGCCCCAGAGTAAAAAATGGGCGCTTAAAATCAGTGAGTAATGACATTAACTCAGGCCAGTGACTGAATTCGCGCCAGTCGTCACCGCGTTGCGGAGACCACGCAGGGCGATGCAAAAGCCAAAACGGGATTCCGGTTTTTTGCGCAGCGGCTGCGGCATTCGCGCTGATTTGCGCAGCGTAGGGATGCGTGAGATCGAGCAGCAAGTCGATACTTTCGCGCCGAATAAAATCGGCCATGCCCTCGCTGCCGCCAAAGCCGCCGACGCGCACGTTGCACGCCAAATCCGTCGGTGTTTTTCCGAGTCCGGCGAGGCTGTAAACATCGTGCGCGCGTAATTTGCGTGCGAGTGTTAATGCCTCGCGCGTACCGCCGAGCACTAACACCCGTTTTATGGGGCGAAGAGAGTGGTGAACGGCGCGCATTAAATTTTTCTCGCTTCGAGCAAGGTGATGGGCAACGCGCTGCGCCAGGTGTCGAATTCGCCCAATGGCTGTGCCTGTGCGATTTGTATGCGCGTCAGCTCACCGCCGTGTTGTGCGCGCCATTGTTGCAATACCATTTCGCTTTGCAGCGTGACAGCATTCGCCACTAAGCGTCCGCCGCTGCGCAATTGCTGCCAGCAACTTTCCAAGACACCCGGAGCAGTGACGCCACCGCCGATAAAAATGGCATCGGGACGTTCGAGTCCAGCCAATGCAGTGGGCGCTTCGCCTTTGATTAATTGCAATGCGGGTACGCCGAGCGCATCGCGATTGTGTTCGATAAATTGTTGGCGGTCTGCATCGGCCTCAATCGCGATGGCACGACAACGCGGATGTGCGCGCATCCATTCAATGCCGATTGAGCCGCAGCCTGCACCGACATCCCACAATAATTCACCAGGCATCGGGGCGAGCCGCGCTAATGTCAGCGCGCGTACATCGCGCTTGGTTAATTGGCCATCATGACGAAAAGCCGTGTCGGGCAGTCCAGTGGTGAGAGGCATACAGTGCGCGTTGTCATCGGCGATACATTCCACCGCCACTACGTTGAGTGCAGCAACAGCGTCGATGGACCATTGCTGCGCGGTTGTATCAATGCGTGCCTCGTGCGCGCCACCTAAATGTTCAAGCACTGTGATGTGGCTCGAACCAAAACCCCTGGAGCACAATAATTTTGCAATAGCGGCAGGGCTGCTGCCGTCGTTACTCAAAATCAGCATGCGCGTATTCGGATAGATCTGTGCGTGCAACGCGGCGATAGGGCGCGCAACCATCGACAGCATGACAACATCTTGCAGCGCCCAGCCGAGTCGTGCAGCGGCCAATGAGTACGAAGAGGGCGCAGGTATTATCGTCATTTCGTTGATCGGTATTTGTCGTGCCAGGGTGGCGCCGATACCAAAAAATAAAGGATCGCCACTCGCGAGTACACAGACAGGGCTGTCGTTTCGATTGCTCTGGTCGCGTAGATTGAGCAGCGGTGTCACCGAAAATGGACTGGGCCATACGCGAATGGAAGCGGAAATAGTTTGAGGCAACAACGCAATTTGACGAGCGCTGCCAAAAATAATCGAAGCGGCGTTCACGGCGTTGCGCGCCGCATCACCAAGCCCGCTATAGCCATCTTCACCAATGCCGATCACAGTGAGCCAAGGGCTTGTGATATGCGCAGTGATAGTTGTTGACGCTGTTGCGATAGGAGTTGTTTTCAATTCGAGGGTGCCGTTGGTTGCGTAAATTAGGCATAATACCCGCTCGTCGGTGCTCGCTGTTCTTCATCAATTGAATAGCGAGCCGAAGAGGGAATACGAACGCCATTGTCTTTATGGTGGCGAAACGTGGCTGCCCCCGCAACTGTATGCAGTGAGTTGCTATGCACTAATGGTCACTGGATTTATCCGATAAATCTGGGAAGGCCGCATAGTAACGGTGATCTGTGAGCCAGGAGACCTGCCGATGTCGTTAGTCGCGAGTGCCAACATCGGGCGGGGTGTACCGATGCCGAAAGCGTAATCATTACGCTATCTGGTCGGGTCGCCGCGATGGTTTTACGGTGGCCGCGTGAATATCCCTCCGACGAAATCACCTTCGAACAGTTTTCCGGTACGCACATCGGCGTGTCCGGGATTGTCGCGCATCGTATCCGCACTCGACGGCGGTATTTGCCGGATTAAATTGCCTTGCGGACAATTAACCTCAAGGCAGGCCGCTGTTATCGCCGATGTTTCCACGCGTTATGCCAGCGGCGTGATCGAATTAACCAATCGCAGCAATATCCAAATTCGCGGTGTGCAAGCTGCGCACGCGGACGCATTAGTCACAATATTAATTGCTGCCGGATTGGGACCGACCACACCGGGCGGTGACGATGTGCGTAATCTCATGGTCAGCCCGACGGCAGGTATCGATATCGATGCGTTGATCGATGTCGCACCTATCGCTCGCGAAATTCTCGCCTTATTGCAAACACAAACGCATTTGCATGCGCTATCGCCGAAATTTGCATTGTTGCTTGATGGTGGTGAACGTCTCGCCATGCGCGAACATCCACATGATGTGTGGTTGTCGTACATCGACGCTGAACAACCGCTGTTTGCGGTTGGTTTCGCCGGTTGCCCGGCATTAAATCACGCGTTAGCTGCAATACCCGTGCAGCGCGCAATTGAATTTATCGATGCAGTGCTGAGCGCGTTTTTAGCTTGTGCCTCGCCAGCACAGCATCGCATGCGGGATTTACTGGCAACGATACCCGCCAATATTTTTCTCGACTCTGTGCAAAGACGTTTATCGTTTCCGCTTGTTGCAGCAATGAGCCATTGGAGATGCGTGCCGTCTGCGCAACAGAATTTACACATCGGTATTCAACCGCAACACCAAGGGGACTTGAATTACGTCGGTGCTGTACCGGTGCTCGGTCGTTTACACGCCAAACAATTACACACACTGGCGGAAATTGCGCAAGAGTCCGGCGATAGCAGCCTGCGATTGACTCCGTGGCAGAGCGTGTTGCTGCCGAATATTCCGAAAGAATCTTCTGCAACAGTTTTAGAAAAGTTGAAAAAACTGGGACTGGGCGTCGATGCCGATGATGCGCTGGCACATGTGATTGCCTGCACAGGCTCACGCGGCTGCGCCAAAGGTTTAGCCGACACGAAAGCGGATGCATTGCAGCTTGCGAGCAGTTTGCGCTCGCAAAAAGCAAAGCAAGAAAACTCCACGATTACCGATGTGCATCTGAGCGGCTGCGTACGCGCGTGCGCCGCTGCGCATGTCGCACCCATGACGCTGCTGGCTGTGGCGACGGGGCGCTACGATGTCTTTGTGCGCGATAACAACATCTCTCGAACTGAAGAAAAGTCGCACTTTGGCCGACTAATCGCCACTGCAGTAACAATCGATGATGTGTCGAAACTACTAATCAATCCCGTCTTTAAATTGGATATTACCGATGCTTAATTACATTCGCGACGGTCAGGAAATTTATCGTCAGTCGTTTTCAATTATTCGTAGCGAAGCGAATCTCGCACGCATACCTGCCGATTTGGAAAAGCTCGCGGTGCGGGTGATACACGCCTGCGGCATGGTCGATATTGTTGATGATTTGCATTTTTCTGTCGGTGCGGGTGCAGCCGGGCGCGCCGCTTTAGCGGCAGGAGCGCCGATTCTTTGCGATGCGCATATGGTGGCTGAAGGCATCACGCGCGCACGTCTGCCTGCGAATAATCGTGTGATGTGCACGTTGCACGACGAGCGCACGCCCGCGCTTGCGCGCGAGCTTGGCAACACGCGTTCCGCAGTCGCACTGGAATGGTGGCGCGATCATCTCGCCGGTAGCGTAGTGGTTATCGGCAATGCGCCAACCGCATTGTTCTATCTGTTGGAAATGCTTGATGCCGGCGCGCCAAAGCCTGCATTGATTCTTGGTTTTCCGGTAGGTTTTGTCGGCGCTGCGGAATCCAAAGAATTATTGGCAAGTGATAGTTGCGGTGTGCCGTTTGTGATCGTGCGCGGTCGACGCGGCGGCAGCGCAATGGCGGCCGCCGCAGTGAATGCCCTGGCGACGGAGGTTGAATAAATGACAGCGAAAGGGCGTTTATTTGGGCTCGGTGTCGGCCCCGGCGATCCCGAATTAATTACCGTTAAAGCGCTGCGTTTATTGCGTGCGGCGCCGGTGGTCGCGTATTTCGTTGCTAAAGGAAAGAAGGGCAACGCTTTCGGAATTATTGAAAATTTTCTGCATGAGCAGCAACTCACCGTGCCGTTGGTATATCCGGTGACGACCGAAAAACTGGAACCGCCGCTGTCTTATGAAAATATCATCAGCGACTTTTACGATACGGCTGCGGTGCAATTGGGCAAACATCTGGATGGTGGTCGCGATGTCGCGGTGATCTGCGAGGGCGATCCGCTTTTTTACGGGTCGTATATGTATTTACACGATCGCATGGGCAGCCATTACGAAACCGAAGTAATTCCGGGTGTTTGCTCAATGCTAGGCGGTGCGGCGGTATTGGGCGCTCCGCTGGTGTATCGCAATCAAAGTTTGTCGGTACTTTCCGGCGTCTTGCCCGAGCCGGAATTAAAACGCCGCTTGGCCGATGCCGATGCGGCGGTGATCATGAAGCTCGGTCGAAATTTCGATAAGGTGAAGAAAGTACTCGGCGAATTAAATCTCACACAGCGTGCGTTGTATGTCGAACGCGCGACTATGGCTAACCAACGCATCGTACCGTTTGATGATGTTGATCCAATGGCATCGCCGTATTTTTCATTGATTATCGTGCCGGGTGAAAAATGGCAGGGATGAGCTCTACTAATAACCCGAATAGGACTAAATCGATCCCGAATAAAAACATTGCCATCGTGATGTTGGGTAATGGCAGCGCGCAAACCGCAAGAAAAATGAAAACGCTGTATCCGGCGGCGTTGATTTATGGTTTGCAGGCGCGCGTCGAATTTGCGGATCGGTTTTACCAGGATTTTGGTGCAACGCTGCGCGATTTATATCAGAGTAATACCGCACTCATCGCGCTGTGTTCCGCAGGAATCGTTATTCGTACTTTGGCACCCGTGCTGGCATTGAAAGGTGCGGAACCATCGGTGTTGGCTGTTGCGGAAGATGGCAGTGCTGTGGTGCCACTGCTTGGCGGGTTGTCAGGTGTCAATGTGATGGCGCGCGATATTGCGGCGGCATTGCAGGTATCGGCAGCGATTACCACGAGCGGTGAGTTACGCTTTGGTACTTGTCTGCTAAATCCGCCGCCCGGATATGTCCTGGCCGATATCGAACAGGGTAAGCGATTTGTCTCCGACTTATTGGGCGGGAATACGATTCGCATTGAAGGCAATGCCGATTGGCTCGGTGATGCCAATTTAGTATTGGATAGTACGGCACAACATATTATTCGTGTCACTGCGAATACGAGTGCGGAAACTGTGAATGAATTATTGATTCATCCACGTTCGGTTATCGCGGCTGTCGATGAAAAAAATTCAGGCCATGAAGATCTTATCGCTGCTGTGCACAACGAGTTGGAAGCAGCGAGCATTTCGCCATTGTCACTGGCGTGCATAGCTGCTCCCATATCGGCGATTTCAAATTTGCAATTGCAATACGTGGCAGATGAATTCAACGTGCCACTTCGGTTTGTTGCAGATCTTCAATCATTGCCTTCTGTTGTCACTAAGAAAACGGTTGCCAAGAAAATGGTCGCCGAACAAATTGTCGCCAGGCAAAATGCGTTAGGTCGTGTGAGGCTACATGTTGCCGATACGCCGATTGATCCATTAGCGATCGGTCAAGCCCGGGGTTCGTTAACGGTTGTTGGTCTCGGTCCCGGTGCAGCGGAGTTTATGGTGCCCGCCGCAAAAATTGCGCTGCAACAAGCCGAAGATATTCTGGGTTATGAAACCTACGTGAAGATGGTAGGCCCGTTTCGCGACGATCAACTCGTGCATTGCACCGATAACCGTGAAGAAATGCAGCGCGCCCGTCACGCATTTGAATTGGCGGCACAGGGTCGGCGTGTTGTTGTGGTTTCTTCGGGTGATCCAGGTGTTTTTGCGATGGCGGCGGCTGTGCTCGAAGCGTTGCATGAATCCGATAATAGCGATTGGCATGCTGTCGATCTGCAAATATTTCCTGGCGTTTCCGCCGCCTTGGCGACGGCTGCGCGCGCTGGTGCACCACTAGGTCATGATTTTTGCGTGATGTCGCTGTCGGATAATCTCAAGCCGTGGGAAATCATTGAGAAACGACTGGATCATGCTGCTGCGGCTGATTTTGTGCTGGCGTTTTACAATCCAATTTCGAAAGCGCGTCCTTGGCAATTGACACGCACACTCGAAATTGTTGCCCGACATCGCCGTGCCGATACCGTCGTCGTGCTCGGTCGTGATATTGGCCGTCCCGCCGAAGCATTGACGACGATGACATTGGCTGATTTGCGTTCCGAACAAGTCGATATGCGTACCTTGGTGATTATCGGTTCATCGACCACTACACGTTTTATGCGTGGTGATAAGAAAAATGCGCAATGGGTGTATACGCCGCGTTGGTATGGGAAGAAATCATGAAAAATATCCTGGTGATTGGCATCGGTGCGGGCGATCCCGAATACGTAACGATTCAAGCGGTGAAAGCACTTAATAAAGTCGATGTGTTTTTTATTCTCGATAAAGGCGAATCCAAGCACAAGCTTATCGAGCTTCGCCGCGAAATTTGCGAGAGATACATCGATACAAAAAATTATCGCTTCGCCGAAGCAGTCACTCCTGAGCGTGTACGTGGAGTCGCGGATTATCAAGCCAGTGTTAATGATCTTAATCGCGAAAAGCAGGATGTTTACGAGCGGTTAATCACCGATGAATTGGAAGATGGCGAGTGCGGCGCGTTTCTCGTGTGGGGTGACCCTTCGTTGTACGACAGCACGATTCGTATTCTTGGCGATATTCTCGATAGCGGTCGCGCCGTATTCGAGTTTGAAGTCATCCCCGGTATCACTAGCGTACAGGCGTTGACCGCTCGCCATAAAATTCCGCTCAATCGCATTGGTCGTTCGGTGGAAATTACTACGGGTAGAAAACTTGCTAACGGATTATCCGCCAATGCGGATACGACAGTTGTCATGCTTGACGCAGAAATGGCATTCAAGGCCATCGACAATCAGGACATGGATATTTACTGGGGAGCTTATATCGGCACGCCCGACGAAATTTTAGTGTCTGGCAAACTGAAGGACGTTGCCGAAAATATCGAGCACGCGCGAAGAAATGCGCGTGAAAAAAATGGCTGGATCATGGATACATATTTGCTTAGAGAAAGCGATGAATCCAAAACTTGAATTTTGATCATATTTGAACCGAAGGGTTGTGATTATAAATCAATCGACCGGTTAGCTGCCTTTTTTCGCGCTTCACCACGCCGATCATAACCAGCCGTTGTGCGCACATCGGCGTGGCCAACAATATCCGCAACGGTTTTAATATCTTCGCCATTGTCGAGCAGATAAGAAATAAACGAGCCACGCAAATCGTGCGGCGAAAAACTATCGACACCCGTCTGCAAAATTAAACGTTGAATAACGTAATACACGGCCTGATCGGTGAGTCGCTCCAGTGTCACCACGCCGCCTTTACGAATACGACAGAGCAGGGGGCCTTCATCATCGCCGCGCCCTTCTTTTATCCACTCCTTCATCATTTCCCACGCGCGTCCAGGTGGATACACAATTCTTTCTTTATTACCTTTACCGAGAATTCGAATCGCACGTTCTTTTTCATCGATATGCGTCAGATCAATACCGACAACCTCCGAGCGACGCAAGCCGCAGCCATAAAGCAATGCGAGCAACGCGGCATCGCGTAAGCCTTGTAAACGATCATCTTTTAAACATTGATCGAGTAATTTGACGATGTCGCCTTTATCCAGCCAGCGCCGCTTGGGTACACGCTGACCGCGGATGGCTTTGGTGTTTTTAATGCGTAGATAGGTGTGATCGTTGATGAGTTTTAATTCCCAGGCTTGCAAGGCGACGCCTTTGAGCATCGACAGCATGGCATTCACCGTATCCGGCGAACGCTGATCGACAACCAAAGCTTCTTTAGCCAACAACAGCCATGGACGATCGAATTCGCGCCAGGGAATTTGGCGCCAATCATCGAGCTTCAACAATCCCGCAAAGCGATTGAGCCGCGATTGCATGACGCGTCGACTTTGTTGTGAGCCCAAAGTCGCCAGGTACATAGCCGCTGGATTATCAGTTAGCGCGGGATTATCGATCGGCGATTCAATCAAGGCGGTCGAGTTGGAAATCGTCAAATTCGAGGACATAAAAGGCCAGGCTGGACGACCAAGCAAAGTGTGCACATTTTCCATTTTCTAAATCATTGATTTTTATAGATTTAGATTTTCCGGTTCCAAGTAAAGTACGCACATTTTTTAGATAAAAAGGTTTTTTATGTCCGCTCTACAGCCTTCCAAGCAAAGTATGCACATCGTTGACCAGTAACAATTGGAGAGAGCTGTTACGGAAATTCACTCCTTGGAAAAAGGTCAAAAGGGAAGGATAGCGAGAGGCGAAAATGAAGAGCCAATCGCGAACTCTCTGCAGCTCCTCGGTCAACGTCGCAGGTATTCGGCTTTATTGGCCTCAGTTGCTTTATGTCTTTGTAGCCCTTACAGGGCTAGGGGTGCTTCAGTGGCGTTATAAGCTAAGTCGAAAATGGTATTTTTTTAGTTATTAAAACTTCCTTATCGTTGCCGCGTTCGAGAAATCAGCGAGTTATGCGGCAATGTCGGAAAACGACAACGAGAACCCTCTCTCCAATACCGATGGCACGACGGTCGATCGCCGAGTGCTAGAGGAAATTTCGCGTGCGCTCGCCAACCTTCGTTTTGGCTCGGTTGAGATAACCGTTCACGACGGCCGTGTCACTCAAATCGAAAGCAAACGCAAAATCAGACTGACCTAATCCGCTTTCGTCTATTCACGCTACCGGACTGCCGATGCGATATCTCACAAACAAAGCTATTAGATCGACCGGGTTGCCCGAGATCATTTTCCGCATATTAAGTTCGCTGAAATTATTTGACGCACTTACCTTCGATGTCGGTTCGATTCAGGTTGCGGCAGCTTCCAGCGGTACCGATTGCGCCGGCCATCTCCGTCAGATTTATCTGAAGTAACACGGTTGATTTGAAGTAAAAAACTAAAGCAGAAGCGAGTTAATAAATGCCACTGGTCAAACATTCACTACTGCCGGGCTTTCGGCCTGCACTCGGCTTCACGGTGCTGTATCTCAGCTTGTTGGTGTTAATTCCGCTGGGAGCATTGCTGTTGAAATCGCTGGGTTATGGTCCGGCGCAGTGGTGGGCGTTGCTGACCAGCCCGCGTGTGCTCGCTTCGTTTCGCGTCAGTTTAACCACATCGCTGTTGGCGGCCTCGATCAATGTTGCATTGGGGTTGCTGCTGGCGTGGGTGCTCGTGCGTTATCCATTGCCATTCAAACGCCTGTTCGATGCGTTGATCGATTTGCCGTTTGCGTTGCCGACCGCTGTCGCGGGTATCGTGTTGACGGCGATCTACGCGAAGAACGGTTGGATCGGTCAATATCTCGAACCGCTCGGCTATCAGGTGGCGTTTACGCCAACGGGTATCACGGTCGCGCTGATATTTATCGGTCTGCCATTCGTGGTGCGCACGGTGCAGCCCGTGCTCGAAGATCTTGACGCTGCCGAAGAAGAAGCGGCGTCGAGTCTCGGTGCATCGCGCTGGCAGGTTTTTCAGAAAATTATTTTTCCGAATATTTTACCCGCACTGCTCACGGGATTTGCACTCGCATTTGCGCGCGGCATCGGTGAATACGGCTCGGTGATTTTTATTGCAGGTAACCGTCCGCTCGTTTCGGAAGTGGTGCCGCTGCTCATCATGACCAAACTCGAACAATACGATTATGTCGGTGCCACGGTGATCGGCATGGGCATGTTGATCATTTCTTTCATCCTGCTGCTCGCGATCAATGTGTTGCAAGCGTGGACGCGTCGTCGCGCGGGAGCGCTGTGAACATGAGTCATATTGTCGAAGCGACTTACGTAAAACCGCGGCAGAGCATCGATTGGGTACGCTGGTTACTGACCGGCTCGGCCCTGGTCGTGATCGCACTATTTTTGATATTGCCGCTGCTGACGGTGATCGTCGAAGGCTTGCGCAAAGGTGTCGATGTCTATTTCGCTGCGCTGACCGAGCCCAACACCTTAGCGGCGATTAAATTGACGCTGATCGTTGCCGCGATTGCAGTTCCACTCAATACGGTATTCGGTGTTGCAGCTGCGTGGGTCATCGCGCGCTTCGATTTCATCGGCAAGAATGTCTTGCTGACATTGATCGATCTGCCGTTTTCGGTTTCGCCTGTTATCGCCGGTTTGATTTACGTGTTGGTGTTTGGCAGTCAGGGTTGGCTGGGGCCGTGGCTCAGCGAGCACGATATTAAAATTTTATTCGCCGTCCCCGGATTGGTGCTGGCGACAATTTTTGTGACATTTCCTTTCGTTGCGCGCGAATTGATTCCACTGATGCAGGAGCAGGGGCGCGATGAAGAAGAGGCCGCGCTTTCGCTCGGCGCCAGCGGTTGGCAAATGTTTTTCAAAGTGACGCTGCCGAATATCAAGTGGGCATTGTTGTACGGCGTGATTCTTTGTAATGCGCGTGCGATGGGTGAGTTCGGCGCGGTGTCGGTGGTATCCGGTCATATTCGCGGGCTCACCAATACGCTGCCGTTGCACGTGGAAATTCTCTACAACGAATACAACTTCGCGGCCTCGTTCGCGGTCGCTTCGCTGCTGGCGTTGTTGGCGGTGGCGACATTGATCTTCAAAAGCATTTTCGAATGGAAGCAAGAGCAGGATCGAAAGGCAGCAAAAGCGGTGAGTGCGAACCAGTAAGCTGAACGTGCAAACGAGTAAATCGAATTCGATTTCAGTGGATTTTCCGATATGAGTATCAAAGTAGAAAACATCAACAAAAAATTCGGCGACTTTGTCGCGCTGAATAATGTCACGCTGGAAATTCCCGAAGGCGAACTTATCGCACTGCTCGGCCCGTCCGGTTGCGGAAAGACTTCGTTGCTGCGCGTGATCGCGGGGCTTGAACAGCCCGATTCAGGTCGCGTGCTACTCAATGGTGTCGATCAAACCAGCGCGCATGTGCGCGAGCGCGAAATCGGTTTCGTGTTTCAGCATTACGCGCTGTTTCGCCACATGACCGTGTTCGACAACATTGCATTTGGTCTGCGTGTGAAGAAACGCCCGGAGCGTCCGAGCGAAGCGCAAATCAAGAAGAAGGTTTTCGATTTGTTGAAGCTGGTACAACTCGATTGGCTCGCCGATCGTTTTCCCGATCAATTATCTGGCGGTCAGCGCCAACGGATTGCGCTCGCTCGTGCACTCGCGGTTGAACCGAAAGTATTGCTGCTCGACGAACCTTTCGGCGCGCTCGATGCGAATGTGCGCAAAGAATTACGGCGTTGGTTGCGTCGCCTGCACGATGAATTGCACGTCACCAGTATTTTCGTGACGCACGATCAGGAAGAGGCGATGGAAGTATCGAGCCGCATCGTGGTGATGAATAAAGGCGTGGTCGAGCAGGTCGGCACACCCGAAGAAGTGTACGAGCATCCGCGCAGTCCGTTCGTGTCACGCTTCCTCGGTGATGTGAATATTTTTCACGGCCGCCTCGATCACGGTTATCTCGATATCGATGGCTGGCGCGTTGAAGCACCTGTCGGTACCGAGCCGCGCGAACAAGTCGCGGCGTATGTGCGCCCGCACGATGTGCTTTTAACGCGCGAAGCCGAACCGCATTTGCCGGCAGCGCGCATTCGTCATGTGCATAACGCGGGTTCGGTATTTAAATTGGAGCTCGATGTGCTCGATCACGATCGCGAAGAATCGATCGAGGTGGAAATTTCTCGCCGTGAATTTCAGGCATTGCAGGTACAGACGGGCGATGAGGTTTATATACGTCTTGTCAATCCGCGCATTTATCAAGTGACGAATGACTGATAAGTAATAGCAGAATCAAGGCCGCAACATGCGGCCTTTTTTAATAGCTATTTTCCTGCTTTATAGGACGCTTGCAATCGATGCAGCGTAGCGATCATCACATCGATTTCCTGACAGGTATTGTAAAAAGCGAATGAAGGGCGGACGGTCGCTTCAACACCAAAACGTCGCAAAATCGGCTGCGCGCAATGGTGCCCTGAACGTACGGCGATACCTTCGCGATTGAGTGCCTTGCCCACTTCTTCTGTTGTGTGCCCATCGAGTACGAATGAAGCGACACTGGCTTTATCTTTCGCTGTGCCGATCAAACGTAAACCGGGTACGGTTTTCAACCCATGTGTTGCGTAGGCAAGTAAGTCGTGTTCGTAACGCGCAATATTTTCGATGCCGATACGCTCGACATAATCGAGCGCCGCACCGAGTCCCACTGCATCGGCGATATTGCCGGTTCCAGCTTCAAAACGTGCTGGCGCAGGTTGATAACGCGTATGCTCGAACGTGACATCCTCGATCATATTGCCACCGCCTTGCCATGGCTGCATCGTATCGAGAATTGATTTCTTGCCATAAACAACGCCGATTCCGGTCGGGGCGAAAATCTTGTGGCCTGAAAATACGAAGAAGTCAGCGTCGAGTGCCTGCACGTTCACACGCATGTGCGATACCGATTGGGCGCCGTCGACTAAAACGCACGAACCGTTGCGATGCGCTGCATCGATAATTTCTTTCACTGGTGTAACCGTACCGAGCGCATTCGATACCTGCGTGATTGCAACCAGCTTCGTTCTCGGATTTAGCAGACGTTGGTATTCCTCGAGAATAATTTGACCGTCGTTATCGACGGGAATCACACGAATCTTCGCACCCGTTTTCGCTACGAGTTGTTGCCACGGTACGATGTTCGCGTGATGTTCGAGGTTGGATACGATAATTTCATCGCCGGCCTGGATGTGTTGTTCGCCCCAGGTTTTTGCGACGAGATTGATCGCCTCGGTAGCGCCGCGCACGAAAATAATTTCTTCGACCGAGCTGGCGCCGATAAATCTCGCCACTTTATTACGCGCCGCTTCGTAGGCATCAGTGGCGCGCGCGGCAAGCTCATGCGCAGCGCGATGGATATTCGAATTTTCATGTGCGTAAAAATAGGCGAGGCGATCGATGACAGCTTGGGGCTTGTGGGTAGTCGCCGCATTATCGAACCAAATCAGCGGACGGCCATTAACGCGCTCCTGCAAAATCGGAAAATCGCGACGTACTGCGTTGACATCAAATGCAGGGTGCGCACTGAGCGGCAATGAGTTCGATGTTTCGTTGCGTGCGTGTAGGCCGTCGACAAAATAAAACCAACCGCCATTGTTTTCAGTTTGTGAATTTGTCGTATGTGAGTTTTTTGCCGTGTGCTCAGCCGTCGGTTTGTATTCGATCGTGGAGAGCAATGCATTGAGCTCTTCGGTTCCCGGTAAGCCGAATGTCTGTGCAATCACGCGATCGTGGTTGGTAATCGATGATGCTTCAGGTAACGGTATTGGGGCGCTTTGCGAATAGGCACTCGATTCACCCAAAAAATAAAATGGCGAAGAGGGTGGAGAAACTGGCAGGCCTGCGCTGAATTTTTCTGTCGATGCAGGCGCGTCGATAACCGGCAATGCTGCAGCGAATACCTCTGGAATACCGAGCATTGCATTACCCGGCTTTCCTGTACCTGCAGCCGATTGCAAAGCGATATCGGGTGCACCGTTACCTGTCGATGTCACGCTTGAACCGCGCGGACTTGGAGTCGCTTGCGGCTCAAATGTCGTTGGCGCAACTGTGCCTGCCTGCGCAGCGGATGGCACAGGTGCAGTGGCAGCAGCGCTTGGATTACTCGACGAGGCCAGGCCCGGTATTGCAGAAAAAAACTCATTCGCTAAGCGATTGAGAATATTTTCATCGGGCAAGCCATTTGGCACGAGTGTCGTCAACGCACCGATACTATCTTCAGGCGCAGCCGCCTGACTGTTAGCGGTAGGTATCGGGGTATTCATGATATTTACCGACTTCAACATCTTCGAGAACTGCGAGAGCGTCTTCGGTCAGGACAGCAAGCGAGCAATACAGCGAAATTAAATACGAGGCGATAGCATTGCGACCGATGCCCATGAAGCGTACCGATAGACCGGGGCTTTGCTCGCCTGCCAAGCCTGGTTGAAATAAACCAACTACGCCTTGGCGCTTTTCACCAACGCGCATCAACAAAATTTTAGTTTTCCCGTCTTCAATCGGGAATTTATCCGACGGCACCAGCGGTAGTCCACGCCATGTTAAAAATTGCGAACCGAACAAGCTCACAGTGGGAGGTGGCACACCGCGGCGTGTGCACTCACGACCAAAAGCGGCAATAGCCAGTGGATGAGTGAGGAAAAACGCTGGCTCTTTCCAGACTTTCGAAATCAAGTCATCCATATCATCAGGCGTAGGAGCGCCGGTTAGTGTCGGAATGCGTTGTTCGTCGGCAATACTGGCAAGCAAACCGTACTCAGGATTGTTGATAAGTTCGCTTTCCTGGCGTTCTTTGATCGTTTCGATCGTCAGACGCAATTGCTCTTTAATCTGATCGTGAGGACTGCTGTAGAGATCTGAAACGCGGGTATGTACATCGAGCACGGTGGTGACCGAATTCAAAAAATATTCGCGCGGATTTTCTTCGTAGTCGACGAATGTTTGCGGCAATTCCGACTCGTCGCGTTGCGTGCAGGCAACGGTGACGTTGAGGGGATTTTTAACTTTGTTTACGCGGTAAATACCCGCTTCGACCGGTAGCCATTGCAGAAAATTCACGAGCCAGCGCGGTGAGATTGTAGAAAGCTGCGGACGTGTCTTCGTTGCATTTGCAAGCTGTCTAGCCGCAGCGTCGCCTAAGGCGAGACGCGCTTCAGATTCGGCCATGATATCTACCCCTATTCAAAAAGATGCCAAATAATTGAGCGTTAAGATTTCGAAAAACGATATAAGCTAAGATCGTTTTCTTCTATGGGTTGCGTCAACCGTCTATAGCCATCAATTGGTTTAGCGCGACTGATTTGTGAAAATTTAAATAGAATTTTTTGGAAGTGGGGGTTCCAGATAGTTTCCGCCAAATCCTACACATCGCCCCTGCAGACCGCTAGGCTCTAGGCTCGGGGACCAAAAACCCGGCAGCGTTTTTGCCCCAAAACTGTCATTTTCGACCCTTCTCTAGCCTCAGCCCCTTTGCGTCCCAACTTTCGTGCGCCATGCACGCTGGCCGTCATCATGCCCTGGTTAAAATTCGGCCTTTTTGTTTGGGACGGATGACCATGGCAGACAATGATAAAAGAATTGAGATACTGACTAACTCAGAGGTGGAAGAACTCTATTGCGTACCGCGATTCACCGATGCCGAACGAGAGTTCTTCTTCGAATTAGATGACGCTGAACGAGCACTTTTCTCCCCTCGTAATGACGCTATTACCAATGCCTACCGTATCCTGCTGCTGGGTTATTTCAAATATAAGCCGGTAGTTCTGAATCCAACCGTCGCGGAGGTGAAAACCGACCTCGTCTATATACGCAATAAGTATCAAATCCCGGTGAAATTAACCCATGCCGAATTGAGCAGTACCCAAAAATCTCGCATCTATGCCTCTATTTTGGGTTTTTACGGCCATGAAATTTATGATGATGCCAAGCATCAGCTTACTGATTTCGTTCGCCGCCTTTCTGCTCAGATTGTCGAACCACGCGAGGTGTTTGATAGCTGTATACATCACCTAGCAGAGAAAAAGGTAGCTATTCCAGCGTATAGCACGCTTCAAAAAATAATTTCCGCGGGGCTCCAAAGTGAGGAACGAGCCCTCGAAGAGAAAATATTATTCTTTTTGGGCGATAGCGATGTAGAAACCCTTAAGCAAATGGCCTACGCCGAAGAAAAAAAGCCACTGATTACGCAAATAAAAAAGCTACCAAAAAGTTTTCAGAAAAAAGAAATTTATGCGGAAATTGAGGTCTTTGAGAAAATAAGCGAAGTATTTCCGAACATTTGCGCCTCTGTAGAAGCGCTTGGCCTCTCCAAAAAGAACATCGATTATTTTGCATATCTGGTTACCTACTACTCGATTTCACGATTACGCAGATTGTCCGCAGGCGCTTTTGCGCTGTATTTATCCTGCTTTCTCTATCAACGCTATTTCCAAATCAGCGATATTTTGATTCAGGGGTTTATCTATCATGTGCGCAAATTGGAGGACGAAGCCGAGATCTATGGCAAGGACAAACAATTTAATGAACTCAAAAACATGGATGAGAAATATAAAAAAGCCAGCCCTCTAATCGATATTTTCTACGATGGAAAAATTAAAGGGAGGACAGCTTTTTCTGTTGCCCAGAAAAAAGCTTATGAAATTCTACCCAAGGACCAAATGCCTGGCGTCAGCAAGTTTATCGCCGGCATAAAAACCGACCACAAAGAGTTTCAATGGGAATTTTACGAGGCGAAACACAGCCGCATAAAAACCATACTGCGAAAATTATTTCTCTGCCATACATTCGATTCCCGCGATGAATCAGCTCAACCGCTGTTGCGCCAGGTTCGTCTCTCCAAAGAGGAAATGATAACGTCGGGAAAGATGCAGAATTTCGATGCTCGCCTCATTAAACCGCAGTTGAAACCCTATTTATTATTCGATGCCGATGACAGCGATGGCGGCGTCAATCTCATCCGCGCCGAAGTGTTGATGTATATCCGCATCAAGGACCGGCTTGAAGACTTGAAATTTTATGTTGAGGACAGCTTATCGTATAAGTGGTACGAAGATGATTTTGTACTGGCTGAGGATGTTCCTGAGCTCGTCGCGATGAGCAATTACATAACACTAAAGCGGCCAATCAATGAAATACTCGCTGAGAAAAAAGCGGTGCTGGAGAAGAAAAGAAAGGCTGTGGGAGCACGTCTCGGTGCGGGCGAAAACTCTTCCGTGATTTTTACTGAAAATAACGGGAAAATAAAATGGACTATCAAACGTCGCGCCAAGGATGAGGTTGATAAATCCGAGGATTTCTACAGTCAAATTAAGCAGCTTCACATTGGCGACATTATTGCCTTTGCGGAAAGAAATCTTAACTTCTCATCCCAGCTGACCCATATTCGCCTGCGCAAACCGCCATCCAATTTGAACGCCATCATTGCCTGTATCGTCGCCAATGGCACGCGCTACGGTACGCATCATATGGCGACGCTTTGCAATCTTCCCTACGATGAGTTGCGGCAAGCAGAAAAAAATCACCTGCGCGGTGAAACCATTCATGCCGCTAACGATGTCATCAGCAACGCCATCTCCCAATTGGAAATCTTTAAGTACTACAACATTCAAGAAAATGTGCTGCACGCAAGCTTTGACGGCCAGCGTTTCGAAAGCCGCTACAACACTATCAGTACCCATTACTCCTCAAAATATTTCGGGCGCGGTAAAGGCCTGTCGGCCGTGTCGTTGTGTGCCAACCATGTGCCCGTCAATGCCGAGATCATGAAACCGTACACGCATGAATCGCATTATTTATTTGACGTGCTCTATAACAATACGTCCGAGATTAAACCCGATGTGATCTCGACCGATACGCATGGCGCGAATCAATTTAATTTCGCCATCTTGGACTGTCACGGCTGGGAGTTTGCTCCCCGGTATAAACGGCCGGGCAAAATTCTGGCGAGTCTATTCGGCTACACAGAGAGTGAGAATGGTTGCGAGGTGACCTTACTGAAACCCATCAACTACGACCTGATTGAGAAAAATTGGGCATTCATTCAGCAGGTCATGGTCAGCTTACATAGTCAGGAGGTATCGCAAGCCAATCTCGTGCGCAAAATGTCGCGTTTCAAAGCCAAAAGTAATCCATTCAAAGCACTGGCCGAATACGATCGACTAATCAAATGCATTTATCTGTTGGATTTTATCGATGACAGCAGTGTTCGTGGTTATGTGCAACGCGCATTGAACCGTGGTGAGTCCTACCATGCGCTGTTACGTCGCATCGAAGAAGTGAATGGCAGTCAATTTCGTGGTAATTCCGATGCGGAAATTTCGCTGTGGTACGAATGCAGTCGCTTAATTGCGAACTGTGTGATCTATTTCAATTCGAGCATTTTGTCGCTGTTGGTTCAAGGTTTCGAACGCACCAATCAATTGGTAAAGCTTGAAGAAATGAAACACTGTTCACCCGTGGCGTGGACGCACATCAATTTCAATGGGAGCTATACCTTTTCATTCGACGGCAAGCGGCTGGACCTTCAAGACCTATTACGGGAAATTCTCGGCACATAGGTTATTCGCTTTCGACCAGCGCGGCATTGCACTCGCCACAAATAACGTAAAGCTCGGGTTTTCCCCATAGCTGCAGATGGCATTTCGGACAGCGGTATTTGTGTTTGTTGCTGGATATTTTTGGTCGTGTGGTGGGCACACTGCCCACCTGTGCAGGCGGCAGCAATTGCGGCGTAAAAGCAGAGGTAAACGCCGCATCTAGCTCTTCAAACGAATACGGCAATTGTGTCGTGGAATGTTCCGAGCGCCGCTCCATCAACATACTGGCGGCTGCAGGTGCCTTGGTATCGAGCTCGACGGGTTTTCCTGACTGAGTATAAATGACAGTCGTGGTTTCCTCTCGCACGACGGGATAGCGGTCCATCCAGGCCAGATGAAATCCCGACGAGGCCAGCTCATTAAAAGCCCTGATGAAAGGCCCATCATTAAGAATGTAATCCCCCACATGCTCACCGACAATGTCACCGCCGGGCTCGCCCGTCGTGGAAGGCATGAGGCCGATGACCATCATTTTGTTCGCCCACTGCCGGTTGTGATAACCGCGCCGGCCGGCATTGCCGAATTGGGCTTGCCAGATGTGGACCATTTCATGGCAGAGGGTTTGGCAGATTTCGACCAGGGGGTAATTCGCGAAGTATTCTGGGTTAATCGCCAACTCGTGGGTATACTCCTGCTGCTGATTGATCCAGCGCTCCAGCGATACGTACCCCATAATGCGCTTTTGACGCTGAAACGTGATCACGCAAGCGGGTAGCTTGTTTTCAAATAAACGGTCGTTGAAGAAGTCATAGGCCTCTTGAAACCGACCGTACAAAACTTCGGTTGGTTTTTTCATTGATTAATGAATAACCAATTCTGGATCGTACGATCCAGAAAATTGAATTATTGAATATAAATAATCCATTTTTTATTCCCAAAATTTATCTAATTGGTCAGATTAAGCGCTTTGTTGGATTATCGTACGTTTGGCACCGATTGCCTACGGTACCATTTTTAAACGTACGATATTCCAGAGGTGCATGAGGGATGTTATGACGATGAGCTATAAACCCATCCAGGATCTGGTCAACGAAATCTCCACGGCCTACGATGTCGGCGCTACGGTTGCTGCGCTGTCGATGGTGTATATCGGCATTGATACGTTCGCGTGGTTATCGCTACCGCTTGAGCGCGATCGACAAACCCGGAATGATTTTTATGAATGGGTGGATACCTACCTCAAAACGGAGGATGAGCAGCCTTACCAATACGTGGGGAAAGATCTGTACGCCGCGCGCTGCGCGGTACTCCATACATTCGCAACATTGGCAGATCTGCACAAGAAAGTGCCAGCGCCCAAAAAGTTTGGCTACGTGGATAACGGTCCTCACCAACATGATGGCGGCGATTTAGTGTTGATCAGTGTGGCGGTATTAATAAGAGATTTCGGCAGCGCTACTCAGCGATTCTTGCAGGCCATTCAAGCGGATGCTTCTTTAAAAAAACGTGTCGAAAGTCGCCTCGACCAATTGTTGAATGCAACGCCGATTCAACGTTCGTAACATTCATTGAATGTTATCGCGATTTCAATTGCCTTTATGCGTAAGTGGTTTCGCGAATCAAAGCTTCCCCTTCGGCAATCAATTGATCGATTTTATTAACATCGGATTGCTGTCGCTGAAACCATGCGGCATCCCGCTGAATATTGAACGCACTCGCAATATGCTCGACTAATACGACGACATTGCTATCAGGCCACCACGGCGATAATTGCTGCAGCAAATAATCGTCGATATTTTCACTATCCGAGACCAGCAGCCTCGCGACTGTACATAATCCATGATCGAACGAGGCAAATAGATAACGTACTTCGTCATGGGATGCGTTCTGAACGCGAGCGACAAAATCACTCAAATGCGTAATGTCCCATGCCACATTCCTCACACCTGCTATGGCACGTTCGCGATCGGAAGATCGCAGTTGTTTAAACAGCCCCTTGCGCGGGGGCGACATGGGCGCGAAATACACGGCTGCCAACATCGTCGCTGGTCCCGCCAAAATAAAATCATCGCGCATCCATTCCAGCAATTTCACCATTTTTTCTAACGCGGGAGCGCCGCTCAATTCGAGTGCGGCAATTTTTAGGGCGACAATATAATTGCGCCGCCAACGCTTTAACGGCAGCGCTAAATCGAGAGAGTCGCTCGATACCGGATTTTGCGAAAGTGGTACTCGATCGCTACGCCCCAGCGCTGCATCGAGCCAGGGTGTGCACACGGAATCATCGCCGCGACGAAACCATCCGAGTTCGATATGAGCCGTCGCATTATCGTTTTTATGCGCGAGTTCGTGATAAGCAATCGATGGTTCGATGTCGATCTCAAGACCTTGAGCAAATGCCAACACCGCACACGCAAGCCTTCGCTGCGAATCCATTGCTTCGCCTTGAACAACCTGGGCGATTCTCGAAACGATATTGCGATCGGGCAATAAAATGGTGGTTGCTTGCTCGATCATATGACGATAAAGAAATTCTTCTAAATCGTAGACGCCGCGATCGGGAGGAATATAGCCCGGAACGAAAACATCCGCCGTTTTCAGTAACTCGCTGACTGCGCACAAATCCTCAAAGGGAAAATCGGGCAACCAGATAGCGCCTTCCAATAGCTCTTCACTCATATTCATGCCGTCGATTATTTGAGTGTTCGTAAAAAATTATTTATGCGTGTGGTCGTCTTCAATCTGCTGCGTTATCGGTGGTCGCATTGACGGGAGTATTGCCTGTTCGATGCGTTGACGTACAAATGCATCGCCAACATCGATATAGCGCATCGCCGATTGCACGTCTTTCCAGCCGACGTACTCCATCAATGTTTTAATATCCCAACCATTGGCATTGGCCCATGTGGCAAAACCGCGGCGTAGCGAATGACTGCTGTAGCTCGTGGGATCATCGATACCTGCGATGCGAAATAATTCTCGCAGCAGTGGAATAAAACTATTCGGATGCAAGCCCTCATCGCCAATATTTCCCCACCGATCGATGCGACGGAAAACAGGTCCTTCCGATAACTCACTCAGTGCAATCCATTGGGCATACGCCGTGACGGGACACAATCGCGATAACGCTGGCGTTTTAAAAGTTGCGCCGTAACCGCTGCGCTCTGTTTTCGTTGACGGCACGAACAGCGTCATGCCTTCATCAGGAATGGCGGTGATATGTTCTACGCGCAAACTCCCGAGTTCATCGCTACGAAAACCTCGCCAGAACCCAATCAATACCAACGCTTTATCGCGCGCGGCTTTTAATCGCGTTGGACGTTGTTCGGCGCTACTTGCCAGAGCGATGCGCTGATCGAGCCAGGCCACCAGATGATCCAATTGGTTTAATTGGAAAGGCTTCGCTCGCTTAATGGGTTCTGGATGCAGCGCCTGAATTCCTTTCAAGGTTTTCTTAACCAGTGGGGCTTTGGTGGGGTCGGGAAAACCCTGCTCGATATGCCACTGCGCCAATGCTGCCAGTCGTTGTTTTAATGTGTTAAGGGCGAGCGTCGGTGCATAGGCTGCGAGATAACGCGCAATGCTGTCGGCTGTCGCGGGTAAAAATCCGCGCCACTCCATTTCAAAATGTTGGATGGCCGATTGATAACTGCGCCGTGTATTGGAAGCAGTGGCAGCACTGATGTAGTCATCGACATGCAGAGGTTCGTTCACGAGACGATCCCGGGGCCTGAAAAAGGCACTGTATCAAATAACCACAAAAATAACGCTGTGCGCTGACGGGGCTGATTTAGGAGAAAAACTCTTTCGGTGAGATACGCAACGCCTTGGCGATTTGATGGATTTTTATGAGGGTGAGATTGACCTCGCCACGCTCAATCGCGCCGAGGTAGGAGCGATCGATATCGGCATAGTCTGCCAACGCTTCTTGGGAGAAGCCGGCCGCTTTACGTATCGCGCGGACACGTTTGCCGAATTCAACCAGAGGGTTTCGGGCCATGGGAAATGGTCACTTGCTCGAAAGCAGTGACTATTCCAATTTGCCGGCTATAGCTCCACGGGATATAGTACCCATTTTAAATTAGCTAAACGCATAAGTAATCCTTGAAAACTATGAAGAAGCGCAAAATCAGCCAAGAACTTTTGAATTTACTCGGGGCTGGTCGATGGAATGACTTCACGGTTTCTGAGCTCAAGAGCACCTACATGGCGCTGCCCGGATGTCCCCACCGCACTGACAAGGCCGCCTGGCAATTTGTGTATCGCCACGTCCAGCGCATGGAAACCCAGGGATTGCTGCGGCGTTTAGCCGAGCGGCCCGGCGAAAAAGCGCGCTACCGCCTTAGCGAGCCAACGGATACGGTGGCGATCTCCCCACAGTCGAGGGCTAGCCATGAGGATTTGCATGAGGATGCAACGCTGCGTTGTTTGAGAGAAAAATTGCACAGCTACAAAGAGGAAATGCTGAGCGTGATCGGGGAAACGGAAGAATACGATGCCATTTGCACGCAGCTTCCGCATCTAAAAAACGCCGTGCAAGCGCTCTATAACGACGCGCGCGAACGCTGCTCCAAAACGTTGGGGCGCGTCAAAGCATTGGAGTCGATTCTTTCGAATCACCTGGCTGCGCAGCACATCTGATGCTTCGTCGCTGGCAAGCCGAGTGCATCGCACAGGCGCATCAACAATATGAAGGTGGGCAATCCGATTTTCTCTGCCTGGCGACACCGGGCGCCGGTAAAACGCGCATGGCGGCGTTGCTCGCCAAACAATTATTCGATGAGGGAATGATCGATCTGGTCATGTGTTTCGCGCCGTCGGTGATCGTGGCCGATGATTTTCGCGCCGAATTAGAAATTCAAACCGATCATCGCATGGATGGTTTGCTCGGCTCACGCGGTTGCACAATGACGTATCAGGCCATGCTCAGTGTGGCCGATAGTTTTTGGACCTTGTTTTCACGTCACCGCGTGTTCGTGATTTTCGATGAAATTCATCACTGCGCCGGTCACACGCAAGAGACTGCCAATGCGTGGGGCGAAAAGATTCTTTGTGAAATTCAGGGACGCGCTGCCTGCACGCTTGCCCTCACAGGAACACCGTGGCGCTCCGATCGTATTCCGATTGTGTTGTCGCGTTATTGTTCGCAGTCGCAGCAAATCCACTGCGATTACCAGTACGGGCTTTATCAATCCATTCAAGACCGCGTCTGCCGTATTCCCAAATTCATCGTCATCGATAATGACCATATCACCGTTAACGAAGGCTTCAGCTCACGGCAATTTAACAGTATCAAAACCGTGTTAGAAGAATCCTGCTGCGCGTATCAACAATTACTCGAACACGATGCTCTCATCGGCTATATCGTTCGTCAGGCCAATAAAAAATTAGACGAACTTCGAAAAACGATTCCAAACGCCGGCGGACTCATTGTCGCTGCCTCCGTTGCGCATGCGCATCAAATTGCGCGTTTGTTAAAGAAGACACTCAACGAGAACGCGTTGATTGCTACGTATTATGAGGATGATGCGACACATATCATCAGAGAGTTCAAGACAGGTACGCAAAAATGGATTATTTCTGTCGGCATGATCAGTGAGGGAACAAATATTCCTCGTTTGCGCGTGTGCTGCCATTTAACGCGTGTCAAAACTGAATTGTATTTTCGACAGGTCCTGGGACGTATTTTGCGATCCAGCGGCGACGTCGATGAAACCGCGTATTTGTATATGCCCGCGGAGCCGACACTGACGCAATATGCCGAACGCATCGCCAGCGACATACCGGCCATGGATACTATTCGATTCGAACGCATGCCGAAACGGCCGCGCCCGAACGAGACAACACCTCTGTCCTCTACGGCAACCCCCACATTAGATACGTCATTGAGCGTGACAATCGACGCAGATGTTTATCCGTCGACTGATCAAATAACGCCGCCCCGAGAATCTTCATCGTATTCCGCGCTCGCGCAATCGTACGACTCAACGATCAATTTGTTTGGCAAATTCAAACAGGAAATTTTGTCGCTGCGTTTCAGGCCGACGCTTACATAATGACAGCAACACTGAATTCTCCAATAGCGGCTGCACTCATTGCGCAATGTCAGCATCCGCGCGCGGAATCGTTATTCACTGTACTCAGTTTGTTAGGTATATCGTCCCAGCTTCCGAAATTGGCGTCGGATCTGGAGTTATACGATCTATTGAAACGCGGATTGCCTAATACGGTGATTCGAGCGTTGATGAAACATACAGGATTTACATTTCAAGAACTGAGTACGGCACTTGCCATCACGGAACAAACACTTAAACGGCGCTGCCTGACTGCGAATCGCAGAGGTCGGTTATCGTCGGCGCAAAGTGCGGCAATTTGGCAACTGGCCGTGGTTTTTATGCGCACGCAACGCGTTATGGGAACGCCCGAAAATGCAAAAATTTGGTTGTGCTCAGAGGCGCGATCGATGCGCTACCGAAAACCTATCGAGTTACTGGCGCTGGCGCCCGGTGTTGAATTTGTTTCGACAACGCTGCAGCGAATACAGCATGGGGTTTATTTTTAATGATGCGAAATAGGCATGTCTCGCGGCGCTTCGGTTTTTAAGCAGCCCATGTGGGTCATTAATTTTGAAAGCTCAGCGTTACATCTATTCACGGTATTTGATAATTCGCGACCGCTTATTCCGACAGTCGTATATGTCGAACCAGCGACGGCCGGTTAACTAAATCGGCAATATTAGGCCAAACCGGCCATTCGATATTTTGAAATGCCGATAGTTAAAATTGTTGCCGACTGCAATACCATGATAAATATCTCTTCGAAGCTACAATCGCACCACAAATATCGCTGCACATAACCAAAGCCGGTGAGTTAATACCTCAATATGTTTTGCGCACCGGTTGTTTGCAGCAGAGCTTCTATTTAATTAAATCTACCGCAAATTTTTGCTTACGCTGTCACATCACCCTTCGAGCTCGGTAGTGCGGCTCCGAGTCGACATCCCTCGCCGAAATGTATGAGCGATGCGATAAAGCCCCGGCAATACGAGCAATGTCAGTAAGGTCGACGAAATAACTCCGCCGATAACAACGGTTGCGAGTGGTCGTTGCACTTCCGCCCCCGTCCCTGTGTTGAGCGCCATCGGAACAAAACCGAGGCTTGCGACCAGCGCAGTCATTAAAACCGGTCGCAACCGTGTTAATGCGCCTTCTGTGATCGCGGCATCGAGTGTGCGTCCATCTTCACGCAAGCTGCGAATGAAACTCACCATCACCAAACCGTTGAGCACGGCAACACCGGAGAGCGCGATAAATCCAACGCCTGCAGATATCGACATCGGTATATCGCGAAGCCACAGCGCGAGTACGCCACCGGTTAACGCGAGAGGTACACCCGAGAAAATTACCAACGCGTCGCGCACGCTACCGAATGCCATAATCAATAGCGCAAATATGGCGATCAGCGTAACGGGAATGACAATGGCTAGGCGTTGAGTCGCCGATTGCAATTGCTCGAACGTGCCGCCGTAATCAATCCAATAACCCGGTGGCAATTTCACTTCATTGCGTATCGCTGCTTGCACTTCGCTCACGAAACTACCGAGGTCGCGATCGTGCACATTCGCGGTAACCACCAATCGGCGTTTACCGTTCTCGCGCGAGATCTGATTCGGTCCCGGTGCAAGATCGAGTGTCGCGACTTCGCGCAGCGGTACAGCGCCACCGTCAGGTAGCGCGATGGGTAAGCGCTCCAACGCAGCGATATTGTTACGCAGTTCTTCCGGCAATCGCACGATGACATCGAAACGGCGATCACCCTCGTAGATTTGTCCTGCATCGCGACCACCTACAGCGATACTTAATACCGCTTGAACATCGGCCACACTCAATCCATAACGATAGAGCGCCTGACGGTTAGCATTGATTGATAACACCGGTAATCCCTCAACCTGTTCAACTTTCACATCGCTGGCGCCTTTTAACTTATTCAACACCTTCGCGATGGCGTTACCCGACGCTAACAATTGCTCCAGATCGTCACCGTAGATTTTCACGCCGACATCCGAACGCACGCCCGAAATTAATTCATTGACGCGTAATTGAATCGGTTGACCAAGTTCGTAGGCATTGCCTGGTACTTGCTCCAACAACTCCTCAATTTCCTCCATAAGTTCCGCTTTGGATTTTGAGGGGTTCGGCCATTGATCATGCGGTTTCAGCATGATGTAGCCATCGGACATATTTGGCGCCATCGGGTCGGTCGCGACCTCGGCGGTTCCGGTGCGAGCAAACACGGTGAGTATTTCCGGCTGCTTTAACAGCGCTTTTTCAACGCGCTTCTGCATATCGATAGATTGCGACAAGCTCGTACCGACGGGCCGAATCGGCTGTACTGTCATATCGCCTTCATCAAGGTTTGGCACAAACTCCGAACCTAGACGCGTCGCGAGCCAGCCACAAAAAATGACAAGCAGCGATGTTCCGATCAACAGTGGCCAGCGCAAACTCAGCGCTTTTTCCAACAAAGGTTGATAACCGCGTTTAGCGTTGTGAATAACGAAGTTTTCTTTTTCTTCGATTTTGCCTGATAACAACAACGCGACAGCAGCAGGCACAAATGTCAGCGACAGCACCAGTGCTGCCACTAACGCCATCACCACAGTTGCCGCCATCGGATGAAACATTTTTCCTTCGACACCGGTGAGCGAAAAAATCGGCAGATACACCGCTGTGATGATGCCTACACCAAATAAACTCGGACGAATCACTTCACGTGTGGCTTCGTAGCTAATGCTAAGGCGCTCTTTGAGTGTGAGTAATTCGCTGCGTTCGCGATTGGCTTCGGCCAAGCGGCGAATCGCATTTTCCACAACGATCACCGCACCATCGACAATCAAACCAAAATCCAACGCACCGAGACTCATCAAATTGGCGGAGATTTTGTTCTGCACCATGCCTGTAATCGTCATCAACATCGCGATTGGAATGACGGCTGCGGTGATAAGCGCCGCGCGCAAATTTCCCAATAAGAGAAATAAAATAACGACGACGAGTAACGCGCCTTCGATCAAGTTTTTCTGCACAGTTGCTATGGCTTTGTTAACAAGCAGTGTGCGGTCGTAAACCGCTTTGGCTTTTACGCCCTCGGGCAAACTGCGATTGATCTCTTCGAGTTTGGCACCCACAGCGCTGGCTACAGCGCGACTATTTTCACCGATTAACATCATCGCTGTGCCAAGCACCGCTTCTTCACCGTCGTGTGTTGCAGCGCCCGTGCGTAATTCGCGGCCGAATGCGACATCGGCGACATCGCGAATACGTACCGGAACGCCACCACGCTGCGCGACAATAATTTCCGATAACGCGGACAAGTCACCGACTTGACCAGGCGCGCGCACTAAATATTGTTCGCCATTTTTTTCCAGATAACCCGCGCTGACATTCGCGTTATTGCGTTCCAATGCTGAAGCGATATTCTCGAACGTCACGTTATACGCAACCATGCGCGCAGGATCGGGAGTCACATGAAATTGGCGTTCAAATCCGCCGATGGTATTCACTTCGGTAACGCCGGAGACCTGACGCAATTGCGGACGGATGACCCAATCTTGCAACGTACGCAGCGCAGTCGCGTCATAAGGTGCGCCATCGGGTTGGCGCGCATTCGTATCAGCAATCACCGTGTATAGAAAAATTTCACCCAAGCCCGTTGCAATTGGTCCCATCGCCGGCTTTACATCGGATGGCAATTGCTGCAATACCTGCTGCAATCGTTCGTTGACAAGATTGCGAGCAAAATAAATGTCAGTACCGTCATCGAAAACAATCGTCACCTGCGATAAACCGTATCGAGACAACGAGCGTGTGTATTCCAGATGAGGTAAACCCGCTAGCGCGGTTTCTACGGCAAACGTAATTCGCTGCTCGACTTCAAGCGGCGAATATCCCGGCGCTTCGGTATTGATTTGCACTTGCACGTTGGTGATATCGGGTACTGCATCGATAGGTAGTTTTTGATAACTCCAAATACCCAACGCGCTGATCAACACCACCAGGAATATCACTAAGAGACGATTGCGAATTGAAGCGCGTAGCAGAAGATCAATCATGACGAGTCTCCATCGCGTATCTCGACGTTTTCTGCACAAACAGCGCTGAGGATATTCCTCCTATTAATTTAGTCGTCATGAGAAGCCTCCCCCTTTTTGAGTTCGGCTTTCAAAACAAAACTGTTGCGAGTAGCATAACGCTGGCCTGCTTCCAAGCCTTCCAACACCTCACTGTATTCGCCATCGCTTTTTCCCAAGCGCACCGCACGAGGCTCAAATCCATCGTCATGTTCGACAAAAACGCTGGTCTTTCCTTCGAGCGTTTGAATAGCGTCGTTACGCACAGCAATCGCTACGGATTGTTGCGAGAGCGCAACGTCAGCCGTCACATAAAGACCAGGCGCCCAGCGATGCTCTGGATTTGCAAGAACAACACGCGCCATTACGGTTTGATTAGTGCTACTACCAAATGGCGCGACATAAGCGATGACGCCATCGGCTGATAATCCTGCCTCGGTACTTTTAACGCGAGCTGTTTGACCGACACGAACTTTGGCAACATCGCGCGGAAATAATGAAAGCTCCACCCAAACCGTGGACAAGTCAGTAACGGTGAATAATGGTTTTTCCGTTGTTTGCTCACCGACATTGGCATTGCGCACAGTGATGATTCCAGTTAAAGGCGCTGTAACCGAATAAGCCTGCAAGCTTTCGTTACTTTCAACGATCGCGAGTGTTTCACCTTGTTTAACCGCATCGCCAATTTTTTTGTCGACACGACGGATAGCACCGGCATAACGCGCAGCAACATCGCGCATGCGCTCCGCATTCGGAGCAATAACGCCATACAGCGGCAATGTTTCGCGAATCGCGACGGGACCGGATTGTGCAAATTCGATATCCGCTGTTTTGATTTGCTCCTCCGTCAGTGAAACTTTTTCTTCTTTAGCACCACCTTCATGCTCACCCTGGTTATGTTCTGATTCGTCGTGTTTACCGGCAGCATGTTTATCTTTGCCGCCTTCAGCTTCCGCATGATCGCCATCGTGATGACCGGCTTCTTTCTCAGAGCTTTCGGCGGGCTGCGCGCTTTTTGATTTATCGCCGCAGCCTCCTAGCAGTGAAAATGCAAGGAGTAGTGCTAACGCAATAGGATGTGATGGGACATTCAAGTTCTTCATGTTGTTAATCCTTGGTCGCAATCAACGGCGAGTTGGTCAAGCGCTCGATTTCGGCGAGCGTGCGGTGATAAGAGGCAGCAGCAGCGATCGCAGCGCGTTGTAATTCGAGTAATTCACGCTGCGCATCAGCCAATTCCAAATACGAAAAACGTCCGCGCTCGTAACCGTCCTGTGTTTGCTTCAAGGCGGTTTCGGCTTGTGGGATGATTTGATTGCGAAGTTGATCAACTTCGTTGCGAGCGAGTTCGAGTGATTGATAAAACGCGAACAGATTAGCCTGTGCATTAATCAATGCAGCCTGCTCATCGTTTTGTAATTGTTCGCGTCGAATCGATGCTTCGCGAATCGCGCCTTGATTGCGGCTGCCAAAGGCAAGCGGCATCGAAAAATTCACCACGAATGCCTTATCGCCGGTTTCTTCGAAACGGCGAATACCGGCACCGACCGTGACATTCGATTTTGCTTCCGCTTTCGCGAGTTGCCATTCGGCATCGCGCATGCGCGCTTCACTCGCAAAGCGCAGAAAATCGGGATTGGATTTCATCTGCGAAACGAGCGTATCGAATTCCGCCACAGGCGGTAATTCAAACCATTCGGTTTTGGCATCACCAAAACGCGGATCGGTACTACCCCAGAGTGCTGCAAGCCGACGCCGCGAGCTCAATAAATTTTGCAGCGCGGTTTTTTCGTCGAGACGTGCGCGGTTAAACGCAATCGATGCACGACTTTTTTCCGCGAGTGGAGAGCGTGCCGCTTCGACTCGCGTGTTAATCGCGCGCACGGTTTTATCAGCGAGTTCAGTGTTACGCCGCGCCAACAGCAATTGTTCTTGCTGCTCGGCCACATCAATGAAACGCCGTGCCACTTCGGCAAGTACATCGAGCTGTGCCGATTCACGCTCAATCGAGACGGTATCGCGACCAAAGTGGGCAACGTCGAGCCGACGATTGCGTTTACCGCCGAGTTCGATCACTTGGCTCAAACTCAAAGTCGATTCAAGCGCGTCAGTACCGCTCACGCTGCCATTACCGCCAAAGTTTTCCAGCGTGATGCCCAATTCGGGATTGGGTCGTAGGCCCGCTTGTTTGATGCGTGCATCCGCAACACGAATTTCAAATGCCGCGTTTTGTAATGCGGGATTACGTTGAAGTGCCGCATTGATGGCTGCGCTGAGTGTCAACTCGCCACGCGGTTCCATAAATTCGGCAGCATACGTGCCATTAGCGGCGGGGACCAAAATACAAAGACACACGATCGCGCCACGTGCGAAAAACGAAACCATAATTTTTTTCCAGCCAATAAATCCACGAAAAAGCCGCGCGAGTACGCAAGCGATTAAGGTGTAACGGTGTGGAATTAGCGAGGTGGTGCGCGCGGTGGCGCGTGAAAGGGTAAAACTTGAGGAATAAACAGCGTTTCGCGATACGGCGTTAGAAGCAGCGGTCGCTGAGAAAGTTGAAATGACCACAGCAATACGAAAGCAGCAAGGAAATCGACATCAAAACCGTCGCCAATGTTTTTGGCCAATGCCTCGCCGATCAGTTTGAGGTCGACATCGTGATGATCAGCATCATCGGCATGCCAATCCGCATTTCCCATTTCCATGGCTTGCGGCGGCTCGCTGCCGTCCAGGCATAAATGCCAATGCGCTCCGCCGATGCGAACTACGATGAGCAGTAGGCACAGAAGTCCGATAATCCAGCGAGAGTTACGCATTTTGTTCATGATCACCAGTGTTGCACGCGGCCCATTCCAATTCGTGTTGCAGCTCCGCATGAAACGCGTCGTGCAACTGTCGCGATTTAGCAAGCGCGTTATCCATATGAGATCGCAAGGATGTGCTTGCGTGCGGCTCGATCTCCTCACGCAAAGCGAGGAGTTTTTCATAAACTGCTTGGGCTGCATCGCGGCGCTCACGCGTGGAGCTTTGCGCTAATGCAGCGTCGAGCTCTGCCAGCCAGGTTTCGATTTGCGCGGCGATGTCCAATTCCATTCCAGCAGCCTTCGCGAATTAATGTTTCAGCGCCAAAATTCGCCGCGCCCCATTCAATACAATGCAACCGACAACGGTGCCGATAATAAGATCGGGATACGGGGAACCCGTCCAAGCCACCAATACACCAGCGGCTATCACCCCGATATTCGCCAAGACATCGTTGGTCGAGAAAATCCAGCTGGCTTTCATATGGGCGCCACCCTCGCGTTGCCCCGATATTAAATACAGGCAAGCAACGTTCGCCACGAGGGCTAAACAGCCCATTCCCATCATCAGTGCCGAGACAGGTTCACTACCGAAAACAAAGCGGCGTCCCACTTCAATAAGAACGCCCAGTGCCAACAGCAATTGAAACCAGCCCGACAGATGGGCTGCACGGACTTTGTGCTCGACGCTCTTACCCACGGCATACAATGCAAGACCATAAACTGCCGCATCGGCAAACATATCCAGTGAGTCGGCAATTAAACCGGTCGATTGTGCCCCTATACCGACGCCTAGTTCAGCGACGAACATCGCCCCGTTAATCGCCATCAATGTTTTTAACGTGCGGGCTTCTGTTTTAGATGATGCGGGATCGGGCACCTCGGAAACTGGATGGTTTTCCACACTTCGGGTTTCAATGAGATGCGCGCCCAACCCCAGAGCCATAAGCTTCGGCTCAATATCGCCGAGGTCTCCGCTATGAAAAACCTCCATTTGGCGCGTGCCGAGATTAAATGTCAGGTTGATCACATTCGGCGTGCCCTCCAAGGCAAGACGGATCATGCGCTCCTCGGAGGGGCAATCCATCTTGGGAACGGCGAACAAGCTCTTATGCATCGGGAGTCCGGCGGCGATGACAGTCATTGCCTATTAAAAACCCTCTAGCTACTCTAAGGTCAAGCAATGGGAGGGTCAGAGTATGCAAATCGGCGAGTTGGCGAAGGCAGCGAGTGTAGACGCTACGACTATTCGGTTTTATGAGAAAGAAGGCCTGCTTACGGCACCACCTCGAACACCGAAAGGTTATCGTCAATATGGCGCAGCGCATCGTGAGACATTGCAATTTATTCGGCATTGCCGATCACTCGATTTAACGCTGCCGGAAATTCGGTGCTTGCTGGACTACCGACAGAATCCTCATCGCACGTGCAATGAAGTCAACCACCTCGTTGCATCGCATATCGATCAGGTTCGACAGCGCATTGTTCAGTTGCAACAGTTGGAGCTGCAATTATTAAAACTACAAGAAAGCTGCAGCGCCCATCGACAAGCCGAGCAGTGTGGTATTTTGCAGTCGCTGAATTCGAGCGCGATATAAACTACGTCATTAGAATGCAAAAGGCGCCCGAAGGCGCCATTGTTTACTGAAGTAATCTCGGCGCTATGAAAGCAAAAAATCCTCCTATTAAAAATATCGTGACCGATATGCAATAAATCCATAGCGATTGCACACGGGTGCGATAACAAAGTTGCGCTAAGGCGGGATCGGTAGGACATGGCAAATAGCGCCCACGCCACTGCAACAAGCCCGACGCGAACAACATAATTCCCGCTGCTGTAAAAACTGCGATTTTGTGCTCCGAAAACCATACGAGTTGCGGTATTGTCGCAATCAAAGACGACAGTGCCGCACCTGCTCCTATCGCGACCAATAACGCCGGTAATGCGCAGCAAATCAATGTACCGCTACTTGCGAACAGCGTTAGAAGCGATACCGTTCGCGTTGGCTTTAGATCGTTCATCACTCGTGCTCCAAGCGAGCGCGCATAGCAGCAGTGGTTTCTTCAACAATGGTGATTTCGGTCACGTCGTAGCCTGCGTCTTTCACTAAATCCTTCAGTATTTTTGCCTCCAATGTCTCGCCATCCTTTATTTGCACGGCGACGATTTTCTTTTTAAGATTCACATAAACGTCCTGTGTTTGCGGCAATGTACGCGCTTTTTTCTCGATACCTTGTGCGCAAAAGGCACACACCATACCGTTGACCTGGGCCATCAATGTTTGCGTGGCGTTTGCGGCAGTTGCGGCGCTTAATAATAAAAATAACAATGCAGTTTTCATGAAAAATTCCTCATCAATTAATAGATATACATGAAGTTAAGGCGCGGCTGACCAAAATTATTGGCACCTGCTTCAACGAAATAATTGCGATTAATCAGCCGTATCATCGGCGTGACTTCAATACTGTCCGAGAGGCCATTCATTGAACGTGCTTCAACGATCAACCACGGCTGTGTTTGTTCGTAATGCGATTCGTAAAATGAAAAGCCAGCGCGAACAGCGCTGTAGTCGTGATTAAGATCGGACGCGCGATAGAGTCGATGCATTGCAGAAAAATAAATACGCGTCGTTTCGTAATCCGCTTGAATGCCCGGTGAAATCGCTGTTTGATTCGATCGCCGATCAGTGTCTCGATCGTATCGGCGCAAATCACCAATACCGCCGACAAACCATAAATTGGCCTGTGCTTCGGGTTGGTTCCAACGATGTAATAACCGCGTGTACGTCACTTCGGTCAGATCACGCGAGCGGCTATCGTCATCGGCTCGCATATAGGTTTGCGAAATACCGATAGCATCACGCGGCGTCACCGCATAGTTGACGAATACTTCTCGCCAGTTTGGACCGATATCGCCCATCGTCATCCAGGAATCCTGAAATCCCATAGGACCGGCCAAGGCAATTGGCGGCAGATATAGCAAAGGAAGCAACCACTTCGGCGCGCGCCGAAGTGATGTTTTTCGAGTGACCATAGTCATTCTCCAGACAATGAAAACATCACACGCACCGCAGACGGTGCATGCGCGAGATTGCAATCGTTGTCAGAGAACTGTTGGTGGACGCTGAGGGTCGTCGAGGATGATGGAGCGGTATTGCACAGGTATGGAGGAGGTATAGCTAATTGCGGTGCGCTCGCTCGGCGCGGACTGTTGTTTCATGGGGAGCGCAGCTGCGACAACACCGGCTATGCAGATAGAACCGAGCCAGCAGGATTTTCCCGCAGGTTGCGACGGTGTTTGCGTCTTAGAACCCGAAGCAGAAGCGGCTGCCATGGACGCGCAATGATCCATTGCCTCCATAGCTGGATGGGAGGAGTTCGTCGTATGGGCACACAAAGCTAACCGGCTCGCTGCCGCCGCCTGAAAGGGGAGCAGCGCAAGCAACAAGTAAGCGATGTATCTACGGAACGTTGAATAAGCCATAGTCATGAAAGCGCGTTGGTTGCCTTTATACTAACGGAACCGGTCGATTCCGCAAGATCGTCAATCGAATAGCTGCCGCAATAACCATAAGGCTTCTTAGATAGCGATAGGCCACTTTGCCCGACTTACGGCCGGTGTGGCGTTAAATATTAGCTCTTTAATGAACTCAACGCCTTGGCCCTTTATTGTGTGTTGTCCTACGATCTCGCAAAGTGTCCTCGTTGTTGCTTAGATACTTTCCCTTTCTAGCATTGCCCACATAACGGCTTGAGACTTCCGTACTTCCTGCTTTGAGATTGATAACCTCATACTGACCTGTGTGCTTTCCTATAGACCTCACAATCACATCACCAGTTTTGGTGGTAAATAAATGCACATCATGTTTATGCAAAAGCTCTCTTATTTCTGGCTTCGGGTGATCAAAATGATTTCCATAATTTGAAGTAGCAATAGCGAGAGTCGGCCTCACAATTTTCAGAAACGTGGAAGTTGTAAAACCATTATCAGCACCATGATGAGCCATGATCATAACGTCGACCTCAGAATTAATCGTGCTCGCTCTTCTGAGGTATGATGAAATTTGCGTCGATTCAACATCACCCAAACTGAGGACATTGAAGCTTCCGCTTCGAAACTGCTTCACCGTGGAATTATTATTCGCATTTTCTGTATCAATTTCTTTAGGCCAGTACATGATGTTTCGATAGCCGTAACTGGACGCGGCCTTCAAACTCTCGATGTATTCTGGAGTCACCGCGATAACTTGAGGCCTGGAACTACTAGCCTGATACGCTTTGATAATTTTCAAGCTTTCTTTGCCACAATCAGTATGTGGCTCATAACCCGGATACTCAATTTTGCTAGGCTTCAGATCCTCAAGGATTCGCTTTACTTGAGACGGTGAACAATGGTCCTGGTCCCAAGAGGTAATATGTAAAGTGTTGATTCGTTCAAGCCCGCATATTCTTAACTCTTGTCGGATACTTTGTTCATTCTCACAGTAACGTCCTTCAATAAGAACAAACCTACCATCACTGAAATACGAATACGAAGAGCCAGCGGAACCGAGTTGATAGGCCCGAAATCGGGTATCGATCGATTGAACAGTCAAGATAATGCTCCTTCACTTAGTATTAGATTAATTTTTTTCCTATAGAACTGCTGACAAATAGCGGCCAACGATAATTTGTGTAAGCTGTTCTCCTCTTAACGCAAGATTATCCAAATCTTTTTGCGACATAGCCGAGAAATTCGTCGGGTAATCTTTTACTGTTTCTCGCTTAACGAGATCAGCTGGCGCGTAAGGCAAACTGGCATCGATCTGGCCTAAATAAACCATGCCAAATCCTTTTAATACACCACTTTTAATAAATTGATGTAACCGCGCGTACGTAGCATCCTGCACTTTGCGATGAACGATCTCGAAAGATTGCGCTACGCGACTCAACCACCAAAATGGACTGGTGTCGCCACTCATTTGTCCTGCGCCGGCATTGAGACTAATGATATGAGTTGCTGCGAAATTATTTACGCTGATATCGGAATTTCTACCTGGCTCAAGAACAGCTACACCGAGATTTTCAAATACGCCGCCATCTGTAAGAATCACTTTTTCTTCGGTTTCAATTCCATTTTTTTCGAAGCGAAAATTCTCAATAAGCGGTGCCAGTAAAAGAGGAAATGCGGCCGATGCGGCAACCGCCTTAGCTACTGAAATATCATTGTTGAGGACGCGTCCATATCGCCAACCACCAGACACGCGTGAACCAAATCGGAAAGCAGTGCCTGTTCTTAAATCGCAGGCATTGATAATGACTTCTAGTCCAGGCCGTTTAACATCCACCAACGCAGCATTGTCAAAAACCGTTTTACGCAGTGCATGTTCAAACGCCGTGGTTAAACTGCCCCAGATTGGTAATGAACGCGACAGTTGTGCAAGCCACCGTTCGATTGCAGTCGTCGGTAATCGAGTAACAAAGCGAATTAATCTCAATGCGATTCGTGTAAAACCGATTACAGGGGTTGGTAATGCAGTACACAAAATCGTTGCCAGAATTTTGAGAGTTTCACGGCTGAAAAATACAGAGCGTGCAATGGAGCCATTGAATCCTTTGCGCAACAATTGAACGATACGCCGATCAAATTCTGCAAAATCGCAATCCCAGTAGGCCAAACAGGCACCAATGACACTGCCACCAGAGACTGTTGAGACTACATTCACTTTGTCTAAAAGCTTCATGTCATGGAGTGCGCGCAGACAACCAAGATGAAAAGCCATGGCACGTGAACCACCGCCTGACAATGCAAGCCCGAGAGATGGGCTGCTAACGTTAAAGTTCTCGTTCAAACAGGCTTCCCCCGAACGATGGCTTATCCGAGGAGTCGCCAATAATGAGCATCAGAAAGTGGCGGCTTTTAAAATTAGGATTTGCGAAAAGTTGTGCCATTGATTCTCGATCTACGGCACTTGGATCGGGTTTATTTCCGGGGTGTGTATGCCACATTCCAATAAATGAAACGGAACCTCGCGACCGCGTGGCGTATTCCGTATTCATTTGAGGGACGCCACGAGTCCCGCAAATGAATCGATCGCGACTCGCAATACTGTCGGGAGGTGGGCCACTAGCCGCAGTAACCCAAATGATTTTGAGAAAATCGTTGATCTGACCGAATAAAATACCGCCGGTCTCGAAATCCATTCCGCGCCGACGCTCAGATTTTCGCATCCAACTCAGCATCGTCGCTTTAGCCGATGGTGCAACACGTATCTGATATCCGCGCAATCCATCGATATAAATATCGTCGGGCTCCCAGATATATTCCGCTTCGGGCGGGATGCCAATCGTTGTGTGCGGCGCTGACGATAAATACATCCCGAAACCGTAGGCGCGATCTTTGATATTTTGGGCAAGCCATCCACTCGCCACATTGAGCATGCGGCTGACCAAAACAGTAACATCGGTTGCTGATCCAATAAACGTAGGATCGGAGCACCCGGGTTCTGGTTGAAATAATTGAGTTCGATTATTGGTGGGCCAGAACTCATCCAAAAAATGTTGACCATTGAATGAATCCGCGAACTCTAATTTCAATCGTCGATCAAGATCGTATGCAACGCCGGCGATATCACTCTGTGCCAACGTCATTAAACCCATATCCGCTTTGTGACCAATGGCCATCGATAAAATGGGGGGATAGCTGTGTAACCGATCGCGCAAATTAAATTCCAGCGCACCCGTGATGCGAGACGACGCGGTTGCATCAATAATAATGTCTGCCTCAAATAATGTTTTTAGCGATTCTTCACTGCTTAATAAGTTGAGAATATTTTTGTGATGAGCAGTAACGTCAATCTTCGGGTTTATATAACGGGCATTGATGCGCGTTGCGCGAGCTTTTCCGTAACCGATTTGATATCTATCGAATAATTGCCGAACGAGAAGACCGGGCTTTACCAAGGCCTTATCGTAAAGTTGAAGTTTGCCAACGCCTGCTCGGGCTAAGAGCATCGCGAGCGTGCTGCCGATAGCACCGCAACCGAGTATCGCGACGTGTTTCCCGCGCCAGAATTGCGCAGGTGTACCCGTATCACGCTGGATAACTATTTCTGGCCGATCTTCTAATACTGAGCACCAATTAATCGTGGCTCGCTCGGTCCATTCTCGAAACAGTTGCTCATCAACTGGATTTTCTTTTGTTGCAGCGAGCACGGCTGTTCGCAATTCTAGTGCGTGCTCTTGTTTGATTTGCCATGCAGCGAGATGCTGACGACGTTCACCACCGGCTATACCTCGCATGGCCGCGCCTAATAGAAAAATAAGCGCTTTGTTCTCCGTATTGTGGAGCGCGCCGCAGCAAAGAAGTAAGCGAACAACTTCTATCGAGATGCCGCGGCTTTCTAATACGGTCTTTAGCGCTGCAACGGTCGTGGGATATTCGTACGGCATCTCGTGAGGAAGCAAAATAGCTGGAGCAACGCGAGTGCCTATGGCAACTTGATTGGACTCCAGCCATTCACCTAACTCAATGCAATCATCATTTTCTCTTTCGATTTTTGCATAACCGGTCCACCAAGGCGGTTGTGGCGTGGGTGTATTTTGCGTCGGTACGACGGCAATAGTTGACTCTTGCGGATAAGCAACGGGAGGATGCAGCGGCAGACCGATGGGCTCAAGCTGATTAGTTGCACCGGCGGTAAGCCAATCGTGCACGCGTTGCATAAAGCCGAACATTCCATCATCTGGCTGCCACTCAGTTTCTTTCGATTGATAAAGACAAATTGAACGTCTCCATTGGACGTGCGGGAAATCCGCATAGTCATTGTGAGAAAAACTAAGCTCGGGTATCTCTAATGGAAATAATGATGGAATGAAAATCGTAAAGCGTTCGCGTGGCCTGAAGCGAATACCGCCTTCAGCCCATGCATAGTGACGGCAGTCGATGGAAACGGATATTTTTAAATATCCGTTTTCGTTCTCCACGCGCTCAACAATTTCTAAAGTGCCAGTCGATTCAGCGGCAATTTCTTCAAGTTGTTCGAACGCCCACGCTTGGCCGCTCGATATCACTTTTGACCAAATCCCACTTTAGTATTGGGTGGTGTATTTGTGCCACGCGCTATAGCGACCGCTTTGGCTAAATCGGCTTTAGACTCTTCGGAAAGCGGGTAATTTTTATTCACCAACTCCACGCCTGCATTGGTCACAGTGAAGATGATGGGACGCATATTTTTCGAAGTGCTGTATTCACCGGTACACAGGAAATCGCCTGAAACGATTTCTTGATAACGATTTTTTGCCTTAGCATGGGGTGGATTATCGCCGGGCGAATTCGACGCGGGTATCGCAGAAGAAGACGATACGATAAAGCCGCCGCGATATTGGCGCCTGCTGAAGTCATCTAAAATATCCTGCTTAAGGATATCGTTGCCCTCAGCATCTTTTTCGTACATCACTTTTTTCGAACAGTGATGCGGTGCGAGCAATACATGCCAATTGAGCTTATCCAGATTGCCGCTATTTTTTGACTCATCAAAAACGCGGCGCAAGGTTGGATAAGCTAAATCCCCAAAGAACAAACCGGCCATGGGCGATGCATCGCCACCGATCACAATTTGCAGCGCTAGACTCGTTTCGTTGCGCTGTTCGGCGGAGTCATTTTTAAAGGGTGCATGCACGAACGCTTTAAAGCGATCAGCGACATTTAAACCATCCAACGTGGTAATGGATTGCCCCGGGATAGTAAAGAATGCTCGAGGAAATCCGCGATAGTCATCCTCTTGCAATAAATCGTCGTAGCCAACCACGCGAACGCGATTTCCGGCACCGGGGTCGCCACCGGCTTTAATCGATTCTTTTACACGGCGCTTCGCTTCTTTTCTAAAAGCAATGGCATCGGCACACATGTCCTTGTGATATTCGCGAAATACGCGTGGCGTATGCCATAGCTCGCCGATGGTGACGCGCTTGAGCAGATCCTCAAACCCTTTGCAGTGATCCAGATCGGGATGCGTGAGGACGAAGCAGGATAGATATGGTCTGCCATTTCGCTGAGGGAGCTTAGCGACCAATTCGTCAACCAATGGAATTTTCTCGTTATCGTCATCTTCCGCCATGAGGCTGTCGTTGAGATCGATTTGTACGTTTTCGTTATCGGAAATAGCAATGGTAGTGCTGTCGCCACAACCCACCGGCCAAAAGACGAATGAAGGCCCCTTCAAGTCCGCAAACATGTGGTTCTCCCCAAGATCACTTTATTAATGGTGGTTAATATCTATCCAAGAACCGTAATGGGTGCGGTATCGCACACTTCAAGGGGGAATGAGGAAAATGTACCGAAATGGGGAGAGTTGGAGACGAAAAAATATCTATCACGGGGTAATCCCGCATTATCCCGCGTCTTAACCCATCTTATTTCTTGACATAAGACTCTAAAAATAATATGTATATACATATTACGTAATACGGTACGAAATAATAGGAGCTTCATATGGCGCGCGGGGGTATCAATAAAGCTCATGTTTTGCAGGCTCGGGAGACCTTGATGGCACGGGGAGTCAATCCCTCGATCGATGCCATACGTACCGAGATGGGCAATACGGGCTCCAAGTCCACAATTCACCGCTATTTGCGCGAAATCGAGCAAGAACACGGCACACGGCTCGATGATGAAGCACTACTTAGCAATACGCTCAAAGAGTTGGTGTCTCGACTAGCGGCACAGCTACGTGAAGAGGCTGGCGCGCTGGTCACCGAAGCGCAACAGCATCATGACGCGCAGCGCGTGCAGTGGGTCGAGCAGGAAAAAGCGTTGCAATCAAGTCTTCAGGCGGCACGCGTACAGCTCGATACGACAGCCGCTGCATTGGCTGTCGCGAACACTGAGCGCGACCAGCACCGCGAATCCTGGCAACAGGAAAAACTCGAATCACAGCGGCTGCGTCAACACGTTGCCGATTTGCAGGACCGGCTCGCCGAAAATGAAAAACACCGACAGTCGCTCGAAGAAAAACACCAGCACGCACGCGAAGCGTTGGAGCACTATCGGGAATCAGTCAAAGAGCAACGTGATCAAGAACAGCGTCGTCACGAGCAACAACTTCAACACATTCAAACTGAGTTGCGTCAATTACAACAAACGCTGATCGTGAAGCAGAACGACATTACGCAACTCAATAAAGATAACGCGCGGCTGGTCTCGGAATTGGGATCACTCAACAAGCAGTTCAGCGGTTTGCGTGTCGATTATCAGGCGGCTCAAGATGCAGTGATGTCGTGGCGCGATAAATCGCTGCAACAGGAAACGCAACTACAAGCCGCACAGCAACAACAAGGCGAATTGCTGCATGCGCTAAATGAAATCAAGCAACAATTGCAGGCGCAGCTCGACAAAAATCAGCAATCGGCTGTGGCATTAGTGAAAGCGGAAATGCAGCTTCTTGCGCAGGACGAGGTGTTGCAAACGCTACGAGCACCACTGGCAACAGAGGCATAGAAAATTTTCGCGTCCGCGAAAATACATTTATTTACGGAAGCAGGAGTTGTTAATTCCGCCTCAATAAGATCGGCGCCGCAAAATACGTACAGGAGGTTTTTGATCCGAAGCAGTGTCCGCTACAGGTATCGGCATTTCAGGGTTGCGCGGCCTATCAAGTAATTCCGTGCGAACAATATTGGTGCTTTTGGGCGCGCTGATACCGATGCGTACCTGCCCACGATTAATGTCCAAAATCTGGACTTCGATATCGTCGCCAATTTTGAGAATTTCGCCGATTTTACGGGAAAGAACGAGCATGAAATTTCTCCTTGAGTAAAACCGTCTTCCAATGAATTATATTTGTGAAGGACAAACGATCTTCGTTGGAAATACCTTTGTGTAGAACATTCGTGGCCGCAGCCAGTGTACCCAATTTCGAGCATTCGCTCATCGATTTGCTATGAACACAGTGATATCTATTCAGCAAGCCCAGGACATGCTTTCGACACTCGTTGAACGTGCAGCTCACGGCGAAACGATTTTCATCGGCACACCCGAAAATGCGATTGCCAAATTGGTCGGCATCGAGAAGGTCGAAAAACCTAAAAAGATTTTTGGTGCCATGAAAGGCGAATTTATCGTGCATGATGATTTCGATGCGCCGCTGCCTGATGAAATACTCGATGCCTTCGAGGGGCACTGAATGAAAATTACCATTAAACGCTGGGGTAACGGTGCAGGCATAACGCTTTCGAAAGCACTACGCAAGCATTTGCATGCCGATATTGGCGATAATGTGGACGTGTGTATTACTGAAGACGGGCTGCTAATTCATCGTGCGGTACAGCCGCAATACAAACTCGATGAATTGCTGGCAACGTGTACACCTCAGAATACACGCCTCGATGCTAGGGACATTGCATGGGTACATGACGTACCGGTCGGCAAGGAGATTTGAGGGCGAAGCTGCGCCCTTGGGTTATGCTCATGAAGCCATTCATAGTGAGATTAGCGAAGTTATCAAATTTTAGTAACTTTGCTAACTTTCCTATAAATGCGCATGTTGGTTAAGCGAAAAAACAGGGAGGTTTTAAGCTAAAACCCTTGCTGTACCTGGGCTACAGCCAAGTTGTGTAAGATTTGGCGGCATCTATCTGGAACCCCGAAGTGAAAAAATTATTTATGCGCGAGGAATTTATTCCTCGCACCTTGCGATAAGAGCTGACACATTTGTGCCCAGCGCAGTTGCCAACTTTGCTATGGTGGCTAAAGACGGCATTACGATGCCGCGTTCGACTTCGCCGAGATAGGAGCGATTCAAACTCGCTTTATCGGCGAGAACTTCCTGAGACCAGCCCAGCGTTTCGCGAGCTTGTCGTACGGTAATGCCGAAGCGATCGCGAATAGCGTTTTCAGGCGCAGTATTTGTTTGTGCTGCTTGCGTGTTTTTTTCTGTCATCTTGTACCGCCGCTGTTTGTATTGCGAATATTCATTGCTCGGGTTTAATTTCGCTAAATAGCTGCATTTCAAACCAGTGCAGATTGCTCGTGCTTGGATGTTGCCTGTGTGATTTGGCTATTTGGCGGCACGCTATGTGTGAGCCAGACATTGCCACCTACTGACGAGCCTTTGCCAATGGTTATTCGACCGAGCACCGTGGCTCCTGCATAAATCACCACGTCATCTTCGACGATAGGGTGTCGCGGCTGTCCTTTTTCCAAACTGCCGTCCTCATTCGTGACGAAGCGTTTCGCGCCGAGCGTTACGGCCTGATAGATACGCACACGTTTGCCGATGACCGCAGTTTCTCCAATCACCACGCCTGTACCATGGTCGATAAAGAAACCTTCACCGATTTGTGCGCCGGGGTGAATATCGATTCCGGTTTCCGAATGCGCTAACTCTGAAATGATGCGAGCGATTAACAGCACATTTTTCTTGTACAGCTCATGCGCAAGACGGTGATAAATGGTTGCTCGTATGCCGGGATAGCAAATTAAAACTTCATCGACGCTACGTGCCGCAGGGTCGCTGCGATAAGCCGCGAGTACATCGGTATCGAGTACTGCGCGTACTTCCGGCAAGCGATTTGCAAAATCGCTGACAACAACTTCTGCCTCTTTAGCAATTCGTGAGTGCTCATCCACCGACTGCGGTTTGCGCGTGTAGGTCAATTCGAGTTGAACCTGTGTGTGCAAATTATTCAGAGCCGTGTCCAAGGTATGGCCGATATAGAAATCTTCGGTTTCTTGACGAAGATCGCTTGGTCCCAGCCGCATTGGAAATAATGCACCGCAAAATGCCCTGACGATTTCTTGTAATGCTTCGCGAGATGGCAACTCCCGACCACCGCGTTCTGGATGGCGATGCTGTTGTTCACGCCAATATTCACGCTGTGCTCGCAACCCTGCGACGATGCTGGATACGTCCCACGCATTGGCTTCTGTCATACTTGCGCTCTCTTTACATCCATTCTGTTCATGCTGAAAGCGGCAAGCCGTTGGGATCGAAGAATCCTTCGAACAATACCGAACTTAAATAGCGTTCACCCGAGTCCGGCAAAATGACAACGATGGTTTTGCCTTCGTTTTCCTGCTTTCGTGCGAGGCGTGCAGCAACGGCTGCGGCTGCGCCCGACGAAATTCCTGAGAGAATGCCTTCTTCGCGCGCGAGGCGGCGCGCGTAAATAATTGCGTCCTCGTTAGACACAGTTTCGATATCGTCAACGAGTGAAAGATCGAGCACATCGGGAACAAAACCAGCGCCGATGCCCTGAATTTTGTGCGGCGCTGGCTGCAGGGGTGAGCCATTGCGCGTTTGAGTGAGCACAGGACTTGTTAGCGGTTCTACCGCAATCGATTGAATCGCTTTGCCACGACTATTTTTAAAGTACCGCGATACACCTGTAATCGTGCCGCCCGTACCGACACCCGAAATAAAAATGTCGACATTACCATCGGTGTCGTTCCAAATTTCGGGGCCGGTCGTTTTCTCGTGAATATCAGGATTCGCAGGATTTTTAAACTGCTGCAGTAACACGTAACGGCTTGGATCGCTGGCTGCAATTTCTTCGGCTTTCGCAATCGCGCCTTTCATACCTTTAGTGCCATCGGTCAGCACCAAATTGGCACCGTATGTGAGTAGCAATTTGCGGCGTTCGATGCTCATCGTCTCCGGCATTGTCAGCGTGAGCGGAATTCCTCGCGCTGCTGCAACGAACGCGAGCGCAATACCGGTATTGCCGCTTGTGGGTTCGACGATTTCTTTACCGGGTCCGAGCAGGCCGCGATTTTCCGCGTCCCATACGAGGGCAGCACCAAGGCGGCATTTCACCGAGTAGGCTGGGTTACGGCCTTCGATTTTGGCGAGAATTGTTACAGGCGCGCCATCAGCAATCCGGTTTAGACGGACCAGTGGGGTGTGGCCGATAGATAATGCGTTGTCTGCGTACCAGTTCGCCATGGTGACCTCGAATAAATTCAGTTTTTAAATCGGTGTACTACGAAACTCTTATCAATCTTGCACCCAGGGCAATCGATGCGAGCGCCAACCGCCGAGATGACCGCGCTGACCGTTGTCGTCGATTTCGCCTTCGAAACCTTCGAGTACATTAAAGGCATTGGTAAAGCCGGCTTTGGCTGCTGCACGCGCGGCTTCAGCCGAGCGCTTGCCACTGCGGCATAAGAAAAGAACGATTTGATCTTTCTTGAGTTTAGTTTCAAGCTCGCGTGCGAAGCGTGGGTTGCGAGTCATCGATGTGCCGGTTGCCCAAGCTACATGTTGAGTATTTGGAACATGGCCGACGAATTTGCGCTCTTCCGAGGTGCGCACATCGATGAGCACTGCCTGCTCCGTCGAAAATAAATGCCACGCTTCCTCTGGTGTCACACCTCCGGCGTAGCCTGAATCATCTGCATTGCGCGCCCGTGCACGCTCCAGAATGCTGGCAGCATCAATCTCTATTCCATGAAATTCATTTTGATTTTTCAGTGCTGCGTTGCTCATTGAGCACTCCTTATTCATTAGCGAGAAACTATTAAGGTTCCGACATTTACTGTTTAGCTAAAGCCAAAAATACTAACTGCTAAAGCCGTCGTGAAATATTTTGTGATGCTAAGGTTATTCCACACTTGCAGCTCAGGCGTTGTATGAGTGCAAGTACAGGCGCATGTGCTTACAGCATTCCGTACAGTTTTAGTCTGTGGCGCAGGATATTTCGGCTGATGCCGAGAAGGCGCGCTGTCTGTAGCTGATTTTTTTGGCAGTATTCAAAGGCGCAACGCACCACGCGAGCTTCAATTTCTGCGTACAGATTTTTTCCGTTGCTCTCAAAAACCTCGATCAAGGCTTGTTCCAATGCTGGACTGGAATTGTCAACAGTGACACCAGCGTTGCTTTCGGTTGAAGATTCATCGACTGTCAGTCGAGCCAGGTGTAAATCTTGCGCTTCGATGCGGCCATGACGCATAACGAGCATCGCGTGATGGATGACGTTTTCAAGTTCGCGAATATTTCCCGGCCAGGGATAGGAGCTTAATGCGCGCTTGGCCGAGTCGCTGAGCTCTGCATCATCAAGTCCTAAATGTCCGAGGTACACCTGAATAAAATGCTCGGCCAGCGGAATAATATCGCCCGTCCGTTTGCGTAGTGGCGGTAGGGATAAGCGCGCAACATGCAATCGATAATACAAATCTTCGCGGAATCGACCGGTGCGCACGGCTTCTTCCAAATTCACATTAGTCGCGGCTATAAGTCGAATATCAATGGGAATGGAAACGCGGCCGCCGACACGGTTTAACTCGCGCTCCTGTAATACGCGCAATAATTTAACCTGGGTGGAGGGTGGTAGATCACCTATTTCATCGAGAAACAGAGTTCCCCCATTCGCAACTTCGAACCAGCCCTTTTTCTGCAACAATGCACCTGTGAAAGCGCCTTTTTCATGGCCGAATAGTTCACTCTCCACTAATTGTTCGGGCAAAGCGGCGCAATTAACGGCAACGAAAGGGCCTCGATTGCGCTGGCTGAGATGATGAATTTGCCGCGCGACCAATTCCTTGCCAGTGCCCGTTTCGCCGATTACAAGCACATTTGCGTTGCTCGGTGCGAGCAGCTTCATTCGCTCATACAACGCTTGTGATTGGGGGTCTTCAAATACCAGTGCTGTTGCGCGAATGCTGCGTGTATAAGCGGTAGGATTATCAAAGGCGACAACATCACTGCGGTTGTGCCTCGTCAACGACCCATATCCGGCGTAGCCAGTAGTATCAAACGACGGATCAACAACTTCGTTCATCGGCTTTCCCATTAATTGTGAGTACATAAAAATATGTTTGTATTGAGGGAACCTTAACACCTTCGTTATGTCGTAAAAAAATACCTAATAATTACTAGGTTATTCCTTTTTTTCGATCTTTATGCATTTATGGCTATAGCCACCACCAATCGATGATTGGTTGCTGCTTGGCGTGCAGAACACATCTTGTCTTTGCTTCTATCGCAGCAATTCATTTCAAAAATTGACTCTTTATTAATTTAGAAATGTGTGTAAATGGCGATTTTTATAGAGGTTAATCGGGTTTTTGTGTCGCTATTTATCGATGGCACGTTAACTGCTCTGTTGATTTTTCATTGCGTTTTTTCGAAATCGCAAAATTTAAAGTGTTAATTGAGAAAATCAGAGAGCCGGAATCGGCAGGAGAGAAAATGAACGCGACAAGAATGATCACACGTAGTCGAGCATTAAGTTATGTATCGTCGGCTGCACTAGTATTGGCGACATCATTGGTATTGAGCGTACCGGTGTCGTTCGCGCAAACCGCTGCGCCCGCACAGCCCGCAGCGGAATATAAATGGAAGACGCCCAAGTTAAATCGCGCGCAGATAGATGCGTTGCTGGCAAAGCCGGATTCGCTGGTTATTATCGACGTTCGGCGTCCGGACGAACTGACGAAAATCGGCGGTTTCCCTGTATATCTCAGTATTCAAAGCAGCGATATTGAGAAGAGTCTGGCTTTTATTCCCAAAGATCGACAAATTGTTACGGCATCCAACCATGCTGGGCGCGCGGGGCAGGTCGGCGATTTACTGACAAGCAAAGGCTTTAAGGTCGCAGGCGCGGTGGGCGTGCAAAATTATGAGGAAGAGGGCGGCAAGCTGACTAAAATCGAGCCACCCGCGCCGAAACCTGCGACTGCCTCTGCACAATAATCGGATTTTATTGGATTGGAGTTGCGATATCAGTGAAGCGATTATTTCTTTGCTTGCTAACACTGCTCGCATCCTGCATGAATGTGCAGGCAGTAACCGATCGCGCGGCAACTGAACAAGTCGCCGCGCAATTAATTGCTTCGGTTGATAGTGTTTATCCCGGTGAAAAAATCTGGATCGGTCTACAACAAAAAATCATTCCGCATTGGCATACGTACTGGATCAATCCGGGCGATTCAGGTTTGCCAACCAAAATCACATGGCAGCTACCGCCAGGCGCCACTGCAGGCGCTATCGAATGGCCAGCACCAACACGTTTCGATCTGGAAGGTATCACCAATTACGGTTATTCCGACGAGGTCGTTTTATTAACGCAGATCGCCTTACCGTCGACGCTTGCCGTTGGGAAAGCGTCGGAGATAGCAGCAAAAGTCGATTGGCTGGTTTGCGCCGATGTATGTATTCCACAAACCGTCGATCTTTCCATCAATTTGCCTGTGATTGCAGCGAACGCTTCTCACCAGCGCACATTCAATCCCACGATCGAAAGCGCCATCGCTGCGCTACCGCAGCAATCAGCATGGAAAATACATACCGTCACGCATGAACAACTGCTGCAGCTGCGCATCGAAGGTGCGGCGAAAAAATTGTCTGATCTTCGCGATGTAAATTTCTTCGCTGATACCTGGGGGCGTGTCGAACATACTGCACCGCAACTTTTTCGCATCGAGGGCGATGACCTTGTTGTCGAGCTGAAAGCAGGTGACAAAAAGCTCGCGGCGGGTGAGTCATTAAGCGGTGTGTTGAAAACGACGAGCGCATCGGGAGATGTGCAGAGTTTTATTATTGGCACGCCTTCAGTTGTTGCAGCTACAACTGACGCTGCGACGGTACCACCGCTTCAAGAAACGCAATTGGGTCTTTGGGCGGCGGCATTGTTCGCGTTGCTCGGCGGTCTGGTATTGAATTTAATGCCGTGTGTATTTCCGGTGTTATCGATCAAGGCGCTCGCTTTGATTAAACATAGCGAAAGCACAGTGCTACAAAATCGTTTACATGGACTGGCGTACACCAGCGGCGTGCTCGCGAGCTTTCTGGTGCTCGCCGCATTGCTCATCGCATTGAAGGCGGGTGGCTCGCAGTTGGGTTGGGGCTTCCAATATCAATCGCCGTTATTCGTCGTCGCCGTCGCCTATTTATTATTCGCAGTCGGTTTGAATTTATCGGGCGTGTTTGAATTCGGCACGTCGATTACTGGTGTGGGTTCTAGTCTCGCCAATAAATCGGGCTATACCGGCAGTTTCTTTACCGGCGTACTCGCCGCGATAGTTGCCACACCGTGCACGGCTCCGTTTATGGGTGCGGCAATTGGTTTTGCCTTGAGCCAGCCACCATTACCACTGATCGCAATATTTTTAAGTTTAGGTTTGGGCCTCGCGCTGCCGTATTTATTGCTTGCGTTCTGGCCGCAATTACAGCGGCGTTTACCAAAACCTGGGCATTGGATGGAATTGCTCAAGCAGGCGTTGGCATTTCCCATGTACGCCGCAGCCGTGTGGTTGATTTGGGTTTTGGCGCAGCAAACCTCGGCCGATGCCGTGGCATTTGCGTTAGGCGGGTTAGTGCTCATCGCTTTCGCTGCGTGGATTTTTCAACAATCGCGCAATGCGAATGGCGCATGGCGCGCTTTTGGTTTTGTGTCTCCATTAATTGCTGTGTTCGCAGCCATTACTGGCGGCTATAGCGGAATTTCTTCGTCCGCATCGAATGCCGATGCAAATAATTCATTGGTAACGACAGCGCATAGCAGCGATGCCATACCGTATTCGGCACAGCGTCTGGCGGAGTTGCGTAGCGAAGGTAGACCCATCTTTGTCAATTTCACGGCAGCGTGGTGTATCAGTTGTTTGGTGAACGAACGCGTTGCGTTAAAGCAGCGTTCAGTGACTGAGGCATTTGTGCAGCAGGGTATCGTTTATCTCAAAGGCGACTGGACTAACCGCGACACTGAAATTTCGACGAAGCTAGCCGAATTCGGTCGAAGCGGTGTGCCGCTGTATCTATATTTCCCACCGCAAACGAACAGCGAGCCGATCGTGCTGCCACAAGTTCTAACGCCGGATATTGTGTTGTCGGCAATCAAAGAGGCTAACCAAGTCGTGCTTGCCAGCAATACAGGATCAACGTCTGCTACGCAAAACCGTTAATGAAAACCTTACTGAAGGAGAACTGTTATGTTGAGAGCTGCTAAGTTACCCAAATTCATTACTCAATCCTTACTCACTGCATCGATCGTATTGGCGCCAGTCGTTGCTTTCGCCGCTGCTGAAATCGACAAACCTGCGCCGACTTTTTCGGCAACAGGGGCAGACGGTAAAACCGTCAATCTCGATTCGTATCGCGGCAAAACCGTCGTGTTAGAGTGGACCAATGCCGATTGCCCATTCGTGAAAAAACATTACGAGAGCCACAATATTCCGAAGCTGCAAGAGGAAGCGGCAGCACAGGGTGTTGTTTGGTTGCAGGTGATTTCATCGGCACCGGGCGCACAGGGTTATGTCGACGGTGCTACCGCGATTAAACTGAATCAATTCCGCGATGCAAAACCGGCCGCCACCGTGCTTGATCCCGACGGAAAAATTGGCAAAGCCTACGGCGCGCAAACGACACCGCATATCTATATCGTCGATGCGAAGGGCCAGCTCGTTTACAAAGGCGGTATCGATAGCATTCCATCGGCGGATCAAGGCGATATTGCCAAAGCCGACAATTACGTACGCAATGCGCTGAAAGAAATCGCCGCCGGCAAGAAAGTCTCCAACCCAAGCACCAAGCCGTATGGTTGCTCGGTGAAGTATCAAGCGTAATTCCCGCCTTTGAGTTCAGGGCCGTCGTGCCCTGAACTCGCTTCCTTCATTTCCGCTCTTATTCTCCGCATGAAAGTGCAGAATAGACTTCGAGGAAAAGTATGGCGCAATGTTATTGCGCCATGCTCATGCTATACCCGGATGAATCCGTACAATAAATAGCTAAGCATTTATGCATTCATACACCATACTTTTTTCGCTGAAAGAAAATTTCGAAGAAGAGCGCATAAATAGCCTTGCTCTTGAGTTCGGAGACAAGCTCGTCCGAGAAGGCATCATTACTAGCTATAACGTTGGCAAAAATCCAAGCCAGCAGCACCCTCTTATAATGACTGCCTTCTTTCGAGATCAAGCTCATTTGGAGAAAGGCTTTAGCTTGGTAAGAGAACTTCATCTAAAGTCGCATCCTCATAGCGAGCTTATGGAGTCTGTAGCCTCTTTTAGAGTAGAGTTCGGAGCCCAAGATGCTTAATTACAAGCAACAGGGTGGTCGTTATCTATAAGGTGCTCTATGAAGCGTGGTACTTGTCATTGCGGAAAGGTGGTTTTTGAAATTGAGGAGCCTTTCTCAAATGTATATAAATGCTACTGCGAGACCTGCAGAAAACTCAGCGGTGCAGCTTTTTCATTGGTAACAAGGGTGAGAAACCCCGACTTCCGGATTATTAAAGGTGAAGATGCGTTGCATATCTACGAATCCAGGCCTGGGAAAAGTAGGTATTACTGTAAGAACTGCTGCTCACCGATTTACGTAACTGTTGAGTCTCAGCCTGAGTTTGTACGTATACGCTTGGGTGTTCTAGATTTTGAGCCCAACATAAAAATAGTCGGCCATATCTGGGTAAGCGAAAAACCGGATTGGCAGGAGATAAATGACTCTTTACCTAAATATAGCGAGTGGAATACATAGCAAGTACAAGAAAAGAGATTGTCAAACCCTGTGCTGCAGGCGTTAATGATTTCAAACTCTCATCGTAAATTATACGTAACAGCAACCGATTGTTCACTCCACCCGCCACCAAGCGCCTTAATCAACTCAACAGCGTTCCTCCACTGCTGCGCACTGAGTTGCACTTCCTCGCGCTGCGCATTCAATGCAATTTGTCTTGCGGTATAGCGCTCGACCGCCGAGGCTAGGCCTGCTTGATAACGATCATCGGTGACATCGGCGATTTTATTAGCGGATAAGCGCGCTTGCTGCGCATTGCGTTGTGCAGCAGCGAGGGTGCGGGCGTTCGATAAATTGTCTTCCACTTCCTGCCACGCAGTTAATACAGTAGCGCGATAATTGGCGACGGTTTCCGTATGTTTGGCTTGTGCGAATTTAACGTGGCCCGATGTTGCACCAGCGTCGAATAATGTTTGCGCCAGACCAGCGCCTACCGACCATGCGACGCTTGGGGAATCGAACAATTGATTGAATGCTGCGCTTTCAAAACCATCGCGTGCGGCGATATTCAGAGTTGGAAACCAGGCCGATTTAGCGACGCCAATTTGCGCGTTGGCGGCGGCCACAGCGCGTTCGGCGCTGGCAATGTCGGGGCGGCGTTGCAATAAATCGCTCGGCAATGCCAGTGGAATGGTCGGCAATTCACCTTGCAGTGGTGCGAGATCGATTTTGAGTTCGTCGATGCGGATGCCGAGTAAGGTCGCCAGCGCATGCCGTTGTTGTTCGTATTGTTGCGATAACAATTCGCGCTGGCCGCGATTATTCGCGACGATCAACTCCTGCTGCGCGAGATCGATACCGCTAGCGAGACCATCTGCGTAGCGGCCGCGCACTATGTCGAGAATGCCACTTTGCCCGGCGATCGATTGATCAAGCACATTCAGTTCAGTGGTCAGTGCACGCAACTGAAAATAATTCGCGGCGACATCGGCGGCGAGCAGTAGTTTAATATTTTCAAAATCGGCGACAGCTTGATCGGCTTCAGCTTTACTCGCTTCATTGGTGCGACGTGCGCGACCGAATAAGTCGACCTCGTAGTTAACGGTCGCTGCGATGGTGTTGTTATCGCGCAATGTTGAGGTGACGTTATTGCTTGTGCCACCGTTGCTATCACTATTATTGGCTGGTCGATTGGCTGATGTGCGCGTACGCGTGCGTTGTGCTTCAAGGCCGACCGTCGGAAACAGCGCAGCGCGCGAAACCTGTGTCAGTGCACGCGCTTGATCGAGACGCGCCACAGCAGCTTGCAATTGTAAATTGCCGAGTTGTGCTTGTTGCTGCAAGGCGTTTAATTGCGTGTCATTGAAAATCGTCCACCATTCGCCTTTGTGTTGTGCATCGGCAGGGTTGGCGATTTTCCAGCTATCGTTGTCGCTGTGTTCGTGCCAGTCGTTAGGCGCTGAAACAGTCGGGCGTTCGTAATCGGGGCCGACGGAACAGCCGGTGAGTGCGCCGCTCAGGATTAACCCAGCGACAAAATAAACTCTTGGTTGCTTCATGATTTCGTCAGCGCTTTTGTATCTTCATTTTTATCAGTCGTATCTTTAATGGCAGTGTTGGATTTATTCGCAGATTTTTTATCGCCATCTTTCTTCTTTGGCTCCCACGCCAAGGTCTTTACCGTTTCACCTTCGACCAATAAATCTGAGGGACTGACGATAAGTGTGTCGCTGGGTTCGATACCATGCAGTACTTCGATTTCACGGCCTAAATCGCGGCCGATTTTAATATCGCGAAAGGCGATGCGATTTTCCTTATCGACCACGGCAACCTGAAAGCCTTCGGAAGTGGAGATCAATACGCTCGATGGCGCAACTAACGCTTCGGTACCATTCGCTAATTCGATATTGGCTTCGGCGTAAGCGCCGGGCAATAATTTTCCATCCGCATTCGGCAATACCAGATCGACTTGGCGCGAACGCGTTTGCGTATCGATACCGCCAGCGACGCGATCGACCTTTGCATCGAAGCTATCGTGCTGATGCTCGTTGAGTTCGACTTTCACGGTTTGTCCGATTTTAATTTGACCAGCGTTTGCTTGCGGTACCCAGATCGTTAATTTGAGCGGATCGATTTGTGTCAGCGTAAACAGTGCTTTATTTCCCGCAGTGACGAGATCGCCGATATCGATGCTGCGGTGGGTAATCACGCCGGAGAAGGGCGCAGCGATACTGCGCAATCCGCGTAATTGATCGAGGCGGTTAACTTCGGCCTGCGCTGCTGCAAGGTTGGAGCGAGCCTGACGCAATTCGCTGCGTTTTTCTTCGAGTTCATGTTGGGTGATACCGTCTTTCAAGCGCAGCGATTCGTAGCGATCGGCGGTGAGTTGCGCGAGATCGGCGCGTTCTTTTGTCTGCGCATAATTCGCTTGCGCTTGTGCGAGCTCCTGATCCTGCTCGGGTGCGGAAATGGTCGCGAGCACATCGCCTTGCTTCACGCTATCGCCGATGTCTTTTTTAATCGATACGACGTAACCATTGCTGCGCGCAACGATGGTGGTTTCGCTATTGCCGCGCAGGGTGGTCGGCAAAACCAGCGTGCTTTTCAAGGCGCCTGGTTTGGCGTGCGTGATCATGACTGTGCGTTCGAGCGCGGCATTTGTACTCGCGATCAGTGCGGAAGAATCTTTTACATTCGCAATAACGCGTAAGCCAATAGCCGCTCCGAATAACGTCGCTAGCGCAATAGCTGCATTACGACGCTTTCGTCGAGCCCTTGGGTTATCCGGTATCGGTGTGTCTGCCGCCGGCTGATTCAACGTCGATTTATCCAACGCTGGTAAATGCAAATTGGTCATGAAACTATCTTCCAAAATATTGCTATGACATTAATTGCTGGGCAAAAAAATCATCATGGTTTTGCGTATTTCGCTGTTGCAGCCGGTGATGAATATTCGCGAATACAACCGGCACAAAAAATAATGTGGAAACCGTTGCGAACAACAGTCCGCCAATAACAGCCTGACCGAGCGGCGCGTTTTGCTCTGCACCGGCGCCGAAGCCAATCGCCATCGGCAGCATGCCGGCAATCATTGCGAGCGCGGTCATCAACACCGGACGCAAACGCGTCGATGCCGCTTCGATGGCTGCTGTGAGTGGCGGCACGCCTTCGCGCAAGCGCGTGCGCGCGAATGAAACCAGCAGAATACTGTTCGCGGTGGCGACACCCATGGTCATGATCGTTCCGGTTAATGCAGGAACACTCAGAGTGGTACCGCAGAAAAACAGCAGCCAACCGATACCGGCCAGAGCTGCGGGTAATGCACTGATGATAATGAGTGGATCAAGCCACGATTGAAAATTAATAACGACAAGGAAATACACCAGCACGATAGCGACCGCGATGCCGATACCCAATCCATAAAAAGAACTGTGCAGGGTTTCGATTTGTCCGCGCACTTTTAAATCGACACCGCGCGGTAATAGCGGACGAATTTCTTCTAACGCCCTGTCGATGTCGCGACTGACGCCGCCGAGATCGCGCCCTTGGATATTGGCGTGGATGTTAATCATATTGCTGAGGTTGTAGCGGGAAACCACGGAAGGTTGTGCGGTCCGTTTATAACTGACCACATTACCGAGCAGTTGTTGTTCGCCACTCTTGTCACGCCCGATTGGAATCTGCAGCAGTGCGTCGATACTGGAAAGGTCGGATTCAAGCGAGCGTGCGCCGATATTGTAGGTATTGCCGTTGGCAGGATTGAGCCAGTAAGTCGGCGATGTCTGCATGCTGCCGCTCAACGAGATCAACATATTTTCGGCGACATTGCGCGCGTTGAGCCCGAGCTGCTGCAATTGCAGGCGATTCATTTCGAGTGAAATGCCGGGACGGCTCCAGCGTTGATAGACATGCGCATCGACAACCCCGGGAATTTTTCGCATCGCATTGTTCAACTGAGCCGCGAGGGGAAGAATTTCCTCGGGCTTGCCGCCGATGAATTGCACATCGATAGGCGCAGGAACGTCGAAGTTGAGCGTTTGCGAAACTTGATCGGCCGGCTGGAAAAAGAAATCAACGTTCGGAAAGCGGCGGGGCAATTCCGCGCGCAGATCGGCCATGACTTGCGCCGTATTAACGCTATTGCGATCGAATAAACTGCCGCGCTTGATTGAGATCATGATTTCGGAATCGGACGCTTCGGCGGTGCCTGAATTGCCATACAGCGTATTCATCGTGCTGTAGGGGCCACCCACGATATCGAGAATATCGCCCATCTGCTGTGTAGGAATGCGTTCGCGAATCGTCGCTTCGATACGATCGACGAGCGGTACCATTTCTTCGAGACGTGTACCGGCGGGCGCACGAATATGCAGCCGCATCTGTCCTGTATCGACGGTTGGAAATAAATCCTGACCGAGGAAGGGATAAATACCGAGCGAGGCGACACAGGCGAAGAAAAATACCGCAGCAAAGCGTCGGCGGCGATTCAGTACCTGTGCGAGCAGCGCGACGTAGTGATGGCGAAGTTGCTCGAAAAATGTATTGAAGCGCGTATGAATTCGCGAACAGAGAAGAACAAATGCATTGGTTGAAGGTGCTTTATGCTTGCCGTGATTACGCAGCATGTACATCACCAGTGTTGGCACCAGCGTACGCGATAAAACGTACGACGCGAGCATTGCGAAAATCACCGCTTCGGCAAGCGGTACGAATAAAAAGCGCGCAACACCGGTCAGGAAAAACATCGGCACGAAGACGATACAAATACACAGCGTGGAAACGAAAGCGGGTACGGCAATTTCCTGGGCGCCGTCGAGAATCGCGCGCACTGGAGTTTTTCCGAGCGCGAGCTGGCGTTCGATATTTTCGATTTCGACGGTGGCATCATCGACCAGAATACCGACCGCGAGCGCGAGGCCGCCGAGTGTCATCAGATTGATCGTCTCGCCGATCAAGTACAACAGAATCAGCGACGTCATGATCGATAATGGAATCGAAATCGCGATGATACAGGTGCTGCGCCAATTGCCGAGGAATAACAAAATCAGCGCGGCCGTGAGTGACGCTGCGATAAGCGCTTCGTGTAAGACATTGCCAACGGCGGCTTCAACAAACAGCGATTGATCGAAAAATAATTTGATATCGATGTCGGGAGGCAGCTTGTCGTACAGTTCTTTGAGAGAGCTTTTTACATGGCCGACAACTTCGAGTGTGGAAATATCGCCGACCTTCAACACCGAGTTCAGTACGCCGCGCTCGCCGTTCTGACGAGCAATCGTTGTCGCAGGAGAAAATCCATCGTGCACATTCGCCACATCGCGCACGAATAGCGTACGGCCATTCACCGTGCGGATGGGGATATCGCCGATTTCGCTGATCGATGGTACCGCGCCGTTGAGGGCGATATCGTATTCACTCGCGCCGACTTTCAAGGTTCCGGTCGGGAGAATCAAATTCTGCGCGCCCATCGCGGTGACGACTTCGGCGGGCGTGATGTTGTTGGCGAGCAATGCACTCGCATCGAGATCGACCGCAATTTGTCGGCCTTTCGAGCCGTAGGGATAGGTGAGCGTAACGCCTTTTTTGCTGGTGATGATCGGGCGAACCACATTGCCCGCAAGATCGCCAATTTCGGTATCCGACAATGAGGGGCTGGAAATCCCGAGTTGCACGAGCGGTAAATCGGTTGCCGAATACGCACGCACACGACCCGGTTGGGTTCCCTGCGGCATACCGCGCCACGCCGAATTCACACTCATCGTCACCTGATTCATCGCCGTGCGAATATCGGTGCCCGGCTGAAAAAATATTTTAACGATCGAGAAACCGTTATAGGTGACCGACTCGGTGTGCTCGATGCCATCGACCGCCTGCGATAATTCGCGCTCGGCCTGATTGGTGATGCGATCGCCCATTTCCTTCGGCGTTAATCCCCGGTACTCCCATATTTCGGCGACGACGGGAATGTTTATCGAAGGGAAGATGTCGATCGCCATCTGCTTCAGTACATAGGGCATCGACAGCAGAATTAATAGCGCTGCAACGATAAAAGTGTAGGGGCGCCGCAGCGCGATATTAACGATCCACATACTGGTTTTCTGTTTCTATCTCACAAAAGCAAATCTACAGAGCAATATCTGCACCATCCATTTGCAACGAAATGTCAGCGCTTATTTCGGCTTTAGGCCTTTGCGCTGTTGCTAGGCGTGCAGTTTGGTGCTGCGCAATGTTCTCTGTAGCAACAGTCTTTCCGGTTTGTTTTTTTCGATAATTCGTGGAATTACCTTTTGCATAAGGTTATGCAATTGAGTTTTATGGAAAAAATTTCTATCGAAAACTAGCAAAAAGAAAAATTTTTAGATAATCAAAAGTGAATTTCAGCGTGCAATGAGGTGTCTTTGTAGCAACAGCTCGCATCTGAAAATGTTTTTGATGCAGCATGCTTAATTTTCGATTATTTCGCTTTTTAGAACAAAAATCGTTGTGAATTAATCATTTGAAATTATTGGTACGCCATCTGCTCTAGTCATCGCTACACCGTCAGCGAAGTGGGAGATTGAGCGATGGCTTTACAACATTCTTGGCAGGATACCCTGGCACACGATACACGCAGGCATCGTCGTATTGCGCGCGAAAGTCGTGCCGAACGCAAGGCAAAACTAACGCTTGTGGTTTCCCCGCGCAATGAGGTTCGGGACGTAGTGCCGCTCGACTATCGGGCAGCTCACGGCATTGAGATACCGACCAAGAAAAAATTCGAGTGGATTGCTGCTGGCGTTGTCGCGGTTGCACTGCACGCGCTGGCTGCGGTAGTCATCGCAAATTTGCCGCCAGCCGAATTGACCGCTCCGACAAAACAAGCACCGGTTGAAATTGCATTCGTTACGCCTCCGCCGCCTCCGCCGCCTCCAAAAGTTGAAGAGCCGCCGAAGCCGAAGGTGCAGAAAGTTGTGAAAGCGCCCCAAGTTCCTGTCGTGCAAAACGTGGTTCCGCAAAATGTTGTCAGCGATAACGTGGTCGCTGTTCACGAAGGCCCGCCGCCGGCACCTCCGGCTCCGGTTGAGGAAAAAGTAACTGCTGCTCGCGCCGATGCAGGTTATTTGAATAATCCGCCGCCGGAATATCCAGCTGTTGCGTTGCGGCAAGGTTGGAGCGGTACCGTGCAATTACGGGTTCTGGTGTTGCCCGATGGCAGCCCAAGCTCGATCAATGTCGCGAAGAGCAGCGGTAAAAAGGTTCTGGACGATGCGGCCATAGCTGCTGTGCAGAAGTGGAAGTTCGTGCCGGCCAAACGCGGCGATACGCCAATTGAGGGCTGGGTCAGCTTCCCGGTTGAATTCAATATCGAGGCTTAATCCATCTACAAAGATTTACATGCGAAACCAATATTTCGTCTTAATGAATTTATTTTTTTAAAAAGAGGTCGCAGTTTATGTTTTCCAATTCAACAGCTTTGATTCACAACGGCACCTTGTGGTTGCTCGGATTATTTTCGATTGTAACCTGGTTGCTCGTGGTTGTTAAAACCGTGCAGCAGGTTCGCGTGAAATCGGCTAATCGTCGTTATCAACGCGCATTCTGGGGTGCATCGGATTTGAATGCTGCGGTCGGCGTCAATGAAGGAGAGGGGCCTGCGAATCGTCTTGCTCAAGTAGGTTTCGGTGCGTTGCGTGAAGCGGAAGTAGCGACCGATCTCGAACACAGTGGCGAGCGTCAAGACGTGCTTGAGCGTTATTTGCGCTTGCAATTACAGAGAGAAAAGCAATCGCTCGAAAGTGGACTCGCTGTGCTTGCGAGTATCGGCAGCACCGCACCCTTCGTCGGTTTGTTCGGCACGGTATGGGGCATCATGCACGCGTTGCACGATATCGGTCAGCGCGGCTCCGCCAGTCTCGATGTCGTTGCCGGTCCGATCGGTGATGCACTCGTGGCGACGGGTATCGGTATCGCAGTCGCCGTTCCGGCAGTACTTGCGTACAACTATTTCATTCGTGGACTCAAACTGATCGGTGCCGATCTCGAAGATTTCGCCACCGAGCTTGTCAATCTCGCACAGCGCAGTCAATTCCGTTTGCCACCGGCCCCCGCGAATAGCAAATCTCATTCTGTTAAGGCGGTGAGTGGCAAGAATACATTCACCGGCGCGGAGGTACCTGCGTAATGGCCTTCAGTAATTTTAGCGATAGCGATAGCGTGCTCAGCGAAATCAATATCACGCCGCTCGTCGATGTCATGTTGGTATTGCTCGTCGCATTTATTGTCACGGCACCTGCGCTCAGCAATGCCGTACAAATAAATTTGCCGAAAACTGCTGCAACGGCACCACCCACCGACATTAAGGCAGTGACGATCAGTCTTGATGCGCAGGGGTTGGTGTATCTCAATCGCGATTTAATCGCGCAAGACGCGGTTGAGCCGCAGTTACGTGCACTGAAGGCTGAAAATGCTGACGTTACCCTCAATCTGCAAGCCGACGATACCGTGCCTTATGGTGCAGTCGCTAAGGTGATGGCGTCGATTGAGCGCGCAGGTATAAGCCGATTATCGGTGCTGACCAATCCAAATCCATAGCAACTCAATATCTGAGTTTGCGTTATCAATCAGCACCAACTGCTTGAAATACTGCTGGGAGCCAAAAGAATTTGGAGAGTGATGTCGCTGCATTTCGAGGGCGGCATCTAAATTATAACGACATCAATTTTCCGTTTAACCCGAACCTTGTGAGGCTATGAAATGCGTAATGCTGGGAAAAAATTATTGATTGCTGCATTGATCGGTGCGTTTGGCATCGTCGAAGTAGCGCATGCGAAAGATGTTTCGCTGCTGAACGTTTCTTACGATCCGACCCGTGAGTTATACGAAGCTTACAATCCTGTATTTGCCGAATACTGGAAAGGTAAAACCGGCGATACCGTAAAAGTTAATCAATCGCACGGCGGCTCGGGCAAGCAGGCTCGTTCGGTTATCGATGGCTTGGCTGCCGATGTGGTAACGCTGGCACTCGCTGACGATATCAATGCGATTGCAAAAAATTCCAAGAAAATCCCGGAAAATTGGCAGAGCAAGCTGCCGAGCAATAGCGCGCCGTACACTTCGACCATCGTATTTCTGGTGCGAAAAGGCAATCCGAAAAACATCAAGGATTGGAATGATCTGGTGAAGGCTGACGTACAGGTTATTACGCCGAATCCAAAAACATCGGGTGGCGCGCGTTGGAACTATCTCGCTGCATGGGGTTGGGCGCTCAAGAAAGAACTCGGCGACTTCAAAGCGTTGAAAAACCCGAATGGCCCGAAAGTCATTGCTGCACAGAAAAAAGCGCAGGCCTACATTGCTGATCTGTACAAGCATGTGCCGGTGCTTGACTCTGGCGCGCGTGGATCGACCGTCACATTCGCTGAGCGTGCGCAGGGCGATGTGCTGATCACGTGGGAGAATGAAGCGTATCTTTCGCTGAAAGAATTCGGCGCCGACAAATTCGACATCGTCATCCCGTCGATCAGCATTCTCGCGGAGCCACCGGTGGCCGTGGTGGAAGCTAACGCGAAAGAACACGGTACCGAAGCTGTTGCTAAAGCTTACCTGGAGTACTTGTATTCCGCTCCAGCGCAGAAATTGATCGCGAAGAATTTTTATCGTCCGATCAAGCCAGAATTCGCCGATAAGGCGGACGTTGATCGCTTGCCTAAATTCCCGCTGTTTACACTCGATGAAGTCTTTGGCTCCTGGCCGCAAGCCAGTGCTACACATTTCGCCGATGGTGGGGTCTTCGATCAAATCTACCTGAAATAGTTTTCACGCGACTGCCACTGTGCCGTAAAAAGCACAGTGGCATTTTTTCTTAAGACTACAGGAGAGCAAGCGTATGGGACGTGTAGGCGAATTACTCGTCATTCTCGCGATCGTATTTTTATTGTTCGGCTCGCGTCGACTCAAAGATTTTGGCAGCGATTTAGGCGCTGCGATCAAAGGTTTCAAATCGCATGTCGGAGGGGATCAGCCTCTAATCGGTGATGAAAAAATATTGCCGCATCAATCGGTCTCTGTTGCATCTGAAACGCCTGTACCTGAAACATTTCAGTCTGAAAAGCAGCGCGTCTAATTTTAGGATTTTTCGTAGGAGTTATACCCGTGCTTAAATTAATTTCCCGCTGCGCCCTGGCGGTGGCGATCGCTCACTCGATTACATTGGCGCACGCACACGATACGGTGACGTCAGCTATTTCCGGCGTCGTGGCGGCTGGAACCAAAGTGGAATTGATCAAAGAGGGCTTTACCGGTACAGAAGGTCCGCTGGCGTTACCGAACGGCGACTTTATTTTTACCGAGACGCAGGCCAATCGCATCACTAAAATTGCGGCCGATGGCAGTATCTCGACATTTCTTGAAAATACCAATGGTTCAAACGGTCTCGGTTTCAACGCGAAAGGCGAATTGATCACTGTGCAGGTTTTGGAAACCAAAGTCGGCGTGATTTACCCGCAAGATAAGTCGCGCGTGCTGGCGAACAGTTTCGAGGGCAAGGTGTTTGGGCGTCCGAATGATTTGGTCGTCGATAAAAAGGGCGGTGTTTACTTCACTGATTCCGGTAGCAATCCGCAACAAAATGCGCAGCCGCCAGCAGCGCGCAGCGATGGACTGCCCACATCGCCAACTGCAACACCAGCGGTGTACCACATTTCTCCTGACGGAAAATTACAGCGCATTGCCGATGACATCGGCCGCCCGAATGGCATTCAATTGAGCCCCGACGAGAAAACTTTGTACGTCGCCAACACCAACGGCGAATACGCTCTCGCGTACGATATTGACAGCAATGGCAACGTAAAAAATCGACGCGATTTCGCCAAGCTCGCCGGATTCGATCCGCAATCGACGTTTTATCCGAAAGATAATACGACCCCGAACAGCGGCGCGGATGGACTTGCGGTAGATAAAGACGGGCGTTTGTTTGTGGCATCGAATTCGGGTGTCGAAGTATTTAGCTCGAAAGGCGAGTCTCTTGGTGTAATTCCTGTTCCAAAGAAGCCGCAAAATATTGCGTTTGCGGGTGCCGATAAGAAAATGCTTTATATCGTTGGTCGCGGTGCTGCTTATAAACTGGCAACACAAACGGCAGGCTTCAAGGGCCGTGCGAAATAGTTATCGGTTGACGATAGCTGAGTATTTAAAAGTGGAGGAGAGCTTTAATGACCAGAAAGACCGCTAAGGATTTCGATCCGCAGGTTCTAAAATTATTCGATAAGTATGTCCATGGCCAGCTGAGCCGTCGCGGTTTCCTCGATAATGCTGCGAAATTCGCCGTTGGCAGCGTCACTGCAGCGAGCTTACTCAATGCATTGAGTCCAAATTTTGCCGAAGCGGAACAAGTGGCACCGACCGATTCTCGCATCGATGCGAAAACGATCGATATTCCGTCACCGCAAGGTTACGGCACGGTGCGTGGGTATCTGGTCAAGCCTGCAAAAGCGAAAGGCAAGCTGCCGGTCGTATTGGTGGTGCATGAAAATCGCGGTCTCAACCCGCATATCGCCGATATCGCGCGGCGATTGGCGCTCGATAATTTCATTGCATTCGCACCCGACGCATTGTTCCCGCTCGGGGGTTATCCCGGTGATGAGGATAAAGCGCGCGAGTTGTTTCCCAAACTCGATCAAACCAAAACGCGGGAGGATTTCCTCGCAGCGGCTGCGTATTTGAAAACTCTGCCGGAAGGTAATGGCAAAGTCGGTGTCACGGGATTTTGTTACGGCGGCGGAATCTCCAATTTCCTCGCAACGCGTATTCCGGATCTCGCTGCCGCAGTGCCGTTTTATGGCCAGCAGCCGCCAGTGGATGAGGTGTCAAAAATCAAAGCACCGCTGTTGATTCATTACGCCGGCGAAGACGAGCGCATCAATAAAGGCTGGCCGGAGTATGAAGCTGCACTGAAGGCTGCGAATGTGAAATACGAAGCCTATGTCTATCCAGGCGTTCAACACGGTTTTAATAACGATACGACACCGCGTTATGACGAAGCTGCGGCTAAGTTGGCGTGGAAACGTACGGTGGATTTCTTCAACAAGACTCTGCGAGTTTGATTCGTATTCCCTCTCCCGCTTGGGGAGAGGGAGCGATTACGTTACTTCGCGGGTGCTGCAGGTGCTGTTGAATCAACACGGAAATTATCGTGGCAGCTTTTGCAGGCGCCGCGCAGCTTTCCGAATTGCGCTTGTACAGCGGCTTTATCGCCGATACCGGCAATCACCGCCAACTGATTGGCCTGCTCGTTAAAACTATTGAAAGCATCACGCAGCTTCTTCGCATTATCGGGATTGAAAGCGTCGGCTTTCAACTGCGACTCGTGGTAACCATTGCCTTTGTCGGTGCCAGCAACGAATAACGATTCCAAGCCCGCATTCGCAATCGCTTGCAGAACTGCCGTCGATTTCAATACCTGATCGCGGTTGTACTCGCCATCGAGATTGGCTTTGATTTTTCCAACATGACCGGCAATAACATTGAATGTCGCCTGGCGATTCTTGATCACGTCGTCGGGTTTTTGTTGTGCATTTGCGAATTGATTTGTTGCAGTCAGTATCATGGCCAGAGCCAGCATGCGGCTCCCGGAATAATTTAATTTCATGGTTTTACCTTTAACCGGTTTGCAGGGGTTGAGTTTTTAATACAGCGGTCTGTCAATGCATGGCACATGCCATGCAAATCATTGGTAGAAGCTTTCGAAAAGCACTGTATTTCGCTGACTTGGGAGATACAGCGTAATGTCCATTGCTTTTCTCGGGACAATTGCTGCTTCTGGATTGTTGCTTGAGCAGCAGTTGTGCTGAATAAATGCTCGAAACCTATCAATCAAAACAGGGGAAACTAGAGTGAAAATTCGTAATCGCAGCCAGCGCGTTGGGGTTGTACTGGCGCTATCGTTGATTGCAGGTGCAGTGTCCGCGCAGCAAGCTGCTGCACCGGGTCCGAATCCTGCACGGCAGGCCATCGAAGCGCGTAAGGCCGTCTTCACCTTGATCGCCAATAACTTCAAGCCGATTGGCGATACGTTGCAAGGCAAAAAGCCGTATGAGGCTGCCGATATTCAAAAGCGCTCAGCGCGCGTCGCATTTTTATCCGAGTTCATCGCAGAAACATTGCCTGAGGTTTCCAATACCGGATTACCTGATACCAAAGCCAAAGCCGAAATCTGGAGCGACCGCGCGGGCTTTGATAAAAAGCTCAACGAATTTCGCGAGCATGCAGCCACACTGGCAAAAGTCAGCGCGACCGAAACCACGGCGAGCGATGCGTTTAAAACAGCAGCGGCTGCGGTAGGGCAGGACTGCAAAAGCTGCCACGAGGCTTACAAAGTTAAATAACAGACAGGGTTAAATAACAGGTCCAATAGTTAGGAGGTGACGCTGTGGCTGACGGCGATCTGAGACAGGGGCAAACGCCTGCAACGAGTGAATCCAGCGCGACGGATAAAATCCTTGTCTGGGATTTGCCTGTGCGCATATTTCACTGGGCGTTGGTGCTAGCTGTTCTCGGGGCATTCATCACCGATCGGCTCGGCGTCACCTATTTCAAATATCACGTCTGGTGCGGTTACACCGTGCTCGTGCTCGTTGCATTCCGTTTGATATGGGGATTTGTCGGCACCTATCACGCGCGCTTTTTGAATTTTGTGCGCGGACCCAAGGCGATTTTGAATTACGCTCGCGGTAGCGAGAAGAAATTGGCGGGGCACAATCCGCTCGGCGCATTGATGGTGGTTGTGCTCTTGGCGGGATTGGCCGTGCAAGCGGTGACGGGTTTATTTGGCAACGACGAGATTTTCAACGTTGGGCCGCTGTACGGCTATATCAGTAACGACTTGAGTTTGGAGCTGACATCGCTGCATAGAAAATTATTTTATTGGATTGCCGGCGCGATAGCATTCCATATTGTCGCCGTGATTTTTTATCGTATCGTTAAAAAAGAAAAATTGATCGAAGCGATGTTCACGGGGCGCAAGGCCGAGGTTGCGCGTGAAGAGGGTATCGCTTCGTCGCGCATTTATCTGGCGTTGGCCATAGTCATCATCGTTTCGGTGTTGCTTGCCTGGTTGATTGCTACTGCTCCCATTCCCGTCGTCGATGTCGAGTATTGATTGCTTGATCTATTGACGCTTCCAGCGATAACGAAGCGCTGCTGTGTTGCGCGTCGACTGCTGTCTTAACAACAACCCGTTTTTGAAATTGCTGCATTGGCAGCATGCGTTTTTAACGCATCGATTTTGTTTTGCGAAAATTGATGCCGATAGCCGTCATCAAATTCGCGCAATATCGATAGATGAAATAAAAATTAATAGAAAAAATAAAAGGTTATTTAATTTTTTGCAGTGTTCATATTTTTTGCAAATTTACTCTCCGCGTTTGGCGCACTAGTTGCTCTCGTCTCTTTAGAAATCGATGCGTTTTAGTTTTTATCGAAGATCGACATGTGGGATTGAATGTATGAAGCCGAGGGTGAAAATGATTAAACGAACTCCGTTGGCCATTGCGCTGAGCCTGTCAGCGTTGGTAGCTTTTGCGGCCGATGATCAAGTTGCTGAAAATGCGAAAGCGAACAATGCAGCACCTGTAGTTGACAGCGTCGCGTCAGGAAACGCTGCCGCGCCTGGTACGAAATCAGCACCGGCAAAACTACCGACAAAACCCTGGTGGTCTTATCAGCCCGTGCGGCAACAAGCGATTCCTGACGTGAAAGGCAAGCAATGGGTTCGTCAGCCGATCGATGCATTCGTTCTCTCCAAACTTGAAGAAAAAAATCTTAAGCCGTCTCCTGATACTGATCGGGCTGCGTTTATCCGTCGTGCCACGCTCGATGTATGGGGTTTGATCCCTACGCCTGAAGAGGTCGATAAATTCGTCGCCGATAAATCGCCGAACGCGTATGAAAAACTTGTCGATCGTTTATTGGCATCGCCGCATTATGGCGAGCGTCAAGCGCGCCGCTGGCTGGATCTCGCGCGTTATGCCGATAGCACAGGCTTTCAGAATGATCCAACGCGACCGAACATGTGGCGGTATCGCGACTACGTCATCAATTCGTTTAATGCCGACAAGCCATTCGATCAATTCGTTAAAGAGCAAATTGCCGGCGATGAAATCGCGCCGAATAATCCCGACGTGATCGTCGCGACCGGTTTCCTCGCGGGTTATCCCGATAACTACAACTCGCGCGATCTCGTCCAACGCAAATATCAAATCACCACCGATAACGTCGACACCATCGGCGAATCGCTGCTCGCACAGTCGGTCGGTTGCGCACGTTGCCACGATCACAAGTTCGATAAAATTTCTGCGAAGGAATATTTCCAGCTGCAGGCATTTTTCGCGAACACATCTGAAATCATGAATATCCCGGCGCCGATCGGTGCGCAGGAGCTCGAATATCGCAAGCAGAAAGCGAAATGGGAAGAGGCTACCAAGGATATTCGCAAAGAGCGCAACGCGATTCTCGCATCGGTTAAAGAGGATGGATATCGCTACCACAAAGAGCGCTATCTGACGGACAGTCGCGTGTCGATTTTCAAAGACGAGAAAGATTGGACGCCGCATGATCGCTGGATCAATCATCGTTTGGATAACGTCACCAGCGAAGAGGATATCGCCGGCTATCTCGATGTGGCAGGAACGCAGACCGATTCGCTGTATTACAACCCTGCGCTTACCGCCAAATACGAGCGTTACAAGCAGCTCGGTGAGGATTTGAAAAAGTTCGACAAATTGAAGCCAGCCAAAGGCTCGGATGCGATTACCGCGATGACTGAACTCGGCCATCCGGAAGCGCCGCCGACATTCAAATTTTTCGGCGGTGATCACGAGCGACCCTTGGAAGAAGTGCAACCGGAGTTTCCGGCGGCGATTGCAAATGGTGAGAAGCCGGTGATTGTGCCGACTGCATATTCATCGGGACGTCGCACCGCGCTTGCCAACTGGATTGCCAGCGAAAAAAATCCGCTTACTGCGCGCGTCTTTGTAAACCGCGTATGGGATGGCTATTTCGGCAAAGGCATCGTCAGTACTGTGAGCGATTTTGGTAAGGCTGGCGAAAAACCAACCCATCCAGAATTGCTCGATTATCTCGCTGATAATTTCGTGAAAGATGGTTGGAGCGTGAAGAAGCTGCATCGCGAAATTCTACTGTCGAGTGTGTATCGCCAATCGTCGGATTCGCGTGCAGATATTGCGAAAGCTGATCCGGATAATCGTTTGCTCGCAGCATTCCCGCGCAAGCGTCTTGATGCAGAACAAATTCGCGATTCGTTGCTCGTCGCTGCAGGTATTCTCAACGAGCAGGTTGGCGGCCCGAGCGTACTACCACCAGTGCCCAAAAATTTGAACGCGGGCAATTTGTGGGAAGTGTCGAATGATCCGCAGGACTACACGCGTCGCAGCTTGTATGTATTCACGCGCCGCAGTGTGGCTTACCCGTTGCTCGAAACCTTCGACATGGCGTCGCCTCAGCAAGTGCATAGCAAGCGCGCAGTTACCACGACACCGCTGCAGGCACTCACGCTGGCGAATAGCGACATTGTTTATGAATGGTCTCAGAAACTGGCAGGGCGCGTGATCAATGAAGCGGGGCGCGATCCAAAAGCTGAGCTCGATCGTCTGTATGAAATTCTCTTTGCACGCAAACCCGATCAAAGCGAGCGCGCAGCTTTGGAGAAATTCATTGCGGGCCAAACCGCAACGATCAAGGAAAAAGCAGCGTCGGGTAAATTCGCTATCGCCGTACCCGTCGGTGTGAAAGATGCGAAGGCTTTGTCGGATCCGATACGCGCATCAGCGTTCGTCGATCTCGTACATACCGTGGCTAACTCGAACGAATTTGCGTATCGCAATTGACGATGCGCGATCGAAATAAACGAATTATTACTTTGACATTGAGAGAGAAGGAAAACGCATCATGACGAATAAATCGCGCCGCGATTTTCTGGTAAATACAGCATATGGTCTCGGTGGTGTCGCACTCACCGGATTGTTGTCAGGACAGGGCGGATTCGGTGTTGCCAACGCTGCGGATTTGGCTGCTGCGCAAGGACTGATCGATCCGCTTGCACCGAAACCTACGCATTTTCCCGCGAAAGCGAAATCCGTGATCTGGTTACATATGAGCGGTGCACCGAGCACGCTCGATTTATACGATTACAAACCGGATCTGATCAAACTCGCCGGACAAGAAGTACCGCCATCGTTTTTGAAAGGCATTAAAACCAGCACGCAAGGCGGTGTCGGAAAAATCTACGCATCGAATCGCACCTGGAAACAATACGGCGACAGCGGTGCATGGTTCTCCGATTTGTTGCCGAATCTTGCGCAGCACGCCGATAAACTCGCATTCATTAAATCGAGCACCACGATCGGCGCAACGCACGATATCTCGATCATGAAATTAAACACGGGTGATTTGAATCCGGGGCGTCCGACCTTAGGCGCGTGGGTTTCGTATGCGCTGGGTTCTGCAAATCCTGATCTCCCGCCGTATGTCGTTCTTTACGCAGGCAAACGCGAGCCGCGCGGTGGCGGTGTGAATTGGTCATCGGGATTTTTGCCCGCAGTGCATCAGGGCGTTGCATTCCGTCCCGGCGCATCACCGATTCTGCATTTGGAGCGTCCCGACTTGGTTGATGCGCAACAGCAGCGTGGCAGTTTCGATCTGCTCAGAAAACTAAACGAACAACGTGGTGCGCGTTATCCTGACGATACCGAATTGCAAGCGCGTGTGCGTTCGTACGAATTGGCGTATCGCATGGAAAGCACCGCGCCAGAAGCGGTGGATTTCAGCAAAGAAACTGCGGCGACGAAAGAGCTCTACGGTCTCAATGACGAAGCGACTAAAGATTACGGTACGCAAATGCTGCGTGCGCGTCGCCTTGTTGAGCGCGGTGTACGATTCATTCAAGTGGTCTCGGGCACGCTCGATATCGGCGGCGATAGCCGCGATTGGGATGCGCATCAGGATCTCGAAAAAAATCACGGCGCACATGCGCGTGCCGTCGATAAACCGATTGCCGGTTTGCTCGCCGATTTGAAATCGCGCGGTCTTCTTGAATCCACATTGGTGGTATGGACCTCGGAATTTGCGCGTACGTCGTACGGTCAATCCGGTTCCGGACGCGATCACAATCCATGGGGCTACACGCAATGGATGGCAGGTGCGGGTGTCAATGCCGGTTTCACTTTCGGTCAGACCGACGAAATCGGTTTGCAATCGGTCGGCAAAAAAGTCGATACGTACGACCTGCACGCAACCGTATTGCAATTGATGGGTCTCGATCACCTCAAAACTACATACCTCAATCACGGTCGCTCAGAGCGTCCAACGGTTGTATATGGCGAGGTCATTAAAGAACTGCTCGCATAATTCTCCGGGTTTTAGCCCGGCCTCGTGCCGGGCTTTTTTATCTGCATAAAATTCATTTTTAGCTATTGAAAAGGGCTTTTTTAAGAATGCGTAAGCTGTTCATTCTTGTTGTAGGCATATTGCTTACCGGTTTTGTCACCACAGTTCTTGCCGAGTTGGATCTCTCCGATTTTGACGATGATTTGATGCGGACGATGGATGACACCAATAAATATCTTGAACCCGACATCAATGCGAAAAATGCAAAAAGCGCGAAGGAGGGTGTGGAAACGATTATTCAAGGCCTCAAATGGACCGAAGATTATTTCGCGCACAAAGGCGGCGTCGATGATGGCGTTAAACTCGCTCAGGAAGGGCAAGTGTTGGCAAAAGATATTCTCGCCGCATTAGACAAAAACGATTTTGACAAAGCGGCTGCCTCCGCACGCGCGCTGACTAAAAACTGCCGCAGCTGCCACGATCTGTATAAGCCTCTGACCAAAGATTAAAGCAATTGACCAAAAACTAAAGCAATTGCGATCGGTAGCTTGTGCAATGACTAATGCAGTAACCACGATTGCCGTTATCGGCGCAGGTTTCAGCGGCACGATAACAGCGGTACATCTGCTAAAGGCTGAGCTGTCTGTGCCATTGAGGATTCTGCTGATCGATAGCAACGAGCCAGGGCGTGGCCTTGCATACGGTACTGACGATCCGCGCCATGTACTTAATGTTCCTGCAGCGGGTATGAGCGCATTCGATGATGCACCTGAAGATTTTGTGCAATATCTTCAGCGTCGATATGGAACTGCGGCACCCACCGAATTCGTCGCGCGTTCTATTTACGGCGATTATTTGCAGAAGACATTGAATGCGGCAATAGCAGAAAAATCGGAGATGACGGTATTCGAAAATATTCGAAGCACTGCTGTTGACATCGTCGAGATCGATCAGCGTTATGAAATTGTCTTGAGCAACGGCAATAGCGTGGTCGCGGATAAGATTGTTTTGGCGTTGGGTAACACCGCACCGGCTGCTCCGACGTTGCGCGACAGCAGTTTTTTTGCAAACAGTCGCCGCTATATCGGCAATCCGTGGCAACCGGATTTGTTAGATGCGATTGATGAAAAGTGGCCAATCCTGTTGATCGGAACTGGTCTGACAGCGGTCGATATCGTATTGAAACTGCTGGCCAAGCCTTTTCTGGGCAAGATATACGCGGTATCTCGACATGGTTTGCAGCCGATTGCCCATCGCGGATTGAGTGGAAAATTGCCCGTTATCGATTTGCCATCGCTTAACGACAGCGGTCGTTTCACGATAACGCATATAACGCGCGTACTGCGCAGGCGGAGCAAAGAAGCCATAGCATTGGGACGAGATTGGCGCGACATCATTGCAGCATTGCGGCCAACTTTGCCTAAATTGTGGCGACAGCTTTCGCATACCGAGCGACAGCGTTTATTACGTCATATTGCCGCGTATTGGGATGTACACCGGCATCGTTTGGCGCCGTCGGTAGCCGCAACGTTTCAAGATGCATTGGTATCGAAGCGATTGAAATTGTTGGCCGGTCGAATCACTGCATTGACCGATACCGGTAACGCAGTTGATGTTGCGATACGAGAACGCGGCAGCGATAAATTGTTAGCCCTAACCGTCGGCACTGTCATTAACTGCACGGGGCCGACCACACGCGTTTCATCGATCGATAGTCCTTTGCTCCAATCATTGATTACTAAGGGGCTGATCAAGGTCGATGAGTGTGGGCTTGGTATTTCGGTTGCTGATAATTACTCGACGACATCAGCAGAGAATTATGCACACTCGTTGTTTTATATCGGTCCGTGGTTGAAGGCAGAGTATTGGGAGGCAACCGCTGTCCCTGAATTGCGCGGTCATGCTAAACGCGCGAGCGACAGCGTGCTGGCATCGTTAAATTAATTTACCAGGTGGATGATTGAGATGAATAAAACACTACTTTCTTGCGCACTTGCGCTGTCGATAACGCCAGCTTTTGCTGCTTTAAAAGAAGGGGATAGCGCGCCTCAATTCAAAGCGCAGGCATCGCTGGCAGGCAAGGCCTTCAGCTACAGTCTTAAAGAGGGTTTAAAGAAAGGGCCGGTAGTCGTTTATTTTTATCCTTCGGCCTACACCGGCGGCTGCAATATTCAAGCCCACGAATTTGCGGAAAATATCGATAAATTCTCGGCAGCCGGTGCAAGTATCATCGGCGTCTCGCTCGATAGTATCGAGCGACTCAATGATTTCTCCGCCGATCCGCAATATTGCGCCGGAAAATTAGCTGTCGCTTCGGATGCCGATGGTTCTATTGCAAAATCCTATGAGTTGTCCGTGCGCGATGCTGCACCCGGGAAAAAAGATACGCGCGGTATTGATATCAATCATGGCTTTGCCGAGCGTACGACATTTATCGTTGCTCCTAACGGAAAAATCATTGCCACTATCGGCGGTATTGGCGCGGCGGAGAATGTGCAGCAGACACTCGCTGCCGTGCAAAAAATTTCCGTAAGCAAATAATGCCAAACCTTTTTTAAAACGATCCAGAAAATCGTAGCAGGGGGAAATATACGATGAAATCGCTAAATTTATCTCGAAGTATTTTTGTGGCGGTATTGGCCATTTTATCATCGACCAGTGTCTTGGCAGCACAAGATGTCAAAGTGAAGTTGTCGGGAAAGGAAGAAGTGCCGGCAGTGGAAACCGATGCCAGCGCGACGGCAAAGATATCGATTGCAGACGATCGCAGCGTCACCGGTAGTGTCGAAACCAAGAAGATCGAGGCAACTGCGGTTCATATTCATGTCGGCGCGCCGGGAGAAAGCGGTCCCCCGATCGTCACTTTTGTAAAAGGCGAGGGCGATAAATGGAATGCGCCAGCGGGTGCGAAATTCAATAACGAACAATACACCGCTTTCAAGGAAGGTAAGCTCTACGTTAACGTGCATAGCGCCAAAAATCCGCGCGGTGAAATTCGCGGACAGCTGAAGCCTTAAATCGATGAAAACGCATGCGCAGTATCTACCGATGCCAGAGATAACGACACGATTTGCCGCAGCCTTGTCCCTCGCCGTGGAGGCGCATGGCGGGCAGTATCGTAAAGGCACGAATATTCCGTATATTGCGCATCCGTTAGCGGTGGCGAGTTTAGTGCTGCGCTATGGCGGCGATGAAGATCTTGCCGTCGCCGCCTTGCTGCACGATGCTATCGAGGATGGCGGTGCACGTTATGCATTTTTAATTCGCGATAATTTCGGTGCACGCGTATCTCACGTCGTCGAAGGCTGTACCGACGGTGTTCCCAACATGGCGGGAATCAAATCGCCATGGCGCACGCGCAAAGAAAATTATCTCGCACGTTTACGTGATGTAGACCAAGATGTTTTGCTCGTCGTCGGCTGCGATAAATTGACTAATGCCAGCGACATTCTCGATGATTTTCGTGCAATCGGCCCTGCGGTATTCAGTCGCTTCTCCGTACCTCGTCATGAAACTCTGTGGTATTACCGCCAGGTGACAGAGGTTCTTGCTGAGCGCGGATCGCCTTTGGCTGTGCGTCTGCGGGAGGTGGTTGCGAAAATCGAGGGGATTTCGGCGCGCATCGATGGCATTTCAAGTATTGGGCAAGACACGCAAAATATATTTCTGCGTACATCCGATGCCTAGACAACAACGTACATGGTTGAAACTTTTGAACCTGACTGTTTCGTTTGTTGTGTCTTTCATTTTTATACCTTTCTGTCGGGCGGAGTGTTCGCAAACCCAGCCCGAATCTTTCGATGAATTCCTGCTGCGCTTCTCCACGCAAAAGCCCTTTGCTATCGAGCGCACGCGCCTGCCTCTCAAAATTGTTCGATGGAACGATGCGGTGGATATTGACGGCAAAAAAATTACCGATCCCCAAAAGTTCGATTTATCACTGGCTGAGTATTGGCGCTGGCCGACATTGAATGAATACATCATCGATAATCATCTGGAGTCCAGCGTGAGTACCAATGCGGCGAGAGCCACATTGGAATTATCCAAAGCGGATCATCCATTCAAAGTGTCCTATCTGTTCGGTTCGCACAACGGTTGTTGGATTCTTGATCAGTACGAAGCAAAGCCGATCTGAATTCAATCACTCAATGCTTCTCGGTAGTCTGCTTATCAGCAGACAGTGCTGCTATATCAACACCTCCTCTTGAAAATTAAATTCCACATTCAAAAAAATCCGGGATTTTCGGGTTATTTCGATTTGGTATAGAAGTTGCGAATCGCCCTGCGTTGCGATTGAGGGGGGTTGTCGTACTTGTTTTATTTCGCGATTTTTCCCTCCGCAATTTAATGTCCTACGAAATTACCCATTAGAAAAACTGGAGAGACAAGTGATTAATTTTCGCCTGCCACACACTGCGGCATCGGTAGTGGTATTAGCTGCGCTTTCGCCATCGCTATTTGCTGCCGATACCCTCGCTGCCAATACGACCAGCAAATCAGCAAGTAAATCGAGTGCAGAAGAGGTCATCGTCACCGCGCGGTTTCGTGAGGAAAATATTCAGGATGTTCCTGCGTCGATCTCCGTGCTCAGTGGAGACAAGCTGGAGGCCACTGGCACCGCCTCGTTCGATCAGCTGATTAAATTGCAGCCAAGCGTGCAATATATTTCTTCAAACCCACGCAATACTGCTGTCACCATTCGTGGCCTCGGTAGCGTTATCGGTCTGACCAACGATGGCATCGAGCCGGGTGTTGGTATTTATGTCGACGGCGTATTTTTCGCGCGTCCCGGATCGGCAGCAACCGATCTGCTCGATATTGATCGCATCGAAGTGTTGCGCGGCCCGCAAGGCACGTTGTTCGGAAAAAACACGACCGCCGGTGCGCTCAATATTCTCACCAACGCACCATCGTTCGATGACAAGCTCAAGCTCGAAACCTCGCTCGGTAATCTCGGCTTCCGTCAATTCAAGGCATCGGTAAATGGCGGTCTGGTTGACGATGTAGTCGCAGGTCGCCTCAGTTATGGCGAAACGCGCCGCGACGGCAATATTCACAACGTCACTACCGGTGAAGATCAGAACGATATTAAAAACAAAGCTGTGCGCGGGCAGTTGCTGATCAAGCCTGCCGATAGCGTGAATGTGCGTCTCTCTGCCGATTATTCGAAAATCGATCCGGACTCCGCGCAAACTCAGGTATTCGTGCGTTACGGTGCAACACAGCGTTCGGCGGCATCGCAATTTCCAGCATTGGCGGCAGCGTTCAATTACGCGCCGGCCAGCACGAATCCTTACGATCGCCTTGCCGATGTCAATTCACCGCTCGAAGCCAAGCAAATATTGAAAGGTATTTCGGCAACGGTCGATTGGGATTTGGGCGATGTCACACTTACCTCGATTACTGCTAAGCGCAAATGGGATTGGACACCGCAAAACGATCGCGACTACACGGCGCTGTCGATTCGTACAAAATCCAACAATAACTCCGAGCAGGATCAAAAAAGCCAAGAGCTTCGCTTGACCTCCAACGGTGATAACGCTCTTGACTGGATCGTGGGTCTGTATTGGTTCAATCAAAATGTCGAGACCAATGGCATCGAACAGTGGGGTTCCGATGCAGCACGCTGGTTGATCGGAACCACTACCGGAACTCCAGCCGTGGCTGTGCCGACGAATTTGCTCGATGGTTATCAGGCAAACACACACGTTCTTTCCGATACGACCTCAAAAGCAATCTATGGCCAGTTCACATATGACATCACCGATCGTCTGCACGTGACACCAGGCTTGCGTTTTACGTCGGAAGAAAAATCTGGCGACTTCACGCAAGTTGTATCGGGAGGTTTGAGTACGACGACTTCTGCACTCGTTTCTGCCAAAAATGGTATCGCGCGTAATCAACACTACGAAGCGGGTTTTACCGACAAAAAGCTCACCGGTCAGGTCAGTCTTGCTTACGATTTGTCGTCGAATTATTTGGCCTACACCACACTGGCTCGCGGCTTTAAATCGGGTGGTATCAATGCGGCGGGTATTCCTACCGATGCAGCGGGCAACCCTGCGCTGGTGAGTGCCGAAATCGATCCTGAACAAACCACAACGCTTGAACTCGGTTTGAAATCGCAGTTGTTCGATGGTGCTGCTACGGCAAACATCGCTGTTTATTCGACGCGCGTCGATGACTATCAAGCGAACGTTGTCGATTCCGGCCCCGGCGCATTGCGCGGTTATCTCGCGAATATCGATCGTGTAACCGTGAATGGCGTCGAGTTGGATACGGCGTTTCGCTTAAGTAATTCGTTAACGGCATACGCAGCGCTTGCGTACACCGACGCGAAATACGATTCGTTCAAGAATGGCCCGCCGCCGCTCGAATACCTGACCAGCACCACGGCTGCATATGATCTAAGCGGTGAGAAATTGCCGGGCGTATCGAAGTGGGCAGGCTCGTTGGGCGCTGAATATAATTACCTCGGCTCGTTTTTCAGCGCTCGTGGCGATTATTATTTTGGCACCGACGTCAGCTTCCGCTCGAACTGGAATTCCGATGCATCGGTCTCGAAATACGCCGAAATCGCAGGTTATGGTCTGGTCAATTTCAGAACGGGCTTCAAAGCGGATAACGGCACTGACGTCACCTTGTTCGTGCGCAATGCCTTCGACAAGGAGTATCTGAACTTCGTCAGCATTCAGGCAGGTAATTCCGGTGCAATTTACGGACAGCCTGGCGATGAGCGCACGTATGGCGTCACCATTAAAACCGAGTTTTAATTCGTGATACTCGGATAACTCCACTGAATAAAAAGCCGCTCCGGTAAAACGGCGCGGCTTTTTTGTCTGGGGTATTTTTTCGTCGCAGAAAAATGATCTGCGTTTTTAGGCACTGTGCAAACCGACACTGGCTCGTTAATTGATAGTTAATTCGCTGACACATACGAAATAGTTGAGTTGTCGCCATGATAGTTCGCGTTGCCACCGTAGATGATGCCAAACCGGTAGTCGATTTTCTCCGGCAATTTCGCGCGGAAAATCTTCAAACCGTTCTGTGGCATGTGCATGTTCCATCGGTTCATGAAGAGGCGAGATTTCTTACACGTTTAAAGAATGAGTCAGGGGTAATGCTGGTTGCACTTAAGGGTGGCGTGATTATCGGTTGTCTCACTGCGGAAATTCATCAACACCCGCAGTTACGCCATTCGTGCGAGTTTGGCCTCAGTGTGTTGCAGGCATATCGTTCGCAGGGTATTGGATCGGCATTGATTGCGGGTTTGTTGCAGTGGTCAACAGAAAATCGTATTCGGCGTATCGAGTTAAACGTATTTTCAAATAATCACGATGCAATTCGACTTTATCAACGCTTGGGGTTTAAGGAAGAGGGCCGTAAAGTTCAGGCTGTTTATGTAGAGCCTGAATATGTTGATCTCATCGAAATGGCATTCATACTCAGCATGGAAAAATCGATCGTGAATTTTTAGGAGCGGACTACGCTATGCAGCTAACGGTGAATGGAAAAACCTTTGATGTAAAGGATGTCGATCCGGCGACGCCGCTTTTGTGGGTCTTGCGCGATTCGCTCGGGCTCGTCGGCACTAAATACGGTTGCGGTATCGCTCAATGCGGCGCGTGCACCGTGCATATTGATGACAACCCGGTACGCGCCTGCTCAATACCGGTCGCCGCTGTTGCCTCATCAAAAATCAAAACCGTCGAGGGGTTGGCTGCGAGCGACGGAAAACTGCATCCGCTGCAAAAAGCCTGGATCGAGCACGACGTTCCACAATGCGGTTATTGTCAGGCGGGTCAGCTAATGGCTGCTGCCGCTTTACTGCAACACACACCAAAGCCCACCGATGCACAAATCGATGCGGCCATGAATGGCAACCTCTGTCGCTGCGGCACCTATCTGCGTATTCGCCAAGCCATTCACACCGCTGCTGAAAATCTCGGTAAAGGTGGTGCAGTATGACTTCGTTTGAGACTATCGCTGAGCAGGCAACTGCAAAAAATAACGGTGCCATCGCGGATGCAGAAATTCATCAAATCATGCATCTTGCAGAGGTGGAGAGTCGTGCGGCAACGGCATTGGATCGCCGCTCTTTTTTGAAATTATCCGGTTTGGCAGGTGGCGGCTTACTGCTCGCATTCTTTATCGGCGACAGCCGCATCGCATTTGCGCAGGAAAAAAATTCAGCGCGCGAATTCGCTCCCAATGCATTTCTTAAAATAGCCACCGACGGCACGATTCTGATTTATTCGAAAGGGCCGGAAATCGGACAGGGAATTAAAACTGCGTTTCCCTTGATCATCGCGGAAGAGCTTGATGCGGATTGGGCTCGCGTGCGTGTCGAGCAGGCACCGGTTAATCCAACCGTTTACGGTCGACAAAGCGCCGGTGGTTCGCGTTCGATACCCGCAAGCTGGGATCAACTGCGACGTGCTGGCGCAGTCGCCCGTGCCATGCTGGTGACGGCTGCGGCCAAAGAATGGGGCGTCGCCGAAACTGAAATTACCACGAGAAAAAGTGTGGTAAGTCATGCTGCCAGCAAGCGTCAATTGAATTACGGCGAACTCGCCAACAAGGCAGCTGGGCTGCCTCTGCCCGATGAAAAAACAATACAGCTCAAGGCTGTCAAAAATTTCACTTTGCTTGGCTCGCGCGTGACGGGTGTTGATAATGTGAAGTTGGTGACAGGACAACCGCTGTTCGGTATCGATCAAACGCTTCCTGATCTGCATTACGCCACGTTTGAAAAATGCCCTGCCGTCGGAGGCAAAGTACGCAGCGCAAATCTCGATGACATTAAAAAATTGCCAGGCGTCACCGACGCATTCGTTGTCATCGGAAACAACAAGCCGAACGAAGTCATGCCCGGTGTGGCAATTATTGCCAGGAATACCTGGGCGGCAATCAATGCAAAAAAGCAGTTGAAAATCGAATGGGATGAAACCGGCGCCTCGCAAGACAGCTGGAGCAAAGCCCGCGCTGCTGCACAAGAGCTCGCGCTGAAAGCTGGCGCAGAAACGTTAACAACGATCGGTGACTTTGATAAGACAATTGTGCAAAGCAAATCGATCAGCGCATTTTACACTTACCCGTTTGTCGCTCACGCGCCGCTTGAGCCGCAAAATACCACAGCGTGGTTTCGTGGCGATAATGTTGAAATCTGGGCTCCCACGCAAACTGCGGACAGTGCATTAAAAACAATTGCCGAACTTTTCAAGTTGGCGCAGGAAAAAGTCACCATCCATCAGACGCGTGTCGGTGGCGGATTTGGACGCCGACTGATCAATGATTACATTTGCGAGGCTGTGCAAATTTCCAAGCAGGCCGGTGTTCCGATCAAATTGCAATGGACGCGCGAAGACGACATGTTGCACGATTTTTATCGCGTCGGCGGTTTTCACGCATTCAAGGGTGGTGTCGATGAAGGCGGGCGTTTGGTGGCGTGGCAGGATCATTTCATCACTTTCACGGCGGATGGTCAGCGGCCAGTCAGCGGTGGCGATTTGCCTGCCGATGAGTTTCCTGTGCTGCTGGTGCCGAATGTGCGATTAACGCAAACGAAATTACCGCTGCAAATTCCGTGTGGTCCCTGGCGTGCACCGCGCTCGAATTCGATCGCATTCGCAGTTCAGAGTTTTCTGCACGAATTATCGGTCAGCGCGAAACGCGATCATCTTGAATTTCTTCTTGACATCATGGGTGAGCCGCGCTGGTTGAAACCGGGCGATGCGTATTCGTTGAATACGGCGCGTGCATCCGCAGTGATAAAACTCGCTGCTGAAAAGGCGGGGTGGGGAAAAACTTTACCGAAAGGGCGTGGGCTTGGGCTCGCCTTTCACTTCAGTCACGCCGGACACTTCGCCGAAGTTGCAGAGGTGAGTGTCGATAGCGACAAAAAACTCACTGTGCATCGCATTGTCGTCGCCGGTGATATCGGCCCCATCGTGAATTTAAGCGGTGCAGAAAATCAGGTGCAGGGCGCGGTTATCGACGGCTTCAGCACGATGCTCGGCTTGGAATTGTCGATTGAGAACGGCCGCGTTCAGGAATCCAATTTTGATCGCTATCCGATTTTGCGTATGCGGCATGCGCCACAGGTCGATGTACATTTCATCCAGAGCGATTTTACGCCCACCGGTGTTGGCGAGCCATCCTTACCGCCCGCCGCACCCGCCATAAGCAATGCGATTTTCGCTGCGACGGGGCATCGTGTGCGCACGTTACCGCTGACGCGTGAAGGATTTAGCGTTTAATTTTTGCGAGCAAATTTTTTTTAAGGAAATTGTTGTGAGAAAAATTATTCCTGCATGCGTTTGTGCATTGGTGTTGACTGCTTCGGGCGTTGCTCAGGCGCAGATCCCCGTGACACCGGCAGACGATCAAGCAGCACTGCTGGCAAGCGCCGATCCGAAACTCGCCGCCAATAAAAAGCTGGTGTTTGACTTCTGGCGCGAAGTTTTCGAGGGCGGACACATGGAGCTGGCAGATAAGTATCTCGCCGAAAATTATATTCAGCACAATCCCAATGTCGCCACTGGCCGCGCTGCATTCATTGAATTCTTCACCAAAATTCGCAAGCCTAAACCCATCGAACAAAAAGTTTTAGCACCGCTCGTTTCAATCACAGCGGAGCGTGATTTGGTGACGTTGAGTTTTGTACGCGAATACCCGGACCCCAAAGATCCTTCACACAAATACACAACAACCTGGTTCGATATGTTTCGTATTGAAAATGGAAAAATCGCAGAGCATTGGGATCCCGCCCAGAAGCAATAGCGCGTTACTTCGCCACACTTACAGGCAGGCTTGATGGTGTCGGTGCATTCAACGTGCTGATTGACGCGCTATTGAAAAGGGCAATCGTGTCGTCGCGCAGTTGCGGTTCCGCTGCGTTATCGACGAGTACCGCGATAGCGATGTAGTTGCGATAGGTATTTGTCAGAAAGTGTGCAACCTGATGCTGTGGTCGCTTGCTTCCTGTCGGCGTGAATACAAAATCTACGTAGCTGCCACGCACGTTCGCGGCAGTCCAATAATCTCCTTGATCGATAATTTTGAGTGAATCCGTTTCGCTGGCGTCGCCGATGTCGCGCAGCAGGCGCTCGAAATAACGTTCGGCACTGGTCGAGTTGCGACCGAGCCGATCGATGCTGACAAAGTATTGAATTTTTCCCTCATTGCGGCGTTGCAGCATTTTCTTGTTGGCGTTGAAGCTGGGAATTGGCTCGAAAAAAATTGCTGAGTCAGTGGGGCGGTCGATCGAAAGGCCTTCGCCGAGATTCAGTGGCTCTGCGATCGCTGTGCTCTGCAACGCCATCATCAAAAACACGCTCATCGCCGGGCGCCGTATCGTGGTTAAGCCAAAAATCTTGGTCAGGCCAAGCGTCGTGGCCAAGGGACGTAGCGTCTGTAATTTGTAGCGCATTTTAATTTCTCGGTCCTGTGTATTTTGGGCAACACAGAAATATCAATTGCTGCTGAATCAGCAGCTTTCTGTGCGGATATTCAAGCAATAAATCTGCGTTCCTCCATGAAAATCAAAGCAATAATCGAATTTTATCGATTTTTTTGGAGTGGAACACATTCTGCTATGCAGATTCCTTGCCTTCCATCCTTCGAAGAAAATCATGAAGAAAAAATTATTGAAATCGGTTAACGCAATTTTTCTTTCCGGTCTTATTTCAGGTTTGATGGCTCCAGCCACCATAGCCGGCCCCAGTGTTTACCCGACAGGGACAACTCTCTACGACCCTAGTCGGGCCTATAACTCGTATGTGCTGTTTACCGGCGGCGACAATATCGCGCGTTTAATCGATTTAAATGGCAACACGATTCGTCAATGGAAAGACGCTGCTGCGCACAGCACGTTTATCAATCCGGCGGTCAACGGCGGCAAACGTGGTCATGTGTTCGTCACGCTCGAAACCGCTGAAGGTCGCGGCACGGGTTTGATTCCTGGACGCGCGGAAGGTCGCATTGCGAAAACCATCGGCGAATTGGATTGGGATGGCAATGTCGTCTGGAAATTCGGCGAGAAAGCGCCCTGTGGTTTCGCACAGCAACATCACGATTGGGCGCGATTGCCGAATGGTAATACTGCGGTACTCGCCAATCTCGTACATGCAGTACCGGGATTCAAACAGCCGCAATTATTCGATGATGTTGTCTATGAAGTGAATCCGGCTGGTGAGGTGGTTTGGACCTGGATCGGTGCCGATCATCTTGAAGAGTTCGGTTTCACGCCCGAGCAATTAAAACTCGTGCGCGAGAGCGAAGATCCCGATTATCTGCATGTCAATAATTTAAAAGTTGTCGGACCGAATCACTGGTACGCGGCAGGCGATAAACGCTTTCATCCCGATAATTTAATTTTCGATGCGCGCAATGCCAATTTCATCGCGATCATCGACCGCAAAACCGGCAAGGTAGTTTGGAATCTCGGTCCGAATTACGCGAAAGTCGATCGCGACAAACGTCGTCAAGTACCGCGTCCGGTCGATCAAATTGCGGGACAACACGACGCGCACATTATTCCGGAAGGATTACCTGGCGCGGGAAATTTGCTGGTGTTCGACAACCAAGGGCAGGCGGGCTATCCGCCCGCCGTGTTGCCGATCACGGGCGGTTCGCGCGTGCTTGAAATCGATCCGATTAAAAAAGAAATCGTGTGGCAATACACCGCCGAAGATTCGGGACAACCGAGCTGGGCGTTTCGCAGCACGCATATCAGCGCTGCGCGACGTTTACCGAATGGCAATACCTTTATCGACGAAGGCCAGAGCGGTCGTTTATTTCAAGTCACACCCACCGGCGAAATTGTTTGGGAATATGTGAATCCGTATGGACGCGCCGGAAAAGACAGCGTAACGGGACGACCGAATTACAACCGCCAGTTGTATCGCGGCCAACCCGTGCCGTATGACTGGACGCCGGAAGGAACACCGCGCAGCGAGAATCCGGTGACGCTCGGTTTCAATTAATTTCAAGTCGTTAGTCGATGTGGAAAATTACGATGATTGAATCCAAACGTTTTATCGCCGGATATCTGTGTCTGGTATTGCTTTCGCTTGCAATCACCGTTTACGCGGTTGATCTGAATCCGCAGGCGGTGGAAATCAAGCGACCGCAGGATATTCAGTGGGTGCGCAATAAGGAAGGCACGAGCGAGCGCGCCATTTTATTCGGCGATCCCGACAAGACCGGCCCGTATGTGATTCAAATCAAATGGCTGCCCGGCAATTTCAGTCGCCCGCATTTTCATAATTCGGATCGATTTTTTACGGTGATTAAAGACACCTGGTGGATTGGCACCGGCAATAAATTCGATCCCGACAACGCGGTTGCTGCACCCGCCGGCAGTTACGTTTTGCATCGCGGCGGCGAGGTGCATTACGACGGCGCCAAAAACGAGGAAGCGATTATTCAGGTCGTCGGTTTTGGTCCGGTAACAACCACGGCGGCTGAAACAAAATAGAAATTCTTTACGAGAAAACACAGATGAAGCGTTGGCTGTATTTAATTCATCGTTGGGGCGGCATCGCAGTTGCGTTGTTCATGTTTATCTGGTTTTCATCCGGACTCGTGATCATGTACGCGGGTTCATCGGCGCTGGATTACACGGAACAGCTCGAAGGCCGCGAGGCATTGAATATCGAATCAGGCTGGATAACGCTGGAGCAGGCATGGCAAAAGAGTGCAGCACAACGCGCCGAATTGCCCGTTGAAAAGTTGCGCAACGAAGCAGCGGGAAAAAATTTCGATGGCGATTTCATCGCGTCGGCTCGACTCGTGCGGCAGGCCGGTGTGCCGATCTGGCAGATCGAAAACGGCGCAGGTCAGCGCTTTGCGGTCTCTGCAATCACGGGCGAGCTTCATCTCACGTCGAGCGATGAAGCAAAACTCATCGCCCAGAGCTGGTTGAAAAATCGCGGTGAAATTGCGCTCGAAAATTCGTCCATTCGCCATATCGATACCGGTATTCAAGATAGCAGTGTGCGCAATTACGAAACACTGCGGCCATTTCATCGCTTGACCGTCGGTGATGGTGGTCGCGAGTTATTGATTTCGCAACGCACAGGTGAAGTCGTGCGCGATTCCACGCGATTCACACGAGCGCTTTATTGGAGTGGCAACTGGATCCATTTGCTGCGTCCCATCGAATCGCTCGGCAGCGCTGATGCGCGTCGCAATGTGCAAATCTGGTCGGGGTTTATCGCAGCGGTTGCGAGTCTCACCGGCATCATTATCGGCGTGCAGCGCTGGCGTCCGGGTTGGTTCGGTACTGCAACTTACAGCAAGGGGCGCGTGCATCCGTATCGCGATGTCTGGAATACCTGGCATTTCTGGGTGGGATTGATCGGCGGTTTTGCGGCGTTGCTGTGGGCTTTCAGCGGCTACATGAACACCAATCCTTTTCAATTATTTTCTCCTGCAAATCCAAGTCGCAGTGAGTTGAGTAATTATCAAGGTCGTCAGCCACCCGCAGCCATGCTGAATTGGCAACCGGCGCCACTGCCGGAATCGAAACCCGATGTTGTCGAGCTGCAATGGCGTTATCTCGGCGATAACACGGTGGCAACAGCGCTGACACGCGATGGTGATCGCTTCGTGCAGCAGCTTGCTGGAGCAGTAGCGGGATTTTCGCAAGACGAACTGGTCGCGGCTGCAACACGCATTTTGAAAAATGCGCAGGTCACATCGGTGGAGCTGCGCGATGACTATGACAGCTATTACTACCGCCGTCACGAGCAGAGCGATCTCGATCGACCGCTGCCGATTTTGCGTGTGCAGTTTGCCGACGCAGCGGGAACGCGCTTTTATCTCGATCCGCAGAATGGTCGTCTCGTTTTGAAACAGGATGCGAGTCGCCGCGTTTATCGCTGGTTGTATTCGGCATTACACCATTGGGATTTCGGCTGGCTGCAACTGCGCCCGCTGTGGGATGCCTGGATGTTACCGCTGGTTGGCATGGGCATCGCTCTTGGCAGTACATCCGTTGTGCTTGGTTGGAAGCGTTTGCAGGCGGATTTCAAACCCAAGAAGAAAAAGAAAAGTGCAGAGCGCAAATCGCTTCGCCCAAGCTCGTTGAACAATCCGGCCGACGCGCCTAGCTGATACGAAAAATAGTTTTATCGCTTCGATAATTATGTAAACAAGGACAAAGATATGAATACACAACATGAATTTTATAACGCAGCGCGTTTCGCGAAAAAGTCATGGCTGCTGAATGCGGCAATTATTTCCATGGCAGTCGTGCTGCCGGGCTGCTCGCGTCACGACGCATTGCAGGACGCAGCCAAGCAGATCGATGCGACCGGAACACAATCGATCGCATTTTCGGGAACCGGAAAATGGTATCAATTCGGTCAGGCACCGAATCCGACATCGGCGTGGCCACAGTTTGATGTCAGCAGTTACAGCGCGACGATCAATTACGATACGCAAGCAGCGCGCGTGCAGATCGTGCGCAAGCAAACCATTGAAGCAGGGCGCGAGCGTCCGGCACCGGTCGAGCAAAAGCCTGATCAATACGTCAGTAAAACGGTTGCCTGGAATCTCGCGGCTCCGCAAGGTGCACCGGCCGATGCAGCGCCCGCACCGCAGCCACAACCGGCGGCTGTCGAAGAGCGCAGTGCAGAAATATGGTCGACACCGCAAGGATTTCTGCGTGCCGCGATCACCAACAACGCCGAGCAGAAAGCCAATGGCGATAAAACCGACGTTAAATTTTCTGTCGGCAATTATCGCTATGAGGGTGTGATCAACAAACAGAATCAAGTCGAATCGGTAAAAACGTGGATCGACAATCCCGTGCTCGGCGATACCGAATTTGAAACCGCTTATTCAGACTATAAAGATTTCAACGGTGTTTCATTTCCCTCGCATATCGTGCGCACGCAGGGCGGTTATCCGGTACTCGATCTGACTATCGGCGCCGTGACAAAAAATGCGGCTGCAGAAATTACGGTACCGCAAGAAATCAGCAGCGCCGATGCGACGAAAGTCAATGTAACCTCTGAGCAGTTGGCTGAAGGCGTGTATTACTTGCGCGGCGGTTCGCATCACAGTGTGGTTATCGAGCAGGCCGATCACATCGTCATCGTTGAAGCGCCGCAACACGAAGCGCGCTCGAACGCAGTAATAGCGAAAGCGAAAGAGTTGATTCCGAATAAGCCGATTGCGTATTTGGTGAACACGCACCATCACTTCGATCATTCGGGCGGTTTGCGCACGTATGTGGACGAGGGTGCGACTATCGTCACGCATGCTGATAACAAACCTTACTACGAGAAGGTCTGGTCGCGAGCGCATTCGATCAACCCCGATCGTCTAGCCGCGTCGAAAAAAGCCGCGAAGTTTGAAACCTTCACCGACAGCTACGCGCTGTACGATGGTAAACGCAAAATTGAAATTCATACCCTGGCAGGCAACGGTCATAACGATGCCTTTGCGTTAATTTATTTGCCAGCGGAAAAAATTCTGATTGAGGCAGATGCTTACACGCCGTTAGCACCGAATGCGCCGCGTCCTGCATCGGTGAATCCGTATGCGGTTAATCTTCACGAAAATATTAAAAAGCTGAATCTCAATGTCGATCGCATTGCGGCATTGCACGGCCCTGGCATCGTGAAACTTGCGGATCTGGAAGATTTTATTTCGGCCAAAACTGCAAGCAGATAATGCCGAACGCTGCGGGCAAATTATTCACGAAAGAAAGGATTTTTAATGAGTATTCATGCCCGCCTGTCCAGCTCAGGGGTTGTTGCGTTAATTTTGATGTACAGCACCCCGATTCAGCTTCTTCACGCTCAAACACCCAATACCAATCCATTGGGTTCGACCAATTCAGCTCAAACCACCGAATTGAAAGCGGTGGTTGTCAATGGCGCTGAGGCGGCACTCAATCAATCGAGCGCCGCTAAAGTTATCGTCTCGCAAGAGGATTTGACGCGCTTTGGCGATACCACCATAGCGGATGCACTCAAGCGCGTGCCGGGTATTTCGGTCAGCGGCACACCGGGACGTGGCGGTGAAATTCGCATGCGAGGTTTGGGTAATGGTTACACGCAAATTCTGTTGAATGGCGAACCGGTGGCCCCTGGCTTTTCTCTCGATTCGCTTGCGCCGAATTTAATCGAACGCATCGAAGTTGTTCGCAGTGCGACCGCAGATCAAAGTGCACAGGCGATCGCCGGTACGATCAATATCATCCTGAAGAAATCGGTTCGACAGCGACAGCGCACAATTAAATTGGCAGCGGCGAGCGAAAACGATCAGCCTGCATTCAATCTCGATCTTCAGCAGGTGGATAAACAGGATACGTTCAGTTATAGCGTGGCTGGCAATCTTAAAAGTCAAAAGACACACAGTGTTGGCAGGACCGAACAGCGGAATATCGCTACAACGCGGGAAGCCATTTCGCTCAAGCAAAAATCGACGGAAGAGCGCTCCGAGGCATATACCGCGAGCTTGACACCACGGGTTAGCTGGCAACTCGATGCGCACAGTAATTTGATTGCCGATGGTTTTATTTCCTATCAGCGCGGCAACGTCGGTTACACAGATGATGTGACGTTTCCCATCGGCTTGCCGTCACTGTATGGCGATTTCGATTTTTCGCAGGATTTTTACAGCCTCATCGCGCGTGCGGGATTGAGCTTCTCGCGTGAGTTAGATGATGCAAAAACAGTTGAAACTAAATTTTCTCTCAATGGCAATCGGCGCGGAAACCGGAATCGGCGCGAATCGTTATTACCCGAACAGAATTTTGCAGACGATGAGCCTTCATTACAGCGCACAGTGCGCGCATCCGCTGAAGATAGCGGCGCGGCGTTAAGCGGAAAATACCGCATGCCATTTTCCGATAAGCATGCACTCGCGTTCGGTTGGGATAGCGAAATTTCACATCGGGTTGAAGATCGCATTCAACGCGATCACGTCGCGTTGGTAGCGCCGCCGGAAAATATCGACGAATACTACTCTGCGGATGTTTATCGTATCGCGGTTTTCACGCAAGCCGATTGGGAGATTACCAAACGGTTATCGGTGTACACCGGACTGCGCTGGGAGGGCTTGCGCACGCAGAGCGGAGGCGATGCACTGGAAACCGTTAAAAATCAATCGGGCGTTTGGAGTCCCAGTCTGCAAGCGCTGTGGAAAATTCCCGATACCAAAAAAGATCAGATTCGGGTGGGTATTGCGCGCACCTACAAAGCGCCGAATACTCGAAATTTAATAGCGCGTCGTTTTCGTGTCGACGACAACTCGCCGACAACACCCGATTCTGCGGGAAACCCCGATTTACGTCCCGAGCTGGCGTGGGGCTTGGATGTGGGTTATGAGCATTATTTTCTCGGCACCGCGCTGCTCAATACCAGCGTTTATGCGAGGCAAATAAAAAACGTTATTCAGCAGGAGCTGATTTTTGCCGATGATGGGCGCTGGGTATTACGACCCGTCAATAATGGCCGCGCGCAGACGCTGGGATTTGAAGTGGAATTAAAATCAGCACTCAAGGAGCTCGATAAAAACTTACCTGCTATTGATGTGCGGACTAACCTGAGCAGGAACTGGTCGAGTGTCGATAATATTCCGGGGCCGAATAATCGCTTGGAAAATCAGGAGAAGCTCAATGCTAATTTTGGAGCTGATTGGAAGTTATCCGCATTACCTTTGACGCTCGGCGGTAATTTCGGTTTCAAGCAAGGAGCTCTCGTGCGAAATGCAGTCGATCGGCAATCTTCAACCGGCTATCAGCGATCGCTCGAAGCTTACGCATTGTGGAAAATGAATAAATCCAGCCAGCTCCGATTCTCGGCAGCCAATCTTCTGCACCAGGATATGATCAAGGAAGATGAATATTTTTACGCGGGAGGAACAATCGATCAGACATCGATTTATAAAACATATCCGGTATTTCGTTTGGCGCTGGAAGCTTCGCTTTGAATATGGTTTGTGAGGGATCGAATGTATTTGCGGTTTGTCGTTTCGTATCAGGATAGACGATCCGGGAAGCGAAAGGGATTGTTCGCCGGAATGGGGGTTCTCAAAAAAATGAATGTGATGAACCAGGAGGATTCCGAGTGGTACAAAGAGACCGCCTCCTGGTTCAACAAATATTTGCCCGAGCCTTCGCGACTTTCACGCTCGAAAAAATCGCATGCACAACCTGTGGCATTGAGTTGGTTCAAAGATAATGCTGAGGAGTACATTGCAAAGGCGAGGCTGGTTGCCGATCTGCTCGAAAAGTATGGTTTTGTAGTGGATATGTTGACGACAGATCGACCCGGTTATGTCGTCTACGAAGATGAGTATCAAATTGTGGCTGTCCCGTATGTGGATACGCCGGCATAATCAATTTTATGTCGGCGCCTTTCACTATTTAGGGGCCTGTAGGTTTTTAACAATCTCCAACGACTTCAATACATTTTCTTCTGGCCTGAGTCCACCGACAGTAGCGATGATATGGCCATCCCTGCCGACAATGAATGTCGTTCTTTCGATTGATCCATGGTCTACGGTGACGCCGCGATTATCTTTTCTACCGCGTGTCGTTTCGTTGACCGCGAGGTCGAATGAATTGGCAATTTTTCCATCGGTATCCGAAGCGACCGGGAATTTGCTCGCGCAATATTTCGGATCGGCGGAAAACTCGTTAAGCCGACCGATGTCATCCAGCGATACACCGACGATACTGGCGCCCGCAGCAGCAAACTGCGCATGATGCTCGGAAAATTCATGAGCCTGAATGCTGCATCCGCCCCCGAACGCAGTCGGGTAAAAATACACCACCACCGGGCCTTGCTTGAGTGCATCCTGCAACGCAAAGTTAAACGCTTTTCCACCCAGCGATGCCTGGGTTTTAAACAGCGGCGCATTATCGCCTTGCTTTAATGCCGCGAGTGCCGGTGTCGATATTGCCAAACTTAAAGCACAGCCCAATACGATTCGTTTCATAATGTGTTATTCCTATCGTCAAATATTACTGACCAAATTTTTTATCGGCAGCTTTTACGTCATCGGCAATTTTCTGCTCGGCATCCAGTCTTGCCTGTTGTGCGGCTTTTGCCGCGCGGGTAATTGTCTGAATATCGTTGTTCGCTTCTTGCGCTGCACACTCAACATAATCGCGCGAGCTTTGGCGGTACTGATTGACACCCTGCACGCTGGCATTAAACGCATCGGGATTGCTCAAATCGAGTTTGTATTCCTTGGGCGCGGTACCGCAACCCGAGGGCGTCCATGTACCACCCGAAAGCGATCCAGCAATGCTATCGCCTGCGCACAAGCAGAGCGACGCGATCAGTAATGATTTAGGAAATCTGCTCATATTTTAAATATCCATGTGAAATAAAAACTCCCTCTCTCAAGATTCGTACCAGCCCGTCTAGACCGCATGCTGCTGAGTGTCATCGATCTTTTTGCTGCTCAAGCAACAGCGTTGAATCAATTTTTTTGCTTCTAAGGCAGCAGTCGTGAGCATGCTCATACAGTAAAGACGCGCAGAACAACGATGTTAGCCATGGCATGCATGCTGCTCTATGAAAGTGGTGATAAAGCTGTTTCTTAAAACTCGGTCGATAGGACAGAAAACATGGCGAAAAAATTATTAGCTTATGCGATTGCCGCAGCCTCTTTGCAGTGGTTCATGTTGGCATCTCCGGCTGGCGCTACGAATGGATATTTTTCGCATGGATACGGTGTTAAAGCCAAAGGTAATGCGGGTGCGGGAATTGCGCTGCCTCAAGATGCACTGGCAATTGCAACCAATCCTGCGGGACTGACGCAGATTGACGATCAAATAAATGCGGGTATCGAGCTATTTCAGCCTAAACGCGGCGCGAGCATACATGGCAATGCCTATGGCCCCGATCAGACATTCGACGGCGATGGGACGAAGAGTTTTCTAATTCCTGAATTTGCGTTTAGTCGCCGTTTGGATAAAACGATCGTTACCGGCGTTGCAATTTATGGCAACGGCGGCATGAATACCGACTATTCCACCAATCCCTATTCACGTTTTGGAGGCACCGGTAAAGCAGGGGTCGATTTGGCTCAGGTTTTTATTTCGCCTGCGGTTGCCTGGCAAATCACCGCTTCACAGAGTATTGGGGCTGCGCTCAATCTTGCGTATCAGCGTTTTGAGGCAAAGGGATTGGGTGTGTTCTCGCCGTACTCCAGCGATGCTTCCAAGCTTTCGAATAATGGCCATGATTCATCAACAGGGGTCGGTATTCGCCTGGGCTGGAATGCAAAAATCAATGAGCTATTGAGTCTCGGTGCAACGTGGCAATCAAAAACAAAAACTGGAGAATTCGACGATTACCGTGGTTTATTTGCGGAGCAAGGCGGTTTCGATATTCCAGAAAATTACGGTCTGGGGCTTGCCTTGAGGCCGGTGGATAAATTGTCGCTTGCTCTCGACTGGCAGCGTATCGAATACAGCGGCGTAAAATCCGTTGGAAATAGCGTTGCCAATTTATTTGCGGGCAACCCGCTGGGGTCAGACCGCGGTGGTGGTTTCGGCTGGCGCGATATTTCGGTGTGGAAGCTGGGAGCGATTTATCAGGTCTCCAACCAGCTGACATTGCGAGCGGGCTACAGTCACACGCAACAACCGATTCCCGCCAGCGAAACCTTCTTCAACATACTGGCGCCGGGCGTTATCACCAAACAGGCAACGCTGGGCGCCACTTGGGCGATTGATCGTCAGTCAGAAGTGAGTTTTTCCTATTTGCACGGTTTTAAAGAGACGGTACATGGCAGTGGATCGATTCCGGCAACATTTGGTGGTGGCAATGCGGATATTCATTTAGAGGAAAATTCGTTTGGCGCTGCCTATACCTACAAATATTGAACCTGTTTGTCGTTTTGAAATAACAAGGAACTTACTGTGCAGATCGATTGGATGGCATTTACACCGTTATCCGCATTGGTTGGCGGTGTGATCATCGGCATTGGTGTCGCGGTGTTATTGCTTTTCAATGGTCGAATCGCTGGAGTCAGCGGCATTGTTGGCGGGCTGTTCGGAAATTTTTCAGTTCATTTCGAGCGCGCGTGGCGTGCCGCTTTCGTCGGTGGATTAATTGTCGCGCCATCACTGTATCGGTTATTCGCTGGGGATATTTCGATCGCGCTATCGGAATCTTTCGCAATGCTGAGTATCGCGGGCTTACTCACGGGTATCGGTACAGGTATGGCGGCAGGCTGCACGAGTGGACACGGCGTTTGCGGTTTGTCGCGTTTATCGTCGCGTTCTATGGTCGCAACGCTGACGTTCATGGCATCGGGCTTCATCACTGTATTTATCATGAGGCATGTTATTCGATGAGTGTTGCCAAAAATATTTCCGCCTTTGTTGCGGGGTCGATTTTTGGTATCGGTCTGATCGTCGCGGGAATGAGTAATCCCGCCAAGGTGCTCGCATTCCTCGATCTGTTCGGTGCGTGGGATCCCTCACTTTCGCTGGTTATGATCGGAGCCATTGGCATCGGCGTATTTGCCTTCGCATTCGCGCGACGGAAACGAACCGCGTTTCTGGGTGATGTCATCGAGTTGCCGAAGCCAACACCTATCGACGCCCAGTTGATTATTGGTAGCGCGCTGTTCGGCATAGGTTGGGGCTTGGCCGGTGTCTGTCCAGGACCCGCTTTCGTTGTGCTTGGCTCTGGTGTCATGCGCGTATGGTTTTTTGTCGTGCCGATGTTGGTCGGATTATGGAGCGTACGGTATTTTCTCAAACAGTCGCAGTTTTCCGCTTGCAATTAAAACGGGCGCTCGCGGTGATTGCCCGGCAAGGCCAACGCGGTCGCTTATTACCACGAACTCTATGGTTGCAATAAAACAGTATTTTTATCTGCGGGAATCTGTGGTTACAGTGTGGCGTCATCCAGGTTGCTTGTGCCGACGTTTTCGTCGGCATTTTTATTTACTGAGAGGTTTTCGTGAGCAACGTACAGGCATTACAGGACGTATTACGGCATTTAAACTTGCATGACTTCAAACGCGGCGACAGTTCACACCGTCATGTTGTATCCGATGCGAGTCAGAGATTTGAAGATGGCCCTCTGCAAAGTTCGGGCGATTGCATTGTCGCTGAGTATGCAACGCTGCGGTTGACCTCAACATTTCAGCCGATTGTGAATTCCGCGAATACCCGAATTGGTTACAAAGCGTATCTCAAGGCTTCATCGGGTGTCGCGCGTCATTACAATTTGGATATTCCTCGATTGGCACTCTCGGTGGGCGATCGAAGTGAAATCGTGTATTTGGATCGTTTAACACGCACTCTGCATGCGCTCAATTATCTTGCCTATGAGCTGGAAGGCGATTTGCATATGAGCGTTAACCCGCAGCATTTGCTCGAAGTGAGCGGTAATCATGGTGTTGTGTTCGAGCAGATTTTATCGAAATGCGGTCTTGAGACGGGGCGCATTGTGCTCGAGATCGGGGACTACATCAGCAATAAAGAGCATTTGCAGTTAGCCATATCGGGTTGGCGAGACCGACGCTATAAAATCGCATTCGATGGCGTTAGTATTCGTAACTCCGATATGGCGAGAGTGCTTAAGTATCATCCCGATTTTATTAAAATTGATATTCGAGTGTTGCGCTCTAACGAAAATCTCGAAGAGCTGCGTGAAATTCTCGGCAAAAATATCGAGGCTTATCGAGCCAACGGTATTGAATCCATTGCGACCCATATCGATACCGAGCAGGATTTCAGGAATGCGAGATTGTATGGTTTTTCTGCGTTGCAGGGCGCGTGGCTGGGTCAGGATAGCGAAGGCGAACAACTGCCGTTGGTGACGAGTCTTTAAATCTTTCAGCTGTTGCGGCACTTTGTGACGACTTAACCGATAAGAGTCAGAATTTCGTATGAATGACAAAACCAATGACAATGCTTCAAACGTAAAAGCGAAGGTTGATCCTGCCGGCTGGGCAGAATTTATCGACGACTTGCGCACGCTGCCACAACGCATGTTGGCAAAATTGCCGGACTCGATGCGCGAGAGCGCGTTGATACAGCAGGAGGTGGCGCGTCTCACGCTGGAGGCATTGGCCTCGATGTCGCTTGATGCACTCGGTGGCGATGCCGATAATCCGGTATTTCTGCCCGCACTTGGGCAGGTTCTCAATGTCGGCCAGCCGAATGCGGATACGGTGTATCGCACCGCGCGTATCGATCCGAAAGGCATTTATCGTTTGCGCGGCAAGCGCGGTTCGCTGCGCATGGCAAATATCGGCCAGGTGGTGCCGCGTAATGTAGAAACCGGCAGTGGCCGCACGTATCTCGATATCAATGCATTGAAAGTGGATGCGCAAGATCGCTTCGAGGTTTTGTTGAGCCCGACGCGGCCCGATGGTTATACCGGCGATTGGTGGGAATTACGACCTGCCGCGAATAAATTGATGATGCGGTTAGTGAGTTGCGATTGGGCGAATGAAAAATCGCCGAGCATTGCGATCGAGCGTATCGATAAGCCAGCCGCTTCGCCGCGCCGATCTGCGCAGGATCTCGAGCGTCGGTTACGCGCATTGCCGATCGCGGTGAATTTTCTCGGAGCGATGTTTGTCGATCGGGTCGAGCAATTACGTCAGGAAGGTTATCTCAACAAGCTCAAGCCTTTCGACATGACCAGCGGCGGTGGACTCGTTGGCCAATATTATTACGAAGGCCCTTATGAGATTTGCGATGACGAAGCGCTCATCATCGAAGCGAAAGTACCCGATGTATGTGGTTATTATTCGGTGATTTTAACCAATGAAATTTACGAAACTATCGATTGGTATAACAACAACAGTAGTCTCAACGATACGCAAGCGGTTTTAGATAGCGATCGCGTACTGCGTGTGGTGGTAGCGAATCGCGATCCCGGCGTACCCAACTGGCTCGATACGGCAGGGCACACGAAGGGATTAATCCAAGGGCGCTGGGCCGAATGCGATGCGCATCCGGTGCCATCGATACGCAAAGTGGCGCTCGCCGACGTGCGTAAATTTCTTCCTGCTGAAACCGGCCACGTCACCCGCGAACAGCGCGAAAAAATAGTTCGCGAACGACGCGCTGCCTTACAGCAACGGCCACTGTGGTAAAAGCCCGTCCATGGGCTTTGCTAATTCTTAGCTGGTAGCTAATGCCTGATCCAGATCGGCAATGATATCGTCGATATGCTCTATGCCAATGGAGAGGCGAACCATATCCTCACTGACGCCCGCCTTTTTAAGCTCATCAGGGTTGAGTTGACGATGTGTAGTCGACGCTGGATGGCAGGCGAGCGATTTAGCATCGCCAATGTTGACCAGGCGCGTAATTAACTGCAATGCATCTTGAAAGCGAGCACCAGCCTCGCGACCGCCTTTCACGCCAAAGGTGAGTAGGCCCGAGGCTTTACCACCGAAATAGCGATCGATTAGTGATTTCGATTCGTGATCAGGTAGTCCTGCGTAATTAATCCATTCAACCTTGGGGTGCTTCTGTAAAAATTCCGCAACCTTGATGGCATTCTCAACATGACGGTCCATACGCAGGGCGAGTGTTTCAATGCCCTGCAGGATTAAAAAGCTGTTGAAGGGAGAAATTGCAGCGCCCATGTTGCGTAACGGCACAACCCGGGCGCGTGCAATGTAGGCAGCATCGTCAAGCGCTTCGGTGTATACAACACCGTGGTAAGACACATCGGGTTCATTCAGTCGGCGAAAACGTTCCTTATGTTGTGCCCATGGAAATTTTCCGCTATCGACAATGGCGCCGCCGATACTGGTGCCGTGCCCGCCCAAATATTTTGTCAGCGAGTGCACAACAATATCCGCGCCGTGCTCGAAGGGGCGGGTGAGGTAGGGCGTAGCTACGGTGTTATCGACGATCAGCGGAACACCATGCGCGTGTGCCACTTGTGCAAACGCAGCGAAATCAACCACGTTACCCAGTGGATTACCGATGGATTCCACGTAAACCGCTTTGGTGCGCTTATCGATAAGCGCTGCCACAGCAGCGGGATCTCGATAGTCAACGAAGCGAACATCAATGCCATATTGCGGCAGCGTGTGCGCAAATAAATTGTAAGTACCACCGTATAACGTGCTGGTGGCGACAATATTGTCGCCGGCTTCGGCGATGGTTTGAATTGCATAGGTAATTGCTGCTTGCCCCGAAGCTAAAGCGAGCGCGCCAATTCCTCCCTCGAGCGCTGCTATGCGCTGCTCAAGCACCGCAGTGGTCGGATTCATGATGCGTGTGTAAATATTACCTTGCACTTTCAGGTCGAATAAGTCGGCACCGTGTTGTGTGTCATCGAACGCATAACTCGTGGTTTGATAAATCGGCACAGCCACTGCTTTAGTGGTGGGGTCTGGACTATAACCGGCGTGAACAGCCAAAGTATCGAATTTCACAAATAGTCTCCTGAGATAACGCAGTTATATTCAATCAAGTCGATTAATTTTAACATCCGAATTATTTTTGGGTTATGTCAATGGCGTCTAAAGTTAGATCGATCCGTAACGCGCAATTCAAATCCGAATTTATATGAAAATAAAAAAGCTCGACGTTGTAAGCGTCGAGCAAGCCCTTGGAGGCGAGGCTCCTCTTAGGAGTATTCTTCCCTGTTAACTGATTACAACTTCCCGCTAAAGCTGATGCCCAGCCATTTCGGGTAGGCATACGGCGTATAACTCGTCCAACCTTCTTCGTGTTTGCGATCGTCGAACAAGTTGCGGGCTATAATCGAAAGGTCGAAATTATTTTTCGTGGTTATGCCGATCGATGCGTCGGTGCGCGACCCGCCAGCAACCCAGCCGTAATCGGAGTTCGACGTATTGGTGTCAGTGATATTGTTGTAGCGGCTATTGAAACTTGTATTGAAGCTGGCGTGGAATGTTTTGTTATTGAAAACCGGATAGCGAAATTCTGCGCCTATATTTCCTGTCCATTTCGATACGCCCGGTAGGTTTTCTCCATTTTGATCGGTGTATGGCTTCTCCGCTGTCGATAAATAAGCATCTTCCTCTGGGAACGCGGCATTCTCGAATTTAACGTAGTACGCGTCGGTGTACGCTCCGGCGACACGCAACGTCGTGTATGGAATTCCGGAATAGAACAAGTCGAATTCCCATCCCTGCACTTTGGCGTGATCGACATTGCCTTGGGCGGTAACATATGCCACCGGGTTGGCCTGACCATTACCGATATTGGTCGCTGTGGTGAATTCATCGACTACGCGTACCGCTGTCTGATAATCGCGAATATCCATGTAGTAGATATTGGTGTTGAAGGTGAGTGTATTGTCGAGCAGGATGGTTTTTATGCCTAGCTCGTATGCGTTGGTGTTTTCCGGATCGACGTTGCTGCTAACGAAATTGATGTTGAGTGCCGAGCCGGATTTTTCTCCGCGCTGATACGAAAAATACGTGGTGATGTTTTCGTTGATTTTGTAGCTGGGGCTTAATATTGCCGTATAAAGAAGGTCGTGGTACGTGCTTTTCACGCCGTTGCTCAATGTGCCGATTTGGCCCGCGCGCAAAGCTTTGGCATTGGCAATCTGGCGAGCCTGGTCAGGTGTTAAATTGTTGTAATTGGCTACTCCGAAATATTTCAATGCGACTGCATTGGCCAGAGCGATCTGAGTGGGATCTGTTGAGTTGAGAAAGCCGATGTTGGCGGATGTGCCTGCACCTATTGTTGCGAGGGAGCCATTATAAACGCCCGTCGTTCCAGTAGAGTTGAAGCCCCCCAGCGCTACACCGCGCACGCTAACTGGGTTCAACGCGAAACCGGTGCCATCGGATGCCAGTATTTTTGTGTCTTTGGTCGATCTGTCCTCATACGTTGCGCGTAAACCTGCATCGATATCAAATTGCGTATTCGCGTGCCATGTCAGCTTGCCGAAGAGTGCGGTACTGCGCGTATCGACATTGGTATCTTGGATTGTATAGGCATCGTTGAGTGAGTCTTCAAGCAATGCGATCCCTGCGCCGCGATTGGTCCCCGCATTTCGCTCGAGGATGTTGTATTGGTTGGTGGTAGCGAACCAGGCTCCAGCATCTGAACCCCAGCCGGTTTTTGATGAAATTGTATCTTTGGTTTGAAGCGCATAAATTCCCGTTGAGTAATCAATAACGCCCCCGATTGATCCATCGAAGCGAAACTCCTGGCTATATTGCGAATAATCAACACCACCGCCACCGTTTTTCTGAATATCGAGTGGCGTGCCTTCATCGTTGTGTGCATCGAAGCTGTATTTTCGCCATGCGGTAATCGATGTGAATGTGCCTGCATCGAGCGCATAGTTGACTTCAGCTGACGCTCCTTTATTGGTAACAGTTTGCCCCTGATTTTCGTTTTGTAGCAGACGTTCTTGAATGTAATCGTCGTAAGTATAAGTATCGTGAGGTGTGCCGGTTGCAGAATAGCTTCTGTTTATCAGCAAACTACGAGGTCCAGTAGAACCAAAGCCAGCCAGTTTTGCGCGCGCAGTTGTACCGCTTGCATCGGTCAACGTTCCATCTGCATATCGCTCAGGCTGATCGTGTCGAAATGTTAATCCGTTTTCAACTTGCGGCGCCTTGGGCTCCAAATCAACACTGAAGCGTGCGGTCAATTCAGGCGTTGGTGTCAATAAAAATTGCGCGCGCCCGCCGAAACGATTGCGGTTGTAAAATGAATAATTCGGATCGTATTCGCTTTCATAAAATCCGCGTCCGCGATCGGCGATAATCGAACCGCGCCACGCGAGTAAATCGTCGATGATTGGTCCCGTGAAATTCGCTTTCGCAACTACTGCATCGCGTTGTCCGTAAACCAATTGAAAATCGGAGGCCGGAGTAAACGAAGGCCTTTTCGTAACGATATTGACCGCGCCGGCGCTGGCATCTTTGCCACCTTCGGTGCCGCGTGGCCCGCGTAAAACTTGTACCGACTCAATGTCGTAAAAATCGAAATTGCCGAGTTGTGTTAGTGCATAGCTGACGCCGTCCACAGTTAGACCGACACTCGGATCTTGCGTTTCGGTAAACGAACGCTTGCCGAGACCGCGTATCGATAGCGAAGCGCCGCGTGTATTGTTCTGATTGAAGCGAATGCCTGCCGAACGTCGTGTTATGGAATTAAGATCAACACTTAATTCTCGATTGAGTTCCTCTGCTGTAATCACCGAGGCGGCTTGAGGAACATCATTCAATCTTGCGAGTTGTGATTTTCCACGTACCACAACGCTTCCGAGTTTTGTCGTTGTCGAGTTTTTCGAATTGGCGGTCGTTGATTTTTCAGTGGCGGCATCTTCGGTGGGTTTTTTGGCAGCGTTGATTTGTTCTTCGTTTTTCTGCAATAGCTCCTTGAGCCGTGAATTTTCTGCAGAAAGCTCTTCAAGAGTTTGCCCATTAACAGCATTAGGAAAAACCCCGCATGAAATATAGATAGTCGCTATAGCTGCATGAATTGGCTTGACTCTAAATCGATAACCTGGATTTTTAAAATTGGTTAACGGGTTAATCGTACTCATAAAATGAAAATCTCCTCTATGAAAAATTTGTCTTCGAGGATTTGTTACTCAATTTAAGTGCCATGGCTGATGTTTGTCAGAATAAATAATTTAATCGTATGATTTATTTGTAATTTATTTTTAATAGTGATTTATTTTTGATGGGCAATGTAAATATTATTTTTTTGATTGATTGGTGATCAACACAAATAAAGTCTGATTGCATTTTGTTCAGCAGCAGATGTTTGGTAAAAGTCAATGAAATTTTTGTCAGTACAGTGATGAAAGCGATCTTCTGACGCCGTATGTATTACTGATCATTTATTTTTTATCGCGATTTACGAGCAAAAAAAAGCCCGGGCAAGCCCGGGCGAACCGCACATACCAGGGATGGTATGTAAACCTGTTAAAGTTTTCCTGAAAATTCGATACCCACCCAGCGTTCTTTTGCTGGGGTGTAGCTGTTCCAGGCAGTATTGGTTCCACCAACCCCTAGTATCGTGTCGTTGTTGAAGAGATTTTTAACGATTAAATTGACGTCGAATTTTCGATCCAACGTGCCGAGACCTATCGAATAATCCCAAATACCATTCGATGGGATCTCACCATAACTGGATAGAGCTGGATCAGCATTGAATCTAGTTGTGTAGGCCCAGTTAACACTCGTATGGAATTCCTTTTGACCAAGTGGGCCAAGCGAAACAGGAAGCCGATAATCACCGCCTATATTAAATGAATATTTCGGTGCGCCTGCGAGTGTCCGTCCGGAAACATCGACATACGCCGGTGCTCCGGAATATGAACTCTCAGCCGGCTGTGGAGAGTTGTCGAAGCTCTTGTAAACAGCGCGGTTATAAGCGCCGGAAAAACGCAGGGTGGTATTAGTAATACCGGCGTAGACTCCGTCGATTTCAAGGCCTTTCACTTGTACTCGATCAGCATTACCAATAGCGGCGGTGTAATACAGCTGATCACCTTTTAGCTGGGTGGTGTATGAATCAAGCACCTGCACAACTTGCTGGTAATCATGAATATTCATCAAGAATATATCGGCGTTGAAAATTAATGTGTTATTCAACAGGGATGATTTAAAGCCGAGTTCGTAAGCGCTGTTTTTTTCTGGATCGGCCAGGTAGGAGGCTCCGTTAACCTGTTGTGCAACCCCGGCTTTTTCCCCATATTGCCATGAAGCATACGTGGATAGATTTTCATTGATTTTGTAGCTTGGACTGATAACGACCGCAGGTAAAATATCCTCAAAAGCTTCTGGCTCAGAGTAATTCCACAAAACGCCGAGTTGCGATGCACGAATCGCTTTAGCTGCTGCCACTTGTGCTTGTTGATTCGTGGTCAAAGCACTAAACGTAGCGGTGTTAAAATATTTTTGTGCGATGAAGTCTGAGTTTGGACCGCTTAATTCGCCACCGTATCCAGGGTCGAATACCAGACTGCTGCCGGGATTTTCTCGATGTTCATAGGTTAAGCGGAGGCCGGTAGTCAGCGTGAGAGGATCGCTTATGTGCCAATTTGCTTGAGCGAAAATTGCGGCGCTCTCGTTGTCGATGTACTGCCGATTTTCGTTTTTCCACAACCCATTCAGAGAGTTTTGCATTAAGTAGCGTCCATTGCTGTCTGCATCCAGAAGTGCATATTGCGCGGACGTTGCAAACCATGCACCAGCATCACCTCCATAAATGACATTGCGCCGAATATTGGTACTGGTTTTTAATAAATAGACGCCCGTTTGATAATCGACAAAATTATCGATTTGTGAGCTCAAGCGAAACTCTTGGCTGAACTGTCGATAATCGATCTGTTGACCAGAGCTACTGCGAATATCGAATGGTGTTCCTTCGTCATTGTTGTGAGCATTGAAGTGGTAATCTTTATAAGCAGAAAGCGAAAATAAGTTGAAATTATCAATGTCCCAATTCAGCTCGATGGCGGCTCCATTGCTGCCTGTAACAACGGGCTCTTGCGAGTCATTATTGACTTGTTCAGCGAGATAGTTTCCGGCATAGGTGTAACTTTTTTGCTGCGTGAACCAGCGTCGATTCAGACGAGTTGATGCGTCGCTATTTGTATTGACGGGTGCGCCGTTGGAGTAGTAAGCAGGTGTTGGTGTATAAAATGTTCTGGCATTCGTGTTTTCACCACCACGTGGTTGTTTATCTAAGGCTAGGCGAGCACTGAAATTTTCTGTCGGTGTTAATAAGAATTGAAGCCGGCCTGAAGCACGATCTGTATTCTGATAAGTGCTATCGGAATTGAATTGATTTTGAATATCTCCTTGACCCTTACTGACGCTGATTGCACCTCGCCAAGCCAGCAAATCATCAACAATTGGACCGCCTCCGGCAAAACGCGCACGTAATGTGTCGTCCTCACCATAGGAGATTGCCCAATCTGCGCTCGGTGTGAAAGATGGTTTGCGCGTGACGACGTTGACCATACCGAGATTTGCGCTTTTGCCTTGTAGTGTGCCTTGTGGTCCACGGGTTACCTCAACTGCCTCGACATCGGTGAAATCAAAGCTTGATGAGAGCGGGTTGTAGGCATAGCTCACGCCATCGACGATGATGCCAACGCTTGGGTCTTGTGTTTCACTTTGACCAATTTTACCGAGGCCGCGAATCGAGACCGAACTCGTGCGCTGGTTACCCTGGTTCCAAGAAATATTTGCAGCGCGTTTGGTGATCTCGCCGAAATCCTGCGCTTGTAGACGCTCCAATTCTTTTCCAGTCACCACAGAAACGGAAAGCGGTACGTCTTGCAGGCGCTCGATGCGATTGCGCGCACGCACGACCACTTTTCCCAATTGCGTGGATTGATCAGCGTCGGCTTTTTCTGTTTTTGCAGAGGAAGATGGAGCCGATTTTTCGTTGGATTTCTCAGCAAGAGCTTGCTCTTCTTTTTCCAACTGCTCTTTCAGGCGAGTGACTTGTGCCTTAATTTCATCCGCGCTTCTCGAATCAGCAGCGAACGCTCCCGTCGACGACGTGAAGGCAACACTAGCGATAACTGCAGCAAGAGGGCTAATTTTAAAGCGGGGACGATCAATGACTTTTTTTGAGCTGATTTTTTTGTAATGGGTAGAGGACATTTCCAAGGGCTCCGTTTCAATAAAAACAACGAGAACCCCTTTAGCAAGCGCATAGCCAATCTTTCAGTGAGCCAAGAATATCAGACGAAAACGTTTTAAACTTCGATTAAGTAGTTCATTGATAACAATAAAATATTTATTTATTAGCTTATTACTCGGCTTGGATTTTCCCCTTAAAGATAAATTAACTGCTGGATAAGCATCACTTTGCGTGAGGATACGCAATCACAGTGCTGCGTGGCGTGCATATCCTCGCCGAGTATTTTATTAAGCAGAATTCCTGTGGCTTACTTATTGCAACTCGCCGTTGGTATTTTTTATTCTGCTGTTAGGGGGTATATTTTATCCGCGAGAATCAGCCGCTTAGCAATTTGAAATTATTTCTACTAACTGGGTTTGAAACACACACTGCTGCTCCAGCAGCAGCTTTGGTTTTTGCTGTGTTTGTATAAAAACAGTAACTTCGAGGTTTTAAGTGAAAGGTAAGCTTGTTATCGCGCATATGGCGCTTGTCTTTTCTATATCTGCTTTTGCAAACGAACAATTGATGTCGAAAGCTGGGTGTGTGGCGTGCCATCGTGTGGATCAGAAAGTCAATGGGCCCGCATTCAAAGCCGTTGCTACGCGCTATAAAAATGATCCGTCTGCGTCAGAGTATTTATTTGAAAAAGTGCGCGAAGGCGGTGAGGGTGTATGGGGAGACTTGCCCATGATTCCGAATTCAAAGGAAAAAATATCAGATGCCGATTTGCATGGGCTAATCTCATGGATTTTGACGTTATAGCAGCTTCAAAAATCAATCTTCCGGTTCGCGGCTTTTTGCGCTCTTCACTAACGAGGGGCTGGACTGCAGCTGCAACGGCCGAATTGCCGCCATTACGAAAAATGAGGCTGCCCTTAAAACTCGCGGTGTTAATGCTCGTTGAATAGCTGCACAAACTCAATCGCCTCTTTATTGGAGAGAAAAATCGCTTTTTCCACGTTTTTGAGTTCGATTTTTGTCACAGTTGAGTCTGGGGTATCTCGGATATACCATTGAGATGGCGTCGAAAAAGCGAGGTATATGGGCTTCTTGGCATCTATCTTCTGCTTCAATACGTCCGGCAACTGCAGCTTGTCATCTTGATAAAATTCAATTTTTATTTTCTTGTCTCCACCTAATCCAAATATCTGCAAAGATGCACCACCCACTAACACGGCCACTTGGGGGATTAATAATAGCAATAATGCTATTGCAGATAGCCCAAGCGCTAGCTGAGCCTCCGGCTGGCTATCAGGCTTGGCTGTTTCCAGCGGAATAATTTGAATAGCATGAAAAGGAATTAAAAAAAAGCTAATGCCAAGGAATATAAAGCTGTCGTTTCCGGGGTAAAGACCAGATAGTCTTGGCCCCAGAATGGCCATGAAAAAAATAAACCAAATAAATAAAATCACATTTAAAGCAGCAATCAAAAGGTACCATTTAACAGTTTCGCAATAGTCATTCTCCTGATGTTGAATGAGTAAAAAACCAAACAAACTCACTGCAAATATGAGCGCCCATTCTTGAGGGGCCGAGAGAAGATCAATATTGAGAACCCAATCGAGATAATAATTACCAGTCCAGACCGCTGCCACTAGCACATGAAATACGAAATATCGCCAGAGGGGCATATGACCTGGCTCATAGCGAAAAGGATGGTAGAGTGACGATAAATCCAATTTAAACCATCTCACTGTTACCACCGGTAAAAAGATGAGCACAATGCCCATAAAAACCACTAGTACTCCGGCAATAGCTATTACAGGCAACAACAGAAGTGTGGAATTACTATCAAAAGGAATCGGAATTTTATTGGCGACCAAATAGGATAAAACTAGATAGGCTCCAACGAAAGGGACAATCCATTTAGTATTTGCGAAGTACTTTTCCATAAGACTACCCAGTTCAATTACCGGATTATTAGTTTTGGGATCCTGCACTTTGCCTCCTTTTTAAAGTCCAATTTAACCAGCTTTATCCGTTAGGTGTGAAACGTAAACGTATTGAAAGTCGAAAAAAGCTTTCCTTCTATGCCCGCAGTCATAAAAATTGCGGCGTTCATATTTTTTGTGCGCAACTTGAAATTGAATGCCAATTCTTCTAGCGATTATATATAAACTCCGTGGTCTATTTGGTTCAAATAACGCATAACAAATCCGATCCCCGGACATAAAGCCTGCAAGTCAATGGGGCGGTGTGGGATAGCAGCTTTCGGCTTAAAAAAACCATTTTCGAGCTGCTTCCTTTGCGCCAAACACGTGTTCAGCGTGTGCATAAACCGATGCGAATTCCCAACCTCCAACGGCGACAGTGGTTCGCTATGTTGCGGTGACAGCAGATGTTGGAGTTTTCGCTCCGTAAAGGCTGGCCCAATACTGATTTTCTTGACGGTAAAGCCAGGTCGCTTTACTAGAGATTGTAATGCTTGCCGAGGCAAGGCGTGTTTTAACAGATCGTGAATATCAAGATCGGACGAAATTTTCTGCAACGCCGCTGGCATGTCGAGCAGCGTCAGAATATTAAAAATATCTTGCGCGCGCGGATGATCCGATGCCGCGATAAGTGCAGAGTGATTGATCGCTATGGTTATCTCCTCGCTTTTGGAGTTAAAAAATATGCCTGTATTCGCCGAATGAAAATGACTAATGAAATGATTACGGTATACAGAAGTTGACCCAATGCGCTGCAAACGGTGTGTGCAAGCGAGGGCGCAACAGTGACTTGGGAATGACCAAACACAATTCGTCGGCTTTATTTTTCCAAAAGCCAATCGAGCGGGTAATCGATTCATGGTAATTCGGTGGGCAGCGGTAGTGTTTTGCAATCGCCGCCTCCGACAGGAGGTGGAGGTGGTGGAGTAATGAAAACTCCGCATCCTGGAACAGGGCCACAAAGATGGTCCACAGATCTAAGGCATAGAGCAATCGCTGGGCCGCCAATGGCAACGCATAATGAGCGTCATCGATGTCCATGTGAGGGGATACTTGCTTATCAAAATACATAGTTTGAATGGCCAAGACATGCATCGGTTGCGGAATCGGTGGCATCATCGACAACCCGCGACCTACGGTCAGTTGCCATTTGAAGAGCTCGGAGTTTCGCAGCGGTCGCTTGGCAATTAAGAACCGCCACAATGTGAAGGCTGCGCAAAAGGCACAGCTACTGGCGCCCCCGTCAGCGAGTGACTTTTCCCTATCTAGGTGATGCGCGGCGCCTGCACTGCGTGCGATGGCGGCGGTTATTTTCGCAGCGACTTGGCGGCGACATTGCATCATCCACGCCGGCGCTGGGCGAGTGGGATCGTATGGCACGCTGTTCTCGGCGACGCGAGTGCAGCGAAAACGCACGCGAAAGCACGGTTCAACGCGCACGAAGTGCGATCGACAAAAGTCGCGAAATTCCGGATCAAAATCGCTGATGATGGAGGGGTAGTAACAATTGGACGGCGCGATCGGCGTGTGGCTATAAATCTCGAAAGGATCCTTCAGGTACTTCTCTCCGGCATGCAGGAAAGTACGTTGCCAGAGCTGCTCGTATTCAACGGCTCGTTGCAGCAAGGGCTGTGATGGAAAATCCCAGGCACGCGTGTCTGCGGCGGCCTGAATAAAGTCTTCACCATGTACGTCAACGCCGCAAGTGCGGCATTGACGCTTACCTATATCTGAAATCGGCGGCCACTGTTCGCCGCATGTCGGGCAAAGGGGGGTTAGCGGGCAGCCGTGAATCGGACATTCCATCAACCACGGTAATTCGTAGAACGGTGAATGGAAAACAGCGTTGGCACAGCGCAGGCAGTTGCGGCTAATTTTTAGTGACCAGACATTGTCGGCCCAAGGGGAGGGGGGATTTAATGAATAGCGGGGCGGTGCGATGCCGCAGGCTTCACAATTTGTGATCTCAATTTGCCGTGCCAAGCGAGCGATCAGGGACAGCCGCGCATTAGCCGTATGGTTGTCGTACGGCAAGCGCGAGCGCGCCACTTTAGCGAGGGCCGAATAACTACGTCCGGAATTGGCGATGATAAAACGCCGGGATGCGGCATAGGCGCTCTCGCCGGCTTTGCGTAAAAGCAGACCGGAATTTAATTGTTCCGTGGTGGCCATGGCCTAGCGCGCCTATGTGGGTGCGACAATACAAGCGCCCTCGAGCCCTGAGGCTCGAATGGACTCACGGATCATTGCCTCGACCTCCACGGCGTTGGCAACACCATAGACCGGTAGATAGTCGACGAGCAGGGTCTTGATCGCCGCGGTAAAAAACTGCATCCCCCAGGATTCCAGTTGCAACGGCTGTTGAAAGTCTTCGCGATAGATACGCCACATGGTCGGTGCCAAACTATGCAGGCGCCAGCCCTCGGCGTACGGGGTGGGTAAAAATGTCTCGGTGGTAGTGAGTCCATGTGCCGAGTAACGGCGCTCATCGTACTCTTGCAAGCATTTAGCAAGATGGTCTGCGCTGCGTAAACCCGTGTAGTAATAATGATTGATGAAGAAACGGCCGCGAATTTGTTCGTGGTTCCTGTCTTGCACTTTTTTCAACAACACATCGCTTTCACCGATATTGGCCACGAACACCACGAACAGATTCACCCGTAATTGAATCAGCATGTCGTAGAGCTCTGTGAACGCCAGTAGCTGTTGGATTGTGGCGCGTTGAATTTCATCGGCCACTAACACAACGTAGTGGAGCGAGTTGCTGAAAGACGCATCCGCCAGACAATGCAGAATGTCATCGGACATCTCATCAGCCACCTCACGCGCTCTCAGCGTGAGACCTAAGGCACGTTTTAAATTGCGAAATACACTGGTGATGGTCGTTCGATCCCTCTCGTTGAATGCCATGTAAAACGCTTGAATCGGTTCATCGTTGCGGGTTTTAAGATGCGCCATCGCTTCACTTATCCCACGGCTTTTACCCACGCGTGAATGACCGACGATGTAACCACCCGTATGCCCATGCCACAGCCATTGCGACACAACGGTCCGCAATTCACCGATCATCGGTGTCTCGATATAAAAGGCAGAGGGATTAAATATCGGGTGTTCATCGAGTATGGCGCGTTGCAGATTCATTGGCCGAGTGCTCCTTTACTGGCAAGATCGATACTCCAGGCGGGAATCGTCCGCGCAGGTGCATTGGTCGTCGGCGGTTCCGGAGACGGAGGAGGGAGGAGCGGTATTGAAGGCACAAGAGTGGGGGCCGTAAAACTGATCGAGCCGGTATTGAATTCGCGATACACCCGCAGCAGCTCAAGGGCTGACTTTTCTTGCGTGCGATGCTCGAGAAGGAACGCGAAATAGCCCCCCAGCGGATCCATCGCTTGCAAGCGGCGCGTCTCCGACAGCGCATGGATGTAGCGTCGCGTAGTGATGCTATGCGGATAGTGTTGCCAGCTGAGTGGGGCGCGGACTTCCCCTAAGCAGTGGCCATCGAGACTATACACCGTGAGTGCGCGGATATCGCGGCTATCAAACTCGACGATGACATCGGTCTTCTCGTGCGCCGAAATCCCCAGTGCATTACCGGTATAGCGCTCATGTTCGAAGTTCAGGTGCGGTCCCCGCTTTTCTTTTTTATACCAAAGCACACGGACTTGGCGGCGCTGAACAAAGGGATTCAGGCGTTTAACACAGGCATCGGATAGCACGCGCGGCCACCCTTGGTCGGCGTTGTACTGGAGCACTTCGAGTGGCGTGCGCCCACCCAGGCGCGCCTGCGCTGTCACATTGTGCTGAGTCAAAATGACCGAGAGCGCCTCCTCAATAGTGCGCAGGGTGATATGCGGTGGTGTATGGCGATGTTTGCGTGCTTCGCGGATGGGATCGAGGGGATGCGCGCCCGTCGCCGACGGTAACCGGCGCGCTTGATCGCTGATCAGGTCGAACGCGTGCTCAATGTCATTGCGCCCTTTGGGGTGGGCAATTAACCCAAGGTTGAGCGTTGCACCCACACGCTCGCACACAAATTCGCGCACGCTGTGCGCTGTATGGCTCATGGCATTATCGAAGCGCACGATACCGGGACCGATATGCGTAAACGGAAAGCCGAGCGCTGTGGGCAGGCAAGCGCCCGGTGCATACGTGAGCCCGGGTGTCGTCAGCAGCAGCGGGCTCCAAGGTGCATGCAGTTGATAGAGGAGTGCCAGCAAATCGAACTGTGAGGGATGCTGGGTCAAGCACACCTGATAGCCGAGTCGCGCGTCCGAATGCTTATCCACTATACAGGCCAGCGTGATGCGCCCGACCCGCAGGGGTTCGTGGATTTCATCGAGCACCAAATCGATACGTCCCTTCGCATCAAACATCTGCTCATCGATCTGCAGCTCTTCATAAATCCTCAATTGCGTCGTTACGGAGCGCACAACACGGGTGGGCTTGGCGCGAGAAAGGCGCAATTCATCGCTGCGCTGATGCAGATAATTGCGCAACGATTCATACCCCTGACTTTTTTCGGTAAAGGGATAGCAATCGCGCGGCCATTGGGCCTCGAGAAGCAAGCGGATGAACTCTTGATGAAACGCATGCGGAAATAAATTTTGGCCATCGGCGCGGCGACTGAGAGATGCGCGAAGCACTTTGTCGAGACCGTCTTTAACGGTGGGTAATTGCTCGAGCAGTGCGGTGAGGGCGCCACGAGCGCCGCACGGTGCTTGCAATGAAGGCAACGGCGAACAGCGTCGGACAGAGGCAAGTTGACGATAAGGAATCAGGCCTTCCGTGAGCGGTGGTTCATCCTCGTCCTCACCACCCAGACAACGCTTCATAATGCGCGACACCGTCGAGTGGTCGATGCCAATGGCTGCGGCGATACTTTGTAGGCGCCGTCCCTGCAGGACCTGAGCGGCAATGGTTTGGTTACGTAAAAACCCCGCGCGTTGCTCGATGGCCAAGGTCTGCACGTCGATAAAAGGCCAGGCCGCAAAATCACGGTATTCAGGATGCTCAGCCAACCGTTGCTTCCAGGTTACGTGCATCGCTCGATCACCGTGTTGAATCCCAGGCGGGATCGATGCCAATGTGGCCGCAGCTGGCCGCGATGAAGCAAGCGATAGAGCGCTACCTCGTCCGTAAAGTCGTCGCGGCGGTTGTTAGGATCGAGCAAATCGCTGAATGCGATGCTGTGTTCGGTCAGGAATCGTCGCCAGAGATCGTGCTCAACGGGGTCAGTCATCAGTTCGGTGGCGGCGCACAAAGTGCGCACGATGTGCAACCAGTTAAGCGCCTCGATTTCACGCTCGAGCACGCTTTCATTACTTACCACCTCAAAGCGCATGCGGTGAAATTGAAAAAATGCCTCAAGCTGTCGCTGCAATGCAGGATCGAATTCCCCGCGCGGCTTGAGCTCAATCACAATGCGCTCGCCACCGCGCACGACATAGGCATCGGGGATGTAGATACGGCCGCATACACGCAGCTTAAAAGGTTGGGGAATGAATGCAGTGACAAGCGCGTCACCTTCGCAGAGCGCAAAATGCAGCAATTCCGCATAGGAGTGAAAGGTGCCGCGATGCGGGTATTTAATACCGCGTTGCTGATAACAGTCCGCCTGTCGCAAGATTTTGCGCGAAGTTGGGACTTCCGCAGGGATCAGACTGACCGCGGTAATGCCGGCGAGCAACCCCAGCGTGTCCTGAGGGTTTGAAGAGGTAGGAGCCACAAAAACCTCCCGTGTTTGAGCGAACCAATACGCTAACGCAAATCACGGGTAATACGACGAAACATCACGCCATATCGTGTTGTTGACCACAGGATTTGGGATTACGATGGCGCTGAAGAAATGGGGAGCGGAGCGATGCAACCGCGAATCTGCGCAGCCCCGCGGGGCTGTAAGGCCACATTGAGTGCAGAGTTGCTGGGTATTGGCGGCGAAACGCTGCGGTACTGGCGCGAGCATGTGGACCCGAATCCATCGCCGACGTATTTTTCGGGCGGGCGTCTGCTCGCTTACCGTGTGCTGAAAGTCCTTATTCGGCATCACTTTATTCCCGTCGAAGCGCTGCAACGTTGCGATCGCCGCGAGCTCTTTGAATGCTGCGAACATGTTGCCATCAGCGTGCTCGAGCGCAGTTTTCTGTATATCGATCCACAGGCAGGACGCTTATCGTTACACGAGAACTGCCCTGTCATCGACGATGACAATATTGATGCACAGGTAATCCCGCTGAAGGGCATCGTGCGCTTGCACCGCCTGGCGTGGGAGCGGCTAGGCTTCCCGGCGCAGCGCCAACAGTTGCGCCCCGCGGAAGTGTTGAATGTGATGCATCAACGTTGAACCGCCGCACCAATTCCCGGTAGATTGTTTCCGCCAAACTCTTAATAAATTACTTTAACTTTCTCTGCTAAATCCTGCCAAATCAGCTCAGTTGCGCGTCACTCTTAAAGCCTTATAAACTGTGCGGCAGCGCACAAATTTCTAAAGAAGAAAGGGACTTTAGCGATGCCGAGTGCATCCCTCGCTCGAAGAGCCGCAGCGACGCTCACCGCGCCGCCGGCACTGTTCGCACCCATGTCACGCGGCGTGTCGTTTCCGATCCAACACGTCGTCATCGATTGGGACCGCCTGATCGCCAAGCGGCCGCTCGTGCTCGAAACCCTAAATGCCATGCCGAGCTATCTGCTCAAGCCCGAAGTGCTGGCGTTAATAAACGCCGAACCCGATCCGCGTTATCGCCTGATTATGGATTTGATGTGGACCACCGGCGGTCGCGTCTCCGAAGTCCTCGCGCTGACACCGAGCTCCTTCATCGATGATGGCTATGACTTTGGTGTGTTATTCAAATCGTTAAAACAGCCACCGAAGCGCCCCTCGAAAAACACGTCAGACAAATTTCCCAAACGCTTTGTGCCAATCGCGGATCAACGTCTAAAAGAACGGGTGCAAAGTTATCTCTGGGCCGGCCAATTTAAAAAAGACGACAAATTGTTTCCGTATGTGCGGCAGACGGTGACGCGACGTATTCACAAACTCGTCGAGAGCGCAGGGGGCGCGCCATTTAAAATAACCGCGCATACCTTTCGGCATTCGTTCGCGATTCATTTATTGCTGCACGGACGTCCGTTGAAAATTGTGTCGCAATTGCTCGGGCATCGCTCGATTGAGAGTACGGAAATTTATACCAATGTGCTCACCGTCGACGGTGCGCATTTTTTGGATGGGGTGGATTTTCATTGATGGCATCCATCCAAGTGTTCAACTCTGAAGTTTAGTAAGGGCCGCCATGAGAGGATTTCGAAGAGAAGGGTTCCATGCTTTTTCCGAGTATGACGGTTTTAGCATGCTTGAGAATCAACGAGCAGCTTTAGACCAAGCCATTAAAAGTCAAAAAGACGATTACATACTTAACGTCAATCGCGAAGAATATATACAACATTTAAAGGGCGAATTCTCTATTGAGCCAATAGAAATACATAAAGAAAGCCTCACCGTATCCACTCACGAAGAAATGATCCCGGCGGAAATACACCCGGCAGATTATTTTATGGATCGGGGCGGTTCATATCCAAGAGATGTGCTGGTATTCCATCTTCCATTTACAGGTGATCAACAATTATTAAAAGTAAGGGCCAGCACCTATTCCATGTCTTCTCCCTTGATAAACGTCGAACAAGGGTGCATTACCTTTAGAATGATTAATTTTAATCTTGATGCACAGAGAATAAAGGCTGAATCAGAACGAATAATTCAAAGTATAGAAGATCAGAATGGGTATTTAACTCGGGATATCGAGCAGTTCAATTCATCGATTCAGCAACATGCCACAAAAGTTTTCGATGCAAGAAAAGATCAACTGCTAAAGAAAAATAATTTAATTGCCGCTCTTGGCGTACCAATAAGAGAATCTGGAAATAAATCGGGGACTTTTTCTGTCCCCACTAAGAGAACAAAAGCTATTGCGTCGAAGCCGCAACCTCAAGTTTCAGATAAAGGTTATTCGCCAGAGCCAACTCTAGATGCAACGATATATTCTCAAATACTTAAAATAATTCATGATGTAGGCAAGCAGTTCGAACGGCTGCCTTCTACCTATTCAGGCAAGGAAGAGGAGCATCTAAGAGATCATATGCTGCTAATACTTGAACCAAACTTTGAGGGAGCGGCAACTGGTGAAACATTTAATAAGTCTGGAAAAACAGACATTCTTCTTAGACACGAAGGCAAAAATGTATTTATTGCAGAACTGAAATATTGGCGCGGCAAGAAAGCCTTCCTGGAAACGATAAGCCAATTGCTTGGCTATCTAACTTGGCGCGACTCCAAAGCCGCAGTGGTAGTGTTCGTAACAAACAAAGACTTTATGGCAGTTCTCCAAACTGCTAAAGAATGTGTTTCTGAACATGAAAATTACTTAGGCTTTGTAAACGAGCAAGATGAAGGCTGGTACAGCTACCGTTTTCACATTAATGGCGACAGAAATAGAGAGGTAAAGTTAGCTGTCATGCTATTTCATATTCCGTCATAGTTAATTTATAGCACTATAGTAATTCACGATCTTTCGCTGGCCGTACATTGAGAATTTATTAGGGTGAAGTAAAAGCTTTTAAAATGATTGAATTAGCCTGTGAAACTTGCCAGTCAGTAGCTGAAAAATTAAAAGATTACAACCGCAGAGATTTTTTATCAGCTGCAGCAGGACTTCTCACGATCCCCGCATTATCGGCAAACAGTGTTCGAGGTGAAACACTGGTACACATAGCTGCGTCTTATGCAAAAGGAACGAAAAAGCCGAATAGAACCATTTTCAATGAAACGGTAAATGGTTTAATGGGTGGTTCAAATGTTGCAATGGCAGAGGATCCACAAGAGGATGTTTTCATATCAAATATATTGACAGATCATGGAGATTTAAAAATTTTTAATGGCCTCTGGGAGGCCAATGATTATTTCGTTCAAATTCTTGCTGATATACTATTCAAACATGAAACACCCGATTTTTTAGATTCTGTAAAAAACAGCTGCTTATCCCTGCTAAAGCTAAGTGATGAAATTGTAAACCGCAGTAACTTGAGGAGAAATTTCTCTACCGGATCAGTAGATAAAAGCAACGTTAAAATACCAAAAACAGAAGAGTTAAACTTAATTTCGAAGCGAGTTATTTTCACAAAAAAAGAAATTGAGAGTATTGGGATAACATCTGAATCGATAGAGCCATTTATTATCTCCGAAGAGGAGTTATTTCATCTTAGATATGAAACCATAGGAAATTCCACTTTAGAAACCAAGCCGATAGTTAAATTTAAAGAGGAATATATTGTCTCTATTCCAAGCTCAATAGGAATTGCGATAAGGAACTTGCTCTTAAAAACCTGCAAAGATAATAAAGCTTTAGCAAATTTCGGAAACACTCTTTTCAGATATCAGTTTCACCAGTTAACTGATGAAATTCTTCGAGAATATAGAAGAGATTTTACGCCCATAAGAATTGATATCGAAAAAACTCCTTCGTTGCCTCCTATTCAAAGCTTATTGTTAAAAAATAATTTTGGACATTATTTTCTTACTGTTCTTCTTGAGGACGAGATGGATGAGGTTTTAAATCATGGAATGAGCAGCTTTCATACCTATTCTGAAGATCAGAGCAATGCCTTTCATAATTTCATTTTTCAGGTAGCTGATCTCTGCAAGAAGGATGAAAACTTTATCTCAGGTGTAGTTTTGCTATGCCACGGAGGTCTTGGTCGAGGTTTTAACATTACGTTTAAAACATGGCCAGAGGCGTGGGGATTCTCTTCGCTAAGCCTGAATGATCTTCTTCTTTTGAGCGGCTCAAAAAGCAAGCCGCTGAAGGAAATATTTGAATGTCTTAGGCAAAAGCGATGGGCTGAAGATAACGGGCTTAAATTTAGCAATATAAATGGCGATATTAGCTACTTTGGATTTTGGAAAGACAATGACTTTAAGTGCGTTCCGGATGAGATAGCTATCGCTGACAACAATATGGTCGGATTATATACAGATTTTGTTTTTCCAGTCCGAAAAAATTTGCGAATAGAAACAGACAAGCATGGCACTCCATATATTGATAACAAATATTATAGAGTGGAGCGATTAACAAAAGACTCTTATTACGAGGGTATGAAACTAAAGCCAATTTATGCATCTATTGAGCATTTAACTCAAGGTGACCTAAACGGCGTTGTTGAAACAAATTCAATGTATATATGGTTTGGAGTTTCTGAATACACGAATGAAATAAAAGACTTTGTTTATGAGTGGTGGTCAGGCTTCATAAATGGACTTGAAGAGGCATTAAATTATATAGCATCAAAGGTGGATACGGAGCTTTATCTTGTTATACAAATTTACTTAGATTTCTCCCAAATTATCCCTCCAGATCGCATTGATTTAAACTCAAAAGAATTAGCAGATGTAAAAATACAGGTAGACCAGGCAACGTGTCGAATAATTTTTGAATCGAATTTCATAGTTAATTTTTCGACCCCTAAAAATGTAGGTGAAAGAAAAGTTTTATTGGCGATTCTTGAGGGCGTTGGCAGATTTCTACCAGGATCAAAATTTTCCGACCATATAGAAAATGCAGTTAATCATGTTCTCGGCGATGAGGGTGTTCGATTTATTCATCTTTTTAAAACTTACGAACCTCTCGATCATCTCTTAGCCTCACCCTCAGAATCGCCGATATTCATAGATAAAACACTTAATTTTTTCAATCTCATTAAAATTAATAAAACTCTAGCTTTGTCAGGTGATGAAATAAGAGGGAAAAAAGAATGTGCGAAAATCCTAAATAAAATTGTTGAAACGATATGGTCAGAGATTAGATCGCTTTTAAATACACTGAACAAACGCTCTTTTCTTTCAAAAATAGGCCCCATACTTGGAGCTATTGAGCAAGACAGGCAGCAGTGGAAGCGCACCGCGAAAGCAGTATCGGCGATATATTCAAAATATGATGACGTTGTTAGGGTTGCACAACAGAGAGAGTCTGATAGAAGTCTCACCTCGTTGTGCTTGCGCTCGCTTATAGAGATGTCAATTTGTGAGTGTTCTTCGACAGGTGGGCAGATAGTTTCCGATGACATTTTAGACGAGCTTTTATCTTTATGCGCACTACTGATAAACACTGCAGCAGATTCTGATGCCATCCATTGGGGATTGGCCCCTGCAGAAATAAATTTTAATAAAAACGGAACTTATAAAATCGCATCGAACTCGTTTGACGAAATTGTATTTCCATACCTCTACGGTCACTTCAAAAGTCAATTTGGTGATGCCATATCTGCATATGATGAATTATACGATAACGAAATTCAGGATGTGGATATAGAAGCGGAACCCATTCCGGTTAAATTTGATGAGGCATTAGTCGCAGAGTATGGGCTGACTTGCGGTCAAATTATTGATTGTTTCGCTGAGATATTTGACATTAACTTGGAGTCAAAAAAAGCACTTGTTTATATACCTCCTCTCGATTTAACTAATCGTATTGTGCGGGGGCGAGGTCTTTCAGCCGACCAGGTTTTGCTCTTTCTAGATGGTTTTTCTTTAGATGTTAGGGACAAGTGGGACGTGCCGCCTGCGGGTTATTTTTTCAGAGATATTGCGCCCTGGAAATATAAAAGAAGGCTGAGCTGTTTGGTGAAGCCGATTATAAAGCTGCCTGACGAGCTAATTCTGAATGCATTTTTAATAAAAACATGCATTAATTATTTTCTGGAAAGGGTAAAGTGCGGTGAATTTAATCCGGATTTTTTCCACTCCACTCAAATGCGCAGTTATGTTGGTGAAATGATCGATCAACGCGGCGCTGCTTTCACATCAAAAGTTGCAAATGAACTAGAGAGGCGAGGCTGGACTGTCGAGAAGGAAATTCAAATGACTAAACTTGGAGCCACAAAAGAATTGGGTGATATAGATATATTAGCTGTTAAAGATGAAACCATGCTTATTATTGAGTGTAAGAAATTGCAAATGGCAAAAACCATTTCGGAAATCGCCGATGTTTGTAATAGATTTAAGGGGCAGGAAAAGGATGAGCTTAGAAAACACTTAAATCGAGTAGCATGGGTATCTAAAAATATGACCGCGACCACTAAGGCGATTAAATATTTAAAAGAAATTTCGGTGTTAAGAAATGCATTGCTGACTAGTACTGAAATGCCCTTTCAATATAAAAAAGATCTTCCGATTGGCAGCAACGACATTATCTCTTTTAGAAAAATTGATGATTGGTTAAAACCAAATGAAATTGATAATTAAAAATTTATTGATCGATTTGCAATTTTTTTCCTTTGTTCACCACGCCGGTCATAACCGGCCGTTGTCCTAACATCCGCATGCCCAACGATATCCGCAACAGTTTTAATGTCTTCACCGTTATCGAGCAGATATGAGATAAACGATCCTCGTAAATCATGCGGCGAAAAACTCTCAACACCTGTCAATAAAATTAAACGCTGCATAATGTAATAAACCGCCTGATCAGTGAGGCGCTCAAGAGTAACCATTCCACCTTTGCGAATACGACAAAACAGGGGGCCAGGATCATCTCCACGCCCATCACTTATCCACTCACCAATCATTTCCCATGCCCGCGCTGGCGGATACACAATTCGTTCTTTATTTCCTTTACCCAAAATACGAATTGATTCTTCTTTTAAGTTCATGTGATCAAGATCTATACCCACTACTTCAGATCGGCGAAGCCCACATCCATAGAGAAGGGCGAGGAGGGCAGCATCACGCAACCCCTGTAAGCGGTCATCAGCAAGGCATTGATCAAGTAATTTCACAACATCGGTTTTATCTAGCCAGCGACGTTTGGGAATACGTTGGCCTCGAATGGCTTTGGTGTTTTTGATTCGTAGATATGTGTGATCGCTAATCAACTGCAATTCCCAAGCTTGCAAAGCGACACCTTTGAGCATCGATAAAACTGCATTAATCGTATCTGGTGAGCATTTATCGACGGTTAAAGCTTCCTTAGCCAACAGCAACCAAGGCCGATCAAATTCACGCCATGGAATTTGTCGCCAATCTTCAAGTTTCAGCAATTTTGCGAATCGATTAAGCCTGGATTGAACGACGCGACGACTCTGCAGGGAGCCAAGCGTTGCTAAGTACATAGCGGCTGGATTCGTAAACGCCGCCGTATCGTCGGCTGGAATTATTAAATCTGTGGATTCGGAGACTGCTAATTTCGAAGCCATGGAAAGCTAGATCCAAGATCATTGAATTAGCAAATATTATAGCCTTTGTTTGAAAACATTTCTTTACATAAGTAAAAATATTTACAATTTGTAATGTAAAATAACGTATATTTAATACAGTACAAAATAATCGGAGACTGCATCATGGGCCGAATTGGTGTTTCTGAGCACCAGGTTTTTCAAGCTGCTGACCAACTAGCAGCCGAAGGAATCCAGCCATCTGTCGATACCGTGCGGGCCGAGTTAGGTAATACAGGGAGTCGTACGACCATAAATAAATATTTGAAGCTTTGGCGGGAGCGCAAAGCCCATCGAGACGCCGCCGGAGCCAATCTAAGCGGTCATTTAAGGCAGGTAATTTCAGATCAGGCCGAGCTACTGTTGTCTGTATTAGAGGCTGAATCTAGCGCTAAATTGCTGGAGAAATCTCAAGAATTTGAAGCTAATACCCAATCTCTGGTTGAAAAAAATCAACAACTTGAACGGGCCCGCCTTGATAGCAAGGCCATCATTGAGTCATTACAGAAAGCCAAGGAGCAACAATCTCGTGATCTTCTACAAAGACAATCTGAGCTTGTAGATGTGCAGGAGGAAAACCAAACACTTCGTGAAAGTTTGGCTAAGGAAATTGGCCGCAGAGAGATTTTGGAGCGCGCCCTGAATGATCGGGGCAAGCAGATTGCCGCTCTACAAAAGGAAATAAAGCTCAACCAATCGCGTAATGAAATTTTGAGCGAGGCCATAGCCGCAAAAAGCTCTGAGCTTCAGCAGGTGCAGCAGAAAGACAGGGATCAGCGCGCGCTTATAAAAGAGAAGGCTGAAGAGATTAAGCGTCTGGGTCGCGAACTCACCAATCTACGTACTCATAGTGAAAAAGAGCTGAGCCGACTTGCTCAAATATTGGCGAAGCTAGTTCCGGGCAGCAAACAAAAACAGCGCGCACAAAAAGCTCGCTAATTTAAAACATTAAAGATAAACGCCGGACTCTGCTGCGCCCAGGATTCGAGAGATCAACTTTCGTCCTTCGTTAGTATCGAGATATTCGGCTGCAGGCGTTCCGCTCAGGGCGGGGAGCGGCTCCCAGATCCAGCTTGAAAACCATTTTACAGAATCGAAATCCTCCCCAATATTCTTGTCAGCGATTGCTTTTACCTGACCAATCAAGCAAAACATCCCGACAATACTTTCAGTTTCCGCAGGATTGAGCGGTTTTTGATTTTTAATCTTCCGGGCTATAGCCGCGTAGGACAATCCCAAGGTCCGAGTTAATTCTCGAGGAGTCAAATTAAGAAGTTTTGCGGTTTTTCGAATAATCGAGGACGGAACTCCAGTCCTGCAGGCCTGAATGCGTGTTACAGGATCTGCCGTGTACCATCCGTGGAAATTTAAATATTGCGAGGCCGCGATTGGCATGGCTTCAAGAGCTCAAGAATCGGAATGTGAAATTCAATTATCCCACAGCCGGAAGTGTAACCCCCAATTTATGCGACTTAATCCTTAGCGGTTCGGTAAGGGGTCAGTCAATTTCATGCGTGAAGAAAAGTAATGGTTTTCTATGTGCATACTTTGTTTGGAATGTGCGTACTTTACTTGGAAGTTGTGCACACTTTGCTTGGTCGTCCACAGGCTCAGCGGTACGGACGCCCCTAATTATAGACGTTAATTTTGAAAATCAATATTTACATAAGTAAAAAAGTTAACTTTTTCTGGCCAAATCAATGACTAACCCGGCACAAATCCATGGCCCTCTTGGCTAGCCTCTGACGAATTAAGCAAGTCACTATGGTGGGAAATGCGATTGCCGGTACGAGTCACATTCTCAAAACTTTCACATCATACCGATGTCACCACATTTCGGTTTCGAATGATGTGTCTGTTTGAAGGATGTAACCATGACCGAGCCGGTAATTTATGAGAAGCGACAAAACGTTGCGCTGATCTTGCTGAATAATCCGCCCATCAACGCCTTGAGCACCGCTGTACGCATCGGCATCGAACGCAGTGTTCGTGCTGCTATTGCCGATCAGGATGTTATAGCAGTCGTAATCGCGTCGCTTTCTCAAGCGTTTTGTGGCGGCGCGGATATCAGTGAATTTTCCAGTGCAAATTTTGGCGGCGAACCATCGCTGCCCAATTTGCTGAACGAATTAGAAAAAAGTCCGAAGCCGATAATCGCTGCGGTCGATGGCGTTGCATTGGGTGGCGGCATGGAGCTTGTGCTCGCTTGTGATTACTGCATCGCTACGCCAGCCTCCAAATTCGGCTTGCCAGAAATTCACTTAGGAATTTTTCCAGGCGCTGGCGGCACGCAACGCTTGCCGCGAATTGCAGGCGTTGAGATTGCGCTCGACATGATGCTGTCGGGTACGCCGATTTCCGCGAGCAAGGCATTAATGGTTGGCGTAATTAATCAACTTCATGAAGGTAAGGATCTACACAACGCGGCCATCAGTTATGCGAAAGAGCTCGTCTTGAATGAGGCGCCTTTGCGTGATTGCGCCGAGCTAACGCCCGTTCGAAATACCGCTGTCGATGAAATGATTGCTTTGCGTAAAAAGTCATTCAATGGCAAAGGGGGTAATTTTGCAGCCATTCAATGTATAGCCGCTGTTGAGGCTGCCTGCACTTTGTCACTTTCTGAGGGCTTAAAAAAGGAAGCAGAGTTATTTCTTGACTGCATGAAAACCGCAGAAGCACGCGCCCTTCAGCATTTATTTTTCGCCGAGCGCGCGGCAAATAAAATTCCCGGCATCAATCCAAAAACTCCCGCACGTAATATCCAAAACGTCGCCATTATCGGCGCCGGCACCATGGGCGGTGGCATCGCGATGAATTTCATCAACGCGGGCATCCCCACAAAAATTCTCGATTTGAATGGCGATGCACTGGAGCGCGGCCTCGCGGTGATTCGTAACAATTATGAAATCAGTGCGAAGAAAGGACGTCTCACCGACGCGGAAATGAAAGACCGTCTCGCCCTGCTCACCGCGACCACAAGCTACGATGATATTGCCGATGCCGATTTGGTCATCGAGGCTGTTTTCGAAAAAATCGAAATTAAAAAAGTGGTGTTCGAGAAACTCGATAAGGTATGCAAGCCTGGTGCAATTCTCGCGACGAATACATCGACACTCGACGTCAATGCGATCGCAGCGATTACATCGCGACCACAAGATGTAATCGGCCTGCATTTCTTCAGTCCAGCTAATGTGATGAAGCTGCTTGAAATTGTGCGCGCTGAAACAACTGCGGACGATGTGATTGTAACTGCGCTGAAAATGGCGAAGCGCATCGGCAAACTGTCGATCGTGGTCGGCGTGTGTTTTGGTTTCGTCGGTAATCGTATGCTCGAACCTTATGGGCGCGAAGCGATGCGATTAGTGCTCGAAGGCGCATCACCTGCGCAGGTCGATCGTGTGCTTACTGAATTCGGTCTGGCGATGGGATTGTGTGCAATGAGCGATCTTGCCGGTATCGATATCGGCTATCTCACGCGTCAAAGCCGCCGCGATCAAATCAGTCATGACCCGAGCTATGCGATCGTCGCCGATCGTCTGTGTGAGCAAGGCAATCTGGGGCAAAAAAGTGGATCTGGTTTTTACCTCTACAACGGACGCGAACGCCACGATAACCCTCAGGTGTTAGAAATTGCAAAAGCGGCCGCGCTCGAACTCGGTATCGAGCAGCGAGAGATTAGCGATCAAGAAATTCTCGAACGGTGTTTATTTCCACTGATCAATGAAGGTGCGCGTATCGTAGATGAGGGCATTGCATATCGAGCCAGCGATTGCGATCTCATTTATATCAACGGCTATGGCTTTCCGCGCTGGCGCGGTGGCCCTATGCAATATGCCGACGAGATCGGTCTCGATAACGTATTGCAGCGTATGAATCACTATCGCGAGAGCTTAGGCGCTTACGGGGAAATGTGGTTTCAACCTGCCTCGCTGATGGAAAAACTCGCCGATGAAGGACAAACGTTCAAACAATTCGATGCACAACGCACGGAGAAATTTTCATGAAAGAAGCTGTCATTGTTTCCACGGCAAGAACGCCGATCGGTCGTGCATTTAAGGGCGCCCTGAACAATATCAAATCGCCGACATTGATGGGCCATGCCATCAAGCATGCGGTTGAGCGTGCAGGCATCGAAGGTGCGGAAATCGACGATGTCATCATTGGTTCGGTGTTGAATATGGGCACTGCGGGTTTGAATCTCGCACGCTTATCTGCTCTTGCGGCTGGACTTCCCGTTTCTGCGCCGGGGCAAACGATCGACCGCCAGTGCTCGTCGGGTTTGATGGCGATTGCCACGGCGGCAAAACAAATTATCGTCGACGGCATGCAGATAATCGTCGCGGGTGGACAAGACAATATTTCTGCGGTGCAAGCGCCCTATTTCGAATCCTGTGTTGCCGGCATCGACACGAATGTTATCGCGCGCGCGAAAAATGCGTACATGCCGATGCTGCAAACGGCGGAGTTCGTTACGAAGAAATACAAAATCAGTCGAGAAAGTCAGGATGAGTTTTCGCTGTTATCACAACAACGCACTGCATCGGCACAAGCGAATGGATTTTTCGATGATGAAATTGTTCCGATTACTGCCACACAAGCGATAGTCGATAAAGAAACAAAAAAAATCAGCTATCAGGAAGTCACTCTGACAAAGGATGAAGGCAATCGTCCTTCGACAACACTGGCGAGTTTGCAATCGCTCGATCCAGTGATCGAAGGCGGCTGCATTACCGCAGGCAACGCCAGTCAATTATCCGATGGTGCTTCAGCGTGTGTGTTGATGGAACGCAAATTCGCCGAGCAGCGCGGCGTCGATATTCTCGGTATTTATCGCGGCATGATGGTGACCGGTCTTGCACCGGAAGAAATGGGCATTGGCCCAATCACTGCGGTGCCGAAATTACTCAATCAGCACGGATTGACGGTCGACGATATCGGTCTGTGGGAACTCAACGAAGCGTTCGCCTGCCAGGCGCTGTATTGCCGCGACAAACTCGAAATCGATCCCTCCATTTACAACGTTAACGGCGGTGCGATTTCCATCGGCCATCCGTATGGCATGACTGGTTCGCGTTTAGTCGGACACGCGCTGATCGAAGGTAAGCGCCGAGGCGTTCGCTATGTCGTGGTAACGATGTGTGTCGGTGGCGGCATGGGTGCCGCAGGACTTTTTGAAGTCGTTTAAAAAATTAGAGATCGCATAAATAATTTGGAAATTCGGAGTGTTGCAATGCCAGTTTACAAAGCACCTATACGCGATATTCATTTCGCATTTAACGAAGTATTGAAATTCGATGAGCATTACAAAACATTGCCTGGCGCGAGCGAAGTGACGCCAGAAACGTTAGCGGCAATTATCGAAGAAGCCGCAAAATTCTGCGAAGAAGTGATTAATCCATTGAATGCCATCGGCGATAAGGAAGGCTGCCGCTGGAATAACGGCAAGGTCACTACTCCGCCCGGATTCAAAGATGCGTATCAGCAATTTCTCGAAGGTGGTTGGCCGCAAATGGCGCAAGATCCCGCTTACGGTGGGCAAGGTTTACCCGCCTCCACGAGCGCCATTCTTTATGAATTGATGACGAGTGCGAATCATTCGTGGGCGATGTATCCCAGTCTTGCTTGGGGAGCGATCAAAACTGTTAGCGCGCACGCTTCCGCTGAATTGAAAAGTCGATTTTTACCGCCGATGGTCGAAGGTCGCTGGGCAGGCACGATGTGTTTGACCGAAGCGCATTGCGGTTCCGATTTGGGTTTATTGCGCACGCGTGCAACGCCGCGCAATGACGGCACTTTCGATATCAGTGGCACCAAAATTTTCATTTCATCCGGCGATCACGATCTCACAGAAAATATCGTGCATATCGTGCTGGCGCGATTGCCCGATGCACCTGAAGGCGTGAAAGGCATTTCGCTATTTCTGGTGCCGAAATTCTGGGTTGCCGACAATGGTGCAATCGGTGCTGCCAACGGTGTCAGCTGCGGCTCAATCGAACACAAAATGGGTATTCATGGCAATGCGACCTGCGTGATGAATTTCGATAACGCTCGCGGTTATCTGATCAGCGCGCCACATAAAGGGATGGCGGCGATGTTCACTTTCATCAATGAATCACGGCTTGGGGTTGCACAGCAAGGTCACGGTCATATCGAAGCATCGTTTCAAGGTGCGTTGCGCTATGCGCGCGAGCGCTTGCAGATGCGCGCGCCGGTTCGTGCGCTACCCGATAAGCCGGCCGATCCGATTATCGTGCACCCCGATGTGCGGCGCATGTTGCTCACGCAAAAAGCCTTCGCCGAAGGCGGCCGATTATTTAATTATTATCTCGCGCAACTCGTCGATCTCCTGCATGCAAGCGACGATGCAAAAGAACGCGAGCGTGCCGAAACTGAATTGGCGTTACTGACACCGATCGCCAAAGGATTTCTCACCGAAATCAGCTTGGAGGCAACCTCCAACGGTATTCAAATTTTCGGTGGCCACGGCTTCATCAGCGAATGGGGCATGGAGCAGGAATATCGCGACACCCGCATCACCGCCATTTACGAAGGAACCAATGGCATTCAGGCGCTCGATTTGTTGGGGCGAAAAATTCTTGCCAGCGGCGGTGAGATTCTCAAACCATTTCTTGCGCGTATTGGCAAGCTCTGCCAACAAGATCATCCGCAACAGCTTCAGCCATTGATACAAAAGCTGCAGGAAAATCTCAATCTGTGGGTAACGCTCACGCGCGAGATCGGCGCCGGAGCCATAAAGAATCCAGATGCTGTCGGCGCGGCTGCATACGATTATTTAATGATGGCGGGCTACACCACCCTCGCCTATTTTTGGGCTGAAAGCGCTGTCGTAGCGCACGCGGCATTAACCAACGGCAGCAGCGATGCCGATTTCTATCGTGCCAAACTGGCAACTGCGAATTTCTATTTCGAGCGCATTCTTCCGCGCAATATTTCGCTCGCCATCACCATACGTTCAGGCTCGAATAATGTGATGGCACTTGCCGAGGAGTTGTTTGGTTAACGAGGTTCTCTCACCCCAGGGTTTGAGGCGCCTTGGGGCGCCTCTTTTTTTGCGCCATTCTTTCTGCCCGATTCTTCAGTCGCGGCCCCTAGCTCGATTCGATTAATAAGAAGACATCATCGTCCTGTCACAAAACGTCGTCACAATGAAATTTGCTCGTTTCCACGTTGGCCGAGTCACTTTTTTAAATCCGACGAATTTTCACAGGAGGATACATGAAAATTAAACAACTCCTCGTTGCACTGGGTATTGCCGCTTGCGTGGCGCCAGCGCATGCAGCGATCAATCTGGGCAACTACCAAGTCACCGGTAATTATGCGTTGGATACATTGAGCGACATGGGGCTGGAAGCCTCTGCAGTAACTTATGCACGCGATCGTGGCAGTTTGTTTGTCGTCGGCGATGAAGGCTTGGGCGTCGTGGAAATTTCGCGCACGGGCATGACGATCGGCATGATGGCTTTCGATTGGACTGGAACCGGCAGCAGCAATAGCGATGCGGAAGGCCTCACCTATCTCGGCAATGGTCAGTTGGTCGTCGTCGATGAGCGCCCGCAAATCGCCTACCAATTTAGTTACAGCGCAGGCAGCACATTGGCGTTGAATAATCAGCCGAAAGTGGCGATCACTGGCAGCACTGTCAATGTCGGCAATGTGGGCACCGAAGGTATCAGCTACGATCCACGCAATGGCAGTTTCGTCAGCGTTAAGCAGGACAACCCCGCTGCACTGCTCACAGGTAATCTGACTTTCGCCGTGGGCGGTGGCACCTCAACGATGATGACAGCATTCAGCGGTACGCAAAGCGTGTTTGGCCTCAACAGTTTGTCCGATGTGCAGACACTGTCGCCGATCGACTCGTTAGCGGGAACGAGCGATGCCAATAATTTATTGGTGCTCAGTTTGGATTCGCGCAAGCTCGTGGAACTTGATCGCCTCACCGGCAACGTTCTTAGCAGCTTTGATCTGAGCGGCTTGACGATGCAAGCGATTGAGGGCGTGACTGTCGATGAGTTGGGCAATATTTATCTCGTTGCCGAAGACTCCGGCACGCCGTCATCGCGTCTGTTCGTATTGAGCTCGTCGGTCGCACCGGTGCCAGTACCCGCAGCAGCATGGCTCATGGGCAGCGCGTTGTTTGGCCTCGGCGCATTCGCCAAGCGCAAGCGTCAGTGATCCACTGATAAAAATTCCTAAGCGCAACGGATCTGCACGCATTCGTTGCAGCAAATCAAAACGGCCCTTCGGGGCCGCTTTCGTTTACCGATGCTCAAAATAGCCGAGCATGCCATCGCGATAAACATCACCTTTACGCAATTCGAGCTGTGCAATTGTTTGCAAATGCACTTCATCGGGACCATCAGCAAAACGCAGCGCACGCGCGAAGGTAAATAATTCAGCCAGCGGAGCATCATTGCTCAATCCCATCGCGCCGAATACTTGAATGGCTCGATCGACCACCGCTTCAAAAACTGTTGGTACCAACGCTTTAATCATTGCAATTTCACGGCGTGCTGCTTTTGCGCCGACGTTATCGATCATCCATGCGGCTTTCAGCACAAGCAATCGCGCCTGTTCGATGTCGAGACGCGAGCGTGCAATCCAATCGCGTAGGCTACCGTGTTCCGATAAATATTTACCGAAGGCTTTGCGTTCCTGGCAGCGCACCACCATCATTTCGAGCGCCAGTTCAGCGGCGCCGATCGAGCGCATGCAGTGATGAATCCGTCCTGGGCCGAGACGCGCCTGCGCCATCGCAAAACCACCGCCCTCTTCGCCTAATAAATTTTCAGCGGGCACACGCACATCGCGAAACACAATTTCACAATGGCCCTCAGGGGCGAGGTGATTGAGCACGGGAATATTGCGCTCGATGGTAACTCCCGCTGTCTTTGTGGGTACAAGAATCATACTTTGCTGATGATGCGATTCAGCGCTGGGATCCGTTTTACCCATCACGATCAATACTTCGCAGTTCGGATGCGCGGCATTGGTGATGAACCACTTACGGCCGTTGACGATGTATTCATCGCCAATTCGCTGAATCGAGGTAGTGATATTGGTGGCATCGGATGAGGACACATCGGGTTCGGTCATGCAGAATGCCGAGCGAATATTTCCTTCCAGCAGTGGCTTTAACCAGCGCTCACGTTGCGGCGTCGAAGCAAATAAATGCAGTAGCTCCATATTGCCGGTATCGGGCGCGCTGCAATTGAACGCTTCCGAAGCCCAATGCACGCGTCCCATAATTTCAGCGAGCGGCGCGTATTCGAGATTGGTGAGTCGTGTTCCCGGTTCATCGTCGCGCAATGCGGGAAGAAATAAATTCCACAAGCCTTCTGCTTTGGCCAAGTGCTTTAAATCTTCCAGGAATGCCGGCGGATAATCGCCACTCTCCACTGCTCGATTAAATTCATGAATACGCGGAACGATATGCGTCTGCATGAAATCGCCAACCTGCTTGCGCAAGGATTCCACGCGTTCTGAATATTGAAAATTCATAACAACTCCGCTGGCCCGAAAGAATTTTTAGAGTGTCATGCCGCCATCGACAATCAGGCTGGCGCCATTGGTATAACTGGCCGCATCGGAAACCAAATACAGCGCAGCGCCTGCTATTTCTTCCGGTTGCGCATGACGGCGCAGCGGAATCGTCGCAACGCACTGTTCGTGCAATTGCTTGTCGGCAAAAATGGCACCGGCGAATTTGGTTTCGGTGAGTCCCGGTAAAATCGCGTTGACGCGAATGCCGAACGGTCCGCATTCCTTGGCAAAGGCTTTGGTCATATTGACGACGGCAGCTTTGCTGATCGAATAGATACCTTGCTGCAATCCCGGTTCGATCGCATTCACCGAAGCCGTGTTGACGATGACGCCGCTGTATTGCTCGCGCATCATCTTGCCGGCCTCTACCGACATGAAAAAATAACCACGCAGATTCACTTCAACGACTTTATCGAACGCATCGAGCGGTGTATCGAGAATATGGCCGTAATACGGATTGGCCGCAGCGTTATTGACGAGAATATCGAGACGGCCATAAGTGGCGCGCAATTGCTGAAATAAGCGCGCGATATCTTCCATGCGACCGACATGACAAGCCATTGCAATCGCCTGCCCGCCTTGTTGCCGAATTTCCTGCGCAACGCGCTCGCATTCTTCGAGTTTACGACTCGATACAATGACGTTGGCGCCCTGCTCAGCGAATAATTTCGCGATGGCCTCGCCGATGCCGCGACTGGCACCGGTGACGAGCGCAACACGCCCCGTTAAATCAAATAATTTTGTCGGCATGTTTTTACCCTAAAGCCAGCACTGCTAATTCTTCGACCATGTTTCCCAGTTCGCCGGCTCGTTGATTCGATGCATTACCATCGAGCGAGCGTTTGTAGACGCCCTGAATGATTGAGGCAAGCCGGAAAAAACTGAATGCGATATAGAAATCCCAACGCTCGATCGACGGTATTGAGCGCAGCTCACAATAGCGATCGACGATATATTTTTCGTCAGGCACACCAAGCGCTGCGCGATTCAATCCACCGAGCCCGAATGCCACGGTATTCGTTGGAATACGCAGGCCCATGCAAAAATAGGCGATATCGGCGAGCGGATGCCCAAGTGTGGATAGCTCCCAATCGAGTACGGCCTGCCCCACCGGCGAGCCTGAGCGAAATACGATATTGTCGAAACGAAAATCGCCATGCACCAACGACGTGCTGCCATCGTCCATCGGCAGATTGCGCTCAAGCCATTCGATCAAGTTTTCCATGGGCTCGATCAGACGCGTTTCCGCTGCGCGATATTGTCTGATCCAGATATCGATCTGACGTGCGAAATAATTGCCAGGCCTGCCATAATCGGCGAGACCGGCTGCGTCGATATTCACTTGATGCAACGCAGCGAGAATGCGAATGGCTTCGTCGTAATACGCTTTACGTTTTTCTGTCGCGATCTGCATGAGCGCGGGGTCCCAAAAGATTTCGCCCGCCTCATAGCTCATCAAATAGAATTTGACGCCGACAACACCTGTATCTTCACATAAGTGATAAACATGCGCGACGGGCACATCGGTTGCAGCCAGCGCTTTTTGCACGCGGTATTCGCGATCGACGGCATGCGCTGATTTAAGTAATTTCCCCCACGGCTGGCAGCGCAGCACATATTGACCCGAGGCGGCATTGAGCAGAAATGTCGGATTGGATTGACCACCGGAAAATTTTTTCAGAATCATGGGGCCGCGAAAACCATCGACGTGTTTTTTGAGATACTCGCTCAGGCGCGCAAGATCCATTGCATATCCACCGCTCATCATCGTCAACCCGTCACTCGTTATCTTCAACCCGCAGAAAGACCGCCATCGAGAACGATCGCCTGGCCCGTCATATAGCTGCTCGCTGGAGAAAGCAGCATCACCATCGCGTCGACAATTTCCTCGACGCGCGCAAGCCGTTTATACGGTGTGTTCTGCGCCAACCGATCCAGCAGCGATTGCTCGATACCATTCACCACCATCGGTGTCGGGCTGTAATACGGACAGATCGCATTGACGCGAATATTTTTTTTCGCAAATTCGAGCGCTGCGGTTTTGGTCAAACCGATCACGCCATGTTTCGCCGCTGAATATGCAGCCAGCGATGGCGCGCCGCCGACACCGGCTTTGGAAGCGACATTCAAAATAATGCCGCCATGGGCGTTGTTAAGTAGGTGTCGAAGTTGGTGTTTCATACCAAAAAAAACACCTTTCAAATTCACGGCAAGATTGAGATCGAATTCTTTCTCACTGAGATGGATAAATGAATTCATCGTCGTCGACATGCCGGCATTATTCACGGCGATATCGATCGCGCCGAATTGAGCGACGGCAAAATCCATCGATGCGCTGACCTGATCTTCCTGTGTTACATCGCAAACGCGAATCTGAATGCGCTCGCCGATTCCACCCAGTCGATTGGATACAGCGACGAGTCCCTCCTCGCTGCGATCGCAGAGCAACAGTTTTGCATCGGCATCGAACAGTCGCTGCGCCAACAAACTGCCGAAGCCGCCCGCTGCACCGGTGATGACGACAGTTTTTTCGTTAAATGCTTTATCCAGCATGCTCAATACTCGATGAATACGATCACGGCACCAGTACGACCTTGCCGACGACTTCGCGATCGATCAGTTTCTGCAATGCGACTGCGGCTTGCGCTAACGGTAATTTTTCATCGGTGACAACGCTGATTTTTTTATCGCGATACCACTGGAATAATTCACCCATGTTGTCGGCAAAAACGCGCGGCTCGTTTCTGACGAAACTGCCCCAGAATACGCCGACCACGCTGAATTCTTTGACGAGGGTGAGATTGATCGGCAATTGTGGAATCACACCGCTGGCAAAACCCACCACCAACAAGCGACCGTTGCGTGCCATGCTGCGAGCGCACACATTGAAGGCTTCGCCGCCGACGGGATCGAAAACCACATCGACTCCTTTATTTGCCGTGATTTCTTTCAGCGCTGCTTTGAGATCTTGCTCGCCGTAATTGATGAGTAGATCGGCGCCATTGGCTTTGGCAATGGCGAGTTTTTCCGCACTCGAACACGCGGCGATAACGCGCGCACCCATCGCTTTGCCGATTTGCACCGCAGCAATGCCAGTACCGCCCGCAGCGCCTAATACCAACAATGTTTCACCTGCTTGCAGCCGCGCTTTTTGTTTCAGCGCGTGATGGGCTGTGCCGTGCGCGCACAACAGGTTGGCGCCATCTTCGTAAGACATCTCATTTGGAATTGGAATGACATTGTTGGCAGGGCTGGCAATTTTTTCTGCATAGGTACCATAGCGCGAGCTGGTTCCGAGCACGCGTGTGCCGATCGCCAATCCTTCTGTTTTTGCGCCGACTGCAACGATATCGCCAGTGAATTCGATGCCCGGAATAAACGGCAGCGGCGGACGGTCTTGATACAAGCCTTGCACAAGTAATGCATCCGGAAAATTCACACCGCACGCCCGCACACTCACGACCACTTCATTGTCATTCGGAGTTGGATCGCCGACATCGATATATTTCAGCTGATTCACAGCGCCATAGCTCTCACACACAATTGCTTTCATTGCATCGCTCTCATCGAAAATTGCTTACAGACTCAGCGCAAATCTTTACGCAGAATTTTGCCGACATTGCTTTTGGGCAAATCATCGACTAACTGAAAAATCGAAGGAACTTTATAGCCAGTCAGTTCGGTACGCATGAATGTGCGCAGCTCGGCTTCATCAAAAACAACCGAATTAGGAACGACAAATAACTTCACCGCTTCGCCCGAGTGATGATCGGGTACGCCGATCGCCGCGCACTCTTTAACGGATGGATGTTTGCGCGCCACCGCTTCGACTTCGTTCGGATAAACGTTGAAGCCGGATACGACGATCATGTCTTTCAATCGATCGACGATACGCACATAACCATCGGCTTGAATCACTGCGATATCACCCGTGCGAAACCAGCCATCGCTCGATAACACCAAAGCGGTTTCTTCCGGTTTCTGCCAATAGCCTTGCATTACCTGCGGGCCGCGCACGCATAATTCGCCACGCTCACCCATCGGCAGACTATTTCCCTGCGCATCGATGACTTTAATTTCGGTATCGGGCAACGGTTTTCCCACCGTGCCTATCTGAACACTGCCCGGTGGATTGGCGGTGACAACCGGCGAGGTTTCACTGAGTCCGTAACCTTCAGCAATCGTAATGCCGGTTAATTCGCGCCATTGCTGTGCCACTTCATGTGTTAACTGCATGCCACCGGCCGATGTACTGCGAAGGCTGGTGAGATCGAGCTGACGAAATTCGGCATTCGCACACAGCGCTGCAAATAATGTATTGATACCGGGAAAGCCGGTGATGCGATGCGGTTTGATTGCAGCGACGACAGCTGCAATATCGCGCGGATTCGGAATTAATAAACTGTGGCCGCCGCGTGACGGCAGCGCGAGGCCGTGAATCTGAAATGCGTAGATGTGATACATCGGCAGCGCGGCGACATAGCATTCAGCGCCGGTGCGAAAATACGCGCCGGAAAATCGTACCGCTTGGTCAGCATTGGAAACTAAATTGCGATGACTGAGCATTGCACCTTTCGCAACGCCGGTGGTACCACCGGTATATTGCAGCAATGCGAGTGTTTCCTCGGTGGCATCGACGCTGTGTGAGGTGAATGAATTGGCTTCGCTCACTGTGTCCGCCACGATCAGTGCATCGATAAATTTAATCGCCTCGAACGACGCTGATTTTTCGATAGCCTGAACCGATGTATTCGTTGGCAGCTGACCGGCATAGCCGTGTAACTCGATCGGGTCGACAATGATGACTTTTTCCAAACCGAGTTTTTTCGCGATGGCGATTGCGCCCTCTTGCGCAAGCGAAATCGCAACCAATGCCTTCACACCAGCGTCACGAAATTGCCGCTCCACTTCGACCGGTGTGTACAGTGGATTGGTATTGACGATGACCAAACCTGCACGCAGTGCACCGTAAGCGGCGATGGGATATTGCAGCAGATTCGGCAATTGAATCGCGATGCGATCACCAGGCTGTAAATGGGTTTTGTGGGAGAGATAGGCTGCGAATTTTTTACTTAAATAATCGACATCCGCATATGTCAGTGTTTTTCCCAGGCACGTAAACGCCGGTAAATCTCGAAATTCTGTAAAGACTTTCTCAAGCAAACCAATGATGGTTCGATCGTTCATCATTTACTACCACTTCATTCCGATTGAAAAATTCCGGCGGGCCGCTTGCTAGCTAAGCCCGCCGGATCGTTACGCATGACTTAGCTATTTAAAGTTATAGGTAACTTGCGCACCGTACACGCGACCTTTCGACAGCGGAGCGAAGGTCCCGCCCGTTGCGCGTGGACCGATGGTGTTTGGCAGTTGCGTATCGCCACCATGGCTCACATCGTCGAGCAGATTTTTACCGTAGATACCGATCACCCAGCTCTCATCGTTGGTGTGATAATCGATACCGATATCGACGATCTCCTGCTCTAACAGATAACCCAAGTTGTCATCGGTGTAGTACGAGTCATCGCGATAGGCGTAATTGATATACGAGTTGATGTAACCCGAATCGCCGATGTTGAAATCGTGATTCAAGCCGACGCTGTAGGTCCACTCCGGTGCACGCGGTAACTCCAGCGATTTATCGCGGCTATCGATGACGCCATCGCGATTCAAATCCGCCGTGACCTTGCTGTATTCTGCATCGAGCCAACCTGCGGAGAAATTCACCACGAGATGATCGGTAATGCCGTAGGCACCATCGAGTTCGACACCCATGAGATCGGCATCGGCGGTGTTGCGAATCAGCTGCACAACGCCGATGGGACCCGCGAAATTCAATTCGCGCTGCATATCTTTCACTTCATTGTAAAAAATTGCGGCATTGAAACGAGCGCGACCAAATTCAGATTTGAAACCCACTTCGTAGTTGGTGACTTTTTCCTGATCGAATGGGCCCGGCACATCGGCGGGATTCAATGAGGTATTTCTGAGGTTGTAACCACCGGAACGGAAACCTTGCGACCACACACCGTAGACGCGCGCATTCGCAGACAGCTCGTAGGTCAAACCGAGTCGTGGCGAGAAATCATCCCAGCTATCTTTATCTTCAAAGTCGATCGCACATTTGCGTTCGCCCGGCGCGGGATCGACGAGATTACAGGTGTTGCTCGATGTATACAGCGTGACATTGCGGCTGAGCGAAGCGATTTTTGCTTCTTTTTCTTCGTAGCTGTAACGCAATCCCGCATTGAGCGTGAGCGCATCGGTGAGATCATAATCAGCAGAAACAAAACCCGCCATGGTATCGACGCTGTAATAACCGCCACCGTCATAAGTCACGTATGGACGCGTGCCACCTAACAATACGCCGAGCATTTTTCTGCGTTCGGCGTAATCGACATTATTGGTGAAGTAATAGAGCCCGGTCGTTAAACTCAGCTTGTCCATGAAGCGGCCGGTGTAACGCAATTCATCGCTGAATTGTTCGGCTTCGGTAAAACTCATCGAATGGAATAACCAGACCGGTTGCGAATCGATATCGCCGAGGCTTTCCGCTTCATACGAGCGCCATCCCATGATATTGGTGATGGTGCCATCGCCAAAACCGACGCCCTGATTGATTTCCAGTGTCACGAAATCGGTCTTGGTGTCGTAATAGCCTTCTTCATCGATCGAGAAATCGTGGCTGTCGCGGTTGAAATTGACATTGGCGCCGGGCACACCCGAACCGTTGGTGTGTGTTTGTCCCGCCGGACCATCGCTTTCGTTTTTATCGTGCTCCCAACGCAGAATAATTTCGGTGCTGTCGGTGGGTTTCCACAAACCGACGGTACGAAACATTTGCTGATCGTTTTTGCCGAAATCATCGCCGGTATATTTATTTTCGAACCAGCCGTCGTCTTTGTTGAGGTACGCGGTAATTTTTCCAGAGAAAGAATCAGTCAGAGGGCCGCTCACCGTGCCCATCAAATATTTATTGAGGCCGCCCTGATCGCCCATATCGACCGCACCGCGAATCGTCATCTCGAAAACATTCGAGGGTTTTTTGGTGGTCATCAATACCGCACCGCCGGTGACGTTGCGGCCAAACAAGGTGCCCTGCGGTCCGCGCAAGACTTCGATGCGCTGCAGATCGAAGACATCGAACAGCATGCCCGCAGGAACACCCATGTAGACGCCATCGACGAACACGCCGACGGTCGGATCGATCGAGAGAATCGAACTGTTGATACCGAGGCCGCGTATCGAGAAATTCGCATAGCCTTTGGCGGAGCCCGCATCGTCGAGCGATACGTTGGGTGTGCCTACCGAGAGATCGGTGAGATCGCGCAATTTCAGCGCATCCATTTGCTCAACACTGAATGCAGAGACCGATAACGGCACATCCTGCACTTGTTCTTCGCGTTTACGCGCGGTGACGACTACCTCATCCAGAATGGCTGAGGCGCCACGTGCCGGCTCTTTGGCGTGCGCCAGCGACGTGAGGCCAAGGCATGCAACAACACTGCTGGCCGCGGTGAAACAGCTGATTCCACAGCGCCCCCACCCTGACTTGCGTTTTGTGTTCAACGGGGTGAACGTTTGAGATTTGATGCGCATTTTCATCCTCACTTATTGTTGTCTTATCGGCAATGACTCGCGGGACATAGCGTATGCGTTCATGGGAATAAGGGAATGGCAATTCCCGCCATAAGCAGTTGCCAAATTCGTCGAGTGATTTGCCAGAATCGGCGAAGCGCAAATACCGCTTTTACTGCGATCATCATTGTGATTTTATTAGCGCACGGCAGACCATTTCGGCGTAAATGATCAAACCATCCAGTGATAAGATCACAATCTGCATAAGACTAATGGCTGTATAAAATCAATAACAGCTTTGTCGCAGCCAGCGGAGGCGGACACATGGGAACGGAAGAGCTGATCATTCCTCGGCACTACATCACCACCTTGCTCAAAGAAGTGGAAGAACACGGTTACGCCGCCGACCGATTGCTTTCGGATGCGGGCATCGATCGGCGTTCGCTCGACGACAATCTCTATCACTCTGCACAAAATTATGGTCGTCTCTACAAGCAGGCCATGCGGGTGATGCACGACGAATGGTTTGGCATGATCAGCGGTGGCAAGATCGGTCGTGGCTCATTCCGTTTGATGTCGTTGCTGATGGTAAACAGCAAAACACTGCGCCATGCATTATTGCGCGCTGCCGATTTTTCGCAGGTCTGTCGCGGCTTTCGTTTAAGCATCGAAGTGGAGGAAATCTGCAGCGTTGCGCGGGTTAGATTGGCACCGGTGTACGGTGTGAATCAGGATGAGTTCCGCAATATTATTCAAGATGCCAAGCCGGTAATACTGCATACCACCATCGCTGCGTGGCAGCGTCATTGGAGCTGGTTGATCGGCAGTGAAATCGCCATCAGCAAAACCATGTTCACGTTCGATAAACCCGAGCACGACTGGGAAATGGCGCAGTTTTCGTCGCGCGAAATTATTTTCAACAGCACATTCAACGGCATCGAATTTCCACGCAGCTATCTGGATTATTCGGTGATTCAAAACGAAGAGACGCTCGATCGCTTTCTGCGTTCCTCTCCGTTCGGTCTGATCATCAATGAAGGTTCGCGCGGCTCGACCAAAGCGCGCGTCAAAGCATTGCTCAATCAAAATGTCGGCCACAGCATGATCGGTGCCGACGATGCTGCCAAACGTCTCAACATGTCAGTGACAACATTGCGCCGGCATCTACAACTCGAAGGCACTTCATTTCAAAAACTCAAAGACGAATGTCGAATGGAAGCGGCATTTCATTATTTGGGCTGCCCCGATTTAAGCAACCGTGTGATCGCCGAAAAACTCGGTTTTGACGAAGTCAGCACGTTCTTCCGCGCTTTCAAGAAGTGGACGGGCACCACACCGGGCGAGCATCGCCTGCTCGAGTGCCGCGCGGTGAAAGTCGACGCGCACTGACGTCGATACCTCGCGAAAACCGATACACGCGATACGTACTCAACAGTACCGTTCATCTTCTTCCTCTTTTTGCCTATCAACGCGAGCGCTTTCGCAATTGCCGCTCGCTGCCACCTTTTTACAATGCAGCCTCATTAAAAATTCCTTCGCGACACGAACTGACTATCGCGAGCGTCAACGAGCCATATCGATGCAAACTTTTGCGATCAATACCTGCAAATCGATTGTCAGTGGTGCAGGTGCACTGCGGCAGTTGAGCGATATTTGCCGATCGCACGGTATTCAAAGGCCAATGATCGTCACCGATCCCGGCATTCGCCAAATCGGTCTGCTGGAAAAAGCCGCCACCATTTTGAAAAATGACGGTTTCACGGTGCAGTCGTTCGGTGACGTGATCGCAGATCCGCCCGAAAGCATGGTTATTCAAGCGGTGGAATTAGCAAAACACGGCGCAGCGGACGGCATTATCGGTTTGGGTGGCGGCAGTTCGCTGGACACGGCGAAACTGGTTGCATTGATCGCGAAATCGGACGAGCAATTAAAATCACTCTACGGCGTTAATCAAGCGCGCGGTGAACGATTGCCGTTAATTTTAATTCCGACCACGGCCGGTACCGGTTCGGAAGTCACGCCCATTGCAATTGTTACCACGGGAGAAACAACCAAAATGGGTGTCGTCGCCAATCAATTGATCGGCGATGTCGCTGTACTCGATGCCGAATTGACGCTGGATTTACCAGCGCATATCACCGCGATGACGGGAATCGATGCGATGGTACATGCGGTCGAAGCCTACACCAGCGTGCACCGCAAAAATTGTTACACCGATATGCTCGCGCGCGAAGCGCTGCGTTTGCTTTCGATCAATATCATTAGCGCGACGCACGATGGAAAAAATATCGAGGCACGCCAAGCCATGCTGATCGGTTCATGCATGGCGGGACAGGCATTTGCGAATGCGCCTGTCGCTGCGGTGCATGCGCTGGCTTATCCACTCGGTGGCCGCTACCACATCGCGCACGGCCTCAGTAATGCATTGGTGCTGCCGCATGTCTTGCGATTCAATACGCGCATGGCCACGCATGCGTATGCGGAGTTAGCGGAGATTGTCATTCCCGCGCAGCAACTGTCATTGACCGTCAGCGGTCGTTGCGAGCAGCTCATCGAATACTTCGTCAATTTGAGCCGGCAATTGAAATTACCGCAGACGCTAGCGGCAGTCGGTGTCAGCGAGCAGGATTTACCGCAACTGGCCAGCGAGGCGATGTTGCAGCAGCGCCTTCTCGTCAATAATCCGCGTCCAGTGACCGAAGCGGATGCGCGTGCGATTTATCAAGCCGCATTTCAATGAGTAATCCTATGACAACCCCGCTCGAATTATCCGATTCCGCAGCGCGCGATCCAGAGCTGCGTGAAAGTTATCGCTGGTTTCTGCCACTGACAACGCGCTGGATGGATAACGATATCTACGGGCATATCAACAACGTTATTTATTACGCGTATTTCGATACCATCGCGAACACTTATTTAATTCACGAATGCGGGCTTGATATTCATCGCGGAGATGAAATCGGTTACATCGTGCATTCGCAATGCCATTACAAAAGTGGCCTCGCCTACCCCGATCGTTTGGAAGGCGGCTTGCGCGTAAATCGTATCGGCAACAGCTCGGTCGAATACGGCATCGCGGTTTTCAAAATGGGAACTACCATCGCCGCCGCACATGGAACATTCACGCACGTCTTCGTCGATCGCACCAGCGAAAGACCGCGACCACTTTCACCGCATTTGCGCGAGGGTCTGACTCGACTGCTCGCATCTCATTTCGATGGATAAAACAGGAGCCACACCGATGGAATCGATCAGAATTCCACGCAATTTAGGCAATGATTATTCGCGTGAAGCCGCCGCCGAACGCCGGCGTTTTATCGAACAGCACACGGGCGCAAAACTCGATCACACGTCGCAGTTTTCATTCGACCCCGAAGTGTTGCCCGGCAATATCGAAAATTTTTCCGGCGTGGTGCAGGTGCCGATGGGATTCGCAGGACCGCTGCGTGTCAATGGCGAATATGCCCAAGGCGATTTCTTCGTGCCGATGGCTACCTCCGAAGGCACACTGGTTGCCAGTTACAATCGCGGCATGACGTTGACCGCAGCGGCGGGCGGCGTGACGACGACGGTGGTCGATGATGTGATGCAACGCTCGCCCGTTTTTATTTTTAACGACGCCCGCGAAGCCCGCAATTTTTCAATGTGGATAACGGAAAATATCGGTGCGATTCGCGCCGCTGCCGAAACGACCACGCGCAATGGCAAGCTGCGCAATATCGAGCAGTATCATGCGAGTCGCATGCTCTATCTGCGCTTTAATTACACCACTGGCGATGCCGCCGGACAGAATATGTGTGGCAAAGCAACGTATGCTGCATGTCGTTGGATTCAAGCGAATTATCCCGATAAGATTCAGCAATATTTTTTATCGGGCAATATGGATACCGATAAAAAGCACTCGCAACTCAATACATTGCATAGCCGTGGTAAGCGCGTGATTGCGGAAATTACCCTGCCGCGCGCGCTGCTGATCGAACGCATGCGTACAACGCCCGAGGCGATGTTCGCTGCGCGGAAAACATCGCAACTCGGTGGCTTAATGGCAGGTGCTGTGCATAACGGTGTACATCCTGCGAATGGTATTACCGCCATCTTCATGGCGACGGGTCAGGATGTCGCCAATGTTGCCGAATCGCACGCCAGCCTCGTGTATGCGGAAGTCACCCCGGAAGGCGACTATTATTACTCGGTCACCCTGCCCTCGCTGATTGTCGCAACACGGGGTGGCGGTACAGGTTTACCCACGCAGCGAGAATGTTTGGAGACGCTCGGCTGCTATGGCGATGGCAAAGCGAAGAAACTCGCGGAAATTATCGCAGCGACTGTATTGTGTGGCGAGTTATCGCTGGGTGCCGCTGTGGTAGCTGAAGAATGGGTAGAGAGTCATGATAAATATGGCCGCAATCGACCCAGCGAATAAATCGATAATGGCGTTAGCGAATTTACTCTTTTAGGGAGCCGCGATGAGCGATCACATTGTAGTTTCGGAAGATAGCGGGATTGTCACGATTCAAATCAACCGTCCCGATAAACGCAATGCGCTCACCGCCAAAATGTATGCTGCGATTGCGGAGGCCTTACAGCAAGCCGAAGCCGACTCCAGAATTCGCGTGGTATTTTTAACGGGCACCGACGATTGCTTCACAAGCGGTAACGATGTCGTCGATTTTATGCAGAACCCGCCACCTGACGAAAACAGCCCGGTATTTCGATTTCTGCATGCCATCAGTAATTTCAAAAAACCGATTATTGCTGCGGTGAATGGTCCGGCGGTCGGTGTTGGCACCACGCTATTGTTGCACTGCGATTTAATTTACGCGGCGCAATCATCGGTATTTCAAGCGCCTTTTGTCAGCCTGGGGCTTTGTCCTGAAGCAGCCTCTTCGTATTTATTGCCATTGCTGGTCGGCCTGCCGAAAGCCGCTGAGATATTGATGCTCGGCGAATCGTTCAATGCCGAAACTGCGCTGCGTTATGGATTGATCAATGCGATATTTCCCGATAGTGATTACCGGCAGCTTGCGTACGACAAGGCGAAAAAGCTGGCAGCGCAACCCGCGAAAGGTGTGCGTTTGACTAAACAGCTATTGCGAAAAACGAACGCAGCGTTGGTGATGAAAACGATGGCCGAAGAGGCTGAGCATTTCAAAGCGATGTTGCAATCGGCGGAAGCAAACGAAGCGATATCAGCCTTTCTGCAAAAAAGAAAGCCAGACTTCGCTCAATTCGATTGATGCACGGGCAGAAAAATCAGTTTTTTCTGCCCGAGATAATCAAGCGCCCCAACACCAGGCCGATCACACCCGCTGTGGCCGATGCGATTAACACACCCAGTTTAGCGGCGTTAAGCAGTGCAACGTCATTGAAGGCCAGATTCGCGATGAATATCGACATCGTGAAGCCGATACCGGCCAGACAGCCGATAAGCAACATCCAGATCCAGCTCATGCCGTCGGGCAACTCACACCACTTCAAACGCACGCACAACCAGCTGATCGCCATGATGCCTATCGGCTTGCCGAATACCAGCGCCAACGCGACGCCCGTGATAACCGATGTGGCACCGGCAGCAGTTTCACCGCCACCATTTAACGTTACGCCGGCATTCGCTAACGCGAATAAAGGCATGATCCCGTACGCAACCCATGGATGCAGCGCCATCTGTACGCGAACGACAGGCGGCAATAATTCGCGCTGTGCGACGCGCAGCTCTTTCACGGGCTGCATCAGCTCATGACGATCATCGGTGCGCTGCAAACGCTCGCTAAATTCTCTTATTGCCCTGTTCGCACTATCGACAGGAACTTCGGTACTGCGCGTGGAAATTACCGGAGTCATGAACCCGAGCACCACGCCTGCAAGCGTGGGATGCGCGCCGGTTTTTAACATGCCAAACCATAAAATAGCGCCGGGCAACACATAAGCGTAGGCCGAGCCGATGCCGATGAGTTGCATCAACAAAACCAGTGCTACCCCGCCACCGGCGATGACGAATCCCATCGGGTCGAGGCCTCCCGAATAAAATATCGCGATGATAATGACCGCAAGCAAATCATCGATGATGGCGAGTGCGAGTAAAAATATACGCACCGAACTCGGAATCGATTTCCCCAGTAGAGCGAGCACGCCCACGGCAAATGCAATATCCGTAGCAGTGGGTACGGCCCAGCCATTGCGCACATCCGCCCCGCTATTGATCGCGAAATAAATAATCGCAGGCAGCGCTGCGCCGCCTACGGCCGCAGCAATCGGCAACACCGCAAGCTTGATATTGGAAAGTGCGCCATCGTGTATTTCTTTGCGAATCTCCATGCCAACGACGAGGAAAAAAATCGTCATCAGTGCATCGTTTATCCAGAAGTGAAGCGAATGCGAAATCGCAAAATCACCGATTGCAAATGAAATCGGCAAATGCCAGAGATGCTCGTAACTCGCAGCTGTGGGAGAGTTTGCCCAGATTAATGCCGTCGCCGCAGCGATGAGAAGAACGATGCCGCTGACGCTTTCGATGTGAAGAAAATGCTCGATCGTGCTGAAGGCTTTTTCAGCAACAATTTGCGCGCGCGGTAATTTGCTATTTGGCCGACTTTTGCTCATTGCGCTCACCTAAGACTCATGTGTGTCATTTAAGGAAGCGTGCGGCGGCCCGACCTGCACAATTACCTGTCGTTATCGCAAAGCGAACGACACCCGCGTAAGACTTTACCTTGCAAATGGGGAAATTTCCAAGCGTTAATTCTTGCGTTGTTTATCGATACTCTGTTTGTCGATGCTCTGTTTATCGATGGTCTGTTTATCAAAGAGCGCCATGAAATCATTCGGCGGCAGCGGCTTGCTGAAATAGAAGCCCTGCATTTCATCGCAGGCACGGCTGCGCAGAAAATTTTGCTGATCCGAAGTTTCGACACCTTCGGCCACAATCGTGAGGCTGAGGCTTTTACCCATGGCGATGATCGCCTCGGTAATCGCCTGATCTTCGTTGTCGTTGGCGATTTCGTGAATGAATGTGCGATCGATTTTCAGCGTATCGATGGGGAAGCGTTTGAGTTGTGCCAGCGAAGAGTAACCAGTGCCGAAATCATCGATGGCGATGCGGGCACCGAGCGCCTTGATCTCCTGCATCAATAGCACGGCTTGATCGACATGATGCATCACCATACTTTCGGTGATTTCGAGTTCGAGTAATTCCGGCTGCATACCGGACTCGTCGAGCGCGTGTTTGATACTCGCCAATAAATTCTTGTTGATGAATTGACGCGCAGAAATGTTTACTGCCATGCCGATCGGCGGCATGCCTTTTTTCTGCCATTCGACATTTTGTTTGCACGCGGTCATCAGCACCCAGTCGCCAATCGGGACGATGAGTCCGGTCTCCTCGGCCATCGGAATAAAAACGGCCGGCGAAATCTGACCAAAGCGCGCGTTGTTCCAGCGCAACAACGCCTCGACACCGGTGATGCTGTCATCGCGCAAATCGATTTTGGCTTGATACTGCAAGGAAAATTCATGGTTCGCGAGCGCCGAGCGCAATTCATTTTCCAGCGCCATGCGCTCCAGCGATTGCGATGTATTCGCCGCGTTATAAAACTGGTAATTATTTTTCCCTGCATCTTTGGCGATATACATCGCCGCATCGGCATTTTTCATGAGTAGCTGTTCATTATCGCCATCTTTGGGATAGATACAGATACCGATACTCGCCGTGACCTGGCATTGCTGACCGAGAAGCATGTACGGGCGCGATGTCTCAGCGATGATTTTTCGCGCCACGACCGCCGCAGCCTCTTCATCTTCCAATTCCGGTACAAGCACCACGAACTCATCACCGCTCAGGCGTGCAAGCACATCGGAGCTACGCACAGATTTGCTGATGCGATGAGCGATTTCCACCAACAGTTGATCGCCCGCTTGATGACCCAGTGCATCGTTGATGGATTTGAATCGATCGAGATCGATGAACAACACTGCGAAGCGATTGTGATAGCGCGCTGCCATATCGATGGTGTGATTCAACAGGCTGGTGAACATGAACCTGTTGGGCAATCCAGTCAGCGCATCGTGTGTAGCGATGTATTGCATTTGTTGCTCGGCTAACTTGCGCTCGGTGATATCAATCACGGCACCCGAAACGTAGGCCGGCTGTCCATTTTCATCGATCTCCGTAGTGCACTTGGTCAGTAACCAATGGACTGACTGATCCTCCCACTGAATGCGGCTTTCATGCTGATACTCTGGTTGTCTGTTTCGCAGCGCGTTAATTGCCTTGTTGGTGAAGTCTTCGTAATCCTGCTTATCCATGCGTCGAATTTGCAACTCCGGTGTCATCACCGTGCCTTCCGGATAGCCGAAGAGCTGCTCTAAATTGTAGGTCCAGCTATCGTAGGTTCGGGCGTTCGAATTGCCCTCGCGCAGCGAGTGACGAAAGATCGCGATATCGGCAGCCTGCAATGCGGAAATCAATAATTTTTGTGCGTGTTCGAGCTGATCGTTCGATCGCTGTAAATGTTCTTCGGCCTGCTTTTGCTCGGTGACATCGAAACACATGCTGGCGAGATAACGCGCATTGCCCTCTTCGTCCAATCCCAGCAATAGTCGAGATAGCAACCAACGAATTTCGCCGGTATCTGGCCGTCGAATTCGGTATTCGCAATCGCTTTGCCGCAGCGATTCATTCATCGCCTTCATCACACATTCCATCAGCACGTGTCGATCGGATTCGAGAATGTAAGGCAGCAATTGCGAGGCATCGGTGGGCGATTCACTGAGACCGAACAACGCTCCAATATTCAATGACCAGGCGCGATTTGGATCATGTCCTCGCGTGGAGTATTGTTCGAGCTGCTTTTTTTCAGCGGTGATTGGGCTGTAGAAGAGACCTGCGCGACAGGCCTCAAGAGTCAGAAGCAGGAGCTCGGCAGATATATTGCTGGTATCCAGGCTTTTCTCGGATTGCCCCCAAGCCATCATCGTTTCCTGTGCGGATCTAATTATTTAATGCGATTGTGACAAGTGTAGCGGAGACTTGGAATTTTTCCGGCTGGTAAATGCAGATGCGGGCTGCTAATAACCTTAGCCCGCGAGTAATGTTGAAGCAATTGCTCGATCGTCTAATGAATCAGCGGTACAAAGCGAACCGTGCTGCCGCCGCTCAAATCATATTCGCGGTGCAACCTGCCCGCATGCGGCGCGGCGAAATGCGCGGGAATGATCAACGCATTGCGTTCGATACAGCGATCGATGACACGGCGACGCGTCGCAATCGCTTGCGCAAGATCGTCGCAGCCCGGCATATGCAAAGTCGGATCGATCATTTGCAGTGGATGGTGAAAAACATCGCCGGTGAAATATGCTTCCTGTGCTTGCGATGCGAGATGCAATATCGAATGACCCCAGGTGTGACCATACGCAGGTTCAATATCGAGGCTTGGCGAAATACGATGCGCATCGTCGACTAAAACCGCAAGGCCGGCTTCCATTACGGGCAGCACACTTTGCTCGAAAACACCGACGTTGTAATCGACAGGCACATGATTCGGCAATCGCGTATCCCAGCGCTCATACTCTCTGCGTACGTAGATATAACGAGCATTGGGAAATGTCGGCACGAAACGACCATCGCGTAACTGTGTGCTCCAGCCGCAATGATCGTGATGCAGATGCGTACAAAAAACGTAATCGACTTCTTCAGGCTTCACACCCGTCGCCGCAAATCGTTCGATGTAGGGCGTATTCAAGTGATCGAAAAACGGGTACATATGCGGGCGGCCATTGCCTGTGCACGGATCGATCACAACTACCCTGCCGTCGACAAATAAAATCCAGCTTTGAAAAACGAAATCGGAAGCGCCCGAGGCATTCAGAAACAGCGGCTCAAGCCAATGGCGATTAGCTTCGATAAGTGCATGATCCTGCGTCATCACATGCATCGGCGATTGAATAACCATTTCCTCGACACGGCGGATTTCCGCAGCGCCGACTTTGATGATCGTCATAATCTCCGCCTTCCAGGCAAACGAGCGATTGATAATGATGAATGGATCGGCTCATTGTTGGTGTGCATTCAACCAGCGCGACCAATCGTGCATGCGATTCCATAAAATATGACGAGTGCTCGCAAAATTATGGCAATGCCCCGAGCGCACAAGAATATGTAAAGTGACATCGCGGCTGTGTTTGTAATTGGCGGTCTCCGCATGCGCATCGGGCGAAACATCGCGCTCGCCCATACACACAAATACGGGAGTTTCGATTCGCGCGGCATCCTTTGCTATTTCGCGGCTTCGCAGTGCCGACAATCCGATCGTCGAGGGTGTAGGCACCTCCAGCGAATCGTCAAAGGCGATAATTTCGGGCGGTATATCGTCCCAATGAAATGTTTCGTGCAGATAGGCGCGGCCGCCTTCGGTGTAATCGGCGATCGGCGCATCGAGCGGTGTCACTTTCGCAGGCACGCGATTGCCATTGATGCTGAAATGCACGCCAATCGTGGTGAAACCTAAAATCATCACACCGTCATAAGTTTTATGTTCGGCTTGTTGGGTGATGATCTGCATGCCGCCCATCGAGTGGCCGACACCGACTTTCGTGAATGTGTCAAACGCCGGCAGCGATGAATGTAAACGCCCTTCTTTCAGACGGCGATAACACTCAATATCGGCAGCATGATTGGCCAGCGCTACGATGTGCCGCGTCGCTTTTTTTTGATTCGCCGCTTTGGCGCTATCGCCCACACCGAGTAAATCGGGAACGAGAACGATATTACCGAGCTCCGCCAAATACTGCGCAGCGCTGTAATCGGTGTGGCCCGGAATTTCACAATGAAAATAGCGTTTGTCGTAACTGCCGCCGTGCACCAGGGTCATGACGGTGGGTTTGGCGTGCAGCTTGGTTATATCGTCGGGAAAAAATAACCAGGCGGAAATAGCGATACGCTCGCCACCGGTAATGTCGTCAGGCAAGACATTACTGACATCGAACGTAATGGCGATCGGCCCCATCTCAGTTCTCGGTTCATTATGGATTCGAAATAACAATTGCCATTATTTGCGCGCGTAGAAATTGATTATTTACGCGCATAGATACTCAAGCGTTTGATTAAACCTGTGCTGTCCAGCGAAAAGAAATTCGCCGTGCGCCGAATATCGCCGTTGGGTAAACGTATTTCCAATTCGGCTGCGACCGCATCGACGTCGGCGACGATATGCACCGGTGTTGGCGAAGGCGCTTGCGAGGCAAAAAGCCCGCTGTACATTTCGCGGATTGCGGCAACGCCGAAGAGTTCGCGTCCATCGGGCAATACCAATTCGGCATCGCTGCTATACAGCGCGCACAGACCGTCCAGATCGCGATTTTTCACACACGAAAAATAACGAGTGGCGAGATTGGCATTGCTCATATTTTTTCTCCATTCGTTACAGCCTCGCGCATTGAGCGAAGGCCTAATAGCAGCAGCGCCGCCGAGAGCGGGAAACAGATCGAGATGAGTGCTGCAATGGCTTTACCGATTGAAGCGCCACCCGCAAAAAAATAATCGGAAACAGCCGCAATGAAAACGGGACCTAAACCTGCACCCAAGATACCGGTAACCAGACCGAAAAATGCGTAGCCGCTCCCGCGCAATTCATTCGGTGTCACGATATTGAGCGCCGCACCGGCACACGTCGGCAACGCCGAGGTCAGCGCAATAAACAGACTCAATGCACCGATAAAAAACCACGGATTGGTACTAGTCAACGCGAATATGCCGATCGGAATCGCCACCAATAGACAACCTGCGTACCAGCGCAGTTGTGCATCGCGATAACCGCGTCGATACAGCGCATCGACACAGTAGCCGCTCATTAAATTCCCTAAAATTCCGGGAATGGCGAGCGTGAGGCCGAGCACCCATCCGATTTTTCCGGCTCCCCAGCCGAATGTGCGTGCCATATGTGCGGGATACCAGGTGCCCGCGCCGACCACGACAACCATGGCGATACCGAATCCCGCATAGTGAAAGAAAAAAAAGCGACCGCGCGAGCGAATGAAGGCGAGCAAATTGGCGTAAGCGCTCAACGCATTTTGCCAAAACGATGTGCTCATTTGCGCAGCGCGCACGCCGCGTCTGACGGGTTCGGGTACGGTGAAAATGAGTAGCGAAAGAAATGCGCCGGGAATGCCGACAATATAAAACACCGCCTGCCAGGCATGAACCTCACCGACGATCGGAATCGCTATCGATTGCATGGTCGCCACCCAGTCGACAATTTTTCCGCCGAGCAGATAAGCGCAGCCCGAGCCGATCGTCGAGCCCATTGCGAATACCGCCATCGCCGTGGTGAGCCGTTCGCGCGGGAACAAATCTGCAATCATCGATGTGGCTGCGGGATTTAATCCGGCCTCACCGGCGCCGACACCTAAACGCGCGATGAGCAATTGCCAAAAGTTATGCACCATGCCACACGCCGCACTCGCGAGCGACCAGATCGTGACGCAACCGAAAATAATCCAGCGTCGATTGAAACGATCTGCCAACGAGCCCGCCATCAAACCGAAAATTGCGAACGCGACCATAAACGCCGTGCCATGCAACAGGCCGAATTGCAGATCGCTGATTCCGAGATCGCGTTTGATCGGATCGACGAGCAGTGAAATGATGAAGCGATCGAGAATCGACAGCCAATAGAGAAATGCGAACACCACCGTCGCATACCAGGCCGCCGATCGCGGTGGATACGGTGCCGCAATCGCATCGGTGGCCAATAAGGTATCTTCGAGTTTGGGTTTCATATTCATCGACATGGTACAGATCTCTTATTGTTGTGTTTAATCCAGGACTGTAAACGCCCCATGTCCATTTAGCGTCGAGGTAAACCTAAATCACCTCGGGCCATCTGTGCAATTTTTTTATGGATGAATTTATCCGGCGATGCCGCATGCTCGCGCACGGTTTCCCAAACCTCTTCATGCGTTGGTATGACGATGCGCTCCTCGATCATCCCGTTCGCGAGTGCGATCGCCGCTTCTTCCGCTGTCATTAATTTGAATTGCGAACCGGGGCCGCGCATCGCCACATTTTCGGACCAGGTTTTCATGCCTTGCATGACGCCCGTCATCACCGGGCCTGGGCAAAAACAGCTCACGCGAATTCCCTGCGGCAGTAAATACAGCGCAAGCGATTCCGATAATGCAATCACCGCCGCCTTCGCCGCCACATAGGGCATGCGGTTAGCCGCGTAAGGATAAAGACCGGCAAAGGAAGCCGTATTAACAAGGTAACCGCTGCCGCGTTGTAGCATTTTTGGCAGAAAATAATCGTTGCTGCGCACGGCCGAAAAAAAATTCAGATTGAAGATGCGCTGCCATTCGCTGATCGGAATATCTTCGGGATTGCCCGACAGAATCGCGCCGACATTATTGACCACGATATCGATGTCGCCGAAAGCCTCTTCTGCCGCAGTAGCGGTTGCGCGAACCGATTCATCGCTGCACACATCGCAGCTCAACCCTACCGCGTTACCACCCGCTGCGATGATAGTGGTTGCGGTTTCATCGGCGCTGTTGCCATCGATATCCGCAATCGCAATTTTGGCGCCGCGCCGAGAAAACTCCAGCGCGATGGCGCGACCAATGCCTTTCGCACCGCCAAAAATCAATGCGCATTTATCTTCAAAAGAAAACATAGTGATGCTCTGATTGATATCTGCGTGGCGGCGCTAACTGACGATCGTCTTATAGCGCTACTTCACCGTTAGTCACGGCCGCCAGCAAAAATGTATCGTATCAATCAATAGCATCTATTTATGCAGATTAATTTTCTTTAATGCCGGTATTGCCGCGGCTTGCGCTGCGAAGAAATCCAGAGCCGCGCGTATTTTTTGCTGGTGGGTTGATTGAGGTATCGACCGCGCGCTCGGGTGCTGGGCGATCGAGCAATTCGGATCGAACGATGTTGACACTTCTGGGCGCGTCAATGCCGATTCGTACCTGGCCGCGACCGATATCCAGAATGTGAATTTCAACATCGTCGCCCACTTTGAGCATTTCACCGATACGACGAGAAAGAACGAGCATGATGTTTCTCCTTAAAGCGGTGGCTGCGACTGTCACAATCCATCCCTGTGATTTGACGCATCAGTACGCAGACACAGCAATCGTTCATCAAAATTAATTGGAGTTGTTCGGCGGCGGCGCACCGTTGTCGTTCGCTCCCATCCCGTGTGGCGGATGGCTCGGTCGACAGGCAAGTGAACCTTGGCCGTTGCCCGGTGGCAACGCACATGTCCCCGTTACGGTTTCGTTATTGCGGCCGGCAAAGCTGCATGCTGCATTGCTCGCCAGGCCATTGCAAGCTGATATTGCTTGGGGCGGCGGTCCAGGTGGCATACCTTGCGGACGCTGTTGTTGGGACGAATCGCTCGCGCTAGCGGCAATCGACAGCGTAAGAGAACCCGCCATTGCGAGTATCGATAAGGCGTGAAGGCGCGTTTTTAACGGCATGATTGCTCCTCGGTTGGATCGGTGAGAGCGCAGTGTTGCGTTTCCGAATTGCCCGCGTTTGTCAGCAAGTGACAGCTATGTGGCAGGCCGTTAACGCATTACCGTCGCGCTCTCAATCCGAAGAGCTAAAGCGTTTGATGCGAGAGACTAACCGCGATCGCTCGTTTTATGGCCGCAAAATCCAGCCACCGTCGGCGTGAATCACCTGGCCGGTAATCCAATCGCCTGCGGGTGAGCACAACAACAATAATGGCCCTACCAATTCGTCAGGTGCACCGCGCACACGCATCGCCACACTCATTTCGAGATATTTGATAAATGGCGAATCGTCGGGTGTGAGCTGTTTTCCGGCATCGCTGGTCACATTGCCCGGAGCGATTGCATTGACGTTAATTTTTTCGCGACCGAGCTGACGCGCTAGCGTTGTCGTTAAACCGACCAACGCCAATTTGCTGATACCGTAGGCGCCAATCGCAGGAAATGCACCACCCGAGGTTTGATTGATAATTTTGCCGCCGCCGCGTTTGCGCATGAGCGGAACCACCGCTTTGCAGCAATTCAACGCGCCGGTGAGATTCACATCGAAAATGCGATCCCACTCATCGCTTGGCATATCGAGCAGCGAGCCGCCCTTGAGTTCGGCCATTAACGCCGCGTTGTTGACGAGAATATCGACACCGCCGAATGCACTTGCTGCGGCATCGACCATGGCCTGCACGGAATCGGGTTTGGTGATATCGACACCCGCTGCAATGGCTTTGCCGCCTGCAGCGATAATTTCATCGCGCACGCGTGCGGCGCCTTCCAGATTGATATCGGCAACGACAACCGCTGCGCCCGCTTGCGCCAAGCCCAGTGCGTAAGCGCGACCGATGCTGTTGCCGCGTCCACCTGCGCCGGTGACGATGGCGACTTTATTGTCGAGACGAAATTGGTCGAGTGAAAAACTCATGGCGATTCCTCTGTTGGAAATTCTTTACATCAAGTAGTAAAGAAAACTGTTTACGACTTCAGTGCGAGATTTAAAAACGGCGTTGCTAACTGATCGAATGGCTCGAATGCTGCATTGCCGTTGAGAGATTCGCCTAACAGGCGTACATCTTTTTCGAGCAAGGCTGCGCCGTGTTTGAATGCCGCAGGATTCGGCATGCGCGCCCGTACTTCAAAACCAAAACTACGACCGCTGCTGACTTTGACTAAATCAATCAACGCGGCGCGATCGATACCCAGCGCATCGCCTGCTTCGAGCGCGTAATGCGCGATCGACACATGCGCGGCCATCAACGCGTTGTTGACGAGCTTTGCCATCTGCCCGGCACCGACATCGCCGAGATGTGCGATCAATCCTGCGAACGTTTCGAAAATCGGTCGCGCTGCGGCGACCGCTTCGGCAACGCCACCCACCATAACCGTTAGAGTTCCTGCCGCTGCGCCGGCACCGCCGCCGCTCACGGGTGCATCGATGACGGCAATACTTTTTGCTGCGGCCTGTTGCGCTAATTGTTTGCAAGTATCGGGATGCACCGTCGAATGAATCGCGATGCGACTGCCCGCCTTCATCACCGGCAATAATTCATCGAATATTTGCTGCACGCCCGCATCGTCGACGACGCAGACACCGACGTGCTCGACCTGCGCACCGAGTTCGGCAACGCTCGCGGCAAATTCGGCCTTTGAATGTTTAAATGGCGCGAGCGATTCGGGACGACGCGCCCACAACACGGTCGGATAGCCCGCATCAATAATGCGCTGCGCCATCGGCGCGCCCTGACTGCCAAGGCCGATAAAGCCGATTTTCGACATGCTCGCTCCTCCGCTTTGAAAAAACTCAGCCCGCCGTGATGCCTTTATCGAGCGAAATGCACGCGCCGTGATAACCGCGCGCAGAATCCGAAGCGAGAAACGCAACGAGATCGGCAACATCATCGACTTCGACGACACCGCGCAGCGGCGTGAAGCGTTTGAACAACGCCGGATCAAAACCTTCGGGCATTTTCGCGTTGTTAAAAATATTCGTTGCCATACCACCGGGCGCGACCGCGTTGAAACGAATCGGCTTGTGCATATATTCCATTGCCAGCGATTTGGTTAAATGATTGAGCGCCGCTTTGGCTGCGGTGTACACACTGCAATAGGCTTCGCCGATCAATGCGCCCGATGACGACACATTCACCACAGCGCCGTTGGTTTCGAGCAAATGCGGAATCGCTGCCTGAATCAAAAAGAACGGCGCGTTGAAATTCACCGCCATGGTTTTTTCAAACACATCGGCGCTCATTTCGTGTGCATTGCTCAAAATTAAAATGCCGGCGACATTGCATAATGCATCGAGTCGGCCGAATTGTTTGACCGCTGCCGCAACGGCGTTGAAACAATTTTCGCGCTCGATCAAATTGGTTGCATGCACTAAAACCTCAACGCCCGTTGCTTTCGCCAGCGTTGCGGTTTCTTCAAGACCTGCGGCGTTCACATCGACGATGCAAATATTCGCCCCTGCTTTTGCGAGTTTGAATGCAGTGGCGCGGCCTAAACCCGAGGCTGCGCCGGTAACGAGTGCTGCTTTGCCTTTCATATCGCTTGCTGTTGTCATGAATAATTTCTCCGATCTTTCAATTGGCACGATTACCTCCCCCTTTATTCAAAGGGGGGAATATTCCACGTGTTATTCGTAAGGCAAACCTTCAGTGACGCGCTTGCCCATTTCGAAAACCACTGCCTGCATCACCGAGGCTTTCGGCCAACCGCCGTGAATCGCGTACTGCAAAACGAATTCGTGCATTTCGGGCAGCGTTGCGTTGCCGCTCGCCATCGCCGCGTAAGTGTGCGTGCGAATCGGTGTGGTCGATGCGGATTCGGAAACGCCAACCATCGTCACCCAACGGCGCGAACGCTGATCCAAACCGGGACGCATCCACATTTCGCCGAAAACGAAATTGACGATGCCCGCTTCAAAATAAGCTGTCACGGGTGGGGGCGATGGAAATGTCATCACCGCCGTGAAATTCGCAGCGCCTTCGGATAGACGAATTTGCGGATCCCATGCTTCGCCGCGAATCGGTGGAATTTCCGCGAGCGGCATCTTCAATTCATTCGCCACGCGGGTAATCGATTTGTCGATCATGGTGCCGCGCGACCAACCTGCGTAAACCGACAGATGCAATGCTGCTTCGCGCAATTCAGCTTGTGTCAGCTCGCCCGTGGTCAATGCTCCGCGCACGTAGTTGTCCATGATTTCATTGCTGCACCCTTCGCAGGCGGCGCCAGCAATCGAAATCAAAAAACGCGAGCGGCGATCGAGGCCGGGGCGCGACCACACTTCGGCATAAATAAAATCGCGCCACGACGCTTCGAGCAACGACGTAGGCTCAGCAGCGTCTTTGCCTTGCAATTCGCTCTGCAATTTTTTGCCGCGCTGCGAGCGTTCGTTCGGATCGAGCAGACTCATGGAGGGCCTCTTTTATTTAGTTTGTGCAGGCGGTGCTGGCGGCGCGATATTCATAAATACGTTTTTCACTTGCAGGAATTCTTTCATCGCGTGTTCGCCGCCGAGTCGGCCATAACCGCTCTGCTTCATACCGCCGAACGGCACATTCGGCTGCATGCCCTCGCCCGACGCGTTGACTTGCACCATGCCCGCTTGCATCTGGCTCGACACGTAATGCGCGCGACGTAAATTCTGCGTGTGAATGTAAGCGCCGAGACCGTAGTCGGAATCGTTCGCGAGCGCGATCGCTTCTTCTTCGCTATCGAACGGCGTCACCGACAACACAGGACCGAAAACTTCGTGCTGCGCGAGCGAACTTTTGTGATCGACATCGGCGATGATGGTGAGCGGCAAATAAAATCCATCAGCAAATTCGCCACCAAGACGACCGCCACCCGTGACGATGCGCGCGCCTTCGCTTTTCGCTTTTTCGATAATGCCGGTGATGCGATTGGCGGACGCTTCGGAAATCACCGGCCCCATTACCGTCGTTTTATCGAGCGGATCGCCGATTTTGATATGCGCAGAAATCGCCGCAAGCATGCCGAGATATTGTTCGTAGATCGGACGCTCGACCAACAAGCGCGTGCCATTTACACAACCTTGCCCGCTGACCGACATCGCGCCCGATAATCCGCGGCGACCGGCCTGCGTTAAATCGGCATCGGCGAAAACGATCACCGCCGATTTTCCGCCGAGTTCGAGTCCGCACGGTTTTAAATTTTCCGCCGCCGTTTTCAATACCTTTTTCGCGGTAGCGCCGCTGCCGACGAATTGAATTTTGTCGATGCCGGGATGCGCAACCATCGCTTCGCCGACATCGGGGCCGCCGACGATCATATTGACAACGCCCGCAGGGAAACCGGCTTTTTCAAACAACTCCGCAAAACGCATCACGGTAAATGGCGCGAGTTCGGGCGCTTTGATGACGACGCAATTTCCAGCGGCGAGCGCTGCGGTAATCGCCATCGTCACCGCGATCATCGGACCATTCCACGGAATGATCGCGCCGATGACGCCGTAAGGTTCGTAGGCCACGTAGTTATGCGAAGGCGTGCCCCACGTCGCGATGGTTTCGCCGTGAATTTTGTCGGCCCAACCGGCGAAATAGCGAAATTTCTGCACGGCATCGAGCACGAAAAACGGCGCCATCATTGACGGCGAAGCATTTTCGAGTGTCGCGAGCGCAGCCAATTCCTGGGTGTGTTGCTCGATTACTGTTGCCATTTTCAGCATGAGGTCGCGGCGCTTATCGCCGGTCATCGCACGCCATGCGGGAAAAGCCGCGCGTGCTGCATGCACCGCGCGCTCGACATCGCTCGCACCGCCCATGACGATTTCGCAGGTCACCTGGCCATTGGCCGGATAAATATGCGCATGGATTTGGCCGCTGCCGCGCTCGGATTTTTCGGCGCCAGCAATCACGGTGTATTTCGGCAGGTTATCTCGATTGGGTAAGGCGAAGCTCATGGCTGGGCGCTCCTGTTTAGATGCAGCTTTCGCCGCGATGGGGCAGAAGAATAATAGGCCTACTTTGTGCTCGTCAACCGGAAAAATACTTACGAAATTGTCATTTTAAGTGTAATTATATGCGTGTTATTACTTAACACTCTTTTAACTGGCACTGCGGGCTTATTTCCGCCACCCTACGCAGCCTGCTATTAAGCATAGGTATTTACCACGAGGGCGAGGAAACACGATGAATCGTTACGTCAATAAGCTGATTTTGATCACAGGCGCAGCCGGCGGTATGGGCCAGGCGTTCGCGCAACGTTTTGCCGATGAAGGCGCACGCCTGATTCTCACTGACGTCAATCAGGAAGGCTTGGAAAAAGTCGCAGCGCCGTTGCAGGCAAAAGGCGTGGAATGCGCACTGCACACCTTCGATCTCAGCTCGGAAAGCGCTATCAAACAATTCGCCGCCGATATTTGCGCGAAATACGGCGCGCTCGATGTGCTGATCAATAATGCAGGGCTCGCGTATGGGGAAGTCGCCCATGGTTTTGCGGAATTAACGCAGGAAAAATGGCTGCGCTTCTTCAACATCAATACGATTTCACCGCTGCTGCTCGCACAAGCGTTGCGCCCCGCGCTCGTCAAAGCAACCGGTGTCATCATCAACATCACCTCGATGGCGAGTTACACACCCGGCACGGCCTATGGCATCACCAAAGCCGCGCTGAATGCGATGAATTTCGCCATGGCCAATGAATTCGGCAAAGACGGCATTCGCGTCACCGCGATCGCGCCGGGACTGATGGAAACGCCGGCATCGAAAGCCAGCTTGCCCGAAGGTTATTTCGAGCGCTTGCAAGGTCAGCAGGCGCTTCCGAAATTGGCGGGCACCGCTGACGATATCGCTGCGCTCGCTGCATTCCTTGCCTCAGCCGATGCGCGTTTCATTACCAGCGAAACGGTGATTTGCGATGCAGGCAACCGTCTCAGAGGTTGGCAGCTTTAATTCCACTCTGCGGTTGCATCAACGTTTCAATGATCGGACAGGGTTGTCCCTTCGCGGTATGTACACAGGCATCCAGCACGTGCGCGAGCGCATCGCGCACACGCTGCAAGTCCTGCAATTTATTTTCGATTTGTGCAATTTTGATCGATGCAATTTCACGGATATGTTCGCGATCACCGCCGTCCTGCAATTTCAATAACTCACCGATCTCATCAAGCGTGAAGCCGAGTTCCTGCGCACGTTTAATAAAGCGAATGCGATCGATCGCCGAACTCGGATAATAACGAAACGCACCGCTCGCAGGCGGTACCGCAATTAGCTGCCGCTGCTGGTAATAACGTATCGTTTCAACGCCAACTCCGGCTGCGCGAGCCACACGACCTATCGTCAGTTTTTCTTCGCTCATTGTCTCTCTCGCCTCTTTGCACAAAAAGCTTGACTCTGGGGTTGGGTACGGAGTGTATCTTTGTCACATGGCCGCGAAAGCGCAAGCCCAATTCACTGACAGGGGATACGATCATGGACCATTCATCGCATTCGCATAGCTGCTGTTCCAAGCATGGGCATCAGCACGCGGAGACTGCACAGCTCGTTGATGAATTACTCGATCCGGTGTGCGGCATGAAAGTAACGCCGCAATCGCCGCATCACTCGAATTACGAAAACGTCGATTACTATTTTTGCAATCCGCGCTGCAAAACCAAATTCGATGCAGACCCCGGCCTTTATTTACAACCCAAAAAACTGGATTTAAAGCCGCGCGAGCCTGAGCCGGCAATTGCAGGTGCAATGTATACGTGCCCGATGCATCCGGAAATTCGGCAGGACCATCCCGGCAACTGCGCCAAATGCGGCATGGCACTTGAAGCCGAAATGCCTTCGCTCGATGAGGGTGAAAATCCCGAGCTCGTCGATTTCCGCAAACGTTTCTTCTACACGCTGCCCTTCTCGCTGGCCGTATTCGCGCTCGCGATGTTTGGCCACGCACTGCAATTATTCGCACCGCAAACGCAGAATTGGATCGAATTTTTATTATCCGCCCCCGTCGTGTTGTGGGCTGGCATGCCGTTACTGATACGCGGTGTGCAATCGATTCAGCACCGCAGCCCGAATATGTGGACGCTGATCGGACTCGGCACCAGTGCGGCATTTATTTACAGCGTTATCGCGACCATGGCGCCGCAATTATTTCCCGCCGAATTTCAAATGCACGGCCGCGTCGGTGTGTATTTCGAAGCGGCTGCCGTGATTATTTCGCTGACGCTATTCGGACAAATTCTCGAATTGAATGCGCGCGCGAAAACATCGAGTGCGATCAAAGCGCTGCTCGGACTTGCACCGACCACCGCACGCATTATCAAAGCCGATGGCAGCGAGCACGATATTCCGCTGGCGGATGTGCATGTCGGCAACAAATTACGTGTGCGACCCGGCGAAAAAATTCCGGTCGATGGTTTTGTTGTCGAAGGCAGCAGCGCAGTCGATGAATCGATGCTAACCGGCGAACCCGTGCCCGTGTCGAAGCGCACAGGCGATAAATTAATTGGCGCAACGTTGAATACCACCGGCAGTTTGATTATGCGCGCAGAAAAAGTCGGCACGCAGACAATGCTCGCGCAAATCGTGCAAATGGTGGCGCAGGCGCAACGCTCGAAAGCACCGCTGCAACGACTGGCTGATGTGGTTGCTGGTTATTTTGTTGGCGCCGTTGTCGCGGTCGCCGTTCTGACATTTATTGTGTGGGGAATTTTTGGACCGCAACCGAGCTGGGTGTATGCGCTCGTCAACGCCGTTGCCGTTTTAATTATCGCGTGTCCGTGCGCGCTCGGTCTGGCAACGCCGATGTCGATCATGGTGGCGACGGGCAAAGCGGCAACGCAAGGCGTGTTATTTCGAGATGCGGCAGCGATCGAGCATTTGCGCAATGTCGATACGTTGGTGATTGATAAAACCGGAACGCTCACCGAAGGCAAACCGCGCTTTGAGCGCGTCGTTGTAAATCCTGACAATGTTGATCTGCCATTCTCATCGGAAAATAAATTGCTGCAGATTGCTGCCAGTCTTGAACTCGGCAGCGAGCACCCGCTCGGAAAAGCCTTGATCGATGCAGCGAACGAACGCGGTTTATCGTTGCAAACCATCGATAATTTTCAAGCCATCGTCGGCTTTGGTGTTTGCGGCGAAATGCAGGGCAAAAAAGTGTTGCTCGGCAATGCGGCGCTCATGCAGCAAAAAAATATCAACATCGATGCAGTTACAGAGCACGCGGATTCGCTGCGCAGCAACGGTGCCAGCGTCATGTATCTCGCCATCGAAAATCACTTTGGCGGCTTGCTGGTAGTTTCCGATCCGATTAAGGACAGCACCTTCGCCGCAGTGAAGCAATTACAGCGAGCAGGATTGCACATCATCGTTGCCAGCGGCGATGCTATTTCCACCGTGCGCGCCGTCGGTACGCGTCTCGGCATCGATGAAATGCTCGGCGATATGAAACCGGCTGATAAATCCGCGCTCGTCGCGAAATTGCAAAGCGAAGGTCACGTTGTCGCGATGGCTGGCGATGGCATCAACGATGCCCCTGCACTCGCGCGTGCGGATGTCGGCATCGCCATGGGCACCGGCACCGATGTTGCGATGCAGAGCGCGCAGATCACCCTCGTCAAAGGCGACCTCAACGGCATCGCGCGCGCGCGTCACCTGTCGCTGTCGACGATTCGCAACATGCGCCAGAACCTCGCCTTCGCATTTTTCTACAACGCACTCGGTGTGCCGCTCGCGGCTGGTGTGCTCTACCCCTTCTCGGGATTATTGTTATCGCCGATGATTGCTGCGTTAGCGATGAGCTTTAGCTCGGCATCGGTGATTTTTAATGCGTTGCGATTGCGTGGTGGACAGCATTAATTCTTGCGGTTAATTTATTCCGTAGGGCGCAATAACCAACGGGCACTCGTGACCTTTAGGTTATTGCGTCGATAATGTTTACAAACGGCGCAATGCATTTCATTTATTGCGCCCTACACACTTACCCTTCAAGGAGGACTCATGGAACAAAATAGATTTTTCAATTGGATTTCACGAATTAACTCCATTCTCTTCTTGCTTTTACTGGCCGTATCCTTGGCCTTCGTTATTTTTCTGTTCTTAGATAGCAATCACTGGGCACGCCGCAACCAAGTGGAGGTGGCTGATAAAGCTTCGAATGAGCAGAAGCTAGAAGATTTACGCCTAAGCGACATTCAGGCTGTGTGCGGCACCAATGTTCAGTACGTAAAATTAACGTCGCAAAGCTCATCAAAAGGATTTTCCTCTGGTGGGTACGATTCAAGTATTAGGAATATCATCTTTTTTGAGGGTGAAGATCTGAAATCACATTGGCTGTTTGATTCAAACTCTTTTGTGATTGAAACAATGGATGTCCTAGAAGTTGACGATCACGATTGCAAAGGTAAAAAAGCGACATCAATCTACTACGAGACAATAAAAAGTGACTCGAATGGTGATGGTCGTTTGAGCAGTGATGATCAAGTCTCGATTGGTATCACAGACACCGCTGGCCTTAATTATAAAGAGCTAGATAGCGGACTAACTTCAGTTATTGACCACAATGTAAGCAATGACGGCTCGCAGCTAAATATTCTTGTCCAGCAAGGAAATATCATCAAAATGAAGAAATTCTTTGCGTCCAGCGGCGAACTAATTTCAGAAACCGAGATTAGTAGAATTCGCAAGGAAAATTGATAAGGACAAAGCTATGTACAAACTGTTCGAATACCCCACCTCCGGTAACTGCTACAAACTCCGGCTTTTGATGACTCAATTGGGAATCGAGTTCGAAGCTGTTTTCGTCGACATCCTAAAAAAAGAATCTCGCACGAAAGAGTTTCTTGCCATCAATCCGAATGGTCGAGTGCCGGTTCTGCAAGTTGGTGAGCGTTTTCTGCCCGAATCCAACGCCGCGCTGTGGTATCTGGCGGATGGTACCGATTTCATTCCAGCCGATCGTTTTGAAAAAGCGCAAGTGCTGCAATGGATGTTCTTTGAGCAGTACAGCCATGAGCCCTATATCGCCACTGTTCGCTCTTGGATTGCAATTCTGAAAGACAAAGCGGGCAGGTATGAAGAGATACAAAAGCGAACGCCGCTGGGCTATGCGGCGCTGGATGTGATGGAAACGCATCTCGCCACGCATGATTTCTTTGTAGCTAACCGTTACACAATCGCAGATATCGCATTGTATGCGTACACACACGTCGCGCACGAAGGCGAATTCGATTTATCGCGCTACACCAATATCAATAAATGGCTGGATCGCGTGAAAAATCAAAAAGGACACGTCGCGATGGCAGCGATTTGATCAGTTTTCCATGCTGAAAATATTAAATACAGAGGGATATTATGATTCTCACCGTTTTTCGCTCACGCTTAAATGAAGCAGCACTCGATGAATATTACGAGCTCGTACCAAAAATAACGGCAGTGGCCGAGACGATGCCCGGCTTTCGCTCGCGCAAATCGTTTATCGCTGAGGATGGCGAACGTTTGAGTCTTGTCGAATTCGATGACGAAGAATCTCACAAGAACTGGGCGCGCAACGCCGAGCATATCGCTGCGAAAGAGCGTGGGCGCGAAGCTTTTTATTCGGAGTATGTTGTGCAGATTTGTCATGTCGTGAGAGAGTCACACTTCAAAGCTCAATGACTATTGGCGAGCAACGATGACCAACGCGCATAAAGCATTATTTATCTCGCATGGCGGCGGTCCCCTGCCGCTGCTCGGCGATCCGAACCATCGCGACATGGTCGATTGCCTGCAGCAGATTGCCGCGCTAATTCCCAAACCTGAGGCCATCGTCGTCGTGAGTGCGCATTGGGAAGAGCGTGTGCCGACGATCACCGCCGGTGCCAATCCCGAATTGATTTACGATTATTACGGCTTCCCACCCGAATCGTACGAGATCCGTTATCCCTGCCCCGGCAAACCGGCGTTAGCGCAGAAATTACACGATTTATTTGGTGCGGCGGGTATCGATTCGCAGCTCGATGCGCAACGCGGTTTCGATCATGGATTGTTCGTGCCGTTGAAAATCATGTATCCCGCTGCCGATATTCCGTGTGTACAGCTTTCGCTGGTGAGTACGCTGAATGCAGCGGAGCACATCGCGATCGGTCGCGCATTGCAAACGGTGTGCGACGACAATGTGCTCGTCATTGGCTCCGGTTTTTCTTTTCACAATATGAAAGCGTTTTTTTCTGCGGATACGCCGCAATCGCGCAATTTGAATCACGCCTTCGAAGATTGGCTGCGCTCGACCTGCTCCAGCACCGAGTATTCGGAGCAACAACGCGCGGATTTATTAAGTCATTGGAGCGAAGCACCGGGCGCGCGTTTTTGCCATCCGCGCGAAGAGCATTTGCTGCCCTTGCTGGTGTGTTATGGCTTAGCGCAGGCGCCATGTGCAAAATATTTTGAACTGCAAATTTTGAACAAGAAAACCAGCATGTACCTCTGGTAATTTCAGCGCGTCCGCGCCTCGAATGCTGACCGCATTGCCGATGCGCGCACGGAGCGGCAACTTAATTGAAGCGGGCCATCCGGCATAAATTCTGAGTTTGATGTAGCGCATGGCCATACACCGGCCCAATCGTTAAGCTTTTGAGGCCGTGGTTTCCGCCCCGCTTCCATTCATCGAGCAAGGATTCTGCAATGCCTGCCCTGAATCGCCGTTTTAGCACCGCGCTCACCCTGGTGGCGCTCATTGTTGTTGGCATTGCCGCCGTGATGGGCTGGCGCTATCTGCAGGCACCGCAATTACCGCCCGAATTCGCTGCAGGCAATGGCCGCCTGGAAGCGACCGAATACGATATCGCGAGCAAATTCGCCGGGCGCCTGCTGCTCGTCAACGCGCACGAAGGCGATAACGTGAGCGAGGGACAAATTCTCGCGCGCATCGATACCAGCGATCTTGAGGCCGCACTCAACGAGGCACAGGCGCAATGGCTGCGCGCAGCAGCGGCGGAAAAACAAGCGAGTGCACTCGTCAAGCAGCGTGAAAGCGATTATGCATTCGCGCGTAAAAGCGCTGAGCGTGCGCGAGCCGTACTCGCGAAAGGTTTGATCTCGAAAGAAAGTGTCGATCAGAGCGAAGCGAATCTGCAGAGTGCAGCGGCGGGACTCGAAGCCGCGCGCGCAGGTCTCAGCACGGCCACCGCAGCGATTGAAGTCGCGCGCGCAGCGAGCGAACGCATCAAGGTGAATATCGCCGATGGCACTTTGCGCGCGCCGGTGAATGGCCGCGTGCTCTATCGCCTTGCCGAGCCCGGCGAAATTATCGGCGCGGGCGGCAAGGTGCTCACGCTCATCGATCTCACTGATGTGTATATGCCGATTTTTCTGCCGACCGAAAAAGCCGGCCGTGTGCGCATCGGCGCCGACGCGCGTATCGTGTTCGATGCCATTCCCAATACTGCGATTCCCGCGCGCGTATCATTCGTTGCACCGCAAGCGCAATTCACACCGAAAGAAGTCGAAACCAACAGCGAGCGCGAGAAATTAATGTTTCGCGTGAAGGTGCAAATCGATCGCGCGGTGCTGACCGAACACGCCGATCTCGTAAAATCCGGCGTGCCCGGTGTGAGTTACGTGCGTCTCGATCCGAACGCGAGCTGGCCGAACTGGCTGCCGCCGCTGTTGAACGACGAAACCAAAAACGCTGCGGCAAAATAAATGTCGACCGCTCGCGATAGCACATCCTGCGCGATTCGCATCGAAGGCGTTGCCCATCGCTACGGCAACGTGCAGGCGCTCGGCTCGCTCGATGAGCGCGATACCCTGTCCGTGGAAATCGCTGCGGGCAGCACGGTTGGTCTCATCGGGCCGGATGGCGTCGGTAAATCCACCCTGCTCTCGTTGATTGCGGGCGCGCGTAAATTGCAGCGCGGCTCGATTACCGTGTTAGACAGCGACATGCGCAGCCAGCGCGCGCGCAACCGCGTGTGTCCGCGCATCGCTTATATGCCGCAGGGGCTTGGCCGCAATTTGTACATGACGCTCTCGGTGCTCGAAAACATTCAATTTTTCGCGCGTTTGTTCGAACAGCAGCGCCACGGCCAGATCGAGGAATTATTGCAGAGCACGGGACTTGCCGATTTTCGCGATCGTCCGGCCGGCAAATTATCGGGCGGCATGAAACAAAAACTCGGTCTGTGCTGCGCGCTCGTACACGATCCCGATTTATTGATTCTCGATGAACCCACCACGGGCGTCGATCCGCTCTCGCGCCGGCAATTTTGGGAACTCATCGAGCGCATCCGCGAGCGCCGCCCCGGCATGACCGTACTCGTCGCCACCGCGTACATGGAAGAGGCCGAGCGTTTCGAGCAATTACTCGCACTCGACGATGGCAAATTGCTCGCGGTGGGAACGCCCGCCGAATTGAAAGCGCGCACGCATGCGAGCAGCCTCGAAGACGCATTCATCCATTTATTGCCTGCAGAAAAGCGCGGTGCGCATCGCGATTTCGTGCTCGCGCCGCGCGTCGAAAGCTCCAAAGAGATCGCCATCGAAGCCAAAGGTCTCACGAAAAAGTTCGGCGATTTCACCGCCATCGACAATATCGATTTTCGCGTCGAGCGCGGCGAAATTTTCGGTTTCATCGGCTCCAACGGTTGCGGTAAAACCACCGCGATGAAAATGCTGACGGGATTGCTGCCCGTCACCGCCGGCAGCGCGACGCTGTTCGGCAAATCACTCGATGCGAGCGATCTCAAAACGCGCGAGCGCGTCGGCTATATGTCGCAATCGTTTTCGCTCTACAGCGAATTGACCGTGCTGCAAAATTTACAATTGCACGCGCGCCTGTTTCATCTGCCGCCGAATAAAATTGCCGCGCGCATCGCCGAATTGCTCGAACGCTTTTTGTTGAAAGAATTCGCCGCGCAACGCACGGGTGAATTGCCGCTCGGCATTCGGCAGCGTTTGTCGCTCGCGGTCGCGGTGCTACACAAACCCGAAATTCTGATTCTCGACGAACCGACTTCGGGGGTCGATCCGATCGCGCGCGATCAATTCTGGCAATATCTGCTCGATCTCTCGCGCAACGATGGCGTCACTATTTTCATTTCAACGCATTTCATGAACGAAGCCGCGCGTTGCGATCGCATTGCGCTCATGCATGCGGGCCGCGTGCTCGCCACCGATACGCCGGCAGCGTTGCAGCAGCGCACAGGCGCGGCCACGCTCGAAGCGGCATTCATCGCCGAACTCGAAAAAGCCTCGCCCGCACCGGTGCCAGCTCTTGATATTCAGCCCGCTCCCGATATTCAATCCGCGCCATCGGCGATGACGCCAACGCGCGCTGCGCGTCCGCCGCTGTTCAGCGCGCGCCGCCTGCGCGCTTATGCGCATCGCGAAACGCTCGAATTGCAACGCGATCCGATCCGCCTCGCGTTCGCGCTGATCGGCTCGATGCTGCTCATGCTCATATTGGGTTACGGCATCACCATGGATGTCGACGATTTGACATTCGCCGTACTCGATCGCGATCAATCGCCCGAGAGTCGCGATTACATCGCCAATATCGCGGGCTCGCGTTATTTTCTCGAACGCCCGCCGCTGCAAACGCAGGATGAGCTCGACCGACGCATGCGCACGGGTGAAGTCAGCGTCGCGCTCGAAATTCCGCCCGATTACGGTCGCGATCTGCGGCGTGGAAAAAATGTCGAGATCGGCGTGTGGGTCGACGGCGCGATGCCGTTTCGCGGCGAAACGATTCGCGGTTATGTGCAGGGTTTGCATTATCAATATCTCAACGACATCGCCGTGCGCACGGGCATGCAGCAAATGCTAGCTTCGCCGATCGATATCGAAGCGCGCTACCGCTACAACCAGGATTTCAAATCGATTTACGCGATGGTGCCGGCGGTAATTCCGCTGCTGCTGATTTTTATTCCGGCGCTGCTGATGGCGCTCGGTGTCGTGCGCGAAAAAGAACTCGGCTCGATCGTCAATCTTTACGTGTCGCCGGTGACGCGACTCGAATTTCTCATCGGCAAACAATTGCCTTACGTCGGCGTCAGTCTGATCAGCTTTTTCGGTTTGCTGCTGCTCGCGCTGTTCGTGTTCAACGTGCCGCTCAAAGGCAGTTTTCTGGCGCTGTTGATTTCAGCGACGCTGTACATTTTCGCGACGACGAGTCTCGGCTTGTTGATGTCGTCGTTCACGAAAACTCAGATCGCCGCGCTCGCCGGCACCGCGATCGCAACGATGCTGCCGGCCACGCAATTTTCCGGCATGACCGATCCGGTGTCGTCGCTCGAAGGCGCGGCGAAATGGATCGGCACGTGTTTTCCGACCACCTATTTCCTCATCATCTGCCGTGGCGTTTTCACCAAGGCGCTCGGTTTTCGCGAATTGGCACCGTATTTCTTCGCGCTCGCCGCATTCGGCCCCGCGTTTATTTTTGCATCGCTGCTGTTACTGAAAAAGCAGGAGAAATGACGATGCGCAAACTCGGCAATATTTTTCAGCTCGGCCTCAAGGAACTGCGCAGTTTGTGGTTCGATAAGGCGCTGCTCATTTTCATCATCTGGGCTTTCACAGGCGGTGTGTATAGCGCGGCGACAGGCACTTCGCGCGAACTCAATCGCGCGCCGATAGGTATCGTCGATCACGATCGCTCACCGCTGTCGCAGCGCATCATCGCGGCGTTGTATCCGCCGCATTTCAATCCGCCGGTGCTGATCGATGCGAGCGAGGTCGATCCCGCGCTCGATGCGGGCGACTTCACCTTCGTCATCGATATTCCGGCGAATTTTCAGCGCGATGTGATCGCGGGAAAACGCCCGGAGTTGCAGGTGAATATCGATGCGACGCGCATGAGTCAGGCATTTATCGGTGCGAGTTATATTGAGCAGATCGCGCTCGGCGAGGTGGGCGAATTTCTGCGGCACTACCGCGCGCAGACGGTGATGCCGATCGCGCTGCAAACGCATGTGAAATTCAATCCGAATTTAACCGGGCTGTGGTTCGGCGGCGTGATGGAAATCATGGAGTTCGTGACCATGCTGTCGATCATTCTCACCGGTGCGGCGCTGATCCGCGAACGCGAGCACGGCACCATCGAACATTTGCTGGTGATGCCGCTGACGCCGTTTGAAATTATGGCAGCGAAAGTATGGGCGAATGGCTGCGTGGTTTTGCTGGCGGCGTATCTATCGCTGCAGTTCGTCGTACGCGGTGTGCTGCAGGTGCCGATTACGGGCTCGCTCGTGCTGTTTATTGCCGGTGCCGCGCTGTATTTATTTTCCACCACCGCGCTCGGAATTTTTCTCGCCACCATCGCGCGTTCGATGCCGCAGCTCGGCCTGCTGGTCATTCTCATCATCATGCCGCTGCAAATTCTATCGGGCGCGATCACGCCGCGCGAAAGCATGCCGCTGGTGGTGCAATACCTCATGCAGGCGACACCGACCACGCATTTCGTCGCGTTGACGCAGGCGATTATCTACCGTGGCGCCGATTTCAATGCGGTGTGGAAAGATTTCGTGGCCATCGCCGTCATCGGTCTTGTTTTTTTTGGTATCGCGCTGGAGCGTTTCCGGCGCACTGTCGCCATGACCTGAGGCTTTCCCTGATCGACTCAGACCTGAGAGAAGATTCCGATCGCCGAAAGTCAACAGCCCTCAGGCAAAAGTAATGCTTTAGCCGCGAGCCTGCCCCGATTAAAATTCACAATTCTGTAACAATTCAAACCTGCACAAGGGACACTCCATGTTCAAAGCGCTCATGCCCCAGCGCCGCGAGTTTTTTGATTTACTCGCCGCCCACTCCGATCGTGTCGTAGCCGCCGCCAACGCCGCATTGCGATTGATTCAGGCCCTCGGCACCAACGCTGCCGATCTCGATACGCTGGTAAAGGAAGTCGCCCATAACGAAAAGAGTGCCGATCAGATCAAGATCGAGCTGATTGCGCTGCTGCACAAATCGTTTACCACGCCGATCAACCGCGATCAGATCCACACGCTGACCATCGATCTCGACCGCGTGCTGCATTCGCTGCGCCACGTCGCCAACGCCATCGACATGTACAACATCACCGATTCGACCAGCGAAATGCGCGAACTCGCCTCTTCCGCTGCCGATGCCTGTCTGCGTCTCAATCGCGCGGTCATTGCGCTCGGCGACAACGAACGCAGCAAGGAAACCATGGATCTGTGCAAAGCCATCGATCAGATCGAGTCGAAAGCCGACAAGGTCATGCGCGGCGCGATCACCAAATTATTCAAGGAAGGCGGCGATGTGTGGACGGCGGTGAAGCTCAAGGATTTTTACAAGCTTCAGGACGCGATCATCGACCATTGCGATGAAGCTGCAAAAACCATCGAAGAAATTCTGATCGAGAATTCCTGATGGAAGCCTTGACCATCAGCGCGTGGACGCTGGCTCTCCTCATTTTCGTCGCGCTTGCCTTCGATTTTATGAATGGCTTTCACGACGGCGCCAATTCGATTTCGACGATTGTCGCCACCGGTGCATTAACGCCGCGGCAGGCCGTCGCTTTTGCGGCGCTGTTTAATTTCGTCGCGATCTGGGTGTTTCATCTCAAGGTTGCCGCAACGATTGGCAAAGGTACGGTCGATCCGCATTTCGTCGATCATTACGTTATTTTCGGCGCCTTATGCGGAGCGTTAGCCTGGAACATCATCACCTGGTATTACGGCATTCCGTCGTCGTCATCACATGCGTTGATCGGTGGATTGATCGGCGCGACTGTTGCGAATGCAGGCAGTTTCGATCCGATTATCTGGGCCGGCTTCAGCAAAATTTTGGTGTTCATCATTATTTCGCCGCTGGTAGGATTTTTGATCGGCGGCTTATTGATGGTTGCAGTGGCTTGGCTATTTCGCAATAAAACGCCGTATCAGGCGGGACGCTGGTTCAACAAAGCGCAGTTATTTGCGGCGGCGGCTTACAGTCTCGGTCACGGCGGCAACGACGCGCAAAAAACCATCGGTATTATCTGGCTGTTATTGATTTCTGCCGGTGCAGCAACCACCGACGTCAACACGCTGCCGAACTGGGTAATTTATTCGTGTTATTTCGCGATTGCGTGGGGCACGTATCTCGGCGGTTGGCGTATCGTCAAAACCATGGGCTCGAAAATCACACGACTGAATCCCATCAGTGGTTCGTGCGCGTCGATGGGCGGCGCGCTCAGTTTGGCGCTGGCAACGCTCGGCGGTATTCCGGTCTCGACCACGCACACCATTACCGGTTCGATCGTCGGCGTTGGTGCGGCACAAGATGTCAAAGCCGTTCGCTGGGGAGTAACGCTGAACCTTATCGTTGCATGGGTTCTGACAATTCCTGCTGCGGCGCTTATGGCTGCGTTGTTCTGGAAAATCGGTCGTAATTTTCTTGGCGGCGTTAATTAATCGAATAACACGTTACTGCCGGCTTGAACCGTATCCGGGTTCGGCCGGTTCGCCAAACGCATCGAGAATATTTTTGTAACGCTGCTCAAGGTACGCGCGGTGAGTTGGATGCGAAATAATGTAAAGCTGATTTTTTTCGATCGCATCGACCACTGCACGCCCCAACCAGACCGGCTCCATCAATCCCTGCGCGGCAACTTGCGCAGGAATATCGCCCGACTCGATATCACCCAGCGACATTTTGCTGCGCGTGAGACCCGGAAATAAAATCGATACGCCGACATCGAATGGCGCGAGTTCATCGCGCAGCGCTTCGGACATCGCGGTCACTGCGAATTTACTCGCCGAATACGCACCGAAGGTTCCAAACGCGAGCAATCCATTCATCGACGATGTATTCACGATGTGGCCGCTGCGCCGCTGCCGCATAGCGTCGGCAAACGTAACGATGCCGTTGTAAACGCCGGTGACGTTGATCGCCATGACTTTTTCGAAAACTGCCGGTGGAATTTGATCGAGCGGCATGCGCGGCTGTGAAATGCCGGCGTTGTTACAAAGCACATCGACTTGACCGAAACGCGCGATGGCTGCGGCTTTGGCCTTGGCCCAACTGTCGAGCGAAGTGACATCGAGTTCGAGCGCGAATGCCCGATCGCCGAACTCCGAGGCCTGTCGCTCGGCGTGTTCAAGATTGATGTCCGCCAGCACCAGACGCACGCCCTTTTCGGCGAGTGCCTGGGCAATACCGCCACCAATACCGCCACCGCCGCCGGTGATAAAGGCCACTTTGTCTGCAAGATTCATCGAATACACCTCATTGGAAATGGGAGTCGCGCAGTCGAGGGCGCCACGTTTACGGCATTATTACAACACATGTGTCGCAATTTATCGACGCCCTGGCACCATTCGCACTTGATATTGCGCGGGCCAATCCCAATCTGGTCGATTAATCGCCAACTATTTCCGAGGTTATCCCCTTGCCCAATGTGCGCGCCGCCGTCGTCGCCGGAACGTTTTACCCAGGCCAACCCGAACAACTCGCCGCTAACGTGAGCGAGCTGCTTGCCGCCGTTGATGCCTCCGAGCTGGTCGCTCGCCCCAAAGCGCTCATCGTGCCGCATGCGGGGTATATCTATTCCGGCCCAACAGCCGCCGCCGCGTATGCGAGTCTGGCCGACAATGCGGAACAGATTCGCCGCGTCATTCTGCTGGGGCCGGTGCATCGCATTCCCGTGCGTGGATTGGCGCTGCCCGATGTGGAAGCATTTGCGACGCCGCTGGGTACGATCGAACTCGACCGAGCGGCCATCTCTAACATTTCATCTATGCCGCAAGTCGTGGTCAGCACCGCAGCCCATCGTTTTGAACATTCGCTCGAAGTGCAATTGCCGTTTCTGCAAACCGTGCTCGACGATTTCAAACTGGTGCCCATAGCGGTTGGCGATGCGAGCGCAGAGCAAGTCGCCGAGGTGATCGAAAAATTGTGGGGCGGGCCGGAAACACTCATCGTGGTCAGCTCGGATCTGTCGCACTTTCATTCGTATCGTTCGGCAACGCAGATCGATCAACAAACGGTTGCTTCGATTCTCGATTTGCGCTCGCTGAACAGTCACGAACAAGCCTGCGGCGCGACACCCATCAACGGTTTATTGCAGGTTGCGCGCAGGCACGGCTTGAAACCCGAGCTGATCGATCTGTGTAATTCCGGCGATACTGCCGGCGACAAAGAACGCGTGGTTGGCTACACGTCGATTGCATTTCATGACGCAGAAAATTTGCTGGGCACGCCGCATGTTCACTGAAGCGCAAGGCCAACAATTGCTAGCGATCGCCCGCGCAGCAATTGCCGAGACATTCGATATTCACTGCGCTGCCGACCGATCCGCTGCGTGGTTGCAAGAGCCCGCCGCGTGTTTTGTCACGTTGACGCAGCATGACGAATTACGGGGTTGCATTGGTTCATTAGAACCACGGCGCACGCTGCTTGAAGATATTGAATCGAACGCGCGCGCCGCAGCTTTTTCTGATCCGCGCTTCGAGCGCTTAACGCGCGAAGAACTCGATCGAACCGATATCGAAGTGTCGATACTGTCGCCATCGCAACCGATTATTTTTCGCGACGAGAACGATGCGCTGAAACAATTGCGTCCGGGTATCGATGGTGTCGTTTTCGAATACGGTCATTTACGGTCGACTTTTTTACCGCAGGTGTGGGAGCAATTGCCAACGCCGCAGGAATTTATGGCGCATCTGAAAGTTAAAGCAGGACTACCGATTAACTTCTGGGGCGATGCCATCAAGCTCAGTCGTTACACCGTTACCAAATTCTGCGAACACAGGTAAATCGTCAGTGAATTATTCAGCCCGTTATTGGCATACACTCGACGACGGTCGAATTCAATGCGATCTGTGTCCGCGCGATTGCCGTTTGCACGAAGGTCAACGCGGTGCCTGTTTTGTGCGTATGCGCGAAAATGATGAAATGGTGTTGACGACATATGGGCGGTCATCCGGCTTCTGCATCGACCCTATCGAGAAAAAACCGCTCAATCATTTTTATCCCGGTAGCAGTATTCTTTCGTTCGGCACCGCCGGTTGCAATCTCGCGTGCAAATTTTGCCAGAACTGGGATATTTCCAAATCGAAGGATATGGATCGGCTGATGGATCAGGCTTTGCCGCAAGCGATTGCACTCGCCGCCAAACAAAGTGACTGCAAAAGCGTAGCGTTCACCTACAACGACCCGGTGATTTTTGCCGAATACGCGATGGATGTTGCCGATGAATGCCACCAGCTCGACATCAAAACCGTCGCTGTTACTGCGGGATATATTCATGCGGCGGCACGCAAAGATTTTTACGCAAAGATGGATGCAGCCAATGTCGATTTGAAAGCTTTCACCGATGAGTTTTATTTCAAGCAGACCGGCGCACATCTGCAACCGGTGCTCGATACGCTCACCTATCTCAAACACGAAACCGAGGTGTGGTTTGAAATAACTACCCTGTTAATTCCCGGCAAGAATGATTCAGACGAAGAACTCACGGCGATGTGCGCGTGGCTGCGTAACGAATTAGGGCGCGATGTACCGATTCATTTCTCGGCGTTTCATCCCGATTACAAAATGCAGGATATACCGGCAACTCCCGCCTCGACATTGATTCGCGCGCGCGACATCGCATTGCGCGCAGGGCTTGATTATGTGTACACGGGCAATGTGCACAATCGCGATGGCGACACCACGTTTTGCCCGAATTGCAAAAGCGCATTGATTCAGCGCGATTGGTATCAAATCAATGGCTATCACTTAACCGAAAATGGTCATTGCCCGCATTGCAATACTCAAGTTGCAGGACGCTTCGATAAAATTGCGGGAGATTTTGGTCGGCACCGAATTCCAGTGAGAATCGCCGAGGTCTTGTAGGGCGCAATAACACCTGTGACCTTTAGGTTATTGCGCCGCATCGCAAATGGCGCAATGCACTTCGTTTATTGCGCCCTACGCCAAAACAACCATCCGCGATGGCCTCGCCCGCTATCCTTGGCTATCATTTCACTTCAAGACCACTATCCTCTCACCCTCGACTATTTCCTGAGCAGACCATCGCACGATGACCTATGAAACCATTTTTGTATTCGCATTGATTGCCGTTGCCGGCGCTTTGATGGCGAGTAATCGTGTTCGCTTCGATGTGGTTTCCTTGTTGGTCGTACTCGCGCTGGTGTTAAGCGGCGTGCTGAATGTCAATGAAGCGGTGTCAGGATTCGGCAGCCCCGTAATCGCATTGGTCGCTGGCCTGCTCGTTATCGGTGAAATGTTGTCGCGCACGGGCGTTGCAAGGCTCGTTGGCGATTGGGTGCTCAAACACGGCAAAGGCAGTGAGGCGCGCATTCTTATTTTAGTGATGGGTGGTGCTGCGCTGCTCGGCTCGGTGATGAGTTCAACCGCTATCGTTGCGCTATTCATCCCTGTCGTGTTGCGTATCGCCACGGAAACCAAACTCAACGCCTCGCGCATGCTGATTCCGCTTTCGTATGCGTCGCTGATTTCCGGCATGCTCACACTGATCGGCACCACACCCAATATCGTCGTTAACGAACAATTAAAAACGGCCGGCTTCGAAGGTTTTGGTTTCTTCAGTTTTTCGCCGGTCGGTGTCGCGGTACTGCTTGTTGCGATTGCCTATGTTTTGATTGCCGGGCGCAAAATGCTCGGCGATAAAGAAGGCGTGCAATCCGAACGCAAACGTCGGCGTTCGCTGTACGAGTTATGGCACGAACACGCACCTGGCAGCACCTATCGCAAATTAAACATCGAAGCCGGCTCGCCACTCGATGGCCTGTCGATCGCAGAAGCCGATCTCGAAAAACAATACCGCGTGCGTGTCGTCGGTATCTTGCGCCACACCTCGACCGGCGAGGAGCGCATCGTTTCGCCCTCCGCCAATCTGGTGCTGACGCCGGGCACCATGATGCTGGTGTTAGGCAAACACAATGACCTCTATCGTTTGATTCGCGATAAAGCGCTCGGCGTGATTCCGCCGGAAAAGAGCGATCGTCAGCACTGGCTGTGGGATATCAGCGGCGCCACCATCTTGATTCACCCCGAGTCTGAATTGTTGGGCAAATCGATCCGCGAATTCGGCTTTCGTTCGAATTACGATGTGCACGTGCTCGGCATCCGTCGCAATTTCAAAGCGCTCGAAGATTTTAGCGATGTGGAGTTGCAGCCAGCCGACAGTTTATTCGTGGTTGGCACCTGGGGAAAAATTCAGCAGCTCGGGCAGAAAACCCACGATTTTGTCGTGACCGAATTTCCCGCCGAACACACCGAATTCGTGCCCTCTTACAAACGCATGAGCACGGCGTTAATTATTATCGCGGCGATGGTCGGCCTGACTTTGTTCGATATTGTTCCGCTCGTTGCTGCGGTGATGATGGCGTCGCTAGCTGCAGTATTTACGCGCTGCCTGACGATGGAGGATGCGTATCGTTCGATTCATTTGAGTAGCCTGGTGTTGATTGCCGGCATGCTGCCGCTGGCGCTGGCGCTCGATAAAACCGGCGGCACCCGTGTTATCGTCGAGGCGTTAATGAATTTATTCGGTCATTCCGGGCCGTATGTGTTGTTGACGCTGATGTTTTTTCTTACCGCGGGTATCGGACTTGTATTATCAAATACGGCGTCGGCCGTTCTGGTTTCGCCGATCGCTATTCACGCGGCAATTTCGCTCGGCGTTTCACCCTATCCTTTCGCAGTCGCGGTATTGATCGCCGCTTCGTCGTCATTTTCAACGCCGGTGGCGACTCCGGTTGTCACTCTGGTGGTTGAACCGGGCCGCTACGATTTTATGGATTTTGTGAAGGTCGGTTTGCCGCTGTTGCTGCTGACGTATTTAACGACGCTGATTTTAGCGCCGCTGGTATTTCCGTTTTATCCCGCAGCGCACTAATTTATCCCCCGCTATATTAATTATTTTTCAGCGCCTCGGCCGGCAATAAATAATCGGTGAGCGCAGCGCGCCAGTCATCGGGAATCGGTGCTGTGCCCTGCTCATTGCCTATCACGATCACCACGTTGGCCAAACCGGCACAACGGCCTTCGCTGAACATCGCCATTTGCAACGTAATCGAAGTGCGACCGAGCTTTGCAATGGCGAGCTTCATCGAAACGATTTGCGGATAATTAACTTCGGCCAGATAGTTAATATCGATGTTCGCGACCAGCACACGCAACCAATCCGGCCGCTGCATTTTCTTTGCATCCACCAAACCGTTAAAAAACCGTACGCGCCCTTCCTGATAAAACTCGCCGATACGCGTGTTGTTCAAATGATTTTGTAAATCGATGTCGCTAAAACGTGTTGGCATGTCGTAGCTAAATCGATAGCTGGCGGCATCCAGAAGCATCGGATTCGCTTTCATAACTACTCCCAATTAATTTCCTGCGTCAACCATCGGCAAGTTAATCGCTGAAGGATATTCCGGCGAGTGGTGAATCGATTGGGTAGCGACATGCAACTCCGTTGCAGCCCCAATCGATTCAGTGCCGCCGGGATTGCGCGCCCAACGCGGGAATGCGCCGCTCGACACCTGCACGCGTAAACGGTGCCCCGCGGCAAAACGATACGCCGTCGGCCAAAATTCGATGCGCACATGCTGAGGCGAATCGTGCGCTGTCATTTGCACACGCTGCAAACCATCGCAAACATTTTTCGAAACGCCTTGCTCATCGACATCACACAGGCGCACAAAAAAATCGGCGCTGTTTGCGCTTGAAGACACATAAAGATCGGCAGTGACAGGTCCGATCACATCGACAGGCTGGTTTAAAATCGCCGAGGTATACGTCAGTACATCGGCACGCGCTTCTAAAGTCGCATTATCGACCGAGCATTCCTTACCGAACAATCCCGGTCCGCCCAATGATGGAGTTGGATCGGCAGGATCGTAGCGATAATTATCGGCAGGCGATGCCGACGCGATTCGATTGTGCAATTGCTTTTGCGGCTGCAAGTACCACGGCTCGATACGCATTTCGCGCGGCGGCCAGGTATCAAAATATCGCCACTCATCGGCGCCCATCACATAGAGCTTCACGGGTTTTTCAAATGCGCTCACAGCACTGTTGCCATCATTTGATAGATGCTGATTAAACCAGTCGATCGCATCGGGCAATCCGCCTTCTGCGGTGGTGTGAGTCCACGGCCCAATCGTGAGGCGCACATTTTTTCCCGTATTTTGCAGGGCGCTGTAATCGCGCATTTGAAACGGCAAAAAGATGTCGTGCCAACCGGCGATCATGCTGATCGGATGTGAAATATCGGCAATCGTCGGATGGAAATTCATCGTCGACCACCACGGGTCGCGACTCGACGCATGATCTAACCAATCCTGCCAAAAATTAACGCGCTCGCCGGCAATTTTTTCGTCCATTGCAGCGAGCGGTAAGGTTTTCCACTGCTCGGGTTTCAATTTTCCGAACAGCATTTGCAATACGATTTTAAGGCCGCCTTTTTTCATGGTGTTCATCATATGCGTCCACGAAAACGCATTTTCGAGCATGAACGAATCACCGCAGTAGGTCATCTGCGAAAAGTCCGACATCGTGACTTGCATCGCCATCGCTTTTAATTCTGGCCCCGCTGCCGCAGCGATTGCCCACTGCACGTAGCCGAGATAACTCATGCCGTAAGTCGCTATCGCACCGCCGTACCACGGCTGCTGTTTGATCCACTCGATCGTCGCCAACCCATCGCGCTTTTCATCGTGATGCGGATCGAATACGCCGCCGGAGCCGAAGGTGCCGCGACAGCTCTGCAGCACGACGTGATAACCCTGCGACGCCAGGCCATAGGCATGAAATGCAAACGAGGAGCGCCCATACGGTGAGCGAATCATCACCACCGGCGCTTTGGCGGCGGAGCTGCTCAGAAACAGATCGGTTAGGAGCTGTGCCCCATCGGGTGTGGGCACATTGATTTTGCGTTGAACGGTTACCTTATGGCGCGGCGTGATACCGAGCCGTTTCAATCTCAGGCGATGCAGCAATGACATGATTATTCCACTCAAATACGACGGTGGCTGTTGGGCTATTAAGCGGGTGTTAGCTTGATAACCGAGCCATTATCGTCGAGGGAATGGAATTTTCAAATGCTGCGTAGGGTTTCCCTCTCCGGGTGACGGAAATCGAACGCATCGATCTCAACTCGCCCACCCACGGCAGGCAGCGTGAACTCGCGATAGCTGTCCTTCTGCCAATAGTAAAATTGCAGATTCGATGCGCGTAGCGAATCCCGAAATCGAAATTGCACGGTTTTCGGTTGGCCATCGGGCATTACATCGATAACGACAACTTGCACATAGTCGAGATCTATTTTTTCATCGGCGGTAAAACCCAAACGGGGGTCGCGGAAGAAATTATCCAACGGCGATAGAAATCCCGCCGGCATCGTGATCTGAATCGTATGCTCATCAATGACCTCGAAAGTCATCGCGCGCGATCCGGGCGCCATTGCAAACGCGGAACGCACACCGACTAGACCGTGATATTCGCGAACGAAAGGAATGTACGCGACGCACGACGGCAGCGGTGGATTGATCAGCATAAGCCGCGTGTCTCGATTGAGTTTACTTTCAGGAAACGCAATAGCGGGATATTCGATAAAAGGCCCCATCGCTCGAAACATTGCATTGACATTCCACGCCAATGCAACGGGAGCTATAACGAAATGGATCAGCACCAAATAGCCGGCCAAGCCCTTTAAACCAACGCCGCGAATACCGCGCTGAGTTTTAAATTGGGCGACGAAGGCCAACAAGAAACTCGCCAATAAACCGCAGCCACCAAAACCCGCAAACGTCAGCAAGCGATCATCGGGGCCAGCCGCACACACCGGCAATGTCGCCAGCAGCATGCCGAGCGCATAAAATCTGACGGTAATGTCACGCCATAAACCCAAAGAGCGCGCTGCCAACGCGAATACGACAATCAAGCTGAATGCGATCAGGCTGTAGATAATTTGCAGCGAAAATTTTGGCAGAAATGTGTAGATGATAGATGGCGCACCAAAAATCTGCGCAAGCAACAAAGCCGGCACGCGCAACGCCGCGTTATATAAAAAGCGTATCGGCTCGACCGCCGGATCGATATACAAACCGGCTTCGTGGCTGCCATAACCCAGTGCCGAGTAAAAGTATTTCCAGACCAGCACGATAAGTGCAAAAGGAATCAGCAATGCGAATCGCGATGCAAAGCTGGATCTCTTATCCAGCAACAATATATATGCGAAAAGATACGCGCCGGTGGCAACCGCTGCTTCACCGCCAAATAAACTCAATACAAACATGGCATACGAAAGCACATAAATCATGGCTGCACGCGATGATGTAGTACATTGCCGTGCACGATGGAATGCGATCAACGATAACAGCGCAAAAAAAGCGGCAACCAGGGCATTGCGATTCGCGATCCAGCCAACGACTGTTCCATGCGCAGCGCTGATCGCATAAAGCCACGTGGCCAAATTCGCACGCGATTTATTCGCATCGATTGAGCGCAGCCAAAAGCCCAGAGCGACAAGCACCGCGCCGTACCAAAAAATACTTTGTACATGCATAAGCGGGATGGATTTCGGCCACAGCACATAGTCAAGCCAATGTGTGATTTCGGAGAGTGGCCGCCAAAACGAGAGACGCACGGTTTCGCTCGACCACCACGGAAATACGCCCTCTTTCATGAATTCACGCGTACGTGCAGGATTGCCGTCCGCAAAGGAAAACATGCCGCGAATACTGCCGGGATGAGAGTTGTCGATGCGCTGACTCAATACTTCCCAATGAAAAAAATCGTCCGCAACGAATCCCGTATTTATCGCAGGCACTGCCAGCAGCATACCGACAATCGCTGCCGCGACGACACTGCGTCCCGATGCTAGGAAACCCTTGCTCAATATCAAAAACTTCATCCACATAGTGATGACCTATTCATTGGTTTTGTTTAACATGGAAATGAAAAATAAAATCGAAAAATAACTCTAATAATTCTGACGAACTTATTTCGGTCTCATCATGAAAGCCTGCACTCGCGACGATTCGCTCGATATTCTTAAAGGGTTAGCCTGCCTGGCGATGGTCATCGCACACCAACCCTACTTCTTCAAAATGCCAGAATTAGCGCCGGGGCTTATTCAATACATCGCAGCAGCGATTCCCCCGACTATTTTCTTTGCGGTTGCTGGCGTGACCGCAGCATTTCAAGCCAGTAAATATTCACTGTTTTCGCTCACCCGCTATTTCCTAGCAATGTTTCTGATCGGTCTCACCTGGAACATTGCCATTCACGGCGATATCACTGCTTTCTATTGGGTCGAAATTTTCCAGATCATTGCCTTGGGTTCACTCTGCGTGTGCGTTGTCGAGCATCACGCTCGTGCCCCGCAGTGGTTATTGTTCACACTTTCTGCGGCAATCATTTTTATCAAACTTATCGTCGAGACCTATTGTCCGCAATTCGATGGCTGGAATTATCTTTTTTGCGATACCGCTTATGTCTGGGAGCTCAGCGCCGCTCAGACTAAGAATCCAGTGCTGCCCGGCTTTCCACTTTTCCCGTGGCTCGCTTATTTCTTTCTCGGTGCCTGGTGCTATCGGCTCAGCAAACATATGAAACTGATCGCTGCAATCGCCGCACTGATCGCAACGCTGATTTGCGTCTACTTCGGATCGAGCATCGCCGAAAAATGGGACTCACCAATCGCACATATACTTGCCGATATTACGCTCATGGTTATCGCATTCTGGCTTTTCGACGGCTACTCGATCGCCGACTCCCGCGCCGCCGAATTACTGCAAAAAATCGGCAGCAACGCTTTTTTATTTTTCTTTGCTCACCCGTTCGGCCTAGCGGGTGGCGTCATTATTTTCGCTACCACAAATAATGCCTATTTAGCCTGGGCAATTTCCATCGTTGTTTCTATAGCGAGCTATAACCTGCTCGCGAAGATCAAACCATCAAAAGCATTCGACTCCCGCTCAGCTTGGCTCGTTATGATCAGCGTTATCGTTTTGCTTCCCCTTTCAACACTGCTTATCAAACATGACAGCGCGCTTATCATTACGCGATTGCTCGCGATCGTTATCGGCACCATCACTGCTGTCAATTTTAATGCGTTATCGCGATTGACCAAAGTCTCGAAGAAACTGCAATAACGCATTTTCGGCAGCGGCCGCCGCATCCGCATCGTAAGCCGAAGTGAATGTTTTCCAGAAAAATTGTCGCGAACGCGACGGATCGTATTCGGCAACATCAAAACCGTGATGTGCACCCGCATACGTTTTATACCTTAACTGCGCTTGCGGCGATTGCTCGATCAAGGCGAGACAGGCATTCGGATCGACGACATTGTCGGCCAGGCCGATCAGTAATAACGTCGGATGAGCCGACAATCGCAATCCCGAAAAGCAGCCCGGATAATACGCAGCGACCCCGGCAATATTGGGCGCTTCATCAGGGCTCAGTGTTTGTGCCACCGCCAGTGACATCGATGCGCCCATCGACCAGCCCAACAAAATAATATGTTCGCGATCGACATACGGCTGCGACGCCACGTAACGAAACGCCTCGATAGCGCTATGTCCCAACGTCTGTTTTTTTATCTGCCCGAGGCAGGCATTTTTAACGCCCATCATTTTGGTGAAATCGAATATCACTGCGTTGAAGCCATGTTCGTTTAACCACAGCGCCTTGCGCTTCATGATGGCTGCCGATTCGCTATCTTGAGCGCCGCCACAGCCCGGCATCATCAACACGGTCGGCGCAGGCGATTTGTCGAGCGCGTAAACATCGACGGCCTGATCAATTCGCATCACCGGTTTCGCACCGGTAAATACCGTACAACCGATCATTGCCTGCGCCAGCATTAATAGCGCGAACCATCTGCACACATTTGAGCGATTCATCAATTTTTTCATGATCAGTCCGCCCGCAACGCATCGACGATATTCAAGCGCGAGGCACGCGCAGCAGGCAGAAATCCACCGAGTAATCCCATGAACAACGCAAACAGAATGACATCGAGAGCAATCGCAGGGCTTAACTGAAAATTGAATGCTATTTCGGAAAACGTTTGCACGTTCGTGGTGGAGATATGCACAAAGCGCATGAACGAAGCCGCGAATAGTCCAACGACTCCGCCAAGGCCGCCAAGCAAAATCGCCTCTAACAAAAATGCCTGCAGGATTGAGCGTCGCGTAAATCCTAACGCGCGCAAGGTTCCGATTTCGCCCGTGCGATTGGCAACGCTGGCGTACATCGTGATCGACGCGCCGATAATCGCGCCGATCGAAAATATCAACGTAATGGCAGTACCGAGTACGCTAATGAATTTTGCCATCTGCTCTGATTGATCGGCGTAAAATTGGATTTCGGATTTCACCGTCACGTTTAGGCGCGGATCGCCTTCGAGTGTATTTTTTACGGTATCGAATCGACGCGCATCGACCAGACGAAACAGCATCGACGAAAAGGCATTGCGCCGAAATACCTGCATCAGCTGCTCGGCATCGCCCCAAATTTCCGAATCGAAGCCACTGCGCCCCGCATCGAAGATACCGACCACACGCCAATCCTGTGAAGCGAAATGCAGGTAGTCGCCGATTTGCGCGTGCGCAAACGTATCAGCAATCGAGCGTCCGACAATAATTTCTGCGGTGCCCTGGCGAAACATGCGGCCTTCGATAATTTTTGCCTGAGGCCGTAGCATCAAACCATTCGCGGTAACGCCGCGAGCGGTGACATTAGCCAGATCATTGCCAGAACGCTTTTCCAGATTGAGCAAAACCAACGGCTCCTTCGAAACCAGCTTAATGCCATTGGCATCGTTGGCGATTTCCGGAAGCGATTCGATAATGGCAGCCTGATCGCGCGAAATACTGCTCTGTACTTCGGTAGTGGCGCCGTGGCCGATCACCATCACATTGCCGGGACTTCCCGTCGCCACCAACGTTTCGCGCAAGCCTTCGGCCATCATCAGCACCGTCGCGAAAACGAAGACGACGAGCGCCATACCGAACGCGGTAAACGTCGTTGTCAGTTTGCGCACCATCAGGTTGCGCGCAACATAGGCAACGGATAATGCCATTACGCCACCGCCCGCAAACCGTCGACGATGCGAATACGCGCGCTACTCCATGCCGGCGCAATCGACGCGAGTAAACCCACGACCAGCGCCGCCGCGAACTGCTGTATCAATGTGCTCGCGCGAATTTCAAATTCGGGAAATGTCGCTGCGGTCGCGGCCATGAAAATATGTGCCACCGGAAACGTGGCGATCATCCCGAGCAAGCCGCCGGTAATGGCAATCGAAATCGATTCGCCGACGATAAGCGCGATCACGAATTGCACGGGAAAGCCGAGCGCCTTGAGCGTCGCGTATTCGGGCGTGCGCTCGCGCGCAGTCATTGTCATGGTATTGGCCACGACGGCCATGATGATGACGATAACGACGAACGCGACCGACTGGATGGCAATCAAAATCGTATCCACCATCGCTACGAAGCCGAGCTGAAACGCCTTTTGCGTTTCGGTGCGCGTTTCCGCCAGCGAATTTTTAAATTGGCTGTCGATCGCTGCAGAAATTTTTGCCGCTTGCTTGCCATCGGCAAGTTGCACCATGAAAAGCGCAGTCGAATCGGCGCGGCTCGGCGCAATCGCTTTGATACGTTCGTTCAAATAATCCCAATGAAAAAGCATCAACGACGTATCGGTCTTGTCGTCGATACCGGTATAGATGCCGCGCACGACAAAATTCCATGTGCCGGGATAAATCGTACCGCGCAGCGGTATTTGATCGCCGATCTTCCAACCGAAGCGATCGGCGGTTTTCTTGCCGACCACACAGCCGCCGCGATCATGAAGAAAATCTTTTTTCTCTGCGTCCGACAACACGAATTCGGAATTGATATCGAAATAGGTATCGCCATACACGGCGAATTGCGAGAAAAAATTATGTTCATTGATATAAATACCGCCGAACCAATTGGCCCAGGTAACGCGCTCTACTCCCGTCACCTGGCGGATTTTGTTTGCGTAGGCAATCGGCAGCGGAAAAGTCAGCGAGATGGCATTGCGCGTGATGAGTCGGGCCGCCGATGAACTTGCCGCGCTGGCGTACCACGAATCGACGATCGTGCGCAGCAATCCGAACGACACGATCGCCACCGTAATCCCCAACACGGTCAATGTCGTGCGCAGGCGATGACGCCACATATTCTTGATAACGAGGCGCGCAATATATGACGCAATCATGGCGACATACTCGCTGCGTTAATTATTTTCTCATTACATATTGGCCGCATGACTGCTGCCGCCTCGCAAGACGCCTTTTTCGAGATGGATCTGACGCTGCGCCTGTGCCGCGCACTTGGGATCGTGCGTCACCATAACAATGGTTTTTCCGAGCTCTTTATTCAGGCGGTGTAACAATTTCAAAATTTCGTCGGCCGAAAAGCGATCGAGATCACCCGTGGGTTCGTCGGCGACGATCAACATCGGATCCATCACCAATGCACGTGCAATAGCGACACGCTGCTGCTGACCGCCGGATAATTCATTCGGATAATGATCCATGCGTTCGCCAAGGCCGACCAATTTGAGCAGCGCCGAAGCATGTGTGCGCCGCTCGCGCTTACTCAAATTCGTCAGCAATAAAGGCAGCTCGACATTTTCCAGCGCCGTTAGCACCGGCATCAGATTATAAAATTGAAAAATGAAACCGACGTTGTGCGCGCGCCATCCCGCGAGTTCGTTATCGGTGATATTGGCGATATCGACACCATCGATATGAATGCTGCCGCCACTGGGTTTATCGATGCCCGCAATGAGATTCAGTAACGTGCTCTTGCCCGACCCAGACGGCCCCATCAACGACACATAGTCGCCACGTTCGATATCGAGATCGATATCGACGAGCACCGGAATTTGCTGATCGCCGCGACGATAAACCTTGTTGAGCGAACGTATTTGGATAAGCGCGCTCATGATTTTTTAGCTTTTATCATTTTATTTATCATTGGCTATCTTCAATTTTTCGCCGTCAGTCATCCGCCCTGGATTTAAAACCACGGTATCACCCGCTTTCAATGCGCCGCGAATGGGCGTTAAATCGCCGATCGCGGTTTCTGCGACAATTTCGATCGCTTTTGCGCGGTTGCTGGACTTCGCACTATCCGCACCATCCGCACTCACGGCGAACACAGTGTGTTTGCCGTCGCGCTCGACCACCGCTTGCGAGTTAACTGCCATCACCGCCTGTTGCTGTTGCGGGTTGATACTCTGCGACAGGAAACTCACCTTCGCGCTCATGTCGGGCAAGATGCGCGGATCGGTATCGATAAATCGCACTTTCGTCATCACCGTCGCTTTGGCGCGATCGATTGTCGGCACGATGCGACTGACCACGCCGCGAAATTGAATACCGGGAATCGAATCGAGCATGATGGCGCACGGCTGATCGACCTTGATCAATGCAAGACTCGATTCGGAAACATCCGCTTCAACTTCCAGCGTATTCATATCGGCCATGGTCACCACCGCGCCCTTCGAATCCGCTGCCGAGGACATCGGCGTGACGATATCGCCGACATTGGCTGACTTCGACAAGATCACACCGTCGAATGGTGCGCGAATCAAGGTGTAATCGACCGCCACTTCAGCATTGCTCGCATTCGCTTCCGCCATATCGAGCGAAGCGCGTGCACTGGTAACGGCGGTATTCGCCTGCCGCTGCCGTGCCAGTGCATCATCAACCGCAACACGCGACATGAATCCCTTGCTATAGAGCGACGTTGTCCTCTCCAGCGCCTGATTGGCGTTTTTCAATTCAATAAAAGCGGATTCGACCGCAACGCGCGCCACCGACACATTAGCCAGTGCGCTATCGAAACTCGCTTGCACATCGCGACTTTCCAATCGCGCGATGACTTCATCTTTTTTGACGTGACTGCCTTCCGCAACGCCGAGCCATTCGAGACGTCCTGTTCCCTTCGAGGCGACCGCCGCTTTCAATTGCGGAACCACATAACCCGTCGCATTCAACAACGCGTATTGCTGTGAGGGATAAACCATTGTCACGGAGGTGGTATCGACTGCAACGGGATGCGGATACAAAAACCAACCGATCACCGCCAGTACAGCGGCCGCCACAACAAACACATTGCGCCGATTTCTTCCAGCAACCGATTTCGCTGGCTGCAGCGGCGCATGGTTTTGCAGCGACGGATTGCGTTGCACACGCAATGTAGTGATATCGAACTCGTTGCCCGAAGATTCATTTTTCGACTCGGGTTTAGGCTCAGTTTTCGGTTCTACTTTCAGTTCCGCTTTTTTCTCCTGTCTCTGCTCCGGCTTTTTCTCGAATGGCGTTTCTGGTTTAGACGCCAACTCTGCGACGGATTCGACAGCTTTTTCAGCCGTTACCGGTGTCTCGCGGTTTTTTTCCATCGCCACCGTCCACCACGGCGTTTTTGGATTTCGATCGGACATATTGCTCATGCAGAAAACTCCGTAACAAACTCGTCGATCATTCGATCGATCTGACCTTCGCGGTTGTAATTTTTTGGCACTGAAAACGTCACGTAGGTAGAATCGGAAAAATTCACCGCGACAATATTCATTTTCCCGACCGAACCCGGAATGCCCAGGCCGCGCTCGCATTTAAAATGCGGGGTCGAATAATCATCGAGATTGGCGTAACCCATCGAGACCAGACCGCCGGTCGGCAACTCGGCATTTTGCGTGTAGAGCAACGCATCGCTATTTTTTTTCAATTTATTCACGATGAGTTTCACCGGCACCCAGCGCAGCGGTTTTGCCAGCAATGGCAACCGGCAATCGACATGATCGCGAATTTGCTGATTGATCTGCTGCATCACCGTTTTCGGCGTATCGTCGAGCCCGACATTGATACGCAGATAGCCCGTTAAATTTCCGGTCGCGCTGGCATCGACGCGCAAACCGCGGTAATCGACCGGAACCGTAAATCCAACGGCTCCGTCGCCCTGGCGTCGCGCATATTTACCCAGATAGATGGCCGCTTTCGGCAAAATCGTGGTGATGCGTTTCGGGATAATGACAGTGCGCCACATGTATTGCAGATCGTCATCTTTCGTTGCGCTGGGCGGCACCACCGGCATGTAGCGTATCTGCGTAGTTTCGCTCGCTGCGTTTTCTGATTTCTTGTCGGGATTTTTCTTGGCGGGCTGTGGCGGCAACTTATCGCGAAAATTTTCGGCGACTTCAAAATCAGCCAAGCTGAAATCACTGCCGAGCAACGGCCTACCACGCAACGCACGAAATACTTCCTGCACCCAATGCATAACACCGCGGCCGTCGAGCGCGGCATGTAAATTTCTGAAAACCACACCCACCTTGTCTTGCGTTCTCACCAGAATCACGTCGGCGATAGCACCGCCCGCCATCGGTGTGAATGGCTGCTTGAGAAAATCCGCGCCTTCATCCGAGCTGAAATCCCACTGCGCGATATCGACGACTTTCACTTCCGGAGCAATGCCGCTATCGACCCATTTCGAAAATCCGAGCATCGATTTCAAACGCACACGCACGCCGGGATTCGCATCAGCCGCCGTGATGACCGCACGCCTTAAGTCGTCGGGGTCAATGATTCCAGTGCCGGCGATCAGCGCATCGACGTTGTAACGATGAATTTCGTTAATCGCCATCGAATAGCGTTCGACACCGGATAGTTTTCGCTCGTAGCGTGCGCGTTGTGATTTCATCGTCAACCTCGGCTGCAGCGATAGATAATGACTTCGGTGGGAATATCGTTCTGCGGCAAACCCCACTCGCGCGCAATTTTCGCGCTGCTAAAGATATCGACTCGCGAGAATCCGGCAGTGCGTAAATCGTCCGCGATTTGCACGCGGGTACGCTCGTCGTAGGCATAGGTCGGTTTCAACAATAATGAGCGTATGGCGCTGAAGAATTTTCCGAAAAAGCTGCGCTTCGGTTCGACATCGAGCGGTATGTAATCGAATACATATTCGCCGCCGCAGGTTTTGATGTGGTTGGCGATATTGCGCCAGATAGACAACTGCCGATCGCGATCGAAATACATCATCAAACCTTCGGTGATGACGAACGAAGGCTGCTGCTCGAAGGTGGAAAAATCGAGTTGCGTAATATCGCCCGGTTGCAATTTGAAGTTCTTGCGTACCAGCACGCGTTTGCCGTCCGCGCTGCTCAATAATTGTTTGCGCTTCAGATCGATGACTTCGGGCAGATCGACTTCAATGTAATCGATACTGGGATCCTCGCTGATCATACTGCCGCGCGGAGAAAATCCCGCCGCAATTTCGATAACGTGCGGACATGCCGCAGTCGCCAGCAAACGATTGATCGCGGTATGTCTATGCAGCAAGGTATGCTGCAGCGAATATTTTTTCGGATTGAGCCAGCGATACAGCACCATATAGAAATTGACGGCGCGAAATAATGTTGTCGCGCCATGCGGCATCACCAGCTCTGCGCACGGCAATTTTCCCCAGTGCCATGTCGCCGATGTGTACAGCGCCGACACGGGAATATTGTCTTTGTTGGTATCCACCGCTTGCATTTATCGTGTCGCTCTACTTTTATCTATCGCGTCAATCGGCGCTCGATCACGAGCGATCCATTCGCCACCAATTGCCTGCGTTCAACCACCGGCCACTCCTGGCCCTCCTGACTATCCAGATAGCTCTCGATCACGCCCAACAATTCCTGCGGAGCCTCTTCAAGAATGTAGTGACCGCATTCGATCCATTCGAGCTTGGCGCGCGGCAGAATTTTTTTGAGACGCAACCCCACTTCCGCACAATCGGATTGACGTCCGTAAATGCACAATGTCGGCGTATCGAGACGGCGCAATTCGGCGTCGATAATATCGCCAGCCGAAGCGACATCCGCGCGCAAACTGCTGTTCAGCAACAGCGTTTCGAGTCGTTCTTTAATACGGCCGATACGTCGCGAACTCGTCGACAAATTCGGCGGCAACAATGCGGAGAGATGGGTTTCCAAACCTTCGCGCGAAGTAATTTTCGCAAAGCTTGGAAATACATAGCGCGAGGCCGGCAGCGGCGCGTCGACCAGAATCAAATCACGCACGCGACGCTTACGGTTCAACGCGTAGCGCAGCGCAACGAGCGCACCGTAGCTATGACCGATCAGCGTGACATCTTCGCCGCGCGGTACGGTATGTTCGATCACCGCAGCCAGATCGCTGGCGAGCGTATCGATATCGTAGCCCGCACTGGTCATATCGCTTTTGCCGTGCCCGCGCTTGTCGAATAGGATCACGCGATAACGCTGCGCCAATTTCGCTGCGATCGAAAAATACCAACTCGCCATACTGCCGAAGACGAGACCATGACACAGCACGATGGCCGGTCCGTTGCCAAGTGTTACGCAGTGAAGACGAACGCCGTTGTTATCCACAAAAAACACGATGATTACCTCGGTTGCCGATTGGATCGGCTACAGATTCCGTTGCACGATCTCCATAACCAGAATTTTCAGAACTGTGCTGTCCATAACTGTGTTTTCCATAACTGTCTTTTCCATAACTACGACCGCCACACAGCTGCGATTCGATGATCGCTGCCGCGCGCTCTGCTCCACCCAACCCCTCGAACGAGCGCGCGAGGCGCTCCGCATTTTGTTTTAAATTTTTATTAGCGAGTAATTGCTCCACTGTCGATCGCGCGGTCGCCGCCGTCACCTTGCCAAAGCGCATGAATAATCCAGCGCCGGCATCGATCACCTGCCTCGCAATCACCGGTTGATCGTCGCGAATCGGCGCTACGATCAATGGCAGACCGTGCGCGAGCGTTTCGCACACCGTGTTATGGCCAGCGTGGCAGACCACTGCGTTCATGTAAGGCAGCAACTGCAATTGCGGCACGCGCGGCAGCACGATGAAATTGTCGGGAGCATTTAACGCCAGCGTTTCCGGCGCAACCATGATGACCTGAATGTCCATATCGGCGAGCGCCGTCATCATCACCTCATAAAAACGCGTACTGCGATCGCGACTCACCGTGCCGAGTGAAATCAGCAGTTTTTGTTTGTCTGCTTTGAGCTTTTTCCACGGAAAATCATCGTGCGTTGCACGCGTGCCATACGCCGGACCGACGAAATGGTATGGCGCATCAAAACACTCAGCGTCTTCTCCGAGCAGTTGCTTCGACGAAAACACCAAGACTCCGTACGGCGACAAATCCGGACGCTCGACGGATTGCGGTAATGGATAAATCGCTTCCAGTTCGCGAAATTTCTCAGCGACCCACTCATCGTGCTGCGGCGACATTTTGATAAGCGATGCCGTCGTCGTTACCGAGGTCAACCAGGGAATATCCAGCTTGCGTGCGACAAACGCGCCGGCCAGCATCTGTTGATCGCAGACAATCAGATCGGGATTGAATTCGCGCACGATTTTTTCGAGTGGAAATAGCGAACCATGCGCGAGTGGCAGGAAAAAGTCTTCGTAAAAAAAACGCACGCTTTCTAGACCGCGAACATCGCGCGGACTGTCGACCAGACTCAAGCTATCGATCGGCAATGACAAAAGAGTTGAACTTGATGGCAGGCGCTCCGATGCCATCGAGCCATTCAGCATCAACGCACCATGCAGCGCCCATGCGATCGCATGACCGCGCGACTGCAATTGCGCGGCCACGGCCAGCGCCGGGTTGATATGGCCCGCCAATGGCGGCATTGTCATCAAAATATTTGCCACTTTTTTTACCGCTTTTATTTTTATCGCTGTTTCTTTGGGTTATCGACTTTTATTTTCACTGTTCAACTACGTCTATTTTCAATAAAGCTCAAAACATCACCGACCGTTAGCGCAATCAATTGATTGATATCGCGCTTCGACAGCCAGTCGATCAACTGCAAATCCCCAAATTTCTTCTGCAGCGAATCGGCAATTGCCACGAATTCGATACTTTCAATTTCGAGATCGTCGTTGAAGCTGGTATCCCTATCGATTTCGAAATCCTGCACCCAGTCTTCAGCGATGGCCTCGCGAATCGCGGCGACTACGTTTTGTAAAATTTCGCTTTCACTCATCGAAATATCCTGTTTAATCTTCTCTGACCGCTTCAACCGAGACCGAATCAAAACGTCAACGGCTAGCACTCTCTGACGGTAACGGCGATCACATAATTGTTTTGCAACAGCGTCACCACCCGCGCGCCGGCAACACAGATATATTCGCCATCGACGCTCTCGACACAGAACTGTTTGGGTTTGCCCTGAAAACCGGTGCCGAACATTTTGACCACCGCTTCCTTCGCAGCCCAGAAACGCGCTACCCACTCTGCCCGATTTATTTCGGGCAGCAGCGCTTGCTCCTCGCGGGTAAAGGCGATATCGATAAAATTCTGGTCGCGTTCGGCGATGCTTTCGATATCGATACCGACGGGGACATCGCTGACAGCCGCAACCGCGACATTGTCTTTATGCGCAATTGACAGGTGCAGCGGATCGCTCAGCGTATTGGAGATATGCGGGAACAATACCGGCTGACCGTTCGCCGCATTTTCGACGCGAATTTCCTTCGGATAAAAATCGAAACCGCCGCATCGCTGCCAGTAATACGCGCGCACGGCATCTTTCGCGGCGACACGGCCGTTCAACCAGCTGCGTCGGCGCCGCGGCGACAATGTGTCGTACTCACTCATTTCGATTTGATTGAGATAGCGGCGCGCGATGTAGTCACGCAGGATCGCGGTTTCATATGTGTCATGGAAAATCACCGCATCGTGGTCGATTCGGTGGCTGACAATATATTTTTCGAGCTGTTTGCTATGAATCCAGAATGCGCGATCCATCTGATAGCGACGTGTCTGCCAGCCGAGCATTTCGATAACCACATCACCACTGTCACTCACCAATTGCTGATCGGTGATGCAGGTCAGCGCGTCCATGTCGCGAATGACAATGTCGCAATCGAATTCGCTGCCAACCGCTGGCTCGCTGCTGTAAAACTTGATCTGCTCGACGCCGATCGGCATCGCGAGACAATCGGTCGGCTGCTCCATCACCCAGTAACCGGCGAGCTGTCCCATGTTATCGAGCAACGAGCCGCTGCCACGTGGCGTGCGCAAACGTCCGCGCATGCCATTGTCGGCGATGGAAATTAATTCGGTAACGCCTTGATAAGCCGGACCATGAAACATCCAGTTGTCGCGATACAACGCAGCAGCATCGATCGCTGTCGCGCATGGATTTTTCCACGCGATATCGCGCTTGCTTGGCGCCGCGGGATATTCGCGCGCAACGATGGCTTGCGCAGTCATATATCCTTCGATACTCACTTCGAGCTTTGCGCCATCGGCATCGCCAAATAATTGCATTGGCTTCAACACGATTTCGATTTCAATCGGCTTCGAAACGATAAGCCAGTTATATGCTTTGACGTTTTCTATCTGCGTGACGACATATCCCGGTAAATAATTTTCGACCGCTTGCCGCAACAGTGTCACTTCCATCGTCAACGGAATCACCGGATGGCGATCGGCGAGATCCGACCAGCCCGCGCGCTGCGGATAAAATGCGTGATCGATGACATCGGCAATATTCGTATCGATATCGAGCCGCATCGCGATGCGGTGTTCACGCTGCGTTGTTTCGGTTGCGGGTTGACTCGGCGCCAGCGGAATGATTCTGGCCTGCGTGTTACGCGATAGTTTGGGCCCGTTGCTGGAGCGCTTCGAGCGAGTTTGCCAAAGCTGCAAAATCTCCGCGCTCGCCTGCTGAATATCGGTCATCGTGTCGCGAAATAATGTCGCGATTGGATCGCTTACGTTTGCCGCAAAACTATTAACTACCGCTGCTGAGCGATCGACAAGAACGCTGTTAAAAGACAGCGGTTCTGACAAGCGCAATAAAGGCACGCCCAAGCGCAATTTTATCGAACTGCGAGATTCGGTATTCCGTAATTGTCTTGGTTCGATTTTTTTCGATTCGGATTGTTTAGATTCGGATTGTTCAGGGCCAAGCAATTCGGTATTGAATTGCATGCCTTCAACCCACAACGCTGCGCTCACATGGCAGAGCTGCGCCAATCCCGATTGCTTCGCACTGTTCACATCAATGGCAAGATGCGGCTTGCCTTTGAGCGTGTCTTGAACGAAGCCGGACAAACTGCCGGTACCGAGTTGAATAAACGCGCGAAAGCCATCGGCATACATATTTTCGATCAACGAACGGAAGCGCACGGGCTGTAACAGATGATCGAGCGCGAGCTGCTGTTTTTCCTGCATCGAAATTGGAAATGGCTGCGCTGTAGTTGCTGACCACACAGGTACTGCTGGTTCGAACAACGGCGTATGCAAAAAGAAATCGCGATACGGCGCGAGATATTTGGCAAAGAACGGCGTGTGAAATCCCGAAATGATCGGCAACCGCTGCAACAACACCTGACGACTGCGCAACGCTTGCTCGACCTGCGCAATCGCCTCGCGTTTGCCGCAGAGAATCGTTTGGTGCGGGCAATTGTCGTGCGAAATCACCACATCCGCGCGCTCGCCGATAACGCTGTCGACCAGTGCGCGAACGCATGCTGCGGAGAGAAATACCAAATCGGGAAACTGCACTTCGGAAGGGTCGATGTGTTTGAGCACCGATTCGGCTTGCTCGCTCGCCACCATGCCCGCGGCAGACATCGCACTCCATTCGCCGATGCTATGGCCCGCCATACCGTCTGCGCGAATGCCGAGTTTTTGCGTCGCCGCAAACGTGAATAAATTAAATGCGGATAAACCCTGCACCACTTTCAATAATGAATCGGCGGGGTTTAATTCTTCGCCAGCATTCGATTCGTCACAGTTGGGCGGCAGCGGCAAGTTAAAGTAGCTGGCGACATCGTTCGCGCGCGGCGAGAATGCGCTGTCGACACCGGGGAATAAAAATGCGACCTTGCCAGCGTGATTATTATTTTTTGCCAGCAATGTGTCGCACGAAAAATAAATCTGACTGCGGCCCTGCCAGGACTTTCCAGCCATCACGATTTTCTTGGCGAGATCGAGCCGTTTTTCATTGGGATCGATGATGGCGATGCGCCAAACGCCCGCGCTGGATGGGTTATCCCACTGCTCGCGATTCAACTTATCGAGCAACTCGGCTTGCGTCGCTGCAGCAATTACCACGACATGCGGCAACACGACTTTATCATTGAGTTTTTCTGCGCTCGACGCAATGAAGTTTTCGGTTGAGCCAGGTTGAGCCGCATGCGAAGACAACACGACATGCGCATTAATTCCGCCAAAACCGAAAGCATTGACCGCAGCAACGCGATTTTTTTCCGGCCAGGTTTCAGTTTTATCGATCACGCGAAAGCGCGTTTTCGCTAACAATTCATGCGGCTGCTCGCAATGCAGTGTCGGCGGCAACACGCCGTGATAAATCGACAACGCCGCTTTGATCAAACCCGCAACACCTGCAGCCGGCATGGTGTGACCAATCATCGATTTCACCGAACCGATAACGGGTGCATCGATTGTGCGCGGTGCGTTATTGACGTCACCAAAAAAACGCCGCAGTGTTTCCAGCTCAGCTTCATCGCCAGTCGGTGTACCGGTTCCATGCGCTTCGATCAAACCGATGGTCTGCGGATCGAGCTGCGTGTTTTTCCACGCGCGCTGCAACGCGAGCAATTGCCCTTCGACTGCCGGCGCGAGCAGACTCGAACCGCGCCCATCGCTCGCACTGCCGACTCCGCGAATCACTGCGTAAATACGATCACCGTCGCGTTCGGCATCGTCGAGGCGCTTGAGCACAACGAGACCGATACCCTCGCCCGCTAAAATGCCATCGGCATCGCGCGAAAATGGTTTCACTTGTTGCGAACGCGACAACGCACCGAGCTGACAGAATGTTGCCCAAAAGGTGAGATCGTGGGTGAAATGCAAACCGCCCGCGAGCATGAGATTGCATTCGCCGCTGTTCAATAGCTGGCACGCTTGTTCAATCGCGAGCAATGAACTCGCACACGCCGCGTCGACGGTGTATGCGGGGCCGTGTAAATCGAGACGATTGGCGAGCCGCGATGCGACGAGATTGGGAATCATGCCGACCGCCACATCGGGGCCGTAATAATCGAGTTGCTGCTGCATTTGCTCGCGCACCTGCGCGAGTTGCTCGTCGGAAATATCCGGCAATAAATCGCGCAGCGTATTCATTGTCTGCTGCACATGACGCACATGCTGTTCGAGCCGCAAGGTGCCCGCGCTCAAATAATTGCCGCGACCGATAATCACGCCGGTACGTTCACGCGCCTCTTTACTCAGCTCGCGCGTTGCGCTATCGCTATCTCTCGTTGAGTAACCCGCGTCGCGCATCGCATCGACGCCAACGCGCAAACTCAGTAACTGATCGGGATCGGCCGACTGTGCCGCCTTCGGCATCACACCGAATTGCAGCGGATCGAAATCCACATAATCGTCGACAAACCCACCGCGCTTGCAATAGAAACGATCGACCGCATTGGATTTCGGATCGTAAAAAACGCTGTCCCACCGTTGCGCCGGCACATCGGTAATCGCATCGACGCCAGCGACGATGTTGCGCCAGTACTGCGCAATATCCGCAGCGCCGGGAAAAATCCCGGCCATGCCGATAATGGCGATGGGCTTCACGATGCCAGCTCCGCCACACGATACGGCTGCGCGTAAATGAAATGTTCGCTGTTGCGATTATCGATAGCAGTAACGCTGGCCTCTTCAGTGTTTTCGGCGCCGAATGCTTCCGGCGATCCGCACATCAATACGACCTGCGTGGTTTCGTCGTCATCGCGCGCAAGCTCGTTCAGCAGCGCATCGATACCCGCCTGCAATGGAATCAAGCCGATACCCTTGCTCGCATAATCGCGTTCGAGCTGCGGCGACACCATGCCGGTGCCAGCCCACGGTCCCCAATTCACCGACAGCACGCGTCCGCCGATACGCGCACGCAATGCCGGCGCCATTTTGTCGAGCACATCGTTGGCCGCCGCATAATCGATTTGACCGCGATTGCCGAACGCGCTCGCCACACTCGAAAAGAACACCACGAATTTCACGTCGTCGCGCAGCAGGTTGTACAACATCAACGCGCCGCGCACTTTGGTATCGAACACGCGCTCGAAACTCTCAACGGATTTGTCGCGCAATAATTTATCTTCGATGACACCGGCGCCGTGAATGACGCCATCGATGCGCGGATAACGTACGTACAATTGCTCGATAAAATTTCCAAAGGCATGGACATCGCGCACATCGAGTGCGGTGTAATTGACGCGCGCGCCTGCAGCAGCAATAGCATTCATCGTCGCCCGCATCTCGCGTTCAGCGAGAATTTTCGCGCAACGCTTTTCTACCTCAGCAGGTTTCAATCCCGCTTCGGTTTTGATAATGACCTTGCGCAATTCCATTGCATCGCGCGCGGAGGCGGTGCTGGCGAATTCATCACCGGTCGGCAATTCGGATCGACCGACCAGTTCAAGCGTGCAGCGATAGCGTTGCGCTAATTCGATGGCGAGCTTGGCCGTGATTCCACGCGCACCACCCGTTAACAGCACAACTGAATTCTCATCGAGATCCAAATCGGCTTGCACGGCCGGCAACTCGACCGGTATGCAGCGGCGCAACATACGTTTGCCATCGCGATAGCCGATTTCAGCGAATTTATTTTCAGCGAGCAATTCAGTTTCCAGATGCGCGACCAGCGTCGCTATCGCTTCGCGCACATCGAGATCGATCCATTGCGCCTGCAGTTGTGGATGCTCTTTGCCAAGCGTTTTGATCAAACCCGCCAAGCCGGCGCCACAACCAAAATCGACGACGGATTCGGAATCCTTCGCGAGATGACGCCCAAAATCGCCACCGAGGCCACTCACGGTCAACACATAGCGCGTGTCATGTTCGACAGCATCGCGAACCAATTCGAAAAACCGTTTCACGTCACGCACGCGGTTCGCCGAATTCAAACTCCACAGGTGAATGATGCCATCGACCGATTTCAGCAGCGGTGCCGGATTGTCTTCCACAAAATTGAAGACGCGCACTTCGGCGCCGCGCGCGCGCAAACGATCAGCCAGCATCGGCGCGATACCGAAACTATCGTTGGTGATTAAAAAGTGCTTGCCGGCGACATGATTGTTGGCGACAACGACACGCGGCGCGGCAAAGCTCTGCAGCACGTAGCGCGTGAGCGGAATTGCTGTGTCTGTTTGCTGTGGCACGGGCGCAGCAGCTTCTTGTTTCACCGCATCGGTGGCGGGTTGGCTTTGCTCCAGCCAATGCAAAATCGCGCGCAGATTTTTCTTCGCGGACAACGCTTCGAGCAGCGTGTCGGCACTGGTGCCATGCGCTTCGCGCAGATGCAAACGCGCGGCGAGCTCGCCGACGATTTCGACACGCTTGATCGAATCGATCGACAAATCGGCTTCGAGATCCAAATCCAGATCGAGCATTTCGGTGGGATAGCCCGTGCGCTCGCTGACGATCGCGAGCAGCACCGCTTTCACATCTTGCTCGGTCACTGCGCTTGTGGTTGGCACGGGCGCAGCAAGCGGCGCCCCTACCGTTGTAATTGCTGGAGCTGCAGCGGGCGCGTTTTGCTTGAGCCAATCGATAATCGTGCGCAGATTTTTTTTCGCCGATAATTGCTCCAGCAACACATCGGCATTGGCGCCGTGACGGTCGCGCAACAGTAAACGCGCGGCGAGTTCACCGACAATTTCGACGCGCTTGATCGAATCGATCGACAAATCGGCTTCAAGATCCAAATCGAGATCGAGCATTTCGCTCGGGTAACCCGTCCGCTCACTCACAATATCGAGCAATGTGGTTTGCACGTCGACTTGCGGTACCGACGCTGCCGCTGTGGATAATGGTAGTGCTGATGTAATTTCAATTGCGGTTTGCGCGCCGAGGTTAATTTCGACGGGCTGTGCGTGATGAATCGGGCGCGCAGCGTGTTCAACGTTTCCAGCTGGCTGCCCAAAGAATCCGAGCAATACATCGCGCTGCGCGCGCACCATTTCGCGCATATTCGTCAAATAATCGATAACGGCGTTATCTTCGATTACTGGCGAGTGCGCCAATGCTGTTATCGCGGCCACGCGCAACGGTTCGGTAATTGCCTTGCCTGCGTGCGCCGGGGCATTTCCTTTGAGCGGCCGTGCGCGACCACCATTGACCATCCAGCATGTCGCAGGCAATACATTCGGTTTGCTTAGATCGAGTGTTCGCGCATTGCGCCCCGCGTAAAGAATTGCCGGATCGAATACATCGCTCATCACCGCCAATTGCGCGACCGCTGTTAAGAAACCGCCGATATCCGCTTGCTTGCCGTCGTCGATCGCAATCAGACGATGCGGCTGTTCACCGAGAATATTCTTGATAAGACCACTGAGTACGCGCTTGGGACCCACTTCGACAAAAACGCGCGCACCGTCCGCATACATCTTTTCGATTTGCTCGACGAAACGCACAGGACGCACGATATGCGTGCCTAGCTGCTGTTTGATACGCGCGCCGTCGTGCGCATAAATTTGCGCTGTGGTATTCGCATAAACAGGAAATGCAGGCGCTACTATCGCAACATCGCGCAGACACTCATCGAATAAACCTTGCGCGCGCTCGACGATCGGCGAATGGAATGCGCACGCGGTCTCGATCGGTTTCGCGCTGATATTTTTTTCTTTCAGCAATGCGAGCGCTGCATCGATCGCCGATGTCGAACCCGAAATCACCGTTTGCGTTTTGCTGTTCTGATTCGCGAGCACGACACCGGAATCGGCACCGAATAATTTTTGCAGCTCGGCGTAGCCGGAGCTGACCGCCGCCATTTTTCCCGGATCATCGCCGGCTGCAGCGAGAATCGATTCACCGCGCTGACGGCTCAAACGAATCAAGGTGCTTGCATCGAAGCAACCGGCACTCGCCAGCGCCATCAATTCGCCATAGCTATGCCCCGCTGCCATCGCGGGTTCAATGTTCATTGCCTTGAGCAATTCGAAGGCGGCGAATTCGACCATGCCGAGCGTAGGCTGTGCCACGCGCGTATCGGTAATTGCACGCTGCTGCGCTTGCTGCTCTTCGCGTGTGTATACGGTGGGCGGGAATAAAATCGATGCGCAATCGGCATCGGCTTCAAGCAAATATTGCAGGTGCGGAAAGGCCACGAATAAATCGGCGAGCATATTTGGCGTTTGACTGCCCTGCCCAGGAAACACAAAGGCAATTTTTTCATCTGCGGAAGATTTATCGCGATAAAAAATATGGACATGCTCGCCGTGCGCAGTGGCGATACGTAATTTTTCGGCGAGATCGTTGCAATCTCGCGCAACAAATGCACATTGCACCAAGTCTCTGCTAGTGCCGCTGTCCATGCCTTGCGCGGTGAAGCTCAAATCGCGCAAGGTTAGCCGCGCATTGCTGCCGCGCAAATAGTCGGCGAATTGCTGCATGAGCGATTGGGCGATCGCAAAATTTTCACCGCGAAATACGAACAGCTCGGCATTCCAATACGCGGCACCGCTCTCGATACACTCGGAAGAATTATGTGAGGCGTAGCTGGATAACACCGCGTGGAAATTTGCACCGCCGAAACCGAAAGCACTTACCGCAGCGCGTCGCGGATTATCTGAATCGCCAATGCCGCTGTTCGTGAACCACGGGCGCGGTGCTTTCTGCAACACGAACGGGCTGCTTTGCACACGATAGCCATTATTTGGCGTTTCGATATGCAGCGTTGGCGGTAATACGCGGTGATAAAGCGCTTTGCTGATTTTAATCAGACCGGCAATACCGGCTGCGCATTTGGTGTGGCCGATCTGACTTTTCACCGAACCTAAATCGGCCTGCGCGGGTAATGCACCGCCCGCAGTAAAAATTTCGGTGAGCGTTTGCAATTCGGTTTTATCGCCGACGACAGTGCCAGTACCGTGCGCTTCGACTAAACCAATATCAGCAGGCAACACACCGGCCTGCCAGTACGCGCGTTCGAGCGCGCGTTTCTGACCTTCTTTGCGCGGCGCGGTTAAACCCAAACCCTTGCCGTCGCTCGAACCGGCAACACCATCGATGACCGCATAAATACGATCGCCATCGCGTTCGGCATCTTCGAGCCGTTTCAATACGACAACGCCGACACCTTCGCCTAAACAAATACCATCGGCGCTGTTATCGAATGAGCGGCAACGGCCTTTTGCCGATAGCGCGCCGACGCTGGCGAACATCAAAAAATCGTTAATGCTGTTGTGAAAATCGGCTCCGCCCGCGAGCACCATATCGCTGCTGCCCGCGCGCAATTCTTTTACTGCCAATTCGATCGCGGTGAGCGAACTCGCGCACGCCGAATCCACCGAATAATTCACGCCGCCCAACCCCAATCGATTGGCGATGCGACCGGAAATCACATTCACCAACACACCGGGGAATGAATCCTCGGTAAGATCGGGCAACACCGCATCGAGCTCTGGCGGAAGTTCACCGAGATAATGCGGATACATATTGCGAAACGCGTAATTGTTGCCGAGATCCATACCGGATTCGGCACCGAAAATTACTGCGGTTTTTTCGCGATCGAATACTTTTTCGCTCTCATCGTATCCGGCATCGCGCAACGCGCGTCGCGCCACTTCCAGACTCAGTAATTGCACGGGCTCGATCGCTGCGAGCGATTGCGGCGGAATGCCGTAGGAAAGCGGGTCGAACGCAATATCGTCGATAAAACCGCCCCATTTGCTTGGCGATTTACCTTTTTGTGCGGAACCTTCACGGTAGTAGAGATCGGCATTCCAGCGCTCAGCCGGCACTTCGCTGACCAGATCCTTAGCCGCAAGAATATTTGCCCAGAACGATTCGAGATCGGGCGAGCCCGGATAAATGCATTCCATGCCGATCACCGCAATCGGTTCGGCATTGTTTGCGCGCGGCAATGTCGGCGCTTTCGCACGCTGCAAAAATTCCATCGCACCGTTACTGACTGAACGATGCAAATCAGCCATGCTGCAAACGCTTTTACGCAATGCGATGAGCTGGCCGATCATGTACATGCCATCGCTATGTTGCCGATGTTGATCGACCGTCACTAATTTATCGCCGCTGCGTGCAACGCCTTTTGTGGCAATGCGCAAACGGCCAACATTCAAGTCTTCGAGACGCGCCCAAATCGTCTGCTGATCGAGTCCTTCGTTTTGCAGACGCTGTTTTTCGACGTGAAATTGTTCGACGAATTCGGATTGCAAACAGCGCACGGCGTGACCCGGCGCCGTTTCGATCAGTACCGTTTCTTCGCTGCCGATCGCCTGTTGCTGGAAATTCGGAATGATCGCTTCGCATTTCACCGCTTCGTGCGTTGCGATATACGCGGTGCCCATCAATACGCCAATTTTCGCGCCGCGCGCCGCAAGCGGCGCCGCCATCACGGCGATCATTGCGGCAGAGCGTTCGTCGTGAATGCCGCCTGCAAACAAGATATGCAGTTCGTCGGCGCGATCGAAATTCAAGAGCACCTGAAGCTGCTGTTCCCAAAGCACGAAACTGAAACGCGGACCGACATGGCCACCGCATTCGCGCCCTTCGAACACGAAATGACGAGCGCCGTCCTGTAAAAACATGTCGAGCAAGCGCGGCGATGGCACATGCAAATAGGTGGCGATACCCAGCTCATTCAGCGGACGCGCTTGCGATGGCCGGCCACCCGCGAGCAACACAACATCGGGTTTAAATTCGCGAATCAAATCGAGCTGCGGATTGAGAATTTCTGGACTCGCAAATCCCAGTACGCCAACGCCCCAGGTTTTTTCCCCAATCATTGCGCGCGTTTGCTCGAGTAATTCGCGCGATTGCTTGGCATTCATCAACGACAAAGCAAGAAATGGCAGCGCGCCATTTTCGGCAACGGCATTGGCGAAGGCCGCGGTGTCACTGACGCGTGTCATCGGTCCCTGCGCAATGGGGTAACGTGTACCGTGCACTCTGGCGAGCGGACTATTTTCAGCAAGAGAATTCAACGCCTGCGCTTGACGAATATGTGCGGCGATACTGCTGCGAAAACTATTGACGAGCGCTTCTGCATTGGGACATTGCTCAGCGAGCAATTTAGCTAAGGCGCCATCCTGACCGAGCGGAAGGTAATGATCGGTATCGAGACCGCCCAATCGTGCGCGCATTTCGTGCGGCAGTGTTTTTTCGATACCCACCGATATCGAGCCAGGGCGCGCAAAAAACTGATAATCGCCGACGGTACGTGTTTCGCTGCCATCCATCGCTGCGATGGCATTTTTAATTTCACGCGGCAATGAGCATTCATTCAATAACGCGAGCTGGCTGTCGAGCACAACACCGCGCGCACCGCCGGCAATCGCCGCCGCTGCGGTGTGCAAACCGATGCCGCCCTGACACCAAATCGGAATGTCGGCCAACTCAGGCAACGCTTGCAGACGCTGCAATAAAATGAAACTGCTTTCGTTGCCGACCAGCCCCGCGCTCTCCTGACCTTTTGCAATCAAGGCATGAGCACCCGCCTCAATCGCAATCCGCGCCTGCTCAATCGAGGTCACCTGCGCGAAGACGCAAAATGATTGTTTCCACAGCGCAATATTTTTGGTGTCGCCAAGCACTACAAAACCCAATGCTGACGGCGCTAGGGCAGGATCGATCTCGACATGATCGGGAACTCGAATGCCGCAATTTACTACCTGAATTTTTTTGAGACTTTCAAATAATTCAGGCCATTGTTTTTCATCGCGACCAATGTCAATGGCGACATTCGCGCCGTGGCGCAGCAACGCTCGCGCAAGCGGGATATCGGGGTGTTCGCAAGGGGTGATGGTCAGTAACTGCTGATCGTCGTGCGACTTTTCTCGGGCTGTCGTTAGGAGTTTATTGCCCTGTTTTTTCAACATGATTGCGCCTCGGCTGCATAAGCCTATCCATAAAACCCCGCCTATTACTGCAGGTATCGATGGCGCTATGGCGCTGCAACTCCTTTTTGCAGTTCATGTTGAAATGTTTAGGCAAGCCGTCGCCGCTGCGATTATTCGTAAAAAAACGAAAGGTCGCAGTAAAACTTCGCCATTAAGGCCCGCTAATTTACAATCGGATGCGTTTGTAGCTTATTGAGCTTATTTTTATTACCGCTATTCGCTCAACTTAACGCATTCAAAAAGATTCCGCAGTGAAGCCATCAACCACTAGAAAAGCACCACACATCATGGCGGAACCCATCAGCAGACCACACAACACGTACAACATGGGTCATTAACGCTGCCACAAATACTTATTCTTCTTTAAAAACCATTTTTTTAAATTTTTAAGCTTTCAAAGCCATTTTGTGGCAATACTGCATTATCAAAATCAAAAAAGATTTTGCGCTAGGCTGGTGCATGATACATCAAATAAAAAGAACAACAATGAAAATATTATTGTTAATTTAATAAAAAAATAACGCTCTCATAAAATATGAGAATTGCTTCTAATATTTTTTGACGGGAAAAACATTATTGAAACATTTACAGCGTTTTGTATCGAAAAATCGCCGCACTGCTCTCTTGGCGAAAACGGGGAAAATGCTACAAAGCGGAAAAAATGTATTGCCTGAAATTCGAAATTAATTTTATAAAAAGTTAATACTGGAGAAAACTGAATATAAAAACACTCATCACTCCGGCCAGAAAACAATGTGATCTTCGTAATCGTCTTCGTTCACATCATATTCCGAAATGAAATTACCTTTAACAGAATGACCTGCTTTATGGACGGAGTCGGGGTCACCCGTTATGAGCGGATGCCATTCCGGCAGCGCTTTTCCTTCTGAGACCAATCGATAGGCGCAGGTACTTGGCAGCCATGTCACTTCTTTTAAATGTTCCGGTCGCAAGGTCAGGCAGGCGGAAACTTTTTCCGCGCGTTGTTCGTAGCATTGACACCGACAATCGGCGGATAGATAGCGGCAGGCGACATCGGTATAAAACACCTCACCGGAATCTTCATCCTCCAGCTTATGCAAACAACACTTGCCGCAGCCGTCGCATAACGACTCCCACTGCGCCTGCGTCATTTCATTTAATGGGACAGTGCGCCAGAAAGGAGCGTTATCACTGACCGAGTCGCTCGAATCGGAACTCATTTTTTATCACTCGAATTTGCAGCCGGAACTTTCGGTTTCCAGTTTCTTACTTTTTCTTTCGCCTGCTCTAACTGCTCTGCACTTAATTGCTGAATCAGGCGCGGCAGCAAATCCACCGCCGTGCTGTCGTTGCGATACGCTGCGAGCGCTGTCCACATATAGCTCTCGATAAAATCGCGCGGCCCGCCATTATTCGTCGCATACAGGGCGCCGAGATTGGCCTGCGCATCGGGATAATTTTGCAGCGCCGCTTTTAAATACCACTGTCTTGCCAACGCATAATCCTGTTTGATGCCAAAACCGCGGTCATACATCAAACCGAGATTGAATTGCGCAGCGGCATTGTTTTGTGCGGCAGCTTTCTGCAATAACTCGAAGGCCTTTGTGTGATCTTTGGGTACTCCCATGCCCTGAAGATATAACGCGCCTAAATTCGCTTGCGCGGAGTCATACCCTTGATCGGCCGCTTTTTGAAACCAGCGTGCCGCCTCTTCGAGATTCAGGCGCACACCGGAACCGCTGGCATAGGCATAACCGAGATTGGTCTGCGCAACCATGTAGCCCTGCTCCGCCGCTTTGCGATACCAAATGGCCGCTTTGGCGGTATTGATCGGAACTTCATTGCCCGTGGCATAGCGATAACCGAGTTCGGTTTGCGCATGCGGATCGCCTTTCACCGCCGCCATTTGAATTTCCGCCAGAGTCGCCGCGTAAGTTGAACCAGCAGCAACCAAGAACGATATTGTTAAAAAAAACTTGCGGCATTTCGCCATACGTTTCGAATCTCGTTTTTAAAAATGAATAGTTTGCATCAGTGATGCAATGCATTTTCCCATTTCGACACCACAACGGTAGCAACGCTATTGCCGACCACATTGGTTGCCGAGCGCCCCATATCGAGAAAATGATCGATGCCGAGCAATAGCAGCAATCCCGCCTCGGGAATATTGAATTGCGATAGTGTTGCTGCGATAACGACGAGCGAAGCACGCGGCACACCCGCCATGCCCTTCGAGGTCACCATAAGAATCAATAGCATCAATATCTGTTGCGCCAACGACAACTCGATGCCGTACGCCTGCGCGATGAATACTACGGCAAACGTGCAATACATCATCGAGCCATCGAGATTGAATGAATAGCCGAGCGGCAATACGAAGCTCGCGATTTTATTGCTACAGCCAAAACGCTCCAATTCTTCGAGGGTTTTGGGATACGCCGCTTCCGAGCTTGCGGTAGAAAACGCGAGTAGCAGCGGCTCTCTTACACGTCGTAATAAATGCAGCACACGCGGCCCCGCAATCACGACGCTAAGACCTATCAACAATCCCCACAACAGCAATAGGCCGAAATAAAATTCGCCCATAAATAAGCCGTAGGTGGCGATGATGCCGAGCCCCTGCTTCGCCACCGTGCTCGTCAACGCACCGAACACAGCGAACGGCGCAAATTGCATCACGTAAGAAGTCACTTTGAGCATGATGTGCGCGATATTGTCGATCACATCAAGCAGCGCTTTGCTGCGCTCGCCGAGCACCACCATCGCGCCGCCAAAAAATAATGCGAACACGACGATCTGCAGAATCTCATTGCGCGCCATCGCATCGACAATACTCACCGGAATCATGTGCTCGATAAAATGCGCGAGCGAAAAATTCGCGGCGGAAATTGCGCTCGTCGCATCCGCTGGCGGCAGTGCCAATTGCAGATGCTTGCCCGGCGCGAATAAATTCACGAGAACCAAACCGAGCGTCAACGATAACAACGATGCGCCGATAAACCACGCCAGCGCTTTGATACCGACGCGTCCCACCGCGTGACCATCGCCCATACGCGCAATGCCTGAGACAAGCGTTGCAAAGACGAGCGGCGCAATGATCATTTTGATGAGACGCAAAAATATCGTTGGCAGCAAGCTGGCCGCAGTCGCCACGCTTTCGCTCGATGCAGGAAATAGGCGGAAACAGACGTACCCCACACCGATGCCGAGCACCATGCCGATCAGAATGAATTGCGTAAGTTTATTAAGACGCATCGGAGTTCGCCTTTAATGAGAAGCTCGGCAACCTAACAGCCAAGCAAGAACAGGGTCAACTAACTGACCTACGATGAATCGCATCGCCCGGATTCAAGGGTTGGAGATTAAGGAGCAATTGAGGAAGGACGATAACGCACATTGACTCCACTCTGATCAAACAAGATAATGCGAACCATTCTCATATAGATAGCCAGCTACTTACCTGCTAGCCAGCCACTCTGAACAACGATCGCCCTGCACCACGTGGATCTGCAAGGCCTTTCCGAATTGACGAGTTGGCGCTTCCTTGAATACCACCCCTTCGACATCGCAGTCGCCGGCCCGCCGGCTTTTCAATCGTCGCACTGTCACTGCTTTCAGCATCATCGGCCTCGCCGCTGTTGGCTATTTTGGCTGGCGTAAATGGGTTCCCGCACACGACAGTATCGACCAGTATCAAATCGCGTCGGTGCAGCGCGGCGATGTCGAAGATCTCGTCACTGCGACGGGCACCTTACAACCCCGCGAATATGTCGACATCGGCGCGCAGGTATCGGGACAGCTCAAGAAAATTCACGTCGAAATCGGTTCGGTGGTCAGCGCCGGTACGCTGCTCGCTGAAATCGATCCAACGGTTTATCGCGCCAATGTCGAAGCGCGGCGCGCATCGCTGCGCAATCAACAGGCGACCTTGCTCGATCGTCAGGCGCAACTCGCGCTCGCCGAATTGCAGTACAAACGGCAGAAGAATCTGATGGAGGGCGATGCCACCACCACCGAATCGGTGCAGGCGGCGGAAGCTTCTTTGAATTCCGCAAAAGCGCAACTGCAAGCGTTGCAAGCGCAAATCGAACAAACCGAATCGACACTGCTCGCCGACGAAGCCAATCTCAATTACGCGAAAATTTACGCGCCGATGGCGGGTGTCGTCGTTTCGATCAGCGCGCGCCAGGGACAAACGCTGAACACCAATCAATCGGCGCCGATTATTTTGCGCATCGCCGATTTATCGACGATGACGGTGCAGACGCAGGTGTCCGAAGCCGATGTGTCGCGACTGAGTCCGAATATGGAAGCGTATTTCACCACGCTCGGTAATCGCGGCAAACGCTGGTACGGGCAGTTGCGCAAACTCGAACCGACGCCGACCGTCACCAATAATGTGGTGCTCTACAACGCATTGTTTGATGTGCCGAACGAGCAACGCAATTTATTGCCGCAGATGACCGCGCAGGTATTTTTTGTTGCCGCCTCGGCGAAAGATGCGCTGTACATCCCCGCTGCTGCCGTCGCGAAACAAGCTTCTGGGCCGCGCAATCCATCATCTAACAGTGGCGCTAAGCCTTCAGAAAAATCGGTAGGAGAAAAAAATTCGCCCGAAAAACTCCATACTCGACGTGAACAGAGCGAGAAAAATTCAGCGCATAAAAACGCGGATACAACTTTCACCGAAGGCCAGATTTGGGCCGGTGTCGCTGCGCAACCGCGACGCGATGGCGGCGAAGCGACGATCAAAGTCGTCAATGCCGATGGTGATATCGAAGAGCGCACTATTAAAATCGGCATCAGCAATCGCGTGCATGTGCAGGTGCTCGCCGGCTTGAACGAAGGCGATCAAGTCGTCGTCGGTCGCAAACCGCCACCCGGTGCTGAAAGCGCGCAGAGCAATCGAAGCAACTCGCAGGACAGTCAACAGCGCAATGCGTTGCAAGGCAACATGCCAGGCGGCCCCGGAATGGGCGGGCCGCGATGAACACGCCTTTGATCTCACTGAGCGGCGTGACGAAAACGTACTACAACGGCGATCTCGCCGTGGAGGTGCTGCACGGTATCAACCTGAATATTCATGAAGGCGAATTCGTCGCGATTGTCGGCCAATCGGGCTCGGGCAAATCGACGTTGATGAATATTCTCGGCTGTCTTGATCGACCGACTAGCGGCACCTACAAGTTTCTCGGTCGCGATGTCGGCACACTCGACAGCGATGCACTCGCGCAATTGCGACGCGAAGATTTCGGTTTTATTTTCCAAAGTTACAACCTGATCGGCACCGCAAACGCCAGCGAGAATGTCGAAGTGCCGGCGTTATACGCGGGCCAATCGATCGAATTGCGGCACGCACGCGCGGCGCAATTGCTTGAAGAATTGGGACTCGGCGAACGCATGCTTCACCGCCCCAATCAATTATCAGGCGGCCAACAACAACGCGTGTCGATTGCGCGTGCGCTCATGAACGGCGGTCGCATCATTCTTGCCGACGAGCCCACCGGCGCGCTCGACAGCAAAAGCGGCGCCGATGTGATGCGCCTGCTCACCGATCTTTCCAAGCGCGGGCACACCGTCATCCTGATTACGCACTCGGCGGAAGTCGCGGCGAATGCCGAGCGGCTCATCGAAATCAAGGACGGCCAAATCGTTTCCGACTCCGGCCCCGCCGCGCGCCACCACGCGGAATCGACACCACCGTTTCAGCCGCGCGCGAGCGCTGAAATCCGCTCGCTGTGGGTCGATATTCTCGAAGCCGCGAAGATGGCGTTGCGTTCATTGCGCGCGAATTTATTTCGCTCCGCGCTCACGCTGCTCGGCATTGTCATCGGTGTCGGCTCGGTCATCGCGATGCTGGCGATCGGCGATGGCGCCAAACAAGCCGTGCTCGATCGCATCGGCGCGATGGGTTCCAACCTTTTACTGGTGCGACCCGGCGCGCCGAATCAACGCGGCTTCAATAGCACGGCAACACTCGTGATCGACGATGTGCGCGCCATTGATAGCGAAGTGCCGAACGTGCTCGCCGCAATTCCCGAACAGAACAGTTCGGTGACCGCGCGCTACGAAGGCTCGGATTACAGCACGAGCGTAAACGGCACCTCCTCAAAATTCCCGATCGCGCGGCAATGGCCGGTTAATCGCGGCACGTTCTTCAGCGAGGAAGATGAAGAGAATTACGCCACCGTCGCCGTGCTCGGGCAGACCGTTGCCAAAGCACTTTTCGCCAACGGCGAAGATCCGCTCGGGCGCTACATCCTCGTCAACAATCTGCTGTTTCAGGTCATCGGCGTGATGAACGCGAAAGGCGCTTCGCCCAATGGCAACGATCAGGACGACATCATTTTTGTGCCCTATTCGACCAGCAGCTTGCGGCTTTCCGGTCAGCGCTTTTTGCGCAACGTGACCATCGCCGTCGCCGATGTTTCGCATATCGACGACACCCAGGCAGCCGTCGAAAAGCTGCTGCTCGAACGTCACGGTGTGGTCGATTTCCAGATTCGCAACATGGCGTCGATTATCGAAACCACCGTCGAAACGCAGAATACGATGACGATTCTGCTCGGCTCGATCGCCGCGATTTCGCTGCTCGTCGGCGGCATTGGCGTGATGAATATCATGCTGGTGTCGGTCACGGAGCGGACGCGCGAGATCGGTATTCGCATGGCGACCGGCGCGCGCGAGCGCAACATCCTCCAACAATTTCTGATCGAAGCCGTCGTCATTTCCGCCCTCGGCGGCGCCATCGGCACGGCAGCCGGCTTGATCACGGCAGGCATCATTCGAGCCTTTGGAACCCCCATTCAGTATTCGCTAATGCCAATCATGCTGGCATTTGGTTGCGCGTTCTCGACCGGACTGTTGTTCGGTTTTTTACCCGCGCGCAAAGCAGCAAAACTCGACCCCGTGGTCGCTTTGGCTTCGGAATGAGCCGGAATGAGACGGGGAATGGGTACTTCAAAGTCATCAACTCAAGGATAAGGAAACGGTTATGAAAACCTCATTATCACTCGGATGTAGTGCAGTTCTTTTACTGGCTGGTTGCGCGGCAAATACGCCGCCAAGCATATCCGCAACAACGGCACAAAATGCAGAAGCACTAGCGTTGGCAAAGGAGGGTCACAAATTCGCTGAACAGGGACAAATTGACGCGGCCCTGGCAAAAGTAGAACAGGCTCTTGCACTCGACCCGCAACTCGTAAAAGCCCGTTTCGATCGCGCGCAGATCCTGCTGGCACAGGGGCAAACTCAGCGAGCCGTGGCTGATTTAGATGTCGCCGTGGCAAAAGAGCCAACCAATCAACGCTACCTCGGCGCACGTTGCGTGGCACTCGTGGTGGCCGGTAAGGAAAAGGAAGGATTGGCGGATTGCGAAAAGGCAGTTGCGCAACCAGATGGCCCGGCGCCGTTGAGCAAGGTGAACGCACTAACGGCCAGAGGCCAGGCCTACTTGGCATTGAAGCGAAACGAAGCCGCGCTAGCTGATTTCAAGGCAGCGCTGGCCCTGTCACCCAATTCGATGCGTTCACTGTATGGCCAAGGTATCGCCCTCAAGCGACTGGGTGATAAACAAGGCGAAGTAGATATACAAGAAGCCTTACGGCGCTTACCTGGCGCAGGCCGCGAATACACCCTAACAGCCCTTAAGTAGATAAAATTAATTCATGTTAATCAAAGAAATACAGAGTATATCTAGAAGCATTCCAGGATTGACGAAAGCCAATCCTGAGAAGTTACTTGAAGTTACTTTTAACTTAAAGTCGATTATTAATATTCTGATTAAATTCATATTTATTAGAATATTAGAAGTTAAATATTCTGTATTACTTTTAATACTTCCTTTAACTATTTGTGGGTGCGCGATTCACAGCGATCCAGCAACGCTCGACATGGTATTGCCCAAGCAGTGGAATGAAGCAGCCAACAACGCTCCGCAACCGGACATGAACTGGTGGAGCAGCTTCAATTCCGCCGAGCTGGAACAGCTCATCGCCATTGCTCTCGCCGAAAGCCCGGACATGACTATTGCCACCGAACGTGTCCGCCAAGCCGAAGCAGCCGTTCGCAGTGCCGGCTCGTCACTGTTTCCTTCTCTGAGTCTGGACGCCTCCAGCGGCAGCCGACGCACCTCGTCTGATAGCGATGGCTCGACCACAGCCGACAGCTCAAGCGCGGGTCTCGGCGTGAGTTACGAAGTCGATTTATGGGGAAGAATCGGCGCCGGCAAACGCGCCGCCGAAGCCTCGCTCGAAGGCAGTCGCTACGATCAGGAAACCGCGCGACTGACACTAACCACGGGTGTCGCCAATGCGTACTTTCAGGTGCTGGTCACACGCGCCCGCCTCGATGTGGCTCGCAACAATCTGGCAATCGCCGAACGCTTAATGCGCATTGTCGATGTGCAATATCGCAACGGTACGGCCTCGGCGCTCGACCTCAGCCGCCAAACCACGGCGGTGTTAACGACGCGCGCTGCGGTGCCGCCGCTCGAAGTTCAGGAGCGCCAAACGCTGAGTGCGCTGGCGATTTTGCTCGGTCGACAACCGCAGGGTTTTGCACTCGGCGCCGGAGCGATCGGCGATCTCGCCATTCCCGAAATCGGCGCAGGGCTTCCGAGTGAGTTACTCACTCGCCGCCCCGATCTCGCCTCGACCGAAGCGCAATTGCGCGCCGCCGATGCCAATGTCGATGCCGCGCGCGCAGCTCTACTTCCCAGCGTGAAGCTATCGGGGTCGGGCGGACTATCCACATCCGAGTTATTCAGCATGGGCGATCCCGTCCGCTCACTAGGTCTGACAGGTTCATTAGCGCAAAGCATTTTCGATGGCGGCCGTTTGCGCAGTCAGGTGGCGATCAGCGAATCGCAGCGGCGACAGCTTTTGGAAAGTTATCGCGCGGCGATTTTGACCGCGCTGAAAGAAGTCGAAGATGCGCTCTCGAATGCTGAGCGCTATCGCCAACAGGAAATTGCACAGATGGCGATTCGCGACGAATCGGCGCGCTCGCTCCACCTTGCCGAATTGCGTTTACGCGAAGGTGCGGACGATTTATCGACGGTACTCGAAGCGCAGCGCACGTTGTATTCCGCCGAAGATCAACTCGCGCAGTTGCGGCAATCGCGCCTCAGCAGCGCAGTCGATATCGTCAAAGCGGTTGGCGGCGGCTGGCAACGTGGTGTCGATAGCGGCACGACGGCACGGCAGGAATCGCCATGACACCGGTAAATAAAATCGCTCCAAACAGCCGTCGCTCGGCGTGGCTGAAAACGCTGCATCAATGGCATTGGATTAGTTCTGCGCTGTGCTTACTCGGCATGCTGCTGTTTGCGTTTACCGGTATCACGCTCAATCACGCGGCGCACATCGAATCGCGTCCGAAAGTCACGCGCCAAAACACCGAGTTGCCGGCAGCACTGTTGCAGCAGGTGCGCGAATTCGAAAGCGAACACGACGGCACCACCGCCCCGCTTCCCGAATTTTTGCAGGACTGGATACGCGAAACACTGTCGATTCGCATCACCGATAAATCCGGTGAATGGTCCGAAGAAGAACTGTATGTGCCGATGCCAAAGCCCGGCGGCGATGCGTGGCTGCGTATCGATCTCGCCACGGGCGGCGTTGAATACGAACTCACCGATCGCGGTTGGATCGCGTGGCTCAACGATTTACACAAGGGACGTCACACCGGCGATATCTGGATGTGGTTCATCGATATTTTCGCCGTCGCCTGCCTGATTTTTTCGATCACCGGTCTGTTGATACTCAAGTTCCATGCGACCAATCGTCCGCTCACGTGGCCGATGGTGGGACTAGGCATTCTTATTCCGTTGTTGTTGGCTCTGCTGTTCATTCATTAATTAATCAATCATCAACAACTTACTGGAGTGAATCATGAAGCTTCGCCATTTAACCGCGCTCCCCATTTCTTTGATATGTGGGCCGCTATTGAGTAGCACGCCAGCGCTGGCTGCGGATCTCAGCGTGAAAATTACACTGCCGCAACTCGATGTCGCCGCGTATCACCGTCCTTATGTCGCTGTGTGGCTTGAAGGTGCCGATCAAAAAGTTATCGGCAATTTATCGGTCTGGTACGACCTCAAGAAAAAAGAAAATGGCGGCGCGAAATGGTTACCCGATCTGCGTCAGTGGTGGCGTAAAAGCGGTCGCGATTTGCAATTGCCGCTCGATGGCGTGACCGGCGCAACGCGCGGCGCAGGTGAGCATGCGCTCGACTTTTCTTCGGCAAAAGCTCCTCTCGATAAATTGCCGGCGGGCGAATATCAATTAGTTGTCGAAGCAGCGCGTGAAGCCGGTGGACGCGAAGTGGTACGCGTGCCGTTCAAATGGTCGCCCTCATCTCAAGCAAATAAGGGCGGCTCGACTGAATCGGTCACCGTGAATGGCAAAGAAGAAATCACCTCCGTATCACTGCAGATTAAATAAGGAGATCAATCATGAAAATTCGTAAATCTATTCTTGCAATTGCATTGACGAGTTTATTGCCCGCTGCTGCACAGGCACATCGTTCGTGGTTATTGCCGGCATCGAGCAATGTCGAAGGCAAAGAACCGTGGGCAACGATCGATGCCGGCGTATCGGAAAATTTATTCGATGTCGATACCAGCGGGTTGAAATTGGATGGTCTCGTTATCACCGGCCCCGATGGCGCCACGCTCACGCCCGATAATATTCTCAACGGTCGTCAGCGCAATACCATCGAACTCAAATTGAACAAACCCGGCACGTACAAAATTGCACTTGCTGGCGAAAGCATCATGGCGAATTACAAACTCAACGGCGAACAAAAACGTTTTCGCGGCAGCGCTGACGCATTTGCAAAGGAAGTTCCGGCGAATGCCACCGATGTACAGAAAAGCGTGACATACAGTCGCAACGAAACCTTCGTAACGACAGGCCAACACAGTGACACGGCGTTGAAGCCAACCAATATCGGCCTCGAATTGATTCCGCTCACACACCCCACCGAATTGCGTGCGGGAGAAAAAGCGAGCTTTCGGTTTTTGATCGATGGCAAACCCGCGACGAAATTGGGATTCAGTTTGATTCCGGGCGGCGTGAAATATCGCGGCGTACTCAACGAAATTCGTCTTGTCACCGACGATAAAGGCGAAGCTTCGTTGACGTGGCCGGATGCGGGCATGTATTGGATAACCGCAGGTTGGCCAGCACGAACTGAAATGGCCGAAGGTCAACCGCCGGCGCCACCGCCTGCGCGGCGCTTGTCGTATTCGGCAACGCTTGAAGTATTACCGCAGTAAAGTCACAGCGCGGCGCCTTTTATCGAAAATAAAAAGCGCCGTCGCGGTATTGCCATCATGCGTCGTGCTCTCATTCCACAACAAACCTCGCCTGCGGCGCCAAGCGCAGGCAGTGTTATTTTCGATTTTCGCGGTGAAACGATGGGAACATCGTGGACAGTGAAACTCGCCGCCATGCCGGTAACCAATTCCAACTGGCAACACGAATTGCAGCGCGGCATTCAGCGCGAGCTCGATCTTGTCGTCGCGCAAATGAGTCATTGGCAAAGCGATTCCGATCTCGGTCGTTTCAATCGCGCCGATGCGGGCAGTTGGCAGACATTGCCCGATGCTTTTTTCGAGGTAATCAGTTTCGGATTGACTGTTGCCAAAATCAGTGATGGTGCATACGACCCCACCGCAGGCGCACTCGTCAATCTGTGGGGATTTGGTCCCTGTCATCGTTATGACGAGCCAAATTTTCATCCGCCACACAGCGATTCGGTGGAAGCTGCACGCACGCAATCGGGCTGGAAAAAACTTGCGATCGATCTCGACAATCGCAAAATTCATCAGCCCGGAAATCTATTGCTGGATTTATCGGCCATCGCAAAAGGCTACGCCGTCGATCGCGTTGCGCACTATCTCGAACGCTGCGGTGTTTTGCATTATCTCGTCGAAGTGGGCGGCGAATTACGCGGTGCGGGCATAAAACCCGATCAACTGCCGTGGTGGGTCGCTCTCGAACAACCTACGACTGATGGCACAGTTGATTACATGCCACCGGCAATCGCGCAGACGATCGTCGCGTTACATGGTTTATCGATTGCAACATCGGGCGACTATCGCCGTTTTTATCGCATCAATGATTCATCGATCTCTCAAACCCAGGGTTCACAAACACGAGTCTCACACACGATTGATCCACGCAGTGGTTATCCAATTCGCAACAATATTGCTTCAGTCACCGTACTACACAGCTCGTGCATGGCTGCCGACGCGTTCTCGACAGCACTCACCGTGCTGGGTGTTGACGACGGAATGATTTTCGCCGAAGCCAATCACATCGCGGCGCGTTTTCTGGTCCGCGATAACGCCAATTTCAGCGAACGCACCAGCAGTGCATTTCAAGCGATGCTGCAATGACGCCGCCTGAATTAAATCTGGTCGGCATCGACGCTCAACGATTGCTCATCGCCAGTATCAGCATCGCGATTTATTTAGCGATGTGCTTAATGATCGCACGCAAACAATTTATTAAGCAGCTCGCCAAGAAAAGCCCGTCAGCTGCAAAGACCGCGTCGTGGCAAATTATTTATGCGAGTCAGACCGGCACCGCAGAAGAGTTCGCACAACAAACTGCAAATACCTTGCATGTGGCTGGCATCGCTGCGCAAGTGCGCGCACTTTCCGCTCTCGGTGTCGATACGCTGAAAACATCCGAGCGCATACTTTTTATCGTCAGCACTTACGGCGAAGGTAATCCGCCGGATAACGCAGCGCTGTTTGCAGCGCGAGTAATGAGTCAATCGATCGATCTCGGCAATGTGCACTACGCGATGCTCGCGCTGGGCGATCGCACTTATACACATTTTTGCGGTTTCGCACGTGAACTCGATGCGTGGCTGCAAACGCAAGGCGCACAGCGATTATTTCCGACGCTCGAAGCGCATCGATGTGACGCGAATACGATTGAACGCTGGCGCAATCAACTCAGCCATCTCGCCGGCACCGACGATGCGCCCGATTGGCAAGGCCCGATTTTTTCTCCGTGGCGTCTCGTTACGCGTCGCTTGTTGAATGCCGGCAGTCAAGGCAATGCGATGTACCATCTCGAATTAACTCCGCCATCGACAATCGAATTACCAGCATGGGAATCGGGCGATCTTGCGCAAATCCAGATTCCCGACGACGAATATCCGCGTGAATATTCGATCGCTTCGATTCCGCACGATGGCCGTGTGCATTTATTAATTCGATTGCATCGCCACGCAGATGATAGTTATGGCGCCGCATCGGGCTGGTTGACGCAAACACTCAATATCGGCGACAGCGTGCCGCTGCGTTTACGCCAGCACCCACGTTTTCGTTTGGGCGATAACGCCACGCGCCCGCTCATTCTGATCGGCAATGGCAGCGGCATCGCAGGATTGCGCGGGCATTTAAAAACGCGTGCACTCATGAACATCACGCGCACGTGGCTTATTTTCGGCGAACGCAATGCCGCATGCGATTATCACTATCGCGATGAACTGGAAGCGTGGCACAACGCCGGCATTCTCGAAAAACTCGACGCGGTGTTTTCGCGCGATCAAAGCGAACGCCGCTACGTGCAAGACCGACTGATCGAATGCGCCGACGCCGTGCGCGACTGGGTCAACGGCGGCGCCGCCATTTACGTGTGTGGCAGTCTTCACGGCATGGCTGCGGGCGTCGACGACGCGCTGTCTTCCATTCTCGGCCACTCAAATCTTGAAGAGCTCGCGCGCAGCGGCCGTTATCGGCGGGATGTGTATTGATCGATAGTGCAATTCCGGTTATTGCAAATAAGAATTATTCTCGTTAAAGTATCCCCCGCAAGCAACCCATTCCGCTCATGCGCAGGCAGCTAGCTTCCGAACTTCGGCCACCGCCGAGGACTGACTGGCTGCCGCTGCGCTCCCCTCGCTAGCAAATTGCCCGTCCGCCTCAGTTGGCCGTTTTTTCAACTCTGGAGGGACAACATGAAAAAGCAATTTCTGGCCGGCCTTATCGCGCTTGCAACCAGCCTCGGCGCCACCGAAGCCAAAGCGGCAACCTACGCAGTCTCAGCGGACACCTCGATCTACGAGTTTCTGGGCAATCTGTCCAACATGGGCACCACCGACGTTCTGGTGTTCAACCACGAATCGAATCACGGCACACGCGCTCTGCTCGATTTCAATTCGCTCGATAGCGCGTTATCGACACTGGCCACCGGTACCTACACCGCAACACTCAATCTCTATGCCTCGTGCGTGAAAAGCGGTTTCGTGGCGGGATGTCCCGGCGATGCCGACGCTGGCAGCCCCAACGGCATCGCAGCGGTGACCACCGATATCTTTACGCAGAACGGCGCGTGGACCGAAACCGGCGCAGTGACGTGGAGCAATATTTCCGAAGGCACCAAGTACGGCGCATTCACCGTCGATAACGCCAATGCCGGTTGGATCAGTATCAACGTCACCTCGCTCGTCGAGTTTTGGGCTGCGCAAGGCAGCACGGGCGACGGCATCGTGTTGAGTCAGGAAGCCTACGGTGTGGTCCGCAACGACGCCAACTCGCTGGTGGTATTCCAAGCTGGCAGCAAGGAAAACGGCTTCGGCGCCTATATCGAAATCACTGAAGTTCAAGCGGTTCCGGTTCCTGCCGCCGCATGGCTGTTCGGTCCAGCATTGCTCGGTTTAGCGGGAGTGTCGCGTTCGCGCAAAGCGAAAGCGTCAGAGCAATAAAAATTTCGCGGCCCTAAAAATTCGCGATAGCGCCGACGCAATGTCGGCGCATTTCATGACCACAGGTTTTTATTCATGCTCTTCGTTTTCCGCCCTGCGTTACGCGCGTGCTTTCTTTGCTGCGGTTTGCTGCTGATCACTGCATTGCTCGGTTGCGATCAGAGCAGCAAGCTCGACGATGACACCACTGCGACCGAAACCGCGTCGAACAGCAATGGTGTTGCAACGCGCGCACTCGATGCCACGCGCAGCGATGCGTGGGTGTATTTCAATCTTGCAGATAACGCGGTGGTTTATCCCGCGCAGCCGGAAAATTCGCGCGAATGGGATATCGCCTTTCAACGTTTCAAAATCAAAACCAATAGCGGTGTCAGCGGCAATGGCGGTGTGCAAATCACCGCACTGCAAAATACTGCATTCGATTCGGTGACATCGATTGCCAACGGCATCAGCTTTTTTTCCGATCGTGCGTTGAGCGAACTCAGCGACAGCGAATTGATCGCACTCGACGCCGGCCAATTTTTTGCGGTGTGCGCATCAGGCTTCGCGTGCATCAACAATGGTGTCGTCGATCGCGCGCATCTCAATCCCGACACCGCAGCATATGCGTTACTCACGCTCGGCAGCGGCATCATGTTTCAAAGCGGCACGCAGAAATCGATTCTCGGTTGGTACGATTATTATTTTGACGAAGGCCATGTGTTGCGCCCCGCCGGCGATACCTGGCTGATTAAATCCGTCGACGGCATCGACGTTAAACTCGAAATACTCGGCTATTACGGACTCGCCAATAACAGCGAAGCGGGCAATGTCGCCTTTCGCTATCAATCGCTCACGAGCAATTACACCATTCCCGCAGCCGGTGCTGCGCAATTAAAAGCGACGATCAACGCGGATACATTGCAAGGTCAGGCACCGCTGCTCGTGCAATTTAGCGCGCAGGTTAGCGGCGGCACTGCCGTGCAATGGCAGTGGGATTTTGGTGATACTAGCGATAGTGGTGAAAGCAGCGACAACAGCGCGAACACCGAAACGGCTTATCACCTGTATCAAAACGCCGGTAGTTATGTCGCGACATTGACGGTCACCGATACGCGCGGCGCGCAAGCGTCGAAAAGTATCGTCATTCAAGTCGATGCAGCAACACAAACGCCCGGCCCAATCACTTCGACGTTCACCGTTGCACCGAGCGCAGACACTTACGTCTATCAATTTCTCGGCAATCAAAATGCAACGCCATCCGATCCGCTGTTGGTGTGGGCACACGAATCGAATCACGCCGCAAAAATACTGCTCGACTTCGACGATCTCGATGCGCAATTGAGCGGTCTTACCGCCGGTAATTTCAGCGCAACATTAAAACTCTACATCGTCTGCAATCTCGGCGCGGGCGGCTTCGTGCAAGGCTGCCCAGGTCAACCCGATGCCGATAGTTCCGGCGGCGTTGCAACAGTCATTACAGCTATTCGCGCGCAACTTTCCGCGTGGCAAGAAAACGATTCCGCGCTCATCTGGAGTGCAGTTCAGGAAGGTACGCAATACGCGACGTTCACCGCCAATCAAAGCGGCTATTGGATCGATGTCGATGTGACTGCGCTCGTCGAAGCGTGGCGCGTTGCCGGCTCGACGGATTACGGCATCGTGCTCACGCAACAGGGTTATCCCGTCGTGCGAACCGACGCAGGCAATATCGCTGTGGTCGGCATTCAAAGCCGAGAATCGTCGCAAATCAGCGAACGACCTTATCTAGAAATTCGCAAGAGCGATCCTTGATCATGAAATACGAAGTCACGTCTGCGTTGCTGTTACTAAGCGTCGTGCTCGCGACGCCGCTGCACGCGCAAACCGATGAGAACGACATTGCGTTATCGACGCAAGACGCGACCGTGCTCAAACAAATCAACGTCACCGACACCGCAACGAAAACGCCGCGCGATGCGTTCGATATTCCGGATTCGGTCAGCATCGTCAATTTCACCGAGATGGAAAATCGGCAAGTACGCAATCTCGGCGATGCCATAAAAGACTTGCCCGGCGTAAGTATCGGCGGCGGCCCGCGTGCACTCGCGCAGCAACCTGAAATTCGAGGTCTCAGCGGCAACCGCATACTCATCACTGTCGATGGCGCGCGACAGAATTTTAATTCCGGTCACAAGGGCCGCGTCTTCGTTGATCCCGAATTATTAAAACAAATCGATGTGCTGCGCGGCCCCGGCTCTGCGGTGTGGGGCAGCGGCGCACTCGGCGGCGTCATCGCCATGACAACCAAAGACGCGCGCGATTTTTTGTTGCCCGATCAGACGTGGGGAGCGCGCTTACGCGCGAGCGGACAAAGCGGCGATGGTGAAATTCTCGGCACCGGCACACTGTTCGGCCAACTCAATAACGGCGCTATTGATCTTATGCTGTCGGGCACGCGCGCCAATGCAGACGATATTCGTTTAGGCGGTGGCGACACGCTGGAAAATTCCGGCAGCGATCTGTTTTCGAATCTCGCCAAAATCAGTTGGGCGCCCAGCGACAATCAGCGCTTGAAAATTTCTCGCCAATATCAGTTCGTCGCTGGTGAAATCCCCGCGCAGGCCGATGCGGAAACCTCAGTCACCGCCGTGCTCACCGATCGCGAAACCGAAGTCGATAACACAGTAGTGAATTACACCTACGACTCACCAACGCAACGTTGGTTGAATGTGTATTTCAATGCGTATCGCAACGATCAGGTCATTCGCGAAAAGCGCATCGGTACCAACGGTCGTCTCGACACTATCGATTTCACCACCGACGGCGTCGAGTTGCGAAATACCTCATACCTCGGTAACGCCGGCGATAACATCACCCATCAACTCACTTACGGCATCGAATATTTCCGCGATCGCGAAAGCGCGCAACAAGGCGGCACCGCCAACGCACAATTTCCGGATGCCAGTGCCAATTTTCTTGGCGTATTCCTGCAGGATCAAATCGAATTTAACGACTCCCCAATTGGCAATTGGCTGCTCGTACCGGGATTGCGCCTCGACGATTACCGCAGCGAATCCGATGATACGAATACCAGCGGCGTCGCCAGCGATACGCATGAATCGCAATGGTCGCCTCGCCTCGGCGCGGTTTACAAACTGAATGCGCAAACCCATCTAACGGCAAATTACAGCCGCGCATTTCGCGCACCCAATTTTCAGGATCTCTATATTTCAGGCGCGCATTTCGGCTCCAACGATTTCATTCCCAATCCCGATCTAAAACCCGAGCGCGGCGAGTCGATCGAAATCGGCGCACGCCATCGCCGTCCTTCGCTGTGGAATAACGACGACAAACTCACGCTGTCCGGGAGTATTTATTTCAACCGCTACCGCGACTTCATCGAAACCATCGTCACGCCGATCGCCACCACCAACGTCAATACCACGCGCGCGCGAATTTATGGCGCCGAAGGCGAAATGACGTATCGCGTCAGTCCGCTGCAACTCGATCTCGGCTTGTCGTTCACAGTGGCGCGCGGCGATGACGAAACCGGCGGCGATCCGCTTACCACCATCGCCGGCGACAAACTTGTGTTCGATGCGAGTCGCTGCTTCGACCGCTGTATTTTTTCGCTGAGTTGGCGCAGCAGTTTGCATCGCCGACAAAATCGTGTCGCCGATGGCCAACCCGAAACAGCGGGCTACAGCGTGCACGACATCAATTTGATTTGGCGACCGCTATTTTCCGCATTCGACGATGTGCAAATCGCCTTCGGCATTTCCAATCTCACCGATCACTACTACCGCGAACATCTTGCCACCCTGCCCGCTGCGGGGCGCAGTGTGAATATGTCGGGCAGCGTTCAATTTTAATTTCCGGGAAGACAATCATGTGCGATCACGAATATCGAACACCACTTAGCCACTGCGCAGCGAATGCCATCAACCTGACGCCTGCATTGGGTTCACGCCGTCGGCGTCTGTGGGAATTGCCGAGCGAAAGTCATTGCTCGTTGATTGGCGTATGTCTGCCTATCGCCAGTCTGCGGCAGATCATTGCCAAGGCGCTGGGTGGCAAAAAACTCATCGCCGAAGATTATGAAGTTCATTCCGGCGCGGTGAGCGAAAGCGCATCGCGCAATCGGCTCTCCGAATGTTTACAGCGCGCACTCGAACAACGACACGCCAATAGCGTGCGCAAATTCCGCTCGGCCAAATCGCGCGATGCGGTCGCAATGCTATGGCAGGAAGCCATCGACGAAGGCGATATCGCCGGTGCGTTCTGGGCCGCACTCACCCACGCCTTTTGCGATGACACGCTGGAGAAAAAAATCATTCGAGATGTTCACATGATTCAGCATCAGGCTGGCGCACATGCGCGCGCCGATATGCATCGGCTGAATGATTTACTCGAAGAAAACGCCATACTCGGCCGGGATCTCGCGCGCGCACAAAATCGATCGACCCACCTGCTCTGCGAAAAAGCCACACAGATCGAACAACTGAACGCAGAACTGACACGTGTGCGCGCACTGCTATGCCATAACGAAAACGAACTCGCGCAAGCGCGTGCAGACATTGAAAGGCTGCGCAGCAGCGTACCGCATCTCGAATCGCGTGAACGGCTCACCGAAAAAGTCTCCCACCTGCAAACGGCTGTTGAAGATCGTGATGCACAACTTGCCGCATTGCGGCATCAACTTGCACAGCGCGGCGATCTGGAAAATTCCCGTCAACTCGAACTCATCGATATCACCGAAAGCGAAGCGACAACCGCGCCAACAAATATTCATCAGCAAAAACCGCTGCTACTCGAACACAAAAAAGTGCTCTGTGTCGGTGGCCGCCATGCCAGCGTCGCGAGCTATCGCAACATCATCGAAAGCTACGGTGGCGATTACCTGCATCACGACGGCGGCGTTGAAGAAAACATCGCGCGTCTGGTAACAAGTATCGCCGCTGCCGATTTAATCATCTGCCAGACCGGATGCATCAGCCACGACGCGTATTGGCGCGTGAAAGATCAATGCAAACGCACCGGTAAGCAATGCATTTATATCGACAACCCGAGTCCGTCGAGCCTCGCGCGCAGCTTGTCACAAGTGCTTACCGTAGAAAATTGATTTTAAGCCGCCGTCTTTTTTAAAAGCCATCAACCGGAGTAGATATGCCCACCTTATTTCGCACTGCCCTAGCCTTATCCATTGCAGGAACCTGTTGGAGCAGTAATGCCGTTGCACAAATTCATGAACAATCGGTAAACACAAACCAAGCTTCCGTTACACCGAGCAAAAGCGACAGTGAAACCATTTACGTGTATGGAGAAGCCGATAAAACCAAAACGGCGACAAAGTTGAACCTGACAGTATTCGAAACGCCGCAAGTGGTGTCGGTAATTTCCCGCGATCAGATCGAGGATTTCGGTCTGCGCGAAATTAATTCCGTATTAACGTACGTTCCCGGCGTCACGGTTGAACAAGTCGAAACCGGTCGTACTTATTACACGGCACGCGGCTTCGACATCGTTAATTTTCAATTCGACGGCGTGGGCGTTCCCTTTTCTTACGGCCTGAGTCAAGGTCATGACGACTCAGCCATTTACGAGCAAGTGGAAGTTGTCAAAGGCGCGACCGGCTTAATCACTGGATTGGCCAATCCTTCGGCCACTATCAATTATTTGCGCAAACGTCCAACCAAAGATCTGCGCGCTTCGGTAACGGCCTCTGCCGGTAGCTGGGATCAATATCGAGTGGAAGGCGATATTTCAGGGCCGATTATCGATGACCGACTCAGCGGGCGAATCGTTGCCGTCAAGCAGGATAGCGATTCGTATTTAGATCGCTACAGCAAGGATATGGACGTTTTCTACGGCATCCTCAGCGGCACGATCACCGATACCACACGTTTGAGCGTTGGACACAGTGTCAATGACAGCCACAGCAATGCAAATTCATCGGGCGCACTGCCGCTGTTTTACAGCGATGGTTCGCTGACGCATTACGATATTTCAACCAACACAGCGCCCGAATGGGCCAAACAAAATGTAAAACAAACCCGCACTTTCGCAGAACTGGAGCAAGACCTCGGCGATAGATGGATGGCGAAAGCGATTTACACGCGCAACAAGCTGGTTAGCGATTGGAAATCACTTTATTTGTCGGGCGCACCTGACCGTTTCACCGAAGAGGGATTGTTGGCTCACGCCAGTTTCTATCAGGCAGACGACAAGGAAGAAATTGTCGATCTATTTGTCAGCGGGTCTTTTTCGCTGTGGGGTCAAGACCACGACGTCGTATTCGGTATGAATAAAGCCGATATTAAACTCACTGCGCACTCGATTTACACGAGCAACTGGAATTACGATCCAATCGGTTCCGACTGGGCCGAGGGAAACACGCCCGAACCCATATTCAGCGTGTACGATGCTGCAACACAATCGACCGACATCGATCAGCAACAAGACTCCTATTATTTATCCACTCGCCTGCGTCTAACCGACGAGCTTTCCTTGCTCCTGGGTTCGCGCACCGTCGACATCGATCAAGATGGTCTTAGTTATGGAGCGCCACAAGCGGCCTCCGATAAAGAAACCGTTCCGTATGCGGGAGTGACTTACGAAATTCTCGCAGGAACGATGCTCTACGCGAGCTATAGCGAAGTATTTAATCCACAGACTTGGGTCGACGCCAACCTTCAACCCTTGGGCGCAGTGCGCGGTGAAAGTTCTGAAGCCGGTGTGAAGCAGGAAATTTTTGCGGGTAAAGCTGTGCTCACGCTGGCATTGTTTGAATCGAATCAGGAAAACTTTGGTGAATGGGTCACTCGCGATACGGCTACCGGTTTGAATATTTATCGCGGCATCGGTTTTGAAAGCGACGGTTTCGAAGTGGAATTAACCGGCGAAGTGCTACCCGATTTAAATATCAGCGCCGGTTACACGCAGACCAAAATTGAAGACGATAACGGCGATAAAACACGCCGTTTCATTCCAACCAAACAATTCAAGCTCGCCACCGCTTACAACGTTGCAGCAATACCTGGCTTGCGCGTAGGTGCGGGTATCAATTGGCAGAATGAAATCTACTACGAAGATACCGAGGTGCAGGATAGCTATGCACTCATGGATATTTTCGCGCGATATGCCCTTACTAGAAATCTGTCGCTCGCGCTGAACATCAATAATGTCGGCGATAAAAAATACCTTTTGAGTCCGCAATGGGGACAGGCCAACTATGGCGCACCCCGCAACGTCATGGGCTCCATCACCTGGCGTTACTAGTAGGCACAGCGTATGCGCACATTTTTTACTTTGCTCCACCGTTATTTCGGACTGACGATTGCGGTATTTTTAATTATTACCGGATTGACCGGCGCGATTATTTCGTGGGATCACGAGCTGGACGATTGGCTGAATCCGCACCTACTCGAAGCGCACACGCCTGGCGACCCTATGCGTGCTACGGCATTGGCGGAAAAAATCGAGCGAGAATTTCCGCAGGTGCAAGTCACCTACTATGAGCTCGCCGTCGAACCGGGACACTCGTATTACTTTTGGGTGGAGCCCAGAGTTAATCCGGAGACTGGCGAGTTGTATAAACCCGGATTCAACCAGATTTATGTCGATCCGGTTTCAGGCGAAATTTTAGGTAAAAGAGAATGGGGAGCAGTTTGGCCCATTACCAAAGAGAACTTCGTTTCGTTTCTGTATAAATTGCATTTCAGTTTGCATATTCCCGAATTCATGGGCACCGATCATTGGGGATTGTGGTTGCTCGGCGGCGTTGCGCTGACATGGACAATCGATTGCTTCATCGGCTTTTATCTGACACTACCTAAAAGCAAAAAAAATCCGCCGATATTTTCGCCGACAGAAAACGCTAATTACTGGCAGCGCTGGAAGCCCGCGTGGAAAATTCGCTGGTGTAACGGCCCCACCAAATTGAATTTCGATTTGCATCGCGCTTTCGGTCTATGGACTTGGGTGTTGCTATTCGTCATCGCGTTCACGGGTTTTTCGCTGAATCTGTATCGCGAAATATTTTTTCCAGTCATGTCGCTGATGTCCGATGTGACACCAACACCCATCGATCAACGCACACCTTCAGGCCACGACCACCCCATCGAAGCCGATTACGGTTTCGCGCGGGCGATTGCACTCGGACAACAAGCGGGAATCGATAATGGCTGGTCGCAACCCGTGAACAGCGTGTGGTACGCAAGAGAATTCGGTATTTATCGCATCGAGTTCTTTAATCCCGACGAAGGTCATGGTGCTGGCGGTGTCGGCCATAAGGCTGTATTTCTGGATGGCAAAACCGGCGAACTGCTCGGCGATTGGATGCCGTGGCGAGGCACTGCGGCCGATCTGTTTGTCCAAGCACAATTCCCCATGCACTCGGGACGTATTTTGGGGCTGCCGGGACGTATTTTGATTTCGATCATGGGTGTGGTTGTCGCGATGCTAAGTATTACGGGCGTAATTATCTGGTACAAAAAATACAAGGCACGCAAGCTGCGGAAAATACCGCGGCAAGCAGTATTGCCCGTATGGATTCAGCGGCTCTAATGCGAGCGTAAAATCTACTCGAACAACACCAACGGTCGCACCGCGTCGCACGGATGCGGCAATACAGACACATCCATTGCATAAACATCGCGCAATAACGCCGGCTGCAACACTTCTCGCGGCGTACCGCAGGCCACTGCGTTGCCGTGTGCGAGCAATAGCAGACGATGGCACCAACGCGCCGCAAGATTGACATCGTGCAGTACGGTAAGCACAGCGATATTTTCGGTTTCGGCCAATTGCCGCACGACGCGCAATAAATCCTGTTGATGACGAGGATCGAGACTCGCAGTGGGTTCGTCGAGCAATAAATAGCGAGTGTTGTCGCGATCGCTCAGCGCGATTTGCACCAATGTCCGCGCCAATTGCACTCGCTGTTGTTCACCGCCTGATAAATGCAAATAGCGCCGCTGCTGAAACACGAGTGTGTCCGTCAGCATCAACGCTCGCTGAATCTGCACAGCGACCTGCTGTGGCGATGCTTCGGGAAATGGATAAGCGCCCATCGCAACGACATCGTTTACCGCGAGATCGAAATTGAGTGTCGACGCTTGCGGCAATACCGCGCGCTGTCGCGCCAGTTGCGCCATCGATAATTCGTGAAGCGGCACATTGCCGATTTCTATACTGCCGCTCGCGATCGGCAATTCGCCGGCAAGTACGCCGAGCAATGTCGATTTACCTGCGCCATTGGCACCGAGCACACCGAGCACTTCGCCAGAATGCAATTGCAACGAAATATTTTCGAGAACGGTGCGGGTATCGCGCTCGATGCGCAGATTTTCTGCACGCATCAACGCGCTCCGCGTCGCATCAACAGCCATAAAAAAAACGGCCCGCCGATTAATCCCGTGACGACGCCGATCGGTATTTCTGCCGGAATTACCGCAATGCGTGCCACCCAATCCGCCAGCGTCAACGCGAGCGCACCGCCAAGCGTTGCATTCGGCAACAACCAACGGTGATCGGCGCCGAACGCGAGCCGCACTAAATGCGGCACGACCAGGCCGACGAATAAAATCGTGCCCGCCGCAGCAACCAGTGGACCGACCATGAGCGCAGTGAGCAAAATCAAACGCCGTCGCAATGCCGCGAGCGGAAATCCCAGATGCTGCGCTTCGCGTTCGCCGAGCAACAAGGCGTTAAGCGCCCGCCAATCGCGCAACAGCAACATCGACATTAGCAATGTCCATGGACCGAGAAACGCCAGGTGATGCCAATTCGCTCCGGCAAGACTGCCGAGATTCCAAAACGTCAAACTGCGCAATTGCGCATCGTTGGCGAGCGACGTGAACAAACCGATCAGCGCGCCACAAATCGCATTGAGCGCGATACCCGCGAGCAACATACTCGACACGCCGTTGTGTCTGTGTCCGAGCGAATAGGCAAACGCTGTCGCCGCGAGACTGCCGACGAATGCTGCGGGCGCTACGCTGAAAAATCCCTGCGCGCCGAGCACGATAGCGATAACAGCGCCCAACGCGGCGCCGCTCGACATGCCGATCAATCCCGGCTCCGCGAGCGGATTGCGAAACAATGCCTGCATCACCGCACCGGCCAGTGCGAGCGCGCCACCGCAAATGATCGCAAAGATGATGCGCGGCAAGCGCAAATCGAATACAACACTGCGCCACAAAGAAAATTCGGCGTGCGCGTTGTCACTCACCGACAATGGTGCGGCGAATACCACTTGCGGAAATACCGACAGCGGAATTTCGACCGCACCGCTCGCGCACGCAAAGATCGTCGTCAGCAACAACAGCACTATCAATGTGGCGAACAAGTGTCGCGCACTGAATTCAAACACTGCCGCACCGCGCGGCCATATTGCGTTATTCATACCGCACGTTATTGACGCGTCAACGCAGGTGCGACGAGACCTGCACGCAGTTGCGCGAGCGCCTCGGGCAAACGCGGCCCGAAACCGAGCAGCAATAAATCGTCCATCACAACGATGCGCCCCTGCTTCGCCGCTGGCGTCATCGCGATGCCCGATAGGCCTAACAGTTTATCTATGCCGCCAACGCTATCGACAGTCATCTGCGTGGTCACGATGGCTTCGGGTGCGAGTGCGGCGAGCGCTTCTGGCGCAATCGGTTTATAACCCTGTTGCGCGGCGAGGACATTCATCGCTCCCGTGAGCTTGAGCATCGCATCGGCAGCGGTGTCGTAGCCTGCGCCCTGCAAACGGCTGTCGCGCCCCATCAGCATCAACGTGCGCGGCATTTTTTGTTGCGGCGCGATGAGACTCGCGCGAATACGCTGAATCAGTTGTTCGCCGTCCCGCTGTTTATCTAACACTTCGGCAATGCCGCGAATGCGTTGCGCCAAGGCATCGACGGTGGGAGCCGACGGCAGTACGCGCACGCGCAAACCCATGCGTTGCAAATTTGCCAGAGATTCGGGCGGGCCGGCCTGATCGCTGGCCAGTATCAACGTCGGTTTCAAACCGATGACGCCTTCGACGGAAAAATTGCGGTAGTAGCCCACCTGCGGTAACTGCAACGCCGCTGCGGGGTAACTGCTCGATTGATCGACACCGACGAGCTGCACCTGCTCATCAAGCGCATACACGATTTCGGTAAGCGCGCCGCCGAGTGTGACGATGCGCTCCCCCGCTATTGCCGCCGACGCTAACGCCACATACGACATTGCATACAACTGTACGCACAGCAGCGCGCTCAATACACGTAGTGATTTACGCACGATCAGGCTGCCAACGGTTCGCGGCACAGACTTGCGAGTACATTGCGCCACTCCGGCAATTCGGGTTTGCCGGGTTTGCGCGCGCCGAAGAATTGCACGATCAAACTGCCATCCGCTGCGAACGTTTCGAGCGAAGTGATCCAACCATCGACCGTGGGTTTATTCACGATCCAACAACTCGTAATCGCCTCGGTGTTCAGATGCAAATTGAAATCGGCATCGAGCACGTTGTACCAAGGCCCCGTGCGCCGCAGCGTATGCACACAGCCGGTATGGATCTGAATCATGCCGCGATTGCCGACGAAGCACATGAGCGGCAGCGCGGTCGCCGCGCAGATATTAAGTACGGTCTCGATATTTTGCGGCGCCACTTCCTGCGCGAGATCGGCACCGGCAGCGCGCAATGCGCCGAGCCGCGATACGCCGAAGCGCGTCAGCATGCCGTGAAAATCGTGCGTATCTTTAAGCGCTAGCCAGGCATTACGCAGTGCGGTCACATTGTCCGGCGTTGGCTTTTCTTCACGGCCAGCCGACGTTGCAGTAATCGGTATCGGCGCGATGATCGGCAATTCGCTGACCGGACGCCCGAAGCGCGCGAGCAGACGCGTGTACGCCTCGATATCGCTGTGCTCGGTGAGAAAGATTTTGTGCACAGCGTCGCCGGCAGCATCGAAGAATTGCAGACTGAGTCGACCGCTCTCCTCTACCGCATAACCGTAACGCCAATGCGCAAAAAAAATGCGCAGATCGATATCTTTGCCGAGCACAAGTCCGACCGGCGCGTCGACTTGAATCGTTTCGTAACGGCCGTGACGTTCGTGTACGCAGCCATCGTTGCGCGTCAACGCCATCACCCGACCCAGCGAGCCCAGTTCGCGAAAGATGGTTTGAAACGGATTCGGCACATCGGCGATTAACGCGGTAGTGCGAACGCCGCATTGTGCGGCCACAAGTTCCGCCTCAGTGATGCCGAGGCGCGAAGCGCGGTCGCGCGCACGCAGTTTCGGCTCGTGGTTTACCAATAACTGATGACGTTGCTGAAGTTCGAGGATCGGGTCGGCCAGAGTTGAAGTTGTCATTACCAGGCTCCGTTAAATGGCATTGAGGGAACGCTGGCTGGCTGGGGAAGACCGACCCCGGGCGCGCTGGCTTACTTTTCAAATGATAATCATTCTCAAATTAAAACTGCAAGCGATAATCGCTTTGCGCGCGCATCACCCCGGCGGGCTGGCAGACTGGCCAGACAGAATTGCAAAAGAATGGTTCCAATCGCAAATAAGAATTGTTATCATCTTTTCGCTAACTACTAGCCAGCCATCGGATTCCGCCCCCCCTCGGATCGCCTGAGAGCCAGCAATCACCATGACTCTCTGACAGGAAAACTCCAATGGCTCGTACATGCCCTAGCTCTGCCAACCTTTTATTAAGCCCAGCCTCTTCCCGCAACTCGATCCGTTCACTGCGCCAATTCGCGCCCCAGGGTTTCACCCAATCACTGCTGGCATTGGCCATCGCCGCGCCGTTCAGCGCGCACGCGCAAACCGCAGCCACCGAACAGACCCTGCGTCCCGTTAACGTCAAAGCAGCGAGCGAAGTGCCGTTCAAAGCGGAAACTTCGGCCAACCCGAAGTACACGCAGCCATTGGTCGATACGCCGCAGACCATTCAAGTCATTAAAAAGGAAGTGCTACAGGAGCAAGGCGCAACGAGTTTGATGGAAGCACTGCGCAACACACCCGGCATCACCATGCAGCTCGGTGAAAACGGTAACACCTCGGCCGGCGATACGTTTCAGATGCGCGGCTTCTCCACGCAAACGTCGACATTCGTCGATGGCATTCGCGATCTCGGCGCCATCACACGCGATGTGTTCAACCTCGAACAGGTCGAAGTGGTGAAAGGCCCCGCAGGCGCGGATATCGGTCGCGGCGCAGCATCGGGTTACATCAATCTGGTTTCGAAATTGCCGACGCGCGACGGTAAGAACATGGTCAGCGCGAGCTACGGCACTGCCGACAAGAAGCGTATGACCGCAGACCTCAACGAAGCCTTCGGCGAAACCGGCGCGGTGCGTTTGAATGCCATGTGGGCCGATGGTGAGGTGGACGAGCGCGATGTCGTCGAAAATAAAAGCACAGCAATTGCTCCGTCGCTCGCACTCGGTCTCGGCACGCCGACGCGCTTCTATTTATTTTCGCAACACGTTCGTCAAAACAATGTTCCGGACGGCGGTATCCCATCGATCGGCTTCGACGGCTTTTACACTGCGGATTCGACCAGCCCTGCGTTGGCTGCAGCGATCATGAATGCTCCTAAAGTCGATCGCGAAAATTTCTACGGCTCGAAAAGCGATTACGAAGATGTCGACGCCGATATGGTGACGGTGAAATTCGAACACGACCTCGATGCGAAAACCATCATTCGCAATACTTCGCGTTATGGAAAAACGGAAATGGATCGCGTGGTCAGCGGCATCAGCGCACCGTCGGTTACCGCCGCTAACGTCAGCTCATTCGACCCGAACGATCTGTCGACCTGGACCGTGACACCAAGCCGCCAGCGTGTCGATCGCGAAAATGAAATTCTCACCAACCAGACCAACCTCGTTACTGAATTCAATACCGGCAGCGTCAAACATTCGTTGAGTAGCGGCTTTGAAATTATGTACGAGCGCCAGAAGAATTTAACCTTCGGCACTACCACGCAAACCATTAATGGAGTTGCCTACACCGCAATCGCCAATCCGGCTACAAGTCTTTACGATCCCGATCCGAATATTTATCGCGGCGAACCATACGCAACGGGTGCTTACACCGATGGCAACACCACTACGGCTGCGCTGTACGCATTCGATACCGTCGAGATCACTCCGCAGTGGCTGTTGAATGGCGGCCTGCGTTACGAACACTATCGAACCAATACCGATTCTGCATCGGTCGTATCGAGTGTGTTAACGCCATCGAGCCTGAGTGATTCCGGCAATTTGAAAAGTTGGAAAGCTGGCGTCGTTTATAAGCCGCTCGCGAACGGCAGTGTTTATGTTTCGTACGGAACATCGCAAACACCACCGGGCAGCGCGGATTTCGCTTTATCGGCAACGGAAACTAACCAGAACAATTCCGCGCTCGATCCGCAGGAAACCGATAATTACGAAATCGGCACCAAGTGGGATTTGCTCGATCAGCAATTGAATCTTTCCGCTGCATTATTCAGAACCGAAAACTCGAAGCAGACCTCGTACAACGATTTGCTTCAGCCCATTCAGATCGGCAAGACGCGCGTTGAAGGTGCTGAAATTGCCGCGGTGGGACAACTCAATAATTTCTGGCAAGTATCGGCAGGCGTAACGTACATGGATTCCGATGCGCTCGAACAACGCAGCAGCACCGGCGTTGAAACTACAGGTGTGCGCTGGACACCGAATCTTTCCGCTACATTCTGGACCTCTTACACATTCGGCGATTTCACGATTGGCGGTGGCGCACGCTATTTCAGCGAGCAAAAACGCACGATCACCGTAGTGTCGACACCGCAGAACGGCCTAGCAGAAATTCCATCGTATTGGGTTGCCGATGCAATGGTGGCGTATAAGGTCAACCAGAACGTAAATCTGCGCTTGAACATGTACAACCTCACCGACGAGGAATACATCGAAACGCTGAACAACGGTGGCTCGCGTGTGAAACTTGGACAACCGCGTTCGGCACTGGTGACGGCGGAATACAGTTTCTAACTGTTTGATCATTGCAAAGGCTCGCTTCGGCGGGCCTTTTTTATTGCGCGTATTTTTTCTGATCATTTTTTACGGACGAAAAAAAGCCATCGCAAGGATGGCTTAATCGTCCTGGATGGACCCGTTGAACAAAGGGGTGGCGATAATTTTATTTAGTCAGAATCAATTTATTACCGCGCGTCAATCGCAGCCAATATGTCTGGCCGGCGTGATCGATGCGTACCGTATTACCTTTTTGAAACAACTCATGCGAGGACAAATGTGTCGCGGGCGGTGAATTGCTCTCCAGCATCGGCTCGACGTTTTTCTCTTGCATAGCGCTCACCCTAAATATTTAACGACGTATTTGCTTACGCGGTCAGACTGAATGCGATGGGAACCACCACCCACGCCGCTACGGTTTGATTGCCGCGACGCGCAGGCACGAAGCGCCATTTCTTTACGGTGCACAAAGCGGATTCGTCGAGACGCACACTGCCCGATGAATGCTTCAACTCGACCTGATCGGGCGTGCCGTCCGCCGACACCAGTACGCGCAGATACACCACGCCCTGCTCGCGCATGCGGCGCGATAAGGGAGGATATGAAGGCGATGGATTATTGAGATAGTCGGCATCGAATACCGGCATGACCACCGCCGGCGTGGCAGGAGCCGAGTTCGCAGCACTCGCTGCGCTGGACACAGCAACCGGCGCCGTGCTGGGCTCCATACTTTCAGCCAGCACGATATCCGGTTGCGGGATGTGCAGCTTTGGCTGATCGAGACGCGGCTTAGTTGGCGTTTCGAGCGGTTGAGTTTGCGGCTGCGGCATATCGCTGATAATGCTGACATTGATCGGCGCCGGCTGGGCTGCAATGGTCGGTCCGCGGTCCGCCAGCACCAACGCGATGACACCGGCATGGATACCGATCGTCAGCGCCGCTCCGATACCGCCCTGCCACGGCTTTCTGGGCTGCGCATAGCTCCAGCTCGACATCACCGCCCCCACATGCAAATAAGAATTGTTATCATTATATTTTGCATGCCCGCACCCGCGCAACCCCTGCGCGCCGCTTTCTACGGAACCAATGCCCCCCTTGCGATGGAAACAATGGCCCATCGCAGCGCGAATATGGACAAATCAGCGTGGCTAGCCATTGTGAATAAGGAAGAGAAGACAAGCTGTATCAACCAGAATTGGTTGATGTTTTTGGGTGGATTTCACCTACCGCTGCAACTTTGCCGCGTAAATAGCCTCCCAGCTATAATGCAGAACCTAATTCGCAATCCCCCAAGAGAATAAATCGTGCCCCGATCGTTGAATCGCTTTCTGTTTTGTTATCTTTTCATCTTCCTCTGCACTCCGCTCGCCCACGCCAAAGCGGAAAGCGCACCCCAAAAGCAAACCCCTGCGACGGCACTGACGTGGAATAGCGAACTGGGGAAAACCGCGGTCGACGTCGTCGAAAACCTGGAGTCGCGCCATTATCTGAAACAGAAACTCGACGATAAATTATCGGCCGAGCTGCTCGACAATTACCTGAAAAGCCTCGATCCCGCGCATATGTTTTTGCTGCAAAGCGACATCGACAGCTTCGCGCGCTATCGCACAACGCTGGACAACACACTCGACGAAGGCAATCTCGAACCCGCTTTTGCGATATTTCGCACGTATAACGAGCGTATGAAGCAGCGCCTGGAAAAATTGCTCGCCGAGCTTCCCGCCAATATCGCCGCGATGGATTTCACCAAAAATGAATTCGTCGAACTCAATCGCGATAAGAATTCGACCTGGCCAAAAACCAAAGCCGAGGCCGATGAATTATGGCGATTGCATTTGAAAAGCACCGTGCTCGGTCTTCGACTCGCGGGCAAGAAAAGCGACGATATCGTCAAGCTGTTGGAGAAACGCTATCGCAATCAACTCAATCGTGCGGCGCAAATTACCGGCGACGACGTTTTCCAAATTTACATGAACGCACTCGGCGCGCTTTACGATCCGCACACCAATTATTTTTCGCCGCGTACTTCTGAAAATTTCAACATCAACATGAGCCTCAAATTGGAAGGCATCGGTGCGGTATTGCAGCAGGAAGACGAACACACGAAAGTGATGCGCGTATTACCCGCAAGCCCCGCCGACAAACAGGGTGAACTCAAAGCCGGCGATCGTATCGTCGGTGTCAGCGAAGCCAAAACCGGCGAGCTGCTCGACGTTGTCGGCTGGCGCCTGGACGATGTGGTCGATTTGATTCGCGGCCCCAAAGGCACCACCGTGCGCCTTGAAATTATTCCGAGCACGGCAAAATCGGATGCCGAGCGCAAACAGATTTCAATTGTGCGCAACGAAATTACGCTCGAAGAGCAAAGCGCGCACAAAAGCATCGAAACCTATATTCAAAACGGACGCACCATAAAAATCGGCGTCATCAATATCCCCGCGTTCTACATCGATTTCGAAGCGGCACGACGCGGTGATCCGGATTACAAGAGCACCACGCGCGACGTCCAAAAATTATTGTCGGAATTGATCGCTGAAGATGTCGATGGCGTCATGATCGACTTGCGCGAAAACGGCGGCGGCTCGCTGCAGGAAGCGAATCAATTGATCGGACTGTTCATCGAACAGGGCCCGACCGTGCAAATTCGACAGTCCTCGTCGTCGATGCGCGCATTTCCTGAAGGCAAACCACGCAGCAGCGCCTTTTACGATGGTCCGCTCGCGGTCGTCATCAATCGACTCAGCGCGTCCGCCTCCGAAATTTTCGCGGGTGCGATTCAGGATTATCAACGCGGTCTCATTATTGGCGATCGCACGTTTGGTAAAGGCACCGTACAGCAATTGATGGAGCTTAATTACGGCGAGCTGAAAATGACGCAATCGAAATTCTATCGCGTCTCCGGCGACAGCACGCAGAACCGCGGTGTGCTGCCTGATGTCACATTCCCATCGTTGTACGACACCACAGAGGTCGGCGAAAGCGCTCTCGATAAGGCGATGCCGTGGGATCGCATTCCCGCTATTCAGCATCGCGTCTATTTCGATATTCAACCGATATTGCCGTCGCTGCAGAGCAAGCACGATCAGCGCGTAAAAACCGATCCTGATTTCGTGTTCGTGCAGCAGCAAATCACGATGGCGGACGGATTGCGCAAACATTCTCAGCTGTCGCTCAACGAAGCCGTGCGCAAAAAAGAAATTGATGAAAACAAAGCCAAGCGACTCGAAGCGGAAAATCAGCGCCGTATCGCTAAAGGTGAAAAGCCGCTCGACAAACTCGACGACAAGGACGACGACGATGATACGACCAACAAGAAAAACAAGGATAAAGACAAAGAGCCCGATGCATTCCTGCGCGAGGCAGGACGTGTATTAGTCGATTCGATGCCGATTTTTCAAAAGAATCGCGTCGCTGAACGGCTGCGTTAAATCTCTCAAAAAATCGGGGCGAACACATAGGTTCGCCCCTACAAACTCACCTTACGTCATCGACATCCGTAAAAATGTCGACCCCACCCATCGGTTTAATCATGGCAGCGGGAATCATTTCGGCGTCGTGTAATTGTTTAAGCGCCACCCGCTTGCCTTCACCACTCGCCAAAAACCAGACGTTGCGCGCATGACTCAAACGCGCCGCACTCATACTGATACGATCACGCGGTAATTTCGGCGCATTGTGCACGGCAAATGCGGGTTGATTCGATGAGGGCAACCCCGGAAACAAACTCGCCGTGTGCCCGTCTTCACCGAGGCCAAGCAACACCAAATCAAACGCAGACACGTGCGCGAGAATATTCGCATAAGCCGACGCACCGGCTTCAGCGCCTAACTCGGCTGGAATGGTAAAAATCTGTTGCCGAGGAATCGGCACATGATCAAGCCAACAACGCTGTGCCATCGCATCGTTGCGTTCGCTGTCGCCGATCGGCAAACAGCGCTCGTCACCGAAATAAACGAACCACGCGCGCCAATCGGTTGCCAACTCGGATAACTCGCGATAAATCGCTTGCGGCGTGTTACCGCCCGCCAACACGATGCTGAATACGCCGCGTTCGGCGATTGCTTCGCTCGCGCACTGCGACAGTCGCGTGACGACCGCGTCGGTCAACGCATCGAAATCGCCAGCAACATGCCAGCGCTGCACAACATGATTGCTAGGTGTATGTGAGTAAGTTTTATTGACGGCCATAAAGCGTTAACCATTGCCGCACTCGCGCACTCAAATCGTCCGCAACTTGCTGCCATTCAAATTGCCAAACCCAATTACCATCGCTCGTACCTGGAATGTTCATGCGATGCGCACTATCCAACTCTAACAAATCCTGCATCGGCACGATCGCCAATTTTGCCACCGATGCAAACGCAGCACGTATCAATGGGCGCGGCATCTCCTCGCTTGGCAATCCCAAATACGCCTGCACTCGCTCGCGCGTATTTGCATCGAGCTGGTTGTACCACCCCAGCGTGGTGTCGTTGTCGTGCGTTCCCGTATAAACCACGGACAATGGCACATGATGATGCGGCACATAGGGATTTTCGGGGCTGCCGTCGAATGCGAATTGCAGAATCGACATGCCGGGTAAATGAAATCGCTCGCGCAATGCTTCGACTTCCGACGTAATGACGCCGAGATTTTCAGCCACCAGCGGTAATTGCGGAAATTCGCGAAAAATCGATTGTAGCAACGCATCGCCCGGCGCCTTGACCCAGCGCCCCGCAATTGCGGTCGGTTCGGATGCCGGAATTTCCCAATACGCTTCGAAGCCGCGAAAGTGATCAATGCGCAATAAATCGAATAGCTCCAATTGCGAGCGCACACGCGAGCGCCACCAGGCAAAATCATCGCGCTGCATCTGCTCCCAATCGTAATGCGGATTGCCCCAGCGCTGGCCCGTTTCGGAAAAATAATCGGGCGGCACGCCGGCCACCGTAAGCGGATTGCCTTCTGTATCGAGCGCAAATAATTTTTGATTGGCCCAAACATCTGCGCTGTCGTGCGCCACAAAAATCGGCAGATCGCCAAACAATGCGATATTTAAACGGCGAGCCTCGGTGCGCAAAGATTGCCATTGCTCGTTAAAAATAAATTGTTCGAACTGAATATCGCCGATACGTTTCGCGCATTGAATCTTTGCGGCAGCAAGCGCTTTTGCATCGCGGCGACGCAAAGGCTCTTCCCAATCGAGCCACGATACGTTTCCCCTCGCCTCGCGCAGCGCGATGAATAACGCAAAATCATCGAGCCATTCCGCGTTGTGCGCGCAAAATTGCGAAAAATTTTGCTGCAGTGCGACGTCTGCAGACAATGCCGCTCCAAATCGCGCTGCCGCTGCTGCGAGCGCAGCCGAACGCGCTCCCTGCAACTCATCTGGCTGCAACCAGCCGCTCTGCGACAACAACTCGAGACTGATTAATTCAGCATTGCCCGCGAAGGCCGACAAGGTTTGATAAGGGGAGCGATCACCGTGTGTGGGACCTGTGGGCAACATTTGCCACACCGTGATACCACACTCGGCGAGAAAAGCGAGAAATCGATAGGCATCGGGACCGAGATCGCCAAAGCGACCGGATTTTTTTCCATCGGGCAGCAATGGCGATGGCAGCGAAGTCAAATGCAACAATATGCCAGCGTGACGCTGCAAAAAAAAATCTACCGCCGTCGTTGGCTGCTGCATATTCACCTTAACTAAAAAATGACTGATTTTTCACGACGCGTGAACCTGACCGGGCAGCATGACACCACCTCGTGCAGGATCGCCGCTACCAGCGCTAATCACGTGCTGTAAATTTTCCGGAATTTTTGCGCCGATAATTTCGTAAAGATTGCAAACATGGAGTCGAAACAACTGCTCGAAATCGCTCACCGCAGCGGCCGGATTGTAATCGCCAAACCACCAGAACCAATCCGAACCTTCGCAAATCGCCATTTGCATTTCTGCGCGCGCTCGCGTCGTCTGATCGAGGCGATTCGCGCTCATGGCTTCATCGAAAGCGGTTTTTGCCGCGCACAATAAATCCCAGCCACGATTTTTATCGGCGCTGCCAATCCAGGTCGAGAAGGTTCCATAAACCCAGCTACCCGCAATCAACTTAGGCAGCTCAACGGTTGGTAATCCAGATTCGATGACAGCAGAAAATGTCGTCATCTCCAGCGTCGAATGCTCGCTCAGCTTTTCGTAGAGCGCATCGAGAAAATAAAATCCGTTTTCCGGATAATATTCCCACGCATTTTCACCATCGAGAATAATCGAGACCACGCCTTCGTCGGCTTGCGGATGATGCGCGGCGATGTGTTCGAGATCATAAATCAAATTGGCAACGGCATCGTCGCCATGCCAATCGGCATACTGAAAACCGATTTTGTCGGAAAGACCATCATCGCGAAAAAAGCACACCGTTTCGCCGCAACCTTCGACACGATACGCACGATGCAAAACATCCGCAGGCACTTTGAAACCTTGTTCGCGGCTCGCTTCTGCGTTGTTGCGGCTGGCCTCAATACTGTTGCGCAGTACGGTTTCACCGCTCGCAGCCCACTGTAATCCAAATTCGCCGAGCAAACTTAAAGTCGCAGTACTGACGCTGCCCTCGGAGGGCCAACAGCCTTTAGGGCGATGCCCAAAATATTTTTCGAAGGTGGCGATGCCGCGCTGCAAATGCCAGCGTGCGCGATCGTCGCCGCCCGGATATTCGCTCGCCTGCGGCAAGGGCGCAGCAGGCATCGCTTCGTGCGCTGAATTTAAATCGAGTAGCAACGGCACAATCGGATGCGCGTACGGGCTCAGCGCCAACTCAACGCGCCCCTGCTCGGCCAGTGTGCGATAACGCGGGATGATCGATTGCATCAATTCGAGCACGATGCCGAGCATTTCGCGACGCTCGTTGCGTGTAAATTGCTCGCCCTTAGTTTCAAGTTTTTTAATACGCGCATCGCCGCGCCGATGAGTTTCCGCAATCCATCCGAGGTGATACCACACGCTCAGATCGATACTGAATTGATCGTTGGCGTAAATCGCTGCATCGGGATTTTCTTGATACCACTCGACGAGCCTGGCCATCCGCGCGTATGCAGGAAAGCGATCGACAACACGCTTGCGATTCACTCGCAGCAACTGCTTCCACAGCGCGAGTTTATCTTCGATCGCCTGCGGAAAATCATCGCTCGCCAGCGTTGCCAATAACGGATCGCGCAGCGAAGTGTCGCTATCGAAATAATCGCGAATCTGCGAGCAATAATCGTCGATCTGATCCAACAGTACCGGTGCGAAATTTACCACCGCACGCGCATTGGGATAGCGTTCGAGATGCGCCACCATGTCGACGTAGTCTTTCATTCCATGCAGATACGTCCACGGCAATCGATATTCGCCGGTGCGCAAATCGCGATACTCAGGCTGGTGCATGTGCCAGCACAAAACTACTTTCATTTTTTTCCCTAAATCGCGTGATGAAAGTCCTGCCCCAACATTTCCGGCGTGACGAGCACGACACCTTTTTCGCTCACGTGAAAACGCTTGCGATCTTCGTCGAGATTAAAGCCGATCACACTACCCTCGGGCAATTGGCAACCGCGATCGAGAATCGCATTTTTAATTTTACAATTGCGGGCAATATCGACGCCGGGAAAAATGACCGAATCGCTGATCTCGCAGAACGAATGCACACGCACATTCGAAAAGAGAACTGAGTGACGCACCAGCGAACCCGACACCACGCAACCGCCCGCCACCATCGAATCGACTGCGGTGCCGCGTCGACCATCATCATCGAACACGAATTTCGCCGGCGGTAACTGTTCCTGATAAGTCCAGATCGGCCAGTCGGCATCGTATAAATTCAATTCGGGCGTGACGTCGATCAATTCCAGATTCGCCTGCCAGAAGGCATCGACGGTACCAACATCGCGCCAATAGGCCTGCCCGCCGGTTTCGCGATCGCGAAACGGAAATGCAAACACGCGCTTGCGATCGAGCATCGAGGGAATAATGTCGCGCCCGAAATCGTGGGCGGAGTCGTTGAGTTTGCTGTCATCGATCAATTCACGACACAGCACATCGGTATTGAAAACATAAATCCCCATCGACGCGAGCGATACGCCGGGCTTACCCGGCATCGACGCGGGGTGCGCGGGTTTTTCATCGAACTCAAGCACACGACCGTCGTCGGCGATTTTCATCACGCCGAACGCGCTCGCTTCGGCGACCGGCACTTCGATGCAGCCGACGGTGACATCGGCGCCGCTCTCGACATGTGCGGCGAGCATCGTGCCGTAATCCATTTTGTAAATATGATCGCCCGCGAGAATCAACACGTAACTCGGCGCGTGGCTGCGAATGATGTCGAGATTTTGCAACACCGCATCGGCGGTGCCTTGATACCACGAGGTTTCGATACGCTGTTGCGCAGGCAGCACCTCGACGAATTCATCCATCTCGCCGCGCAAAAATCCCCAGCCGCGTTGAATATGACGAATCAATGAATGCGCTTTGTATTGCGTGAGCACACCGACCTGGCGAATTCCCGAATTCAGACAATTCGACAGCGGGAAATCGATAATGCGGAATTTACCGCCGAACGGTACCGCCGGCTTTGCCCGCCAATCCGTCAGCTGCTTAAGTCGCGTGCCGCGACCGCCTGCGAGAATTAACGCGAGCGTCTCGCGGGTTAAACGGCTGACGAAACGTCCAGAACTCGAACTCTGCATCGATAATCTCCCTCGCGAACCCATGCGTTATGTGATTCAAGCATTTCATAATGGTGCCAAATCTATACTGCGCCCGATGCAAGATGATGGCCATCATTAAGTTCATTCACTGAAATAGTGCGGCCAATGATCGCGCCCCGTGACTTTTGCGGTAATCTGCACCAAAGTTATCGCAAATATTTTGCTCAATGCAGAACAGTTTTTGCTTAAAGAGTTCCACTCATATTGCTTTCTACTTGATCAAGGCTCCATGAAACCAGCAATCAGCACCATAACGCCCCTCTCGCAACAAATGCACCGCATCAGATTAGGGCAGCATCATGACCCTTTCGAGATTTTGGGCTGGCATGGTGCAGATGCTCAGCAATTGCTGCGTGTATTTTTGCCGGACGCGCTAAGCGCCCAGGTCATGATCGGCAGTCAGTACGTCGAATTGGTACCGACGGCCGAAGCCGGGTTTTACGAATTGCACGCTACCGTCTTACACAGCGGCGTCTTACACGACACTGCCTTGCAAAACACCGCCGTGCCGGTGCACTACTCGATCCGCTGGATTGACCGTCAGGGTCAAACCCACATCGAGATTGATCCCTACACCTTCGCTCCGCAAATTGCCGATTTCGATCTGCATTTATTCGCGGAGGGAAAGCACTGGCATATCTATCAATTACTCGGTGCCCACGTTCGCTGTATCGATGGCATCGATGGCGTGCTATTCGCGACCTGGGCACCCAACGCGCAGCGCATCAGCGTCATCGGCGATTTCAATGGCTGGGATGGACGCCGCCACGCGATGCGATCGCGCGGTGGCAGCGGTGTCTGGGAGCTATTTATTCCGGGCATTGTGCGCGCAGACAACGGCAGCGATTTTCAGTTTATCGCCGGCGCAAATTACAAATTCGAAATTCGCAGCCGCGATGGCGGCGTGCAGCAAAAAGCCGACCCTTACGGCAACGCGTTCGAAGTGCGTCCGCAAACAGCGGCGCAAATTACCGCGCCCTCGCAATATCAATGGCGCGATGGCGAATGGATGACACAGCGCGCACAGCGCGATTGGTTGCACGCACCACTTTCAGTTTACGAAGTGCATCTGGGTTCGTGGCAACGCGATACGCACGGCAATTTTTTAAATTACCGCGAGCTCGCGCATCGTCTTGTCGATTACATCGTGCCGCTCGGTTTCACGCATATCGAATTGCTGCCGATCACCGAACACCCGCTCGATGATTCGTGGGGCTATCAAACCACCGGCTATTACGCGCCGACGAGTCGCTTCGGCAGCCCCGATGATTTTCGTTATTTTGTCGATCACTGCCATGCAAACGGTATCGGTGTGCTGCTTGATTGGGTGCCCGCACATTTTCCGAAAGATACGCATGCGCTCGCACGTTTTGATGGCACCGCATTATACGAACACGAAGATCCGCGTCGCGGCGAGCATCGCGATTGGGGCACATTGATTTATAACTTCGGCCGCAACGAGGTTAAAAATTTTCTGCTCGCGAATGCGAATTTCTGGCTCGAAGAATTTCATCTCGATGGCTTGCGCGTCGATGCGGTCGCCTCGATGCTCTATCTCGATTACTCGCGCGAGCCCGGCGATTGGGTGCCGAACATTCACGGCGGCCGCGAAAATCTCGAAGCGATGGCATTTCTGCGCGAACTCAACGAAATGACGCATGGCCGCCATCCCGGCACACTCGTCATCGCCGAAGAATCCACGGCATGGCCGCAGGTCACACGACCGACCTGGGTCGGCGGACTTGGCTTTTCGATGAAATGGAATATGGGCTGGATGCACGACACGCTCAATTACCTGAGCAAAGATCCGATTCATCGCCATTACCATCACGACCAACTGACCTTCGGTTTGATGTACGCGTTTTCGGAAAATTTTGTGCTGCCTTTTTCGCACGATGAAGTTGTGCACGGCAAACGTTCGCTGCTCGATAAAATGCCCGGCGATCGCTGGCAGAAATTTGCGAATCTACGCCTGCTGCTGACTTACATGTTCACCTACCCCGGCGCGAAATTATTATTCATGGGCGGTGAATTCGGACAATGGCGCGAGTGGTCGCACAACCGCGCGCTCGATTGGCATCTGCTCGATGAATACGCAGCTGAGAGCGGCGATCATCGCGGCTTGAAAAAACTGATCGGCGATTTGAATCATCTCTATCGCAGTGAAACCAGTTTGCATCGTTACAGCTTTGAGCAACACGGTTTCGCATGGATCGATTGTCACGACGCCACGCAATCGACATTGAGCTATTTGCGTTTGAGTGACGATGACTGCACCGTCATCGTCTGCAATTTCACACCCGTGCCGCGCCGATATTTTAAAATTGGAGTACCGCGCAGCGGGAATTATCGCGAATTACTGAATTCGGACTCGATGTACTACGGCGGTTCGAATGTCGGCAACGGCGTTTTGCACACGACCGACGAAAGCTGGATGCAGCAACCCTATGCGTTGTCGCTGACATTGCCGCCGCTGGGCGCAGTGGTTTTGAAGTGGGCGGCTCATTGATGCGTATTCTGTTTGCCACCAGTGAAGTCTATCCGCTCATTAAAACCGGCGGCCTCGCCGATGTCAGCGGCAGTTTGCCGCGTGCGCTGATATCGCTCGATCACGATGTACGTGTGCTGCTGCCCGCTTATCGCGATGCACTGGCCAAAGCGCGCAGTGTCGGCGTAAAAAAAATATCCGAAATCAATCTCGATGAATATTCGCTAAATATTCTCGAATCGCGCCTGCCCGGCACCCGCGTAAAAACCTGGCTACTCGATTGTCCGGCGTTGTTCGATCGCCCCGGCAATCCCTATCTCGATGAAAATGGAAAGCCGTTTCTCGATAACGATCGACGCTTTCTGATGTTATCGCGCGCCGCCGCAGAACTCGCGTGCAATCGCGGCGGCTGCGATTGGCAACCCGATGTCCTGCATTGCAACGATTGGCAAACCGCACTCGCACCGGCATTGCTTAGTGCAGAGTCGCAACGTCCCGCCACCGTTTTCACAATTCACAATCTCGCCTATCAAGGCTTGTTCTCGCACGACGCATTTTTAGCGACGAATCTGCCCGCGCATTTCTGGCACTATGAAGCACTGGAATTTCACGGGCAGTTTTCATTTATCAAAGGCGGACTGGTCTTCGCCGATCGCATCAACACCGTCAGCCCAACCTACGCGCAGGAAATTCAAACGCCGCAATTCGGTTATGGCCTCGACGGCCTGCTGCGTTATCGCAGTGCTCACCTCTGCGGTATTCTGAACGGCATCGACCATGAGGAATGGAACCCTGGCACCGATAAGCATCTCACGCAGCGTTACAACCGCCGCACACTGGCACTGAAAATGCAAAATAAACTCGCATTGCAGCGCCAATTCGGTTTGCCGTGCGATGAACGCGCGCCGCTGCTCGGCTTTATCGGCCGACTGGTGGAGCAAAAAGGCGTTGACTGGTTGCTCGGTTGTATCGATACCCTGCTCGCGCATAACGCGCAGCTCGTGTTGCTCGGCAGCGGCGAAAAACATTTCGAAGCGGCGTTGCAGCGCATTGCCGAACAGCATCCGCAACATATCGCGGTGACTCTGGGGTACAACGAAACACTGGCGCATCGCATCGAAGCCGGTGCCGATATTTTTCTGATGCCGTCGCGCTTCGAGCCATGCGGATTGAATCAGATGTACAGCCTGCGCTATGGCACAGTGCCATTAGTGCATCGCGTCGGTGGGCTCGCCGATACGGTAGTCGATGCAAACGAAAGCGGCATGACGGATGAAACTGCAAACGGTTTTGTTTTCGAAGGCTCCAGTGTCGATGCAATGCGCGACGCATTAACTCGTGCACTGCATATGTTTGGTAGCAAAAAGAATTGGCAGCAGATACAACTTAACGGCATGGCTCGCGATTTTTCGTGGCAATACAGCGCGCGCGCGTACGAACAACTTTATCGCGAAGCGCTGAACGATGTGCATGAAGACCGCTGAAAGCGAGCTAATATGTGATACCAGTCGTCGAAAATCAACGCGATATTTTCGCTGTGATATTCCAGCCGCAATATCGTAATTGTCATATTCCAGTAACGAAAAAAGGAAAACGCATTTATGTCAGGCACTTCTTTTAAACTGGAAATTCAACCCCGCCTGCCCGAACCGCTGAGTCGATTGCAAGAACTTGCCAACGATTTGCTCTACAGCTGGGATCGCAATGTGCGCCGTATTTTTTCGCGGCTCGATAATCAACTGTGGGAAGATTGCGGCCACAATCCCAAAGTTTTCCTGCGCCGCTTGCGCCAGCGCACGCTCGATGAGGCGATGCACGATCGCGCGTTCATGGATGATTTCCGCCGCGTCATCGCCGGTTACGATACCTACCTGGAAACACGCATTCGCCCCGAGTGCGCGGGTTTGCTCGATCCGCAAAACGATTTGGTCGCGTATTTCTGTGCCGAGTTTGGCCTGCACGAGAGTTTTCCGATTTATTCGGGTGGCCTCGGCATTCTTGCCGGCGATCATTGCAAAGCGGCAAGCGATCTCGGTATTCCCTTCATCGGCATCGGCCTGCTGTACAAGCAGGGTTACTTCACGCAAACCATCGATGGTCACGGCCATCAAATCGCGCAGTACTTCGATAATTGCTACGAAGATTTGCCGATTAAACCGGCATTGGCACCCGCGCACAGCGAGCAAATCAGTTTCGGTTTGCAATTTCCGGGGCGCACAGTGCAGGTTCGCGTCTGGGAGGCCAAAGCAGGACATATTCGTTTATATTTACTCGATACCGATCTTCCCGAAAATCAGGAGCGCGATCGCGGCATTACCCACCGCTTGTACGGCGGCGATAAAGAAGCGCGCATTCAGCAGGAAATCGTGCTCGGTGTCGGCGGCGTACGCGCGTTGCAATTGCTCGGTCTCAAACCGACGGCGTGGCATATCAACGAAGGTCACGCTGCGTTTCAAATTCTGGAGCGCTGCCGCACCGCAATCGCGAGCGGTCTCGATTTCGCATCGGCGATCGAATTAGTCGCATCGGGGACATTATTCACGACGCATACCCCGGTGCCCGCCGGTCACGATTTTTTCAGCCGCGAATTAATGACAACGTATTTCGCCCATTTCGCACCGGATCTCGGCCTCGATTTTCAAGCGATGTTTGCGCTCGGCCAAACCACGGGCGCCGAGCACGATTTCAATATGACCACGCTGGCGCTGCGTGGCTCGCGTTTTCACAACGGCGTCAGTCGCATTCACGGCGGTGTCGCATCGCACATGGAAGGCGGACTGTGGCCGCAAATTCCCGCCGATGAAAATCCCATCGACTACATCACCAATGGCGTACACGTGCCGACATTCCTCGCGCGCGAGTGGGTCAGCCTGTTCGATATGCGCTTCAACGAATGGCAGAACGAATTGCTCGATCCGGAGTTCTGGAAACGCATCGACGATATTCCCGATCACCACTACTGGAGTATTCACAAAGCGCTGAAGCATCAATTGCTCGAAGAAGTGCGTACGCGCGTGGTGCGGCAATTGGAACGCAATGGCAGCAGCCATTCGCTGATCAAACGCTTCACGCAGGAAATCAGCGATCCCGATCGCGATCTCGTTGTGTTTGGCTTTGCACGTCGTTTTGCCACGTACAAACGCGCAACATTATTATTTTCGGATCTCGATCGGCTCGCGCAAATTCTCAATAATCCCGAACGCCCCGGCGTCATGATTTTTGCAGGCAAAGCGCACCCGAACGATCAACCCGGCCAGCAACTCATCAAAGTCATTCACGAGTTGTCGCTGCGTCCCGAATTCATCGGCAAAATTATTTTGCTCGAAGGTTACGATCTCGCACTCGCACGCAGCCTCGTCGCCGGCGTCGATGTGTGGTTGAACACGCCGGAATATCCGCTCGAAGCGAGCGGTACATCGGGGCAAAAAGCCGCGATCAACGGCGCGATTAATTTAAGCGTGCTCGATGGCTGGTGGGGCGAAGGCTACAACCACCACAACGGCTGGGCGATTACACCGCGCCTGCCCGTGGAGAGCCCGGATGATCGCAACCGCGAAGAAGCCGATGATTTACTCGACCTCATCGAATACGAAGTGATGCCGCTGTACTTCCAGCACGATGGCAAGGGCTATTCGGCAGAATGGGTGAAAATGTCGAAAGCGTCGATGAAGTCGATCATTCCGCAGTTCAACTCACAACGCATGGTGATGGATTACGTACGCAAATTTTATTCACCCGCCGCCAAACACATGCGCGTGATGAATGGAGAAAATGCGGCGAACGCGCGCAAGCTCGCAGCGTGGAAACAGCATGTTCGACACTGCTGGTCCGGTGTTTCATTTTCTCTTGCAGAGACGCCCGTGCAACATGTTGGGCATCGCGAAAAAATTTCGATGCGTCTACACGCGAAGTTGAACGGCTTGCAACCGGAGGATGTAATCGTCGAATGCCTGATCGGCAAAATTCCGACCGGCGGAAAATTCTTCTCGTTCGATCGCCGCCTGTTCAAACCGGTCGCACAGCACGGCGACAGCGTCGAATTCGCCCTCGATTTCACCGTCGAGCAATACGGCCTCGTCCACTACAAACTGCGCATGTACCCGCACCATCAACTGCTTGCGCATCCGTTTGAGATGGGATGCATGCTGTGGATTTAAACCACCGCTAAAACAAAAAGGCCCAGCACTTAGCTGGGCCTTTTTTTTCGTGTCATTTCGAGAACACGTTCACAAAATCATTTGAGTGCTGCTCGGTTCACTTAATCAAGTACGTAAAATCGCGCTCCCTTCAAGGGACTTACCTTAATATTCAAATGATAGGAGTCGTAATTAATGAAACGGACAATGTTGCTTGTCGCAGGAATGGCAATGCTCGCAGGATGTGCAACCGGCCTCAGCCCGGTTGGTGTTGGTCTTATCACCGATGTGAAAGGCCCAATCACCGCAACCACCAACGCAAACTCCAGCAAAAGCGGTACCGCTTGCGCGAAAACCATTATCGGCCTGATCAACAGCGGCGATGCATCGATCGCAGCAGCGAAAGCAGCAGGCAATATCACATCGGTCGCTTCTGCCGATTACCACACCAAAGGGTTCTATCCCTTCATGGGCACCACCTGCGTCACCGTTACTGGTAACTAAGCGCAGTTCGGGTCTGGCATTGGCCAGACCCGATTAAAAACAAATCCCTCCGTCACTGCTCACCTTATTTTTTCCTTCGATGACTTTAATGCCATAGCGCGATATTTCACTGTCGCTAGTAATCATCTCAAGACCTTCGGCCTACCGGCTTTGGCAACGCATAAATATGTAGCGGAAGCGGGTCAAGCACGACAGGGACTTGCCATACCGCTAAGAAGCGTCAGATCATGCAACCGCATAACGCCACCAGCTCAAATTGAGATGGGTTACATGTTGTGGATTTAAATGACGGAGAAAGAGATTGAATACTGAAATGTTATTGATCATCGCCTGCTTCGCGATGGTTATGCTGGTAATGATTGTCGGCATGCGCATGTATTACGTGCGCGTCGATGAAATGAAAACTAACCGTATCAATCCGCAATCGATTGCCACATCGGCGCAGGCGGCAAGCCAACTCAAGAACACCCAGGCAGCGGATAATTTCAAAAACCTGTTTGAAGTACCCGTACTGTTCTACGCATTGGTAGCGGTAGCTCTCGCCGTCGGGGACGTTCCATTTTGGCTGGTCATCGGGGCATGGAGCTTCGTCGCGCTGCGCTACATCCACAGTTTCATTCAGTGCACATACAACAAAGTCATGCATCGCTTCTATGCGTTCGTCAGTAGCTTTTTGCTGATTAATGCAATGTGGATTGGCTTTATTGTCAGCTTATCGGGAAGGTTTTCTGGTTAGCGTGTAGGGCGTATTAACCAAAGGTGTAATGCGCCGATTTTCGTGTAAATAACGGCGCAATGTTATTGCGCCCTACGGGCCGCGGCTGGAATTTTTCATTCAATTAATTGTGGTCTGTCCCCGATTTTCGATTCAAATAAAAAGCCCAGCACATGGCTGGGCTTTAATATCTTTCCGATTTCAACCTCTACAGGCTATTCCTCATCATCTGGTTTGCGCTCATTTTTAGGAACTGTCTTTACAGAAAAGAAAGATCTTGCAGCCCAAACTAAACCACCAAAGAAAAGAGCAATGAGCGCCTTAAATAGAAGATAGTCATTTTCTTTCGCCCCAAGCAGGGAAAAAATCTTCGGCATAAAAATAATTAAAATAGGAAGAAGAAAAACTCCAATCACTATCGCAATCAGTGCAGGCTTTTCAGGATTTTTCATATGCAATATCGCCGCAATATTAATAAATGGAAAAAATAATCTCACTCACACTTAGAGCATTCTTTTTTACACATCTGCGCGCAAATCAGTTTATTGCCCAAATAAGCACTACCATAACCTCCTAACTCTAAAAGGGTTGTCGGAAATATAGGGCCTGGTCCAAGTGCGGTAGCCACGTTGCAGGTAAATTTGCATGCATCACACTCACTTTGTGCCGCCGATCGATTATCGATCGGTGTCATCTCACTCACTCCACTTGAGTTTTCACCCTGGTGGCTGTAGCTGCTCGGATAAGGAGTTCCCGAATTACATACATATCCAGGTGTTCCCATATTCATTGTTGCGTAACACTCTAAGCCGAACGGGTCAGTAAACATCACAGGATTATTTTCTGCGTAAGCGTATGGCTGATTTAATCCTTTCGATAAATCGCGTTGCAGCCCTTTTTTCAGGGGGACTCCCGCGCGCATTGCAACTTGCAAAATTGGATTTGAATAATCGCGTGTAGGACCGATTAAATCGAATTGCGTGAACCTGCCAGTCATCGGGTCATAGTAGCGGTTCATGTTGTAGAACAGATTGGACTCACTGTCCGCCAGTTGTCCAGCAAACCGTAAGTCGAGTGTGTCAGTAACACTGTCACCGTCAGGATTATTATTCGGGCTGATCATGCCGTAAGCGTCACTATGCCACTTCCAAACAACTTTCTTGGTACTGTCGGTCATCACGCGCGGGGTGTTCAGGTGATCGGCGTGGATGTACGTCAGCCTTCTTGCACTCACTACATTATTCGCGGCATACGTGGTTTTGATCTGCGCGATCGGCAAATCATCGAGCCACAGGTATTCGATGATCTGGTTGTAGCTGTTGTCCGCGTTGAGTTTCACCTGCGCGAGTAATTTGCCGTCGGGGGCGTAACCGTAATGCGTGAGTTGTGTGCCCTGCTGTTTTTGATTGCGCCACCCGAAACCGTTGTATTGATATATGGCCGTCGTGGCGCCGCTCTTGCTCCACTGTGCGAGTTGATTCGCGGCGTTGTATGTCAGCGTGCCGTCACCGCTGTCCATGAGTAAATTACCGGCGGCGTCGGTTGCGCGATTTGCTCCCGAGAGTTGAGTGAGTCGATTCGAGTTGGCCGCATAGGTTTGACTGTACGGCAGGAAGGCAAAGCCACCGCTCAAACGATTGCCACCCGTGTCGTATTGATGGCCATACGGCGGACCACCGAAACTGTCGAGCGTAATCCGATTCAAACCGTCATAGGTAAACGTTTTGGTCGCACTGCCGATTTGATCGGTCTGGCTCACAATATTGCCGACCGGATCGTAGCCGTACACATAATCCCAATTCGGCGTTGACGTTGTGCTGATGCGCGCGACTTGGTAATCGCTATCGTGCGCAATCGTTGTCGTCACACCATTGCCAAATGTCAGGGCTTTGATCGGGCCGAACGGTTCGTAACTGATATTGCTGACGATGGTTTGCAGCGGCGCACTGGCATTGTCTTGCGTTTGCACTTGGGTGATTTGGCCGAGGGCATTGCGCGTGTAAATCGTTCTGCGCGCGGTGGGAGCGTAAGTAATGCGCTGCACGCGATTTGCAGCGTCGTACATATAGCTGCTGGCAAATTGTATGTCGCCACCATTGCTGAAGGTAACCCAATCGTTTTGTGATTTGAGATTGCCGTATTCATCGTAGGTGAGCGCCATTATGCTGCCGGTATTGCCGTATTCGATAGTTGTGAGTCGCCCTTTGCTGTAATAGTAAAAAGGATTGTCATAAGCAAAATATGTCGACAATGAAGGATCGCTCGGATATTGAATTGCCGTTAACCGATTCAGCGCATCGTAGCTGTAATTCGACACCACACCGCGCGCATCGGTTTTCTGAATAATATTCCCTGCCGCATCGTGCACATTCGTGGTACTACCGCTATCGGGGCTTTGCGTGAGCGTGACATTGCCCAACGCATCGACAGTGTAATTGGTACTGACCAAGCGCGGGTCTTTGACCTGTGTCACTTGATCGAGCGCGTTGTAATTGGTCGTGCTGACACCGCTGGCCGGATCGGTGACGGTGATTAATCGATTCAGTGCATCGTACCCATTGGTGGTGACGCCGCTGTTCGCATCGGTTACGGTTTTGAGATTGCCGTTGTTGTCGTAACCGTATTGCGTGATTTGTGTTGAAGGCGAAGTACCGCCGATGTCTTGCTGCAAACGATTGAGTGCATCGAACACGCGCGAGCGCGTTTTCAGAATGGCATTGCTCGGGTCTTGCGTATCTTCTTTAGTGCGATTGCCCATCGCATCGAGCGTGTAGTGAATTTTATTGCCGCTGGCGACAAACGCCCCGCCGCTGACGTAGCCGTCTTGAATATCGGTGAGACGGTGCGCGGTGTCGTAGGTGTATTTCAGCGCGGAGTTATCCGGCAGCGTGACCTGCGTTAATTGGCCGACGCCGTCGTAATCGTAAGTGGTGGTTTGCGCATTATTCACCGTGCGCGTTTTGAGCCAGCCGCGCGGTGTGTACGTCAGCGTGGTAACAACGCCATTCGCATCGGTAATCGACAGCGGCCTGCCGTTCAGATCGTAATTGGTGATTGAAGTGAAATGGCCGAGCGCATTCGTCACGGTGGCCAGATCGCCAATCGAATGCACACTGCCTGCGGTGCTGCTCGCCGATGAATAATACGTGTACGTCGTGACATCATTCACATCGGTACGCGGGCCGTTCGCGGTCAACACCTGACCGAGTGAGTTGTATGTGTAAGTCCACGTGCGCGATTTATTGAGCACGGTGTCGGTGATGGTTTTCGATAATAAATTGCCGGAGGTATCGTAAGTGAACGATGTAGTTTTACCGGGCTCGGTGATTAATGTCGGCAAACGATACGTGGTGTGCCACTGCGTGGTGATCGTCCGCGCCTGCGGCGTGTTGTAGGCTTCGGTGCGCGAGGTTTCTAAATTGCGCGTTAAATCGTAAACGTAATTGGTGACGTTGCCGTTGAAGTCGGTTTTGGAGGAAACGTTGCCGTTCGCGTCGTAGGTTGTCGCTGAAGCCGCGCCGCAACCAGAGCTGCAGGGTTGCGAAACACCGGTGCTTTTCGTCACTCCGAGAATGGTCGTAAACGAATAGATGCGTGCTGTGTTCAGTGAATCGGTAACGACGGTCGACGTGATATTGCCATTAGCATCGGTGTTATAACTTAGGGTAGATTTTTCTACGCCACCGGCATGTTCCGACGAAATCGCGCGACCAGTCGTATCGTATTTATACGTGCCGAACCGATTGCTATTTTCGTCAACAATGCCGGTCAATGCGTTGGGCAAGCTGGCACCGGACGTGTTGACCGTTTCGTTATACACGTAACTGCGCGTTGTATTATCGGGGTAGGTCACCGATAGTAAATTGCCGCCATTAGCCGTGGTGGCAGTATCGTAGCTGTAACGATAAACCCCACCATTAGGCGTAGTCATTTTTACGACGTAATTAAAATTATTGTAGCCAAAACTGAGAGTGCGGCCAAATGAGTCCACAACATTTAACAACAGTCCGACTGGTAACGCAGTAGTTGTTGCGTTGCCATTAGCATCGAGCACATAACCGCCATGCGAGCCCGCCGCCGTTCCGTTAGTGCCATCGGTATAAATTAATTGTTGGGAATAGCCAGCGCGCGATGTGATTGAGAGCAGTTTACCTGCGTTGTCGTACAGCTCCGTGTCATCGTTGTCGGTGTTTACGTAACGCCAACCCGTGCTGTTGGGCAATTGAACGAGTGTTGAAGTGATATCTGCATCGGATTTCCACTTCGCAGCTGTGTAGTTATAGGTATACACAAACGCTTTGCCATCGGGCCGATAGACGGTTGCGGTATTGGTATTGAGATAAACACCGCGATCATAGCTCCCCGTCCAGCTATTGCCCCAACGCTGACCAAACCATACGGAATCAAGCCAACGCATTTGATTGTAACTACGCGTTAAATTAAAGCCTTTATCGCCCGATATTAAATCCCGCTCTACTTGAAATTTATTGCCAAGGCCTGGATGAATTGGATTGCTGACAGCAGAGCATGACATGCCCATGTCTTTCGTCGGAACGGTTTTACAAGTGGTGTAAAATCGTTCTTGTCCCAATGAGCAAGATCTATCGCAACCATACAAATTAGTCGCGGAAAGACCATCTGAAAAATTACACATTGATGGAGACGCGGACGTGACGCCTACATACGCTTGACCATTGCGCGTAAAAACTGATGCAGTGCAAGCTTGTTGCAATGTTGTAAAACAAGCTGGCCCATTGGGTTGTTGATAGTTACGAAAACCCGCCATAGCCGCAATGGTTTCATTCGCAAATAAAAATAGGAGGCACGCAGGATACAAAAAACGTGAAAAAAATGATGAGTGGATTGCCATCCCTGACTCCTCGGACATAAATTTACAGAATTAATTATTGAAGACCGGAAATATTATTATCAGCCAGGTCCGTCGTGACTTGTAACGGATGCTAATCGAGAACGACTAACACCCGCAATAACACCAACAAAATAAATTTAACCGAGCTTTTAGCTTTTTGATGGTTAAAAAAACTTACAGATCAGCCCTATTCGTTTACCCTGGCCGCATCATTGCAAACAGATGGCAAGCACTGCAGTAAATCAGGCAATGCAGTTTTTGCCGTTTCCCAAACCACTTCCAAATTAATATCGAAATATCCGTGCGCGATTCGATTGCGCATTCCTCGCATGTTACGCCACGGAATATTTGGGTGTGCTTCTGTGAAACTGCCATATCGATCCATTATCTTGGTTGCCGCTTCCCCGACAATCACAAGACTCATAATAACTGCTTGTTGCGTGCGCTTATCGTCCAGAAAATCCTCTTTCTTCATGCCCTCGATAAAAGCACAGGCATCGGTAGCAGCTTGCTGCATATGCTCAAGGTAATCACCAAGACGGCTTTGATTCATATCGGACGAGCCTGCGCAAGAATCTGATGGCGAAACTTGGCTGGCAGATCGCCCGGGGTCAGCACGTCGACCTGCACGCCTAACAGCAGCTCAAGTTCGGCCTGCAACCCGCCCAAGTCGAATAGCGTTGCACCTGGCAGCGGATCGACCAGCAAATCAAGATCGCTGCCTTCACGATCCGTGCCCATCAATACAGAACCAAAAACGCGCGGATTCTCAGCCCGATAGCGGGCCGGCAAATTGCGAATAGCTTGACGGTTCAGTTCAAGAGCAACGGACGGTTTCATTTCATTCCCCAGGACACATGCTGCCCCCAGTATACGTATATTTAGTTGAACCCTACACCTGCGGAATCGTCTGCGAAAAACTCGTACGTGCGCACAAGTTTTCAGTTAACGCTACCAGTGCGGGGAATTGCGCGCGCCACTGAATTTCGGGCAAACGAAAATCCAGCCACAACACAATGCAACCCAGCGCGATATCCGCTGCGGTGAACGTGTTGTTGTGCAGATACGATTTCGCTTTCGCCATTGTGTCGAGTGCTGCGAGGCCGCGTTCGATTTTTCCGCGCTGACGAGCAACCCACGCCGGATCTTGTTTCTCGGCTGCGCGTCGTTTTTCGAGGTAGATCAGCACGCCGGCATCGGCGATGCCATCGATAAGTTTCAGTGTCTGACGCACGGGTAATGCAGCACCTCTATCCTGCGGCAGCAATGGCACCTGCGGGTAATTCACTTCGAGATATTCGATGAGCAAATCCGAGTCGTACCAGATCGAGCCATCGTCAGCGATCAATACCGGAATTTTTCCGAGCGGATTGTAATTCGGTACGTTGGTGCCCGCTTCCATCGGCGGATCGATGACTAACTCAAAGGGAATATTTTTTTCGATCAGTGCAATACGAATTTTGCGCACAAATGGACTAGTTAGCGATCCGATCAATTTCATGGTGTTTTCTCCGTTTGCTTCGACAGCTTTTTCAATGGCATTTAATTCAAAAAACGAATTAAATGCGACTCGTTCAATCTTTTTTAACACTTACGCCTTTGGAAAATACGTCATAACGCAATTTGGTGAACAAAATCAGCGCCGCCAATGTCACGGTAATGGCGTTCGATGCAATCAGCGCCCAGTCTTGCTTGATGAGTCCATAGATCAACCACAACACAAGGCCCGTCGTGAAAATAATGTACATCGCTAACGACAACGATTTTGTGTCGCGATGCTTAATAGCGACATAGGCCTGCGGTAAAAATGCCGATGTCGTGCAAAACGCCGCAGCGTAACCAATAGCGTCGGTGTTGGTGATTAAGCTCAACATGAAACCAGCTCAACTTAAGAAAGTCGCGTGAAAAATATGCGTATAGAGAAAGACTGCGCAATTCTGCCACCGTTAAAGGTGACGAGATAGCGTAAGCACGAATTTAAACAGGAAAGGTTACGCTTTGTCGGCCCACAGCGATTCGATATTGGCCAGGCCCCACTTTTCGGCGGATTCGCGCGCAACGATTTTATCCTGGCACTTAGGATTGGAGAGATCGACTTCTTCCGATGCAATGTAGCTACGCTTTTTCGCAGAAAAGAAAACCAACACTTTCGGTACCAGCAACGATTGTGGATGTTGCTCGATAACCACGCCGAGACGACCCGATTCCAATCGCACCAATGAGCCGATCGGATAAATACCCAGACTTTTGACGAAGGCTTGAAAAATCAGTGGATCGAAATGCCCTTTCCATTCGGCCATGCGCCGCAGCGAATCCGAGGGATCCCACCCGCTTTTATACGGGCGATTGGACGTGATCGCATCGTAGACATCGCAGACGGCTCCCATTTTCGCGAGCCGGCTGATTTGGGTGTCGCTCAGCCCGTAGGGATAACCCGAGCCATCGACCTTTTCGTGATGATGCAGACAGACATCGAGCATTTCCGGAGAGGCGCCGCGCCCTTCGAGCAATAACTGATGCCCGAGCGCCGGGTGCTGCTTGATCGAGACGAATTCTTCGTCGGTAAGTTTGCCGGGCTTGTTGAGAATCGCATCCGAGACCAGCGCCTTGCCGACATCGTGCACTAATCCGCCGAATCCGGCCTGACGTGTTTCCTCTTCCGAGAGATTGAGCTGACGCGCCAGCGCGATCATCAATGCACAGACCGCCACCGAATGCAGATAGGTGTAGTCGTCTTTGGTTTTGAGCCGAGCCAGGCTGATCAATGCGCCCGGATTGCGCGTGACGGAGCTGGAAATCTCTTCGACCAGAGGGTGCATCGATTCGGTATCGACGGCCTTGCCCATGCGCGCTTCCTGAAACATCGCGGTCACGGCCTCTTTGGATTTCGCGCAGATGCGCGCCGCGCGTTTCAGCTCCTGCTTGATCGGCACCTGGGCGGAACTGCTGGTGCCGCGCGATTCGATAATCGTCGGCCCAACGGCCGCACCCATTTCCCGGTCAGACTTGGTCGCCGTCACCGGCACATCGGGCGGCGGCTCGACGGGTTTACTGCCCTTGCCGATATCGGCGCCCTTCTCGACATCGATACAGACACGATTGACGCCGGAAACCTGCAACAGGCTGAGATCTTCTTTTTTGCTGAGCAAAAAACGGCTGCGCCAGAACGGATGATCCATGTAGGAGCCACCGAGCTTGACGATGAACATGCCCAGTGCGAGGTCGTTGATGTCGATCCACTTTTGGCTCATGAGGGTTGCCCGCGCCCCTCTAACGAGCGCGCACAAGCATCATCAACCCAAACGCAGCGAGGATTCGCGCACGGCTTTAACAACATGATTAGCTTCGGGACAAACACGTTACTGCTGCTTCTCTGTGTCTATTGTTAAATGAATCCAGACTGGGCAGTAGCCTTTGGCGCGCACAACGAACGCTGCCGAACCGTGGCACACTTTGAGTTTAGACGCTGTTCTTCATTCGCTCACTATTCGCTTCATTACTTAACAATAATTTGCCAGCGATCATCCGTTCGCTTAAGCCACTTGGACCGACGGTTGCGTCCAACCGATGTTGTCGACCAGAATTGAATTTTTCGCGCCACTGTTCTGACCAATCCTTATTGCGGAAGTGCCAGCCATCGAAACCTTTGCCATTCGCAGCCACGATCTTTGCAAGCGCTTCGTCTCGCAACCGCGCGATACGCTCAGCGAATTAACCTTCACCTTACCGCACGCGCAATGCCTGTCGTTGCTCGGCCCTTCCGGCTGCGGCAAGACCACCTTGTTGCGATTGCTGATGGGACTTGAACAGCCGACGCGCGGAAACCTGCAGATCGATCCGGCACTCGCGGCGCAGATGACGTATGTGTTTCAGGAGCCGCGGCTTATTCCATGGCGAACGACGCTTGAAAACGTGCTGCTGCCTATCGAATTGCACGGGAGCGGCGATCGCCATGTCCGCGATCGAGCGCTGGAGCTCTTACAGCAATTGGGGCTCGACCAATTCGCTCATCATTTCCCTCGCGAATTGAGCGGCGGCATGCAGATGCGCACCGCGCTTGCACGCGCGCTCATCACGCAACCGAAATTACTGCTGCTCGACGAACCGTTTGCCGCACTCGATGAACGCACCCGCTTTCGGCTGCAGGACTTATTGCTCGAATTGAAAGCGACGCTCGGGCTGCAATATGTTTTTGTCACGCACTCAATCGCCGAGGCCGTCTATCTTGGCGATGTCGTGCTGTTGCTCGATCGACACGGCAAGCAAGCCATGTGGCAATCCATTGTGCTACCGATCGAGTCCGGCGCGCGTACGCAAGAAACCAAACTGGGTGCGGATTTTAATGCGCTCGTCAAACAATTCGCGCAACGTTTTGCCGCTATTGAGCACACCGCATGAAAATCTCGTCGCTCGCACAATTCGCTCGCGAAAAATCGCCCGCCTGGATATTTCTGCTGATTCTGCTCGGCGCGTGGCAGCTCAGCGTCGATCAACAATGGATCGCCGATTATTTGCTGCCCTCGCCGCACGCCATCGTCGCTGCGACAATCGACAACTGGAGCGATATTTACGCCGCGATGCTGTCGACATTGAGTTCGATTGCCTGGGGACTGGGCCTGAGTTGCGTCGCCGGCATTTCACTCGCCATCGTATTTTTCGTGATACCGATTTTGCGGCGCGCACTGCTGCCGTTCTGTATTTTTTTTCAAACCGTGCCGATTATCGCCATCGCACCACTGCTGGTGATCTGGTTCGGCTTCGGTGCGCCGACCGTCAGAGCCTCGGCCTTTATCGTTTCGCTGTTTCCAATCCTTGCCAACACATTGACGGGCTTGCAGCAAACCGATCCGCTGCTCAAAGAATTATTTCAACTGTATAAACCGACGCGCTGGATGTTAATTACCAAACTGCAATTACCCTCCGCACTGCCGTATATTCTCGCAGGCTTGCGCATCGGTATCGGTCTTGCGGTGATCGGTGCGATTGTTGGCGAATTCATCGCTGGCGGTGGCATCGGCAGCCTGATCGATTCGGCGCGCACACAACAGCGCGTCGATCTCGTGCTCAGCGGCGTGTTGATGTCGAGCCTGCTGGCGCTGTTGTTAATTATGGCGCTCGATATCATGAGTCGATTGTTTATGGGCAAGCGCCCTTATTTACGCTAACAGGATTTCCAATGCATTTACGTCTACGTTTTTTTGTCGCTTTATTTGTTGCGCTCGCCATCGGCACGGCCAACGCCGCCGAGCCGATTAAACTCGCACTGAACTGGAAGGCCGAACCGCAGTTCGGCGGTTTTTACGCAGCGAAATTCAATGGCGATTTCGCACGCAATAAACTCGATGTCGATATTATCGAAGGCGGCTCGGGCACACCGACCGTACAAATGCTCGCCGCCGGTAAAGTCGACTACGCAATTGTCTCCGCCGATGAAATCGCCATCGCCCACGATCGCGGCGCGAAAAATATCGTCGCACTATTTGCGACGTATCAAACCAATCCGCAGGCGATCATGACGCACGCCGAACGCGGCTTTACGAGGATCGCCGACATCATCCACGGCGACGGTTTATTGCTGTGGCAATCGGGGCTGGCCTACGCGCAGTATTTCAAGAAGCATTACGCACCGGTGAAGGTAACGACTGCGCCGTATCTCGGCGGTATCGGCAATTTTCAGAAGGACCCGAAAATTTCGCAGCAGTGCTTCGTAACCAGCGAACCGCTCGCTGCGGAAAAGGCCGGCATTAAAATCAAAACCTTTATGGTCGCCGACAGCGGCTACAATCCTTACACCACCGTGCTCGCCACCACACGCGAGCAATTACAAAAAAATCCCGAGCAGGTTGGCCTTATCGTCGCGAGTGTGCGCTCGGGTTGGAGTGCATATCTGCAAGATCCAAATCCAACCAATACGCAGATGGCGCAATTAAATAAAGCGATGGATTTGCCAACCTTCCTTGCCAGCGCACAAGCGCAAAAGCCGCTGATCGCAACGGCGCCCAACAGCAAACTCGGCAGCATGACCCTGCAGCGCTGGCAAACGCTCGTCGAACAGCTGCGCGAAATCAACATGATTAAAAGCGCAGTGCCTGCCGATCAATTATTTGTCGATCGCTGATTCGATTTCAGGTCGACAGCCACATCATGCGCTATGTGATTGCAGCACTGCTGATACTCAGCGGAAATGACAGCTATGCCTGGGGCGATAAAGGCCATCAGGTCATTGCGCACATCGCCTGGCATTATTTAACGCCGGCCACGCGCGAAAAAATCGACACGCTGTTGCGCGACGACGATAGCGGACTCACGGCTACCGATTTCATCAGCCAATCGGAATGGGCCGATGAATATCGCGATTCCGATCGCAACACCACGAAGGCCAGGTACGAACAAACGCGACGCTGGCACTACATCAATTTAAAACTCGCGCATCCCGATTTCGCCAAAGCCTGTTACGGATCGCCGCCGCTGAAGCCAAACGAACTGGCAAGCCGAGGTCCGGCGAATGCGTGCATCACCGACAAGGTGGAACAGTTTGCAGCCGAGCTGGCATCGTCCAAAACATCGATTGCGGAGCGGCGATTAGCGTTGCAATTTCTTATTCATTTGGTCGGCGATTTACATCAGCCGCTGCATGTCGGCGATAACAACGACGCTGGAGGAAACGACATCGACGTCAGCGCCAAAGGATTTAAACGTGGCACATTACATCGCTATTGGGACACGGCGGTTATCGGCAAACTCGGCCGAAAACCAGAAACGATTGCACGCAGGCTCATCGAGCAAATGGGTCAAAACTGGCAACGATGGCAGCGTGGAAATCCACGTGATTGGACTATGGAAACTTTCAGCGTTTCGCGCGATAGCGTGTACGCACAATTACCTCCAATGGATTCCGCAGGTATTTATAGGCTTGATGAGCGCTACGTCGAATCGTCAAAAAATGCCGCTGCTCAACAACTTAGTAAAGCCGGTGTGCGACTGGCCGGCATGCTGGAAAGCCTCCTCGCAACACGCCCCGCCGCCCCGCGCAACAGATAAACCGATTCCGAACATTACAAATTGATAATGTTCGGAGCACTTCCGGCAACACTATCTATACTGACCTCAACTGTTGGATTTGTTAGTAGACGAATTTAGTAGCGAACTTGGTAGTAAGGAGCGTCACTCGTCCTCGACGAGCAAAGGGTTTCCTTGAGTGTCCTCAGAGGCGGCAATTGCCGCCTCTTTTTCTTTCCGGATTTTATATTCTTTCCATTGCACGCGATCGAATCGATGCGGTTAAGTTAAACCGTTAGACGAATTCTTTCGCATCAGTCGACAGTTATCACCACTTTCCCCAACGCCTTGCGATCGGCAACGTGCCGAATAGCCTCTGCGGCTTTATCGAGCGGAAACGCGGCGGACACATACGGATGCAACAACCCCTGTGCGTGCCAGGCAAATAACTCCCGAATATTCGCGCTATTTTTTTCGGGCTCCTGGGCGACGAACTGTCCCCAAAATACCCCGACCGCCGCTGCTGTCTTGAGCAGTAATAAATTCAGCGGCAATTTCGGAATTTCGCCCGCTGCAAAACCCACCACCAAATAGCGGCCGTAGCGTTTGAGACTGCGAATCGACGGTTCTGCCAACGCGCCACCGACCGGATCGTAAACCACATCGATACCCGCGCCATCGGTAATTTCGTTGATGCGTTTGCGCAAATCGTCGCGACTGTAATCGATCAGCGCATCGGCGCCGTGCGCTTTGCACAGCGCAAGCTTTTCGGGCGTCGACGCCGCCGCAATCACTGTCGCGCCCATCGCTTTGCCGAGCTCAACTGCCGCCAAGCCAACGCCACCTGCCGCGCCTAAAACGAGGAGCGTTTCGCCGGCTTTCAATTGCGCGCGATCTTTCAGCGCGTGATGCGAGGTACCGTAGACGTGCACAAAACCCGCCGCTTCGCTGTAACTCATCGAATCCGGAATCGGTATCACCTCATGCGCGGAAACCGAAATCTTTTCCGCAAACGCACCGACATGCGGATGCGCCAACACGCGCGTACCGACCGGCAAATTGGCCACGCCCTCGCCGACTGCGCTGATCACACCGGCCGCTTCCATACCCGGCGTGAACGGCAATTCCGGTTTCACCTGATATTTGCCTTGCACAATCAACGAATCGGGAAAATTCACGCCCGCCGCTTTCACGTCGATCACCACTTCGCCCGAACCTGCCTTCGGCTCGGCAACGTCGCCAATAAATAATTCGAAGGGTGTTTTGTACTCTTTACAGATAACTGCCTTCATCGTTCCTCCCAGTTTTTTTACGGCATTGCGTGCGCAGCACCTCAGCGTTGAATGCGCCAAATTTTATCGCACATCGATTCAGCTTTAATTCAGGTTAAAAAAACTACGCTGTTCGCATCCAGCTTGATCGATGAATGGGTTTACTGCGGACATCAATGATGCGCAACTCTCAGCGAATAACTCTGGCGATGATAACCGCGCTTGGCATCGGCGGCAGCACCATCGCAGTTGCCGATCCACCGCATCGTCATTGGCATGGCGATCATTATCGTTACTATCGCGATTACCCACATTGGCACGATGGCCGCTGGTACCACGGCAATTATCGAGGGCGCGTCGGCTGGTGGTGGATTACTGCGGGCAATTGGTACTACTACACCGCTCCCGTTTATCCGTATCCCGATCCGTATTTACCGCCTGCGGTAATTGTCGAGCCGCGACCTGTACCGCAGCGCGAACCGGTTTGGTATTACTGCAAATCATCGCGCGATTATTACCCGTATGTCTCGGTTTGTCCTGAGGGTTGGCGCGCAGTGCCGGCACAACCGCAAGACGATTACTCGCGCGATGATTCGCCGAATGGCAACGAAGATGACGAGGAATAACGGAGCAACATCATGCGTAACTTATCGTTAACCACACACGTATTTGGCGTCAATCTGACCCACTGTGTACTCGTCGCCAGCTGCGTATTACTCGCGGCGTGTACACCCACGCTGCCACCCGGACCCAGTGTCGCCGTGATGCCCGGAAAAAATAAATCGTTCGATGCATTTCAAAACGATAATGCGATTTGCATGAACTACGCACGCTCGCAGATTGGTGTCGATCCGCGCGATCAGGCTGAGCGCAGCGCTGTCAGCGGCGCAGCAACCGGTGCGTTACTCGGTGCAGCGGCAGGTGCGGCATTGGGAGATTCTTCGCGCGCTGCCGGCGTGGGCGCCGGTGCAGGTTTATTGATGGGCGCAGCAGCGGGAAATAACAACGCGGTGCGCTCGACGCGAGAATTACAACGTCGCTACGATCTCGCCTACGAACAATGCATGTACGCGAAAGGCAATCAGTTACCGCGCCGCGCTGATCCACCACCAAGAGTGATTTACTCTGAGCCCGTCTATTATTCTGAGCCCGCGTATTATCCACCGCCGCCGCGCTCCTACTACGAACCTACTTATTACTACGAACCCGAAGCTTGCCGACCACGACACCGGGCGACGAGTGTGAGGATATTGCCTTAGATAAAAAGGCTGCAAACCGTCACGTCCCGCAAAATGTTTTCTCGACAATTTGCTCGGGGCGTGGCGGCAGTGCGTAACGCGAATAATTGCCATCGAAACGGTATGGCTGCGTCAATACATCGACAAGCTGCTGGAATGGCTCGAAATTATTTTGCATCGCCGCCTGTATCGTTTCCTCGACCAAATGATTACGTGGAATAAATGCCGGATTCATCGCCAACATCGCTTGCTGTGTTTGCGCAGTGTCGACGGCTTCGTGATTCAGTAAGTCACGCCAGCGATCGATCCACGCGTTTAAGTTATCGGGCAGCGCATAAATCGTTTCGACGCTTTCAAAATTATTCGCTGTTGTATCGACCAGCTCAGCCAAACGTCGCAGCGTCAACGTATAGTCGGCGCTCGATTCTGTCATTCGCTGAAACAAATCTTCCAGCAGCGCAATATTTTCATCGCTTGCCTGCGAAAAACCGATTTTCTTCAACATCCCATCGCGATATACCGATTGAAATTGTGTCGCGAAACCATCGAGCGCTGTTTGCGCCATCGCCACGGCGGCTTTCTCGTCGGTATCGTCGAGCAACGGTAATAATGATTGCGCGAGCCACGATAAATTCCAATGCGCAATCGGCGGTTGATTGCGAAACGCATAACGCCCGCGCTGATCGATCGAGCTGTACACCTGATTTGGATTGAACGCATCCATAAATGCGCACGGCCCATAATCGATGGTTTCTCCGCATACGAGCATATTGTCGGTATTCATCACGCCGTGAATAAAACCGAGTTGCTGCCATAGGGCGATCAATTTCGCCTGACACGAAATAACGGCATCGAGTAACGCGAGATGCGGATTTTCCGCGTGCGCGGCTTCGGGATAGTGACGATCAATGACGTGCTCTGCGAGAATGCGCACCGCATCGATATCGCCGCTTGCGGAAAAATATTGAAACGTGCCGACGCGAATATGGCTACTGGCAACGCGTGTCAGCACAGCGCCCGGCAGCAATGTATCGCGCACGACTTTTTCACCGCTGCTGATCGCCGCGAGACTGCGCGTGGTCGGCACACCGAGCGCAAACATCGCCTCACTCACAATGTATTCACGCAGTACCGGACCCAATGGCGAGCGGCCATCGCCCATGCGCGAATACGGCGTCTGCCCACTGCCCTTCAATTGAATGTCGTAACGTCGACCATCGCGCCCGATGATTTCGCCGAGCAAAATCGCGCGACCATCGCCCAACTGCGGGTTCCAGCCGCCGAATTGATGACCCGCGTAAACCGTCGCGATGGGCTCGGAACCTTCGGCGATTTGATTGCCGGAAAAAACTCCCACCGCATCCGCACTGGCGAGCCATGTTGGATCGATGCCAAGCTGCTGCGCCAATGCCGCGTTGGTGCGAATCATTGCCGGTGATGCGACCGGCGTCGGCGATTGCCGCGAGAAAAAATGTGCGGGCAGCCGTGCATAGCTATTGTCGAAGGCATTGTTATCCAAAAAAATACGGCTGTGTTCGCTCATGGATGTTGACCGCTTCATATAACGCAATGTCGACATGGTACGTCATGCCGCGCCATGACACAGCTCTTTATGAGATTACGATGGGCATCGCTTTCAACGAGCAGTTATTATCATTGCCGACGCCAGAACACCCATTCGACTTTCGATGTATATTCACTAGCAAATGAACGATCGAAACAACTACGACAACATCCCCGATGTGCGCGATGGCCTCAACAGAAAAGAACGCGCCATTCTGTACTGTCTGCAGCAAGCCCAACAGGAGATGGGCGGCCGCAATGTGCCGACGATCATGTTGTATGGGCGCGTGGTGGAATTGGTCGATATCAGTCCGGATGAATTTCAGACGATTCTTTCGCGATTAGTGGGATTGTCTCGATCATACGAGTGACCCCGTTCTCTGAGTACACTTCCGATCAGACGTTGCTATCGTTGCGTTTGAACACAACAAATCCACTCGATTGCAGCGCCTGTTCTCGCACGCGTTTCGGCAATAGCTTGACGATAATTCGGCCAATCAACGGCATCGGTATCGTGCGATTAAATTCGGCGGCGATTTCGCTATTGAATCGAGTTTCTTTTTCGACCCAGCCGAATTTAGCAAAGAACGGATACCATTCCTCCGGAAAGAATTGGAATGGTGTTTTTTGCAACTCCCCTTCTCGCGCAGCGGATTGCAAATATTTATATACGTCCTTGCGAATGAATTCGGTCACCCAATAACGAAAACGCTGCTGCGCGAATAGCTCTTGCGCGAGCACGGCAACTTCGTCGAGGCTTAAATAGGGAATAACACCTTCGGTCAAAATCAAAACGCTTTTCGCGTCGGGCACGACGTTCTGCAAAAATTGTTGCCGCGCTTGCGTATCGGCGAGATCAACACTGATTCGCGTGAGCGCGCATTTCGGTTGCTCGTCTCTTAATACTTCGGTTTTGTAATCGATCAACTTTGCATAATCGGCTTCGATCCAGCGCAGTTTTTGCGGCAGATTCATTCGATAAGGCCGCGCATCGAGACCCGCACCCAAGTTGATAATGGCATCGATGCCTTCACTAATCGCGCGCTCGATGAAACGATCGATAATCACCGTGCGCGCAATCACCGTCCACTCGGTATAGAAACTCACTCGCGGCGCAGATTCAGCAAATGCCTTTCCGCGCGCTCCCGCAAGTTTTTGCGCGTACGGATCGTGAAATAATGACTGCGCTCTAGCATTTTCCTTCGCGCGAAAATACGCGACCCAGAATGCCGTATCCGAAACGTGCTCAATGCTGGCTGCTTGATTCATGATGCGCTTCCGCTCCCTAGTAATTCACCGACCACACCGATGAATTCGCACATTCGATAATCGCAATAATGGCTGCGCGAAAAATTTGTCGAGTTTATTGGCTAAAGCAAACGCCGATGCCGTGCGATTGAACATTTGCTACGAGGAAAACTGCGAACAATATAACCACTCTAGGTGGCGAGCGCTTGGAATGAGGTTTAGAAATGAAAGATGGGGTGGCTGATGGGGATCGAACCCACGACCACAGGAATCACAATCCTGTGCTCTACCAACTGAGCTACAGCCACCATTGAACGGAGATGATTGGCGCGCCCAGAGGGATTCGAACCCCCGACCCACGGCTTAGAAGGCCGTTGCTCTATCCAACTGAGCTATGGGCGCCTAACACTGATACCCAGCAACCCAAGGGCGGAACCGCGAGCACGCCGTTCCAAAAAATTGGTCGGGGTAGAAGGATTCGAACCTCCGACATTCTGGTCCCAAACCAGACGCGCTACCGGACTGCGCTATACCCCGAAGCACATCAGAACGATCGACCTTTTGGTCAGCCCCGATGCAGGCTGCGCATGATACTGATGCGACCCCGCATCGTCAATCAAATCAAGCGGTTCAATGACAGGAAATTTCACGACAACTCGCTGCCGCGCAACGATTAATTTTTCGCGACTGGTTCGAGCCCCAGCCTGCGTGCGACAATACGCGCCCTGCGAATCCCATTCTTGCAAATCATTCTTTCTTCCACTCTTTAGCTCGGAGATAACTCGACGATGACGGCATTGGTATTGGACGGCAAAGCGACCGCCGCACAATCGGAAGCGGAACTGACGCAACGCGTTGCGCGCCTGAAAGAGAAATCGGGTGGCAAAACGCCAATTCTCGCCACCATTCTGGTCGGCGACGACCCCGCTTCGGCCACCTACGTCAAGATGAAGGGCAATGCCTGCCGCCGCGTCGGTATGGATTCGCTGGCCGTCGAGCTGCCCTCCTCGACAACGACCGAGCAGCTACTCGCCAAAATTAGCGAGCTCAATGCCGACCCCAATGTGCACGGCATTTTGTTGCAGCATCCGGTGCCGGCGCAGATCGACGAACGCGCGTGTTTCGATGCAATCGCGCTGCACAAAGATGTCGATGGCGTGACCTGTCTCGGCTTCGGTCGTATGGCGATGGGCGAAGCGGCTTACGGCTGCGCGACACCGCAAGGCATTATGCGCTTACTGCGTCACTACAATATTGCGATTGAGGGTAAACACGCGGTTGTCGTCGGTCGCAGCCCAATTCTCGGTAAGCCGATGGCGATGATGATGCTGCAAGCCAATGCAACCGTGACGATCTGCCACTCCAAAACCAAAAATCTTCCCGAACTGATCAAGCAGGCCGATATCGTGGTCGGTGCCGTTGGTAAACCGGAATTTATCAAAGGCGATTGGATCAAAGACGGTGCTGTGGTGGTCGATGCGGGTTATCACCCCGGCGGTGTCGGCGATATCGAGTTGAGCGCAGTGAAAGATCGCGCCAGCGCTTATACGCCGGTGCCCGGCGGCGTCGGACCGATGACGATCAACACGCTGATTGCGCAGTCGGTGGAATCGGGCGAGCGCAGCTTAGGCTAAATTTTTCATTTAAAAAGGCATTTAAAATGCGACGCGGTTTTTGGATCGTAGCACTGGCGTTAGTGTTCGCGTTTCAGCATCGCGTCGATATTCAAAACTGGCTGAATCCACCCGAACCCATCAAAGTTCCCGATGGCTTTCAGGCGGTGCTGTACGCGACCGAATGGTGCGGCTACTGCAAGCGAACACGTAAATTCTTCACAGAAAATAATATTGCATATCGCGAATACGATATCGAGAAGTCAGCCGAAGGCAGCGCTCAATACAATCAGCTCGGCGGCAACGGCGTACCGGTGGTGATCATTGGCGATCAAGTTATCCACGGCTACGACGAGCAGACGATGCGCGAAGCGCTCGGGCAACTCGCATCGCGCAACACCGCGCAATAACCGCCTCCGTCTAACGAATACATTAAGACTTATGTGTCTGCTTTTTGCTGACCACACCTGAGTAGGCGCCTTCGAGTTCCTCGAACGCAAGACAACCCAAGAAGAAAACCAACGCGGCGATAGTAGCGTAAGCGAAAACTGTCATGATCTCATCCTCCACATTTGCGCAATGCTTTATGCGCGTTCTCAGTATGGAGTAATGGGGCGTTTGCGTCTTGATACAAGTCAAGACGCGCAGTTTGCTGGATTACAGTTTGTTAAGGATATTATTCGCGACGCCAGGTCGTGCCACCGGGGCCATCCTCTAACACGACACCTTTGGCTTTCAATTCATCGCGAATTTTGTCGGAGAGCGCAAAGTTTTTATCCTTGCGCGCCTGCAAGCGCTCGGCGATGAGCGCTTCAATTTCAGAACCATCGACCGGCCCGATCCCGTGCAGATAATCGCTCGGGTTTTGCAGCAATAAACCAAGCGCCTGACCGAGTGCTTTCAATTCCGATGCGAGCCGCTGCTTGGTCGCCGCATCGTTTTCGGCATTCAATGCGCGAACGAGTTCGAACATCACCGACAGCGCTTCTCGCGTGTTGAAATCGTCATCCATCGCCATCACGAAGCGATCGTAGTACGCACTGGATTGCAAGACTTCTGCCGTTGCGGGAACGACGTCCGCGAAATCTTTCAACGCATTGTAAAAACGATCGAGTCCGCTGCGCGCTTCCTGCAAACTTTCCTGCGAATAATCGATCTCGCTGCGATAGTGGCTGCTGATCAACAAATAGCGCACCACTTCAGGATCGTATTTATCCAGAATTTCGCGAATCGTGAAAAAGTTGCCGAGTGATTTCGACATTTTTTCGCCGTCGACACGCACCGCGCCGGCGTGCATCCAATAATTCACATAATGTTTACCGTGGGCGGCTTCGCTCTGCGCGATTTCGTTTTCGTGATGCGGGAAGCGTAGATCGGGACCGCCGCCATGAATATCGAAGGTTTCGCCGAGGCATTTACCCGACATCGCCGAGCATTCGATATGCCAGCCGGGACGTCCAGGGCCCCACGGCGATTCCCACACCGCTTCTTCATTCGGTTTCGCGGCTTTCCACAACGCAAAGTCGCGCGGATCGCGTTTGGCTTCATCGACTTCGATGCGCGCACCGGCGAGCAATTCATCCGGGTTTTTGCCCGATAGTTTGCCGTAGCCCTCGAATTTCGAAACGGCGTAATACACATCGCCGTTATCGGCACGATACGCGTAACCTTTCGCAATGAGCTTTTCGATCAGCGCAAACATTTCATCGATAAATTGTGTCGCCCGCGGCTCGTGCGTCGGCGGCAACACGCCGAGACGTTTTTCGTCATCGTGCATCGCATCGATAAAGCGCGAGGTCAAGGCTGTGTAGACCTCACCATTTTCAGCGGCGCGGCGCAAAATTTTATCGTCGATATCAGTGATATTGCGCACGTAAGTCACATCGTATCCGCGCGCGCGCAAATAACGCGTGATCACATCGAATGCGACCAGCACGCGCGCATGGCCGAGATGGCAATAGTCGTACACCGTCATGCCGCACACATACATGCGCACTTTGCCCGGTTCGATCGGTGTGAATTGCTCTTTGCTGCGCGTGAGCGTGTTGTAAATCGTTAACGCCATGTCTACTACTCACCTGCCGCTTGATCGTTGAACGTATCTCGCAAGCCGATCGTTTTATTGAATACGGGTTGCGACGCAGAATGATCGTATCGATCCGCAACGAAATAGCCTTCGCGCTCAAATTGAAACGACTGTTCCGGTTTCGCGTCGGCCAAACTCGGCTCGATGTAGCAATCGCTCAAAATCGTTAGCGCATTCGGATTCAAATGCTGCATGAAATCCTCACCGCCGCGATCAGGCGCTTCGTGCAAGAACAAGCGGTCATAGACACGCACCGTGGCTTTTTTACCGTGCGTTGCGGATACCCAATGGATCACGCCTTTCGGCTTCACGCCATCGGCGGGATCGGCGCCGTGCGTTGCTGCGTCGTACGTGCAGCGCAATTCGGTGATAATGCCACTCGCATCTTTAATCACTTCATCGGCAGTAATCACATACGCGTTGCGCAGGCGTACTTTTTTACCGAGCACAAGGCGCTTGTATTTCTTGTTGGCCTCTTCACGAAAATCCGCGCGATCGATCATGATCTCGCGCGTAAACGGCAACTTGCGCTCACCAAGATCACTTCGTGAGGGATGGTTGGGCGCATCGAGCCACTCGACCTTTTCTTCTGGATAATTAGTGATGACGACTTTCAGCGGATCGAGCACGCACATCGCACGTGGTGCATTTTTATCGAGATCATCGCGAATCGCGAATTCGAGCATCGCCACATCGACGATGCCCTCGCTGCGCGTGACGCCGATCATGTCGCAGAAATTGCGCAGCGATTGCGGCGTGAAGCCGCGACGACGCATACCGGAAATTGTCGGCATACGCGGATCGTCCCAACCATTCACGATTTTCTCGTCGACGAGCTGTTTCAATTTACGCTTGCTGGTGACGGTGTAATTCAAATTCAAACGCGCGAATTCGTATTGCTTCGGCTTCGCGGGCACTGGCAGATTCTCGATGAACCATTCGTACAGCGGACGATGATCTTCGAATTCGAGTGTGCAAATCGAATGCGTGATGCCTTCGATCGCATCGGACTGACCGTGCGTGTAATCGTAGCTCGGATACATGCACCACTTGTCGCCAGTTTGATGATGGTGCGCCTTGCGAATGCGATACAGAATAGGATCGCGCAGATTGATATTCGGCGAGGCCATATCGATTTTTGCGCGTAAAGCACATGCGCCTTCGTCGAATTCGCCATTTTTCATTTTGTCGAACAGCGCGAGATTTTCTTCGACGCTGCGCTCGCGATACGGACTATTTTTACCGGGCTCGGTCAACGAGCCGCGATAAGCACGCGCTTCCTCAGGCGACAAATCGCACACGTAGGCTTTACCCGCGCGAATCAAATACAGCGCCCATTCGTAAAGCTGATCGAAATAATCCGACGCGTAACGTACCGTGCCGCTCCATTTGAAACCGAGCCATTGCACATCGGCTTGAATCGAATCGATGAACTCCTGGTTTTCTTTTTCAGGGTTGGTGTCGTCGAAACGCAGATTGCAGGTACCGCCGAATTTTTCGGCCAGCCCAAAATTCAGGCAGATCGATTTGGCGTGACCAACGTGCAAATAGCCGTTTGGCTCAGGCGGAAAGCGTGTGGCGATCGCACCTTTGACGCGGCCCTGCGCAATATCGTCTTCGATAATCGCGCGTAAAAAGTTATTCGAAGTTTTCACCTCGGATGCTGGGGACGTGCCGTTCGACGTTTCGTTGCTGCTCATGCGAATCTCTGCGGTTTGCCTAGGGGCGACAATTTAGAATTAGCCTAACGGACCCAAATAACCTGAAGGCTGCGAGAAACCTGTAGATCATCAATGGCCCGGCGGCGGTAAAAAACGTATTATAGCGGCTTCATCCTTCTCAATTCACGATGGTCTCATCATGATTACTCTGCATACCAATTTCGGCGACATCAAACTGGAACTCGACTTCGACAAAGCCCCGAAAACCGCGGCAAATTTCGTCGAGTACGTGAAAGCCGGCCACTACGACGGCACCGTGTTTCACCGCGTCATCGATAATTTCATGATCCAGGGCGGCGGTTTTACAGCCGGTATGAAGCAAAAAGAAACGCGCGATCCCATCGAAAACGAAGCCGACAACGGCCTCAAGAACGAAATCGGCACCATCGCCATGGCACGCACGATGGACCCACACTCGGCAAGCGCGCAATTTTTCATCAACGTCGCCGACAATAGCTTCCTCAATCACACCGCGAAAACCTCGCAAGGCTGGGGTTATGCCGTGTTCGGCAAAGTGGTTGAAGGCATGGATGTGGTCAATAAAATCAAAGGCGTGCCCACCACGCGCAAAGGCGGCCATCAAGATGTGCCTGCCGAAGATGTGGTGATCACCAAAGCGACGGTTGCCGAGTAAGCTTCAACCTCGCTTTCGAAAAAAGACGATGACCACGCTGTTCATTTCCGATCTGCACTTGCAGCCGTCGCATCCGCGGCTGCTCGATGCGTGCCTGCGCTTTTTCGACGAGCACGCGAAACACGCCGAAGCGCTGTACATACTCGGCGATTTATTCGAAGTGTGGATCGGCGATGACGACGACGCGGCGTGGATTAACGATTTCGCCAACGCGCTGCAGCAATTACAGCGCGGCGGCTCTCAGCTGTATTTCATGCACGGCAATCGCGATTTTCTCGTCGGCAATAAATTCGCCAATCATTGCGGCATGAAATTATTGCCCGACAGCGCCGTCATTGATTTGTATGGCCGCCCCACCTTACTCATGCACGGCGATACGCTATGCACTGAAGATAAGGAATATCTCGCGTTTCGCGCGCAGGTCCGCAATCCCCAGTGGCAACAACAAGTACTGGCGGCACCGATTGAACAACGTCGACAACTCGCTGCGCAGTTGCGCGCGCAGAGCAAAATGGCCGCAAGCAATAAAGCCGAAGACATCATGGATGTGACGCCGACAGAAGTGATACGCATGATGAGTGAAAACAATGTCGATCTATTGATTCACGGCCACACGCATCGGCCAGCTCGGCATGAATTACGAGTCAATGACGCGCCCGCTGAGCGAATCGTACTCGGCGATTGGCGCGATGGTGATGAGAAAGACGGTGATTGCATGTGGTACGTGCAGGCTGAGCGCGATCAATCGCTTGAATTGATTAAATATTCAATTTAATTCGTAGGGGCGCTGCTTTCTGCGCCCGAAATTGCCATCGCAAAAATAAGCAATTACGTCGGCATCGGCCCGCTGTGAAACCGAAACTCCACATCATCCGCTTCGATTAATTCGCGCTCGCACTGCGCAAAAAACTCAACGCGATCAACGATCGGCTTTTCCGAAAAACGCTGCGCGAATTGCAAATAATGTTGGAAATGCCGCGATTCCGAAGCGAGCAACCCCGAATAGAAAGCGTTGAGTTCATCGTCGAGTAATGGCGCTAACCGAGCAAAACGCTCGCACGAACGTGCTTCGATGAATGCACCTATGATCAGAGTATCAATCAATTTTTCCGGTTCATACGTGCGCACGTGCTTGTGCAACGACCCTGCATAACGGGCGGGCGATGTTTGCACATAATGAATTCCGCGTTTCGCCATGATCGTCATCACCTGTTCGAAATGACGCAACTCCTCGCGCGCCAACTTCGACATGCGCTGCAGCAAATCGGGTTTATCGACATAGCGATACAAAAAATTCATCGCCGTGCCGGCGGCTTTTTTCTCGCAATTGGCATGATCAATCAACAATAGCTCTTGCTGTGCGAGCGCGTTTTGCAGCCACGCATCGGGCGTTTCGCAGCGCAGAAATTTCTGGATGGGACGGATATCGACCATGGCGAAAATACGGCTTTACTGAAAGGCGCGCAGTATAACGGGCGATATCGGTCTGATGAAGACGAACCGATTAATCGGATTCGCCGGGGGATGCCGGAGTAAGATCGATGCGAAACGTGCGCGACATCGGTCCCATGCCGGTTTCGACGGTGAGCAACAACACGAAATAATGCTCGCCGCTGCCGAGTTGTATCGCTTGCATCTGCAGCTCGATAGGCTGGGATGTATTCGCGAGATCGATGCGCTGCGCAGCTTTGTCGATAACATCTACGCCTTCCTGCTTGGCGACTTCGACGAGTAAACAACCGCTATTCAAGCGCGTATTGATCGTCAACTCCACGCGCTGCGGTTGCCCTGCGACCGCTTCGTCTACGCGATAGCTCAAATTAACCGGCGCAGATGGCGAAAAGCTCGGACGCTTATTAGCCGCCACCGATTGAGGCGCAGCCACTTTCGATTCCGCGCGCGAATCCGGTGGCTGCGAACACGCAACAATAACCAGCGCACTCAGAACAATGATTGCTCGCATAATTGAATTCATCCGGCCACCTAATACGCCTGCGCCCATACCTGAAAGCATTTGTCCGCAGCGCCGACATTGCTGCCTGCGATCACATTGCCGATATGAAAGATGCTGAGCACGTAGCTGCGCCCACCCTGCAAAGTATCGCTATTTGCAACTAAGGTTGCGCCGGCCGTGGAGCCTTGCTGATAGAGAATCTTACTGCCGCGATCGATCACTTCAACTCCCGCAACGCCGCTACCAAACGGCTTCACGTTGAATTTAAAGCGCGCGGACTGCGGCGGTGTGAAACGCAGATAACGCCGGTTGGACAAGGTATTTTCCGTGCCGTACGCATCGCTCGAACACACCGTTTGTTTGCTCCCGAGCGTATCGAGCACTGCGTAAACAGGTAAATCGAAATTACTCTCCGCGTGCGTTTCGTTATCGGCAAACTCGGTGATGGAATTGCCCTCGATATTTTCATCGTCCAGAAAATCTGCGATATCACCCGCATAAGACGCTTGTTCGCTTTTCAAAAACGTGCCGTAACTGAATATCGATGCAAGTGATTGGGTTTGCTTATAGCTTCCAGAAAACGTCTGCAGCAACGAAGACAATCCCATCCCTACCCCACCGTCGGAAATATCCGCTCCGAGCTTGTATAACGCGCGCTGCACCGACATTTCGGAATACCAGCCTGTCGGCGTATTGCCATATTGCGCTTGGATATCGAAGGAATACTCGCGGGGCAAGCTGTTTAGCGAAACAGCTTCGTAAGAATCGCGATAAATCGAATCGTTCATGGCCAGACCAGCAAACGCGGTGGCCCAACCCTCGTCGAAAGCGAGTCGCGGATCGAGATAATCGAGCAAGCTGTGATCGCCACCGATGCTATCGGAGCGCGACAACACGTGCACAGCGAAGTGACCGAACTCATGCGCGATCACCATCTTATCGAACTCATCGGTATCGACTGCCGCGTCGCCGCGCAAATAAATCGCGCGCTGATTCGCATCGAAAAATGCACCGCCGATCTTGCCCTGCTCCCGCGTGCCGCTCGTATCGTTGGTGTTTTTCGTGCTCCACATGAATGTCAGCGAACCGAATGATTGGGCGCCGTTATAGTCGAGCACGGCATTCATCGTTTGGCACGCGGTATCGAGAATGGCAAAAGGTGCGGCCTCGCGGGTTGCGTTGTAGCTGCTGCCAGACCAACCGGACTGCGCGTGTAAATCGCGACGCGGTTGCGCATCTGCAGTTGCGGGCGACGCTTCAATCATGCCGTACAGCGAATTCGCCGAAGTATTATCGGCCACCGCGAAATTCCAGCTGGCCGCGCTGCTGTTATCGGCGGCGCGATACATCTGCGCCCTCACCCGCACACACACTTTGGTATTGCCCGAAGCCAATCGATACCAGCCATCGCCATCGGTCAATGCGGTCGCCACCGCCGCCCCGTCGCATTGATCGTTTGCACCCGCAGCGATGGCTTCCACAACCGCACCGCGCACGGGCAAAACCTGAGGGTTGTTGTAATCGAGCCCAGGACCGCCAGGCGTGGGCCCCGATGGAAATTTGAATGGAATTCGATCGTAGGTAATGCGCCCGACGATCTGCCCCGAGCTTTGCGCGGGCGGCGCGGCAACATTAAATGCCGAGGTGATAGGGCAACGCAGAATCTGGGCGTTATTTTCCGGCTTTGCTGGAGCTGCTATCGAAACGACGGTCGACACCGTCGGAGATGATGTTTCACCATCGGACGACGATCCCCCGCCACCGGTGCATCCGATCAGTATCTGCAGCCCAGTAAAAACAAAGATCAATCCGTTTCGCTTTGCTTTTAAAACGCATTTATTGTTGTTCAACGGCATTAATCGGGAAAACCTTTGCAAATAATTTGGCGCTATCAAGCGACTGCGCTCTATTAAGCAATAGCAGCGATGTAGCGCTGATAGTGCGCCTCGGATAATAGGAAAAACTCACGATCGATCTGCTCGCGCAAAGCCGCTAACGGCAAGGTGCGGTAACCGGGCTCGATGGCAAACCCGTAGTCGCGCGGATCGTCGATTTGTGTCGCGCCCGCTCGCAGCAATTCAAACACCCACACCGGCGGATTGCGATGCACCGAATAACGAATCTGCTGTGCTTTCATCCGCATTTCCAACAGCTCGCTATCGAACACCCGCAACTTGGCATTGACGACCTGGGTCAGCAGCTGGTCGAGACGACGGTCGATGGCCTGCTTCTGTTCCTGGCTGTAACTATTCCAGTGAATGACTTCATGCGCATACCGCTTGCAACCGCGGCACACGGCGTCGCCAATGCCGGTGGAACAAACGCCGATACAGGGAGTTGGAATGCGCGCGATCAGCTTTTCGGACACGAGGATAATTCTAGTAATGATTTTGGAAGTGCGAACTTTATTTCAGGATGATGACGGCGTCGACCCATTATCGAGCATTGTTTCCAGCAACACGCCGCTGCGTTCATCAACGCACAGAAATGCGCGAGCGGCCTTTAACCACCGACTGCTTCACGGTTATACTTCCCGGCCGCATTCCCTGCTAGTCAAAAGAACAGGCGCCGCAAGATTTCGCGGCTTAATCAGGCCCTGTCGTTGGTGATCCTGACGACGAGGGTTTCTCTGAATCGGGTTTTTCTGAACCCATAACAAACTGGAGTCCCCACCGTGCTCGAAGCCTACCGCAGTCACGTCGCCGAACGCGCCGCTCAAGGTATCCCTCCGAAACCGCTCAGCGCCGAACAGGTCGCCGGTCTCGTTGAATTACTGAAAAACCCGCCGAAAGGGGAAGAGCAATTCCTGCTCGATCTCATCACCAATCGCGTTCCGCCCGGAGTCGATGAAGCCGCTTACGTCAAAGCCGCTTTCCTCACCGCCATCGTCAAAGGCGAAGCGACGACTCCGTTGATCGACAAAAAGGCTGCGATTGCCCTGCTCGGCAAAATGCTCGGCGGCTACAACATCGACACGCTGGTCAGCGCCCTCGAATGCCCAGAACTCGGTGCATTGGCTGCGGCTGAACTCAAGCACACGCTGCTGATGTTTGATCGTTTCCACGACGTGGTCGACAAAGCCAAAGCCGGCAACGCGAACGCGAAAGCCGTACTGCAATCGTGGGCCGATGGCGAATGGTTCACGAGCCGCCCTGAAGTACCGCAATCGATTAAAACCATCGTCTTCAAAGTCACCGGCGAAACCAATACCGATGATCTCTCGCCTGCTCCCGACGCGTGGTCGCGTCCTGACATTCCGCTGCACGCACTAGCGATGTACAAAATGGCGCGCGAAGGTCTGACACCGGATCAACCCGGCACCACGGGCCCGATCAAACAAATCGAAGAACTCAAAGCCAAAGGCATTCAAGTTGCCTTCGTTGGTGATGTTGTCGGCACCGGCTCTTCGCGTAAATCCGCAACCAACTCCGTACTGTGGTTCTTTGGCGACGATATTCCGGGCGTACCGAACAAGCGCACCGGCGGCATCTGTTTCGGCGGCAAAGTCGCGCCGATTTTCTACAACACGATGGAAGACGCAGGCGCACTCGTATTCGAAGCGCCAGTCGATAACATCAACTTCGGCGACATCATCGAAGTGCGTCCGTACGAAGGCAAGATCATCAACACTGCCAGCGGTCAAACCGTGTCCGAATTCGCTTTGAAATCGGATGTGTTGCTCGATGAAGTACGCGCCGGCGGCCGTATCAATTTGATCATCGGTCGCGGCCTTACCAACAACGCACGCGAAGCGCTCGGCTTGCCGCACACCACGCTGTTCCGCTCGCCAGCACAACCGAAAGACACCGGCAAAGGCTTCACGCTCGCGCAGAAAATGGTTGGTCGCGCCTGCGGTGTCGCAGGTATTCGTCCGGGCACTTACTGCGAACCGAAGATGACCACTGTGGGCTCGCAAGATACGACCGGCCCGATGACTCGCGACGAATTAAAAGACCTCGCGTGCCTGGGCTTCTCGTCCGATCTGGTTATGCAGTCGTTCTGCCACACGGCGGCGTATCCAAAACCCGTCGATGTCGACACCCACCACACCCTGCCCGATTTCATCATGAACCGCGGCGGTGTTTCGTTGCGCCCGGGCGACGGCATCATTCACAGCTGGCTCAACCGCATGCTGTTGCCTGACACCGTCGGCACCGGTGGCGATTCGCACACGCGTTTCCCGATCGGTATTTCGTTCCCTGCAGGTTCGGGTCTCGTTGCGTTCGCAGCGGCAACAGGCGTTATGCCGCTCGACATGCCTGAGTCGGTACTCGTGCGCTTCAAAGGCAAAATGCAGCCGGGCATCACGTTGCGCGATCTCGTCCACGCGATTCCTTACTACGCGATCAAACAAGGCCTTTTGACTGTTGCGAAGAAAGGGAAGAAAAATATTTTCTCCGGCAACATTCTCGAAATCGAAGGCCTCGAAGATTTGAAAGTCGAACAGGCTTTCGAATTGTCGGATGCGTCTGCGGAACGCTCTGCAGCTGGCTGCTCGATCAAACTCGGCAAAGAAACCATCAGCGAATATCTGCGTTCGAATATCACACTGTTGCGCGCGATGATTGCCGATGGTTATGGCGATCCACGCACGCTCGAACGCCGTGCGCGCAAAATGGAAGAGTGGCTCGCCAATCCACAATTGCTCGAAGCCGATAAAGACGCAGAATACGCAGCGATTATCGAAATCGATCTCGCCGACGTGAAAGAGCCGATCGTATGCGCACCAAACGATCCGGACGATGCACGTCTGCTCTCCGAAGTTGCCGGTGATAAAGTCGACGAAGTATTTATCGGCTCATGCATGACCAACATCGGTCACTATCGCGCCGCAGGCAAACTGTTAGATAAAGTGCCGGCTGGTTCGTTGGCGACGCGTTTGTGGATTGCTCCACCGACACGCATGGACGAGCATCAGCTCAAAGAGGAAGGCTACTACAACATTTACGGCCGCACCGGTGCGCGCACCGAAATGCCAGGCTGCTCGCTGTGCATGGGTAACCAGGCACGCGTCAAACCCGGCGCAACCGTATTGTCGACCTCGACCCGTAACTTCCCGAACCGCCTCGGCGATGGCTCGAACGTATATCTGACTTCGGCAGAACTCGCTGCGGTCGGCTCCGTTCTCGGCAAAATCCCGACAGTTGCGGAATACATGGAATACGCCGGTAAACTCGACGCGATGTCAGCGGATATTTATCGCTACATGAACTTCGATCAAATGGCGGATTTCCAAAAATCGGCTGACGACGGCAAGCGCATCGCTGCGCAAGTGATTGATGTGGTGCCTGCTGCTTAAGGCACAAATGAATTAATTTGCCGTTTTATTCATAGCCCCGCTTGCGGGGCTTTTTCTTATGTGCTGGCATTGAACCGGTTTCCTCTATTCACATCCGGTCTCTAGATTACAGCTGAAATTCACGTCAAAAATTAGACCGTAAACCACTGTTCAACTTTTTCCTTGCTCGGCACACCACCAGCATGAACGACTTTGCCATCAATAACCACTGCCGGCGTCGACATCACGCCGTAACTCACGATGTCGCGCATGTCTTCGATTTTTTCCAACTGAATTTCAATCCCTTTTGCTTTCGCCTGCTGTTCAATCAGCGCGAGTGTCGACTTGCAGTTAGCACAGCCGGAGCCGAGCACTTTGATATTTTTCATAACGAACACATCCTCGCATCAAACAAAAATCACAAGAGAAAATTAAAGACATAACCCACGATAAGAATGCCGATACCAACGACTCCGATGAATGTCGCAATGAGCGCCGGCTTGAGCACTTTGCGCAAAATAATCATCTCCGGTGCCGACAGTGCAATCACACTCATCATGAATGCGAGCACGGTGCCAAGCGCGGCGCCTTTCGCCAGCAGCGCCTGCACAATCGGAATGACACCTGCCGCATTGGTGTAAATCGGTATACCGATCACAACCGCGAGTGGCACCGACCACCACGCGTCTTTACCCATAAATGAGGCCATAAAATCTTCCGGTACCCAGCCGTGAATACCCGCGCCAATCGCGATGCCGACAATGATGTAAGGCCACACCTTGCCAACAATTTCGCGCACACTGGCAAAACCGGCATCGATGCGATCGCTCAGTGTCACAACGCCGCCTTCGAGCGTGGCCTGCATGCGTGGCATGTCGCGCACCCAATCCTCCAAATGGCGCTCCATGTTCAAACGCCCAATCACCCATCCCGCAACAATCGCGATCAACAATCCGAGTCCCAAGTAAAGCAACGCGGTTTTCCAACCGAATAGACCAAACAATAAGGTCAGCGCAACTTCATTCACCATCGGTGCCGAAATCAAAAATGAAAACGTCACGCCGAGCGGAACACCGGCCTGCACGAACCCAATAAAAAGCGGGACCGCGGAGCACGAACAAAACGGCGTGACAATACCGAGACTGGCAGCCATCACATTGGCAATGCCTTCAGTACGCCCCGCTAACAATGCGCGAGTGCGTTCCGGCGTGAAATAGGAGTTGATCATGCCCATGACAAATACAACGCCGGTCAGCAACAACAGGACTTTCGGTGTGTCGTAAAAAAAGAATTGCAGCGCGCCGCCGAGATGACTCGCGCGATCCACCGGCAACAAGGCCACCAACGCCTCCGATGCAGGAGCCAGCGTCTTGTAAAGGACGTACCAGACCACCGCCGCTGCGACGAGAAAAGTGCGCGGATAACGGCGCGGTAAAGCGAATGTGGCAGTACTCATCGGCATGCTTCCAGTCAACTGACTCCGCTACGAGACGGCGAACTTCCCAAGTGCAGTTTATGAAAAGATGTAAAAATAAAACTTGAGGATGATCAATGTACGCGACGTTTCGGCCAGTTTCACGGAAGACTCAATGACGAGGAGCCCACAAAATAAGCGAGGCCCCCATTAAACAAATTAGTGCGCCAGCAAAATCCCAGCGATTGTGCTTTTTAATAGTTCGCTCCGCCTCTAAGAAACTTCCGGCATAGCCGGATGATTTGGCAACGCCACCGAAACCCCCGCCGCCACTGCAATAAACAACGCCGAAATCCAAAGACAAACTTCGAGCCCAGCGCTTTGAAAAATCCATCCCGATAACACTGTGCCCAGTAATCGGCCGAGTGCGTTGGCCATGTAGTAGAAACCGACATCGAGTGAAACACCGTCTTCGCTCGCGTAATTCACGATCAGAAAACTGTGCAATGAAGAATTGATTGCGAAGAAAACGCCGAATAGCATGAGGCCGCCGAGCAAGACAGGAGCGATCGGCAATGATTGCTCCAATCCCAACGCAATCACCGCAGGAATTAACGCGAGTAAAAATGCCCACATCACTGCCGCGCTGCGTCCCGGCACGCTATCACCGCGCTGCTTGGTAATATTCGGCGCCAGCGCCTGCACGATGCCGTAGCCGATCACCCACGCCGCGAGAAAACCGCCGACGCGCCAATGATCCCAGCCGAATGCAACACTTAAATACACGGGCAGCGCGACGACGAACCAGACATCGCGTGCACCGAATAAAAACAAACGCGCTGCCGATAAAATATTTACGGCACGGCTCTTGGAAAAAATATCGCGGAATTTTGGTTTGCTTTTCGCGCGGCCCAAATCGCGCTGCAATAACAAAATGCTCGCACACCAGATAATAGCGAGCACAATCGCCATCGCGACGACAGAACCTTTGAAGCCAAACGACGACAGCAACACGCCGCCGAGAAAAAAACCGACACCCTTGAGCGCATTTTTCGATCCGGTCAGCGCCGCCACCCAGCGATATAACGTGCCTTGCGCATCGCTCGGCACCAATTGTTTCACCGCGCTTTTCGCGCTCATTTTATTGAGGTCTTTGGCGATGCCCGATAACGCCTGCGCTGCCATTACCCACGGCACGCTCAACATCGTTGCGGGAACGGCGAGCATTAACAATGCAATCACCTGTGTCGCCAAGCCGATATTCATCGTTCGATTTAAACCGATACGCGCACCGAGCCAGCCGCCGATGAGATTGGTCACCACGCCGAAAATTTCGTAGAACAAAAACAGCAACGCAATTTGCAACGGCGAATAACCGAGCGCGTGAAAATGCAAGACGACGAGCATGCGCAGCGCGCCATCGGTGAGCGTGAACGCCCAGTAATTGCCGGTGACGATGGCGTACTGTTGCAATGGTGATGACAAGCGCAAGGAGAATGCCATTTAAATCGCTCAAGCCCTTTTTATTTGCTCAAACCCACTTTTAGTGCGAGCTCTACCGTGCGATTCGCGTAACCCCACTCGTTGTCGTACCACGCGTAAATTTTCACCTGCGTGCCGTTCACCACCATCGTCGACAACGCATCGATAATGCTCGAACGCGGATCGGTGCGGTAATCGATCGACACCAACGGGCGCGACTCGTAACCCAGAATATTTCTCAGCGGGCCCTCTTCTGCCGCAGCTTTCAACAATGCGTTCACTTCATCAACTGTGGTTGATTTTTCCACTTCGAATACACAATCGGTGAGCGAGGCGTTCGCAAGCGGCACGCGCACGGCGTGGCCATTCAAGCGACCTTTTAATTCCGGAAAAATTTCCGTGATCGCGGTGGCCGAACCCGTCGTGGTGGGAATCAGACTCATCGTGCATGCGCGCGCACGACGCAAATCTTTGTGCGGTGTATCAAGAATGCTTTGCGTGTTGGTGAGATCGTGAATCGTGGTGATGCTGCCGTGTTTGATGTGCAGACTTTCGTGAATCACTTTCACCACGGGCGCCAAACAATTCGTCGTACACGATGCCGCCGTAACGACACGATGTTTGGCTGCGTCGTAGCGATCGTCGTTGACGCCCATCACCACGTTGAGCACATCGGGCGATTTAATCGGCGCGGTGACGACGACGCGTTTTACGCCTTGATCCAGATAAGGCTGCAAGGCCTCTGCGCTTTTCATTTTGCCGGAAGCTTCGATCACCACATCGCAACCCGACCAATCGCTATCGGCGATCGCTTTGTTGTTGCTCACGGCGATACGTTTACTGCCGATGATTATCTGATCGCCGTCTGCGCTCGCCTCATGTTGCCAGCGCCCGTGCACTGAATCGAAATTGAGTAGATGCGCGTGCGTGGGCGCATCGCCGGCAGGATCATTGATGCGTACAAATTCGAATTCGGGCCAATCCCACGCTGCGCGCAATGCCAGCCGTCCGATACGACCGAAACCGTTGATGCCGATTTTGATACTCATGGCTAAACTCCAAATGCAGATAGACCTATCCGCTCGCAGATTAACATCCAGTTGTTACGTTATCGCGACGAATGCAAAACAATCCAAACTGAAATGCGCTCACGACAGATGACTCGCCGCGAAAAATGCACGATCATTGCCGCCGCATACCCAATTCCCGCAACGCAAACACCCGGAGAAGTCTCATGCCGCCCCGCCATTTACTCATTCCGCTCGCCCTGCTCGGTGTATGGCTCGGACTGTGTTACACGCTGCGTTTTCAACTGATGGAAAATGCGCATTGGGTGGAAGTCTGCGATGACAAAAGCGCAATCGCCATGTGCGATGTGCGCGCTACCGTGGGAAAAATTATTCACTTCCGCGTGCTGGCATGGGCAGCGCTGATCTGCGCGATTCCTGCATTTTTTATTGCAGGTACCAACGGAAAAAAATTGGCGTGGCTCGGCTTGTTCATCACCGCGCCAGCGCTTGCGCTCTACACCGTTACACCCGCCGTATTTTCGGCGTTGATCTGCGCATTGCGACTGGTGCGCAACGAGCGCCACAATGCCGCAGCCAACAATACCGATGCTCCGGCCCAGCCCAGCGCCTGAGTATTCGCCAAGGTCTCTTCAATAAGCTGCAACGGAATACCAACGGCAATTACGCCTAACAACAGCGTCGTTTCGCGCAGCGGTACATTAACCGGCCAGCGCAAATACACCAGCGCCGGCAGCAAAATAATGTAGCTTGGAAATTCGCGATAACGCGCATCGAATACCAGTTGCGCCATCGTCACCGCACCCGCAAATCCGATCAGCAGTAATCCCAGATTCGCAGCGCGCGCATATCTCGTGAATATTTTTTGTTGCCATGCATCCTTCGCCGTCATTTCGAGTGCGGCACGAAATACGGCGAGCGCGTTAATGATGAGCAGCACCGCTGTCCACGCCCATTCCCAATAATCGCGATTGTCGAATTTCGCCAGCCACAACCATAACGAAGAACACGCACCCGCGAGTGCAGCCAATACCGGAATCACTACCGCCGCCTGCGTATCGTTGGGACGGCCGAAAAACACCAGCACGCCGAATGCAATCGCGAGCGATAACGTCAGCCAGTGCTGCCAATCCGGCAAATTGGAAACCGCGCCAGCCAGCACACCCTTATCGTTGCGATCGGCATCGAACAATCCCCAATAGCCGCCGACCGCCCCTTCATTCGCGCGCTTCCAGGGTTGATCGAAAGCTTCGATCAAGTTGTATTGCCAGCCGTTACGCTCGGCCATTTGTACGAAGCCACGCATGAATTTCGCTTCGTTCACCAAGCTGGGCACTGCGGTTTCTCGTTGCCGGCCGTGACTTGGCCAGCCGGTTTCACCGATCAAAATGTCTTTCGGTGCAAATCGACGCGCGTACTCATCGTGTACCGCCGCCACATGCTTGAGCGCCGCGTCATCGTCGATGCCGGTTGGATCGTCCTCCCAATACGGCAATAAATGAATCGTGATGAAATCGACGACGGGCGCGACCTGCGGATATTTCATCCAGAACTCCCACACATCGGCGTAAGTCACCGGTTGCTTCACGCGACTCTTCACTTCGGTGATCAACTCGGCCAGACGCGGCCCCGAAATATCTTTGCGCAGCAGTGCTTCGTTGCCGACGACAACGGCTTGCACCACGTCGGGGTATTTATTGGCCGCCGCCACCAATTGCTCGATTTCGAGCCGCGTATTTTTCGGATCAGGGCTCACCCAGGCGCCGAGCAGCACTGTCATGCCGTGTTTCTGCGCGTACAGCGGTAAATCGTCCAGGCCTGTCATCGAGTAGGTACGCACACACGAAAAATATTTCGATAGCAGCGCCAGATCGATATCCATGCGCTCGGGTCGAATCACAAATCCGGGGCGCAGCGGCGTTTGATCTTTGTCGAAAGGACTGTACGACACGCATTGCAATTTATGCCCGCCGCCTACGATTTCCGGTAACTCGATACGGCGCCCCAGATACGCCCAAAATGCGTAGAGCAGCGCCAGCGCGACGATCAAAGCGAGCACATAAACGGGCACGACAAACTTACGGGAAACTGCAGTCATGGAGTTTTTCAAGCCGATGAAAGGGAGGAACTCTGAACACTAATTTGGATACTAAGGTGCCGCGCATCGTAACAGTTAATCAGCACGTCTTGAACACGCGTCAAGGCCTTGCGCCACGTGGCACTCGACGTGCGCAGAAACGCCGCCGAATGGTGGCGCCGACAACCAAATATCGGTAGAGTCAGCGCGGCTTTACGATCGCACCGATCGACAATGATTTCGTGTAGCGATCACTTTCGCGCAAAACTCATTTCGCGCAGTACTCTCTTCGCGCAACACCTAGGGCAGGACTCATGGATTTATTGATTCAACTCTCGACAATGCTGCTGCATCTCGATGCAACCCTAGGTCAGGTCATCGCGGATTACGGCATTTGGGTTTACGCCATTTTATTCGCGATTATTTTTTGTGAAACCGGATTGGTTGTACTTCCATTTTTACCCGGTGACTCGCTGTTATTCGTCGCCGGCATGTTCGCCGCCAAAGGCGATTTGAGTCTCGCGCTGATCCTGGTTTTACTCTGCGTGGCCGCCATTCTCGGCAACACCGTCAACTACGCGATCGGCAGTTATCTCGGCCCCCGCGTCTTCCTGTGGCCGAACTCGCGCTTCTTTAATCGCGAGGCGCTCGACCGCGCCAATCGTTTCTACGAAACCCACGGCGGTAAAACGCTGGTGATTTCGCGCTTCATGCCAATCCTGCGCACGTTCACGCCGTTCGTTGCCGGCGTTTCGGCGATGAATTTCAGCCGCTTTCAATTCTTCAATATTTCCGGCGCGCTCGCCTGGGTGATCTCGCTGACACTGGCCGGATATTTTCTAGGCGCCATTCCCTTCATCAAAAATAATCTGACCGCCGTTATTCTCGTCATCATTGTGATTTCATTATTGCCGGCTTTGATTGCCTGGTTAAAAAATCGCAACGCCAATGCAACTGCAACCTGAAACACGGCGCTGCTGCAACCTGAGGCTGGCCGTTTCTGACGACAGCGATCAGCTCGCGCGATGAGCACGTGAAACTGCGTGCTCTATCACAGCCGCAGCGAAAAATTTAGGCGTGCCGCGCGCTGTGCTAACCAGGAACTTTATCTTAGAATGAGCCCCCTCTTCGCTGCTTAAGCCTGCGCCAAAACCTATGGCCGAAAACGCTCGCACTTACTCGTACTCCAATCTCTTCCACGCCATCTTTGTGCTCTTCAGTTTGTCGGCGATTACGCTCGGCATCTGGGGATTTATCAATCGCCCGGAAGAAGTCGCTCCCTGGCCAAAGCAAATTTCCGGCTTCGCCTATTCGCCGTACCGCTACGGCCAGAGCCCCATCGACGGCACCTATCCGAGCGAGCAGGAAATCGAAGAGGACATGGCGCTGCTGGCGCAATACACCAAGCACATTCGTACCTATTCGGTGAAAGGCATTCTCGGCGAAATTCCGCGCATCGCCGGCAAGCATGGCTTGATGGTGATGACCGGGGCATGGCTGTCGGATGACCGCGAAGCCAATATCCAGGAGCTCGATCGCCTGATCGAAGTCGTCAACGCCAACAAAAATATCGATCGCATCATCATCGGCAACGAAACCTTGCTGCGACAGGAACTCACTGGCGACGATCTGGTGATGTACATGAACTATGTACGTCAGAGCATCAACCGCAAGGTGCCGATGTCCACCGCCGACTCCTGGGACTTCTGGTTGATTGGCGACGGCAAGGGCGAGCATCCGGAAAATGCGCGGCTTGCCGCCAGCGCCGATTTCGTCGGCGTGCATTTCCTGCCCTATTGGCTCGGCAAAGGCGTCGAGTACGCCAACGACGACATTAAGGCGTCATACGACAAACTCAAATCGCAACCGGTATTCAAAAACAAACCCATCGTGATCGGCGAAGTCGGCTGGCCGAGCCGTGGTCGCGAAATCGGACTGGCGAAAGCCTCAGACGCCGAAGAAGGCAAATTCCTGCGCAATTTCTTCCCGCTCGCGCAAAAGGAAAATTATCAGTTCTACATCATGGAAGCGTTCGACCAGCCGTGGAAGATGAAACAGGAAGGTGCGGTCGGCGCCTACTGGGGCGTTTTCAATGCCGATCGCCAGCCGAAGTTTGCGCTGAAAGGTCCGCTGCAACCGATTCCGAAATGGCGCACGCTCGTTGCGATCACGATCGCGCTCGGTATTCTCACTTTCTTCATGTTCCTCGTCGATGCGCGACAGATGCGTCGACGCGCCGTAAGCTTTCTCGCTGCCGTTGCGTTCCTGAGCACATCGACGCTCGTCTATATGGCGTATCAGATTCTCGACCCGTACGCGTCGTTCGGCACCATCGTGCTCGGCGTGATTTTGTCGTTGAGTGCGATCGGTGTCGCCACGGTGTTATTCGTCGAAGCGCACGAATGGGCGGAAGCGGTCTGGGTCATGCGGCGTAAACGTCCATTCGGTCCCGCTGCCGAATTCGATAACGGTATTCATCCGAAAGTATCGATTCACGTGCCGTGCTACAACGAACCGCCCGATATGGTGATCGAAACGATCGATGCACTGCGCAAATTGCGTTATGAAAATTACGAAGTGCTGATCATCGACAACAACACCAAAGACGAAGCAGTGTGGAAACCAGTCGAAGAATACTGCGCACAATTGAACGATCCGCGTTATCGCTTCTTCCATGTCGCACCGCTCGAAGGTTTCAAAGGCGGCGCACTCAATTTCGCGCTCGATCACACTGTCGAAGACGCCGATATCATTGCGGTGATCGATTCGGATTATCAGGTCGATCCGGATTGGCTGCGCGATCTGGTGCCGCATTTCCAGAATCCGAAAATCGCTATCGTGCAAGCGCCGCAGGACTACCGCGACGGCGGCGAAACACTCTTCAAGAAAATGTGTTACGCCGAATATCGCGGCTTCTTCCACATCGGCATGGTCACGCGCAACGATCGCAACGCGATTATTCAACACGGCACTATGACCATGGTGCGCCGCACCACACTGGAAGAATTAGGCCGTTGGGGCACGGATACCATCACCGAAGATGCAGAACTCGGTCTGCGCGTATTCCACAGCGGCTTGGAAGCAGCGTATATCGAGAAGAGTTATGGCAAAGGATTGATTCCCGATAACTTCATCGACTACCGCAAGCAACGTTTCCGCTGGGCATATGGCGCCGTGCAAATCATGCGCAAATACGCGCGTGAATTATTTCTCGGCGCCGAAACCAAATTGTCACTCGGCCAGCGTTATCACTTCGTCGCCGGCTGGTTGCCGTGGATTGCCGATGGCATGAATTTATTTTTCACGCTCGGCGCGCTGCTGTGGTCATACGCGATGATTTTCTCGGCGAAAATCGATCCGCCACTCGCGGTGTATGCGATTCCGCCACTGGCATTGTTCTTCTTCAAACTGGCCAAGCTGTATTACGTCTATCGCAGCCGCGTCGGCACCGATCGCGTTGAAACTCTGCAAGCTGCACTCGCGGGTCTCGCCTTGAGCTATGTGATTTCGAAAGCGATGCTTTACGGTATTTTCACCGACAAGATTCCGTTCCTGCGCACGCCGAAAAATAAAGACCGCGAATCGGTTTGGTTTGCGTTGTTGCTCGTTTCGGAAGAGGCAATCATCACCTTGCTGCTGTGGGGCGCGGTGATAGGCATCGCGGTCACCCGCTATCACAATTTAAATGCGAGTGACCTGCAACTGTGGATAGCGGCAATTCTGATTCAATCGCTGCCCTACTTCGCCGCCATCGTGATGTCGGTGATCAGCAGCGCAAAACCTTTCAGCGCCGTGCCTGCTGCCAATACCGCATCAAGCGCCAGCTAAAATTTCGTCGGCGCGGAACCAATATCCGCGCCTGCCATCCAACGCTGGCTATCGCATGTCCGAATCGCGACTGCCGTTATATATTTCACCCATCGCTTCACCCCATCGTCGGTGCACGCTATGAACGTGCTACAACATTTATTCGCAACGTTTTTACGCACGCGACGCGCAACGCGGCATTTCCGTCGTTTCGCGATTCTGGATTTGCTGCGGTCGCACGGCGGTGCGCAACATATTTCTCCGGCCATGACTCAAGAGTTGCGACAGGCAGCGCACATGGAGGCCGATCAATTACTCGCGCATCTGCACAGCCAGACCGATGGCCTCACCGAACAGCAAGCCGATAAAGCACGCAAGCACAGCGGCGCCAATGAAATCGAACAGGAAAAGCCGCTGCCGTGGTGGATACATTTGTGGCTCTGCTACAAAAATCCTTTCAACTTATTGCTGACTGTCCTCGCGCTGATTTCTTACTACACGGAAGATACGACGGCTGCTGTCGTCATCGGCAGCATGATTATTCTCTCGACGACACTCCGCTTTGTGCAGGAGGCGCGATCCAATCGCGCTGCCGAACAACTCAAAGCCATGGTCAGCAATACGGCCACCGTGCTGCGCCGTGTTGCGATGGATGCAGCACATGGCGAGGTCACACCGCATCGCAGCGAACGTATCGAGCTGCCGATCAAATTACTGGTGCCGGGTGATATCGTTCTGCTTTCCGCAGGCGACATGATTCCCGCCGATTTACGCTTGCTGACGACCAAAGATTTATTCGTCGGTCAGGCCGCGCTCACCGGCGAATCGATGCCGATCGAAAAATTTGCCAAGCTCGATAACAAGCACTCATCAGACTCACGCGAAAAAAGCCCCTTCGAACTCGACAATATTTTGTTCATGGGCACGAATATCGTCAGCGGCTCCGCCACTGCAGTTGTCGTACACACGGGTAATCGCACCTATTTCGGCGCACTCGCCGAACGCGTATCGAGCACTGATCGCACGCCGACGGCATTTCAAACCGGTGTCAATAAAGTCAGCTGGCTGCTGATCCGTTTCATGCTGGTGATGACCCCCGTGGTTTTTGTGATCAATGGCATCACTAAACACGATTGGCTCGAAGCATTTTTGTTTGCGCTGTCGATCGCCGTTGGCCTTACTCCCGAAATGCTGCCGATGATCGTGACCTCGACGCTCGCCAAAGGCGCGGTGATTTTGTCGCGAAAAAAAGTCATCGTGAAACGACTCGACGCAATTCAAAATTTCGGCGCCATGGATGTGTTGTGCACCGATAAAACCGGCACACTAACGCAGGATAAAATTTTTCTCGAACGCCATACCGATGTCTACGGTGATACTGCCGACGACGTCCTCGAATACGCGTATCTCAACAGCTACTATCAAACAGGGCTCAAGAATCTGCTCGATCGCGCCGTACTCGAACATGTCGAAATTCATCGCGACCTTGATGTCGGTATCAATTATCGCAAGATCGATGAAATCCCCTTCGACTTTCAACGGCGGCGCATGTCCGTTGTCGTTGCCGAACGCGACGACCACCACGAATTGATTTGCAAAGGCGCAGTGGAAGAAATTCTCGCCTGCTGCACGCACGTAAAACACGGCGACACCATCGATGCACTCGACTCGGCGACGCTGCAGCGCGTACTCGCGGTAACCGCCAGCTTGAATGAAGAAGGCCTGCGCGTCGTCGCTGTGGCAATGAAGGAATTACCGCCGACACAGACGGTTTACGGCGTCGGCGATGAAAGCGCTTTAACACTGATCGGCTATATCGCGTTTCTCGATCCGCCGAAAGAATCGACCGCGCTCGCGCTGCGCTCTCTTGGCGAACACGGCGTTTCCATAAAAATTCTTACCGGCGACAACGAACTGGTCACCGCCAAAATTTGTCGCGAAGTCGGCGTCGACATTACCGGATGCAAACTCGGCAGCGACATCGAAACTCTCACCGACAACGAACTCGCCAGCGTTGTCGAAAGCTGCAATGTTTTCGCAAAATTAACGCCCGCGCATAAAGAGCGTATCGTGCAATCGCTGCGCGCCAACGGTCACGTCGTCGGCTTCATGGGTGACGGTATCAATGATGCCCCCGCCCTGCGCGGCGCCGATATCGGTATTTCGGTCGATAGCGCCGTCGATATCGCCAAAGAGGCCGCAGATATTATCTTGCTCGAAAAAAGTTTGATGGTACTGGGAGAAGGTGTCGTCGAAGGCCGTAAAACTTTCAGCAATATGCTGAAGTACATCAAAATGACGGCGAGCTCGAATTTCGGCAATGTATTTTCCGTGCTCATCGCCAGCGCGTTTCTGCCGTTTCTACCGATGCTGCCGCTGCAATTGCTCGTCCAGAATCTGCTTTACGATATTTCGCAAATTGCGATTCCCTTCGATAACGTCGATAGCGAGCTGCTGCAAAAACCGCAGCACTGGAATCCCAACGACATCGGTCGTTTCATGCTTTTCTTCGGCCCGATCAGTTCGATTTTCGATATCACCACATTTGGTTTACTGTGGTTCGCGCTCGGTGCCAACTCGCTCTCTCAGCAATCATTATTTCAGTCGGGGTGGTTTATCGAAGGATTGATTTCGCAGACATTGATCGTGCACATGATCCGCACCCGTCGCATCCCGTTTATTCAAAGCCATGCGGCACTGCCGCTGATGATCACAACCATTGCCATTATCGCCGCAGGAGTATTGTTACCGATGAGCCCGCTCGCCACATATTTCGACATGCAGCCATTGCCTCTGATTTATTTCCCGATGCTGATTGCCATCGTACTCGCGTACATGACGCTGACGCAGATGATTAAAGGATGGTACGCGCGACGATTTGGCTGGCAGTGATAGGAAGTTTTAAAAACAGCCAATTACAAAATGCGATTGCGCCGTAGAAATCCGAGCGAGATCGCAATGCCGATCAGCATGAAAATCACCGCGTGCCAAAACCCATCGTCGCTGTGACTCCATGGCAAGCCGCCCGTGTTCATGCCGAAAATACCGGTGATTAAATTGATCGGCAGCAATACCGTCGTCATCACCGACAATAAATACAGGTTGCGGTTGGTCGCCTCGCCAAGACGCCCAGCAATTTCTTCTTGCAGCAATCGCGCGCGCTCCTGCACCAACTCCAAATCCTGCGCGGTGCCGTCGAGCCGTTCGACTGCCTGTCGTAACTCGCTCGTATCGGCATTGCCTGCCCAGCGATGCGCGCGCGCAAGGCTTTGTGCAAGCGCATGCCGTTCGCCATTCACATGTCGCCGCAAACGTGCAAGCAAGCGACGCACACGGCCCAATTCAGCGCCCTGATCACGCACATGCCCTGCGAGAATCTGATCTTCGGCGTCATCGACAATATCGGCGTGCTCTTTCACCACGCGTTGAAACGTTGCCGCGAGCAATTCGATCATGCGCGCCAACAAATCCGTGGTGTTTGAAACCTCCAATCCATGTGTCATTTCGCGCCGCAATTGATCGACTGCCATCAGCGGATGCCGCCGACCAGTGATCAACATATGTTTATCGATATACAAACGCAGCGTGCCGAAGCCCTCGGGATCGCCCCCGAAATCGTGATGCAAATCGCCGATAACCAGCGCTAAACCATTTTCAGCCACTTCGTAACGCGCCAGCGCATCGTGATCGAGCAATAAGTCGCGCGCATCGTCGGGGATAGATTCGCAGCCTTTGATCCAATTCGCTGCGCGCGTATCGGCCAAATTGAAATGCAGCCAGATCGGACCTGCCGCTGAATCAGGATTGAATTTGCCATCCCACGTCAATGGCAGCGCAGCCCCTTCCGGCTGCAACGCAAAGCCGCAAATCAAGCCACCGCTGTCGGGAGTTTCTATCGTCATTACCACAATCCGAATTATTCCTTGTGATACCGATACCGCACGTGATGTCGATACTATAGGCAACCCTTTACAGACTCGCGAATGCGATCCCTTTTTTGTGCTCGCGAATCGACACTATTGGGCTTAGCATTGGCAACTTAGCGTTGGTGCGACAGGATTGAACCGAAACGCGATTTCGCGCCGACGCGCCAGCAACGGTAATCACGCTATGACAACGCTGAGCGAAAATTACTTCTCCACCACAGACGGATTACGACTCTTTTATCGCGATGATCCCGACCACGCGAACGCAGACAGCGCCGTGCTCTGTCTGCACGGACTGACCCGCAACAGTCGCGATTTTCAACAACTGGCCGAGCACCTGCGCCCGAATTTTCGTGTGATCGCTCCCGATATGCGCGGCCGCGGGCACTCCGATTACGATCGGCAATGGCAGAATTATTATCCGGGCACGTACGTGCTCGATATGTTTACGCTGCTCGACACGCTGAAAATCAAACGGGTCGCGATTGTGGGCACATCGCTCGGCGCGCTGATGGCGATGCGAATGACCGCGCAACAACCGCAGCGCATCGCCGGCATCGTATTGAATGATGCCGGTCCCGAAATCGATCCACGCGGACTCGCTCGCATCGCGCAATACGCAGGTACGACGCCGACAATTCGAAATTGGGAAGATGTCGCGCAGTACGTCAAATCGATTTACGGTGAAGCACTGTGGGGTTTGAGCGATGCCGATTGGCTCGCCTATGCGAAATTAACTTACCGCGAAAATAGCGAAGGTATTCCCGTTCCCGATTACGATACGAATATCGGTAATGCCTTTCGCGCTAACTCGCCCGCGAATACATCGGCGCCGACGCTTTGGCCTGTGTTCGCGCAAATCATCAAAACGCCGATGCTGGTTATTCGCGGCGAGCATTCAGATATTTTGAGCGCGGCAACCGTGCTGCGAATGGCGAAAGAGAAACCGGATTTGAATTATGTGGCAGTGCCCGATCGCGGCCACGCACCGCTGCTCAACGAGCCGGTATGCGTGACCGCGATCGATCGATTTCTTAACGAGTTAAAATTTTGATGCGTAGGGGCGCTGCTTGCTGCGCCCTTTTTGCGTGATTTCGACGAGGGCGCAGCAAGCAGCGCCCCTACGATCAATGATTCTTAAAAAAATCTGAAAACTGATCGATAAAATCCTGCAATTGCGCTTTCGGTAAATCGTTGACGCCCGCCGCTGCAGCGCGCCCGCCGCCAGTTGGAAAACGACGACACAATTCATCGGCACCGGTTTTATTTTTCAGCGGCGCACGCACGCTAATCAAATAATTACCGTTGGTTTTTTCGGTCAGTACCGCATGCGCACGCGCCGGAAACTGATTGGTCAAATCATTGCTGTAGACGCCGCTGACACGACGCGCCCACGCCTGATTCGGCAACATAAACACCGCCGCTTTTTCTGTGGCCAACTCAGGTTTCAATGCTGCGGCACTCGCCATGTCGTCGCGATAACCATTTTCGAGCTTCTCGAATTGCTCGCGACTGTCGCGAATAAAATCTAGCGGATTCGCGTACGGACTCACGCGCTTGAACAATTCGGCTGGTGCGAAATGCAGATCGTCGATGTTTTCGCCGTAGCCGTTGTAATTAATGTAAGTACCCAGATTTTCGAGTTGCACTAATTCGTCAGCGCTGACCGTGAGATTTTTTGCGAGCGCGAGTGCGCTGTTTTTCAGATTGTCGCCGAATGCACCGACCACGGCCCATGCACAAAACTTTCCCTGCAGATGGCCGTTGACGAGCAGACTCGTACACACATCCGGCGCTTCGTTGATGATCGCTTTGAGTTTCGGATTTTGCGGAATTTCGCCAGCGTAATGATGATCGACATAAAAAACTTCGGCGCCGTTGGCGAGTGCACGCTCGACTCCTTTCCGATTTTTATCCATCGACACATCGAGCACGGTGATTTGATCGCCCGCTTTCGCTTCAACTTTATCGAGCAATTCGATATCGCGTTTAACACCAGTAACGAGCGTCGAGTCGACGCGATGAGCATTGCGTAGTTGCGTTAATGCGCAGATGCCATCGGCATCGCCGTTGAATACATCGATATAGGCCATCGTGATTACCCATTTTTGAGGGGGAAAAGTCGCCGGCGAGAATAGCACGCCGCATTTGCTGTCGGCGCGGACATCGGTATATCTGAAAAGCCGCTTTGCACAACTTCGGCCCTGTCTAAGGGAAGCATTGCGAAAGCAGGCAAACACGGCGCGCCCCAACCGCTCGTCGGCTGGCCGCCCAGAAAATTTGCCCACACGGTTACTGCCTAGTATATTACTGCCACAGCAGTGATTGTTCAGGCAGCCAAAATGACGTCTCCCAATACAAAACCCAGTTTCGCCGATATCCAGATCGAGGATAAAAACGGCCTGTATAACGCGGAAAACTACAGTCTTTGCGAGAGCTTAGGTTATTTGATCAAGCGCACGTCGGCGATGTTGAGCAACGCCATCGACCAGGAACTAGCCGCCTACGACCTCACCCACCAGCAGTTCAGCATTCTGGTCATCCTCTCGCAGCTCAAGTGCCAGACGGCTGCAGAGCTCGCGCGCGAAACCTGCGGCGACACCGGCGCGATCACGCGCATGCTCGATCGGCTGGAGGCCAAAGACATGATTCGCCGCGTGCGCAGCGTTGAAGACCGCCGCATCGTCAATATCGAACTGACCAGCGCCGGCACACTGTGCGCAGAAAAAATGCCGGTGATCGCGATTAATGTCATCAACCGCCACCTCGCGGGCTTTGAAGCGCACGAATTAGAAAGCATGAAAATATTTTTGCGGCGCCTTTTGAGTAATGGCGGCGTGCGCATCCCCGGAACCGAAACCAACTCGCAATACGCCAGATGATGAGTGAAACATCATGACCCATTCACAATGTAGCGAACTCAAAACAATACCGCGTCAACCAGCCATTGTCGCCGCTGCTCTATTTTTGTTGATCAGCGGCTGCGCCAGCTATCGCGGCATCGACAGCAAAGCCGAATTGCGTACCCCAGATTCCTTCGCGACCCAGAAATCATTTTCTGCGACAGCCGGCGATTGGCCTGCGGATCGGTGGTGGCTTGAGTTCAGCGATACGCAATTAAACGCATTGATCGATGAAGCGCTGGCGCACAGCCCGTCGCTAGAAAGCGCAGCTGCACGAATTAAATTAGCGCAAGCGTACGTCGGCTCGACACGTTCGGCGCAATATCCGCAGATCAATGGCTCGGGCGAAATTACCTATCAACGCTTCAGCGAAAACGGCATGGTGCCCGCCCCACTCGGCGGCTCGACCGAATACAACAACACGCTGCAAATCAGTGGTGCTTACGAACTGGACTTCTGGGGAAAGAATCGCGCATCGGTGCGATCCGCCGTCTCGTTGCAGCGCTCGCTTGAAGCCGAACAACAGAGCGCGATACTGCTAGTGACGAGCAATGTCGCAAAAACCTATATCGAACTCGATCGATTGTTTGCACAGCGCGATGTCATCGCCGAATCCTTACAACAACGCGAAAAAATATTTTCACTCACCCAACAACGCGTCGATGCCGGGCTCGATACAAGGGCGGAATTGAAACAGGCGGAATCGCAATTACCCGCGCTACGTGGCCAGCTCGCGCAAATCGATGAGGCTATCGGCTCGACGCGTAATGCGTTAGCGGCTCTCGTAGGTGCAGGCCCCGATCGCGGCCAGGATATTCAACGTCCGCAACTGAAGCTTATGGCTGGCGAAATAAAACTGCCCGCTGATTTACCGCTGAATTTAATCGGACGACGCCCCGATATCGTCGCTGCGCGCTGGCAAGCCGAAGCGACACTGCAACAAACCGATGTCGCCAAAGCGCAGTTTTATCCGAATATCAGCCTCACCGCATTTGCCGGTTTATCGAGTATTGGTCTCGATAATTTATTCAAGAGTGGCAGTGAAGAATATGGCATCGGTCCCGCGATTCAACTGCCGATTTTTAACGGTGGACGTCTGCGCGAAAACCTGAAAAGCAAATACGCCATTTATGAAACAACCGTCGCCAATTACAACAGCACGTTGACCACCGCTTTGCGCGATGTCGCCGACCAAATCAATGCACTGACCTGGTTGCAGACACGGCAACGCGAGCAACAGGATGCAGCACAAATTGCACGCGGCGCTCTTGATCTTGCCACTCAACGTTACGAGGCCGGACTCGGCAATTATCTCACCGTACTTAACGCCGAATCGATGGTGCTCTCGCAAGATCAACTCGGTGTGGAATTGAGCGCACGCGCGCTCGATCTCAAAGTGAATTTAATCAACGCACTCGGTGGCGGTTACGACGCCACCAGGCAAACCGCAGATGCCAATCACTGATTAGTACGTTCGCAAAGTTAGTCTTACCGCAACGTTCGTGTAATCGCGGAAAACGTAAAGAGGATTCATCATGAGCAACTCTGACAATCTGACCAACACACAAAATGGCAACGGCAAACGCAAAAAACAAATGCTGATTGCGGCTTCGATTTTTTCTGCTTTAGGCATTGTTTACGGAGCGTATTGGTTTTTCGATGGCCGCTTTCACGAAAGCACCGATGACGCCTATGTCGCGGGCAATGTCGTGCAGGTAACGCCACAGGTCGCAGGCACCGTGATCGCCATCAAAAGCGATGATACCGATTTCGTGAAGGCTGGCGACGAACTGGTATTGCTCGACCAAGCCGACGCGAAAGTTGCGCTCGATCAGGCGAAAGCCGCACTCGCGCAAACCGTGCGTCAAGTACGCTCGCTATTTACTACCAATGCTTCACTGGCCGCCAATGTCGAACTCGCGCAAAGCCAACTCGCCAAAGCCGAAGCCGATTTGGCGCGGCGTAAAAATCTGACCAAAACCGGCGCAGTTTCCTATGAAGAACTGAATCATGTAGAAACTGCGGTTAAAAGTGCGCAAGCCGATTTGTTAGCGGCAAAAGAAAAACTCACAACCAATCAGGCCTTCACTGAAAACACCACGCTTGAAAATCATCCTGCAGTATTGCAAGCGGCGGCAAAAGTGCACGAAGCGTATCTCGCCTATCAACGTGCATCGATTCCCGCTTCGGTGAGCGGTTATATCGCGAAACGTTCGGTGCAAGTGGGACAACGCGTCGCCCCCGGCAATCCGTTGATGGCGATCATTCCACTCGATCAGGTCTGGGTCGACGCCAATTTCAAAGAAGGTCAGCTCGCGAAAATGCGTATCGGCCAACCAGTGAAACTCGAAGCCGATATTTACGGCAGCAAAGTCGAATACAGCGGAAAAATTGTCGGCCTTTCTGCCGGAACCGGCAGCGCATTTAGTTTATTGCCTGCGCAAAATGCAACGGGCAACTGGATTAAAGTCGTGCAACGCGTGCCCGTGAAAATTCAACTCGACGGCGAACAATTGCGCGCGCATCCATTACGCATCGGCTTGTCGATCGTCGCGACTGTCGATATCAAAGATCAAAGCGGCTCGCAATTAGCGGATGCTCCGCGCGCGCATACCGCGTATCAAACGCAGGTCTACAGTCAGTTAGATAGCGAAGCCGATGCGCTGGTAAAACGTATCATTTCCGATAACAGCAGCAACGATGCGCGCAAAAAATCGATTGCCGATAAACCACAATCGAATCGTCAACCTCAGCTCACGGGTGACATCGCAAGAGTATCCACTACATTCTGAACGAGCACGATTAACCTGACGATTGCTAAATCAGCGCAATGTTTTTAACACATGCGACTAGCATCGGACTATTAATGCGCGTGAACTAATATGGCTACGACATCTGCTACTCATACCCCGCCACCGCTACAAGGCACACAATTACTGCTCGGGTCGATTGCGCTCGCGCTCGCGACGTTTATGAATGTACTCGATACCTCGATCGCCAACGTGTCCATACCCACAATTTCAGGCGATATGGGCGTATCGCCAAATCAAGGCACATGGGTCATCACTTCATTCGCTGTCGCTAACGCCATTTCAGTGCCGCTCACCGGCTGGCTGACGCAGCGCTTTGGTCAAGTGCGATTATTTCTCGCATCGATTACATTATTCGTCATCGCCTCATGGCTGTGCGGACTCGCGCCGAATATTGAAACGCTCATCGCCGCACGCATTCTGCAAGGCGCTGTCGCCGGGCCGATGATTCCGCTATCGCAAGCGCTACTACTCAGCACCTATTCCAAAGAAAAAAGTGGAATCGGTCTTTCGATTTGGGCGATGACGACACTCGTCGCACCCGTTATCGGACCGTTGCTCGGCGGATGGATTTCCGATAATTATTCGTGGCCATGGATTTTCTATATCAACGTGCCTGTCGGTTTCATTTGCGTCGCGATTATCTGGAAGCTGTATCGCGAGCGCGAATCGGCCACGCGCAAATTGCCGATCGATAGCGTCGGTTTGGGTTTACTCGTTGTCTGGGTAGGCGCATTGCAAATCATGCTCGATAAGGGCAAAGAGCTCGACTGGTTCAATTCAAGCGCAATTACCGGGCTCGGCATTGTCGCGCTGATGGGCTTCGTTTTCTTCTTGATATGGGAGCTCAACGAAAAACATCCTATCGTCGATTTAAGTCTTTTTAAAAGACGTAATTTCTGGGCAGGCGTCGTCGCATTTTCGTTTGGCTACGGCGCATTCTTTGGCAATCTCGTCATCATTCCATTGTGGTTGCAAACACAGATGGGCTACACGGCAACGGATGCCGGGTTGATTCTCGCGCCCGTAGGAGTTCTGGCAATTCTCATCACGCCCATCGTCGGCAAAAATTTATCGAAGTGGGATCCGCGTTGGGTCGGAACCATCGGATTTAGCGTGTTTGCACTCGTCTTTTTCCTGCGTTCGCATTTCAATACCAATATCGATATCCGCGGCCTGTTGATTCCGACAATCATTCAAGGCATTCCGATGGCGTTATTTTTCGTACCGTTGACATCGATATTACTTTCGGGATTGCCGCCCGAACGCATTCCCGCCGCAACAGGCCTCGCTAATTTCTGTCGAATTTTATTGGGCGGTTTCGGCTCATCGATCACCACGACGATGTGGGAGCGTCGCAGTGCAATCCATCACGCACAATTGACCGAAGCGGCGAATATTTACAATCCTGTATTTAATCAGGCCGTGCAGAACTCGCAGGCACTGGGCACGAATGTCGATCAGGCGCACACCATCATCGAGCGCAGCATTACGATTCAGGCCGGCATGCTCGGCGTCAACGATATATTTTTCGTATCGTCGATTTTATTTTTGATATTGATTGGATTTATTTGGCTGGCGAAACCGATTAAATCATCGACGCCGATCGATGCGGGTGGCGCACACTAAATATTCACGGTATTTAAGTTGCGGTTTCACTCAAGCGACGATTGTATAACGCGACGATCACATCCGATTGGGTGACAATGCCAACCAGTCTCAATTCGGCATCGACAATCGGAATATGACGATGCCCAGCTTCGGCAAATATCGGTACGAGTTCGATAATCGACTTATGCTCCGAAGCGACCATCACACGTCGCGTCATGATTTGACCCACCACATCGGGTTTGTCTGCATGCACCGTGCGAACTCTACGCACGAAAGCAGAGAGCCGCGCCGATAATGTTTTGTGCTCCTGTATTCCCGCGTGCTTTAAAAAATCCGCTTGCGTGAGAATTCCCACCACTCGCCGCGACCGATCGATCACGGGCAGCGCTTTGATACTGCGTTTGCGTAGCAACTGCCAGGCATCCTCCAGCGAATCACCGAATCTGACTGTCAGCACATCGCGCGACATCACCTCCGCACACGTGGTCTCTCCAAAGCGGCGTCGATACGCATTCGCCTCGGCATTGTGCAACAGCACTTCCAAATCGTCGCGCGCAATATCGAGAATTTCGTTGTAATCTTTCAACGCTAAATCGAGATCGGTTGACGTAAATCCCAATTGCGACACCGCTCTTGTTTGCGGTGTGGCGCGCTGTACGGAGTGCGGATACTTGTGGCCCGTCATTCGATGATAAATCAGCGCAGCGACAACCAAGATCGCTGAATTAATGCCAACGGGCATCCAAACGAAACCATAACCGGCCGCATGAACAATCGGCCCTCCTAGTACACTCGTTAGCGCAACCGCTCCCGCCGGCGGATGCAGGCAGCGTAAATAAAACGTTGCCGCGATGGTCAACGTGACTGCCAGCGTGGCAGCGAATAACGCATTGTCGATCCACCGCGCACAGCTCACTCCAATCACTGCGGCAATAATATTCCCACCGATCATCGACCACGGCTGTGCGAGCGGGCTCGCCGGCACCGCAAATGCCAACACTGCCGATGCCCCCATCGGCGCAATGAGCCACGGCAGATCGACTGTTGCTGGAAATAAAAGGCGTGTAACAAAACCAGTCAATGCTATTCCGAAGGCCGCACCACAGCAGGCGCGTAAACGTTCTTTCCAATTCACTGCAATCGGTGCAGGTAAAAAAGTCATCAACCAGTTAGGAAATGATTTTGAGTGCATGGGTTTCAATTGCCAAAAAATGGGAGGCTCACAACTTGCGCAATCACAGCGCATGAGACTTTCATTATACATAAAAGATGTATTTCAATTGCCCATTAAAAATCGGTGTTTCCGACGAGTAATGAATTAAATGAATGCATGTATGAAAGGAAGGATGAGCGTGATGGCGAATGCACGACAGGCCTCACAGCCTGCCGCGCAGATGAGATGAAAATCTATTTAACTACGATGCGATCGTGATTTTTCAACACAAGCTTTTCGCCGATGCCTTTGACATCGGCGAGCTGCTCGGCTGATTTGAACGGGCCATGTTCTTTGCGATACGCGACAATTGCATCGGCTTTCGATTTGCCGACACCGACCAAACCATCGGCGATTGCGGTTGCATCGGCGGTATTGATATTGATGGCCTTGACGGGGGCAGCCGCAACTTCTTTAGCGCACCAGCCGGAGGACGAAGCAGTCAACAAAGCGAGAGACAGAAATAATGGACGAATTGCAGATTTGAGTTCCATGTCGAGTTCCTTAAGAGACGTAAATGATCATTCCATTACCGCATCGTGCGGTGCGCCTAAATTAACGTAACTTCACTTCAATCTGCAATACCCAGTTCCTGCAAAATCGCGCGCAGGGCGACGAGCGGATCTGCTGCCCGTGTAATGGGCCGGCCGATAACCAGATAGTCGCTGCCATTTGCTCGCGCAGATGCGGGTGTCGCCACACGCATTTGATCGTCGGTCGATGCCGATACGGGCCGGATACCCGGCGTCACTAGCGCGAAAGAATGACCCAACTCCGCACGCAATGCTGCGCACTCCTGAGCGGAACAAACGACGCCATCCAATCCGCATTGCTGTGTTAACCGCGCCAATCGCAACACATGCTGCTCAGGCGTCGAATTGATTCCTACCGCGGCCAATTGCGTTGCGTCCATGCTCGTCAACACCGTTACGGCAATCAAAAGCGGTGCATTTTTTCCGAACGGTACGAGCGCTTCGCGCGCCGCACTCATCATGATCGGGCCACCACTCGCATGCACGTTGACCATCCACACACCGAGATCGCCCGCCGCTGCGATCGCCGAAGCCGTCGTATTGGGAATATCGTGAAATTTCAGATCGAGAAAAACTTCGAAACCGCGCAAGTGCAGCGCTTTGACAAGTTCGGGACCTGCACGTGTAAACAGCTCTTTACCGACCTTCACACGACACAGTGCGGGATCGAGTCGATCCGCCATCGCTTCTGCCTGTTTTCGATCCGCATAATCGAGCGCGACGATAACGGGTGATTTCATACTTTCGGAAACTCCCAAACGATTTTTACCTGGCGCGATTTAATCGCCTTCGCTGCCAACGATGGGCAGCATCGTATTCCACTGCTTGCACTTCGGACATTGCCAGTGAATCTGGCGCACCGAGAAGCCGCAATGATTACATTGATACGTGGGTTTTCCCGCCGCCATTTTTTGCAGTAATGCCTGCCAAATTTCAAAATTATTTTCTTCGCACGCCGCCTCGCGTTGCATCGAAATCAAACTCAGCAGGCCGCGCGTCGTCGGTCGCAAACGCATTTGTTCCGCCAAAAATGCTGCGGCCGCTTTTGCACCATCGCGATGAGATATTTCTTCGCAGATTGCCAACACAAGTCGCGTCGAAGCATGCTTTACCAGACACTCGCGCAGATAATCGACAAATTGCTCACGCCGTCCGACTGCGTCGTAGCAGGTACGTAACGTATCGAGCATTTCAGGGATCAGGGCGGGATTTTGTTCCGGGACTTTTTGCAGCGCATCAATCGCCGCCTGAAAATGGCCACTCCGATATTCGAGCAGACCGAGCAAAAGCGATGCGCGTACTAATTTCGGATCGCGAATTAACGCCTGTATGAGATGCGCACGCGCGCCGTCGAATTCATTTTTATCGAGCGCATGCTGCGCTAACTCGCAGTGAAAATGCGCAATCGCGCCATCGAGTTCAGGATCGGGCTCCGGAGCGCTCAAAAACAAATTGCGGCGAGGTAATAACCGTGTCGCGGTTTCGATCGCTTTGGTCCAATCGCGTTCTGCCTGATAAATCTCTACCAGATGACGCAGCGCAGTCGGACGTAGCTCCTCGGAGCTTTGAACAATTTCCTGCAAAATTTTTTCGGCGCGGTCGTACAGACCTGCACTGATATAGTCGTCGGCCAAGCCCAATTGCGCACGCTGCAACTGCAGGGGCGGTAAATTCGGTCGCGCCAACAAATTCTGGTGAATGTGGATAGCCTGCTCGACATCGCCCTTGCGCCGCATCATATTGCCGAGCGCCAAATGGGTATCGAACGTTTCCTTATTCACCTCAAGCGTGTCGACAAAGGTGGCGATCGCTTCATCGGGACGATCGTTGAGTAAATAATTCAGCCCACGAAAATATTGTCGATAGGCAGCGCTGGCACCACCGGGTAACACCGATCCGCCACCGGCAAAACGCCCCAGCAACCAGCCACAACCAATCGCCGTGAATACGAGCAAAAACAGCCAGAACATTGCCATGATTAATGCCTAATTGCAGAGCCTTTGAGTTCGGATAACTCGCGCTCACACACATCCAATCGACGCCGAAGGCGATAGCGATTCGCTTGCAACTTAATCAAGGCCAAGCTGCCTGCGGCCAGGCCCGCCAATCCGCCGAGCACAAACGCGGCGAGCAACCACACCGCGAGCGGCCGCTCGGATAGACGCATCGCCACTAAATCGAGCGGCACACTCTGCCCATTCTGCAACGAGAACAACAACCCGAAAGCCAGCACCAACAACAGCAATATTCCGATTAGCAGGCGTCGTATCCAGCGCATTGAACAATCTCCTTTATCCAGCCCTGAAAGAACATACGGACACAGACAATATCGACAAAATCGTTATTCAAAAAAAAACGGCATGATCAAGCGACCATACCGTCTTTCACACTCCATCGCCATAGCGGCGATCTCACGTATCGAATCAGAGATTTTGAATGCTCTGATTCACACGCTCGCGCATTTCCTTGCCAGGTTTGAAGTGCGGAACATGCTTTCCCGCCAACTCCACAGTGTCGCCGGTTTTTGGATTACGACCTTGGCGCGGCTCGCGATAGTGCAACGAAAAACTGCCAAAGCCACGGATTTCTATGCGTTCACCATTCGCCAATGTCTGCGACATATGTTCGAGCACCGCTTTCACGGCAAGCTCGATATCCTTGACGGACAATTGCGGCTGCTTAGCCGCAATACGTTCGATCAATTCAGATTTCGTCATGTTGTATCCCTGCTCTTTCGTCGACCGGCATTCTGGTTAATCAACCAGAAGACTAGTTCACACCGGAGCACTTGTCACAACAAAATCAGCGTTTTCACTGAGTTACGAATTTCTCGAGGTGAAAACGCCGATTACAGACGTAAGCTCTGGCTTATTCCTGGTTCTGCATCTGTGCTTTGATCAAATCACCGATCGTAGCAGGCGCAGCTTGTTCAGCCTCTTGCTCACGATGCGAACGTACCGCTTCTTTCTCGTCATCGATGTCCTTGGCTTTAATGGACAGAGCGATCACGCGATTTTTGCGGTCGACGCTAATGATTTTGACTTCAACGTTGTCACCAACTTTCAGCGCATTGCGTGCGTCTTCCACTTTGTCGCGGCTGATTTCGGAGGCTTTCAATACGCCTTCGATTTCGTCAGCCAAAGTGATAACGGCAGCTTTCGCGTCAACTTCTTTCACAACACCATTCACGATCGAGCCTTTGTCGTTGGTGCCGACATAGCTGGTGAACGGATCTTGTTCGAGTTGTTTAACGCCCAGCGAAATACGCTCGCGCTCCGGATCGATCGACAGAATGACAGTCTCGATCACATCGCCTTTCTTGAAGCGACGTACGGCTTCTTCGCCAGTCTCGTTCCAGGAAATATCGGAGAGGTGCACAAGACCATCGATATTGCCTTCGAGGCCGATGAAGATACCGAAATCGGTGATCGATTTGATCGCGCCGGAAATCTTGTCGCCTTTCGCGTATTGACGACCAAACGCATCCCAGGGATTTTCCTGGCATTGCTTGATGCCGAGGGAAATACGGCGGCGCTCTTCGTCGATGTCGAGAACCATCACTTCAACTTCATCGCCGACGTTAACGACTTTCGACGGATGAATGTTCTTGTTGGTCCAATCCATTTCCGAAACGTGCACGAGGCCTTCGACACCTTCTTGCAACTCAGCAAAGCAGCCGTAGTCGGTGAGATTGGTGACTTTGGCTTTGACGCGCGTGCCTTCCGGATAACGGCGAGTGATTTCCACCCACGGATCGGCGCCGAGCTGCTTCAAGCCCAGCGATACGCGATTGCGCTCGCGGTCGAACTTGAGGATTTTGACTTCGATTTCGTCACCAACATTGACGATTTCGCTTGGGTGCTTGATGCGTTTCCACGCCATATCGGTAATGTGGAGCAGGCCATCGACGCCGCCGAGATCGACGAATGCACCGTAATCGGTGAGGTTCTTGACCACGCCTTTAACAGCCATGCCTTCTTGCAACGCGCCGAGCAATTGCTCGCGCTCTGCGCTGTTGGCTTGTTCGAGAACCGCACGACGCGAAACCACCACGTTATTGCGCTTCTGATCGAGCTTGATAACTTTGAACTCGAGCTCTTTGCCTTCGAGGTGCAAGGTGTCGCGTACTGGACGCACATCAACGAGCGAACCCGGCAAGAATGCACGGATAGTGTTGATGTCGACGGTGAAACCGCCTTTGACTTTGCCGTTGATAACGCCTTTAACAACCGCTTCTTGTTCGCAGGCTTTTTCGAGATCTTTCCAAGCTTCAGCGCGCTTGGCTTTTTCGCGCGACAGACGGGTTTCGCCCCAGCCGTCTTCGACCGCTTCGAGCGCAACCTGCACTTCGTCGCCGATCTGTAATTTCAGTTCGCCACGCTCGTTTTCGAATTGGTTGCGCGGAATCACGCCCTCGGATTTGAGGCCGGCGTGAACAGTAACCCAGTCATCATCGATATCAATTACAACGCCGGTCACGATCGAGCCGGGGTGCATATCGATGGTCTTTAAACTCTCTTCAAATAACTCTGCAAAGCTCTCGCTCATCTCTCTACCTGCTATTAAATGGAGCTTATCGCTCCCCTTCGCCACCAGCTGCGAAGGTCTGGTTGACCCGAATAACGATCAATGCTGGTATGCCATCGTCATTCAGATATAAATCTTTGATTCCCAATCGGCGCGCGTTTGCGCGTCTATATCAGTTCGCGTTCGCTCAGAAGCTGTAACGCTCGCTGAAATACCTGCTTGATATCGAGTGTCGTACTATCGATCACCACCGCATCGAGCGCAGGCTTCAGAGGAGCCACGGCGCGCTCGCTGTCGCGCTTATCGCGCTGCCGGATGTCCTCTAAAAGGGCCGCGAGGGTAACACTTTCCCCTTTATTGATCAACTGCTTATAGCGGCGCTGCGCGCGCTCCTCGGCACTCGCGGTTAAAAACAGTTTGAGAGGCGCATCGACAAAGACATGCGTGCCCATATCACGGCCATCGGCGACCAATCCCGGCTTGCGCGCAAAGTCGCGCTGGCGCTGCAACAGTGCGGCGCGCACAGCGGGGAAAACCGCTACACGCGAGGCGAGATAACCGGCGTGCTCGCTGCGTACATCGCTGGAGATGTCGCGCCCACCGAGCAAAACTGCCGCTGGCTCACCCGCCGCGCCCGCGCGAAATTCAATATCGAGATGCTGCGCGATTAACGCCAATCCGTGCTCATCATCAAGATCGACGCCTTTTTCGACCGCGACCAAGCCAACAATGCGATACAGCGCGCCGCTATCAAGTAGATGCCACCCCAGATGCTGCGCGATCATCTGCGCGAGCGAGCCCTTGCCCGATCCGCTCGGCCCGTCGATCGCCAGTACCGGAATCGCACGCGCCATTAACGCGCCCCCTCGACCTGAATGTGCATACCCGCTGCTTGTGCGAGCTCAACGAAATTCGGAAACGACGTCGCAACGTTATCGCAATTCTCAATCGTGATCGGCGCACTCGCGCGCAGCGAAGCAATCGAAAACGACATCGCGATACGATGATCGTGATGCGAATGCACCGTACCGCCACCCATCTTGCCGCCGATGATAATGATGCCGTCGGGAGTTGGCTCGGCGCTGATACCAAGCGTTTTCAAACCGTCGGCCATCACTTGAATGCGATCGCTTTCTTTCACGCGCAACTCTTCGGCGCCACGCAAAATGGTTTTGCCTTCAGCGCACGCAGCGGCGATAAACAACGCGGGAAATTCGTCGATCGCCAGCGGCACCTGATCTTCAGGAATATCGATGCCTTTCAGCGGCGCGTAACGCACACGAATATCGGCGACCGGCTCGCCACCGACTTCGCGTTCGTTTTGCACAGTTAAATCCGCACCCATCGCTTTCAAAATATTGATCACACCAATACGCGTTGGATTAATGCCGACGTGTGTGAGCGTGATATCGGAGTTCGGCGCAATCGCCGCAGCAACCATAAAAAATGTCGCGGAAGAAATATCGGCAGGCACTTCGATTTTGGTGCCGCGCAATTTACCGCCGCTCTTCACCGCAACAGTCGCCACGCCGCGCTTCTCCACGGAATAACCAAAACCGCCGAGCATGCGCTCGGTGTGATCTCGCGTCGGTGCCGGCTCAGTGACAGAGGTTTCACCTTCGGCATATAAACCAGCGAGCAATAAACACGATTTCACCTGCGCACTCGCCATCGGCAAATCGTAATGAATGCCTTTTAATTTACCCGCACCTTTAATCGTCATCGGTGGACGACCGCCCTCTTGCGTTTCGACAATGGCCCCCATTAAACGCAATGGTTTCGCCACGCGCTCCATCGGACGCTTCGACAACGATTCATCGCCGATCAACGTTGCCGAAAATGATTGGCCTGCAATCAAGCCCGACAGCAAGCGCATCGATGTACCCGAGTTGCCCATATCGAGCGGACCGTTCGGCGCTTTCAAACCATGCAAGCCGACGCCATGCACCGTCACGTTGCCATTATTCGGGCCATCGATTTTCACGCCCATCGCGCGAAATGCGTTAATCGTCGACAGCGCATCTTCGCCTTCGAGAAAACCGGTAATTTCAGTATCGCCTTCGGCGAGCGCACCGAGCATGATCGAACGGTGTGAAATCGATTTATCGCCTGGAACACGAATCGTGCCGGTCACGCTGCCGCCCGGCTGCAGTAAGAACTTCATAATTTACTCGTTGCTTAATTGATTGGTGGAACGCTGACGCAATACTTCCGCGAACTGATCGCGCGCATCTTTTGCTCGCGTAAACGTTGTGAACAATTTTTCGCTATCGCCAGTCTCAATCGCCGCACGTAATTGCGCCAAATGTTCGGAAAACAAATCGATCGACTTCAATAATGCTGGGCTATTTGCCAACGCGATATCACGCCACATCGTCGGATCGCTCGACGCAATGCGCGTAAAATCGCGAAATCCCCCCGCCGCATATTTGAAAATTTCGCGTTGCGCAGGATCACCCGCAAACGCATCGACCAGCGCAAACGCAGCGACATGCGGTAAATGACTCGTCGCAGCTAGAATTTCATCATGCGTGTCGACATCAAGTCGCGACAACTCCGCACCTGTCGCTCGCCACATCGCCTCGACTTTTTCTAACGCTTGCGTCGCGGTGTGTTCGGTCGGCGTAACAATTACGCGGTGATTGACGAACAAATCAGCCTTCGCCGCACTAACGCCGCTCTGCTCGGAACCTGCAATAGGATGCGCAAGCACAAGATTCGCCGGCTCGTCACCGAATGCACGTTTTGCCGCCCGCAATAAATTGCCTTTCACGCTCGCGACATCGGTGATAATGGTCGATGCCGAAACCAGCGGCACCAGTTTTTCGATCATCGTTTCTGCGATCAGCGTCGGCGTTGCGATAACAACGATATCGGCATGTTTAACCGCCTCGGCAAGATCGAGGCTGTAACGATCGATAACACCGAGCTCAACGCCCTTCCTCAACGAGGCTTCACGATGGCCCCAACCGACGACTTCCGTGACTGCATTATTTCGCTTGAGTGCTTTTGCGAGCGAGCCGCCGATCAGACCGAGACCTAAAATGGTCAGACGACCGAAATTGTCTCGCTCTACGTCACTCACCCTGCCAATACCTTTGTCAATGCGGAGAGAAATTTCGCATTTTCCTGCGGCAACCCGATTGAAATGCGCAAATGATTGGGCATGTTATACGGCGCAAGCGGGCGCACGATCACACCTTCGTGCAACAACTTTTGATAAATCGGCACCACATCGTTGGGCATTTCCACCGTAATAAAATTACCCACCGATGGAATATATCTCAGCCCGTGCTTGTTCAGCCCGTCGATAATTTGCTGCATGCCCTGCGCATTCATACTGCGCGAACGACGCAAATAATTTTCGTCGTGCAATGCCGCCACGGCAGCGGCAAGCGCAATCGAGTTGACATTGAACGGCGCGCGCACACGATTGAGAAGATCGGCGATTTGCGGATTCGATACCGCGTAACCCACACGCAATGCCGCCAGACCGTACGCTTTGGAAAAGGTTCGCGTCACCACCAGATTCGGAAACTCGGCCAGTAAATCGAAACCATTGGGAAACTCGGGCGACTCGACGTACTCGGTATACGCCTCATCGAGTACCACGACCACGCGTTCCGGAACCGAGCGCAAAAACGTCAGCAGCTCGGTTTTATTGACCGAGGTTCCGGTTGGATTATTTGGATTGGCGATAAATACCACGCGCGTATCGTCGGCAATCGCAGCCGCCATCGCGTCGAGATCATGCCCCCAGTTCTTTGCGGGCGTCACGATCGCGCGTGCGCCGCACGCCTGTGTTGCAATCGGATACACAACAAAACCGTATTGAGAAAACACCGCCGACGTATTTGGATTCAGAAACGCACGCGCAATCAAATCGAGCACATCGTTCGAACCGCAACCCAGCGTTAATTGATTCGGCTGCAGATTGAATTTTTCCGCGATCGCACGCTTGAGTTCAAAGCCGCTGGCATCCGGATAACGCGTAATATCCTGCGCGGCTTTTTCGCACGCGGCCAAGACCGCCGCCGAGGGGCCGAGCGGATTTTCATTGCTCGCGAGCTTTACGATATCGCTCAAGCCAAGCTCACGTTGTAGCTCTTCGATCGGCTTCCCCGCTTGATACGGGCTCAATCCTTGAATACCCGCATTCGCGAGCGCCAGATAATCACAACTCAATTTTGCTCTCCGGAAACCTTTCCTCTCGCCCAGAGGAAATCATAGGAATAATTAATTGGGTCTCAATCAGCACACACTTAGATCACTGCGCGCGGATAAGATCCCAGCATTTTTAACATCACCGAACGCGCTTCGATTTCGGCGAGAATCTTGCCAATTTTTTCGTCCTGCCGATGACCTTCGAATTCGATGAAAAATAAGTACGCCCAATTTTCAGTGCGCGATGGACGCGTATCGATACGCGTGAGCATCACACCCTCACGATCGAACGCTTCGAGCAGACGGAACAAGGCTCCCGGCTTATTGTGCGTCGAGACGATGATCGAGGTTTTATCGCTGCCGCTTGGCGGCACATCATCGCGACCGATAATCAAAAAGCGCGTGGTGTTGTTCGCATAATCTTCGATATGACTCGCCAGCTTGGCGAGCCCATACTGCTCCGCCGCCATATCACCGGCGACCGCCGCGATACCATCTTGCTCCGCCGCCATACGTGCAGCTTCGGCATTATTCGAAACAGGCACGATTTCGACATGCGCCCAATTGCTATCGAGCCAATTGCGCGCCTGCGCCAACGCTTGTGGATGCGCACAAATCTGTTTGATTTTTTTGGCGTCGGTATTCGCATTGGCGAGCAGATGCAGATTGATACGCAATTCGACTTCGCCGCAAATTTTGAGCGGTGAGTTGATGAAATTATCGAGCGTGTGATTGACCATGCCTTCGGTCGAGTTTTCAACCGGCACCACACCGAATTTGCACTGACCCGATTCGACCTGTGCAAATACGGTTGCAATGCTCGGCTGTGCGAGCGCAATCACCGAATGGCCAAAATGCTTCAGCGCAGCTGCATTCGTGAAGCTGCCGGCCGGACCGAAGTAAGCAACTTCGATCGGCTTTTCGAGCGCGAGACAGGCCGACATGATTTCGCGAAAGATGTGCGCAACGGCTTTCGAATCGAGCGGCCCCTGATTGCGCTCCATCACTTTGCGCAATACTTGCGCTTCGCGCTCGGGCCGATAAAACATCACCTGCGACAAATCGGCTTTGCCATTTTGCTGCTCGAACTCTTGTAGCTTAACTTCCGCCACTTTTTGCGCGCACTGCGCACGCTGTGAAATCAGCTCTTGAATCTGCGCATCGATGCCATCGATTTGCTGACGCAGTTTGTCGAGTTCGGATGCAGACATATCGGCCTTCGTTTTCCTTAACCGTGACGCTGGGCAAAGTGCTTCATGTAATTAATCAGCACATCGACTGCGGCTTCCGGCACCGCGTTGTAAATACTCGCGCGCATACCACCGACCGAACGATGGCCCGCAAGATTAAGCAGCCCTGCCTCATCTGCGCCCGCAAGGAAATTCTTATCGAGCGATTCATCAGGCAGCACGAATGGAATATTCATCGACGAGCGGCTCTGCATTTCAACCGGATTGCGATAAAAGCCGCTGCCATCGATATACGCATAAAGCTTTTCGGCTTTACGGCGATTGATTGCTTCCATCGCGGTGAGGCCGCCAATTTTCTGCAGCCATTCGAAGACGAGACCGGCGAGGTACCACGCAAATGTCGGCGGCGTGTTGTACATGGAATCATTATCAGCCGCGATTTTGTAATCGAGCATGGTTGGGCAAATCGACGATGCCTTGCCCATCAAATCCTTGCGCACAATCACGATCGTCAAACCGGCTGGGCCGATATTTTTTTGCGCGCCGGCGTAAATCACACCGAAATCGTTGACGTTAATCGGACGTGACAAAATCGTCGATGACATGTCGGCAACGAGTGGCGCGTTTACCTTCGGCGTCCAGAAAAACTCGACACCGCCAATGGTTTCGTTCGGCGTGTAATGCAAATACGCTGCGTTATCGCTGAGCTTCCACGTATCGAACGCTGGGATCGTCGAAAAATTCGTCGCTTCGGCCGTTGCGACGACATTGACTTTGCCGTAACGCTTCGCTTCTTTGATCGCTTTCGTCGACCACTGCCCGGTGTTGACGTAATCCGCCACCGCGCCTTCACCGAGCAAATTCAACGGCACTGCAGAAAACTGCTGGCTGGCACCGCCCTGCAAAAACAGCACGGCATAATCGTCAGAAATAGCCAGCAAATCGCGAAAATCTTTTTCGGCTTTGGCCGCGATTTCGACGAACTCTTTCGAACGATGGCTCATTTCCATCACGGACAAACCGCGTCCGCGCCAATCGGATAATTCCGCCTTCGCTTGCTCAAGCACTGCTTCAGGCAATGCTGCCGGTCCTGCGCAAAAATTATATTTCCGTGTCATCGTCTAATCACCAATCAAATTTAAATCATTCTTCGATCGTAGTGTCGCCGCTATCGGTTTCGTTTAAGCCGCCTTCACTTTCTGCACCGCTCACTTCTTCCGGTTCGGCAATGCGTTCAACGCCAACCAGTTTTTCGCCTTCTTTCAAACGAATGACGCGAACGCCCTGGGTGTTACGGCCGAGCTCCGAAACTTCGCTCGTACGCGTACGGACGAGTGTGCCTTGATCCGAAATCAACATAAGCTCGTCGCCTTCGAATACTTGTACCGCACCGGCGAGGCCACCGTTGCGCTCGCTGATTTGCATCGCGATAACGCCCATGGTGCCGCGCCCCTTGGTCGGGAAATCGCTCGCATCGGTACGCTTGCCATAACCATTTTCGCTTACGGTCAATACTTTCCCACCTTCCTGCGGAATGATGAGCGAAATCACTCTCTGCTCTTCGTCGAGACGAATACCGCGCACGCCGCGCGCAGTTCGGCCCATCGCGCGCACATCTTCTTCTTTGAAGCGCACCGCTTTGTTCGCGCTGCTGAACAACATCACATCGCAGTTGCCATCGGTGATCGCGGTACCGACGAGAACATCACCCTCATCGAGTTCGAGCGCGCGCAAACCCACGCTGCGTGGACGTGAAAATTCGGTGAGCGGCGTCTTTTTCACAGTGCCGTTCGCGGTCGCCATGAAGATGTAGTGATCGTCGAGATATTCTTTCACCGGCAAAATCGAGGTGACGCGCTCGCCTTCATCAAGATTCAATAAATTAACCATCGGTCGACCGCGCGAACCGCGTCCCGCCAATGGAATTTGATAGACCTTGAGCCAATACACTTTGCCGAGATTGCTGAAACACAGAATCGTGTCGTGCGAACTCGTAATCAATAAATGCTCGACGAAATCCTCGTCTTTAACAGCGGTGGCGGATTTACCCATGCCACCGCGTTTTTGCGCCTGATAATCGCTGACTGGCTGCGTTTTCGCGTAGCCACCGTGCGAAATCGTGACGACTCGATCTTCTTCCGCAATTAAATCTTCGATCGATAAATCGAGTTGCGAGGTCGTGATTTCGGTGCGACGATCATCGCCAAAATCCGCAGCGACTTGTTCAAGCTCCCCGCGAATTACTGCTTTCAACTTTTCCGGATCGCCCAGAATGCTCAGGTACTCGGCAATTTCCGCGAGTTTTTCCTGATACTCCTCGATGAGTTTTTCGTGCTCAAGGCCGGTGAGTTTTTGCAGACGCAAATCCAGAATCGCCTGCACTTGTTCCGGCGACAAATAATATTTGCCGTCGCGCAATCCCATATCGGCAGGCAGATCGTCGGGGCGGCACGCATTCGCGCCCGCACGTTCGAGCATGCCGCTGACATCGCCCAGCTCCCACGCCTGCGATAACAACTTATCGCGCGCTTCCGGCGTATTCGCGGAGGATTTAATCAGCTCGATCACGGGATCGATATTTGCGATCGCAACGGCGAGACCTTCGAGAATATGACCGCGCTCGCGCGCTTTGCGCAGCAAATAAACCGTGCGACGCGTAACGACTTCGCGACGATGGCGAATGAACGCTTCGATAATATCTTTGAGATTCAACAAACGCGGCTGGCCGTCGATCAGCGCAACCATGTTGATGCCGAACACACTCTCCATTTGCGTTTGCGCAAACAGATTGTTGAGCACCACTTCGCCCATTTCACCGCGTTTGATTTCGATAACGACGCGCATGCCGTCTTTATCGGATTCGTCGCGCAGCTCGGAAATGCCCTCGATTTTCTTTTCTTTAACCAGCTCGGCGATTTTTTCGATCAGGCGCGCTTTGTTCACCTGATACGGCAGTTCGTGAATAAGAATGGTTTCGCGATTGGTTTTTTCGTCGGTTTCGATCGTCGCGCGCGCGCGCACATAAATGCGTCCGCGCCCCGTGCGATACGCTTCGACGATACCGGCGCGACCATTGATGATGCCCGCGGTGGGGAAATCCGGACCCGGAATATATTCCATCAACTCATCGACGGTGACGTCGGGATTATCGACAACCGCGAGACAACCTTTGACTACTTCGCGCAAATTGTGCGGCGGAATATTCGTCGCCATACCGACCGCGATACCGGTCGAGCCGTTGACGAGCAAATTCGGCACTTTGGTTGGCAACACATCGGGGATTTTTTCGGTACCGTCGTAGTTCGGCACCCAATCGACGGTTTCCTTATCGAGATCCGCAAGCAATTCGTGCGCGATCTTCGACATGCGAATTTCGGTGTAACGCATCGCCGCCGGCGAATCGCCATCGATCGAACCGAAGTTGCCCTGTCCATCGACCAGCATGTAACGCAACGAAAACGGCTGCGCCATGCGTACGATGGTGTCGTACACCGCAGAATCGCCGTGCGGATGGTATTTACCGATCACATCGCCGACGACGCGCGCGGATTTTTTATACGCCTTGTTGTAGTCGTTGCCGAGTTCGCTCATCGCGTACAGCACGCGGCGGTGCACGGGCTTCAAACCATCGCGCACATCGGGCAGCGCGCGGCCGACGATGACGCTCATTGCGTAGTCGAGATACGACTGCTTGAGCTCGTCTTCGATGTTGACCGGTAGAATTTCTTTGGCGATTTCACCCATTGGAAATGCAATTCCTTCTTATCGATTCGCGGCTCGAAAAGGCGCTTTCTCCACAGCGTTCGCAACCCCTCTGCAAACGCTCAAAGCACCTAGGCGTAAAGGGCCGAATCGTACCATAAATCAATGCTCTACCGACAGTCGCCGTCTCCTCCGAGCACGATTGCAGGTATACTGCCCGCCAGTTGAAAAATCTCGCCAACCATCGCGGCCATCTACCTGTCAGAGAGATCAGGGCCTTGTCGAAGCAGACGTCTCCACAAGTTCAGCCATCGCGCGTTGATACGCTTATTTTTGCCCGCTGGATCGTGCCAATCGTGCCGGCGCACGCCGTGTACAAAAATCACGCATTGGCGATAACCAATGGACGCATCGCGGCGCTGCTACCCGCCGAGCAGGCTCGCGCAATCACCGCCGATCAGGTCGTCGAGCTTAACGATCACGTGCTGATGCCCGGACTCGTGAACGCACATACGCACGCGGCGATGTCCCTACTGCGCGGTTATGCCGACGACTATGCGCTGCACAGCTGGCTCAACGATCACATCTGGCCCGCCGAGGGCAAATGGGTCAGCGAAGCCTTCGTGCGCGACGGCACTCAACTCGCCATCGCCGAAATGTTGCGCAGCGGCACGACTTGCTTCGCGGACATGTATTTCTTCCCGAATATCGCCGCGCAAACGGCTCACGATGCCGGCATGCGCGCGCAACTGCATTTTCCCGTGTTCGACTTCCCGACCGCCTGGGGTCGCGATGCCGACGACTACATCCATAAAGGGTTGATGCTGCGCGACGACTTCAAACACAGCGAATTCATCTCGATCGGCTTCGGCCCGCACGCGCCTTACACAGTCAGCGATGCGCCGTTGAGCCGCATTGCTGTGCTCGCCGCCGAACTCGATTGCGCAATTCAAATTCACGCGCACGAAACTCAACACGAAGTCGACGAATCACTCGCCAAATTCAACGAGCGCCCCATCGCACGCTTGAATCGACTCGGTTTGCTCGGTCCGCGCACGCAATGCGTTCACGCCACCGCATTGAACGATGACGATATCGAATTGCTCGCACGCAATAACTCGCACATCGTGCATTGCCCCGAATCGAATCTGAAACTCGCCAGCGGATTCTGCCCGGTGCAAAAATTGCGCGATGCAGGAGTCAATGTCGCACTCGGCACCGACGGCGCCGCGAGCAACAACGATCTCAACTTATTTGCGGAATTACAGACTGCCGCGATGCTCACCAAAGCCATCGCCGGCAACCCCGCTGCACTACCCGCCTTCGAAGCATTGCGCATGGCAACGCTCGACGGCGCAAAAGCACTAGGCCTCGACGATAAAATCGGCAGCCTCGAACTTGGGAAATGCGCCGACGTCATCGCGATCGATATGAGCGCGATCGAGCAGCAACCGTTATTCAATCCGCTGTCGCAGCTTGTTTACACGAACAGCGGCGCGCATGTGAGCCACAGCTGGGTCAACGGCAAAGCGCTACTGATCGATCGCGAACTCACCACCCTCAATCTGTCCGATCTGCGCGAATCGATTGCACAATGGCAAACCGCTATCAGCCCTCAAAACAAGGGAGGACATCAATGACAACTTCTACAGCAAACGTTGATCGCGCCGAAATCGCGAAATTCGAAGAGCTCGCTCATCGCTGGTGGGATCGTCACAGCGAATTCAAACCACTGCACGATATCAATCCACTGCGCGCGAATTACATCGACGAACGCTCACCCGTCGCCGGCAAACAATTAATCGATATTGGCTGTGGCGGCGGCATTCTCGCCGAAGCGATGGCTGTGCGCGGCGCCACCGTCACCGGCATCGATATGGGCGAAGCGCCGCTCGCGGTTGCGCGCTTGCATCAACTGGAATCGAATGTGAATGTCGAGTACCGCAAAATCACTGCGGAAGAAATGGCTGCAGAACAGCCGGCAAAATACGATGTAGTAACGTGCATGGAAATGCTCGAACACGTGCCCGATCCCGCATCGATCATCAACGCGTGCGCAAAGCTGTGCAAACCCGGCGGCGACTTGTATTTCTCCACACTCAATCGCAATCCGAAATCGTATGCGTTTGCGATCATCGGTGCTGAATACATTTTGAAACTGCTGCCAAAAGGCACGCACGACTATGCGAAATTCATTCGCCCGTCTGAACTCGCTGAATGGATACGCCAAGCGGACCTGCAACTGCTCGACATCACGGGCATGGTCTACAACCCACTGACCCAACGCTACAAACTCAATCCACGCGATGTCAGCGTGAATTATTTAATGCACGTCAAAAAACCGATCTAGTTTCTACAAGCGAATCACGAATGTCTGCCAAACTGAAAGCCGTGCTGTTCGATCTCGATGGCACGCTGCTCGATACCGCTCCCGAATTTTACGAAATCATCAGCGCGCAACTGAAAGAACACGGCGCCGAGCCGATTGCATTCGCCGATTTTCGTACCGTGGTTTCCGATGGCGCACGTGGGATGGTACAGAAAGCGTTTGGCATGGACCCCAGCGCTCCGCAATTCGAACCGTTGCGCCTGGAATTTCTCGATCTGTATCGACAACATCTTGGCGCGCACACGCAATTATTTCCAGGCATGGCGGACACGCTTGCGTTTATCGAGAAAAATAATTTGCGCTGGGGCGTGGTGACGAATAAGCCGGTTGGTTTTTCTGCGCCGCTCATGCAGCACCTCGATCTGGCGAAACGCTGCGCCACATTGATCTGCCCCGATCATGTCAAACAGCGCAAACCCGATCCCGAAGCCTTACTGCTCGCCTGCTCGCAAATCAATTGCGCAGTCACCGATGCAATTTATATCGGCGATCATCGTCGCGATATCGAATGCGCCCAGCGCGCCGGCATGCCTTCGATTGCGTGCGATTACGGTTACATCCACGCCGATGATCCGTGCACGAATTGGAACGCGGATTTTATTGTGTCGCGCGCGGATGCCATCGTGCCGATATTGCAAAACTTTATCTGCTGAGAGCTTTATGATTTCGACAATCCCTGCCAACTATTCTGCGGCCCCCGATCTACTGAAAGACAAAGTCATTCTTGTCACCGGCGCCGGCGATGGCATCGGTCGCGCTGCTGCCATGTCATTCGCTGCACACGGCGCCACGGTGATATTGCTCGGCAAAACGATTAAAAAACTCGAAGCGGTTTATGACGAAATCGAAACAGCCGGTCATCCAGAACCCGCGATTTATCCGATGAAACTCGGCGGCGCCACCTGGGAAGATTATCAAGCACTCGCGGAAACCATCGAGAAAGAATTCGGCTGCCTCGATGGTCTGCTGCATAACGCAGCGATTCTCGGCGAACGCAAAACCCTTCGCGATACAAAACCATCGGATTGGAGCGAAGTCATCAACGTGAATCTCACGTCCAACTTTCAACTCACCAAAGCACTACTGCCGCTGCTAGAGAAAAGTAGCGACGCCTCGATTGTATTCACGACATCGAGCGTTGGACGCAAAGGCCGTGCGTTCTGGGGCGCGTACGCCGTATCGAAATTCGGCGTGGAAGGATTAGCGCAAGTCCTTGCCGACGAACTCGACAACACCACGAACATTCGCGTGAATTGCATCAACCCCGGCGCCACCAACACAGCGATGCGACGCATGGCTTATCCGGCGGAATATCCAGGGAATAATCCGTTTCCCGAACAGATCATGCCAGCGTATTTGTATTTGATGGGTATGGATAGCAAAGGCGTGAATGGGGGGAGTTTTGATGCGCAGAGGAGATAGTTTTTGACCAACGAAACCACTTTAACGAAAAGAGATGTGGCCCGAAGACAGCTTGTCACGGCAATTAATCTACTTTTCGAAAACCGAGATAGAGTTTCAATTTATACGCTCGCCGCAAATGCTTGGGAAATTATAGATAGCCTCTGCAACAAGCCAATAATCGAAAGTTTTTCTAATCAAACAAGAGAAAATCTATCTGCTGGAGAAGATCTTAAACACGACTACATAAATAAACCATACAGGAATTTTTTTAAGCATGCTGATCGAGATCCAAACAGCGTACTGCCATATCTAAACGAAAAAACAGTCGATTCAGTCGTGTTTTTGGCAGTAGAAGATTACATTCGGCTTTACAAGCAATCCCCTATAGAACTCCAAGTATTTCAACTCTGGTATTTGGCAGTTAATCCAAGCAAGATTGCATCTCAAGCCATAGATAAAGCAATAAAAAATATTCAAGAAATTTTTCCTGGAATTGAGAAACTCGAGAGAGCACGACAAATCGAAATAGCGAATCAAACTCTCAAGCAAGCATTATCAGATGAACATTTAATTTCCGATCCCAGAACTGAGCTCTCAATTTGACACCCTCTTTTATCGGGCGTAGGGCGCAATAAGCATTGCGCCGTATATCTATCCAAAAACGGCGCAATGCATTTCATTTATTGCGCCCTACGAAAAGCAACCCGATCGCCAACAGGCAATACGGCAATAGCGATAACACGTCAGCGTTCGCGCCTGCGTAAAATATATTGCCCTGCTCCGCCCATTTCGTTACTGCCATATCGAAGCGCGAAAATAATCCCGCGCTGAATGCAATCACAATCCCCGCGAGCGCACCTCCAGCAATATAGCCCGATGCGAGCAGCACACCTTTACTGCGATCGCTCACCGCTGCTTTTTCTTCCGCTGACAGCATTGCGAAAGCTTTATCGCGCTCGCGCCGCTTATCGGTGAACCAACGAATCGCACCGCCGATAAAAATCGGCACCGACGACGAAATCGGCAAGTACACACCAACTGCGAATGGCAACGAGGAAATACCGGCCATTTCGAGCACCACGGCGATGATCACACCGAATATCACCAGCTCCCACGGTAACTCGCGATCGAGAATGCCTTTGATGATGTACGAAACGAGAACAGCCTTCGGTGCGTCAAATTTGCGCACCTCGCTGCCGTCAGGCCGCGTTGTGTAGGTGCCGTTGATGCCGGGATCGACGAAATATTTCGCCTCGCCATTTTCATCGATGAAATATTTTCCGGCCGGACCATTTTCGCTATCGGTTTTGTGCCACACGAAATACGTGGCACTGTCGCTAAACGCTTGCGGACCACTCAAGGCCTCGCGGGTCGTTAGCGTGCGCGTGTCGACAGACAGATTCGTTGCAACCTGATTCGCCGGTACGTAAACCGTCGCAGCGTCGTTCAATTTCAACAAAATCGGACCGAGCGCGATAGCCGATGCAAGCGCGCCGCAAATAATCGCATACTGCTGCAATCGTGGCGTCGAGCCGACCAGATAGCCCGTTTTCAAATCCTGCGACGTGGCGCCGCCATTCGCGCACGCTATGCAAACGATCGCACCGACTGACAATGCGGTGACGTAATACGACGGCGCCGTCCAGCCCAGCAATAAGAAAATCAAGCAGGTCAGCAACAGCGTGGCGATTGTCATGCCCGAGACAGGATTGCTCGATTGACCAATTTCACCCGTGAGCCGCGACGATACAGTGACGAACAAGAACCCGCACAGCAAAATCATCAACGCACCGATCACATTCATATGCAACGGCGAGGCAATGCTAATCACGGCGATAATTGCGAGACTGCCGAGCAACACCCAGCGCATCGGTATATCGCTTTCGGTGCGCGAAGCACCCGCTGACCGATCGCCAAAATCATTCAGCGATTCACGCAAGCTATGCCAAATCGTCGGCAGCGCGCGCAGCAAACTGATCAGACCACCCGCCGCTACCGCACCTGCTCCTATATATAAGATGTATGCACTGCGAATTTCGCTCGCGCTCATCTCGCGGATCAATTTCGTCGCCGGAGCTAGCGGCAGCACCAACGCATCGCCAAAAAACTTGATCAATGGAATTAATAACAGATACGCGAGCACGCCGCCCGCGCACATCGTCGCCGCAATACGTGGCCCAATGATGTAGCCGACGCCGAGTAATTCGGGCGAGATTTCCGCAGCAATCGAACCGCCCTTAAGCGGCGCGCCGAATTTAAAGGAAACAACTTCTTTCCAGCCCTTCAGCGCAATATTGCCGATCTTATAAACGAGGCCGATCAGAAATCCCCAAAAAATAACTGCCGCGCGCGCTTTATTTTCCTGAATGGTTTTACTGTCGCCGGTCGCTTTGCTCGCCTCCGCCGCCATCAACACTTGCGCGCATGCGGTGCCCTCCGGATATTTCAACTCGTGGTGGCGAGCAACAATCAAGGTTCGCCGCAACGGAATCATCATCAAAATACCGAGCAATCCACCGAGCACAGCAACGAGAAGAACGCGCGTAATTTCCAGATCGAATCCCAAAATCAGAATCGCCGGCATCGTCACGCCGAGTCCGAAAGCGATCGACTCACCTGCCGAGCCTGCAGTGGAGACGATTGTGTTTTCGAGAATCGTCGTATCGCGCGCACCGAATTTCGAAAACACTCGAAACAGCGTGATGGCAATCACCGCGACGGGAATCGATGCGCTCACCGTGAGACCAACTTTAAGAACCAGATAGAGCGACGATGCGCCGAAAATCATGCCGAGCACCACGCCCAGCGCTACCGCCTTAACGGTGAACTCGGCGCAATGCTCGCTGGCGGGAATGTATGGCTGATGCACAGAGGCAGAGTTTTCTGTCGTCATTATTCGCGGCTCGAAAATATTCCAAGCCACTATATGCGCAGGACAATATGCACAACAAAGAATTTTTCCGAACAGAGATAGGCCGCAGTAGAGAGCTGGTCTGCGTGGAAAATTTAAAATTGAGGGATTACTTTTGCGATGAGAGCGAGTTAATGGCGACCCGGAGGGGGCTCGAACCCCTGACCTCCGCCGTGACAGGGCGGCATTCTAACCAACTGAACTACCGGGCCGCATAACTCATTAACTGCGGTATTACTTTGACAAACTCGATGCAGAAGTCGTGGTGGGTGTTGACGGGCTCGAACCGCCGACCCTCGCCTTGTAAGGGCGATGCTCTACCAACTGAGCTAAACACCCGCTGCAATCGAGGCGCGCATTCTACATAAACGAATTGGGAAATCAAACCCCATTCCACAAAATTATTTTGAAAAAAAACTAATTGCTGCAAGCAGTTGATGATTGATTAAGCAATGCTGCTGCGACTGTTCAAAAGTGCAGCGATGTCGCGACAAAACGAATCGATGCGCGCACGCAGACATCCCAAGCTATACAGGTCGAAATGCGCTGTTTAACATGACGCGCCCGTTGATTCGAACCCTTTCCATTCGAGCCCACATCATGATTGCCGAAATTTATAAAGACTTTCACTTCGAAGCCGCCCATCGGTTACCGAATGTTCCCGATGGCCACAAGTGCGCGCGCTTGCACGGCCACAGTTTTCACGTGCGCATTTACGTTCGCGGTGAAACCGGAAACGATACCGGTTGGGTTATGGACTTTTCGGATATCAAAAAAGCATTCGCGCCGCTGCACGACCGTCTTGATCACTACTATCTCAACGAGATCGAAGGCCTCGACAATCCAACCAGCGAAAATATTTCGCGCTGGATATGGGATCGTTTGAAGCCGCATTTAGCGCTGCTCTCAGCCGTCGAAATTCGCGAGACTTGCACCTCGGGCTGCATCTATAAAGGGCCAGAGAAAGTGTGAAACCTAGCACACACTCACTGTGGAACGCCCATATCAGCACAGTAGCAGTAACACCGATCAAGCGATGCACACAGTAACACTTATTCACATCGCAATTTATCGCCTCGGTTAGAGGAACAAATGCAGCTGTTTGTCGACAAAACCTGTCAACCCACATTCAGAAAGCTCTATATCTTATTGATTTATTTAAAATAATAGAAAATGAACATAATTTGATCGTTTTGTTAAAATGCCGATGAACGGTGGGCTGAGAGAAATCCCAGCGCCGTTATCCACTAAGTTATCCACAGAAACTGTGGACAACACTTTAAGTGGGATTGGATTCGAGCGATCGAATTAAGTCACCGGAAAGCCCGCGCTGAGCAACCCGACGATATCGACCGCCTGATCGAGGCTTGTAAACCGGTGCCGCTCACGCACCTGCCACCAAACCGCCTCGCTGGATGAAGGCAGTAAACACGACATCACCTCCTGCTCGCCGATAAAAATACCGTGGAAACCACTCTGCGGCGAGAAATCGGGGCCGACCACCAGATCGAACTGGGGCAGCCCTTGCTTGTGAGGAACATCTTTAAAAGGAATCAGACGCTGAGCTGCCTCGGTGCTGTAGATCTTACCCATGCGCTCGGCGAGACCCGCATGCCCCAGCACTTCAACCAACAGACGCCGCCGCTCCAATAACGCGGCCTTTTCTTCCGGCGTGGGCTCACGCACTTCTTGTTTATTCGCGTAATCCCCGAGCGACTCGTTGTTGATCGAGCCGCGAATAATACGCATAGCATCTTTCAATGCGGCTACGGCTTCGGGCTTGTGCGCAATGATCTGCTGATAGTCGAGGCGCTTGCACATTTCGACCAAATCGCCCGCCTGGGTCAGCAACTGTTGTAGATCGTCTTTACTATTCACGTTGAGCAATTCATTTCACTTGGAAAATTATGGGTTATTTTAGGAACAGTATAGTTCGCGAGTGAGATTCCGCCGCCGTAAGGAGATTTCGGCCATGTCTCTGAATCTGTCCGACCGCTACCACGACATAAGCGCGGCCTGCCTGGCCGATGAAGACGACTGTATCCGTCGCCTGATCGAATCGCTGGCCAGCGACTCCGAAGCCCAGCGCGATGTCCACACCCAAGCCGCCGCCTGGATTTCACGCGTGCGCGAGAATCACCCGGCACCGCATGGCATCGAGGCCCTGCTGCTCGAATATCCGCTGAGCAAACCCGAGGGTGTGGCGCTGATGTGCCTGGCCGAAGCGCTTTTACGCATTCCCGACGCCGCCACCGCCGATCAGCTCATACGCGATTTGCTGAATCCGATCGCCTGGGAAAATCACCTTGGCCACTCCGATTCGCTGTTCGTCAATGCGGCGAGCTGGGGATTGGCATTGAGCGGCCGTTGGCTGCACGCAACCGAAATGCCGCACGGCAAATCCAGCGATTGGCTGCGAAAACTCGCCAACAAACTCGGCGAGCCCGCATTACGGCAAGCGCTGAAACAGGCCATGCGTTACATGGCCAATCAATTCGTGTGCGGTGAGACGCTCACCGACGCCTTATCGCGAGCCAAACAACACTGGAGCGACGGCGCGACTCATTCTTTTGACATGCTTGGCGAAGCTGCACTTACCACCGTTGATAGCGCGCGTTACAGGCACGCCTATCGCGATGCACTTGATAAATTAACTCGGGTAACAACGCCGACGAATATTGCCCTTCCAAGCCTGTCAATAAAACTGTCAGCACTGCATCCGCGCTACCACAGCGCACATAAAGATCGCTTGTGGCAGGAATTACTGCCGCCGCTGCGCGAATTTATTGAAACCGCAGCAACGCATAAGATCGACATTACCATCGATGCCGAAGAGGCAGATCGACTCGAATTATCGCTGGAATTATTTGCCGACATCATGCAACAACTGTCGGCGCAGGCACGATCGCATCTCGGCATCGTCGTACAGGCTTACGGTAAACGCGCATGGGCGGTACTGCAGTGGCTCGACGCGCTGACACAACAGCTCAATACCTGCATCAAAGTGCGCCTCGTCAAAGGTGCCTACTGGGATAGCGAAATCAAACGCGCACAACAGCGCGGTCTCAGCGATTACCCGGTTTTTACCAGCAAAGTCGCTACCGATATCAGCTATCTCGCCTGCGCGCGCTGGCTGCTGCAACGACCCGAGCGAATTTTCCCGCAATTCGCCACGCATAATGCAGTGACCATCGCCGCCATTTTGCAGATGCAAACCGATACCAGACGATTTGAATTCCAACGTTTACAAGGCATGGGCGAAGCACTTTATAGCGTCGTGCGCGAACAATATCCCACCTTGCAACAGCGCATTTATGCACCAGTCGGCGAACACCGCGATTTACTGCCTTATCTTGTGCGTCGCATTCTGGAAAATGGTGCGAATACCTCGTTCATACATCATTTGCACGACCAATCAATTCCAGTCGAAACGCTCGCTACTCATCCGCTGCAATCGTATCGTGCAGGCACACAATTTCCTCGTCCCTCGGCGATATGGCCACAGCGACTTAATTCACCGGGAATCTACCTGCATTCAAAAATTTCTCGCGAAAAGTTTTTCGCGCAGATCGAAAACTACCGCCGCCTTACTTACAGCACCGCCGACAGCACAGGTATAAACGTTCATTCGGTCACCAGTCCTTTTGACGGCGATCTTGTTGGTACCTGGACCGAAAGCTCGGTGAGTGAAATCGAACAGGCGATAACGCTCGCGCAGGCCCATCGCTCCGAATGGCAGAAAATGTCTTGCGATGCGCGCGCGTTGTTATTGGAAAATTACGCTGATTTGCTGGTCGAACATCGCGCCGAATTAATTGCGCTGATGGCGAGAGAAACCGGAAAAACGATTGAGAACGGAATCGATGAAGTTCGCGAAGCCATCGATTTCTGCCGCTACTACGCACAACAAGCGCGAACATTGCTTGCGCCACAACAATTGCCCGCCGTCGCGGGTGAACACAATGAATTGCATTACGAAGGCCGCGGCATATTTATTTGCATCAGCCCCTGGAATTTTCCGCTCGCCATTTTCACGGGACAAATCGTCGCCGCGCTCGCGGCAGGCAATGCAGTCATCGCAAAACCCGCGGAGCAGGCCACGCTCACAGCGCAATTTGCGGTGCGCTTGATGCACAAAGCCGGCATCCCCAACACGATTCTGCATTGCCTGCCCGGTCGCGGCGAAAGCGTCGGCGCCGCACTTTGCGCGCACCCACAGATCGATGGCGTGGTATTTACCGGAGGATGGGATACTGCACGCTTGATTCAAAAGCAACTCGCCAACCGCGAGGGTGCGATGATTCCATTCATTGCGGAAACAGCGGGCATTAATGCACTCATCGCCGATAGCAGCGCGCAACCGCAACAATTAATTTCCGATGTTTTGCGATCGGCTTTCGATAGTGCTGGACAACGCTGCTCCGCATTGCGCGTACTCTTTCTCCCGGATAGCTGTGCCGACGCAATCGAAAAATTATTGTGCGAAGCCATGCAAGAGCTTCAATTCGGCGATCCGCTCGATTGGTCAACCGACATCGGCCCCGTGATCGACCAAACTGCAAAAGCCGCACTGAAAAATTACATCGACCAACATCGCGACAATATTATTTTTCGACTGCATGCGCCTTCAAGCGGAAACTTCGTTGCACCTACGCTTATCCGACTTCAACAAATCTCCCAGCTTCAACGTGAAGCATTCGGTCCGATTTTGCACATTGTCCGCTATCGCGATAATGCACTCGATCAACTAGTCGATGATATCAACGCACTCGGCTATGGACTCACCTGCGGCATCCACAGTCGCAACACTCATCGCACGCAACACCTCGCCGCTCGTTTGCGCATCGGCAATATTTACGTGAATCGAGACATTGTCGGCGCGGTCGTCGGCGCACAACCGTTTGGCGGTTGCGGCAAATCCGGCACGGGGCCCAAAGCCGGCGGACCCAATTATGTATTACGGTTTGTCGTCGAAAAGACTATCACCACCAATACATCTGCCATCGGAGGCGATTACAAACTCATGACAGATACATAATTATTTGGATAACAAAAAACCATCGAAACGTCATCGCCCTTCCTCCCGAACTACATAAATTCCGGAAAATTCGCGAATTTCGAGCGTAGATGCTCATAACAACAAAAACTAATCCACAACAATGGCAGGCGCTAGAGTGTTCGCTGTCACACGGCTGTAATAAATCCGTTACATCATAGCGGCCACGTAAGGGCTGGCTCTTACCTCAAAAAACGAATTTACAATCAACCCCAACGGGAGAACACCTGGATGAACCGCAAACTACTTCCTTCGCTGATTGCTTTTGCAACCATCGGTGCAGCTCACGCAGCCGACAGCGTTCCGATGCCTACTGTTTACGGAAAAATCAACGTCAGCCTGAACAAGAATGATTTTGAATCGATCAATACCACAACCAAGCAATCCGAACAAACCACCGATAACTGGAATCTGAACAGCAACGCATCGCGCCTGGGCTTCAAAGGTGATCTTCCGATCAGCGATAGCTTGAAAGCAATCTACAAACTCGAATACGAAATCATTACTACCGCCGATAAAGAAGGCGACAACGGTAGCGATTTCAAACAACGTAATACTTATGTTGGCCTGCAAAGCAAGGACTGGGGTACGTTGATCGCTGGCCGTCACGACACCCCGCTTAAACTCGCTCAAGAAAGCGTTGACCAATTCAACGATTACTACCTTGGCGACATGAAAAACGTTCTGGTTGGTGAAAATCGCCTGAACAATATCATCATGTACACCACCCCAACATTCGCGGGTTTCTCACTCACAGCAGGCTTCGCGCCGGGTGAAGGTAGCGGCAATAACACCGGCACTACCTCTGCAGCACAACACGACAACAACGATAACGGTTTAGCAGACAAATATTCGATTGCATTGAGCTACAAGCTCGACACACTGTATCTAGCTCTTGCGCAAGATAAAAACATTATTAACACCGACGTCACTCGTTTCGTAGCTCAATATGGTATTGGCCCCGTGAAACTTGGCGCTCTTTATCAAACAGCTGAGCGCACTAAGAAATACGACACTATCGGCACTGTTAGCAGCGACGGCGGTTTCGACTTGATTCCCACCGGCAACTTCAAAGAGCAGGACGCATTCTTGTTGAGCGCAGCTTGGGATATCAACAAAGAATGGACCGTCAAAGGTCAGTACGTACAATCCGAATCGACTCCGACAACTGCAGGTCTCGACGATACGGAAGCAAAAATGTATGAGCTCGGCGTTGACTGGAAGCTCAGCAAATCATCCACGGTATTTGCGTATTACTCAGCGATTGATACCGAGGGCGACAATTCAATTAGCTCCGACTCAACCACCGACAACACCGTTGGCGTCGGCTACGAGTTGAAGTTTTAATATCGATAGAACTCTCCAAACCTTGCAGGGGGCTGAATGCCCCCTCTTTTTTACACTGAGCTCAATCATTACGATTTAGCGTCATTCTTGTGACAGTCACGAGAGGTTGGATATGACTTATCGCAGCTATTTATTTACAACCCTGACTATATTGGCGCTTGCCTCATCGATGAGTGTTTATGCTCAAGAAATGGATGTGGACCAAGCCGACTCTTTACGTTTCAATGACTTTCATACCGATAAAAAGGCAGCGGTGAAAGTCTGGGAAAAAAAGCCCGAGACCACAAAGGCGTACACCGACACGACAGCTTCAACACCAACTACACCAGCACCAACTACCACAACCACAGTCGCTGGATCAAATAACGCAAGCGCGACAACCGCTTCAGTTACTGGCGATCTAAACGGCAAGCGTTTCGAATTGCGCGAACGCTATACCTTAACGCGCAGCACAAAAACACCGTACTCCGCATTTTATGTACTTGAGCCACTCTACAAACAAGCCGCGCAATTGTGCACCAAGGGCTGGAAAAAACTCAGCGAACGCTCAGAGCCCATCGAGCAGGATTATTATTTGTATCTTGAAATCGAGTGCCTGTAACACCGTTTTGAACACGACACGCTTATGACAGATCGCGGCTGCGTACCAGCCGCTTTAGTTTTCTTCGCAACTGCTCGCGCTGCGACGACGATAATTGCCGATAACACAGCGCTTCAAAGCAGGTCGTAATTTCCTGCACCACACGCCATTGTGGATTTTTCTCGAGTATCCATCGCCCATAATCCCCCGCCGCCATCGTCGGCGGACGCGGATAGCCAAGCCGAGCGAGACGCGCGCAAAATTGTGCGTAGTAGCGTTGCTCCGCCGGCAAAGGCGTTCCGAATAACTGGCGACCAAACAACATCAACACAACAGCAAAGATAACGACCGCACCACCACCCACTAACAGCAGCGTCATCCGCAACGGATTAATCTCGCCAAGCAAATTCGTTAACACAGCCAGTTGAGTGTCATCGCGATAATTCACCACCCAGCGCGTCCACGCATAATTGATTGCATCGACACGATGACGTAGATCGTTGAGCCAACTGACACTGCGATATCGACTCGCGGATAATGGCTGCTGCGCCAAAAATTCACCCGGTGCGACTGCGCGCTCCAACCCGTTTTCGATACGTTGCGGCGCGACCGCAGCGGTCGGATCAAAACGCACCCAGCCCTCGCCCTCTAACCAAGCTTCCGCCCACGCGTGCGCATCGAATTGATGAACCAGCACGGTGCCGGTCAGCGGATTAATTTCACCGCCCTGGTAACCGACAACAACGCGCGCGGGAATTCCGGCAGCGCGCAATACATACACAAAGCTACTCGCGTAGTGTTCGCAAAATCCTCGCCGCGTATCGAAAAGAAACTCATCGATACTGTCATCGCCCAGTAGCGGCGGTTTCAACGTGTAAAAAAATGCCTGCGTTCGAAAATTTGAAAGCACAGAGTCAATCAATTCACGATCGTCAGAGAAACGTGCGCGCAGTTGCTTTGCCCACTGTTGCGTGCGGGGATTGCTGCTTGCGAGCGAACCGCTATTCGATCCAGATAAATTCAACTCATGCTTTTTCAGGCGCGGATCGATTGTCACCTCAAAAAGGGATTGTGGATACGCTCTAGCGCGGTAAACGAATTTATCCGCGACTATATCTCTTGCGAGCAGACGATAATCCATCGTCAGATACGCGTTCTTCGTGACCGCTTCAGGAACTTGGAGCGCGAACAGCCAGCGCTGATAGGTTGGCTCCAGAAAAATTTCGTATTCAATGGATGGGCCTGTGAGCTTTGGCTGCGCCGAATAAATTTGCTGAAACGGCATATCGTTAAAGTCATTCGAGCGCCATGCGCGGCCATCGAAGCGATCGAGCACTAATCCTCGCCAATATAATTCGCGCTGCGCAGGTGCGCGGCCAGTGAACACGGCTCGAAATGCCAACGCATCGGATTGCGATAGCTGCGCGATGTCGCCGGGCTCCATGGTATCGGTCATGCCGGTGTGCGCTTGATCGCTGGGAAGCGGCACCTTCCACAACGGACCTATTCGCGGAAAAACCAAAAACAACAACAGCATCAGCGGCAGTGCTTGCGCACTCATTAACGCGGCAGTGCGCAATGGCAGCCAGGACCGCGAAAAGCCGGCCGCACTAGATCGCAGTGGATCTTCCTGATGCAGCGCAATCAACGCGGCGGTTAATAACAAAATCGGCACTAGCATATACAGCACAGTGCCGAGGCCTTGCTCGAATAAAAACTCAGTCAGCGCAACAAAATAACCGAGAAACAATAATAAATACGCTTCGCGACGCGTCGCCGCTTCGATAAGTTTTAGCGAGAAACACGCAATCAATAATGCGACCGTCGGTTCCAAACCGATAAAGCTGCCGTAGCTCCAGCGAATGCCGGCAAGACTCGCAATAACAACACAGGTCTTCACAATACGACCGGGGGATGACCATCGCCCGCGATGCACCTGCACGCGCCACAACGCACACAGCAACCACGCACCAGCAATCCAAATCGGCAGGCGCACAACATGCGGCGCGATCAACGCAATCTGCGCCGCTAAAAGCCAGCCGAGACATTGGCGGGGTATCCACGCGGAAGTCATTTGGAATTATCCGACTTGCGCGTAATGGACGACGCGGTTAACTGAAACGACGTACCAAGCTGAAACAAGGCGAGCATGCGCAATGCACGTTCACGATGTTCGCTACCGCTATCGGGCACAAGCACCGCGTCAGGCAACTGCAAACCAAATATTTCGCCCTTGCGGTCGAGCTCCAGCACCCAAAAACACAGTACGCCGAGACGATGCTCGCGCTCGCCCGTGCACGCGTCGTAACTCAACCAATGCGATTGCACCTGCGTTTCGGCAAATTGAATCGATTGCAGCGGCTGACCTTTGGCGTAGGAGCGCCACATAACGTGACGTAAATTATCGCCACTGCGATAAGCGCGAAAACCATGAAAATCATCGCTGCCTTTTTTTAAGGTGCGCACACCGAAATCGGCATTGCCCTCTTCGCTGACCGGACGCGGTCCGGCAATCGGTCTTGGATAAATCAACGCGGCGATATCGAGATCGATCCACGTCCAGGCACGAATTAATCCGAGCGGAAAAATCGTTTCAATCGACAATCGGCCCGGGCGCAACCAGCCGCGCCGACGCGAACGATGAAACAATTTCACGGTCGCAATTTGTGTATCGATCAAGGAAATTTTCGCGACAGCTTCGCCGGGCCAGCTCAACTCGATGGCATGGTGCGCGCGAGCGCGTGTGCGCCGCAGTTGCAGATCGAACTCAGCAATTTCTCCGGCAAAAGTCGGTTGACCGCGCAGCGCTTCGATACAGAGTCCCGATAAATTGCTGAAGGTATGTAAAATCGCCACGATGAAAACGCTGAATAAAAAAAACACCAGCGCAAATGCCATATTATTTTGATAATTGATCGCTGCGATGAGCATGACCGCCAACACGGCGAGAAAACATAAACCGGCGCGCGAAGGAAAAATAAAAATGCGGCGCTGATCGAGCGTAACGCTGCGTGCCGATGGAATTCGCTGCGCGAGCCATCGATCGAAGCGCTGCTGCCACCACGCTGGACGACTCAGAAAACTCATGCTCGCGACCTCAGAGCTTATTGCTCAAAACACAGCGACCTTACGCAGCAATTGATCGGTTAGCGCACCGCCGCCACCTGCGTGATCACCCGCATGGTCGTAATTAATCGCTGCATGCAATCGATGCTCGACCACCGGTGGCAATACGGTTTGCACATCCTCGGGAACGACATGGCCACGACCATTCATCAACGCCCACGCTTTTGCCGCGCGCAATAACGCCAATGCACCGCGCGGCGACAGACCAACTTCAAAACCCGGTTCGGTGCGCGTGTAGGCGATGAGACGCTGCACATAATCGAGCAATTGTTCGGAGGCGTGCACGCCATCGACCGCATTTTGCAATTTCTGCAATTGCTCGGGAGTTACGCATTGCTGTATTTGCTGCAATTGTTTGAGTGCATCTTCACCGGATAGCAGACGTCTTTCTGCCGAGGGATCGGGATAGCCGAGCGAGAGACGCATCAAAAACCGATCGAGTTGCGATTCGGGCAGTGCGAACGTGCCGGCCTGCGTCAGCGGATTTTGCGTGGCGATCACAAAAAATGGCTGCGGCAATGCGCGGGTTTCGCCATCGATCGTAACCTGCTGCTCCGCCATCGCTTCAAGCAAGGCCGATTGTGTTTTCGGTGTCGAGCGATTGATTTCATCGGCAAGCAATACTTGCGTGAAAATCGGTCCGGGCAAAAATTTGAATTGATTGGTTTGGCGATCGAAAATACTCGCGCCGAGAATATCGCCCGGCAATAAATCGCTGGTAAATTGCACGCGGCGATATTGCAGACCTAACACCTTCGCCAAGGCGTGCGACAAAGTGGTTTTGCCCATGCCGGGTAAATCTTCCAGCAGCAGATGGCCACGGCTCAGCAAACAGCACAGCGCCAATCGCACCTGACGTTCTTTGCCTAATAATACGGTGCCGATTTCACCGGCGGCGCGATCGAGCAACTTTTGCATTGCCTCTCCTCAGGTCAAGCGTGTCGAAATGCGGGGTTTAAAAATGCAACCCGTACAAAATAAACGAGATCGTCGCAGCGTTATATCACAGCGGAGGAAAATTCAGGAAAGGATGAAATGACGAAGGGAAAATTAATCGCTGCGGGCTATTTGTTCGAGCTGAAGCAGCCTCGTTTGAAACAGAATAGCCCGTAGCGAGAAGCGAGTGGATTAATCGGTATTCCACGGTGTGCAAATGGGCTCTTTATTCACATCTTTGTATTCGCACAAAGATACGGCTCCGTTCTGACGGTTCATGCGCCACACCGACAGCAAGTCATTGCCGACGATTAAGCGAAATTCGCCGGTCGTCGCCTCTTTGGCACTCCAGGGTGCACAAGATGCCGGGGCTTTCTTGTTTTCAAAACTGCACAGCGAAACCTGTCCATTCGCTTCATTGATTCGCCATACGGATAAGTTACCGCTGGTAATTCCCCCGCTAAAGTTCGCTGCCGAGGCGACCTGCGCGGCGCAAAACAAGAGAGGTATCGCGAACTTTGCTACTTGCATACTCAATTCTCCTACACGAATCTTATCGTTGTGCTGCGGTAACGCCTTCTATTCCCCAACGAGCAGGGCTTTGCCGGCACTTCCGCAGCCTTTTGCGGAATAACGGATATAACTTTAGTCGCTGAGGACGCAATCAACAATGCGCGGAACGTTACGTACACGTTAGAAAAGGATTGCGACAACCGTTACACAGCGCAAATCCATTGCAATGGATTTAACACATAGACTGAGGCGAGATGAAGGGCACGGACTAACGAGAGAGAGGGAGCGGACTAAAACGCAGGCAGATACGAACGGATTCGAGCCGCTGCGTCGGCTAACTCGTCCGCACTCGCGGCGCCACCGTTGCCAAAATTGAAATCCTGAATCTGGTCGATGGGAAATAAATGAATGTGGGCGTGCGGAATTTCTAATCCGCAGATGGCGACCGCCACGCGCGCGCAAGGAAACGCCTGCTTGATGGCACCGGCGATGCGCTGCGAGATTTGCATCAGATGCGTGAGCAACGGCGCCGGTAGATCATCCCAATGATCGATTTCCTCGCGCGGCATCACCAGCACATGACCCGGGCGCAACGGCCGGATGGTCATCAGCGCGAACGCCTGCTCATCCTTCCAGACAAAATGTCCGGGAAGATTGCCGGCGAGAATTTGGGAAAAGATGCTTGGCATGTGAAATCCTGCGGGCTCTACGGCTGAGTCGCGCACAGCCCTCAAGATGTCATCGGGAAAGAATTATTTCTTGGCAGCGGCGCGCGGGCCTTTTTTGCGCGGACGGGTGTTGCCGTAAGAACCTTTAAATACTTTGCCACGAAATGTTCTTTTATCGCCTTTACCCATTTTGGAAACTCCTCATGCATTAGTTAATCAATACGGGGCGATAAATACGCTTCGCCCAAGGGCCGTGTTCGCCGGGGTGCGTATGATGCCGACGAAGCTCGCGCCGCGCAAGCTCGACAGGTTTGTTAGACTGCCGCTCCGAACGGTTAACCCACAAATAGCGCGCAGCTTCCATATTGAGCTGGCGTATCGAAACGAGGATCAATCGATGAAAAAAGGACTCCTACTGCTTCTACTGGCGATCTGCCCGCTGGTGCATGCGGCATTGCAAGAAAAGCAGATTGATTACAGCAGCGGCGAAGCTGAAGCCAAAACCACGCTCAAAGGCTATTTGGTCTGGGACGATGCCATCAAAGGCAAACGTCCCGGCGTGCTGGTCGTCCATGAATTCTGGGGGCTCAACGACTACGCGCGCAAACGGGCACGCATGCTTGCCGAGCTTGGTTATACCGCGCTCGCGGTCGATATGTACGGCGACGGTAAAGTCGGCCAGCATCCGAAAGAGGCGGCAGCGTTCATGAATGCGGTCATGAGTAATGCCGAAATGGCCAAAGCCCGCTTCCTCGCCGCTAAAACCCTGCTCGAACAACAGCCGACAGTCGACGCGAAAAAAATCGCCGCGATCGGCTACTGCTTTGGTGGGGCCACCGTATTAGCGATGGCCCGCGAAGGTATCGATCTGCGCGGCGTGGTCAGCTTCCACGGTTTGCTCAGCACCAATAAGCCGGCACAAGCCGGACAGGTAAAAGCGCGTGTGCTGGTCGAGAATGGCGGCGACGATAAAATGGTCTCCGCCGACGATATCGACAACTTCAAAAAGGAAATGGATGCCGCCGGTGTGAATTACCATCTGGATAATTACGTTGGCGTCAAACACGGCTTCACCAATAGCGAGGCCGATGAACTCGCGAAGAAATTCGAGCTGCCGATCGGCTACAACGCCGAAGCTGATCAGAAATCGTGGGCGGCGATGCAAAGGTTCTTCAAAGAAATTTTCGCCAAGTCATAGCCACATGCTGCCCCTGCGACCGACGCCTGTCGGTCGCCGTTATACCTCCCTTCACAGTCATCCCAAACTCCGTCAGCGTTTTGACGCCCGCGCGTTCCAACCTCTCACCCCCGCTCACAAGACATCTTCAACCGACTGATTTAAAAAGATATTTTTCCGCCAAAAATCGCGTGGCACAGTTTTCGCTGAAACGTTCTCGACGGTCCACAAATTTGACGCACCGCACAAATATGCCAACGAGACACGCCATGACAGAAAACGAGCTCAAGCCCACTGCTCCGATTCGCCCCACACCCCCTGTTCGCGTTGTGAGCTCGACAGTGGATGCCGAACCTACAACGCGCGAGCGCTATATCACCGCCCAACTGCGCTTCGCCAATCTACTCCTGCGCACGCTGGATATCGGCGATGTCATGCGCTTATTCGCGGGCGAGACGATGAATGAATTTGCGCTCGAAGGACTCGCCTATCGCAACACTGCGCTCGATATCCATCTCGACTTCGGCGAGCACGGTGTTCATCACTGCGATTACGAACTCGCCTTTGATGGCGAGCAGTTCGGCGCGCTGCAGTTCTCGCGTAATAAACGTTTCTCCAATCGTGATCTCGAACGCATCGAGGCCAGTATTTCAAGCTTGATGCCCGCACTGCGCAACGCGTTGCAATATTTGAACGCCATGAAAACGGCAACGCGCGACGCTCTGACCGGCACCGGCAATCGTGTCGCGCTTGAAATTACCGCCGAGCGCGAAATCGCGATGGCGCGCCGCACCAACCAACCCACCGCTCTGCTCGTTATCGATATCGATCACTTCAAGCGCATCAACGATCGCTACGGACATAGTGCTGGCGACCAAGTGCTGATCGAAACTGCACAACAGCTGCGGAAAAACTGTCGCGAATCGGATTCGGTATTTCGCTTTGGCGGCGAGGAGTTTGTCGTTCTGCTCAGTCAGACCGAAGAAAATGGCGCATCAGCGATCGCCGAGCGCATTCGCCAGGCGATAGCGACGATGAGCACCCAGTACGAACAGACAGGAATTCACGTCACGGCGAGTATCGGTATCGCCTGCCTCAATCGCGGCGAAGGTTTACGCGCATGGTTCGATCGCGCCGATCGCGCGCTCTATTTGGCGAAACAGGCAGGACGCAATCGCGTGGTGCGTGCAGCGGCACAACGCGATATTGCTTGAGTTGATGGGATTAGCCGAGTTGACTGAATAAATCAGCGCGGTGAACGTTGCCGTGGCGATTTGGATACGCGCGGCGATTTCGCAGGCGCGGACGATCTTGAAGCTGGCGAAGATTTCGAAGAAGCCGACGGTTTCGCTCCCGCTGACGAGCGCATTCTTGAAGGCCGGTTCTTCCGCTCTTCACGCTCGCGCTGCAATTTGTCCTGCGGTGCAATTCCCACTTGCGCCGGCGCAGGCAAACCCGTCAGCTCATACAAACCGAGAATCATTTCCGCCGGCATATCCTGCCATTGTCCCTGCTTAAGTCGAGGCGGTAAAAAAATCGGCCCGTAACGCACGCGCTTTAACCGGCTGACTTTGAGATCTTGCGATTCCCACAAGCGCCGCACTTCGCGATTGCGACCTTCCATCAAACACACGTAGTACCAACGATTGGCACCTTCGCCGCCGCCTGCGGTGATATCGGTGAAACGCGCGATACCATCTTCGAGCATCACGCCCGCACGCAACCGCTCAAGCACATCGTCATCGGCTTCACCGAGTACGCGACACAAATATTCGCGATCGATATTCGCGGAGGGATGCATCAACGCATTCGCGAGTTCACCGTCGGTGGTGAATAACAACAAGCCGCTAGTGTTGAAATCGAGTCGGCCGACTGCAATCCAACGCTCGCCTTTTAATTTGGGCAAGCGCGCGAACACAGTGGGACGTCCTTCCGGATCGCGCGCCGTGCAAATTTCGCCTTCCGGTTTGTTGTAGACAAGCACACGCGGGCGGCATTCCTCGGATATTTTCACCGCGATGGGATGACCATCAACGAGAATGCGGTCACGCGCCTGCACGCGATCGCCGATATGCGCAGCTTTGCCGTTGACGGTGACGCGATTCGCCCCGATCAGCTTTTCCATTTCACGGCGCGAGCCGATGCCCGCACGTGCGAGCACCTTCTGCAATTTTTCGCCGTGGTCTTGATTGTCTTCGCTTGAAGTATGTTTACGGTCGGTCACGAAAGCTCGCCACCCTCGCCCGAGGCATTCACATCGGTGCTCGCTGCTACAACATCATCGGTTGCGGAAAGCTCATCGCCGATCACGCCGCTTACCGCATCGGTTAGACCATCGCTATCCGCTTTCACTATGGCATCGTTCTGCGCTTCATCTTCGTCATTGTCATCGCCGGCATCATTTGCCATCGACGCATCGACCTCACTGTCAACATCGGCAACACCAGCGAGTTCATTGATCGCCGCAATTTCCGCCGCGACCGCATCTTCCGACGCTGCCGAATCGCCAGCGCTTTGCTCGGCAATATTCACCGTATCGGCACCTTCGAGTGCGAGTTCGGCATTGAGCGAATCGAGATCGCGAATTTCTGCGAGCGTCGGTAGATCGTCCAGATTTTTCAAGTTGAAATAATCGAGGAATCTACGGGTCGTCGCATACAGCGCGGGACGCCCCGGGACATCTTTGTGGCCGACCACGCGAACCCAATCACGTTCGAGCAGCGTCTTGATAATGTTCGATGCCACCGCGACGCCGCGAATATCTTCGATATCGCCACGCGTGATCGGCTGGCGATAGGCAATCAGTGCGAGTGTTTCGAGCAAGGCACGGCTATAACGCTGCGGTTTTTCTTCCCACAACCGCGCAATCCAGGGAGCAACTTCCTGCACGACTTGAAAACGAAATCCGCTCGCCACTTCGCGTAATTCAAAACCACGCCCGACCGACTGTTCGGCAATTGCAGTCAACGCTGCACGAATCGCGTCGTTACTCGGACGATCATTATCGTCGAACAGCGCTGCAATATCGTCGATCGCCAGCGGCTTTCCTGCAGCCAGCAAAGCGCCTTCAACGATGCGCTGTAGTTGCTCGGGCGTGAGTTCAACTCGCGGCAGTGGAATCGGTGCGGAATCCGATTCATCGCTGATGGCTTCATCTGCGCTGTTCTCTGCAGTGTCGTTTTCTACGGCTTGGTTTTCTACAGTCTGGGTTTCTACAACTTGGGTTTCTACAACCTGGGTTTCTACAGTTTCAACAGACATAGCCGTGGTCTCTTCTGAGGTAGCTTCATTTTCAATCGACATCATTCGCCCCCTCGTCATTTATTTCGTTGGCAACGGAATCATCGCCGTCGGCATTGTCTACGTTCGAATTTTCTGCACTTGAATTTTCTAGGTGCGACGCTTCGTTATCGGCTTCGGCGTTCTCTTCCATATCGAAAGCACTCTCCTCCTCCGCCGACTCTACGGCATCAGCTGCGCGTTCGCCTTCCACACCGACCGATCTGGCTTTCACGTGAATCGGTCCGAAATTTTCGGTTTGCACAAGCTCGAGCATGCCTTCCTTGATCAGCTCCATCACCGCGAGAAATGTCACCACTACACCGAGGCGCCCTTCTTCAGCGGAAAACAACGAAACGAACGGTGTGAAACGATTCGGCGATACACGTGCGAGAACTTCCGACATGCGCTCGCGCGTCGATAGTTTTTCCTTTTGAACGTGGTGACTCTCGAACAATTGCGCGCGACGTAAAACCTCGGCAAGCGCGATGAGCAACTCCTTCATCTCGACTTGCGGCTCGGGCTTGGTCTTGTTGAGGTCCGGCAAATCGACCGAGGGCACGTACAACTCGCGACCGAGACGCGGCAACGTGTCGATATCTTCCGCCGCCTTCTTGAAACGCTCGTACTCCTGCAAGCGGCGAATCAATTGCGCGCGCGGATCTTCGCCCTCTTCCTCTTCCTCGCTCGAGCGCGGCAACAACATGCGCGATTTGATTTCCGCCAGCATCGCCGCCATAAGCAGGTATTCCGCCGCCAACTCGAACTGCATCGAGTTCATCATGTTGACGTACTGCATGTACTGTTCGGTGATAGCCGCAACGTTGATTTCGAGAATGTCGATGTTCTGACGCTTGATCAGATAGAGCAGCAAATCGAGCGGGCCTTCGAAGGCTTCCAGAAAAACCTCGAGCGCCTCGGGCGGAATGTACAGATCCTTGGGTAACTCGGTGAGCGGCTTGCCCTGGACGATGGCAAAGGGCAACTCCGTCTGCTGCGAACTGGCCTGACGCAACTCCCGCAGGCTCATAGGCGGCAATTCAGGCTCAGAAACTCCCAGTTCGGCTTTTGAAACTGATGGTATTTCAGCCACTTGTAGCTCAGAGTTCACGCTGATAATTATCTCGATTACGGATGAAATTTAAGGGATGCAAAAAAGAAGGCGGCATTATAACGGCAGCAGTCAAGCACCGATAGGCACGAGCACCGATCGACAAGAGTTGCCCGCGTTCGCGTTAATCCGTAAATGCCGTGCTATCGCCCCGCCCCTGGCGCAGCACTACCGGCGTATCGTCGGCAAGATCGATCACGGTAGTCGGTTCCGCGCCGCAGACACCGCCGTCGATGACGAGATCGACATCGTGCTCGAGACGCTCGCGAATCTCATAAGGATCCGTCAGCGGCAATTCGTCCCCCGGCAGAATCAAGGTCACGCTCATCAGCGGCTCGCCGAGTGCTTCGAGCAGAGCCAGCGCAATATTATTTTCCGGCACGCGCAAACCGATCGTGCGCCGCTTGGGATGCAATAGGCGACGCGGTACTTCGTCAGTTGCTTTCAAAATAAACGTATACGGCCCCGGCGTATGCGCGCGAATCAAACGAAATGCCGCATTCTCGACGCGCGCATAGGTGCCGAGCTCGGATAAATCGCGGCAGACCAGCGTGAAGTTGTGGCCGTCATCGAGTTTGCGGATACGGCGGATACGTTCGAGCGCCGCCTTGTCGCCAAGATGACATCCCAACGCGTAGGCCGAGTCGGTCGGATAGGCGATCACACCGCCGCGATGAATAATCTCGACCGCCTGTTTGATGAGACGCGGCTGCGGATTGTCGGGGTGAATCTGAAAATACTGACTCATTACATCCTCAGCCATAAACGTTTACTCATTGATTTAATCCGTTTCATCAAAGTTGTGCCCGACCGGCATCGACAGCGGAGCTCGATTGTACCCACCGCGTCCAAATCGGCTCGCAGTTTTTCGGCAGCTCAGAAATTTCACCGAGTTGCGCACCGTACGTTGTCGATGCGTGGTAATCGCTGCCAACCGAAGCCAGCAAACCATTGTGCGTCGCTACTTGCGCGAGAAATTGACTCTCTTGCACCGATTGCTTTCCCACCACGACTTCCATCGCGCCACCACCACTCGCCGCAAATTCCGCGGCCAGCTTGCGCAACCGCGTTGCTGTGAGTCGGTATTTCATCGGATGCGCCAGCGTCGCCACGCCGCCGGCTGCCTTAATCCACGCGATGACCTGCGCCAGATCCGGCCACAGCAAGCGGATGTCGCCCGGCTTGCCAGCACCGAGAAATCGATCGAATGCTTCTTCTTCGCTGCGCACGTGGCGCTGCGCCACCAAATAGCGCGCGAAATGCGGCCGCCCTACTTGCGCCGAACCTGCCAACGCGAGCGCACCTTCGGTCGCCCCCGGCATTCCAAGCTTGGCCAAGCGCTCACCGATCATGTCGGCGCGTTTGCGGCGCGCATCGCTATAGAAGCGACTGGCTTCTATCGTGGCCGCGTGTTCGCTGTCGATACCGAGCCCGACCACGTGCACACCGATCGAACTCCAGACACTCGAATATTCGACCGCTGGCAACAGCGACAACCCCGCGACCTGGAGCTCTTGCGTCGAACTGTCCTGCCTTAAATTTTCTTGCGCCAACCAATCGCGGGCGATGCGATAGCCCTCGACCGAATCGTGATCAGTGATCGCCAGCAAATCGACACCGCAGCGCAGCGCATGTCGACACAAATCCTGGGGACTTAAGGCACCATCGGAAGCGTTAGTGTGCGAATGCAAATCGACGCGCAACAAAAATATTCTCAGTTAGCTCAGCAAAATAAGATGCGCGAAATCGAGTGGTGACCCCACGCGGAAGCCAGTATATTAGGCGCCCTCCCCGAGAGAAACGAGCACTTTCTTCAACTATCTTTTTTGCGAAATGACCAAGACGTAATCATGGCCGAAACGACCGAAAAACCCGACAGCTCCGCCAACCCGGATAAACCGAAGAAGCACAGCCTGCTCGCCAATCTCAGCTTCAATATTCTGATTCCGACGCTGATTCTCTCGAAACTGAGCGGCGAAAATTATCTTGGCCCGGTGTACAGCATTGTTGTTGCACTCGCATTTCCCATCGTTTACGGCGCGCGCGATTATTTCAGTGCGCATAAGCCGAATTTCTTTTCTGTGCTCGGCGTGATCAGCATCATTCTGACTGGCGGCATGAGCCTGTTCAAATTCCCCCCGGAATATATCGCGATCAAAGAAGCGGCGATTCCGTCGCTGCTCGGATTGGCAACCCTGCTTTCAATTTACACACGCCACCCGCTCGTACGCACATTTCTCTACAACGATCAAATTCTGCAGGTCGATAAAGTGAGCGCTGCGCTGCAGGCACGCAACACCACGGCAGAATTCGACCGACACCTGAAAAATGCGTCGTATCTTGTCGCCGGCTCTTTTTTTCTATCGGCAACTTTGAACTACACACTCGCAAAAGTCATTTTGGTCAGCGCGCCGGGCAGCACTGAATTTGCGGAGGAGCTCGGCAAAATGACGGCGCTGAGCTTTCCGGTGATTGCGCTTCCCTGCACGATCGTATTGGCCGGCACACTCTATTATTTACTCAGCAACATTCAAAAACTGACTCAACTCTCGCTCGAAGAAATCATGCAGGAAAGCTGATCAAAAAATTATTGATCGAAAACCTCCTCATCAAAACGCTTTCGATCGAGAAATTCCCGATCGAAAAAAACAGTGAGAAATTTGCCGAATTATGTTGTACGCCATTATTAGCGAAGATGTTGCCGACAGTCTTGCTCAGCGCAAAATCACCCGCCCGCATCATCTGGCGAGACTCGAAGAATTAAAGCAACAGGGTCGCTTGGTGCTCGCCGGCCCGCATCCGAAAATCGATTGCGAAGATCCGGGCGAAGCGGGATTCAGCGGCAGTCTGGTGGTCGCGGAATTTGAAAGTCTGGAAGCTGCCCAGCGCTGGGCGAATGCCGATCCCTACATGATCGACGGCGTCTATGCGCGAGTGACAGTAAAACCCTTCAAACGCGTGCTGCCATAATTTTTTACACGCCAGCTTTCACGCACGCGGCCACGCAGCCGCATCAAGCCATTTTTCTACGACACTCGCAGGCTCCGGCCTGCTGATGAAATAGCCCTGCGCCTCATCGCAACCCATGTCGCGCAGTAGCTGCAATGTCGCGCGATGTTCAACCCCTTCGGCGACAACAGCCAATTTCAAATTATGTGCAAGTGCGATGGTGGATTTGACGATGAGCGCGTCCTGCTCGTTGTCGACCATATCCATGACAAACGTCCGATCGATTTTCAGCGCTTGAATCGGTAATTGCCGCAAATACGCCAGCGACGAATAACCCGTACCAAAATCATCGATCGAAAACTTGATACCCAGTGCCGCAAGCTCCTCGATGAGTTTCGCAGCACCGTCAGGATCGTGCATCAGCGCCGTTTCGGTGATTTCCAATTCGAGCAAACTCGGGTCGCATTCATAATGCTCGAGCATCTGCCGCAGGCGAATGAAACATTGCTCATTAATCAAATTGCGCGCGGATAAATTCACTGCGATCGAATAGCGCAATCCGCGCTGCGACCACTTCTGCAACTGCAGCAACGCCTGTTCGAGCACCGCCAATGTCAGCGCATGAATAACATCGCCCATCTCCGCCAACGGCAAAAAAACGGCGGGCGCCAACAAACCGCGCTGCGGATGCTGCCATCGCACCAGCGCCTCAAAGCCGGCAATTTCGCCAGTACGCAAACTCAAGCGCGGTTGATAATGCAACACCAGCTGATCGTGAATGATTGCCACGCGCAATTCCTGCATCAATGCCAAACGTTCCGGCGTATAGGAATCGCTTTGCGGATTGTAATGCGCGCAGCCGCTGCCGCTGCGCTTGGCTTCATACATCGCGACATCGGCCAATCGCAACAACGCGGCACCGCTGCGGCTTTGCTGCGGAAATGAAGCGATGCCGATCGAACCACCGATCTCCAGCACCAGATCGTCAACTGCGAATGGCTGGCGCAACAACTCCAGTAATGCCTCAGCCGTTTTTTGCAACTCTGCCGGCGATGTTTGTCGCAGCAAGATGGCGAACTCGTCACCGCCGAGTCGACACAGCAATACATTTTTATTTTTCAGCGCATTCACGAAACGCTGCGCCAGCGCAATCAACAGACGATCGCCGACCAAATGCCCTAACGTATCGTTGACCTCTTTGAAGCGATCGAGATCGAGCAACATCAATCCACTGGTGTGCGTTTGACTGGTGCTCAACGCATCCAGCTCGCGCTGTAAAACCAAGCGATTCGGCAATCCTGTCAGCGAATCGTGCAGCGCCTGATATTCCATGCGCGAAATAAACAGCACGTTCGATAACGCCATCGACACCGCTTTGCCGATCGCCAACAAATCGGCACGTAACTCTTCGCCAAGCTCGACACATTCCCGGTATTCGAGCGTGATCATACCGATACGCTCATGCTCGCTGCGCAGCCAGATATAAATAATGGATTGGGTTCCGCGCGCCTGCATCATCGCTCGCTTTTCCGCGCTGGTCTGCAACGCATCGATATTGTTGACCGCACCGATTTCAGGATGCGAAAACTCAAACAAAATACGCTGCTGAAACTCTTCATCGGTGTGCTGTATATGGCCGTGACCATCGCGCTCGGCCACCATGCGCACAATATGCGTCAGCGCATCGAATACAAAAAAACGAACCAGCGGCGCCGCTTCCTGTTCCGACAGCACTTCTACGCTGGCGTGTGCGACCGATTCCACGCTGCGCAATCCGTACAAGCGTTCGGCAATAGTGTTGATGCGTGACAAACGCGCGTTACTTTGTATCAGCGCAGCCTCGACCGCTTTGCGATCACTGACATCATGAATTGTCGCCAGCAAATGCGTGTCGCCATTGATCGTAATGAAACTCAGCGTGACTTCCGCATCGAATAAACTACCGTCGGCACGTCGGTATCGCCATTCGAAAAATTGCTGCTCGCCGCGCTCGGCTGCCGCAATGATATCGGCGAGCACTGCCGACGAACGCCCGTCCGGTTGCGTCGGCGGTGAAAATAAACCAGGCGAACTACCGATGATCTGTTCGCGCGTACACGCAAACATTTCCAGCGTGCGCTGATTGCAATCGACACATTCTCTGCCATGCCCCAGCAACACCGCATCGTTGACGTTATCGAACAGCAAACGATAGCGCCGCTCGTTTTCGCGCAGCGCACGCTGGTGAGTGACATCGACAAACATGCCGAATATCGCAATGGGTAAACCATCGATATTGCACTCGCTCACCCACGAGCACGCGATCCAAACGGTCTGCTGATTTTTCAGCAGGCGCAATTCAGCGTCTGCACGTTCGCCGCTTACCCCCACCATCTCCAATTTTTCGCGCATAGTCTCGCGATCGTCGGGATGCACAAATTGTTGCCAGCCGTCGCCCAGTGCCGCATCGGCATCGCTGCCAGCCAGCAGCGCCCAATGCGGATTGGCGTAATCGCAACGGCCGTTGAGATCGAATTTGAGAATCGCTATCGGCAAATTATCGGCGACAAAACTCAGCCAATGTTCGTTGCGCCGCAATTGCGCATACGTAATCAGTTGTGCGATCAAATCGGCGATCGATGCGATAAACCAATTCTCCACACTCGACCAAATCCGTATCGCGTCGTATTCCGATGCCGTCAAAATACCCCAGCTCTTGCTCGCCACATGCACCGAGCTATTCAGAATCGCCTTGAGATCGGCGCCGACTACGCCGCGGCTGATGAATTCGCGGAAATTCGGATGGCGCTGAATATCGGAGATGGCTTCGACATGCAGCGTTTCGAATCGACGAAAATAATCCGGATATTCTGCGCAGGAAATTTCCGCGCCGTGACTGAAGCTTCGATCGAGAGCGTCATAACCCAGCATCAGCGTCAGTCGATCGAGCGTCGGCGAAAACGACCACAACCAGGTACGTCGAGTTCGCAGCGCCGAGTTAACCACCACCAAAATCTTGCGCAACGCTTCGTCGAGCGAGCCCGTCCATAACTCGCTGTCACGCATTAATTTGAGATAGACATCAGCGAGCGGATCTTGCAATTGCCCGCTCACCTCGCTATTCCCTTTCAGCATTATTAAAATCCTGGCCGGCTGTTACCGAACCATCGTTATTCGCAAAAACGTGTACTGTTCGACAGTTTTAGCCAAGTCTATCGCCAGCCGCCAGTTTTTCTAAGGATTGAGTCGAACAGCGATTGTTGCTAGCTTCCATTGAGCGTTTATTATGTCCGGCGAATATCGAAGACGGATACGCGCATGCGGCAGTTGGTTGTTCACTTCGCGTGCATTCAGAGCCAAGTTAAACATAAAGGGGTGATTCTTGAAACGATTCCAACGTAACGCACTGCGTTGCTGCCTGCTTCCCCTCACCGCCTTCGCGTTCGTCACCGCCGTGCATGCTGAAGAACAAACCCGCTACGTGCGCGACTGGATCACGCTGCCCTTGCGGCAGACGCAAAGTACGGAAAGCACTATCGTGTACTCGGGCGTATCGAGCGGTACCGAACTCACCATCGTTAAGGAGGATCCCTCCACCGGCTTTACCCGCGTGCGCACCAAAGATGGCTTTGAAGGCTGGATCGCTTCGCGCCATTTGATCGCTGAGCCCACCGCGCGCATGCAGCTCGACAAACTGAATGCCGAACTGGCCGAGTTACGCAAAACCAATGCGCGACTCGAACAGGAGCAAGCCAATATACCGGCCGATCAACGCCTCGCGGCGCAGCAATTGACGCAATTCAAAAGCGACAACGCACGCCTACAGGAAGAATTGCAGACTCTGCAGCAAGCACCGGACAACGCAGTTCAGCTCGCGCAGGAAAATATCGAGTTGAAGAAAAACAATACCGCGATGCAGGCACAACTCGCCGATGTGAATCAAACCATTACCGCATTGCAGCGCGCGCAAAATTTCACGCTGTTTCGCGAGGGCGCACTCGCCGTCATCGCCGGTGCAATTCTCACCGTGCTGATTCCGCGCCTGAAACCCAAGAAACGTTCGGAGTGGGCTTAATCCGTGACCGATGCCGTCAATACTAAAACTGCGCTGAGTATCAATCTGAACAAAATCGCCCTGTTGCGCAATTCGCGCGACACCGATTACCCAAGCGTCACCGCGCATGCGCAGATGTGCATCGATGCCGGGGCCGACGGCATCACCGTTCACCCGCGACCCGATCAGCGCCATATTCGTGTCGACGATTGTTATGCGCTCGCGCAGATGCTGAGCGTTGAATTCAATATCGAAGGCAATCCATTCGCGGGAGCGATGCGCAGCGCGCGCAAAGGCGTGAGCGATTATCCGGGCTTTCTCGATATCGTTCGCGCGATTAAACCTGCGCAATGCACGCTGGTACCCGATGGCGATGCGCAATTAACTTCGGATCACGGCTTCGATTTGCGCACCGACGGCGATAAGCTCGCGCCGGTGATCGAACAACTGCAAAGCTGGGGAGTTCGCGTCAGCTTATTCATGGATCCGGATCTAGAGCAGCTCGCACTCGCCAAACAAATCGGCGCCGATCGCGTCGAGCTCTATACCGGTCCCTACGCGCACGCATTCGCAAACAACGATCATGTCGACGCCGTTTTTCAGCGATTTTTTCGCGCCGCCGAAGTCGCTGCCGAATTGGGACTCGGCTTAAATGCCGGACACGATTTGAATTTGCACAATCTCGCGCGCTTTGCCACAGTGCCGAAATTACTCGAAGTGTCGATCGGTCATGCGTTCACCGTCGATGCGATCGAACTCGGTTTGGCAAATGCCGTGCGGGCCTATCAGCGCTGCCTAGGCAAAGCCGTCTGAACCTTCGGCACGCTTGCGCGCGAACAGAGACCAACGCTTTTCATGATGCAAAATTCAACTCAACTCGTCGGTGACATCGGCGGCACCAACTGTCGGCTCGCACTGATACGCGATGGCAAATTATTGCGAGAATCCATCGCGACCTACGCCGACGCGAGCTACCCCAGTCTTGTCGCGGCGATTCGCGCCTACCTTCAACAGCAGCGCACCGAAATCCATGCCGCCTGCCTGGCCATCGCCGGGCCGATAACCGGCGATGAAATCAAACTCACCGACAATGCGTGGCATTTTTCGATTGCGCAGACACGTCGCGAATTAGGTTTGAGCACGCTCGAAATCATCAACGACTTCGAAGCGATCGCACTTGCACTGCCTCATCTCGATAGCAATCAGATCGAGCAGATCGGCGGCACTGAATCCAAGCCCGGGCAGCCCAATTCCTCTCAAACCCAGCCCAGTCAAGCCCAGCCCTATAAAACCAAAGTCGCCATCGGTCCGGGTACGGGCTATGGCGCCGCCAAAGTCATTCGCTGCGGTCAACGCTTTGTGGCGTTATCGAGCGAAGGCGGTCATGTCACCATCGCACCGTCCAGCCAACGCGAACTGGCATTGTGCGCGTGGTTATTGCGGGAATCGCTGCAAATCACCCGCGAGCAACTGCTTTCAGGACCGGGACTCGAACGCATCTATCGGGGTATCTGCAGCATCGACGGTATCGCGGCGAAGTCGCTGCGCGCGGCGGACATTCAAACGCATGCGATTGCCGGCAACGACGATCAATGCATCGCCGCACTCCATATGTTTTGCGATTGGCTCGGCACCGCAGCGCGCGATCAGGCGCTCGACGCCATGGCGTTGGGTGGCGTCTATATCGCCGGCGGTATCGTGAAGCGTTTTATTCCATTTCTGCGCGCCAGTGGCTTTCGCCAGCGCTTCGAGAACAGCGACACCATGCGGCCGCTGCTGGAACCGATACCGGTTTACGTGATTACCGAGGAGTATCCGGGCTTGCTCGGCGCTGCTGCCCAATTATCATTTTTATAGGATGCACAAACCGTAGGCTTGCGCAGAATTAATAGTCTGAGCAATAGGTCTGTTTAAGTGTCTGTAACTTTTCCCGATACGCGAGGCGCTCCTCGCTACTCCACATCACGCGATTACCCTTATCGTCGTAACGATAGAACATAGCGACCTCCTGATCCTGGCGAATATCGTTTTGCAACGATTTGCAACGCTGCGCGAGATCCGCTTTACGCTGCTGGTCGGCAGCTGCCCTTTGTTCCGCAAATGCCTTTTCGCGCTGCCGCCCCTCGTCGATTGTTCGCATCTGCTGGCGATTGCGCTCGGCATCGGGATCGACGCCCTGCGGGCCGGTATTAACCGTCATGCGCTCTGCTTTAGCGCGCGGCTCCTGTGGAGCGCGATCACCGTAGTGCGTTTTCCCGGCGCTATCGACCCAGCGATAAACCTCCGCCCCAGCACTGGAAACAAAACTCAGTATCAACAGCAAAGCCTTGAGGCAATTCGTTACAAACGTCATCTTGGATGAATAACAAATGGATTTCATAGAAAGATCCTTCTTATTTCAATATTGATGGTCGCTGCAGGTGCACCGAAATTGATTGGCCGCGCTCTTTTTTGGTACCCTCATTACGCCCCACTTTTGCTCTGGAATCAAACTAACGTTTATTCACGAAGCACGCAATACAACCAAGGGCGCAAGTATCCAGACAATCAAAATCGTTAGACGAAATAACCCCCTCCTATTTGCCCCCATAAACGTGCTGTAACAATCGATTGCTAGATTCACAGATACCGACTTGGTGATTCTGGCTTGAGATTTGCTCTTTGAGAATTGGCGGTGCAGTTAATCACGCAAGACTGCCCGACACGAGGACTCTTCGTACTTGAATTTTTCGTACTGGGACTCCTGCGAATTACTCGAACATAGAAGCTCTTGGTTATTCGCAGGGAAATACCGAATTTCTGGAGAATGCAATGACTCGACTCGCATTGGTAACGGGCGGTATCAGAGGTATCGGTAAAGGGATTTCTGTCGCGCTTAAAGCTGCTGGATACGACGTCATTGCAGCGTATAACTCCAACGATGAGAAAGCCGCGCAGTTTACGAACGAAACCGGCATCAAGTGCATCAAATTCGATGTCAGCGATTTCGAGCAATGCGGCATCGCGCTGGAAAAAATCAAGCAATCCATGGGCGAGGTTTCGATTCTCGTCAACAACGCCGGCATCACTCGCGACAACGCCTTTAAAAACTGCTCGCTCGAAGATTGGCAGCAAGTCATCGATATCAATCTCGGTGGACTCTTCAATATGTGCCGTCTGGTTTTTCCTGACATGCTCAAAAATAATTTTGGTCGCATCGTCAATGTCAGCTCGATGAATGGTCTCAGCGGCCAATACGGCCAAGCGAATTATTCGGCATCGAAAGCAGGAATTATCGGCTTTACAAAAACTCTCGCGCTCGAAGGTGCGAAATACGGTGTGACGGTTAACGCCATTGCTCCCGGCTATGTGAACACCGAAATGTTCGAAGCCGTACCGGACAAAATCAAAGAAAAAATATTGGCAAAAATTCCCGTAGGTCGAGTTGGATCGATCGAAGAAGTCGCGCGCGGCGTGTTATTTCTCGCTGCAGACGACGCGGGTTTCATCACCGGCTCGACGCTGTCGATTAATGGTGGCCAGTATTTGCAATAGTCTGCCCGTAAAAACTATCAGTTTGCAGCAAAGGACAGATTGTTAAAGAAATTGTTTGAAGCAAAAGATCGATTGCAACAGAGGACCGTTGCAGTAACACGGCAATAGGTAAAACCGACGCAGTCATCGAAACAACTTGAGCGGAACGAATGTCATGAATGATGTGTATATCATCGGTGTAGGACTAACACCTGTGGCAAAAAATGCGCAACAAACACCTGTGCAACTCGCCGCACGTGCCATCGAAGATGCAATCGCTACCTCCGGTATCGATCGAACGCAGGTCGGCGCCCTGTACGTTGGCAACATGATGTCGGGCATGCTTTCCAATCAGGCGCAGCTCGGCCCCATCGTCGCCGATCACGTCGGTCTGGTAGGCGTTGAAGCGTTGGCAATCGATGCGGCGTGCGCCTCCGGCGGCAATGCGGCGCGACTGGGCTTCATGGCTGTCGCCGGCGGTTTTCACAACGTCGTCATCGCTGCGGGTGTCGAAGTGATGAATCACGTTTCGCGCGATCGCATCACTGCGGCATTGGCAACCGGTTCCGATTGGGAAGAAGAAGGCTCTCACGGCGAATCATTCATCTCGCTCAACGCGCGCCTGATGCAGAATTACATCGAAAAATACAAAGTCGACTCCGATCACTTTGGTTACTTCTCGATTAACTCGCACGCGAATGCGAACACCAATCCTCACGCCATGTTGCATAAATCGATGTCGCTGGATGAATATCGCCAAGCACGCGTGCTCACTGCGCCGATTAAATTAAGCGATGCACCGCCAGTCAGCGATGGTTCTGCGGCGATTGTGTTAGCGAATCGCGAAGTGGCGATGAGCGCGATGCGTGCGGGTTATCCTGCAGTAAGAATTGCTGCCTCTGCCGTTGCTACCGATCAACTCAACAGCCGCGATCGCTGGAAAAGTGTTTCGTTACCCGGCGTAGCAAAATCGAGTCAGCTCGCTTATGCGCAGGCAAAAATCAAACTTAGCGATATAAGCTTTTTTGAATTGCACGACGCCTATTCCATTATCGCGGTATTGAGTTTAGAAGCTGCGGGATTTGCAGAACCAGGCAAGGGCGTCGAATTCGGCATCAACGGCGACATTACTCTCGGCGGTAAATTACCGTTATCCACCATGGGAGGATTGAAAGCGCGCGGACATCCTGTGGGCGCCACCGGTCTTTACCAAATCATCGAGGCCTATCATCAACTCACTGATCGCGCCGGCGAAAATCAGGTGAAGAACTGTCGCATAGGTATGACACAAAGTATTGGCGGCACCGGAGCAACCGTTGTCACTCACCTGCTTGAGCGTGTTGCTTAATTTTTTAGAGCGGGAAGCTTACAAAAAACGCCATTAAAAAAGGGAGTACGCTTTCGAACGTACTCCCTTTTTAATTTCCACTAAGTCAATGCAGAGTGGATTTTTTACTTACCTTTTCCCAGCAATTACACAACCAGCGTCTTCAGCGCGAAAGATTCATCGGCAAGAACGGCAGGATCGGCCTTCACTTTGCCAGCGACTAATTTCTTGCCAATCATGAAATCCTGCGGACGATTAACACAATCAAGCGAAATAATAACGCCGTCTTTTAAATAAAAGGCGGTGAAATTATTTGCGTCCATCGAGCCGCGAATGACAACCTGATCGTAGCCCTGCGACAAACCAACCATCTGCAATTTAAGATCGTATTGATCCGACCAGAACCAGGGCACACCAGCGTGCGGAGTTTTTTGTCCGAGAATCGACGCCGCAGCAACGCGCGCCTGTTCGCTCGCGTTAGGCACTGACTCCAAACGCAAACGACGACCGAGGAAGCCGTTTTCGTGATTGGTGCAATCGCCTGCAGCAACGATGTCGGGATCGCTGGTTTGCGCGTATAAATCGACAAGCACACCATTATCGACAGCCAGTCCCGCTTTCTCGGCAATTTCGGTATTCGGAATTAAACCGATGCCGACGATTAACAAGTCCGCCGGAATTTTAGTGCCGTCTTGCAATACCACCGCTTCAACGGTGTCGCTACCTTCAAGCGCCTGCACGCCCGCGCCCAGGCGAATATCGACACCATGCGCTGTGTGCACGCCGTAGTAATACTGCGATAACTCCGGGCCGGTGACACGCGCCAGCATGCGTGGCAACGCTTCGACGAGCGTGACTTTCAAGCCTTTCTTGATGCCGACCGACGCCGCCTCGAGACCGATGTAACCACCACCGACGATAACGAGTCGATTACCCTCTTTGAATTGCTCTTTCAGCCGACCAATATCGTCGAGCGTTCTCACATAATGCACATTCGGCTTTTCTGCGCCCGGCAACGGCAAACGACGTGCGCGCCCACCCGTGGTCAACGCGAGTTTGTCGTACTTGATTGTCTCGCCGTTATCGAGCGTAACGGTATGCGCCTGACGATCGATCGCCGTCACACTCACACCCGTGCGCAATTCGATATTTTGTTTTTCGTAAGTCGCCAGCGGTTTGAGGTACAACGCATCTTCGTTGATCTCTCCCGACAGATACGCCTTGGAAAGTGGCGGACGACGATAAGGCGGTGCTTTCTCGTCACCGATCAGAATGATGCGACCGGTATAACCCATTTGACGCAGCGCAGTGGCCATGTCGCCACCCGCCTGCCCTGCTCCGACGATAACTGTAGTATTGGTCATATCTGCTGCTCAGGAAGATGTAAAACAATTCCGTCCAATGTGCCGCTCATATTGCTTATGTTTTGTATTGATATAAATGGCTTTTGGCATTTCCAGCCCCGCTTTAGCTACGGCAGTCTGTTCTCATTGCGTATTTGTGCATTTCTCGGTGCGCCAAAAAAATCAGCAGAAAAATCATCCGACCAGATGCACAAACGCCGCGCCGATATATCGGACACGGCGTAAGCTAACAACATTAGCGAGAAAACATGCTGATGTATCTCAATCGAAGCTCGATTTATCGCAATGCAGACACGGTCTGACATTGCGAACAAAAAGATCGATTAAGCGATCTCGCCGATTTCGGTACCCACTGGATAGGTTTCACCGGCAGGCTGCTTTTGCGTCAGCTTGCCAGATTCCGGCGCAGTGATTTCCTGTACGGATTTATCGGTTTCCAAAGCATAAATCGGCTGCCCGGCTTCAACGGTGGCGCCGTCTTCAACCAACCACTCGACCAATGTACCTTCGGTTGTCGACATTTGCAGTTTTGGAATTGTCAGTGAAGTTGCCATTCAATTTCCCCTTATTTGAACATTTCACGAACGCGCGCAACGATAGAGCCAGCGTGTGGCACCTGCGCGGTTTCGATAATTTTCGAGTAAGCGATCGGCGCGTAGTGCGCGCCAAAACGCGATGCCGGCGCCTTCAATTTGCTGAACAACGATTCGTTGATCGTGGACGCAATTTCGGACCCCAAACCACAGAACTCGACGGCAGCGTGAACCACGAGCGCACGGCCAGTCTTCTCGACCGAAGCGAGAATGCGATCGTAATCGAGCGGCAACAGCGTACGCAGATCGAGAACCTCGGCGTTGATGCCCTCTTTCGCCAACTCTTCAGCCGCTTTCAGACACTGCATTACCTGCCAACCGTAAGTGATCAGCGTGATGTCGGTACCTTCGCGCTTCACTTTGGCCACACCGAGCGGAATGCGGTAGTCGCCCACCGGCACTTCTTCTTTCAGTGCGTAGGTCAGCATCATCGACTCGAACTGGATGCACGGATCTTCGTCGAAGATACAGCTCATCAGCAGGCCTTTGGCTTCGGTCGGCGTGCTCGGGTAGACGATTTTCAAGCCGGGTTGATGCAACAGCATCGCTTCGGTCGACTGCGAGTGCTGCGCGCCGAAACCGCCGATACCGCCGCCGCAAATCATGCGCACAGTCATCGGTACGGTCGTTGTCGCACCAGACATGTAGCGCTGTTTCGCTGCATGGTTGGTGATCTGGTCCATACAGACGCCAACGAAATCCGCGAACATGATTTCAGCGACCGGACGCATGCCGACCAGTGCCGAACCTGTAGCGCAACCGATAATGGCTTGCTCGGCAATCGGGGTCGGACGAATACGCTCGCCCCATTTTGTCTGCATGCCTTTAAAGCATTTGAATACACCGCCCGGATCGTCGCCGATATCTTCGCCGAGGCAGTAAACGTTTTTATCGATCTGCATGGAGAGATCGAGCGCGCTCTGTACCGCCTCGAACATCGCCATCATTTTGGTTTCGCCAGTGTACACAGGCTCCGCTTCGCGCTTGACGCGCTGACCGCGACGCGGCACCACGGTAGGATCGCCATACACGTCGAGCAACATTTCGTCTTCGCCGGAGACCGGGCTGTTCATCGCCCACTCAACCGCTTCTGCCACCTCAGTTTTGGCTGCGTCATCGATAGCCGCCAATTCGTCCTCGGTGCAAATGCCGCTTTCGAGCAACAGTTTGCGAGTCGCAGGCACTGGCCAAGCGTCTTTGGCGGCAGCAAGCGCATCGCCCTTGAGACGGTGGCTCCAACCTACACCCGCGTGTGGGCCGAGACGCAAAGTCATCGCTTCAACGAACACCGGACCCTGGCCCTTACGCACGCTCTCGATGACTTCTTTCATGCCGTTGTAGAACGCAACCGGATCATTGCCATCCAGCGTTACGCCGCGAAAACCGAGCGCTTCGGCACGGGCAGTAAAACCCTGACTCGCGGTGTAATCGGGAATATCGGTGTATTCGCCGATCTGGTTGTTCTGGCACAGGAAGATCACGGGCAGCTTCCACACACCAGCCATATTCATCGCTTCGTGCACAGCACCGATACTGGTAGCACCGTCGCCGAAATTCACGATGGTGACTTTGTCGGTGCCACGCATTTTTTCCGCGAGCGCGAGACCGTTCGCAATTGGCGCACCCGCGCCGACGATTGCGGTGGTCAACATTGAACCCGAGGAAGGGTCGGAAATATGCGGCGAGCCGCCTTTACCTTTGTTGACGCCACCGATACGACCGAGCGCTTCGGCGAACAAACCTTTCAACGGCACGCCTTTGGCCACCTGGTCGTGAATGCCGCGATAGATCGTCACCATGTGATCTTCGCTGGTAATAAGCGGAGCAATGGACGCTGGAATACCTTCCTGACCCGTCATCGGCCAGTAGGTGAACATGAATTTGCCGCTCGACAATCCTGCCTGGATTGCCTTGTCCACTTCGTGGATTCGCGACATCTGGCGATAAATTTCACGCAGGGTTTTGGGATCTATATCAAGCGCTTTCGAAGTAACGTCGGGCACCTTTACTCTCCATCATTAGCGTATAGCTTGTGTTTAGCCCTATGTGCATCGAGGGCTCCAACCTGACAAATCGATGATATTGGCGAGAGTAAATACGTGGAGCCTCTCGCGGGATTCTTGCACTCTCTTGGCTGGGGGGCGGAGTCGTGATTGGCTGCATTGCTGTAAACTGTCGCACAGCAAGGCCGGCCATTATCTACAGCGATGAATTGAATGTAAAGGTTCCGCCCACCGGCTTGGATTCACAATTAAAATGATGAGAATTGCCGGTTAAACGACAACAATTATTAACGCTTTTTAATTTTCCGCACGAGGCCTCACGAATGAATCGGCTAGACCAAATGGCCACCACAGCACCTGTCCGCCCACCCCACGAACAAGCGCTGGCACTTGCAACGCATTTGATTACTTGGGGAGCGATGCAGTGATCGAAGAAGATGGCTCTATGCTCCCTCACGAGTGCGCCGACGACACCATCATTCGCGGCGGAATTAAATTACACACCGAAACCATCGAGCGTGCTCTGTTACTGCACCCCGCGCTATCGGCAGCAAGCGTTGTCGGCATCAGCGATCGCCGTCTAGGCCAGGTGCCCGCAGCTGCTCTGAAATTAAAACCCGGAGCGGTACCGCCCACCGTCGACGAACTCGAAACGCATTTGCGCAAACATATCGCTGCAACGCATATTCCTGTCGTCTGGCAATTACTCGATGAATTGCCGAGAACACCAACGCTCACGGTCGATCGCCCTGCACTTCGCCGCTTATTGGAAGCCGATAGCTCACATTGATCGTTGCAATCGATGGTGCAGATCAGTTGCCGCGCCGAGTATTTCAAACAACGAAATTGAGAAAGGAAAGAATTTCGCGCGCGCAGTCCGCCGGCTTTTCCAGATGAAGCAAATGGCCGCAATCGGGCCAATCGATTCGCGTCACATTTGCTGTACTCGCCTCAACCAAATCCGCAATCAAACGAAAATCCTCAAAATCGCGCTGCCCCGTTAGCAGCAGCGTGCGCGGCTTGAGCGAATACAGTCGATCGACATCGGGCATGCTGCGTTTTTCATAATCGCGAATCCATTGCGCACCGGCATAACGCTGAATCGATTCGTAAAGCTCAGAAGCAGCGAGACTTTCGCGCGTGCTTGCGAATAATGGATGCTGCCACCACAACTGCCGCGCACCGGCCATATCGCCCGCGCGTGCTTTGGCCGTGATCGGGCGCCACAACGCGAGCCATGCTTCCGACCATTCCCATGCCACTATGCCGGGGCTGATGAGTATCAAATTGCGCACACGATCAGGATGATCGAGCGCGAAATTCAGCGCTACCGCACCGCCCATCGACACGCCGATCAGATCGCATTGCGCGATGTGCTGCGTATCGAGAATCGCGAGCAAATCGTCAGCGTGATGAAACGGCGCTGCGCTGTCGTCACGCGTTTGCCCAAAGCCGCGCAAATCGTAACGCAGTGCAGGCAGTGCATTTTCCAACGCAGCCCATAGCAAATCCCATGTCTGCAAATCGCCACCGAATCCGTGCAGAAATACCGCGCGCGGTTGCTCTCCCGTCTGTCGAGCATGAACACGCATGCCCGCGGCATCAATCGCTAGCACCTGCTGCATTGTCTCACCTCGCCATGCTCCATTGTCTCACCTCGCTATCAAGAAACGCGGACGACTAATTATCGACCACGGTATACTGCGCGCATGACGACCACGACACAACTTACGCAGACACAACTCACGCGAACATCACTCGTGCGAAAACAACCCAAACGCCGCAACGCGGAAAAAAGCCGAGCCAACATTTTGGCCGCCGCACAAAAAGTCTTTTCGGAACTCGGCTACGCACACGCCGGCATTCGCGATATCGCCGCGATCGCCGATGTCAGCTCGACGCTACTCATCCGCTACTTTGGCTCGAAAGCTGGATTATTCGAAGCCGCATTAATCGATGCAATGAAAATCGACGCATTGTTAACGAATGGCAAAGAGGGATTTGGCGAACACCTGGCGAAATTATTTTTAAATCGAAATCTGGATATTCCACCGCCCTCGATGATCGCGCTGGCGACCAATCATCCCGAAGCGCGCGAAATCACTACACGCGTTATCGAAGAACATATTCTCCCGCCCTTCATAAAATGGCTTGGCGCACCCGATGCGCGCGCGCGTGCACTGCAAATCACGCTGCTTTCAACCGGCTTTGTGCAATACACACGACAACTGCCCGATTTATTCGCAACCCGCGGCGCCGATAAAAAGCTCGCCAAATGGTTCGCGCAGTCGGTACAGGCGATTGTCGATCAATCCTGACTTCTGAATAATTTAACTCGCTGCGCCATTGCCAGGCGTCAGGTTGCGCTGCCCAGCATCACAAGTTATCAAGTGGTTACTTAAATCCATTTCCGTGCTAAGCTGCCGCGCTATTGCATTCGCGTCGAACAACCTTAACAAGCAAAACCATAATAAGAGGTATTACGATGAACGCCGACGGCAGCTGGAAGATCAATCTATCCACCAAGCTGGGTGCGCAGGCGCTGTTGCTGCATATCGCCACGCAGAACGATCGCTTTACCGGCCGCATCGAAAGTCCGCTCGGCAATATCGATATCGTCGGCGAGATCAGCGGTAACACGCTGAGCTGGGATATGAAAATCACCAAGCCGTTATCGATGAAAGCGAGCTATGCGGTTTCGATCGAAGGCGACAGAATGCACGGCAGCGCAAAACTCGGTTTTCTCGGCAAAGCCAATGTCAGCGGCGAACGCATCGCGACCAGTGCAGCAACAACCGCGCAAGCCGAACAAAATATTGCGCCCGAATTTATTACCGACGATTCGATCGATCCGCAATACAGCGAACCCTATATCGATATCAATGAATTGCGCGACGAGCCGGTGCCACATCGCTATGTGCACGGCGGTTTCGAAAACACTGGCGCTCGCTTCTCGTTTTATTTTCCGCCCGCCGAGCAATACGCAGGACGTTTTTTTCACAACACTTATCCGCTCGCGTTATCGGAAGATATCGGCCCATTTCCAATCGCCTTCGATGTCGCAACCGGCAATCTCGGCTTCACGCTCGACAGCGGTGCCTATTACGTACAAACGAATCTCGGTGGCAGCGATCGCACACCGATGGCCGATCCCGCCATCGCGGCTTATCGCGTCAACGCCGCCGCCGCGAAATATTCGCGCGTGGTTGCAAAAGAATTGTATGGCGATCATCGTCCGTACGGCTATTTATTCGGCGGCAGCGGCGGCTCGTATCAAACCATCGGCGCCGCAGAAAATACCAGCGGCGTGTGGGATGGTTTCGTGCCTTTCGTTATCGGCACGCCCAACTCGATTCCGAGTATGTTCACGGTGCGCATGCACGCGCTGCGAATTTTGAATCAACGCAATAAATTCCCGGCGATCATGGATGCGATCAACCCCGGCGGCAGCGGCGATCCTTACGCGGAATTAAATGACGAAGAATGCGCTGCGTTAAGAGAAGCGGAATTAATGGGATTTCCACCGCGCGGGTGGTATGCCTACGACACCATGGGCAGCGGCTATTTCAATCATGTCGCGCCGCTTATCCCGATGCTTGACCCCACGTACATCGATGATTTCTGGAGCAAGCCCGGCTATTTAGGCAGCGATCCAAACGCTTCAATTCACGCCGAGCGTTTTTCTTTCGATACCACCATCAATAAGGTCATCGATGGATTTTTTAAATTCGTTGAATTGGATGCGATACCCGACCGAAACTTTGCCGATGCGCATCTTGTCATCCTGAGCGGTGCAAGCGAATGCAACAGTATTCCGATCGCCACGATCGACGGCAAAAAAATCGGATTCACATTAGCAGCGGATCAATCCGCGATTGGCAACTTACGTGCCGGCGATAAAGTCCGTATCGATAATTCTTGGGCACTCGCGATGCAGACCTATCACCGCCATCAAGTTCCAACACCCGACATGTGTGGCTGGAATCAATTTCGCAATGCCGATGGCAAGCCGCGCTATCCTCAGCGCGATATTTTAATCGGCCCGCTATCAGCCGCAGGCACTGCGGGAAAAATTCCGAACGGAAATATTCACGGCAAAATGCTGGTGATCGGCTGCCTGATGGACATCGACGCGCTGCCCTGGCAAGCCGATTGGTATCGCTCGCAAGTCAAAGCAAAACTCGGCGACAATTTCGATGAGAATTTCGCGCTGTGGTATATCGATCACGCCCATCACGACGACCCCGCGCCCGGCAAAGCGCAGGCGCATGCCGTAAGTTTCGGCGGCGCATTACAACAAGCATTACGCGATCTCAGCGCGTGGGTTGAAAAAGGTATCCGCCCCATCGATACCCGTTATGAAATCGTTGATTCGCAAGTGCGCGTTCCCGCTACTGCAACAGAACGCGGCGGCATCCAGCCCGTGGTCGAGCTACTCGTTAACAACAGCATTAAAACAACGGTAAAAGTCGGCGACAGCGTAACTTTCGCAGCGACCATCGAAGTACCGCCTAAGGCTGGCAGCATCGTCGCGCTGGAGTGGGATTTCGAAGGCAGCGGTGATTATCCGCTCAAGCAAACTTTCGATGCAGCGCAAACACGCATGCAAGTATCAGCAACGCACACATTTTCCAACGCAGGAACGTATTTCGCCGTGATTCGCGCGACCTCGCAACGGCAAGGCAACGCGCAAACGCCGTATGGCAGAGTTCAGAATATTGCTCGCGCGCGTATTGTAGTTAATTAAATGACGCACACAGCAGGCATCAAGCAGACGACTTCAAATATTTCGCCAGTATGTCGCGCAAGAGCGCGGCGTCGATCGGCTTCGAAATATAATCGTTCATGCCAGCGGCGAGACAGCGATCGCGATCGCCCTTCATCGCGTGAGCAGTCATCGCCACAATAGGCAACTCAGTGAAGCGCACGTCTTCGCGAATAATTCGCGTGGCCGCATACCCATCCAATACCGGCATTTCCATATCCATCAAAACCAACACGTAATAGTGCGCACCGTGCTGGCGCAAACGATCAATCGCTTGCTGGCCATCGGTTACGACATCGATATGCAAACCGTATTTTTTCAACATGCCTAAAGCCACCTTTTGATTGACCGGATTATCTTCAACCAGAAGCAGCTTGTGATGTTGCCATTGATTTTCAACTACGGGCGTACCGCTTTGACTTTCTCGTACCGGCTCAGGATTCAATAAGGCCTGAACTTTTTCCGGTGTCAACGGTTTCGGAATCAGCGCAACCGTCTGCAATGACTCGCTGTACATTTCACGATTGCGTTGTTCAAAACCGCTTTTACCGAGATAAAAATATTTTACGTTGATCAGCGGAGCACGACTTTGCAATAACTCCACGCCATTAACCAATTCGATTTCGCTCATCGCTGCGTCGTTGATCAGACACAGCCAATCCTGCGCTGTCGTTACCGCATCGGCAAAATCGCGAAATCCCGTGTACAGCTTCACATCGCCGCCATTAACCCAACGACTGAATAGATTGACTGCTGCTTGCGACACCAGCGGATTATCCGAAATGACCGCAATTTTTGCGTGCTGCGAATTGCGCTCGACAGGCTCAACGTGAATACCCGCCGCAAACGGTATCTCCGCCGTAAATTGACTGCCGACGCCACTGACACTTTCGACGCGAATCATTCCTCCCATCATTTCCACAAGGTATTTGCAAATAGCCAAACCAAGCCCGGTACCGCCATAACGGCGTGTAACAGAACCATCGGCCTGCGAGAACGGCTTGAATAAAAACCGCAAACCGTCTTCATCGATACCGATACCGCTGTCCTTCACAGTAAAAACAAAATGTCCGGCAGCATTTAAGGAGATATGGAAATACACGCCACCCTGACTGGTAAACTTGATGGCGTTATTCAGCAAATTCACTAAAACCTGTTGCAGTCGAGTAACATCGCCATGCAGGCAGAACGGAACATCGGGCTCTATGTCGATCACCAGCCAGATATTTTTTTCCTCGGCCTTGTAGATTAAAAGATTGGCGATTCGATTGATGACCTCGTCGAGATTGAAATCGGTCTCATCGAGTTCCAACTTTCCGGCTTCGATTTTCGAAAAATCCAAAATGTCGTTGATCAAATTCAACAGCAGCTGCGCTGCATCGTCGATATGCTGGATGTAGCTGCGCTGCTCCGCCTGCAACTCGCTTTCGAGCACAAGATGCGAAAGTCCTAAAATGGCATTCATCGGCGTGCGAATTTCGTGGCTCATGCGCGCCAAAAATTCGCTCTTGGCTCGATTCGCAGAATCGGCTTCTGCTTGAGCCACCTCAAGAACATTCTGAATACGCTTGAACTCGGTAATGTCGGTGTTGACACCGAAAACCCGACTGGGGGTTCCATCGGCATTGAATTCGGCTTTATACATCCGCGATAAAACCCAGACGTCAGAACCGTCCTTGTGACGCATTCGAAACTCGATCGAATCATTTTCCTTTTTCGAGCGGATAAACTGCGACAGCTTTTCCCGAACCATGAGTAAATCTTCGGGATGAATATAAACGCCGGTAATTTCGCGCGGATAAATGCCGCCGGGAAGATCGTGTCCCGTCATACGGAAATACGACGGGCTGACATAGACACGATCCAGGCCTATTTGCGTGTCCCACAATCCATCGCGAGAAGCCTGCATGGCGAGATGGAAACGCTCATCGCTTTCACGCAAACCTGCAGCGATGGCTTCGCGCTCAAAAATGAGCGATGTGAGTTGCGAAAACTCTCTTGCCAACTGCAAATCTTCGTCGCTCCAGCGTGGGTCTTCCGCCGACAACAACACCAACTCGCCCTGCACCTGACCGTTCTGCGTCAACGGAATCACCGCCGAATAGCGCGTACCAAAATCGCTGCTGAGCTGCTGTTCCAACGCCGTCGAATCGGGCCCTATCGATAACAGTAAAACATCCTGAGCGGCCTCCAGGTGTATGAAGTTTTTTTGCAGACTGCCTGGATATTTTTCCGCAACAATCTGCTGTAAGGGTTGCAATCCATCCACATAGCTTTCGGCGATAATATCCAAATTGCCATCGACGGGATTTTTCAGCCGCAGATAAGTACGCGTACATGCCAATCGCTGCGCAAAACTATTCAGCGCCGTGCTCATTCTGTCCGGTGCTACCGACTCGAATAGAAATGTGCTGATATTGCGTAACCATTCCGATTTTTCGCGTTCTTTTTCCGCCTGCAGCTGCGATTTTTTCAGTTCATCAATATCCGAAATACAACCGATAACTCGAGTTGGCGTACCTTTGTCGTCGTGCTCGTAGGATGTGCCGCGAATGCGAAACCAACGATAGTCTCCGTTCGCGCACAGAATGCGAAAATCACATTCGTAATTGCCGCCGTGATACGTGGCTTTTTGCAGCACGGACAGCAACGACTGCCGATCATGCTTGTGAACATAGCGAATTAAATCGGCAATGCCGGAAACCGAAAACGAGTCGGGAAGATACCCCAGAAAAGTCGCGAGACTCTCCGAAATGTAAGGATTGCGATCGCCGGGTATCCATATCGTATAGGCGTGACCGGAAGTCACCAGAATTTGCCGCAAGGCATCGTCGTTGAGGCCCGTGCCAAGCATTTCACTGCTGAGCGCTCGGCTTTCAGCTGCGCCGGTTTTTTTCTGATTCACTCCATTATTATTATCGCGTTTCGGTGGCATTCGGCAGAATACTCGTCTTTAGTGACTCCAGCCCATAAGCTTTAATTATTCATGGGAATATCCGACCAGCAACGATCCTGTCACTAAATCTTAGCATAACGCGCTCGCAATGCCTTTTTATCGGGCTTTCCCACAGCGGTCTGCGGAATACTCTCGATGAACTCGATAAATTTCGGCGCCTGAAACGCGCCTTTGCGTTGCGCGACACGATCAATCAATTCCTGCGGCTCTACATTCTGCCCTGCGCGCAACACAATGAGTGCAGTCACTGCCTCACCCCATTTTTCGTGCGGCGTACCGATAACAGCAACCTGCGCCACTGCAGGATGTTCCGCCAGAATATCTTCGATTTCGCGCGGATACACATTGAAGCCCCCCGTCACGATCATGTCTTTGGTGCGATCGATAATGCGCAAAAAGCCGCCCGGATCGCGCACCGCGACATCGCCGCTATGCAACCAGCCACCGGAAAATGTTTCGGCGGTTAATTCTGGATTGTTGCGATAGCCATTCATCACCAGCGGACCGCGCACGCAAATTTCACCGGGCTCGCCATCGGGGACCGGATGATTATTCGCATCGAGCAATTCGACATGTAGCCACGGCGTGGGACGACCGCAACTCGCAAGACGCTTCATATCATTCACATCGTGTTCGCATTTGCGCAGCATCGTCACCGCCATCGGCGCTTCGGCCTGACCGTAAAATTGCGAAAACACGGGACCGATGCGCTCGATCGCTTCTTTCAAACGCGATGGCGAAATCGCAGAGGCACCATAAAACACCGTTTCCAAACTCGATAAATCAAATTCGTCGAAACGCGGATGATCGAGCAGCGCATAAATCATCGTCGGCACCAGCATCACACAATTGATTCGATATTCTTGAATCGCCTGCATGACGGCAACGGGCTCGAACGCGGGCAATACCAACATGGTGCCGCCCTTTAACAACGTCGGTAAAAACATCGCCGCGCCCGCGTGACTGAGCGGCGTGCACGAAAGAAAACGCAACCCCGGATTTCCAAGCGAGGGCCATTCCCATTCGGCCATCATGATTTGCACGGTGACGAGTGCAGTGCGATGCACACTCGCGAGTGCTTTGGGTTTACCGGTGGTGCCGCCGGAATAACCGAGACGCACCACATCGTTGGGATCAACCAGCGGCGCGACGAGCTTTTGCGGCGTGAATTTTTTCGCAAGCTCGCTGAGATTTTCTGCAAGCACGCTGACACCGAATGCAAGTAAGCGCACGTTCGGTGCGGCATTCGCAAGCTCCGCAGCACGATCGCCATAACGATCGGCATCGAAAATCAATACATCGATTTGAGCATCCTGAACGACGTGAAGATGATCAGCGAAACCACCGAGCGGATGCATCGGCACATAAATCGATGCGATTAATTGCACCGCATTAGCAACGTGTAACACTTCGGGTCGATTCGCCGAGAGCAATCCCACACGCGAGCCTTTACCGACACCTAAACTCTGCAAGGCCTGCACGAATTGACTCGCTGCATCGCGCACATCGCCCACGGTCAGCATCGGCCCGTTCAATAATTGCAGCAATGGGCGCGTCGAATCCTGGCTCAATGCATTGGCGAGTAATTCGGGAACGTAAAGTGGTCGGTGTAGTAAATCCATCGTGATGCGCTCGATTTATTATTGGTTGCACTCATTCATCAGCACTAAAAGGCGATGACGATTTTTCCGAATTGTTTTCCGCTCTGCAAATAATGCAATGCTTCGCGCAGTTGCTCGAACGGATAAATGCGATCGATAACAGGCCGCAATCGATGAAACGCAATCGCACGATTCATCATATAAAAATCATCGCGGCTGCCGACTGCAACCGACGATATTTGCACGCCCGACGTGAACAATGACGAAACCGCATTCGGCCAGCCCGTCAATAATCCTACCAACGCCAAACGACCGCTTCTGCGTGTCGCGGCGAGCGAGCGCTCCACCGTCTGCGCACCGCCAACTTCCACCGTTAAATCCACGCCTTCGCCATTTGTGAGCGCGCGCACGGCTTTGTCCCATTCAGGTTGGGCGCGATAGTCGATGACTTCGTCGGCGCCTAATTGTTTTAATCGCGCACAACGTTCAGGACTCGAACTCGTCATGATCACGCGTGCGCCGAATAATTTCGCAAATTGCAATGCAAATACCGAAACACCGCCCGCGCCCTGCAACAACACCGACATACCCGGCAACAATGGCGCGTCGTTACACAGCGCATGCCACGCGGTCACTGCGGCGCAAGCCAGCGTTGAACCTTCTTCGTAATTCAAATGTTCGGGCAACATGACCGCTTCGCTGTGATGCACGACAATCTCTTCGCACATCACGCCGGGCAGGCCGCTGCCGCGACACAGCACGCCGGTATTATTCCGCCATGGTCCGCCGATCCAATCGGGATTGAAAATTAACGAGACGCGATCGCCAACTTTAATGCGCGGCGTATTCGGACCGATTTCGATAACATCGGCGGCGCAATCCGAGCCCGGAATAAATCCCTGCGGCCCCGCTTTGGCAATCGTCCCCGTTACCGCCAATAAATCGCGGTAATTCAAAGATACGGCGCGCACTTTCAAACGAATCTGACCGGATGCCAATGCGCCCGGCGATGGAATATCTTCGATGGCGAGCGAATCGATACCGCTCACTGTGCGTGTAATAAAAGCCTTCACCCGTGTTCATCCTCCAATCGTGCCAGCACCAATGTCTGCGACGCCCCTGTTCGGCGTCGCAGATTAACATAGCGGGAGAACGCGAAGGATGACGAAAACTACACGGTATGACGGGAAACTCTGGCGCGATCAGCGTCGCGATAGAAATTACTGATCGAACATGTGAATGAAATCGCGCACCAGCGGATACACTTCCTTATCCCAGCGGCGGCCACTGAAAACGCCGTAGTGACCCACGCCGGTTTGGATATGGTGTTTGCGTTTGAACGGTGGCACCTTCGTGCAAAGCTCTTGCGCTGCGAGCGTTTGTCCGATCGAGCAAATATCATCGCGCTCGCCTTCGATCGTAAACAGCGCAGTCTGTTTGATTTTTTCGGGATTAACGGTACGACCTTTGTACTGCATGATGCCGCGCGGTAAATGATGCTCCTGAAAAACACGCTGAACCGTTTCGAGATAAAAATCCGCCGAGAGATCCATCATCGCAAAATATTCTTCGTAAAACTCGCGCGTCGCCTCCGCTTTTTCTTCATCGCGGCGAATGAGATTCGCATACATTTCGATGAAAGATGAAACGTGACGTCCCATATTCATCGACATGAAGGCACTGATTTGCAGGAAGCCGGGATATACACGCCGACAAGCACCGCGATAACGCAACGGCACATAGCTGATGACATTCTTTTCGAACCACGATAACGGTTTACTCATCGCGAGCTTGTTAACTTCGGTCGGCTGGATGCGCGTGTCGATGGGCCCGGCCATCAGGGTCATCGTCTTCGGTTGCGCCGGGTTGCGATCCTCAGCCATTACCGCAACGGCGACCAACACCGGCACCGTCGGTTGGCACACGGCCAACACGTGCGAGCCAGGCCCCATTTTTTCGAGGAAGACAATGACGTGCTCGATGTATTCGTCCAAACCGAATTTGCCCGCTGACATCGGAATATCGCGCACATTAATCCAGTCGGTAATGTAGACATCATGATCCCGTAACAATGTTTGCACCGTCGCTCGCAACAACGTTGCGAAGTGACCGGAAACGGGCGCTACGACCAGAACGCGCGGTTGTGGTGCAATACCTTCGCGTAAAGCTGAAGCTTCTTTCTTGAAATGCAGTAAATCGCAAAATGGTGTCGAAGCAACCACCTCCTCAACGACGGGAGTATCCACACCATTCACGAGCACACTGCCGAGATTAAAGGGCGGACGGTGATGCGTAAGTCCTGTCGCAGCGGTTACATCGCATGCTGCGCCGAGCATTTGCCGCACGATCGAACGCTTCATCCAATCGAATGACGGATTATTCAGTAGCGGCGATGCACTTTTTGCGAATGTGCGGATCGGATCGGTGACATCGGCATATAGCTGATACATCTGGTACATAAACGGATTTCTCATCATGTGCCCGCGCTAATTTCCGATTGATCGCTACTGCTTCATACCCTATCCAGATCGTAGCGAATGCTTTTTAAAATCGATTTTGTACTTATCAAAACCCGAGTTGGGAAATATCGATCTCTCATTGGGAAACAGCAACACTCATGCCACTGACCTGTTATGACAGACAGCCACCCCATTGCCAAACTGGTGCACAAATTGCACTTCAAAGCCATGTTTCTTAAGTAATGTTTCCAAAGCAATGTTCCTCTGTCCGCAAACCGATATAAGGGCTTCTTCATGGCGACTACCACTCTCACCATCAGCAGCAAAAATTACTCTTCGTGGTCTTTGCGTGGTTGGTTGTTGACAAAACTTGCTGGCATTCCCTTCGAAGAAAAAATCGTTCCGCCTGACGACCCCGACGTGCGCGCAGAAATTTTATTGCTGTCGTCGTCGATTCTGGTGCCTTGCCTTAATTACGATGGCATCGAAGTGTGGGACACTTTAGCGATCGCCGAATTTCTCAATGAGCTTGCTCCACAGGCCGGACTGCTGCCGGACGACCGCGCGGCGCGCGCGCATTGCCGCTCGATATCCGGTGAAATGCACTCGGGATTTAGCGCGCTGCGTTCGGCCTTGCCGATGAATCTGAAAGCGCATTTTCCCGATTTCAAAATCTGGTCGCGCGCACAGGCCGATATCGATCGCATCGTAAAAATATGGCGCGAATGCTTGGAAAAATATGATGGCCCGTATTTATTCGGTAACAAAATCACCATGGCCGATGCAATGTACGCGCCGGTAGTGACACGTTTTTTAACCTACGATGTCGCCCTCGATAAAGTCTGTGAAGACTATTGCAAGCACATCATCGCGCTACCGCAGATGCAGGAATGGATCGCCGCTGCGAAACTCGAACCCGATGATTTCGACGAACTCGATGTGGAGTTTTAAAAACGTTCTGGAGAATATGATTTCCGATAGCACGCACGCGGCTTTAATCGACACCAACATGTCACCTAAACAGCACCAAGATGACGCGGAAAAGTCTCAGCTCTGCCCCAATTTGGTTTTCGAAACATCGGGCTCTAGATTAACGCGTCACTGTGCGCAGTGTGACAAACTCCTCCGCCGCAGTCGGGTGAATGCCTAACGTGCTATCGAAATCCGCTTTGGTCGCGCCAGCTCGGATAGCGACCGCAATGCCCTGAATCAATTCGCCCGCGTCGGGACCGACCATATGCGCTCCGAGCACGCGATCCGACACTTTGTCGACTACCAATTTCATGCGCGTCTTTTCCTGATTGCCCGCCAGCGTGTGTTTGAGCTGGGTGAAACTCGTGACAAAAATTGAAATATCGAAATTTTCGCGCGCGTTTTCCTCGCTCAATCCCACCGTTGCGAAATTCGGATGCGTGAATATCGCCGTCGGCACCAACGCGGTATCCACCGTGGTCGGTGTTGCATTAAATAGTGTTTTTGCGACCGCCATGCCCTGCGCCAATGCCATTGGCGTCAATTCAACACCGCCGATCACATCGCCTATCGCATAAATATTTTTTACACTGGTCTGAAAAAATTCGTCGACAACAATATGTCCTGTCGCAGAACAGTTAACGCCGACCGCTTCCAAACCTAACTCCTGCGTGCGCGGTTTTCGTCCGGTGGCATACAACACGCTGTCGCTCACGATCGAACTTCCATCATTGAGCGCGATATGCAATTCGTCTTGAATACGATCGATTCGCTTTATGTCGCATTCAAAACGAAACGCCACACCTTTCTTGCGCATCTCCTCCAGCAAATGCTCGCGCATTTCGATATCGAAACCACGCAAGGGCAATTTTCCGCGATACAGAAGCGTCACATCAACGCCCATACCGTGCAGAATACTCGCGAACTCCAGTGCGATATAACCACCGCCGACAATCGCGATACGTCGCGGCAATTTATCGAAATGGAAAATTTCGTTCGAGGTAATAACATGCTCGCGGCCCGGAAACTCGGGCACCCACGGCCAACCGCCCGTTGCAATAAGGATATGTTTTGCAGTGACGATTTCATCGCCGACGCGAAGCGTATGCGCATCGACAAAACTTGCGCGGGCGCGAAATATTTTTGCGCCCGACGATTCGAGCAGGCGCGCGTAAATGCCATTCAGTCGAAGAATTTCTTTATCTTTATTTTCCAGCAATACGCGCCAATCGAATTTAGGTGCATCAACCTGCCAACCGAAGCTCGCAGCATCGCGAAACATTTCCTCAAAATGCGCCGCGTAAGCGAACAATTTCTTCGGAACACAACCGACGTTGACGCAGGTACCGCCCATGTACGTATCTTCGGCGATCGCCACGCGCGCGCCGTACTGCGCCGCAAAACGGCTCGCGCGCACGCCGCCCGAGCCGGCACCGATCACAAATAAATCGTATTGGAATTGATCGTTATTCACGTAAGCCTCTCGCACTCAAAAACAGCGCATTAGCTTACAGGAACAACGAATGAGAAACGGAATTCAGCGAGGGTGATTTAATTTTTGAGAAAGCGCGTCAAATTTCAATATCGATGGAATTGCGACGGCGCTCGGCACTGAGGCGGCGATCGATAGCGCCTTTACCGCGCCCACGGCGGCGATCCGGGTTGCGACGACGCTCAACCTTCGGCGCATCTGTCCCCAATTTGCTCGATGGCATATCGCGCGGTTCAGCCCGCGAAGATGGCCTCGGTGCACGGTCTAACGTCGTTACTGCGACCGGATTAACGTTTCGGATATCTACCATAGAATGTTCCCCCACTGGGTAGTATCGACCCAATATGGCGAAACTTTAAGCAAGCCGCGATAAAAACTTGGCGCGTGGGAGCTACTTCACACAAACCACGCACCAATTATCGAGCGCTGCGCCACCTATATGGCTTTAGGCACAAACCAAGCCAGCTTATGGTGGAGATCGACCACCTCGCCGACGATGATGAGCGTGGGTGCCTTGATCCCCGCATTTTCAACGCGCGCCGGCATATCGGCCAGTGTCCCCGTCAACACGCGTTGATGCCGCGTCGTGCCCTGCTGAATCAACGCGATAGGCGTGCCGGCTGCGCGGCCATGCGCGATGAGTTGCGTGCAAATATCCTTGAGGCCGACCAGCCCCATATAAAACACCACGGTTTGATTTGCATGAACCAACTCACGCCACGGCAGGTCGGTGGTGTTGTTTTTGAGATGCCCGGTGACGAATCGCACCGATTGCGCGTAATCGCGGTGCGTCAGTGGAATCCCCGAATACGCCGCGCAGCCGGATGCCGCCGTCACGCCGGGTACAACTTGGAAGGGAATTTTGTGCTCGGCGAGTTTTTCGATCTCTTCGCCGCCGCGTCCGAAAATAAATGGATCACCGCCCTTCAAGCGCAGTACTTTTTTACCTTGCAGCGCCAGATCGACCAACAATTGATTGATTTCGCCCTGCGGCACGGCATGATCGGAACGCGCTTTGCCGACATACAGTTTTTCGGCATCGCGCCGCGTGAGTTCGACAATCTCTGGCGCAACCAAGCGATCGTATAAAACCACATCGGCTTTCTGCATCAAACGCAGCGCCTTGAATGTCAGCAAATCCGGATCGCCCGGCCCAGCGCCGACCAGATACACTTCGCCAATCTCGTCTTTAATTTTTCCCGCTTGCAAGCGTTGATCGAGTTCGGCTTCTGCAGCTTCCTCGCGCCCGGCCAAAACGAATTCAGCCACCGGCCCTTCGAGAACCTCTTCCCAAAATTTACGGCGCGTATCGACATCGGGAAATTTCTGCGCGGCTTTGCTGCGAAATTTACCGACAACATGCGCGAGACGGCCGTACGCAGCAGGAATCAACGATTCGATTTTTGCGCGCAGTTGCCGCGCCAGCACGGGCGATTGTCCGCCGCTGCCAATAGCAATCATCAGCGGCGAACGATCGACAATCGACGGCAGAATGACCGAACACAACGCGGGATTATCGACCACGTTCACCGGCACATGGCGCGCCTGCGCATCACGAGACACTAACGCATTCACTGCATCGTCATCGGTTGCTGCAATCACAAGCGCGGTATTTTCAATATCGCTGGATTGATAGGCCCGCAATATACACTCGCCGCCGCTGTCTTTCGCAAGCTGCGCAAGTTCGGGTTGAATCTCAGGAGCGATGACAAAAACTTTTGCGCCGGCTTTTTCAAGCAGATGCGCTTTGCGCAAGGCAATCGCGCCGCCACCGACGACAACACAGCGACGATCTTTAAGCAGCGTGAATAGCGGTAAATAATCCAAGGGAGGCCCTCTCCCCCAGCCCCTCTCCCCAGAAGGGAGAGGGGTGAGGCTTAACTGATACGGTCAACACCGCCCATGTATGGCTTCAACACATCCGGCACCAGCACACTGCCGTAGGCTTGCTGATAATTTTCGAGAATCGCGACCAGCGTGCGGCCGATTGCGAGACCCGAACCATTCAGCGTGTGCAACAATTCGGGCTTGTTCGTTTCGGGATTACGCCAACGCGCTTGCATGCGGCGCGCCTGGAAATCGCCAAAATTACTGCACGACGAAATTTCGCGGTATTTATTTTGCGCGGGCAGCCACACTTCCAAATCGTAAGTGCGGCGTGCATTGGCCCCCATATCACCACCACACAGCAACATCTTTCGATACGGCAGATTTAATAATTGCAAAATGCGCTCGGCATGCATCGTTAATTTTTCGAGCGCAGCTTCTGAATTATTTGGCCGTACAAATTGCACAAGCTCGACTTTCTCAAATTGATGCTGCCGAATCATGCCACGCGTATCGCGACCATAGCTGCCGGCTTCGCTACGAAAGCACGGCGTATGGCAGACGTATTTAATGCCTTCATCCGTTAATTGTTCAGCATCGAAAATCATATCGCGTGCAAGATTCGTCACCGGTACTTCGGCGGTCGGAATTAAATAGTAATTCTGCTCGCCTTGCAGCTTGAATAAATCCTCTTCGAACTTTGGCAAATTGCCAGTACCGCGCAAAGAATCAGCATTCACCATGTACGGCGTGTAAACCTCTTGATAGCCGTGCTCGTTCGTATGCACATCAAGCATGAATTGAATCAGCGCGCGATGCATTTTCGCTATACCACCTTTGAGCACTGCAAAACGACTGCCGGTAATTTTGGTCGCGCTTTCGAAATCGATACCGCCGAGCTGCTCGCCGATATCGACGTGATCTTTGATCTCGAAATCGAATTTACGTGCCTCTCCCCAGCGCGTTATTTCGAGATTGCCGGTTTCGTCATTGCCTTCGGGAACACCGTCATCGGGCGTATTCGGCGTGGACATCAACCACGCATCCAATTCCTGCTGCGTCGATTTTGCCAACTCGGTTAGCTGCGAAATTTGCTCGTCGATTTTCGCGAGCGTCGCCCTCACCGATGATTTTGCTTCGTCGACGCTCATCCCCGACTTGATCAACTCGCCGACTTTTTTTGATGTCTGATTACGTTCGGCAAGTAGCGTTTGACTTTCGGTTTCGGCCTTACGGCGCGCATTATCGAGATCGCGAAAACGCGCAACATCGAAATCGAATTTTTTCTTGCGCAGTTGCGCTGCGATTTCTTCGGGGTTTTGACGAAGTAGTTTGATGTCTAACATTTCTGAAATCCAAAATTATGAATAACGTTTCCTAGCACTCGCAGCATCGAGGCCGCGCAAATACGCCAACTTCTCGGCGATTTTCTTTTCCAGCCCACGATCGACCGGATGATAATAAACCTTGTCTTTCAATTCTTCCGGCAAATAATTCTCGCCCGCCGCGTAGCCGTTTTCCTCGTCGTGCGCATAGCGATACTCTGCGCCATAACCGTCCTGCTTCATCAACTTGGTTGGCGCGTTGCGCAAGTGCAGAGGTACGTCATAACTCGGCGCATTCGCAATCTCAGCGCGAACCGTGTTGAACGCCGAATACACCGCATTACTCTTCGCTGCACACGCCAAGTATACGACCGCTTGCGCAATCGCCAACTCGCCCTCTGGGCTGCCGAGCCGTTCCTGCACATCCCACGCATTCAATGCCAACTGTAGCGCGCGCGGATCGGCATTGCCGATATCCTCGGTCGCCATACGTACCACACGACGCGCAACGTAGAAGGGATCGCAGCCGCCATCGATCATGCGCGCGAACCAATACAGCGCCGCATCGGGCGAACTTCCGCGCACCGCTTTATGCAGCGCCGAAATCTGTTCATAGAACGCGTCGCCGCCCTTATCGAAACGACGCACATGACCTGCGAGCACTTCATCCATGATCGTGGCATCGACTTCCGATTTGTTTTGCATGCCCGCCAGATCGAGCGCGAGTTCGAGCAGATTCAACGCGCGGCGCGCATCGCCATCGGCCGTCTCGACTAAACGTTTCAACTGGTCGAGGTCGACACTCGGCGCATCTTTTTGTCTCGCCAGCGCACGTTTGGTCACTTGCAACAGCGCATCGGCAGTCAACGAACGCAAACGATAAACTCGCGTACGCGACAGCAAGGCGTTATTCAATTCGAACGATGGATTCTCGGTCGTCGCGCCGATAAAAATCACGGTGCCATCTTCGACGAACGGCAAAAATGCATCCTGCTGCGACTTGTTGAAGCGATGGACTTCGTCGATAAATAAAATTGTCTGTCGACCGCGTTGCGCCTGCTCTTTGGCTTCATCGATCGCCGCACGAATTTCTTTCACTCCCGATAATACGGCAGAGATTGAAATAAAGTGCGCATCGCAAACCGTCGCAATCAATTTTGCGAGAGAGGTTTTGCCGACACCGGGCGGCCCCCACAGAATCATCGAATGCAGAATTCCCGCATCGAGTGCTTCGCGCAGCGGTTTGCCTTTCGCTAACAGATGTTCTTGACCGAAATACTCGTCGATGTCCGATGGGCGCATGCGCGCCGCGAGCGGCTGATAATTCGCGGCATCCGTATTGCCGGAATTGGAGAAGAGATTACGGCTCATCGACAACCACATCGACGCCCTTCGGCGGATCAAAGTGAAACAAACTATCGGCGAGCGCGGGATTGGTGACGAGCGAGTTGAAGCGAATTTCGGTACGCTGATCGAGATTGTCCTGCAACACCAATTGCGAAATACCATCGGGGGTAAAGGCCAAGATCAGCGCACGAAAGAGCGCGCCTTTTTGTTTGGGTTGCAGACGAAAATATTCGCCGTCTTTACCCGGTTCGCGCGTCACCTCGTAATTCGCTTTGATGCGCTGCGTCTCACCGCTCAAAATCAGCGCGGGCGTATCAGCGAGCTGACCGCTGAATTTCTGCCGCGTTGCTTGATCGAGATCTTTATCGAAACGCCACATTACCGCGCCGTCGGTGACAATCAAATACGAAAACGGCGATGTGGTTTCCCAGCGCAGACGATTGCCACGTTTCACAGAAATCGTGCCCTGCGATGTCTGCAATACTTTTTTATCGGCATCGGTCACGGTCTGCACGAAATTCGCCTGCAGCGATTTCACTGGATCGAGCAGAGCCGTCAAGCGTTGCAATGCGGCATCGTCCGCGCGGCAAAATTGAGAAAATACGACAATAAAAAAAAGCGTCAGCGCGCGCATGACTAATCTCTCGGTGACGGCGGCGCCAACACTTCGCGGCTGCCGTTATGGTTCATCGATGTGACAACACCCGCGGCTTCCATTGCTTCGATCAAGCGCGCAGCGCGGTTGTAACCGATGCGGAATTTACGCTGCACCGACGAAATCGAAGCGCGGCGTGTTTCGCACACAAAATTGACGGCCTGATCGTACAACTCGTCGCTTTCGGCGTTGCCGCCCTCTTCGCCTTCACCACCCGCAGCAAAGCCGGGGACACCATCGAACGCATTGCCCTCTTCGAGCAGGCCATCGATGTAATCGGGTTGACCGCGACGCTTCCAATCGGCGACGACGCGATGCACTTCATCATCGGAAACGAACGCGCCGTGTACGCGCATCGGTAAACCGCTACCTGGCGGCATGTACAACATATCGCCGTGACCGAGTAATTGTTCGGCGCCGCCCTGATCGAGAATCGTGCGCGAATCGATACGCGACGAAACCTGGAACGCGATGCGCGTCGGAATATTCGCTTTAATCAAACCCGTGATGACATCGACCGACGGACGCTGCGTCGCAAGAATCAAATGAATCCCCGCCGCACGCGCTTTTTGTGCGATACGCGCGATCAACTCTTCCACTTTTTTGCCGACGATCATCATCATGTCGGCAAATTCGTCGATGACGACAACGATCATCGGCAACGTTTCCAAATTCGGTGCTGTCGCCACTTCGGCACCCGCTTCGTAATGATCTTCGGGTTTCCAGAATGGATCTTTGATCGGATTACCTTCCTGCAATGCATCCTGAATTTTGCGATTGAAGCCGGCGAGATTACGCACGCCCATCGCCGCCATTAATTTGTAGCGACGCTCCATTTCCGCGACACACCAACGCAAACCTGCCGCGGCATCTTTCATATCGGTGATAACGGGCGCAAGCAAATGCGGAATACCTTCGTACACCGATAATTCCAGCATTTTCGGATCGACAAGCAACAGGCGTGCATCAGCCGGTGTCGCCTTGAACAAAATGCTCAGCAGCATCGCGTTCACGCCGACCGATTTACCCGAACCCGTCGTACCCGCGACAAGCAAATGCGGCATGCGTGCGAGATCGGCAACGATCGGCTCGCCGCTGATATCGTGACCGAGCGCAATCGAAATCGGCGATTTGGATTCTTCGTACGCTTTCGACGACAACACTTCGCGGAAATTGACGACTTCGCGATCCTCGTTCGGAATCTCGATGCCCATCACCGATTTACCGGGAATGACTTCGACCACGCGCACACTGATCACCGCGAGCGAGCGCGCCAAATCTTTCGCGAGGCCGACGATTTTGCTCGCCTTGGTTCCCGCCGCCGGCTGAATTTCGAAACGCGTAATCACCGGACCCGGCAATACCGCGACGACTTCGGCACTCACACCAAAATCCGATAATTTAATTTCGAGCAATTTCGACATCGCTTCGAGCGTTTCCGTCGAATAACCCTTCTTATTCGAATGATCGGCCTCGTCGAGCAATTCGAGCGACGGCAACGTCGTGATCGAATTGTTATCGAACAGCGACTGCTGTTTCTCGCGTTGCACGCGCTTGCTTTCGACCGGTTTCGGCGGCGGCGCAGGCGGCGGTGTGATTTGAATCGGCGGTTTTTCTTTTTCGCGTTCTTTTTGTTTCGCTAACGCTTCCTGCCGCTGTTTTTGCATGTCGCGATCGCTGCGATCGCGTTCGACATGCTCGCGACGGCGTTCGAACCAATCCCAGAATTTTTCATTGCCGATCAAAATCAGCGCGCCCATTTCGTCCATAACTTTGAGCCACGAAATATCGGCGAATACCGTGAGCCCGAATAATAAAATCGCGAGCATGATCAAACGGCTGCCGACGCTGCTAAAGGCCTGCAATGCAGAGCCGCCAACCGCCTGACCGAGTACGCCACCCGCTCCGAACGGCAACGGGCTATTCAAACTGCCGGCAATATTTGCCAGCGCAGTGCTCGCAATCATGATCAAGGTGAGACCAATCACGCGAACGACAAAACCCGGCCAATCGAAACCGTCTTCACGATGACGATCGCGATACAAAATCCAGGCGCGATAGCCGATCAACGCGGGGAATAAATACGCCATGTATCCGAACAGCGAAAGAAACACATCGGCAATCCATGCGCCGAAAGGACCGCCGGTGTTATGGATGCGATCGTCGCTGCCCGTACGCGACCAACCCGGATCGCCCGAGTGATACGACAAGAGCGCAATCAACAAATACAAACACGCCGCCACCAACCCAATGAAAGCGCCTTCGCGCAGACGTAACCGCTTTTTGTCGAGCACGCGATTTCTGTCGACAGCGCGATTCCTGTCAACAGCCCCACGCTTATCGGCAGCTTTGTTATTAGCGTCAGCGCTACTGGATTTAGCCAATGCAATAAGTACCCGAGACGATGTGTATCAATGAATTAGATTGTTTTCGCGGTTAGAAGACCGATCGATTTACGTCGGCTTGGAATTTTTAAAATCGGCGCCATATTAACATTCTGTCCGTGTTTGTCGCTGTTTTACCGATCACAGCGCTTCCACGATTCTCGCTCCGACTTCCAGATGATCGTCAGCTTCCAGTATGATCGCTGACGAATTCCGAATCGGTTTGACCCTGGATGCACTTAAGGCAGAAGTACACATGACAACTCCACAACATCATCGTTTGATTATTCTGGGCTCGGGTCCAGCCGGCTATACCGCTGCGGTGTACGCGGCGCGCGCGAATCTAAATCCCGTGGTGATTACCGGCATGCAACAAGGCGGTCAATTAACCACCACCACCGAGGTCGATAACTGGCCCGGTGATGTCGAAGGCGTGCAAGGTCCCGAATTGATGCAGCGCATGCAGCAGCATGCCGAGCGCTTCAACACGCAGATCATTTTCGATCACATCGAAGAAACCTCGCTGTCGCAACGCCCCTTTGTGCTCAAAGGCAGCAGCGGCACCTACACCTGTGATGCACTCATTATCGCGACCGGCGCATCGGCACAATATTTGGGTTTGCCTTCCGAGCAGAGCTTCATGGGCAAAGGTGTCAGCGCCTGCGCAACCTGCGACGGCTTTTTCTACAAGAAACAAAAAGTCGCCGTGATCGGCGGCGGCAATACGGCGGTTGAAGAAGCCCTGTATTTGGCCAATATCTGCTCGCACGTCACGCTTGTGCATCGTCGTGATGCACTGCGCGCCGAAAAAATCATGCAGGACAAACTGTTCGAGAAAGAGCGCAATGGCAATATCAGCATCGTCTGGAATCACACGCTCGATGAGGTGCTCGGCGATGACTCGGGCGTCACCGGTCTTAGCTTGATCAACACCAAAGATGGCAGCAAGCAGCAGATCGATGTTGCCGGCGTGTTCATCGCCATCGGCCACGTCCCCAATACGGGTATTTTCGAAGGCCAACTCGATATGCATAACGGCTACATCAAAGTGCGCACAGGGCTGGAAGGTTTCGCCACCGCGACCAGCGTTCCTGGCGTTTTTGCTGCGGGCGATGTGGCCGATCATGTCTACCGCCAAGCTGTCACTTCCGCAGGCTTCGGTTGCATGGCGGCACTCGACGCCGAGAAATATCTCGACGGCCTCGCGTAACGTAAACCGGCATCGCATAAACCGATGGCATTGGTACTGCCGCAGCTGGATTGGGACGACCTCAGCTTCCCGGCAGTCGACACCGCCCTCACGGAACCCAACGGCCTGCTCGCGTTCGGCGGCGATTTACGCCCCGAGCGCATTCTCGCCGCCTACCGACGCGGTATCTTTCCCTGGTATCAGGACGATCAGCCGATACTGTGGTGGTCGCCTGATCCACGCACCGTGTTATTTCCCGAGCAGATTCATATCTCGCGCAGCATGCAAAAAGCTCTGCGCAGCGATCGCTTTGCGGTCCGCTTCGACACGGATTTTGCCGGCGTCATGCGCGGCTGCGCGGAAATTACCGAGCGCCGCAGCGGCACCTGGATCACTGAGGCAATGCGGAAGGCGTATTGCAAACTGCACGAAATGGGATACGCGCATTCGATCGAGGTGTGGATTAAAGATAATGATGGGCGCGAACACGAACTTGTCGGCGGCCTTTATGGCATTGCACTCGGCGGCGTTTTTTATGGCGAATCGATGTTCAGTCGCGAGAAAAACGCTTCAAAAATAGCGTTGATTCGACTTTGTCAGCAATTGCAGCGCTGGGGATTTGCCGTGATAGACTGCCAAGTCAGCAACCCCCATCTACACTCGATGGGAGCCAGCACGATCGCACGCTCCGACTTCGTAAAATTGTTGGAGCAACATACCGATCGCATCTTGACCTGCAACGATCGGACTTGGAGTTTCGAAAGCGCTGGGCATTTCGAAGGATTGTCTTTACTAAATAGGGAAATAGAGACGAGGCGTTTGCGGTGACGGTTCTTTCGACACTCAAAGTTTTTGCGACGCACCCGCATGCGTGCAGCTATCTGCCCGATCAAAAGGCGACGACGTTGTTTATCGATCCCGCCGCCCCGATCGACAGCAACACCTACAGCCAGCTATCGGAGATGGGATTTCGGCGCAGCGGCCCGCACCTTTATCGTCCGCATTGCTCGCGCTGTAATTCCTGCATTCCTGCGCGCGTTCCTGTCGACCTGTTCAAACCGACCCGCCGCCTGCGCCGCATCCTCAATCGCAATGCCGATCTCACCGTTATCGATCGCACCGTTCTGCACGGCGATGAGTTCTACGAGCTTTACGCAAAATACATTGAAGGTCGGCATCGCGATGGCGATATGTATCCGCCTACGCGTCAGCAATTCGATTCGTTTCTCACGCGCGAATGGGATCTCACCCACTTTTACTGTTTTTACGATACGTCCACCGATAAGCATCAATTGCTCGCAGTTGCGGTTGTGGATGTCATGAGCAATGGTTTATCGGCGATCTACAGCTTTTTCGACCCGGATGTAAAAGAGCGCAGCCTCGGGACTTATGCGGTGCTTTGGCAAATTCAACGCGCGCGCGAGCTGAATCTGCCGCATGTCTATCTGGGATACTGGATCAAGCAATGCCGCAAAATGGCATACAAAATCGATTACCGCCCGATCGAATTGCTGGTGAACAGCCGCTGGGTTATGGCGACCTAACGCGGGCGACTTCTAGTTATTTTCCACTGGTTTTGCGAAAACGCATTGTTTAGTGCAAAATGCGCGCACTTTTAAACCCGAACCCCCAAAACGATCCATCCCGGCGTCCGTATGACGCACTTGAGGTATCCGCTGAATGGCGAAAGAAGACCAGATTGAAATGGAAGGCGAAGTCATTGATACGCTTCCCAACACCACGTTTCGCGTCAAACTCGAAAACGGCCACGTTGTGACTGCGCATATTTCGGGAAAGATGCGTAAAAACTACATCCGCATTCTGACCGGCGATAAAGTCAAAGTTGAATTGACACCGTATGATCTGAGCAAAGCACGTATCACCTACCGCGCTCGTTAGATTTCATTTTGCAAAAACAAAAAGCCCGCATTGCGGGCTTTTTGTTTTTGCGTAGGATCAGCGTCTAAACAGCGTTTACTTCTCTTTTTCCTTCACCTCTTTCTGCTCTTTAAGCTCGGGCTCTGAGGTTAACAGCAGTTCGTCGCCGCGCAACTCGACATGTAACGTACCCCCATTTTCCGCAAGATCGCCGAACAACACCATTTCCGCCAATGGCTTCTTGATGTGCTCTTGGATGACACGCGCGAGCGGACGTGCGCCCATGTGTTTGTCGTAACCCTTTTGAACAAGCCAGCGACGCGCATCATCATCGACAACCAAATGCACGCGTTTGTCGTCGAGCTGACTCTGCAATTCGACGAGGAATTTATCGACCACATTGAGCACGACCGATTCCGGCAACGGTTTGAATGTGACGGTGGCATCCAGACGGTTGCGAAATTCGGGCGTGAACATACGATTGATCGCTTCGGTCGCATCGGTGTGATGATCCTGCTCGGCGAAACCGATACTGCGCCGACTGATGCTCTCGGCACCGGCATTCGTCGTCATGATCAAAATCACGTTGCGGAAATCGGCTTTGCGACCGTTGTTGTCTGTCAGCGTGCCGTGATCCATCACCTGCAGCAGCAGATTGAAAACCTCGGGATGCGCTTTTTCGATTTCGTCGAGCAGCACTACGCTGTGCGGATGTTTAGTCACCGCATCGGTAAGCAGCCCGCCTTGATCGAATCCGACATAACCGGGCGGTGCGCCGATCAAACGCGATACGGTGTGGCGTTCCATGTATTCGGACATATCGAAACGAATCAATTCGAGCCCGAGAATTTTCGCGAGCTGACGGCTGACTTCGGTTTTACCGACACCGGTCGGACCTGCGAGCAGGAACGAGCCGATCGGCTTTTCAACCGGTTTGAGACCAGCCCGCGCGAGCTTGATTGAGGTTGCCAGCGCGCCGATCGCTTCGTCCTGACCGAACACGACCATCTTGAGATTTTCTTCGAGCTTCTGCAGCGACTCGCGATCGTCCGACGACACCGTTTTCGGCGGAATGCGTGCAATCTTTGCCACCACCGCTTCGATTTCTTGCACGTTGATGACTTTCTTGCGCTTATTCGGCTGCTGCAATTGCTGATACGCGCCCGCCTCGTCGATCACATCGATGGCTTTATCTGGCAGAAAACGATCGGTGATGTAACGCGCCGATAGCTCGGCCGCTGCCTGCAACGCTTTATCGGTGTAGCGCAGGCCGTGATGCTCCTCGAAACGACTCTTGAGCCCGCGCAGAATGTGATAGGTATCTTCCACCGTCGGCTCACCAACATCGACTTTCTGGAAGCGCCGGCTCAGCGCGCGATCCTTATCGAAAATGCCACGATATTCCTGGAAGGTGGTTGAGCCGATGCAGCGCATCTGCCCCGAGGTCAGCAATGGCTTGAGCAAATTCGAGGCGTCCATAACACCGCCCGATGCCGCACCGGCGCCGATGATGGTGTGAATTTCGTCGATAAATAAAATCGCTTTCGGACGCTTTTTGAGCTCGCCTAACAAACCCTTCAAGCGCTTTTCAAAATCGCCGCGATATTTCGTGCCGGCGAGCAATGAACCCAAATCGAGCGAATACACCACGCTGTCATTGAGAATCTCCGGCACTTCGCCATCGATAATCATTTTGGCGAGACCTTCGGCGATGGCGGTCTTACCGACACCGGATTCGCCTACCAGCAATGGGTTGTTCTTGCGGCGACGCGACAGAATCTGCGCGACGCGCTCGACTTCGTTGATGCGGCCGACGAGCGGATCGATACGGCCTGCGCGCGCCTCTTCGTTCAAATTGGTTGCATACGCTTCGAGCGGACTGCGCTCGCTTTCGCCACCGCCGATTTGCTCTTCATCCGATTGCTCGCGATTGTGCTCCAAACCATTTTCGGAACCGCTATCGGCGACTTTGGAAATACCATGCGTGATGTAATTGACGACGTCGAGACGCGCAACGCTTTGTTGCTTGAGGAAATAGACAGCCTGGCTTTCCTGCTCGCTGAAAATCGCGACCAGCACATTCGCGCCCGTTACTTCTTTCTTGCCCGACGACTGCACGTGGAAAACTGCGCGCTGTAATACTCGTTGGAACCCGAGTGTCGGCTGCGTTTCGCGATTGGGATCGCCCTCGGGAATCAGCGGCGTTGTCGAATCGACAAAATCGGTCAGCTCATTGCGGAGTTTACGTAGATCGGCGCCGCACGCTCGCAACACCTTCGCCGCCACATCGTTGTCGATCAAAGCCAACAACAAATGCTCGACCGTCATGAATTCATGTCGCTTCAATCGAGCGCCTTTGAAGGCTTGATTCAGTGTGACCTCAAGGTCTTTGCTCAGCATACGACTACCTCAACATGGTGCGCTGGTCATTCCTCCAGCGCTTCGATTTCCGCCAACAAGGGGTGTTGATGTTCCTTTGCGTATTGATTCACTTGAGCAGCTTTAGTTTCAGCGATGTCTCGCGTAAATATGCCGCAAACCCCCTTGCCTTGTGTATGCACTGTCAACATAACCTGAGTCGCTTTTTCGCGGCCCATACCAAAAAATATTTCCAGAATCTCGACTACAAACTCCATTGGCGTGTAGTCATCGTTCAACAACACAACCTTGTAAAGCGGTGGCGGCTTTAATTGTGGCTTGGCTTCCTGAACCGCGAGCCCGCCATCGTCGCCTTCGGCATCGCGCGGGTCATCGCCACCCATGCCTAATGTTAGTCGAAGATTTTTAACCTTTCCCATTACACTCCCCGCAGAATTTTCGATTCAAAAATCACGCCACCATCATACTTTGAGCCCATGCCCGGAGCCATTCTGTTTACGATCTAAAAGGACATCGGGCAATCGTTAATACGACACGCGCCGTGCCGCTTGACTATTGATCAAAAAGTGTTTAAACAGGCTACGTTTTGATCGCTTGACCCCTATATCGGTTCACGCGATGTACAGGGCCTAGCGAGCTTGCTCCTGGGAGTACATAAGAAAGGGCCTTTGCCATGCAAACAGGTATTGTTAAGTGGTTCAATAATACGAAAGGGTACGGTTTTATTCTGGCTGACAATGGTGGTGGTGATATTTTCGCGCACTACTCCGCAATCGACATGGACGGCTATAAAACGTTAAAGGCAGGTCAGTCGGTGCAGTTCGAGGCCGAGCAAGGCCCCAAGGGATTACACGCTAAAAAAATTCAGTCAGTTGGAACCGAAAACGCGGCAATAGAACAAGCACTCTCAACCGAAGCCGTTTAGCTCTATCCCGTGCAGTAGCAAGCCGGACGGACACCGGCTCTGTTCTCACATCTTCGTCCCGTGACCATAATCGGCCACACTTCTTTCTTGCGCTCGATCAATTCACAAGCACATCGACACCTTATTGACTGCTCGGCGATCCGCCTCAAACGTGATACGATTTGCGCCCGCGGTTCACAAGACCGCGATGCACGAGGATTTTTCAATTGCGTTCTGCTCCCTAATCTCAAGGAATGGGCGCAATTGAAATGCAATCCGCCGCGCCCTAGCTCCTTCAACCTCCGCAACATTGCCGCAATGCTTTAGCTCGCCAAAGCGCTTGGCTCTTTAGGCGCACTTTAGCGCCCTGGATGCAGCGGTGTCGGGTTTGATTGCTGGCGCGTACTTTTTGGCCTACAGGTACGAAAACAGAGGTTAACGCTGAATTATGACGACATCGAAAATCATCTACACCGAAACCGACGAAGCACCAGCACTGGCAACCTACTCTCTGCTACCAATCGTCAAAGCGTTCACCGAATCCTCTGGCATAGTTGTCGAAACGCGCGATATTTCCCTCGCCGGCCGTATCATCGCTAACTTCCCTGAATATCTGACCGAATCGCAACGCATCTCTGATCACCTCGCCGAACTTGGCGAGCTGGCAAAAACTCCCGAAGCCAACATCATCAAATTGCCGAATATCAGCGCTTCGGTGCCGCAACTGAAAGCTGCGATCAAAGAATTGCAATCGCAGGGTTACAAACTGCCCGACTATCCGGAAACCGCAAATAGCGATGAAGAAAAAAGCGTTAAAGCACGTTACGACAAAATCAAAGGCAGCGCGGTAAACCCCGTATTGCGCGAAGGCAATTCCGATCGCCGTGCGCCGCTCTCAGTAAAAAATTATGCGAGAAAAAATCCGCACAAAATGGGCGCGTGGAGTAAAGATTCGAAAACTCGCATCGCGCATATGACTAGCGGTGATTTCTACGGCAGCGAAAAATCAACCACGATTGCCGCAGCGGGCAATGTGAAAATCGAATTCGTTGGGAAAGACGGTAGCGTTAAAGTTCTCAAAGAAAAAACCGCCGTCAAGCAAGACGAAATTATCGATACGTCGGTAATGAGTAAAAAAGCGTTGCGCGATTTTATTGCTGCAACCATCAATGAAGTGAAAGGCTCTGGCGCACTGTTATCCGTGCACTTGAAAGCCACCATGATGAAAGTGTCAGACCCCATCATGTTCGGTCACGTCGTTTCGGTTTATTACGCCGACGCTCTAGCGAAACACAGCGATACACTCAAACAACTCGGCGTCGATCTCAATAACGGCCTCGGCGATCTCTACGCAAAAATCAAATCGCTGCCGGTTGCGCAGCAAGTTGAAATCGAAGCGGATATCAAAGACGTTTACAACTCACGCCCTCCGCTCGCGATGGTGAATTCCGATAAAGGCATCACCAACCTGCACGTACCGAGCGATGTCATCGTTGACGCTTCGATGCCTGCGATGATTCGCGACTCCGGAAAAATGTGGGGCGCCGATGGCAAACTGCACGACACCATCGCGATGATTCCCGATCGCTGCTATGCCGGCGTCTATCAAGTCGTTATCGATGACTGCAAAGCCAATGGCGCGTTCGATCCCGCAACGATGGGCAGCGTGCCTAACGTTGGCCTTATGGCGCAAGCGGCGGAAGAATACGGCTCGCACGACAAAACTTTCCAAATCGCCGGTGATGGCGTCGTTCGCGTCATCGACGACAGCGGCAAAGTACTGCTCGAACAAAACGTCGAAGACGGCGATATTTTCCGCATGTGTCAGGTTAAAGACGCGCCGATTCGCGATTGGGTGAAACTCGCTGTGAATCGCGCACGCGCGAGCAATACGCCTGCAGTTTTCTGGCTCGATCCTGCACGCGCGCACGATGCGCAGTTGATCGCAAAAGTGAAAACCTATCTGAAGGATTACGATACCAGCGGTCTCGATATTCAGATTCTGTCACCGGTCGAAGCAACCAAGTTTTCGCTGGATCGTATCCGTGTCGGCAAAGACACGATCTCCGTGACAGGCAACGTATTGCGCGATTATTTGACCGACTTGTTCCCGATCATGGAACTCGGCACCAGCGCGAAAATGCTGTCGATCGTTCCGCTCATGAATGGCGGTGGCTTGTTCGAAACGGGCGCTGGTGGTTCGGCACCAAAACACGTGCAGCAATTGCTCGAAGAAAATTATCTGCGCTGGGACTCACTTGGTGAATTCCTTGCGCTGGCCGAATCGCTCGATCACTACGGCAATGTCACCAACAACGCCAAGGCCAAAGTGTTCGCAAAAACGCTCGACCAAGCCAACGGCAAATTCCTCGATAGCGACAAATCGCCATCGCGCAAAGTCGGCGGCATCGACAACCGTGGCAGCCATTTCTATCTCGCGCTGTACTGGGCACAGGCTCTCGCGGCGCAGACCGACGACAAAGAATTGCAGGCGAAATTCGCTCCGATCGCGCAAGAACTCACCGCGAACGAAGCCAAAATCGTCGAGGAGCTGATCGCGGTCCAAGGTAAGCCCACCGATATCGGCGGTTATTATCATCCCAATGCGGAACTTACTGCGAAGGTCATGCGTCCAAGTGCTACGTTCAACGCAGCCCTGACCAAGCTGAGCTAAACGAGCTTTCTTTCCTCAGCCCCGCTAGTCGGGGCTTTTATTTTTGTGCCTGCTTCATACCAATGGCCAAACTCATTCTCTTCAACAAGCCATTTCGCGTGATGTCGCAATTCTCCGAGAGCGGCGACAAGGCCACACTCGCACAATTTATCGATATTCCCGGTGTTTACCCCGCAGGTCGGCTCGATTACGACTCGGAAGGATTGCTGCTACTCACCGACGATGGCGCGCTGCAACATCGCATCGCACATCCAAGTAAAAAGCTGCCGAAAACGTATTGGGTACAGGTCGAAGGCGCGCCGAATCCCGAAGCCATCGAGCAATTGCGCAAGGGCGTCGTGCTCAACGATGGTCCTACCCTACCCGCTCAAGTCCGCCTCATCGACGAACCGAATCTGTGGCCGCGCAATCCGCCGATTCGTGTGCGCCAATCGATTCCCACGCACTGGCTCGAAATCTCAATCAGCGAAGGCCGCAATCGCCAAGTACGACGCATGACTGCTGCGGTAGGGTTACCAACGCTGCGACTCGTGCGTGTGGCCATTGGCGATTGGACCTTGGATGGACTGGAGCCCGGCACCTACCGACGCATCGAAGTTCACTCGCCAAAACCCTCCATGCCCTCGCAAAAACCTGCAAAGCGATCACCCAAGCCAAGTGCCGGGCGGCGCCGTCAACGCGTATAATGCCGCTCCTTTTGCTCAGCGCAGCAATCGATCGTTCACTGTCATCTGTAAGCTGTTTGGAAAATTATGGATTGGTACCCACACGTCACCGTTGCCACGATTGTTGAAGACAACGGCCGTTTTCTACTCGTCGAAGAATATGCAGGCAACGATCAGCTCGTATTCAACCAACCCGCCGGCCATCTCGAACAAAACGAAACATTGATCGAAGCCGCTGTGCGCGAAACGCTTGAAGAAACAGGTTGGACTGTCGAAATTCAAGGACTCGTCGGCATCGGCCTCTACACTGCGCAAAGCAACAACACCACGTATTACCGCACGTGTTTTTTTGCGAAACCGATTTCACACGATGCCAATCGCAAACTCGATACCGGCATCGAACGCGCGGTCTGGTTAACGTTCGAAGAAATTAAAGCGCTCGCGCCGCGCATGCGCAGCCCGCTGGTGACAAAAGTGATCGAGCAATATCTCGACGGGCATCGCTACCCACTCTCCTCCATTTTCGCGTGATTCGAGTTTATTCATGAATTCAAGCAAGCACGTAATTGTCGGTATGTCTGGAGGAGTTGATTCCTCCGTCGCCGCGTTATTGTTGCGCGAGCAAGGCTATCGCGTTGAAGGCCTGTTCATGAAGAATTGGGACGAAGACGACGGCACCGAATATTGCACCGCGAAAGCCGATCTCGCCGACGCGCAAGCCGTATGCGATCGTATCGGCATCCATTTGCATACCGCGAATTTCGCTGCCGAATATTGGGATCGCGTGTTCGAACATTTCCTCGCCGAATATAAAGCGGGGCGTACACCGAATCCCGATATTCTCTGCAACAAAGAAATTAAATTCAAAGCGTTTCTCGATTACGCGATTGAGCTCGGCGCCGACTTTATTGCAACAGGGCATTACGCACGTGTTGGAAAACTCGCGAGCAATTCGCACGGCCAACTGACTGCTGAACTGTTAAAAGGTCTCGACCCCAACAAAGATCAAAGTTATTTCCTGCACGCGGTCAGCGGCGAGCAATTTGCGAAAACATTATTTCCAATCGGCGAATTACCGAAATCGCGCGTGCGCGAAATCGCGAAAACACACGATCTCATTACGCACGACAAAAAAGATTCGACCGGCATTTGTTTTATCGGTGAACGCCGTTTCAAAGATTTCCTGCAACAGTATTTACCGGCGCAGCCTGGCGTTATCGAAACTGTCGATGGTCGTGCGATCGGCGAGCATCACGGCTTGATGTACCACACCATCGGTCAACGTCAGGGTTTGGGCATCGGCGGTTTGCAAAATGCAGGCGATGAGCCTTGGTACGTTGTCGAAAAAGATCTTGCGCGCAATGTATTGATCGTTGCGCAAGGCAGCGATCATCCGCGTTTATTCAAACGCGCACTCGCGCTCAGTCGAATTCATTGGATCAGCGGCGAGACGCCCGCACTGCCATTACGCTGTCGCGCAAAAACGCGCTATCGTCAGCCCGACCAAGATTGCGTGCTCACCAAAACGGACAGCGGCTATCGACTCGATTTCGATCAAGCACAACGTGCGATCACGCCAGGGCAATCGGCCGTGCTGTACCTGGATGATCTCTGCCTCGGCGGTGGCGTGATCGAGCAAGCCCTGGATTAACTCGGCAATAGCAGTATTAACTCGGTAAAATTACGAAGTGACGATGAATTCGATTGAAGCCCAAACGCTCGCGCTCGCAGGTATTCTGCAAGCCACGTATCTCGTCGATCAGATTGCGCGTACCGGTCAAGCCGACAGCGCGGCGATGAACAGTATTCTGCACAGTCTGTTCGTGTTCGAAAGCGACGACCCCACCGTGGTTTATGCGGGCACACATCACTTGCAACTCGGCCTGCGTGTGCTGCGCGATGTATTGTCGGGCCACAACCGCGATGCCTATCAAGGCGCCGTGCGGTATGGGCTGGGCATTTTGATTCTGCAAAAGCTGTTGGCGAAAGCGCCTGAAGCGCAAAATACGATTCGCACGCGCCTGCAGCACGCCGAGAAAAAACTCGAATTCTTTACGCAGGATATCAACGAGATAGCGCCGAGCCTTGCCTCGATTTATCAAGATACGATCAGCCGCTTTAAGTATCGAATCCAAATCACTGGCAGTCTTCAACAACTGCAAAACTCCGCCAATGCGGACAAGATTCGTGCACTTCTGCTCGCAGCTATCCGCTCGGCCTGGCTGTGGCGTCGTGTCGGCGGTCGTCGCTGGCAATTTGTGTTGAATCGCAATGCCATGCGCCGCTGCGCAGACGCATTGATACGAGGCTGACACTATCCGATTAGGCGCCCGGATTGGTTATCATGGCGACCTATTTTGACCGCGCTCGCTCAATCGATTCTCGTTTTACTCGACATAAGGTTTACCGCTAATGGAACTCTCCGCCCTCACCGCCGTTTCCCCGCTCGATGGCCGCTACGGCAGCAAGACCGCGCAATTGCGCGGTGTCTTCAGCGAATTTGGTTTGATCAAACAGCGTGTCATCGTCGAAGTGCGCTGGTTGCAAAAACTCGCCGCGCACAAAGGCATTCCAGAGGTCGCAGCATTTAGCGCATCAACTCAAACCGCGCTCGAAAAATTGCTCGCCGAATTCAATGAAACACACGCGCAGCGCATCAAAAATATCGAGAGCACCACCAATCACGACGTCAAAGCGGTCGAGTACTTCCTGAAAGAATCGGTGAAAGATTTTCCCGAGCTGAATGCGGTTTCGGAATTCATTCACTTCGCCTGCACCTCGGAAGACATCAACAATCTTTCGCATGCGTTGATGTTGCGCGAAGGTCGCGAACTCGCGTTGCAGCAGGTCGATAAGATCATCGCCAAACTCGTCGAACTCGCGCATGCGCACGCTGATGCACCAATGCTCGCGCGCACGCACGGCCAACCCGCGACGCCGACCACGATGGGCAAGGAAATCGCGAACGTGGTGGCGCGCCTGCGCCGTCAGCGCGAACAAATCGCCAACGTGCAATTGCTCGGCAAAATCAACGGCGCAGTCGGCAATTACAACGCGCACATGTCGGCGTATCCAGCTGTCGATTGGGCGGCGAATGCAAGAGATTTTGTCGAATCGCTAGGTCTTGTTTGGAACCCGTACACGACACAAATCGAGCCACACGATTACATCGCCGAGTTGTTCGACGCCTTTGCGCGCTTCAATACCATTCTGATTGATCTGGATCGCGATATCTGGGGCTACATTGCACTCGGTTATTTCAAACAGAAAACCGTTGCTGGCGAAGTTGGCTCATCGACGATGCCGCATAAAGTGAATCCGATCGATTTCGAAAACTCCGAAGGCAATCTCGGTCTGGCAAATGCGGTGTTCGAACATCTCGCGCGCAAATTGCCGATTTCACGCTGGCAGCGCGACCTCACCGACTCGACCGTATTGCGCAATATGGGCGTGGGTTTTGGATACAGCGCGATTGCGTACGAAGCCGCGCTGAAAGGTTTGAATAAACTCGAAATCAATCGCGCGCGTCTTGCTGAAGATCTCGATAACGCATGGGAAGTGTTGGCTGAGCCGATTCAAACTGTTATGCGTCGTTTCGGTGTGCCAGAGCCTTACGAAAAGCTGAAAGCGCTTACGCGTGGTCAGGCGATTAATCGCGAAACGATTCAGAAGTTTGTCGAGTCGCTGGAAATTCCTGCGGATGCAAAGGCAGCCCTGCTTGCATTGTCACCAGCGACTTACATTGGTAATGCGATCGAGCAGGCACGCGCTATTTAGATTTGCTCCCCTCGCCCATTTAGGGAGAGGGGCCGGGGGAGAGGGCCGCAATTTCAATTCATTTCCCCCTGCATTGATATCTCTCATGCCCTCTCCCTAACCCTCTCCCCAAATGGGAGAGGGAACAAAACGAGCAAGCACGTATGCAACTACAAAACTTCGACATTAATTCCTTTCTTCGCGATTACTGGCAGAAAAAACCTCTGCTGATCAAAAACGCTTTTGCCAATTGGCAAAATCCTCTCGAACCCGATGAGCTCGCTGGCCTCGCGTGTGAGGAAGAAGTCGAATCGCGTTTGATCACAAACACAACTTTTGCAAAAAAAGACGATTGGAAACTCGAACACGGCCCTTTCCCCGAATCACGTTTTGGCAAGCTCGGCAAAAAACAATGGACGCTGCTGGTGCAAGCTGTCGATCACTACGTGCCGGAAGTTGCCGAATTAATCGAACCATTTCGCTTTATTCCAAACTGGCGTATCGACGATGTGATGGTAAGCTACGCAGCCGATGAAGGTGGCGTCGGTCCGCACTACGATCAATACGATGTGTTTCTAATTCAAGGTCTCGGCAAACGTCGCTGGCAAATCGGCCAACTCTGCGATCACACCACCGAATTATTGCCGCACGATGATTTACGCCTGCTGGCGAACTTCGAAGCTACCGACGAATGGATTCTAGAACCCGGCGATATTCTCTACGTACCGCCACGCATCGCGCACAACGGCGTCGCGGTTGGCGATGATTGCATGACGTATTCGATCGGCTTTCGTGCGCCTGCACGCAGCGAACTGATCGCACACTGGTGCGATTATTTGCTCGCCGATATGGAAGACGATGATCGTTACGAAGATAAAAATTTAACGACACAAAAAAATCCCGGCGAAATCTCTGCGAAAGCCATCGAACAAATGCATACCATGATCACCGAAAAAATGCTGGATCGAGATGCATTCGCGCGCTGGTTCGCCCAGCACAACAGCATTCGCAAATATCCCGATATGGATTGGCAGCCCGACGAGCCGATTGAAGCTGACGAGCTGCGCGAATTTCTCTGCGATGGTTTTCCACTTTGCCGCAATCCCGCCAGTCGGTTTTCATATATTCGACAAGACAATGCTGTAATACTTTTCGTAGACGGCCAGAGCTTCGATTGCAACGATGAAACCACCGCGCTGGCCGAGCAACTCTGCGCAATGACTCACATCGACATCGATGAAAACCTGCTTAAATCACCTTCTGTGATGACCTTGCTAGTGGCGCTATTCAATCAAGGCAGCATCGGTTTCGACGAAGAAGATCACTAATCCGGCTTGATGATGCCGGGCTGATAAGAGCGTTAATCATGACGATTGAAGTTCGCAGCACCACCTGGCAACGCGATCGCGAAGTTCTCAGCGAAATTCGCCGCCGCGTTTTTATCGAAGAACAAAATGTCCCCGAGGATTTGGAGTGGGACGATGCCGATGAAGATGCGCAGCACTGGCTGGCGTTTTACAACAACGAACCCGTCGGCACCGCGCGCATGCTGCGCAATGGCCATATCGGCCGCATGGCGGTTTTAAATCGCGCACGTCATCGCGGTATCGGCACGCAACTGTTGCGGACCATTCTCGACGCGGCTGCGCAGCAACAATTGCGCGAAGTGTATTTGCACGCGCAAACTCACGCGCTGCCGTTCTACGAAAAACTCGGCTTTGTTGCCCAAGGCCCGGAATTTCTCGACGCCAATATTCCGCATCGCACGATGCGTTTAGTGTTGCGGCAACAACGTGTGCTCGGCACCGATGCCGGTCGTTTTATCGCGTCCGATCGCGCGGCGGTCGCGCTGGAAATTGCGCGCCAATCTCGCCGCCACTTGCGGCTGCTATCGCACGCACTCGATCACGCGCTTTTCGATAACGACGAATTCGCGAGCGCAATCTCCCAACTCGCGCGTAGCAGTCGTTTCAGCGAAATTCGTCTGCTCGTTGTCGAAGTCAAACCTCTGGTCGAACGCGGTCATCGCCTGCTCGAATTGTGTCGACGCCTGAGCACGACGCTGCACATGCGCCGCGCCGATTGCGAGCCTGAAGACATCAAGGAAAACTTTATCGTCGCCGATGACCGCGCCGTGTTGTGTTACGCACTGCGCGAACCGGAAAAAGCCTGGGCCGATTTCAACAACCGCCCACTCGCCGAAGATTACACTGCGCAATTCGACGAGTTATGGCATCGCAGTATCAACGACCCAGAATTGCGTTTACTGCATATTTGAAATTGGCCGGGTTTAAAATTGGCCTAATTTGAAACTGGCTAGGTTCGAAATTGACCAGATTCGAAACTGGCTAGATTCAAAACCGATTCGGCTTTGACACAGGGAAAAGACGTCATGTTTAAACGATTCTTTCTCGCGCTGTTTTTTTTCACTGCCGTTTGCAATTGCTTTGCCGATTCGCGCGTCTTTACGCTGGTGACTCCGCATCCCGAAGAAGTGCTGGAGTCCTTACAGAAAACCTACGGCGATAAAATTCAGGCCGATCTGGTGCAAGGCCGCTTACTCGTCGTCGGCACTACAAAACAGCTCGATGAAATCGCCGCTCTGCTCGTCAAACTCGACCCCGCACCGCGTCCGATTCGACTGACAATTAGCGATCGCCCCCTAATCGATAGCGACTCAAACGCAAAAACTTACTCGACAAACAAAGACGCCTATACGATCGATACTGTCGAAGGCGCATTTGTCACCATCGATTATCAGAAAATTGTTCAGCAACCGAAGAGCAATGGCTGGTGGGTAACGATCGAAAATGAGCCAACTCAGATCAGCGCATTATTATTGCGAGTTCAAATCGAGGGCGGTCGCCGCGCGATTATTCTGGTGAATTACAGCAAGGAAGAAAATCAGCAGCGTCGAGTGTTCGGCAATACTGTCGTCGCTGATTTAGGCGCGTGGGTTCCGCTGCTACCGAATCGCGAAAATCCCGACGATGGCACGATAACCAGCGGACCGAAAGCGGGCGATCAGTTATACGTGAAGGTCGAGCGCACACCGAACAACCCGCGCCGCTAACGTCGTTATTTCACTAAAGGTCGAATCGTCGAAAAGCCGGCATCCAACGACCAGACCTGCCCTGTCACCCGCGCCGCCGCTGACGACAGCAACCACACCATCAACTCTGCCAGCTCATCGGGCGCGCCGATACCAGGCAACGGATACTGACGCGCAGCAGCCTGCCAGCCAATGTCACTGCCAAGCACCCGCGCAGCCGCTGGCGTATCCATGATGCCAGGCGCAACCGCGTTGATGCGAATGCCGTTGCTCGCGTAAGTCGCCGCAGCACCCCTCACCAAACCCTCCAGCCCTGCTTTCGCTGCGGCTACCGCCTCGTGATTGGGCGTGCCGATTCGCGCAGCCGCCGACGATACCAGCACTGCACTACCTGCAATTTTTGTCTCGCGCAAACTGCCAATAAACGCCGCCAAGGTATGAAATGCGCTGATGAGATTTGCGCTGAGGCAAACGTTGAAATCAGCCTCGCTGGTTCGATGCAGCGCGCCGAGGCTAATATTGCCCACGCAATGCGCCAACGCATTCGGTTGCAATGCACGCGCTTTCGCCGCCTCGAGAATTGCTTGCGCACCGGCAACGGTCGAGCAATCGGCTTCGACAAGCAGGTGGTCGTGCTCGACCCAATCGCTGTAACGATCGCGCAAGCGCGATTCGTCACGGCCGACGAGTATTAGCTTCCAACCGGCTGCTGCCAATTTGCGGCTGACCGCCTGTCCCACACCGCCGGTTGCTCCCGTGACAATCGCCACTGGCTCGCCGGCTGTCCCATGCTCGGCTATTCCCACTGACGCAGATGTCGTTTCGCTCATTCCCGAATGCCCCCGTTGAAGATCGTAATGGGGGGGATACGGCGGTCTAGCCGCAGATGGATCATTCGCGAATTGATCGAGGAAGAAAATAAAAAGTACGCCGAGCAGAGATCCAAAATGCGCGCTGGCAACGAAAAATCAAAGGCGTGAAAAATTAACGAGAGGCAGGTGCCGAATGAAACTACTGCTTGAACAACTCCCAGAAATGCAACCCATCCCGCAGGCTGTGATTGCGTCGATCGATATGAGTATCTATCAGCTTTTCGTCGTTACACCGAATGGCGAGCGGCTCGTGTGGAAAAATGAGCGGCAACCACTCACCGCGCGCAGCATCGGACTCATGCGCGAGGAGATAAAAAACATTGCCATAGAGAGCGTTCTGCTCAGGCATAACAGCGCCTATGACGAGATGATCAATCAGCCATTACGTGAGAACAATACGCTCGAAGTCAGGCTACGACAGGATCAATTACTGTGAAGGTGAAATCAGTTGCGCAAAAAAACAATCATCGACGCGAGCAGACGATGCTTGCTCATAACATCACTCCAACATCCTTATCGCGCATGATTAATTCATAGCGACGTAATGCACGGCAATGCGCTTCAGTGACAGTGCAGACACGGCCGCTGCGCAAATCGAATTCGTAATGATGCAGCGGGCAACGAATTAAATGATTTTCGATCGTAGCGGTTTCGAGTGGATGCGCGCGATGGGGACATAGCGCTTCGATCAAGTACTGCTCGCCATTTTCCTGTAACAGCAGCAGTTGGTGCTGATCGATTTTGAAGGTGCGGCGATAACCATCGTGCAAATTAATGAACTTCTCGAGTTGATAGAAGTGCATGATGGCTCGTCGCACCAAATCGATTTATGAAAACACGGTTATGAAAAAAAGTATCGAATTAATACACCCTATTTCGGTTTTTTATCGGCGAGGAACAGCCAAGTTTCGAGCACCGAATCCGGGTTGAGCGAAACGCTGTCGATCCCCTGCTCCATCAGCCACAGTGCGAGATCCGGATGATCCGATGGGCCCTGACCGCAAATACCGATGTATTTACCCTGCTTTTTGCACGCACTGATCGCGCTGCTCAACAACACTTTCACGGCGTCGTTGCGCTCATCGAACAGATGCGCGATGAGTCCCGAATCGCGATCGAGTCCAAGCGTCAATTGCGTCAGATCGTTAGAACCGATCGAGAAGCCGTCGAAATATTCGAGGAATTGTTCAGCGAGCAATGCGTTCGCTGGAATCTCGCACATCATGACGAGCTTGAGACCGTTCTCACCGCGCTTGAGGCCATTGGCTGCAAGTAACTCGGAGACCTGTTTCGCCTCGCCCACCGTGCGCACGAACGGAATCATGATCTCGACGTTGGTGAGCCCCATTTCGTTGCGCACTTTTTTCAGCGCGCGCGTTTCAAGTTCGAAGCATTCGCGGAACGATTCGGAAATGTAACGCGAGGCACCGCGGAAACCGAGCATCGGATTTTCTTCGGCGGGTTCATACAAGCCGCCGCCGATCAAATGCGCATATTCGTTCGATTTGAAATCGGACATGCGCACGATCACGCGCTTCGGATAAAACGCGCCAGCAATGGTAGCGATGCCTTCGACGAGTTTTTCCACGTAAAAATCGACCGGCGATTTGTAGCCGGCGATACGGCGCTCGACGCTCGCACGCACATCGCGCGGCAACGTGTCGAAATTGATCAATGCTTTCGGATGCACACCGATCATGCGGTTGATAATGAATTCAAGACGCGCGAGACCGACACCGGCATTGGGATACGCTTGGAAATCAAACGCACGATCGGGGTTGCCGACGTTCATCATGATTTTGAACGGCAGCTCCGGCATTTTTTGCAGATCGCTCGTCGTGATATCGAATGCGAGCTGGCCTGCATACACATGACCAGTATCGCCTTCGGCGCAGCTGACAGTGACTTCTACGCCGGTTTGCAATTTCTCGGTCGCATCGCCGCAACCAACCACGGCGGGAATTCCCAACTCACGCGCAATAATCGCGGCGTGACAGGTGCGTCCACCGCGATTGGTGACGATCGCCGATGCACGCTTCATCACGGGTTCCCAATCGGGATCGGTCATATCGGTGACGAGCACATCGCCCTGCTGCACCTGTTCCATTTGTGCAATGCCGGTAATCACGCGCACAGGACCGCTGCCGATGCGCTGACCGATCGAACGGCCTTCGCACAATACCTTGCCTTTTTCTTTGAGCAGGTAACGCTCCATGAGCGTGTTCGAGCTTTGGCTTTTAACCGTCTCGGGGCGCGCTTGCACGATGTAGAGTTGGCCGTCGTCGCCATCTTTGGCCCACTCGATATCCATCGGACGGCCGTAATGTTTTTCGATAATCAATGCCTGGCGCGCGAGCGCTTCGACTTCGGCATCGTTGATGGAAAATTGTTGACGCAACGATTCGGGCACATCGACCGTTTGTACCGAGCGACCCGGCTTGCTGCTGTCGGTGTAAACCATTTTGATCGCTTTCGCGCCGAGATTGCGACGCAACACCGCAGGACGTCCCGCAGCGAGTGTTTCTTTGTGCACGTAAAATTCGTCGGGATTCACCGCACCCTGCACCACGGTTTCGCCCAAGCCATACGATGCCGTGATAAACACGACTTTATCGAAACCGGATTCGGTATCGAGCGTGAACATGACACCCGACGAACCGGTTTCCGAGCGCACCATGCGTTGTACACCGGCGGAGAGTGCCACGATTTTGTGATCGAAACCTTTGTGCACGCGATACGCAATCGCGCGATCGTTGAAGAGCGATGCGAAAACTTCTTTCACCGCGATGAGAATATTGTCGAGGCCGCGAATATTTAAAAAGGTTTCCTGCTGACCTGCGAACGATGCGTCGGGTAAATCTTCGGCAGTTGCGGACGAACGCACAGCGACCGCGACATTCGAGTTGTTCGCCGAGAGTTTTTCGAACGCTTCGCGAATCGCGTTTTCGAGTTCGGGCAGCAGCGGCGTGTCGACAATACGCCGACGAATTTTTTCGCCGACCTTTGCCAATTCCACCACGTCATCGACATCGAGTTTATCGAGCTCTTCGTGAATCCACGCATCGAGACCGCTTTGGTTGAGGAAATCGCGATAGGCATCGGCCGTTGTCGCGAAACCGCCCGGCACGGATACACCCGCACCAGCCAGATGACTGATCATTTCGCCGAGCGAGGCATTCTTGCCACCGACGCGCTCGACGTCACCCATACCCAAATGATCGAACCAAATCACATATTCAGCCAACGTCGTAGTCTCCACAGGTATCGTTCAAAGGTATCGGGGCGTCGCTAACGCCTTGCACTTTCAGCAGGAGCTTTGCGCTTTCAGCGGCCGAACCGGCTGGGTGTCGGCGCGACGCGAGCTCATGGCAATTATGCTAGAGTCGGTCGATGACGCGGCCCGGGCCTCGGCTCCAAAAGGTCGACAATCATACCGAAAAACCGCTGGCTTTTCTCATTCGAGCAGTCGGTTATTCGATCTATCGACTACAACTTCAACACAGGCGACACCATGCAAGCGAATGGCACTCCAGGGCGACGTAGCGCTTTTTTCATATCGGACAGCACCGGTATCACCGCAGAAACTCTCGGCAAAAGTCTTTTGGCACAATTCGAAAACTTCCAATTCGACAAAACCGTGCTGCCATTTGTCGATACTCCCGAAAAAGCCGAACTTGCCGTGGGCCGTATCAACGATGCCGCCGAGCGCGATGGCGCGCCACCGATTATCTTCGACACCATCGTCAACGAGCAGATTCGCGACATCATCGCCGACAGCAATGGCGTACTGATGGATATTTTTTCAACGTTTTTACAACCGCTCGAAAGCGCGCTCAGTGCAAAATCGGCGCTCACCGTGGGCCGCGGCCACAGTCGCGACACTGAAATGCGCTATCAACAGCGTATCGACGCCCTCAACTACGCAATGGATAACGACGACGGTGCGCGCATCAATCATTACGATAAGGCGCAGGTCATCCTCATCGGTGTTTCGCGCAGCGGCAAAACGCCGAGCTGTCTGTATATGGCGATGCAGCACGGCGTGTTCGCCGCCAACTATCCATTGACCGACGAAGACCTTGAAGATGGTCAGATCCCCAAACCGCTGCAGGCACATCGCAACAAACTGTATGGCCTGACCATCGACCCGCAACGCCTCGCGGCGATCCGCCACGAACGCAAACCCAATTCGCGCTACGCGAATATCGGTAAATGCGAAGACGAGGTGCGCATGGCGCGAGCATTATTCGAGCGCAACGGCATCAATTATGTCGATAGCACGCATGTCTCGATCGAAGAAATTGCGACCAAAATCCTCTCGGAAAAAGGCCTGCGCGAGCATATGCGCTGACTATACTGAGATTTAATCAGTGCCATGCGGCACTTTAATTAACGATTGCCATTTAATGACCGCGTCTCAACCGTTGTCCATTCTCTCTCGCACCGGCCTGTTACTGCCGGGCGGCGGCGCGCGGGCGGCGTATCAGGTCGGTGTTCTTAAAGCGTTGGCGGAACTCACGCGCGATTACCAGGGCAATCCCTTCCCCATTTTGTGCGGCACCTCCGCCGGTGCAATCAATGCGGTAGGACTCGCGACACAGGCCGACGATTTTCAACGCGCGGCTGCATGGCTCGAATCGTTGTGGTTAAACCTTGCTGTCGATCATGTGTATTGCACCGACTGGCTCGACATCCTGCGTAATTTCTGGCGACTGACACGCTCGCTGTTCAATGCCGGTGTCGCCGTGGGTCATCCGATCGGTCTGCTCGATAACACGCCGCTGCGCATGATGTTAAAAAAAGTGCTGAATTTCGATCGCATCGGCGAGCACATTCAACACGGACATTTGCGCGCGGTGTCTGTCACCGCGATGAATTACACGCAGGGCGTATCGATCAGTTTTTTTCAGGGCGGGCCGAACAATGCCAACTGGCAGCGCTGGCGGCGACAAGGCATCGCGTGTCCGCTGCAGCTGAATCACTTAATGGCCTCGACGGCGATTCCAACGATTTTTCCGCCCGAAGAAATCTGGGGAAATTATTACGGCGATGGCGCGTTGCGTCAGCTCACACCGATCAGTCCCGCGTTACACCTCGGCGCCGAACGCGTGCTCATCGTTCCCGCCAACGGTCACAAACGCAATTACGCGAAGCCGATTCGCAAAGTGCAAAGCCCGGCGTTCGGACAAGTTCTTGGCCACCTGTTGAATAGCGCCTTTATCGACAGCCTTGAAACCGATATTGAATTACTCGAACGCGTCAATGAATTGATCAAGATGGTGCCGGAAGAAACGCGCAATGAGATGCCACGCAAATTAAATCCCATCGATGCCTATGTCATATCGCCATCGCAGGACATTGATCGCATTGCCGATCTGCATGTGCACGAATTACCGCGCAGCATTCGCATGTTTTTGCGCACCACCGGTAGCGGCAACTATAACGGCGGCGTCAACGCTGCGAGCTATTTATTATTTACGCGCCCATTCGTCGAGCAATTGATTGAATTGGGTTATGGCGATGTGATGGCAGAAACCAGCGAAGTGATGAGTTTTCTCTTACGCGCACCCAACGCGCAGAAACCGCTCCCGCCGACGACTTCTCTCGAATAAATTCGCACTGCGAAAATATCGGCCCGATTACGAATTAATCGTCGAGACAAAATCGGCAAGTTACGCTTTGGCCAGTCGCCGATTTCGCCAAATAACGCCGCCAAACAATAGCGCCAGCCCGGCCAGCGAAGCTCCCGTCCCAATCAATTCTTGCGGCAATTTTGCCAAACGCAATTCGACGCGGTAATCGCCTGCGGGTAAATCCATCATCAGCAAACCGTTGTCGGGCGCAGCGGTAAGCGTCAACACCTCGCCAGACTCCGTCGTCGCCCGCCAATTGGGGAAAAAGAACTGACGCACTCGCAATCTCGTCGCCTGCTGTAAATTGACCTGCAACACGATGTCGCGCGGCATCCATTGCACGACATCGATAGCGCCGCCGGCAACATCGTAATTCAGTTGCTCCTCGCCGGCGATCTCGGTGCTGGTATCGGCGGATGTCGAGTGATTCCACATCGTCGTGTATTCGGGTGCATCGAGACCATTGCGCACCGCTGTATCGCGACCCGTGATCCACCACGGATTATCGAAGGGATCGAGCTTGTGTTTCACGTTCATGGTCGCAAGCCCCCAGCCCAATGCAGAGAGCGCGATAACCAGCGCCATGGCCGAAAACCAATCGCGGTGTATCTGCAGGCAATGCACCGCGTGTAGAACGGCAATCGCCGCTGCCAAATCGACAACCATGGCAATTCGCCAAGGGAATTGCACCTTCCACAACTCAGGCGCGTTTTCCCAAACGAACTCCGATGCCGGCGACATCAAAAACCAGGCGACACCGATCAACGCCAGACAACCCAACAGTTTTTTGGTACCGATGGTTTCGCGCCAGCGAAACGCCGGCAACCAGCACAACGAAAATATCACCGTAGAAACACCGACCATGGTGAACAGCCGCTGGGCAAAAGCGTTCGAATTAATATCGTGGTGCGGCGCATCATTGAGCGGAAAGAACCAATGATGAAAATCGAAATACGGTGTCCAGAGTTTTTCCGAACGCACATACTGCTCGCTCGTCAAAGCGGGCACCCAATAGACGCCTGCGAGCAAAATACCCACCGCGATGGCGATAGCGAAACGCGGAAAATGCCGCCACGAATGACGAAACCACAGCAACACCAGAACATAACAACCAATCGCGATCGAAAACAACAGCGCCGATGGCAGATGCGACATCATCATTAGCGCGTAACAAATAGCGAGCCCGGCAAACGCGCGACGGCCTTCGAATAATTTTTCGGTGTAATACAAAATGAGCGGCATCCAGATGTAATTGGTCAGCTCTCCAATGTCCTGTCGTCGCCATAAATTAATTTCGAAGTGATACGGCAGCAGCATATAAACCACTGCGCAAAACCAGGCGACACCCATCGAATAACGTCGACGTGCGTATTGAAAAAATGCAGCGCCCGATAAAGCCAGGATCAGCCATTCACCCCAGGCCAATAACACCGTGAGTTTTAAATTCGGCGCCAATAAGTCGGGAATGGATGCGAGATAAAACGGTAGCGGCGCATAAAAATAAAACGCCGGACTGCCCGCGCCGTGATTCATATCCATCAACCAGCGCGGATACAGATCTCCCTGCGCAAGCTGTGCGGAAAAACTTTTCAGCCATACCAGATTGTAAATAATGCTGTGGCCGTTCGGCGCGCCGTACCACAGCATGGGAGCGCAAGCGAGCGCCGCTACGATGAAGAGAGCAACAAAAGCGAGCGGCACTTTATATGCCGTTGGTGTTTTGATTTCTTCCAAGTTGGTCAATGTCCGCAATCCGTGTCGCTACTATCGTGTCCGCTCGGGCAACTATTGCCATCGGTGTTTCGAATCGCATCGGCAATATTGAACATTGGCCCTTTCAGCATATTTCGGAGTTCGTCACTCGCATCGATACGACGCAACGTTTCATCCATGCACATCAGCCATTGATCGCGCTCGGCCGGACCAATCGCATAAGGCTTGTGCGGCTTGGTCAGACAGACCGTGCCGTATTTCTGGTGGTAATGATGTGGCCCGCCCATCCAGCCGGAAAGATACTCGAACAATTTTTGTTTCACATCGACGAGACTTTCGGCGTGCATTTTTCGAATCGTTTCGGCCTCGGGCAACTCATCCATGACGTCGTAGAACGTTTCCGCCAATTTGCGGACGCCTTCTTCACCGCCAAGTATTTGATAGGGGGTTTGATTGGGATTGCGCATGATCGTCGTCCTCAGCTAAATAGAATAAAGTGAGGCCAGATTAAAGGTGCCGCAATTATATGCTATGACGCGCATCAAGGCTTGGTTGCACTCAAGAAAATCGAGAGTCACCTGTCGGAAGCGACAGCTATAACATCTCGATCAACTGTTTGGCGGCGTTATACGGTGTGGTTTCGCCGGCAATCACCTTCTGCTCCAACAATGGCAGCCGTTGTTTCACTTCCGGATTTTGACGCAAGCGCAGGAACAGCATCTCGTTCAATAATTTGTGCATCCAATCCTTGGCCTGCCGCGCCCGCTTGGACAGGAGATGACCATTTTTCAATGCATCGATCTGATAATCGCTGATCATGCCCCACACGGCTTCGATATTTTTCTTTTCGAGCGCGGAACACACCAACACTTGTGGCGTCCAGAAACTCGTATGCCGCAACAAATTCATCGCGCTTTGATAATGCGACTGAGTGCGCTTCGCGAGGTTGATACTTTCGCCGTCGGCTTTGTTGATGACGAGCGCATCGGCCAATTCCATGATGCCGCGCTTGATGCCCTGCAACTCATCGCCGGCATTCGGCAACATCAAGACCATAAAGAAATCGACCATGCCCGCGACTTCGTATTCGCTTTGGCCAACACCGACCGTTTCGACCAGAATCACGTCGTAACCCGCCGCTTCGCACAGCAGCATCGTTTCGCGCGTGTGCTGTGCAACACCGCCGAGCGTACCTTCCGATGGCGATGGGCGAATGAACGCGTTTTCCTGTCGCGATAATTCTTCCATGCGTGTTTTATCGCCGAGAATCGAACCACCTGCGAGCGGCGAACTCGGATCGACCGCGAGCACCGCGACTTTTTTGCCAAGGCTCAACAAATACAAACCGAAAGTTTCGATAAATGTCGATTTGCCGACGCCGGGAATTCCGGTAATGCCGATACGAATACTCTTGCCCGTGTGCGGCAATAGCTCTTCAAGCAACGATTGCGCGGCAATGCGATCGCGATCGAGCTTGCTTTCGACGAGCGTGATCGCTTTTGCGAGAGCGCGGCGATTGCCCTGTTGCAGTAGCGATGTATCAATTGCAGACATTGCTCACTGATCCCACTGTGTTGTGTTTTAAAAAATACCATTTAAAACAAAAAGGCGGACCGAAGCCCGCCTTTTATTGCTGACCGGATTTTATTTCCCGACAGCTTTGTTGATCGCATCGAGAACATCGCGCGCAGCCACAGGAATTTGCGTGCCCGGACCGAAAATACCTTTGACGCCAGCCTGATACAAATAATCGTAATCCTGCTTTGGAATTACGCCGCCAGCAACGACGATGATGTCATCCGCGCCCTGCTTTTTCAGTTCAGCAATTAATTCAGGCACCAGTGTTTTGTGACCCGCTGCCTGCGAAGAAACGCCGACGACATGCACATCGTTTTCAACGGCCTGACGCGCAACTTCGGCTGGTGTCGAGAACATCGGCGACAGGTCGATATCGAAACCAACATCCGCAAACGCCGTTGCAATTACTTTCGCACCGCGATCGTGTCCGTCCTGCCCCATCTTGCATACGAGCATACGCGGACGACGACCGTGTTTCTCAACGAAGGCCTCGATGTCACGCGAAATGTTCTGCCAGTTTTCGTCTTCCTGGAATGCTGAGCCGTACACGCCGGACACCGTTTGTGCCTGTGCGTTGAAGCGACCGAAGACTCGCTCCATCGCGTAAGAGATCTCACCGACTGTAGCACGGGCGCGCGTCGCTTTTACGGCGAGATCGAGCAGGTTGCCCGGGCCGCCGTTCGCGCATTGATAAATTGCTTCGAGCGCGTCTTCGACCGCTTTTTCATCGCGCTTGCCACGAATTTCAGCGAGGCGTTTGATTTGCGATTCGCGCACCGCATTGTTGTCGACTTCGAGAATATCGACGTCGTCTTCCTGCGCGAGGCGATATTTATTCACACCGACGATGACATCATCGCCGCGATCGATACGCGCCTGTTTGCGCGCAGCCGACTCTTCGATTTTGAGTTTCGGCATACCCGATTCGATCGCTTTCGCCATGCCGCCGGCCGCTTCGATTTCCTCGATCATCGCCCACGCTTTGTCCGCGAGTTGCTGGGTGAGCGATTCCATGAAGTACGAACCACCCCACGGATCGACGACATTACAAATGCCGGTTTCTTCCTGGATGATGAGCTGAGTGTTACGTGCGATACGCGCCGAAAATTCGGTCGGCAATGCAATCGCTTCGTCGAGCGCGTTGGTGTGCAGCGATTGAGTGCCACCAAATACTGCAGCCATTGCTTCGATCGTGGTGCGCACGACGTTGTTGTAAGGATCCTGCTCGGTCAGCGACCAACCCGATGTTTGCGAGTGCGTGCGCAGCATTTTCGAGCGCGGATTTTTCGGATTGAATTCGCTGACGATACGCGCCCACAGCAAACGCGCCGCGCGCAATTTCGCCACTTCCATATAGAAGTTCATGCCGATGCCCCAGAAGAAGGACAAACGGCCCGCGAATTTATCGATATCGAGACCTGCTGCAATCGCAGTGCGAATATATTCTTTGCCGTCGGCGAGCGTGTATGCGAGCTCGAGCGCTGCGTCGGCACCCGCTTCCTGAATGTGATAACCGGAAATCGAAATCGTGTTGAATTGCGGCAGATGCTCGGAGCAATACGCGATGATGTCGCCGATGATGCGCATCGACGGCAACGGCGGATAAATATACGTATTACGTACCATGAACTCTTTCAGAATGTCGTTCTGAATCGTTCCCGATAATTGATCTTGCGACACACCCTGCTCTTCACCGGCAACGATGTAACCCGCGAGAATCGGCAATACCGCGCCGTTCATCGTCATCGATACCGAGACTTTATCGAGCGGAATACCGTCGAACAGAATTTTCATATCTTCGACCGAATCGATCGCCACACCCGCTTTACCGACATCGCCGGTCACGCGTGGATGATCGGAATCGTAGCCGCGGTGCGTTGCCAGATCGAACGCAACCGAAACCCCCTGACCACCCGCAGCGAGTGCCTTGCGATAAAACGCGTTCGACTCTTCCGCAGTCGAGAAACCCGCATACTGACGAATCGTCCACGGCTTACCGGCATACATCGTCGCCTGCGGCCCACGAATGAACGGCTCTAAACCGGGGAATGTATTCGTGTACGGAAGACCTTTGATGTCTTCGGCGCTGTAGAACGGTTTAACGTCAATGCCCTCAGGCGTGTGCCAGGTTAAATCGTCGAGCGAACCGCTCTTGACCGATTTGGTCGCGGCTTTTTGCCAATCTTCAAGGGTAAACGTTGCGGGTTTGTAGTTGTCAGCCATGGCTAACCTTCGCTCAGATGAGATATGAAAAATTAAAATTGCGCGCTCGAATTAATCGAGCATGCAATCCCATTAATGATGATCTGCGGGCTGACTCAATTCAATCAACACGCCGTCGCAGCTTTTCGGGTGAATGAAAATCACCATGCAGTCGTGCGCACCTTTACTCGGAGCATCGCTCAAGAATTGATAGCCCTTCGCTTTCAGACGAGCCACGTCTTCTTCGATGTTGTCGGTGCGAAAGCACAGGTGATGAATGCCGCCGCCTTTCTTTTCGAGATATTTCGCAATCGGGCCTTCACCGCGTAACGGATGCACGAGTTCGATACTCGTTTCCGGCAGCGGAAAAAATGCAGTGCTGGTTTTCGCCGATTCAACGTCTTCGGTGCCTTCGAATTTCAAACCGAAATCATCGAGAAAGCGTTTGATCGCTTTCTCCAAATCGGGCACGGCAATCGCGATATGGTCGAGCGCAGTAATCATTTGAACTCTCCTTACGGCTTCGCGAACTTACAACTTGGCCAAAAAAGCACTGGTTTGCGCGCGCTTGCGTGCAGCGATTTCTTCCGGCGTCTCGATCACGATTTTTTCATCGGGCGTGATCTTGAACAGCGGCTGGCCCTTTTTGATGATAACACCGTCGGTATCGAGCAGAACTTTGTCGATGGTTCCCGCGAACGGCGCATAGACCTTGTTGAACATCTTCATGACTTCGACGATGTACAGCGGCTCGCCTTGATTGAAATGCGAACCCTCTTGCACGAATGTCGGCATGCCCGGAGCTTCGCGCGAATAATACATACCGCCCGACGCCGCGAGAATTTCGTCCGATTTCGCCACAGGCGGCGGCACCAGAACCTTCGCCATTTTGTCCTGCAGCGCCTTTTCGCCCAGCGCATCCGGAATCGTAATGGTGAGATCGTCGTTGACTTTGAGATCGTAGAAGCCGGTTTGCAGCGCAACCATCGGCAACAGCGACAACAATTCGGTGCCCGCCTGATAGCCAGCGTGCGCCGCGCGTGTTGCTTCCCATTGCGCATCGTCGAGACCCGCAGGACGACGCTGACCCGTCATCACCTTCTCAACTTCGGCATAGGTCGAGACGCCGAGTTTGATTTGCAGCGCGGTATAGAAATCGAGTGCGTTTTGGAGCAACTCGTTGTCATGATCCCAAATCATGTAAGCAGCGGGTTTACCGGGTTCGTAATCCCAATGCAGGAAATGATAAAGCTCCGACAAAACTAAAATCGGATTCACCAGCCACACGATGCGGCCGTTGTCGACTTCGAAATTCTTGCGATTGATCGACAACCAGCCCGACAGAACATGCGGTTGCGAAAATAATTCCTGCACCGGACGCATGAGCAGACTTTGTTTACGATCGAGCACCGTCGACATCGACTTGCCCTGCTCGCCTGCAGATTTCACCAAACGCGTGTAAATCTGCGAGAACGCGTATTCGACATCGATATTGTTTGCAACTTCTTTCAACTTACCGACGGCCGTCAGGTACGGCACGATGAAACGCGTGGTCGGGCGTGCATTGATATTTTGGCCAATAAACCAATTGACGAGGCCGTAATGGAATTCGAGATTGGTCGCCAGATCTTTGCCGCGCAATTCGGTACGACGCAAAATTTCGGCAAGACGCTTATAGCTATCGAGTCGCGTTTTACCCGTCGTCAACAGCAGCGCGATGTTCGAATCGTACGCGCCGGCCAAATGGTATTTCATAAACATATCGGTATCAGGATTATGCATGCTGATACCTTGGTCGTCGCGAATCTCGCCTTCGATCGCATTCGACCAATATTCGATGACACCACCCGCGTGCGGCTGCAGCGCCTGGTTGGTCGCATTGAGACGCGCTTCGACCGACGTATCTTCGCGCACGATGCGTTCGGGTTTCGGCAAACGTTTGCCGTGACGCGCGAGCAACACCATCGCCTCAACCAGCGATTCGACGATGAAGAAATCGTTTGGATTTGCCGGATTGATAAATTTGAGTTTGTAGCAGAGCTCGGTGACGCGGTGCTCGACCTGAATACGCGTGTTCATTTCCATGAAATAGTGCGATTGGCCATCGACGATACATTCGAAGGTCGATACCGAATCCAGCTTCACGGCCTGACCGAAACGCGCTGCCTCATTTTCCATTTTCTCGAGAATTTCGAGATCCTGACTCAACGCCTGCAACTCGGCTTTGCGACCGGCTTTTTGTGCGACTTCGATCGCTGCCTTTAATTCTTCGATGGTGACCGAAACTTCGAGCAATTTTTGCTCGTGCATTTGCAGCGAGCAATCGCGGCCGCCCATGGTGATACACCACTCGCCGTTACCGACCACCTGAATTTCCTGGTGGCGCGTCGTCTCGATATTCATTTCGATGAGAACGTTTTTGTTGTCGCCGACACCGTTGCATTTCACTTCGGCGAGGATTTCGCGCAGCAAAGCCGGACCGTTAGCGATCGCCTTCGCGACTTTTTCTTCGACCGTTTTGCCTTCATAGCTGTTCGGCGCAGCCATAATGCGCTGGCCTTTACCGCCACCGCCGGAAATCGCTTTCAAGCGGAAACGGTTGCCCGGTTTTTCGCTGAAAACTTTCGTGAGCTGCTGCTTGAGCACTTCGCCCATCTCATCGATCGTGAACAGATCGACGCCTTTGCGATACGAAGCGAGCAACACCACATCGGCTTTATCGGCCAAGGTTTTCGCGGCATCAAACGCCTTCTGATTCAGCGGCAAGCCTTGCGTATCGCACAATTTGAGCAGATCGGCTTCGGTTGGATATTTCGACAGCAAGGTGAGTGCAGTCAGGTTATCGACACCCGGCGTGGTCGATACATTTACGCTGAGCGCGGTGCGTTTTGCTTCGTCTTTCAAACCTGCTGCACGCACGGTGTACGAGCATGGACCGATGAACTTGAGGCCCGCTTCTTCCATCGAACGTACCATTTCCTCGTCTTCGGCCATAAAGCCGTAGCCCGCGAAAATGCTGTTGTAGCCGTTCTCTTTGGCAATCTGAATAATTTGACGAATACGCTGCACACGCTCTTCTTTGGTCGCACCCGTGTAGTCGGGTACGCGATGCACGCGATCAGGATCCGTCAGCTTGCGCAACTCGGGCGCGAGCGCATTGGTATACGTGATCGAATCTTTTTCGGAAAGCAAAATGCCGTAGCCGTGAATGCCCATCTCGTCGAACACGTCCATCGCTTCTTTGCGAATCGGACCGCGACAGATGATGAGCGGGCGCACATCTTCGCACGCAAACGATTTCACCCATTCGGATGAACTCAAACCCGCGCGGCGCTCGGCGTGAATCAATGGATTATGCAGATAATATTTGTTGCTCGGTTGCACAATAAAACCCCTTAAAAGAATTCGCGCTGAACGCCTTGCATTGGTTCGGCTTTGTAGTGACCGAGATGGAAGCCCACCGCTTCGGTCAGCACGTTACGCAAATCGGACGGCATCGTGATTTGCGAAATCGAACCGAGACTCAACGCCTCGTTCGGGTTCATCAATTGTTTTTCATAGCGCTGTGCGAGCAATGCCTCCTGCTCTTTCGCCCATGCTGCGGCGATTTTTTCTGCAGCTTCGGCCGCATCGGCATCGCTCATGCCTTTCGTTTTGTTCTCTTGTGTCAGCGCGGCGAGTTTCTTTTTCTTCTCGCTGCGAATATCGCGCAATTCGTCTTTGAACACGAACTCGACACCTGCCGGTCCCATGACCGCTACGCGCGTAGTCGGCAGCGCAATCACGAGATCGGCACCGGTCGGATAATTGTTGTATGCCGCATACGCACCGCCGAACGCGTTGCGAATGATGACGAGGAAGCGCGGCGTGCGCAGATCGATAATCGCATCGAGCATCGCGCGGCCCGCCTGCACGATACCGCCGGTTTCCTGCTCGCGACCCGGTTTGAAGCCGGTGGTGTCTTCCATGAAGATCATCGGGATGTTGTACAGATTGCAGAAGCGGATAAAGCGCGCATTTTTGTACGCAGCGTCGATATCGAGCTGGCCCGAACCAACAGCAGAATTATTCGCCACAAATCCAACGACGTTGCCGCCGAGACGGCCTAACGCACAGATCGTGTTGCGCGCGCGCTCGGGTTGAATTTCGAGATAATCGCCGTGATCGCAGAGCTGCTGGATCATGATGCTGACATCGATCGGCGTGTTGAAGGCCGTCGGCGAATTGATCGCTTTCTTTAACAGGATATCGATATCCCAGGTTTTGCGATCGAGCGGATCGGAAGTCTCGCGGAACGGTGCAAGCTCATCGTTGCCCGATGGCAGGTAATCGAGAATCTGGCGCACTTTCATCAGCGCGGACACTTCGTCCGGCGTCACGAAATCGGTCACACCCGATTGCGAATGCACACCTGGGCCACCGAGCTCGTCTGGCGTTACATCTTCGCCGAGTACAGTTTTTACAACGCCCGCGCCGGTCAGACCAAAGAAGGTATCGAGCGGTTGAATAACAAACGAACCTTGGCGTGGCAGGTACGAGCCGCCGCCCGCGTTGTAGCCGAACATGCACATGATCGACGGCACCACGCCGCTGATTTTACGCAGCGCGGTGAAGGCCTCGGCATAACCATCGAGACCGCCGACACCCGCCGGAACGTATGCGCCGGCCGAATCGTTCAAACCGACTAACGGAATTTTGCGCTTGCCGGCCAACTCGAACAGGCGAGCAAGTTTGGAACCATTGGTGGCGTCCATTGAACCGGCGCGTACAGTGAAATCGTGGCCATAAACGGCGACTTCGCGACCGTGAATTTTGATGACGGCGGTTACCAGCGATGCGCCATCGAGATTCGGACCCCAGTTTTGATAGAGGATCTGCGCTTCGCTGCCACGATCTTTCAGAACCTCCAAACGCTCCCACACCGTCATGCGTTTTTTCTGGTGCTGGCGTTCGACGTTGATCACGCCAGCCGCCTGACGCGGGCGTTGAATCAGCTCATAACCTGCTTTGAGTGTGGTCTCGTACAAACCCGGCGTGTAATTGATCTGGCCTGGAATGGAGAACTCGACATCTTTCTTTTCGGCGAAAGGATTGTGCAACGAAGGCGCTACTGGAGTGTTTGTGGGCATGCCGGTGTCGTCTCGACGGTTAAACTGAATTGGGGTTGGTCTTACGAAATAAACCACTAATTGAGCAAATTGCGGGCCGCTCCAAACGAGGAACAAAATGGGTCACATTAAGGCGGCTGCATACGGCGCGGATGTCTGCACAAAAAAGCGCTTTCCGCGCGCAATAGGCGTGAAATTGCTTCTAGATCCACGCCAAACGGGCGCGTAACGTTAATTCGATAACCCATTAAAGTCAATGGAAAAAGCCGGCTCGCGCCCGAATCTGGGGCGCGCTTGCAAGTGGCCGTGCACAGGTCCGCATCGTTACAATGCAACACACCGCTTAGCCCTCTCGCGAACATCGCCGTGCCGTCATTTCAAAAAACCGTTGAACCGCTGTTGCAGAACCTTGCGTACACGCCAAATAGCGCTCACTGGTTTGCACGTGTGCGCGATTTAGGCACACCAGTTTGGTTCGATAGCGCCTGGCCTTTCAGTCGACGCGGCCGCTACGACATCATCAGCGCCGCGCCGCTGACCTTAATCACGAGTACAGACCGAGCCGACTTCATTGCCGATGTTCGCCAAGCGCTCGACCAGCTCAGCCCGCTCGCAATCGATAGCGGCCTGCCCTTCCACGGCGGCGCAATTACGCTCCTCAGTTACGAATACGGCCGCCAGTTGCATTCCTTGGATGCACGCGATGAAGAGGCAGATCTGCCTGCTGCATTGGCCGGAATCTATAGCTGGGCCATCGTCAGCGATCACGAACAGCAACGCACCACATTGATCGTGCGACCGGAAACCCCGGCATCGCTGCGCGACGAATTAACGCGACGACTGCACAACGCCTTTGCCATGCCCGCGCTGGATTTTGCGCTGAACTCCTCGTGGCAGGATGATTTTCCCGCCGAAAATTATCGCGCAGCATTCGCCCGCTTACAGGAATACATCCGCGCGGGCGATTGCTATCAAGTCAATCTCGCGCGACGTTTTCGCGCCGAATTTCACGGCGACCCGTTCACTGCGTATTTGCGTTTGCGCGAAATCGCGGCCGCGCCCTACTCGGCTTATTTTGAACACGGCGATGATGCGGTCTTGTGTTTATCGCCCGAGCGTCTCATCGCCGCCAAAGACTGCGAACTGCTGACGCAACCGATCAAAGGCACCGCACCGCGCGATAACGATCCCACTCGCGATCGCGAACTCGCACAACAATTACAAAGCAGTGAAAAAAATCGCGCTGAAAATTTAATGATCGTCGATCTGCTGCGCAACGATCTCGGCCGCTCCTGCAAACCGGGCAGCATTCGCGTCGAACAATTATTCGAGTTACAAAGTTTTGCCACCGTGCATCATTTGGTGAGCAGTATTCGCGGCGAATTGCGCGATGAGATGCATGCACTCGACGCCTTGAAAAACAGCTTTCCCGGGGGATCGATAACGGGTGCGCCAAAACACCGCGCGATGCAAATCATCGATGAACTCGAACCGCACGCGCGCTCGATCTTTTGCGGCTCGATCGGCTATATCGATCGCAACGGCAATATGGACACCAACATCACCATTCGCACACTGCTCGCGAGCAGACAAAAACAAACTATTTATGCGTGGGCAGGTGGCGGCGTCGTTGCCGATTCGAAATGCGAGGATGAGCTGCAGGAAACCAACAATAAAATCGATGCTCTATTGAATGCGCTTGAGATTACAACCCAGCACACGCCTTAAAAGAAATCGCTTTTCAGAAAAAATTTAAGCTAAGAAATTTGGAGCGGGAAACGAGGTTCGAACTCGCGACCTCAACCTTGGCAAGGTTGCGCTCTACCAGCTGAGCTATTCCCGCGTGTGTTGCTGAACGAGTTCTCTGGTTTGAAAAACTAGAGGCTCGCTAGATGAAGTGAGCGCCCATTGTATGGGCTGAATTCATCGAGTCAAGCAAAACTCTCGACTCGATGAAAATCAATCGCGCAGATCAGGCCATGCCGCTTTCAAATAAATCAGCATCGACCACAGCGTGAGTATCGCCGCGCCGTACAATAAAAACTGACTCGTTATCGTCATCCATGCGCCGCTTTGCGGTGTGATCAAAAGAAAGCCTGTGATCGCCACCATTTGTAATGTGGTTTTAATTTTTCCGATGTAGGAAACCGCAACGCTGGTGCGCTTGCCGAGTTCAGCCATCCATTCGCGCAATGCCGAAATGACGATTTCGCGTCCAATAATTACCATAGCGGGCAAACTGAACCACCATGAGTGATGCGCTTCGATGAGCAATACAAGCGCAATCACCACCATGAGCTTGTCGGCGACGGGATCAAGAAACGCACCGAGCGGCGTGCTTTGATTGAGCTTGCGTGCGAGATAGCCATCGAGCCAATCGGTAAAGCCCGCCAATGCAAACACAAACGCCGAAGCCAGTGCGCTCCAGTGCCATGGCACATAGAACAACACCACGAATACCGGGATTAGCACGATACGCAACAAGGTCAGCGCATTGGGGATATTGAGACGCAAAACTTCCGACTCCTAATTTGAACCGCAGCTACTTAACGTTAATTTCAGTCGCCGTGCAAGGCCCCGTGGATTTGCTCGGCCATTTTCGCGCTGATGCCGGGTACGCGGCACAAGTCTTCAAGGCTCGCGGCCAGCACACCTTGCAGACCGCCGAAATGGCGCAGCAACTCCTTGCGTCGCTTGGGGCCGACGCCGGGTATTTCTTCGAGTGTCGATTGTCGGCGCGCCTTGTCGCGGCGCATTTTATGACCCGTCACCGCGAAGCGATGCGCCTCGTCGCGAATATGCTGAATCAAATGCAGCGCGCTTGAATCGCGCGGCAACGTCAGTTCTTCGTTGGTATCGGGGCGCACGAGCACTTCAAGCCCCGCTTTACGATCGACACCTTTCGCCACGCCGATAATCAAAACTTCGCTGATCTGCAATTCTTCAAGCACTTGCACCGCTTGCGTGACCTGCCCTTTGCCGCCGTCGATAAATAGAATATCGGGCAGTTTGCCCTCACCGCGTTTCAAACGTGCGTAACGACGCGACAGCGCCTGCGCCATCGCCGCGTAATCGTCACCCGCTGTAATGTCTTCAATATTGAATTTGCGGTAGTCGGATTTGAGCGGACCGTTGCGATCGAACACCACGCAAGAGGCCACTGTCGCCTCGCCGTGACTGTGACTGATATCGAAACACTCCAAACGCTCCGGGACTTCATCGAGTTTGAGAGCATCTTGCAGCGCTTCAAAACGTTGATACTGCGTTTGCTTGTTCGAAATGCGGCCCTGCAAATTTTGCTCGGCGGTAATCACAGCAAGCTGCAACCATTTCGCGCGATTGCCGCGCGGGTTATGACCGATTTGCGTTTTGCGTCCGCGCGCAAGGCCGATCGCCTCTTCAAGCATTTCGCGATTGGGTAACTCGGCACTCACCAATAATTCGCGAGGAATATCGTGCGAACCCAAGCCGCTTAAATAGTGCTGCGCAATAAACGCTTCAAGCACATCGGCTTCATTCTCATCGAGATGGCTGCTCGGAAAATAACTGCGGCTGCCGAGCACGCGCCCGTCGCGCACATACAAAATCTGCACGCAGGCGAGATTGGCCTGCAAGTGACAGGCGACAATATCGAGATCACCGCTCTCGCCTTCGATATATTGACGAGTCTGAATTTGCTGCAGTAATTGAATTTGATCGCGATAGTGCGCCGCTTTTTCAAATTGCAACGCGCTGGCAGCACGATCCATTTGATCGGCCAACTCGGTAATTAAATCAGCGCTGCGGCCACTCAAAAACATTTCGGTGTGGCGCACATCTTCGGCGTAATCTTGCGCAGTGACCTCACCAACGCACGGCGCCGTGCAACGCCCGATTTGATGTTGTAGACAGGGACGCGCGCGATTGCGGAAAAAACTGTCTTCGCACTGGCGCACGCGAAAAACTTTCTGCAAAAAATTCAGACTGTCGCGTACTGCGCTCGCGCTGGGATACGGCCCGAAATATTGCCCTTTGCCTTTCTTGGCGCCACGATGAAAACTCAAGCGCGGAAATTCCTGATCGGAAGCGAGATAGACATACGGATAGGATTTATCATCGCGCAATAAAATGTTGTAAGGCGGCGCGTATTGTTTGATGAGATTCTGTTCGAGCAGCAGCGCTTCAGCTTCGGTGTTCGTTACCGTCACCTGAATCTGGCGAATACGCGCCACCATTGCGGCGGTTTTGATCGCAACACCCGTGCCGCGAAAATAACTGCTGACGCGTTTCTTCAGATTTTTGGCTTTGCCGACGTATAGCACCGCGCCAGCGTCATCGAGCATTTGATAGACGCCGGGTTTACTGGTGACGGTTTTGAGAAACGTTTGATAATCGAAATTTTCGGAGTTCATTTAGTTGTTCTCCCCTCTCCCATTTAGGGAGAGGGGCCGGGGGAGAGGGGATTAAATCACCGCTCGGGCATATCAACCAAGCCATGCTTGATCGCCAAATAGGTCAATTCAACATCGCTCTGAATCCCGAGCTTTTCAAATAGACGATAGCGATAGCTGTTGACCGTCTTTGAGCTCAAATGCAGCTTCTCGGCGATGTCCTGCACTTTTTCGCAATTCACGACCATGATCGCAATCTGTAATTCGCGCTCGGAAAGCTTCTCGAAAGGCGATGCCGCACCGCCATCGAATTGCTTCAACGCCATCTGCTCAGCAACACCGGCACTGAGGTAACGCTGCCCCGCCATCACTTTACGAATGGCTTTGATGACATCGTCGAACGGTGCGTCCTTGGCGACGTAACCCCAGGCGCCGGCCTGCAATAGTCGCGATGGTAACGGATCGTCTCCCCACGCGCTCACCGCAATGACTTTGATTTGCGGATTGCGCGCGGTAATTTTGCGCGTCGCTTCGAGGCCGCCGATGCCCGGCATGCGCACATCCATCAACACCACATCGGGTTGTAATTCGCGACAGCGTTGTACCGCTTCCTCGCCACTCGTCGCATGGCCAACGACCGACAGATCGTCGATGTCGGCGAGCAGGCGCTCGATACCGGTGCGCACCAAATCGTGGTCGTCGGCCAATAAAATCCTGATCACAACACTCCACCCTTTTTTGTTATTTCCCCCGCGGCAATTTCTGGCGGGAGAATATCGGAATCTGTGCTGACGTCGTTGCCAGACGTTTTTTGTATTACGCAATCTAACGGAAACAATATAGCCCGCTTCGAGTGAAATTGTCAGCCGCCCCTTTTATCGGGGATAAATGCTGGGTTCCATCTCTAACTCAATCGCAAATTGCTGATGCACATCGCGCCGAATCTGTTCGGCCAGCGCGAGCAACGCGGCAGCATCGCCGCCGCCGTAATGAATGAGCACCAGAGCCTGCTGGCTGTGCACACCGACGCTATCGAGACGGCGACCTTTCCATCCACATTGATCAATCAACCACGCCGCCGGAATTTTTACCCCGTTCGATGACGAAAAATGTGGAATTGCAGGATATTTTTTTTGCAGCTCGGCGAATTGCGCAACGGAAACTACAGGATTCTTGAAAAAACTCCCGGCATTCGGCCACTGCGCGGGATCGGGCAATTTACTTTGACGAATGGCACGCACCGCGCGCTCGACCTGCAACGCGTCAACGGCATCTATTTCACTTAACTGATCGCGCCCCAATAATTGCTCTCGCAGTGCGGGGTAATCGATGACGGGAACAAATTCATTGCGCAAACGCAGCACAATTCCCGTGACAATAAATTGTTCGTGCAATGCGCGTTTGAAAATACTGTCGCGATAACCCAACTCGCATTGCGCTGCGGTGAACTCGACTTCGCGATTGTCATCGATTTTGATTCCGCGCACCGCGTGCAAAAATTGCGACAGCTCTACGCCATACGCACCGATATTTTGAATCGGCGCCGCGCCGGCAGTACCGGGAATCAGCGTGAGATTTTCGAGACCGTAGGCTTGCTGGTGCAACGTCCATTGCACCAGCTCGTGCCAGCTCTCGCCAGCAGCGACATGAACATCGACATAATCGGCGTGACGATCGAGCGTTTTTCCCTGCAACGCGATCTGCAACACCAAACCGTTAAACTCATCGCGCAATACCACATTGCTGCCACCGCCAAGCGGTAACAAAGGCAATTTTTTTTGCTGCGCCCAATCGATCGCGGCGTGGATGTCGGCAATAGTTTCCGCGCGTGCGAAATAACGCGCCTTCGCGGGTAGTGCGAGCGTGTTGAACTCAGTTAAATCGATATGCTCGCTAATCTGCACAGTGGCGACTCAATAGTGACGATCCGACAATAATCGTCGAATGATTAATCGATTAACGTCAGTTTGTGTTTGTTGGCGATAGCGCGCAGCAAACCGTCGGCAGCTTCCTCGACCAGATCGAGCACCTGCTCGAAACCCTCTTCGCCGCCGTAATAGGGATCCGGCACTTCGTTGAGATGCCCAGCGCCATGTCTCAGCTCTCTATATTTCAAAAAAAGATCCAACTCACCGCGAAAATGCGCGGGTTGTATCTGTTGTAAATCTCTCAAATTTTGCGCATCCATCGCCAGAATGTAGTCGAAGCGCTCGAAATCGTGCCGACTCACCTGACGCGCGCGCAGCACACTTAAATCGTAACCGCGCTGCAACGCCGCCGCCGTCGAGCGTTTATCCGGCGCGTGGCCGATATGCCAATCACCGGTACCGGCAGAATCGATATGAATCGCATCGTGCAATCGATGACGATTCACCAAATGTTGAAACACACCGTGCGCAGTCGGCGAGCGGCAGATATTGCCGAGGCAGACGAAAAGCACATTCACTGACGCCGACGAATTCATTTTTTGCGCTCAACTTTTTGCGTCGAGGATCGCACACACGCGTTCGAGATCGTCGGCCGTATCCACACCCGGCGGAATTTCTTCCAACGATTCGGCGACATGAATCGCCACACCATTTTCGAGCGCACGCAGTTGTTCGAGCTTTTCCAAGCACTCCAATCGCCCCATCGGCCAGTTCACAAAATTGTGCAGAAAGCCGACGCGATAAGCGTAAATACCAATGTGACGCGCCCATTCGTTCGCCAATGTTGGTTCCGAGCTTTGTGTCTGCTCGGTCAACGCGTTTTGATTCCACGCTTCTCGATCCCAGGGAATGGGTGCGCGACTGAAATACAGCGCGTGCAACGTGTTATCAACGACGACTTTGACGACATTGGGATTGAACACTTCGTCGCGATGACGAATCGGCTTCGCCAGCGTGGCGATACCGGCACGCTCCGAGCTCGCGAGATTTTGGGCAACCTGATTGATGACTTTCGGCGGAATCAATGGCTCGTCGCCCTGCACATTGACGATGATTTGATCGTCAGCAAGATCGAGTTGCTCGGCCACTTCCTGAATGCGATCGGTTCCGGATTCGTGCGTACTTTTGGTCATGCATACTTCACCACCGAACGCGGTGACAACATCGGCCACACGTTGATCGTCAGTCGCAATGACAACGCGGCTCGCCGCACTTTGACACGCGCGCTCCCACACCCACTGCAGCATCGGTTTGCCCGCGATATCGAGCAGCGGTTTATTCGGCAGACGCGTCGAGGCCAGACGCGCGGGAATCACGACAATAAATTGCATGGCGGCGGTTCGTTTCAGTGATAGCGAGGAGTATTGAGTTTACCGAGAATCGCCGCGCCAAGCGACTCGGGTAATTGCGCGCGTACCTGCAAATACCAATGGCGCTCGCCGGCCAATGCGGCGCACTTCACCGCATCCTTTTCGGTCATCACGATCGGCAACGCATCGTCAAACGCAAAATCTTCGGCGCGAAATGCGTGATGATCGGGAAATGCATGCTCGATGGGATCGCAACCCAGCGCGCGCAGCGTCGCAAAAAAACGCGCGGGGTTGCCGATACCGGCGACGGCGTGCACGCGCGAATTTTGTTTGCACCAGGTGCGCGGCGGAACCGACTGCGCTGACGTCAATTGCACCATCGCACTCGGCTGCAATTCGAGGGCGTATTCAAGCGCCATTTCATCGCACTGCTGCGCGCCGTTAAGAACCAGCGCATCGACATCACTCAAACGCGCCATAGGCTCGCGCAGAGGACCGCTCGGCAAACAATGGCCGTTGCCGAAACGGCGCGCTGCATCGATCACCACAATTTCGAAATCGCGTTTTAACGCGTAATGCTGCAAACCGTCGTCGCAAATAATCACATCGCACTGGGACTGCTTGTCTAACGCCTTTTGTTCCAACAAAAAGCGCGCCGCATCGGCGCGGCGCGGTGCGATCGCCACAGGACAGCGCGAGCGACGCGCAATCAATAGCGGTTCGTCGCCGCTGATCGCTGCATCGTCATCGCGATTCACCAGATAGGGAAAATGCGGCGGTTGCGCACGATAGCCGCGACTGATCACACCGGGTTTATAACCTGCGCGCTGCAATAATTCGCACAGCGCAATCGTCAGCGGCGTTTTACCCGTGCCGCCGACCGCGATATTGCCGACAACGATCACCGGCACCGGCGCGCGCCAACTCGACAGCAGACCCCAGCGATAAAAGCAGCGGCGCAACGCCGTGATTGCTCGATAAATCATTTCGAGAGGCGCTGTCAGCAACAACCACAAAAATCCGGCTTTGCCATACCAGTGTCGCTGCACATAATTTTCTACACGCATCGACAGCTCTCAAAACTCATCGCAGGAATGATTTTCTCGGAAGAATTATTTGGCGTCCGGCGTTTGCGTCGCCAGACTCAATTGCGCAAATCCCATTTGCCCTGCCGCATCCATCGCGCGCACCACCGCCTGATGCGGTGTGTTGGCATCGGCCATAATAGTCAGCGGCAAACTGTTGTCGCCGCCCGACGCCTCGCTCAACGCCGCTTTGATCGTTTCGATATCGCCGCGCGTCACGTTGCGATCGTTGACGCTGTAGTGACCGTCAGCGGTGATAACAATTTCAATACGCTTATCGACTTGCGGCGCCGGTTTCGATGACGCTTCCGGCAATTGCACCGTGAGCTGGCTGCTTTTCGAAAACGTGGTGGTGAGCATGAAGAAAATCAGCAGGAGCAACAACACATCAACCAGGTTGACGATGTTCGTACCCATGTCGATATCGGTGGTGCTCGGCCGTTTGAAGCGCATTTACGCGAGGCCCTTTTCAGCGGATTTTTCAGCAACCGCTTTAATCTCGACCTTGCGATCGCCCTGCAGCGCATCGACCAGCTTCAGCGATTCCTGTTCGAGCATCACAATCAGCGTAACGATACGACCGTTAAAAAAGCGATGCATGATGGTCGCCGGCACTGCGACGATGAGACCCGCTGCCGTGGTGATCAGCGCTTCGGAAATACCGCCCGCGAGCGCATTGGGATCGCCCGTGCCATGAAAGCGAATATCGTTGAACACATTGATGATGCCGAGCACCGCGCCGATCAAACCGAGCATCGGTGCCACCAGTGCCACGGTACCAAGCGCATTGAGATAGCGCTCCATGCCGTACACGACCACGGCGGCGCTTTCCTCAAGACTTTCTTTCATGATGGTGCGACCGTGCTTGGCGTTGGCAATGCCGGTCGCCAGCAACAAACCGAGCGGTGACGACTGTTTCAAGTCGCGCAGCTTGTTGGTATCAAGCTGATTGTTTTTGATCCAGCCCCACACCTCACCTAGCAATTGCGGTGGTGCGACTTTGGATATACGCAATGCCAGCAGACGTTCGACACTGATCGCCAGCGCGATAATCGAACAGAGCACGATGGGCAGCATGAGCCAGCCGCCGGTTTTTAGAATCTCGAACACCGTTTGCCCTCGTCAAATTGAAAAACGCATGACGCGTTTTCTGCGGTTCTAGCCGCGAAATCAAAACAGCGCAGGATGCGATGATTTGATTGAAGGTTAATCGTAGCCGGGCAACTCTAGCACACGCCAATCGGCAGACGAAGAGTCATGCGTCGCAATCCCCGACCGAGCCTGCCAACTCCGATTAAATTAATCCCAATAGTGGCGCACTTGCTTTCGATACTCGTCGATTTGGATCAGCTGACCCTTCGCAAATGTGAAGGTGGTCGCACCGCTGAACGCGGTATTGAATATCGTGGCACCGTGTTGCTGGTAGCGATCAACTATCTCCGCACTCGGGTGCTTGAAGCGATTGAGATACCCCGCCGAAAACACCACGTATTGCGGATTAACGCGCTCGACAAATGCGTCGGTCGAGGAACTGCGACTGCCATGGTGCGGCGCAAGCAATAAAGTCGCGCGCTGCAATTTCCGATCTTCCAGCAACATCGCCTCGGCAATGCGCTCGATATCACCCGTCAACAATATGCGCTGTTCGCCAACAGCGATTTCCAATACACAGGAACGATTGTTACCGCTGAATTTTTCCACCACAGAGGGCGACGGATACAACATCGAAAACACGACGTTATCCCAACTCCACTGCATGCCAGCGCGACACTGCTGCGCATCCACCTCATACGCGCTCGAATTATTTTCAAGCGCTTTAATCGGCTCGCCAATCAATAACGTGCTCACCGGAAAATCGCGCGCAATCGCAGGCCAACCGCCCGAGTGATCGTTATCGCTATGACTGATTACGACAGTATCGAGCTTGCTGATGCCGTGCTGTCGCAATGCCGGCACTACGGTTAAATCCGCCACCGCGCGATCGGGACCGAACAATGGACCGGTGTCGTAGAGCAGACGATGCTGCGCAGTTTCCACCAAAACGCTGAGCCCCTGCCCCACATCGAACACAGTCACTGTGCAATCGCCTTCCTCAATTTTCACCAGCGGCGGCGCGAATAATGGCAACAGTAAAAACAGCGCGAAATATTTTCCCGGCACCGCGCGCGGCAACAGATACAACGCCGCAGCGATGACAGCGAATAAACACATCCACTCATCGACACCGCGCGCCTGCCAAATCGCCCATTGGTGCGATGTCATCGCCGAACCGCTGAAGCCCTGCAACCATTGCAAATAACGCCACAGCACATCGAGCGATAAATCGGCTCCGCGCCAAATCATCTCGCCTGCGTGCGGCGAAATAAAATCGCCGAGCAACGCGAGAAATGCGAGCGGCAACGAGAGCAATGTCGAGAGAGGAATGGCGATAAAATTCGCGGGCATTGCCAGCAAGGTGATCTGCCCCGACAACATCAGCAGGATCGGCAGCGATGTCACGAACAGAGCGCATTGCACGCTCCACCAACGCCGAGCGTTATACAAGAGCTTCGATTTTGGTTCGCTGCGATGACCGCAAATCATCAACAAAATCGCTGCGACCGCGACGAATGAAAACCAGAAACCAATATCGCGCACCGCGAGCGGATCGAATAACAACACCAACCACAACGCCAGCACCCAACCCGTCGCAGCCTGAATATGACGCCGCGCAATCAATGCCCAGACCAGCACGTAAAACATGATCAGTGCACGCTGAATTGGCACGCCCCAACCGGCAATCAGCGCGTAGAGCAAGGCGATGCCCAGCGCCGGCATTGCACCAATCACATAATGTCGACGCCGATTGCTGCACCACGGACTGCGCCACCACAATCGCGCAAACCACAAGGCAAGACCGCCGGTAAACGCAATCTGCAATCCCGACACTACGAACAAATGCACCGTGCCGGTCGCACGAAAGGTATTCCACTCATCGTTGTCGATAGCACCGCCGTCACCGATCAATAAACCCAGCAATAAATCGCGATGCGAAAAGTTTTGTAGTCGCGTCTGCAAATAATTCTGCGCGCGACCGCGCCACGCATCGATCGAATACCACGGCGGTAATTCGAGCCGTTGATTATCGCTCGCGTGTTCAACATAACCCGTGGCGCCGATGCGATTCGCCACCAGCCACGCTGAATAATCGAAGCCGCCCGGATTGGAAAAGCCGCGCGGCCGTTTTAATTTCACGCGCAGTTGCCAGCGCTCGCCGGGCTGCGGCGAGTGCTCCGCGTCGTACCAATTGAGTTGAATTAAACGTGGGAAATTTGCGTGTTTATTATCGACATCAATCGCAAATTGAAAATGCAACGAGGGTCGCGGCGCAGCATCATCGCGCGATTTTTTAACGTATGACGAAAATCCTTCGCGCTGCTCGATCAGTCCTTCGATATGACCGTGTATCAGCAGCGATTCTTGTTCGAGCTCGGTCGGCAGCAAACCGCTGCGAATGTGATAGCCGTAAACACAGCCCCAACCGATTCCCAAAACGAACGCGGTAAAAGCGGTCGCAAACGCTTTTATGGACAAAGACCGGCGCGATTGACGGAGCAGCCAAAAAATACTCGCGGCCAGCAGAATACTTGAAAACACAATCACCGCCAGCAACTCCAGCGACGGTAATTTTGGCAACCACGCTACAACGGCGACTCCAATCGCCATGCACAACATCCCTGCGCGCATTGAAAGCTTCCTTTTCTCTCACGAATATCAATCGATTCGGCATCGTCAGCACCATAAATTATGTCTGTGCGAATTTCCAGGCAGCGACAATTATGCTGCCCATTTCACATATTTCTCTCGGAGGCTGTAAATATTATCGACAAAAGCCTTCCATTCATCGCGTGCTATTCCGACCCTGATTATCCACGTGGTAGAATTTCTTCGCACAACAATTCTCTAGGGATAAGCGATGAAACGATTAAAACCTGCAGCGGTTGTTATCTCTGCGTTTGTTCTATGTGCCTCGTTTGCATCACATGCCAGTGCGGCAGTTACGTATGACTGGATTACAACGGGCTACACTCCCCCATCAGACACCTTCAGCAACTCCGATGTATTTTCGATAACGGCATCCTGGACCTTGGCTGATGCTGCGGTAGAACGCGGTCGTATCCAATTGACAGGTTACGATGGATACCCGTACCCCTATGGCAATGAGTTTTTCGCGCACCCCGAAGAAATCATTGATTTCAGCTTTACCGCGACAAGCCTAGATGGCTCGAAAACGTTTACCTTCGGTAAATTCGATACGGGTATCAATTTCAATTTGAGTCTTCCGCAGCAGGAAGCATACCGCAGCAATTTGCGCATCGATGAAAACGGACCCGTTGCCGATCTACGTTTGGCAGCGGCAGATGGGCTCACGCAATTCTGGCTGTATAACTCAGCCGAAGTCATGGTGAGCTCGGGCGATAGCAGTTACACCATCGACGGACACTGGGAACAACGCGTCGAAGTCAGCGAACCGTCTCCGCTGATTTTATTGATGAGTGGAATTATCGGTGTGCGCTTAAACAAACGTTTTAGGGCTCGGCGTTAGTTATTTCTTGGCAAGACTAAAAAGCCCAGCCCCGTGCTGGGCTTTTTATTTTACGCCGAGTAATCTGTTCGGCCTCGAATACTCAGGAGCATCTCATGAAATCACGTGCAGCCGTTGCGTTTGGCCCCGGACAGCCATTACAGATTGTCGAGATCGATGTCGCACCGCCGCGCAAGGGCGAGGTACTGGTAAAAATCACGCACACCGGTGTATGCCATACCGATGCGTTCACGTTGAGCGGCGATGATCCTGAGGGCGTATTTCCTGCGGTGCTCGGTCATGAGGGCGCGGGCGTGGTCGTGGAGCTGGGGGAAGGCGTCACCTCGCTGCAAGTCGGCGATCACGTCATTCCGCTGTATACCGCAGAATGTCGCGAATGCGAATTTTGTAAATCGGGCAAAACCAATTTATGCGTCGCGGTGCGCGCCACTCAAGGCAAAGGCCTGATGACCGATGGCACCACACGGTTTTCGTACAACGGCGAGCCTGTTTATCACTACATGGGTTGCAGCACATTCAGCGAATACACCGTCGTCAACGAAGTCTCGCTCGCTAAAATCAATCCCAAAGCGGATCACGGCAAAGTCTGCCTGTTAGGTTGCGGCGTGACCACGGGCATCGGCGCGGTGCACAACACGGCGAAAGTACAGGCCGGCGATAGTGTCGCCGTATTCGGTCTGGGCGGTATCGGCCTTGCGGTTGTGCAAGGTGCGCGGCAAGCGAAAGCCGGCCGCATCATCGCGATCGATACCAATCCTGCGAAATTCGAACTCGCCAAACAAATGGGCGCAACCGAATGTGTCAATCCCAAAGATTTCGATAAGCCTATTCAGCAGGTCATTGTCGAAATGACCGGTTGGGGCGTCGATCATTCGTTCGAGTGCATCGGCAATACCAATGTTATGCGTGCTGCGCTCGAATGCGCGCATCGCGGTTGGGGGCAGTCAGTCATTATCGGCGTTGCCGGTGCGGGCCAGGAAATTTCGACGCGCCCGTTCCAACTCGTTACCGGTCGCACCTGGAAAGGCACTGCATTCGGCGGCGTGAAAGGTAGAACGCAACTGCCGGGTATGGTCGAACAGGCGATGCGCGGCGAAATTCAACTCGATCCCTTCGTCACTCATACATTACCGCTCGATCGCATTAATGAGGCGTTCGATCTAATGCACGAAGGCAAATCCATTCGCACAGTTATTAATTACTGATAACGCTCGACAGGGGAAGCTTATGAGTTTGCAACGCCTTGAGCACCGCGCTTGCTTTGGTGGTTGGCAGGATGTGTATCGGCACACTGCGCAAACACTGCACTGTGAAATGAATGTGGCGGTTTATTTACCGCCGCAAGCAGCGCAGCAGAAATGTCCCGTGCTGTATTGGCTATCGGGACTCACCTGCACCGAACAAAACTTCATCACCAAAGCGGGTGCACAGCGCTACGCGGCCGAACACGGCATCATTGTGGTGGCTTGCGATACGAGCCCGCGTGGCGATGATGTCGCCGATGCCGAAGGTTACGATCTCGGCAAAGGCGCCGGATTTTATGTCAATGCCACGCAAGCACCGTGGTCGCAACATTATCAAATGCAGGATTACGTGGTGCACGAATTGCCCGCGTGGATCGAAGCGAATTTTCCTGCAACATCGGCGCGTGCTATTAGCGGTCATTCGATGGGAGGACACGGCGCACTCATTACCGCACTGCGAAACCCCACGCGCTATTGCAGCATCTCTGCGTTTTCACCCATTGTTGCGCCATCGCAAGTGCCATGGGGTGAAAAGGCATTCAGCGCTTATCTTGGCAGCGATCGCGAAAGCTGGAAGCAATGGGATACGTGCGAGTTGATTGCGTTGGCGCAGGAAAAATTGCCACTGCTGATCGATCAGGGCGAAGACGATGAATTTCTCGCCGTGCAATTGCAAACGGAGCGCGTGCGCTCAGTTTGCGATAAAGCAAACTACCCTATCGAACTGCACATGCGTGAAAATTACGACCACAGTTATTATTTCATTGCGAGTTTTATCGGCGAGCACATGAGTTTTCACGCGAAGCATCTGCATCACAAAAATTAACCGGCGGCAGATAAGCTGCCGCTCATGCTGCCTTTAAAAAATCTGCAAATAACGCGCGATCGATTTCGTCCGGGTCGATCATTCGACGAATGCTGTTGAACTGCTGCTCGGCCTGCGGATAATCGCGCGATAAATAATTCAGCCATTGTTTAATGCGACCATTGCGGTTGCGCGCAGAAATATGACGCTCAACACTGCGCCAGAAATGATGCAGCAACTGTTGCATTTCAGGCCACGATAACGGTGCATTGCGCTGATTGCGAATCATCAATGCCAATGCGGGATTTGCGACCGCGCCGCGCCCCACCATGATGTCGTCGCAACCCGAAATTTCTCGGCAGCGTTGTGCATCGGCGACGCTCCAGATTTCGCCATTGGCAACGATCGGCGTCGTCACCGCTTCGCGAATTTGTGCGATCTTTTCCCAATACGCGGGCGGCTTGTAGCCATCGGTTTTGGTGCGCGCGTGCACAACAATTTCAGCGGCACCGCCGTCACTCAATGCCTGCGCGCAATCGACTGCGTATTCCGGTGTGTCGTAACCCAAGCGCATTTTTGCGGTGACAGCAATTTCAGGCGGTACGGCCTTGCGAACGGCGTTGACGATGGCATACATCACGTGCGGCTCTTTCAATAACGCCGCGCCGCCGCGATGCAGATTGACCATTTTCGACGGACAGCCAAAATTCAGATCGATTCCGTAAGCACCGAGACTGGCTACTTTCGCCGCGTTCTCGGCCATGCATACCGGATCGGAGCCCAGAATTTGCACGCGCACCGGCACGCCGGATGGCGTGCGCGATTGATTATGTAACTCGGGAACCACACGAAAAAAATTTTCGCTTGGCAGTAATGAATCGGTGATGCGAATGAATTCACTGACACACAGATCGAAACCGCTCTGAGCGCCCGCCGCAAAATCGTCGCTGCGAATCTGCGTTAGCGTGTCGCGCAACATGTGATCGAGCAGCCCCTCCATGGGCGCAAGTAAAATTCGCATAGCAAAACCGGCAAACGATAACGGGGATCGGGCAAAAGAATGCGGTCGATCATGAGCAATTCCGCAGCCCGCCCAGGGCGACGCATACTAACACCGCCGAGTTTTGCAAGCATCCCAAGACAAACCCGCCCATCCTCGGCATAATGGCGCGCCATTCATACGCCCACAGCCAATACGTGGTCGACTGCTCGGATGATGTTCGGATTTACTCAATCGATGCTGCACCGACTCCTACAACGGCTCGCGCCGGATCCTGAAACGCTGCGCAAGCATCCGTCGCTGCGTTTATTCCAGCGCTGGCTGCACGACCCCAATTTATGGGAGCTCAATCGTTATTCGGTATCGACCGCTGTATTCATCGGTTTTTTTGTCGCCTACACACCACTGCCGATCCACATGGTCGCGGCGGCCTTGCTGGCCATTTGGTGGCGCGCCAATCTGCCCGTTGCCGTCGGCGCGGTATGGATCTCGAATCCCGTCACGATTCCCCCGCAGTTTTATCTGGCCTACAAAGTGGGCGTGCGCATACTGCATCAACCGCAACATGATTTCGCCTTTGAATTATCGATGCATTGGGTGCGCGAAGAATTCGCTGCGTTATGGCAGCCGTTGCTGCTTGGCTGTTTGGTGTGCGGCTTAATTACCGCAAGCTTGGGTTGGATCGCTGTACGTCTGCTGTGGCGTGCTCAGGTCATGGCGCGCTGGCATGCGCGACAACATCATCGCGAACATCACGAATAATTATTGTTATTGCGCGCTCGCCTGCTCGACCCAAAACAATTCGCAGGCACCCGCGCCCGTATCGTCGCGCGATAGCGAACTCACCCAATGCCAACCGTCCTGTGCATCGGCGCGTACCAATCGTCCACGCAAGCGCACGATTTGACCGACGCGCATTTTGTCGAGTTGCCGAGCGACCGCCGAATCCGCCGGAATAAGGTGCATATTCGCCGCGCTGGTTTCGATTTCGCGCTGCGGAATCGGAAACTCTTTCACGCGCCAATGCATGAAACGATTCGATTGACTGATGTCGATTTGTTTCAATATGGACTCATCGGACATGCGACCCCAGCCAACGCCGAAATCGATGGGCGACAGATCGGCCTCGCGTCCCATTCGATAAGTCTCTCTCGCCAATAAACGCGCCTCAATGTCATAACCGGCCAACGGCGTGAGGCGATAGCCGTTGAAGTCGAATGCGGAAGCACCGCTCAATAGTTCCTGCTGCGGCGCTCGCGAAACGAGAACGCCTGCGCCATGCTGCACGCCCCGCTTTTCCCACGCCGAATACGCTGCCCAGGCGATGACAACTGCTATGAATAAACGCTTCCACATAAACCGATCCGCTGCTTAGTAAACCTGTTCGAACGCCCCGGCCTCCCAAGACGCCATTTAAACGCTAGCCGCTACCGACAGAAATTCAATGCCTAAATCGCTGCCAGCCGCAAAACGCGTCGTCTCATATTCGACAATGAAACTTCTTTCACACTCGCCGCAGCATGCTGCCGATGATTTACACTGAAACACGCAATTACCCAGCCCAAGGTTGTGATTATGGCCAGCGATATAGAGCAGCACGAAGCTTCCGTGCTCGGCAATGGTCCACGCATCGATCCACTGCAAGTCGATGAGCTGACCGATGATCTGCTGAAAATCATCCATCGCATGATTGAAGTTAATTCGGCCGTGAATGCGCGCGATAAAGAAGCGCTGACCGATTTGATCGATCCGCGCGTTCGCGCAACCAAAAGCCTCGACATCTGGATGCAGCTCGAAAATCTGTCGGAAATCGTGCGCACAATGCTGCGTCACCCGGATTTATTTATGCAGCAAACCGACATCGGCATTCAGTTGCTCGGACACGGAGCACTTCCTGCGCGCGATCGCGAGTTGGCAATATTGCGAATCGGCTGGCTGTGCAAGGCGCCTTATGAATGGGGCGAACACGTGCATATCGCCAAAAAGGTAGGTATCGGCAGCGATGAAATCGAACGCATCACACAAGGCTCCTGCGCTGTCGAATGGAGCGAGCACGACCGCGCCATTTTGCGCGCAGCCGAAGAACTCCATGAAAACGCGATCATCTCCGACGATACCTGGAATACGCTGGCCAAACGCTACAATGACAAGCAGCTCATCGAGCTGCCCATTCTCATCGGTCAATATCAAACCGTGGCCTATTATCAAAACTCGCTGAGATTGCGGTTACATGAGGGCAATTTGGGTTTAAAGTCGCGCTAAGGACTTATTTTCCGGCGCGACTCAACTCAGATAGAACCGTGGAAGTCTCGCCAGCGTTGGAATCGCCGCATGGACAACCCGCTTTCCTATACCGATTTATTTAAAACAAATACAGCAGTATCTTCCACGGCCATTCGTGAAATCGCCGAACGATCGCGCTTCAGTGTCAGTTATTACTTCATCGCACTGATCGGCATATTTATCGCCTCGCACACACTATCCCTTCAAAGCATTGAATTTGCATTACTGGCGACAGCGTTCGCTCTGCTATTTGGCTTGCGCGAGTATGCCTATCGGCTCTCGTTACGGATCAACGAAAAATATCTACCCGCAAAATACGCGCTGGAATCGAGCTTTTTATTAAATGCGATTCTTTGGGTGATACTTAGTTATCTCGTATTCAAATCAGAAGTCGCATTAAACGGCGCAGTCAGCGCCACCATCATGACCAGTGCCGGACTCACTGCTGGCGGTGTGACCTCGATGGTTCCGCACCACACGCTCATTCAGCGCTACTGCACCATCATCATGGGCGCCACAGCGGCTCTGCTGCCGTTTTTTTTCGATGACGCATCGACGTGGTATATCAGTTTCGCCTGTCTGGTGTATTTGATCTTCTTGATTCGCTCAGGCCGTTTCCAATGCAACTCACAACGTCGCCTGATCGAAAACAATTTAATACTGCAGCGTCAAACCGAGGCGCTCGCCGCCGCGCAAGATCAAGCGCTGGCCGGTGCACGTGCCAAATCCGAATTTCTCGCCAACATGAGTCATGAAATTCGCACACCCATGAACGGCGTCATCGGCGTTGCGCAATTGCTGGAAAAAACTCCGCTCGACGAGCGGCAAAAATCCTACCTAAAAATCATTCAGGACACCGGCACCACGCTGCTAACCATCATCAATGACATTCTCGACTTTTCGAAGCTGGAAGCGAAAAAAATGTCGTTGATATTTGAGCCGGTCGATCTCAACGCACTGGTCAGCGATGTGCAAGCGCTCTTCGCAATGCAGCTCAATCAAAAATCGGTACAACTGCATTTCGAACCATGCTCGACACTGCCGAGGCTCGTCATGGCAGACGCTGGCCGCTTGCGACAAGTGCTGTACAACCTGATCGGCAACGCCATTAAATTCACCCCTTCGGGATCGATCTGCGTGAAACTTGAATGCACTGCAGTTGCGACAGAGCACGCTCGCGTTAGATTCTCAATTACCGATACCGGCATCGGTATCGCCGCAGCGGATCACGCACAAATTTTTGCCAAATTCGAACAGATTGGAAATTCATCATCGAGCACCGGTACCGGTCTCGGCTTGGCGATTTGTAAATATCTCGTCGAATTAATGCACGGAGAAATCGGCTTCGACAGCACGCTTGGCGTCGGCTCCTGTTTCTGGTTTGAAATTCCCATCGAAACTGCAACAGCCTCGAATGCAACATCGAATACAACTTTGAATCCGATAATCGCGCCAACGATTGAGCCATTACACGGCGAAGTACTATTGGTCGAAGATAATCCGACAAACCAAATCGTCGCACGCGGCATGCTCGAGCATTGCGGCTGCCATGTGCAGATTGCCAATTCGGGCGAACAGGCCATCGCCGCCGTTAAAGTAAAATCGTTTGGATTAATTCTGATGGATTGCGATATGCCGGGCATCGATGGCTTTACCGCCACTCAAATCATCCGTCAATGGGAAAACGAACAACAAAAACCACGAACACCCATCGTTGCTTTAACCGCTCACGTACTCGAGAGCGCACGACAACGGTGTTATGAATCGGGAATGGATGATTTCTTGACGAAGCCGCTCAATATCGTCACATTGAACAGCACGATACACAGATGGTTCTCGGATACGACGAAATAATCCCGGCTCGCACGCCAGCGCATTGAATCCACCAAGGTACTGAATCACCGAACGCATCCAAAAAATCAACGATGAAATCATTGCATTTAATGGTCTGTTTGACACTGCTCAGTGCAAGCGAAATTGCAGTGGCAGAATGGAAGTCTGTCGCGAAAACCTACCAATCCGTCGGCTACGTCGATCTCAATAGTGTGCAACAGCGCGGCGACATCACCTCGATGAATGTATTGATCGATTATGAAAAGCCGCCATTTGACGGCAATAATCTATCCTACCGATCGCTGACACTCCGCTCCGAATACAACTGCGCGACACAACAATTTCGCACGATAAAACTCACCTCGCACATCGGAAATATGGCGACAGGACACAAGCCGTACCACTCCGACGAGCCGAGCGAATGGCAAGCGGTATCTCCAGCGAGCATTCAAAATGCGTTTTGGAAAACCGCTTGCGCAAAATAATGGTTTTAGCTTTCCAGAGCGGACGATAACTTTTCATCAATATTATCGAACAGCGCATTGAGATCATTCACTCCGACACCGCTTGCGTGAGTGCGCACGCCTAAAACAAGCTTGTGAAGATGCGTGGCAGTCGCCTTATCCAACTGACCGACTTCGATCAATCGCTTCGTTAACACCCCGACCATCATCAAAGAAAGTATTGCCATATGGTCCGCTTGATTTTTGAGTTCCATAACTTCCTCCATCCAGTAGCGAGCAACACATGAAGATGCAGCAATACAACAATAGGCCAGCTCTCCGAATTCGGATATGCGCTTCGACCCCGTGTTTAACATTGAAGGACGCTGGATGCGCTGTCTAGAAATCGTCTAGACAACTTTGGACTATGCAGAAACAAAAAACCCGCATTTCTGCGGGCTTTGTGGACTTTCTTGGATGTTCTTGGAACTTGATATGGTGGAGCTAAGCGGGATCGAACCGCTGACCTCTACAATGCCATTGTAGCGCTCTCCCAGCTGAGCTATAGCCCCGGTATTCGCGGAGGACGGCATCATAATGAGCGCCCTCCTGAGTGTCAACCGCGCCGCCAAATTACTGCGGCGCAACCGCTTTCAATAACTCTGCGGATTCTTTTTCCAACGCTTTCAAACGCTTTTTGCCGACGCCGCCGAGCACATCGATGGCGTGACGCAAGCGTGCCCGGCTCATATCGGGACCGATGATCGCCATCGAGTCGACGACGGATACCGACGATGAGCTGCCCGAGATAGCGATGAACAACGGCGCCAGCAGCACTTTGATTTTGATCTGCAAGGCATCGGCGAGCTGTTTCATTTCCGCGAAGATGCGATCGCGCTGCCAATCCTGCAGCGCCTCCAGGCGCCACAGTACGAGCTGCAATACTTCCGGCAGACGCTCTGCGGAAAAATCCTTGTTATCGAAATTCGCCGGCGTTATCGGCAACATGCCCGAAACGAAAAAGCTCGCGAGGGGTGCGAAATCGCTGAGCGTTTCGATGCGCGTTTGTGCCAGCGGTAAAATCTTGAGCAACAATTCGCGATTGAATGCCCATGCCTGAATGCGATCGGCAAGTTGCTCGATACTCAAATTTTCACGCAGCCAGGTGCCATTCAACCAACGCAATTTTTCGAGATCGAATATCGGACCGCCGAGACTCACACGCTTCAAATCAAATTCCTTGAGCATTTCGTCGAGCGTGAATTTCTCGCGCTCATCCGGCATCGACCAACCCATACGACCGAGATAATTGAGCAGCGCCTCCGGCAAAAAGCCCATGCGCTGGTAATACAAAATGCTCGTCGGGTTTTTGCGTTTGCTGAGTTTGCTCTTGTCGGGATTGCGCAGCAGCGGCAAATGGCAGAGCTGTGGCATTTCCCAGCCGAAATATTCGTAAAGTAATTTGTGTTTAGGTGCGGACGAAATCCACTCCTCGCCGCGAATCACGTGCGTGATTTGCATGAGGTGATCGTCGACGACGTTAGCGAGATGATATGTCGGCATGCCATCGGCTTTGAGCAGCACTTGCATATCGACCTGCGCCCAGTCGATGGCGATATCACCGCGCAATAAATCATCGATAACGCAGGTGCCTTCGCGCGGCACTTTCATACGCACTACATGCGCTTCGCCATTCGCGAGGCGACGCGAGATTTCGTCCTGCGTCAGATGCAGACAATGACCGTCGTAACCGAGCGCGACTTGCTCGCCCTGCTGCTGGCGCGCTTGCTGATCGGCGCGCAACGCATCGAGACGTTCGCTCGTGCAGAAACAGCGAAACGCGTGGCCGGTTTCGAGCAGACGATCGCAATGCTCGCGGTAAATATCGCCGCGCTCGCTCTGCCGATACGGACCGTGCGGACCGCCGACATCGGGGCCTTCGTCCCAATCAAGACCCAGCCAACGCAGCGAGTCGAGAATCGCCTGCTCGGAGGCCTGCGTCGAGCGCACGCGGTCGGTATCCTCGATACGCAGAATGAATTGCCCGCCATGGGCGCGCGCAAAGCACAGGTTGAACAAGGCGATATAAGCGGTGCCAACGTGAGGATCGCCTGTGGGCGACGGCGCGATGCGGGTACGAACGGTCATGGAATTCCTGCGCTTAGGTGTTTGAAATTGAGGAAAATGCGGGCTGGCGATTATACGGGTAGCCCCCATCGACGACCACCCTCGCCGCCACCAGGAACATACTTTAAGGCGGCAAGAAGCCGGTAAAACATGGTAATTTGCGAGGCTATTGCAGTCCTTTCCGAGCGCCAGCCGATGCCGACATTTCCGTTACCTACCACCGAACAATTCGAGCTTGAACGAATCGCCGACCATGGATATCGGCTGCGCTGGCAACCTCAACCCCACGTGCAAATCAACGCTATCGATGCCGGCGTCACACCCGATGCCCTCACCACGCAAGCGGTTATCGATAACAGCGAGGGCTGCGCTGATATTGCCGAGCTTGATTCAGCGCCGCGTCATTTCTTTCGCGTGCAATTCGACAACGGTGCGCAGTTGCTGCTTGCCGAACGCCGTCTCGCCTTGCAAGGCGCGCCCAACTTTCGCGATTTTGGCGGCTATACCACGCGCGACGGCCGCCGCGTACGCTGGGGCAAGCTGTATCGCTCGGGACAGTTAAACAAACTCAGTGCGGCCGATCTTGATGCGATGGCAGCTCTCGATATCGGCCTGGTCTGTGATTTTCGCGAGCGCACCGAAAGCGAACGCAGCCCGAATCGCTATCCACCGCATCGACAGCCACGCATCGAAAACCTGCCCATCATGCCGGGCAGTGCTTTCAATATTTTTGCGAAGCTGAACGACAGCGACAATGCCTTAGCAGAAGACAAAAGTGCGATGGCCGAGGAAATGGCGCGCGTGATGATCGGCGTCAATCGCGATCTCGCATTGCAGCAACAAGACGCTTATCGAAAATTATTTACACTGCTCGTAGAGCACGACGATGGTGTGCTCATTCATTGCGCTGCAGGAAAAGATCGCACGGGATTCGGCGCTGCATTAATTCTCTCCGCGCTCGGCGTGCCTGAAGCAACGCTCATGCACGATTATTTGCTTACACAGAAATATTTTCCCGTCGATAGCGAGATCAATATCGTTCGCGAGAAGTACGAACTCAACTTACCCGACGATGTGATGCGCCCCATGCTTGAAGTACGCGAGGAATATTTGCGCGGCGCACTCGATGCGGTGCACGAAGAATATGGCTCGCTGGAAACCTATCTGCGCGAAGCGATACGCGTTGATGAAAGCATGCAACGCGAGTTGCGCGGCAAATTATTGCAAAACTGAAACAGAACGATTGTTGATGCAAAAACCATTTTCTACCCACCGCTTCTGCGTCGCACCGATGATCGATTGGTCAGATCGACACGCGCGTTTTTTTTGGCGACTGCTGAGCAAAAACGCCGTGCTCTACACCGAAATGATCACTACGGGCGCATTGCTACACGGCGCCGCCGCGCGCTTTTTGCGATTCGATCCGAGCGAGCACCCTGTCGCGCTGCAACTTGGCGGCAGTGATCCGAACGATTTAGCAGCTTGCGCGAAATTCGCGGAACAACACGGTTACGACGAGGTCAATTTGAATTGCGGCTGCCCGTCCGATCGCGTGCAGAACGGCGCGTTCGGTGCCTGCCTGATGGCGCAACCGCAACGCGTCGCCGATTGCATCAAAGCGATGCAGGACGCGTGCTCGCTTCCGGTGACGATCAAACATCGAATCGGTATCGACGATCTCGACAGTTACGATGCGATGGCAAATTTCGTCGGCACTGTCGCTGCGACCGGCTGCACAACATTTATTGTGCACGCGCGTAAAGCCTGGCTCAGCGGTTTGAGCCCGAAGGAAAATCGGGAAATTCCGCCATTGCGTTACCCCGAGGTTTATCGACTGAAGCAGGAATTTCCAGAGCTGAACATTGTGATCAACGGCGGCATTGAAACGATCGAAGCGTGTCGCGAGCATTTGCAACATGTCGATGGCGTGATGCTCGGACGCGCTGCGTATCACACGCCTTATTTACTGAGCACTGTCGATCGCGATTTATTCGATGCGCAAGCCGCAGTGCCGACGCGCGCCGATGTCATCGAAGGTCTGCTACCCTACATCGAACGAGAATTACAAAGCGGTGCGACATTGCATCACATCACGCGCCATATATTGGGGCTTTACCACGGCCAGCATGGCGGTCGGCAATTTCGCCGACTATTGAGTGAGCGCGCGCCGCGTCGCGATGCCGGTATTGATGTATTGCTCGACGCGCTGACAGTCGTTGAAACGAATGCAGACGAAAAATTAATAGGAACTCTGTGAGATTGATAGGAATTTCGTAATGACCAATAAATTGGAACAATTGAAAGCAATGACCGCCGTGGTTGCCGACACCGGCGACATCGACGCGATTAAACATTTCAAGCCGCTCGACGCCACCACGAATCCATCGCTGTTACTCAAAGCCGCAGCGCTACCTGCATATCAATCGCTTGTCACGCAAGCCAAAAGCTGGGCGTCACAGCAATCCGGCACACGCGCGCAACAATTGAGCGCCTGCGTCGACAAACTCGCGGTAGCCATCGGCACCGAAATTCTGCAAATCATTCCTGGGCGAATTTCCACCGAAGTCGACGCGCGACTTTCGTTCGACATGCGGGCGATGATCGAGAAAGCGCGTCGATTGATCGACCTCTACGAGCAGGCAGAAATCGATCGCTCCCGCGTACTGATAAAAATTGCCTCGACCTGGGAAGGCATTCGCGCCGCGGAAATTCTCGAAAAAGAAAATATCAATTGCAATCTCACACTGCTATTCGGTTTCGCGCAAGCAGCCGCGTGCGCCGATGCAGGTGTGACGTTAATTTCTCCGTTTGTCGGCCGCATTCTCGATTGGTATTTAAAGAGCACGGGGAAAGCCGCTTACGCGCCCGCAGAAGACCCCGGTGTGATTTCGGTTACGCGTATTTTCAATTACTACAAACAACACAATTACAAAACGATCGTGATGGGCGCCAGCTTTCGCAATATCGGTGAAATCGAACAACTCGCCGGCTGCGATCGCCTGACTATCAGCCCGCAACTGCTGCAAGATCTGGAAAATGATAACGGCACGCTCGCGCGCAAACTCGATGCTAACAACACCGGCTCACCGATTGCGCCACAACACGATTCCGAAGCGAGCTTCCGCTATTCGATGAACGACGATGCAATGGCTACGGAAAAACTCGCCGAAGGCATTCGCAAATTCGCCGAGGATCAAATCGCTCTCGAAAAACAATTGGGCAATAATTAACGATCGGGTACCGGTGATGCTGCGCAAACTCAAAGAATTATTTTGCACCTTCGATGCCGATCATCCGCCGAGCGAACGCGATATCCAACTCGCCAGCGCAGCGCTCTTGGTCGAAGTCAGCACCGCCGATCAGTCGCTCGATGCACGCGAAGAGCAAACCATCATCGAAGCGATTCGCAAAACCTATAAACTGGACTCAGCGGATATCGATTCGCTGCTGCAGGAAGCGAAAACCGCGAGTGCGAATTCGCCCTCACTCTATGATTTCACCCGAGTGATCAATGAACATTGCGGCGAGGAAGAGAAATATAAGCTGGTACGCGAATGCTGGCGTGTTGCATTTGCCGATGGCCATCTCGATAAATACGAAGATCATCGTATTCGCAAAATCGCCGAGTTGATTTATTTACCGCATTCGCTTTTCATCAAAGCAAAACTCGACGTGGTAGGCCAACACTGAGGGATCGATAGAAAACTAGCGACAAGACTCTAACGCGCAAACCAATTCCTGAAACTTCGCGTGATTATCTTCGTTCATCCCCATCAACACGCGGTGTGCATCGAGCACCTTGTCGCGCACTTCGCCCTCACTACCGTTCACGACGGGCAGCTCGGCGAGAGTAGCCTCGCTTTGTGGGCGCTGCTCGCGGATATCGAACACACGCTCGAAACCCATCGAGCGCAGAATACGCGTGATATTGGGATTGGTGGAAAGGACGACGGGAACAAAATTGTAAGTACGCTTGGCGTTGATGGCGAGTTTGGCGAGCTGACCGAGCGTGGTGCTATCGATATTTTCAGCTTCGCATAAATCGACAATCACGCTCGCAAAATGCGGTGTCGCGAACATGCGCTCAAAAAACTCATCGAGCGCGGAACAGAACGTCAACCGCACATCCCCCGTCAATTTGATAACGAAGGCACCGCTCTGTTGTGCGATTAAAATCTTGCCAGCTTGCATTGAACTCATCTCCCGGCGATCTACCGCCAGTACCTTCGGCTACTTAAGCGTTGGTTCAACTCAGGTTTTCGATATCACCGAGTTTTCGATATCAACAACAGCGCGATGTCATCGGGGGCCTCTTTGACGCCTTGCAGCCCCAGTGCATCGACTAATGCATCCATCGAGTCGTAGCCGCCGCTGACAGTATTCAACAACGCGTTCTCTTTCGCCAGCAGACCATCCTCGGCAATGGTCTCCAAAACTCCGTCGGAACACAGTGTCAATACGAAACGTGCGGGCAAATTCATGCGCTGCTCGGTGTATTCCGCGTCTTCGAACAGCCCTACCGGAGGATCGTCGCCCCGCAGATAGACGCACCCTTCCTCCGACCACAGAATCGGCGCTGGCAAATGCCCCGCCACGCTGTACTTTAATGAATTCTTGGCGGTGTCCAGGACGCCGACACACAGCGTCACGTACTTGCCGATCTCGGTGGCGAGCAATTCGCGATTGGCGCGCGCCAGCATGCCCGCCGGCGAAAGCACGGTCGGATCGGACCAGCGGCCATAATCGCTGCGCTTGCGCGCGAACAGGTTTTTCAACAACACCGTCAAAAAGGCCGAGGACGCGCCATGGCCCGACACATCGGCGATGAAAAACACGATGCTGTTCTCGCCAACGGTGAAGTAATCGACAAAGTCACCGCTGAGGTACAGCGACGGAAAAATGCGGTGACTGACATGGTAATCGCCCTGCGTCAGCGGTCGCGCCGGGAACATCTTGAGCTGGACGTGGCGCCCTGCCTGCTGGTCCTGCTGCAACGCACTCAAACTCTGCCGCAGCTCGCGGTTGGCCTCTTCCAGCTGCAGGCGATAGCGCTGATTTTCGCGCTGCAGGCGATTTTGCTGCAGGCTGCGGGCAACCGCGTGTTCGAGCACTTCAAGATCGGTGATCGGCTTAATCAGGTAATCACTGGCACCGTAGCGCAGCGCCTGCACCACATCGTTGGTCAGTCCCGATCCCGAAACGACGATAACCGGCACATTGGCCGGATGCTGACGGATGGTTTTGAGCACCTGCAAACCGTCGATTTCGGGGAGTTTGAGATCGAGCAAGACGGTATCCGGCGGATCCTGCTCGAAAACTTCGAGACCACGACGAGGATCGCCGATCTGTTCGACGCTGTATCCAAGTTCCTGAAGATAGGCGGCCATGCTGTCGCGCACCGCATCATCGTCGTCTATTAACAGCAGACGATTGCGCTCACGCGGCATAACAATGCACCTGTAAAAAATTGGGACCCTGTAACAGCAGCTGCAACATAACCTGGCTGGGTACGATTTAATCGAGGCGGCAACACTACGCCCTTAAAATGGCGCTTGCAAGAGCTTAGCCCATTGTTGGCGGCCATGGTTGAAAAGGATCGAGCATGCTGCCGATCATCGCTCAACCCACCGCGTAATAGCTAACCCCACCACTCGATGTGACATAAGCACTGGTACGGATGCATGGGTACAGCTATCCTTGTCACATCACCCAATTTCAAGCCGCATTCTCATCTTTCTATAACAAAACCGGAGGGCCGACGATGATGCTGGAGCAGCGCGCCTACAGCGAAAAACGCAATTTCATCCGCATGAAGATCAATGCGCCTGTTGAGGTCAGCGCCGGGAATGAAAAATTCACCGCACGTTGTAAAGACCTTAGCGGCTCAGGGATTTTGATCCAAACCGATCGCGCACTGGCGCTCGGAACTGCAGTTGAGATTTATATTCAACAGGAAGGCGACAAATTGCTGCCGTTCCGTGCCACTGGAGAGGTAGTCCGCGTCGACCCAGTCAATCCATCCGGATTCATTCTGGGTTTATCACTCAACGCCATTCACGAGTGAAAGCGATTCACAACTCGCCATTCACAACCTAACGTTCACCATCACGCACACATAACCCGGATTTTCCAATCCGGGTTACTTCGACTCTCGATTATTTTAAATCCTGCGAAGTTTCAGCCGATGGCGCTGCGGGCGCAGAATTGTCACCCGACTCATCGTACATAAAATCATCATCGCCAAAATTATCCTTCACCGCACCATCGTCGATAAGGAATTGACGACGCTGCAAGTACGCATCGCGAATAAAAATATAGCGATCGCCCGTCACCAACTCTTCCGCTTTGATCAATTGCGCACGCGTATCGATGACGCGCATACCGAGCACCTCGTTGCGTGTCGGCACATGATCGATACCCTCGGAGACGGGATCGGTAAACGAATCGACAATCGACCCGGCGCCATCGCGAATCGTACGCGGCCCCAGGAATGGCACGACCAAATAAGGTCCGGAGCGCAGGCCCCAATACCCTAACGTCTGACCGAAATCTTCTTCGTGTTCCTGCATGCCCATCTTGCTCGCAACATCGAAAAAGCCGAGCAGACCGATTGTGCTGTTCACAATAAGCCGACCACCGCTCTCGGCGCTGTTTACAAATTTCGCCTGCAACAAGCCGTTCAGAATATTGCTCACCTCGCCGATATTGCTGAACATGTGATGTACGCCGTCTTCGACGAATTGCGGCGTCACCGCTTGATAACCTTTCGCCACCGGTTTTAGAAAATAGCGATCGAGATAATCGTTGAAGACATAAACCTTGCGATTGAACGGCTCCCACGGATCAGGATTGGCAGCCTCCTCAGCCCGCGTCTGCGCAGCGTTTATTGCCAGCAGAGACAGCATCAGAATTTTTATCGTGGTTTTCACCGGGATATTCATCAACTCAACGCCCATTCAACTGGATGGTAGCTCTTCGCTAAAATCATTGTTCGCCATGTGTGGAATTCACTATAGCGGAATCGCCGATAATTTAAAAAGCAGCGCTCATTGCCATCACTTTTTTGCCCATACTTCCTGCTCGACCTGTTGCCAGACATCGCGCAATCGCTTGATTGAAACCGGCTCCAGGGTACGCAGACCCTGCGCGTAGAGCGACACCCGCAACTCCTCCAGCAACCAGCGATAACGACCGACCAGTGGCAACACGCGCGCCGCCTCCGGCTGCTTTTGATACAGATCGAGCAGCTGCTTCTGCAGCGGGATTAAATCGCGCATCAAATCGCGATCGCGCGCGAAGAATCCACGCAACTTTTCGATGCGCTGCACCACTGCCTGAAGATAGCGCGGGTAATGTTGCAACCATTGCCACGGCGTATCGGCAATAAAACGCGGTTTAAACAATTGCTCGAGCTGCTGGTTTATATCTACAGAAACATCGTTCAAGGTTTTGTCGATCTGAGTGCGTTGCAGACTGCGAATCGTCGAGTATTGCTGCGCCACGCTCATCAATAATTTCTCGTAACGCTGAGCCACAGCGATGATGTCTGATTTATGCTGCTGCAAACGCGCGCTAAACTCGGCTTCACTGCGCGGCAACGCGCGACCCTCGATAAACAATTCGCGATAACTCGCTTCGATAATTTCGTCGATCCACCGCTCGCGTTTTTGATCGATGCCGGCAAACTGCAGACTCAAGGTATTGCCGCGCAATAATTCCTTACGCAAATACTTCACCGTTTGCGACGTCTGCAACTGCAGCAAGCGAATGACGCCGCGCTCACTCTGCTGCTGCGCCGATATCGGCGTCTCCAGCAGTTTGATCGAAACGCTATCCTGATCATCGACCAGTGCGGGATATGCCATCACCGTTACACCGGCCTGCTCAAAACGATACGCTTCGGGCAGCTCGCCGAAATCCCATTGTTGCAACGCACTGCGCTGAAAACCCTGATCGACTTCGCGCTGCAAGCTTTGCTGCATCGGCGCACGCAAACGCTGCTTCAATTCAGCGAGATCGCGTCCCTCGCCGAGTAATTGCCCGTCACTATCAATAACGGAGAAATTAGCTCGATAGAATGCATCGAGCTCATCCAGCTGCCATGCAGTGGCAGGAATTTTTTCTGCGTGTTGCGCCAGCAACTCAGTCAACCGCTCCGTCAACGGGCGATCGCAGGCATGCAATTGCGGAAAGATTCGATCGATAGCTTCAGGAATCGGCACGAATTGTTTGCGCCACTGCTTGGGCAATGCCTTGAGCAAAGCAATACATTTTTCGCGCAATAAACCCGGCACCAGCCACTCGAAATAATAATCGGGCACGCGATTCAATAACGCGATCGGCACGATGACATTAACGCCGTCGCGGGCGCTGCCGGGTTCGAAGCGGTATTGCAGTTGCAGCGACATATCACTGAATTCGATTCGATCGGGAAACTGCGCCTCGGTAATCGCCTCAGCACTGTGGCGCATCAACCGCTCGCGCGGCACGAACAATAATTTCGGCTCCTTCGCCTCGGCGCGCTTGCGCCATTGCTCAAATTGCGCAGCGGTAACGATATCGGCAGGAATGCGTTCGTCGTAGAAGCGAAACAACTCTTCTTCGTCGGCAAGAATATCGCGTCGCCTCGCCTTTTCTTCCATGCCTTCGATATCAGCAATCAACTGTCGATTGTGCGAGAAAAATTCTGCCGTCGTGCGATAGTCGCCGGCTACCAACGCACTGCGTACGAAAATCTCTCGCGCCTGCGCGGGATCAATCGCGCCGAAATGCACGCGCTGTTTATCGCTGACAACCAGTCCGTACAATGTCACCGTTTCGAGTGCAACCACACGTCCGCTTTTCGCGTGCCAATGCGGCTCGCTATGACGACGCTTTAACAGTGCTTCGTTGATTCCTAAAGTCCACAGCGGATCGATCGACGCCACGGTACGCGCATAGACCTGCGACGTTTCGACAATTTCTGCAGCGACAATCCATTTTGCGTTTTGCTTACTAGAACCTGACTTGGCTTTAAATAATGATGATCCGGGAAATATGCGCAACTTGCGATTGCGCGCACCGAGATATTCGCGCTTCTCATCGAGCATCGCGATATGGCTTAACGAGCCGGCGAGTATCGCTCGATGTACCGCCTCGTAATTGGCTTTCTCATCACTGAGAGGCGCGTGATTTTCGCGCCAACCCAATTCGGCGCACGCCAGTTTTAGCTGGTGATGCACATCGCGCCACTCGCGCACCCGCAGATACGAAAGAAATTCTCGCTCGCACAATTTGCGGAATTGATTTTGACTGAGCGCCTGCCGCTGCTCTTCGAGATAATTCCACAATTTGATGTAAGCGAGAAAATCAGACTCCGGATCATTGAAGCGGCGATGCATTTCATCGGCAGCTTGCTGTTTATCAGCTGGCCGTTCGCGCGGATCCTGAATACTCAATGCGGCAGCGATCACTAAGACTTCGTGCAAGCTGCGCTGCTGATTCGCAGCCAACAACATGCGCGCTATACGTGGATCGACCGGCAAACGCGCCAACTGCGATCCGAGTGCGGTCAGCGTTTTGCGCTCTTTAACCGCACCCAATTCTTCGAGCAATAAAAAGCCATCGCCGATTTGACGCGAATCGGGCGCATCGACAAACGGAAACTCGTCGATCGATCCAAACCGCAGCGCGAGCAATTGCAAAATGACCGATGCGAGATTTGTGCGCAGAATTTCTGCATCGGTAAAATCGGCGCGCTGCGCGAATTCCAACTCCGAATACAAGCGCACGCAAATACCGGGGCCAATTCGACCGCAACGGCCTTTGCGCTGTTCCGCGCTCGCTTTGGAAATGGGCTCGATCGGCAAACGCTGCAATTTCGAACGCACACTGTAACGTGAAATGCGTGCCAAGCCGCTATCGATCACATAGCGAATGCCCGGCACGGTTAGCGAGGTTTCGGCAACGTTGGTCGATAACACCACACGTATACCTTTGCGTTTGCTGATATCGAAAACGCGCTGCTGCTCGCTCAAACTCAAACGCGCATAGAGCGGAATAATTTCCAAATGCGGCACAGCGCTTTTTCTCAACTGCAGAGCGGTTTCGCGAATTTCACGTTCGCCCGGTAAAAATACCAGCACATCGCCCTGCAAGCCGCCGCGTTCGTTGGCTAATTCTGTAATGGCCGCATCGATCGCAGCAGGTAAATCCGGTTCGGCAACCAACTCCTCAACGGGCCGATAACGCACTTCCACCGGAAACGTGCGGCCTTCGATAGTGATAATCGGCGCAGCTTTTATTGACGCGTCAGCGAAATGTTTTGAAAACGTTTCGACATCGATCGTCGCCGAGGTGACGATCACTTTGAGATCGGGGCGACGCGGCAATAATTGTTTGAGATAACCGAGCAGAAAATCGATATTGAGACTGCGTTCGTGCGCCTCGTCGATAATCAGCGTGTCGTAGCGATTGAGAAAGCGATCATTTTGAATTTCGGCGAGCAAAATGCCGTCGGTCATCAATTTGATATAGCTGTTATCGCCGACAACTTCGCTGAAACGCACCTGATAACCGACCGCGCCACCGAGCGGTGTTTTCAACTCATCGGCGATACGCGCTGCCACCGTGCGCGCAGCCAAGCGTCGCGGCTGTGTGTGACCGATCAGGCCGCGCGTACCGCGACCAAGCTCCAGACAAATTTTCGGAATCTGCGTGGTTTTTCCCGAGCCGGTTTCACCGGCGATCACCACCACCTGATGGTCGCGAATGGCATTGGCGATAATTTCGCGCTGAGCGGAAACCGGCAGCGCGTCATCGAATTCGCACACAGGACGCTGCTCATAGCGCTGTTGCACGCGCGCGCGCGACGTCTCCAAATCCTCGCGCAAACTGTTCAGCGCGTCATCGATCGGCTTATTTGCCTGAGACTGCTCGATCAGCGTTTGCCAGCGTCGCCAAAATCCATGGCGATCGTTTTGCCAGCATTGATCCAATAACGGCCGCAATGCCGCAAGCGCAGGCGGAATTGGACCGCTGATGCGCGCGCGTTGACGTGCTGGACGCTTCGATGATGAGGAGTGATTGGATTGCACTGAATAAAGCCGGTTGCGATTTTCAAGCGGCGATTATACGTCAATACATTTCAGATACCGACGCAGGGGCTGGGAATCCTGTAGGGGCGCTGCTTGCTGCGCCCTTGATGAAATTATGAAAACCAAAAGGCGCAGCAAGCAGCGCCCCTACATCGGGATTTAGGATTATTTAACGACTTCATCGCGCAATACACGACGCAACACTTTACCGACATTGGATTTCGGCAGGTCTTTGCGGAAGACGACGTGCTTGGGTATTTTGTAGCCGGTCAGCTGTTCATGACAAAAATCGCGAATTTCTTTTTCGGTCAAATCGGCGCGACGCGGCACCACGAATACTTGCACCACTTCGCCCGAGTGTTCATCGGGCACACCGATCGCCGCACACTCGATCACATCGGGATGACGACTGACCACCTCTTCGACTTCACCGGGAAATACCTTGAAGCCCGACACCACAATCATATCTTTGATGCGATCGACGATTTTGATGAAACCGTCTTCGCGCACAATGGCGACATCGCCCGTACGCAGCCAGCCCTCGGCATCGAGCACTTTGCGCGTTTCGTCGTCGCGCTGCCAATATCCCAACATCACCTGTGGACCTTTGACACACAACTCGCCGGGCTGATTGATATCGAGTGCGTTGCCGTGATCGTCGACGATTTTGATTTCGGTGTCGACGAGCGCCAACCCGATCGTGCCCGGCTGATTATTCGTACCCGGATTGACCGAGACCACGGGCGATGCTTCGGTAAGGCCGTAACCCTCGTAAATATCGGTGCCGGTAATTTGTTTCCATTTCTGCGCTGCTCCGGAGGTCAATGCCATGCCGCCGGAAATCGTGACTTTCATTTTATGAAAATTGAGCGCGGTAAAATCCGCGCGCTGGCAGAGCGCCACGAATAACGTGTTGAGCCCGCAAAAACCGGTGACCGGATATTGCTGCATCGCTTTCGTCACGCTGCCTAAATCACGCGGATTCGGAATCAATACGCAGTGGTTGCCGCCGTTCAGCATGATCATGCTGAAGGTGAAGGTATAAATGTGATACAGCGGCAACGGCAGCAAAAATACTTCCCCACCGTCGATCAGACCGTAAGTATCGAACATCGCCTTGCCCTGCAGCGCATTGGCGACGAGATTGCGATGACTCAGCATGGCGCCTTTCGCCACCCCGGTAGTACCTCCGGTGTATTGCAGCACAGCAACATCGTTAGGTTTCGGAGTCGCGGCGCGCAGCGTGGCAGGATCGCCCGCTGTCAACGCATCGTTGAACGAAATCGCGCCCGGAATACTGAATGCCGGCACCATGCGTTTGATGTAGCGCGCGACGAAATTGATCAGTGTGCGTTTCAGCGGCGGATGCAAATCGGCGAGCTCGGTAACAATCACCAAGCGCACATCGGTATTTTGCAGAATCGTCGCGGCGTTATGCGCAAAGTTGGCCAACACCACCAATGCTTTGGCACCGGCATCTTTGAGCTGATGCTCGATTTCAGGTGCGCTGTACAAAGGATTGGTATTGACGACGATAAGCCCTGCGCGCATCGCACCGAACAGTGCCACCGGATATTGAATTAAATTCGGCAGTTGAATCGCGATTCGATCGCCGGGCTGCAATTGTGGCTGCTGCTGTAAAAATGCAGCAAAGCGACGCGACAGGCGATCGACTTGTTGCAGCGTCAGCGTACAACCCAAACTGCTGAAGACCGGTTTATCGGCGAATTTCGCCAGCGCCGCATCGAACATGGCCAGCACGCTTTCAAATTGTTCGACATCGATATCGGAGGCGATTCCGGCTTTGGCACGTGCCGTTTCTATTATTGTTTTTAGCATGGCGAATCCTCTTACCAAGATGTCGATTAGCTCTCACGCGCATCCGATACATCGATATCGCGAAGAGCCTTGTGAGCGCGCAGCCACGCGCTGCCGAACAGTATAGACCGTCGAAATCAACTAACCGGCGGTGTTGGCAGCCTGCGCCTGAAATTGGGTGGGATCGATAAACAGGAGTTCTAGTATCAACTTGCCGGGCTCACGTGTATCGACACCAAGAACCATGATTTCTTCGCGCACGTCGCCGCGATAGATAGCTGGAATCAGGTACAACCAGCGAGCGGTATCGCCATCGCCGTTGGAAAATACCGGCACCGACTGTTTGGTCTTGAGTAGCTGCGCGGTCGCTCCGAGCAATATCGCGAGAACATCTCGAAATGCGCTGAAATTAAGTTTGCTTTGCAACTCGCTGCTGTCGAGTCGCACACTGACCGCCAACTCGCTGCGATCTTCCATGGCGAGGTTAATCAGAAATACGCGATTGCCTTTTTCCAACGCTTGGTAGCGACGCTTGGCCAACACTCGACTGCTATCGAAAAATGCCTTGTCGAGAATATTTGCCGCGATGGTTAATAATTGATCTTGCGAAATACTTTGCGTGCGATATAGCGCCATAATCCGTCGAAATACCGTCAGGAAAGAAGAGGCGCCAGTCTAATAAGCACGCCTGCGTTTGTCATCACGCGTGCCGCTCGTTTGCTATCGCGCTACGCACTCATTCATCATTCCGCTACGCGGTGGCCGCTCATCTCGCCATCCATCGGAGAAAGTGCGACCAGCGGCGCGGCATTTTTGACAAATGGTCGTTATCTGCCATATTTCCGAGGTTGCGTTTTAAGGACAGTAAGCCCGCTTTTTATGCGATCGAATGATGTTCGACGCAAAAACTGAAGGTCTTTCTTTGCTATTTCCATGAGGTTGTCGGTAATGATGAATTGGAAAGCCATCGGAACAGCGAGCGCTCTGGCGTTCTTCGCCGCTGTAAGCACCGTAAGTTCCGCACAGGATATTCGCACTCAGCAAGCGGCTCTGGAAAAAGAGCTCGCCACGCTCAATCAGCAGATCTCTGCGAAGCAACAGCAAATCACCGCATTGCGCAATAAGCCCTCGCCGGAGCAGGCCGAAGTTGCGGCCGCGCAAAAAGCCGTCGACTCAGCACGTGCCGAATTGAAAGCGGTACCGGGTGCAGAGAACGAAGGCAAGGTGCGCAACGCCGAGTTCAAACTCAAACTCGCGCAACTCAAATTCGATAAATCGAATAGCGGTATCGATTCGCTCAACGACGATATCGATCGTCTTAAACAACAAGTCGCCTCGAAGCAACAACAGGTCAAAGAGCTGAGCGCACAGAACAGCGAGCAGGCACAAGCGCAGCAACAGCAGAAGCAGGCTGAAGAGCGCAGCAAACGCCAGCAGCAGGAGCAGGAGCTGGCCCGTGCTAAACAGGAAGCCGAATCCGCTAAAAATGAAATCGAGCGTCTGAAAGCTGCTCTCGCCGCGAAAGAAGCCTCGCAGGCAAAAGTGACTGCCGCTGCGACCGCCGCGACAGTGGCAGCACCGGCAGCCGCCACCAAAGCAGCGGAAGCGGCACCGAAACCCGCCGCGACTCCACAGCCCGAGCCAGCAAAAGTAGCGGCGAGCGCACCTGCTGCAACTACATCAGCACCTGCAGCGACTGCGGCAGCGAGCGGATCGGGGCTCGTCAAACTGAATAGCCAGGATCAAGTGCTGCGCGAACTGAAGAATACGGCAGAGCTCGCGGCGCAAGCGACTCGCGGCGAAAGCGAAGCGGCACTGATTGTCTACATGAAACACCCGGGCGCAAAATCGACCAACAAAGACAAATTGCCATTACGCGCGCTGGGCAACAATCAATACCGCGCCAGCACAAACGTTGAAGCAGGCGATTTTGAAATAGTGATCGGCTTTAATCGCTGGCCTGTGCACTTCAATGCCGAGGACGCGGGCGAAATGACATTCCTCTGCGATTACCGCGACAACAAGGCACCGCGTCTGGTGATTTATCCCAAGTCGCTGGAAGGCGGCGTATAGATTTTTGCTTCACCCTATCAAGCCGGCCATTGCCGGCTTTTTTTATGCGCGCGATTTAAAGCCGATGAACAGGTGCACCCTGCAATTGACGCGCGAACAGCAAACGCTGGGTAAATTCATGCTGCGGCCGTTCGAACAACGCCTCGGTATCGCCCAACTCGACGATACGCCCCGCTTGCATGACCGCAACGCGATCGCACAAGTGCCGCACCACCGCTAAATCGTGCGAAATAAATATCAACGTCAATTGCAATTCGCGACGCAAACGCGCAAGCAAATTGATGATCTGCGCCTGCACCGAGACATCGAGCGCCGACACCGGCTCATCGCAAATTAATACTTTGGGCTCGACAATCAGTGCCCGCGCCAATCCAATGCGCTGACGCTGGCCGCCGGAAAATTCATGCGGATAACGCGATGCCATCGCCGCCGACAAGCCGACGCGCTCCAGCGCATCCGCAACGTGCCGCTGTATCTGCGCGCGCTGCAACGAACCGGTCAGCCGCAGCGGCTCGGCGATACTGTCGCCCACGGTCAAGCGCGGATTCAGCGTTGCGTACGGATCCTGAAAAACCATCTGCAGATGCGTGGACCAACGCTTGAAATCCGCACGCCGATATTTTTGCGGCAGCAGCTCATTGCGATAATAAACCGCGCCTTCGCTTTTTTCGTGCAACCCCAATAACAAACGACCCAACGTCGATTTTCCCGATCCACTTTCACCGACGATACCAAGCGCGTCGCCGTGAAAAATATCGAGATTCACATCGCGCACAGCCCAAAATTGCGCGCCGCCCGGCAGCGCAAAACATTTGCCGAGATTTTCGCAGCGCAGCAATATTTCTTGCTTAGGCATCGCCAAATCTCCGCTCACGTTCCCTCTCCTTGCAGGAGAGGAGAAGAAATTTGCGAATGCAATAGCCAACAACGCGCGCAGTGTTCGTTGCCGACATCAAGCACTGGCGGCGACTGCGCGATACAAATCTTCATAGCCTTTGCGCAACGCGGCGAAAAACTACAGCCGCTCCATTGCTGCGCCAAGTCAGGCGGTGTGCCAGGAATGGCCGCCAACTCTCCGCGCCCTACTCCTTCACCCACGCGAATCTCCGGCAATGCCGCGCGCAATCCTTGCGTGTACGGATGCGCGGTGGCAGCGAATACCGCATCCACCGTACCCTGCTCGATAATTTCACCGGCGTACATCACGGCAACACGATCGGCAATTTGTTCGACGATGCCTAAATCATGGGTGATGAGTAAACATCCCATGTTCTGCTCGCGCTGCAACTCGGCGATCAACTGCAGCACTTCTTTTTGCACGGTGACATCGAGCGCGGTCGTCGGCTCATCGGCAATCAATAATTTCGGTTCGCACGCCACCGCCATCGCGATCATCGCGCGCTGCAACATGCCGCCCGACATTTCGAACGGATATTGCCGTGCACGCGCTGTCGGATTGGCGATACGCATGCGATCGAGCAACTGCACCGCGCGCTGCTGCGCTGCATGCTTCGACAACGCGCGATGCGCGAGCAGCACCTCGGCAATTTGATCGCCGACACGCATACTCGGGTTAAACGATGACATCGGATTTTGAAAAATAAAACCGATCTGCGCACCGCGCACACGATTCCACTCGGCATCGGAATAATCTTTCAAGCGCGCGCCATCGAGCGAAATATCACCGCGAACAATCTGCGCATTGTTCGGCAGCAATCCGGCAATACTCATCGCCGTCATCGACTTGCCGCAGCCAGATTCACCCACCAAAGCGAGCGTCTCGCCGGCGCCCACCTGTAAATCGACGCCGCGCACTGCGTGCACAGCATTGCGCGGAGTTCTAATCGAAACGTGCAAGTCAGCAACTTCGAGCAGCGGCATCACGATATTTTTCCGCTTTGCTTGATAGCGAGCGCATCGCCCTGTTTGTTATCCAACGCGTCTCTTAAAGCATCACCCAATAAATTAAATGCAAGCACGGTGATACTGATCGCCAATGCGGGCCAAAACAATTCCGCCGGGTGCGTCCATAAATTCTGCATACCGTCATTGCTCATCGCACCCCACGAAGTTTCTGGCGGCGTCACACCCATACCGATAAACGAAAGAAACGCTTCAGTAAAAATGGCGTTAGGAATGGCAAATGTCAGCGCCACCAGAATCACGCCGAACATATTCGGCAACAGATGGCGGAAAATAATATAAAAATCGCTGGCGCCTGCTAGACGCGCTGCATCGACATACGCTTCTTCGCGCAGTTGCAAAACCTGCCCGCGCACCAGCCGTGCCGATGCGGGCCAGCTCAACAACACCAGCGCAATCACCAACGGCAAAATACCGCTCTCGCCGGGACCGATGCCGAACGCGATGCGCAATAAAATCATGAACAATAAAAATGGCAGCGCGACGATGAAATCGGCGATGCGCATCATCCAATGATCGACGCGACCGCCGCTGAAACCCGCTATCGCGCCGTACAATAAACCGAATGCGACGTAGAGCAACGCCGCGCTGGTGGCGATAAATAATGAAACGCGTGCACCCTGCAACAAGCGCGCAAGTAAATCGCGTCCGAGATGATCGGTGCCGAGCGGATGCGCGGTCAGCACAATGGTTTCAGGTACTACAACTTTTTCAGATACTACAACCGTTTCAGGTACTACAACCGTTTCAGGCACTACAATTTTTTCAGGCGAAGCGTTTGCATCGGCATCTTCTGGATTTAAATCCTGTATCGGAATCAAGCCTTGCAATTGTGCTTCAAGCAAACCGATCGCAGCTTGAGGAGTGACGCTGATTGAAACAAATTCGCGCGCTTCATCGCTGCCATCGCTCGCGACAACGCTGTACACGTAATTGCGCTGACGCAGCAATAAACCGTCGCTAAAACTGACTTGCCTGCGCTGCGTGGTCGCACCGAGCGGCAAACCGAGATCGGCGCGATCCCGCGGCATCCGAATATTGCGATAAATGCGATAACTGTGCGCGCCAACCACCGGTTCCCAACTCAGTACGACACGCTCGCTATTGGCCTCGACAACGTTCAGATTGCGCGGCGCACTGAGTTCGCGTGCAGGCATTAACTCACCGTACTGCTCCACTAAAACCGGAGTATGAGGCGCATCATTAACTAACACTGCAACAATGGCGCGACTCGGCCCCTGCGCCGCAGCGCCAAGAATTTGCTGCGCCGGATCGACCGGCCACAACCATGGACCAATAGTGGCGGCGACAATAAGTAAAGTAATCACCACCGCACCGAACACTGCGCGCTTATCGCGCAACAGACGAAAAAATACCATCCGCCAAAACGACTCGCCCGGTTGCGCGGCAACTTCGAGCAGCGCACGCGGCGGTGCCGGCTCGAATAATTCCTTGGCGATCGATGAGTTTTGCACGGGCGACGACATCATCGACTCACTCGAATGCGCGGGTCGGCAAACCCATAGAGAATATCGACGACGAGCACCATCACGACCAGAAACGCGCCGTAAAACACGGTGGTACCCATGATCACGGTGTAGTCGAGTTGCTGCACGGCTTCGACGAAATAACGGCCCAGCCCCGGAATCGCAAACACCAATTCCACCACGAAACCGCCCGTAGTAATCGCCGCGATAGTGGGACCGAGAATCGTGATCACCGGCAGCAGGGCATTACGCAATCGATGAAAAAAGAAAATGCGTGCACGCGACAAACCTTTTGCACGCGCTGTGCGCAAATAATCAGCCTGTGCAATTTCAAGCAAACTCGCGCGCAACAATCGCGTCATGTAAGCCATCGTGCCGAGTCCTAGCACTATCGCCGGCAATATCGCATGTCGCCAACTGCCCCACCCCGCTACCGGCAACAACGACACACCGAATTTTCGTTCAAGCGCGAGCAGCAACCACTGCATAAAAGCCGCGATCACAAAACTCGGAACGGAAACCGCACAAATCACCATGGCCATAATGGCGGTGTCGGGCCAACGTCCGCGATAACGCGCCGATAACGAACCCCAAATCACGGCGCCAGTGATCGCAATCATCAATGCAAAAATGCCAAGCAACGCGGAGACGGGAAAATGTTCGCGGATAATATCGTTGACGCGGCGATTCTGTTGCGTAAAAGAAATGCCAAAATCGCCGCGCACCATATTGCGCAGATAAATTCCATATTGTGTGAGCAGAGGCTGATCCAACCCATATTTCGCGACGAGATTGCGTCGAATCTCCGCGCTCACTGCGCGCTCGTTACTCAGCGGGTCGCCCGGTACTTTGTGCATCGCAAAAAAAGTCGCGGTGGCGATAAACCAGATAGTCAGCGCACCGGAAAGCAGGCGTTTAACGATATAGCGCCACATTAGCGTTTCAATTCCTCGACATGCGCACGACGAAAATCGAGATCGCCGCCGAATCGCGCGCGCGCCACGCCGTGCAAACGCGGATCGATCACGTACATCTCGGCGCTTTCAAACGTCGGCAAAATCGGCACATCCTCGATCAATATTTTTTGCATTTGTGCAAATAACGGCATGCGGATTGTTTGATCGCCAGTGGCATTCGCTGCACGCACCAACGCATCGTAAGCAGGATTGCTGTAACGCCCGCGGTTATTTTCGTTCCAGCTCGCCATCAAATCGCCGAAGGTAATCGCATCGTCGAAATCGGGCACCCAACCCGCCATCGCAATGTCGAAATCGCCGCGCGTCATTTTATCGAGCGCCTGCTTGAAAATTTGATTGTCGATGCGAACCGGAATACCCAAGCCGCGCTGCAACAATTGCTGAAAATATTCGGCCTGCTTTTTTGCGGTGCCACTCGTACCCGCCAACAACACCAACGGCGGCCATTGATCGATTCCGAGCTCGCGCTTTGCCATCTCTAATTCGCTGCGCGCCCGCGCCACGCTATTGGGAACCAGCGGTGGCGGATACGCGTCGCGCAGCAGTCCCTGCTCACCCTTCACCGTGCTTGGAAACAACGTCGTAGCAGCGATATTGCCGGGCAAGCCAATCACTTTATTGACCAACTGCGAAGGAGAAAAAATCGCCTGAATAGCGCGGCGTAAATGCACATTGCGCGTTAGGCGATCGTCGCGCAAATTAAACTCAAGAAAATAAATTCCGCCGGTTTGAAATAATTGCATTGGCGCACCGCGCGCGACTGCTTCCTGCAAGGTGCTCGCGTCAAGCTGCGCCATCGCCACACTGCCCTGCTCGAACAAATTAAACGCAGCCAACGCGTCGGCGGTGATATAGGGAATATCGATTTCCTGCAGTCGAATATTTTTTTCATTCCAGTACTGCGGATTTTTACTCAGCGTCAATCGCGCGCCATGCTCCCAACGCGTCAACGTAAACGCGCCGTTGAACAATAGATCGCCCGCATCGGCAGCATAGCGCTCGGCGCGCGCTCGATAGAAATCCTCACGCAGCGGAAAATACGTCGCAAATGCGGTCAAACCGAGAAAATACGGACAGGGCCGCTCGAACTGAACCTCCAGTTGATAGTCGCCAATCGCGCGCACGCCCAATTGATCGACCGCCAACTCACCGCGATTGATGCGCTCGGCATTTGCGATGGGAAATAATGCGAATGCGTACTGGCTGGCCGATGCGGGATTAACAACCTGTTGCCACGCGAAAACAAAATCGTGCGCGGTAACCGGCTTGCCGTCGCTCCAGCGCGCATCGCGCCGCAGCCAAAACGTCGCTCCGTCGCTGCGCAAATCCCAGCGCGCCGAAACACCGGGAATCAATTCGTTGCGCGCGTCGTATTGCAGCAGACCTTCCATGATGTGATTGAGCACGAAGCTGCTCACCACATCGGTGGCCTGCACGCTATTCAAATTCGGTGGTTCACTTTTTAGCACGATGCGAATGCGTTGCGCGGAGACATCGACGCCTGATTCAGCAAAAACGTATCCGCTCAGCAACGCAACAACTATCACGCAGCGAAGGATTGAGATCATCATTGTTATCGGTTTAAACATCCACATTCGCCAAGGCAAGCATGCGACGATGCTAACACAAGCATGCGGCGATGCCAGCAAAAGCACGCCGTACGCACTAGCAGCGATTGGCTCGTCAATCGCTGCGGATAGCGTAAAATGACGCACCCCGTTGAAGCGATCCTGCGATGAGCGAATATCTCTCCCCCTGGCAATTACCTGCCGCCGATCTGCACTGGAGCGAACACGACGAACCCTTCTCGAACGCGTTCGGCGATATCTATTTTTCGCGCGGCGATGGCCTGGCGGAAACCGAATACGTTTTTCTCGAACAAAATCGATTAGCCGAACGCTGGCGTGCGCTCGACCCGCAACAAAACGGCGTCTTCGTGATCGGCGAAACCGGTTTCGGTACGGGATTGAATTTTCTGTGCGCGTGGCGTTTGTGGCGAAAAACCGCACCGCGCTCATGGCGACTGCATTACGTATCGGTCGAAAAATTTCCACTCGATAAAGAAACTTTGGCGCGCGCGCTACAGCAATGGCAACACATCGAGATGTTCGCCGAGCTCGGTGAAATTTTGCTCGATCGCTATCCACCGCGCATTCGCGATTTCCATCTGCGCCATCTCGATGAGACTGTAACGCTGCAATTATTATTCGGCGATGCGGCAAATCAGTTCAATGCACTGCACGACAGTGACGCACCCGAGCTGGCCAATGCGTTTCATGTCGACGCATGGTTTCTCGATGGCTTTGCACCGGCGAAAAATCCGGAGATGTGGCAATCGGATTTATTCGAACAAATTGGCCGCTTAAGTAAACCCGGAACCACATTCGCTACGTTCACTGTCGCGGGCATCGTCAAACGCGGCTTGCAAGACGTAGGCTTTGCCATTGAAAAATTTCCCGGCTTCGGCAGCAAGCGGCAAATGTTGCGCGGTGAATTCAATACACGAACGACAACATCCATTGCCGATCGAAAAAAAATTCCCGCCATTGAATACTGGGCCTACTCGCCAGCACAAACATCGACAACGCCGCGTGTAGTCATTATCGGCGGTGGCCTAGCCGGTGCCACCACCGCGCACGCTTTGGCAAAACGCCATTGCGAAGTGATATTGCTTGAGCGCGAAACCTCGTTAGCCACGGCCGCGTCGGGCAATCCACAGGGCGTGCTTTACACGAAACTTTCCGCACAAGATGGCACACTCAATCGTTTTGCACTGGCCAGCTATTTATTTGCGCTCGATTATTATCGCCCGCTCATTACTGAAAAAAGTGATTACGGCGATTTTTGCGGCGTGCTGCAATTACTCGATGACACCATGGGTCTCGAACAGCTACGCGCCGCATTTTCCGAGCAAAACGACTGGCTGAAATTTGTCGACGCTGAACGCGCCAGTCAATTGAGCAACTGCAACATCGCGCAAGCAGCATTATGGTTTTCGCGCGCCGGCTGGCTATCTCCGAAAGCGATCTGCGAATATTTAACGCATCACGCAGCCATCGATATACGCGTGGACTGCGCTGTAAGCACGCTGTCCCGCGACAACGCAAAGTGGCGAGTCAGCACGACTCAGGGCGAAATCGTTGCCGATTTTGTCGTTATCGCCAATGCCTACAGCGCAACACTGTTCGAGCAGACCGCATCTTTACCGCTCAAAGCGATTCGCGGTCAAATCACTGAATTGCCACGACAGTATTTGCGCGAGTATCCACGCTGTGTGATTTGTCATGACGGATATTTAACACCGAGCACTTCGGGACTGCACATTGGCGCAACCTTCGATCTGCATGAAAACGATACGGCGAATACCGCGCTGCGCGCCGAAAGCCATCGCTTCAATTTGCAGACCTTGCACAACGCATTACCGGAATTACTCAATGAAATGCCCGATGCGAATAATGCGGCAACACTGAACGGACGGGTTGGCTATCGCTGCACCACATCCGACTACCTGCCCATCGTCGGCGCGGTTGCCGACGAGCGCACTATGCGCGCTCGTTACGCCATACTGGCGAAAAATGCTCACGCCCGCGTCGACACGGCGGGCGCTTACATCCCTGGTCTTTATATCAATGTCGGTCACGGCTCACGCGGCCTAACATCGACCCCCTTGTGCGCGGAATTACTCGCCTCACTCATCGTCAACGAGCCGCGCCCGCTGCCGCGCGACTTGCGCCAGGCTCTATCTCCAGCCCGCTTCATGCTGCGCGACCTGATTCGCGGACGCTGACAGATTCGGCCGAAGTCACTACACTCTTTGCAGCCTCATCAAAGTCGTTAAACGCCAATAAATATCCGATCCGCTTCAAGGAATGCGACCATGCTGACCTCCTACTCTCTGAGCGACCAGCCCGCCAATCTCGATAGCGTGCACAATTATTACGAGCACATGGTGATCGGCGAAATTCACAAGCAAATTGGCAGCCGCACCGTCGAGACCGATTTCATCGCCGATGTCGCCTGCGTCGCGCTCAATCACCTACCCCCGCGCTATATTCGTTACGACGTCGATATGGCGTTTTATCTTTCTCCGAAAGAAAGCATGGAAATGGAGGAGAAAGTAACGACAGCCGTGCAAAACGCCCTCGCCTTTGTCGAGAAACGCGGCAGCCGTTAATCGCCAGTGATATCGATGACGCAGCGGGCACTTCGCTCGCCTTTGCTATGGCTTCCCCTCCCTTGGCTATTCGCCGCCCAGCTCAGCGCAGCGGCACCCACCCTACGCTACGAAGTTATCGCACGCTATAAACATCCGGATAACGCATTCACTCAAGGACTCGAGTTGAGCGGAGATACTCTTTACGAAAGCAGCGGCCTGTATTGGCGCTCCTATATCTCATCGTGCCCACTGACCACCGGAGCCTCCTGCACCAAGCAGTCATTACCCTATTCCGTTTTCGGCGAAGGCTTAACACTGTGGAATGATCGTATTTACACACTGAGCTGGCGCGAAAAACGCGGCTTTATTTTCGATAAAAAAACACTGAAGAAACTGGGCGAGTTTTCTTATCAAGGCGAAGGCTGGGGTTTAACGCATAACGATGCTGCGCTCATCATGAGTGACGGTACTAGTATGCTTCGCTTCATCAACCCGAATACACTTGTTACCGAACGATCCATCAATATCAGCGATGGCGAAACGCCCATCGACAATCTCAACGAATTGGAATGGATACCGGCTCACAGCTCTCAACCCGAGCGACTGCTTGCAAATATTTGGCAGAGCGATGAAATCGTCGTGATCGATTCCGAAAAAGGCCGCGTCACTGCACGACTCGATTTAAGCAAGCTCTATCCGAAATCGACTCGCTCCGAAAAAGCCGATGTGCTCAATGGCATCGCATTAGATACTCGCGATCAGTCATTATTAATTACCGGAAAATTCTGGCCGTATATTTATCGGATTCGTGTGCTCGACGCACTGCCGTAGCCCGCTGCTCAAATCCCAACTTTTCAACAGCAATAAAAAAAGCGGTTGAGGTAAAACCCCAACCGCTTTGATCGATTACCCCACTTGCGTGGGGCGATAACGCTTAGAACGAGTATTTAACCGAAGCACCGTAGGTACGCGGTGCGCCGTAGTTGTAGCTAGCAATACCAAAGCTATCAACAATATTCAGACCACCTTGAACATATTCTTCGTCCGAAACGTTGTTGCAATAAAGCGCCGCATCAAAGGTTGAACCCATAATTCCGCGCCAATCCACACGCAGGTTGTAAATGGTATAACCATCAACCGTTGAGGCATCCTTTGCTTGCTGTTTGCCTGTGGCAGACCAAGCATAGCTATCGAACTCTTTGAGGAGCGGATGCGTAGCCATCTCAGTTTGCCAATATGCACTTGCCATCACAGAAATATCACCTAGCGAAGCATCCAACGGCAGCATGTAGGTTATCGATGCAGTTGCTGATTGCTGAGGGATGTAAGTGAAGTCATCGTCACTTGTATCCAACTCCGTAAGTGTCGTCGGAGCCGCCTGATTCAAGGCAACTACATCTGTCTTGCTCTTATACTTTGCATCAACATATGAGTAAGAAACGCTTAACGTCAGATCATCGGTCGGCTTGATAGACACATCCAGCTCGGCACCGGTAATTTCCGCCTTGGCCGCATTGATGGTGGCGGTGTCAAGAGTCCCTGGGTTCGTTATCGATGGCGCTGCTCTTGTCTGTTGAATATCCTCGTATTTCTGCAAGTATACAGCTAAGTTGCTGCGTACTGGCATATCGGCGAGTTCCCAGTCCTGCTTGGTACCCAACTCAAACGTCGTCACGTTTTCCGGATCATACGGGACAAGAGTGGCATCATTTGTTCCACGGGTATTAAAACCACCCGCACGAAATCCCGTCGAAACACTTCCATAAATCAACATCGTTGTCGTCGGCGTGTAGTTCACTGACACTTTCCAAGTCGTGCTATCAAAGTCCTCGTCCACGGTACGCTGACAGCCAGGAGCCGCAGTGGTCGAACCCTCAGCAAGGATTACACAATTCGTCATGGCAAGATCATTAAACTTGCTCACCGTCATTTCCCGTTTTTCAAGACTTTGACGAGCACCCGCAGTGACAGCCCACTCATCCGTAAATGCGTAGGTGCCTTCAACAAACAAACCTATCGAAGTATTTTCAATGCTGTTGTGCGCGATTTCATAGCTACCCGGCTGACGATTCCGTTTGCGCTCATCACCGTCCAACTTAGACCAGTATAATCCGGTGATCCAATCCAAGTCGGTATTCAGCGCAGTACCAAATAACTGAAATTCGTCACTATAAAATTCGGTGTCAATCTTATTAAGGTCCGGATTAAGCGTTCCTGAAATGCCGCCATAGGGAATGGCACCAAAAATTGGCAAATAGGTGCCGTCTGCATCAGTAGCCGTTCCAAAATGTACCTTGCGATAACCAAATACATTCTTTACGGATAGTTCATCAGCAATTTCATATTCCGTCGTATTAGACAGGAATGTGTTTCTGACAATTTCTCTGCCGTCGATATCGCTTTTTACTTTCCAAGGGTCATTGCTGTCCATTTGCTCCTGAAATGCAGCACGCAAAGCCGCTGACGATGCCGTAACCCCAGCGGAGCTGTTATACCCACCAGGCACTGGCACGCCCGCAGCTTCATCGGCGTGGTCATAAGAAACAACGGTCAAGTTGCTCAACGCACCCTGCTCAAAGTTCACACTTAGACGCGCGCCCTCTGTGTGCTCGTCGTTATAGCGTCTTCCATATAAGGCATTGTTAGCAATATTTTTCTGGTAGCCATCACGATCGGTTTTTTGAACCGCCAAACGCGTTGTAACGGTATCGAACAAAGGAACGTCAACCGCACCCTCGAAACCAAACAGATCGTAGTTACCGACTTTAACCTCCGCGTACCCACCCAACTTATAACCAGGGCGCTTCGGAGTAATCATGACCGCACCACCGGTACTATTCCGACCGAACAATGTACCTTGCGGACCTTTGAGGACTTGCAAACTTTCCAGATCGTAAAGGCCAGCATTACCACCCTGGATTGGTGCCATCACGATTTCATTGAAATACAACGGAGCTGCGGGATCCTGGTTGAACGCCGCCTCACCCTGACGCTGACCGCGCAAGGTAATAACTGGCTCGTTACGCGAGGTACCAACGGACGTGATGCGCAACGACGGTACTTTGGTACCAATATCTTCAATTTTTGCTACGTTGTTGTTGCGGAGGAAGTCTTCGGTCATGACCGTCATCGAGATCGGAACTTCCTGCGCCATTTCATCTTTACGGCGCGCAGTCACGATGATTTCATCCATCTGACGAGCTTCTGCAGCAAACACTTGAGGTGCGTAACATGCCGAGATCGCCGATGCGAGCGCACCGAGAACCGTAGCCGGCCTTGCCAAAGCAACTCGCTGATAGACTGCTTTTTTCATACTTTTCCCCTCAGGTTATTTTTGCCAGAACGTTTAACTTATGAAGCCGCTAGCACTCTCGCTCGCGGTGAAACCGTATGTTAAAACCAACTTCCCTGCAGCTTTTAACGCGACTATCGATTCTCTTAACGTTTTCTGCATTCGGAACCAAGATGCTCAATTTATGCTTATGTGCTTAATTAACCTACAAATTAAGCATCCATATCGGTTCGCGGGCCGATAATACTATTCAGTATGGTCGAAGTATAGAAAAGATGCGAAAGGCGTCAAAAAAAAAATACATAAACAGAAGAATTTCATCGGCCGCCGCTCTTTTGTCGAAAAATCGGCGGTAATTTACGCATCGCACATCGAGCCATGGCGAAACTCGCGCGGCGTTTTGCCAGTCGCGCGACGAAACGCAAAACAAAAACTCGACGGTGTCGAGAAGCCGAGCGAATACGCAATCGACTTGATACTTTCATCGCCCGCCAATAAACGCTTGGCGTGTTCCACTCGACTGGTCGCCACATAATCGCCTATCGAGCAACCACGACTCGCGCGAAAACCGCGCGTCAATTGGCGAACCGATAATCGGCACAATTCCGCAAGCTCGGTCAGAGTCGGTGCTGCGCGCACTTCCTGCAAGCGCTCATCGATCACTCGCAGTCGCCAACCAGCCAAACCGCTCTGCGAATTATTCGGATTGAGCGCGCGATAGTAACGGCTCAATTCAATCGACAGCTGCGCCGCGATCAACTCGACCAGCATTTCGCTGGCAAAACCGGGATTTCTCGCCTCCTCTCCCAAGCGCAACAACAGACCTCTTATATTTGCATCGCGAATATCCAGACTGGCCGCCAGGCGCGGTTCGCTCCACTCCCAATCAGCTTCGAGCCATTGCCGCATAGGATCTGGATTGATGTGGCAGAGCACGGACGATTGGCGGCAAGAGTCATCGCTGCGCACGCGCATTGCCTCGCCGGGAGGAACAAGAAAAACATTGCCGATACGTTCGAAGCGATGCGGATTCCAACGATTGGAATAACAGGCGCGCACATTGCGCGGGCGCGGCGACAAACACAGATCGAGGCGATAAACATCCTCTGTACGCATGAGATTATCCGCAGGCTGCGACGATAGAAAATGCACGACCTGCGTCATCGCCACCGGCGCACGTAATTCTGCCTCAACGGTTACCTGATATTCCGCGGGATGCCCCATTGATGATACACCTCAAGAATCCAGCTCAAGAATCCAGCAAACCAGCTTTGCCCAGTACACGCTGCCACTCGGAGCGAAAGCGCAATAAAATCGTCTCATTGGACGCCTGAGGGCTGACACTATTTTTGAACACTCGCGGGCCGATAATCGCACTCGTCAAAAGCAGCACACAATACACTTCAGCATCGCCAGGATTTTCAGGGTTGATCTCGGTAAAACTCGCCTGCATTCCACGCACCAGCGCATCCCATTGCGGATAGCGCGTGCGAATGTCGCCCGGAGAAACGAGGTCTTCAATCCAGAGCTTTATGAGTTCGGGATTTTCCAGTACGAACCGCGTGATGAAATCGATACGCTCGCCGCGCGTTGCACCACCATTATCGAAGGCTTTGGCCAATTGCTCAGCCGACCACGCCTTGACGGCTTCGATCAGCATCTCGCGAGTTTCAAAATGGTAATAAACGGTGGTGCGATTGATGCGCATCGCCCGCGCCAAAGCCGCGATCGAAAGCGCCTCAACCCCTTTTTCGGAAATCAGGCGCACCGCGGTTTCGATCATATCCTTGTGAGTTTCTTCAAATCCTTTATTGCGGCGCTGCAACGTTGAGGAAGACGACATTGTTAAAAGAAGGAAACCCTGATCAAAGGGTGCCCATCTTACAACACAAGTGTCGCAACCCAACAATTACAAAACCGACAGAAACCTATACCTGCTTTGCCGGTAGTCGCACGACCAAACCATCGAGATCGGGAGATACTTGGATCTGGCAAGAAAGCCGGCTGTTGGTTTGCACATCGCAGACCTCTTCGAGCAAAGACTCCTCTGCCTCACTCCGCGGCCCGGTCTTATCAAGCCACGCAGGATCGACGTAGACATGGCAAGTCGCGCACGAGCACGCGCCACCGCAGTCGCCGATAATGCCGCGCACGCTATTGTTGAGCGCGGCCTGCATTAGCGAAAGGCCGTTCTCAATATCCAAAACATGTTCGGCGCCGCTGTGTTCGATGTAGGTAATCCTGGTCATCGATCAACCCCAATCAACCAATGAACGCCGGCAGCGTATCCCAGCCGCGTGTCGTCGATGATGAAGAGAGCTGCGAATTTTCCATATCGACAGTCCAATTGGGAAAGCGCTTCAGGATTTCATCGAGCGCCACCCGTCCTTCGACACGAGCCAATGCAGAACCCAGGCAGGAATGAATACCGCGCCCGAACGTGATGTGCGGAGGACCATCGCGATGCACATTGAATTGATCGGCATCGGCAAAACGGCGCTCATCGCGGTTGGCAGCCGCCACCAAAAACTGGATCGCACTCCCGGCCGGAACGATACGATCATGAATCTCGATATCGCGTGTGACGTAGCGCGCGACCTGAGTTCCCGGCGGTTCAACGCGCAGAATCTCCTCGATCGCCGCAGGAATTAACGCAGGATTTGCCGCAATTTCGCGACGCTGATCGGGATTATCGCTGAGCACTTTGCCAATCCAGCCGATCAAGCGTGAGGTGGTCTCATTACCCGCACCGGCGAGCACGTTGACGAAAATCAGAATTTCATCGCGCGTGAGTTTACGCAGGGTGCCGGTTTCATCCTGAAACTCGACATTCAAAAGTTCGGTCATCAAATCGTTCGAGGGATACTTCATGCGCCATTCGATGTAATCCTCGAACCCCTCGCCTTTGTAGCTCGCCTGATCGACCGACATCGGTTTGCCGGCTTCGGTGCGCAGCGAAGCATCGACGCGGTCGCGGATCCTATCGCGGTCTTCGTCGGGAATACCGAGCAGCATGCCGATCACACCGCCCGGTAATTTTGCGCCGAGATCGGCGATGAAATCGAAACGGTCAGTTCCTTCCACTTCATTCAGGCAGCGCACGCAGTAATCGCGAATCTGTCCTTCCAGCGCGTTCATGCGCCTGGGCGTGAACACCCGTGACACCACGCTGCGGTACGCCGTGTGTTGGGGAGGATCCTCCCAGATGAACATGCCCTTCGGCACGTCGATATCCTGCTTGATGAACTCAAGCACATCGCCGCGCGCAGAGCTGAATGTCTGCGTGTCCATCATGCAGCGGTCGACATCGGCAAAACGGCTGACCGCATAAAAATCGTAATCCTCGTTGTAATACAGCGGCGCCTCATCGCGCAGACGGCGGTAGATGAGATAAGGATTCGCTGCAATATCCGGCCGATAAGGATCCCAGTAAACCGGGCCATCGTTAGCTGCATTATTATTGGTATTCATGGGTGCCCCCTCACATCTAATTGATGTCGGCACATTGTCACCAAATAAAAATAAGGTCAAGCGAAAGATCGGATTTGAAAATTAAAATCCGTCCATTTTGATGTTCCGCAATAATTAGATAGGGACAGTACGCGGTCAGGTCACCGAAAAACCGCCATCCACCGCCAGCACTTGATTGGTCACGCGACGCCCGGCTGGCGAAGCGAAATATAAAACCGCTGCCGCAATATCCTCGGGCTGACACATCCCTAATGGCAACGAACGCCGCGCCGGACCATCAGGTGCCGGACCTTTCGCCGCGATAGCGCCCTGCGTGGGAACCGCACCCGGCAATATGGTATTTACGGTGATACCGTGCTCCGCCAATTCAAACGCAGCGGCACCACTCAATCCGAGCAACGCGCCTTTCGAGCCGCTGTATGCAACCAAGCCTTTAACAATGCTGCCATGCAATACCGCCGATGCGATATTGACGATACGGCCGCCGCCTCCCGCGGCAATCATCGCGCGCGCAATTTCTCGCGACAGCAAAAACGGTGCGCGACCGTTGATGGAATTCATACGATCCCATTCTTCGGCGGTGCTTTCCAAAAATAATTGGCGATCCTGCAAACCGGCATTATTGACGAGCACCCACGGCGTGCCGTGACGCGAAACGATTTCTGCGCAGCCGTTGACGATGGATTGTTCGTTGGAGAGATCGATAATGACCGCTGCGGCGCGATGACCGGCGGCGATTAATTTCGCCACTTCGCGCTCGGCGTTTTCACGATGAATATCGGCGATGACAACGAATGCACCCGCCTCTGCAAGCACGGCAGCAATGCCTGCGCCGATACCGCTGGCACCGCCGGTGACGAGTGCAATTTTATTAGTGAGGCTAAATAAACTTATTGGTTGGGCCATATTCACTCTCCTAGTCGATAGCTACCGATGTAATAGCTATGCTGCGCGCGATTGTTATTTAAAAAATAATAAACGCGCAGCGCTTCGTTAGGAAAGTGACAGCAAATTAACGACCACCCATCGCCGTCCACACCTGCGGCGGCACCCAAGTGTATTCCAAATAATGCCCGAGCGTTTCGCGCGCATCGGCATAAATAAATTTGAGCCCGCTCGACGTATCACCGCGATAAACGATCGGTAATTTTTGTCGGTCGACTTCAGCAAGCGTCGCTTCCCAATCGAAACTGCGCATGCAGATGTGATGGAAACGCATGCCCTGATCCGGCAGCGCATCGCGATAAATATCGACAGGGCCAGAAACCGGCTCGATCAATTCGTACTGCAAATTGCCGATCCAGATGAACGACACTTTGTTGATCGCCATGCCCTTGCCTTGCGGTGTCGTTACTTCGACTTCAGCCTGAAAATAGCGCGCATCGGCAACACCGTAACGCGTGCGAAAAGTCTCGATAGCTTTTTCGATATCGCGTGTGACGTAGGCATTTTGATAATGATTTTCGAGCAACATATTCATTCCACCTCTTCTCACTCAACTCAGTAAACTCAAGACGAACTTGGCGATTGCAAAAATCACCCTTCGCTCTCAACCTCGTAGCGCGACAGATAACGCTCAAACGATTTACGCACCTGCTCGGGTGTCAAACCGTACTGCGCCAGTTTGTATTCGTGACGACCGAATTTATCCTGCGGATTATCATCGAGCCACGCCTGCATGCTGCTTTCGGCTTCCGCAGTAAATTCATCGCCGAGCGCCTTGTACAACTTGCGCATGGTTTCGATCGGCTGACGCATGAGATCGGCGTAATGCACATCGACGACGCGTTCCTCGCCGAACTTATCCCGAAAGTCCATCGCGCGATTGGCGTGCTCAACGGCCTGATACGAACAATTTTCGCCGAGCCATTTCGTATCGACGCGTCCCATGAAGGCATTGTGCGAAAGCGACAACAAACTGCAGAACGAGCCCATTGCCGTGAGTGGATCGCGATGCGTCCACACGAAGCGCGCATCGGGATAAATTTTCAGAATCGTTTCCAGCCACAGCGAATGCGACGGCTGTTTCAAATTCCAGATGCCCGGCGCATCGGCCTGCAGTAATTGCAAAAACTTTTTGTGGTATGCGTAAGTCGAGGTGAGATCGGCTTCGTTAAAAAGCCAGTCGCGATAATTCGGCAATACGCCGCGCGATTCCCACACCAGTGCTTTGAAATCGGACTGAATGAAGAACATGCATTCGTTCGGATAAATCGCCGAGTTGCGATAGTACTTACCCATTTCGGGACGCGCCGCGAGCATGGCTTTTTCCTGCTCCAAACGCTTGATCGCGCGCGGATCGGTAAAAAGTGTCGCCGAGGTTGGCGGCGGTACCGGATCGTCGATTTCCCACGTCAGCGGCGAACGGCGATTCGGATCGGTCGCGAGCAGATTGCTCAACAATGTCGTACCGGTGCGCGGCACGCCAAATACAAATACGGGACGCTCGATCGGACGCTTCAACAACTCGGGGCGCTTGTCGAGATAATCGGTGACTTTGAGCCGCGTCGCCAATGCGCCGACGAGACTGCCGCGCAAACGCTCCAGACCCGGCTCGGTGTAGTCACAGTTACCGATATCTTTGAGCAGAACATTCAGGCCCTCACGAAAACTGTCGCTATCGAAACGCTCCAGCCCCGTCGTTTTTTGTGCCTGCGCAACAAGCTCATCCACGCTCCAGGTTTGCTTCATATTTCCTGCCTCGCTCTCATTGATTCGATTCGGCCAGCGCTCGATTCGGCGGCCCTGCGTCATCCAAACATCTTGATCTTCGCCACCCAGACCTGCAACGTGGTTGAGCTTCTCGCGCAGGACAGACTATCGCCGATCGGCCATGGACCTTTTTGTCCCGACCTCCGCATTGCGGCTCGCAGTCGATACTATTCCAGGTTGAGGAGCACAATACGCTGCCGGAAACTATGCTCAAAACTGTGTCCAAAATTATGTTCAAATTTGGACCCACTGACACCGACAGAAATTGCCGGCACCGGAACACCCAATTACGACAATGAGGAGGAATACGATGGGCAAAGGTCTTTTCGACTGCACAGGTAAAGTCACACTGGTCACCGGCGGCAACGGCGGTATCGGCTTTGGGTTTGCCATGGGTGTAGCCAAAATGGGCGGTGATGTTGCCATCTGGGCCCGCAACGCGGAGAAGAATGCCGAAGCCAAAGCGCAGCTTGAAGCAGCCGGCGCACGCAAAGTCATCACCTATCAGGTCGACGTTTCCAAGCAGCAGGAAATCAAAGACGGCTACGCGCAACTCAAAGCCGATTTCGGCCGCTTGGATTGCGTATTTGCCAACTCCGGCCGCTCTGCTCCGACTAACTCCGTATTCGATATCACCGACGAAGAATGGCGCGACTTTCTCGCACTCGGCCTGGACGGTGCCTATTGGACGCTTAAAGAAGGCGCACGCATGATGGTCGAGCGCGCTGAAGCCGGCGAGCCCGGCGGCAGCCTCGTCGCCTGCGGCAGCTTGTCGCTGTTCCAAGGCATCCCCGGCAAAGAAACCTATGCAGGCTGCAAAGGCGCGCTCGGTTCGATCATTCGCTGTCTCGCCGTCGAACTCGGCAAACACAAAATTCGCGCGAATATCATCGCTCCCGGCCTCATCATCACGCCGATGATGGGCAGCCACGGCGATGCGATCGCACAAGGCTACGGCCCGCGTGTACCTATCGGCCGCGTTGGCTATCCGGAAGATTTCGAAGGTATCGGCGCCTATCTCGCCAGCGATGCTTCGGCGTTCATGACCGGCGAAACCATCACCATCGACGGCGGCTACATGGTGCGTCCGTAAGCACCTCCCCTCTCCCATTTGGGAAGAGGGCATTTTCTAAGTAGTGCAAAGCGTAATTTGCCCTCTCCCTAGCCCTCTCCCTTAAAGGGAGAGGGAACAACACCAGATCGGAGATTCAGTCATGGAATTACTCAAAATTCACGGCGTTGGCGATGTACGTCTCGATACCTACGAGCGCCCGGCCGCTGGCCCGCAAGACGTGGTCGTTAAAATGAAAGCCTGCGGCATCTGCGGCAGCGATCTTTCCTACATCAAGATCGGCGGTATCCCCACCCCCGGCACCATCACCGCTCTCGGCCACGAAGGTGCCGGCGAAGTGCTGGAAGTAGGCGCGGAAGTGAAAGGCATTTCCGTCGGCCAGCCCGTGATCATCAATCCGATGATGACTGCCGGCAATATCGGCAGCGGCGGGCCCGAAGGCGCCTTCACCCAGGAATTGCTAGTGCGCGGCGCACAACTCGGCCAATCGATTCTGCCGATTCCCGAAGGTATTCCTTACGACATCGCCGCGATGTGCGAACCGCTCGCGGTGGCGATGCACGGTGTCAATCGCATGCAGGTGAAAGCCGGCGATAAAGTCGTGGTGTTCGGTTGCGGTCCGATCGGACTCGGCATGATTTTGTGGCTGATCGATCGCGGTGTGACGGATTTAATTGCACTCGATCTCGCACCCGAGCGCCGCGAAAGAGCGTTGGCGTTAGGCGCACGTGCTGCACTCGATCCCACCAAAATCAACTTGCGTGAAGAGTTGGTGAAATATCACGGCGAAGTGCCTTCGTATGGCCGCGTCGGTGTCGGCACCGATGCGTATATCGACGCCGCAGGCGCGCCGAATATCCTCGGCGATGTCATTCCCATCGCGAAATTCCATTCGCGGTTCGTCATCACCGCCGCTTACATGAGACCGATCGAAGTGCCGCTCGGCCGCATGCTGACCAGCGAAATGACGATCACCACCGCAATGGGCTACCCCACCGAAATGCCCGAAGTCATCGCCGCCATGCCGCGATTGAAAGACAAAATCGCCTCGATGATCAGTCATCACTTACCACTCAGCCAAGTGATGGAAGGACTCAAAATTGCGGCGACCCCGCAATCGGCGAAAGTCATGATCAACTGCGATGAGACGGCATCATGAGCGACAATAAATCTGTCGCTACTGGCGACAAGCAAACGCCGCTCGGCGCTCTTGTGATGGCTGGCGATCAGCAAACCGACGCGACGAAAATCACCGACACCATTTTCATGGTGAAAGATGTTTCCAACGCGTATCTCGTCACGACTGCCGATGGCGATCTGTTAATTAATACGGGTTTTCTCGGCAACGGCGAGAAAAACAAAGCGCTGTTCGCGCCGCATCGCACCGGGCCATTGCGCAGAATTATTCTCACGCAATCGCACGCCGATCATTACGGCGCATTGCCCGAGCAAAAAGAAGACGGCACGCAAATCATCGCGGGCCACGGCTTCACCGAAACCGCCGAGTATTTCGACAAGCTCGAAACATTTCTCGCTCGCCGCTCGGGCAAGCTCTGGGCATCAATGACGCGACGCAACGGCCCACCGCCGAAGCCGCCGAAAATCAAGCCCGATATCGAGATCACTGATCGCCTCAATTTCACTCAGGGTGGACGCCGCTTCGAAGTGGTGAAAACGCCGGGCGGTGAAACTCTCGACTCGGTGTTTGTCTGGCTGCCCGACGAACGCACCGTTTTCACCGGCAATTTGTTCGGCCCGGTATTTCGTGCGATGCCGAATCTCGTCACCATGCGCGGCGATCGTCCACGCCTCGTTCGCGCCTATCTAAAATCGTTAGAAGAAGTGCGCGCACTCGAACCGGAATTATTAATCACCGGCCACGGCGAACCGATTCGCGGCGCTGCGAAAATTCGCGCCGATCTCGACACCATGCACGCAGCGGTTTCGTATATCGAACGCGAAACCATTGCCGGCATGAATGCGGGCAAAGATGTACACACATTGATGCGCGAAATTAAATTGCCCGACGACCTGAAAATCGGCGAATTTCACGGTCAAACCAAATGGACCGTACGTTCGATCTGGGAAGAAAATGCCGGCTGGTTCCACTTTGCCGATTCGACCACGGGACTCTACGGCGTGCCGCGTTCGAGCATCAATGCAGATCTTGTAGAACTGGCCGGTGGCGCAACGCCGCTCGCAACGCGCGCGCGTCAGAAAGTCAGCGAAGGTAAACCGTTGGAAGCACTGCATCTGCTCGACATTGCACTTGCGGTAGAACCGAAACACACCGACGGTCTCAACGTAAAAAAAGACGCGCTCAATGCACTGCTCGCAAAATCGGGCGGAAGTAATTTGAGCGAGACAATGTGGTTGAAGGCGGAGATAGCCGCGGTTGAGGCGGCGTTAAACCCCGCTTGAACTACCCGCGCAACAAGTAGGGCGCAATAACCGCAGGGCATTGCGCCAAGGTAGAAACAAACGGCGCAATGCATTTCATTTATCGCGCCCTACGCGCTATCTGTTGGGCATCGAGCCTCGGCAGCGCTTGGAGCAATACTTTACCTCGCCCCACACGCGCTGCCATTTCTTACGCCAAGTGAACGCTCTTCGACACACCGGGCAAATCTTCGTCGGCAAATCCCCTTTTTTTATCACACCAAATTCTCCAAAAATAATTCGCTATCGCGTCGAATCGCTTCTTTTTTTTCGTCACTCATGCGGTCGTAAGTGCGGTAGATCATGCTGATGCGTTGATTGCCTTTGAGCTTCTCACGATTGCGGGTAAGAAAATCCCAGTACAAATAGTTGAACGGGCATGCATCAGGGCCGTTCTTTTCGTTCGCCTTATAACTGCAGTGTTTGCAGTAATTGGACATTTTGTTGATGTAGGAGCCACCTGCTGCGTAGGGTTTGCTAGCGAGATAACCGCCGTCAGCAAATAAAATCATGCCGGTGACATTCGGCAACTCGACCCATTCAAAAGCATCGGCATACACAATCAGAAACCATTCGTTGACCTGCTGCGGATCGATGCCCGCAAGCAGCGCGAAATTGCCAAGCACCATAAGCCGTTGAATATGATGTGCGTACGCATGCGCGCGCGTTTCCTGCACGCATTGACGCAGGCAATTCATGCGAGTCTGCGCAGTCCAGTAAAATTCGGGAAGCTTGCGCGTGGCGTTGAAAAAATTCTGCGCGGCGTAATCGGGCGCAGTGAGCCAATAAATGCCGCGCACGTATTCGCGCCAGCCGATGATTTGACGAATAAAACCCTCTACAGCATTGAGCGGCGCCCGCGCCTGACGATAGGCATTTTCCGCGGCCTCGACGCATTCGAGCGGCAACAATAATCCGCAGTTGAGATAAAAACTCAGGTGCGAGTGATACATCCACGGCTCGCCTTCGATCATCGCATCCTGATAATCGCCGAAATGCACGAGACGCTGTTCGATAAAAAGGTCGAGCGCCTGCAATGCCTGTTCACGCGTCACTGCAAAATAGAACGGTTCAAGATCGCCGAGGTGATCATTGAAACGCTGCGCGACGAGAGCCATCACATCGCGAGTGATGGCATCGGCTTCGTTCGTATACGGCGTTGGCGGTTGTAAAAACGCGTTGGGCGATTTGCGATTGTCTTCGTCGTAATTCCACTGCCCGCCGACAGGGCTCGCGTCATCCATCAGAATGCCGTACTTCCTGCGCATCTCACGATAAAAATATTCCATGCGCAGCTGCGTGCGATCAGCGGCCCACTGGCGAAATTCGTCGATGCCGCAAAGAAAGCGATCGTCCGCGCGCACCTCAACCGGAATACCCAGCGCAGCCTGCCAACGTTTTATATCGGCAAGTACGCGGTATTCGCCGGGGTACGTAACGACAACTCGCTCGAACGCATGCTGCGCGACGACACGCTTCACTTCGCCGCCGAATGATCCTGCATTATGTGCATCATCGAGCCTCGTGTATTCCACGGCGTATCCGCGCGCTGTCAGCTCTTGCGCAAAATGACGCATCGCTGAAAACAAAAACGCGATTTTCTTTTTGTGGTGGCGAATATAGGTAGCCTCTTCCCACACTTCACACATCAGAATCAGATCGCCTGCGGCATAGTCGCGCAGACTGGAGATGGATGACGACAGCTGATCGCCGAGAATGAGACGTAGTGTCTTCATCGAGCCAGAATTATCAGGAGTGACAGCCGCAATTTCATGTTATCTCTGCAGAGGTTTTGATTGAGGCGGGTAGGCGGATGCATTTAGATACGCATGGATACGCTGATTAGTTTCATCACCTCGCATACAAATAGATCGAACGGACGAAAAAAAAGCGGGCACTCAGGCCCGCCTCTGCATACCTTGTTCGCTGATCAACGCGGCTGCATACGAATCGCGCCATCAAGGCGAATCGTTTCGCCGTTGACGTAACCATTGCGAACGATTTCGAGCGCCATGCTCGCGTACTCATCGGCATTGCCGAGACGCGGCGGGAACGGCACCATCGCGCCGAGTGCGTCTTTCATCGATTGCGGTGCACGCGCCATCGCAGGCGTATCGAAAATACCGGGTTGCAATGTATTGACGCGAATGCCTTCGCGCGACAGATCACGCGCAATCGTCAACGTCATACCGACGATACCGGCTTTCGCTGCGGAATAAGCAGCCTGCCCCATTTGACCTTCGGTTGCGGCAGCGGACGCCGTGTTGATCAGCACGCCGCGCTCGCCGTCGATGGGGTCGAGCGTCATCATGCCGGCAGCTGCACGCGTGATGCAGCGGAAGGTGCCGACGGTATTTAATTTCAGCACCCACTCGAATTTATCCGATGGGAAAATTTTGATTTCGCCGGTCTCTTTGTCGCGACGCGCGGTTGGAATCGCATTGCCGCCGCCAGCGCAGCAAACCAATACGCGCTCTTGTCCGTTCGCCGCACGCGCTTTCGCGAAAGCCTCATCGACACTTTCATCCGACAACACATCGCAACGGCAGAAAATCGATCCGGTTTCCTTGGCCATCTGCTCACCGATCTCTTCATTGAGATCGAAGATGGCGGCCTTAACTCCTGCCGCGCGTAATGCTTTCACCGTTGCAAGACCAAGACCCGAGGCACCGCCGGTGACAACCGCCGCGATTGAGGAATCAATTTTCATAGTTTTCTCCAACTTTTAGATACATGTTTTCAGATACGTGTTTTGAAACTCATGGCTTCAAGCAATCACTCGAAATTTTTAATCTATCTTTTAATGAACTCTTAATGAACAACAAGGCGGGATGAGCGTTTAATTCAGCCGCTATTTCTAGCGCAGACCGCAAGGTTTACGCAACTTAAGCTCACCGTTACAAAACTTTGGTCCTTTGCAACCCGGGTGTTGATTAGTATGATACCGGCCTCTTTTGGAGGGGGCACTTTATGGCACAAGTAATGAAAGGCATTCGAGTCCTCGAAGTCGCGCAGTTTACCTTCGTTCCCGCAGCAGGTGCCATCCTTGCAGACTGGGGCGCAGACGTTATCAAAATCGAACATCCCACCCGCGGTGACACGCAACGAGGCTTCGTGAAATTGGGCGGTATCGATACCAACCCCAATCGCAGCCCCTTCGTCGAACACCCCAATCGCGGCAAGCGCAGTGTCGGTGTCGATATCTCCACGCCGGAAGGCATGGAAGTGATTTACGAACTGGCGAAAACCGCCGACGTCTTCCTCACCAACTACTTGCCGAATCAGCGCCAGAAGATGAAGTTCGATATCGAGCACATCCGCGCGGTGAATCCGAAAATTATTTATGCACGCGGCAGCGCCTTCGGCGACAAAGGCCCTGAGCGCGATGTCGGCGGCTTCGACGGCACCGCCTTCTGGAACCGCGGCGGCATCGCCGATGCAATGAGCCCGAAAGAGCTTGGTGGCCCACTCTCGCAAGGTATTCCAGCGTTCGGCGACTCGATCGGCGGCATGAACATCGCTGGCGGTATTGCTGCCGCACTCTTTCACCGCGAACGAACCGGCGAAGCCATCGAGCTCGACGTGTCGTTGCTTTCGACCGCTTGGTGGGCAGCGGGCACTTCGATCGATATGGGCATCGAAAGCGGCAAGATCATGAACAACCGCATGCCGCAATCCGGATCCAATCCCGGCAATCCGCTGATGGGCAATTACTACGCGGCCGATGGCGGTGTCATCAATATGTGTACGCTGACCCCCGGCCCACACATCAAGAGCTTCTTCACGCATATCGGCAAGCCTGAACTGGCCGACGACCCGCGTTTCTCCGAAGTAAAAGCGCTGATGCAGAACTGGCAGGCCGCCAGCGAAATCATCGTCGCCGAGTTCGCCAAGAAAGATTTCAAATATTGGCGCGAGCATCTGAAAACCTACTCGGGTCAGTGGGCGCCGGTACAAAGCCTGATCGATATCGCCAGCGACGAACAGGCCTTGGCCAACGACATGCTGTTTGAGGTCGAAGCCGCCGATGGTGGCGAGCCGATCAAGCTCGTTCGCGGCCCGGTTCAGTTCAATCACGAGCCCACGGTCACCACGCGCGCGCCGCTCGCTTCAGAGCACACCGAAATGGTACTGATGGAAATCGGCATCGAGTGGGAACGCATCGAGCAATTGAAAGCGGCCGGCGCGATCGCCTGACGGAATATGTCAACAGTCCTGCGCCTCAAGACATGCATGTCTTGAGGCGTTTGTGTTTAATCGCAGCTCGCGAAAAAACGCCCAACTCGATTTACCATTTAATACAAAAGACGCAAATCCAGTTCAATACATACGTACGAGAAGAGCTATGAAACCCGGATCAAAACTCAAAAGCGCAGTGTGTGACACCGAAGTCATGGTCATCAAAGGCAGCGGCCTGGTGGTCGAATGCGGCGGTAAGCCGATGACTGAAGAGAAGCCGGCTACGCTCGGCGAAGTCGATAGCGCTTTCGCTGAAGGTACCAAGATCGGCAAGCGTTATGTCGATGCCGCCGGCACCGTCGAATTGTTGTGTGTGAAAGCAGGTAAAGGCTCGTTGGCTATCGGTGGCGTCGCGCTGCAAACCAAAGACGCGAAACCATTGCCGTCGTCCGACTAATCCCGTCGACTCAATTAATACACCGCACCAACATTAGGTTCGCCGATGAATATTTTTCTCACGCTGCAAATGGCGGCCGATACCGACCCTGAACGTATCGGCCTGGTCTGCGATGGCAAACGCTGGTCTTACGATGCGTTACGTCGCGCTGCTCAAGGCGCAGCTGCCAATATCGAAAAGGCCGGATGTCAGTACGTTGCCCTGCTCGACGAAAGCAGCGAAGCCGCCCCCATCGCCCTGTTCGGCGCTGCGCTGGCAGGCATTCCCTATGTGCCGCTTAACTATCGTCTCGCCGATGCCGACCTCGGCGCCCTGCTCGACCGCATTGCCCCTGCGTGCGTGATCGGCGATGTCGAGCGCGTCAAGCGCCTGAGCCCGAACGGCAACCACACCTGCCTGACCCGCGAACAATTCGTTTCCGCAGCGCAAGCAGCCGGCGAAACCGCAACGGGCGAAGAGAAAGAAGGCGAAGGCATCGCCGCCCAGATCTTCACCAGCGGCACCACTGCAGCACCCAAAGCGGCTTTGCTGCGCCACTCGAATCTGCTCGGCTACATTCTCGGCACCGTCGAATTCTGCTCGGCCTCGGAAGACGAAGCCGCGCTCGTTTGCGTACCGCCGTATCACATTGCCGGTATCGCCGCGCTGCTCAGCTCGATTTACGCGATGCGCCGTATCGTCATGCTGCCCGCATTCGATCCGGACACCTGGCTCAATCTGGCCAGCAAGGAAAAAGTCACCAACGCATTCGTCGTACCGACCATGCTTGCGCGCATCATCACGCGAATGGAAGAAGGCGTTAAACCCGATCTCTCCTCGCTGCAGTCGATCGCCTATGGCGGCGGTCGCATGCCGCTCGAATTGATCGAGAAAGCGCTGGTGTTGTTCCCAACGACGAATTTCACCAATGCCTATGGCCTCACCGAAACCAGTTCGACCATCGCACTGCTCGGCCCCGAAGATCACCGCGCCGCATTCGCATCGAGCGATCCTGCGGTGCGCGCGCGCCTTGCTTCCGTGGGCAAACCGTTGCCGACCGTCGAAATCGAAATTCGCGACGATGAGGGCAAGAAATTGCCCGCAGGCGAGCGCGGTGAAATCTACGTGCGCGGCGAACAGGTGTCCGGCGAATACCGCGGCCGTTCCGCGCTCGATGCCGAGGGCTGGTTCCCGACGCGCGATGCCGGCTACATGGATTCGGAGGGCTACCTGTTCCTCGCCGGACGCGCAGACGACGTGATTGTCCGCGGCGGCGAGAACATCTCCCCGGGCGAAATCGAAGACGTACTCACAACGCATCCGGCCATTGCCGATTGTGCTGCGGTAGGCGTGCCTTCGATCGAATGGGGTGAAGCGGTCGGTATTGCCATCGCCATTCGCCCCGGTCATGCCACACCGAGTGACGATGAATTGAAAAAGCTCATCAAAGATCGTCTGCGCTCTTCGCGCGTGCCGGAAAAAATCGCCGTGCTCGACGCCCTGCCCTACAACGAAATGGGCAAGCTATTGCGTCGCAAAGTTCGCGAACTCTTCAATAGCTGATCTAAGCCTCCTCCCTAAAGCCGCTTTAAAAGCGGCTTTTTTATTTCTTAGCCTGCCGCTGCTCGCTCATTGCCTGCCAATTTCATGGCTGTATACCTTTTCCAAGATTAATAACTCGTCATGTCTCGCCCGTTGCCTGTTTGGAAAGCGCTGAACTAAGCTTCGAGCACAACGATAAGCAACAACGCTGACTGTCCACGTAATTTCTATTTTCCAGCCCTCTTTGCAGCACATACCAATAATTTCAGAGCGAGGATCGAAAATGAAAAATGTCATGCACCAACAGCCCGACCAAACCCTGGTAAAACTCATCCCCTGTTCGCGAAAAATGCTCGCGGTCTCGATTGCACTGCTCGCCGCCTCAGCACCCGCATTCTCCGCCGCAGAGAATGCAAAAGGTGCTTTCGATGAGGTTGTGGTGACCGCGCAGCGACGTACCGAATTGGCGATTGATGTGCCAATTAGCATCACCGCAATTGATAGCGATCAACTCAGTAGCAGTAATGCTCAACAACTCGCGGATTTATCGAAGCTAACGCCATCCTTGCGCTTCGATCGCGCGGGCTCGCAATCACAGCCCACCATTCGGGGCGTTGGCACATCGGTAGCAGTCGCTGGCGGAAGTTCTAATGTCGGCATTTATACCGACGGCTTCTATTCACCGAATCCATTAGCGGCTGATTTCGACTTGCTCAATATTTCAAGCATCCAAGTGCTTAAAGGTCCACAAGGTACATTGTTCGGCCGAAACTCAACAGGCGGTGCAATTCTGGTAACAACAAAAGAACCGAGCACGTTGCCGAGCGCAGACATCTCAGCGTCTTACGGCAGCTACAACACTCAGCGTTATCAGGTTTATGCCACGGGCGGGCTCTTCGACAACCTCGCAGTTGATATTGCAGGACAGTTACGTAAGAGCGATGGTTTTGTAGATAACACAGTCACTGGAAGCGACGATGACGCTGCATACGAAAACTCATCCGTACGCATCGGCGCAAAACTCGATGTTACAGATAAAATTTCAGCGCTATTGCGTTATTCGTATGCAGATAATGAAGACAACACATTTCTTGCTGTAAACGCTTATGAGGATAATGGAAGAGTATTTGCCACCGCCGGTGCGCTCGCTGAAACCAAACCTCATAAAGTATCAAACAACCTTAACCCAGCATTCACTGGCAGATCGAGTGCGACTCAGCTAACCGTTAAAGCTGATTTAGATTTCGCATTACTCACATCATTCACACAATATCGCGACGAGAGGGGCCGAAGCATAATGGACTTCGACATGTCCCCATTGAGCCTATTCCACTACAAATACGACAACGTCGACACCATCTTTACACAAGAATTTCTTTTGGCTTCGACTGGAGAAGACCGCCTGCAATGGACAACGGGATTGTTTTATTTTAACAACAAAGCAATTTACGAAAATAATCAAAGCTCCAGCCCATTCATAAATAGCGGCAGATTTACTCGTGACGGCGGCTCTGGTGTTGAGGTAAATACACTAGCCGCGTATGGTGACTTAACTTACGAAATCCTGAACAACCTTTATCTCACTGCCGGCTTAAGGTACAGCAAAGATAAAATCGAGAATGGCTACTTTAAGAACCCTCCGTCTGCTGGCGACGAGAATCTAATCACCACTGACGCACCAAATATCGATGACGATGAAATAACTCCTCGTCTCGTCTTGCGCTACAAGATCAGTGAAAGCTCCAGCACTTACGCCTCATACACAGAAGGCTATAAATCCGGCATTCTCAATGTGGGTGGCGGCACTTTGGATGGCATTGAGGTTAAACCTGAGAAGATCAAAGCTTACGAAATCGGTTACAAATTCAGTTCCGGGCCGATCATGTTCGACACATCGGCCTACTACTATGACTACAAGGACTTGCAAGTCGCCAGCTATATAGGCGCTTCCAGCATTATTAAAAATGCCGCAACATCGAATATTTATGGTGTTGACGGCCAAGTGCGCTATGTCTTCGCCGACAATTGGGAAACAAATTTAGGCATTGCTTATGTACATACCGAGTATGACAAATTCGATGAGTCCCAAACATGGGATCAACTTCCAAACGGCATTTTTTGGCCGAATTATAGCGATGCATCAGGTAATGAAATGCAACGTGCACCTGAGCTCACTGCCACCCTCGGTTTAACCTACCGCACAGATTTAGCTGCTGGCAAATTAGCAATATCCGGAAATGTCTATCACACATCTGATTTTTACTTCGACTCATCGAATCTCTACAAACAAGATGCGTATGATTTGCTAAGTGCACGTGCCGAATGGACTGATCCTTCTGGTCATTACAGCATTGCGGTGTTTGGCGACAACCTCACTGATGAAGAATATAGAAATCAGGTATTGCCACAGTACTACGGCGCTCTATCAACATGGGGAGCACCTAGAACCTTTGGTGTATCTGCAGGACTGCACTTCTAAAAACTCAGAACCATAAAAAAAGCGCTTTGGTTTTTGCCAAAGCGCTTCTTTATTTTCTAGCTACTCGAACAATTAACTCGATTTTTTTCGAATTAATTAAATTCGCGTTTTTAATTAAACTCGTAAGCGTCCAACCACTCAGCCATCGCACGCAGGAAACGTGCAGCATCGGCGCCGTTAATTACACGGTGATCATAGCTCAACGAGAACGGCAGGAATTGGCGCAGCTCGGGCTGACCATTCGCGTCGGGAACGAACAGCGCGCGTGTACGCGTGATGCCGAGAATTGCTACTTCAGGCGCATTGATAATCGGCGAAAAACTGGTGCCGCCGATATGGCCGAGCGACGACAACGTGAAGCAGCCGCCCGACATTTCCTGCATCGACAAACCTTTGGTGCGCGCTTTTTCGGAAATCGCGATGATTTCGTTACTGATTTCATCGACGCTTTTCTTGTCGCAATCGCGAATGACTGGAACGAGTAAACCACTCGGTACATCAACCGCAATACCGATGTGGTAATAGCCTTTCTGGAACAGCGTATTGCCGTCCGCGCTCAGCGAGGTGTTGAATTGCGGATAGCGCTGCATCACGGCAACCGACGCCTTGATCAACGCGGGTAACAGCGTGCGCTTTTTATCGGGGTTCGCAGCGTTCCACGCTTTGCGGCGCTGTTCGAACAATGTCACATCGACATCATCGTTGTGCGTCACATGAGGAATCATCGACCAGTTGCGATGCATGACACGCGCAACATAAGCCTGCACGCGTCCCGTCGGTTTCGCTTCGACTGGACCGTAAACGGACAAATCTTCAGCCGGCCACGGCAGCGCAGCGGGTTTATCGCTCATTGCAAAATCTCCAAAAAATATTCGATAGAAAAAAATAAAATCGCGCAGCCATCTCTCTCGTAATTAATGCAGAGAAATTGCTGCGCGCAATTAATTAAATGCCTGACGACATGGATTAAACGCGCTCAATGATGATGGCGGGAGCCATACCACCTGCTGCGCACATGGTGATAAGTCCACGCTTGAGATCGCGGCGCTCCAACTCATCGAGCATGGTGCCGATGAGGATTGCACCGGTTGCGCCGATCGGGTGGCCGAGTGCAATCGCACCGCCGTTCACATTGATCTTGTCGCGATCGATGTTGAGATCGCGAATGTATTTCTCGACCACCACGGCAAACGCTTCATTCACTTCGAACAAATCGATGTCGTTGATGGTGAGACCTGCGCGCGCCAATATTTTTTTCGTAGCAGGCACTGGCGCATTCAGCATCAGTGTCAGGCTATCGCCGACGTTCGCCGTGGCGAGCACGCGCGCGCGCGGTTTCAGTCCGTGCTTGCGCACATACGCTTCGGAGGCCATCAGCAGTGCAGCGGCGCCGTCGACATTGCCGGACGAAGTGCCGGCGTGATGGAGAGACTGCAGTTGAAGATCCGGATAGACCTGATTGAGCAGCTTGCGACAGGTGTTGCCATTGGCATCGATCGGCATATCGGCAAATTGTGCGAACGCCGGTTGCAATGCAGAGAGATCCGACAAGGTTGTGCCGGGGCGCGGATGCTCATCGCGATCGAGCACCATTTTTCCGGTTTCGTCGTACACGGGAATAATCGATTTCGCGAAATGGCCATTTTGAATCGCGCGTGCCGCACGCTGCTGACTTTCGACGCCGAATGCATCGAGCGCTTCGCGGCTGATACCTTCCAACGAAGCGATAGCATCAGCGGCGACGCCCTGATGAATCTGCGGATACTTGCCTTGCAACCGCGCATTGCCCGTACCGAGCCCCAGCGATTTCAAACCGGCAGCCGCTTCGGCTTGCTGCATCGCGGCGATTTGCGAGGTCATTTCGGTGCCGCCGGCAACGATCAAATCTTCATAACCCGCTTTCAACTGGCCCGCTGCCAAGTTCACTGCGGTCAGGCCGCTGCCGCAGAAGCGATCGAGCGTCACGCCGCTCACGGTCAGATCGTAGCCTGCATCCACCGCCGCCATACGGCCCATATCGCCGCCCTGCTTGCCTTTTTGCGCGCTAGTACCCCAGATCACATCATCGACGTGACGGGTATCGAAACCATTGCGTTCCTGCAGCGCTTTGAGTACGGCGGCGGCCAAATGCTGCGGGTGCATATGCGCGAGCGCGCCTTTGCCGATTTTGCCAATACCACGTGGGGTGCGCACGGAATCGATAATGAATGCTTCTGACATGTTTTTCTCCCGGCACGTTTGCCTACAAAGCTAGCGCCAACAAAGTGAGCGTCGGCAAGTTGAGAGCCGACAAAATTTTCCGAATTATATCGCTTTAGCCGCACCCGGCGACATTCATTGCCAGGGGTTAATAATTTCGAGGCTGCGATTGCCCGTCACTGCATGCCTTGTCTATGAATTAGTTGTCGATGAATTAGCAATTGATGAATTGCTCATCGATGAACTGCTTATCGATGAACTGAAAGACCGCTTCGTTAAACGCATCGTTGGCATCGCCCGCGACCATGTGATGCGCATCGGGGATATCGACAAACTCCGCGTGCGGCACCAGCGCCATGAATTCGCGCACGCTCTCATCGCTGACGATACGACTGCGACCGCCGCGAATCAGCAATGTCGGAATCGCGATTTTACTCGCCGCCGCTTCCAGCGGCATGCGCACAGCGTCCTCCTCACTTTTGCTGATCTTGCCACCGCCCTCATAGTTTCTATTGGCTTCGCGCCCCATCTGCATGAAGGCCGGATCCCAGTGCCAATAAAAACGGCCATCGCGCTCACGCAAATTGCGCAGTAATCCGCTCGTGGTTTTCGGACGCTTACGATGCGGCAGATAAGCGGCGACCGCATCGGCCGCCTCATCCAACGAGGCATAACCGTCGGGCGCGCTTTCCATGAATGCCATAACTTCCTGCGCGCCGCTCATTTCGACGCGCGGCGTAATATCGACCAACACCAGCGCGCGCGCCAAAGTCGGCGATGACGCAATCGCCAGCATGCTCGCAAGCCCGCCTAATGAGGCACCGACCAACACCGGTTGCTTGCCGATGTACTCGATAACGCGGCGCAAATCCTCAGCGAACAGATCAAGACTGTACTGACCGTCGGGCGCCCAATCGCTATCGCCGTGACCGCGCAGATCGAGTGCATAAGCGCGATAGCCGCGCTGCGCTGCCATCTGCAATGCACTTCCCCAACTCTGCCGAGTTTGCCCGCTGCCGTGCAGAAATATAATCGGCGCGCCATTCGACGGCCCGATCACATCCGCAATCAGATTGAGGCCCGCTGCGGGTAGGGTGAATTGCTCCGGAGTGCTGATATTTTCCGCCACCAATTTGAACTCTCATTAAGCCGCTGACGATTTAACATTGAACAAGCAGCAGCGAGCATACAAAATGCGACGCAAAGCGTCTTCTAAACATTAATTAACGCTTCGCCAACGACGTGAGATAAATCGGACATGCCCTCTAACAATTCCAATCCGCGCAAGAAGCCCACGCAATCATCGGCGGACGCAAAACAGACACCGCCACGCCGCCGCTACGACAGCCCCGTGCGCCGGCAACAGACCATCGAAACTCAGGAGCGAATCATTTCCGCAGGTGCCGAACTCGTCCATCAACTGCCGAATTGGGATTGGACCAACATCACCGCACGCGCCGTGGGTGAGCGCGCCGGAATTAGCGAGCGCACGGTGCATCGCTATTTTCCGAGCGAACGCAAATTGCGCGATGCGGTGATTCAGCGCATGTGTCAGGAATCCGGTGTCGAACTCGGCGAACTCAAGCTCGATGATTTTGCCGACGTAACCAAAATCATGTTCAGCTATTTGATGTCATTCGCGGCACAGCCGTTGACCAAGCCAGTGCTCGATCCATCGCTCGCCACCATGGACCAAATTCGCTGCGACGCGCTGCGCAATGCGGTCAAGCAAGCGACGCCGGAATTGTCTGAGAGTGACCAGGAAAACATAGCGGCCATGCTCGACATATTTTGGAACCTGCCGCCCTATGAGCGCCTCGTGCAAATTTGGGGATTCGATGCCGACCGCGCGGTCAAGCTGATGACGTGGTTGATTAGCCTGGTAAAAGATGCCGTAAAACAAGGCAAAAAGCCCGAATAGATTTAGCTCAACCGCATTTAATTAACGGGTTACCAACGCCTGCACAGGCAATTTCTCGTCGGGTGGACGGTTAACAAATCGTTAATTGACCACCTTCAAATTTAATGTCAACATCCCGCCACCAATTAGAAATATCCCGCCTGGCGTGCGCTGCAAACTCACCAGCCAATCAACCAGCCTGACTATTTCAACGCATACTGTTCTACCTAAATTCTAAGAACACAGTACCGCCTCTGGAGACTTCATCGACATGAATATGACCGGCGAACAGCGCATTGCTGCCTCCCCTGCGCGCGTGTGGGAAGCGCTGAACGATCCCGAAATTTTGCGCGCCAGCATTCCGGGTTGTCAGACGCTTGCGAAAGAATTGGACACTCGATTCACCGCAACGGTAGAAGTCAAAGTCGGCCCGATCGGCGCGCGCTTTAAAGGCGCGGTTAACCTCGAAGATATCAATGCACCGCACGGATACACACTCATCATTGAAGGCAATGGCGGTATCGCCGGCTCGATGAAAGGTGCCGCCAAAGTGCGCTTACAGCCGGAAGGCGACGGCACCCTGATCAGCTACGATGTCGATGCACAGGTCGGCGGCCGCATGGCGCAACTCGGCGGACCGATTATCGATGCCACCGCGAAACAACTCGCAGGGAAATTCTTCGCGACGTTCGGCAAGGTCATTAGCGGCGAAACCCCGAGCGAGGTAAAAGCCACAGCAGCCGGCAACGCTGCTGCAACCGCCGGCACTTCCGCACTCGCATCGCGCCCTGCAGGTGATTCGCGCTGGACCGGCATTGCGATTGGGTTACTGTTGATTCTTGTCGCTGCCGCCGCGTTCGAGTTCGGTCGTCACTCAGCGCAGCCGGTTATCGTGCTCGACAAGGCACTGCTCAAACAGCTCATCATCGAAACGCAGCAAGAAACTGACGCTCAACAGAAAACCGGAGAGCAGAAATGAAGCCCGCGCCGTTCGATTACGTCGCACCTAACACTATCGATGAGGCGTGCGCGATTCTCGCCGAAGCCGGTGGCGGCGCGACCATTCTCGCGGGCGGACAAACACTGATGCCGCTACTGAATTTGCGCATGAGTCAGCCCTTCATGCTCGTCGACATCAATAAAATTTCCGCGCTCAACGGTATTTCGCGTGTCGATGGCGGCACGCGCATCGGCCCCATTACGCGCCAATGCGAAGCGATCGAGAGCGAAATTCTCGCGCGCGATTTACCCGTGATCGTCCAGGCGATTAAACACGTCGGCCATCATCAAACACGCAATCGCGGCACCGTGGGTGGCTCGATTGCATTAGGTGAACCTGCAGCGGAATTACCGGCGACTGCAGTCGCACTCGATGCAATGATCGACGTGCAGTCGGTGCGTGGCACTCGTCGAATTCCTGCGAGCGAATTCTATGTAGGCCCGTACATGAATTCGCTTGAACCCGATGAAATCGTCACAGGAATTACTTTTCCCGATTGGCCGAAAAATCACACCCCATTATTTCGTGAATTAGCACAACGTCCCGGCGATTTCGCACTCGTCGGCATCGTTGGCGCGTTAGCGGTCGAGAACGGAAAAATTATTCGCGCTGGCATTGCATGGTTCGCGATGGGACCAACACCGATTCGCGCGAAATCCGCAGAGAAAATGTTGATCGGCCAATCGCTCGATGCGATCGATGTGCAAGCGATTGCCGAACGCGCCATCGCCGACACTGCACCTTTCGATGATTCGCACGCAAGCGCCGAATATCGCCGCACCGTCGGCAAACGTCTTTTCGTCAGTGCATTGCGCGAAGCACTCGCCGCGTATGCGGCAACCGAAGGAGAAACAGCATGAGCAAACATCATGTTGAAATGACGATTAACGGTAATCGTCACAGCGGCGATATCGAAGCGCGCGTTTCGCTCTCGGATTTTCTGCGCGGCGATCTTGGTTACACCGGCGTGCATGTCGGTTGCGAACACGGCGTTTGCGGTGCGTGCACAGTGATGGTCGACGGCAAAGCCGTGCGCAGTTGTTTGATGCTCGCCGTGCAAGCCGATGGCGCTGATATAAAAACTGTAGAAGGTCTTGCGGCAGAAGATGGCACATTGCATCCGGTGCAGCAGGCAATGCTTGAATCGCACGGATTGCAATGTGGTTTCTGCACACCTGGCGTGGTGATGACATTTACCGCGTTAACGTGCGACAACAAAAAGCCGAGTGAAGATCAATTGATCGAAGCGATGTCGGGGCATGTGTGTCGTTGCACGGGTTATCAAGGTATTCGTCGAGCGGCACAAAAATTAGCAGGAGAAAGCTGATGAATGCTCCTGGAAATTTAACTGATAAAGGCATCGGCATCGGTCGCTATATCGGCCAACGTGTGCATCGCAAAGAAGATCCGCGCTTGCTCACAGGGCGTGGACAATTCGTCGATGACATTATCGTGCCCGGCATATTGCATTGCGCATTCACGCGCAGCCCGATCGCTCGCGGCAAAATTATTTCGATCAATACCGATATCGCGCGCGACATTCCTGGTGTGCATGCAATTTATCTGCAATCCGATCTACCCAAGATCGACATGATCAGTTTTTATTTATCGCCACAGGATGTGGAAACTACCCCGCTCGCAAATGGACGCGTCGCTTATGTCGGCGAACCTGTCGCACTCGTGATCGCAGATAGCCGCCACATTGCTGAAGATGCAGCTTCGTTGATTGAAGTCGAATACGCCGAAGAAGATCCTGTCGTCACGCTGGCCGATGCACGCGTGGGCGCACCTGTACATCCGTCGATGGAAGACAATATCAACGCGCAAATGGGCGATGAAGAGATCGACGACGATCTCGATGCGCAGTTAAAAAATGCGCCGCATTTAATTACGCATAAAGTTGTGCATCAGCGCATTTCACAATCACCGATGGAAACACGCGGCGTCGTCGCCAGCCCCGAAGGCAGCGAGGAAATGACGCTCTACATCACCTGTCAAAGCCCGCACATGGTGGCGCGCTGGACTTCGCTCGCGTTGGGTTTACCGCAAACATCGATTCGCGTCATCGCCAAAGATGTCGGCGGCGGTTTCGGTTTGAAAAATCATCCGTGGAAAGAAGAATGCGCGGTGATCGTAGCCGCGCAGAAATTTCGTCGCCCGCTGAAATGGATCGAAGATCGCTATGAAAATCTGGTCGGCGCCAATCAAGCGCGCGAACAGGAAATGACGCTGCAAGTCGCATTCGATAACGACGGTAAATTAATTGCGTCGCATGGCGATTACAGCGTGAACGTCGGCGCGTATCCGCAATTATCCGAATGCAATATCGCCGTGCATATGTTCGTGTGGGCCGCGTACAAAATGCCGGCGTACGGATTTCTCACGCGCGGTTGGTATAGCAATACTGTTGGTTATGCGGCGTATCGCGGGCCGTGGGCGATGGAATCGCTCGTGCGCGAAACCGCGCTCGATAAAGCCGCGCGCAAAATTGGCATCGACCCAATCGAAATTCGCCGACGTAATTTAGTGACATTGAAAGATCAGCCCACGATGTCGTGCATGCAAATTCCGCTCGAAGATATTACCCCCGCTGAATGCTTGGAAAAATTGCTCGGCTATTTCGATGTCGCCGCATTTCGCAAAGAACAAGCAGCCGCGCGCAAGCAAGGTCGTTATTTAGGATTGGGGATTGCAACGTACATCGAGCCCACCGGCGCTGCCGGCGCGATTACGACGATGACGGGCGAACTCGCACAGGTGCGCATCGAACCGACTGGCAAAGTTACCGCGACGATGAGCACGCACTCGCAAGGTCACGGCACTGCGACAACGATGGCGCAAATTTTTGCCGATCGACTAGGCGTCGCTTACGAGGATGTCGCCGTGTTCGAAGGCGATAGTTCGCGCGGCGGATTTTCTCCCGGCGCGGCGGGCAGTCGTCAGGGTGTTATCGCAGGTGGTGCTGCAATCATGGCTGCCGATTTACTCGCTGCGAAAGTGAAAACACTCGCTGCACATTTAGCGAATGTGGCTCCTGAATTAATCCGTATCGAAAACGGCATGGTGCATGTCGAAGGTGCACCCGAAAAATCGCGCACGCTACGCGCGATTGCCGACATCGCGTATGGCGAACCCGATCGTTTACCGCCAGGATTTGAAGCGGGACTCGAAGCGCAATATCGCTATCAACCACCGCCGATGACATTCGCGAGTGCAGCGAATGCATGCGTCGTTGAAGTGAATGCCGATACCGGCTTTGTCAAAATTCTGCGCTGGATTTCATCGGAAGATTGCGGCACGCCGATCAATCCTGCTGTCGTTGAAGGTCAAGTATCGGGCGGGCTCGCGCAAGCCATCGGCATGGTGCTGCACGAAAAAATGTCGTTCGACGACCGTGGCAATCCGCTCGCGGCGACGTACAAGGATTATCACCTGCCGCTGATTTCCGATATTCCCGTATTCGAATTTGTTCATGCCAATACGCCATCGAAATCCGTTGGCGGTATGCGCGGTGTTGGCGAAGGCGGTGCGATTATCGGCCCACCGACATTAGTGAATGCAATTGCCGACGCGCTGTCACCATTCGGCGAAGTACCGGTGGAATTACCGCTGACACCTGCGAAATTGCTTAGCGTGATCGAAGGTCGCGATCTCACCGCACCGACCGTATCCGTAGCACCCGCCCCAACCGACCTATCGGCGACGCCGACTACGGCCGCGCCCGCCAATGCACCGGTCACTGAAATGACACCCATCCCCGCCAGCGATCATCTTTGTATCGATGGAGTTTGTATCGATGGAGACTGGAGCATGGTCTTATCGACACCGATGGGACCGCAGACCATGATGGGCCACTTTGAAACCAGCGGCGCCGATCTGAGCGGTTATCTGAGCAGCCCCGAGGGTCAGATGGCGTTTACCGGCAAAGTGGAAAACGGCAACAACTTGGTTTTCGATCTCAAGGTCGAGAAGCCGATGAAAATTACGCTGAAATACAATCTTGTCATCGATGGCGACAAAATTTCGGGCAAGTGCAAGATGGGGATTTTCGGTTCAGCCAAGGTGAGCGGAGAGAGACAATAAACCGCCGCCACAAAAAAAATATCTCAAGAAATAACTCGCTTCTAGAAATTATCGGTTTCCAGAAATAACTACGGGGGCATTGCGCCCCCGTATTCACACTGCCAAACGATTAACCCGCTTTGGCGTGGTGCGAGAACATCTTGAACAAGTCGCCTGAAGTGATAACGCGCGGCTTGCCTTCCAACGGTTTGAAACCACCTGCCGATACCGGCGTAGTGTCCACACCCGCAGCTTTCGCTTTCGCGCGCAATGCACCGACCGTCAGCTCTTCGCGTTTGAAGTGCTTGAACAGATCGAAGTTGTAATAACGCATCGCGTTGAGGTGAGTCACCTTGTTGATCTGCTCAGGGGTCAGGTGATTGACCGTTTTCCACAGATGCTCGGGAGCTTCCGGCCACAGCGTGTCGGAGTGCGGATAGTCGGTTTCAAACACAACCATATCTTCGTCGACGAATTTCAGGTTCTGCAGACCGAACGCATCGTCGATAAAGCAGATCATGAAATGCTTCTTGAACACTTCGCTCGGCTTTTTGTTGCCGAAAGTCATGTTCGAATGCGTCCAGAACTGGTGACGCGAGTGACTGAAGTCAGCGCGTTCCATGAAGTATGGAATCCAGCCGATGCCGCACTCTGACAGACAGATTTTCATTGTGGGATAACGGTTTAGCGCTTCAAGTTGAAGCCAATCCGCAGCACCTACCGCGCTCGACATCGGCATGGTGGTGATCCATGCTTCGATCGGTGTTTCCTGCGATGCGTGAACTTGCGGGTTGCCGGCGCCGATGTGCAGACACATAACCATGTCGTGATCGGTGATGGCTTTCCACATCGGCTCCCAGTATTCGTTGTGAACACTCGGCAAACCTTGCTTGGTTGGGTTTTCGTTCAGCGAAACAGCGGTGACGCCTTTCGCGGAGAGACGCTTGATCTCTTCAACCGTCGCTTTCATGTCCCAGGTCGGCAACAGGCCGCAGGGAATGAAACGACCGGGGTACGCGCCACACCACTCGTCAACGTGCCAATCGTTATAAGCACGCAAGTGAACGAGCGCCTGGTCTTTGTTCGGCGCCTGATGGAATTTACCGCCGTCGAAACCGACGCAGGTGCCGAAGTTCAACGATGCAGCGATACCGTTCACATCCATATCGCGGACGCGTTCGTGCACATCGTAAACGCCTTTGCGCAGCTGATCGAACGAGGTCGGCTCCATGCCGTACTCTTCGAGCGGACGACCAACAACAGCATTCAGGCCCACTGACGGCATTTTCATGCCCTGGTATTCCCAATATGCCTGACCTTGCTCGTTGGTTTTCAACTTTGGAGCGGTGGCGAGATCATCACCTTTCAGGTGACGGTCGTACATATCCGGCGGTTCGCTGATGTGATCATCGACACTGATGAGCACCATATCGTTCATGTTCATAAAGTCCTCCTTACTGCGCGGTAGGCAACGTAATTTTAAAGTGCTGTTGTGAAACCTTTAATTTCAAAATCGATGTATTTCAAAATCTGTGTAATTCAAAACTCATGTATTTCAAAACCGGTACATTGTGAAGCTGGCCGTTTGAAAACCTTAGTGCAATCCTCGGACATTATACAGCGGGATTGTATGGATTCAGCCGACCTTTACCGGCCATCAACTGAATACTGATCCAGCGGCTTAGCCGAACCAGCGCTGAAATCGCGGATCTCGCCGACGCGCTTGGCAATAACCGCGCGCTCAGGCTGAAACGTAAAACAGTTGGGCGGCATCTTAGTGGCATCGGACTGCTGCGCCAAGGGAATTGCTCGTCCATTCGCAATCATATTGCCCCATTGCAGCAGTTTTGCCGCCTTGCGCATCTCAGGGTCGAGTGTGTCGATCCAGGCACGCATATTCATCAAACCGAGCCCCGCCACCTCGGCCGGTGCAGTGAGCTGAAAACTTGCCTCCGACCAGGCAAGCACCGTTTTGCCATCTTTGCGCAATTCGGCACGACGCTGACCCTCTATCGGATCAGACACCAAAATATCGTAAATGGTCGGCGCCGAATCAAACGCATGCTCTGCAGCGAGTGTGGCCAAATCGTGCAGATGCGTACAATTGATTTTCTTTTCGCCCCTGATTGGGAAATCCTTTAACGCCGCGCCAATAAACGTGCTTTTAAGCTGCTCGACAGCGCCGGGACAGGTAGACCAGGGCACCCGCCGCATCTCGGGTTCGACCGCCGTCGCCACCGCGCCATCGTGATGAACGATCACGCTCATGCAGTGATAGTCGTCTTCGACTTCGGTCTGAACTTTGCCGTTACCGGGGGTGATGCGAAAGCGCCGGCGAAAGCCGGGCAGCTGCTCCAGAGGGACGGCAGCCGACATCGGATCAATCCTTCGTTAACAACAGCGCGGTTGCCAACGGCCCGCCGCCCGACGCTGCGACAGCGACACGCACATCGCGTTTGATCTGACGCTCACCGCCCAAGCCGCGCAACTGCACGACCGCTTCGTGCGCAAAACCAAAACCGTGCAGACGACCCGCCCCGAGCTGACCGCCGAAGGTATTGAGTGGCAGCTCGCCATCGAGACCGATGCGATGACCGCCCTCAATGAAGCGACCACCTTCGCCGATATCGCAGAAGCCGAGCCCTTCCAGCCAAGCGATAGCCTGGAAGCTGAAGCCGTCATAAAGCTGCGCGGTATCGACATCGGAGGGCTTGTAATCGGTCTGCTTCCACAGATCCTTGCCCGTGGGATAACACGCCATCCACTCGGCCTGATCCCAGCTCAAGCGCTCGACCGTACCCGCCATCGCGGCGATACGGATTGGCGTGCACTTAACTTCATCGACGGCATCACCCGCCGAAACGATCAGCACAGTCGACGCATCGCTGTAGCGATCGCAATCGAATAAACACAGCGGCGATGTGATCATGCGCGCCGACATATATTCGTCCATTGTTAGCGGCTCGCGTACCAACGCACGCGGATTCAGCATTGCGTGTTTGCGATCGGTCAGCGCGATCTGTGCGAGCTGCTCGCGCGTCAGACCGTATTTTTTTACGTGACGCATCGCGTATTGCGCGGTCCACGTCGCAGCGGAAATCGCATTGAACGGCGCGAACCATTGCGAGTTGTAATCGACACGATCGCGCCGCGGCATCGGAAACTCATCCGGGCGCGACATCGCGGCCGCTTCGTAAACAGTGCGGAAACAAATGACGTGACGCGCTTGACCCGTGCGCACCGCCATCGCTGCAGCGACGACCGCTCCGAGCTGCGAAGTGATTTCTCCGCCCCCCGAATACCATGTCGCACGAATGCCGAGCGCATCGATCAGCTCATCGGCTCCGACCGGAGAAAAACCGAGCATTTGCGGCACGCGACCCGGATATGTCGAAACTCCATCGATTTGATCGATGGTCAAACCTGATTCATCCAGCGCTTCTTTAACGGCATCGAGCGTTAAAAGCAGTGGATGACGCGTCAGCTTCATACCGATCTGAGATTGACCGATACCCGTGATATAGGCTTCGTTTTTAGCGACCATCGTTGAGCAACTTCTCGACTAATTAGACGACTCTTGAAACCAAGAGAACGATTTTTTTCAGCGAATTAAACGACTTTTTCAAAGAGCGGCAGATAAACATCTTCGTGCTGCTCGAACTTCACGCGCACGCGATCGCCGATATCCACTGCATCGACCGGACAGCCGATGATATTCGTCGTCAGATAAACACCCGGCACACCATCGAGCGCAACGCGTGCAATAACGAAGGGAACCTCCGCCGCCGGATGCCATTTCTGATAATTCACGGTGTAGGTATCGACTACGCCGGTGCCGGCTACCGCCTGTGGAGCGACATTTTCGGAGAGACAGTTGTGACAAACCGGACGCGGCGGGTGAATGAAGGTTTGGCAATCCGAACAACGCATGATGCGCAGTTCACCAACCTCGCCACCGGTCCAGAACGGACGGTTGGTCGAATCGAGTCGCGGTAATGGACGTGATGCAGCCATTTCTATTCCTAACTCATTGAGTGGTGCGGAGTCGATTTTGTGTCCGCCAGCTGAAGACGGCGGACACCGTCACGAAGAAATTACGTTGGGATTAACGCTGACCCGACATCATTTTGCCGAGGTCGATTTGACCGGTGGCCATGCCGCCCATGAAACCGCCATCGACCGGCAATACCACGCCATTGACGAAGCAAGCGAGATCGCTGTTGAGCAGAATGATGCCTTTTGCCTGCTCTTCCGGAGTCGAGCGACGACCCAGCGGCAGCGTGAACGCATCGAGAACCGCCATTGGCGTCGCCGATTCGAAGCTCTTCATCATCGGCGTTTCGGTCGGGCTCGGCAGCGTGCAGTTGATACGGATGCCCTGCTTGATCAGACGCTGCGAAGCCAGCATCGTCCACACGATGATCGCCTCTTTCGACAGCGTATAACCTTCTTTAACGTGCGCTTCCTGATTGGCCTCGCACCATTTCACCGCGTCTTCGTAGCTGGCATTGGAGATCAGCTCCATCAACACCGGCATACGACGGCTCCAACCGAGACCACCGGTCGAAGAAATGCTGGCGATTGCACCGCCCTCTTTCATAAAAGGCACGACGCACTCTGCAACGTAGCGAGTGCCTGCGAAATTCACGCGCATAACGTCGAGCGCAGGTGCGGTTTGCGGCAGACCGGCGCAGTTGAACAGCGCATCGATTTTGCCGCCAATTTTGGTGATGGCTGCTTTAATCGCGGCTGGATCGCGGAGATCGACTTGGGTGAAAGAAGCGAGTTTAAGCGCGGTTTCTTTGTAATCGATGCCGTGCACTTCGGCACCCATTTCGGTCAGCAGACGAGCTGTCGCCTCGCCCATACCCGAGAAACAACCGCTGACAACGACGCGCTTATTCTTATAACCCAAAAAGTCCATGACCAGTCCTCTTAAAATGACGCCAGCTTTGCAACCAGCCAGCAATTGAATGTATTTACTGAGCAAGAAAGGAGCAAATATCGGTGAGATAGCACTCGCGGATAGATGCTATAAAAAGAGTGCGCAAAGCATACGCGGCTTGACGTATTAGTCAACAATGCAGAATATACCGCGCACGCTTGTTACCAAACTTTAATTGTCCTGAACGGCAACTGCAGCGGCTCCTAAGCGCAACTCTTAGTCGCAAAAACAAGTAATCGCAAAAACATGCGCAATGAAGATGACAAAAATTTAAGCCGCCGAGCACATCTCTTTCAGGCAAATTGACACCGCTCCAAACGATCGAGAAAAATTCGCCCGCACCTCGGCTTTGACCCACTTGCTCAAAGCACGAACTCGAAACCAGCAGGCTCAACCACAAACTGGTAAAAAAATGGCTCTCTATACGACGATTCATCTGCACAATGTTCCGACCGGTCGCGAAGCTGAATATGCGACCTGGTTCGACGGCCCGCATCGCGAAGCGCTCGCGCGTTTGCGCGGTTTCAAAACCGCCGATCGCTACGAAGTCACCGCCGAGCAAATCATGCCCGACATCGCGCAACCCTGGCGCTATGTCAGCATTTACGATTTCGATTTTGCGAACCCTGAAATCGATATTCCCGCATTGGGGCCGCTGATTGCCGATGCACGCGATGCCGGCATGATCGTCGATAACGAAACCGAGCGTCTTTACACCTACCGCATGTACGCCGATTGGAAAAGCAGTCCCAATCATCAGAAAGACAAACCGCTTTCCGGAGTGAGCATCATCCTCGCGAATTATGTCGCGGGACGTTTCGCCGAATATCAAAAATGGTACGACGACGTGCATAGCGTCGAAGTGACCAACGTACCCGGCAAAGTTGCGATGAAGCGCGGTCAACTCTCGCCATTGCAAATCGAGCCGCGTCACTACTGCCCCGGTGATCAATTGGTATTGTGCGCGCAGCAAACCGACAATTTGATGTTCACGATTAAAGATTTCAGCGCACGCGCCGGCGGTCGCAGCCCGAGCGGCATCGCGTTCGAACCGCGTTCGCAATCTGGCTCATTCGCACGCACCGTGCATTACTTCAAAAAAATCAGTGGTACCAGTTTCTGGCCGGGCGGCATCGCCTACGCGGGCGACCTCTCGGTTTATCCGAAATAATCGCACCATAATCAATTCGTTAGATTTTAAACATACAAACGCCGCTGCGGCGGCACCCAATGTAAGGAGTGGTTGCTGTGTCAAAAGTTATCGTTATCACCGGCGCAGGCGTTGGTCTTGGTCGCGCACTCGCGCGCCGTTTTGCTGCCGACGGCGACACCGTAGTTTTGCTCGGACGCACATTGTCGAAAGTGCAAGCAGTCGCTGCTGAAATCGGCGAGCGTGCCATGGCTGTCGGCTGCGATGTCGCATCGCCGGATTCGGTGCGCGCTGCATTTGCAGAAATCGCCAAGCGTTTTCCGAAAATCGATATTCTCATCAACAACGCTGCATTGTACGAACCCTTCCTCATCGCCGAAGCAAGCGACGATCAAATTCTCAATATCATCAACACCAACGTTGCCGGCCCGATTCTGTGCGCGCGCTCGGCAATTCCGATGATGGATCGCGGCAGCCACATCATCAACGTGACGAGCGAATCGACCGAAATCAACTGGCCGTACCTCGTGCTTTATCAAGCAACCAAAGCCGGCGTTGAGCGTTTCTCGCAAGGCCTCAATTTCGAACTCGAAGGCAGCGGCATAAAAGTCACCACCGTGCGCGCGGGCATGATGATCGAAGAAGGCAAAGCGCCGGGTTGGGATCCGCAAATCGCGATGCGTTTCGGCCAAGCCTGCATGGCGGTCGGACTCAATCTGCGCGAAGCACCGAAGTCGCATTACAACTCGGTGACCGATGTTTTCCGCGCCGTTGTCGATATGCCGCAGGATTTGCAAACGCCGCTCGTTACGATTCACGCGCGCAAGCCTTAATAACTGTCGCGCCAAATTAGTGTGCTGGTAAAAATATCTGTGCAGTTTGAGCCTAAGGAATTTTCTGCATGAGCGAAACGTTTGATTTCGTCGTCGTCGGTAGTGGCGGTGGTTCGATGTGCGCAGCACTTGTGTTGCGCAAAGCGGGCAAGAGCGTTTTGATTCTGGAAAAAACCGATCTCGTCGGCGGCACCACGGCCATTTCGGGCGGCGTGATGTGGATTCCGAATAACCGTTTCATGAAAGCCGAAGGCGTTGCCGACAGCCGCGAACAAGCGATTACCTATCTCGACAATGTCGTCGGCGATCACCCCGAGCAACCGGGTGCAACTCGCGAACGCCGAATCGCATATGTCGACGAAGCGCCGAAGATGCTCGATTTTCTCGTCGAGCAAGGCATTAAATTGCGTCGCATTCCATCGTGGCCGGATTATTACAAAGCACCGGGCGAATCGGTTCCGGGCCGCACCGTCGTCTCCGAATTATTCGATATCAATCAACTCGGCGCGTGGAAAAAGAAATTGCGCCCCGGCTTTTTGCCGCTGCCAATCAATCTCGACGAAGCCTTTCAAATGCCGCTGATGAAACGCAGCCCAGCGGCAAAGAAAGTTTTATTCCGGGTTATCGGTCGCGTTTTAGCCGGCATACTCACCGGCAAAAAACGAACGACTGCAGGACAAGCCCTGCAAGGCCAAATGCTGCAAGCAGCGCTCAAAGCCGGTACCGACATTCGCACCAATGCGAAAGTGAAACAACTTGTCGTAGAAAATGGGCGTGTAACTGGCGTTGTCGCAGAAATCAACGGCACTGAATCGCGCATCGCTGCACGCCTTGGCGTCTTGATAAACGCGGGCGGTTTCTCGCGCAATCAACGCATGCTCGATCAATATATTCCCGGCATCAAAACCGAATGGTCGAGCGTTATCGCCGAAGACATGGGCGAAATGATCGAAGAAGGTCAACGCATCGGCGGCGCAATTGCGCAGATGGAACATCGCATCGGCGGACAAGTGGCGATGGTTCCGGCTGGTAACGCTAAAAAACCTGCGGTGATGCAGAACGACACATCGAAACCACACAGCATCGTGGTCGATCAAAACGGCGTGCGTTACATGAACGAAGCCGGCTCGTCGATCGAGTTCGTGCGTCGCATGCTCGCGCATCAAAAAACGTCGGACACCACTGTTCCAAGCTGGATGATTTTCGATAGCCAATATCTGAATACCTTCATGCTCGCCGGCAGCATGCCGGGACCGAAAAAGCCGCAGGCGTGGTTCGACCAGAAATTTTTGCACAAAGGCGAAACGCTCGACGAACTCGCAACATCGTGCGGCATCAATGCAACGAATTTGAAAGCATCGGTCGAACGCTTTAATGGTTTTGCACGCAACGGTCGCGACGATGATTTTCATCGCGGCGAATCGGCTTACGAACAATGGCTCGGCGATCCACTGCGCGGCTCGGATGAGTCGTCGGGAACGACAAACAAATCGTTAGGCGCGATCGAACAAGGGCCGTTTTACGCATTGCAATTATTTCCGGGCGATGTCAGCACGTATGGCGGACTTGTTACCGATGTGAATGCACGCGTATTACGTGCGGATGGCTCCGTAATCGAAGGGCTTTACGCAACGGGTACATCCACCGCTTCGGTGATGGGCCCCGGCGAACTCGGTGCAGGCGGCAGTATCGGCCCCGCGTTTACATTCGGATATATCGCAGCAAAACACGCTTTGAATGCGGGTGCAGCTTAATTTCGGCGAACGTGCCCCCAGATAGAGACAGACCAGTTAATTATTTCAATTTGTGCACGCCCAACAAGGCAAAGCACCTCGAGGAGAACGTAATGGAAAAGCTGCCAGACGCAAGACTGTATATCAACGGTGAAATGCGCGACGCATCGAACGGTAAAACCTTCGACAATATCAGCCCGTGGACCGGTCAAGTGATCGGCCAAGTTGCCGACGCTACGGCTGACGACGTGAATGCAGCCATCGTTGCTGCACGCAATGCTTTCGACAACACCGATTGGTCGACCAATCGCGAGTACCGTTTTGAACTCATGAAAAAATACCGCGATGCGTTGTACGCGAATCGCGACAAGCTCGTAAAAATTTCGATGCTCGAAGCCGGTGCTGCACCAGGTGCTGCTTACCGCGCACAAATCGACGGCGCATTGACTGGCGCTGACGGCCTCATCGAATGCTTTTCGAAAATCGTGTGGAGCGAAGATCTCGGCGTTAAAAATGAAATGGGCTTCAACACCAAACGTTTCGTCGAAAAAGAAGCGATGGGTGTTGTCGGCGCGATCACGCCATGGAATGTTCCTCTCTACATCAACGTCGGTAAAGTCGTTGCTGCTCTGCTCGCTGGCTGCACCGTCGTCTTGAAACCCGCGCCCGATACCCCGCTGATGGCATCGTTCATGGGCGAACTCGCGATCGAAGTCGGCATCCCTGCTGGCGTATTCAACGTCATCACCTCGCTCGATCCCGCAATGGCTGGCGAAATGCTGACGAAAGATCCACGCGTCGATTTGATTTCGTTCACCGGCTCGACTGCGGTCGGTAAAAAAATCATGGAAAACGGCGCATCGACACTCAAGCGCGTATTCCTCGAACTCGGCGGCAAATCGGTATTCATGGTGCTCGAAGACGCGCCGAATTTCGCACAAACCGTGATGGGTTCGATGGTGGTATTCCACGCCGGCCAAGGCTGCGCATATCCAACACGTTTACTCGTACCGAAAAGCCGTTACGAAGAAGCCGTTAAAGCACTCGAAATGGCTTACGCGGGTTACTCAACCAAATGGGGCAAAATCGACGAGCCGACCTGCATCATGGGCCCGATCATTTCGAAACGTCAGCTTGAGCGCGTGAAAGCGTATATCGACATAGGTAAAGCGGAAGGCGCGCGTTTGCTCGCAGGCGGCAATGTGCGCACCGACATGGGCGGCGGCTTCTTCATGGAACCCACCTGCTTTGTCGATGTAAAAAATTCGATGCGAATTGCTCAAGAAGAAATCTTCGGACCGGTGCTCGTGGTAATTCCGTACGAGGATGAGGAAGATGCAGTGCGCATCGCCAACGACAGCATCTACGGTCTCGGCGGCGCCGTGTTCGGCCCAACCGAACGCGCACTCGGCATTGCTCGCCGCATTCGCGCTGGCGCACTCAGCGTCAACGGCGGCATGAGCATCACCGGCGACCTGCCATTCGGCGGTTACAAACAATCGGGTATGGGCCGCGAGTGGGGCCGCGAAGGTATCGAGGAATTCCTCGAAATCAAAGCGATTGGCATCCGTGTGTCGTAATTTTTGATGCACACAAAAAAAGGGCGCCGCATGGCGCCCTTTTTATTATTGAAATGGCGGAAAAACACATTGCGGGCAAAAGAGAACAACCTTTTTCTTGTCGCTCACCGTGAGACTACCAACACGAAATTGATTTATTTCCCAAACGCCACTTTTGCCATCGGCAAAAATTATTTGCCCTTTTGAAATGCAAGGCGACCAATCGAGCGCGTGGTGCGCATCATTTTCATTGGTGGTCTTTGCAAGCTCAAAGTATTTCCGCACTAGTGGCTCAGTTAATACAAAACCATCGCAATTGATATCTGAGCTTTTATCTGCGGCTAATTTTTCAGCGTTTTTTATAATTTTTACTTCGGCAACCTTCGTATACGCAGACGGGCACAAAGGAGGCTCGAACTCTGAGCCCTCAGTACATTTTTCTTCAGCATGGCAGCTTGCAGCTGACACCGCGATAGAAAGCAGAAATAGTAAGTTTTTTACCATTTTGCGCTGCTCGCCTCTGTTGGATTTTTACGGGAAACCGTTGGATGCCTGAAAACTTCGCTCGCCCTCAGCGACAGTGTTTGCTTGAGTTCTTGCACCAGCCACAACAACGATGAATTCTGCTTCACCGTTGTATCTACATATCCGCCACCGGACGTTGTTTCCCCGACAATTTCAATACCGATACTATCTTGATTGCTTGGAAACCTATCGGGCACCGATTTTTTTATTTCTCTTTGATGCTCAGCAGTAGGATTGAATTTAGTGAGTGCCACCTTTTCTGCCGGACTGCACTTATTTTCCAAAAGGCATCGCGCCTTCAATTTACCTACGTGCCAAGTTTGGCGATATATAGACGCTGTTTGGTAGATTTTTCCGTCTTTATCAATTAGAAAGTGCGCGCCATTGGCAAAATGTTGGCTGTAACTATTGAATGTAGACTGTGCTGTAGCAGCTCCAGTCTGATGCACGATAATCCCAGAAACAAACTTCATATCCCCTTTCTCAATAACCGGAAATCTGCGTTTCTCGATTTTTGAGTTGTATACCATGCCGCTCGTTTCAATTTTTAACATAACCTCATCCCTGTCTGTTTGTAAAAATAAGCTCTAGTGCTTTCTCTTTGATTAAAGCGGCATGGTCAGTGCTTTGAGATTAATGGTCAAGCAACTTACATCACAGTTATTTCATTTATCGTTTAATTATTTGGGACCTGTCCCACCGCATGCTTCGCCGCAACAAACCCCCACGTAAACGAAGGCCCAACACTCGACCCCGCGCCCGGATAAGAGCGCCCCATCACCGAAGCGGTTGAAACACCCGTTGCATAAAGTCCTTCAATGACTGAACCATCGGCACGCAACACGCGCGCAAATTCATCGGTAACAACACCGCCATACGTACCCACATCACCAGGATGCACCGGCACGGCGTAAAACGGTGCTTGATCAATGGAGCCTAATGTTGCCGAAGGTTGATGTGTGGGGTCGCCGAGCCAATTATCGTAAGCGCGTTCGCCGCGATGAAAATCTTCATCGCGATTTTTCGCAACGAATCCGTTGAAACGTTCGACGGTATTTTTTAGCGCAGTCGCATCGATATTAATTTCGCGCGCTAACGCTTCGATCGTATCGGCGCATTTCAAATAGCCCGCTTCTTTCCAGCTTTGCTGTTTCTTTTTGCTCGGCGTGCTCGGGCCACCGAGTGGATAGCGGCGCAAATATTGGCTATCGAAAATCGCCCAGCTCGGAATCGCCGGTACGGTTTGATTGCGCTCCAACATTTTTTTCGCATACGCCATGTACGAGCCGCCTTCGTTCATGTAACGCACGCCACTTTGATCGACGAGTATTGCGTGCGGCGATGCAGTGAGTTGTTGCGCGCCGGGTTTTACATCGGCTTGCTCAGAACCCGGTGTTAATGTGGTTTGATTGCCGACACGCTCGTTCATTTGCGCCGTCGCTGCGCCGATACGCATCATCTCTTCGATCATTTCGCCCGTATCGCCAGGCGCTGCACTGCTCCACGTGGTTTTCGTGCCGGGAATATATTGATCGCGCATGCGCTGGTTCTGCGCGAAACCACCCGCGTTGACGAGCACGCCGAGTCGCGCGCCGATACGCCACGGCTTGCCGTTTTTAATCGTCAGCACGCCTTTCGCAATACCATTTTCAATAATTAATTCACTGACGGGAGATTCAGTGCGAATATCGATTCCCGCCCGCAACGCTGTATGCAACATCCAACCTTGCAATCCCGCGCCTGCAGAAATGTAGCGTTTGCCCGTGAGCAAACCCGCAAGAATTCGAAACGCGACTTTCACGATAACTTTGCGCCCTTCGCTCATGTAGCGCGCTCGCGGCACTTTCAATGCTTCTTCCCATTCGGCGGGAAGCATTAAAAAACCTGGGCGTAATTTTTTCTTCCACTCGCCGAGTCGATTCATATCGAACGGTCGACTGACGACTGTGCGCCCTTCTTTCAAACCGCCGGGTAATTCATCGTGATAATCGGGCCAATAACTCACGCGCGTGAAAGGAATATTGTGCTTTTGCAAAAATGCGAGCATTTGCGGCGCTTCGCGCAAATAGGTGTGACGGCGAATTTGTGTCGAGCCCGGCGCATCGGTGCTCTCTCCAGCGAGCGTGTCGAGATACGTCGCGGCTTTCTCGAAACTGTCGGGTATGCCATCGCGTTTGAGAAAGGGATTATTCGGAATCCACATCACACCGCCCGAACGCGCGGTAGTTCCGCCAACGTATTCGGTTTTTTCGAGAATGACGACGCTCTTGCCGTGCTCGCGCATCACCAGGCCGGAACACATCGAACCGCCACCGCTACCGACCACAACCCAATCGAATACTTCGTCAAAATCACTCATTGTTTTAGCTCTACTTGATCAGATAAATCACGCGATTCATGCCTGACGGCCTCGCGGCGGAGATAGATAGTAAACGCTTTCTAGCGAACATCATACCCACCCGACAGGCATCGGGCACATTTTTAAAGTATTTGTAATGCGCGACCGCAACTCTACCGACAGACAGGGTAATCAGACAAAAAACGGCGCCTAAGCGCCGTTTTTTTTAAGGTTGGCGCAGCAGATTATTTGCGCAAGTCGAAGCGATCCAAATCCATGACTTTATTCCAGGCATGCGCAAAATCGTTCACGAACTTCTGTTGCGCATCGTTGGTCGCATACGCTTCCGCCACGGCGCGCAGTTCGGAATTCGAGCCGAAGATCAAATCGACGGGGGTCGCTGTCCACTTGAGCTTACCGGATTTGCGGTCGACGCCTTCATAGATGCCTTCCGTTTTTTCAGACTTCGCCCACTTCGTCGACATATCGAGCAGATTCACGAAGAAATCATTACTCAATGTCCCAGGACGATTGGTGAAGACACCGTGCTGCGATTTTCCGGCGTTGGTATCGAGCACGCGCAAGCCTCCAACCAACACGGTCATTTCAGGCACCGTCAACGTCAGCGTGTTGGCTTTATCGACGAGTGCTTCCGCCGGCGAGAGACGATTATCCTTACCGTAATAATTGCGGAAACCATCGGCGGTCGGCTCCAACACTGCAAACGTGGAGACGTCGGTTTGTTGCTGCGAGGCATCGGCGCGACCTGGATTGAACGCCACCTCGACAGTGTAACCCGCCTTCTTCGCCGCTTGTTCGACTGCAGCAGAACCGCCCAGCACGATCACATCGGCCAGCGACACTTTTTTGCCGCCGCTTAGCGATTTATTGAAATCGCTCTGAATCGCTTCGAGCTTTTTCAACGTTTTCGCCAATTCCGCAGGATCGTTCGCCGCCCAATTTTTCTGCGGTTCTAACCGCACGCGCGCACCGTTCGCGCCGCCGCGCATATCCGTGCCACGGAACGAGGCCGCCGAGGCCCATGCCGCTTTTACGAGCTCGGATGTCGTCAAACCGGAATCGAGAATTTTCGATTTCAGTTGCGCGATGTCTTTGGTATCGATAAGCGCGTAATCCACTGCGGGAATAGGATCTTGCCACGGCAATATTTCGCTCGGCACTTCCGATCCGAGATAACGCGAGCGCGGACCGAGATCGCGATGCGTTAATTTGAACCACGCTTTCGCGAATGCCAATTCAAACTCTTTCGGATTTTTCAAAAAACGCTCGGAAATTTTTCGATAACTCGGATCGAATTTGAGCGACAAATCGGTGGTGAACATAATCGGCGCGTGGCGTTTATTCGGATCATGCGCATCGGGAACGAATTTCACCTGATCCGCATTTTTTGGAATCCACTGCGTAGCACCTGCCGGACTTTTGGTTTGCACCCATTCGAATGCAAATAGATTTTCCAGATACTGCATGCTGAATACCGCGGGCGTAGCAGACCAGGCACCTTCTAAGCCGCTGGTAACAGTATCTTCCGCATTGCCTTTACCGCATTTATTTTTCCAGCCAAAACCCTGCTCTTCGATACCGGCCGCAGCGGGCTCTGCGCCAACGCATTTCGCAGGATCGTGCGCACCGTGCGCTTTGCCAAACGAGTGGCCGCCGGCAATCAATGCAACGGTTTCTTCATCGTTCATCGCCATACGACCGAAGGCTTCGCGAATATCTTTAGCCGCAGCGATTGGATCGGGATTACCATTCGGTCCTTCGGGATTTACATAAATCAAACCCATCTGCACAGCAGCGAGCGGCTTTTGCAATTGCCGATTGCCGCTGTGGCGTTTGTCGTCAAGCCATTTCGTTTCAGGCCCCCAATACACGGTATCGGCTTCCCAATCGTCTTCACGCCCACCAGCAAAACCGAAGGTTTTAAAGCCCATCGATTCGAGCGAAACATTTCCCGCCAGCACCATTAAATCGGCCCACGAAATTTTGCGGCCGTATTTTTGTTTGACCGGCCACAACAAACGTCGCGCCTTATCGAGCGAAACATTATCGGGCCAACTGTTGAGCGGTTCGAAACGCTGCTGACCACCGACAGAACCACCGCGCCCATCGAATGTGCGATAAGTACCTGCGCTGTGCCACGCCATGCGAATAAAGAACGGGCCATAATTGCCGTAATCGGCTGGCCACCAATCTTGCGAAGTTGTTAAAACTGCGGCGATGTCTTTCTTAACCGCAGCGAGATCGAGCGTCTTGAATTCCGCCGCGTAATTGAAATCGGCGCCCATGGGATTGGATTCCACCCCCTGTTGACGCAGCGGTTGAAGATTTAATTTTTCCGGCCACCAATTTTGATTCGACATCGCGCCATCGGCATGCGCGAGATTCGATGCCAGCATCGGTGAAATCGCCATCGCTAAAACAGTGAATAAAGATCGCGTTTGTTTATTCATAGTTATTGACTCCGTTGTGTGTTAACTGCATACAGCGTTGCGACTGTAATCTGTCGACGGCGAGTCTGGCACTTAATAATAACTATGTATGCTATTGAACATTTCTATTGATCGGGGATTTAATTCAGATCAATTACTGATGCACTCCGACTCAGTAATAACGGAGATTTCCGAATGCGTTATGCAAGAATCGAAATAAAAAATCGCAGCAATATTTCATTGCAACCGTTAACACGGTGACGCAACGCTGAGCTGCTAGAAGTTTTGGCGTTTATTAAAAGGAAGGTGGCAGTGGCCGCAATTCCGTTCAGAGGAATTGCGGCCCACAATGTTCACGCAGCGGGGTTCACGCAGCGGGTAATTCGATGCCGAGACGTTGACAGGCAAGCTTGCGCAGATCGCCCGCTTTCACTTTTTCATTACCCGTGAGTGGATAATCTTTTTCCGCAAACACAAGAACCTCGCGCGGTACTTTGTAGCTCGCAAGACGTTCTTTGAGATAAGCGATCAGCTCACTCTCTTTGATGGTTGCGCCATCGATAGGCACTACGCACGCAACCACCATCTCGCTCAACGTATCGTGCGGCACGCCAACGGTTTGCGTGCGTCGCACGCCCGGATACGCAGCGATTGCGGTATCGATTTCGGTAGGAGAAACATTGGCGCCGCCGGTTTTGATAATGTCGTTGAGACGCCCCTCCCAGAACAGATGGCCCTCTTCATCGATGTAACCACCATCGCCCGTGTGATAAAAACCGTTTTCATCAAAAATATCTTCCGGCGCTTTGCCAAGATAGCCTTTCATCAACGTCGGGCCTTTAATGCAGACCTCGCCGCGCGCGCCCATCGGTACGAGTTCGCCGGTATGCGGATCGACCACCTTGATGATATTTCCCGGCAACACCTTGCCGAAAATTTGCGGATTCTTGTTACCAGGATCGCCGACGACGAAGGACGAAAGAATCGCCATCGTTTCGGTGGTGCCAAATGCATTCGGCATTTCCCAATCCGTTTTCACGGTTGGATGTTGCATGAGAATTTCACCCTTGGTGAATTCGCGCAGGCTGCTGAGGTCAGCTTTATCCCAATTCGGCGATGATTGCATACGCGCCCATTGATGCGGACGACCGTTCAACAACGTGACGCGCTCCGCTTCAATTAATTTCAACGCTTCGTCGGCATCGAACAGCGGCTGCATAACGATGGCGCCGCCCGTCGAAAACGCTGTACCCAAAATAATCACGACGGGCCCCGACCAGAAGAAACCGTTGCCGGTCCAGCTGCGCGAGGGTTTGGTGAGACCCCACAAACGCGGAAAACGCCAGAATTGAATCGTGAACGAGCGCTGCGCGTGCAAAATACCTTTCGGCAAATTGGTCGTGCCCGACGAGAAAAATAATGCGCCGTCGTCAGTGGGCTGCACCAGCGCCGATCGCGCCTCGACAATCCCGTTAGAAACAGACTTTCCTTGCCGTAAAAATTCATCCCAGCTTTCGAGCGAACGCAATTGTTTGGGATCGAGCTCGGGCTCGCCCTGCGCCGTTACGCCATCGAGCGCAATCAAACGCGTCAGATAGGGGAATTTTACCGAAGCGATATTCGCTGCGGCCGAAGTGCGAATTGCCGGCTCAAGCTCCGCGAGTATCGACACGAAATCTTTTTTCAATACGCGATCTTCGAACAACAAGATCGAAACGCCAGAAACCGAGAGTAAATAATCGAGCTCGGTCGGTGTCGAAAAGGTGCTGAGCACTACCGACACACCACCGGCCATCGCCGTACCAAACAAGGCGCTGAGATATTCGGGGCGATTGGTCATCAAGATGCCGACGCGAGTACCGCGTGTCACACCGCTCGCAATCAGGGCTTTTGCAACTTCGACGGAGCGATCCCACAAATCGCGGTAAGTCCAGCGCTCTACCGCTTCACCCCTGTGCATTACCACCGCTTCATTGTCGGCGTAACGCTGCGTGACTTCGCGCAGATAACCCGGCAGCGATAATGCGCCGATACCCGGCTCCTCGCTGAGCGGCATTGCGTGTACCAGAGATAATTTTTTTTGATCTACGGTGTTAGATGCTGTGCCCATGGCGCAATAGGCTCCAATCAAATGCAAGATTGAAAAATAAAAAAGGCCTGTATCGAACAGGCCTCATGTTCTGTTATTTATCTAACAAGCTCGCTATGGCGCAAGCTGCATAAGCCTGTTTTAGTACGGAAGTTCGACTTCGGCTTTGCCTTTGAGAATGACTTCGCCATTTTGCGTGGTCATCGTCACCTGCACTTGCACCACCGGACAACCGAACGCCGAGCGATCGATCTTGTCGATGACCTCACCGTCGATGTAGGTGATATCACCTTCGAACGCAGGGCTGCGGAATTGCGTGTTCGAATGCCACACGAAACCGTTGTGACCGGCCCAGTACGCGATGTAATCGACGTGCCACGCATTCATCGATGCGCCATAGCCGTACATGCCGCCCATACCGATATTGGAGGCTTTTTCGAGATTGACGTGACCGCTCGACGGGCCGTGATAGAGACCGTCGCCCTGACGCGGATCGTATTTACGCGCCTTGTGGTCGTAGGTCATATCCTCGGCAAAACCTGCATCTTCGGTCGCCGGATCATAAGCGCCCGCAGGCACATTCCAGCGCCAGGTGCCCCAGATGTTTTGACGATAGGCACGGTATTCGGTAACGAACGTGGCGATCGAGTGCGGACCGATGACGCGGCGCGGCAATTTATCGCCGACTTTCACATCGCCGTACGCGGGGGATTTGCCTTCGCGGTTCGACAAAATCCAGTCAAGACGGATTTTTTGAATGTCGGCGAGTTCTTCTTTGGTCCAGCGTTTCGGCGAAGCTTTTTCTTTACCGTAAACTGCGCGCTTGTTGGCTTCTTCGCGCAGATAACGAATCGCGGTGGCACGCTCGCGTGCTACCAACACGCCGTCTTGATTACGATGTTCGGTATCGCCGCGCGTGAATACGGTTGGACCTGCGAAGCTGGTGTCTTTAACGTCGTAGCCGTCGAAGCGGCGCTTCTGGAAGAGTTTATCGCCCGGACGAATCGGGGCGCCGTAGAACCACCACTCTTCGCCGCCGAAGATCAGGTGAGAGCCAGGAATTTTGCCTACGCAGGCAGGGTGACAGCCGTGACCATAATCCATGGCAACAGCGAACGATTGCGGCGCGATGATGCCACCGAATTTTGAATTTTTTGCGAATTCTTCGTCCCAGTGAATCGGGTTCGCATAATCCATCGCCATGACCCAGCGACGGATATCTGTAGCATTGCAGGGATCCCACAGCTCAGCGAAGACAACCGGCTTCCCAACCCATTTATCGAGATCGCTCAGGTCGAGCTTCGCTGTGCTTTCGTTTACGTCACCAGACATTTGCCTACCTCACGTCATTTTTAAAATGAAATCAGTTACAGCGCGCCTGCCTGGCGAACATCAACAGCTTACTTGTTGACGTCGACCACGAAGCGGCCGCGTACTGTACCTTCCATCAAACCACCAGCGGCTTTGATCGCTTCGCCGAGGCCGATATCGGTGGCGATCAGTTCGAGCGCTTTCACGTCGAGATCGCGCGCCAGGCGCTGCCATGCGGGAATGCGACGCGCTTTCGGCGCCATGACCGAATCGATACCGAGCAGCGAAACGCCGCGCAGAATGAACGGCGCCACCGATGCCGGGAAATCCATACCTTGGGCCAAACCGCAGGCTGCGACGTAGCCGCCGTAACGGGTTTGCGCACACGCGTTCGCCAGAGTGAACGAGCCAACCGAATCGATTACGCCAGCCCAACGCTCTTTCTGCATCGGCTTGCCGGCCGCCGACAACTCGTTGCGATCGATAATCGACGTCGCGCCGAGCTCTTTCAAATAATCGGCTTCAGATGCTTTGCCGGACGATGCGACTACGTTGAAACCCAATTTCTTCAACAGCGCGATCGCCACGCTACCTACACCACCGGTTGCGCCGGTAACGAGGATTTCGCCCTGCTCGGGCTTCACACCATGCGATACGAGCGCCTCGACGCACAGTGCAGCGGTGTAACCCGCGGTGCCGATCGCCATCGCCTGACGTGCAGTGAATTCTTTCGGGAGCGGCACCAGCCAATCGCCTTTCAGGCGTGCTTTCTGCGCCAGACCACCCCAATGCGTTTCGCCCACGCCCCAACCATTGAGGACGACGCGATCGCCCGCTTTCCAATCCGGATGGCTGCTCTCGGCAACGGTGCCGGCCAAATCGATACCCGGAACCATCGGCCACTTGCGCACGACAGGCGATTTACCGGTAATGGCGAGGCCATCTTTGTAGTTGAGCGTCGAGTATTCGACGTTGACGGTGACATCACCCTCGGGGAGTTGCGATTCATCGAGCTGAGTCAGCTCAACGGTTTGACCGGATTCGGTTTTGGAAATCAGCACTGCGGAGAACATAGGCACCTGCTCATCGAGTTGGTTGGTTTAAGGGAAAGGATTTAAATTCGCCCGACCGACCAACCGCCGGAAGTATATCCAGCGGTCAGTTCGTCATGCCTCGCATTGTATGCGACTGTTTGGACATCTTGTGCAAAAACTGCATCGACGACTTTAAAACGAATCGACCCGGCGAGGTCTTTCCTCGCCGTAAATAGCATTATTCTTAAGCAAAACGTTATTAAGCAAAGCGTCGCAACAGATTTTCCGCGAGATCAATCTCGTAGCTGTCGCCGCGACCGAGCTGGTCGTTGAGCAGTGCGCGCTTCAAGTACAAATGGCAATTGTGTTCTTCGGTCATGCCGATACCGCCGTGCAATTGCAACGCGTCCTCTGCGATGAGCGCAAACGCTGCGCAGGCTAATCGCTTCGCCGCCTTGCCTTTATTTTCTGCATCGTCGGCAATTTCAGCCGCACCGAAATTCGCGGCGATTTTGCTGAGATTATCGTGCAGCAGTGCATCTGCTGCTTCGACTTGCGCTTTCAAATCCGCGCAGCGATGTTTAAGTGCCTGGAACAATGCGAGCGGACGTCCGAATTGTTGGCGCGTTTGCAAATATTCCACCGTCATCGCGAGAATGCCTGCCGCACCACCGACTGCATCGGCAGCGAGAGCAAAATCGCGCAATGTTGCGATACGCTGGGACAATGCTTTTGCTGGCGCGCCGCTGGCCAATGTGAGTTTTGCATCGAGCGCAACGTTGTTGAATTGCACATCGAACAAACGACGCGTTTCGTCCCAGGTTTGGCGCGTGACGACAGTTACACCCGCTGCATTGAGCGGCACGAGCGCAACGCAATCGCTGGTATTAACGAGCACGTGGCTCGCGTTATCCGCCGACGGCACCGCGGTGACAAAACCGCTGAGCACGCCGTTCGCAACATTCACTACAGAATCGGCTAATGGCGCGGAAATAAATTCGGCTGCTGTCGACAAACGCTCAACCCAACCTTCGCGGTCGTCGATTTCGCCATTGCAGACAGCTTCAATCGCAAGCATCGCGGGCAGATACGGAACTGTCGAAAGACCGCGCCCCATTTCAAGTTGCAGCGCACAAACACCGGCAATACCAAAACCTAATCCACCAAGTTCTTCCGGTGCGGAAACCATCAGCCAGCCGAGTTCGGCAATTTGCGGCCACGTGGTGTTTTCATCGGCAGCAAGACCGCTATCGGAAATGACTTGTAACGCAGATTCGCGGAGTTCTTTGATTTCGCTATTCATCATCTTTCGCTCCGCCCTTTAACCCAGCTTCCAGTTTTTCGGTTCACGCGGCATGCCGAGCATGCGTTCGGAAATAATATTGCGTTGAATTTCGTCGGAGCCACCGGCGATCGACCAGTTGTACGAATTCATGAAATCGACCGCCCAGTTGCCGGTTTCCATACTGCCGCCGCGCGTGAAATCTTCGCGATATTGTCCAGCCAAACCTTTAACGCGCAGGCCGAGCGAAACGAATTCGCGCAGTGTGCGTGCGTAATACAATTTTACGATCGAGGCATCGCCGACCTGTTCGTCGTGCATGATGCGTTTTTGCAAATAACGATCGGCAAGCGCGCAAGCTGCATCGACTTTCGGAATTAATTTGCCGAGATCGCGACGCAAAACTGGATCGTCGAAACGTCCCTGCTCTTTCATCGCATCGACGATCAGTTTCAGCGAGTAGCGCATGCGTTGCGTCAATTCGACGAGCGTGAGTCCGCGCTCCGACGCGAGTGTCGCTTGCGCAACGGCCCAGCCATCGCCTTCGGCACCGACGCGATTTTCAACGGGAATTTCGACATCGTCGAAAAAGATTTCAGCGAATTCATCGTCGCCGGTGATTTGCTCGATCGGACGCACGGTGACGCCCTTCGATTTCATATCGAGCAATAAATACGTGATGCCGGCTTGCGGTGGTCCTTCTTTGCCGCCGGTACGCGTGAGCAACAAACAGTAATCGGCGTATTGCGCCATGGTCGACCAGGTTTTCTGGCCGTTGACGACGTATTTGTCGCCACGCAATTCCGCGCGCGTGCGCAAGGAGGCGAGATCGGAACCGGCGTTGGGTTCGGAGAAGCCCTGACACCAGATATCGCCATTCAAAATGCCGGGGAGATATTTCGCCTGCTGCTCAGGTGTACCGCACTCGATGAGCGTGCACGCAGCGTGATAAAGCGAAACAAAATAGAGAATCAGTTTCGGCGCATCGGCGCGCGCGACTTCTTCGTAAATAATTTTTTGCTCGGCCAGCGAACGTCCGCCGCCCGGATACTCTTTCGGCCAGTGTGGTGTTGCATAACCGGCCTTGGCGAGTTTCTGGAACCAGTCGCGCTGTTCGGCAACGAATTTATCCTGGTCACAGCCGGTCATTTCGGCGCGCCAATTGGCGGGGATATTGGCTTGCAGCCACGCCCGCACTTCAGCGCGCAGCGCTTCGGACTTGCTATCGAGCATTTTCAGTAATCCCATCAGTGCAAAAAGAAAGCGGTGGAAAAAACTCGAAAGCAGCTGTCCGACTCAACGCGCGACTAGATTTTTACTTCGATCCAATCGTCGACGACACGGACTTCATAGGTCGGTATCGGTTGCGTTGCCGGCAGATTCAACGCCGCACCGGTTTCCAAGTCGAATTGCGCGCCGTGCACGGGACAGGTGATGCGGCAATTGCGCATGCGACCGGGTAACAACGGCTTGACTTGGTGCGAGCAAATACCCGAAACCGCGAGCAGCTTGCCATCGGTATGGCAAACCAGGACCCAGGTATTGTTGATCTTTGCAGCTTTTTTCGATTCCGGGGGAAGTTCTGATACTTGGCAGAAGCGTCTAAATTCAGTCGACAATGTAAGTTACCTTCATTCGCGGGAACTGCGCCAGCTACCAGGATCTCCCCTGATTTTCCGAGGCGCATATTCAACCATCAACCGTTAATGGAATAAAGCACTTTAGCCTTACCGCAGATTGTGTACGCGCCCACTTGTACCCTGGATACGCGCAAACATGTACTTTGGTTCAACGCTGAAATGCCCGTTCAACAAAAAAACCGGTCGGAGTTCTCTCGATCACCGAAAGGCACTCCAGGCCGGTTTTCAACGTCTGCCCTGCTGTGCAGAACGCTTATTTAGCGCACGTACTTTTCGACCGCGTGCTCGAAGTGGCGAATGCGGATTTCCTGGTAATTGCCCAGCGTCAGACCGCGTTTCGCACTTGCCTCCAAACCTTCCTGTTGCAGGATGAGGTTGTCGGTATCCTGATCGAGAATCGCACCGAACCCGGGCGGCATGCCTTCCGCTTCGGTGAACGACTGATCGTCGCGCAGATGAATCGGCTCCGCCGGATACGGACGTTTGCCATCTTTCGGCACTGGGCGCAGGAAGAACACCTCATACAGGCTCATGCGGTGATCTTTCGGATCGGGTCGGAAGCGATAGACCATCGGCAGCGAAATACCGGGGAACAGGAAGGTATTCGGGAACAGCGTGTACGAGAAGCAATCGAGCAATTCCGAATCCGACACATTGCTCAGATCGGTGTTGGTCGCCTGCTCGAACATGCCGCGGAACATATCGGCCATCGCCTGACGCGCAGTCGCACCCTCAGGCAACACACGCTTGCCTTCGCCGAGCGCATCGGCATCGCCGATCGTGAATTGATCGAGCACATCCTGCTCGCTGTATTCGCCAGCGAAATGCGGGCTCACCACGCCGAGCGTCGAAATGAAGCGGTTCACGTGCTCGCCGTAAATATCGTATTGCGAATTGATATCGCCGTTCGATACGCACACTTGTGGATGCGTGTCACGCACGTGATAGGCCTCCATGAAGGCCTCGATATTGAGTTTCCAGTTACACGGAATGCGCTTCGTTACATGCAGATATACGTAACGGTTTTCGAGACCCCACGACGTGAAATGCTTCATCGCTTCGGGGCCGAAATATTCGGCGAGCGACGGCGCGTTCTGATCCATGTTGATGAAAACGAAACCGCCTAACACTTCGACTTTGGCTTGCGGCAGATTCAGCTTGTCGCGATCGACGTGCGGGAAATCCCACGGACACAGAATCTCTTTGTTGGTGCCGTCTAGATTCCAGGTCCAGCCGTGGAAACTGCACTGGAATTCATTGGTGCTGCCTTCGCTGCCCGATGCACGCAATTTGGTGCCGCGATGCAAACAGGCGTTGTAATACGCCTGAATTTTATCTTCGGCAACGCGCGTGATGATGAACGACTGCCGGCCGATATCGTAAACATGATAATCGCCGACTTCCGGAATATGCTCTTCGCGGCAGGCGAATTGCCACGTGCGCGTCCACAGACGCTCGTATTCCAACTTTGCGAATGCGGGATCGATGTAACGATCTTTGGTTACGTCTTCATCGCCAAGAAATTCATACGATTCGGAAGTCACCCAAAACGGCGCTTTCACTTTATCGCTGGCGATAATTTCCTGTGTGCTCGGTGCTTCTGGGCAGCGCGCATCACCTTTTTTCAATTGCTGTTGAGCAGACATTTCGTCCTCCTCATTCTATGAATCTTCAAATGTGTTCAAGCCGCGACATTCTTGTGAATCGCGCCGTCTTTCATAATCATCACCAGGCGTTTCGCATCGACCAGAACCGCAGGATCTTTGAGCGGATCGCCATCAACCAAAACCATGTCAGCGAGATAACCCTCTTTGAGCTGACCTAATTTCTCATCCGTACCCATTGTCATCATTGCGCCGCCATTGCGCGTTGCGCACAGCAACGCTTCTGCCGGCGAATAACCGAAATACTGCACAAAGAAACCGACATCGCGCGCGTTGGTGCCGTTGTGACTCCACGCGAAACCATAATCGCCGCCGATCACGTGACGAATACCGCGCTTGCGCAATGCGCTGTGGGTTTCCGCCGATTGTTCGAGTAAACGATCGATACCCATCATGCGCGCGACTGCCGCTGGCATCCATTGCTCCGCTTCGTGCAGCAACGTGTGAAATAAACTCACGGTCGGCACAACGACCACACTGTCCTTGCGCTCTTCAAACATATCGAGGGTTTTTTCGTCGCTGAATTCGCAGTGATAGAGCACATCGACACCGGCTCGCAGACAATCCTGCGAGCCTTGAATCGAGCGCGTATGCGCATTCACTTTTTTGCCGAACGCGTGCGCGGTTTGCACCGCCATCGCAATTTCTTCGTACGACATCGGCGTCGAATGCGCGGGTGTGTTTGGATAAAACGGATCGCCCGATACATCGAGCTTGATGTTGTCGCAGCCTTCGCGGCAGAACAGACGCACGGCCTTGCGAATTTCTTCCGGCCCATCGACCACCATCGCCGGCGAAATATTGGTATTGCGTGGATTATGCAATTTGCTTTCGTCGCCCAAACCACCGGTCACGGTAATTTCAAGCGAGCCGGCACGAATGCGCGGACCTTTCAAACGGCCTGCATTAATTTCGTTGCGCACGGCGACACCCAACCGCAGTTTTGCTTCGGAAGCGCCCCACGCGCTGGTAAAACCTTGATCGAGCAAGCGCTCGGCAACGCGGGCCGTGAGAAACACATGCTCTTCAAGCGGTGGAGAAATCAAGTCTTCGGTGGACGTGACGTTATCGAAAGACAAATGCGCATGCCCTTCGGTCATACCTGGCATAAGGAATTTGCCTTTGGCCGGAATAACCTGGCAGCCCTCGGCAGATAATTTCCCCGCGCCCTGAGCAACCGCTTTAATGCGGTTGCCTTCGACCAGTACATCACCTTCGAAAGTCGACGTGCTGGCGCCATCGAATATCGTCGCGCCTTGAATGATTATTTTATGGGTCATCGCAGTTGCACCTCCTCAGGCGTGCGTTGAGGCAATTGCCTCAGACTTACAATTTCTGTCTGGGACAATGGTGCCGCCGGGTATTATGCCTACGCGCCGCCACCCCAAAAATGACTATGCGCGCATACCCACTTGTCTATTTCAGCCAGACCGCTTACCGCCACAGGCCTGCCCCGATAAACTCCTGCGAGCGATCGCCCCGCATTCGCACAACTCACTAATCGCAGCAATCTCATAACAGGCTCAACCGGAGAGCACACCATGATTAGAGGCATTCACCACATCGGAATTCACGTACGCGACCTTGATCGTATGATTAAGTTTTACAAGGATGCTTTCGGTTTCGAGCTGATGGGTGAGCCATTCGGCTGGGCCAATGATGAATTCATCGACAAGATCGTCGATGTGAAAGGCTCTGCCGCCCGCGGCTGCATGCTGCGCGCCGGTACCTGCTACATGGAACTGTTTCAATATAGCGCTCCGGCTCCAAAAGTCACCGAACCGCTCAACCCGCAAGACAAGGGGTATACGCATATGTGCATCGATGTGACCGATATCAAGCAGGAGTTCGAGCGCCTGAAAGGCTTGGGCATGACCTTCAGCCAGCCTGCTCCAATCGAGATGGGCCATGTGACCTCGATTTACGGCCGCGATCCCGAAGGCAACATCATCGAGATCCAAGAGACCGTCAATTGCGATTTCCCGCTGAGCAAACTGGATGGCAAGCCCACCCGTCCATGATTTTTTAAGCGCCTAAAGCAAACCGTTAGATTCAGCTCATACGTAACAACTCGCCGGTAACTCCGGCGAGCCCCTAGCCTTCAAATTCTGTGATGTGCCATGACCAAGCCCGTAGTTGCAAACACGCCCATAGTTGCAAACAACCCCGCTGGCCTAAACAAACCAGTTACGCTCGATGACAAATACACTCAGCCGAGCGGCCAGGTATTTATGAATTCCAACCAGGCGCTGGTGCGTTTGCCGCTCGATCAGATCCGGCGCGACCGCGCTGCAGGCCTAAAAACTGCGGGTTACATTTCCGGCTATCGCGGCTCGCCGCTCGGCGTGTACGACTCGGCATTATGGGGCGCACAAAAGCTGCTCGACGCGCACGACATCACCTTCAAGCCCGGCCTCAACGAAGAACTCGCGGTCAGCGCAATTCGCGGAACGCAGCAACTCGAATGGTTCGGTAAATCCGAATTCGAAGGCATTTTCGGCATTTGGTACGGCAAGGGTATCGGCGTCGATCGCGCCTGCGAATCAATGAAGCTCGGCAATTTTGAAGGCGCGTCGGCGAAAGGCGGATTTCTTATCGTTGCCGGTGACGATCACGGCGGTAAGTCGTCGGACAGCGCGCACCAATCCGAACACACCCTCATCGCCGCGATGGTACCGATGCTCTACCCCGCCACCGTCGGCGAAATTATCGAATACGGTTTATTCGGCATCGCCATGTCGCGCTACAGCGGCTGTTATGTCGGCCTCAAGTGCATCACCGATACGCTCGATTTAACCGCGTGCGTTGAATTGCCCGATCCGTATCGCACCTATGTAGCGCCGACCGATATTCAAACACCGCCTGAAGGTTTTAATTTGCGACAAAATCTTCCCGCATTGGTTGAGGAAGAGTGGCTGGTTAATTATCGATTGCCGGCTGCGACCGCGTTCGCGCGAGCCAATGGAATCGACAAGGTGATTTTCGATAGCGAGCAACGCAATTTATCGATCGTCACCGCCGGCAAAGCCTATCTCGATGTGCGTCAGGCGATGGCCGATCTCGGCCTCGACGAAGAAACCTGCAAGCGCCTCGGCGTTCGCGTGTACAAACCCGGTTTGATTTGGCCGATGGATCCAGTCGGCTTAATTAATTTTGCGCAGGGCAGCAAAGCGGTTTTAGTCATCGAAGAAAAACGGCCGATGATGGAAGATCAAATCGCGCACGCGCTTTATGGACTCGATGCGAACAAACGCCCTGCACTCGCTGGCAAACAGGATTTGAACGGCGCAGCGCTGGTTTCATCAATCGGCGAATTGACCGTCAGTAAAGCGCGCAAAGCGATCAAACGATTGCTCGATCAGGTCGGCATCGTCGATGCCCATGCTGATCTTAAAAACAAGATCGAAGCCAAATACGCCGAATTCGAACAGCTCGAAGCGCGCGCGCAGAAATTCGGCAGCTCGGTCAACCGCCCCGCGTATTTCTGCTCGGGCTGCCCGCATAACACCAGCACGAAATTACCCGATGGTTCGCGTGCGATGGGTGGTATTGGCTGTCACGGTCTCGCCGCTGTCGTGATGGATCGCAACACCATGCAATTCGTGCCGATGGGTCACGAAGGTTCGCCGTGGGTATCGGTCGGCAATTATGTCGATACACCGCACATGTTCCAAAACATGGGCGATGGCACCTACTCGCATTCAGGTGTACTCGCGATTCGCGCGGCAGTCGCTGCGAAAGCCAATATCACTTACAAAGTGTTGTACAACGACGCCGTTGCGATGACAGGCGGCCAGCCGGTCGAACAGCAAATTTCGCCGATCGATATGGTCAATCAATTGCTATCGGAAGGCGTGCGTCCCGTGTATCTCGTCTCGGACGATCCATCGAAATACGTGCGCAGTGAAATGCCGAAAAATTCGGGATTATTTCATCGCGACGAACTCGATCGCATCCAACGCGAATTGCGCGACACCAAAGGCGTCACCGGCATCGTTTACGAACAGACCTGCGCCACGGAAAAACGCCGTCGTCGCAAACGCGGTTTGATGGACGATCCCGACAAACGTTTGTTCATCAATCCCGAAGTATGCGAAGGCTGCGGCGACTGCTCGGTGCAATCGAATTGCATTTCGATCACGCCGCTCGAAACCGAATTCGGCCGCAAACGCAAAATCGATCAATCGACCTGTAACAAGGATTACAGCTGCGTCAAAGGTTTCTGCCCATCGTTCGTCACCGTCGAAGGCGCAACCATCGCCGTGCGTTCGAGCGGCGATCCCGCGCGCCTGCAACAACTCATCGCGAATTTACCGGAGCCATCATTAGCGCCACTGAGTGAGAATGGTTACAACATTCTTGTCGGCGGTATTGGCGGCACGGGTGTTCTGACTATCGGCGCATTGCTCGGCATGGCTGCGAATCTCGACAAAAAAGGCGCGACGATTCTCGACATGACCGGCATGGCGCAAAAAGGCGGCGCGGTGACGAGCCATATCCGCATCGGCCAGAATCCAGAAAGCATTTACACCTCACGTCTCAGCGAAGGCATGTGCGATTTGTTGATCGCTTGCGATTTGATCGTCGGCTCCGGCGCGACCGTATTAAAAACCGTGCGCCCCGGCCACACGGCGGCGATTTTGAATACCGACGTTGCGCCGACCGGCGAATTCCAGACCAATAAAACGCTCGATCTCGGCGAAGCGCGTCTGCGTGCGGCGATTATCGATGCGCTCGATGGCGGCGCCGCGTTCGATTTGCATGCGAGCAAGCTCGCGACCGATCTCACTGGCGATAGCATCGGCACCAATATTTTGATGCTCGGTTACGCCGCGCAAAAAGGTTTATTGCCGCTGTCGATCGCATCGATCGAAGAAGCGATTCGTCTCAACGGTACTTTCGTCAAAGGCAATTTGCGCACGTTCGCATTGGGACGTTTGGCGGCGCACGATCCAGCAGCGTTAGCACGCGAGCTGAACGACAGCGAAAAAGTCGAGCTGCCGAAACTCGACACGGTTGAGGACGTACTCGCAAGCCGCATGAAGCTGCTGACGAAATTCCAAAATGCGAATTACGCGGAAAACTATCGAGCCTTCGTCGAAGACGTGCGCAAACGCGTCGCTGCGAAGAACATCGCAGGCGGAGAAAAATTCGTCCGCGAAGTGGCGCTGTCGCTCGGCAAACTGATGTATTACAAGGACGAGTACGAAGTCGCGCGGTTGTACACCGATCCGAAATTCATGGAGCGCCTGCGCGAACAATTTGCGGGCGATTTCAAAATATCGTTTAATCTCGCGTCGGATATGCTGCTGCCTGCTCGCGACGATGCCGGCCACCCGAAAAAACGCAATTTGGGCCCGTGGGTTCTGACCCTATTCAAATGGCTGGCACCGCTGAAAGTCCTGCGTGGCACTCCATTCGACCTGATCGGTTATCTGCCCGAGCGCAAGCTTGAACGCAAACTGATCGTCGAATACCGCGATCTCATTAACCGCATCGTCGACAAGCTCGATTCAACGAACTTTGAAACCGGCGTCGAGATCGCTAACGCCGCCATCGAAATCGGCGGCTACGGTCACGTGAAGCAAGCTTCGGTTAAACGTTACGAAACCCGTTTAAAAACACTGTTGGACACGTTCGATTCCCCGAAAGGAGCGAACGCCGCTCCACAGGAATTGAGAGTGCAAAATTTATGATCCTGACGGAAACCCAACAAGCCATCCAAGACGCCATCCGTGATTTCGCTCAAGAGCGCATTCGCCCGAATACGATGAAATTCGAAGCCGACGGCGGTTACCCCGCCGGGCTATTCGAAGAGATGGCAGGCCTCGGCTTGATGGGCATGACCGCACCCGAGGAATTCGGTGGCTCGGCGACCGACTACGTTTCTTACGCGCTCGCGCTGATGGAAATCGCCGCTGCCGACGGTGCGCTCTCCACCATCATCTCGATTCAAAACAGCATCCTCGTCTCCGGCTTACTCAAAGATGGTACGCCCGCACAACAAAAACGCTTCCTGCCCGATTTAATCAGCGGCCGCATGATCGGTGGCTTTGCACTCACCGAAACCGATGCCGGTTCCGATGCTTCGGCGATTCGCACCCGTGCGACCAAAGTCGACGGCGGTTACATTCTCAACGGCAGCAAACAATTCATTACCTCGGGCAAAATCGGCGGATTGATTATTGTCATCGCCGTGACCGATCCCGATGCGGGCAAGAAAGGTATTTCCGCATTCCTCGTTCCGACCGAAAAGAAAGGCTATTTCGTCGATAAAGTCGAACACAAGATGGGCCAAGGCGCGTCCGACACCTGCGGTCTGCGTTTTGAAAATCTGTTCATCGAATCGGATTTATTGCTCGGCCAAGAAGGCCAAGGCTATCGCATCGCGCTGTCGAATCTCGAAGCAGGCCGTATCGGTATCGCCGCGCAATCGATCGGTATGGCGCAGGCTGCGCTCGATATCGCCGTGAGTTACGCGAAAGACCGTCAGTCGATGGGTAAACACATCATCGAGCATCAAGCCGTCGGTTTCCGTCTGGCCGATTTAGCGTCTCGTCTTGAAGCTGCGCGCCAACTCGTTCTGCACGCCGCTGCAGTAAAAGACAGCGGCGCACCGTGCCTCAAAGAAGCCTCGATGGCAAAATTGGTTTCCTCCGAAACCGCTGAAGCCGTCGTCTCTGGCGCCATTCAAACCCTTGGTGGATATGGCTATTTGGAAGAGTTCGGTCTTGCCAAAATCTACCGCGACGTGAGAGTCTGTCAGATCTACGAGGGCACCTCCGATATCCAACGCATGGTTATCGCCCGCTCCCTCTAACGGATTTATCAGGCACTTTTTACCCTCTCACCCGGCATTTTTTTGGAGACATTCACCATGTCATCGGATCCTGTTGTTATTGCATCCTACGCCCGTACACCCATGGGCGGACTCCAAGGCGCATTCAATACGGTCAAATCGACCGAGCTTGGCGCAGTGGCGGTGAAAGCGGCGGTTGAGCGCGCAGGTCTTGCTGCCGATAAAGTCGATCGCATTTACATGGGCTGCGTATTGCCGGCAGGCCTCGGCCAATCGCCAGCGCGTCAAGCCGGCCTTGGCGCAGGCCTCGCGCTTTCCGTGCAAGCCAGCACCGTCAACAAAATGTGCGGCTCCGGTATGCAAACCGTGATCATGGCGTACGACGCGCTCAAGGCCGGCACTGCCGATGTCATCGTCGCCGGCGGTATGGAATCGATGACGGGCGCACCTTACATACTCCCGAAACATCGCGGCGGTGCACGCGCTGGTCACGATGTGATTAAAGATTCGATGTTCCTCGATGGCCTCGAAGATGCGTACGAAGCCGGCACCCCAATGGGTGAATTTGCCGAGCGCTGCGTCGAAAAATACGGTTTCACGCGTCAGGATCAAGACGCTTATGCCGTTGAAAGTCTCGCGCGCGCTAACGAAGCCATTAAATCCGGCGCATTCGACGATGAAGTTGTTCCCGTCGAGGTCAAAACACGCAAAGGCACCGAACTCGTTACCTTCGACGAACAACCCGGCAAAGCCAAGCCAGACAATATTCCGAATTTGAAACCCGCTTTCCGCAAAGACGGCACCATCACGCCAGCCAACGCTTCATCGATTTCCGATGGCGCAGCGGCACTGGTGATGACACGCGAAAGCGTCGCGAAAAAGCTCGGCATGAAAATCGTTGCGCGCGTGAATGCAACTGCTGCCCATTCGCACGAACCCTTCCTGTTCCCAACTGCGCCAGTTCCAGCGATGAAAAAAGTCATGGATCAATGCGGCTGGTCGGTCGATAACGTCGATTTATTCGAAGTGAACGAAGCGTTCGCGGTTGTGGCCATGATCGCGATGAAAGATTTGAACATTCCGCACGACAAAATCAATGTGAACGGCGGCGCGTGCGCACTCGGCCATCCGATCGGCGCATCGGGTGCACGCATTATCGTCACGTTGCTCGCTGCGTTGAAACGTCGCGGACTCAAGCGCGGTGTTGCCGGTATTTGCATCGGCGGCGGCGAAGCGACTGCGGTTGCTGTTGAACTCGTTTAATTTGAAGCGTGTTTATTTTTTAGAAAAGAAAACGTTAAGAGGAATTATCAATGCAAATTAATGGTGTAGCTGCCATCGTTACCGGCGGCGCTTCTGGCCTCGGCGCTGCCACTGCAGAAATGCTCGCAAAAAATGGCGCGAAAGTGACTTTGTTCGACATGAACGAAGAAGTCGGTAAAGCGCACGCGGAAAAAATCGGCGCAACGTTTGCCAAAGTAAACGTTACCGATACCGCCAACGTTATCGAAGCCATTGCCGCAGCTGAAGCAAAAAATGGCGTGGCGCGTATTCTCGTTTGCTGCGCAGGTATCGCGACTGGCGCGAAAACAGTCGGCAAAGAAAATGCTCCACACCCGATGGATCAATTCCGTCGCACCATCGAAATCAATTTGATCGGCACCTACAACGTGCTCACGCATTTCGCTGCACGTCTCGCAGCGGCTGATCCGATCGGTGAAGAGCGCGGCGTGATCATCAACACCGCTTCTGTTGCAGCATTCGAAGGCCAAGTCGGCCAAGCAGCTTACTCAGCATCGAAAGGCGCCATTGTCGGTATGACTCTGCCAATCGCACGCGACCTCGCACCGCTTGGCATTCGTATCATGGCTATCGCGCCCGGCACTTTCTACACGCCGATGATGGCTGGCCTGCCGCAAAACGTGCAGGACTCACTCGGCAAACAAACGCCGTTCCCAAGCCGTCTCGGCCAACCTTCCGAATACGCACTGCTCGCGCAAAGCATCATCATCAACCCGATGCTGAACGGCGAAGTAATCCGCCTCGACGGCGCGATTCGGATGCCACCGCGTTAATTTTTATCGCACAATAAAAAAGGCCGCTTTATGCGGCCTTTTTTCTAATGGCTTTATTCAACATCATCAAGGTCAGGTAACGAGATTGCTTCAATCACCTGAACTACTGGATCTCCAGTCTTAACATAGCTTTGCTCCTCATCAAGATCCTCCCAAGTTTTTTCATCAGTTTTTAATGTCTCGTATTTTGTGATGTACTTTGGAGGCATAAAAGCACGCGAGACTGCACCGATCTCGTTAAATAAAACACCCGCACCACCAACATTTATTTTTTTCTTTTTATATGTCGATGCAACAGCAATTTTTTCCTGTACCTGTGTTATTTGGACTCGCACTTTAGGACGCTCAATAGAACCAAGAATCTCACCAGTGTCAGGATCTGTTACCTGCTCACCTTTCGGATCCATGACATCAAAATACATCCCCTCCACAACACCATTCTTTGAGCCTGCAGTAATTACGACCTCTCTCGAATTGAGCACCCTAGCTACTTTTGCCTTAATTCGCTCACTCATTGGCCACCTCGATTCACTCTGCGAGCTTCCAATTTTGCCTTTAATTCAGCAACATCCTCAGGAACAATATCATTCCAATCTTCAAGTGCATCATCAGCCGTTGCTAGCTGCTCAATTACAATAGCTTCAAGCCTTGCCAAAACTACACTATCATCTGAATTACTTCCATTGCTACGAGATGCCGAGATCTCACCCCCCACTCTAGATAAGCTTTCATACAATGAAATCAATCGACGGAAAGCTGATCGGGCATGGGGTTTAATAATCTCTCTAGCAGCATCCTTAGCTGAATGCGACCCGGAAAGAAACGAGCCTGCCAAACCAATTATTAAAGAAAAAGATTGAAGTAATACATTCTCAAGATTAGTAAGAGTTCGCTGCGCGGCGATACAAACAGAGAATACCGAAATACCGACAGCAAAGATAACCATAAGAATCGGCACCCACCTTTCAAACGACTTCATACCTCCCTCCAATAGAAATAGTATTTTTTAGAATACCCACCCTTGTTAACTACACAAGACTAATTAGATTCTATGCTCTTTGAAACCACCACCCCACACTCCTCATAAATCCCCGCATAAACAAACTCGCGCGCAAACGCGTCCGACATCGTCAACTCACCCGCATTCGCGCGCGTTTCGAGCTCGCTCATCACGGCGTTGATATCGTCGGTTTCGATTTCGTAGATAGCGAGATAAGGATCGGTTTCGCGCATGCCTAAATTGCGCACGCGACGAAAACGTTGGGCGGATTTGAAGCCGGAGAATTGCACCATTTCGCCGAGGTGTACATGCTGATACCACTCGTTGAATTCCGCCTCGCGTCCTTCGACGTGGCGGCTCAGCACGACCATTTTGTAGCGGGGCATAATTCGACTCCCTCGCTGAGCTTTATTTATTCTTTTTTGCCGAAGACAGGTGTGCGCTTTTCCTGCATCGCCGCGATGGCTTCGCGGTGATCGGCTTGGCGCAATGACAATGCTTCGTACGCCAAACCTGCATCCATCATCGAATGGGCAATGCGTTTCAATTCGAGATTGGTGAGAATCTTCGTCCAGCGAATTGCATTGCGTGAGCCGTTCAATAATTTTTCGCAGAACGCATCGACGCGCGCATCGAGCTCTTCGGCAGGCACGGCGTAATTGATCAAACCGATTTCTTCGGCGCGTTTCGCGGTGAGCAAATCGCCTGTCAGCAAAAATTCTTTCGCGCGGCAGAAACCAATTCGTTGCGGCCAAATTGCCGCCCCACCATCGCCGGCAACCAAACCAACGCCAACATGTGGATCGCCGATCTTGGCTTTTTCGTTCGCAAAAATCACATCGCAATACAACGCGAGCGTGGCGCCCAAGCCGACGGCGTGACCGTTCATACGGCACACTAACGGTTTATCTAAATCGAGCATCGAAAATACGATGCGTTTGGCGAGGCGAATTTCTTCGTCGAAGGAATCGGGATTATTCGCAAGACCGAGAATGTGATCGATATCGCCGCCTGCGGAAAATGCACGGCCTGCGCCAGTTAATACGACAACGTCCGAATGTGCATCGGCGGCTGCGTAAGTGAATACATCGGCGAGTTCTTCGTGCAGGCGCAGATTCACTGCATTGAGCAGATCAGGTCGGTTCAACGTAATCGTTAATAACCGACCTTTGCGGGAGAGAACGAGCGTTTGATATTCGCGAACAGGTTGTTCGTCGTGACGAGCTTCAGACATTTTCACATCTTCCAGAGCGGTTAGAGATTTTGATCAACCGACTCGGGAAGAGGCGGCGAATTAGCCCGGAAGTTTACCAGCCCGCGCTGCGATGTCGTTAGCCGCGATGTAACCGAATACCATCGCTGGCCCGATGGTGCCGCCTGCGCCCGGATACAAATTGCCGAACGGGCTGCCCGAATTATTGCCCGCCGCGTACAGGTTCGGGATCGGTTGGCCGCTGGCATCGACCACGCGCCCTTTCGCATCGCACTTCAAACCGCCCTTGGTGCCGAGGTCGCCCATGTTGATCGGCACCGCGTAATACGGCGCTTTGTCGATTGGGCCCAAGCATGGGTTCGGCGCAATGTTGGCATCGCCGAACATACGATCGTAGTTGTTGCTGCCGCGACCGAATTCGGGATCGACTCCCGAGCGTGCGTATTGATTCATATTGGCAACGACTTTTTTGAGCTTCGCACCATCGAGATGAATTTTCGCGGCCAATGACTCAATCGTGTCGGCTTTGAAAATGTAGTGATCCCACTGATCTTTCGGAATCATCCAATCCGGCATGATGATATTAGGCATGTAACCGCCCGCGCTGAATTTCTGGCGGAAGGTCGCATCGAAAATCAACCAGCACGGTGTATTCGCGCCCGTGGCGAGTTGATCGCGCACCATCGCTTCGCCAAATTCATCGTAGCTGCACGCTTCATCGACGAAACGATCGCCGTTGCGATTCACGCACACGCTGTGCGGACGGCCAACATCGAATGCAGCTTGGTGAATTTCTTCGAAGTTCGATGCTTTCGGCATCGGCATGTGCATGGTGGGAATCCACCAGCATGCTTCGGTGTGTTCGGTGGTCGCGCCGATTTTCAAACCTGCGATTAACGCTTCACCGCGATTCGCATCTTCGGGCGAACTGCTGAAACGTGTTAGTCCTGGCACTTTCAAATAACGATCGCGCAACTCCTGATTCCATTCAAAGCCACCTGCGCTGAGTACAACACCGTATTTCGATTTAATTTCGTAACGACGACCGAAATTGCTGACGATCACGCCTTTTACTTCACCATCGTTAACGATCAACTCGTCGAGCTTCGTTTCCAAGCGAACTTCAACACCGCGTGCAAAAACCTGTTTGAATAAATGGCCCATCAACGCGCCACCCATGGTGAAGCGGCGATCGCGATTGCCGAGCATACGCGTGTTCAAATCCGACCAATAACGCCATGCCATTTTCAAAAAGGTTTTTACCCAACCCGGCGAGCGAGTCGACAACGAGAAAAATTCCGCGACATCCATCGCGTAGCGACCCAATACTTTGAAGCGATTGTATTGTTCGCGCATGTGGAGAAAATGATCGCCGAGTCCACGACCATCGAAAGTATCGACAATTACAGAGCGATCGGCGCGCGCTGCGGGCGCATCGGCAAAATAATCCGGCCATGCGGAAGGAATTAACGGCACGCCAACTTTTTTGAGATACCCCGCCATCTCCGGCGCGGTATCGACAAATGCATCGAGACGATCGCGCTGAATTTCGCTGCGCAGCAGATGGTTGATATATTCCATCGTCTTTTCGCGGCTGTCGTCATTCGGCGTCAACTGGTGATTGGGAAGCCACATAACGCCACCCGATGTTGCCGAGGTGCCGCCGTATTTATGAGCTTTCTCGACGATCAATACCGAGAGGCCTAAATCAGCGGCTCTCAACGCTGCCGTTGCTCCCGCCGATCCCGAACCAACCACAATCACGTCATAGCTTTCTGTTTCTTGACGACCAGGAGCTTCGCGCATTTATATTCTCCGCAGGCGAATGCCATCCCTGGTTTCGCACATTATTTTGGTAACGAATTGCTGAGCGGCTAATGACAACCGTTGAAATTTAATGACGACCGAATAGCTTTCATGACAATCGAAAACAACGGCCACGCACGAATTATTCGAGCGGAGCAACCGTCATTTTCAGACCGTCCATTTCCGGGCTCAGACGGATTTGACAGCACAGACGGCTATTCGGCTTGTGAAGATCCGACACCATGTCGAGTGTCATTTCTTCGATATCGTCGGGCTTACCAACAACCGCTTCCCATTCAGGGGCAACATACACGTGGCAAGTCGCGCACGCGCAACCGCCGCCGCAATCGCCGAGAATACCCGCCACGCCGTTATCGCGCGCCAGCTCCATCAACGACTCCCCGGCAACACCATCGGTAATGGTTTTTTCAACGCCATCGGCCTGAATAAAAGTGACTTTGATTCCGCTCATTACGTCTTCATCTCCTCGCACCTTAGCAGCAGGTACGTTCACAGCTTGTTGAACAAATACGTGGCGCCCCGCGAGAGGCGCCACTGGGTTTTACTGGAATCGGTAAGCCACCTCAACCCCATAAGTGCGCGGCTCGCCAACAGCGGCAGCATTATGCCCAAGTGAGGCGCCAAGTGGCATACCACCGACGAAATACTCCTCGTCGGTCAAGTTTTTACCGAATAACGCCGCGGAAAATTGGCTTTTCATGACGTTGTTCCAGCTCAAACGCGCATTGACGATGTGGTAGGACGGCAACTCGGTATCCGGCGTAATGGAATCAGCCGTATTCGAGAAATACATGCTGCTTTGGCCATAGAGTTCGGTGCGCAACGCGAGATCGCCGAGATTGGCATCGACTGGAAGATCGATTTGGCCCCAGACACTCCAGGTGCGCTTAGGTGTATTTGCAACTGGACTGTAGCTAAATGTATTACCAAACAACACGACTTGGTTATCGGTAAATTCAGCATCGGTGTAGGCGGCAGCAACGCCAAGCTCAAGCCAATCCGTCGGCATCAATGAGGTTTCGAGCTCTATGCCTTTCACTACCATTTCAGGGACGTTCGCAGTAACCGCAATGGAGGGCACACCGCCAGGACCATCTGGATCGGGAAACTCAATTCGCTGCACATCCTTGACCCACTCTTTATACAGGGCAAGATTCAATCGAGATGGCCTATCAAGAACATACCCTTGATATTTCAAACCGGCTTCGATATCCCGAATCGTTTCTGCATCAAACTTATTTCCACCACCGGTTGCATCAGCATCTTTTGCATCTGCTGAACCGTTAAAGCCACCACTCCGGAAACTACCTCTAGTTTTTAAATAGGTAAGAGTATTTGCATTTAGATCATACTCAAGACCCAACTCCCATGATGGCTTCTCAAATGTCTCGTCCTGTTTCAGACTCGCTCCAGGAACAGCTAAATTTGCCGACTGAGAGAGCTGTTCAATGGAAATATCTTCCTTGGTATAACGAGCTCCCGCTGTTACACGCAAATCCTGCATCAGACTGTAAGTGGCTTGAGCGTACAAAGCACGAGTTTCAGTTTCGATCCGAAAATTGCTAGTCGTATTAACAACACCACCAAAATAAGTTTGCGGCCAGAGAGTGTCCGTTCTGGCGTTTTGTAGATATACACCTGCGATGTAGGACAGGTTGTCGCTCAGCGCCTTGCCGGAAATTTGAAACTCTTCGGAAAAAGACTCCACTTCAAGTTCATTACCCGCCTTGCCAGTATCGGGGTTTCTTGTAGCAAAGGTGACCGTATCCGAACCTAATGCCGGCTGCTCAGAGTCAGTATCACCTCTCGAATATCCCAAAATATTCTTCAGTAACAGATCGTCGGCTAAATCGTATGTTGTGGTGTTAACCAACAATTGATCTTCACCAATATGCGTGGTTGGATACGGATACCGGGTCTTGTAATATCCAAGAGATTTCTGGAGAGCGACCTCACTCGCCAAACCTGCGGAATTAATATTGATATTTTGGTTACCGTACCTATCTCGATCAGCTTGGGTATAAATACTATAAACATAAGTCGCACCGGTATTTGTCCCATCGGTACGCGTGTAGCTATACATCGTGGTGTTTTCGAGCTGATCGGTAGGCTTAACCGTCAGGGTCACACGCCCACTGTCGCGACCGATTTCACCGAGATATTTATCGGTAACGATATCGTGGATGTAACCATCTTTTCTGATAGTGTTGAATGCAGCGCGCAACAACACTTTGTCATCGACGATTGGCACGTTGACCATGCCTTCCACTTCGCGCAAATCGAAATTACCTGCGCGAGCGCGCAATAAACCTTCGGTGGTATTGGTGGGTTTTGCGGTGGTGTAGAGAACAGCGCCGCCTGTTGCATTGCGGCCGAACAAAGTGCCTTGCGGCCCTTTCAACACTTGCACCGACGAAAGATCGTAAAACGTCGATGCACCGTTAATACTAGTCGGCACTTCATCGACATATGCGACTACAGCAGATGGCGAACCGCTGAACGTATCCGCAGATTGGCCGCGAATCGAATACGTTAGAGAGTTGTTGCCCTGCGTTTGACGAATGGTCAAACCGGGAACCGTTAATTGCAGATCGGAATCGGTGCGAACCTGGCGATCGTTGAGTTGTTCTGCACTTATTGCAGAAACCGAGATGGGAACACTTTCAAGACTTTCATCGCGGCGACGCGCTGTCACCACAACCTCGTCAAAACCTTTCGCCTCGGATGCGACAGGTTTGGCTTCTGCGGCGACTGCAGCCGGTGCAACAAACGCAATCATCGCAAGCGCAGACAACGGCGACTTGCTTAATTGCGGGAAACAACGATGCGACATTTTTTTGCTTTTACGCATTTCTTACTCCCCTCTGTTGTTGAACCGCTCGAACCTGAATAGTGCTCTCGCGGGTTTTTAAAATTATTGTCGGCGCTTTTTGGAGTGTTAACCTCAACACTCAAATTCATCAGCACGACTTATTTGAAGACGAGGTTATTCGTTGTGTGATCGTTTTTGTTTTTACAAATAAAGCGAGCCAAACAGAGACAATAGCTTTAGCGTCCGAGCGCTTTCGCACGCGCGTCGAACAATTCCTGCAAGTGATTCACAGGATCGCCAGCAGTGATGCCGCCGTCGACCGGCAAAATCGCGCCGGTAATTTGTGCCGCTGCGTCGCTGCAAAGGAATAACGCAGCAGGCGCCACATCGGCGGGCTTACCTTGACGCTTGAGCGGCTGATTCGAATCCCACACCGGTGCCAGCGCCGCTTTTACGCGCGCCGCTTCTTCATCGGTCATATCGGGCGAAGTAAATGCATTGAGCGAGGTGCGAATATGCCCCGGCGCCAAACAATTTACGCGAATATTGTATTCGGCGAAATCGATCGCGATCGCTTTCGTGAGTTGAACCACCGCCGCTTTCGACGCGCGATAACTCATGAGCGCGTGCCCTGGCAATAAACCTGCGATCGATGCATTATTCAAAATCACACCACCGCCATTTTTGCGCATATGTTTCGCGGCGGCCTGACTACCCGCCAGCACACCGAACAAGTTAACGCCGATCACGCGCTGAAAATCATTCAGGTCGTCATCGATAAAGCGCGGGTACGTCGCACCCGAAATACCGGCATTGTTAAACAGGATGTGAAGTGCGCCGAATTTCGTCACGGCGAAATCGACCATTGCCTGAACTTCTTCTTTATTCGATACGTCGGTTCGCTTGAATACTGCGGAGTCGCCGAGTTGAGCCGCAAATGCTTCGCCTTCATCGGCATTCACATCGGCGATGACGACTTTGGCGCCTTCCTTAACAAACAATTCGACCGTAGCGCGACCGATACCATTGGCGCCGCCGGTGATAATCGCAACTTTTCCACTCAGAATCTGGCTCACGCGCATCTCCTATTTTTTTAACACCGCTTGATATTTTAAATACCGCTTAACGGCACAGGCGTTGGCAATAATAAAACGCGCCGCAGGACAGCCTGCGGCGCGCGAGGAAAAACCACCGCCACTCGCCGAGTTATTTCCGGCGAGTGAAGGTCATCGGCAGCGATTCGATGGAGCGCGTCGCGACGGTTGGCTGATATTTCACTTCTTCCACCGGGATCGCGAGTTTGAAATCGCGCAGACGCTTGATCAACTCTTTAGCCGCCACTTTGATTTCCATCCGCGCCAGCGAAGCGCCGATGCAGCGGTGAATACCGACACCGAACGCGACGTGCGAACCGATATTGCCGCGCGTCGTGTCGAAATTACGCGGGCATTCGAATTGCGCTTCGTCGTCGTTACCCGATGCGTAGAGCACCAACATGTGCGCACCTGCCGGCAATTTCTGGCCGCCGAGTACGGTTTCTTTGGTCGCCATTTTGGCAAGACCGCGTACGGGCGGTGCGATACGCAGCAACTCTTCGACAAAGCGAGTCACGTAACGATCGTCTTCAACATTGTCGTATAGCTGTTGCGCCAAATTCGGTTGCGTCGCCAGGATGAACAGCAGATTGCCGATCGCCGTCGCCGTGGTGTCGTTGCCGGCAATGATCAGCGCGCGAATCAACGAGACCGCTTCGCCGAATTCCAGCTTGGTGCCATCTTCCAGCTTCGCATGCACGAGGTCGGTAATCATGTCCTCTTTCGGATTGGCTTCGCGATCTTTCATCTGCGCGATGATGAAGTTTTGCAATTCGCAAATCTGCTTCGCGTTTTCGATCATCTGTTCACGATTTTGCATGCGGCTGATTTGCGCGGTGATCGCCTCAGACCAGCGCGAAATTTTCGCACCGTCATAAGAATTGATGCCGAGCTGTTCGCAGATAACCGCAATCGTTAACGGAATGGCAAATTCGCGGATGCTATCGACAACCTGACCATCGGCGCCTTTCTCGGCGAGTTTTTCGGCCAGATCCGAAATGATTTTGGTAATGCCGGGTTCCAGCGTTTTAACGCGGTGCGCCGAAAAAGCGCCGTCCATCAAACGGCGAATGCGCGTGTGATACGGCGGATCGCTTTTGATGGCGTCGGAGAAGAATCCACCGCCTTCCTCTTCGAGAATTTTTTTGAATTCTTCAAAATGGCCGCTGGCGTATTGCTTTTCGTAACCGTGTTTATCGGAAAAGGTTTCCGGATCACGCAGCAGCGCGACGATATCTTCGTAACGCGATACCAGCCACATGCCGAGTTTTTCGTCGTAGTGCACTGGATCTTCGTTGCGCATCGTCCAGTAGAAATCATTCGGCTGCGCGAGAATTTTCGGCTCGGTCAACGATGTCTCAGCCAGCGCAACTCGGTGACGCCCAACCGGACACTCCGCTACATTCGATTGCCCTTCACTCATTTTTTTGCCTCACGCTGTCTGTATTTTTGAGTCGTATGGATTGGTTTACTCAACATCGTCCGATGCCGAGTCGGTATTAATGCTGCTGCACCGCCGCAAGCTCGCTCGCCGAGCGATATTCGCGCGGTCCTTTCTTGAACACGCGTTTGAATAAGCGGCTGAAGTGCGCCGGGCTTTTGAATCCGACACGGAATGCAATTTCCGCGATAGAAATTTCGCCGGGTTTGGTCGACGACAACCACTGATTTGCAATCTTCAGACGCCGATCCCACACCAATGTCGAAAACGAAGTGCCGCTCTGCTTGAACAAGTGCGACAAATAGCGCGGTGAAATTCCGTTCGCTTGCGCGACCATCGCCGCATTTAATTTCGGATCGGACAAATGCACATCGATAAATCGCAGCACTTCCTGCAGACGTTTTTCCGCGAGCGATTGGCGCGCCTGCGAATAATTGTCGCAACGCTTGATCGCCTCGGCCATCAGGCTCAATGCACTTTCGACGAGCATCTGCTCGACATGCTCTGCCAATTCGCCCGATGCTTCGAACACATCGTTCAGAATGCGCTCGGCGATTTGAAATTCGCGCGAATCGGTTGCCATCGTGAAACCGACATTGACTTCGAACGGCAGGAAACGGCGAAAAATATGCGCGGGCACGATGAGATGTAACGCTTCATGCACCGAATCGTTATCGATGTGGCATTCCATCGTGAATGGCGCCATCGATTTGGTGAGCATGAAGTCGCCAGCTTTCGCAATATTGCGTCCGCACTGATGCGAAATCGCCAAGCTGCCGCGCTTCACAAACCAGAGCACAACTACGTCGGTCGCGTCTTCGCGAATATGCGACCACGAACGGCGAAAAAACTGACGGGATTTGGCTTTGAGACGAATGATCGAACAGGAACCCACGGCTTTTTTGTCGGCGCGCACATCGATCGTCGATCCCGCTTCGATAGAATAATCACCAAGATAATATTCCTGGTTCTTGTCACCACGAAAAGCGTTTTGGCAATCCTGGTAATTACGTTCGTCAAAAGCAAAGAGCGTTGTGGTCACCACTGAACTCTCCGGCGCGTCGTTATAGGCGGCTCCGTTATTTTCGGCTCCCTATGACTGAATATTAACGATGGCCGCGCCCACTCTCATCTTCACTTGGCGTCCTTTCCTGTGCAATTCGTGCAGATGAGTCTGCCACCCAGCGGTAATATTGCTCTAAATCAAGGATTTGCCGCGCGCAGCCTGCAAAACATCAGCGCGTGATACCCGCCTCGGCAAGTCGCGCCTGTTCCTCGGCCGACAATCCCAAAATTTCACCGAACACATAAGCATTGTGCTCGCCCAAGCGCGGAGCACCGTCGTTAATTGCGGCGCCGCGCGACATTTTCCAGCCAGGGCCGAGCACCGGACGCGTGGTGCCGTCACTGTTGGTGACTTCGTGATAAAAATCGCGCATCCACAAGTGACCATCGGCGATCAAATCGACCGAGCTTTGGCTCTTACCCGCAGCGATGCCGTGTGCCTGCAATAATGCGGTCAGCTCGGCCGCATCGCGATTCGCAGTCCACGTCGACAGTACCCGATCCAACTCGGCTTCGTGTGCCTTGCGTTGCGACAAGGTATTGAACTTGGGATTGCTGCCGAGATCCGGCTGCCCCATTGCTGTTGCCAACGCCTGCCACGCCGAATCGGACGCCACGGCGATGCTGATCCATTCGCCGCCCGCGCAGGCATAAACGCCGTGCGGCGCCATATCGGAGTGACGATTGCCATCGCTCTCGCGAATCACGCCGTTGAGCGAATAATCCATGATGGTGTCGCCGATCATACTCGCCATGCACTCGACCGCGGACACATCGATAAACTGGCCGACGCCGGTGCGCCGACGATGCAGCAACGCCACCATCGACGCATACGCGGCGATCGCGCCGAAGGTGGAATCGGCGTAGCGCACATTCATGCCGGCGGGCGCGCCGCCTTCGTAACCGACCAGCGAACTCAAACCACCCAACGCTGCAAAACATGGCGCGTAACCGGTTTGATACGCCAGTGGACCCTCGTTGCCGTACATACCCATCGAGGTGTAGATGATGTCGGGTTTCACCGATTTAATTTTGTCGTAGCCGAGACCGAGTCGTTTCACCGCGCCGGGGCGCAGGTTCTCCACCAGAATGTCGCACTTCGATGCGAGGTCGAGAATCAGATCGATGCCCTCTTTGGTTTTCATATCGATCTGCACGCTGAGTTTCTGCGGATTCACCGCCTGAAAACCCGGCGCTTTGTTAATATCGGCAACGCCGTAGGTGCGCGTGACATCGAGCGAACCTTCGCTTTCGATACGAATCACTTCCGCACCGAGAAAGGAAAATAATTTACCGACGTAAGGACCGGCCCATACCTTGGTTAATTCGACAACACGTACACCTTGCAGCGGGCCGCCACGAACAGAACTGTCGCGCATTTTTTTGTCGTTCATGATTACGCCTCCCGTCCCGTCAGATAGTTTTCTGAATGTTGTCCCAACAATTCGCTCTGTTGTTCCAACAATTCGCCGTGTTGTTCCAACAATTCGTTGTGTTGTCCTAACAGCGGCGCCGCCGATTGAACTTGTGCGGGCGTTTCACTGAGTTTGTAGGGCACCGTTGGATATTGCGCAGAACCGAGCACCGGATGGTTGATTTCCGCGAAAATTGGCGAAATTGAAATTGCTCCGATTCCATCAAATCTCTCGCGTTATTCACTGCAACCAGCGTAAGCCCCAATTTTTGCGCAGCGGCAGCCGCTTCATGTTTATTCTGCGTCTTCAACCATTCGTCGATGTGATGACGACATTGTTTGACGCGCTCTGGCGTGCACTCGCGTTCAAGCCAACGCTCCGGAAACGAATTCATCCACTCGGGATTGCCGAGCAATTGACGCAACGCTTCCCAATGCCCCGGCGCTGAAATCCACATATACGCATAACCATCGGCGCAGGTGAAAAACCCAGACGGACCGAATAAATCGAATTGCGTGCGCGATGTGCTCACATCCATATCGCCCGCAATCATTTGTCCCAATACATAATCGATACGCGAGGCGAGCACTTCCTGTTTCGACACTTCAATCACGCGGCCGAGTTTCGACGTTTCGCGCTCATACAAGGCTGAAACAATACACAACGAAGCTTCGATACCCGCTTCGTAACTCGTCAAGAAACGACCCGCACCTTTCAACGGTTCTCGCTCTGTTTCACCACTCGGCGTGTGATAACCCCAGCCGCTGCTGTGAAATACGGTGAGATCTTCGGCGTATTTGCGATCGTCGGGCGGCGTCAAACCAAACGGCGTAATCGAGCACACGACCAAATTCGGACGCTGCTGCTCGATGCCATCCACATCGATGCCGACTGCTTTGAGCCATTCGACATTGTGATCGTCGATCACCACATCGACATGCGCCAATAATTTATCGAGCGTTGCCGTGCCGGCTGCTGTCGCGAGATCGAGCGTTAACGAATGTTTGCCGGTATTTAAATACGCAAACAATCCGCTGCGTTCGCCGTTGTTTTTGTCATTAAGAGGGCCCGCTGCGAACGGCCCGAGTTGGCGCGTTGGACTGCCGCAACCCGGCTTTTCGACCTTGATAATCTGCGCGCCAAAATCAGCAAGCAATTTACCGCAATATTCACCGGCAACGCTTTCCGCCAATTCGAGCACTTTGATTCCAGCTAACGCCGACATTCGAATTACCTATTTAAAATTCCCTCTCTCTCAGGGAAAGGGTTAGGGTGAGGGAAGAATTAGCTTACGGCTTTTTACGATTGCCACGACTCATGCGCCACTCGGGCGGATACTGCATATCGATATCTTTGACGTGATTGCTCAAGCCTTTCTCGAACACATCGCCACCGAAATCGCTCGAACCTTTTTTGTCGGGCGCTACAACTGGCAACATGCCTTCGATCATTCCCGTCAGCATGCTGCCCATGTATTCGCCGCGATATTGTTTGTACATTTCGATAAAGGTTTTTTGTATCTGCACGACATCGGTCGGGCGTGTGCGCGAACAGGCCAGCGCGTATTTTTTGGTTTCTTCTTCGAGTTTTTCGCGCGGCACTACGCTATTCACGAAATTACAGTCGGCCATTTCTTTCGCACTGAACGGGCGACCGGTAAACAGCATTTCGGAAAATTTGCGCAAGCCCATCGTCTCGATCCACGTCCAGAAACGCGGGCCCCAGCCGACGTAGCGAAACGCCGGATGACCGAACAGTGTATCGTCGGAGCAGACGAGTAAATCGGCATCGGCGGCCTGATAGAAATGCCAGCCGTAGCAATAGCCTTTCGCTTCGACGATGCTGATTTTTTTGAATTCCTGCAATGGCCGATTACCCGCCTCCGCTTTTGCATAATGATCGGTCATCGAATGCAAATAACGGAATGTGCCTTTCGGCGGATATTTCACGCTGGGATCGTGAATACCGAATTCGTGCTGCAAGTTGAGATCGATGCCGTCGTCGGTGTAGTAATCGGCCTGCTCGACAAGATCGCCGCCGGTGCCAAAATCCTTGCCCTCGCCGCGAATGACGAGCACCTTCACATCGTCGTCGACATTGGCTTTGAAAATATAATCGGCATAAAGCTGACGCATGCCCGTGGTGGTGGCATTGATCGCTTCGGGGCGATTGATGGTGAGTGTGGCAATTTTGGTTTCAGTATCTTTTTCATAACGAATGTACTGCTTAGCTGCTTCTTTGAGATCATTGATATTGAGCATGGCCGCACCACCACAGTTAAAGAAAATTACAAAATTAAAGAAAATTAACCATTTATTCGCAGACAGCCGGTTTTTATGCCATAGCCGCCGCTTTTAGTCGTGACAAATCGCGTGATAGGATCGGCACATCACGCAATCCCTGCCACCTTTTGCCCGGCAGCGAAACTATTAACCTAGTATCAAAGCATCTCTTCCTGAGATGCGTTGATTACGCGGCTAACGCCGCAGAGAGGTATCCCGCCATGAGCGCGGATTATTTTTATTGCCTGGAAGGCCCGCTCGATGCGATGCCAACCGGTCGTCAAATGCGCATCGCCAACCTGCATGGCTTCCCCACACTAGCACGTAGCCGCGGCGCCGATCCGCACGCCATTCTGGAACGCTTCGATATTGATCCATTGCTGATCCGCGATCCAGACCATTATATCGACAGCAAATCGGTCGTCGATCTTTTCGAGTATTGCGCCACCACGTTCAACGATCCGCTTTTCGGCATTCATCTTGCGCAATTGCAGGAGCCCGATGTGTTCGGCTGCGTTACTGCACTTTGCCGCGCGGCCTCCACCGTGCGACAAGCGCTGGAATGCTTTATCGATTACATTCCGATTGCGCACTCGCCAGCGACATCGCTCGAACTCATCGAAGGGCCGAAATACGCCGAGTTGAAATGGGATGTGCATAACGATCTGCATCAAAACACGCAGGCCAACTATCAGGGTGTGATGCTCACGATTAAATTGCTGCGCCAGATCGGCGGCCCCAATTTCAAACCCAGCTATGTCAATCTCGCCGTCGACACCTGTTTGAAAGACACCACCGAACTCGAACGTGCGCTCGGCTGCCGCTTTCATGCCGTCAAGGAAAATGCCATCGCATTTCCCGTAGAAACACTGGAACAATCGGTGGGAAGCGCAAATCGTTTATTGTTTAAATTGCTCGGCGGCTATCTCGAGCGCGTCAGAACCGCCACGCGAATTTCGCTCGTCGAGCGCGTGCACGATTATGTGCGCGGCTCGCTGCCGTCGGGCAATTCATCGATCGAACGCTGCGCACAAAAGCTCGGCATGTCGGTGCGCACACTGCAAGCGAAATTGAGCGATCTGGATTTGAAGTTTTCGGACATTCTTGAGCAGCAACGCATCGATTTAGCAAAAACCTATCTCGAACAGGAGCAATTATCGCTCGACGATATCGCCGCGAATTTAGGTTACTCGGAACAATCGAGTTTCGGTCGCGCGTTCAAGCGCTGGACGGGGTCTTCGCCCAAACTGTATCGACAAAATATTTCCGGATCTTCACGCGAATAAATTGATAAAAAAAACAAAGGGCTCATTGCGAGCCCTTTGTTTTTCTGCAGCTTTGATGCCGAGTCGATAATTACTATCGCGACCGAGTTAGTGTTTCCAGCACTTAATCAACTCGTAATCACCCGCATCGTCCATCAGCGCTTTCCAACCCGGATACACGACGATGGTGGTGAAGGTTTCTTCGATCACCGCCGGCCCCATCACTTCGTGCCCCGGTTTTAAATCGCTGCCGCGATAAATATTGGTTTCTTTGAAACCTTCACCGAGATTGGCGCGACGCGTTTTCGCCACCGGCGCTGCCGATTTCGCAGCCGTTACGCCTTTACCGACAATCGGCGACGGCGTATCGACCGAGCTCACCAAGCGCACGCCGATAATTTCCGGCAATTCGTATTCGCGAATATGATCGAATTCTTCCATGTGACGCTGGTTGAACGCAGCGAGTGCTCTGTCGCCGAACGCCGCATCGAGGAACGCGAAATCCTGTTTGCCTTTGCAATCGAACATGGTGAAGCTCGCTGCAAAATTCTGACCCGCGTAACGCATATTTACTTGATACAGGAAATGAATCTGGTCTTTGCTGAATTGCGCATCGGTAAGATATTTTTCAGCACGCTTTTCCAGCTCCTGCCACAACGATTTGAGCGTTTCCAGATTCGGCTTTTGTACTGAAACCGAACACGAACGCTCTTCATCGATCAGCGGCTTCGCCACCAGCGTGCCCAATGCCGAGAACGTCGGCGATGCTTTCGGCACCAGCACCCGCTCAATATTCAATGCGTCGGCATGAATCGCTGCGAACGCCGGACCGTTGCCGCCGTAAGCAAGCATCGCCATATCTTTCGGGTCGATACCCTTGCCCGCTGTGGTACGGCGAATCGCTTGGATCATGTTCGCGTTGACCACACGCCAGCAATCGAATGCCGCATCTTCGGCGCTGTAGCTCATCTGATCGCCCAATGCCTGGAACGCTTCGACAACGCCATCTTTCTTGAGCGAGAAACTGCCGCCCGCAAATTCGGATTCAGCCGACAAAATTCCGAGCATCAACAACGCATCGGTCACTGTCGGCAACGTGCCGCCGCGGCCATAACAGATCGGGCCAGGCTCTGAGCCGGCCGATTGCGGACCGACCTGCATTTCACCGCCGGCGACGTGACAGATCGAACCGCCACCCGCGCCGAGCGTTTCCACCTGCACCATCGGTACGCCGACGAGATAGCGGTGATGCATATTCCAACCGGCAACCGCAGGTGCTTTGCCTTTGATGACGAGCGATACATCATACGACGTGCCGCCCATATCGATACAAAGCAAATTGGGATACCCCTTCGCCACGCCGGTATGCGCCGAACCGATTACACCACCGGCAGGCCCCGAAGCGAGCACGCGAATCGGCGAGCCGTCGAGATATTCCTTGGTCATCACACCGCCGCTGGCCTGCATGACCATCAGCTGATTTTTGTAACCGCCCTGCTGCAAACGCGTGACGAGTTTTTCCAGATAATCGGTCACGCGCGGGCCGACATACGCGTTCACAACGGTGGTGCTGGTGCGATCGTATTCGGGACCGCGCGGCAACACTTGATGCGAAACGGAGAGATGCACGCCCGGCATTTCTTCTTTCACAATTTCCGCGACGCGCTTTTCGTGCGCCGGATTCACGAACGAAAAAATCAGCGAAATCGCGACCGATTCAACGCCCTGCTTTTTCAATTTGCGGCATTGTTCGCGCACGGCATTTTCATCGAGCGCTTTGTACACGGTGCCGTCGAACAACATGCGCTCTGGCACAGTGAGGCGACGACGACGCGGCGTGATTTGAATAAACGGTTTTAACGTCGCATCCCAAATATCTTCTTTGTAGCCACGGCGGTATTCCATTTCATCGCGAAAACCTTCGGTGGTGATCAAACCCGTCACCGCGCCATTCATTTCGATGAGCGTGTTATCGGCAATCGTGGTGCCGTGCACGATGGCATCGCACTGGCCGAGAAAATCGCCCAGCGTCATTTTTTCTTTTTCTGCGAGTTTTTGCAGACCCGTCATCACGCCGATCGAACGATCTTCCGGCGTACTGAGATTTTTATGCAGAATTACTTGATCGCCCTTGAGCAATGCAAAATCGGTGAACGTGCCGCCGATATCAATACCTACACGATAAGTCATTTCAATCGCCCCTATTATTTGGAAGCAACGGCAGCACGCGCTGCTTGCATTGTTTTGCGGAGAGCGTCAGTTGCAGCAACGTCAACTTTCAAGTCGTAATCTTCGAGCGAACCGGTCAACACCACGCCGTATTTTTCGCGCGCGGCTTTAAGGCTCACATATTCGTCGAGCACGTCTTCTTTCACGGCTTCCGGATCGCGCTTGAGCGGCGAACCGAAACCTGCGCCGCCGCCGTGCTGATAAGCCATCACCGCACCCGATGGCAATTGCGCGCTTTCGACCAGTTCGATTTTGTATTCTTTCTCCGTGCCGACGAGGAAATGGTTGCTGTACGGAATTGCATCGTCGCCGCCGCACATACCGCGCAGCGGATGTTTCGCGGAAACCATCCACGCCATCGCCGAAACCGGCTCTAACACTTTCTTCACGTTGAGGCTGCCGGGCGCACCGCGCCACTGACCCGCACCGCCGCCGTCGGTAACCATTTCGCGGCTGATATTCAGCGTGGGATAACGGCGTTCGGAATCCTCCGCCATCGATAACAGCAAACCGCCGAGCGATGAAGGACACGAGCCCCAGCCGTCGATGCCTTTCACTGCGGAAGAATCCATCGAGCGCGAATCCACGCCCTGATCCATCCACATCATGCCGTTGTCGTAAAAACCGATAACCGCGTTAGGCATACCGATTTTGTAAACCTGCGGTTGCGCGCGTTCGGGCACAACTTCAGACAGCGCGACACAGACCGCTTCGGTAATTTCACACGCGGGATGGAACGAGCCGAGTGCGGCGGGCTTGTTGATCGGCGGATGCGCGATACAACCTTCAGGAATGATGAATTCCACAGCGTTGAACAGGCCTTCGTTTTTCGGAATGGTCGGATCGATCATGCCGGCGAGCTGCGTCATCACGTAGCCGCGCGTGTTGCCGAAGGTGTTCCAGACGCCGACCAGATTCTGGCGATCGTCGGTGCCGGTCAGGTCGATCGTGAGGTTGTCGCCCTTCACTTCGAGCGTGACTTTCACTTTAATATCGGGCGTGCCCTGCGTGTCCGCATCGACCCAGGTTTCGCCGACATATTTACCATCGGGCCAGCGCGCGATTTCTTCGCGGAAACGGCGCTCGGTGTTTTCCACGGTGTAATTCAGCGCAGCGCGGATGACATCGGTGCCGTACCTGCGAATGAGTTCCTGCATTTCGCGCGCGGCGAATTGCACGCCGCCGATCATGGCCGCGAGGTCGCCGGAGAATGTCGCAAAACGATTATTGCGCTCAACCAGCTTGATCACATCGCGACGTTTCTCACCGCGATGCACGAGTTTCAAACACGGAATCGCCAGACCTTCGGTGAAAATATCGGTCGCTTCAAGCGTGAAACCGCCAGGATCTTTACCACCGGTATCACCCTGGTGCGCCTGCAAACACTGAATCATCACCAGCTCGCCGTTGTCGTCGAACACCGGCGCGTAAACGTTGTAGTCCGGCAGGTGGCCGCCGCCGTAATCAGGATCGTTGCCGAGAAAGACATCGCCCGGGCCCCAATCGAATTCCTTGAAATTCATCAGACCGTAACGCACCGTCAACTGTGTGACGAAGGTCAGGTGCGGCGTGCCCACCGAGCCGACCACCAAGCGACCGTTCGAATCGATAATCGAACAATTGCGCTCGTTGGATTGGTTGATGATCGGCGACGAAGCTGCGCGGCCGAGATGCGCGCAGGACTCGAAACAAATCGTTTCCAACGCACCGCGCACAATGCTCGCGGTAACCGGATCAATCGTTGCCTTAGTCGCCAATGGCGGACATTTAGCAGCGAGCTTCTTATTTAATTCGTAGGACACGGCGGCGCTCCTCTTTGAGGGAACATAAATTAGTCTGTGAGGGGACGGTCGCTGAACGCACACTCGCGCGGGGCAATGCGGGTATCGCTCAGACGGACGACTAACACTGTGCAACGATAATAAACCACGCGACCCACAGCGGTGGCTGACAGTTCACGTGGCTCGATATACAGATAGCGCAGGAGCGCGTGAGCCGATGGCGCAACCAAAAGCTTGATTACATAATGCGCCACGCCGTTTTAATCGCTGCGTCATTTCGCTGACCGCACCATTTCAATAATGAGCTCGGAGACTAAACCCATGCCGCAATCATCCAAATCCAGTTCTGCCAAGCCCGTCGTCATCATCACCGGCGCCAGCGCAGGTATTGGCGATGCCATCGCGCGTCGCTTTGCCAAAGGCGGCTGGAATATCGTCGCCGTAGCGCGCCGCAAAGAACGCCTGGAAGAACTCGCCAAATCCTTGGCCGGCATTGCGGAAGTTGCCGTAGTCACCGGTGATGTCACCGACCCCGAAGTGCCGAAAAAAGCCGTGAAAGCTGCAATGGATACTTTTGGCCGACTCGATTGCCTGGTGAATAACGCGGGCTCCGGCAAATGGTCGCCGGTGAAAGACACCGACGATGCCACGCTCGATGAAGTCATCGACACCAGTTTGAAAGCGCCATTCCGTTTCGCACGCGAAGCGTTGACCGCAATGCAAGAAGGCTCATCGATTATCAACATCGGCTCGGTATTCGGCATCGTCAGCGGCATGGCGGGCGGCGCGTACTCAACTGTGAAAGCAGGTCTCGTCGGCCTAACACAATCGCTTGCTTGCGATAACGGTGCGAAAGGCATTCGCGCCAATCTCGTTGCACCGGGTGTGATTCGCACCGACATGACCGATGCATATTGGGAGAGCAGCTATTTCCAACGCACCAATCATGAAGTGACGCCGTTCCATCGCGAAGGCACGGCGGACGATATCGCCAACACCGTGTTCTTCCTCGCGTCGCAAGAAGGTAGCTACATCAACGGTCAAACGATTGCGCTCGATGGCGGTTGGACCACGACGAAATATTTGTCGAACGCTGCGCTGTCTCGCTAATTATTTTTAAACTGCGATAAAAAAAGCCGGACTCGCACAAGCGGCCCGGCTTTTTTTTAAAAAACAAAAATCTAAAATTCTGTTTCATTAAAGCCGGGTTAAAAACCCAGCTTTGCACCAACACCCATCAAAGTAGCTAGACCTAACAACGCGAAGATACCCGCAGCGATCGCATGCACGAGTTTCATTGGAATTTTCGTGGCGAGTTTGTCGCCGACAAACACCGCCGGCACATCTGCAATCAACATTCCCAATGTGGTTCCGAAAACAACGAGTAACGGCGTTGCATAATGCGCTGCCATTGCAACGGTAGCGATTTGCGTTTTGTCGCCCATTTCAGCGAGGAAGAACGTAATCAATGTCGCGCCGAACACGCCGAATTTCTTGGCGATATGTGTTTCCTCTTCCTCAATTTTGTCGGGAATCAAAGTCCACACCGCCATGCCGATGAAGGATACGCCCAAAATCCAGCGCAGCATTTCCGGACTGATGGTCGCGGTTATCCAAGCACCGAGCGCACCGGCAAGTCCGTGATTGACGATGGTCGCGCAAAGAATGCCAAGAATGATCGGAATGGGTTTCTTGAAACGTGCGGCGAGAATAAATGCGAGAAGTTGAGTTTTGTCGCCGATTTCAGCAAGAGCAACAACACCCGTTGAGATTAAGAGCGCTTCCATAATAGTTCCCAAGGCCGGTAACAAGACAAATGACCACAACGCTTCCCCGGCCAATGCGGAGGCGATGTGGTCAAAGGTCTTGCCAAGAACTTAAGAACCGCTTACGCCATGACCTGTGAGTCAAGTATGTTGACGTAAGCCTCTTCGAGCGAAGAGCGGCTACTCCCCAATGACCGCGCCATACTAACGAATCATCGTGCAGTCGTCGACTACTCAACGCCGTTTCTAACAATTATTCGATTTAATTGCAGCGACGCACTGTTTCAGCTGAGCATCGGACATCTGCCGACCAAGAATTCTACTTTTTATTCGCCGTAAAATTCCGAATCACTTCCGCAAATCCCGGCCCGTGACCCGGTGTGTGATGCAGCTCCCACGCATTACCGGCAGCGAGTGTCATGCCATCGGTGTCTTTCAATAATTTTTTAACTTCGCGATTCGAACGACGGCTCGTTGCCAGAATATCCGCACATAATTTTTCGACTTCGGTATCGAGTTCGCTTTCGGGCACTGAGAAATTGGCGAGTCCCATTTGCGCTGCATCGATTCCGGAATACGTGCGCGCGGTGAACATCATTTCTTTCGCTTTCGCCATACCGATGCGACGCGGCAAACGCTGCGTCAAACCCCAGATCGGCACCAGATCGAATTTCGCGTGTGTATCGGCGAAGCGTGCGTTGTCTGCGCACACAATAATATCTGCCGCTAACACCAATTCGAGACCGCCGGTGTAGCAATGGCCGCGGACACTCGCGACGACGGGAAATGGCAACGTCGCCAATCGCTCGACTACGCCATTTTCGATGCGCTCTGCTTTGCCGCCCTCTTCACCCGAGGCAAGCCCTTCTAGATCGTGCCCCGCACAAAAACTGCGACCGGCACCACTCAATAACAAACAGCCGATGTCTTCTTTTTCCAATCGATCCAGATGCGCATCGATTTCTTCGAATGTCGCCAGGCTCAGTGCGTTGAGTTTTTCGGGCTTGTTGAGCGTTAAACGACACAAGCCATTTTCGACGGTGCAGATAACGGATTGTTGATTCACGCGAACGTCTCCAAATATGAGATTACGTTATTCATATTTTCTTTTTGCCAGCGATTCAAAAATGCCGACATGATCAGCAACTGCGAGCGTACGCGCTCATTGCTTTGAATCCGTGCGTCAAAGCGATTTTTCGCATTCGCCAAATCCGGGGTTTTCGATATTAAACGCACCGAATCGAGCATCCAGTTCAAACCCATTAGCGCGACATAAATGGTCAGATGCAATTTGAGCGCGGTGAAATCGATCGCAGGCCCGCCGCAGCTCTTAAACTCGTCGATAAATAATTGCAGCAACTCATCGAGATGATTATTCCACAGTTCGATTTCAGCGCCGCTTAGACAACCCCATAGCGCCATCGCGACATTCATCTGGCTGACATTGCCCCAATCCATGAGTCCGCACTCGATGATATTTTCATCATTACGCCAGAACCACGCATTATCGATATGCGCATTCCAGTGGCACAGCGCAATCATATCGCGTCGACTTTGAAGAATTTTATTGCCGGCTTTTTCCAATGCCTGAAAGCGCGGCGCCTCATCGGCGAGGCGTTGCAGAAATGCATCAGTGCGAATATTTTCCGGCAATAACTGCGGATAGCTCTTGGCGAATTCGCTATAGCGCGCGACTCGCTCTCTGATTTGTTCTGGCGTGTAAGAAGCGCGCTGACTAACGACCAATTTCGTGGGATCGAATGGAAAATAGTTTTCGACAACATCGGGCAACTTCCCCGCCTTGTGCGTTCCCGCCAGACGCGCCAACGCCTTGATCAAGGCCTGATAGTGACCAAGCTGATCCGGCATTTGATAATCGAGACATTTCGGATATTGAGGCTCGACACCACCGACGTCATAGGGAATACGTTGCGTAATGAGAATGCCCGTGCCCGATGCGTGGTGATAATCAGAAAAATAACAAACAGGAACATCGATCGGAAATTCGGGGCTGCGCGACAACAAGGCGAACAGCACCTCCAATTCCATTTGGCTGCGCGCTTGATCGCGAGCCTCGTCGTCAAAATCGCGCGAAAATTTCACGAACAATTGTGTGTGCAAATTTGCCGACGGCTTTTCGTATTCCAGCGACAACAATAATTTACGCCCGGTGCTGCCGCCGAAAACTTCCTTGAACTCGGTAATGCGCGCGACTCGATTATCCGCCGGCAGCGATCCCGATAACTGAAATGCTCGCGTAAGAAATTCGGCGCCGCCCTGCTGCAGCGCCGCACTATGCGCTGGAATTTCCAGGCTCATGGCGTCGCCGCGAATCCAATCTATTCGGTCCAAATTCTCTCTCCAGCCGTCGCTCGACACAAAACCAACCAAATGGTTGATTTATACAGGAGCGCGGTGTTAAGTTGCAACCGCCTTCGCAGGACGACTCAGGAACGCGCAGATATCGCCATGGGAAAATCACCGCCCGCCGAAAAAGCCGCAGCAACACAAAAAGCCTCCCGCCCGCGCAGCAAACCGAGCGCCAAGGTCACCGCTGCGCCACGCAAGCCGCGGCAATATCTACGCGCCGATGAACGGCGCCAGCACATTTTGGAATCGGTACGCGAGGTTTTCGCGCGCTGCGGCTTGCAGGGTTCGCGCACGCGCGATCTCGCGCAGGCTGCGGGCATCAATCAGGCGACACTATTCGAACATTTCAGTTCGAAAGAAGAATTATTCGCGGCCGCAGTGCTGCAACCACTCAACGATTTACTCGAAGGTTCGCGCGAACGTTTTCAGGTTTACGCCGCGGCCGATTCATCGACGGATCTACTCACGCTGATGCAATCGCGCATGCAAAAACATCTGGAAAATATTTCGGAAGCTTACCCGCTACTGGTGCAGGCATTGTTCGCCGATCAAGCGCTGGGCAAACAGCTTTATCACAAAAAATTACAGCCAGTGATCACAGCGCGCACCGAACTTACCCGCAATATCATCAAACCAACGATGGATCCGGAATTGGTCGAACTCGCCAGCTTCGGCATGATGTTCGCGATTGTGATGGATCGCATCATGACGGGAAAGACACGCGACCTCGCGGAAACCTCGCGACAACTCAGCGACATTCTTCTGTTTGGATGTTCGCGCCAGCAATGGGATGAGCATGATCGTGCTGCCGTTAAAACATCTTCAATCTCATCGCGGGCAAACTCTTCACCAGCAAACTCCTCACCTGCAACTCCTTCACCTACAAAGAAGGCACGGAGAAAATCAGCATGACTCTCAAACTCGATGATTACCGTTTACTCGGCCGCTCCGGATTGCGTGTTTCACCACTCTCGCTCGGCACGATGACCTTCGGCATGCCCGCCGGTTGGGGCAGCAGCGATGAAGACGCACGGCACATGTTCGATACCTATGTCGATCGCGGCGGTAATTTCCTCGACACCGCAAATTTTTACGGCAGCGGCGGCTCCGAAAAAGTGATCGGCGAGTTTCTCAAAGGTCGACGCGAGCGTATGGTTGTCGCGACCAAATATTCGCTAACAATGCGCGCAGGCGACCCCAACGGTGCCGGTAATCATCGCAAAAACATGGTGCGCGCCGTCGAAGAAAGTTTGCAGCGCCTACAAACCGATTACATCGATCTTTATTATCTGCACATCTGGGATAGCCGCACGCCAGTCGAAGAAATTTTGCGCGGCTTCGATGATTTAGTGCGCGCAGGCAAAATTATTTACGCGGGAATTTCCGATACGCCGGTGTGGCAAGTTTCGCGCATGCAGGCCATTGCGGAATTGCGCGGATGGTCGCCTTTCATCGCGTTGCAAATTCCTTACAACCTGACCGAACGTACCGTCGAGCGCGATTTTTTCCCGATGGCGCGCGAAATGGGCATGGGGGTGTTGCCATGGTCACCGCTGGCCGGCGGCGTATTATCGGGTAAATACACGCGGGATGATTTGAAAGCGCCCGTCGAACAAACGCTCGGTGCGCTCAATTCGCGTAAAAGTATGAATCTCGCACGCGGTCGCCTTAATGAACGCACACTCGACATTGCGGATGCCGTCAGTGCGATTGCAAAAGAAATGGGACGTTCACCGTCGCAAGTCGCGCTCGCGTGGACGCTACTTAACCCTGCGGTGACTTCGCCATTAATCGGCGCACGCACATATCCGCAATTCGAAGATAATCTCGCTGCGCTGGAAATCAACTTCAGCGACGCACACATAAAACAACTCGACGAAGTCAGCCGCATTGAGGCGTGCTTCCCGCACGATATGTTGAATGGCGAAATCAGCAAAGGTTTATTCGGTGGCGTTAATATCGAAAAGCCGCGCTGGCAATAAGATCGAACAAATTTAATAGGCCGCAATAAAAAACCCCGCCATTGCGGGGCTTTTAAAATATCTTGCTAACAATATCGGTTAATTTCGCGGCTCCATCACCTTCCACATACCATCCGAACTCGCCACGATACGGTCTTCCGCCATGATAAATCCGCGGACAAATACGATCGATCGTGTGCTACGAATAATTTCGGCTTTGCAAGTGATAAATTCACCAATGCGGGCGACAGAGACAAATTGAGTTTGCAACGAGAGCGTTGCGCAGCGATTGTGTCCAAGCACATCCGACACGGCGACGCCTAGCCCCATATCAGCGAATGTCATAACCATCCCGCCATGGATGGTGCCGAGATGATTATTGCAATGGCGGTCTTCGATGATAAAGCCCAGCGAGCGACGACCGTTGTCGGCGCGCATCCAAAATGGACCTGCGACACCCGAAAACCCGCCCAGTTCTACACGCTCCCAGCCATCGGCCTTCAGCGATTCAGGTGTCGCAATCACAACTCAACCTCGATCTAACACTTCAATTAAGCGGCGGCGAAACAATGCTCGGCAACGACGAGAGCCGAGCCCGCACGACCGCCCTGCTCGGCCATCAACGCCTTCATGCGGTAAGTCCACAGGTGCAGCGACATTTCGAGCGTCATGCCCATCGCGCCCATCATTTGATGCACGTCGTAAATGATGCGCGTCGCGCTATCTTGCGCGTAGAGCGCAGCTGTCGCTGCGTCGCCCGCATCGCCCGACCACGCGGCTTTACGCGCGAGCCAACGCACGCCACCCGCGAGCACCGCACATTCAGCCATGCGATGACGCAATGCCTGAAATGTACCGAGCGGACGGCCGAATTGTTTACGCACGCTGATGTGTTCGACAGTGGCATCGATTGCGCCCTGCAGCAGGCCAGCCATTTCGGCAGCGAGTGCAACACGCAACCATATTTTTACTTTCGCCGCATCTTCCGCAGAAAGCGGTTTGATTTCTGGCGCGACTTTGAAACGACCCATCGGATACGCATACAACGAATCGGGCAGCGCTTCGATTTGATCGGCTGTTGGATGCGCGATACCAACGTTGTCACCGTCAACCATCAACACAGTTTTTGCTGTCGGCAGAAAACGGCCCGCGCGCCAATTGCCGTCGACACCTTTTTCTACAACAGAAAAAGGACGCGGCAATTCCATATCGAGCATGGGGCGCACGATCATCGAAATGGCGGTTTCGCAGGTGTATGGCAAACGCGCGAGACGCTCGACGGCTAACGCCGCCGATAAGGCGCCCAATTCGGGAATCGCGCCGATATCGAAATACTGGCCTTCTTCCAATTCGTTTTCGAGTTTGTCGTTGACGAGTGCGAAGCCGTGAAACTCCGCAGGAACCAATGCAAACTCTTCAGCGAGTTTATCGAGCGCGGTTTGAATCGCGGATTGATCTTCGCTCAGTGTGAAATCCATCAGCGTGGCTCCCGTGGCAATTGCAGCAGTTCGGTCGCAATGAGGTTCAATTGAATTTCGGCGGCGCCGGATGCGATACCCGCAACGATGCCGCGCTGGTGATGCGCAAGCAGCAACGGATCGCCACCCGCGAGAGATTCTGGCACATGCTCGACCACGAATTCAGCAACGAGGCGTTCGCAAATAACCGTCGAGAAACGGCCCGCACTCGCCTCAGGGCTTGTCGCCTGACCGTGCACGCGCTGATCGATAATGCTGTAGCTATACAAACGCGAAACTTCGCACGCCGCATGGGCTTTCGCTGCTTGCTCGGCCACACCCGGAGTGAAACGACCGGCTTTTTTCAGCAGCGCAACAGCGCGATGCAACATGCGCGATGCGAGCGAGAAACGTGGAATACCGACACGTTCGAGGGACAACGAAATGCGCACGATTTCCCACGCCTGGCCTTCTTCGCCGAGGCGCGCGCTTACGGGCACTTTCACATCGTCGAAGAAAACTTCGTGAATATCGCCTTCACCAATGATCGACGGAATATCGCGCACGATAATGCCGGGGGTATCCATCGGTACGAGGAAAATCGAAATGCCGCCTTTGCCGGGCGATGTGCGCGCAAGCAGGAAACAGGTTTCTGCATCGCCTGCGTACGAGGTCCAAATTTTTTGGCCGTTGATTTTGTAGAAATCGCCGTCGCGCTCTGCGCGTGTACGCAATGACGCAAGATCGGAACCGGATTCTGGCTCAGAAAAACCCTGGCACCAGATCGTTTCACCGCGCGCCATCGGCGGAATGTAACGTTGCTGCTGTTCTTCCGAACCAAAACGCATCAGCGTTGGGCCAATCCAGTTGACGTTCATATATTGACCGCCACGTGGCTCGCCCGCCATCCACATTTCTTCGGCGAGAATAAAGGCGATCCACGGATCGGCATCGCGACCGCCCCAGCGCTCAGGCCAGTGCGGAATCAACAAGCCTTCAGCAGCGAGCGCGCCGCAAAATTTACGCGCGAACGTGGTCTGCTCTTTCGACGCAGGACCATGTGCCAACGTTTCCCAATCGGCTGGGAGATTGGCTTTGAGAAATGCGCGAACAGTCGAACGAAAATTCTCCTGTTCTGAATTCCAAGCAAAATCCATCGGTGATTTCCAAAGTGATGGTTGAAATAAAAAAAGAACGTGATGATCAATATTAAATGAGCGTTCGCTAATGAACGCTCATTTTTTTGTTTAGCTACAACTTAGTCTTGCTTCTTACCTTGCGAGCCGAGCTTCGCGAGATACGCATCCATACCCGCGAGATAATGCGGATTCAACATCAATGCGCTGTTAGCCAAACGCTCAACTTGACGCGCCTGATCGCGACCCACTTCGTAAGCCAATTCGATCGCAAGTTTCGCTGTGCCCATTTGCTCGCCGTGCTGCTCCGCCAAATGACGACAGAATTTCATCACGTCTTCTTCGAAGGTTTCATCGGGGAATACTTCGTGGACGAGACCCATAATCAGTGCTTTGTCTGCGTTCGCAGGCAAATTCGCCATGACGAGATAACGCGTCCAATGCGGCCCGATCAAACGCGCAAGACGGCTCACACCGTTCGACGCGGGCAGCACACCGAATTTACCTTCGGGGAATGAATAGCTCGCGCTTTTTGCGGCGAGACGGAAATCGCACGACAGCGACAATTCCAAACCACCGCCGACACACGTTGCATGGTGCGCAACGACGAAGGGTTTTTCGATATGTTCCATTTCGTCGTAAATACGCTGCATGCCGTGCAACTTGAGACGATGCTTCTCGCGAATCGCCACACCGGTGCGCGCAATTTCGGCAGGCTCGCCAGATTTATCGCGCAAATCGGCGCCCGAACAGAAATAACGGCCTGTCGCGCGAATCAACATCACTTTCAATGCGGGCGTATCGCGAAAACGATGCACGGCCTCTTCGAACAAAGCCATGGTTTCGCCGGTCAAGGCGTTGAGCTTATCGGGACGATTGAGGGTGCAAATAATGATTGCACCCTGTTCTTCTACCAATAAATGTGGAGCTTCTGACATCTAACGTCTCCTATTAGCCGCGCGTACGGGGTAAACCAAGCGCACGCTCGGCGATCATGCTGCGATGAACTTCGCTGGTGCCGCCATAAATCGTGGTGCCGTGTGCGTGACGATACGCGAGGTTGAGTTCGCCTGCCGGGCCATGACGCTTCGACAACGAATGCGGTGCGGTGAGGTGCAACAGATCGCGCGAATCGGATTGGAATTTTTCCGACGAGAACATTTTGATCATCGGACCATACGCGAGGTTCGGCAATTTATTTACGCCGACCCACAATGCGCGGTTCGCGAGCACATCGGAAATAAAGTAATGCGCCCAGGTACGTGCAAGACGTTTCTGCGCATCGATATCCTCGATGAGCGGGCGACCATTCTTCTGCACATCGCGGCACAGATGTTCCGCCGCAACCGTCATTGCGCGCTGACTCTTGTTGAAGCCACCGCCGTGTTCGAGTTCGAGCGCTGCCGCCATCACTTTCACACCGCCGTCAACTGGACCGAGACGGTATTTATCGCTGACAACCACGTTGTCGTAGAACGTGGCGTTGGTGCGCTCGTCCTGGAAAGTGAATACCGGATGAATTTCGATGCCCGGGGTGTTGAGCGGCACCACGAACATGGTGAGGCCTTTGTGTTTCGGCACATCGGGATTGGTGCGCACGAGCATCAAAACGTAATGCGCAATGTTGGCACCCGAGGTCCACATTTTCGCGCCGTCGATACGCCACGAACCGTCCGGCAATTGCGTCGCTTTGGTTTTCGCTGCGAACACATCGGAACCGCAACCCGGCTCGCTGTAACCCAAACTACAAACAGCATCACCGTTCATGATTTTGGTCAGTACTTCTTCTTTTAATTCGTCGTTGCCCGCTTTGCGGATCATGGTGCCGACGAGATCGGTGGTGCTCACGGGGTGCGTGGTCCAACCGTGTTTTTCCCACACCGAACGGAACGCGTTCATCACATACGGCTCGGCTTCGCGCCCGCCGTATTCTTTCGGCCAATGCGGGAACAGGAAACGATTTTGCGCGAGCTTCTTATGCACGCCTTCGTCGTAACCATCGAACGAGTAATGCGCTTTTTTGCGCAGCTCAGGTGTCAATGTCGCGTTGAAGAAATCATCGAGCTCTTTGGCGAGCGCAGCAGCTTCCGGGCCGAGATCGAAATCGATTGCGATCTCGCCAACTTCCGGCAATTCCGCTTTTTCGTTTGCGTACAGACGACGGCCCGCTTCGGCGAGGAAATCGGTCGGATCGCCATGCACTAACGGCCACGCTTTGGCGCGCAGGTTGTACAAATGAATATCGTATTCAGTGGCGAGACCATAACCGCCGAACGTGTGCAGCGCTTGCGTCACTGCACGGCCTGCAGTGTCAGCATTCCACCAGATCGCCATCGAAATTTCTGCAGCCGCTTCAGGCAGACCTTTGGCGATATCGTGAATCGCTTTCCACGCGAGATATTTGCCGCCGTCGGTATCGGTGATGAGATCGGCAAGCGGATGCGAGATCGCTTGATACGCGCCGATCGGCTGACCGAACGCTTCGCGCTCGCACGCATAAACCGCAGCGAGACGAATCGCTTCGCGCGACAGGCCCGAAAGCGCAACCGCCATCAACAATTTCCACTCTTCGAGCGCTTGCGCGAACACTTTCAGCGCGTCGGCACCTGCGCCGAGCACGGTGCGATTCGCACCGTCGAGCTTCAATTCGGCAATCGGCGTTTGTGCGAGATTTTCTTCGCCGCGCTGTTCATCTCTAGAGAAAGAAATGAGAACGATTTTATCGCCATCGCGCGCGATGACCGCATCCGCGACCGCGCCGCCTGCGATCCACTGCAACGGATTTTTCGCGACATCATGAAATGCGATGCTGAGTACGGCTTCGCCGCCGATTACGCGCTCCACCAATTCGCTTTGCGATTCGCCACCGACGATGGCCAACACACGCGCAGCAACCAATGCTTCAGCCAACGGACCCGATGCCAATGTGCGTCCCGCTTCTTCGAGCAGAACCGCCGCATCCATCACACCGAGACCGAGACCGCCGAAATCCTCCGGCACGCGCAACCCGAATGCACCGAGCTCGGCCAGACCGCTCCACAACTCCGGGTCAAACCCGCCTTTATCGGCAGCAGCGCGTACGCGTGCCATGCTGCTTTGATCGTCGAGGAAACGCGCGAACGACTCGCGCATCATCCGTTGGTCATCGGACAGTTCGAAATTCATCGTTGTGGTGACTCCGAAAAAACGGGTTATCAGAAAAAGTGCGGGTACCGGAAAATACTGTTGTCGGAAAATCCCGTTGCCAGAAAATACAACAGCGGGAAGACGTATCCGCGCTGGAATTATGGGCTTCGCTGGGGGCGAAGCAGACTACTATGTGGCATTGGAGCTAGTCAACGCCGCGCCGCCCTTGCGAATACTGGCGGCGCTCGCGAAATGTCTAATGTCATTAGGGCGTTGGGTGGTTTTCGCGGGTTTTTCGACAGCGATGTTCAGCCCGCGCGAGCGGGTCATTCTACGGCGGATGTACTTTCCAAAATCCGCCTGACGGCCTCGCCGTCGAGTGTTTCTTTCGCCTCGAGCTGATGCGCCAACTCGAATAACGCCACGCGCCTTTCCGCAAGCAACTGCCGTATGCGCTCGTAGCCCTGTTGTAATACGCACTTAATTTCCGAATCGATCACTTGCGCGGTCGCCTCGCTGGTCGTTTCGAAGCGCTGCTGCGATTGGCCAAGGAATGGCGAGCGATCGGTCGGCACCACCATCGCTCCCAATGCGCTGCCCATGCCGAACTCAGCGACGATACGGCGAGCCATCTCGCTGGCTTTTTGCAAATCGTCAGCCGCGCCGGTCGAAAAATCATCGAAGGCGATTTCCTCGGCGGCACGACCGGCAAGCAACACCGCAATACGATCGAGCAACTCCGCCTGCGTATACAGATGGTGGTCCTCGGTCGGCAATTGCAATGTAACGCCGAGCGCGCCGATACCGCGCGGAATGATCGACACCTTGTGCACGGGATCGGCGTTTTTCACCAACAGCGACGCCAGCGCGTGACCCGATTCGTGAAAGGCGACGCGATGCTTTTCTTTCTCGCTCATGAGCGAGGATTTTTTGCGCAGACCCGTTTGCACGCGATCGATCGCCTCCTCGAAATCGCTCATCGCCACTTCGCTTTTATTCGCGCGTGCCGCGAGCAGCGCTGCTTCGTTGACGATATTTTCGAGATCGGCGCCGACAAAACCCGGCGTGCGCGCGGCGACAATATCGATATTCACATCGCCGGCGAGTTTCACGTTGCGCGTGTGAATGCGCAGAATCGCTTCGCGCCCTCTGACATCGGGACGATCGACCAGCACATGACGATCGAAACGCCCCGCACGCAATAAGGCGGGATCGAGAATTTCAGGACGGTTGGTCGCCGCCATCAGAATCACGCCTTTGTTCGGATCGAATCCATCCATTTCGGTGAGCAGTTGATTGAGCGTCTGCTCGCGCTCCTCATTGCTGCCGACCATATTCACACCGCGCGCACGACCGAGCGCGTCGAGTTCATCGATAAAAATAATGCACGGCGCATTTTGCTGTGCCTGCGTAAATAAATCGCGCACGCGCGCGGCGCCGACACCGACGAACATCTCGACAAATTCGGAACCGGAGAGACTGAAGAATTTCACTTTGGCCTCGCCCGCCACCGCGCGTGCAAGCAAGGTTTTGCCGGTGCCGGGAGGGCCAACCAACAAAATCCCTTTCGGCAGGCGCCCGCCTAATTTCGTGTAATGCTCGGGCTGCTGTAAAAACGAAACGACATCGCGCAATTCATCGACGGCTTCGTCGATCCCGGCAATATCGTTGAATGAAACTTTAATATCGGTATCGACATAGATGCGCGCTTTACTTTTGCCGATCGCCATCATGCCGCCGCCCGCGCCCATGCGACCGATCAAATATTGCCAGATCAATACCATCACCACCGCCGGCACGATCCAACTCAACACCGTTTTCAGCAGTGTCGATTCGATCACGCCCGAATAATTAATATCGGCGGCATCGAGTTCTTCGACCAGGGCGGCGTCGGCCACGCGCACGGTGATGAAATCGCTCCAATCGGAAGAAGCGTTCGACGTTTTATTGTCGGGTAATACTTTTTTCAGAAACGCGGTCTGCACCTGACCGCTGATGCGATCGCCGGCAATGGTGAGATCCTTCACCGCATGTTGTTTGACAGCTTGTTTGAATTGCCCGTAAGGCAGCGTGGCGATGTGGCTCGCGGCGATAAAATCGTGAATGGTCAGCAACAATAAAATCGCCGCAAGAAAATACCAAACGGAAAAATGAATGCGCTTGTCCACAATGCCCCATATCTCTTTTTCAATATCGATCGTTCGCGAATGATTTGCTCCAAGGCCAAACGCCCGCGCGAACAGCATAGCAATCGCTCGCGCGACCTCGATGACATACGTCAAATGACTGCCAGAGCAAGGCTACAAGCGAAATCAGCGCCAGTATCGCCTAGCTTAAAATTTGGTTACAACATGCTGACACTAATTGACTCTGCGCCGATTTGCCGCTCACAATGCGGCGCGCTCATTCCGGGAAACCCAAAGCCTATGCAAACCTCACGTCTAATAAAAACCTCGCACGCAGGCACTCGCGGCATCCGCAATATTCTGCGATTCGGCTTCATGGCGATCGGCCTCGGCGTCAGCGTCCAGACCTATGCAACTGAAGCGACGGTCGATCCACACCAAACCGGCAGCAAATATTCGCCGCTCAATCAGATCAACAAAACCAACGTCGCCAAGCTGGAAAAGGCCTGGGAATATCACACGGGCGATTTTCCGAAAAATGTCGTGAAGAAAATGCTGGTAGCGTTTGAAGACCACCCGAGCATGATCGAAGGCAATCTGGTGGTGTGCAGCGTGAAGCGCCGCATCATCGCGCTCGATCCCGCCACGGGCAAGGAGCGCTGGTCGTACGATCCCCAAGATCCGCTCGACGCCGAAAACATCGGCATGCGCAAATGTCGCGGTATCTCGCATTGGGTCGATAAAGAAGCCGCTGATGGCGCCGTCTGTAAATCGCGCATTTTCATGGGCACTGCCAACTATCGATTAGTGTCGATCGATGCAAAAACCGGCAAACCCTGCGAAGGCTTCGGCGATAAGGGCGTCGTCAAAATACCGCCCAGCAAACCGGTGTTGTGGACTGGCGAAGTGATCGCTACGTCCAACCCCGCCATCGTCAATGACACCGTGGTGGTCGGCTCGTCGGTTGCGGATAACCAACGCGTCGGCGCGCCGAGTGGCCGCGTGATGGCGTATAACGCGCGCACCGGTGCGTTCATGTGGGAGTTCGATCCAGTACCGCGCAAAGCCGACGACCCCGCGATGAAAAGCTGGAAAACCGGCACCGATGCGTTCGGTCAGGGCAACGTATGGTCGTCGATGTCGACCGATAACGCGCTCGATTTGGTGTACTTACCGACCACCAGTCCTTCGAGCGATTTCTACGGCGGCGATCGCGTCGGCGACAACCACTACACCACCTCGGTTGTCGCGCTGAAAGGTTCGACGGGTGAAGTCGCCTGGCACTATCAGGTCGTTCATCACAATGTGTTCGATTACGACATTCCCACCGAGCCCGTACTCATCGACTACCCGAAAAACGGTGTGATGGTGCCCGCGCTGATTCAGAACACCAAAATGGGCCTGATCTTCATCCTCGATCGCGCCACAGGCGAACCGTTAGTTCCGGTCGAAGAACGCGCCGTACCGCAAACCGGCAAAGTCGATGGCGAAGTATTGTCGCCGACGCAACCTTTCCCGGTCGGCATGCCCGTGCTCGCGAATCACAACTTTACTGCCGACGAAGCTTGGGGGTTCACATTTATCGATAAATGGTTGTGTAAGCGCGAAATTGAAAAATTAAATTTCGGTCCGATTTACACACCACCGAGTTTGCAAGGCACGGTGCTGTCGCCATCGGCAGGCGGCGGCCCGAACTGGGGCGGCAGCGCGTACGATCCCAACAGCCATGTGATGGTAGTGCCATCGAACCGCGTCCCGATGGTGTTGTCGCTGATTCCGCGCGAAAAAATCAAACCTGAAGACATCGACGGCGATCATGTCGAGGGTTTGAAAATGACTTTCGACGTGCAGGGATCGAAATACATTCCGCAAATTCGTCCTCTGTTATCACCGCTCGGCGCACCGTGCACCAATCCACCGTGGGCTGCGCTCACCGCCGTCGATATCGTTAAAAAGAAAATATTGTGGGAAGTGCCACTCGGAAAAATCGACAAAATGTCACCGCTGCCAATGCCCGAATCGTTCAATTCCGAATTCGGCACACCCGGCGCAGGCGGTCCGCTGATGACGGCGGGTGGATTGGTATTTATCGGCTACACGCTCGATGATCGCATTCGCGCGTTCGATGTGAGCACCGGCAAAATATTGTGGATGGCGGATTTGCCGGCAGCGGGTGTTGGCGTACCGATGACATATCAGGTCAACGGCGAGCAATACATCGTGATTCCTGCGGGTGGCCACACCATGTACAGTTCGACGACCGGCGATTCTGTCGTCGCATTCAAACTCAAAAAATAGCGCAGAAAAAAAGGCGAGTTGCGCAAGCACTCGCCTTCACTCTCAAGACAAATACATCAGAAATTAATGTGATGCTTTATTCGGCCGGCAAGAAAGGCACAACAAAACCAGCGGCCAACTCTGACTCGATAAACTCAATACATAGTGCAGGTTTCTTTTGCACGGCTACGCGCTGCATCGCCAAAGCTAGCCACACATAACGCGCTGCCACACCGCAATCGCCAATCGTCATTACCGTATTGGTAGCCTGATCGATCGGATTTAATTCGATACCTGCTTTCCACATGGCCAAACTGATCGCCGCCACCCGATCACCGCAACAACTGATGTCGCCGGCATTATGAAAAAGCCAACCCGTCTTCCCGATGTCATTAGCCAATCTTGCTTCGGCTGATTCAACCTCACCTTCGAACACGAAATCGAGATCTCGCAACGATGCGTTAATTGCCGCTTCGATAATTGCGGCTTCCGTTTTCTGCGCGCGCTGAGAGATCGGCTCGCTGTCGGGCAATGCCACAACACTCGCTCGATGCAATCTGGCGATCGGCTGCATCGAAGCGAAATTTTCTCGCCATGCTTTCGGCCATTTGATGAGATGACCTGCCATGCCCGCAGGGATTTTTTGTCGCTCCCAATAAGGCGTCAAACTATCGATGGCGACACCCTCGCCCAACGTATCCAATTTTGTCAGCACATCGATAAGCTCAGGCTGACTCAACAGCAATACCGAAATTGCACGCCCCGCTTTACCTTGCCACTTCTCACTTTCGCTGAGCGAACCTTCCACTGCGCCCATATCAAAATCATTCGCCATATCGACAATACAATTATCGAACGCAACCACCACAATCGCCGGCCAGTCGCGCCGACGCATGAACGCATCGTGTATTGCTGCAAAGATGCCGCGACCATCGCTCGATAACGGGATAACGTCGGACGAAACCAGTTTTGAAAAATCATTCTGATGTCGCGCCAGCGTTTTTTGCCGCGCCTGACGAATCAATTGTTCGTGCTCGGTGCCTGCTTGGGCGACGGGTCCACAAACGGCGATGGGCAATGTCATGGCACCAGGCATCGCGTTAAATAAATCGTCGAACAATTCGACGAGCGCGTTCTGAGGCCATGAAGATATTACCGACGACGGCGCTGTATAAAAATGTGTCGCGGCCTGCTCGGTATTTTCGGTAAGCGGTGTGGCCTCGCCGTGAAAAATCACATCCGCAGTGACAGCCCAGCGGCAATCGATATTGACACGACGATTTCTCAACGCCTCATCAAAAAGATGCTTTTGCCGCGCTTTTTCCGCTTCGCGTATATCGCGCTGCGCTGCTTCGTTCGCTGCCGCCTTCTTTTGCTTCGCTGCATCGATCCAATAGCGTATTGAATACCAAACCGAAACGATGCCTGCCGGTATCGCCAAATGCATCGCGATAATCGAAGTGAGCGAGTACTTGAAAATATCGAGCGGCAAAACCAGCCAAAGAATTGCTGACCAACCCAACAATGCCGCTACGAAAATCGAAATGAACCACATCATCTATTAGCGCATACTCAATTATCGACGCACGCTTAATTCGGTGCAGAAATATCCAACAGTTCGCGCAACTGACCCAACGTAGCGTCGTCTTTAACGACGGTAGCGAGCCACTCTTCCATTGACATCTCTGCCCAACGCGCCGCACGAGCCGCCAGCAGCGCCACCGGACTGTGCGGTTCGTTGACACGAAAATACTGCGCAACATCGCGCAAAGCCTGAATTGCATCGGCTCGATTGTTCAATGTACCCACCGTTTTAATACCTGTCGCAATAACGCCCGGCGAAGGCGCGCGGAAACTTGATGAGGATTCGGAAACTACCGGCGATTCTTCCTGCTTAATTTCCATGTCAGCGCGGCTCTTGCCGTATAACCGATCGATCAATAATTTGCAGTCTTGCAATGTCTGACGAAGATCAATCAACGAGGGCGCGTCGTGACCAAACGCATTGTCGACGACTTCGATAAGTGCGCTGAGCAAAATAGTGGCACGCTGAGCATCGCGAGCCAGGCTCTCTCCAAAATGACGATCCGACTGTGCTGCGGCTTTATCGAAAACCTCTCCCGATAATTTACCGTCATTGATCGCCAATGCCTTGGCTTCAGCATCTTTTTGACCGAGATTTTCAACCCAGCGCGACTCCTGCCATTGCAGCCATGAATATGAGTTATTTTTTTTATCGGTGACTGGAATTTTTTTAACAGCAAAAGGCAACTGCGTATTGAGCCAGGTAATTTTTCCGGCGCGCTCATCTAAATCGCCATCGTAGACAAGCGGATAACAGGTATCCCAATAATTGACAATCAAACCATGAAATAACTCAAGGCCTTTGGCAAAACCGGAGAAACCTTCAAGATGCATCAGCGCTTCGAGATACCACGCCGCTAATTGCAAATCTTTTGTGCGCTCGCCGAGGGCCGATTCGCATAGTGTGCGAACACGTCCCCAATCGGCGTTTTTGATTTCGGTTTCCCATTCACCTTGTGCCAATCCAGCATCATCGGAACGCCGAGCCTCGCGAATTTCATCAAACAATGCGGAGAACGATAAGTCCTCTCCCGCAGGATTGTTGCCGGAAATAGGATTCAACAAGGCTCTGACTGCCTCGCTATAAATCAGCTCGTTCGGTTGTGTCACTGCATTCATTTGGACTTACCTGCGCCAGCTATTTTGATTTCCAGCTCGCCTTTCTTCACACAGAGATCGATTTTCTGCACGACTTTCTTCTTCGCCATAGCCGAGAGAATTTCGACCGATAATGCAGAGAGAACCGTATCGGCAATCACCGCTTCTGCGTTACGCGCACCGCTGTCGACATCGAGGCAGCGCTCGGCGATCAACTCGATCAGATCATCGCTGTATTCCAGCACCGCGCTGTGGTTCGACTTGATACGCGCCCGCACTTTTTCGAGTTTGAGACGAATGATTTTGCGCAGAATTTCATCCTGAATCGGAAAGTACGGTATGACGGTCAGGCGCCCCAAAAACGCGGGCTTGAAATGTTTCTGCAAATCGTCTCGCACCAAATCGACAAGATCCTGCGGAGTCGGCGCACGATTTTCCTCACCCACTTTTACGCCATGCTCGACGGCTGACATAATCAAGTTGGTGCCGACATTGCTCGTCAAAATAATAACGGTATTGCGGAAATCGACTTCGCTGCCCTCGCTGTCTTCCAAGCGTCCTTTATCGAACACCTGGAAAAACAATTCGAGCACATCCGGATGCGCCTTCTCGACTTCATCGAGTAACACAACACTGTAAGGCTTGCGTCGCACCGCTTCGGTGAGCACACCGCCTTCGCCGTAACCGACGTAGCCTGGAGGTGAGCCTTTTAATCCCGCAACCGAATGCGATTCCTGATATTCCGACATATTGATGGTGATGAGATTGCGTTCGCCGCCATACAGCGTATCGGCGAGTGCCAATGCCGTTTCGGTTTTGCCGACACCCGATGGACCAACCAGTAAAAAGACGCCCTTTGGCTTATTCGGATCTTCGAGATTGGCTTTGCTGATTTTTATACGCTGCGCGATTAAATCGAGCGAATGGTTTTGACCAATAACGCGCTCGGCCAATAAGTTTCCGAGCTTTTGCACAGTCGCCAATTCATCCTCTACCAAGCGCCCGAGCGGGACACCCGTCCAGCCCGAAATCACTTCGGCAACCGTGCTGGCATCGACGCACTCGTAAACCAGCGCGCGTTCTTTGTGACATTTCTCCAAACCGGCTAAGGCTTTGCTCAAACTTTTTTCACGCGCGCTGTTAGCCGATGATTTCTTCGACTTCGCAAACTCATCGCCATTCATTTCGGCAATTTCGCTGCGAAGCGTCTGAATCTCACGCACCAATTGCAACTGCACTTCGTATTCGGTCTGCAATGTATCGAGCTGAGTTTTCAAATCTTGACGACGCGCTTCGATTTCATCGAGACGTATTTGTGCAGCAGCATTGACACCATCGCGTTGAATCGCGCTTTCTTCACGACCCAAATTGTCGATGAGCTGCGTTATATCGACGATCGGCGCCGGTTTCCCTGCTTGCGACAGCGCCACACGCGCGCACGCCGTATCGAGTACCGACACGCACTTGTCGGGTAGCTGACGTCCGATCACATAGCGGGCCGATAATTCGACTGCGTCGACCACCGCCTTATCGAGAATACGCACACCATGGTGCTTCTCTAACGCAGGAACGACGCCGCGCAGCATATTCACCGCAGACTCTATGCTGGGTTCTTCCACTTTTACCACTTGGAAACGTCGTGCCAGCGCCGCATCTTTTTCAAAATATTTCTTATATTCGGCCCATGTAGTCGCGGCGATTGTGCGTAACTCACCGCGGGCCAGTGCCGGTTTCAAAAGATTCGCTGCGTCGTTCTGGCCGGCAGCACCGCCTGCGCCAATCATGGTATGCGCTTCATCGATAAATAAAATGATGGGGGTCAGGCTGCCTTTGACTTCATCGATGACACCGCGCAATCGATTTTCAAATTCGCCCTTCACACTCGCGCCAGCTTGCAGCAAGCCCAAATCGAGCGTGCGCAACACCACATTTTTTATCGGCTCGGGTACATCACCCTCGACAATTTTAACCGCAAGCCCTTCGACAACCGCTGTTTTTCCAACACCCGGCTCGCCAGTCAGAATGGGATTGTTCTGTCTGCGCCGCAATAAAATATCGATCATCTGCCGAATTTCATTATCGCGACCGAGCACCGAATCGATTTTTCCGGCGCGTGCTTGCGCGGTCAAATCGACCGTGTATTTATCGAGTGATGGTGTTTGAGTATTGGTGCGGGAATCTTTATTAGCGTCAACCGCTGCAGTTGCACCTTGCGCGGCAGAGGCCGGCATCGTTTCACGGCTGTGCCGAAAAATATTGGGAAGCTGTTGTTTCAAGTCATCGCTAGGCAGGCGCGATAACAACTTCGCGGCCTCGCCCAGATTTTTGAAGAAGCCGTCCGTAGTGCGTAGCGCCAGTAATAACACACCCGAACGCAACGACGTCTGCCCGTACTCGATACTCGCCAGTAACCATGTCGTCTCCAGCCAATTACCGAGCGACTCGGACAACACGGGATTGCGATTATTGCCAGCTTTAAAACTGGAAACATCGCGATTCAGTGCGCGCTGTAAATCGGCAATCGAAATATCGTAGGCCTTCAATGTGCTGACGACATCGTTTTCGCCCTGCTCGATAAGCGCCAGCAACACATGCTCAAAATCAACTTCAAAATGCGTACGCGAGAGCGCCAGATTGGCTGCAGCTTCCAACGCCTTGCGCAAAGTGGGATTGAGTTTTTCGATAAGAAACTTCAGGTTCGTGCTCATAATGAGATACAACTTCCTTACAAAAGATATTCTGGTGGCTTATTCGCCACCCACCTGCCCCAACGTCGAAATCAGCGAGGCACCACAACTCGTTTTACAACCGTCCAGCGCAACAGCTCGGCCATCGATAGTCCAGCTCGAATCACCCTCGACAATAAAACACACCTGATGCCCGGGTATCGGACAAACGCATTGATCCCCAACGCGCGCTACCGGCTTGCCGAATGCCGAATAATTCGAAGCAGCTGACACGACTCGACCACCGTGCGTGGTGGGATCGCCTATGCGGATGACTTTTTTCATGATGGCTACGCCCAAAGGTAAAGAGTTGTTAGCTAAAAAAGAAAACTCAGTTTATGGCGTGGGGTCCGGAACAAAAGCCATAACGAAGCACAACAATCCAAGCACAATGACTAATGGGCCGAAGAAATAACGGGTAACCTTAACCGCTCGTTCCTGCCCCAACAGCGTTATCCAGATGCGCGAGCGACCCGTGCTAAGACTCCACAACGCGAAACGCTCGTTTTTGATCATAAAAAACCCGCCGATCAAAAAAGCCACTCCCATACATAGCGGCACCAATATCTTTTCGTCCATAACTAATCCCTAGTGCTTTAAATTTAACTTTGAATTTCTTGTAAACAAAGCGCGAAGCTTTTTACCCCAAGAGCGCTCATAAAACGGCTTGGTCGACCTCAACATGTATTGGCCAATTCCTGAGCCGCCAGCTTCCACGACAACAAAATCGACCGCTATTCCGGCAGGTGCCGTATCCGCAGCAACTGACCCAGCCTCTTTCATTGCGAGACTCAGATCACCCTCTCCCGAAAAACCCACCACTAGCGAAGGTGACTCAGACATTTCTCTGCCATGCATCAAGCAGAGAAACGCAGCTGTGATATTCACGTGCTTTGCCAAAAGCGATGTAAGTGCGGAAACCATTTCTGAAGGATACTGAGCAGGCTGAGCCAACAACACCTGAGTTGGTTCAGTCACCGTCCGCTCTTGGGCAATGTGGTTCACTCCCGTTTCAAGCAAAGCCTCGACCTCATGAGGATAAAACTCTTTGCCACAATTCGATTTAGGATTGAGCACGAGATGTGAACCCCGACTCATCTCAAAAAAGATTCGCGCTGGCAACCGCAAATAATTAACCTCCTCCGTGAGCGATTTCCGCAAATCATTGAGGCTCGTAAAAAACGGAATAATGGGCGTGCCATCTGACTTCGCCCAACGCAAAACGGAAATGTTTGCACCTGCCGGAATACTAACAGCCCCTTCACCAGGCGCTCCGCTATCGCCAATAACAAAAATATCTGACGCCAACAACAAACGATAAAATTCGGGGCGACTGGCCGGATCCTTTGCCGCGAGTTCAAACGCTCGATCTAGTTCGCTCTGTTCTTCCACTGAAATCCTCACGAAATACTTCACACAAAAATTCAATAGGCCGGATCTACCCTCAGCCGATTTTTACCATTTTTTAAAGTCGGCCCAAAAACCTTCAACACCACCCACAGCTTCTTTTAAACACAACGGGCAAACCCACTTCACTTCACGAAATATTTTTTGGATAACCAGCCTGTCATTCATTAACTTTTTCGATTTGTCTCTATCGCGAAGCGAAATCACACCGTTTTCCGATATCAACCCAAACCCTTTTAAAAACTCATCATCAACAGTGTATTCGTTAACCCGCCCAAACGATTCAACCACTAATTTGGAGAGCCTCATTCCTGGAGCTTTGCCACCTCGACACACAAGCTCAAACAACGGGGGTGACGTTGAGGTAAACCACTGCGCACCATGCACACTAAAAAATACCGGTTTACTCATACGAAGCGATTCAACAAAACATTCATGGCATTTAATTTTTCCAAGAGATATAAATTACACTAATCATTTACAAGCACAGATTTAAACTCTCTCTTTGAAGCTAGCCCCATCGCCCTTCGATATTTTTATTTCTAGCGATTTTCGATAACAATACTTCTGTATTTTTTAATTTCATCTTCTAATTGTTTTAAAGTAAATTTTTTTGTTGGTCCGTATCAAAAAGTCTAAAAACCACTTCGCATCAGCATCCATAAAGAAACCTCTCCACTCGACATCATCAAACTCGCCCAAGAAGACCACACCACCATTCAATCCATGACCACACCCCTCCGACATCAAAATGCAGCCGTCCTTTTGTGAATATCCAATATATTTTGGCCAATGACTGTCGTTGAGCGAAGATTCAAAACGCTTGTCTATATCGGCAATAACATAGTACTTTTTCAAGCTACTTCTCTAGCGAACTTATATGAAAGGCGCACCAACAAATCTCATATCATGCATAAATATTAATGATCTCTTGGATCACTTTGAGATCCGCATCATCAACGCTCTTTCCGTAAAAAATACGACCTATCGCACGACCAGGAATACATCCAGGAACTGAAGAAACCAGATTTATGCCTTGCATTTTTTCCGTGTCATCTGATCCATATTTGTTAATTAGCGAAATAAGAGCCTTAAGAGCGTAAGCTTCGTTTTTCAGGCCATTTAATTCGATCATTTTTTTCAGCCAACTTCTGCCTCAAGCGCCTTTAAGTCAGCTTGAGAAATTTTTGATTGCCCAGCACTACCTGCCGCTCTATTTTCCAACTTCTCAATCACTTTTTCTGTAGCCAATTTCATCCTTAAGCTATTTCGTGCGTTCCAAAAAACTATATAAAGTTAAATGAAATATCTTTTATTAAAGCCCCATCAGAATCTTCAATATCACCAGAATTCTCACAGATATCACTCAAAATCTCTTTTGCCCCAGACGAGCCAAATAAATCAATATCCTTCAAAATTTTTTTTGAAATACCCGCATCAGAAATATATTTTTCAACCAAATACTGCGTGCTACTCCTAAAGCCTTCTTCAGTCATTCTTCACACCAAATGCTCGATGTTTTTATGAACAAATTTGCATAGCTTCTGGAATCATCCGTCGCCAAAATCGTCCATGTTTTTTCATAAAACCCGACCTGCGGGATCCTGAAATCAGCGCCCTCTGGCTCACATCAAAACAACAAAAGCTTTACCTATAAATTCCGAGACTTCGCCCTAAGCGAAAACCTGGCTTATCGGTTAACTCATACTGCTCAATATCTCTCCATTTATTTCCGACACTATCATCAACAGGATTAAAAAGTATCGATATACCTGTTTTAGACTCTTTATTCTTATTGATTCCGCGAAATTGATACCCTTGCAAATAAGGCAACGCCTCAGATGAAACCAAATCACCGGTCAGCGCATAAAAATTTAATTTCCCCTCTTCGTAGATTTCTATGACAACACAATTTAATTTATCAGAACGGAGAGCAGATATAACGCTCGGAAAATCAACCTGAACTGTCCGCCCTTGATAATCCCATGACACTGACACTGGATCATAAGTATTTAAAAATTTTGTATACCTTATTTCTTCAGTCATTTTTTCACGGTTTCACTGGTTGAATATCAACAATTTCAAGGTAGGGGTCGCTAGTGTAGCCATTGTATTTATTTGGCCTTGCATTCTGCCAGACGGATTGATCTTTAAACGTGATTTGAGATCCACCGCCCTTCAAATAAGTACTTCCATCAATCTGCGGACCAACTGGACCATCCAACACATCAAAGGGCTTATTAACCTTGTATGTCACTACATTATCTAGCGTAGGTTTCCATCCTTCTTTAATCGCCAGATTTTGTCGACCGTATGTTGCATCCACAATAGTATCTGTAGTGCCAAATTTTCCGGGCATATTTTCCTTCCCGCTATCCACCAACATGTTAAATGTATCTCCAGGCTGCATAGTCCTTGTCGGTGGCGTATAACCATAAGGCCACGGCGACTGATTAACCTTTAAATCCTGATATGCAGCGCTTGCCTCAGTGGTATCGCTAAACTGCCCTTTATGATGTTTCTGAAACTCATTCCAGGTATTTTCTTTACACGTCAACCCCAACGGATCAACCCAAGAAATCGGGTTCGGCACGTACTGATAATTATTAATCCCACCCAATAAACCAATCGGGTCTTGATTGATAAAACGTCCGACGTTGGGATCGTAATAGCGGAAACGGTTGTAGTGCAGCCCCGTTTCTTCATCGAAATATTGCCCCTGAAAACGCAAGGGGTTGTCGATGAGTTGCGTTGGTGCCAGCGCGAGGCTGCCATACGCTTTGTAATTGCCTGACCACACTATCGTGCCGCGATGATCGGTGATTTCTTGCGGTGTGCCTAAGTGGTCGAGGTGATAGTAATACAGCTGCTGGTCTTGAATAAACGCTAGCGGTTTAAAGCTGTACGGCTCGAATAAATACATGCGCGTTTTTTCTGCGCTGTCGTTCTGATGATTTTTTGCCGTGGTGCGCTTGGTTTCTCTGAACAGCACATCGCCATTCCACAGAAATGCCGTTTCGCTTTCGTTGTTTTGTTTGCGAATGCGTCGGCCCAGCGCGTCGTATGCATAACGGGTTTCTACGCCGTGGGCTTTTACCGCGATCAGTTGATTCAGTGCGTCGTAGGTGTACGCGGTTTCAAGCCTGCGGTCTTTGCCGCGCTGCTGCGCGATGCGATTGCCCTGCGCATCGTATTGGTAGTGATTGTCGCCCTGATAAAGCAGACGATTGCCGCGACTAAAGCCCGCATGATCTTCGCTGTGAGCCAGCAGGTTGCCGGCAGGATCATGCACGAAGCTTTCAGGGTTCGGTCCTTCGACGCGAACGAGTCGGTCGATGGTGTCGTAGTGGTATTGCGTTCTGCCGCGTAACGAATCGTCGATGAGACTGATCTGACCGAGATCGTTGTAGTGGTATTGGCGCGCGATAAAAACCGATGCCCGCGTTTGGCCTTCCGCGCGTTTGAGCGTGCGATGTTTTTGCAGACGCCCTTGCGGGTCGTAGCCCGTTTCGGTGTTGAGTTGCGGACCCAGTTCGCGGCCGATTTCTCGACCGAAATCGTCTCGGTGCACACGCGCCAATTCAAAACCATCGAATGACATCGCCGTTAATGCGTGCGTGGCGTCGAAATCGTAGCGCACCAAAACGCCTTCGGGCGTTTGCGTGGCGATGCGTCGCCCTAAGCCGTCATAGGTGTGCTTGAGCACGGCATCGTCTTGATAATCTTCGACCACCCGACCTGCCGCGTCGAACGACCAACGCAAGTGGCGCTCGGCATTTTGAGCGCTGATCAAACGCCCGAGCGGGTCATACGCATATTGTCCTAAGCATTGCTTCTGCATTTGCACGGCGGTTGGATCGGCCCACTGCTCAAGCATGTGACCGTTGCCGTCGCGCTCGTAACGCAAACGACGCTCCACCGTTTTACCATCGGCACCCAGCGCGGAGCTGGCGATTAAATGCCCCGCTGCGTTGTACTCGTAGCGCTGCACGCGGCCATCGAAACCAATTTCTTCGATAAGCCTTTCATTCAAATCGTATTTAAGTGTGTAACGCTCGCCTTTTTCATTGGTGAGACCAACGAGATTGCGTTCGCCGTCGTAGTGATATTGCAGCGTATGGCCGAGTGGATCGACGCGTTTAACAACTTGCGACAAACCATTGTAGTGATACTGCATAATGCGCCCGCTCGCATCGCGTTGTTGCGTGAGCAGGCCCAGAGCGTTGTATTCGAATTGTTGACTGCGACCATCCGGCGTTTTTATCAGCGTGCAGCATCCGTTCGCGTCATACGCATAATCGGTGCGCTGCCCGCCAGGCCCAATCACAGCAACCAGATTATTCTCATCGTCGTACTGGTAACGCGTGTTCAATCCCTGCGGATTGCGCGCTGCAATTAACTGCGCCCTATCGTTCCAAACGTAATGCCACGCTTCATTCAGCGGATTGATAATCGCGCTGACCTGGCCATTGACGTTGTACTGATAACGAAAGTAATCACCCAGCGGATTGCTTTGTCTTGTTAGCTGACCTAGTACATTAAATTCGCGCGTCCATTCTTGCCCTGCAGCATCGGTAAGCACATTCGCATTGCCGTGCTCATCGTAAGCAAAACTCGTCTGCGTGCCATCGGCATTAATGACGCAAAGCAAACGATCGTTTTGATCGTAGGTGTATTGGCGAATTTGTCCGAGCGGATCGGTTTGCGAAATTAAATTACCGCTTTGATCGTATTTGGAGAAAGTTTCACCGCCTTCCTGATCGCGGTGGTAAACCGGCAAACCAAATTCATTAAACTCGTAATGTTCTACACCGCCGCGCGTATCAGTAACACTCACTTTACGCTTCGGCTTATCCCACTCGAAACGGTAATCGTAAGTGGGTTGCCCTTCGATAGCGTCGCCCCAGTTGCGAATGCAACGTGCTGCGGAAGTGCGGCCGTCCCACTGGAAATGAAAACTGTAACCGCTCTTCAATGTGCGACGTTTAATCAAATGATTATCGTACGCGTATTGCTCGGCATGGCCACCGGCGTCGGCTGCACGAATTAAATCGTTCGCAATATCGTAGCCATACGTTGCTACCGTTTTGCTTACGTTATTTGTCGTCACTGCGTGAACAGCAACGATTTGCCCACGCGCATTGTACTCCAGCAACCAGCGGTCGCCGTGCGGTGCTTCAATAGCTGTTAAGCGGCTCTGTTCGTAGTGCAACGCAACGCGATTGCCTACTGCATCCGATAACGATCGCAGCGGATAAGAGCCATCTTCTAATGGGCGACTAAATTCGCGAACCAATGCAGCCGGATTATTCAATGGCGTGACTAGGTAATAGTCGTCTGCCATCCGCTCGACGGACCATTTTTCCGCGCGGTTGATACTGGTGGCACCAGCGGCAGGTAATGGAAATGAAATTATGCGTGCTTCATGCGTGTGATATTCAACGCTATCGCCATTGATAACTAGTTTCTCGAGAAACGAATGCGTCCATCCATGCCCAAGTCCACCATCATTCGCGTTGCTGCTTTTATAACGCCGTGTCCACGTAAGCGGCATAACACCGGTGATTGAAAAATCGGTGCACTCTAAGATTTCTTCACCTGTGACGAGACTGATAGGTTCGCCGCCAGTACAGGTTTTCGCATCGCACGCCGTATTTTGCCCGTTTAAATTTTTACCAGGTTCGTTACCCGCGCGGCCATCTGGTGTTTCCGCTGCTTTTTTCGGAGGAGTGGTTCGTTGCGCAGATTTCGCCTTTAAAGGAACGCCATCCGGTTTTACGGCAACTGCCTTTTGAACAGTATTCGGAGCGGGTGCGACCTTCTTTCTGAGCTTTATACGCTTTAGCAAATTCCCCATCTCGCTAAGAGGCGACTCCAACTTTCCGAGAATACCTGCATGTCGCAGTTTGCCGCCCGCTTGTGCGACATTCCCAGCGCCCCCGGTCAGCGCCACAAGAATTGCAGCAAGCACCACCTCGAAAACAAGCCCGCCACCAAACTCAGCGACTTCGGTCGAATGCTGAGCTGCCGCGTACTCCTTACTGAAGTTAACAAAAAGCTGCTTCGAGAGTTTGTCCTCCCATATGTACGAAGCAAGCTCATACGCCTCAGTTAATTTTTGTTTAAGCTGCTTGAGCTGCGCAGCAGTCACAGTGCGTGGATCAAAACCCAATATTTTTGCTAAGTCCTTGCACTCTTCGTCCTTGTAGCGCGCTACCAAACTGTCTCGCCACTGCGCTTTTGTCAGCTCACCAGCTTGATAACTTCGATAAGTAGCACTCAGTAAATTATTAACATGCTCAACCGGCAATAAATAATTCACAACTTGGACAGCTTTACCAACAAACTCAACCAACCCTACTGCACCGTCCCACACACCTTTAAATACAGCGCCCGTGTAGATGAGACCTTTGTTAACCACGCTTTCACGCGCGAATTGTGCCTCGAGGGCTGCCTTTTCCCTTTTTTCAGCCTGCACAATGTCGTCAAGTATCGATTTGATCTTGATCCGAACTGCGATTAACTCTGCTTCTTCACTCATTTAGGCGTAACCAACTCAATATTTACATTACCGGAGGCCACGCCACTGACTAACGCTTCACCCTTGGCATTTAGCGTGCCCATGGTGACCTTACCGTTTGCATCGGTAGCTCGGAACTGACCGAAAACCGGCTCACCCGCTGGGTGTACATATTGCGCCTTGGCCCATTGCTCGCCGCCGGACAGTGTGGGCATAACAGGGAAGCTAGTCGCTTTGCTAGCAGGCCCAGTCACCGCATGTTGGCTGCCTTTGAAGGTGAGCGTACCGGGACAATGCAATTCGATATTGCCACCGCCGATGCGTACATACGCTCCGCCGCACGTAATTAAAATCTCTTTCTGCGCACTCCATGTTTGCTTTTGTTTGAGCGCGTGCAGGCGTATCGCTTTATCGGCGGTAATTTCGATATCGGCGCTCTGTGCTTGAATCTGCACATTGCCTTTGGCAGCAAGAATTTTTAACGATTCTTTTAATTTATTTTGCGCACCGGCGACAAACAGCGACACGCTTTCGCCGACATTGTGTATCCAGCGCTTGCCGGTGCTTTGATGGGTATCGCGCTGTGCGATCTGATCGAAATTATTTCCGGTAGCAATCGTTGTCGATTGCGGCGTGGTTAGGCTTACACCCGCTTCTCCATGTGCAATTAACAGCGGTTGCTGACCCGCCTGATCTCCTGTACCCGATTTGGCTTGCGCATCGGTATTGGTATTGCGTTCGATATTGCGGGTGGCATCTTTTAAATGATGCAGATGCCCTTCCGTTTTTGCACTGCCGCTCTGCGAATCGATGTTGACGGTTTTATTGCTTTTACCGGATTCGGGGAGATTCGCATTTTGCGCTTTTGCCGTTTCGCCCAGCGCATCGGTGAGATTCGCTGCGGCGTCGAGTTGCGCCTGAACGCTATTGCGCTGCAATTGATTACCGGCCGCATTAGGCTGAGCTTCAGTGGTGATGAGCAACCCTTGCGCAGCTCGAATCGCACCCGCATTGTCGGTGCGTAATTCAAAACCTTCGCCGCGTTGCTCACCTTTGCCTTCGGTCCTCGGATGAATCAAAAAGCCCTGATTGAGCTGCGTCTTGCCGTGTTCGGTCGAGAGCGTGGTGCGGATTTCACCTGTGGTGTCGTCGAATACGAGTTCGTTATGGCGACTGCCTTTGTATTCGTGCGTTTTAATCCCCGATAAGGTTTTGTTTGCAGGCAGTGATCCTGCATTTTGAAACGTCGGTGGATTTTGTTGGCCGTTGTAGAGCGCACCCATCACGATCGGGCGATCGATATCGCCTTCGATGAAATTAACCAGCACTTCCTGGCCGATGCGCGGAATGAATTGATGGCCCCAATTCGCCCCGGCACTCGGATAGCCAACGCGCACCCAACACGAAGAGAAATCATCTTTGTTCGCACCGGCGCCGTGAATGCCTGTGTCGTGATCTTGTTCGCGCGCCCAATGAAATTGAATTTTGATGCGGCCGAGTTCGTCGGTGTAAATCTCTTCACCTTGCGGTCCGACCACAGTCGCGGTTTGGGTGCCGCGTATCGTCGGTTTGGCGTGTTCGGTGTGCGCGTACTCAGGAACGATCGGAATATGTTTGCGGACGGCCTGGAAACTGTTTTGGTAGCCCGGTTCGTCGCGGGTGTTGCTGCTGAGCGACTGTGTGATCGGATGCTGGTCGAATTCGCCCGGTAAATTGTTACGTGCGCTGAAGGTATGGCTGAGCACGACAAATTCATTGTCGCCATCATGATTTGGGTGTTGAGTCAGTGCGAAGGTTTGTCCGGCGCCGAGGCCGCGCACAACGCCTTCGCCCGCAAAGGTTTTGGCGCGCAAGTCGTAGGATTGTTGGCGCAATTGTGCATAGCGATTTAAGTCGCTGTTATCCGATCCGTAGTAAAGCGACTGGGGATCGTAATCTTCAAGACCTGCAGTCAAACCGCTACCGGTTTCGCCGTGATCGACTGCGCTATTGCCACTGCCTTGTTGCGCGTACACGCCTTTGTAATCGTAACTGGCGAGCTGTGCCGCGCCCGGCTGGATTTGCCGATGCGCCTGCCATTGCGTGATGGTGTCGTCGGCTTCGGTTTGGTCGGCGCGGTGAAAGCGAATGCTCGATTGCGCGGCGGGATTTAATTCGCTGCCGGCATCGAAGAGTACGAGCGTGTGCAGACCGATTTCGTCACTGCCGTGTTCGAAATCGAAATAATAGGAAATGCCCTCTTCGCGCAGCAGGCGCTCGATGAAGGCGAAATCGCTTTCGCGATACTGCTGACAGTAGCTGCGTGTTGGGTAATCCTGCGTGAGTTGTTCGCGGTGGCGAAAGCACTGCGCAAACACGGGATTGTTTTGAATGTGTTCTTCGAGAATTAGCCCGACAATATCGACCACGCTCTTGTCTTGAAACACGCGGCTGTTGCGACGTAGTTTTAATGCCGAGTACGCGGGCTCGACGGTTAAGCCGTAGCGGGCGAAGCCGCCATCGGAACCCAGTTGCTGCGAGGCGGTAACGACACCGGAGACAACCCGTTCGCTGCCATCGCCCAACTGCACGGCGATGTCGACACCGCAGCCGATAAAAGTTTTAAGCGGTAGCGAGGTATCCGAACTCAGGCATTCGATGTCGAACACATAAGGCGCCGAAATATGTTCGTGCGCGACGATGGTGTGCGGCAGCAGTTCGGCATCGAGGCTCGCATCGGAAAAATGCAGCGTGAATAAACGTTCGTCTTGGTTGAATGCAGACGCGAAGGCGGCGAGTACATTAGACAAAACGTCCATGTCAAAGAAAATCCCGAAGCTATAAAGATGGATGAGAAAGTAAAAACGCCCGCGCATAAAGCGCGGACGTTAATCGGATTACACAGCGGCTGGTTTTAAGCAGCAACTTTGTTTGCTGTTAAATCCCAACCTGCATTGACGTTGCCGCCACCCGTGCCATCAGCACGTTTCTGTTGCGAGTACGTCCACTTGATTTTGCCGTACGAGAACTTAACGGTTTCGGTTGGGAAACCTTCACCGGCTGTGCCGCTCGATTCGATGCAAGAAATGATGACTTGCTCGAGTTTCACTTCGAGGTATTTCATTTTGTCACCGCCTGCACGGCAGATTTCAAGAATGACTTCCTTGATGTGTTTACCAGTTGCACACGCTTCGTAGATTTTCGGGCTAGCTTTATCCAGCAAATGCTGAATATCGAAGGTACCGAAATCCACGCGCTCAGCCGTTGCACCACCAGCAGAACTTGCTGTTGCCGATGCCGGTTGCGACATGCTCTGACTGAACTGAGTTACTTCAATCCAATCTTTGTGCTTGGCATCCGTCGACTCGCCCGGAATACCATCGATTTTCAAGAATGCATCAAACGCCATGTTCGACTCCTTGTCGAGTTAGTTTGGGTTAAGAATCAAGTTACCAAAGCCTCTTCCTGAGCACTTCAGATAACACTGCTGAAACTCTCAGCGTTAGTCCTCCAAGCAAAAATCGCCTGGAAACGGCAACACAACCCTGTATTGCCGCAGTGATGAAACTTCACCACCTCTTCTTCAATCAATTGCCGTCGAAAAAACTCAACGACTTGATTGTGGAAGTTCTGCCACCAAGCGCAACGAAATCGTCAGCTCGTCGAGTTGGAAATGAGGACGCAAGAAAGCGGCAGCGCGATAAACGCCCGGCTTGCCCGGCACCTCGACCACATCGACTTGCGCTTCGCGCAAAGGAAATTTTGCTTTGGATTCTTGGCTCGCCGAATCATCAAGCAATACATATTGAGAAAGCCACGTGTTGAGATAATCCTGCACACCCTGACGCGATGCGAAACTACCGATCTTGTCGCGCATAATCGCTTTCATGTAGTGAGCGATGCGCGATACTGCAAAGATATAAGGCAGTTGCGACGACAAACGCGCATTGGCATTGGCCGCATCCGTGTTGTACTGCTTGGCGCGTTGCGTCGATTGACCGCTGAAGAACGCCGCGTAATCGGTGTTCTTGCAATGGACCAACGAAATAAAGCCGAGATCCGACAGTACTTTCTCGTTGCGATCGGTGATCGCAACCTCCGTTGGGCATTTCAGTGCAACTTCACCATCGTCGGTTTGGAAGGTATGCGTCGGTAAATTGTTAACCAGACCACCGCCTTCAACACCGCGAATCGCCGCCAACCAGCCATAGTTAGAGAAGGCTTCGGTTAAACGCGTTGCGAATGCATACGAAGCATTCGTCCATAAATATTTGCTGTGATCCGATCCGTCACAGTCTTCTTCGAAATTAAATTCTTCCACCGGCACGGTGTCGCGTCCGTAAGGCAAGCGCCCGAGCACATTCGGCAATACCAATCCGACGTAGCGCGAATCTTCGGATTCACGGAAGCCTTTCCACTTAGCGTATTCAACCGTATCGAAAATCTTGGTCAAATCTCTGGGCTTGCCAATATCGGTAAATGTCTCAAGACCGAATAACGTAGGAGACGCTGCAGAAATAAATGGCGCATGTGCCGCAGCAGCAACGTGAGAAACCTGATCAAGCAGGTAGAAATCTTCCGGATGGCGGCCGAAATCATAATCACCCACCAATGCTGCGTAGGGACCGCCGCCGAATGTGCCGTACTCTTCTTCGTAAACTTTTTTAAACAACGCGCTTTGATCGAAATCGGGCGCTGATTTGAAGTCTTTGATCAAATCTTTCTTCGACGTGTTGAGAACTTTGATCTTCAACATCGGGCTGGTTTCGGATTCGCGTACCAGATATTTCAAGCCGCGCCACGAGGCTTCGAGTGCCTGAAACTCCTGGCTGTGCATAATTGCATTGAGCTGGGCCGAAATTAATTTATCAAGCTCAGCAACACGCGCGTCGAGACTTGCAACCAAATCCGACGACACAGTAACGGTACCCGAAAGCACCTGGTCGACCAGTTCGGCGATCAACCCTTTCGTATGTGTTTTTTCCGAATCGTTCACCGCCACTCGGCTTTGATCGACGATGGTATCCAGCAACGAGAAATCTTGGCCGACTTCGCCATTTCGTTCCTGCACGGCTTCCGCTGTCACGCTCATGGTATATCTCCTTTACTCAGCTGCTTTTTCAGCGGCGATGGATTTGAGTTTTTCAGTATCGCGAACGACTTCATCGAGCAGCACTTCCAGCTTGTCGTTACCGATAACCTTGTTGCGCAAGTCGGACAACTTTCCGCGAATTTCCAATAACTGCTTGAGTGGATCAACCTGATCGACGATACGCGCGGGCTCGAAATCTTCGAGCTTCTCGAAATTCAATTCGACTGCCATTTTGCTATTGTCATCTTTCAATTTATTTTCGACTTGAAGCGTTAACCGAGGCGCCATGCCTTTGAGCACATCATCGAAATTATCTTTGTCGATTTGGACAAATTTACGATCCTTGAGCTTTTCCAGCGGCTCCTTGCGATTGCCGCTGTAGTCACCCATAACGCCGAGAACAAACGGCAACTCCTTCGTTTCGATGGCATCTCCCACCTCTACGTCGTACGTAATTTGAACGCGCGGCGGACGAACTCGGGATAATTTCTGCTGCGTGCTGTCTTTGCTCATCTCATGTCCCTCTTGTCGGTAATACTTGGTTAATTGAATTTATTCGCGCGTACTAAGGCGCAAACCAATTTGCTTAGTGCAATCGAAGATCGACTGTATCGACGTACCAGACTCTGATATCAAACGATCCAACGCGTAACTAATCTCCGCGTAGTACGGATGCGACGACCAGACCTCATGTTCCGAAGTCAACATCAAACCTCTCACCTTGGCTGAATTAATCAGCGGTAATAACGGCGAGAACTGCTCTGAAAAAATATCGAGCGCAATGACAATAAAGTTATCGCGAAAGAAAAATCCGACGATACGCTGTGCATCACCAGCAAGATTGCCGATGAGCGCCAACCAAACCGATGCGATAAGAAGCGACGAACCCTGCCTGTTCGGCAGCGGCAGAACTATTTCCTGGGCTGTAATACGATGCGAAAAATGGCGGATAAAGTTCGCATAAAACGCGATATTAAGCAGCGCCTGTTCGAGCTGTGCCTGCGGATAGGCCATGCGCAGAATATTTTGCAAATACTCGGCATCCTGCTCATCGGCAAATCTGTGTAGTAGCGCACCGGCCAAATCGAAATCCGTTCCTGTTTGAGTGGCATTACCGGCAAAGCCTTCCAAAAAACTTCTGCAGCTTACTGCGTCCACCGAATTACCAATGGCGTTGCTCAACTGCCCTAACAGACCACTGTAAAAAACTTCGTACGCCAGCGGGAGTAAATGCAGATTGTCACCGATATCCGATGCCGCTCGGGTTATCCCGGCAACCAACGGAAAGCGACGAAGCTCTATATCGTGACTCGGAAACTGACCGCCGACGAACCACGATTGTGCATCGCGGCTACGATAGGCAAATAAACTGGCGTCGGTGGCATCGTAAGCGGACTCCCATCCATCATTTTGAGTCAGCTTCACCACCGCATTTGCCAACAGCTGATCATATTCGTGAGCAACAGGATTGGTTGCGTTGATCCGCAAAAAATCAGCTCGACGAGGCAACTTACCAAACAGTGAATAGCTTGATGCCGATTTCGGTTCATCTTGTCGCCAGAATGCGAAAGCCATCTAATGAGCCTTAGTCAATTCACAATTTTTTTAGGAAGATTGAGATCGCGAAGCATACTGACCGCCAGTAGGTTCGCACCCGATACCTGGCGCAAATTAAATTTGATCGCAATTTTTTCGCCCGATTTGTTATCGGGTGATGCGACCATCCATGTCAGCTGCGTAACGCCCGGCGCGACAGTACTGGCTTTTGCTTGCGAAACTAAGCGCGTCCACCCCATGCGTCCCGGAGCAGAAGCAACCGTGGACGACACGCCCGAGAAAGTAATAATCGATATTTTTGCACCCTGCCCGACCTGACCGGATGGCCATGAGAATTGCGTCCATAGTTGCGGTCCATTGCGATAACGCAACTGCTGACCGTCAACCTCTAGCACCACCTCACTAAGACCGGTGGTTGGCACTGGCTGCATTTCAAATTGCGATTGACCGCCCGCAATAAATACCTTGTCTTGAATATCAGACGCTCGCGAAATTCCACTGAGAAAATCCTTGTTAAAGGCGACCGACATATTCGCCCAACGCCTTGGCACGTACGTATTTCCCTGCCTCACCAAGAGACCACTCAACTGCTCATTGATGAATTTATTCAGCACCCCTTCTTCGATACTCAGAAACTTCGAAATATCTGCAAGCTGCGCCTCATTGGTGGAATCAATGAATGGATATTTATCGGACAACGCCTGCCAATAGGGATACACCAAGCGCTGCCAGTTTTGATTGATATCGGCATTGGCAAGCGGAATCAGCGCTCCATAACTGGAATTGAAAGGTCGCAGCAACATAGGTTTCAAAACTTCGCGTAAGCCCGTATCGGCCCCAGCCAGCAACTGCCCATCGACAATTTGAATACCTTCGACGAGCTCCGAGCCCGAAGAGTCCGCCGTATTTTTCATGAGCGCGCGAGCGGATTTTCCCGCCTCTCCCGATGAGCGAACCGCCTCCAACCGAGACTTCATTTTTCCAAGCGCGCCCAGGTAAGGCGTTATCGTCGGCGCTCCATTTTTCTCTGAGGTCAATCGAGCGAATAGCGAGAATTTTTCTTCCAACTCGCCAATTTCGCGAACACCCTGCTGATCAACCGGCAAATCCTTATCGGCCAGTAAACGGTTGACGATGGCGTCTTTGATATTTTGGTCTTGCTTCGGCAAAGATTTTTCTAACAGATCGGGATTATCCCAAGAGGTTTCATAACTGATGCGCGCAAAAACTTTGCGTATCGCGGACTGTTTAAAATCGCTGAGCCGCTCCAATCGAGAAATCGAATCGTCGATACCTTTGAAGCCATTGATCGATAGCCCGCCAACAAATTTTCGCCACTCCGCAGCATAATCGGCTTTGTACATCGCCATCAGCTCAGTCCGATTTTGCTCAAAATCGGCGGAGCTCATTTGCTCGGCAATACTGCCATTCTCCAATACCCAGTCGTTTTCTTTTAACGTGCCACGACTTATCTCATCGATAGCCTGACGGATATGCCCATCCCACGCCGCTCGCGTATACGCTGGAGGAACCGTGTAGCTTCCGCTCATTAAATCGGTATCGGTATTCTCAAGAATCCTGCTCAAGGTGAGCGCAGGATATTTACTTGCCGCTTGCGTTAACAGCTCTTTATAAATCCGATCCTTGAGGGGCAGTTTCTGTATTGCGCTATTCAAATAGGCGCGCGCATCCGTTACCAGTTTCGCGTCGATATCAATGATCGGAGTTGTTGGCCTGGAAAAGTTTTTTACGTAATAGCCGACGATATGTTCAGCCAGAGGCACGATACTTTCGCTATCGGTCTTGCCCCGCGACTGTTCCAGCCAATCCCGCCAATGCACCATGAGCTGATCAGCGAAATAAGGAGCTTCCATGCGCTCTTTCTGATGCATCATCAGATAGGTTTTCAGCGCATCGTATTGCTGCTCGTTAGTAAATTTTGTCGATGACAGAACGGCGCTACCCGCGGAGGATTCTCCGCTGCCGGTTAACAAACCGAGCTGTGCCTCCAGATTTTGCTTCACAGGAGCCAATAAAATTTGCTCGATCTCTGTACGGTACAATTGTTCGAGACGAGTCGTGACTTCATCCCCTTGGTACAAGCCGAGCCCCATCGACGATGGATGTTCATTGGCCAGCTCCTCCAAGCGAATCTGAATAAAATTTAATCTCGTCAGACGATCGCTTAATCCGCCGGAATCGAACAATGTCAGTTCTTTACTTATGTCGCCGACGAGTTTCTGATTTTGATAAAACGACCAACCCCAGGCGCCGGACACGACGCACAGTAATAAAAAGCCTGCACACAATCCCGCCCAGCGCGTCAGACTCCAACTACCTTTGACTTGGCGACCAATCAAATATTGATCCGGAAATATAACGTCGCGAAATACATCGCGTAGGAAATAGCTTTGGCTTTGTGATGCTCGCTGCGCGGGAAAGCCCATCTCTTGAAGAGAAAATTTTTCCGATACACGTGTGCCGGCTGGAATCCGTGGCACACCCTCTTGCAGCGCGCTCGTGAAGTAAAATCCTCGCAGCAGTGGATGCGTATGGTAGGGATCATCCTCGAAGAGAATTTCCACAAAGCGACTAACTGCATTTCTAATCGAATTAAACTCAATCGGAAAGGCGAAAAATGCTGGATGTCCACCGTTACCGCGATTGTTTGCCAATTTATCGTTGCCAATATCCACTAGGCCACGAAACATCTGCTCGAATTCAGTGGTAACCAACTTCGCAACATCAAAGTGCTTATCAGCTTGCTCGTGCGAAAGCGTTGCACCCCAAACCTGGGAGCGCTGCTCATCGCTAAGATCTTCGAAAAACTGGGTAAAACCGCCCAATAAGTCGATCTTCGTAAAGAATAAATACACAGGCACTTTGCGCGAGAAGGCCTGATCTATTTCATTGATTCGGGCGCGAATCTGTCGCGCGTACTCAGCAAATCCTTCGCTTTTGTATTGCGCAAGCTCCGGGAGAGAAATGGCAACCAGAATTCCATTGACCGGCGTGCGCGGTCGATGACTCTTGAGTAACCGCAAAAATTCGAGCCACTCGGCGCGGTCTTCGGCCTGCACCGAATAACGTCCGGCGGTATCGAGCAATACGCCTTCGCTGGTAAAAAACCAATCGCAATTGCGAGTGCCGCCGACACCTTTAATTGCGCCTTTACCATTTTCGGAAATCGGAAAAGTGAGCCCCGAGTTTTGAATTGCGCTGCTTTTACCGGCGGCAGGATGGCCAATAATCATGTACCACGGCAGCTCATACAGCGCAGCTTTACCGCGCGTGCGGCCTAAATTCGATTTCTTGAGCGTGCTGATCGCTTCCAGCAGCTGCTTGCGCAATAACGCAATTTCACCGCGCTGCTCGGGCGTTGCTTGCATAACGGCTCGATCCAGCTGCGCGCGAAACATTCTCTCGACCAATACGCCCGCACGCATTGTAAAAAAACGGCCGATCAACAGCGCGACGACCCACACGATCATGACAGCGATGACAGCAGTTAGCCGCTGCTCCGTGGAAATCAAGCCAAACGCATGACCAAAAAACCAAATAAGCAAAATAACTAAAGCAAAACCGATTGCTGAGAGAAGCTTTAGATTTCTGAGGAGGCGGTGCATTTGTCAATCCATAGAGATAGGCCGATTACGAAAATCTGTAGCCGGACGGAGTTGCATTACTGAGTGCGTTATTTGCGAGAGAAAACTACCCGTAGAACAGCATGTCAATTCTTCCTTAATCCCTTGCCCGAGCATCGAAATTTATACAATATAAAGCTAACACTTTATGTATATGGCGACACTTTCCGTAGGCAGTGCGCAGAGACTACCAAACTTCCCCGTGTTTCTAGCAAGCGTTACTTAAGAGAAAAACAGGTAATTAAACTGGTTTTATGAACGACATCACACATTCGTCTTGAGACTTGAAAATTTTGTGCTTACCCCTCATTTTTTAACTTGGAATCGAATTTGCGTTAGTGATAACCTGCCGACCGCTCACCAAACACTGGTTTTTTTCTGAGCATGCCTCCTACAACTGGAGGTGGACAAAGTATTTTTATTTAGGTGGTGATATGGCTGGTTATGCAGGGAGGGCTTTGCAATTTTTTGCGCTCGTCGCTCTGATATTCACGATCGCAGGTTGCTCCAGCAACAAACCAAAACCCGCCGATTTCCATATCTACAGCGAAGCCGACGCTCGTCTTAATCTCGATTTTAACGCTCAACCTCTCTCTGTAGTGCTTAACATCTATCAGCTGAAAGATCGGCAGACATTCGCGCGCCTGACGTTCGAAGATTTCGTCTCCGGCAAAAGCGACGAAAGCCTGTTGGGCGAAGATATTATTTCAAAAACCGAACTCGTCGTTCTGCCTGGCAACAAGCAGGCGCTTAATACGCAATTGGCGCCCGATGCCCAATATCTTGGCGTCGTCGCCATCTATCGGACACCGGCGGATCAGCAGTGGCGTTATCTCGTTCCAGCCGAGCAAATACGCAAAAAGAGCTTCTGGATATTTGCTAAGGAGACCACTGTTTCAATTCGATTACACGGATGCTACATCGCGATAGACGGCGTTGAAGTCGATATTATTCCAGGACAGAAGACCAATAGTTCTCCTAATTGCTCAGCCGCCGCTTCCAATGTTAGCTCCACAGCGATCCGAGAAACGCCTGCGGCGAACAATGATTCCGCACCCGACGCAATGGATCGCTTGCGCACAGCATCAGAAGCCGCAGATAAAATATCGACGACAGCATCATCTGTTTCCAATGGTGCCAATGCGGCGAAATCTCTCGCAAAACCGTGAGAGGCTATGAGTAAACCATCGCTGTAGTACAGAATCGTTTTAGTACACCATCGTTTCAATATCGCTCACGAGAATGTATGCAGGACAAGGAGTCGCCGTGACGAGCGCGCATAGAGTTTTATGGGGTGAAGGAATGTTCCTGCGCCCGCAACACTTTCAACAACAGTCCATTCATAACGAATGGTTGATTCGGCAATTCAGCTCGCATCATTTTTCATACCCTGCTGGCCTTAAATCGATCGTGATCGATGAAGCCGCACTTGCAATTGGCTCTATACGCGTCGAGCGTGCGGCCGGTGTATTGCCCGACGGCACCGTATTCAATATTCCGGTAAATGATCCTGCACCGCCGATACGTAATTTGCAGGATATTCCGAACATAGGTACAGAAAGCACGCTTTATCTGGGGCTCCCTGCAATCAATCTGATGGGCTCGAACAGCAGCGAACCCGGACAGATGGCCGCACGCCCCGTTCGCTATTCGGTTGAAAACATCAAGTCGCCCGATCTATTTACCTCGGGGCTCGAGGCGGACTTATCGGTATTACAGCATCAGCCTGTACTGCTCACCGAAAATGAAAATCGAGATGGTCTTTTCACGCTGCCTATCGCGCGAATCGCTTTATCGCCCAGCGGCACTTGGTCGCTCGCTGAACAATATGTTCCGCCACTATTAGACATTCATGCCAGTGAGGGTGTGACCGCTATTCTGCGCCGTCTCATCGATATGCTGTTTGTTAAAAGTCAGATGTTGAGCAGCCGCCATCGCGAGCGTGCGAAAAATATTGCTGAATATTCCACTTCCGATATTTCTTCATTTTGGCTGCTCCACACTGTAAATCGGAGCTTTCCGCGCCTCACCCACTTGCTGCAGTCGCCATTGACCCATCCAGAACAGCTTTATTTGGCGATGGCAGAACTCAATGGTGAGCTTCTCACGTTCTCCTCCAATGCATCGCTGAAGGACATTCCTTCTTACAATCATTTAAACCCGATGCAAACATTCGTGGAGCTTGAGCAATCGATTCATGACTTGCTTGATACGGTGATTTCATCACGCTATGTCGTTATCCCGCTCAGCAGTCCACGTGCTTCGCTTTATATCGGTCAGATCGAAAGCGATAACCTGCTTGAAAATGCCGATTTCTATCTCTCGGTAGAAAGCCTGCAACCGGCAGTCAGTATCATCGATACGGTACCCATGAAATTGAAGATAGGCTCGCCGGAGGATGTAGAAAAAATCCTCAATTCGGCATTGCCTGGCGTGAGGCTATCACATGCCAGCCAAACCCCGGGCGCAATTCCCGTTCGCATTGGAAATATCTATTTCGCACTGCAGCCTGGCAGCACGATTTACGATCGAATGATGACATCTCGCAGTATCTGTATATATGTTCCGCATGCATTGCAGGACATAAAAATTGAATTGATTGCTGTGTTTCGATAAGGAATGTCCTTGATGAATAGCTCAGTTACCGCCATCGATACGCATCTGAATAATATTTCAGCTTCTGAAAAAGCTATGCAGTCGATTACTCCCACCATGAAAGATCTGCTGGAAGACGGCATCTACCTGCTATTTCTCTTGCGTGGAAAAAACTCACCCGCATCGTGTGCAGAGTTCAATCAGCGCATTGATCAATATCTGAATACATTCGATCGAGTCTGCAAAACCTTCAACAAGCCCATCGAAGCAGTGCTCGATGCCAAGTATGCATTTTGTGCGTTGCTTGATGAAATCGTTCTGTCCTCGGGTATTTCCATCCGCGATGAATGGGAGCTGGCGCCGCTGCAACTCAGACTGTTCGGAGAGCATTTAGCTGGCGAGCGCTTTTTCGACAAACTCGAACAACTGCGTCAAAACCCTGCTGCAAACATCGAACAGCTTGAAGTATTCCATACCTGCCTACTTCTGGGTTTCCAGGGAAAATATTTGTTGGAAGGAAAAGAGAAGCTGAATTATCTGATTGCCAAGCTGGGACAGGAAATTGTTTCCGTACGCGGCCCCAGCAAAGGTTTCGCGCCCAACTGGAAGATTCCGCTGAAATTCAATGAATATGTGCGTCACGAACTACCGCTCTGGCTTTACTACGCCCTGTTAGCCGTCATCGGTATTGCATTTTTTCTCTCGCTTCAATGGCTGCTCGCCCAGCAAGTGGAAGGAATTCCTGTTTCAACGACCTCTACTCAATCAGTGATCGAATCGACGCCGACCGGCACCTAATACGCGAAAAATCGAGTGACCATACAAACATGCGCGACAGAAGCAAAGCCAAAGGAATGGGAGCGGGTTTCGTGCCTTCGATCTTAGATCGACTGTTGGACGACGAACCCACGCTCGCCACAGATAGCATCGATACCAAGCGCGTGAATATTTTTCTATTCAAAGCATCGCTCGCTCGCGATCTTGAGTGCCTGCTGAACTCGCGCTGCATCGATATCGATGACCACATTTCGCAATACCCACTCGCTAAAAGCTCGGTCATCGGTTACGGCATTCAGGATCTTAGCAGCCTGAGTCTTCTCGACCCCGACCACCGCGCGCTCCTGCGCGATCAAATTCGCAAAACCATAGAGCGGTTCGAACCGCGATTGAACCGAATTCGCGTCACGCTCGAAACCACACAGGATCAGGAGCGCAAATTGCGCTTCCGCGTCGATGCAGTTCTTCGCATTCACCCTGCTCGCCCTCCTGTCAGTTTTGATGCCTGGCTGCATCTCTCATCCTCTCAATACAAATTCTGCGAGCAGGGATGATCGCGTATGCTTGAACAATTATTACCGTATTACGAAAAAGAGCTGGGCTATCTGCGCGATCTCTCTAAAGAGTTTTCATCGCGCTACCCAAAAATCGCACAGCGGCTTTCGATGGAGGGTGATCAATGTGAAGACCCGCATGTCGAGCGACTGATTGAAGCCTTCGCGTTCATGGCAGCACGTATTCATCGCCGTCTTGACGATGAATACCCGGAAATTACTGAAGCATTTCTACAAACGCTCTATCCCCACTACATCAGACCTATTCCCGCCATCACCATTCTGTCAATGGAGATGGATCAGGCAAAACCAGCGCTGACGGGTGGCTATCGAATCCCTCGTCATCAACAAATCACGACGCCAACAATTAATGGCGAGCCCTGTCATTTTCGTACCACCTATGACGTGGATCTATTGCCGCTTCAACTGACGGCGGCAAAACTCGAACTCACTCAAGCCTCGCCATTTTTGCGCAGCCAGGCGGAAGCACACGCCGCATTGACGCTCGATTTTTCCGTGCTTGGCAATGCGCCAATTGCTGCTCTCAATATCGACAAACTACGGTTCTTCATCGATGGCGAGCCTCAGGTTGCGCATTTCATTTATGAGCTGCTCTTTTCAAACTGTTTGCGCGTCGATGTCAGCGAAGCATCGGATAATCCCTCCAGCAGACACTCTCACGCAAGCACCTGCATCGAGGCAGTGGGATTTCGATTCGACGAAGCCTTACTCGACTACGATGAGCGCTCGCTGCCGGGCTATCGCTTGTTAACCGAATACTTTTGCTATCCGGAAAAGTTTCTATTTTTCGATGTCACACAGTTAAAAAAGGCAACCTCTCAGATCCATGGCCAAACACTGCGACTACGTTTCTGGCTGGATGGCATACGCGAATCAAATCGCTATCAGCAATTTATTGACAGTATCAACGCCGATAATTTCAAGCTTTTCTGTACGCCTGCGATTAACTTATTCCGGAGAGGAGCGGATCCAATCCGTCTCGACCATTTATCGAGCGCCTACCCTGTCATTCCAGATGGTCGAAGACCATTGGCCTATGAAATTATTTCGATCGACTCGGTTATGCAAATCGACAAGTCGGGAAAAGTGGAGTCCACCCACGAAATTCCGCCACTGTACTCAACGCATCACCGCACCGCATTCGAACAACAGCAGGCCTATTGGTATTCGACGCGTGAAAGCGCCCTTCACGAATTCGATCACGGCACCGATGTGTTTCTTTCGCTGGTCGATCTTAACTTTCAGAGCACTCGACCGGAGACAGAGACCCTCAGCATCATCTGTACATGCAGCAACCGCGATGGCCCCGAACACTTGCCGTTTGGCGGTAACGCTCCGCTTTATCATATCCCTGGCCATTCGATTGTTCAGCGTGTACGGCCCTTGCGCAAACCCAGCCGGGCGGTGCGCCCTCCCGAAAAAAAGGGCTTGCAGTGGCGATTGATATCTCATCTTTCGTTAAATATTTTGTCGCTGGTTTCCGAAGGCAAGTCGGCATTGCAAGAAATGCTCACGCTTTACAACTTTTCTAACGATTTATCCAATGCCCGACAGATCCGCGCGCTGCAAGAGTTAACGAGTAAACCCGCTCTCGCGCGTATCGGTGGAAATCTTCAGCATGGTTTCGTGCGCGGTACTCAAATTGAAGTCACGTTGAACGAAGACGAATTTATTGGAACCGGTGCCTATTTGTTCAGCAGCGTACTCGAACGCTTCTTCGGCCTGTATTGCGCACCCAATAGTTTCACTCAATTGCATGTGCATACCACCCAGCGCGGCAAAGATCTGTTCTCATGGCCTCCGCGCAGTGGCGATGCGGCGTTGATTTAGATCCATGCGTCCATGAATTATCCGCAATCGTTTCAATCATCCAATTCCACTGCGTTGAATGGCGAGAAAGACATTCATTCCGGAAAAATGGATATCGCTGACCGCGTTCGATCAGAGCCATGGCTATTCGAGTTCCGGCAAGCCATTCGCATCTTGACTCTGGATGCGCGCAATCGCGGCACCACAGTGGAAAATTTATTAGCCGACAACATTCGGTTTCGTACGCCGGCATCGCTCGCATTTCCGCCAAGCGAATTAGTCGCTGCCGAGAATAGTGTCGCAGATGATCTACTCGATTTATGCGTCAGTTTTTTTGGTCTGACCGGCCCCAGCGGCGTTCTACCTACCCGCTACACCGAATTATTAATCGAACGAAAAAATCATTTTCGCGACACCTCGCTGCATGATTTTCTCGACCTTTTTTCGCACCGTGCAATAGCATTATTTTACGCCGCTGGTCAGAAATACCGCTTTCATCGCCAGATTGAACACAACCAGCGCGAAGGATTCTCTCGAAATTTACTCGATTTTGCAGGCGCCGGGCTGGAAGGTTTGCGCGGACGCTTGCAACTGACAAGAGAGCCAGGCGAAGCCGATCGTTTCTTGATGTACCACGCTGGCATTCTCGCGCAAAAGCCCATTTCCGCCGTCAGTTTGGAATTGCTTGTTCGCGGCTTACTCGGCGCCCCAGTAAAATTCGAAAACTTTCAAGGCACTTTCTTAGAGTTGTCGACAGAGCATCAAAGCAGTTTGGGAAAATCGAATTGTCAGCTCGGTTTAAATACGGTTCTTGGGGCACGCCAATACGACTGCCAAACCAAAGCCACTTTAGCGATTGGTCCACTCAACAGCAAAGCATTCGCAGAATTATTGCCCGGTGGCTCAGCTGCGCGAGCACTTGGTGAATTAATGAAATTTTGCGTAGGCCATACACTCGCCATCGATGTGAAATTGACCTTGCAGCACGACTGTATCCCGGCGCCACATCTATCTACCCAAGCAGCAACGCCGAAGCAACTCGGTTTCAATACCTGGATTCGCACACGCCCTATTCAGGAAAATCGTTCGGATGCGCGCTATGCGTTGCAATTGTAAGTTTTATCTAAAGCAATTCACGACTTTCGTTAGCAATTCCCTTAACAGGAAGTGATCGACATGGACATGTTGTCCAATTTACTCGCCGCCTTCGCGTCTGCATTCAACCAAGACGAACGTTTATTCAATCTGCATTTCTCCGATGCCAGTCTCGACGCTGAATTACTGCCGCACACCATCGTCGCGCACGAACATATTTCGGCGCCTTATGTGTTCGACATCGAATGCCTGAGTTCGGATACCTCGCTACCGCTTAAAACTTTTATCGGCTGCGGTGTCGATATCGCCGTGCAGTTGGGCGATGGCAGCGAACGGGTTGTCTCCGGTGTCGTTACCGCCTCGCAGCAACTGGGTTCCGATGGCGGCTTCGCCCGCTACGGCTTAACCGTCGAGCCCGCGTACTCGGCATTAAAACTACGTCGCAACAGCCGCGTGTTTCAAGACAAGAGCGTGGTCGATATTGTCGGTATCATTCTCGACGAACACATTCAAAACAACCCCGTGTTCGCACAGTGCTTTCGCCATCGCGAACAACTCACGCAGGATTACCCAACACGCAGCTACTGCCAGCAGTATCGCGAAAGCGATTTCGTCTTCATCGAGCGCCTGCTGCGCGAAGAGGGCATTTCGTATTATTTCGATTTCGAACACGGCAGTGACGAAATCGGTCTGCACACGCTCGTACTCTTCGATGCTGGTTCTGAATTAAATCCCGCCGCACAATCGAGCATTCGCTTTCACCGCGCCGATCAAACCGAAGCCGACGACACCATCACGCAATGGCAGACGCATCGGCAAATCCAGCCGGGCGCGGCACAGCTCGCCAGTTACGATTACAAAGGCGTGTACGCACAACAAGGCAGTGGCAATAGCGCAGTCGATCACGGCGAAACCGGTAGCGGTTTGACTGCAGGTCTTGAAGATTACGATCCCCAGTCGCTTTACTACGGATCGGATAACAGCGACTTAAATCGCTATGCACAATTGCGCCAACAATCCTACGATTTGCGTACCAAAACCTTTGCAGGCAAAGGCGTTGTGCGCGGCCTCGGCGCCGGACAAACCTTTGCACTGACTCAACACCCGAATCATGATGGCGACAATGAATTTGTCGTGCTCAGCCATACCTTCAGCGCACGTAACAATTTACCGGGCGAATTCGACCAGCATCCGATCACACAGTCGCTCAGCAGCAACACCCGCGACGAACCGGGCTACCAAAACAGTTTCCAGGCAGTCCGCAAACATATCCCGATCGTTCCCGACTACGCGCACACCGAACACGCCAAACCGACGATACGCGGTACCCAAACCGCGACTGTGGTCGGACCGCAAGGTGAAGAGATTTACACCGACGAACTCGGCCGCATCAAAATTCAATTTCATTGGGCGCGCGAACAAGATCACGACACAGGCATTCACGGCGCCGGAGCGAACAAAGATGATTTCTCTTCGTGTTGGGTGCGCGTTGGCTATCCGAGTGCCGGGGCGAATTGGGGCCATCAATTCATTCCGCGCATCGGCCAGGAAGTACTCGTCAATTTCATCGAAGGCGATATCGATCGCCCGATCGTGATGGGTGCGCTCTACAACGGCCAGCAAAATCCACCGACGTTTCAGGGTGCAGGATCACTGCCTGCGAACAAAACCTTATCGGGCATTAAAACGCACGAATATAAAGGCAGTCGTCACAACGAACTCGTATTCGACGACACCACGGGTGAAATCCGTACCACGCTCTCGACCGAGCACGGCAAAACGCAGCTCAATCAGGGCTTTTTGATTCATCCAAGAACCGAGGGCAAAGGCGAGCAACGTGGCGAAGGCTTTGAATTACGCACCGACAATGCCGGTGCGATTCGAGCTGCGCAAGGGTTGCTGATCACGACGGAAGCGCAACCAAACGCCGCAGGAAAACAACTCGACCGCGAATCGCTCAAAGCACAACTCAGCGCCGCAAAAAATCTAACTGATCAATTAGGCAGCGCGGCGCAATCGGCGAAAGCCAACAAACCCGAACCCGACCCCGCGCTCGATCACGATTATTTAACGAGCCAAGAACCTTACACCCACATCCACGGCGAAGACAGTATTTCCATCACCACGCCGCAATCACTCGCGCTCGTCACGGGCAAAGATTTGAATCACGTCAGCCAGCGCGACACGCATCAAACCAGCGGTCGGCGTTGGATACACAACGTGGCGGACAACATTTCGTTATTCGTCGCCGGTGCCGGCAATGCGCTAAAAGAAAGCATCAAGCTCATCGCGGCCAAAGGCGATGTGCAGATGCAAGCGCAAAGCGCCGATATTGAAATCGACGGCGATCAATCGCTGACGATCAGTGCATGTAAAGAAAGCATTACTGCGAGTGCGAAAGAAAAAATCGTCATCCACTGCGGCGGCGCGCAAATCGAATTGAGCGGCGGCAATATCACCGTGAGTGCACCGGGGAATATTTCGCTCAAAGGTGCGCAGCAGAGTGCGACTGGGCCGACATCATTAAACGCCCCACCACCGATGCTTCCGATATTGAAAGGCTGCGAAACACAAATGTCCGCAGCGGCACAATCCGGTGGCGCGAGTGTACCTCGCTGAGCTGAACATTATGCAAACCCGTTGCACGTCTTTCGATCTCAATAACGCACTCAATGCGTTAGAGGCTCTCACGCAAGAGAGCGCTCAGCTTTATGTACTGATCGACCGCCTTAATTTTGATCCTTTGGCGCAGTTAATCAACGAATTAAGCGAAGAACATCGCCCGCTGTGCGTTGCGCTGAACGATCCCATTTTTGAAAATGCACCGCTACGAACGCCGTTACTTGTGCAATTAATGCTGGACCTCCCCGGCCATCAGAATTTATTGACCGAGACATTATTAATTGCGCAAGAGGAAGCTTTTCATATCGATGGTATGCGCACGGTTTGCGGTTGGCTATTCAGTCGCGAAAAACCCGAAACGCTCGCCGCACATCTGGCGCGACGCCAAGACATTCGCTACCCGAATAAACGAATTTATCTGCGTTATTTCGATCCGCGTGTGCTGCCGCGTCTTAACGAAATATTGGGACAAAAAGCCGACGCACATTTATTTGCACCGGTGCACACATGGTGTCATTTAGGGCGCGATGGCAATTGGTATCAGCACGATCTCGAATCTGTTGAAACTGAAAAATTAATCCCTTATCCAAACGCCGATGAAGCACTCGCCATAGACCGCATCGTGCAAATCAATCAGGTTGCTCGTCATTTGGGACCACCACCCACAGCGCCACATGCGCGCGATATCGACATCGACAACGCGCTAACGCAAGCAATGCAGTGGAAACTAACCGACACAGACGACCAAATAACCTATGCCGTGCGCTCGCTGCAAGATGGCGAAACATTTACGCAACACCATTTATTACGCCGCTGGATACAACTCACGTTAGAGACTGGTGCGCCGCTCAACGACGTTATTAGCGAATACCGGCCAACACAAGCCGCGACCAACACATAAGGACCACTAGGCATGGACAAACAGGGTTGCCGTTTCTGCGACAAAAATGGCTTACTAATTCTGCCGCTGCGTTATGCTGCTCTCGCCGCAGACGATGCCTCGTCATTAATGCCGGATATGCCAGGCAAACTTGGTAATCACGTAAAAAACATCGAGCTATCGCGCGGTAAATACGCCCCTCGCCTGCTGCGCCCGGGCTACCTCTACGTGTTAATTAATCGCCAAGGAATTAAATATTGGGAAGCGTATGCGGTGCTGGAAGATGCATACCTCTACAAATTTCCCGCCGATACCCCGCCCACAATAATGCCAACGTTCTCTTGCAAACCCGATGTGTGCGGATTAGATGCCAGCTGTGTTTCGGTCGATAAAGTCGATCAAGTCACCGCCATGTATTTTCTCTTCACGCCGACGCTTCTCACCAAACGCAAACTCGACGAATACAAACAAAAAGCCGAAAGCTTCGTCGGCAACGGCAAAATGCAAAAGTTCGATCCCAAAGGCTGGGTCAAAAGCGGCGCTCGTTCGCAACAGCACTCGCTGCAACCGGCGGAACTCGACCAATTCGTTGCCGAGTGGAAATTAGTACAGCAACACGGTAATGCAACTAACAGCAGCCTTGGCAAAGCACTCAACGTGCAAATGTTTCCAGCTACCAAATACGCTTACAGCACACTCAGCGCCGAAGACATGGCGAAATACCAGGCCACTCCCAGTCGCCAACGTTTGATTCGCTTGAAAGAAAAATTGCAGGAAAACGAAGGCGCCGCGTTTGTCGTTCACGATGCCATCGGCATCACGCAGGAATTGAATGATTTTCGCAACGCACCAAACGAAGCATTGCAATATTGGCTGCAAGCCACAGATGAATACGGTGCAAGCAACGAACATCGCTTAAAGGTTTATTACGCAATCGAAGAAGTGCGTGCAGCCATTCATGCAGGCGTACTAAACGACGCCACGATGTTCAGAGCCAAGCGTGCCGAATCGCTATATCAATATCGCCTGCAAGAAGCAGAGCGCTACGAACAACAAGGACGTTTTTTTGAAGCACACAACCAGCGCGCAGCCGCCGAAGAATTACGCGTCTTCGATGCCAAAGTATTAGCGCCACAATTGGAAGCTGCACGCAAAGAAGGCATTGAAATCTGGAAAAAGAAATACGAATCGCGATTGGATACGGCTGAGATTGATGCATTCGGACAAGCATTTAACTCGCGAGCCAAAGAATGCGAACAAAAAATTCTCGCTCGCGCCGATCAGCATATCGCCTGGATGAAATCGGAAGCACTCATCAATGCCTTCGATTCATTCGACGATGAAGACCCAATTTCAGGTCATGATTACGCTTACGAGTTTGGCCAATGCGTGTTAGGTATGACTGGTACCAAAGCAGGCGAAGCCTTTGTGGATGCACTCATCCAGGCAAAAACATTCGACCGCCCCAACCTATACATGCGCGGCGTATTCTTCAACCAAAAAACTTTAATCGCCGATGGCCAAGACGCACTGAACCAAATGGAACAAGCGGCAGGCTCGGCCAACGCGGCGTCGGAAATATCCACCGCATTAGTGTTAAGCGCCACCAAAAGATTGGTATCGGGTTTTAAATCCGTCGATTCTGCGTTTGATGAATGGGCCCGCAATCAGACCCAAGAAGAAAAGAAAGATATTAAGGCAAATAACGCTCTGGAAGCTAAAGGACTGCCTCGTAAATCTTTCGCTGCCAAATGGGGAAAGGGCTACGAAATCAGAGCATTTCTTTGGATATCCGATGTCACACGCAGCGTATTTCGCACCGGTGTTGGTAGCCCTTTAGATAAAGCGCTAACGGCTCGTATCAGCGGCTTGCTATATTCGCAAATTCAAACCACAGCTATCGATTTGCGATACGAAGACTTAATGTTGAAACTGGAGCGCAAGAACCCTCCACGTCTTCAAGAAGGACACCGAGGGAGAACCGCTGAACAAAACAAAGTGTTAGCACAACAAGAAATGCGCGAAAAATCGACGAAGTCGCTTGCAGGAAAAGTGGATACATCGCTCGATGATTTAATGGAGCAAGTTCGCGATAAACGTGCAATGACGTTGAAAGAAATCAAGGCAGCAGGCAGCAAAGCGCAACCTACGAATAATTATCACCAGGTGCGCCTGGGCGCTGCGCTGGGCGCTCTGGAAGCCATCGCATTGGCCGAAAAGCTTACGCATTTCGAAAATCGGTTCGGATATTATGTTGAAGTTGCGGGATCAGCATTGTCGATCATCAGCTCCGTATGCGACATCTACTATTCCGCGGCCAAATCGATTCGTGAAATTGCACCCTACAAGGATATACACCACCTTCAAAAAGCAGCAGATATGACGCGTGGCGGATTTAAATTACTGGCTGGCGTGTCGGGGTTTGGGGCCGGCTTAATTTCTGCAGGGATGGACATCGGCAAGCTTAAAACAACTCGAGACGAAAATCTGATAATCATCTATTCACTGCGCGCATTTACAGGCACGGTGGGTACGGGGTTATCAGGTCTTGCAGCGTTTTCATATAGCGAGTCATTTCTCAGCAGCGCAGCAAAACGCTACGAGACAAAGGGGGCTATCCGGATCGCGGGGCGTCTCCGCTTTGCAGCCAGGGGAGCTGAATTCCTGGCTACACGCGTAAGGCTGCTAGTCTGGGTCGCGCGTTTTAATATGGCGGGCCTCGTACTCACCGCAGCCGAAGTCGGCTATATGCTGATCAAGGATGATGATTTGCAAAATTGGTGCGAAAAATCCGTATTCAGAAAGATAAAATTTTACACTTTCATGGGAAAAGCAACGACGAAGCGCTTTCATGATGCAGACGAAGAGCTACTCGAACTGGCAGAGGCGCAAGAGGCGGTCGGCTTACATTAATCTTCTGAGGTAAGACAAATGCGGTTAATTGAAGGGGTTATTTCCCAGCTTCATGTCGAGCGAGGTTCTCAAAACCTTCTCAAACGCATCAAAAAAAATTACAAAGCCCAGAGCGTTGCCACCGGCATCACCGCTGTTGCAAGTGATATGTTCGGTCAATTGGCCAATTCATCCTTATTAGCCACATACGGCGGAGAGGAAACGCAAGACTTTGCCTGCCTGTTGGATGGGAAACTTCTATACGGACAATTTGCTGGTGCAGAACATTTGAGGGAAGGCAATCGCGTCAAAGTCGTGGTGGAGAAAACCGACGATGGCATCATGGTGGCTCAGGCCATTATGGATGAAGAGCAAGGTTTATTATGGACCCTTCACGCATGGGGAGCGCGAGCAGAACTGTATGCCAACTTTAAGCTAGCGTTCGGATTGTGCGCCTTTGCCCTCGTATTTTTAACTATTGTTGTGCTGGTAACTGGCATTGACTCAAAATCGATCGATTTTTTAAAGTTTATTTACGTTGCCGGCCCTTTGATTTGCTTAGGCATGGCACTTTGGGCCAACAAAGACATGGCGGCACTGTCTGATCCGGCAACAGAGATTTTTCATTTATTCGGATTTAAAAACCCAAGTAAAGTGGCGCTGAGATGGTACTGCCTAGGCATCGTTAAGCCATCCGAGATAGTTGGCAATCCTGAGCGCCACCTTAGTGAGTATCAGAAAAACGACGTCTACTGTTACAAAAAAGCCATCGAAGCGGGCAAGGTTTCGATGGAGTGATTTTTCAACAATCCACTTGTGCATCTATCGATTTAAAATCGCCTCGTTTTAGAAAAATTCATATGAAAATAAATCAAAGATCATCAAATAAAAAACTGAAAAAACACCCCTTTCCGAAAGAAAAAATAGAAGCGGAAACCGCCAACGAAAACACTTGGCAAGGATCAGTATCGACAACAACTTGCACATGGAGAAAGACACCCTCTAAAAGCCCGGTTATTGATTGGCTATTGGGCTGGTCACTATGCGCCTTAGCTTTTCTGGCTGTAATAATACCTTGCGTATTAATAGCGACAGTCTTGTTAGCATTTGCCAACTTACTTCATGGGGTTAGCTTTTTTTATGGAATTACAGCCGCCTCATTAGCTGACGACCTTTTCACGATATTCGTGTTATGGATTTTTTGCAGCTTAATAATTCCACTTCTCCATCTATACATAAAAATATTAGGTGAAGTAACTTACTTCTCTTTTGACATCTCATCCAACCAGATGGAATATATATTTCAAGATTATTTCTTTCGGAGCCGAGCCTTTAAGATCGATTTAAAATCAATTACAAAGATCACTCCAACAGTGCATGAGAACTACCCTGGCAATACCGGCTACTTTGAAGTTTTTCTTAACTGTGACGATGGCGAAATCTCTTTAGAGTTAGGAGAGGGAATTTTGCGCGAGCAATTAATAGCACATAGCAAATGGTTGTCATCTCACTTAGGAGATCGAGTTGCACCAATATATCATTACTACCGCGACGATTGATAGAGTCCTAAAATCTGCAATCACTTCTAAAGGGAATAGAAATGCTCTTAAAAAAAATCATAGGGATATTCCTTATATTTTCAGTAGTTTTATCTTCAGCAGGCTGTATAACCAGAAGTCTTTATCAAGATGATTTCTATTTAGAAGACGTAGTATCGGTCTTATTATCCCGTGATGGGGAAAAATTGGTTTTCTTATCAAGGGAATATCACTACATTTTTGACCTACCAATCCCGCTGCGCAAGGTTTTAGAAGATCCAGAGCTGCATGAACAGGTAAGTGCGATTTTTTTAAATCGTAAGACCACGACCTGGACTGTGGATGATGGATCAAAAACCGAAAAATTCGATTTCTATGTTGATCGATTGGGGAATATTTCTGGAGAGGTACTGCTAAAGGTTAGCCAAACAGCTCCTGAAGAAATAAAAATTCGTGCTCAATCTGCTGGCTTTGAAGAGCGTGAAGGAGGCCTGACAATTAAACTGACTCTAAAAGGAATTCGATACGCTTCAAATGGAGTTACATTACCTCCAAGTTATAAGCAAAAGCTTAACAAAGGGGCTCAATACACAGTGGAGGTGAGGGAAAGCTATAACCCCACCAGAGCTATTGCTTTAACGCCTATTGCGGTGGTGGGAGATATGGTTTCAATTTCTGTTGGTGCTGCTGTAGCTGTAGTTTTAGTTCCCATCGCTATCCCCATTGTCACAATCTGTGTTACTAGCGACGAAAGTTGTTCCCCTCTACCAATGATGGTGCACTAAAAACTTCGCTCTACTCCAATTACTCCTACAGATACACACACCAGTAATACAAAGCACAACCACAAAAAGGAACTTTCACGTGAAAAAACTATTAGGCTTAACACTTGTGATCGCATCATCTTTGAGCCATGCATCTACCCTACTAGAGCGAGCACTCAATTGCGAATTACAGGACAGCGAACTAAAAAACCTGATTCAAACCATCGCAGTGCAACAACCTGAGCTTGAGAACCCCACAGCGGAACTTGCTACTCCCTCCATCAATCTCTATGAATTAAAAACCCCCATCACAGCATTCGGCTATACCTCGACAACCGTTGCAGTAACACCCGCGAGAATTATGCTGGCCATACCTGCCATAAACACTAAGGATGTCGTTAAAAAGCTTAAATTAACGGAGGACGAATATTCCCCCGCCAGCAGAATTGTCAGACCTACCGTAAGCGTGGTTTCCTTTAAACTCTCCCACGCGTCCCTCCAGGGAAAAACACTCGTCGGCTGCGAATACGCAAACCCTGCTGCCGCAACTTGGATACAGAGCGGGTCCTTTTAATCATCACGTAGATTTATCAGTGAGTGAATTCTGGCTTTTCGGCGTACTGATCCCACTACTCATTTATGGCGTAATGGGTGCCGCAATTTTTCTATTCTCCGAAAGATGCTTCCAACTTTTAGCAACCACCAATGTACTTATCATCATCTATTCAGCGATTAACTGGGTGGCGGACAGTAGCCTTGGATCACAAGTTTTAAGTTCTCTATTTCCTATCTATGCAGCTGGTTCAATATCGATGCTATCTCTTATCTGGTTTAAACGATCGTACTTCAGAGCATTTAAACGAAGATTATCGGAAGCAAAATAAAAATATTTTTATTAAGTTTTCACACAAACAAAAATCGCATTTCCGGAAGAGCCGGCCCACGGCTCGATGCAGTCGTAGATATGCTCGAACACGTGCACTTCAAAGAATCGTTCCAGCAGCTCACGTAGAAACGGAAAGCTAACCGCGACCATCTGATGCTCGTCCTGCCAGATTTCAGTCGATCCTGCTGTCGTTTTTTCAATACGCACTCGCAGCTGCTGTTCGTCGCCCTGCCCTGCGTAATACCAGCTTGAACTGAAAATAAATTCGCTGCCTTCATGGGCAACGGAATGACGCACGCCGCCTTTATTGGTGATCGCCGATTTATCCACTGCGTTAAAACAAAAAATGCCGCCAACACTGAGAGCGGCGTGCACACTCGCAATGCACTCGGCCAATTTAGCGATATTTAGGTTGTAATGGATCGAGTACAAAAACGTGGTGATGAGATCGAGCGGCTCGGCAACGGTGAAACTGCTCATATCGCCCTGAAAAAAATGTGCTTCAGGATTGCGCTGCTGTGCGATATCGAGCATCGGCGCGTGAATATCCAATCCACTACACTCGAAACCAAAATCGAGAAAGTGACGCACATGCGGCCCGGTGCCGCATCCCAGATCGAGATAGCGCTTGCCACCGTTACCGAATATTTGATTGACCCGCCGCACATACTCACTCTGTTCGCTGTAATTAATATCGGCGCACATGAGATCGTAGTAGCGCGAGAGATCGGTGTATAACGCAGTGGAGGACATCTGCTTAAACATCAAACCGCGCACCGACCAATTTCAACCACTCCTTGCACTCCAAATAATCCGGCACCAAGCGTTCGACCGATTTCCAAAATGCGGCCGAGTGATCGTGGTGCTTCAAATGGCAAAGCTCATGCACGACGATGTAATCGACGATGCGGTGTGGGGCCATGATGGCTTTCCAGTGAAACAGAATTTCGCCTTTGATATTGCAACTCCCCCAGCGCGATTTAAAGGTTTTGATGCCGACTGCAGTCGGCGCCGCACCGATAATTTTCGCGTAGCGCTCGACTTTTTCGTTGAAGCGAATTTCCGCCTGTGAGCGATACCAACGCACCAGTGCATTGCGGATTAATTCAGGTGATACGGAATCCTTCGGAAGCGTTACCACCAAGCGGCCATGTTTTAATTTCGCGGGTTGAAACGCGCCCGCCTCTATTTTCAGGCGATAGTTTCGACCTAAATACGCAAACGCTTCGCCGCTGACGAATTCCTTACTGCTGATCGGCATGGCCTGTTGATGCAGATACAGCTTTTCCTTGATCCAGCGATTTTTTTCTTTGAGCAGTTTTTCGATGCGCGCGTGCGGCAATTCGGCCGGCACGATGATCGACACCGCGCCCTCTTCGATTTGCAGGCGTGCGGATTTAATACGCTGCGTGCGGATGACTTCGGCGACGAAGCCGCGCCCTTGCATATATTCGGGTGCGGCCATCATTTGAATTTTCTCTTGGCCAATTCCGAGAACTGATTCATTACCTCAGCACGTAATGCTTCATCATCGAAACTGGATTCCACAATAGCACGCTTGATGTTTTTTTCGACGCGCTTGACCTCATCGGTTTTCTTGAAAAAATCGACAATAGCCGCAGCCTCTTCCATCATCGCGACCAAGGCTTTGGTGATTTGAATAATTTCGTCATGCACCGCTTCATCGAGTGCTTCGTTACCCTTGATACGCGATACGGCACCCACCAACGTATTGTAAAACGCGAATTCGGTATCGTTGAGGCCAAGATTATCGGCGGCCTGTTGGCGATCGGATTCAATCGTGTCGCGGAAATTCAGCAGCAGTTGCACCAACTCATCCCAGTGTTCGGATTTCTTGAGCAGAATGTCATTGAGCCGCGCGCTCAACGATTTGTAATATTCCTCGTCCTCGGCCAGATTGATGTCGATGTGATGCTTGATCGCATGCTCGATCTCGGAGGCTTTGGATTTGTCGGACTTATGCGCTTGCAGTTGCTTCTTGTAATCGGCGGCGAGCAGATCGATCGGCGGAATTTTCGGATCGACACCCGTGGCGCGGATATGCTCTTCGATCAACGCGCGCACTTTCTCGCCGACACCGGCCAGATCGAGTTGTTCGTCGCGATAGAGATTGCGCGCGCCGTGATTGATTTTGCCAAGCGCTGTTAAATCGGCCAGAAATGGCTTGGCGCTCGCATCGGGCATGATGATGTCCATCTGCTTGGCGAATTTCTTGAAGTCGATTTCAAAGTGCTGGCGCTTTTCTTCATCTTCCAACGCCAGAATGCACGCATCCAGATCGGTGAGCGACAAGCCTTTGAAATGCGCCATCACCCGCGTGTGCATGGCTTTCAGGCGTGGGATTTCGTCTTTTAAATCCTGTAGCGCACCGGCGACATCTTCTTTCGAGAACATATCGAGCGCTTCGGTCAGGTAATCGCTCAGCCCGAAATAATCGACGATAAAACCGCGCTGCTTGTTGCTGGCGGTGCGATTAACACGCGCAATGGCTTGCAGCAGCGTGTGCTCTTTTAATTTGCGATCGAGATACATCACCTGGCAGATCGGCGCATCGAAGCCGGTCAGCAGCATGTCTTTAACGACGATGATCGCTAGCCCGCTTTCGCTCAGTGGCTTTTTGAAATTATCGATCTGCTGTTTCTGTACAACCGGATCGGTGTACGCGGCAAAAAATGCATCGTCGTTATGTTTGCCGGAAATAATCACCGCCGCTTCCGGCCCCTGCAATTCGTCGATGGTCTGTTTGTAAATCACCGCTGCGCGGCGCGATGAGGTGACGATCATCGCTTTAAAGCCATTGGGCTGGATATGTTCGCGATAATGCTTGAGCAGATCGATGCACACCCAGCGAATGCGTTGCGGCGCTTCGAGAACGGCCTGTTCGGTGCCGTATTTCTTTTTGATCGCGGCTTTGTCTTCGGCGCTGCGGTCGGCAAAATATTCGTCGAACAATTTATCGAGCGAATCGCCCGTGACTTTGGTTTTGGCTTCGCGGCCTTCGTACAAAATCTGGCAAGTGGCGCCATCGGCGACCGCTTCTTCGATGGTGTAGGTATCGATATAGCTGCCGAACTCGTGACTGGTTTTTTGCGAAGCAATTAATGGTGTGCCAGTGAACGCAATCTTCGGTGCATTCGGCAGTCCGCTGTTAATCGCAACGCCGAGCGCGCCGTATTGCGTGCGGTGCGCTTCATCGGCCAGCACGATAATTTTTTCCGAGGTATTCAATACCGGGAAATTCGCCTCACTTTCCAGCTCCTGAAATTTCTGCACCATCGCCGTAATTAAATCGGCACTGTCTTTGGCGAGAAATTCTTTTAAATGCGCAACCGAATTGGCGTGATACACGGTCTCGCCCTGCGCGCGCTCGAATTGCGCGGTGAGCTGTTGATCGAGCTGGGTGCGGTCGGTGATGAATACCAATTTGTAATCGCGCAATTGCGGATCGCGGCGCAGCTTGATCGCGAGCATCACCATCGTCAGTGATTTACCCGAACCCTGCGTGTGCCAGATGATGCCACCCTTGTCTTTTTTCGTCGTTCCGGTTTTCAAACGCTCAATCGTTTTATGCACGGCGCGAAATTGCTGGTAGCGCGCGATTTTTTTGATGACGCGACCATCGATGGGTTCGAACACGGTGAAGTTCTGAATCACATCAAGAAAGTTGGCGTGACTGAATAAACCGGCGAGCAGGATTTGTTGTGAGTTGGCCGTGTTCGGTTTTTTCCAAGCGGGTTCATTCACGGCGGCGTCATTAATCGACACCCCATAGGGCAACCCTTGATCTTTCACCTCCGAATAATTTTTCAGCTCACCGACAATCTCCGCCTCGCTCAACGGATACGCATCTTTCCATTCCAGATAATGTTCGAGCTTGGAACTGATAGTGCCGACCGCCGCTTTATCGCGATGCGTGCACACCATCAATTGGTTGTACCAGAATAATTTCTCGGCACCTTCGTCTTCGTGCGGCGCACGGCGATTGGCGTAACGGCGCAATTGGTTGATGCCGCTTTCGAGTGGATTGGTGATGTACGGCGATTTCGCTTCGATGATCGCCAGCGGCAAGCCATTCACGAATAATAAAATATCGGGGATGATCGACTCGTTGATGCCTTCGATTTTGAATTGATTGACGCAGAGAAATTCGTTGTTGGCGGGATTATCGAAATCGATAATGCGCACCGTCTGCCCTTTGCGGCCTTTACCCAAATCCTGCTCGACCGATTGGTAATGCACGAGCGTTTGCCACAGGTTCTGGTTGGCTTCCATCAACGTCGCGATTTGCGGATGCGTAATCTCGCGCACGACCTTGCGCAGATTCTCGTCGCTGATCCACGGGTTGATGCGCTGAATCGCCGCGCTCAGCCGTTTTTCCAGCACCACCTCGCGAAAATATTCGCGCTCGCCGTTGGGTGACGGCAGAAATTGCGAACCGTGCAGATACGTCCAACCCAATTGCTGCAATTGTTGCAGCGCGGGCAGCTCGACCTTGTCGTATTCATCATTGGTCATGGGTCAATTCACTTTGACACGGACTTTGCCGGTAAGGAGATCTTGCATTAGGGCTTTTTTAATCTGTTGCGATTGCGACAGCTTTCTTTCTAATCTCTGTATTTTTTTATCAACAGATAAAACCGTTTTCGAAATCGACCTTTGCTCCGATAAACTTGGAAGAACTATATTCAAAGCTTTTATTGGTGCCTGAAATAAATTAGCCTGAGCCAGCTGCGACAATGTTCTTTCAATTTGAACTTGGACAAAAGTTGATGAAATTTGAAAAGCTAAAAACTGCGAATCCACAACATCGTGATTAGGTTTTAAGATCGCCACGCTGCGAACCATAGAGAATTTAAGACCAGCCGGAACAACCGCCGTCCGCCCAATAGAACCCGAGCAGGAAACCAAAATATCTCCTGCTTCCGGCATAACACGTTTACTGATTCGGTTGTATTCATCCTCAGGGATAAAATCAACATCTGAAAGCGCAATGAATCCATCACGAATATTTCGAGCAGATAAAAGATAGTAGCCACTTTCCGTTCTTCTGGGCGTCTGGTGTTCTCCGTCCGTTATTTGACGACATATGTCATCCATTTTCACAATATTCCACGCCTTCGGAATCCGCCCTACCGGACTATCTTTAAATTCCGTGTGACCGATACCCTTGGTCAATAACTCCTGCATCATGCCGGTTTTCAGGTCTTTGAGTTTATTGATTTGCGCTTGCGTGGATTCAATCACATCGTCAACAGCGGTGAGGATGGAGGCGATTTTTTGTTGTTCGGGGAGCGGTGGTCTCAGCAGATTTATTAATTCAAATGTACTTTTATTGATAATTGGCAGCGTCGTCGTACCGGCATTTTTAGCGAGTTCGTCAATATTAAAAAGTACGTTGTAGAAACAATATCGAGCATCATTTCCTACATTCGGCACTATTGCATTAATTTGCTGATTCGTTACGCATTCATCTGGAGACATAGCAATGCCGCCTAAAGAACCAATGCAAGTAACTAGCACTGCATCTCTAGGCAACAATCTAGCTTTAGTCGCGCCAAGCCTAGTCAAATTTCTCTGCGTGTTTTTTACGTAAACAGCCCCATTAAAATCAGCAGGCGAAACAAACGGGACACCACCTCCCCAATAAGCGGGCTCTTGCGTGCTCGGTGTTGATCCCGTTACAACTTTTCCGATATTACCGATATTGGTCAGTTCCCAGCCATTGGGAATAGCATTACTCATACCCCAACTCCGCCAAATACCCCTTCATCACCGCTTCCGCCTGCGCCACCTGCGCATCCAATTCATGCAGCGACACGCGGTATTTATCCCACCAGCGTTCGAACTGCGCGATCAATGCCTGATTAGCCGCAGGCAACAATTCGCGAATCATTTCCTTGCTGGTGATTGTGGGTTTGAAGTCGTAATAATTTTCATCTCTTTTTACAAACACCGCGCTCACATCAAAGCCTTGCAGAATTTCTTCCTGAATATATTCATCGTGCACTTCGCGCACCGGCACGCCGCCGTGCAGCAGTGCGCGCACATCGAAAATTTCCGGCGGGGGCGAGGTGTCGGCGTAGCGGCGGATATTCAGGTTGTAATCGTTCTCGGCAATTTCGGCGAGCGTCACCACTTTGGCGTAGCGTTTGACATCGACATAGCGCTCGAAAGTGCTGACGATTTTTTCAATATCCTGCTGGCGCAAGGTGTTCTGATTTTTACCTTCGGCGTAATCGAGTTCACCGTTAATGAATAACACTTTGCCTTTGCGCGCCGCCGGCTTGTTTTTATTGATGATCAACAAACTCGCCGGAATGCCAGTGCCGTAAAACAACGCCGCCGGTAAACCGATCACCGCTTCGAGCAGATCGTCGTTGAGCATGCCTTTGCGAATTTCCTTTTCGCTGGAGCCGCGAAATAAAACGCCGTGCGGCATCACTACGCCCATCATGCCTTTGGCATTGAGCGAGGCGATCATGTGCTGCACGAAGGCGAGATCGCCGGAATCTTTCGGCGGCGTGCCGTAGGGAAAACGGCCATACGCATCGTTATCGGCTTCTTCTTTCCCCCACGCGGCGAGACTGAACGGCGGATTGGCGATGACGCGATCGAACGTCATCAATTCGCCGTGCTCGATATGCTGCGGCTCGCGCAATGTGTCGCCCTTGCGAATATCGGCGTTGAACACGCCGTGCAAGAACATATTCATTTTGCAAATGGCCCAGGTGTTCAAATTCATTTCCTGCCCGTACAGCGACAGGTTGGCGGCGTTCTCGCCGTGACTCACCAGATAATTGCGCGTCTGCACCAGCATACCGCCCGAGCCGACGGTGGGATCGTAAATACGCATACCGGCGTGCGGCTTGAGCAGCGCGACGAGTAATTGCACCACTTCGCTCGGCGTATAAAACTCGCCACCTTTTTTGCCGGCGGAATCGGCAAACATTTTGATGAGATATTCGTAAGCGGTGCCGAGCAGATCGCTCGATTCGAAATCGCAGTTGCGCAAACGGTGCTTACTGAAATGCGACAACAGATCGCCGAGTTTTTTATCGGACAATTTATTTTTGATATTGAAATCGATCGACACCAACACGCCTTCGAGACTGCCGTTGAACTCTTCGATTGCTTCGGTGGCTTTATTGAGTTGCGCGCCGATGTCGTGCTTCAGATCCTTGAGCGCATTCCAGCGCGCCCGCTCCGGCACGAAAAACGTTTTGTCGTACTCGTCCGCATCCTGCGCGAGCTTTTCGGCCTGTTCCTGCGATTTACCGATGCCGAGGTAATGCGCGATGACTTTTTCGCGCTCCTCATCGAAGCTGTCGGACAGACGCTTCAAAAACATCATGCCGAAGATGTAATCCTTGTACTCGGACGCATCCATATTGCCACGCAGGATGTCGGCGGCGGTCCACAGATAGGATTCGAGTTGAGCGAGGGTTAATTTCGGGGTGATCGCCTGATTCATGCGAAGGTTGATCCTGCCGGGTTATGATTTTTTCGATAGCGGAGTTTGAATTTAAACGGCGCGTTCCACAATGTTGTTTTTGCCGATTATAAAATTCCAAAAACAAAAAAGGCCGATCATTTCTGATCGGCCTTTTTATTGAGGATTTGGTCGGGACGGCAGGATTTGAACCTGCGACCACTTGCCCCCCAGGCAAGTGCGCTACCAAGCTGCGCTACGCCCCGAATAATTTTGCGCGGCGCGCATCTTAACTCAGTACCGTTGATACAGGAAGAGAAAAGCGGCGCGGGAATTAGGCGCGTAAAACTTTCAACACGTCTTCGAGTTCGACAATCATCTGCTTGATGAGGTGGCCGTATTGCGCCTCCTCACCACCGCCTTCGGCATTGTCGGTCATGCGCTGACGCGCGCCGCCGATCGTATAACCTTGCTCGTAAAGCAGGCTGCGAATTTGACGGATGAGCATGACATCCTGGCGCTGGTAGTAACGGCGATTGCCACGGCGCTTGACGGGTTTGAGTTGCGGGAATTCCTGCTCCCAATAACGCAGTACGTGCGGTTTGACCGCGCACAACTCGCTGACTTCGCCAATCGTGAAATAGCGTTTCGCCGGAATCGGCGGCAGCTCGTTGTTATCACTCAGTTCCAGCATAGGCCTCTACCCTGGCTTTTAACTTCTGACCGGGACGGAACGTCACCACGCGGCGCGCCGAGATGGGAATCTCTTCGCCGGTTTTGGGATTGCGTCCGGGCCGCTGACTTTTATCGCGCAGATCGAAATTGCCGAAACCCGACAATTTGACCTGCTCATTGTTTTCCAAGCAGTAGCGAATTTCTTCGAAGAATATCTCAACCAACTCCTTGGCTTCGCGCTTGTTCAGCCCGAGTTCCTCAAAGAGTTTTTCAGCCAATTCGGCTTTGGTGAGAGCCGTCATTCCCAAATTCCTTAGCGTCGCTACTAAATCCGGAGGGTCGCTCCGAAACGTGCTTTTAACTCGCCGATCACAGCTTCGACTGCGGCGGCAATTTCATCGTCATTAAGAGTGCGTGATGAATCCTGGAACGTCAAGCCAAAAGCCAAACTTTTTCTTTGCGGATCAATGCCTTTGCCCTGATAAACGTCAAAAAGCGTGAGGTCTCGCAGGTAAGGCCCTGCCACGGCACGCGCAGCCGTCAAGACTTCGGCGACCGGCAGCTGGCGATCGAATTCAAGCGCCAGATCGCGCCGAACCTCAGGAAACTTGGAAAGCTCGGTGAATTTCGGCAGCGCTCCTTCGTCGAGCGATTCCAGACTGACTTCAAAAACGTATACCGGTTGCGCAATATCGAGCTCGCGTTGCAGCTCCGGGTGCAATGCTCCGATTCGCCCGATCGATTTGCCATTGCGCAATACATCGGCGCACTGACCTGGGTGCAATGCTGGATTTGAGCCTGGCGCGAAAGTGATTTCGCCCTCGACACGCGCCGCTTTGAGCAGCGCTTCGAGATCGCCTTTGAGATCAAAGAAATCGACGCCATCGCTGCCGGCAGCCCACGCCTCGGGGTAACGGCGGCCGGTAACGACCGCAGCGATCATTTTTTCCTGACGCGGCAGTTCGTTCGCACCGGCTGGCTCGAAGCGCAACCCGGTTTCGAACAAACGCACACGCGGCTGCTGGCGATTCAAGTTGTGGATCAGCGTGTTCAGTAAGCCAGCCCAAAGCGTTGTGCGCATGACGGACATATCGCCCGAAATGGGGTTGCGTAACTGAACAACCGACTGCTGTGGCGCCAACAATGCCTGCATTTTGGGATCGACGAATGAATAGGTAATCGCTTCCTGATATCCACGTGAAACAAGGACTTGCCGTAAAAGCTTAACGTTGAGTGCACGTTCGGAAAGCGCCGGCAAAGGCTGCTCCGAACGGACCGACCGCGTTGGCAGATTCGCATAACCATAGATGCGTGCGATCTCTTCGATCAGATCAACTTCGAGCGCCAAATCAAAGCGCCAGCTTGGAACAGTCGTGCGCCAACCATCGCCGTCGCGCGACGCCTCAAGCCCCAAACCGCGAAGAATGGCTTCCACTTTTTCGGTCGCTATTTCCAGCCCCAGCAAGCGCGCGATGCTCGGCTCGCGCAAAGTGATCTCGCGGGCTTGCGGCAGCATAGCGGTGGTTTGTTCGATAACCGGCCCCGGCTCGCCACCCACAATATCGAGGATAAGACGACTCGCACGCTCGATGGCTTTGCGTTGCAACTGATAATCGACGCCACGCTCGAAACGGTGCGATGACTCGGTATGCAAGCCATAGGAGCGCGCACGTCCGGCAATGCGTTCGGGCGCAAAGAAGGCGGATTCGAGGAAAATATGGCGCGTCGTTGCACCGACTGCCGAGGCTTCGCCGCCCATGACTCCCGCCAATGCCAGTGCACTTTCATGATCGGCGATGACGAGCGAATCGGCGCGCAACGTCAGCTCCTGGCCATCGAGGGTTTTGAGCTTCTCGCCGTTATTGGCGTGACGCACACGAATGCCGCCGTGCAATTTATCCAGATCGAAGGCATGCATCGGCTGACCAAGCTCGAGCATGACATAGTTGGTCACATCGACAACGGGATCGATGCTGCGCACGCCGCAACGGCGCAAACGCTCCGTTAGCCACTGTGGCGCAGGCTTCGACAAATCGATATTTCTGATAACGCGACCGACGTAACGGGCACAATCCTCAGTCGCTTCGATGGCAACCGGCAGCACATCGTTAATCGATGGCGCTACCGGATCGCATGCAGGCGCATGGATTTCCAGCTGATTCAACACACCAACTTCGCGCGCCAAACCATTGATACTTAAGCAGTCGGCACGATTCGGCGTAACGCCCAGTTCGATCACGTTGTCGTCGAGCCGCAAGTAAACACGCAGATCCGTGCCGACCGGCGCATCGGCAGGCAGCTCAAACAGGCCATCGGATTTTTCCGCAAGCCCCAGCTCGTCCGCGCCACACAACATGCCGAATGACTCAACACCGCGCAGCTTGGCCTTCTTGATTGCGAAGTCATTGGGAAGCAATGCACCCAGCTGCGCGAATGGGATTTTCAAACCCTGCCGCGCGTTCGCTGCACCGCAAACGACCTGCACGGTTTCATTGCCATTGCTGACTTGGCAAACACCCAGCTTGTCGGCATCCGGATGCGGTGCAATCGCTACGATTTCACCGACCACAACTCCCGTGAATACTCCGGCTACGGGATCGATCGCATCGACTTCCAGACCAGCCATCGTTAATTGATGACCTAAAGCCTCGGTGGAGAGCGCAGGATTCACCCACTCACGCAACCACAACTCGTTGAATTTCATTTGGTTAAGCTCTTATCTTAAATTTCGGTTTACGGTCTGAGCGCCCTACCTCAATGAAACTGCGCCAAAAACCTTAAATCATTCTCAAAAAACAGACGTAAGTCATTGACGCCATAGCGCAACATAGCAAGTCGCTCCACGCCAAAACCAAACGCGAAACCGCGGAATTTTTCGCTATCAATCTTCGAATACTCAAGCACGCGCGGATGCACCATGCCGCATCCCATAACCTCTAACCAACCTGTCTGCTTGCAAACACGGCAGCCGGAGCCGCCGCAGATTACGCACTGAATATCGACCTCAGCCGATGGCTCAGTGAAAGGGAAATAAGAAGGCCGAAAGCGCACTTTGGAGTCGCGCTCGAAAAACACCTGCAGGAACTCCTGAATAACGCCGCGCAACTCCGCGAAAGTACTATCTGGACTGATCAGCAAGCCCTCGACCTGATGGAACATCGGCGAGTGTGTTAAATCGGAATCGCAACGATAAACGCGCCCGGGGCAGATCACCTTGAGCGGGGGCGTGCGACTTTCCATCACACGCACCTGCACGGGCGAAGTGTGCGTGCGCAACACTTGCGAGTCACTCACATAGAAAGTGTCGTGCATTGCGCGCGCAGGATGGTGCGCAGGGATATTGAGCGCCTCGAAGTTGTAGTAATCACTCTCAACTTCCGGTCCTTCAACCGTCTCGAACCCAATACTTTCAAAAAAGCTGCTAATACGTTGAATTGTCTGCGTAATGGGGTGCAGCCCACCAATCTCTTGACCGCGCCCAGGCAGCGTCACATCAATTTTTTCGCCGGCGAGTTTCGCGGCGATTACGGCCTCTTCCAGCACCTCGCGACGCGCACTGATTTCTGCCTGCACGGCTTCTTTAGCGCGATTGATTTCGGCACCTGCAGCGGGTCGTTGCTCAGGCGGCAATTGGCCGAGCCCTTTTAGCAAATCGGTCAGACTGCCCTTCTTGCCGAGGTACTGCACGCGCAGCTCTTCGAGCGCAGTAATGTCGGTCGCTGCAGCGATAGCACTTTTCGCAGCCTGAGTAAGTTGTTCCAAATTTTCCATCACGCGGACCTGGAATAAATGACTTTTATTGAAAAACAAAAGGGGAAAGAGCTTGCAGCCCTTTCCCCTTTATTCAGTTGCGACAGCGCTGTTTTGCCGCCGCACCATAACGCTATCGGATTACGCCAAGGCTGCCTTTGCTTGCTCAACAATCGCAGCAAAAGCGGGCTTGTCGTGCACAGCCAGATCGGCCAATACGCGACGATCGAGACCGATATTCGCCTTACGCAGACCGGCGATCAGGCGGCTATAGCCAAGACCAGCAGCACGCGATGCCGCATTGATACGCACGATCCACAAAGCACGGAATTGACGCTTCTTCTGGCGGCGATCGCGGTACGCATATTGACCGGCTTTGATAACAGCCTGCTTAGCGACACGGAAGGTACGCGAACGAGCACCGTAGTAACCTTTCGCGAGTTTCAGAATTTTCTTGTGACGGCGGCGAGCGGTCACACCACGTTTTACACGAGCCATTTATCTACTCCTCGAAAAGTTACTGACCGGCCAACATACGTTCTACACGACCTACATCGGTCGGATGAACGAGGTCGGTACCACGCAGCTGACGCTTACGCTTGGTGGTCATCTTGGTGAGGATGTGGCTCTTGTTAGCGTGTTTGTGCTTGAAGCCGCTCGCAGTTTTCTGGAAGCGCTTTTTCGCCCCGCTATGGGATTTCATTTTTGGCATTTGTCTTACTCCGCATTTGGATAAATAAATAATGAAAGCGATTGCTGCCAGACAATCACTTTTTCTTTTTCGGGGCGAGCACCATCGTCAATTGACGACCTTCCATTTTGGGAAATTGCTCGACGGTGCTCATCTCGGCGAGATCGGTTTCGACCCGCTTCAACAGCTCCATCCCAATTTCCTGGTGGGCCAATTCACGACCGCGAAACCGCAGCGTTACCTTGGCCTTGTCCCCGTGTTCAAGGAAACGTATCAGGTTGCGTAGCTTGACCTGATAATCCCCCTCTTCCGTCCCTGGTCGAAACTTCATTTCTTTAACTTGCGTACGAACTTGCTTCTTCTTGGCCTCATTCTGCTGCTTCTTGGCCTCGTAGATGTACTTGTTGTAATCCATCACTTTACAGACGACAGGATCGGCGTCCGCGATTTGCACCAGATCCACCCCTGCCTCTTCTGCTGCGGCGAGTGCCTCAGCAAGGGGTACGATACCGACCTGGCTGCCGTCAAAACCGATCAAACGAACTTCGCGGGCGCGAATGTCTTCATTCATTAATACCCGCTTATCTTTCTCCGTTGCCTTGGCACCGTTGGTTTTAATTTCGCGTTTGATTGTCACTTCTCCAGTTAATCTTTCGGAAATCCAGCTTTCGAAACATCGCTTTGAAAAGCCACTGCTTTTTCTAGACTAAAGCGCATGACCGCGACGTGACACATCCTTGGCGAGGAGTTCCAAGCAAGCCTCAAGGCTCATGGAACCAAGATCCTCACCACTGCGTGTACGCACGGCCATGGTATTTGTTTCGACTTCCCGATCACCTACGACGAGGAGATAGGGAACCTTCTGAATTGTGTGCTCGCGGATTTTAAAGCCGATCTTCTCATTTCTCAAGTCGGCTTCGACGCGAAAACCTTTGTTTTTCAAGCTTTCTTCAAGTTTTTGTACGTATTCGGCCTGATTGTCTGTGATATTGAGGACGGCAACCTGCACCGGAGCCAGCCAAGTCGGGAAAGCGCCCTCGTAATGTTCGATCAAAATACCGATGAACCGCTCGAACGAACCGAGGATCGCGCGATGCAACATGACCGGTGTCTGGCGCGAGCCATCTTCGGCAATGTACTGAGCATCGAGCCGGCCCGGCATTGAGAAATCGACCTGAATCGTGCCGAGCTGCCAGACGCGGCCGATAGAATCCTTAAGCGAAAACTCGATCTTCGGGCCGTAGAACGCCCCCTCACCCGGCAACTCTTCCCACGGCAAATTCTTACCATCGAGCGCATCCGCAAGTGCTTTTTCCGCCTTATCCCAATCGGCATCGCTGCCGACGCGATTTTGCGGGCGTGTCGACAAGCGATAAATCACTTCGGTGAAACCAAAGTCTGCATACACGTCGTGCAAGAAATCGATGAAGCGCGCAACTTCTGGCTGAATCTGATCCTCTGTGCAGAAGATGTGCGCATCGTCCTGCGTAAAGCCGCGCACCCGCATGATGCCGTGCAGCGAGCCCGACGGCTCGTAGCGATGGCATGAACCGAACTCGGCGAGACGCTGCGGCAGATCGCGATAGCTCTTTAAACCCTGATTGAACACCTGCACGTGACAAGGACAATTCATCGGCTTGACCGCGTAGGCACGCTCTTCGATTTGCAGCGTAAACATATTGCTGCCGTATTTATCGGCGTGCCCCGAGCGCTGCCACAAATCAATATCAACGACTTGAGGCGTGCGAATCTCGCTGTAACCATTGCGCTGCTGCTGTTCACGCATGTACTGCTCGATGGTTTTGTAAATGGTCCAGCCCTTTGGATGCCAGAACACCATGCCGGGCGCTTCTTCCTGTGAATGGAATAGGCCGAGCTTTTTACCGATCTTGCGGTGATCGCGCTTCTCCGCTTCTTCGATACGGAATAAATACGCTTTCAAATCTTTCGGATTCGCCCACGCCGTGCCGTAAATACGCTGCAATTGCGCATTTTTCGCATCACCGCGCCAATACGCACCAGCGACTTTCGTGAGCTTGAAGGCCTTCAATTTACCTGTGCTAGGCACATGCGGGCCGCGACACAGATCCATCCAATCACCCTGCTTATAGATAGAGATTTCATCGCCAGCGGGCAGTTCTTGAATGATTTGGACTTTGTATTTCTCACCCATCTTGTCGAACGTAGCGATCGCCTCGTCGCGCGACATCACCACGCGCTGCACGGGTAAATCGCGCTGCGCGATTTCAGTCATACGCTGTTCGATTTTTTCGAGATCATCGAGAGAAAACGCGCGCTCGTAGGCGAAGTCATAATAGAAGCCGTCTTCGATCACCGGACCGATGGTGACTTGCGCACCTGGAAACAACTCTTGTACCGCCATCGCGAGCAAATGCGCGTTGGAGTGGCGAATAATTTCGAGACCATCGGCATCGCGGTCGGTGACAATCGCCAATTGCACATCGCGATCAATCACAAAGCTGGTATCAACTAGTTTGCCATCCACTTTTCCGGCGAGTGCGGCCTTAGCCAGACCGGCGCCGATGTTGGCAGCAACCTCAGCCACTGTGACGGGGTTCGCAAATTCGCGACGACTGTTATCGGGAAGAGTAATGACCGGCATGGCGGTTTCCTTAATTCAGTGGTGGCCGCTACCAAAGGCCACGTGAAGAAACAATAAAGGGGACAAGGAGTAACAACGACAGAGCCGCGCATTTGACCATACGCGGCGCGCGCTGTAAACCGAAGCGGTGCTCGATTTGGCGCGACAAATTCGCACGCAAAAAATAAAGCTCTGTACTATAAATAAATGAAGATTTAATAACGATTTGGTTGCTCTTCTTTCCCCCACTGCCCGGTACGGCTCAATGGCAATAAGGAATGCGCCTGCGGAATTACAGCTGACGCCAGCGCGCAAGAGCGAGCTGCTGCGCACGCTTAATAATTTTTTCTTACAGCGCATCAAGGATCTTTACGATCTCTTCTTCGACGAAGCCGAATTTCGCTTATTTAACAGCGCCCAGAAAGCGGCGACGAATCAACAACAGACCCTGCTGCTGGAAACGCTTGCTCGACTCAAGCGCCATCGCACCGAACTGGAAAGCGAAGCGCTCAGCGGACTGCACAGCCCGTCACACTCCGATAACTCGAAATCCCCCCAACCCCACACTCCGGAACAACTCGCGCTGATCGAGCACGACGTTTTCGAAGCACAGTTGATTCTCGAAACCATGACCCGCAAAGCGGATCAACGCTGGTTTGAACCGCTTTACTGCCTCGCCAAACGCTATTCGTTATTGTCCGACAAAGAGATCGACACACACGATTTGCCGATGGGGATTGTCGCTGTCGGGAGAAATATTCATAACGCGCTGCAGCCCCACGTGCCGCTCACGCTGCTACCAACGGTATTGCATGCATTCGATCGCACCGTTTTTAACAATATCGGCGAGATCTACGATGCATTGAATGAACGCCTGAAGCAGTGGAATGTGCTACCGAATATCGAGATCGATTTGTGGCGCGAGCTGCACCAAGGCAAAAGCCGCGCGCAATCCATTACAAGCACACAGCCAGCAGAAGACGTGGAGAGCAATCAGGAGCCCTCTTTCGACATTCCGACGGCGGATATAGACAGCGACGAACTATTCAGCACGGCGCGACAAATCCTGCAACTGATTCGCCAGACACCCAGCACGGAAAACCCCGAAAGCGATGATCGCGACGCCGTGCTCTCGATGCTTGCAGAGCTGCAGACAGAATCCGACGACTCGTCGACACCCTTGCTGGAACGCCTGCAAAAACACGCGAGCAATCAACACGAATTTGCACCCGAAGGAACAAGCACGGACTCGCTACGGTTCGTCGACAAACTCTTTACCGAAATTGAAACCGCGCTGCGCAATTCGCCCGCGCTGCTGGAATCGCTGCGAAAACTGCAAATCCCACTGGCTCGCGCCGCCATCGAACAACCCGAGCTGTTAGGCGATGCCGAACATCCGGTACATCAATTTGTAAATCTACTGATGTCGCTGACCGCGCATACTGATTTACCGAACGCGCCGCTGGAGCACAAATTATCGGGCGTGATGCAACCCATCGCCGATACAAACAATAATCCCCAGGATTATTTCGCCGAAGCCAATGCCGATCTCGCGCCGTTACTCGCACAACAACAGAAAGCGCGCGAACGCAATATTCGTCGCATCATCGATACCTATCAGGGACAGCAACAACTCGCGCGCGCGCACACAGCCGTCGATCGCGAATTGCAAAGACGCAACGCGCACGAGCAAACACCGACACTGGTATTACAACTTCTCGAACAAGGCTGGCGTCACATTCTGACCCTGGCCTATATGCGCAGCAGTGACAGCGGCAACGAGTGGTCGGAATATTTCGCGCTGCTGGACGAGCTGCTCTGGCGACTCGGCAGCACACAAACACAGACGCTCACCGACCCCGCAGCATTGGCGAAAACGCGCAGCGAAAGCAGTCATTTGGCCGATCGTATCGGCGCGCATCTCGATAGTTTTTTTCCAGGCAATTATCGCAATGCGGTATTGGTCGATGCGTTGCGCTCGGCCTTGCTCGGGCAAACAGAGATCGAAGCCGTCGCAACGCCGTGGCATAAAATAAACCTGACCGCCAACCCGCGCGAATTACAGCAGGAACTCGATCAAGCATACCCGCATCTCGTTCGCTGGTTTCGACGCGTACGCGATTTCAAAGCCGGCGACGAGTTTGTGCACTTCAAAGATCCGACCCTGCGCGAACGCTACACACTGATCTGGGTTGCCGAAAACCAGCAACACTTCGTATTCGCCAACGCGCGCGGCCTCAAAGCCTTTGATTTCGATTTAGTCGATCTCGCCAACGAAATGGCCAAAGGTCTACATCCCGTCGGCAATCAGCCGGCATGGCCAGCGATGGAACAGGCCATATTAGGCACGGCTAACGACGCCTATCAGCAACTCAGCTTCAACAGCACGCACGACAATCTAACGGGATTACTTAACCGCAAAGAATTTGAGCATCGGCTGGGCAACGCGCTCCTCGAAGCCAAAAACCAACAATTGCAACACGCGCTGATTTATATCGACATCGATCAGTTTTCACTGGTCAACAACTTGCTCGGCCATATCGCCGGCGATTATGTATTGAAACTTGCCAGCAACATCATTACCGAGCGCAGCCCATCGCTGGCCCTGCTCGCACGTACCGGCAGTAACGAATTTGCAGTGCTGATTGAAGATTGTGATCTCACCCGCGCAGTCGACTGCGCTGAAGAAATTCGCCGCACCATGGGCGAACAGCCTTTCACGGTGGACGAGCATAGGCTCGCGGTTACCGCAAGTATCGGCGTCATTGCAATCACCAAATATGCGGACGGCACCGTCGCGGTGTTACGCGATGCGGTTGCCGCCACCAACACTGCCAAGGAGCAAGGTCGCAACCGCGTGTATGTACTGCAATCGGATGTCGAACTGCATTCGCGCCGAGAAAAATTGCTGACGTGGATCGACAAAATGAACGATCTGCTCGATAACGATTATCTCGTCCTGCGCGCGCAACCGATTCAACCGCTCGACGACAGCAGCACCATTCAGCACTATGAAATATTGCTGGGATTGCGCGACGAAAACGATGAGATCACTCCGCCCGGCGAATTTATCGAAGCCGCCGAATGCTACAACCGCATGCAACGCGTCGATCGCTGGGTCATTCAACGCGCCTTCTCATGGATGGCCGCGCTTGCAGACAAACAACAACCGGTGCCAAAACTGTCGATCAATCTTTCCGGAAATAGCCTCAACGACGCCACCTTCCTCGATTTCCTCATCGATCAATTCGGCAGTTACCGCGTCGCTCCGAGTTCGATTTGTTTCGAGATCACCGAAACCGCCACCATTAAAAACCTCACCAACGCCGCCGACTTCATGCATCAAATCAAAAAGCTCGGCTGCTCGTTCGCGCTCGACGATTTCGGTACCGGGCTTTCCTCTTACGAATACCTTAAACATTTACCCGTGGATTATCTGAAAATCGACGGCATGTTTATTGTCGATATCGCCTCGAATGCAAGCGACTACGCCATGGTTAAATCCATTAACGAAATCGCTCAATTCATGGGCAAGAAAACCATCGCCGAATTTGTGGAGAGCGACGAGGCGATCACTGCGCTGCGCGAAATCGGCATCGACTATGCGCAGGGCTTTCATGTCGGCAAACCCATCCTGCTTAGCGATCTGCAAACGCCTAATTAAATTCAGCCGTTAAAAACTCACGCACCAACGCATTGAATTCTGCTGGCTTCTCGCCGTGCAACCAATGTCCCGCACCGGCGATGGTTTTGAGCGCAAAATTTGGAAACAATGCGCGCATTGCCTCTTCATGCTGCGGCTGAATGTATGCAGACGCTCCGCCTTTAATGAACAGTGTTGGCTTGGTAAACGGTTTTCCCTGCTGAGCTTGGGTAATGCTCGGGTAGCTCGCCTCCAGCACCGGCAAATTGAAACGCCAGCGCCAATCGTCGCCGTCTTTATACAAACTCTTCAGCAAAAATTGTCGCGTTCCCAAATCCGCAATCGAGGGCAACAACTGCGCTTCGACTTCGGCGCGATTTACCACGCCGTCAAATTTCAGCGAGCGCAATGCGTTTAAAATATTGACGTGATGCGGCGGATATTGCACCGGCGCAATGTCGGCAATCACCAAGCGCTGCACGCGCGATGGTTGCGATAATGCCAACTGCATCGCCACTCGCCCACCCAGCGAATGCCCCACCACATGACTGCTCGAAATGCCCAATGTATCTTGCAGCAGCGCAATATCAGCAGCCATCGCGGCAAAGTTCATCGATTCGCAATGCGGCGAGCGGCCGTGATTGCGCAGATCAACCTGCACTGTGCGAAAATCGGCCATCAGCGATTTTGCCAGCGCCCCCAGGTTGTCGCCCGAACCGAACAAGCCGTGCAACAGCAGAACCCAATCGCCCTGCTCGCCCAAGACGCGATAATTCAGCGCTACCGGCGCATTGCGAGTATCGCCATCGACTTCATAAACCATCGTCTATCACCAATATTTTATTGCTAGAATGAACCGCCCAAAAAATCGTCACACACGGAATCCCTGCATGTATCGTCATCTCCTTATCGTCGCGATTACCCTGCTCGCCGCCTGCGCCAGCCACACCGGCCTGAACTCAGTCATGCCGACCTACCAGTACAACGCCGAAGCGATACAGAAACACCCGATCAAAAAAGTTGTCATCGCCTCCGCGAACGTCAGCGGCGAACCCACGCGCTATTATCTGCAAAATGCGGCGGCGCGTGTCGATGAGATGGTGAAGAGTTATTTGCAAAATCACGGCTACACGGTCGCTCCCAACTACGTTTTCGAGAACGCATGGACGCAAGCGATTCGCACCTATGGCGACATGTACGATCCGACCACAGGAAAGGTTGATCCCACCACTTATCGCGCAGTGATGTTCTCAGCATTCAAAACCCTTAGGGAAACCAGCGATATCGACGCCGTGATTTTCACCGATGTGGTGGAAGTCAGCGTCTCGCACAGTGTTGGACTGGATCATCTTGCGCAGTGGGATGGCGTCAGCCGCAAACCGAAAACCATCTCGGCGGGCACCACGTCGATTACCCAAGACTTCAACTGGAACCAAACCATCCGCGCCGCAACCTTGGCGGTGACGGTCTACACCAACAATCTGGAAGGTGTATTTTCCAGCCGAGGCGGACTCGATGTGCTCGAGGGCATCGACACCAAAGGCGGCGACACCACATTTTCGCGCCGCAAAAAGCCGCTCGATACCGAAGATGCTATTGAGGAAGGTATAGAACTCGCCTTTCATCCGTTTATCAAAATGAAAGGCTACCCGGAGAAAAAATAATTCCGCAGGGGCGCCGCTTGCTGCGCCTTGTTGGTATTAGAGCGCGGCAAGCAGCGCCCCTACGCGACAGAACTCTCGGCGTAAGCGCGCACGCGATATTTGCGAAAGAGATAATGCCTTAACGCATCGAACGACAATTGACCGTCGATGCGTGCATTCAACTTTTCGGAGAGTTGCGTCGCTAAATAATCGCGATTGATACCGGCAATCACCAGCAACTCAATATCCTCCATATCCACCCTTGCCTGATCGTCAGGCATCGCGGCATTGATCAAACGATCCAATTGCGTCGCGTCAAACTCGAAATAACGCAACAACTCTTCGCCGCTTTCCAGTAACGCCACCAGCATGGGAACACCGCTCAACTGACGATTAAGCAATGGCATCAATCGCGTCGACAGGGCCTTCACCGCATAACGAAAAATTTCCGACTCTTTGACATCAAGCCGCAAAGCGATTTCCTTCACGCGACGCAAATCCGCCACACCGAGCCGCACCGATATATTTTTTTTTGTTGCCATTCTGCGCTCTCCTGCCACTTTTTATTTCAGCTCGCCCATTGCTTCTGCCAGCCCGGGTTTCCGCTTGTGCTCTAATCACTCTTTTGAGGCTCAGCTTTTATCTTTAAATCATCGAGCTGATACTGATAATCCTGGGCCATATTTTCTATCTCGACCTGAGCAACGCCCGTGAACGGCTCCCTCTGTTTGATCACATCGACAATTCCCTTATCCGCATAACGCGTGAGCAATTGGCGATTGATCTCATAAAGCTTCTGATTATTCGCATAGCACGCGGTAAAACTTTTCGACTCGTCCTGGAGTTTCTCTTCCAACAGTTTTCGCTGAGTGCTCTGCTCTTTCAACTGCTCCTTGGTCGCTCTAAGCTCGTCGCTCATTGCGCTGCTGTGCTGCTTCCACTCCGCCATCGAGGTCGTAAATTTTTGCTCGTTACGCTGCTGCGCGCTCACCGCCCCCGATTTAGTCGACTCCAGTTCGCGCGTGAGTTTATCCACCTGCTGTTTGAGATCGGCGACCTGCGTTTGTAATTCGGCTTTTTCTGCTGTGGCTTGGCGCAGCATGAACTGCGCTTTCTGCAATGCTTTCTGTGAATTGGCATCCTGCGCGAACGCAACCGTCGACTCACACAGCGCTAAAATGATCAGCAGAAAAAAACGCAGCAGATGATTCATCGTGCTCACCATTAGAATTTCGCGTTGAGATCGAGCTGCAAGGTATCCACACCAAACTTACCCGTACCATATCCAGTAGCCAAAAACGAATTAGCATCAATTTCATTCGAGCTGAGCCATCGTAATGTCGCCCAGACATTGTCGAGCAGACCGTAATCGAATTTGATGATGTAACCTTCAGCATCAGTGCCGCCACCGTGAAAATCCGAATCGGTAAAGGCATCAAGCACCGCATCACGCTCTACGTAGCGATAGATGAATGACACCTGCCAATCTCGCGCTTTTGTCACCTGTGGCCAACCGATAGTAACGCGTGCCTGATAACCTTCGCTCTGCTCTTCGACTACGGTGCCAACACGTCGCGCTACTTCATCCTTGTCAAAGCCTAAATTTTTCACATAATCCGCTACAGCTATGATGTGAATCGGCGAGAAACTCGCGATGTCATATTCGACATAAGCGTTGGCTAAACGATAATCCACCGCATTGGCCCAAAGTCTGTTAAGCGAAGAAGAATCTGAGTTGTTACGAATATTGAATAACGTATTACCCCTTTGCATGTACGTTGGAGCGGTATAGTCAAATGTGGTGTCGTCTTGCGTTGTGTTCCACTTACCGACGATATTTTCGTAAGCGTAATAAGCAAGAGCTGCAGTGAGTTTGCTCTGGCTGCGAAACTCATATTGAAAACCGGTTTGCGCTGCATAGAGCCATTTATCGTCGGATGAGCGATCAACCTCGCTGATCGGAAAGGCACCCACCGTGATAAATGGATTGATCGAACGGAAATCATCGTCCATGTGATCGTTGCGTAAAAACCACCAGCTTGCCGCAACACCTTCAAAGGTCAAATCCGCATCCCAAATCAAATCGGAGCCGAAGAACGGATTCTCGATACGCCCCGCAGACAGCATGTATTGCTTATCCATTGTCGCGAATTTGAGATAGGCTAAATCGAAATTGGTCTGCCATTTCTGACCGTAACTGCCGAGCGTTTGATTGGTGCTGACCGGATCGGTGATATTACCGGTGACGAGACGCGCCCCCACGTCCACCCAATTATTGATTTTTGCTTTGACGTTAAAGCGGAAACGTGATCGCAGACGATGACGATCCTCTGTAGTGTTTAAATAATCCTTGTCGGTGCCAGTAAACTTGCCCTGCTTGTTGAGAGACGCAAAGTCATAATAACTTCTATCAAAATTATCGGCCGCATAAAAAGTCGATTCCTCGCGCACGCGCATGTCACCGGAAAATTTGATCGTGTTGACCCACTCCGGTAATGCACCGGGCAAACCCCAGCGTTCCTGCTTGGCCTGCGCCATTACATCGCGCGACACATCGTCTTTCAAACCTAAACGAACCTGATCGCGAATTTCATCCTTGATGTATTGCGGCACATACGGCACGCGCACCACACTGCCATCGCTCGCGGGTTTTTTATCTTTATTTTCTGCATTGACGGTTTCAACCGCGCCGCGTACTGGCTGAACTGATTGCGGCGGCTGCGCTGTTTGACGATTTTTGATTTTCTCGGCGAGCCCTTTGAGCTTGTCCTTGTCGATCACACCTTCCTCGACGAGAAGTTTGAGCAAATCCTGCGCGGTCACTGCACTCGTATCCACTACATCGTCGGCAACGGCATGACTCGCGCCGCCAAAAATAATTATCGACGCCGCCACTACGGTTGAAGCTGCGCCATTGATCAATGCAATGCTTTTCCGCTTTTTCATTTCCTTTCTCGTATCTCACGCTAGATGCGGGTATTTTTAAAAAGCCAACCCGGCAGATAAATTTACAAAATGGATTTAATACGCAGTTTTACAAAGCTTGCAGCTTCTAACGGACGCGGCTTCGACATCCGCTTTTTCTTGCGCAACACATCCTCGATGAATGCTTTTGCGTCGCTGTTGCCCGATACCATTTCGACATCGACAGTTTCAAAATCGCCGTTATCGGCCAGACGCAAACTGACGATCGCGATATATTCCATACGCTTGAGACGTTCGTGCTGCACAATCGCCTCGTTGATTTCCTGCCGCACGCTTTGTTCGTAACTACCACCAAACCCGCGCCCGATACCACCACCGGTACCGGCCGCAATCGTCGGCCCATCACCACTCGCATTCGGGTCTTGCTCCACCGCCGGGCTTTTATCTGCCGATTGCTCCTGTGGCTTATCAGGCGGTGTTTCTGCCTCTTTAATTTGTTCCTTCAGCTCAGGCTGCTTAATCTGCTCCGGCGGTGGAGGGGGCGGCGGAGGCGGCGGTGTAATCACCGTAATCTGCTGAATCATTTTTTTCTGCGGTGTATTGTCGCCCTGAAAAAAATGCTTGAGCAGAAACACACCCACCACGGCCAGCACAGCGAAGGCGGCAATACCCAGCGCTGGCAGATGTTTAACCCATTTAGTGTTTTGCATGCGGACGAATTGTCTGACAAGTTTTTAACAAAATGATGACAAATAGAATTTTGTTCGAATATCTAGGAACTTTTTTTAGGACTCGATTTAATTCTGTGACTTTTGCGTAACCAAACCCATTTGTGTCACCCCGACTCGCCCTAAAATATCGAGCACCTCCACCACACGCTGGTACTGCACCAGCGAATCGCCTTTGACGACCACTGGCAAATCCGGGTTTACCGCTTTGTATTGCTGCAATAACGATTCGAGTTGCGACAAGCTCACCGGATAAGCATCGAGATATACCGAGCCGTCCTGCGTTATCGCGATGGCTTTGGTCTGCGGCTTTGCCAAACTCGGCGTGTTACTCGCCTTTGGCAAATTCACTTTGATGCCCTGTACCGAAGCGGTGGTCAAAATAATGAAAATAATCAACAAAACGAATGCGAGATCGAGCATCGGCGTAATATTGATATCGTCGTATAACTTGTCGTCACCTTGAACTTGCATAGCAATCTCGCTCGTAATAACAATTCCCTCTCCCCCCGGGAGAGGGTTAGGGTGAGGGGAAAATTAGTCGCCGTATTATTTATCGCCATAATATTCAGCCAATCGAGTCACAAACTCATTGGCAAATACCTGCATATCGGAAACCGATGTTTTGATTTGTGCCATTAAATAGTTGTAACCAAACAGCGAGGGAATAGCGACGAGCAGCCCCATAACGGTCGCAGCCAGCGCCGCAGCAACACCGGGTGCAATTGCAGAAATATTGACATCGCCCGATGCAGCAATTGCAGCAAATACGATCATGACGCCGATAACAGTTCCGAGCAGTCCGATGAATGGACCACCGGCAATGCCGATCGTGAGCAATACCAATTTTGAATTGAGACGCTGTTGTTCCAGCACCATTTGCGTATCGAGGGTGGCTCGAATAGAATTGATTGCACCCTGAGTCAGACCTGCAGCCCGGGCACCAACGCTGGTGCCAACGCGTGCGCGCAACTCCTGCACGCCGCGATGGTAGACGCGATAAATCGGCGAACTCTGAAAATGATCGTGATCGCCGAACAGCGCTTGCGTAATAGGCGAATTTTCCAAGGCTTTATCTTCTTCGGAATCATCTCGGTCGAGCAATGCCGGATCGCGATCACCAAGCGCGCGATATTGATTCAAAAATTGCACGTTATCTTTATTGACGCTGCGAATGTAAAATGCCTTGCCAATCATGATCGCCCAATTAATTACTGCCATCAGTGCGAGCAAACCGATAATGACCCAACCCGCTTCATCCTGACTGCCAATGATGACTTTCCAAAAACCGGAGCCACCACCGCCCGAACCGAGTTGCTCGGCTTGATTCACGCGCACTAATTTATTTTCCATCCCTTGGTTGGTAACTGCCAGAGCAATCCATCCAGCACTGCGCACCACGTGATCGATGCGAACTTCATCCAGTTCGCCGATAAATGCGTGAGCGCCTTGTGCGGAATTACCGAGAGTGATCGCGCCGCCAAAATCAACGAGTTGTGCAGGCGCGTTGGCTATTTCTTTACCGTCGACCAACAACGTTAATTTTGTCGCATCCAAAATGACCGCGATATGCTGCCACTCGCCAACTCGAATCGATGGCGATTTATTGGTTTCAAGGACACGGCCATTCGGCAATTGCAGTCGTGCGTAAAAATTATTTTGTTCGATACCGATAATAAATTCGGAGTTTGCACCACGTTGATTGAAAACATAGGCATCCGTTTGCAGGGAGCTCGGCTTCACCCAAAAGCTATATGTCGCCCCCTGCGCTGCTGCAACCGATAGTACTGGCGACTCTGCAATCGTTATCGATTGACCATTGTCGAATTTCAAGCCCGCAGCAATTTGTGAACTGTTATTGATGGTCGCAGTCGCTGCACTCGCATTCACTTTATTGGTCGATGAATCCTGCGGGATCGCCTCGCCATTTTTAAAATGGTAAACCGCCGAAGTATTTATATCGTATGTACCCGCGCTATCTTGCCCTGCAGTAGCTTCAGCGTTTCCGTAATACATCCAGATGCGGCCAGAATTCACGCTCGCCGCAACTTTCGGAATTTTGACCCAGACATAAATTAATTGATTGACGATATCAGCCGATTCGACGTGAAACTTAAGCGGCGTTTTATCATCATCGGCAATAAAACGCAGATCCGACACATCGTCTTTCAATGTGAAGAAATCTTGAAAATTTCCGGTATGCAATTTCACTAGCACAGTGGCATCGCTGAGATTCTCATCGATACTCGCACCCGCCTTCGATGTATCGATGGCAACCGGCACACGGTTAGGCCATTTATCGTTCCACCACGCATGCGACAAGCCCGGCAGCATTAAAAATGCGGCCAGAATAGTTTTGCGTAGATTGAATATCGGTTTCATAAATATCGTCCACCCAAATTTGAAATTAATTTTCTCAGTCAATTGCCGACGCCGATGACATCGACCGTAACAAATGCCGCCGAACTTTCCGCCAGTGCCGCAGCCGCTTCTTTAATCGCATCGTTCATGGAGTTGGTGGCTGATTCGGTCGCGCTCGATGCTACATCGCCTAGACTGAGTGTGCCCGCACCGACACCTGTGGTGGTTGGTATACCAATCGATACACCGCCCACCTTGATATTGTCAGCACCGCGAATTTCACCAACCCCAATGAAACCACCAGCAGCCAAAATTCCTGCATCACCCGCATTGATAAAACCTTCAGGCGCAAACAAATACACATCACCCGGCTTCAGGCTGCGGTAATAACGTTGGCGCAATGTGCGCGTATCGCTGCTGCTGGTGACAATAGCGTCATCGACCAGTGCACCGCGATCATTGGCTTTCTTGCGGGTATTCGACGCGGTTTGAATACCGCTGCCCGATACCGCTGGAGGGAATTCAAGAATGGTGTTGCCGGTAACCGGATCGATTTTCACGGTCGGAGGCGGAATAGTGAGCGCTGTTTTCGCGCCACGCCCTGCATCAACACTGCCGACGCTTGACCATAACGTAATATCACCGCCGTCGAGCGAGAAGATGCGCGATTGGTTGACGTTGATATCGCCTTTCGCAATGCCATTAATCGAACCGTAACGCTGCGCAATGATGCCGAGCTTATCCGACGATTTCGTCAATCCGTTGATGTTAGTAGCGAGCCCCACATTGATCGCACCACCCGGTACGAGCAAATTGATATCGCCATCGCCAAGCGTACGCACACTACTCAGGACGAGATTGATTTCGCCTTGCCATTGATCATTGGGAAACATTAAATCCAGTGCCGCACGACTACGCGAAAGGCCATGACCAATACCTTTAGCGTTTTGTGCACCCTCAACACCACCGGCACGCACTTCATCGAACAGCACTGTGCTAACAAGTTCGCGACGTGCACTCGGCGCTGCAGCGATGAGCGCCTGCAACGCAATTTGTTGCTGTTGCGCTGCGGGTAACAGCGCCAATGCAGCAGCCGCTTGTGCACGGGTGGTGTACGGCTGCGCTGGTTGCAATGAATTATTAACAATCGTGACTAGATCACCGCCAAAGCGATCAAGACTCACAAAATCAATCAGCTTCGCGCTGTAGTCAGATGAGTTGGAGAATTGCTGTTCGTAACCCGCGAGAGCAATCGCCTGTTGCGTCAATACCGGCAAGCCGCGATAAGCAGTTAATGCGGAATTTTTGTCGCCGTACGATTTACCCGTGAAACTGCCAACCAACGTCGATATATCGCCGCCGAAATTACCCGCGCCAAACCAATCGACAAAGCTGCCGCTCAGTGTTGGCGATACATCGAGATAGCGCGCGCTGAATTCAGCGAACAACAGCGGATCGGAAAATGCGGTAGCGCCGTTGATACCTGCCATCAACGTGATATCGGCGCCGCTATCAGTTAATGCGGGATTTTTCTGATTGCCGATCGAGTCGATACCGTTCGAGCCACCGAGATCGATATCGCGACCAGCGATGATGTCGAGACGACCAGGACCAGCCACCTCAATAGTTCGTGTTTGACTTAACGCTAGATTGCCTTCCGAATTCAGTTGGAGCGGGAAACCAAAATCGCGACCGGCAATCAATTCGCTGGCCTGATCATCTGAAGCATGCTGAATATAGAAATTCACATAAGAAATATCACGCCCAGCGACAGCTTTGACTGCTTTGTTAATATTTAATCGAAAAGTTGCCGTTGAGTTTTCAACTGCCCCGCGAATATCACCGTAAAGTGCATTGATAATTGCGAATGTCTTGTCGGCATAATGCACTGGTTTGGCAGCATGTGTTAAATACCCCCATTGATTCTGATCGTCATATTTCAGTGCATTAAAGAAGCCAAGAGATTTACTTGGAGCTGCCATTGTTGGCAGTGTGGCAGGATCTGCATCCGATAATATCAAAATTGCGGTAGTAGCTCCTGCTATACCAACAACATCCTGTGCAGCATTTAATATCAATTGACCACGAGATGACGGAAACAAAGTCATTTCGTTTTTAATGAAAATGCTGTTCTGCATGGCGTTTGCAGTAAGCGATCCTGGATAAATCGCATAGGCATATTTATCAACAGAACTGTTTGCGTAATGCGCGGAAAACGCATCGTTCACAGCGACAGATCGATTCAACAGCTGGATATCGCCACCAAGAGTTTGCAGCTGCAATTTCGCGCGATCGCTGTAGGTGAAGAAATAATTTTCCGGTAATTGCCCGCCCAGGTTGCTATCGACCTGACGTGTTGATTGCGGCATCACCGTGCTATTAACGACTGCATCGATTTTGATATCGCGCCCTGCCTGCAATGTCGCGATCGTATCGGCCAGCGCGAGCACCGCGTTGAAATCGGTTGTACCCGTACCGCTGGCACCGATATCGCGTCCCGCCTTCAGCGTTAACTCACCTTTCTCAACCATTACGCGCGGCGACAAAATATCACGACCCGCGATCACGCTGGCGTTACCACCGCCGATCACGCTGACGTGATTATTTTGTTTGCCGTTTTGATCCAGGCCGACACCGTCCTGCTTACCTGTCGAAGCGACTGTCGCGAAAACATTTACCGCATCGCGGCCTGCGTCGATATTGAGATTGCCGCCGCCAAATACCGCAATGCCCTGCTGATTTTGAATATCGTCGATCAGCACGCCCCACGTCGTTAAATTGAAGGTCGTGTAATTGATGCCATCAAATACTTCAACTTCACCACCAACGCGCTTGATCCAATCGCCGAAATAATTCGATGATTTGGCAAAGCGCACATCCTGACCTGCAGTCAAGGTGACATTGCCGCCGTGTTCCGGATAGAACGGGAAACGCAATCCGGCGAGGAATAATAAATACGGATCGAATGTACCGGTGTCCGCGAGCGAGTCGATTAAACTCGAGTCAAAGAGGCTGGTGTATTGGGTAAATGGTTGACTGCCGAGACTTGCTATCACACTGGTTGCGTCATCGACGATTAAATCGCGGCCTGCTTGCAACCAAACATCACCAGCACCCGTAATTACATCGGCACCGCTGGAAAGCCGTAAATCGCCAACACCCTGCAATACAGATGAACTGTTAGATGCGCCTAAATCAGCGCCAGCAACGAGGTGAAAATCCCAGGCCTTGCCGCTAAAGAGCGTGTTGTAGGGAATGCCGACGCCATCGGAAATCGAATCGTGCGCAGCGGTATAACCATCGAGCAATGAACCTTGCAGTGTAATATTGCGTCCGGCGCGCACGACAAACTCAGCGCCTTCCTGATCGGCGCCATAACGTAGCGTTGAGAAATCGATCGTATTCGCGATAGAAATATCGCCCGTATTGGTAATTTCAACACCGGGACGCAGATGCGCACCTTGACCGAATAAATTATTCAAGCGCGTTTGGATAGTTGCAGCATGCGTCATGAAACTCGTCGCAACCGAATCGATTTGCGCGATCAACGAAGCGTTAATTGAAGAAATGCCACTGCGAACTTCGGTGCCTATCACATCGATGCGTTCGGCACCGCTAATCATTACGCCGCTATCGTTAATGGCGACATCGTCGTTAGCTGCCGTACGCGGCGCACGCAAAATCACTTGACCATTGCGGCCACCGTTGCCACTGACATCGATATGACTGCCATTGGCAAGATCGAGCACACCGTTATTATTGCCGCGCGTCGTTAATTCGACTCGACCACCGCGCGCGTTCTCACCGTTAGCGCGAGCAAGAAGTTGTGCCGTATTCGTCAGCGCGAGATTGTCGCTGGCACTCAAGACGATTGAGCCACCGTCGCTGCCGCTCGCATCGAGCGTACTCGCCACACTGAGATTGCCGGCGTCAGCAGCGATATCAATCGATTGCGCCGTCATATTGCGATCGATGGCAACATCACCTGTACGCGCACGAATCGAGACCAGTTTGTTGATGCCGGCGTCGGCGATGCGCGTTAGCCAGCCACTCAAATCGGCGATGGTACTGCCGTCGAGTTTCACACTGCCGCCAGCGGAACCGTTTCCGCCCGCCGCATTAATCGAACCATTCCATTGCACGTTGCCATTTGCAGCGGAAACATCGAGTACACCGGCCGCTGCCCCCTGTTTATTCACATCGGTCTCTGGACCCGCACCGGAAATATTCACGCTCGAACCGGCTTCGGCAATCACATTGCCAGCAATAGAACGCAAACGAATTTCACCGCCATCGGTGCGCACAACATTATTCGGAAATTGAACCGCGCGACCGGAAACATCGATCGAAGAGCCATCGCCCAACACGACATCACCACTCGTGGCATTGAGCGCAACCGATCCGCTCGGCAATACAATTGCCGTACGCTGATCGATACGCGCGCCTTCGATTGAGAGTGCTGCACCCAACGCATTGCTGCTCTCAGTAATAGCCGCTGCATTGGCTTTGACGAGTGCAATATCACCGCCCGCTTTCAATTGCGTCGAAGAGCCGACGCCGCCGGTGATGCGATCCGCCACCACATCGAGCTGCTTGCTCGTACCAAACGTGAAATCGCCGTTGCCACTTATTTGTTGCGTTAGATTGGCAACACCGAGCTGCACGCGCTCAAAACCACTCGCGAGCATCGCCGTGCCTTTATCGAGCACACTGCCAAGTTCGATCGCACGCGCGGCAAGAGTGAGCGAACCGCTGGCATCGGTCGCCGCTGTGGCGCTGACACCAGCGGTATTGCTGAGTTGCATGGTGTCGGTGGCGCTGACTTTAACTGCACCGGGTGTCATCGCGCGCAAGGCACCCGCATTAAATTCGGCGCGCTGATTGTTGAAATTGACGTCGCCGTAGAAATCGATCGAGCTACGACTGCTGAAGCGAAGTGTTTCCGGCGTCAAACTCGCGAGCTTGGCGTTATCGAATACCGCGCCTTCAACATTACCGATGCCTTCACCGAGGCTGATACGATTCGCAGACACATTGAGCGAACCGCCTTGCATATTGAGCGCGCCATCGAGTTTCATTGCACCGGTGGCATCGAACAACATCGATTTATCCGCGCCAACATTCGCGCCCGCTAAAATTTCTAGCGCGCCGTTTGCACTGTTTGAAGCAATAGTGCCGTTGCGTTTGACATCGACCTGCCCCGCCGACGAAACCCGCAATAATGCGCCTTCGCCGCTGCCGGAATGCGCATCGACATTAATCATGCTGTAGTTTTGACTGGATTGACCGGTGCCAGCGACAGATGCACCCGACTCAACGCGAACGCGATCGTTCGCAGCGAGAATGAGATCCGGTGCAGCGAGCTGCGCGCCGCTCGCAATCGTCACGCGTTGTGCACCGACATTAATTGCGATGCCATCGCCATCGCGGCGACGCGAACCACCGAGCAATAAACTGTCGACACCGATGCGTGACAGCGAATCGGCATTCACCCGCACTGCGCCCGCTTCGCCCGGACCCGAATTATCGGAAATAATTTCGAGCAGATTGGCGATGATATCCATCTGCGCGCCGTGACCGTTTTGCGCGCTCGCGCCAATCGTGCCATCGAGTTGCAAACGCTCGCGCGCTGCAATCGAAATCAATCCCGCATCAGCGGCGCGATCACTGCCGTTATTCGCGAAATAGGTATCGCCTTTCGCTTCGGTATATTCGGTACGTGTGCGTGCTGCTGCACCCGGCTCAACATAAAAGCCCTGCCATTCCGCACCGTATTGCGCGGCGAACGCACGCCCGAAACGACCGCTCACGAGCGGCACACCATCGGTGCGAGCTACAGTGGTACCCTGCGCAACGGTTTTGCCGGATGGAGAAATTAAATATGCCCCAGGCAGCAATGCGTAATGCGCTGGCAATACCGCGTACTCACCTGCGGGTAAACCGTTGCCACCTTCAAGATAAATTGTCTGGCCAAGCTTGATGCCTGTACCGCGCATTTCAATCGAATCGTACGGTGAAATCTGGCTATTCAACGCAGGAATAACTGCGAACGCCCCTTCCGCATACGCTGCATCGAGGAAATCTTTCGAACCGCCGGGACCCGGTACCTGCTCGATCGCATAAATATCTCCACCGCCGCTTAATTCAACGCGAGAGCCCTGTTCCATCGCCACGTCCTTCGCATCGAGCAGCACCTGCTTTTCAGGCGCTTGTTCGATAACGAGCGGATGCGCCGGATCGAGCGGATAAATCCAGCTGATATCGCCGCCCTGCAAGCGACCGAATGGAATCAATTGATTGTTGCCGGATACGTCGATCACCGAACCCGCGCGCAAATTGATGCTGTTCGTTGCTTGCAAAGCGACAGTGCCGAGCGGTGCAGCGATCACACCGCCGTGGTCGATATTCGCTGCTTTCACACGCACTGTTCCACCCGCACTTAGCAGCGGCGTCGGTGTGCCGGTGCCGAGCGTCTTAAACGTGCTGTTGGTGCCGGTGAGATCGAATAAATAATCGGTGAGTGTGGCAGGATAAATTTGCGCAGCGGCCAGCGTTAAATCGCCTGTTGTTTTGAAAGTCGCTGCGTTAAAAACGCGGCCGGTACCGTTATCGATATGCGAGCGCACACGAATATCACCGGTGCTGTTGAGTGCGATTTGATTCGTACCACTTACGCCGATGTTGCCGAGTAACTCGATAAATTTTGCGTTGACATTGAGGCGGCCAGTGCCAGTCTGTACCGCCTCCATACCTTGTAAAATATTGTCGCCACTCGCTTGGCCAACGCCGACGATGCCGGCATTCACTGTCACGTTGTGATTATTGAGTGCAATATTCGTTGAGTTGAGCGAGAGACTGTCTTTCAGCGTTAGCGTCACGTCATCGACAAACGAAATACGTCCTGCCGCTGCGAGCGATGAACTGTCGCTACTTTTCAAATTGGTAGCGCCAAGCTCTAACTGAGAGAAACCGCCAGCGTGCACCTGTTCAGCCGAAACGTTGGCGGTTCCGCTTGGCAGCACAGAGCCATAAGCCAGCGCGGAATTCCATGCCGGCAAAGTCGAGCTAATGCTCAACACACGCGGTGTATATAAAAATGGACTTTCGGTGACACTCGATCCGCGTTGATTGCTATCAAGCGAGATAGAGAGGCGACCACCGAGGCCATCGCTGCCTGCAGCGAAACCGCGCATATCCGCATAATTGAAAATACTTTCCGCCGCCTTCAGCGAAATCGAACCCGCTGCCGCCGAAATATTTGCCGAGCGAACACCTGTGCGCGCCGTTGTCGATAAATAATCCTGCACGAACGCTGCGCCTGAAACATCGATCACCGCTCCCGGTGCTGCAACCACTGAACCACGATTCGCAGTGAAACTGACAGTGCCCGCGTCATAAATCTTCCCGAGCCGCAACCCGGCAGCATTCTCCTGCGAAACCTGCGTCGCCTTTGCACTCAACTGCGCATGGTCGCCAAGCCAGATCGCCTGATTGGCAATATATCCGGTATCCACAGTGATATTCGGCGTGGTGATTTCCAGAGCAATATCGCCACCCGGCGCGTCGATTTTCCCATCGACAAAAATCGAGCGATCGGAACGCAGTGAAACTTTCGCTCCCGGCTCAGCGTTGATTTGCGCATCGCGACCAATCGTCAACGCACGCGTCGGCGAATTGCCTTTGTTGGTGGAAATATTGTCGGCCACCGATAACGTTAAATCGACCGCCTTACGCAACCATTGCGGTAATACAACACGCTCACTGAAGGAGCGCACATCGGCGCCCGTGCGTTGACGCGAAGCAGAGTTGATATCGTTAAGCGCAAGATTTTTTTGCGTGAGTTGGATTGCCGTTGCGGGTGCAACATCGATGCTGCCGAAATTGGCATTCAATGCGAAACGGCTGAAACCACCCTGACTAAAAAACTCAGGCGCAAGCAGCACCGTGCGCGAGTCAGCAGTAGTACCGCCGATTTGAAATGCGTTCGCCGTTAAATTTAACGACCCGCCATTGCCAAACCCGTAAGCGGAAAGCTCACCGTTGACGAGTAAACGCGAGCCAGCGTCATTATCGGTACGCGCGCGCGTGACCAAAGAAATTGAGCCACCATCGCCGCCTGCGAACGTACCATTGCGTGCAATATAACCGCCGGCATCGGCTCGCAATTGTGAACCTGCGGCGATGTTCACGTCGCCGACGCCTTCGACACTGATGCTGCCACCATTAATCGCTTTCAAGGCCGTCGATGTCGGTTCGAGCAGATCATTCACCCACGAACCACTGGTATCCAGCAACGCACCACTGCCGACGACAATCGGGTAATTACCCAAATTGCTATTGCCGTAGCTTGCGCGGCTCGCCAACGCGATGGAGCCACCTGCCGTTTTAATACCGCCGTCGATTTGCAATGCGGTGCCGGTCAACGCAACAGTGGTGCCCGGTTGCATTTGCAATGTGGCATCTGCCGCGAGGTTGATGCTGCCGATCGTTGACAGCGAAAAATTACCGGCACCGCTGCGACTGATTTTGTCTGCAGCAATTGTCGCGGCGCGTAAATTACCGCCGCCAAGATCGAGCGATATATCGCTCGCCGCTGCTGCGCTGCTTGCTGCTCTTTGAATGATGGTGTCTTGCACCGCTCCCAACGCAGAGTTATCGGGTTGATTCACCCCCAACAATATGGCAATCGAACCGCCGCGTGGCGCGCTCGATAAATCGCGCTGGTAAATACCCGCGTGTGCCGCAGCATTGATATTGAGTAGATCGAAACCATACATCGCCGCGGTGTCGACTTTGAAAACACCACCGGCTTGTCCGTCAGTAAAGCCTTCGCGATATTCGCCGCGCGCGAAAATAGAATTCTGACCGAATGTCAGCTTGCCCCACTTGGGATGATTTTCGGTGTAGCCGCCGAGAATACCGTCGTAGGTCAGATTGGGATCTGCGTCACCGATATCGATAATGCGCGAGCCCGCAAGTAATTTACTCGTTTTTAAATAGCCAGCCTCGTAGGTCTTGCTACCACCGCTGATATCGATTTTCGATTCGCCGCCGAAAATCACATCCCCCTGCGAAACAAAATTCACCGTGCCGCCTTCAACCGAGCGCTCCTTCACATCGCGTTTAATTTTCGCAATTTCAGGTGCCATGTCAGCGATGAGTGGACTGCCTTTGTCGACATCGACGTAGACCGTTTGACCACGCAACTTGCCATTTTTCTGCAGTGGCGAATCGGCTAACTGCGAACCGCGCAATTCGACCTCAACCGTGCGGCGCGACATCGGCAATAAAACATCTTCACCGGAGACATCAATGCTGACATTTTTGCCGACATAAATACGGCTGTCGTTGCGCGTCGTTGGTGTCGATGTATTCGGTGTTGTCGTAGCGCGCAGATTGATATTGCCGCTCTTGGCAAGAATGGACGCGCCGTCCTGCAATACAATAGTTTTACCGACAATATCGACGCGCGATTTATTTTGCGGTTGTGCATCGACTGCGGTCTTTACGCTGCCATCCGCTGCGAGCTGTTCGTCCGCTGCGATTTCGATAATCGACCCCGACCCAAGCGTCACTGTTCCTGAACGAGTAGCGACGGCAACATTGGTCGATGTGGGGCGCTCAGAATCGGTATCGACCAACAATGCAGTATTCGGAGCCGCGCCGATATCCTTGGTAGGCAACACTTGGGCACGGTCACGTGCAAGTAAACGCACCGAACCATTCACATCAATCGAGGTCGTCGCACGAATGCGGCCATTCTGATTGACCGCCAAGCCTAACAACGTCACATTGCCGCGCTCGGCAACAATGGTGCCGACATTGCTGACATCACCGCCCGTATCGACTTCGACCAACAGCCCACGCAAATCCGGATCTTTATCCGATGTTGTTAAATAAACTCGATCGTGGCTCGCGGCGAGAATCGTTTGGCCATCGGGCGTTGAGATTTCGCCTGCGTTAATCACCGTCGGCGCGAACATTAATACTTGACCGCCGCTGTCGGTTTGAATTTTTGCACCGGACTCGACGCTTATCATCGCACCCGCTGCTGTGCCACCACTCAGCGCCGCCTGACCATCATTAATCGCCTGCGGCAACGATGAAGTTAAAAATCGGTTCTCATCGATATTGAGTGTCGATGCAACCAACCCATGCACATTCACTTGAGATCCGGCACCAAACAAAATGCCGTTGTTGTTGATGAGATAGAGATTTCCGTTCGCACCGAGTCTGCCGAAAATTTCGCTGGCGGAGCCACCACCGATTTTATTCAGCGCTATCGATGAAGATGATGGCTGATTGAATTGAACCGCTGCGTCTCTGCCGATATTAAAATTCTGCCAATTCAAGATAGCTTTATTGGTAGTTTGATTGACGGTAAGCGTATTGCCCGCGGTCGCCTGTGTCGCGGCGCCAGCCTGCACCCAATTGGCTGCAGCTTGCGGCAACGCATTCGCGGCCGGCGCGGCATAGAGCGGTGCACTGCTCGTCATCAACATGGCATAAATCGAACTGTAAACAATCGCGCGCGCAAGCGGTCTAGTGCGCCAATTTGACGATCTCGAAAAACAATTTAACGGTCTCGAAAAACATTTCGCCGATGCCCTAGTATCGAACAGGAGCTTGAATTCGTTTTGGTTTTTCATCGTCAAAACTTCCACTCCGCACCCGCATTAAAACGATCGTCGCCGCGCTCAATGCTGTTGCTGTCTTTCAATGCGTAACCCCAGTCAAGCGACACATCGAGCTTTTCAAACGCCTGCAGCACCAGCCCCAAACCGACGCTCGCGATATCGAAACTGTCTTCCTGATCGGGCAGCGCATCCTTCACTTGCAAATGCGCACCTTCGATGAAAGCGAGCGCACGGAAATTCGATATTTTCTCGACACTTTTTTGAAATGACGGCGTGCGTAATTCGAGACTTCCGCTAACACCGTTATCGCCTAGCGTTTGCGATTCGTAATAACCGCGCACCGAATGCACACCACCTGCGCTGAATTGTTCGTTATTGATGAGCGGCGAATCGGCGATCTGTCCGCTGAAGCGCGTGCGCAGTTGCCAATCGGCCGGCAGAAAATCGGTGCGATTCATTGACGCATTCAGATAAACGAAATTCGATCGCGCGTTGTAGCGCTTATCGAAAAATTCATCGTCGCTATTGCCGACACCGCGAATGCCGAACGTCGTTCCGATCGTCCACTGCGTCTGCGATTTTTCGGAAAATGCGGAAGCGTTGTACTGAAATGTCCAAGTCGCATAATCGATCGGCGTTGCGATTTTATTTTCGGGATCGAGCCGAATGATTTCGCTGTAATCCTTGTAGTCCGCTCCCATGCTCAGCGAATGCACAAAACTGCGATCGGATTCGAGCGGAATCACATAACGCACACCGTAAATACGGCCATCGCCGATGACATTGATATCGCCGACCGACGCCACATCGGAATTCGAATCGACCATGTAAAACGCAATGCGCTTATTGGTATCGAACCACGGCGCGATGTAGGTGCCGACCAATACATTGACTTCGTCGGTCGCTTCCGGCGAAACCTGCCATTGCAAACCGAAGCTGTGCTGCTTCTGCCATAAATTGTCGTAACTAAGCGCGAACGAGGCGCGCGTATCCGTTGTATTGGCAGAACTGTAATTATTGATTTCGATGGAGCCGTGCAGCGGACGTTGATCGTTCACTTTCAAATCGAGATCGACCGCACCGGGGGTTACACCAGGTTTCAACACGGGCACCACTTTCATATCGGGCGACAGTGCATTCAACGCCGCCAATTCTTTTTGCATGGTCGGTACATGCAACGCCTGACCCGGTTGCAGCGATGACATTTTGTTGCGAATGCCGGAGAGCGTGAAATAGCGCGCACCTTCGATGCGCACGCGATCTAGACGGCCTTCGACCACTTTCAGTTCGACAATACCGCCGACGACATCCTGCTCGGGCACATCGACATAAATGGTCGGATAACCCGCCTCACGATACGCGCGTTCGAGATTCGCGGCGGCTTCGTTCACATCACCGATGAGGCGTTGCGGCCCCAGATACGGCGACACCGCACCTTCAATGCGATCGGTCGTCAGCAACGTATTGCCGGCGATGCGGTATTCCCAAATATCGAAGCGCGCTTCCGTTGATAGTGTTTGCGCTCGCTCTTCCGCTATCGCGTCGCGAATTCCCAACACCAACACACCAACACACAGCACCGCCATCAACAGAGCGTCTCGCCAATACGATGGACTTTTGTGTTTTTCTGCGGACATAACGTGGGCTTCTCGGAGCGCTTTGAGAATTGCGTTGCATTAGAATTAGCGAAGGCGTCACGGTAGCCGGACAATGTGAATTTGCAGTGACATTTCGATGAAATTAGCGGCGAATATCGTCGCGCAATGACTAAAAATAATTTCCGCTTTTGTCTTACGAAGTAATTTCGATGTCGTTTACAAGAAAATTAAAAAGCCCGGCATTGCACCGGGCTTTTTATGCGTCCTGCAGAGAAACCAACTTCGCAACGAATCGCGAAGTGAATAGCATCCTAATTACTGAATCATTTGGCTATCCGCGTTGTTGAGGATAACAGTGGTCGCGCAGGTATTTGGAGCGCCTGTACCAGCTGCACCGTTACGTGTTGCCGTCATGACTGGGTTGCTCGCCGCGAACGGAATAGTCGTAGCGAACTTGGTGCCAGTTGCCGGGTTAGTGTTCAGCGCCAACAAACCAACCTGGCTATCGGTACCAGTGATACGCGGGTTGAAGTTAGCATTCAGAATCGCGAGATCAGACGGTGTGGAAATTTCCGCTGCCAGCTTGTTCAGAATGGTCAACTTGTCGCCGCTGATTGCGCTGGTGCGCCACTGGATGGAGTTAGCAGCCCAGTCCCAGTATTTGTTGGTCGCTACGTTTTTCAACGTCGGAGCCACACCATCGACTTTTACGAAACGATAGTTAGCCGAACCTTTTTCCAACGATTGAATACCGATACCCCAAATGTTGCCGCCTTGCAGGTTGTTCAAGCAGGCGTCAACATCGCCCGAACCGCTATTTTCGTGCACGAGCACACCGGTGCCGAGACCTTGTGTAGTCACGCCAGAACCACCAGTCAAACCGCTTGATGAAGAGTTATCGCCTTTAGCAAGCGATGCCCCTTTCGAGCAACCATCACCAAGGAACAGCGCATTGAATTGCGCTTGCGTACCGGAACCGTTGACACGACGGCATACGTTAACTTTGCCAGCGCCGATCGGTGCGGTCACACCCGTAACGGCAGTCAGACTTTTCACGAGGCCATCAGCCTGATCGACCACTTTGAATTTGCTCCAAGTGCCGATAGTGCCGACGAAAAGTGAAGAGATTTGGGTTTTGGTCAGCGATGGCATGCAATTCACATCATCCGAACCTACGCAGTTTGCCGAGGCGGGAAATTGTGCAGCTTGCAACGCATTGCGCAGATTGAGGGTTACGGGAATACCGAAGGTAACAGCGCTCATGCCAGTAACCGTCAAGCCGTCCAATTGGGCTTGGGGAATCGGGCCAGTGCCGGGATCGCCAGCGAATACGGTGACGTTATCGACTGGGATAAAGTTACTGGTGTTATTGAAAAGCGCAGGCTCGACATCGGAAATACCGAAATCAGGAACTGGGACAGGCGACATTAATGTGGCGTTGCTGCACTTCCATACGTTAACTGTGGTGCCATTGATGGTAGCCGTGGCCGGAGTTGCTGCACTCGGGCAGTTCGTCGCAGAGATATCCATTTGCGGTACGTTGTCGCCTGCAGCAACTGGACCTACACCCCACGCAGAACCACCTGCCGAACGTTTGTGTACCATCACGTTGAGCGTACCCGACAGACCGGGAACATTCGTCGGAGACATCGTGCACGAGAATGCCGAATACGAAGAGCCTTCGGGCTTGCCATTGGTATCGGTGTAGATATCGACGGTGCCGGTATCGCACATTTTGATCGCCATATTTTGCAGTGACTTATCCTGCGCGGACGCGCCTGATGCGTACAGATGGAGATTGATCGCGCTGGCGATTGGCAATGCGAGTGCTGACTGAGTAAGACCCGCAGCGATCACTGCTGCAGCAAGAGCTTTAATTTTCATGACCATTTCCTCAAAGTTGGGACGAACAAATCCAGACCTCCGCCGCAATGGCGGAGGTTTTAAACATCGAACGGATTAAGCGTTTTTGCGCGAGCGAGCGACGCCACCCAAACCAAGCAGTGCGGAACCCATCAACCATGCAGCAGCAGGAACCGGTACTGTTGGAGTGGTGGATTGAGCGATCGTCAACGAACCATTAGCGAGCGTTGCAGTACCGCGAATTTCGGTGATTGGCGATTGCAATTCGTTATCTGCAAAACCGAAGAACCATAAATTAGTGGTTTGACCGACTGCGCTCGATACACCCATTCCACCGGGCAGGCCGAGTACATAGTTCTGAGCCCAACCGCTATAGAGATAGTTCGCAGCGCCAGCGGTAGTGGCGATAGCACCATTATCCGTAACGGTACCAGTTTGCATTGCTCCGCCCATTAACGCAGGAAGAGCACCGTAAGTTTGGAAATACCCTTGGGTAATATCCAACTGAGACTGACCATCCGTTTGGCCTGGGACCGAAGTCGCACGACCCGACGAGAACAAACCGAAGTTCAGTGTCTCATAAGCTGATTGATCGGCATTAGACCAATGGTTGCTGGCAGCACCGAGCACCCACTGCACATTGCTGGTGTTGCCACTGAATGCTTGACTGAACAATGCAGAGTTCAGAGCAATACTTGTATTTACGGTGCCGGCTTTCAGATCATCGAAACGAATACCAAGATCTTGTGCGTAAGAAGTTTTCGCTACGTCATCCCATGCCACTAACACCAACTCACCGTTACCGATGCTGGAATCACCAGATGTTGGAACACCAGAAAACCACGAAGCGTGCGCACCAGAAACCGCAGCAACAGACAGTGCCAGAGCCAGAAGAGATTTTTTCATTGTGATTACTCCTAATAGAAGCCAAGTGAAAGTTTCGTTCCCGAAAATGCAACGCGATTCGTTCGTGCTGCTTTAACTTTCGAAATTTTTTGCTAATCGATTTGCGAAAAATTTCGAGCTTTCACGGTGGCAACCCGGCCGTCTTGAAAAATCACACTGCTCAAGACCCGTGGCTTTCCGAACCCGCCTCGCGACGGGGGTGGCGTTTCCGCTTATGATCGACCCACAACTAACGGCGTTAATCAGCCGCTAACAGCCAATTTAAAAATCAGCATCGATCGACAAACTTTTTAACAAACGAATTTCGCCGGGCAATGTCTATGCAATGAATAATTTATTAAGTTTGCTTTATTCATTGCGTTGACGATTTGTATGGCATTACCCAAACGACGCAGGAAGATTGTGTGAGGCGATAGTTACACCCGTATTATTTCGCGAGCATACGAAACGTAATACACGTGCCCGTTCGTCGGGCACCCGGCTAAAAAAGCGTCAACTTTCTTTACACTTATATTACGTTTGCGTAACATGCGGACGCTAAAGACAGTTTATTGGCGCACTCAAGCACCCATCAAACGGATTCCAAGTTATTGAATTTTAATGAAATAAAATAAAGTCAAACCTGTATCATTTCGGGATACCAACCCAAGGCATGAGTATTGCTTTAGAAATAGGCTGCCCAGTGATAGTTGACGAAAAACAGCAAAACTCAGGCGCGGCGCGACAAGTCGCCGAGTAAAGTTAAAAAAAACTTAACCGTAAATTAATAAGAACGTGTTCTCATCTCACGCAATGAGTTAAGCGTACAAATGCTTGGCGAATTACGATGCAGTTGAGTGCAAAAATCCGTGTAAAACGTTGTCATGTAGCCATACGCAATTTCCATAAAACATTAACGATAAGAGAGGGCCACACCATGAAATTCAGAGGAATTATTTCCGCCGCCGTTCTAACACTCAGCGCGACTTTATCCGCGCCGACATTTGCTTGCTCCCCAGACGATGGCGGTTTTATCGATGGAGGAATTCTCTCCAGCCAGCCGCGCCAGAATAAAAATCTGGAGTGCGGTGAGTACGAATTCGCAAGCCTTAACTCGCATTACAATTCATCGTTCGTCGATCGCTGGAAATTTACTGTTGCAGAAGATATGACTGCATCAATCAGTGTATTCGACATCGAAGTCGGTACCGATTTCCAAGCATATGATTCCGGCGAGTACAACACAGAAAATCATGGTAAAAAATTGAAGCATTTCGACACTTCGAAAATTTTCGACACCCGCAATCTGACCTTCCGTCTTTTCGATGGTGAAGGTAATTTGCTCGGTAAAGCGCATGAAAACGAGACGCTAAGCGGATTGAATCTTCTCGCGGGCCAATGGTACACCCTGAAAGTATCAGGACGCGTCGCAGGTCTGTTTGGAAGCGCTTACCATGGCACACTGGAAACCTGCGTGACCGAAGTACCCCTTGGAGATACGGCGCCACTGTTAGGCTCCGCTCTTGGTTTGCTTGCACTGCGCTTACGTAAACGCAGTGCAGCGGCTTAAAACATCGCTGGAGTTTTACCGCTATTGGTTTGAATGAGGGCGTCTTATAAAATCGCGCAATCTGATGTGCGAATTGGAGACGCCCTTGCTCAAAACCACCCGTAACGGCCCGTACTTTCTACTCTCCCGACTGCAACGTCTCCTTCTATTCCTCATCTATTTCTATTCGCTGAACTGCGCCAGTACTCCTTATGCGCTTCCACCGGACAATGGGCTAAAACCCGAAGAGCTGGGTATTGTCATCAACGACAACGATCCACTCAGCGTACAGATCGGCAATTACTATCGGCAGCGCAGGAATATTCCCGCCGAGAATGTCGTCCACCTCAACTTTTCGATAAAAAGCTCGGAAATCTCGCCGGGCGAATTTGCGGTACAAAAAAAACTACTCGATAAACGCCTGCCTGCGCGAGTTCAGGCTCTTGCGCTCTCCTGGACCACACCCTATCGCGTTGGCTGCATGTCGATCACATCGGCATTTGCATTCGGTTTCGATGTGCGTTATTGCGCAACAGGCTGTGTCACTACGGAAGTCAGCGATTATTTCAACAGCAGTCATACCAAACCATTTAATAGCTTGAAAATCCGGCCTGCAATGATGCTGGCTGCACGCGATTTACAAGCAGCCAGTGCCTTAATTGAACGCGGCATCGCAGCGGATGGCTCACTGCCGGAGGGGGCTGCGTATTTATTGGAGACTTCCGACAACGCGCGCAGCACTCGAAAAATATTCTTCACTGAAGTGCAGCTCACTTTCGGCAACCAATTACCCGTACATGTTTTAAAAGCCGATACTTTGAAGAATGCACGCGATGTGATGTTTTATTTCACCGGTTTAGTACAAGTTCCTGATATCGAAACCAATCGTTTTCTCCCTGGCGCGATTGCCGATCATCTGACTTCGTACGGTGGAAGACTAACGGATAGCACGCAAATGAGCGCGTTGCGCTGGCTTGAATTAGGAGCAACGGGAAGCTACGGCACCGTCGTCGAACCCTGTGCTTTCCGTTCAAAATTTCCCAATCCAATTCCGCTCATGGAGCACTACCTCGCCGGCGAAACATTGATTGAGGCGTATTGGAAAAGCGTGGAAATGCCTGGACAAGGTGTATTTATCGGCGAGCCGCTAGCGCGCCCTTACGCTGCCTATCATGTGCAGCAACACAATAATCGATGGTATGTGGAAGGCCCCGCACTACGCCCCGGGAATTACACTTTATTTGGCGCCGATAAAATCGATGGCCCGTTCGAACATATCGCTAGTGGATTGCAGGTGAGTGGTCTAACGCGCTCGCTGGAGCTACCGATGCCGCTGCGTAATTTTTACAAACTGCACTATATCGATATGGGGATTAATTTAATTCCAGCATCGCCATAAACGACGTGCAAAAAAATGGCCGCTGTTGCGGCCATCGATTTTCCAGATGAACTGACTTTCCAGATGAATAAATTAGAGCGCTCGCAAACCGCGCCGCATATCCTCTTTCAAATCATCGATATCTTCGAGTCCAACCGCAACACGAATTAAGTTATCGGTGATGCCCGCCTCCTTACGTTCTTGTTCGGTGATGCGGCCGTGCGTGGTTGTCGCGGGATGTACGATAGTCGTTTTCACATCACCTAGATTTGCTGTGATCGAGCAAATGCGCGTCGCATTAATAAAGCGCCACGCTGCTTCTTTATTGCCGCGCCCATCTTTTCCACAGACACGAAATGCCATCACACCACCGAACGCGCGCTGCTGTTTAGCGGCTAAGGCATGTTGTGGATGCGACGACAACCCGGCATAGAAAACTTGCTCGATACCGCTCTGCTCTTGCAGAAATTGCGCAAGCTCCAGCGCATTGCGGCTGTGTGCATCCATCCGTAACCGCAGCGTTTCAAGCCCTTTCAAAAACACCCACGCATTGAACGGGCTCATGCTCGGACCGGCTGAGCGAATAAACGCCAGCACCTCATCCATTTTCTCGCGTTTACCAAGCACGGCACCACCGAGACAACGACCCTGCCCGTCCAAATATTTTGTTGCCGAATGCACAACGATATCCGCGCCGAGCTCCAATGGCTTTTGCAACGCAGGCGAGCAAAAACAATTGTCGACGACAAGCAGACAGCCGCGCTGTTTTGCTAACGCTGCGATGGCTGCAATGTCGGCGATTTCGTTAAGCGGATTCGACGGCGTTTCGAGAAATAATAATTTCGTATTCGATTTGATCGCGCTCGCCCACGCGTTGAAATCCGTCAGTGCTACGAACGTCGTTTCGACACCGAATTTCGCGAGATATTTGCTGAACACAACGGTCGTAGTGCCGAATACGCTGCGCGAGCAAACAATATGATCGCCCGATTTCAATAACGCGACGCACGTACTCAGAATTGCAGCCATACCCGAAGCTGTAGCGACCCCCATCTCCGCGCCTTCCATCGCCGCGAGACGCTCTTCGAAGGTACGCACGGTCGGATTGGTATAGCGCGAATACACATTGCCGGGTTCGCTGCCTGCAAAACGCGCTGCCGCCTGCTCGGCGTTATCGAACACATAGCTCGATGTCAAAAACATCGCTTCGCTGTGCTCACCTTCCGCAGTGCGTTGATAGCCCGCGCGAATCGCCAGCGTATCGAGATGTGCTTCCTTTAAAACTTCGCGCAACTGCGCTTCCTTGTCCGACATAATTTTTACCGTTTCGATTTTTTTCGTTTACAGAATGGCATGCCTACAAGATGGTGTTGTTCTATAGAATAGTATTGTGCAGGCCGACAATATTGCTGCCGATATCATCCTGCTTAGCCTTGCTGCCATCGTTACGCGCATTGGCGAGACGCATCAAATACTCTTCGCTGATATCGCCACCGACATATTTCCCGTCGAACACAGCGCAATCGAATTGCGTCAACTTCGGATTACCTTCAGCCGAACTCGCAATCAAATCGTCGAGATCCTGATACACCAGCCAATCGGCGCCGATGAGCTTACAAACTTCTTCATCGGTATGGCCGTGTGCGATCAACTCATCGGCTGTCGGCATATCGATACCGTACACATTCGGGTAACGCACAGGCGGCGACGCCGAAGCGAAATACACTTTGCGCGCGCCAGCCTCGCGCGCCATTTCAATAATTTGCTGGCAGGTCGTGCCACGCACAATTGAATCGTCGACCAGCAGTACATTTTTGCCCTGAAATTCGAGACCGATCGCATTGAGTTTCTGGCGTACCGATTTTTTGCGCTGCCCCTGTCCCGGCATGATGAAGGTGCGACCGATATAACGATTCTTCACCAGACCTTCGCGAAATTTCACACCGAGTCCATGCGCGAGCGACTGCCCCGCGACGCGGCTTGAATCCGGAATTGGAACGACAACATCGATATCGTGATCGGGGCGCAAACGCAGAATTTTTTCCGCGAGCTTTTCACCCTGGCGCAAGCGCGCTTTGTAAACCGAAACGCCGTCCATAATCGAATCGGGGCGCGCGAAATACACGTGCTCGAAAATACACGGTCTCAATCTCGGATTGTCGGCGCACTGCTGGGTGGTTACTTCGCCATCAGCACTGATATACACAGCCTCGCCCGGCTCGATATCGCGCATCAATTTAAAACCGAGCGTATCGAGCGCCACGCTTTCCGAAGCGAGCATATATTCGTTACCCTCGGCAGTCTCACGCTTGCCCAACACCAACGGGCGAATGCCGTTAGGATCACGAAAGCCAATTACGCCGTAATCCGCGATCATCGCGATAACAGCATAGGCACCACGGCAGCGTGCATGCACACCTTTGACCGCAGCGAAAATATCGGACGCGCTCGGCACCAACTTACCGAGCGTTTGCAATTCGTGCGCGAATATATTCAGCAGCACTTCCGAATCGGAATCCGTATTGAGATGACGCAAATCCGACTGGAAAATTTCGCGGCTGAGTTCTTCGGCATTGGTGAGATTGCCGTTGTGCGCGAGCGTGATTCCGTAAGGCGAGTTCACATAAAACGGCTGCGCGAGCGCGCGGCTCGAAGTACCCGCTGTTGGATAACGCACATGACCGATGCCCATATTGCCGATCAATTGTTGCATGTGCCGTGTATGAAACACGTCGCGCACCAGACCATTATCTTTGCGCAAGTTAAATTTGCCGCGATGGCAGGTCACAATACCTGCCGCGTCCTGACCGCGATGTTGCAATACCGTCAACGCATCATAAATTTCCTGGTTGACGTTATTTCTGGCGACGATGCCAACGATACCGCACATGTCGGTGCCCCTCGAACGTAAATTGATTTACATCTATTTGCACAAATGATTTCGATGATGGGCGCGCTGCTTCAACGCAAACTGGCCTTTGTCGCCTGCGCTTTTTCCGCCAGCGATTTGCTCCATCCCATCATTTCACTGAAAGTTTCACGCGCCCAACCTTCGCTCGTCTCGAAATGCGATATCAAGCGCGACTGCTGCCACCACACATCTTGCCGCATCGACGGCAACGCCATCGGCAACAATGTCACCAGCGCCAGCACGATCAACAGACCACGCGCGGCGCCGAACGCCATACCGAGCACACGATCCACCGCACCTAATCCCGCGCCAATGATGAAATGATGCAATAACCAATTGAGCAGCGCACCGATCAACAACGTCAACACGAACAGCGCCAGGAATGCGAGCACGGTACGTATCGAGGGAGTATCGATCCACTTGGAGAAAACGAGAGCGAGACGTTCATGAAAGGCAATCGCTACGAAACTGGCAGCAGCCCAGCTGATCAACGACAGCATTTCTTTTACGAAGCCGCGCAATAAGCTGATCGCACAGGACACGCCGATAATGGCAATTACGGTCCAGTCAGCCCAGTTCAATGACATAAGCGCGCGCGATCCCATGACGGAAGGAAGGCGCGCATTGTAGCAGAGCGTCGGTGTTTGTATCAGCGCGGCGGCGGCTGAAACCGTACGATTTTGCTGTCGACCTTGAGCGCCGTATCGATCGATCGCTTCAACTCAGCGGCCCGCTCGCGACTGAGCTTAGGGCCGACGAAGACCTTGAAACCCTTCGGCGTACTCGCCGTCTTGTAGGATTCGGTATAGGCCTTGAAGCCCTTTTGCTGCAGCTGGGATTTAATATCGTCGGCCTTGGCCTGTGTCGAAAACAAGCCGACCTGAATCACCCACGCCACCGGCAAGCCCTGCTGATCGAGCTCGAAGGTCTCTTTCGATTTTACGACTGCGACCTTTTCAGGCGTCGATTGCGTCTTGGGTAATACTGCTTTTGGAACACTGCTGGGAATACTGGATTCGGGCACCGCTGCGGGAGCCGGTTTATCTGCTGCGACTGCATTGTTAACGGTCGCAACTGGCGCAGCCGAGGACGTTGATAAATCGCGCTCGCTGTTAATCGGTGCTGTAGCTGCAGGCGGAGTCGGCTCGGGAACATCGAACGGTTGAATATCCGGGGCCGGTGGAATCTGTGTTGTGCGCGATACCGGATCAACTGGGCTATCGGCGCTCAACAGCCAAAACCACGCAACGATGCCAATCACCAGCAAGGCGATACCACCGACCAGGCGCTGCTTCAAACTGTCGCCCCTCAACTCCTCAACGACCATCCACGCACCCCTCAAAAACCATTTATAAGTCCTCTGATTGCAAATAGCCTAAAACCGCGCCGACGGTAAAAAACGATCCGAACACAACGATACGATCGCCCGGCTGCGCTTGCGCAAACGCGGCGATATACGCCTCAGTAATCGTCGGTGTTGCCACGAGCGAAGAGATTTCAGCCGCCCGTATTTTTTCCGCGATCGCATCGACGCTGGCAGCGCGCGGATTATTCGGCAAGGCGCCGATATACCAGGTGTCGATAGCATTTTTTAAGGTATCGATAACCGACCCGATGTCTTTATCGCTCATCATCGCGAACACCGCGATAGTGCGACCCGCCCCTCGCGTTTGCATCAGGCGCTGCGCAAGCCAGCGCGCCGCGTGCGGATTGTGCCCGACATCGAGAATAACTTCGACCTCACCGCAGGCGATACGCTGAAAACGTCCCGCCAAATTCGCAGTGCGTAACCCCTTCGCGATTGCATCGGCATCTATCTGCAATTCAAGGCAGTGCAGCGCAGCGATGGCAGCCGCCGCGCTCGGCAATGGTAATGCTGGCTTCGACAATTTTTCGTATAACGCATTGCGCGGTAACTGGTTGCTCGACCAACTCCACCACGCGTCTTGCTCCGCATAATCGAATGCACTGCCATCCTCTAACGTACCGACAACCGCATAAAAATCCGCTCCGATTTTTTTTGCGGTGTTGATAACGCTGCGCGGCGGATTGGGATCGACACATATTGCAGGTTTACGGGCGCGAAAAATTCCGGCCTTTTCTGCCCCGATACTTTCGCGATCCGGCCCAAGCCAATCCTGGTGATCGAGATCGATACTCGTCAGCACCGCGACATCGGCATCGATAATATTCACGGCATCGAGGCGACCACCCAGCCCGACTTCGAGCACAATCACATCGAGCTGCGCTCGCTGAAATAACCACAGCGCCGCCAATGTGCCGAATTCAAAATAGGTGAGAGAAATATCGCCGAGCGCCGCATGCACGGCACTGAATGCATCGCATAATTGTGCATCGCTAACCGCAATGCCATCGATACGCACGCGCTCGTTGTACTGCAATAAATGCGGAGAAGTGTAAGCGCCAACACGATGACTCGCGGCGCGTAGAATGGACTCAAGAAATGCGACGCAGGAACCCTTGCCGTTGGTTCCGCCGACCGTGATGACTTTACTGCGACTGAGATCAATCGTTAGATTTTTGGCGACGGCAGCAACGCGATCCAGCCCCAGCTCAATCTGACTTGGATGGTGCGCCTCCATCCATGCCAACCAATCTCCCAGTGTGCGTTGCTGCTCCATTCAACTAATCAGCAAAAACTAGGCAGCGGGAGCCGCTTGCCGGGTGAGTTTGGCAAGAATACGGGCGAGCGTATCGCGCATATCGCGACGATGCACAATCATATCGATGGCGCCGTGTTCGAGCAGAAATTCGCTGCGCTGAAATCCGGGCGGTAATTTCTGCCGAATGGTTTGCTCGATAATATTCGGGCCCGCGAAACCCGCGCGCGCGCCGGGCTCAGCAACGTTGATATCGCCGAGCAATGCGAGACTCGCAGAAACGCCGCCGTAAATCGGATCGGTAAGCACGGAAATATACGGCACGCCCTGCTGTTTCATGCGCTCCAGCACCGCGCTCGTTTTCGCCATTTGCATCAGCGAGATCAACGCTTCCTGCATACGCGCGCCGCCCGATGCGGAAAAACAAACGAGCGGCATATTTTCTTCGAGGGCCAACATCGCTGCACGTTTAAAGCGCTCGCCGACCACATTGCCCATCGAGCCGCCGTGAAAATTGAACTCGAATGCAACGGTTACGATCGGCATCGATTTGAGCGTACCGCGCATAGCAATCAGCGCTTCTTTTTCGCCCGTTTCCTTTTGCGCCTGCGTCAGACGATCCTTGTACTTCTTGATGTCTTTGAATTTGAGTCGGTCGACCGGCAACACATCTTGCGCTATTTCCTGGCGCCCATCGGCATCCAGAAACATATTCAAACGCGCACGCGCGCCGACGCGCATGTGGTGATCACATTTGGGACAGACGTCGAGGTTTTTTTCCAACTCGGGGCGATATAACGGCGCATCGCATTTCGGGCATTTTTTCCACAGGCCTTCCGGCACCGAAGCGCGTCGATCCTTCACATCCGGGGTGCGATTGAGCGCAGGAACAATTTTATCGATCCAACTCATGGCAAAACCTCGTGTTTATTCCGTGTCTGGTCCAGAACAATTGAGATGCTAGATGTTATCGACCGCCTGCCGGATTTCCGCGAGCAATTGCGCCGGTCCGGCGATCAACTCTGCACCCACCTTATTTTGCTGCGCGGCCTGCGCGATGCGTTCGACTAACGCACTGCCGATCACAACGCCTTCAGCCACGCGTGCGATGGCCTGCGCTGAACTTGCATCTTTAATGCCGAAGCCGACAGTGATCGGTAAATCGGTGATCGCCTTGATGCGCTGCAACATCGCGCGCACCGCATCGATATCAAGATGCCCCGCTCCCGTCACGCCTTTCAGCGATACGCAATACAAATAGCCGCTCGCCAATTCGGCGATGGCGCGAATACGCTGATCGGTGGTGGTCGGTGCGAGCAGGAAAATATTGTCGATGCCGACGCGGCGCAACTCCGCATTCAAGTCGTCGGCTTCTTCGGGCGGCAAATCGACGGTCAGCAGGCCATCGACACCCGCTTTCGCCGCAGCATCGGCAAATTGCGCATAACCCATGTATTCGACCGGGTTGGCATATCCCATCAACACGACCGGCGTCTTGTCATTGGTTTTGCGAAACTCGGTAACGATACCGAGCACATCGCGCAACGAGGTGCGATGCGCCAGCGCGCGCTCGTGGCCGAGCTGAATGACCGGGCCTTCCGCCATTGGATCGGAAAACGGTACGCCGAGCTCGATAATATCGGCGCCCGCGTTGACCAGGCCGTGCATGAGCGGCAATGTCGCCTCGAGCTGTGGATCACCGGCGACCACATACGGCACCACGGCTTTGCGATTTTGCTCGCGCAATTGTGCGAGTGTGTTTGCGATTCGACTCAAAATAAATTCCTTACTAGGTTCTTTCTCTCCTCTCCCATTTAGGGAGAGGAAACAAATTACAAACTGATGCGATCGAGATTGGCAATCGTGTGAATATCTTTATCGCCGCGTCCCGATAAATTCACGATGATGATTTGATCTTTGCGCATCGTCGGCGCGAGTTTTTCGACATACGCGAGCGCATGACTCGATTCGAGCGCGGGCATAATGCCTTCGGTGCGCGTCAGTTTGCGAAATGCAGTGAGCGCTTCATCGTCGTTGATCGAGACGTAATTGACGCGACCGATATCGCGCAACCATGAATGCTCTGGACCGACGCCGGGATAATCGAGACCCGCCGAAATCGAATGCGTTTCGATAATTTGACCGTCTTCGTCCTGCATCAAGTACGTGCGATTGCCATGCAATACCCCGGGGCGACCTGCGCTGAGCGGCGCTGCATGTTTCCCCGTTTCGATACCGTAACCGCCCGCTTCTACGCCATACATCTGCACCGACGTATCACTGAGGAACGGATGAAATAAACCGATCGCATTCGAACCGCCACCGACGCACGCGACTAACGCATCGGGTAAGCGGCCGGTTTGTTCGGCGCATTGTGCTTTGGCTTCGCGACCGATCACCGATTGAAAATCGCGTACAATTTTCGGATACGGATGCGGACCTGCAACGGTGCCGATAATGTAAAACGTGTTGTCGACATTGGTGACCCAATCGCGCAGCGCTTCGTTCATCGCATCTTTCAATGTGCGCGAACCCGATTTCACCGGAATCACTTCAGCGCCAAGCAATTTCATGCGATACACATTGAGCGATTGACGACGCACGTCTTCTTCGCCCATGTAGACCTGACACTCCATTCCAAAACGCGCAGCGACCGTTGCCGTCGCAACGCCGTGCTGACCGGCACCGGTTTCGGCGATGACGCGCTTTTTGCCCATGTATTTCGCGAGCAAGCCCTGGCCGATGGTGTTGTTAACCTTGTGCGCGCCGGTGTGATTCAAATCTTCGCGCTTCAAATAAATTTGTGCGCCGCCGAGCTCGCGGCTCCAACGCTCTGCGTGATACAGCGGCGAAGGACGGCCGACATATTGCGCAAGATCGCGATCGAACTCAGCGCGAAACTTTTCATCGACCGACAGTTTGTTGTAGGCATTTTCCAACTCTTCGAGTGCGCACATCAGCGTTTCGGCGACGAATTTACCGCCGTGAATACCGAAGTGACCGCGCGCATCGGGCATCGCACTGTAATCGATGGATGTTAAAGAACCAGTATCGTTACTCACTACGTGACTCCAATTCGAAATCGGTGCGGCGGACTGCCGCGATAAATGCGTGAATCTTATTTACGTCTTTAATGCCGGGATTGGATTCAACACCACCGCTGACATCGACAGCGTAAGGCCGAATCTGTGCAATCGCATCGCCCACATTTTCAGGCGATAACCCGCCGGCAAGAATTATTTTGTCGCGCAACGATTGTGGTACGCGCTGCCACTCGAAGGTTTCACCGGTACCACCAGCAACGCCCGCGCGATAGGTATCGAGCAACAGCGAACGCGCATCTTCAAATTGCGTTGCCGCTGCAATCACATCGAGATCGTCGCGCATACGCAATGCTTTGCAATACGGGCGTGAAAACTGTGCGCAGTACGCGGGACTTTCGTCGCCATGAAATTGCAACAAGTCGAGCGGCACAACATCGAGAACTTTTTTTACTGCGCTCGGGTCCGCGTCGACAAATAGCCCGACCGTGGTGACAAATGCGGGTAGCGCAGCGCAAATATCGCGCGCGATTTCAGCGCTGACCGCGCGTGAACTGTTTGCATAAAACACAAAACCGATCGCATCGGCACCCGCCGCAGCCGCCGCCAAGGCATCTTCGACTCGGGTAATACCACAGATTTTTATGCGGGTTCGGCGCAGGGCCATGGATCGTTCGGCAGCCAAAAAGGAAGCCGGAATCGTAACAGATCGCGCGCGGGACTGTCTGCTTTTCACGGGAATTTGGATCGCTTTCGCGGCATATCGAACAGCAAATCCGCATGCCTACAAAAGCTATGCTTTAGTGAGAAACGCACTTTCGGCGAGGAACGCTGGCCCCAGCTCGCTCGGCGGCAATCCAAGCTCGGCCGGATAATGCACATCGACCAAATACAGACCTTGCGGCGGCGCAGTCGGTGCAGCGAGCGTGCGATCCTTCGCCGCAAAAACTTCGGCGGTCCAACCCGGCGGCTGCCGACCATTCCCCACCGCGATCAAGGTGCCGACGATATTGCGCACCATGTGCAGAAGAAACGCGTTGGCCTGAATATCGACGATCACGAAAGCGCCGCGACGCGAAACGGTCACGTGATGCACGTTGCGCATCGGCGTATTCGATTGGCAACCCGCGCCGCGAAACGAGGAAAAATCCTGCTCGCCGAGCAGACATTGCGCCTCCCGATGCATCAGTTCGACATCGAGCGCGTGCGGAAAAAATGTCGTGAGCGAACCGAGATGGGCAGAACGCGTCGGCGTGTTATGGATGATGTAGCGATAGCGCCGCGCGGTCGCCGAAAAGCGTGCGTGAAAATCGGACGACACCGGCTTTGCCCATTTGATCGCGATGCCATCGGGCAATGCGGTATTGCCGCCAAACACCCAGGCTTTTTCCGGACGCGCAACGGGCGTATCGAAATGCACGACCTGATGGGTGCCGTGCACACCGGTGTCGGTGCGACCGGCGCAGATTGTTGTGATCGGCGCGGAGGCTATTTGCGAGAGCGCATTTTCAAGCGTTTCCTGCACCGTGGGCAGGTTGAGCTTGCGCTGCGATTGCCAGCCGAAAAACGAATTTCCGTTGTATTCGACGGCGAGAGCAACGCGGTCGCCCGCGGCAAACTGCGCGGTGAACGACCGCTGTGTCATCTCAAGTACACACTAGATCAGCCGATGCGCGAGAGCAGATTCGACGCTTCGCTTTTCTGCGTGTCGGTTCCTTCCTGCATGACTTCATCGAGAATATCTTTAGCGCCGTCGGTGTCGCCCATATCGATATAGGCACGCGCCAGATCGAGTTTGGTCGCTACCTCATCGGCATCGGCGAGGAAGTCAAAATCGTCACCGCTTTCCGCCATCTCCGTCGGAGCAACCGGCGCAGGCGCCGACTGATTCAGCCCGGCAAAGACGTCCAGCTCTGGCTCCGATTGGAACTGGGGCGCGGGTGTCGATTCAACAAATGGCTCTTCGAAATCCGGTGTTTCCAGACTACCGCCATCAAAACGCTCAACATCCGGCAACTCGGTGGAGGTCTGGCTGAGATCGAACTCTTCCGGCAAATCGAGATCCGCGCTCAGATCGACCGGCGCTTGCGTCGGGCTTTCAAAATTCGCGAGCGCTCCGGACATATCCTCAAGATCGCCCAGACTTTCCGCTTCGCCCATATTGCTCAGCGCCTGGTCGAGATCGTCATCGCCAAGATCGAGTTCCAACCCATCGTCGAGCGACAGATCGTCCGCTGGAGAAGGCGTTACAAAACCGGTGTTGCCTGCATTTTCGGTGTGCAGATTATCCGCTGACGCAAAATTATCCGAAGGCGCCGCGAAGCTATTCGTCGAACCATCAAACGAGCCGTCAAAACTGTTATTGGATGAGGCAAAGTTATCCGTCGAGTCGAAGGTGTTATCGAAACGGTGAGTGGGTTCGACATGGGTAACCGGCTCCGGCTCACCCAGGAAGCTATCGGCAAGCCCGGTCTCTGCATCACCCGCAAGCAGATCATCGTCGAGTTCAAGATCGAGCTCGTCGACCTCTTCCTCGGTGGCGAGATCCGCTTCAAAACTGGTTTCGAGCGCGGCCAGATCATCGTTCAGATCGAGCTCTGCTTCGGCGACTTCATCCGGCGCTGGCGCGCTGTCGAAATCGAGATCCAAATCCATCTCCGGCGCTGCGCTGGCCGCTGCTGAAACGGCAGCAGCAGACGCTACAGCAATCGCAGCCCCCGAGCCCGAAGAGCCCGCACCCGGCAGATCGTCGAGCCAATCGGAAATACCATCGACCGACGACATCATGTCTTTCACATGAGCGACGGCAGCGCTATCGCCCAGACCTTGCAACGCCACGAACTGCTGGCGGAAGGCATCCTTGTTGCGCATCTCGATATAGACTTCGAGCAATTTCACGCGCAAATCGCTGCGATTTGGCTCCGCATCAATTGCCGTCGTAAGCAAATCAACTGCCTGCTGATAGCGCCCGTAGGCGATGTAAATATCGGACTCGGCGATCGGATCACCCGTCTCCGAGCGCACCGTTTTTTTCGGCTCTGCCGCCGCTACCTGCTCGTCATCGCCATCTTTAATGGCGGTCTCGTCGATAGGCGCGGACTCTTCAGCAGGCGACTCATCGAACGCCGTGGTATCGAAGGCAAAACGATCGCCCTCGTCGAACAGACTATTTTCTGATTCCTCCTGACGCTCAAGCCATGCCTTGCGGCGCTGGCGCTTGATCAGCATCGGAATACCCAGCGCGGCGACGATCGCCGCAATGCCGCCACCCAGGAAGAGGTAGCGATTTTCGACCAGCTTCTCGAACGAGCTATGTTCAGGCGGAACAGCGGGCTTGGCTGCCGGCTTGGGCGCAGGTTTTGGTGCCGGCGGCGGTGGTGTTACCGGAGTAGCAACAGGTGCGGCGGCCTCAGCGGGAGCGGGCTCAGCCGGTGCAGGCGTCGGTACTGCTGCGCTTGGCTCCGCAGGCGCAGGGGTCGCTTGCGGCGTTGACTTAACATCGCCAGCAGCCTTGGCCTGAACCGCTGCCAATTGCTCGTCTTTCAGCGTAATCAAACGTTGGAGCGTCGCGATCTGACGCTCCATATCGTCGAGACGCGATTGCAATTCCTTATTGTCACGCTTGCCTTTCTCAAGCGCCTCTTGGCTCTCACCCAACTGCTGACGCAGCGCATCAACACCTTTACCGGAAGCACCTTTATCGGCACCACCCGAAGAAGCGATCGATAACCGCGCCTGCTCGCGATAGTTGCCTTCTTTACTGGTCGGTTCGGGCGCGCTGGCATCAAGCTGCGGCCCAGCTGCCGGAGCACGCGCTGCCGTCGATCCGGAGGAGCTCCCGCCACGCCATTCCTGCGTTTGTGCCTCGACTTCCTGAGTCGCCTGCTCTGCAGTAATCGAGCGAACCTCATCGGCGCTCGGCAAACGCAGCACATAACCGGATTTGATCAGATTGACGTTATTGCGAATGAAGACATTAGGATTTGCGCGTTGAATCGCGATCATGGTTTGCGCGACAGAGACATCGCTCGCGGGTTTGAACCGCGCGGCAATCTTTGCCATCGTGTCGTAAACCTGCACCCGGTATTCGCCGGACTTGTCGGCCGCCGGCAGCGACATATCAGCAGCGGGAATGGATTTGGTGGTCTCGGTTTCAGTCCTTACGACCGGCGGCTGCGCCGCCTTCGGCTTTACAGGTTGCGCACCCGAGGTGGCTGGAGCAATCGGCGCTGCCGCTTTGCTCGCACTAAAAGTCGGCGGATCGAGCAGCACGGCGAATTCACGCAGCAACCGGCCGTTTGGCCAGCGCGCTTCGATCACAAAGTTCAGGTAAGGCTCGACAACAGGCTCCCGCGTCGTGATTTTGATGGTGCCATTGCCGCTACCATCAATACTCACCGCGAATTTCAAATTGGTCAGGAAGTAATCGCGGTCGACGCCAGCACGCTGAAAATCTTCGGTCGTTGCGAGATTAATCTTGATTTGGCTTGGATCCAGATCGCCCGTATCGAGCAATTTGATCTCGGCATTCAGCGGCTGATTGAGCGCTGACTTTACCGAAAGATTCCCCAGACCCATCGCATCGGCAAAATTTGCCTGCAATGCACTGAATGCCAATACTGCGACGGCGAGCTTCTTCCGCACCATGTTTTCTACCCTGCTATCTCGCTGAGAATTTGTCACCGGCTGCCAAGAGCCTTCGCTCCACACCAGCCAGGACATCCTAATAGTTAGAATATGAATTTAGTAAATGACGTAAATATTAGTCACAGATGGCTTTTTAGCAAGGTTTCGGCAATCGCAACCATGTTAATTGCGGCACCCTTCCGGATATTGTCGGCAACAGTCCACAGTTCTAGCCGTTGCGATTCCACGTTGGATTGAACGCAACGACTGACGAATACTGTATCGCTGGCCGTGCCGATGGAAACCGGACTGAGCAGCTCATCGGGTGTGTCGGCAAACTCCAATCCGGCCGCCATCATCAATTCGCGAGCTTCGGTAGCCGCACAAGCTGCGACCGTTTCCGCACGAACGATTTGACTGTGGCCGTAAAACACGGGCGCGAAAGCCTGACTCACAACGACCTCAAGCTGCTCGGCACTTAGAAGCTTTTTGACTTCTTTGGCGCCATTCGATTCATCGAGGGTATAGCCGCTATCAGTAGACGCGTCAAACGCAGGGAGAAGATTAAAGGCGATTTGCGAGGGAAATAACTTTTGCTCGATCGGCTGAACATTTAACAAGCGCGCAGTTTGCCCCGCGAGCTCGGCGACACCGGCTTTGCCGAGAGCCGATACCGCGAGCATTGTGGTGATATCGACACGACGCAAGCCGAATTTTTGCTGCAGCGGGAATAACGCCGCGCACGCCTGAATAACGGGCGCACTCGGACTCGCAACAATTTGCGGCTTCGTTAATGTCGCGAGTTGATCCGCGTTAATTTCAGGGACGACGAGCGGAACATTTTTATCCAGACGAAATTGGCTGCTGACATCGATCACCCAGCAACCGGCGTTTGCGGCTCGAGAAGCGTATTTTTTGGCGACGGTTTTCGGCGCACAGAAAAAAGCGATCTGACACTGCGCGAAATCGAAATCGTCGATCGCCTTGATACGCACCGGCCGCTCATTGAACATCGCGGTATCACCGGACGTTTCATTTCTGCCCAGCGCATACAATTTTCCAACCGGAAAATCACGCTCGACCAGCACCGACAGCAATGCTTCACCGACCGCACCGGTCGCACCCACCACCGCAATATTAATTGTCTTCGAACCACTCACTATCGATTACGCCCTCTCCGCCCGGATTACTCTTGTTCACGCAAAATGCGCAACATGCGGCGCAGTGGCTCAGCCGCGCCCCACAACAATTGATCGCCGATCACAAATGCACTGAGGTATTCGGGCCCCATGTTGAGTTTGCGCACGCGGCCAACGCCGATTTGCAAACCGCCGGTAATTGCGGCAGGAGTAAGCTCTTGAGCGGTCACCGAGCGCGTATTCGGAACCCATTTCACCCAGGGATTTCCATTCTGGATAAGCGCCTCGATTTCGCCCAACGGTAAATCTTTGTTGAGCTTCATAGTCAGCGCGAGGCTGTGGCAACGCATCGCACCGATACGCACGCACAAACCATCGACCGGAATGACTTTATGCGTGCCGAGAATTTTGTTGACCTCAGCCTGCCCTTTCCATTCCTCTTTCGATTGACCGTTTTCGAGTTCTTTATCGATCCATGGAATCAATCCACCCGCGAGCGGCGCATCGAAAAACTCGTGCGGCACATCTTCGCGAATCGTTTGTGCGACTTTGCGATCGATGTCGATGATTGACGAAGCCGGTGTAGCGAGTTGATCGGCAACGGCGGAATGAATTACGCCCATGCCCCTGAGCAACTCACGCATGTGATTGGCGCCGCCACCCGATGCTGCCTGATAGGTCATCGAGCTAACCCACTCGACCAAACCTTCGCGGAATAAACCGTTCACGCCCATCAACAAAATCGAGTTGGTGCAATTGCCGCCGATGAAATTTTTCACACCGCGCTTCACGCCGTCGCGAATCAGATCGCCGTTGACTGGATCGAGAATGATGATGGCATCATTTTCCATACGCAGCGTCGATGCCGCGTCGATCCAATAACCCTGCCAGCCCGATTGGCGCAATTTCGGAAATACTTCCGTGGTGTAATCACCACCCTGACACGAAATAATCACATCGAGCTTTTTGAGCTCGTTGATATCAAACGCATCTTTAAGCGGCGCTTTGGTTTTCGCAAACGCAGGACCTTCGCCACCGACATTCGATGTCGTGAAAAATACGGCTTCGATACCGTCGAAATCATTTTCTGCCTGCATGCGCTCCATCAGAACGGAGCCAACCATACCGCGCCAACCGACAAAACCTACAGTTTTCATTTTGATCACCTGAGATAAATAAATTCTGTGCTAACGATTTAGCTCGCTACGCACCCGAAACATTTCGCAGGATCGCCGCCCTTTTATCTCAAGAACAAAAGGGGTCCATGTAGGCTCCGTCGGCGACGTCGTGTCGCCGGCGGTCCCGCGAAAAATTTCGGGTACTCCGCTAAGTGGCTTCGATTAATTCTTTAATGCTTTTGCTACTGCATCGCCCATTTGAGATGTATTCACCAACTGAGTGCCCTCAGTATAAATATCGGGAGTACGCAAACCTTGATCGAGAACTACGCCAATCGCTTTTTCGATGGCATCAGCAGCAGCCGGCGCGCCGAGCGAATAACGCAGCATCATCGCCGCCGATAAAATCATCGCTAACGGATTGGCTTTGCCTTGACCCGCAATATCGGGCGCAGAGCCGTGACACGGCTCATACATACCCGCGCCGCTTTCGTTGAGCGATGCCGATGGCAGCATGCCGATCGAACCTGTGAGCATCGCGGCTTCGTCCGACAAGATATCGCCGAACAAATTGCCGGTAACGATCACATCGAATTGTTTCGGCGCACGCACGAGTTGCATCGCGCAGTTATCGACATACATGTGCGACAACTCAACATCGGGATATTCCTTGGCGACTTCATCCATCACTTCGCGCCACAGCACCGTGCACTCCATGACGTTGGCCTTATCCACCGAGCACACTTTCTTGCCGCGCTTGCGTGCAAGATCGAATGCCAAGCGGCCAACACGGCGAACTTCGGATTCCGAATACTTATCGGTGTTGAAACCTTCGCGTTCGCCATTTTCGAGTGTACGAATACCGCGTGGCTCACCGAAATAAATACCGCCCGTCAATTCGCGCACAATCAAAATATCGAGGCCAGCAACGAGTTCTTTTTTCAGCGACGATGCATCAGCCAATTGCGGATACAAAATCGCAGGGCGCAGATTGCCGAACAAATCCAGCTCGGAGCGAATTTTCAGCAAGCCTTTTTCCGGGCGAATCGCGCGATCAAGCTTGTCCCATTTCGGACCACCAATCGCCGCAAATAAAATCGCATCACTCGCTCGTGCTTTGTCGAGCGTTTCATCAGGCAGCGGTACGCCTGTCGCATCGATCGCAGCGCCACCCATCAGCGCATCGTCGAACTGCAATTCCAGTTGAAACTGCTCGTTGACGACATGCATAACCTTCATAGTTTCGGCAGTGATTTCGGGACCGATGCCGTCACCGGAAATCACAAGAACTTTCTTACCCATTCATCTCACCCATTCTTGTTTTGCAACAAACAGCTTCGCGTAAATTACTGCAGCGCGTTAAACAGCCACGGCGCTTTCTTTGCCCATTGCTGTTCAAACGATTTAATCGCATCGGCATCTTTGAGCGTAATGCCGATATCGTCGAGACCGTTGACCAGGCAATATTTGCTGAACTCATTAACCTCGAACGCAAACGCTTCACCGCTCGGCGTGCGCACTTTTTGCGCAGGCAAATCGATCGTCAACTGATAACCTTCGCTCGCGTACATTTCTTTGAACAGCTTATCGACAACATCCGCGCTCAATACGATGGGAAGCACGCCGTTCTTGAAGCAGTTGTTGAAGAAAATATCGGCGAAGCTCGGCGCGATCACGCAGCGAAAGCCGTAATCTTCCAACGCCCACGGCGCATGCTCACGACTCGAACCGCAACCGAAGTTTTCGCGCGCGAGCAAAACCGAGGCGCCTTTGTAGCGTGGAAAATTCAGCGGAAACTCGGCATTGAGCGGACGCTTGCTGCAATCCTGTCCCGGCTGGCCTTCATCGAGATAACGCAATTGGTCGAATAAATTCGGACCGAAACCGCTGCGCTTAATCGATTTCAAAAACTGCTTCGGGATAATCAAATCGGTGTCGACATTGGCGCGATCTAAAGGCGCAGCGATACCTGTCAAAATGGTAAACGGTTTCATTTATGCGCGCTCCCCCGAATTAAGCTCCCGCACATCAACAAAGTGACCGGCGATTGCAGCGGCAGCCGCCATGGCAGGACTGACCAAATGCGTGCGCCCACCGAAGCCCTGACGCCCCTCGAAATTTCTGTTAGAGGTCGAGGCACAATGCTCGCCCGGTAATAATTTATCGGCGTTCATCGCGAGACACATCGAGCAACTCGGCGCACGCCATTCCAAACCGGCTTCGACAAAAATTTTATCGAGCCCTTCTTGTTCCGCTTGCGCCTTCACTTGCGCAGAACCCGGAACAACGAGCACCTGTTTCAAACTCGCCGCGACTTTTTTGCCTTTCACGACATCAGCCGCCGCGCGCAAATCTTCGATGCGCGAATTGGTACACGAACCGATAAATACGCGATCGAGTTTGATACTGGTGATCGCTTGATTCGCCTGCAAGCCCATATATTCGAGCGCGCGCTCAACCGCTTTGCGTTTTGTCGCATCGGCAATATCGGCAGGATTCGGCACCTTCGCATCAACCGGTAAAACCATTTCCGGCGACGTGCCCCAGCTCACTTGCGGTTTGATCGCACTGCCATCGATTTCAACAACGCGATCGAATTTCGCATCGGCATCGCTGTGCAAGGTTTTCCAATACGCGACGGCTTGATCCCATTGCTCGCCTTTCGGCGCATACGGACGACCTTTCACGTAATCGAGTGTGATGTCATCAACAGCAACCATGCCGACGCGCGCGCCCGCTTCGATCGCCATGTTGCAAATCGTCATGCGGCCTTCCATCGACAAGGCACGAATGACATCGCCACCGAATTCAATCGCGTAACCCGTGCCACCGGCTGTGCCGATTTCGCCGATCACTGCAAGCACGACATCTTTCGCGGTGACACCGGCGCCGAGCTTGCCGTTCACTCTCACTAAAAAGTTTTTCGATTTTTTCTGAATCAAACATTGTGTAGCGAGTACGTGTTCGACTTCGGAAGTACCGATGCCATGCGCAAGTGCGCCAAGCGCACCGTGTGTCGAGGTATGCGAATCGCCGCAGACGACCGTCATACCCGGCAACACTAAACCTTGCTCGGGTCCAACAACATGCACGATGCCCTGACGCGCATCGTTGATTTTGAATTCGAGAATGCCGAGGTCTTCGCAGTTTTCATCGAGCGTCTGCACTTGAATGCGCGACACTTCATCGACGATACCCGCAACACCGGCTTTACGTTCCTGCACATCGGATGGCACGTTGTGATCGGGCGTTGCCACATTCGCATCGATGCGCCACGGTTTGCGATTCGCCAACCGCAAACCTTCGAACGCCTGCGGCGAAGTCACTTCGTGCAGCAATTGGCGGTCGATATAAATAAGACCGGTACCGTCCTCACGCATTTTCACCAAATGCGCGTCCCACAATTTGTCGTAGAGCGTTTTGCCTGCCATAGAACACCTTTAAAGCGGAGTCAGGTGGGTAATCGATGGTGAAGTGTAAGAATCATTGACAAATAACACAAATTCATCTTTTTTATAGAAACGATTCCTGTTGAGAATGGATTGAAACGTGGACACCCAACTGCTGCAAGCCTTCGCCGCCGTGGCCGAAAACGGTTCCTTCTCCGATGCGGCCGAAGAGCTGCACCTCACCCAACCCGCCGTGAGCAAACGCATCGCCCTGCTCGAAAGCCAACTCGATTGCAGCCTGTTCGATCGTATTGGTCGTTCGATCACTCTTACCGAAGCGGGCCGCGCGCTACTTCCCCATGCACAAACAGTTTTACAAGAATTGCGCGCAGCGAAACGGCATATTCAGGATTTACGCGGCGGCGTGACCGGGTTACTGACAATGGGCATCAGCCATCATATGGGGCTGCATCGCCTGCCCGATGTGCTGCAAAAATTCACTCAGCAATATCCGGACGTGCGCCTCGATATCGATTTTCTCGATTCTGAAGAGGCGTACGAAAAAGTATTACTCGGCGAAGTCGAACTCGGCGTGATCACGCTCGCACCCGAGGAAAAATTATCGCTGCAGCAAATTCCGATCTGGAAAGACGAGCTCGTCGTCACCGTCGCCAGCAATCACCCACTCGCACTACAAAACCGTGTGAATGCAAAAGCACTCAGCCAATATCGCGCGATTTTGCCGGGATTAAATACCTACACGGGTCGCATCATCAAAGCATTATTCGAAGAGCAGAAATTACCGCTCGATGTCTCGATGTCGACGAATTATTTGGAAACGATCAAAGTGATGGTATCGATCGGATTGGGCTGGAGCGTGCTGCCAAAAACCTTGATCGATGAAAGCTTATGCGGATTGAATTTGAGCGGACAAAAGATGAGTCGAAATCTCGGCGTGGTCATGCATCGCGAACGCAGCCTGTCCAACGCAGCGCGCGCGTTTCTCGATTTATTGCTCGCCGCGCGTGAAAAATCGTCGAAATAAAAAACTAGTAAAAAAAGACCGCTCGAAAGCGGTCTTTTTATGAAGCGTGTGTAAAATGCAAATTTATGCAGCGCGGCGGCGAGCACCGACGAGAGCCATCAAAGCAGAGCCCATCAACAGTAGCGCACCGGGAACCGGCACCGCTTCAACCGTCACGTTGAACGCACCACTGTTATCAGCGAAGCCGCCATCGTTCACGGCGAGAAACAAATACGCAGACGAAGCCGTCGGCACAACGAGATCGCGCGAACTACCGATCAGCAACAACCCAAGACCGCTGTTGATGTTCGCCCAGCCATGGTTCTCGGTGTAAAACGGAACGATCTCGGTGGCCGAGCTGCTCCAGATACCGATCAGCGCATACACCGGGAGGCCCGACGCACGCAGTTCGGTCCCCGGAAATATCGCCGTATCGCATTGACTGACGCAGACGCCGTCAGGGGTATAGGTTGCGTACACGTCTTCAGTGACCAGACCGGTCGCGGTAATCGAAATCGAACCGTAACCCGCGAAATTGAACGGAATTGCCGAAGCGGCTTGCGAGCCCGGCTCAGCCAGACCATGATCGCTCGGCAACGTAAACCAATGACCCCAATCGGTATAAAACAGATTGTCGTGGCCATCGACGGTTTGCTGGATTGTCGCCGAAAAGGCCGAAGTGGAAACAAGGAGCGAGAACAGTACTGCGGATACAGCTCGAATCATTTGAAATTTCCCGGGTAATTGTTAGTTACATTTAGCTATAAGCAATTTTGAGACCTAAGTCACAAAACCTTGTTTAGTCGACACATTTTAGAGCAAGTCTGGGATTTTGCCCGGTAGGGCGTAAAGAAGGCCGACACCCTACCTATCGATCACCACCGAAATCTTCTGCTCGTCCACGAAAGTCACCGAGACCACTTTACTGCCTGCGAATGCCTCGATTTCTTCAAGCCCCAAACCGAAACTCGTCGCTAACGATTTCATATCGGTCGCACCGATACCCGTGCGCCGCTCCTTGCCTCGAAAACGCCATTGATTAATCCGTGCCCACACAATCAAACCACCGCCGAGAATCGAAATGGTGATCAAATACTTCACTAACAGATCGAGAAAGGTACGATAGCCGCCGAGCAAAATCATGTGGTTGTAAAACAGCTGAATATTGAGCCCCCACGCCAGCAAACTGAGCAACGGCTGCCATAGGTACAGCAGCGCAGCCCAGAAAAATAGCGTGATCCCCCACGCCGTCAGTTTCTGGCCCGGCGGCACCAAATCCGGACGATTGATAATCAGCGATTTGTTGCGTGCATTCATGCGCATTCTCCTCTCATCATGCCGCATCGGTTTCGCGAATACCGCGATCGGGACTGATCCAGGTTCCGCTGCGCCGCGGGTTGAATATCGTGCGCGGCACCGCGACCACTGTAGTGAAAACCGTCAACAGCCAATACGCGAGCGGATACCAGATCATCCAGAAAAAATTGCGCAGTAATTTTTTCTCGTAACGACCATCGATGGTTAAGCTGACAAAAAACTGCAGCAGGCATGTCGACGCCAGCACCACCCCGTGCCAGCCCGGTACGATCGTCGGCACATGCAATTCGGGCGGCAATGAAAAAAATTTACCGGCCAACCACATAATCACAATCGCCGCGAGCACATAACTCCACACCACGCTGAGCCAGTACTCGACGAACACCATCCACATCCGACGCGAACGCCAGCGCGCCATGACGCCCGCATAACGCAATGCGGCTTCCGCACCACCGCGCGCCCAACGCAGTCGCTGGCGCCACAGCCCGCCATACGTTTCCGGCATCAAAATCCAGCACAAGGCATTGGGTTCGTAACGAATATCCCAATGATCGAGCTGTAAACGCCAGCTGATATCGATGTCGTCGGTGGCCGTATCCGAATGCCAAAAACCTACGCGTTGCAATGCGGATCGTCGAAATGCTGCGACCACACCGGAGACGGTGAAGATGCGTCCGTAAATTCTCTGAGCGCGTTTGATCAATCCGATAATGGAGGAAAACTCGCCGACCTGAATTTTGCCGAGCAAGGTCGAGCGATTGCGAATGCGCGGATTACCCGTCACCGCGCCGAGACGCGGCGAATTTTCGAATTGTGCGACCAGCCACGTCAGCGCGTGCGGATCGAGCACTGCATCGCTGTCGATACAAACCAGAATTTCGTGCTTCGCCATCAACGCACCGACATTCAATGCGCGCGCCTTACCGCCGTTGGTCGTTAGATGAATGACGCGCAAACGCGCATATTGCGCGCTCAATGTGTCGAGAATTTCCGCCGTGTTATCGCTACTGCCGTCATTGATACAAATAATTTCGTAATCGGGATATTCAAGCGTATCTAGATACGCCAAAGTTTCGTGCAACTGCTCTGACTCATTGAAGCACGGCACCAGAATTGAAACGCCGGGATACGCCGTTAATTTCGGCGGCTGATCCTGCGGGCTCGATCGCTCCCAATGAAAGCGATAATAAAGACCTCCACACATCCACACGTAAGACATGAACAGCGGATAGTAATACGCGAACGCTAACAAATAATCCGCGATGGTTTGGTATTGCATGTTTTACCTTCCGCTTATCACTATCTGTCTATCAGAAATGCCAATTAACGCCGCCGAAAACCGCGTTGTAACTTTCGCGCTCGCCGTCATAAACACGGCTGCGATGCATGACACCGTAATTGAGATCGAACACAGGGCTGATATTCCAACGCTGCTCATATTCGAAATCCCAAATCGGTTCACTGCTGAATTCGCGCTGACGATAAATACCGCCGCCTATCGCAACACGATGCGACCATATCGACGTTTCACCGCGCCAAATTGGCGCTCCGTATTCCAGTGTTACCGTCGCGGCATTTTCATGCGCTGGATTGAAATAGAAGACATCATTCGTCCCCGAATTACGGCCATCGTAGATTTGTGCGAGCACATTAAATTCACGCCCCGCATTGCGATACAGCGTCTGCCGATAATTAGCCGACCACGTTTGCCGGGTATTGCCGTCGCTAAAATCGGTGCGCGCGTAAGCTAATCGCGCCGCTTGATTTTCATCGACACGAAATTGACCGCCAACCGCAATCGAATGGCCATTGACACCGTCGTTGAACGCACGCAGCGGCACCCGTTCGCTATCGGATTGGTATTCAGCAAATAAATTGAATTGATCATCGAAACGCCATTCGCCCGCCAGATCGATACCGATTTTTGCGTCGGGATTGCGCTGGTGAATTTCGAACGATGCATCGACAGCAGGTAAATACAATGCAGCGCCAAGACCATAGCGATTGAGCCGCCCGATACCTTCTTCCTCGTATGGAAATTCAGCCCAGTCGTAGCGGTGATGCGCAAAAACGCGATAGCGATCGTCGATGAACGGCGACCACAATTTTTGCTCGAAACGACGATCACCTTCGGTATTCACACTGCTATCGGGCGAACGTCCGACCAGCGCACGCGCCTCGTATTCCCAACGCGAACGATTTTTTTGCTGCAACTGCGCACCAACCAAATCGGGATGCTCGGGAGCCGCTTTCTCCGCTGCTTCAACTTCCGCACGCGCCGCGACAAAATCATGCGCATCGCTGAATGCCGCCGCTTTGGCGAGATGCAAATCGGGCGACTCGCCGCCGTTTTGTTCGGCATGCGAATACTCAGTCAACGCGCGACGCGGCCAACCGCGCCAGCGATAAATTTGTCCCAGGCGCTCGCGCACCTCCGCAGCATCTTGCTGCTCCGCTCTGAGCTCCTCCAATTGCTGCTGCGCCTTTGGTAAATCGTTAGATGAAATCGCTAACGTCGCGGCCAGCAATCGATCCGCGCTACGATCTTCATCGCCAACTGCCGCTTGCTGCAGCCGCTCAAGTGTCGATGCCGCTGCAACACGATCACCGCGCTCGAGCTGCGCATAAAAACGTGCGCGTAATGCCGCGCGATTGTCTGGCTCGCGTTGCGAAATAATATCAAGCAACGCGTCGGCACGAACCAATTCGTGACGACGCGCAAACAGATCCGCGCCATTAAGCAAACCGAATGTTGGCAACGCATGCGCATCACCTAACGAGTCGAACAATTCGGCGGCTTCATCCAGACGATTGGCGAGCGTCAATACCCGCACGCGATCCAAATTCGCATTGCGCAGCTCAAGGTCATTTGATGATTGCGATGACTGCGCAGCAATATATTCATCGACGACAGGCAACGCTTGTTGCGCCGTTTCGATTCGTTCCGCAACAGGCGCTTGCTCGGCGCGACGAACCGCGCTGCGTGCACGCTCCGCCAATTCGGCGGTTGCGTTGAGAGGCTTCGAACCATGCAGTTGGGGGGCGGCCTGCACTGGTATCGCAGATCGAGACGGCGAGCGGCTATCGATTCGACGCGAGTTATTTTTTGGCGTCTTAATGTCTGGCGACGTTTTTTTTTGCAGCGATTGCTGCTGCGTCATGGACTGCGGCTGTGCGCTGATCTCATCTGCAACTGCATTTTCCGCTACAGGTGCTGCGGTTGTCGGTGGTGCCGATATTAATCCCGCCGCCAACAGCGCTTGCTCGCGCGCCGCCGCAACCGCAGCGCGATCAGCGCTTTGCGCAATTTCACGATCGGCAAGCTCGCGCGCCAATGCGACATCGCGTTGACGCACCGCCGCATCGAACAATTCGGTGAGCGCATAATCGGGCAAAGGTTTTTTACTGTCGCGACGATATAACGTCAGCGCAGCGGCATCGCGCCCCGCTCGCACCAATTCCGTCAAATAATCGCCCCAGATCGCGCGATTCTTCGGCGCAACCTCGGACAATGCGCGCAATTTTTCGAGTGCCGTTTCAATATCGCCCTGCTGCGCCAGTGCAACCGCAGACTCGCGCATCGAATCGAGCTCGCGATCCGTATAGACGGGTGTCGTCAGAAACTCATGGAGTAACACTGCAAGAACGAATGTGGGAATCAGCAGCGACGTAAAACGCTTTCGTAAGACAGAAGACAACGGCCAACCTTCATGATTTCGTGAAGTTTGTGCATCCGATCAGGGAAAATTAGCCATCGTGGCAAACAAGGGTCGGGGGATTATGGCCCAAAATGTGAAGTTGCGCACAAAATTGCCGATATAAGGTACTGCGAGTTGTACGGATATAGATGGATTGCGGGCCTCTCTCAAAAAACTCCGAGCGACAACCCCGCGGCAAACGTTAACCCCAGCTCCTCGCAACGCTGCAAATCACCGTCTTTAATATCGCCGATGACGAAAATCGGCTCTGCCACTTCGCGCATGCGGTAGCCCGTGGCAATTCTGCGCAATTGCCGCAACGCGCCACTGCCATCGTTACCGGTACCGCAAACCATCGCATACGGCAAACTCTGCGTCGGCGCCTGTTCGAGATAGGGATAAAACGTGCGTGCGAAAAAATCGGTGAGACCGCCGGCGAGATAACCGAAATTTTCGGGCGCCGCAAAAATCACGGCATCGGCCCACAATAAATCTTCGGTCTGTGCAGCGAAGGCGCGCAGTAACTTGGATTCGACTTCAGGTTCTTGTTTTGCACCGCGCAACACGGCTTGCGCGAGCTGTTCGTTTTTACCCGATTGCGAGTGGTAAACAATCAGCAGATGTTTCACCACAACGTTACTCTGTTGAAATTCGCGCTCTTGCCAGCGAATTATTCAAAACAATACAGACACCGTAAATCAGAATACCGATTGAATCAGCCACTACATCGAGCGCCTCAGAATAGCGATCGGGCGTGAAATACTGTGCGATCTCAATACCGATACCATAACCCAACAATGCGAGTGTAATCTGCCAAAATGGCCGCTGCGGGTAAGCGTTACAGCCGAGCAGTGACAACGTAAAAAATGCAGCCCAATGATCGAATTTATCCCAACCCGAACCGGCAGGAACACTCTGCGAAGGCATTAGCGACAATGTCGTGATCGCGATCAGCGCAATGGCTAACCCTATGCGCGCGATGCGTTTATCCAACCAGCTCAACAACATTTTTTTCGACTCAACCAAAACGTTTATCGGCGACGAAGGGATTATGCAGACGCTCTTCACCAAACGTGGAAGTCGGCCCGTGTCCAGGTACGAATTCAACGTCATCGCCGAGCGGCCACAATTTTTCGCGAATCGACGTCACTAATGTGTCGTAATCGCCGCGCGGAAAATCGGTGCGACCGATCGAACCCTGGAACAAGACATCGCCGACCCACGCCAATTTGGTATCGCGATGGAAAAACACGACATGCCCCGGCGTATGTCCCGGGCAGAAATAGACTTCGAGCGTTTGCTTGCCGAATGTCACCGTATCGCCGTCATTTAACCAACGATCCGGCTCGAAGGATTTGCTTGGCGGCAAGCCGAAACGCGCGCAGGAATCCTCGATTTGATCGATCCAGAATTTATCTTCCTTGTGTGGTCCTTCGATCGGCACATGAAATTCTGCTCGCACCGCATCGGCCGCGCCGCAATGATCCAAATGGCCATGCGTCAGAAAAATCTTTTCGAGCGTGACGCCGAGTTTTTGCAGCGCCTCGCGCAAACGCGGCACATCGCCGCCCGGATCGACCAGCGCCGCGCGCTTGGTCTCTTCACACACCAAAATACTGCAATTTTGCTGGAACGCCGTTACCGGCACGATCGCGCATTTCATCGCACGCTTCACCACAAGAAGTCACTGAAAGAGAGCGCGGGAGGATACCACAAAAGGATTGATAACCCGGCTTCACTCGGCTAGAGTACCGGCCCTCGCCGCTGGCGAGCCGCTTCTGTGCTAACACCGCTTTTTGTGTGGGCACGACAACTAAACACGGTGAGATGTCCGAGCGGTTGAAGGAGCACGCCTGGAAAGCGTGTAAACGTTAATAGCGTTTCGAGGGTTCGAATCCCTCTCTCACCGCCATTTTCACACCCCGCCTCCTACTAAAAAAATCTGCAGATCTCACGACCGCGTTGTACGAAATAACGTTGCGCGGCAATGTTATTTGCCGGATTGCAATAACTCGGTAAACCGTTCCCGCATCTGCTCCTGCAATTCTTCCTTGCGCTTAATTTTCCGGCGCGCTCGCGCTCGATGCGCGGAGGAAAGATGATCCAGCGAACGCGCAGGTGTTTTGTGTAAATCGAGAGCGAAATATCCCGAGCTTGCGGGCTCTCCTCCCAGCTCAAGCCACGTATGGTTGTAATTGAAATGCATCAGGTGATCGGCATATCGCCGTGCGATTTGTCCTTCGTCCGGCATGCCGAGCAATGATGCTTACCCTGAGGTACGAGCGAGCGCCTTGATCGCAATGATGAGAAGGTTTATCGGCGTTATTTCACCGTTATTCTTTGCCGCGCTGCGAAAGTCTTCACGACGACCATATTCACCCTGTACTCCGCCAATCAATATGGCCAGTCCACTTCCCACGCCAAAGCGCGGGCCGGAAACAATCAGAAATGTCAGGAATGCGAGCGGCCCTTTGCTGTCCTGGAAAACCAGTTCCAGCTCACCTTCCATTGGGCAGGTGGTCGAGGGTCGCAGAATGATGGAATATTCCTCACCGGCTTTATCGACGGAACTCCATACCGCGATGCTGGTGCTGATGTTACGAGAGAACAGTGCGGGCCGGAACGTTGCAATCATCCATTGCTCGCCGTGTTTCTGTATCAATTCTGCTGTCGAGATAGAGCCCGACATATTTCCAGTGCAGCGACCGCACGCCTGCGGCGACTCCATGATTTTTTGCGCGTGCAGTAATTTTTCTTAGCGCCACATGACCAACAGGATGCCGAACTACATATAAGAATTGTCGAATTCTCTTGACCAGCATCTAAATGCATTCCCAAAAAATCTGATTGCGTCCCGTACTCGCCAACCTGAGGTCTGCGAAAAAAATTTACAGATAAGAAAATTTGCAATAAAAAGTGTCGGATGATCTTGAAAGGCGTTGACAGTGGATCGCCTGACTTTTGCAGCTACAATGCGTGAACCGTATCACAAATCGATGTGGCGTAAAAATCCATCTACATTGCGGCTGTATTTTAAAATTAAGGAGTAAGTGCATGTGGCAAGCCATTGCCGCCATCAGCGCCGGTGCATCGCTCGGCGCCGTTTTACGTTGGCTGCTTAGCATTAACTTCAATACCGCGTCACCCTCGCTACAACCGGGGACATTGATTGCCAATTTATTGGGCGGCTATCTGATCGGTATTGGCATCGCGTATTTCGCGAATTATCCGACGCTATCGCCCGAATGGCGTTTATTCGTCATCACCGGATTTCTCGGCGGTCTGACAACGTTCTCGACGTTTTCCGCCGAGGTCGTTGCGCTGTTGCAGGAAGGAAAAATGACGCTCGCCTGTACGGTTATCGCCGTGCACGTTGTCGGTTCATTGCTGCTGACACTGCTCGGCATTTGGACGGTGTCGGCACTGCGCGCGAGCTGAAAATCAATCAATGAAGGTCGGCACGGATGCCGCGCTTATCGGCATAAAACGCCTGAATTTTCGGCAGGTCCGCATCGAAATCCTGGGAGGGATAGAACAGCGGACCAAAGCCGAGCTCCTTGCGCGAAACATCGACAAACCCAAGCAAAATCGGCACACCAGCGCCCGCTGCCACGTGGTAAAACCCACTTTTCCAGCGTTCGACTTTCGAGCGTGTTCCCTCGGGCGGAATAATTAAAACCAACTCGTCGCGCTGGTTATATAACTCGACCAATTGCGCAACCAAATTATTATTCTTGCTTCGATCGACCGCGATACCACCAAGCCAGCGCATGATGCTGCCGATGACGGGCGGAAACAGACTGCTTTTTCCAAGCCAGTGGACATCCATCCCGATTTTCAACACCGCAAGCAGCATGAGCGGAAAATCCCAATTGCTCGTATGCGGCGCACCGATCAGCACGTATTTGCGCTCCGTAGGCAACGCACCCACGACGCGCCAGCCAATCAATTTCAGCAAAACGGTCGCTATGAATTTTAATAAGTGATGCAAAACAGGTACGCGAAAGAGTGTTCTCGAAGCTGGCATTAACTAGATCTCAAAGCAATTTCCGGTACATTCTAGCTCAGGCACTTTATAGACTTCGCGAACTCCAATCCGAACATTGCAGGCTTTTTTCTCCTACACTAAGGAAAATCCTAACTGCCATGGAATGGCCACCATGCTTGCTGCCGTTTAACGTGTGTTGAATCGATCGCCATGGATAAGAAGACCATCGTTCGCCCCGGCCGTGTCGTCACTGAAAAGAAAGTGATGCAGATGCCGGTATCCGGACTGAAAATCGGCATGTACGTACGCGAGCTGGATCGCCCCTGGCTCGAAACGCCGTTTATTTTGCAAGGTTTCCCGATTCGCACGATCGATGATATTGAGGAAATCGCGAAGCACTGCGAATGGGTGATCGTCGAGGTCGGCGAAGAAGCCTGGCAACCCGCCCAGGAGCGCGTGCTGCAGGCCGAGCGCATGCAACGCGCGCAGACACAAATACCGACCACTTCTCGCAAAGATGAGTTGCGTAACGCACAAAGTGCGCATGCCAATGCGCGCGCATTGACCCGTTCGTTTATGGACGATGTACGCCTCGGCCGTGCCATCGATATCAAGGAAGTCAAAGCCACCGTCTCCGAATGCGTACGCAGCGTATTGCGCAATCCCGATGCAATGCTGTGGATGTCGAAATTACGCGACAAAGACTCTTATACCTCCGAGCACAGCCTGAATGTCGGCCTGCTCGCGATCGCATTTGGTCGCCATCTCGGCGCCAGTGAAGAAGACCTCAATAAACTCGGCATGGCGGGCATGCTGCACGATGTCGGAAAAATGCAAACGCCGAACGCAGTGCTGATGAAAGAAAGCGCATTGAACGACGAAGAATTTAGCTTGATGAAAATGCACGCGCAGCAGGGTCGCGATATTTTGCTCTCGCACAAAAATATTTATCACGGCGCGATCGACGTCGCCTACGGACATCACGAAAATCTCGATGGCAGCGGCTATCCGCGCGGTATCAAATCGGGCGGCATTACCGATTTCACGCGCATTGTTTCGTTGTGCGATGTTTACGATGCAATCACCAGCGATCGCGTTTACAAGAAAGGTGCATCCTCGCTCAATGCACTGAAAATCATTCAGGATCAGAGCGGCAAGAAATTCGATGTGCGACTCGCACAGCAATTTATCGAATGTATCGGTTTATATCCGCCGGGCAGCGTGGTCGAATTGCATTCGGGAGAGGTCGGCATTGTGATCAGCACCAACTATCGTCACCGCCATTTGCCGAAAGTAATGATCGTGCGCGACGCACAAAAGCAACCGTGTCAGGAACGCGTTTTAAATTTGGAAAAAGTTGCCGCGTCTGGCTCCGCTGAGCAATTAATCAAAAATGTGCTGCCCAACGGCACACATGCTATTCGTATCGAATCGTTCGTCGAAAAAGGACTAACGCTCGATTAGCAGGCGTCCTACTTCATGGAGGAATTCGCTGTGCGAAATTATGCAGTTATCGGGATACCGCTGCGCCGAACAACGCTGAAAACTCGCTCGCATACAACGCAATCCACTCGCCCGCTGCCTGCTCGCTATTGAGTTCGCGCCCCTCATCGTTTAAGACCTGTTGACGATAATGTTCGATATGACACAACTGCTCGACCATTTTGGTTTTGAAAACATCCTGCGCGCCAAATTCGATGCCGACCTCGTAGCAAGGCGGCGATGGTCGACACCACACGACGATGCCGCAACCCTTATATTCAGGCCATATCAGTGGAATACGTAATTGAATTGCGGAGCCCACGGCGATGGGCTCATCGACAGCACAGGCGAAACCGCCGTTGCTGATATTGCGCAACTCGGGAATATTGCACAGCTCGGGCACTCGCCGAGTCGATGCGCGCTCGATGGCTAGCTCAATGGGAATAGAGCTGGGATGTCGGATGAATTTCCGCATAATGCCCCCGCCTGTTTTAATTTATCGAACACATCCAACGTTCTTAGTAACCCGACGCTAGCCGAGCTAATTTATCCGGAGCGATTTCAGTATATACAGGCGAGGATAAAGTCGATCAATCAATCCAGTCTCTAAAGGGCGATTCAAATTCCAAATTGATCGATTGACCGAAACCGGGAACACCTATCGCGCTCTGCGACAAATCAAGTTGATCGGCGCCGAGCACGTTGTGATCGAATTTATAGATCGTTTTCAAATCGCCGCTGCACGCTGCCGCGTCGTATTCCGCCGCGCGCTGGCGCACCGCCTCGTTACGCTCGTGCCATGCATGCATCGCCTTCGCACCGTGACGTTTGCCGAGCATACGCTGCACGATATGCGGACCGAATACCGGAGCCGACGCATTATTTCCGCCGAAACCTTTGGCGTTGAGAATCGCGCTATCGATGCCGTCGGTGCCGACTTCCACATGCTGATTGCTGATCGACAAATTGCTGCGATGGACATCATCGGCAATGTGATCGATGGTTTTGATACCGGGAATCAAACCATGCGCCCACACACCGAGTGTCGCTGCGAGTTGATCGCCCGACGCTGGCCCGAGTGTATGACCGATATACGCTTTAATCGCAGCGACAGGCCATTTTTGAATACCAAAAGCCTTTGCCGTCTCGTTGAAAATATGCGACTCGGAAACGCGATTCTGCGGCGTGCTGGTGCCATGAGCCTGCACCAACGAGCGCTCGCGCAAGGATTGCTCGCCAAGAATCGCACGTATCGTTGCGGCGGCTTTTGCCACGGTCACGTAATTGCCCGCACCGGGACCTGAAATCGATTTCTTGTGGCCATCGGCATTCACAAATACATCGGGTACCGCGCCCAATACATTGGCACCCAATTGCAACGCCAATTCATCGTCCATCAGGATGATGTATTGCGCGCCTTCGGCAATCGTGAAACCGCAGTTGGTACTAAATGGACGCGCAGCGCGACGCCAATCCGGAACGGTGCGTCCGGTGTGCGCATCGAGAGCCAATAAATCTTTATCCTCGGCAAGCGCGCCCATCGCCGCAAAACCTTCGATCACATCGGGTACGATCGGCGCTTCGCTGGAACCGACAATCGCCACGCGCGCGCGGCCGCTGCGAATATCGTCGACACCTTGGCGCAAGCTATAGAGGAATGTCGCACACGCACCGGCATTACCACCGGTCTGACCGATATTGCCGAACACATACGCGTTGACGAAATCGGCCGGCATTTCGAGCAAACCAAAGGGTAATTGCTTCGACGTCACCCGCTTGCCGCGATAACGCGAACCGAGCATACCGCCGTTGCCGTTTTCATCGCACTGCGACATCGCATTGCCCGCATAGCAACTGATTTGATCGGGCGCGACGTGCTTGCACACTACCTCCCAATCGATACCGAGCGAACCGAGCGCATCGGACGCCGCGAAAATCGACAACTGCAATCCGCGCGGATGATTGCGCGATTGATACAACGCGCCGGGATCGAATCCACTCGGCAACTGCCCCGCTGCTTGCACGCGCATAACCTCGGTGTCGGGCAGCAAAAATTCGGTTTCGCCGCGAATCTCGATACGCACATTGCGATCGCCGATATCACTGACCTGCCAACCTTCGGGAATCGTCTCCGGCAGATTGCGCGCCTTGGTGATCAGGCTCACGGGCTGTGCATTACCGTCTACGGGCAATCGGCGATTGAGCGGCGCACGATCGGGATCGAACCAGGCGGGCTCAATACGGCGAATCAGCGTGTGGTCCAGTATGTAATGGCGCTGCTCGTCGCTAACGGTCTCACTCAGCGGTAGCTGCATCAGCGAGGCAAGACTGCGCAACGTGCTTTGCACATAGGAATCGGGTAGCGCGTCGATCACCATGCGCCGGTAGCCGTGGTTAAACGAACTACGGCCAGCGGCATTGATACCGCCGCAACCAACGATCAGAGGAAGTCTCGCCATTTCGATATCCTTTAAAATTTCCGGGCCTTCATGGGTTCGGGCCGATAGGTAGGGGCAACTTTGGCTTAGCCGCAAAAATGTCAGCGCTGTTGCTGATTTGTTACCGTATTGTAAAGCGATAGCTAGCAAGTATACTGGCTTAATTCGCCACCAAACTGGACTATTTCGCCAGTGCCACACATCACTCTGCTCGCTCTCCCCCACGCACTGGCGTCCAGTTTGGCGCTGCCCATGGAAATGCTCACGGCAGCCGACAACCTGGTGCGCACGCAGGTTTACCAGGGCCAGAAGCCCAATACCGGCCCGCTGCAGTGCAATGTCGTCGGCCCCGGCAAAGGCAAAGAGATCACCACCGCCACCGGACTAACACTAAAACTCAGCGGCAGCGCCTTGGATATTTCAACTACCGATCTGCTGATAATCCCGGCGCTGTGGCGTAACCCGCTCACCACCCTGAAACGACACGCCGACCTACTGCCATGGCTACAGCAACTCGCGCAGCACGACACACATATCTGCGCCGTCGGTACCGGCAGCTTCCTGTTGGCCGAAGCGGGACTGCTGACGCACAAACCGGCGACGACACATTGGTTCTATTTCGATCAATTCGCGCGCCGCTATCCGAACATCCAATTGCAGCGTCACCACTTGATCACCGAGGCGGGAAATATTTTTTGTGCAGGCTCGGTCAACTCCGTTGCGGATTTGACCATTCATTTTATTGAGCGCTACTACGGCGTGCAGATCGCGCGCAAAGTGGAAGCGCAATTCTCGCCAGAAATTCGCCGTCCATTCGAAAGCCACGTGTATACGGAAGGCGGTGCCGATTTACACGGCGATGAACTCATCGCGCAGGCGCAAGATATTTTGCGTGCTCGATTTGCAGAGGCGCTCAATATCGAAGAATTGGCACATCAACTCGGAATTAGCGGGCGCTCTTTTAATCGCCGTTTTAAAAACGCGACGGGGCTGACACCCAATCTTTATTTACAACAGCAGCGCCTCAACAATGCGCGTGAATTATTGCGCACCAGCAATTTATCGATTGCTGAAGTCGCGAGTGCAGTGGGCTACAGCGATAGCGATTACTTTTGTCGTCGCTTTCGCAATACCATGAAACAAACACCAAGCACCTATCGGGAATCGGTGCGCGGCAAATTATTCAGCGTCACGCGCCAGCCTTGATCTCATAAATATAATTTGCGAGAATTTCGCTACGAAGCCGGGATCGCTTTGTAAAACAAAATTAACATTCTTTAACATACGTAAAGTTTTTCCTCCCGTTTAAATTTATATTTTTAGTTTGACAACCCTCTACATACATCCAACATTCAAATCAACTGAGTGACATTCGTACATATTATGCGCACAACTGTGAAATGGTTTAACGCTGCAAAAGGCTATGGTTTTCTCGAAAACGGCGCCGGCCCCGATGTTTATGTCAATGCCAAAAGCATCCGCGGCAATGACAAAATCAATGTGGGCGATGTCGTAGAGTTTGAGTGTCATGTATTCGATGGCAAGCTCGTTGCGAAACACGTGCAGCCAGTTCGCAACAACAAGCAACGCGACAATTTCAATCGCATCCAGCAACCGCACTTTGTCATGCAATAGCTGCGTAAAGCAGTAGCTCAGTTATGCAGTGATGATCAGAGTACCCAGTAATCGATTCACAGCTATCGGATTGCTGCTTTAACGTGGGTAATCAGCGTTAAAGCAGCATCAGGCGTTTTTTATTTTTTCTTCGAAGATTTTTTGACGTGCCGCATGAGACGGCGCTTGCGCTCGATCTGGCGGTCGGTCAACAAATTGCGTTTCCCCTCGTAGGGATTATCGCTAGTACGAAACTCGATGCGAACCGGCGTGCCGATCAATTGCAATTCACGACGAAAGGTTTTTTCGAGATAGCGCTGATATGCCCGCGGAACCTCTTCCGTCTGATTGCCGTGAATGACGATGAGCGGCGGATTGCTGCCGCCCGCATGCGCATATCGCAGCTTGATGCGTCGTCCGTTCACAAGCGGCGGCGAGTGTTCGAAGACTGCCTTCTCCAGAATTTGCGTCAGCCTGTGCGTTTGCAGTTTTGAGGTGGCGGCACGATACGCTGCGCGCACCGACTCATACAGATGGCCAACACCAGTACCGTGCAATGCAGAAATAAAATGGATTTTGGCGTAGTCGATAAATTGAAGACGACGCTCCAATTCGTTTTTCACATACTGCTTATGCTGATCGGTGAGCCCATCCCACTTATTGATAGCTACCACTAGTGCGCGCCCGGCATCGACCACATGCCCGAGCAAATGCAAATCCTGATCGACCACGCCCTCGCTGGCATCGAGCATTAAAATCACGACATTGGCATCGTCGATCGCTTTCAAGGTTTTCACGATCGAAAATTTTTCGACGACTTCATGCACATTCTTGCGACGACGAATACCGGCCGTATCGATGAGCGTAAACACTTCATCGTTGCGCTCGTAGCGAATGTAGACGCTGTCGCGCGTGGTGCCGGGCTGATCGTAAACTACAACGCGATCCTCGCCGAGCAGACGATTAACCAATGTCGATTTACCCACGTTTGGGCGACCGACAATGGCGATTTTAATTCCAGGATCTAAAACGACCTCGCCAGCTTCCGCGTTATCTTCCGGCTCTGGGAAAAGCGCCAGCATATCTTCGAACAGCGGCTTGATACCTTTGCCATGCGTAGCCGTTGTCGGATAAATTTTTTCTGCGCCGAAACGATAAAGATCAGCAAGCGCTTCATCGACGTTAACGCCGTCGATCTTATTGCCTACGAAAAAAATCGGCTTGTTGTAGCTTCGCAGTTTTCGCGCGAGCTCTTCATCGGTTGCAGTAACGCCATCACGCGCATCCAGCATGAAAACCACAGCATCGGCTTCGATCACCGCCTGCTGCGATTGCAGAGCAACCGCGGAATCGATGCCCTCTTCCTGACCGGTGATACCGGCTGTATCGATAACGATGAAATGACGCGAGCCGAGTTTCGCTTCGCCGTATTGGCGATCGCGCGTCAACCCAGGAAAATTCGCGACCAGCGCATCCTGCGTTTTTGTAACGCGATTGAACAATGTCGATTTACCGACATTGGGACGACCGACCAGCGCAAAGACAGGAATCATAGTAAGGGTGAATAGCTATGAGTTTTCGCCGGCCGTTTTATTGCGAACGACCAGCGCTCAACCAATAACTATTTCTTCTCCAATTTGTAGGCAGCCAGTTTGCCGCCGCTTCCGTAAACATAAAGAATATCGTCGACCACGATTGGTGCCACACGCACACCTTCGCTTTCGACATGTTCACGCGCCACGAAATGACCATCGCTCTGCGCGAGTAAATGTAAATATCCCTCGAAATCGCCAACCACGACATAACCGCCCAATACTGCGGAGCCGCTCAATTGGCGTCGTGCCAGCGCCGTTTGTTCCCAACGTGCGCCTTGGTTATTTTTCGTAAATGCCGTGATATTGCCGTTAGCCGCCACGACATAAATATTGCCGAAGCCCGTACTCAAGCCGACATAACTCGACGCATTGGTTTCCCACAAACGACGACCGCTGCGTAAATCGAGCGCAGCAAGACGACCTTGATAAGACACCGCATACAAAATGTCATTGTCGATCAGCAGATTGCCGGAGATATCGCTCTGACGTTCGATTTCCGTGCTGCCTTGCGCAACCCCGACTCGCGTCTCCCACAGCAACTGCCCCGTCGCTAAATCCACAGCGATCACTTTGCCGTTATTGAGGCCAGCGATAACTGCGGTATCGTGCAACACCGGCGCACTGCTCGCGCGCAGACTCAATACCGGCGCACCGCCCGCATACTGCCATTTCTTTTCGCCGGTTTTGGCATCGAGCCCGACCAAATTACCGCTGAATGTTACGGCGACGACGATATTGCCGTCGCTTTGCGGCGGGGAAAGCACCTGACCATTCAGCTGCGTATTCCACAATGTTTTCCCGTTGCTCTCATCGAGCGCCCAGAGCCGGCCATCCTCGGTGGCAACCATCACCAGACCACCGCCAACACCGACACCACCGCAAATCGGCTGATCGATATCGACATCCCACAACGATTTGCCGCTGATACGATCGTAGGCTTCGATATCGCCATTCGCCGCTGCAGCGATAATTTTTTCATTGTGAATGGCGGGCGCCAATCGGTTGTAGAACTTACCGTCGCCATTGCCGATGCCATGGCTCCACAATTTATCGAATTCCCGCTCCGCCTTGAAATCAGGCAGCGGCGCCGGCTCATCTTTTTCATCGACCGAACTGCAAGCCGTTAATGCCGCAACAACGACAACCATCGACGCCAGTAACGAACCGCGAAATAAATCAAACCAACGTCCGCGCACGATTAGGATGCCCCCTGCACTTTCGCATCGCTGGTCTCTGGCGACGCTTGAAGATCACGCAACTTCATTTCGAGCAACGGATCATTGATCGGCGACGACATTTCTTTCTCCAACTCTTGCGCACGTACATAAGCGGCACGCGCCGCTTCGACATCGCCACGCGCCTGTGCAATATCGCCCTTGAGTTGCAGATAAGCGCCGATATAACTGCCAGCCGATTTTTCATCGAGCTGCGCCAATGCGCCATCGTTATCGCCCTTCGCAAACAGCACGCGCGCCAGCCGCAATTGCGTGAGCGCTTTGATCTCTGCTGTCGGTTTGTGCTCGAGCACCCACTTCAATTCAGTTTCGGCTTGCGCCAAATCGTTCTCATCGACAGCCAGCTTGGCTTTGAACAACGCGGCGAATTGCGCATAGCTCGAACTTTCGAAATCGGTCTTCAATGTCTCCGCAAGATGGCGTGCTGTCGCCAGTTGCTCTTTAATTTTTGCGGCATCACCGGCATTCGCGTCGAGTGCCCGCATCGCCTGCAATAAATTCTGATAATCCGCCGATGCGCTATCCGCGCGATGGGCTTGCCGCTGCTGCCAGCTGAAAATACCAAACGCTGCTACTGCAGCGACGAGCATGCCGGTGACAAGATGGCGACCGTTTTGGCGAAACCATGCTTTTAATGCTTCGAGTTGTTCTTCTTCGGTTTGATAAGCCATGCTCGATTCACCTCGTAAGTTTTATATGCGAATGACGCTTCGATTAATCCGACGATAATAATTAAGGGCAATGCTAATTAGCGACTCAACGAAATTTCTGTGCGAATCAGCGAAACCAAATTCGCCTGTGCGATCGATTGCTGCTCGCGCGTTTCGTCGCGCAGCCATTTGATATTGACTACGCCCGCATCAACTTCCTGATCGCCGAGAATCAGCGCGATCTCGGCGCCGCTTTTATCCGCTTTCTTGAACTGACTTTTGAAACTGCCGCCGCCGCAATTCGATAACACACGCAGCGACGGTATTTGCTCGCGCAGCGATTCGGCCATCACCATCGCCGCCGCTTCAGCGCGATCGCCAGCCGCGATCACATAGACATGCGGTTGCTCGATAATATCCGTCGGAATTTTTTCGCAGGCTTCGAGCAGCAGACACAAGCGCTCGATGCCCATGCCGAAACCTACCGCCGGTGTCGGCTTGCCGCCGAGCTGCTCTACCAGACCATCGTAACGACCGCCCGCGCAAACGGTCGCCTGCGCACCGAGTTTATCGGTGGTCCATTCAAAAACGGTTTTACCGTAATAATCGAGCCCGCGCACCAATGCCGGATTCAATCGATACGCGACACCACCCGCATCGAGCAGCGCACACAATTGTTGAAAATGCGCGCGCGACTCATCGTCCAGATAATCGTTGAATGAAGGCGCACCGACGAGAATACGGCGCGTGTTTTCATCCTTGCTATCGAGAATACGCAATGGATTGGTTTGCAGACGGCGCTGACTATCCTCATCGAGTTCGCCTGCATAATTCTGCAAATACGCAACCAGCGCATGTTTATAGTCGGCGCGCGCGCTTGCCGAGCCGATGCTGTTCAATTCGAGCGTGACATGCTCGCTGATGCCGAGTTTGCGCCATAGCCGCGCTGTTAGAAAAATCAATTCGGCATCGATATCGGGACCAAGCATGCCGAAGGCTTCGACACCGATCTGATGGAACTGGCGCAGGCGGCCTTTTTGCGGGCGCTCGTGACGAAACATCGGACCCGCGTACCACAGGCGCTGAGTTTGATTGAACAATAAACCGTTCTGCTCGCACGCGCGCACGCAACTCGCGGTGCCCTCAGGACGTAACGTCAAGCTATCGCCGTTGCGATCCTCGAAGGTATACATTTCCTTTTCGACGATATCGGTCACTTCGCCGATCGAGCGTTTGAATAACTCGGTTTGTTCGAGAATCGGAAAGCGAATTTCCTGATAGCCATACGTGCCGAGCAATTGCGCGGCCGTCCGCTCGACATATTGCCAAATCGGAGTCTGTGCCGGGAGCAGATCATTCATGCCCCGTATCGATTGAATCTTGCTCATTGCAACTCGAAGGAATCGATGGTGAATTGGTGAGCCGATGCGGTTTCAACACCGGCAATAGTGGGCGGCATTATATGCGAGCGTCTGCCTTGTATCGACAAATAAAGGTATCGACAGAAAGGTACTTGTTATCGACAGATAAGGAATGATGTCGGCGGAAACGTACACAGGGAGGAGACGAAGCTCAGCCCTGCGCGATCAAATCTTTTTCGGCCTGCTGCTTTGCGGCCGCCTTGCGCCGAATGAGCTGCTCCAAATGGTCGACCAACTCTTCGTTGACCACTTTGTGATCGGGCGCGCCGTCGACATACACCAGATTATTCGGCGTACCGCCGGTCAAACCGATATCCGCCTCTTTCGCTTCGCCCGGTCCGTTGACGATGCAACCGATCACCGCCACATCGAGCGGCACGTTGAGATCTTCGAGGCGACTTTCGAGCGCATTCATCGTCGAAATCACATCGAAATTCTGGCGCGAGCAACTCGGACAGGCGATGAAGTTGATGCCGCGCGTGCGCAACTTGAGACTTTTTAGAATCTCGTAACCGACCTTAACCTCTTCGACGACATCGGCCGCGAGCGAAATACGAATCGTGTCGCCGATGCCATCCATCAACAACATGCCGAGCCCTACGGCCGACTTCACGGTGCCGCCGCGCAGACCACCGGCCTCAGTGATACCCAGATGCAACGGCTGATCGATCATCGTTGCGATTTTGCGATACGCAGCGACCGCCATGAACACATCGGACGCTTTCACGCTGAGTTTGAAATTGGGGAAATTCAGCTTGTCGAGATATTCGACGTGGCGCATTGCCGATTCGACGAGCGCATCGGGTGTCGGCTCACCGTATTTTTTCTGTAAATCTTTTTCGAGCGAACCCGCGTTGACGCCGATGCGAATCGGAATATTTTTGTCGCGCGCGCAATCGACCACCGCGCGCACGCGATCTTCGCGACCGATATTTCCAGGATTGATGCGTAGACAATCGACGCCGTATTCGGCGACTTTGAGCGCAATTTTGTAATCGAAATGAATATCGGCAACGAGCGGCGTTTCGACTTGCTGACGAATTAATTTGAATGCTTCCGCCGCTTCGAGCGTCGGAATCGAAACGCGAACAATATCGGCACCCGCTTCGGCCGCGCGTTTGATTTGCGCCACCGTCGCAGCCACATCGCAGGTTTCGGTGTTGGTCATGGTCTGCACGGCGATCGGTGCATCGCCGCCGACCGGCACCTTGCCAACCCAAATCTGCCGCGATTTACGACGCCGGATAGGCGATTCAAACTTCATGGAAAATTTCCGCCGGTTTCATTAAAAAAAACAGCCGTTGAGAACGATGAGCTGCCGTCGGCGATCAGCTATTAAAACTGTCAGCTACTGCCAACGATCAAACGCGTGGACCGGCTCCCTTCCGAGACATCGACCTTCACCGGCGCACCGTTATAGGCCATGCTCACACCGGGCGCATAACCCAGCAACACTTTGAACGGCCCGCGGCCTTCGATCTGCAATTTTTCATCGGCGTGCTTCAACGTTGCTACGATGAGTTTGTTGTCACGATCTTTAATTTCGATCCAGCAATCCGCAGAAAAGCGCAGGCTTAATTTATCGACATCGGGCACCGCAGCCACGCTCGCCGCTGCGGTATCGGTGTTGTTTTCCGCAACTGCTGACGTCGCTACCGGCTCCGATTTCACTTCCGGATTCGGCAACAACTGCACGCTGTCGAATAACGCACTTTCAGCGCCGCTGTTGAGTGCCGAATCGATACCGCCGGCAAACTCCTGAGCACTACTGCCTTCTGCAGTGAGTGATAGACGCTGCGATTGATCGCGATGCTGTTGCCACGCCCACAGCGCAACCAGTACCAACGCCGTGGCTGCAACGCCGGAATAGCGACGCCAGTGACTGGCTTTCTGATTCAGGCTGACGGGGCGCCATTTCACAGCGGACGGAGTTGGCGATACGCAACGCACATCGGCTGAAGCGCCACCGTATAAACTCAGCACTTCGTTGGTATCGATACCGAGCAGACGCGCATAACTGCGCAGATGGCCGCGCACAAAGGTTTCGCCAGGAAAACGCGCGAAATCGTTTTCCTCCAGCGCGACAACTTGGCTCAGCAACAAATTCAATTGCTCAGCCACGGCCTCGCGCGTCAAGCCTCTGCTTTCGCGCGATTGCATGAGCATGGCACCAACGGTTAGTGCCTGATCTGCGATATTAGCGCTCGGTTCCTGCATTGCCGTAAACACTCTTGTATGCGAGATACTCTTCCGATTGTGGGAACAAATTCTTTAACGCCAACGCATAACTCGCGCTGGCGTTTTTATCGCCGGCACGTTCTGCCAAACGATAGCCCAGCCATAACGATGCTGCCGATTGCGTCTGCACCTGTTTGCGATACGCATCGTAAAGGTTCTGCGCTTTCGCATAGTCTTCCAACTGGAAATTGACTTCCGCGAGCTGGAACATCACTCCCGCATTGCTGCGGTCCATCAGCATCGCCCGCTCCAGTACTTCTTTCGCTTGCACGTATTTTTTCAGTTTGACGCGCACGATTCCCAAATTGAGAAAGGCTTCCGAGCGCCTGTCGTACAGCAAATCTTCAGCCACTTTTTCCAATTGGCTTTCGGCATCGCCAAAACGTTTGCGATCGTAAAGATAGGCTGCATAATTATTGCGAATTCGCGATGCCTCGCTATCGACTGCATCACTGATCGCAGCGCGAAAATGTTTATCCGCCTGTTCAAACTCACCCGTGCGCCAAAACACCAGTGCCAGCGCATCATTGGCACCCGCATTGTTGGGATCCATCTCCAGCGCCGTCTTCAAATGACGTTTAGCGGCATCCCAATTGCCTTCTTGAATATAGCTGCGCGCTGCCTGCACCGAGAGCTCAACGGCTTTCTTGGGGTCCTTCTTGTCAGAAAAACCACCGGTCTCGGTCGTCACACACGCGCTCATCAATACAGCGCTCAACGCAATCGCCAAAACCCGGGAGAATATTGTCGGCATACGGCCGCCTCTAATCGATTTGTTCGGCATGATTATAGAAGCCGTATCGGTTGCGGTTCGATTTGCTGCGCGCGGTAACGCTCGCTGCGCCGCGTCCGATCCGTCACCTGCCCCACCAACTGACCGCACGCCGCGTCGATATCATCGCCGCGCGTGGTGCGCACGGTGACCACGTAACCCGCCTGCGTCAACGTCTCCCAGAAGCGCGTGATTGCGCTTTTGCTCGGACGCTCATACCCCGAATGCGGAAATGGATTGAACGGAATTAAATTGATCTTGCACGGCAATTGACGCAGCAGCGCGGCCAATTCACGCGCGTGCTCAACGCTATCGTTCACGCCGGAAATCAACGTGTATTCAATGGTGATGACACGATGCGTATCGGTCTGTTTGTCGAGATAACGCTGGCAAGCCGCCAGCAATTCAGCGATCGGATAGCGCCGATTGATCGGAACCAGCTGATCGCGCAGCGCATCGTTGGGTGCATGCAGCGAGACTGCTAGCGACACATCGCTGACCTCGCCCAAACGGTCGAGGGCAGGCACCACGCCCGAGGTGCTCAGCGTTACCCGACGCTTGGAAATGCCGTAGCCAAAGTCGTCCATCATCAGACTCATGGCATCGACAACGTTATCGAAATTGAGCAGTGGCTCGCCCATGCCCATCATGACCACATTCGTGACCACGCGCTCTTTCGCGCTAAACCCATCGTAGGATTTAATCGCGAGCCACACTTGCCCGATGATTTCTGAGGCCGTTAAATCGCGCTGAAAACCTTGCTTGCCGGTCGAGCAAAAACTGCAATCGAGACTGCAACCCACCTGCGATGAAACACAAAGCGTTCCGCGCTGACCGTCGGGAATGAGAACCGTCTCGACCAAATTGCCGCCATCGACACGAATGGCAAATTTGCGTGTGCCGTCTGCCGAGTCTTTCTGGCTGACGATTTCGGGCGGGCGAATTTCGGCGACCTCCTGCAGCTTTTGCCGCAAGGCTTTACCGATATTCGTCATCTCGGAGAAATCGGAAACACCGGCATGGTGAATCCATTTAAGAATTTGTTGAGCACGGAAAGGTTTCTCGCCTAAGGAGACAAGAAACGCTTCCATTTTTGCGAGCGACAATCCGAGCAAATTAGTTTTACTCGTTGCCACCACCGCAATATCGCTCATAACCTAATCCGCGCCTCGCTCGTTATACGCGCGAGCAAAGGTCACTGCTGGCAAAGAAATAGGCGACCTCGCGAGCAGCCGATGCCGTCGAATCAGAACCGTGTACGGCATTGGCGTCGATCGAGTCGGCGAAATCAGCGCGAATCGTGCCGGGCTCTGCATTTTTCGGATTGGTTGCGCCCATCAGCTCACGATTCTTAAGGACCGCATTCTCACCTTCCAACACCTGAACGGTCACTGGACCTGAGGTCATGAAGTCGATCAATGCCGGGAAGAACGGACGCCCCTTGTGCTCGGCGTAAAAGCCTTCGGCCTGCTCGCGACTCAGACGCAGCATCTTGGCAGCAACAATCGACAGACCCGCTTTCTCGAATCGGCTATAGATTTCACCGATGACATTTTTTGCAACAGCATCGGGCTTGATAATGGAAAGCGTGCGTTCGACTGCCATGAAAATCTCCTGAAAAGAATTACTTATAGACTTATCAACAAAAGCTAGAAAAAGGGTGAGAAAAGAGCGCCAGAATTATACGCAGCTTTACCGGAAATTTGTATGGTAAAGCCGCAGAAAGACAACAAAAATGCACAGAAATGAAACTGACCGCACAGGGTCAATGAGCACGCAGCAATGGAACCACGTTTTTCAGCAATGAAGCCGCTTCAACAATATCAGCCTCCGTCGTATAGCGGCCAAAGCTGAAGCGCAGAGCGCTTTGCGCCAACGCATCAGGAATCCCCATCGCCCGTAACACATAGGAAGGCTCCATGCTCGCCGAGGTGCAGGCAGAACCACTGGAGACCGCAATACCCTTCAGAGCCAATAGCAGCGCCTCCCCATCGACACCGGCGATGCTGATATTGAGGTTGCCGGGCAACCGACGCTCAAGCTCACCATTTACATGAACTTCGCTAACAACCCCTACCAACTCAAAAAACTTCTTTCGCAGCAATAAGATATGTGACGATTCTGCGGTCATCTCTAATTTTGCAATCGCGCTTGCCACCCCCATACCAACGATCTGATGGGTGGGCAACGTGCCCGATCGCATACCACGCTCATGGCCGCCGCCATGCATTTGCGCCTCGATCACCACTGGTGGCCGACGTCGCACGTAAAGCGCACCAACGCCCTTCGGCCCATAGAACTTATGGGCAGAGAGCGAAAGAAGATCGATCTGCATTTCTTTGATATTGATAGGAATTTTCCCAGCCGTTTGCGCTGCATCGACATGGAATAACACATCGCTCGCACGACAGATGGCACCCATTGCAGCCACATCATTGATCGTACCGACCTCATTGTTCGCATGCATGATCGATACAAGCACAGTCTCCGGCGTCAACGCGGCCTGCACCTGCTCCGGATCAATAATGCCGTCGAGACCGGGATCGAGATAAGTGACCGCGAACCCTTGCTGCTCGAGATATCCGCAAACATCGAGCACCGCCTTATGCTCGATACGCGACGTAATAATGTGATTACCTCGACCCTCGTTGCGGCGCGCATGCGCCGCCCCCTTGAGCGCCAAGTTATTCGACTCGGTGGCGCCGGATGTCCACACGATTTCGCGCGGATCGGCATTGATTAGCTCCGCCACCTGCGCACGGGCATTCTCGACTGCCTCTTCCGCGCGCCAGCCGTAGATATGCGAGCGCGATGCTGGATTGCCGAAATTGCCCTCCATAGTCAAACATTCGGACATGCTGGCGGCAACCCGCGGATCAACCGGCGTCGTCGCCGCGTAATCGAGATAAATAACCTTATTTTTCAAAAACTAACCACCTACACATAGAAACCAAGGTTAATCCACGGTCTCACACCGAATCGCCTGCCTTGCCTGCTCACGCTGCCGCATTGCCACCGCCTGCACTTCGCTGCGCGCCACCAAATCGGCCAGGCTAATTCCGGACAGGAAGCTGTGAATCTGCTCGCTGAGATCGCACCACAGGTAGTGCGTTAAACAGGTATCGCCGTCGCGGCAATCCGCCTTCCCTGCACAATCGGTCGCGTCGATATTTTCGTTGACGGCATCAATGATTTCGGCGACGAAAATAGCCTCACCCGAACGACTCAATCGATAACCGCCGCCGGGACCGCGCACGCTGGTAACGAGACGGCTTCGCCGCAACTTGGCGAATAGTTGCTCCAAGTAAGATAACGAGATCGCTTGTCGACGAGAAATATCGGCCAGACTGATCGGCCCCTGTTCGGCGTGCAATGCCAAATCGAGCATCGCCGTCACCGCATAACGCCCCTTGGTGGTCAAACGCATAGCCTTATCCGCCTTAAAACTGGTGTTACAGGAGTATGCAAAGACCAACCAACGAGGTCAACTATTTCCCTTCGAGCCGGAGCACCCTTTCAGTCTTATTGTTGCGTGCTCGCTGCACCCTCTCATTCTTTATTGTGCGCTTTGCGCACCCCTCATTCCTTATTGCGTGCTTGGCGCACCCAATATTGCGCCGAGGTCAAAATTCCGCGCAGCATCTGAATCTCCATCAGATCGAGCCGCGTGCGCTGAAACATTCGCCGCAATCGCGCCGAGGTTTGCTTCGGGGCATCAGCCTTCAAAAAACCCATCTCGGCCAGCGTTTGCTCCAAGTGCACAAAGAAGCGCTCGACATCGTCGCCGCTAGCGAATGGCACATCCCAGTCCGCCATCGCATCAATCGGTGCCTTGTCAGCCAAGGCGGCCATGCGCAATTCATAGGCAATCACCTGCACGGCCATGGCGACGTTCAGCGAGCTGTATTCGGGATTCGACGGAATATTGATATGCAGCTGACAGCGCTGGAGTTCTTCATTGGTCAGCCCGCGGTCCTCGCGACCAAACACCATGGCCACTTTATGCCGAGCGGTTTCGCGAACCGATTGCTGTGCCGCCTCCCGCGCGCCGAGTAGCGGCCAGGGAATCGCGCGTTCACGCGCACTGCTGCCGACAACAAGACCGCAATCGGCGATCGCCTCATCAAAGGTTTGCACAACCACCGCACGATCCAGCACATCGAGCGCATTGGCCGCACGAAACACGGCATCTTCGTGCGGCCAATGTTTCGGCGCGACTAAATACAAATCGCGCAAGCCCATATTTTTCATGGCGCGAGCCACTGCACCGATATTGCCGGGATGCGTCGTGTTGACGAGAACGATACGGATATTGTCGAGTGAATTCACGATGGCTGACTGATTCTGCGGCGGGCGGCCATTCTAGCAGCTGAAATTCCACCGCCAACAGCTATGTTTTAGGCTTGAAATTTAAATGGATATGATAAACTTCGCGGCCTTTTCACCGACCCGCCCGCACAACCAGGTAATCCCCCATGCAACCGATGCTGACTATCGCCCTCAAAGCTGCCCGCAAAGCCGGTGAAATTATCGCTCGCAGCGTCGAGCAACTCGATAACGTACGCGTCGATGAAAAATCGGCAAATAATTTCGTTACGGAAGTCGATCGCGCATCGGAAAAGGAAATTATTTATCACCTGAAAAAAGCCTATCCCGACCACGCTTTTCTTGGCGAAGAAAGCGGAGCCAGCGGTCCAGCCGATGCGGAATATCGCTGGATTATCGATCCGCTCGATGGCACCACCAATTTCATCCACGGCATTCCGCACTTCGCTGTTTCCATCGCCTGCGAATATCGCGGCCAACTTGAGCACGGCGTCGTATTCGATCCAATTCGACTCGAAGAATTTACCGCCAGCCGCGGCCGTGGCGCACAACTCAATGGCCGTCGCATGCGTGTCAGCGAACGCAAAAGCATGGACGGCGCGCTGGTCGGCACTGGCATTCCATTCAAGTCGCGTTGCGAAGCGCAGATCCCCGAATACATGCAAAGTCTGCAAGCGGTTGCGGAAAAAACAGCAGGGCTGCGTCGCGCCGGCGCAGCAGCACTCGATCTCGCCTATGTTGCGGCGGGACGACTCGACGCGTACTGGGAAATGGCATTAGCGCCGTGGGATATTGCTGCAGGTGCGTTATTAGTTCGTGAGGCGGGCGGATTAATCAGCGACTTCAATGGCGGCAACGATTACATGGAAAACGGCAATATCGTTTGCGGCAATCCTAAATGCTTTAAGGGACTGCTCCAGCTGGTACAGCCCCACCTCAAGCATTTGTAAACAGACGGCTCATGGACGGCCGTCTTCGATTCCTTCTTTTTGCACGACTTGAACCAAAAGATCCTCGCGCTTGACGCCCATCCACAATGCAATCGCTGCCGCAACGTAAATCGAAGAGAACGTTCCGACAATAGTACCGATCGACAATGCGAGCGCAAAACCTCGCAGCGCATCGCCTCCAAATAACAAAAGCGAAAGCAATACCGCCAACGTAATTCCGGATGTCGCTAGCGTACGATCCAATGTCTCGGTAGTCGAAATATTCATAATTTCGATCACCTCCATTTTCCGCAACTTACGAAAGTTTTCGCGGATGCGATCGAAAACGACAATCGTATCGTTGATCGAATAACCGACAATCGCGAGCACCGCCGCCAGTGTCGTCAGATCGAATTCCCACTGAAACAATGCGAATGCGCCGAGCGCAATGATCGCATCGTGAAAAAGCGAAATAATTGCGCCCACACCAAACTTGTATTCGAAGCGAAAGGCAACATACAGCATCACAGCGACGAGTGACAGCAGCAGCGCAAGACCACCCTTCTCGCGCAATTCCTCGCCCACCTGGGGACCGACGAATTCGACACGGCGCAGCTTCACTTCACCCTTCGCATCTTTCTGCAGCAATTCAACGATGTGATTGCCGATGCGCGCATCCGCCGTTGTCGGCAACCGCACCATGATATCGCGCTCGCTGCCGAGGTTCACCACCGTCGCGCGCTCGAAACCACCCTGCGCAAGGGTTTCACGAATCTCAGCTAGAGACGCTGCCTGTGCGTAAGTCGCTTCAACGAGCGTACCGCCCGCGAAATCGAGACCGAGGTTGAGCCCTTTGGTTGCAAGAAAAAATACGGCCAGCACCGTCGTAATAACGGAAAACGTAGCCGCATAAAAACGTGCGCCGAGAAAATTAATCACTTTACGCTGAGTCATGTCGTCGTCCTAAATCCAGAGCTTTTCAAGGCGTCGACCGCCATGCGTCAAATTGATCATTGCGCGCGTCACCATAATCGCGGTGAACTGCGAAATAATGAGACCGATTGCAGACGTGACCGCAAATCCTTTTACAGGACCGGTGCCCAGCGCGTACAGCAATACTGAAACGATCAACCCCGTGAAGTTCGCATCGAAAATTGTGTTCGATGCACGATCGAAGCCGGCATGAATCGCTGCCTGCGGCGTCAGCCCACCACGCAATTCTTCCTTGATACGGCCATAGATCAACACATTGGCATCCACCGCCATCGCCATCGACAGCACAATACCCGCAATACCCGGCATCGTCAGCGTCGCTGAAAGTAACGACATGCACGCAATCAGCAACAGCACGTTGCACGTTAACGCGACGATGGCGAAGAAACCGAATGCACGATAGAGCACCAACATCACCGCCGCGACAAAGCCGAGGCCAACATAGGTGGCCATCATGCCCTGACGAATATTTTCAGCACCGAGCGATGGCCCCACCGTACGCTCCTCGACGAAATCCATCGGTGCCGCTAACGCACCCGCTCGCAGCAGCAAGGCCAGCTCGGCCGCCTCATTGGGATTATCGAGCCCCGTAATACGGAAACGATTACCGAGTGTGTCGCGAATAGTTGCCAGACTGATGATTTTTTTCTCGTCATACGGCACCTGCACGGCAACATCTTTTCCATCTGCATCTTTTTCGTAATGCGTGCGCACCTTGCGCTCGATGAACAATACACCGAGGCGACGATTGATATTTTGGCGAGTGGCCTGCGCCATCAAGCTACCGCCCTCATTATCGAGAACGATATTGACTTCCGGCTGACTGCTTTGCGGATCGAAACTCGATTTGGCATCGGTCACACGCTCACCGGTGATAACGACATCGCGCTCGAGATACGCGGACTTTTGACCAAAACGCGCATCGCGAAAATCAAACGGTTCACGTTGCGCCGGATCCGCGTCTTTCGCTTCTAAACGAAACTCGAGGTTCGCGGTTTTACCAAGAATGCGTTTCGCCTCGGCGGTATCCTGAATACCCGGCAATTCGACGACGATACGATTGCGTCCCTGACGTTGCACCAATGGCTCGGCAACACCGAGTTCGTTGACACGATTGCGCAACGTGGTGAGGTTTTGCCCCACGGCGTAATCTTCGATATCGCGAATCTTTTGTTCCGAGATCGTCCAGGTAATTTTGACGCCATCCGTCTCCGGCTCCTGCAGCGCTGTCAGATCCGGATAATTTTTACGAACGGCAGTGATCGCTTTATCGGCAAGCTCCGCGTCTTTAAAACGGCCGACGATGCGATCGCTCTGTGCCTCGACAAAACCGCGCAACTTTTCCTCACGCAATTTTTGTTTGATGCCCACCAAATCCAGTTCGAGCGTTTTCTTGACTGCCGCAGGCGTATCGACCTGTAACAGAAAATGCACACCGCCGCTCAAGTCGAGGCCAAGCTTCATCGGCTTGCCGCCGAGCGCAGCCATCCAGGTCGGTGTTGTCGGCGCCAGATTGAGTGCGACAACATAACCATCGCCGAGCGTACGCTGAACGATCGACTGCGCACGCAATTGCTGATCGGCGCTGTGCAAACGCAGCAAACCACTCTTGCCCTGATCGTCAATCTCCGACGACTTCAACGAAATATCCGCAGCCTTGAGCGCCTGCGTCACGCGATCAAGCGCCGCTTGATCGATGACCGTCGCACCACTCTCGCCGGATAATTGAATTGCAGGATCGGGGATATACAAATTGGGAGCTGCGTAGAGCAAGCCGATCGCCAACACAAAGACGATCAGCAAATATTTCCACAATGGATACTTGTTCATAAAAATTCCAGATTGATTCGGGCGTCAGCTATTTATATTTGTCGTGGCAACGCCGGTTATCTTCACCCGACCGCCTGTTACTCATTGAGGCTGCGGCGACAAAAGCGCGGCCCATTATACGGAAACGCATTGACACAACAACCGCGTCATAAGTTCATCAATTTGGCCACGCGCGCTATCCAACCCAAACGCGCGCATTGCGGAAAATGCGCAGCCACGCACCATCTTCCTGCCAATCGTCAGGACGCCACGAATTCTGCACGGCGCGGAATACGCGCTCGGGATGCGGCATCAATAGCGTCACGCGACCATCGCGACTCGTTACACCCGCAATACCAGCGGGCGAACCGTTCGGATTGGCGGGATAACGCTCGGTAATTTGTAACGCGTGATCGACATAACGCAGCGGCACCTGCCCCTGCGCTTGCAGCGAAGCAAGCTGATCGGCACTCGCGAACTCGGCGCGACCTTCGCCGTGCGCGACTGCGATCGGCATGTGCGAACCCGCCATGCCATTGAAAAATAGCGATGGCGATTGCGGCACTTGCACGAGCGTAAAGCGCGCTTCGAATTGCTCGGATAAATTGCGCACGAAACGCGGCCACAATTCAGCGCCAGGAATCAGCGATTTCAGATTCGACATCATCTGACAACCGTTACAGATACCGAGCGAGAACGTGTCCGTGCGATGGAAAAATGCTTCGAACTGATCGCGTGCGCGCGTGTTGAACAGAATCGATTTTGCCCAGCCCTCACCCGCACCGAGCACATCGCCGTAAGAGAAACCACCGCACGCTGCAAAACCTTTAAACGTATCGAGCGCCACACGACCGCTCAGAATATCGCTCATGTGCACGTCGACTGCATCGAAACCCGCTCGATCGAACGCCGCCGCCATTTCAACCTGACCATTCACGCCCTGCTCGCGCAGAATGGCGACACGCGGGCGCACACCGCTCGCGATAAATGGCGCAGATATATTGTCGCTCTGATCGAAACTTAATTTAACGCTGAGACCGGGATCATTCGCATCGAGCAGCGCATCGTATTCCTGCTGCGCACATTCGGGATTGTCGCGCAGCGATTGAATGCGATAACTCGTCTCACTCCACCAGCGTTGATACTGCACGCGGTCACCATTGAGTACCACGTTTCCGTTAAATTTAAATTGCAGCGCGGCTCCCGGCTTCGCGTCGCCGATCACCGACACACAACTTTCCAAGCCCTGCTGTTTGAAAACATCGAGTACCGCTGCGCGTTGATCGCGAGTGACTTGCAATACGGCACCGAGCTCTTCGCTGAACAGAACCGACAATGCGTCACCGCCGAGCGAATTCAATTCGATGTCGAAGCCACATCGCCCCGCGAATGCCATTTCGCACAGCGTGGCAAACAAACCGCCATCCGAGCGATCGTGATACGCAATAATTTTTTGTGCTTCGAGCAACTGCTGCATCGCCACAAAAAATCCGCTGAGCAATTTCGCATTATCGACATCGGGCGCGATATCGCCGATTTGATTGAACACTTGCGCGAGCGCCGAACCGCCCAAACGATTTTTGCGCGCACCGAGATCGACAGCGATTAAATCCGTCGCACCGCGATCAATTCGCAATTGCGGCGTGACCGTTTTGCGCACATCGACGACCGGAGAGAATGCAGAAATAATTAACGACATCGGCGCCGTCACCGATTTTGCTTCGCCCTCTTCGCTCCATGCAGTCCGCATCGACATCGAGTCTTTACCGACCGGAATCGTGATACCGAGTTGCGGGCACAATTCCATGCCGACCGCTTTGACGGTATCGAATAATTTTTCGTCTTCGCCCGGATGACCCGCCGCGCACATCCAGTTCGCCGACAGTTTCACGTCAGATAATTTTTCGATGCGTGTCGCCGCGATATTGGTAATCGCTTCGCCGATTGCCATACGACCCGATGCCGGCGCGTTAATCAACGCGAGCGGTGTGCGCTCCCCCATCGACATCGCTTCGCCGCGATACGAATCGTAGGCCACAGTGGTCACCGCGCAATCCGCCACAGGCACTTGCCACGGACCGACCAATTGATCGCGCGCCACCATACCCGTTACCGAGCGATCGCCGATCGTGATCAAAAAGTTTTTGCTGGCGACAGCGGGCAATTGCAATACGCGTTTAGCGGCATCGTTCAAATCGATGCGATCGAGACGTAACGACTCTTGGTGATAATTGACTCGATTGAAACTGCGCTGCATTTTCGGCGGCTTGCCGAACAGCACCGACATCGGCAAATCAACCGGATTGTTTTCGAAAACTTTATCGCCGAGCGTTAAATGCTTTTCGTCCGTCGCCACGCCAACTACTGCAAATGGGCAGCGCTCGCGTTCGCACAGGGTTTTAAATTGTTCGAGGTTTTCGGGTTTAACGGCGAGCACATAACGCTCTTGCGATTCGTTGCACCAGATTTCGAGCGGCGACATGCCCGGCTCGTCGTTCGGCACATTGCGCAATTCGAACTTGCCGCCTTTCTCGCCGTCTTTGACGAGTTCGGGAAACGCGTTCGACAAACCGCCCGCGCCGACATCGTGAATAAATTCGATCGGATTTTTATTGCCGAGCGCCCAACAACGATCGATCACTTCCTGACAACGGCGTTCGATTTCCGGATTCTGGCGTTGCACCGAAGCAAAATCCAAATCTTCGCTCGATGCACCGCTGGTCATTGACGAAGCCGCACCACCGCCGAGGCCGATCAACATCGCGGGGCCGCCGAGCACAATTAACTGGCAACCCGCAGCGAATGGCTTTTTCTCGATGTGTTCGGCTTTGATATTGCCGTAGCCGCCCGCAATCATGATCGGCTTGTGATAACCGCGACGCTCGATGCCGTTCGCACCGTTCGCATTTTCTTCAAAGGTACGGAAGTAACCGCAAATATTCGGACGACCGTATTCGTTGTTGAACGCCGCACCGCCGATCGGGCCTTCGATCATGATGTCGAGCGCGGTGACGATGCGATTCGGTTTGCCGTAGGCGATTTCCCACGGTTGATTGAAATCGGGAATCTGCAAATTCGAGACGGTAAATCCGGTCAAACCGACTTTCGGTTTCGAGCCGCGACCGACCGCACCTTCGTCGCGAATTTCACCGCCGGCGCCCGTGCCTGCGCCGGGGAATGGCGCAATCGCGGTCGGGTGATTATGCGTTTCGACTTTCATCAACAGATGAATGTCTTCGTCGTGATAGCGGTACGCAAAATTTTCAGGATCGGGATAAAAACGTCCGGCGCGACTGCCGACAACAACAGCGGCATTATCCGAATACGCGCTTAACACATTCTCTCCGCCGAGTTGATTCGTGTTCTTGATCATCTGGAACAGAGAATGCGATTGCGCTTCGCCATCGATGGTCCAACTCGCGTTGAAGATTTTATGGCGACAATGTTCCGAGTTCGCTTGCGCGAACATCATCAATTCGACATCGGTGGGATTGCGCTTTAGCTGCGTGAAACTTTCTACGAGATAATCGATTTCGTCATCGGCAAGTGCGAGACCCAATGCGCTATTGGCCGCAACGAGCGCGACACGACCGCCGCTTAAAATATCCACCGTCGTCAATGCACGCGGCGTTTGCTGCACGAATAATTGCGCGGCGTCTTCGAGCGTCGGCAACACGCTTTCAACCATACGATCGTGCAGTGCGCTCGCAGCGATTTTGCGATGCGCATCCGTCAACGGTTGATTGCTTTTTAGGCCCTCTCTGGTTGTAATGTAAAATGCAATACCGCGCTCGATGCGTTTGATTTTTTGCAGACCGGCGTTGTGCGCAATATCGGTCGCCTTGCTCGCCCACGGCGAAATCGTACCAAAGCGCGGAATCACGAAAAACAATTCACCCTGCGCTGCCCCGCCCTGTAAATCGAGGCCGCCCTGCAAATCGAGTCCATCGAGTGCCGGACCATAGCGCAGCAATTGATCTAGCACGTGCTGCTCTTCGGCGCTCAAGCTGCCATCGACATCGACGAGATGTACAAATTCGGCATACACGCGCTCGATACCGGCACCCTCTTTATTTGGCAAGAGGGCCGCGAGATTCGCTTGCAGTTTGCGGATACGGAATGGGGAAAGAGCCGGGGCGCCGCGCAGGATCAGCATGCCGGAAAAGACCTCGAAGCAAAGGGGCGGAAGGTGAGCGGCTCGACCAGGCGGGCGCCCAACGAAAGGCGCGTATTGTAAAGGATTGAGACGGATTGATCAGCCGCCGCGTGATGCCGGAGGTTGGCTGATCAGCAAACGACCATTAGAATGCGCGCCATGATCTTTGCCCGCCTGTTATCCCCCCGTTTCTGCGCCCTGCTTGCCGCCTGTCTCTGGCTGGCAGGCTGCGGCTCCTCGGATCATTTGCAGGAAATCCGCGACAGCGGCGTGTTGCACGTGCTCATGCGCAATAGCCCGACCACTTACTTCGAGGATCGACTCGGCCCCGCTGGATTCGAATACGAACTCGCCGAACGCTTCGCCAAATATCTGGGCGTGCAATTGCAGATCGAAACGCAGCCCAGTATCGATGGCATCTACGAAAACCTGCAACGCGGTCGCGCCGATCTGGCCGCAGCAGGACTGGCGATCACCCCCAAACGCAGCCAGGAAGTCGCTTTTGGCCCCGGCTATCTCGATGTCGAACCGATTGTGCTCACGCACAACGACAGCATTACACCGACTGGACTTGCCGATTTACGCAACGCGCGCGTGCACGTGCTCACCGGAAGCAATGCCGCAGAATACTTGCAGGCGCACCGGGAAACGATTCCGGATTTGCAATGGGAAGAATCGAAGGATCTGGAAACGATCGATTTGCTTGAGCAACTCGATAACCGCGAGATCGACGCCACCATCATCGACTCGAATGAATTCGCCGCGAACAAGGCGTTTTATCGCGATCTACGCGTCGCGTTCAAGATCGGCACCAACACCCAACTCGCGTGGGCGTTCGCGAAAGATCCGCGCAATCAGCGTTTGCTGGAAGAGGCCAATAAGTTTTTCGAGCAGATAAAAGCGAATGGCGAACTCTCGCAACTCATCGAACGCTACTACACCACCAGCGCCGATAACGATCACTACGATGCCGAAACTTTCACACAGAATTTACAAAAAACCCTGCCGAAATATCAGAGTATGTTCGAGCAGGTCGCCGAAGATTTCGATATGGATTGGCGTTTGCTCGCAGCAATCAGCTACGCGGAATCGGAGTGGAAGCCTACCGCAACATCGCCGACCGGCGTGCGCGGCATGATGATGCTGACCAATGCAACCGCAAAAGAAGTCGGTGTTACCAATCGCATTGATCCACTGCAAAGTCTGCGCGGCGGTGCGCGATACTTAAAAGGGATTTTGCAATATCTGCCAAAGAGTATCACCGATGACGATCGACTCTGGCTGGCGTTAGCAACCTACAACGTCGGTTACGGCCATGTTGAAGATGCACGCATCATTGCCGAAAAACTTGGCAAAGATCCGAACAAATGGGCTGATGTCAAAGATACATTGCCGCTATTGCAAAAAAGCCAGTACTACGAAAAAACTAAAAATGGTTATGCGCGCGGCCGCGAGCCTGTGCGTTACGTGCAAAATATTCGCTACTACTACAACCTACTCACATGGACCGAAGTCGCAAAACAACGGACACCGCCGCCGAAATCGACCGATCAGTATTTACCTGAGATTTTCGATGCAACGTTGAATGCACTCTGATTCGTGTAGAGGGATTCGTGTACAGGAAATCAAATTTAAAAAAAGCCGCGCCTCTCCGTAACCGGCAAAGCGCGGCAATTATTGCCTACCAAGCAATAAACCTCATCAAAAAAACAAACCTCGTCAGAATTTGTAACCAACCCCAACCATATACACCCACGGATCGATCGATACCGTGGTTTTCACTTTTCCGAGTGCGGTATCGAGACTGGCATCGGTTTCGATTTGCACATGCCACACCGAGGCATTGACGACCCAATTGTTGCCCACATTCCAATCCACACCGGCTTCAACTGCTAAGCCATATGAATCATCGAGGCTGAGGTTACTTGCACCCAGTGCCGATTTCGCGCCACTGCTGACGCCTTCCTCGAAAAATGTGGTGTAGTTGAGACCAAGACCAACATAGGGCTGAATCGCCGACGTCGATTGTGCAAAGTAATATTGCACGCTCACGGTCGGCGGCAATTGTTTCGTGCTGCCGATAACAGTGCCATCAGCTACGCCAAGGCCGCCCAAACCTTTACTGGTGATGTCATGTTCGAATGGTGTTGCCGCCAATAATTCGATACCGACGTGCGGAGTGAACATGTAACTTACCGTGAGCCCCAATGCCGCAGCGCCATCGACGCCGACACCTGTATTCGCGACTTTGCCGCCAAGACCGGCGACATCGAGATCGCTGCTGCTATCGCGCGGATCAACCGCTGCATAACCTGCGCGCACAATAATATCGCCCGTCTCATAGGCCAAAGCCGACGTACTCGCCGCAGCGATCGCTGCCAGCACCATCATTTTTTTGTTGAGTGATTTCATCAATGCGTCCCCTATCGCTCATTTGTGACGGTGCAAGCATTGTTGATCCACAACTTGCGAACCATGATTTACATCAAGCGGGGAAATGCAGAGTACAAGTCGATGGCGATGAATTGATTTAAGTCATCAAATTCATCAATGACGCATTGAATTACGTGCGCAGACAAACACGATAAAAACTAGCGTCGCTGTTTAAAGAAATTTTGCATGATCGCAGCACAGCGATCGGCAAGAACGCCGCCCTGCACTTCGATGCGATGATTGAACTGCGCGCCTTCGAGCAAACGCGCTGCACTTTCGACAGCACCAGCACGCGGCTCGGGTGCACCATAAACCAGACGCTGAACACGCGCATGAATCAACGTGCCGATGCACATCGTGCACGGTTCGATGGTCACGTAAAGCGTAGTGCCAGGAAGACGATAGTTGGACAAATGCTGCGCTGCAGCCCGCAAGCAAACCACTTCGGCGTGCGCGGTTGGATCACAGCTGCTGATCGGCTGATTGAAACCGCTCGCGATCAATTCGCCACTCTTGACCAGCACGGCGCCAACTGGCACCTCGCCGTTAGCAGCAGCGAGTTGCGCCTGTTCGAGCGCGAGTTGCATCCAGTATTCGTCGTTAATATTTTCCATACTCAGGTTTTAGTTTTTTCATCGAGAAAAATGCGAACCGTTTGCGCCAATTCGACAATCGAAAGCGGCGAACAGCCTTCTGCCTGATTGCTTACGGTGACGAACGCATTCTGTCCCGCGCCAACCGTTCCTGCAATCACCCGCGCTAGCGCATTGCGCGTTTCGACATCGGGATCTTGAATGCGATCGTAAGGATCGTATTCTCGTTCGGCATCTTCATAACCGTATGCGCCGTGCAGCGGATTTAAATTCCAGCGACACACGAGCGGCCCGGGCCAAAGCGCACGCAAAATCGGCAATTGCTCGGCGATGCGTGGCATTTTTGCATGCAGCCCCATGCAGTAGGTTGCACCATGTACTCGCAATGTTTCGACGAATTCGCGCGTCAGCCATTGCGGATCGCGCACTTCCACCGCAATAACACAATCGGGCGCCACTTCTTTTAAATACGGAATGCATTGCAACATATTGTGCAGGCGCGCGATGGGCTCGGAAATATTTTGCACCCATACATACGGCAGCGGGCTGATTTGAAAAACCAACGAGCCGAGTTTTTTGCCCATCCCCTCGAGCGCTGGTTCAATAAAATCGCGCCGCGCGATATCGGCGTTGAGAAAATTAGTATTGATTTTTTTGCCACGCCCCTCCTCGTCACGTAACAGGGCATCGGTGACGATACTCGGCGCTTTGACAACGAAACGAAAATCATCCGGCACTTGCGCCGCATGCGCCGCAAATTCGGCAATCGATAACGGCTTATAAAACCCGCGATCGATGCCGACACAGCGAAACAATGGATGCTTTGAATAAGCGGGCAAACCGTAACGCGATAATTTGGAATCCGAATAATTGCGATCCCAAACAATCCCTTTCCAACCCGGATAACTCCAGGATGAGGTACCTAAATACAAATTGCGCGGCAATGCATTCGCGATTTCTGTCAGGCTCTGATCAAAGTCGACCGAGTCGACGACAGCGGTAGAGTTTTCACCGAAAAGCGAGTTTTGCATTGCCTTTTAACACTACCGCGATTATTCCCACTCAATCGTCGCAGGCGGCTTGCTCGACACATCGTACGTCACGCGCGATACGCCGGAAATTTCGTTGATGATGCGATTCGAAACTTTTTCGAGCAGTTCGTACGGCAGATGCGCCCAGCGGGCGGTCATGAAGTCGATGGTTTCGACGGCTCGTAATGCGATAACCCATTCGTAGCGGCGACCATCACCCACCACGCCAACCGACTTCACCGGCAGGAACACCGCAAATGCCTGACTGGTTTTGTGATACCAATCGGCGTTGTGCAATTCTTCGATAAAAATCGCATCGGCTTCGCGCAGAATATCGGCGTACTCTTTTTTCACTTCGCCGAGAATGCGTACGCCGAGGCCCGGACCCGGGAATGGGTGGCGATAGACCATATCGTACGGTAGACCAAGCTCCAAACCGATTTTGCGCACTTCGTCTTTGAACAACTCGCGCAGCGGTTCGACGAGTTCGAATTGCATATCCTCGGGCAAACCACCGACATTGTGGTGCGATTTGATCACGTGCGCTTTGCCGGTTTTCGCCGCAGCCGATTCGATCACATCGGGATAAATCGTGCCCTGCGCAAGAAATTTCACATCCTGCAATTTCGTCGCTTCGGCATCGAATACTTCGATAAACGTGTTGCCTATAATTTTGCGTTTCTTTTCGGGGTCGGTGATGCCGAGTAATTTATCGAGGAACTGCTTTTCCGCATCGGCGCGAATCACCTTCACGCCCATATTGCGCGCGAACATATCCATCACCTGATCGCCTTCGCTCTTGCGCAGCAGACCGTTATCGACGAATACACAGGTAAGCTGATCGCCAATCGCGCGATGCAATAACGCAGCGACGACCGACGAATCCACACCGCCCGACAAACCAAGCAACACTTTATTGCTGCCGACTTGCTTGCGCACGGTGCGAATTGCGTCTTCGATAATATTCGCGGGCGTCCACAGTGCTTCGCAGCCGCAGATATTCAGAATGAAATGTTCGAGGATGCGCTTGCCTTGTAGCGTGTGCGTGACTTCGGGGTGAAATTGCACGCCGTAAAAATGTTTCGATTCGAGCGACATGCCGGCAATCGCACACGATGGTGTCGAGGCCATCAGCTCAAAACCCTGCGGCATCTGCACAACTTTATCGCCGTGGCTCATCCACACATCGATGAGCGAACCGCCGTCGGCGTGATCGACATGATCGCGAATGTCTTTGAACAATTCGGCTTTGCCGTGCAATTTCACCTGCGCGTAACCGAATTCGCGCACAGCCGAGCCTTCGACTTTGCCGCCGAGTTGCTCAGCCATCGTCTGCATGCCGTAGCAAATACCGAATACGGGCAAGCCCATGTCAAAGACACATTGCGGTGCACGCGGCGAATTTAATTCCGTTACGGATTCGGGGCCGCCCGCGAGAATGATGCCGAGCGGATTGAATTCGCGAATATCGACCTCGCTGATGTCGTATGCGCGAATTTCGCAGTACACACCGATTTCGCGCACGCGGCGCGCGATCAGTTGCGTGTATTGCGAACCGAAATCGAGAATTAAAATTCGACTGGCGTGAATGTCTTGGTTCATATCATTTTTCCAATAAAAACAAACGGGGCCGCAGCCCCGTGATTCAATCTAATAACGCATCAACCACCGAGCGGATAGTTCGGGGCCTCTTTGGTAATACTCACATCGTGTACGTGGCTTTCATTCATACCCGCTGAAGTCACCTTCACGAAATTCGGTTTGGTGCGCAGGCTTTCCATATCGCGGCAACCGGTATAACCCATCGCCGAACGCACACCGCCCATCAATTGATGCACGATTGTCGCGAGCTGACCTTTGTAAGGCACGCGACCTTCGATACCTTCGGGCACCAATTTTTCGACACCATCGTCCGCGCTTTGGAAATAACGATCGCTCGAACCCTGCTTGCTCGCCATCGCGCCGAGCGAACCCATGCCGCGATACGATTTGTAGGTACGGCCTTGGTAGAGCTCGGTTTCACCCGGCGCTTCTTCGGTACCCGCGAACATGCTGCCCATCATCACGCTGTAGGCGCCAGCGGCTAACGCTTTCGATATGTCGCCAGAGAAACGGATACCGCCATCGGCGATTAACGGCAATTGCGAATCACGCAATGCGGCGGCCACTTCGGCAATCGCGCTGATCTGCGGCACACCGATACCCGTCACGATTCGCGTCGTGCAAATCGAACCGGGACCGATGCCGACTTTCACCGCATCGGCACCCGCATCGAGCAATGCGCGCGCGGCGTCGCCCGTTGCGATATTGCCGCCGATCACATCGACTTGCGGATAATGTTTTTTAATCCAAGATACGCGTTGCAATACATTGCGGCTGTGACCGTGCGCAGTATCGACCACGATCACATCGACACCCGCTTCGACGAGCGCACCGACGCGATCTTCAGTGTCGGCGCCGGTGCCGACCGATGCGCCCGCGCGCAAACGGCCTTGCTTGTCTTTGCACGCCAACGGATACGTCTGTGCCTTCATGATGTCCTTGACGGTAATCATGCCGGACAGATCGAACTTATCGTTAACGATGAGAACTTTCTCGATGCGATGCTTGTGCAGCAACTCTTTCACGCTGTCGAGATCGGCGCCTTCGCCAACCGTCACCAGTTGCGCCTTCGGTGTCATGATGCTCGACACGGGCTCGTCCATGCGCGTTTCGAAACGCACATCGCGGCTCGTGACGATACCGACGAGCTGCCCCTTATCGATAACGGGGACACCCGAAATATTGTACTGACGGCGCAATTCGATCAGTTCGCGAATCGGCGCGCTGGCTTCGATCGTGATTGGATCTTTGACGATACCGGCTTCGTGCTTTTTCACGGCGCGAACTTCGCGGGCCTGCTGGCCGATCGTCATATTCTTGTGGATGATGCCGATGCCGCCTTCCTGCGCGAGCGCAATCGCGAGACGCGCTTCGGTCACGGTGTCCATCGCAGCGGAAACGAGCGGAATATTGAGTTCGATATTACGGGTCAACCGGGTCTTGAGGCTGACATCTTTCGGCAACACTTCCGAGTAGGCAGGCACCAGCAGGACGTCGTCAAAGGTGAGTGCGTCGTGGAGGATACGGAGCATCGAAAAAACCCCCTAGGCTGGAGAATCGCGCATCTTAATGGATCGCACTCGCGCGGTAAAGTTGCGATTTATCATCACTTTTCCTCACAAACCCGCCCTGAACGGAAGGGTTTGCCCTTACAATGCGGCGCCATGTCCACTCCGATTCCAACCAATAATCCGCAGCGGCCCGACGCTGTCCTCACTGTAGGCCAACTCAATCGGCTCGCGCGTCAGCTGCTCGAAGACTGCTTTCCCGCAGCGTGGGTCGAAGGCGAAATTTCGAATCTGTCGAAACCCAGCTCGGGCCACTGGTACTTCACGCTCAAGGACACCAACGCGCAAATCCGCTGTGCGATGTTTCGCAACCGCAATTTCCGTCTGCGCTTTCAACCGAGCGACGGCAGCAAGGTTCTCGTCAAGGGTGCGATCAGCCTGTACGAAGCGCGCGGCGAATATCAGCTCATCGCCGAAGACATGCTGCCTGCGGGCGAAGGCTTGCTCGCCGCGCAATTCGAATTGCTCAAACAGAAATTACAGGCAGAGGGATTGTTCGATCCCGCACGCAAGAAAAAATTGCCCGAACACATCGCGCATATCGCCGTCATCACCTCGCCGACCGGCGCCGCCATTCGCGATATTTTGACGGTATTGAAACGGCGCTCACCGCAAACGCACGTCACTGTTATTCCGGTTCCCGTGCAAGGCGATCAAGCGCCGGCTTCGATCGTGCAGGCGCTGACGACTGCCAATCGTTTGAAACGGGAAGGCAAACAATTATTCGATGCAATCTTGCTGGGACGCGGCGGCGGCTCACTCGAAGATTTATGGGCGTTCAACGACGAAAAAGTTGCGCGTGCGATTGCCGCAAGCGAATTGCCTGTCGTCAGCGCTGTGGGGCATGAGGTCGATTTCACGATTGCCGATTTCGTCGCCGATTTGCGTGCACCCACACCTTCCGCTGGCGCCGAATTATTAAGTCGCGATCATCGCCAGCAATTGCAGCAACTGAATGGATGGAAACAGCGTTTAATTAATGCCTGGCAACGCACGCTTTCGCAAAAGCGACAACAACTCGAATGGCGGCGCCGACAAATCCAACATCCAAGCCAGCGCTTACGCCAATGGTCACTGCGCCTCGACGAATTGGATATGCGCCTGATGAATGCGCACAAGCGTCATCAACGCGATCTGTCACAGCGTTTGCAATTGCTGAGCACGCGCCTGCAAGCGATGCACCCGCGTCGTCATTTGCTCGACGCAAAAACCCGGCTGCAATTTCTACAAAAGCGACTGCACACGAATATGCTGCAATCGACACAACGCCATGCGCAGCGGCTCGCATCGCTGGCGCAGTTGCTCAACACCGTCAGCCCGCTCAATACATTGCAACGCGGTTACGCCATTGTCAGCGATAGCGAAAAACACGTGCTGCGCGATGCCAAAGAAATCAATGTCGGTGCAACAGTGCATGCACGACTCGCGCGCGGCGAATTAATCTGTACGGTTCAATCCATCACTACAGCCGAATCTACCACCACGGAGAAAAAATAATGTATTTCGCCTTCAAACATATTCACATGCTCTGCGCCGTCATTTCGATTATCAGTTTTATTATTCGCGGCGCACTGGCCATCAAAGGCTCGGCAATTCTGCAGAAAAAATGGATTCGTATCGCACCGCATATTATCGATACGCTGTTGCTGCTCAGCGCAATCGGCTTGATGGTTTCGATTCAGCAATACCCGTTCGTGAATGGCTGGCTTACTGCAAAACTGATTGGTTTAATCGTATATATTTTCTTGGGCGTCGTAACAATGAAAATCGCCAAGACACAGCCCGCACGCATCGTTTCGTATCTATTGGCGATTGCAACGTTCGGCTATATCGCTTCGGTCGCCATCACCAAAACTCCGCTGCCCTTTTAGCGAATACTGAGGGACTCACAATGAATTCATTGCGCACGCTCTCCACTGCAAGCGTTTTCATGGCGATTGTCGGCTGCCATCAGGACAACACCCCTCCACCCATTGCGCCGCAAACGCAAAATCAAGGCGTGATCCCGCAAGCACAGCTCGATGCGTTGAATAAAGCGAAAACCGTTGAAGGCACCTTGATGGAGGCCGATCAGCAGCGGCGCGAGCAAGTCGATCAATAGTGAGTGTTTTGCAAAGCTTCGCGCCCACGTGCATCGAAAATACCGTGGGTAGCGACAAGCTGCGCGTGCTAATCCTCGGCACGATGCCGGGAAAAATGTCACTGGCAAAACAGCAGTATTACGGACATCCGCAAAACGCGTTCTGGCGAATTATCGGTGAGCTGTTACATATCGATCCCAATGCGGATTACGCCACGCGTATTCAACAGCTGACGGATAGACATATCGTGCTGTGGGATGTACTGAAATTCTGCGTGCGCGAAAGCAGTTTGGATACGGATATCGAACGCGAATCCGAAGTACCGAATGACATCGTGCAGTTTTTGAATACGCATCGCACCATACAGCGAGTCTGCTTCAACGGCGCGAAAGCAGCACAACTGTATCGGCGGCACATTCTGCCGCAACTGCCGAAAAACTTTCGCGCCATCGAATATTCGCCACTCCCTTCAACCAGTCCCGCGCATGCCGGCATGCGTTACGCGGAAAAGCTCGACGCGTGGCGAGCTATTCTGGACGCGTAATTTAACGCGGCTTGCTCGATAGACCGGGGCGACGGCGCGGCGCGTTTTTATTGGGTGCTTGACCGCCAGAACTATTCTTCATCCCGCTGTGTTCAGCACGATTCGGCTTCGCGCGCGCCGAATTTGCAGAGTTCGATTTTGTGTTGCCGGCTTTCGGCTTTTCACTAAAGAACTGTAAACCCGTGGGTTTCGAATCAACGCTAGTTTCAGCTCGTGCACGTCGCTCTCCCGATTGAGTGCGATTGCGATTGGATTGCGATTTGCGCTCCGCTTCATCGCCCCGCTGCTTACGCTGCGGTGACGAGGAACGCGGCGACTTCGCACTGTCTTGAGATCTCGCTTTATCCTGAGATCTCGCATTCTGCGACGGCTTTTTATTGCGCTGTGGCGCTGTATTGCGTTGCGACGCCATGTTACGCTGTGGCACTTCGTCGAGCGCTACCATCGGTTTTTTCTCGCCCGGCTCAAAATACGGCACCGGCTGCACATCGAGTTTACGCTTGAGCAGTTTTTCGATATCGAGTTGCAATTTTCTTTCTTCGGGACTCACCAACGAAATCGCTTCGCCGCTTGCGCCCGCACGCCCGGTACGACCGATGCGATGCACATAATCCTCAGGCACATTTGGCAATTCGTAATTCACCACATGCGGCAATTGCTCGATATCAAGACCGCGCGCAGCAATATCGGTTGCCACCAGCACGCGCACTTCGCCCGCTTTGAAATCCGCGAGCGCACGCGTGCGTGCACCCTGACTTTTATTACCGTGAATCGCAGCCGAGGTAATGCCATCGCGTTCGAGCTGTTGCGATAATTTATTCGCGCCGTGTTTGGTGCGCGTAAATACCAACACCTGCTCCCAGCCACCACTTTGAATCAAATAACTCAAAATTTCGGGCTTATCGGTTTTGTCGACTTGATACACCGTTTGCTGCACGGTGGTCGCAGCGGTATTGCGCGGTGCGACATCGATACTGACAGGATTGTGCAACAAGCCTTTCGTGAGCTGGCGAATCTCATCGGAAAATGTCGCGGAAAATAATAAATTCTGGCGACGCGGCGGCAGCAATTTCAAAATGCGACGAATATCGTGAATGAAACCCATATCGAGCATGCGATCGGCTTCATCGAGCACGAGAATTTCGACTTTCGACAACACCACGGCATTCTGGCCGTGTAAATCGAGCAAGCGGCCCGGCGTCGCGACGAGAATATCGACACCACCGCGCAGCTTCATCATCTGCGGATTAATGCTCACACCGCCGAACACGACGGTCGAGCGCAGCGTTAAATTCGCACCATAGGTTTCAACACTTTCGCCAACTTGCGCTGCGAGTTCGCGTGTCGGCGTCAACACCAGTGCGCGCACCGCGCGATTTTTCGCGGGATCACCATCGCTCAATCGTTGTAGCAACGGCAGCGTAAAACTCGCTGTCTTACCAGTACCGGTTTGCGCTGCCGCGAGCACATCGCGACCGGCAAGCACGACCGGAATCGCTTTTTCCTGAATCGGTGTGGCGAATTGATAACCTTTTTCCTGCACGGCGCGCAGGATTGGCTCGGACAAACCGAGCGATGCAAATTGAGTCATAGAAATCTAATCGGAAAGCTGATGAAAGTTTTGCGAATGTAGGAAGTAGAACTAATCCGCAAGTGTGCGAGAGGGTAAGGCGCGCATTATACCTTACTGGATGGTACCGCAAACCCGGCTGCAATCGCGAGCGTGGAAAGCACTTACGCCACCTTGCCCTGCCTAAATAACTGGCTTCAACGGTGAAAATCGACTCAGGGCGCAATCAATCCAGCTGCCGCGTGCACGGGATCGTATTCGAAAACGATTCCATTATCGGGCCGAGCGAGCTTCTTATCCGCATCGGGACAACTCACTTGCGCGAGTATGTGCTTCAGCACATTGATGCGCGCGACATTCTTGTCGTTCGCGCGCACCACAAACCATGGCGTAATCGGGTTGTGTGTACGCTCAAACATCGCATCGCGCGCTGCGCTGTACTTTTTCCAATTCTTTGTCGCGACTTCGTCGATGGGGCTGATTTTCCACTGCTTGAGCGGATCTTCCCGACGTTCGCGCAAGCGTTCAACTTGCACTGCCTTATCGATATCGAGATAGTACTTAAGCAACGTGATACCCGAATTAATGAGCATGTGCTCGAAGGGCATCACATCATGCATAAACTCTTCGTACTCTTTTTTGTCGCAAAAATTCATCACGCGCTCGACACCGGCGCGGTTATACCAACTGCGGTTGAAAATAACGAACTCTCCACCCGCCGGCAAGTGCGGCACGTAGCGCTGAAAATACCACGAGGTACGGTCGCGATCAGAAGGCTTCGGCAATGCAACCACACGCGTTTCGCGCGGGCTCATGTGCTCGGTGATGCGTTTTATCGTACCGTCTTTCCCGGCAGCATCGCGACCTTCGACAATGATGAGCACTTTACGCTGACGTGCGATGACATCGCGCTGAACTTTGACAAGCTCTATTTGTAATTCGCGCAACGTCCTGTCGTAGTCTTTACTGCTGAGCTCCGCACCCGAATCTTTTTTCTTACCCATCGCAATTCTCCTCGTGCGTCGCTCGCAAAAATTTAACTGGGATAAACGTCGAAACGTATCGCCTTACCCGTCAATGCGTAACCGGGTTGGATACCCGCAAGATATTCCGCCTTGATCGCGCGCTTTACGACCACGCGTAATTTTGCCGTCGCGCGCGCCGCCGACAGCAACTCGGCCTCATCACCAATATCATCGCCCAGTAATTGGCGAAATAAGCGCATTTCTTTTTTGACTAGCGCTGACTTTTCGGCATGCGCAAGCTTGTCCTTACTGACAAACATCGGGTCGAGATAAATCACATCGGGTTGCTGTTCGAGAAAAAGCGGTTGGTCTACGGCGATATTTTTGAAATAGGTCAGCGCATCGATTTGCACAAGGTGAATTCTTGCCGCGATATCCGCCACTGGCGATTGCAGAGCACGCTGCAGACCATCGTTCAACAGCGCTGCGACAATAGCGTTGCGCTCGATCGCCACCACATCGAAACCGTATGCCGCGAGTACAAAACTATCGCGACCGAGCCCCGCCGTTGCATCGACCACCCTGAGCATTTCTTTGCTGCGCCCTTTCACCGCTTTGACAATTAGTTCGCCACCCGATTGCAAGCGATGTGCAGCTGCGTTGCTCGCAAAGTCAACACAAACAGGGCCGGATTGTTTGGCATCGATCGGAAATAACTGCAGACGATTTTCTTGCGGATAGTCACCGCAATAACTGAGATAGGTGGTGCATCCGTTCGGCAGACCCTCTGTAGAGCTAACGAGGGGCAGCGATAATTGCGCAGCGAGCGAGTGATCGCGCTGTGCGTCATCCGTCGCAACGATAGCAACCAGAGAAGAGGACACCGTTATGCAGCGAGCAGCGCACGCGCCTGCGCGATTTGCTCTTTGGCTTCGACCAGAATTTGCAGTGTCATTTCAGGCGTCAATTTGCCGAGCGCGAGTTTTTGATACGCAGGCACTTGATCCATACGTGGCGGTGGCGGCTGTTTGCGTTTACCGATATAGCTGTGCAGCGTTGCAACCAAGACGAGATCGCACAGATCGGCGCGCGTGGTCGGGCAACGCGACCATTCTTCGCAACCGCGTGCGACGTCGACGATCTCTTCCGGAAATTGCCAGGATTCGAGCACCATGCCGCCGACTTCGCCTTTTAATTTATCGGCCCACTGACGCAGCAGCACTTCGTTTTCGAGCAGCTTTGGATAATTTTGTGCGTAATTCAACACCGACAGAACGCCGATATTACTGACGAGGCCGGCGAGCATCGCTTCTTCCGGATCGTACAACTTGGTGTGGCGTGCCAGCACAAAACTGTTCGCGGCAATGTCCAAACTTTGCTGCCACGTTTCAGCCATTAATTTATGCAACAGCGGCGCTTTGGTTTGGAACAGATCGCGCAAGGTAAAACCGATGACGAGTTGTTTGGTCGTCAGCAATCCCAACCGTACGATCGCGTTCTGCACGGTCTCACATTTGGCTGCGCCGAAATAAATCGGACTGTTGGCAGCACGAATAATTTTTGCGGCGATGACCGCATCGCGATTGATGACTTCGGCGATTTGGCGGGCGCCATAATCGTTGTTGTCGAGCATGCTGCGAATTTTTATCGCAACTTCCGGCAATGTGGTGAGATTGAATTTACGCGCATCAAGATCGGCTTTAAATGCGTGCAGCATTTGCGACGTTTCGTCTTCGGTGTGATAGCCCATCTCGATCACGCCGTAACCGACTTCGATTTCGCCCTCTTCATTATTTTGCGCAGCAAATAACGATTCGAGCAGATCGCAATCGATACTGAAGTATTCGATATTGGAAAGCGCAGTGGCGGTGTATTGGCGCGGACGCAATTTTGCAATCGGCAGATTCGCCACGGCGGTGCGCGCTTCGATCGTGCGTTCGCGGCCATCATCGGCGACCAGTTGCAATTTGCCGCTGAGCAAAAATATTTCCTGGGAATCGATATCGCCGCACTGGAATAGTTTTTCTCCGCGACGCGCTTCTTTCACGCTCACTCGGCTCGACAGCACCAGTAAATCTTCTTCGGACAAATGGCGAAAACTCGTAAATTCACGCAGACGCCCGATATCTAGCCCTTGTGCAACCGCCATAGAACACCCCCACGAAAATCAGGGGATAGTATATATAAAAGCGACCGCTTGCGTGGCAAGCGTGCGCGATCGGCAAAATTGGTGTGATGGCGCGATTTAAATATGCAGCGGAGTACGCAGCAGCAACGCTTCATCGCGCTGCGCCAGTAGTCGTTCCAACAGGAATCGATTGCGCTGAATGGCTTCGAGGTAAAGATTGCGGCCGCCGAAGTGTGCGCAAAAATAATTGTGGGCGCGGCCAAACAAGTTATCCAGACGATCATCGAGCGTGCGCTGAATGAACTCCGGCGTCTGTCGCAATAAATCGGTCGGCGAGGCATAACGCACACGCTCGACACCATCGGCATCCTGCTCGCGCGTCAAACCGCCGAGCTCGAATTCGCCGAACAATCGATCGCGACACTTTTCCAAGTACGCAGGGTCGGCCATTTGTGCCATCACATCGGCACTGCCGATGAGCGCACCCAGTTGGCGCAGCTTGGCGTCCTGCAGCGGAATGCTCGCAGGATCGACTTCATAGCCGGTGAAATGCACCAGCTCCGCCGCCGTATCTGCCGCGACCGCGAGTGCAGTCGTCGGCAGATATTCGGCGAGAAAACGCGAGCTGCGACTGACATGGATTTTTGTGTACTCGGCACCGAATTGATGGCGCGTGTCGCCTTTGCGGCGGATATAACCCGAATCGTGAAACAGCGCGACGGCAACGCCGATCTTCGCCAGCTCAGGCCCCAGACAATCGTTTTGCGCTTGGCTCGCATCGAAACCATCGATCAGGCGCGCCGTGGCCAGCGTCACATCGAGCACATGCTGCATGTCGTGATACTGCGTATCGCAGGCAAAAAAGCCCGGGTATTCGCCGCGATAAAGGCGCGCAAAATCGACGAATAATTGCGTTATCGACGCGAAATCATGCCCGAGATAGCGACGCTCGAAAATCGATAAAACCGCTGCGCAAACCGCATCAGGATCGCTGATATCGATCTTGCCGGTGACATCGCGGCTGAACAACTGTTTATCGCCCACACCCGCTCTCCGCAAACCCCGTCTCCGCACATCCACTCTTCGCGCATCCACTTTTCGCTAACGTGGCGTCGATTGCATTTTGCATAACGTGCCGTCTCTATTTACGAGCCTTATTTATTTATGAGCTCTATTTATTTACGAGCGCCGTGCATTTACGGACTAACTCGTTTTACAAACTATTTCTTTTTACAAACTATTTCTTTTTACAAACTATCTCGCTTTGCGAAATATCTAGCGCTACACACTGTCTCACGCTACACACTATCGCTATTTCTCGGGCGATACGCCGGGATTGCGCTGCCGTCTCGGCGCAGCTTTCGCCTCGACTTCGGCGGCGCGACGCCCGAAGCGGATATCGGGTTTGGGCAGGTAATAACCCTGAATGCCCAAAATCAGCGGGCGTCGCGCTTCGGTCGTGTGAATATTGATGCGCAGGTTGTACGCATGCCGCGATAAACCATGTTTATCGGTAATACGAAAACGTCGCACCTGCTGCCCCGCAGAAACACCGGTCTCGCCGGTCAATTGGCAGCGCAGCGCTTCGATGCACTCGCCCGATAATTCAATGCCGTGCAAATTTTCCAGATGTTTGCCGATACGCTCGACGAAATGCTGCGTATCGACATCGATGGGAAATGCGGTTTCGCGCAGCGAGGTTGGAATGATGGTTTTAAAATCGCCGACAAAAATCTGCCCCGGGTGTGCAATATCGACCATGCGCGCCAATTCAATCGTCACATCGCCCACGATATAACTGTGCAGCGTCGGGTTGCAGCCTTCCACCTGATAAAACTCGAAATGACTGCCGATGTGAAACGCCGTGCGCAATAGCGGTACGGTATTGATGCTGTCCTGCTTTTTGGTACTGCGTGCCTTACGCCGCGCGATGGCGTTATCGGCGATGACGAGCAGCATGAACTGAAACAGATCGACACTCGCGCGCGGCTCCAAACTGCGATTCCACACATAAAAGCCATCGCCCGTCGTGGTGCGCGCAAAATCGATTTTGATATTTTTCTTGAGCAGCTTGTTGTGCGCCGAATTCATCGAGTACGACAAGCTGTTGAGCTGACTGGTCTGTTCGAACGGCGAATACAGCGAAAAGTCGACGATGTCGAACAGCAGCACCGCACGATTATCGACGTAGCTGATGCTGTAGCGCTTGATGACCTCTTCGGCCGCCGCCAGTGTTTGTTCGTCGGAGCTTGCATTGACGGGCGAGAGAATCAGCATCGGTTCGATTTCAAAGCGATGCGCCGTGCTGAAAAAATCATCCGTGCTCATCCGCCGTTGGCTGGAGATGAGCTGACGAATGAAACGGCCGTTCAAGAGTTCGAGTTTATCGACGGGCGCATCGTCGCTGAGACTGGCGGAAAATTGGCCGAGGTAATAATGCGGCACCACCATGACGTAAATGCCTTCGTCCTGCGGACACCAGCACAGCATGATGTTTTGACCGAGCCGCCATTGCTCGCGCAACGCCTCTTCAAGCTCGCGCAAATGCTCTGCCCGCCGCGCTTCATCAGCGGCGGCGGTTATCGATGTCACTGACTCAACGCTCATAACCACAGGTTTCGATCGACACTTGCAGACAAATACTGACGGACAAATCCTAACGAACAGCTTTTAACGAACGCTTCCTAACGCACGGTTCTTAGCGAACGGCTCTTAGCGAACAAAAGCGAGACCGATGCCGCCGCTTTGCTGATGCACCACGCGCATCGGCACGGGGTCCTGATTGATGACGCCGGTGTAGCGCTTGATACGCACCATCACCGTGGTACCGACCGGCGGTGCCGGGTAGTTTCCCATCAACGCGAAAATGCCGCCATCGGAAAGATCGCGCGCCTTGATTTCAATGGTGCCGAAGCTGGGGTGATGCATCTCCACCAGCGCACCGCTCGGCCTGCGCACATAATGCCGCTGCTCTTCGAAACTGACCTGCTCCATCATCAACATTCCCCCTTTTAAATCGGCCCCTTGAATCAGGCCCTGTATTGGCCGCTTTCCGACCAGCTTGGCTTGTGGAGCAACCATAGACGCTATACCCGCCCCCCGCCAGTCAGCGCGGTCCTCGGCAGTTGACCCGCTCAACGGTTGGCTTTCGCGGCGCAGCCCGTACAATAGCCGACCCTTTCCGCCGCAAATCCGCCATGAAACAGTTTTATCGATTGCTCAGCTGGGTTCCGCTGCCACTTCTCTACGGTGTGGCGACGCTACTCGCTTTCGCGCTGTATCGGATCGTGCGCTACCGGCGAACCGTGGTGGCCGACAATCTCGCGCACGCCTTCCCCGAACTCGATACCGCACAACGGCTCAAGATCGAGCGCGGCATTTATCGCCACCTCGGCGACCTCGCGATGGAAACGCTGGCCGGCCACGGCATGTCCCTCGATGATTTTTGCCGGCGGGTGACGTTTGAGAATCCCGAAGTACTGACGCGTTTTAAAGAGCAGCAACAATCGCTGCTGTTACTGACCGGCCATCACTGCAATTGGGAATGGCTCAGCCACGTCATCGGCCATCTGATGGGCTGCCCGGTCGATGCGGTCTACAAAGCGATGCACAACCGCCACTTCGATAGCGTCAACTACGAAACACGCGCGCGCGCCGGCAACCCGATTCTATTCGCGGAAGCAGGCCGCGAAATTCTGCGCCGCCGCCGCGAATACCGCTGCTTCGCCATGGTCGCCGATCAATCGCCGTTCAAACGCGACAAGCGCTACTGGCATCAATTCCTCGGCCGTCCTGCGTCGTTTTATCTGGGCCCGCAACGCATTGCCGAAGTTATGCAATATCCCGTGGTTTATGTCGGCATGACCAAGCTGCGGCGCGGTCATTATTCGGTGCGATTTGAAATTCTCGCCGAGCCGCCCTATGAAAAAGGCGGGACCACAATTCTCGAACGCTACATCGCCGCCGTTGAGCGCTCGATTCGCGCACAACCGGAAACCTGGATGTGGTCGAATCGGAAATGGAAGCACAAGCCGCCCGCAGATTGGCAGGAAAACCCTGTCACGGAGTGATACTGGGTTGTCGTACTCAGGTGTCGTACTTACAGGTTCGTACTAAATGCCACAGCACGCGTTCGATCCCAAACATATCCACGTCGTTAGCTGGAATATCGCCAAGGGCGTTCGTCAGGATTGGCACGGCGATTTGCAGTACCTCACTCAAAACGCCGATCTCGCCTTGATTCAAGAAGCAAAACTTGAACACTCGATGCATCAGGTGATGCCCGATTCGTGCTGGGCATTCGCGCCGGGCTATCGGCGTCGCGGCCACACGACGGGTGTGATGACAATCGCGCGCGCCGAAACCATTCAACATCGCGCCCACCGCCATCGCGAGCCCTTCACGCTATTGCCGAAAGCGGCGCTGATTACCGAATATCGATTGAAGGATCGCGAAGACACCCTGCTCGTCGCCAATGTACATGCGATCAATTTCACCCCGGGCACCCGTCATTTCAGCAAGCAGCTGCTGTCGATTGTCGATCAGCTGTCACACCATCGCGGCCCGATTATTTTCAGCGGCGACTTCAACACGTGGCGCGGCAAGCGCCAACGCATTTTGCTGGAGCTGATCCAATATCTCGGACTGCACGCCGCCGATTACGATCACGATCATCGCCGCCACGCCTTTGGTTTCGCGCTCGATCATTTGTTTTATCGCGGCCTGCATCACAAAAGCGGCGTTGTCAGCCGCGTCTTCAGCTCGGATCACAACCCCATCAGTGTTGTTTTAGGTATCGATTAACTTTTGTTTTCGTCATCGATCCTATAGCCTTGGCCTTTCAGACCGCCGAAAACAGGCTCGCACATGATCAAAAAAATTCTGATTGCCAACCGCGGTGAAATCGCTGTGCGCATCGTGCGCGCGTGTGCCGAAATGGGTATTCGCTCGGTGGCGATTTACACCGAACCCGATCGCTTCGCACTGCATGTGAAGCGCGCCGATGAGTCTTACAGTGTCGGCGACGATCCACTGCAGGGTTATTTGAATGCGCACCGCATCGTTAACCTTGCCGTGGAAACCGGCTGCGATGCGATTCATCCCGGTTATGGTTTTCTCTCGGAGAATCCCGAAATCGCGCGCATCTGCGCCGAGCGCGGCGTGATTTTTATCGGCCCTTCGGCGGAAGTCATTCACCGCATGGGCGACAAAACCGAAGCGCGCAAAGCGATGATCTCGGCAGGTGTTCCGGTCACGCCGGGCACTGAAGGCAATCTCGCTAATCTGGATGAAGCCAAACGCGAGGCCGCACGCATCGGTTATCCGATCATGCTCAAAGCGACATCGGGCGGTGGCGGTCGCGGTATTCGCCGCTGCGATAACGAAGAAGAATTGTCGCGCAATTTCGAACGCGTGATTTCCGAAGCAACCAAAGCCTTCGGCAGTGCCGATGTGTTTTTAGAAAAGTGCATCGTCAATCCGAAACATATCGAAGTGCAAATTCTTGCCGATAAATTCGGCAACACGATTCATTTATTCGAACGCGATTGCTCGATTCAACGGCGCAATCAAAAGCTCGTCGAAATTGCCCCATCGCCGCAATTGAAACCGCAGCAACGCGCGCATATCGGCGAACTCGCTGTGCGCGCAGCGAAAGCGGTGAATTACGAAAACGCGGGCACCGTCGAATTTTTATTGTCGGGCAATGATGTGTATTTCATGGAAATGAATACGCGCGTGCAGGTCGAACATACGATCACCGAAGCAATTACCGGCGTCGATATCGTGCGCGAGCAAATTCGCATCGCGGCAGGATTGGCACTGAATTATCGGCAAGAGGACATCAGCTTTCGCGGCTTCGCTTTACAATTTCGTATCAACGCCGAAGATCCAAAAAATAATTTCCTGCCGACCTTCGGCAAAATTTCGCGCTACTACGCGCCGGGCGGACCCGGCGTGCGCGTCGACACCGCAATTTACACGGGTTATACGATTCCACCGTATTTCGATTCGATGTGTTTGAAATTGATCGTGTGGAGTTTGACCTGGGAAGAAGCACTCAATCGCGGTGTGCGCGCACTCGATGACATGCGCTTACAGGGCGTGAAAACGACCGCGCCGTATTATCAGCGCATTCTCGAAAATCCAATGTTTCGCGCCGGCACGTTCGATACCAGCTTTGTCGATTCACACCCGGAGTTGCTGGAATATTCGGAGAAAAAACGCCCTGAAGAAGTAGCCATCGCAATCGCCACGGCGATTGCGGCGTATGCAGGTTTGTAATTAGCTCCCTCTCCCCTTGTGGGAGAGGGATAAAGGGAGAGGGGTCGGCGAATTTGCAGCCCTCTCCCCTGGCCCCTCTCCCCAAATGGGAGAGGGGAAAAGAGAACGGAGAAAATTGTGAGCACACAAAAACCGATTCAAATCACCGACGTTGTTCTGCGCGACGGCCATCAATCGCTGATCGCCACACGCATGCGCACCGAAGACATGCTGCCGATTTGCACGCAGCTCGATGCCATCGGTTACTGGTCGCTCGAAGTGTGGGGCGGCGCGACCTTCGATGCGTGCGTGCGCTTCTTGAAGGAAGATCCGTGGGAGCGTCTGCGTCAATTGCGCAAAGCGCTGCCGAATACGCGTTTGCAGATGTTATTGCGCGGCCAGAATTTATTGGGTTATCGCCACTACGCCGACGATGTCGTTGAAGCGTTCGTGCAAAAATCGGCTGAAAACGGCATCGATGTATTTCGCATCTTCGATGCGATGAACGATATTCGCAATTTGGAAACCGCAATTCGCGCCGTGAAAAAAACCGGCAAGCACGCGCAGGGCACCATCAGTTACACCACAAGCCCCGTGCACACGATCGATATGTTCGTCGAGCAAGCGAAACGCATGGCCGATATGGGCAGCGATTCGATCGCCATTAAGGATATGGCCGGCCTGCTCACACCGTTCGCCACCGGCCAACTCGTCAAAGCATTAAAAAGTGCTGTGAAATTGCCAATCTTTTTGCATTCGCACAGCACCTCGGGGCAAGCATCGATGTGTCACTTCGAGGCGATTCTGAATGGAGTGGATCATATCGATTGCGCAATTTCCGCATTCGCCGGCGGCACTTCGCACCCAGCTACCGAATCGCTGGTCGCCGCATTGAAGGACACGCCGTATGACACCGGGCTCGATCTCGCCAAATTGCATGAGATCGCCAAATATTTTTGGGACGTGCGCAAGAAATATCACCAGTTCGAAAGCGAATTCACGCGCGAAGATGTCAGCGTGCAAATCAATCAAGTGCCCGGCGGCATGATGTCGAACCTCGCCAACCAATTGCGCGAACAAGGTGCGCTCAATCGCATCGATGAAGTGTTCGATGAAATTCCACGCGTTCGCGCCGATCTCGGTTATCTGCCACTGGTAACGCCGACATCGCAAATCGTCGGCACCCAGGCGGTGATGAATGTGATTGCAGGCGAACGCTACAAAACCATTACCAACGAAGTGAAGCGTTATCTGCAAGGTCACTACGGCGCAGCGCCAGCACCGGTAAGCGAAGATTTGAAACGTCGCGCCATCGGCAATGAGGAAGTCATCGACGTGCGCCCCGCCGATTTAATTCCTAACGAATTAAATAAATTGCGCGAAGACATCGGCGCACTCGCCAAATCGGAAGAAGACGTACTCACGTTTGCGATGTTTCCCGATATCGGCCGCACCTTCCTGCAAGAGCGCGCTGAGGGCACGCTCAAACCCGAAGTGCTGCAACCCGAGCGCCGCAAAAATGCTGAGGTCAGCAACATCGCCACGCCAACCGAATTCGTTATCGATGTGCACGGCGAAAGTTATCAAGTCGCGATTACGGGTGTAGGCATCAAAGGCACCAGCAAACGTCATTTCTATTTAACGCTCGACGGTGTCCCGCAGGAAGTCGTATTCGAACCGCTCAACGAATACGCCGCCACCACCAAAACCGGCCGCAAGCAGGCCACGAAGGAAGGCCACGTCACCACGAGTATGCCGGGCAATATCGTTGCGGTGCTGGTGAAAGAAGGCGATGTGGTCAAAGCAGGCCAGCCTGTGCTCGTCACCGAGGCGATGAAAATGGAAGCCGAAGTGCAGGCGCCGATCGACGGCAAAGTCACCGGTATTTTCGTAGCCAAAGGCGATCGCGTGACCCCGGGTGAAGTGCTGATAGAAATCGAAAAATAATAAAGACGTGAGCACGAAATCTTCACAGGCCGATTCGGGTTTTCCATTAACTCTGCTGGCGATTTACGCCATCGTTTGGATTGCACTCGCCATCGCACCGCTCGATCGCCACGATTGGATGCTCGAAAACGTGCTCGTACTCATCGCGGTGCCGCTCGTTATCGTGCGTCATCGCAGGCAACCGTTCAGCAATTTTGCCTGCACGATGCTGTGGATTTTCATGCTGCTGCATGCCATCGGCGCGCATTACACCTACGCCAAAGTGCCATACGACGATTGGGTACACATGCTCACCGGCCATCGCCTCAACGATCTGCTCGGTTTCGAGCGCAATCACTTCGATCGACTGGTGCATTTTCTCTACGGCGTCTTGTGGTTCCCGCTTTATTGGGAATTGTTTGCGCCGAAAATCGGCGGTTCGCGCGCATTGCGTTATCTGCTCGTTGCAACCTTCATGATGTCGCACGCAGGGATTTACGAAGTCGTTGAGTGGGGAGCCGCGGCGTTCTTCGGCGGCGATCTCGGCGTTGCCTACTTGGGAACGCAAGGCGATGAATGGGACGCGCAGAAAGACATGGCGCTGGCGATGGGCGGAACGCTGCTGACAGTACTCATCATGCTGGCGCGCCGGACGGATATCGACTAACCCGCAGCCAGCGGCTAAACTGCTCACCTTCCTCTATTAGTCCCTATTTACTCGCAAGCGCTAATAGATTCCGCATCAAGCCACTGCCCTGTTTTACGGCATCCCCCGCTCCTCGGGAGTCCTAAAATAAGCGCCGTGGCTTGTTTGTTTTTACATGAACACGGGTTTGTTTTTACGTTTTTCAGCATCGACATAGGTATAGAAAATGAGCGCGTTGGTCGGCGTCATCATGGGTTCCAAATCCGATTGGGAAACCCTGCAACACACGGTCGCCACACTCGAAAAATTCGCGATTCCGCATGAAGTGCGCGTCGTCTCCGCACATCGCACGCCGGACCTGCTGTTTCAATATGCAGAAGAAGCAGCCGATCGCGGCATCGAAGTGATTATCGCGGGCGCAGGCGGCGCCGCGCATTTACCCGGCATGTGTGCGGCGAAAACGCATCTGCCCGTGCTCGGTGTGCCTGTGCAATCGTCAATGCTGAGCGGTGTCGATTCGCTGCTGTCGATCGTACAAATGCCCGCGGGCATTCCTGTCGCCACACTCGCCATCGGCAAAGCCGGCGCAACCAACGCCGCACTGCTGGCCGCGAGTATTCTCGGCAATAAATATCCGGAGTACGCGCAGAAATTAAAAGCATTTCGCGCGGAACAAACGCAGACGGTGTTAGATAACCCCGATCCCCGTAGTTAACAAAACTAGTTTAGAAAACCCGTTAACAAACGAGTGCAGGTTTTAAAAATGAAAATTGGCGTGATCGGTGGAGGCCAACTCGGACGCATGCTCGCACTCGCGGGCCATCCGCTCGGCATGCAATTCGTATTTCTCGATCCCGCGCCCGATGCGTGCGCGAATGTACTCGGCGAACATCTCTGCGCCGACTATTCCGACAAAGATCACCTGCGCATGCTCGCCGACGAATGCGATGTCGTCACTTTCGAATTCGAAAATGCACCGGCCGATACCATCGCGTTTCTGTCGCAATTCGTGCCCGTGTATCCGCCCGCACAAGCATTGCGCACAGCTCGCGATCGTCTGCTCGAAAAAACCATGTTTCGCGAACTCGATATCGCCACCCCCAATTTCGCCAATATCGAATCGCAAGCCGATCTCGATAGCGCAGTAAAAACCATTGGCCTTCCCGCTGTTTTGAAAACCCGTCAGCTGGGTTACGACGGCAAGGGTCAAAAAGTTTTACGCAAGGCGAGCGATGTCGAAGGCGCATTCGCTGCGCTTGGCAATGTGCCGTGTCTGCTCGAAGGCTTTATCAATTTCGCGGGCGAAGTTTCGCTGATTTCGGTGCGCGCACGCAGCGGCGAAACGCGTTTCTATCCGCTCGTCCATAACATGCATCGCGATGGTATTTTGCGTTTATCGGTAGCCAGCACCAATCACCCGCTGCAAGACCTCGCCGAAGACTACGCCGAGCGCGTACTCGATAAACTCGATTACGTCGGCGTCCTCGCGTTCGAATTCTTCGAAGTTGACGGCGGCCTCACTGCCAACGAAATCGCCCCTCGCGTGCACAACTCCGGCCATTGGACCATTGAAGGCGCCGAGTGCTCGCAATTCGAAAATCATTTACGCGCCATTGCCGGACTGCCGCTCGGCTCGACTGAAAAAATCGACGAAAGCGCGATGGTGAATTTCATCGGCAGCATTCCACCGCTCGAAAAACTCACTGCGTTAGAAAACTGCCATCCACACGTGTATGGCAAAGCATTCAAGCCAGGCCGCAAGGTTGGCCATGCGACATTGCGCTGTTTGGATCGGGAAGAATTAGAAGAATGTATTTGCGAGCTGGAAGCGTTGTTGCCGCGAAGCTAAAAATTCACCTCTCACTTTTACAACGCTAAAAAACACTAAATTCGTAAGGCGCAATCTCATTGCGCCAAATTTCAAAAAAAGGCGCAATGTATTCATTGCGCCCTACGCGGCCAGTTTATTGATTGGAAGTCCAAGGCGTGCAAGCCGGCTCGCCTTCGGTATCTTTGTATTCGCACAGCGATACATCGCCCGTCAGTCGATTGATGCGCCAGACCGACAGCAAATCGTTGCCGACGATTAAACGATAGTCACCCGCCGCTTTTTCCTTTGTACTCCATTTCGCACACGAAGCTGCCGAACCCTTGCTTTCAAAGCTGCACAGCGAAACCTGCCCGGTGCTTTCATTGATACGCCACACCGAAAGATTCCCGCTGGTGATACCGCCCGAATACGTAGAAGCCGCATAAACGGCATGAGATACACACAACATAAACACGAAAATCGCACTTGAAATACGCACTGGTGATCTCCTCAAATTTATTGTCATAGCCCTCTAAAAAGGGTGTTAGAAGTGTAGCAATCATTATCGGACTGTCTATGCCCGTCGGTTATGATCCATCCGGTTGGATATACGCAAATTAATCGCTGACGCGAATAGCTGCTCTAAAAAATATTGAAATTGTGCAAATTTATGGATCATCAATGATCCTTGATCTGCGTCAATAGTATCGGCACGAAAGGCTTTTAAGGTCTCCGAGCGGACGTTGCCGCATTCGTCACCCAAACACCCAACCGCCGCCGATACTAAATTACCAACACCGAGCAACGTGTTCGATTGAAATGCTGGATTGAATTGCTGGATTGAAATGACCGCTTCGTTATGGCGTGAACATATCGCGCCTTTCACAGGGATTATTGGCCTGCTCGCGCTGATGACATTGCTCGGCGACTATATTTTGCATCAGCTCGATTTAGTCTGGATTGGTCGCTATCTCGGAATTTTAGGCACGTTGCTGATCATCGTTTCACTCACGTATTCGCTGCGAAAACACAAATTCATCACACAAGGAAATCCAAGAACCCTACTCACATTGCATGAATTCATCGCCTGGCTCGGTTCGCTGTTTGTGCTGCTCCATGCCGGCGTGCACTTCAATGCCGTGTTGCCCTGGTTAGCTACAGTAGCCATGGGCGTCAATGTCATCAGCGGCCTGGTTGGCAAATTACTTTTAGCGCGCTCGCGCAGTCATGTCCGCGAAGAGCGCGAGTCACTGCAACAGCGCGGGCTCTCGTCTGCTGAAATAGAAAAACACATGTTCTGGGATGTCTTCGCGCTCGACCTGATGGCTAAGTGGAGAAGAATTCATATCCCCATTTTCATCGTGTTTGCGGCACTTTCGCTGGGCCACATCATTAGCATTTTTCTATTCTGGGGCTGGGTATGAATCGCATCGTGGCGATAACTCTAGCTGCCTGCTTGGTCGTGTTTGCAATTCCCATTTTCGTCTATCCGCATCTGATGATTGCGCCCGGCAATCTCATTCCCGCACACCAACAATTAAATAATGATTGCTTCGCCTGTCATGCACCGCTGAGGGGTGTTAGCGCGGAACGCTGCATTGTCTGTCACCGACCAGCCGACATCGGGCGATTAACGACAACCGGGAAAACCATTGCAAAGTCGCGCGCATCAATTCCATTTCACCAAAAGCTGATCACGCAAGATTGCATGTCCTGTCATAGCGATCACACGGGTGTGCAACGCTTGAAACCGGTGGGACACTTCGATCACGCAATACTGCGAATGGATGTTCGCGATCAGTGCGAAGGCTGTCATAACCCGCCAACCGATTCGCTGCACCAACAAATCTCCGGCAATTGCCGACAATGCCATGCGCAGGATAAATGGACACCGGCAACTTTCGATCACGCCAAATACTTTGTATTGGATAGCAATCACAACGCACAATGTGCAACATGTCATGTCCGTAACGATTATCGGCGCTATACCTGTTACGGCTGCCATGAGCACACACCCGAGAATATTCGCAGCGAACACAACGAGGAAGGTATTCGTAATGTTGATAATTGTGTCGAGTGCCACCGCAGTGCCGATGAGCGCGAAAGCGAACGAGGGACAGAACGCGATTGACGAACAAGCGCCGCAAATTTTTCCCCACATCAACACCAGAAGAAATTAAATGATGAGACACACTGAACGACACAGAACACACCGCATCGGTTGGCTGCGCGCAGCGGTATTGGGCGCAAATGATGGCATCGTTTCGACGGCGAGCCTTGTCCTCGGCGTAGCCGCGGCCGATGCCATCCCCAAAAATATTTTGATTGCGGGTGTCGCTGGCCTCGTGGCCGGCGCGATGTCGATGGCCGCAGGCGAATACGTTTCGGTGAGTTCACAAGCCGACACCGAACGTGCCGATATCGACAGAGAACGCAAGGAGCTGGCGGCCGATCCGGAGCATGAACATACGGAGCTCACCGCCATTTATGTCGGACGCGGACTCGATCAGGAACTCGCCTCCGCTGTCGCTACACAGTTGACCGCGCACGATGCACTCGGCGCACATGCGCGAGATGAACTGGGGATTTCCGAAATACTGGCCGCTCGACCGCTTCAAGCCGCGCTGGCATCGGCCGGAACATTTTCCGTTGGCGCCATCCTGCCGCTGTTGATTGTGTTATTGGTGCCGGCCTCTGCAATTATGTGGGCTGTTTCTGTCAGCTCATTAGTATTTCTAGCGCTGTTAGGCGCGCTCGCGGCACGCACCGGGGGTTCTTCAATAATGACCTCCACTGCGCGCGTTACCTTTTGGGGTGCGTTGGCGATGGCATTGACGACCGCAGTAGGAACTTTATTTGGAGTGACCGCATGACCAAAAGCAGCGTAACTAAATTTTCGCCGATATCGATTGGACTGCATTGGCTCATGCTGTTGTTGCTTGTAGCCGTTTACGCGACGATGGAACTGCGCGGAATTTTCCCCAAGGGCAGCACGCCTCGCGAAGCGATGAAAACATTTCACTACATGCTGGGGCTGTCGGTTTTTGTTTTAGTTTGGTTGCGACTTGTTGCGCGCTGGGTACATCCAACGCCCGCGATTCAACCTACACCACCGCAATGGCAGACATATCTTGCACGGGCGGTACACCTTGCGCTCTACGCGTTGATGATTGCAATGCCGCTGCTCGGCTGGACCGTGCTGAGCGCAGAAGGAAAACCGATTCCATTTTTCGGATTGCAATTGCCGGCGCTGGTTGCTGAAAACAAAGCGCTCGCGGATCAGATCATGGAGCTTCACGAAAATATTGCAGTGGTGGGTTACGTTCTGATCGGAATACATGCTGCAGCGGCCTTATTTCACCACTATGTCATGCGCGATAACACCATGCAGCGAATGTCGCTGCTGAATAAATAGCGGCTGATAACTTAATCAACGACAATCCTGACTGCCATCCCGGGATGGGCCTGGCGCTAAATGCTAAACTTCCTCAAGCAGCGATGCCCTGAACATTCGGGCATCATTACGGAAGCACATCATCGCGCAGCGCACTTCAGAACTGCGCGCTGAAAAGCTCTGAGGGAGAGGCCACATGGACATCAGGGATTTTGAGCGCATCTTTGATAGCGCCCCGCATCCGTATCTCATTCTGCATTCGGATGAACACTTCACCATCGCAGCCGTGAATCAGTTTTATCTGAACGCAACCGGAACCCGCAGAGAAGCAATTATCGGCCAACCATTATTCGAAGTTTTTCCTGACGACCCCAACGACCCCAACACCAGCAGCACAAAGGATTTAAGGACTTCACTGCAACGCGTTTTGCGCGACCGCGTGCGAGATGTCATGGGTGTGCAAAAATACGATATAAAAACCCCATCCGGCGAGTTCGAAACAAAATATTGGAGCCCAGTGAACACACCGGTATTCAACGCTGCCAATGCAATCGATCTCATTATTCATCATGTTGAAGACGTCACCGAATTCATGCTGCTGCAACAACAAATATCGAATCAGCAGCCAGAAAACAAAACCTCTGAACACGCGCACATTCGACACATGGAAGCCGAAATTTTAAATCGCGCCAATCAGGTTAAAGAAGCGAACCGGCAACTCATGGCGGCGAAACACGAATTGGAGCGGCGCGGCGATGAATTAACGCGACTGAACGAACAACTCAAGCAACAATCGCAAGCGAAAAGTGAATTCGTCGCGAATATGAGTCATGAAATTCGCACCCCGCTTCACGGTGTGCTCGGCATGGCCGAATTGCTGCAGCGAACAGCGCTCGACGACACGCAACGCACGTATACCAAAACGATTCAGAGCGCCGGAAAAACTCTGCTGGCCGTCATCAATGACATTCTGGACTTCTCGAAAGTTGAAGCAGGGAAAATGCGACTTGCCGAGCAGCCGCTGGATCTGACCGAAACCATTGAGGAAGTAATCTCGCCCTTTCGCGCCAGTCTCAGCACAAGCATCGCACTCGTGGCCTCGATCGCACCGGAAACACCGGTCAATCTGCTCGGCGATGCGACTCGACTGCAGCAGGTGATAGGCAATCTGATCAGCAACGCTTTCAAATTCACCGAAAGCGGAAAAGTGGAATTACGGGTTGAACCGCTGACCATCGAGCCGCAACAAGTGCAACTGCTGTTTAAAATCAGCGATACCGGAATCGGCATCAGCGATGCCGATCAACAGCGCCTGTTTCAAGCGTTCAATCAAGTCGAACAGAGGCAACGCCGTTACGGCGGCACAGGACTCGGATTATTTATTTGTCAGCAATTAGTGCAACTCATGCGCGGCGAAATTCACGTATCCAGCACACTCGGTCAGGGTTCGACTTTCTGGTTTTCGATATGGCTGCCGCGCATCGCGCACGCGCCGAGCAAACCTATCGATATCGATCTTACCGGAAAGAAATTGCTGGCCATCGACGACAGGGCGGATTTCCTGCACATCATCGGCGAGCAGGCACGCTCGCTCGGCATGGAAGTGACAACGCATATCGACTCCACAACCGCGACGAGCATCGCACAACAGGTCAGGCCCGATATCATCACCATCGATTGCGACATGCCTGAATTAAATGGCTTTGATTTGGATCGGCAGCTGGCCAGTCAACCCACACTCGCTGCAATACCGCGCATTTTATTGACTGCATCGAGCATACTTCCCGACAATCGCGAGCTATCGCAAACCGGCTTTACTTCGGCCCATGTAAAGCCCACTTCGGCGGTGCAACTACACACGATTCTGTCGGTAGCATTACTCGGTAAAAACCGGAGCAGATCTGAAAATACCAATGGCGCAATCAATTTGCCGGCATTTATCGACAAGAAAGTATTGGTGGCCGACGACAACATTATCAACCGCCAAGTCATTGCCGGCATGCTCAAACAATTGGGCGTCACTGCCGATATCGTCGATGACGGTGCGCCCGCCATTCAACTCGCAACCGACCCCGCAAACCAATTCGATGCGATATTGCTGGATTGCGAAATGCCCGGCGTTAGCGGCTATCATGCAGCGCAAGCGATCCGTCGCTTCGAGGACGTTACCAACAGAGCACCTATCCCCATCATCGCACTCACCGCTCACGCACTCGAGGAATACCGGCAACGCAGTATTGAAGCCGGCATGAATGATCACCTCAGCAAGCCGATTAGCATGGCCATGCTGCAATCCACATTGGAACGACACTTCAGTAAATAATGAGATAAGCAAACAGGCATTGTCGATCGAGGATATACATCACTCGATTTGCAAACACCGCCCCCTGTCAGAAACACCTTAAACGTATAAGCATTTCTGCCAAAACAACGCCTGCCCAAAATCCTCCTGCAGTTGATATCCCCCATACCCCAACTCTCGATATAACGCCTGTGCGTTGCGATTATTTTCGAGCACTTCGAGCGTAAGTTTGCAGCAGCCGCGCTCGCGCGCGATTTTTTCGACTTCGAGCATCAGTCCTCGGCCGACGCCGCGTCGACGCCAACTTGCGGTAACGGCAATGTCGTGAATATTAATCAGCGGTTTGGCTTTGAAGGTCGAAAGCGTTTCAAACGCATTGAGAAGTCCTATCGGTTGTTCATCGACAAAGGCGAGTAGCGATATTGCGGATGCTGTCCGCCGCAGAGCGGCAACCAATTCCGTTTTGACCCGCGACGATAATGGTTCGCCACCACCGCTCGGCCCACTCGCATATTCATCCAGCAAGTCGACAATGGCGCGCGCGTGTGCGGGATTGTCGTAATCGGCGCGAACGATTTTCCATGCCTCGGCAATTTCTTTCACAGTGACCTCATCGAACTGTATGTTGAGCGAATACGTGTTGAGCTAAGATAGCTTTACGCATCTTATCAACCGTCCGACAGCCAGCGCGAGACCATTGTGACCGCACGACAAACGCTTCTACTCGGCCAAACCATCAGCTTTAGCGGCGATCCGTTTTTGCAATCTGCACGCGACTGCTTCGATTATTGCCGCTCTGGCGCGATCTTGATCGAGGGTGGAAAAATCACCGCTGCAGGAGAAGCATGCGAGATAAAAAAACTGGCGCATGCCGATGTCACTATCGAAGATTTTGGCGATGCAATTATCTCGGCGGGCTTTATCGATACGCATGTGCACTACCCACAAACGCAAATGGTCGCGTCTTACGGCGAGCAATTACTGCAATGGCTCGAAAAATACACATTTATTGTCGAGCAGCAATTCGCAGAAAAAACGCACGCCGAGCGCATCGCTGAATTTTTCCTGCGTGAATTATTGCGCAACGGCACCACCACGGCCGCTGTGTATTGCACGGTGCACCCGCAATCGGTCGACGCCTTTTTCGAGCAATCGCACAAACTGAACACGCTGATGATTGCCGGCAAAGTATTGATGGATCGCAACGCGCCCGCAGCCTTGCTCGATACGCCAGAACGCGCCTACGAGGAATCGAAAACATTGATTGAACGCTGGCATAACCATGGTCGTCAGCGCTATTGCATCACGCCGCGCTTTGCCGGTACCAGTTCACCCGCACAACTCGATATTGCCGCGCAGTTATGGCGTGAATCTCCCGGCACCTATCTGCAAACACATATGAGCGAAAATCTCGCTGAAGTGGCGTGGATGCGTGAATTATTTCCCACGCATAAAAATTATTTGGATATTTACGCAAGCCATAATCTGCTCGGACCGCGTTCGATTTATGCGCACTGCATTCATGTCGATGAAAATGATTTCTGCGCTTTCCATCAGCACGGCGCCACAATCGCGCACTGCCCCACATCAAATCTTTTTCTTGGCAGTGGCTTATTTAATTTGAAATCGGCTAAAAATCCCACGCGCCCCGTGCGGGTCGGACTCGGCAGCGACATCGGAGCCGGCACCAGCTTTTCGCAACTGCAATCGCTCAATGAAGCCTACAAAATTGCACAATTGCGCAGCGAAAAACTCGATCCGATCCGCGCATTTTATTTAGCCACTCGCGGCGGCGCCGAAGCGCTGTATCTCGACGATCGTATCGGCAGTCTCACCGCTGGCAACGACGCCGATCTGGTCGTGCTGAATCCACACGCCACACCATTATTGAAATTGCGCAGCGAGCAAGCTGACAGTATCGAGGATCTGCTATTTGCGCTGATGATGCTCGGCGACGATCGCGCAGTACTGGCCACCTATGTGGCGGGCGAACGCGTACAGCTGAGAGAACATTGAACTCTTTCGTGGATCGTGAAGAGGCTGATTTCCTCAGACGCTTTGTGTCAGCCCCGACACAATCCCGACAATCCCACGATACAAATGCTCCTTAACATGCCGATGTTGCCAAATATTTCTGTGCGCATCGTTATGCGGGGGAAGCATTGTGAACAAATACGAGTCCGACGATAAAGTCGCCGCCCTCTCCGACAAAGCAAAATCAAACCAACCCTTCACTCTCAAACGCCGTGATGCTCTCTTGATGGGCGCAGCAGGATTGTTCATCGCGAGTTGCGGCGGTGGAGGCGGCGGAAGCTCAGCAACAACATCCAGCTCAAGCTCAAGTACCACAACGACGACCAGCACCACGACAACGACCACAACCAATGACACCGATTGGCTTAGCGGCGGCACTGCGGCCATGCAGGCAACCTTTCCGCCGGCATCCGATCCATTTGCCAGCGGCCTGGGAAATCTGTGCACGTTAACCAGCGCTTACACCATCGGCCCGTGCTACTTCGATGTCAGCGATACGCGCGACGATATTTCCGAAGGTGAATTAGGTGTGCCGATGACGCTGGCATTGAAACTGGTCGATGCCAATTGCCAACCCATACAGGGCGGTATCATCGAAGTGTGGTGGGTTAACGCCGACGGCGTTTATTCAGGAGACAATTCCGATAGCACTACACACATCAGCAATTTCAATTCCAGTTACTGCACAGGGAACGCCGCCGATGCGCTCGCTGCTCGCTGGTTTCGCGGTATAAAAACGACCGACAGCAGTGGCAATGTGTATTTCAAAGCTTGCTTTCCCGGTTGGTACAACGGCCGCACAACCCATATTCACGTCAGAGTCGTACTCAACAATACGCAATACATCATCTCGCAATTCTGTTTTGAGGATGATCTGTGCAACGACATTTACGTCAATCATTCGGACTACACGGGGCAGGCCAACAGTACGAGCAACGCGAACGATGGTGTTTTTTCTTCCAACTATGAAGATTATGAATTCGCAGTCGAGCGTCAGTGGGATGGCTCCATGCTCGCCTATAAAGCCATTCAGATTAATGCTTAGTTTTTTTCATCATGCGCCAGCCACTGATTTGGATTATTGACCGCGATCCCACACAACGGACGCAATTGCAGCGCGACTTACATCATAGTAATTCGCATCAAAGTAGCTTGCGTCAAAGCAATTCGCTTCCAAGTGATTCGCTTCAAGTCAATTCATATCAAAGCGAATTCGATACGCGAACCTTCGCGCATAGTCGCGACATCGAACGACGACTCATGCGCGAACGTCCGGATTTATTACTGATGGAGCGCATGCTCGATCACGAAGATGGATTGGAGTTATGCCGACGCCTTCGTCAGAGCGGCGACGATATTCCGATCATCATCGTCACCAGCATGAACGAAGCCATCGATCGCATCACGGGATTCGAATACGGTGCCGATGATTACATCGGTAAACCCTATATTGCGGGCGAGCTGATCGCTCGCATACGCGCACAGTTGCGGCGGCGGCGCAGAACGCCGATCGGCGCGCCGCTCGCCGATGGTGAAGATATTGTCTTTGGCGACTGCCGACTCAAACTTGCCTCGCGTCTATTGGTGCGCTCTGGCTGCAACATCGAATTGACCTCTTCCGAATTCGCGGTGCTTTCCGCGCTCGCCAACAATGCGCACCGATCTTTGACACGCGAACGCTTATTGGAATTGGCACGTCATCCCGACAACGACGCTTCGGCGCGCAGTATCGATGTACAGATATCGCGCCTGCGCCGCCTCGTCGAAATCGACCCGACCAAACCGCAGCACATTCAAACCGTACGCGGATATGGCTATGTCTTTGTTCCGGAGATTTGAACGCCATGTACTGCGATGAACACTACATTGTTACGAAATATTTCAACACGGCGGCAAATCTTGTCGTGTGTAGCGGCAATTATCTTCCGCACCAGGCAATGACTGCGAACGACAGTTCGATCGCAAAACCGTTGCCTACGAATGCAGGCGCGGATAGGCACTGATAAAAATGCAAAAACAGCGAAATTTTATGATTAATTTTAAATTTGAATCGAGTTATTTAACGGCAATATTTGGAAACAATTCCAAAGTAAAAACGGCTAATGTTTTGCTCTAAGAGAGCGTTAACCACAACAGGATATTTCGCTCGTGATAGCACTGGCGAAACCCAAGGTGGGAAATTCAATCAATGCTCGATTTACTCGACGATGCAGGAGAAGAAAATGTCTGTGTCCACCATCTCGGCCAATTATGGCTACAGCCAAATCGGAAGTTACCAGACCAGCGGTAATCGTAACCAACACAAAAACGAAATGGATGCATTGGGCGAGGCGCTGCAATCCGGCGATCTCAGCGCTGCACAACAAGTCTTTTCGCAAATGCAGCAGCATGCACCCGGCGGCGCGCAGCAATGCGGCAGCAGCGGTACTAGCGGCGATGCTGTGATCACCGAAATCAGCGCACTTGGACAAGCGCTTGCAGCGAGCGATTTATCGAGCGCACAAAGTGCTTTCTCTGCGCTGCAATCCGATTTTGAAAACGCACCGCCACCGCCATCATCGGCAAACAATGGCGGAGTCGATTTCGAATCGCTGCTGGAACAATTGTCGAGCGCGCTGGAATCCGGCGATTTAACCGCGGCGCAGGATGCCTTCAGCAGTTTGCAGGATGATGTGCAAAATGCACCGCCTCCTCCACCTCCCGGCGGACCGGGCGGCCCTGGCGGTACACAAGGCGGTAACGATCAAGTTGCGCAAGCCTTCGACGATCTTTCGACCGCGCTCGAAAATGGCGATCTAGAAGCAGCGCAAACCGCATTCGAAACACTGCAATCGCTCGCGCCGGATAATCAAGATTCCTCTTCGAGCACAGCGAATGCCAGCAGTACCGACACTATCAGCACCGACATGGCTGCACTGCAGGAGGCATTGCAAAACGGCGATCTCGATAGCGCACAAAGTTTATTTGAAACACTGCTCGCCGATTTACAAGCCAACGCGCCGCGTCACCCCGGCATGCATAGCTACACGCAAAACGACGCATCGACAACAACGTCGAACAGCGTCAGCACCTCTGCGTAATTACCGTCCATCTGCATAGCCCGCTTGGGCAGCCGTGCTTTAAGCGCGGCTTTTTTTCTTGCGTCATCTCGCTTGGCAAACACTCTGCTGCGGGTTAATTTGACATGGCGGTAGCGCATGCGAATTGAATGCGCTCAGCATTCCGCATTCCCTCCATGCAGTTCAGACAACGCACAGGTGAACAATATGAATAAATACGGCGCGGAATTTTTCGGCACATTCTGGCTCGTTCTCGGCGGTTGCGGTAGTGCAGTTTTAGCCGCAGCATTTCCTCAAGTCGGTATCGGTTTACACGGTGTATCGCTAGCGTTCGGTCTCACCGTTCTCACCATGGCTTACGCCATCGGACACATTTCCGGTTGCCACCTCAACCCTGCAGTTTCAGTAGGCCTCGTCGCGGCGGGACGTTTCCCTGCGAAAGAATTACCGGGCTATATCATCGCGCAAGTACTGGGCGGCATCGCGGCGGGCGGCATTTTATTTCTTATCGCGAGCGGTAAAACAGGCTTCGATGTCAGCGCAGGTTTCGCGTCGAATGGTTATGGCGAGCATTCGCCCGGCGGTTACAATTTGGTGTCAGCACTGGTTTGTGAAGTGGTGATGACAGCGATGTTTCTCATCGTCATTTTAGGCGCCACCGACAAACGCGCACCACAGGGATTCGCTCCAATCGCGATCGGCCTGTGCTTAACGTTGATCCACTTAATCAGCATTCCCGTTACGAATACCTCGGTAAATCCAGCGCGGAGTACAGGCGTTGCCTTATTCGTTGGCGATTGGGCCATCGCGCAATTATGGGCGTTCTGGGTAGCACCGATTGTTGGCGCAGTGATTGGTGCTGCGATTTATAAATTTATTGGCGGTGAGGAAAAATAATTTTTCAACATCTTATATTTTTAAGTAGGCCGCAATAACCGAAGGCACTTGTGACCTTTAGGTTATTGCGCCACTAGTTGCTCCGTCGGCGCAATGCATTTCATTTATTGCGCCCTACCAAATCACTTATCGTTTAACTCCGAATTACTCCACCCACCACCCAGCGCCTTGATCAACAACACACTCGCGGTGTATTGCCTGCCCTGCGCTTGCAGCAGCGTGCGTTCGTTATTGAATGCTGCTGTTTCTGCGGTTAATACATTGAGAAATCCGACGGTGCCTGCTTTGTATTGATTATTCACCAGCTGCAATGCTTCGCGCGATGCGGCGACTGCTTCCTGTTGGTATTTCACTTCTCTATTCAAACGATCGAGCGCGACGAGATTATCTTCGACTTCCTGCAAACTGGTCAGCACCGTTTGGCGATACGTCGCTACGGCTTCGTCATACGCAGCGACAGCTTGTTTGCTTTGCGCAGCACGCAGGCCGGCATCGAATAATGGCAGCGACAGCGATGGGCCTATCGACCAGAAGCGATTAGGCGTATCGAGCAATCCTGAAAAGCTGCTATTGCGATAACCGCCCGTTGCCGAGAGTGTGAGTTGTGGGAAATACGCCGCGCGCGCAACACCCACTTGCGCATTCGCAGCGATGACACGGCGTTCAGCTGCAGCGATATCGGGTCTGCGTTCGAGTAAAGTGGATGGCAATGCCAACGAAATTTCAGGCAGCGATTGCTTTAATTCAGCTTCGGATGAATATTCAGCTCGCGCGATTGAGAGATCCGCAGGCGCCTTGCCGAGCAGAATCGCGATGGCGTGTTCGAGTTGCGCGCGATCGATTTCAATATCCACGGCCTGCGCCTGCGCTGCTTTCAATTGCGCCTGCGCTTGCGCCACATCGGCACGCCCTGCGACACCGACGTTGTAACGATTTTGCGTGAGCTGCAGCGATTTTTCGTAATCGGCTACGGTGCGATCGAGTAATTGTTTTTGTGCATCGGTAATTCTGAGCAGAAAATAATTCTGCGCGAGTTCGGCTTGCGCGCTCAACAACGCCGCCGAGTAATCGGCAGCGCTGGCCTGTGCGCTCGCATCGCTCGATTCCACTTCGCGACGGATGCGTCCCCACACATCGAGTTCCCAGCTCGCATCGAGCGATGCCGTTTTCTGAGAAACGATACCGCTGCTCGCCGACGATGTTGTAGACGTACTGGATGAAGCACTGCTTGTGCTGGCGGAATTGGAGCTACTGCGCGTCGCTGCCACACCGAGCGTTAAATCCGGAAAAAAACTCGAGCGCGTAGCTTGAGCCGCAGCGCGAGCTTGCCGGTAACGCGCCTCGGCGGCAGCGATGTTTTGATTGGCCGCGATCAATTGTGTTTGCAAAGAGTTTAATTGTGGATCGCCGAACAGCGCCCACCACTCACCGCGTTGCTCGGTATCACCCGGCTGCGCGATTTTCCAATTGCCGGCTTGCGCTTCTTTGAATGTATCACTCGATTGCTCGCCCGTTTGCTTATCGACCGCAGTAACAGGCCGCTTGTAATCGGGGCCGACCGCGCAGGCTGATAGCGCAGAAACAAACAAGAAAAGTGCAGTTTTTCTCATCACCATATTCAACTCTTTACACTTAATTTTTCACATACAGGTTTTCACAAACAGGTCTTCACACTTAACTCTTCACATTTCGCGCGCAGGAAATAACGCGCGCATAAAATTCTGCCAACGCTGCAACCAACGTAGACGCCAGCGATCGAGAATGAGATAGACCACGGGCGTCGTATACAACGTCAAAATCTGGCTTACGAATAAACCGCCGAAAATCGACACGCCAAGCGGGTGACGCAATTCCGCGCCATCGCCATTACCGAGCGCCAACGGCAACGCACCGAGCATCGCCGCTAATGTAGTCATCAGAATCGGACGAAAGCGCAAGGTGCACGCATGATAAATCGCATCGCGCGACGACATGCCGTGCTCGCGCTCGGACACCAACGCGAAATCGATCATCATGATCGCATTTTTTTTGACGATACCGATGAGCAGGAAAATACCGATCAGCGCAATGATGTCCAATTCCATATCGAATAGCAGCAACGCGAGCAGCGCACCAACACCGGCTGAAGGCAGCGTCGATAAAATCGTGAGTGGATGCACGTAACTTTCGTAAAGCACACCAAGCACGATGTACAACGTCACCAGCGCCAATAAAATCAAGAAGGGCTGACTCGATGCCGAGCTCTGAAACATTTTCGCCGTGCCCTGCATGCTGCCGCGCACATTGGGCGGCACGCCAATGCGCACCATTTCGCGCTGCAAAATCGGTTCAACCTGCGTGAGTGCAACGCCTTCGGACAAATTAAATGAGAGCGTGCTCGCAGCAAACTGGCTTTGATGATTCACGCTGAGCGGCGCACTGCTCGGTTCGATATGCGCAATCGCAGCAAGCGGCGTTTGTTTGCCGTCGGCGCCTATTAAAAATACATCGCGCAGCGCTTCCGGGCCCTGCATAAATTCCGGCGCATAACCCATAATTACGTAATATTGATTGAGCGGATTGTAAATAATCGAAACCTGGCGCTGACTGAACGCATTGCTCAAGGTCGCGTCGACTTGCTGTGCCGTGATGCCAAGTCGTGCCGCCGTATCGCGATCGATAATCACCGATGTCTGCAAGCCGCCATCTTGCGAATCCGAATTCACATCCTTTAGTTGCGGCAAATTATCGAATGCCTCTTTGATTTTCGGCACCCATTTGCGCAATAAATCAAGATCGTCGGACTGCAATGTGAATTGATACAACGCACCGCCCGAACGTCCGCCGACACGCACATCCTGTACGGCTTGCAAATACACATTGATACCGGGCCTGCCGCTCAGCTTTTTGCGCAGTCGTGCGATCACCTCGTTGGCAGATTCCGTGCGCCCCGGCTTTGGTTTCAAGGTGATGAACATGCTGCCTGAAACACCGTGTCCCCCGCTTGCTTCGGTCGACTCCGATACACGCTCGACCGCTGGATCGTTGCGCACAATTTCGATCATCTCGACCAATTTTTCGCGCATTGCCTGAAACGAAGCCGTTTGTTCCGCTTGAATCATGCCGCGCAATCGCCCGGTGTCCTGCTGTGGAATGAATCCTTTCGGCACCGCAGCGAATAGATAGACATTAAGGCCGACGACGAAAACGAGTGTGAATAAAATAAATTTTTCGTGGCGCAGCGCCCACGTCAGTGAGTGTTCATAGCCGCGAGACAGGCGCGCAAAAAAATGCTCGCAGGCGCGATAAAAGCGATTTTCCTGCTGTTTTCTTGCCGTTTCGGCATCGTGCGCCTTCAACCAGCGCGCGCACAGCATCGGCGTTGTCGTCAGTGATACGACGAGTGAAATCATCACCGCCACCGCCAGCGTGCCGGCGAATTCACGCAACATGCGCCCCATCACATCGCCCATGAAAAACAGCGGAATGAATACCGCTACGAGCGACAACGACATCGCCACTACGGTAAAGCTGACTTCGCGCGAACCGAGCAACGCGGCGCGAAACGGCGACATACCCTTCTCTATATGACGCGAAATATTTTCGATCACCACGATCGCATCGTCGACCACAAATCCCGTCGCGATCGTGAGCGCCATCAACGATAAATTGTCGAGCGTATAACCGAAGAAATACATCGCGATGAAGGTGCCGCACAACGAAACCGGCACAGCGATACTCGGGATAATCGTTGCGCTGACATTGCGCAAGAAAACGAAGACCACCATCACCACCAGCGCGATCGAAATCACCAGCGTATGTTCGACTTCGCGCAGCGACGCCCGAATTGTCGGCGTGCGGTCCATCGCCACATTCAAATCCACTGTCGGCGGCAGTGACGCGCGCAATTGCGGCAGTGCCGCATAAATATCATCGACGGTCTCGATAATATTCGAACCGGGCTGGCGAAAAATAACGACGATGACTGCAGGCGTGCCATTGAAAGTGCCGGCGTTGCGTACATCCTGCACGCTATCGCTCACCTGTGCGACATCGGTGAGATGCACAGCGGCGCCATTGCGATAACTGACAATGAGCGGCACATAATCGGCAGCGGTTTTTGCCTGCGCGTTGGCGCCGATCTGCCAGCGTTTATCGTCATTTTCGACGGCACCGGCTGGACGATGTACATTGGCCGCAGCCAATGCCGTGCGCACATCGTCGAGCGCGATGCCGTATTTGTTCAACGCCGTGGGATTCAACTCGACACGCACCGCAGGCGATGAACTGCCGCCGATCACGACCTGACCAACACCGGATATCTGCGCGATTTTCTGGCCGATAATCGTCGAGGCGAGATCGTACATTTCACCGCGCGTATTCGTATTCGATGTCAGCGCGAGCACCATGATCGGCGAATCGGCCGGATTCATTTTGCGGTAGGTGGGATTGCTCGGCAGACTCGATGGCAATAATGCACGCGCAGCATTGATCGCCGCCTGCACATCGCGCGCAGCGCCATCGATATCGCGATTCAAATCGAATTGCAGAACAACGCGCGTTGAGCCCTGCGAACTCGACGAGGTAATTTCATTGACACCGGCGATGCGACCGAGCGCGCGTTCAAGCGGTGTAGCTACCGTTGCCGCCATGGTTTCGGGACTCGCGCCGGGCAAACTCGCACTCACCGCGATGACGGGAAAATCGGTTTGCGGCAGCGGCGCGACTTTTAAAAATTTAAATGCGACTAAACCCGCGAGCGCAATGCCGAGCGTGAGCAGCATCGTCGCAACGGGGCGTTTGATGGCGAGTTCGGCGATACTCATGATGCAGAAACGCTCGCACGCCACGCATTAAAACGCTGACCCAATCGATCGAACGCGAGATAGATCACCGGCGTGGTAAACAAGGTGAGCACCTGACTCACCAACAATCCACCGACCATCGTTACGCCGAGTGGATTGCGTAATTCCGAACCGACACCGCCGCCAAGCATCAACGGCAACGCGCCGAGCAATGCCGCCATCGTCGTCATCAATATCGGACGAAAGCGCAGTAAACACGCTTCGTAAATAGCATCGAATGCCGATTTGCCGTGCTCGCGTTCGGCTTCGAGCGCGAAATCGATCATCATAATCGCGTTCTTTTTGACGATGCCGATCAGCAATACGATGCCGATAATCGCGATGACGTTTAAATCGTTGCGCGAAATAATCAAGGCGAGCAACGCACCGATTCCCGCCGATGGCAGCGTCGATAAAATCGTGATCGGATGAATATAGCTTTCGTACAGCACGCCGAGCACGATATACATCGTCACAATGGCAGCGATAATCAGCCACAACTCATTAGCCAGCGCGGCCCGAAACGCGAGCGCAGAGCCGACGAATTTGGTCTGCACGCTCAGCGGCATTTGCAATTGCTCGCGCAGGTTGTCGATGGCTTTTACCGCCGTACCGAGCGAAGCACCGTGCGCGAGATTGAAGGAAATGGTCGCTGCCGGAAATTGTTCTTCGTGATTGATCACCAGCGGCGTGGTTCGCTCTTCGATTTTTGCGAATGCGCGCATCGGGATTTGTTCGGCGTCGCCGTTGCTATCGACCTGCGTCGACGGCACGTGCAAATCCAGAATCGCTTCGGGGCCGCGTTGAAAATCGGGCGCCGCTTCGAGCACCACGCGGTATTGGTTCGACTGCGTGAATATCGTCGAAATCAAACGCTGACCGAAGGCGTTGTAAAGCGTGTTATTGATAGCGGCGACGGTGACACCTAAGCGCGAGGCGGTAGCACGATCGATATGCAGATAAGCCTCTAAACCTTCGTTTTGAAAATCGCTGGTGACATCGGCCAGCTCGGGCAATTCGCGCATTGCCGCTACTAGTTTGGGCAACCATTGCGCGAGTTCTTCGCTATTTAAATCCTGCACCGATAATTGGTATTGCGTACGGCTGACGCGATCGTCGATCGTCAAATCCTGCACCGGCTGCATAAACAAAGAAATACCCGATATGCGCGCGAGTTCCGGTTGCAAACGACGCATGATCGTTTGTGCATCGTCGCGTTCGCCATGCGGTTTTAAATTGATGAGCATGCGCCCGCTGTTGAGCGTGGCGTTGGTGCCATCGACACCTATAAAAGAAGAAAGACTTTGCACGGCGGGATCGCGCAGGATCACATCGGCAAGTTTCTGTTGGCGCTCTGCCATCGCCTGAAACGAAATGGTTTGCGGCGCTTCGGAAACGGCCTGAATCGCGCCCGTATCCTGCACGGGGAAAAATCCCTTATCGACAAATAACGTGAGCACCACGGTCAAGGCAATCGAGCCGAATACCACCCACAATGTTTCGCGCTGATGCCGAAGCACCCATTGCAGCCATTCGCCGTATTTGGCGATCACGCGATCGAACCACTCGCCCGTGACACGATAAAAGCGGCTTTGTTGATTCTCGGGAATATGGCGCAACATTTTTGCGCACAACATCGGCGTGAGGGTGAGGGATACCACGCCCGAAATCAGAATCGCCACCGCGAGCGTGATGGCGAATTCGCGAAATAAGCGCCCCACCACATCGGCCATGAATAAAAGAGGAATGAGTACGGCGATGAGTGACAGCGTCAGCGAAATAATCGTGAAACCGATTTGTCGCGAGCCTTTTAAGGCAGCCTGTAAGGGCGTCTCTCCCTTCTCTATATATCTGGAAATATTTTCGATGACGACGATGGCATCGTCGACGACAAAGCCCGTCGAAATCGTCAGCGCCATCAGCGTTAAATTGTTGAGGCTGAAGCCGGCCAGATACATCAAACCAAACGTGCCGACAATCGATAACGGCACCGCGAAACTCGGGATGATCGTCGCGGGAACGCTGCGCAGAAAAACGAAAATCACCATCACCACGAGCGCGACCGCCAGCACCAATTCGAATTGCACGTCTTTTAAGGAGGCGCGAATCGTGGTGGTGCGATCGGTCAACACTTCGACATCGACCGAGGCGGGCAATGCCGCGCGCAACTCGGGCAATAATTTCTGAATGCGATCGACCACCTCGATCACATTGGCGCCCGGTTGGCGCTGAATATTGAGCACGATGGCCGGTGTGCGATTGGCCCACGCCGCCAATTTATTGTTTTCGGCGCCGTCGATAGTTTCGGCAATATCGCTCAGCCGAATCGGTGCGCCATTTTTATACGCGAGTACGAGATCGCGATATTCCGCCGCCGAACGCAATTGATCGTTGGCATCGATAGTCGATGCGCGCGTCGGTCCATCGAAATTGCCTTTGGCCTGATTGGTGTTGGCGTTGCCGATCGCGGTGCGCACATCGTCGATACTCAAACCATACGCAGCAAGCGCTTTCGGATTGACTTGAATACGCACCGCGGGACGTTGCCCGCCGCTAATGCTGACTAAACCGACACCAGAGACTTGCGATAATTTTTGCGCGATGCGCGTGTCGACCAGATCTTCGACTTTCGGCAACGGCAAGGTTTTCGATGCAATCGCAATCGTCACGATCGGCGCATCGGCGGGATTCACCTTGTTGTAAATCGGCGGATTCGGTAAATCGGTCGGCAATAAATTCGACGCGGCATTGATCGCTGCCTGCACCTGCTGCTCGGCAATATCGAGACTCATATCGAGATTGAATTGCAGCGTAATCACCGACGCGCCACCCGAACTCGTCGAGGTCATACGCTGCAATCCGGGCATCTGTCCGAATTGGCGTTCGAGCGGCGCTGTCACTGTCGATGTCATCACATCGGGACTGGCACCGGGATAAAGCGTGACAACTTGTATCGTCGGATAATCGACTTCGGGTAATGCCGATAACGGTAATTGTTTATAGGCGATGAGCCCCGCGATCAAAATCGCCACCATCAATAAAGAGGTGGCAACGGGACGCAGAATAAAAAGCCGCGATGGATTCATCACTCACCCGCCGGCTTTTTACTTTTATCGGACGATTTTTTTACAGACTCAGCCGATGCCGTACGTTCTCTCGAAGGCGCCTCCACTTTCTGCCCGTCGCGCTGCACGACATCGACATTGCTGCCATCGCGCAATTGCTCGATGCCCTCGACAACCACAGCCATCCCCGGCTCGATGCCGCGATCGATGACGACACGCTCGCCATCGCTCTCGCCGATCTGCACGTTTTGCAGTTTTACGGTGTTGTCAGATTGCAGCGCATAAACAAAGCTGCCTTGCGCACCGCTTTGCACCGCATCGACGGGCACCAGCGTCATATCGCGCAAATTCTCGATTTGCACGCGCGCGTTGACGAACTGATTGGGAAATAGCACGCCGTTATCGTTGCTGAATTCGGCTTTAATTTTCAGTGTGCCGGTCGCGGTATCGATTTGATTGTCGACCGCCATCAACGCACCGCTGGCCAATTTCATTTTCTGCGAGCGATCGTAAGCATCGACGGCGATGGTTTGCTTGGCATTTATTTTTTGCAGCAGGCGCGGCAAATTATCTTCCGGCAGCGTGAACACCACATACACCGGTTGTACCTGCGTGATGGTGACGATGCCTGTGGTATCCGACGTGTGCACGATATTGCCGGGATCGACCTGACGCAGACCGACGCGACCGCTGATCGGTGCTGTGATTTTCGAATAGGTGAGTTGTAATTTCGCATCGGCCACCGCGCCTTCATCGACTTTGACGGCGCCTTCGTATTGCCGCACCAGCGCGGCTTGCGCGTCGACTTCCTGTTTCGCGATCGAATCCTGCGACCACAGTGTTTGATAACGTTCGAGATCGATTTGTGCATTTTTCAGTAATGCGGTGTCGCGCGCGAGTTGACCTTCGGCTTGCGCGAGTTGGACTTCGAATGGACGCGGATCGATTTCGGCGAGTAGATCGCCCGCTTTGACGGTTTGCCCTTCTTTGAAATGCACGCGTAACAATTGCCCTTCGACGCGACTTTTAACCGTCACCGATTGCGCGGGAATCACTGTGCCGAGTGCGTTGAGCGACAGTTGCAACTCACCTTTATTGACGGTGGTTACAGCCACCGGCACGGCGCGCTCAAAACCGGCTCCCATCTTTGCATCGGCGTTGGCGCCGTGCTTACCCAACCAATACCAGGCGACCGCCACCAACAGCAGCGCTAAGGGCCAACTGCGTTTCAACAACTGACTCTTCAACATTTCTCTACACCGTGCCCTGAAATTCAACAATGTACTTGTACTAGCCCGTACTCGTATTAACCCGTACTTGTATTAACCCGCATTCGTATTAGCCCGCACGTGAATGAGCCAGTACTCGCTCATTCACATTCAATACATGGCATCACGCTTTATTGAAATAGCTCTCCGCTAAACTCCATAAAGATTGCGCTAGAACAACGCGACAACGCGTGGAACTGTAACAATCATTCTCGCGTAGATCGCGGCGGCACAATGAGGAAAGTTTATGGAATCCGGCCGCCACGAATCGGTTTTAAGCTGGCCTTAAGCCTCTGTGACCAGAATAGCCACCGCTAACGACACCACTCCCGGTGTGAACAATTGCGGGTCCATTCGATGCCATCTTCGTTTTCGATCAGCCACAACACCCGAAAGATCTTATGGTGGAGTCTCGGTCTTGCGCTCATCGCGCGCCTGATCTGCAACGCCGTCATCCCACTAACCGATACCACTGAGGCGCGTTACGGCGAAATCGCGCGCAAGATGCTCGAAACCGGCGATTGGATTACGCCGCAGCACGATTACGGCGTGCCGTTCTGGGCGAAACCGCCGCTGTCGACCTGGCTCTCGGCATTCAGCATGAAAATTTTCGGCGTGAACGAATTCGCCGCGCGCTTCCCTTCGGTATTACTCGGTATCGGCATCCTGATGCTGGTATGGCAATGGACGAAAACGCAACGCAATCGCGATTTTGCACTGACCGTTTGCGCGGTGCTCGCCAGCATGAGTTTATTCTTTGTATCCAGCGGCGCGGTGATGACCGACGAAAGTCTGGTGCTTTGCACGACGCTCGCGATGATCGCATTTTGGCGCGCGATCAATAACGAATACGAAACCGGCTCCACGAAGCTGTGGGGATATTTGTTTTTCGTAGCGCTCGGCTTCGGCATTCTGGCCAAGGGATTACTCGTCGGCGCCTTGGTATTTCTTCCCATTGTTCCTTGGGTGATATTGCATCGCAACAAACCTGCTGCGCGCGGTCACTGGCGTTCGGTCTGGCGCACGCTGCCGTGGCTTCGCGGCAGCGTGTTGATGCTTGCGATCAGCCTGCCTTGGTACATCGCTGCCGAACACAAAACACCGGGGTTCCTCGCTTATTTTATTTTGGGTGAGCATTTCGGACGCTTCCTGCACTCGGGCTGGAATGGCGACAAATACGGCAACGCACACGCCGAAGCGCTCGGCATGATTTGGCTTTTCCTGATCATGGCGGCATTGCCGTGGTCATTTATCGCCATCGCAAAACTCAAAGGCTTTTGGAAAGCATCACTCAAAAATACCGACGATGATGGCTGGCTCCTCTATTTATTGATGTGGTCGTTGGTACCGATCGCATTTTTCACCTTCGCCCACAATATTATCTGGACCTATCCGCTGCCGACATTGCCGGCGCTGGCTGTACTGATCGTCGAATTATTGCAGCGCACTAACATTCGAAACTTCGACATTCAAAACTTTGACATTCGAAACTCCGACACAGCGCGCACGAATACCGGAAATAGCAATACTGGACACAGCATGAGCCCACGGCTCGCTGCAGCCAGTTTTGTCACGCCAATCGTTTTATTGATCCTCGCCGCACTCTATGCGGATGGGCATCACGAATTTCTCAAGTCGTCGCAAAAAGACAGCGCCGCGTTTTACATGCAAAATCGACCCAGCTCGAACAGCGGGCTCTACTATTTTCGCCACCGCTATTATTCCAGCGAGTTTTATTCGGGCGGAAAAGCCAAAGCCATCGAAGCGGAGGATACGGCAGCGCTGATCAATAACGACCGTACCGACTATCTGGTGATTCGACGCGGAGATCTCGATCAGTTACCAGCCCCGGTGCGCAATCATTTCGAATCGTCAGCGACGTTCGGTAATTTTGTCGTCCTGCGCGAAACACCGACTGCACCGCTCGTCTCTCAGCGCACACCGCTCACCGCGAAAGCACCGCTCTAGGTGTTTTGAGTTCGCGCTTAATACCTTCGAAACCACAACCCAGCGCATGGCTTTCTGATCGACGCTCTTGCACATCGTCGATCAGAAAGTTATTTTGCCGCTGCGTCCCGCCCTGAGACTGCTTTATGTCGCTTACCGCCGTCAGCTCCACCCATGCCGAAATCCATCCAGCGCGAATGCCAACGATATCGTGCGTCATTCCCGCCTATAACGAGGCGGAAAACTTAAAACTGTTGATTCCGCAACTCACGGAAACACTCACACCACTGTCATCGCAGCTCGAAATCATCATCGTCGACGATGGCAGCACCGACACCACCGCCGTCACCATCGCCGCACTCACGCACGATTATCCCGTGCGCTGCGTTTTTCTCTCGCGCAATTTCGGTAAAGAAGCCGCTCTGACCGCCGGCGTGCACGAAGCGCGTGGCGATGTCGTCGTACTGATGGATTCGGATCTGCAGCATCCGGTCGCGATGATTCCGGTGTTCCTGCAAAAATGGCGCGAAGGTTACGAAATGGTTTACGGCGTGCGCGCCAACCGCGACGACGAAGGCTTTCTCAAGCGTCATCTCACGCACGCGTTTTATCGACTCCTGCGCAGGGCATCGCGTATTCCTATCGAGCCCGATGCCGGCGATTTTCGTTTGCTCGATCGCAAGGTGGTCGAATCGCTGAAAGCGCTGCCCGAACGCAGTCGCTTCATGAAAGGCCTGTACGCGTGGGTCGGCTACAAAACTATCGGCATTCCCTTTCAGGTCGAGGAGCGACACAGCGGACGCACGACATTCAATTATCGAAGACTGACGCGACTTGCCGTCATGGGCATCGTCGCCTTCACCGAATTACCGCTGCGCATCAGCGCCATCGTCGGCCTGGTGATTTCAATCCTCGCGATGATTTATGGCGCCTATGAGGGTATTCGCGCGCTGTTTTTCGGCAGCGATTTACCCGGCTGGACCACTCTCGTCGTCGCCACGACCTTTCTGAACGGCGTTCAATTAATGGCGATCGGTATCCTCGGCGAATATATCGCGCGGATTTTTAACGAGGTGAAAGGCCGCCCCAATTACATCGTTGCGCGTCGCCTCAGTTTTGACGATCCCCGAAACGATGATCGCAGCGGTAACGATCAAACCCGATCGGGCGACAGTCATTAATGTTTGCCGAACTCATCCGTTTTGGCATCGTCGGTATCGCCGCCATGGCCACGCATTGGTGTGTGGTTGCTCTGCTGGTTCCGCTCGGCATGCAACCGCTGCTCGCCAACGTCATCGCATTCTGCATTGCATTTAACATCAGCTTTTTTGGCCATCATCACTGGACCTTCGCCAGCACGGAAAGTCAAAAAAGCACACTCAAACGCTTTATGGGCGTCGCACTGCTGGGATTTATCAGCAACGAATGTCTGTACGCTTTACTGCTGCGATTTACCGCGCTGGACTACCGCATCGCTCTGCTGATCGTGTTGATTGCAGTCGCGGCCATGACCTATTTACTCAGTCGACTCTGGGCATTTCGCTCGCAATGACGCATTCGCCAGAATTTCCCGATACCGCCTCACCGCACAAACGCATCGTTCTCTGCGCCGACGATTACGCGCAATCCGCTGCGATTAGCGATGGCATTTTGCAACTCGTAGAACAGCGGCGGTTATCGGCGGTGAGCTGTTTCAGCGAAGCCGATTTCTGGTCGAGCGCCGACAATGCGCTGCTCGATTACCGCGATCAGATCGATATCGGCCTGCATTTCAATTTGACCCAGCCATTCGCGCGCGCAGTCATTTCTGCAAAATCGCTCAACCACGTGATGGGTTTGGCCATTAGCAGACGCATCGATCGTCAACAGGTCACGACCGCATTGCGCACGCAGCTGGATCGTTTTGAAAGCGTGGCGAAACAGATGCCCGATTTTGTCGACGGACATCAACACGTCCATGTCCTGCCCGTGATTCGCGCTATCGTCATCGATGAATTGACCCGGCGCTACGGCGACAAAAAACCGTATTTGCGCGCCGTTAATCCGCAGCTATCGGCACCGGGCGGATTTATCAAACTGTTCGTACTCAAACTTTTGGGCAGAGGTTTTAGGCAGGTGGCGCAGCAACACGGCCTGCAAACCAATCGCGGCTTCGCGGGTATTTATTCGCTGCAGCCACAGGAGGATTTCGGAGCGCTGATGCAACGCTGGCTCGTCGCTGCCGATAACGGCGATCTGCTGATGTGTCATCCGGGCGCACACGCCGACAATCATTTCAGCGCCGATGATTTCGACCCGATTGCGGCGACACGTCCCGGTGAATTGGCATTCCTGCAGAGTGTAAATTTTGCCGATCAGCTTGCGCAAAACGCGATTCGGCTGAGCCGTTTTCGCGATATCCAATATTGAAAATCGCCCCAACCGAGTGCAAATAACTCAGTATTTCTGCAGTTAATCCCCTTTTTTCTCGCTCTGCGTCCGTTCGAAATCCGCTAATTGAGCGGCGCTCGCTTCGCGCTGATAAAGCGTTTTCCACTCCGCATACGGCATTCCGTAAACGCGTTCCCGCGCTTTCTCATAATCGATTTCAACCCCAAAATCGCTCGCTGCTGCGCTGTACCACTTCGCCAAACAATTGCGACAGAAGCCGGCAAGATTCATCAAATCGATATTTTGCACGTCTTTACGACTGTCCAAATGCGTCAGTAACCGACGAAAAACTGCCGCTTCGATTTCAGTTTCATGTGTGTTGTTCATGGTAAATCTCCCTCCGAAAAATCAATTCAACGCGCTCTGGAAACAATTTTTAAAGTTTTCGGTGGCCTATTTTAGGCGTCGACGCATTTCAATTTCACAAAAAACAACTTAAAAACGAATTTATGAGCACAAAAAAAGCAAAATTTCTAGATAATTTAAAAAAGCGACGTATAATTAATCGCGTGTTACTGCACAAATCCACCAACTCTACTGACAAGGATTTAAATTCATGGCAGCAGCAAAAAAGAAAGCAGCAAAGAAAGTAACGGTGGCGGCTCTTGAGAAGCAGATCAAAGCTCTCGAAGCTAAGCTGAAAAAAGCGAAAGCTAAAGAAGCCGCTGAAGCGAAAAAAGCAGCAGCCAAAGCTAAAAAGGCCGCAGCTAAAGCGAAGAAAGTAGCCGCTAAAGCCAAAGCTAAAAAAGCCAAGGTGAAAGTAAAAGCGAAAACCAAGGTAAAAGCGAAAGCTAAAACCAAGGTAAAAGCGAAAGCTAAAACCAAAGCAAAAGCAAAAACCAAAGCCGCACCGAAGAAAAGAGGCCGTCCAGGTCGTCCGAAGAAAGCAGCAGTAGCTCCAGCAGCAGCGCCAGCAGTATCGGCCTAAATAGAATCCCGGCGCCGCTCTCGTAGCGGCGCCGTTCTTTTTACCCCTCGGAAATACCCGTTAATACGCGGGCACGCCTGCCTCTCCCCAAGCAAATCCCAATATTCAACAAATCCCCGCATGCGTTATGCGTACCTTTACGTATAAATCTGCGACTCATGCAGCACTTTTTCGATTCAAAACGTGACGAAAGCGAGCATCGGCTAGACTCTTAACCGAATGATCGAATACCACTTCGTGAGGTATTCGATCTGCGCGGCTAGCGCCGCATGAAATGCATCCTGCGTTCGCTATCAACCCGTACACGCTGATCAGCCCATGTGTGAATTGTTTGGAATCTCAAGTCGCAATCCGACGACGGCGAAGTTTTCGCTCTCCGAGTTTGCTCGTCGCGGCGGTGACACCGGACCACACAGCGATGGCTGGGGTATCGCATTTTTTCGCGATGGCGATGTCGCCGTCATGCGCGAGCCGGAACCTTCCGCGCACAGTCCCCTGCTGCGTTTTATTCACGAACAACACACACCGAGCGAGTTGGCGATTGCGCATATCCGCAAAGCGACGCAGGGCGCGGTGAATTTACGCAATACGCAACCCTTCGTTCGCGAGCTTGGCGGGCGCCCGCATGTATTTGCACATAACGGCGATCTCGGCGATTTGCGCCAACGCATTTCGCTTGAGCAGAGTTTTTTCCGCCCCATCGGCGACACCGATTCCGAACACGCCTTTTGCTATTTACTCGCAAAACTACAGACAATTTGGCTCGCCGACGAAACGCCATCGCTCGAACAACGCCTGCGCATCTTTACGCGCTTTGCAGCGCACATGACCACCTTCGGCACCGCAAACTTCCTCTACAGCGACGGCCAGTATTTATTCGTGCACTCGCATTTTCGACGCGAAGAATCGGAAGGACCGGAGCAGCCCGGCTTTTATCTGCTCGAACGTTGCTGCCACGAACACAGCATTCAGAATGGTATTAAGCTGGAGACTGATCAGCAGATGACATTACTTGCGAGCAGTCCCTTAAGCGGAGAAAATTGGCAGCCACTGCCCGCCTGTTCGGTATTGGCCATCCAAAAGGGCCACATAGTCATCAATAATTCATTAACGGAGCGCGCGCTGAAGGCGCAATAATCGAGTTTAAGCGCGTCATCGCGCGAATGGATGATGACCGAAGCCGCCAGCTTTTATATCTACCTCAGCAAAGGCCGCGTTCTTCTGATTGGCAACAGTCTCGAAGACGATGAGCATCGCCATCACGCACTGCAAATCACCATCAACTTAGAACCGAGCGAATTTACCTTTCGCGACGGCGAGCGCGAACTGCATACGCGCGGCGTCATCATTCGCCCCAACGCACCGCATCATGTGGTGTCATCCGATTCGTGGCGCGCAGTGCTGCTCTTCGACGCACAAACGCAGTTTGCGCAGCGGATCAAACAGCGCTTTTTAACAACGGCAACAATTCACAGCCTCGATTCGGAGGATCTGAACTTCTGCCTGGAGCAGCTCAAGGATTTTTCCACTGGCGCGGAAACTATCGAAAATGCCGATACAGCAATTACCGCAATTATCGATCGCCTCGCCGGCCCGATCGATTACGCCGAGCCGCATCCGCGCATCGAAAAAGCGCTGTCGCTGATTCATCACGCCCAAGGCAAAGAACTCACGCTCAGCCAATTGGCGGATCAGGTATTTCTATCCGAAAGCCGGTTATCGCATTTATTTAAAGACGAAGTGGGAATTCCCATTCAGCGCTATCTGCTGTGGTACAAAGTCATGCAGACAGCATTCAATATCGGTCGCGGTATGTCATTGACCGATGCTGCCGAAGCAGCGGGTTTTGCCGATAGCGCGCATTTCAGCCGATCGTTTCGCGCCATGTTCGGTATCACGCCATCGCAAATTCTCAAACGCAGTCAGTATGTGAGAATTATCTCGGATACCGAATAAATCCCGCTGCACAAATACAACTTGCTACGGAATTTATTCACTAGACGGGATTTATTCGAAAAACGCGATTTACTGCGTACAGGTAATTTACGATCGAAATGAAATGATTATTGCGTGAAGGTCGTCGCCGATGGCATCGGTGCGATCCGCAATTCCGGCGCAATTTGTTCTGCACCGCTGATCGTCGTATCGAGATCCCGCAGCAGCCCGTCGCGCACGCTGTAAATCCAACCGTGAATATCCAGCTTTTGTCCTCGCAACCACGCATTTTGAATAATGCCCGTGCGCGCAACATTGGCGACCTGCGCTTTCACATTCAACTCGCAAAGTAAATCAACACGACGCTCGCCATCGACAGCGGCGAGTTCATCGCGATGCGTAATACAAATACCTTTGAGTGAGCCCAGCCAGTTGTCGATCAAGCCATGCTGCGAGCCATCGAGCGCAGCGCGCACACCGCCGCAACCATAATGCCCAACCACCATAATGTGTTTGACCTTCAACACATCGACTGCGAATTGAATGACTGACTGACAATTGAGATCGGTCTGAATGACGATATTGGCAACGTTGCGATGAACGAAAACCTCGCCCGGCATTAAACCGATAATCTGGTTGGACGGCACGCGGCTATCGGAGCAACCGATCCACAAATATTCCGGCTGCTGCTGCGACGATAACTTTTCAAAAAAGGAAGGATCTTCCGTTTTGATTTGCTCCGCCCAGGCGCGATTGTTCGCAAAAAGATGGTCGAGTTTGCTCATCGTTGACAACCTAATAATTGGAAAAACGGTGATTGGAAAAACAGTGATTGGAAAAATTGAAGAGCGCGTAGTCTACCAACAAACGCGTGATTACAAAAATTCACCGGTACGGCGAGCTCTGACACGTATTAGAAGTAGGGATAACGTGAAGGGGTTAGCCGAAGGCGTGATATTCGACGCGATTGCGACCGCCCTGCTTCGCGCGATAAGCCGCATCATCGGCTAATTTGACGAGGCGATCCGCGATATTCGCACTGTTGGGTTTGGGATGAGTCCAGCAGGTCACGCCGAGCGAAATCGACGTCGGCACTTCGATACCCGTGTCGCTGGCGATACGTAAATGGGCAATGCGTGCGCGAATACGCTCGGCAATATCGAGCGCAAGATTGCGATCGCAATTCGGTAAAATCAGCGCGAATTCTTCGCCACCATAACGGCAGACATGATCGGTTTTGCGCAGCATGGCGGAGATTTCTTGCGCAACGGTACGCAACACGCGATCGCCGACCTGATGACCGTGATTGTCGTTGATCGATTTGAAATGATCGAGATCGCCCAACATGACCGTGAGCGGCTCACCCTGGCGAATGGCGCGAGCGATTTCGGTATCCATCGATAAATGGAACGAGCGCCGATTTTCGACATGAGTCAGCATATCGATCAAGCTCAGCCGATGCAGCCGTTCCTGATTCGTGCAATTCTCGATACACACGGCAACGACCGACGCGAGATGACTGATGAAGTCTGTCGATTTATCGCCGCTGAAGCGCTGCGCAGCGAATGCACCGAAATGCAGACTGCCCACCAACGCGCCCTGCCGCACCAGCGGCAATAATGCCACCGAGCGCACGGGACGGCCTGGAAATAATCCTGCAGGCGGAGGGCTGACCAGACGAACCGAGAGCGATTCGGGATATAACGCGCGCAATTCACGATCGCTCTCGAACCACGATAAACCGGCGCTGCGCTGCACATCTTCCGGCAATAAATCGCGCACGATGCGATCGGGATCGAACAACCAGAGTTCGGTGGCATCGATACGAAAATGGCGCAGACTTTCTGCGAGCAGCGTATCGAACAACGGTTCTAATCCGCTGATCGCGAGCAGCTGCAATTCGAATTGTTGAAACTTGCGCAGGATGCGCTCGTTCTGCGTGGCCTTATCGACCAAATCACCAACGGTACGCGCCAGCTGTTCAAGCCGATTTTTGGCCACTGTATTGGAATCTTCAGTTTCGACGCGTCGCCTCTGTGCCGAGTCATGCGTCGGTTGCGAGTCGCGCGACAGCATTAAATCGCGTGTGGGAATTGAGGATTTACGATCCTGCATCATCGACAAATCGGCAAGGCATTTCATCCAGTATAGCGATGCTATTAAAAACTGAGAAACCAATACCCAGAAACTATTTACCGATAGCTAACGCGTTACCGATAGCTAACACGTTACCGACAACTAGTGCGCTACCGACAGCTAACGCGACTTAAAGATCTTCCCAGGCATCTTCGTCATAAATACCCAATTCGTCGCGCAAACGCTTGCGCTCCAAACGTTCTTCGATTTTGCGGCGAATCGTTGGGTCCTTGTGATTCACCTTCGGCGGCACGACTTCTTCGCCGCCATCAAAATCCGCGCTCTCTGTATCGTCGGCCATAAAACCTTCGCTAATAGGACTGTTCTTGTCATTTGTGCCGGACGCCTTCGCCATTTCAGCACCTTCAACCCTTGCCGTTAAATCCAATAGGGTAAAACCGGATTTGCGCCGCGCTTTCGCAGCGCTAATTTGCGAGCCTAGATAAAGCAGAAATTAATCACTGTCAATGGGGCAGCCGAGCAAATTTTTTTCGCCTCTGCCTATACTGGAAAAATTGCAAAGCTCTCGCGGCCGGAAACAACTCGACGGAAGGAAAACGCGCATGTTTCGCAAACTGACAGAAACATTTAGCCGACTTCGACTTAGCGATCGTCGCGCCACGCCGAGCACCGCCCGCAGCGATCACAACGACTTTGCTCGCCTGCGCGACATCGCCGATCGAGTCCAGCCGCTCTATCGCCAAGCCGTGTTCGATTGCGACAAGGGCGAAATTGGAAGCGTGCCCGAGCGCTTGGTCGCGCAGACCATCGCGCAGCAAGTGCGCGACAGCGCCATACGCCGCAACGCCGTCCCGCGTCTGCCTGCGATCATTCCGCTGCTGCTGCAGCACTTGCGCGATCCCAACGCATCGGCGCGCGATTACGTCGCAGTGATTCGACAAGATCCGGTGGTTGCGGCCGCAGTTTTGAAAATCGCCAACAGCGTTTACTTCAATCCGTACGGAAAAAAAATCGAAAATTTCGAGCACGCCGTTGTCACGCTCGGCATCGAAGGTATTCGATTGGTGCTTTCCACAGCGGTGCTCCAACCCATCGTGCGTGGACAGAGTTCAAAATTACCGCAGCGAATTTGGGATCACTCGCTCGCGTGCGCCGTGTGTTGCCAGCAACTCTCGCAGCGCGCCCATGCCGATCCATTCAAAGCCTATTTGCTCGGCCTCGTTCACGATGTCGGCGTCGTTACCTTATTCAACCAATTGCAGCTGCGCGCTAACGAATTTCTCGGCACCCAAACACCAAGCCCTGCCCTGCTTTTGCAATTGGTCGATGAATTGGCGCAACCGCTGACTTACTGGATTGCGCAGGATTGGCAGCTGCCGGCCGACATCGTGCGCGCACTCGCCGCGCAGGGTGAACCGCCCAGCGATAAACAACCTGCGTTAAGCGGTATTTTGCGTGTGGCCAATGGGATGAGTGAGGCCTATCTGCTGGTGCGACTCGGATTATTGGAGCGCGAAATATTGGCAGGATTCAGTGCAGAACTCGGTGTGCCCGACAATTTATTGCATCAACTCGACGATGCGTTTAGCGAACCGATGACTCAGTCGAAACCGACAACTCAGTCCAAATAGTGCCTGCAAGCGAGATCGAGAGACATCAGGAAAAAATCAAGAAACGAGAATTTTGATCAGCTCCAGCGCCGTTTTTCCACTTCCGCTTTGACGCTGCAACAGCTCGAGCAACATCGCCTGATTTCCGAAACGGCGCTCATCGTAATGATGAATCGAGTGCGTCTTTCGTTTTATTTCCACCTGCTCCGCGACAACTGGATTCTGTGTTGCCGCGTGAACAGGAATCGCTGTCGCGATATTCGCGGCATCGATAACACCGTTATTTTCCGAAGTCATTGCACCGCTATCGATAAAGGTACTCGCGGTTTGCGCAGATTCGATTTCACTCGCACGGCTGCACCACGGTTTGAGCTTGATCGCTAACTCGCGCAACATTTCATCGTTACGCTCGGGGGCCGACAGTAAAGCATCGATCGTTGTCATTACGTCGACAGCCGGTGAGCCAAAGCGATCGCAGTACGCACCCGTCACTTCCGCCATCAACTTCGCCAATTCGGATCGCGGCGCATCCGGTTTTGCAATCAACGTTAGCAAGCGCGATTTCAATTCACCGATATACGCGCGCTCATTGCCGGCAATTTCACCGGGCAGCGGACGGCGTTCTCGCGTACCCGCGTGCTGCTGTCGAAATTGACGCTGCCAGAACAAACTGAAACCGACGCCGACGGGCTGTGCATCGACCGATTTTTTCAGCGCATCGGCCAGACGAATAAAGCTGCGCGACGATGGATCGGTTTCGGGAAACAACGCCACCGGGCTTTGCAAGGTCACCGCCACGCGCATGCTTTCGTCGCGCAATAGATAACCCAAATTCTGCGGATGCACGCCGATATATTTTTCGACGGCAGTGCTGAAACGATGAAAAACCTCGCGCGCCTGCGCCACATTGCTGCACATATTGACGACGACTTGATAAACCATACCGGGCCGGCGTCGATGCATGACTTTGATCAGCGAAAATGCATCGGTGAGCGAGGTTGGCTCCGGCGTAATCACGACCACGCTTTGATGGGCCGAGCCGACGAAATCCAGCGTGTTATCAGCGATACCCGCAGCGGTATCAAGCAACAGATAATCGAATTCGCCTTCGATGCGCGCGAGTTCGCGCGTCAATCGTAATTGTTGACGCGGATGCAGCGACACACATTCGCTGATGCCGTTCGCACCCGGAATAATTTTGACGCCGTGCGGACCGTTGAGCATGATTTCTTCGATCGATTTGGCGCCGAACAAAACATGCTCTAGCCCCGCTTTCGGGGTTAGGCCGAGCAGAATATTGATATTGGCCAGCCCCGTGTCCGCGTCGAAAATACAAACGCGCGCACCGGCTTTGGCGAGCGAAATCCCCAAATTGACGGCAATACTCGACTTGCCGACACCGCCCTTTCCGCTGGTGATGGCTATGACATGCGGTGACAAACGCTGCTTACTCTTGGGTAATGGTTCTTGTGCAGCCGGCACTGCGTTCTCCGTCCGACGCGTCGCGTGTTTGCGGCACGCGACCGCCTATCCCGTTCGTTTTTTTCTCAGCCTCCGGGACCTTTTCAATCCCCCTTCCCGGATGGCCGAGCTCCGACTTCACGACTATACTGCAAGGCCACGAAACCTGTCGATCTTGGCTTTTCGACCGACGCCGTCACAATTCGAAACAAAAAATGAAACAGGCCGCCGCAAAAACTCAAGGCATGTTGCACGCATTAATGAAGCCAAGAGATTAAATCGCGCCGATCAGCGGCATTGCAGCGCGAAAATACATATTTGGACCACTTGGGATATTTCATGGGATTGGACAGCCGGACGACACTTGATCGCCTGCCTAGCTTGCCGCAAGTACTGACCAAAATTCTCGACGCAGTCCAAAGCGACCGCGCCGATTTTCAGCATATCGCCGGCATTATTCGCCAGGACACGGCGATGACCGCACGCCTGCTGGGAGTTGCCAATTCCAGTTACTACGGACGCGCCAAATCCTGCCAGACCGTCGAGCGCGCGCTGCTATTTCTCGGCACCGAAACCGTCAAAACGATTGTTATCACCGCCGCGATCAAACAGTTTTTCAACCGCTTCAATCCGCATCATCAGCCGTTCGTCAAAGCCTTTTGGCGCCGCTCGTTGATCGCTGCGAATTTCGCCCACATCCTCGCCAACCTCACCAGCTACAACGCACCTGAAGAAGCTTACTTAGCTGCATTGTTGATGGACGTCGGCCAACTAATCCTGCTCAACCAGCACGATCGCCAATACATCGATCTCTGGTCTGCCGCGAGCGATGACAATGCTTTGATTGCCGCCGAGCGCGAGCATTTTCAGCGTGCGCATCATGAGATCGCCGCCGACATGATCGATCTGTGGCAGCTCGGCGGATTCATGGGCGATGCGGTGCGCTTTCATCACGAAGCAAGCGCGCAGATTCTCGACGCCCATCACCTGGTCAAAATTATCAATTTATCGAGTTTATTGAGCGCTCCCGGTCCGATCGGCGATGAAGCGATCGCGCAGGCCGATCAATTATTTGGTTTGAATGAGGCGCTCACCCGCGAATTGTGTTCGCGTATTGCCGAAGACGTCGAACGACTCGCCGGCGGACTCAATATCGATATCGGCGATCTCAATGCCAACGATTCGCTCGCACAGCAACAACTCGGCGAACGCCTGGGGCAACTCAGCCAACTCGGACAAATGAACAGCGAGCTGTGGCGCAGCCAATCGCGCACAGCACTTGAGCAAGCGATTCGCCGCATCGTCTTCATGACGATCGGCATAGAAAATTGCCTGCTCTTCATCGCCGATCCGCAACAAGCGATGTTGACCGCGCATGTGTCGACCAGCGATGCCGATACCAAACCGCAGGCGCCGGATTTTTCGCTACCGCTATTACCCAATCGCAGTTTGGTCAGCGATGCCGTGCTGCAATTGACGCCGCTGCGCAGCACTGCGGAAAGCAACGACACGCTCGCCGTGATCGACAAACAATTGCTGAAGCATTGCAACGCCGATTCGCTTTTATGCGTACCTCTGTTGCATGCCGGTACCGCCGTCGGCGCACTGGTGCTCGGCTTGAATCGCAACAGCGAAGATCCACAGGCCAGCAAAAGTTTGTTGATGACCGGTCTTTGCAGCGAAATCGCAGGCGCGGTGTATCAGCACACGCAGCAATTGCGCAACGCAGCGCATGCCGAAAACGCCAGCGAATCGATTCAACTGAAAATCAGCGAAGCCGTGCACGAAGCCGGCAATCCGCTCAGCATTATTCGCAACTACCTCGAAATGCTGCGCATCAAATTGGGCGAACAGCATCAAGCGCACGCCGATCTGGAGCTGATCAAGCAAGAGATCGATCGCGTCGGCACCATTTTGTTGCGCTTGCGTGAACCGGAATCCACCGCTGCCAGCAATGGTGAAATTTCTCTGAACAAGTTGGTTGCTAATATCGCGCGCATCTTTGAACAGTCGCTGTGTGCCACCCACCAAATCGCTCTCGAGCTGAATTTAAGCGATTCCCTGCAGCCTATTCGCAGCAACGTCACGCATTTGCAGCAAATATTGACTAATCTGTTGAAGAATGCAGTGGAGGCGCTTCCTCCGAACGGCCGTATTACGCTCAGCACCGAAAGCGGTGTCATGGTGAATGGCCGACTTTTTGCTGCTATCACGGTCGCTGATAACGGCCCGGGAATTCCCGAGGCGGTGATGCGACAATTATTTTCGCCGGTGCTTTCGCAGAAAGGCGCTGGACACTCAGGCCTGGGGCTGAGTATCACGAAAAAGCTGATGGATGAACTCGGCGGCTCGATCGTGTGCAAGAGCAACAATCGCGGAACGCACTTTCAATTATTGATACCCGTGGGCAATTATTGATACCCATGAACCATTGTTGATACCGATGGCAGCTGCTGATACCGACGAAAGATTGGTATCGGCGCCAATTAAATACTAGGGGAAGTATGCGTGCGTCAGTGATGGGACTGCGTGCGTTAAGAGAGCACGGAAACTCGTAACAGGAAAAGCTGTAGCTACGGATGTATGTACTACGAATGTAAGTACTAGGAATGCAAGTACTACGAATGCAGGTACTACGGATGTAAGTACTAAGGACTTAAGTACCAAGGACTGATGTACTCATAGGATCGATCGCAGCAACGATAAGAACCTGTGAAAAAAATTAGTACTCATGGATTCACTTAAAGACCAACGGCAGCAGTATGAAAGCCAGGCTGAGACCGGCATTACTATGACGAGAATATCCGCTGAACTCCCTGACATAGAACAGGGCTCGACGGCACGCATTCTTTTGGCAGACGACGATCCTCGCCTGCTCGAAAGTCTGCATGGCCTATTGCGTTTATACCATTACGAAGTCGATACCGCGGTCGGCGGTCGCGAAGCGATCGAGCTGCTGCAACGCAATCCCTACGATTTGCTGCTGCTCGATCTGCGCATGCCCGAGATCAGCGGTCATGATGTCATGCAGTTCATGGCCGAGCACCACATCACCACGATGACCGTTGTGGTCAGCGGCGAAACTTCGATCGACGATATTTCGCGCGCACTGCGCAACGGCGCTTACGACTATCTGAAAAAACCCTACGTTCCCGAAGAATTGCTCGCTACCGTCAACAACGCCATTCGCAAAAAGCGTCTCGAAGACGCGCACAGCGTGATGGAAAGCCGGCTCAAGCGTTCGGAAAAATTGCACCGCTTCATCGTCAATAATTCGCCCGATATTATTTACATTCTCGATGAAGAAGGTCGTCTCAGCTTTCTCAATTCGAAAATCGAACAACTGCTCGGCTACGATCGCAACGAATTGATCGGCCACCCAATCACTTCGCTGGTCGAAGAAGAAGATATTGAGAAAGCGCGCTATTTCTTCGAGCACGCCGCGCGCTCGCAACATTCATCGCGCAGTATCGAAATTGCTTTACGCCCGCGCGAATCGGGACAGAGCAAACGCTATTTCGAACTCGCGGTATGGCCGGTTTCCGAAGTCGAAGAATTGAATGGCGCGGCAAAACGCTATCGCATTTACGGCACCGCACGCGATATTACCGATCGCATGGAAGCCGAAGCGTTCATCAATTTCCAGGCCTATCACGATTTACTCACACGCCTGCCGAATCGTTCGCTGTTCAAAGATCGCCTGAGCATGGCGTTGACCCAAGCCGCGCGCAACAATCAACGCCTCGCGGTGATGTTCATCGATCTCGATCGCTTTAAAATTATTAACGATTCGCTCGGGCATACGATGGGCGATCGTTTATTGCAGGCCGTGAGTCAACGTCTGCTCACCTGCATTCGCAAAGGCGATACGTTGTCGCGCTTTGGCGGCGATGAATTTACGCTGTTGTTACCGGATACCGTCAGCACACAGGCTGCCGTGCAAGTCGCCGAAAAAATTCTCGAAAATATCAAAGAGCCCTTCCGTCTCGGCGATCACGATATTCATATCGGCGCCTCTATCGGCATCGCGATGTACCCCGAAGGTGGCACCACGCTCGACGGCCTTATTAAAAACGCTGACATCGCGATGTATCGCGTGAAAAATACCGGCAAGGACGGCTATCACGTTTTCAGTCACGACATGACGGTGACGGCGACGCAGCGTTTATTGCTCGAACAGGATATGCGCCGCGCGCTGGAGAACGGTGAATTCGATATTTACTATCAGCCGCAGGTCGATGCCACCACCGAACAACTCGTCGGTGTCGAAGCACTCGTGCGCTGGAACCATCCATCGCTCGGCAAACTCGCGCCGGCGGAATTTATTCCTGTCGCCGAAGACAGCCGTTTGATTATCGATCTCGATCGGCTCACGTTAAGTCGCGCCTGTCGCGAAATTGCGCATCAGCATCGTCACGGCCATCCGAATTTAAAGCTGTCGGTGAATCTCTCGCCACTGCTGCTCGAGCGTGCGAATTTTGTCGATCATATTTTGGAAATTCTCACGCGCGAACAATTTCCGCCGCAATTGCTCGAACTCGAAATTACCGAAGGGCTGTTGATGAATGACCGCCCCGACGTGATCGAGAAATTGCGCCGTCTGAGTGCGATCGGTGTACAGATCGCGATCGATGATTTCGGCACGGGTTATTCATCGCTGAGTTATTTGCAGAAATTCCCGATCAACACGCTCAAAATCGATCGCAGCTTCATTCATGCAATCAGAACGGCCGAAGAAGAAGCCTGTATCGTCAATGCCATCATTTCGATGGCGCTGGGATTGAAGCTGAATATTATTGCCGAGGGTGTTGAGAATCACGCGCAACTGCGTTATTTGCAAACGCTGGGCTGTCACGCGGTGCAAGGCTATCTATTTGGACAGGCCGCACCGCTGCACGATTTGATCGAGCGTCTGAATACCATCATCGAAACGCCGAAAATCGGTAAAGCGCGCGCTTTGGTTTAAAGAGATTGCCGAACAGACGTCAATCCAACGAAGCCGCGCGGCGCACATCGACATGCACACCCATGTGCGCTTCGCCGCGCTCTTCTGCTAACTGAATTTGTTTACGGCGCTCGCGAAACCGCGCTTTCTGATCGTCGGTTAACGATTCACAACAACGCGGACACGAAACGCCATCCTCGTACAGTGGCGATTTTTTATCTTCGGCATTCACACCCCAACCGCAGGCATGGCACAACTCGTAGCTGCCTTTTTCCAGTGCGTGATCGACAGTGACGCGATTGTCGAAAACAAAACACTCACCACGCCATAGGCTCTGCTCTTCCGGCACTTCTTCCAGGTATTTGAGAATACCGCCCTTGAGGTGATACACCTCATCAAAGCCCTGCTGCAACATAAAGGCCGACGCTTTTTCGCAACGAATGCCGCCCGTGCAAAACATCGCAACTTTTTTATGTTTCGCCGGATCGAATTGTTCGGTGTACTCCGGAAACTCGCGAAAGGTTTTCAAATTCGGATTCAGCGCATTTTCAAACGTACCGAGCTCGACTTCATAATCGTTGCGCGTATCGATCACGAGCACTTCGGGATCGCTAATCAATGTATTCCAATCGCGCGCTTCGACGTAAGTACCGACCACGCGATTGGGATCGATCCCCTCAACGCCCATCGTCACGATTTCTTTTTTGAGCTTTACCTTCATGCGCAAAAACGGCTGTGCAGCGTCGAGCGATTCTTTGTGATCGATATCAGCCAAGCGCGGATCGCTTTGTAAATACGCGAGCACCGAATCGATCCCTTCACGGGTACCCGCGATAGTGCCGTTGATACCTTCGTGCGCGAGCAATAACGAACCTTTAATCCCGGCATTGATGCAATGCTGCAACAGCGGCTCGCGCATTTCGCGATAATTTTCGAGCGTAACGAATTTATAAAGAGCGGCGACAACGACGGACATAGTTTTACTAACTCAACGTGCTATAAAAATAAAAAAGAAAATAGACGATAAATTAATGCTTATCGTGTTTGCTGCCACCGAGACACTGCGGCGAATCCGGCGAACTACCATCGCGCTGCTGCCACTCCTGCGCGGTATAAGTGTGCAACGCCAACGCATGTACGGGTCCAGCCAACTCGTCGGCGAGTAAGCGATAGATCAACTGATGACGCGCAACCGCGCGCTTGCCATCAAACTCGGACGACACCAGCACCAACTTGAAATGCGTTTCGGAACCGGGCGGCACGCTGTGCATGTGCGACTCGTTCACGACCTCGATATGCGCGGGCGATAACGCATTCGTCAATTTGGATTCGATTTGCTGTTGCACGCTCATGCCACACCTCAACTTCAAGTAAGCCCGCTAACGCCGCTCACCATCCAGTCCGACTTGCGGGCCGCGATTATACGCCGCCGGACGCCGATGTCATTGCGCCATCTGCTCGCCGGAGCTAACGTTACCCTACGAAAACTGCATAACCGATTGCCAAAGGCCGACTTCAATGGATGTACCGCTTTACGACGTTTATCTGACGGGAAAACTGGCCGACGATGTCACCCCGGCACAGGCTGCGCAGCGACTGGCCGCGTTATTCAAATCGACCCCCGAAGCGATGTCCGCGTTGATCACCGGCAAAACCCAGTTGCTCAAACGCGGTGTCGACAAGAATACCGCGCTGAAATACCGCGATACGCTGCAAAAAGCCGGCTGCGAAGTCGCCTTCAAGGCGCAAACCATAGCGCCTTCGGACACATCCATCGCTACCAATACATCCACCGCAGCCCGTACATGGGCAGAAACAACGGGTGCAAATCCCGCTCCAGCGAACGCCACCCAGCCTGCATCGACACGCCCCGCTTTCGCTAACACGGCACCGAGCGCGTCGAATCCCGCGCCGGCTGCGACTTCCGGTTTGAATCTGGCGCCGATGGAGGGCGATTTACTGCGCCCGGACGAGCGCACGCATGTGACTGCGGCCGTGATTGAAACCGCACATTTGAGTGTCGCACCTGTCGGTCCGCTACCAACACTGGATGCCGTACCGGTTGCTGCACCCGATACCAGCCATTTGTCGCTGGCCGCAGCAGGCGGCAATTTGGTCGACGATGCCGAGCGGGAAATGATTCCGGCCATTGCGCCGGATATCAGCGGATTGAGCGTTGCCGAAGTCGGCGCGCCGATCGAAACATTGAAAACGACACAGGAAGAACTGCATCCCGACATTAGCGGCTTGACGCTGACGCCTGCGGGAAGCGATTTGCTGACAGCAGCCGAGCGCAATCATCAACAGCCGGCCGCACCGAAAACCGATCACATCACGCTAGCGCCATAACTCGCGCCATAAAAAGATCGTTAGAGAAAAGACCCACTACAAATCACGCAACACCCGGCAAACGCACCGTCACTTTTAGTCCCGGATGATTATCGGCGAGCGCAATCGCGCCGGCATGGATATGCACCACCGCCTGCACCAAACTCAAACCCAAACCGTTACCGGGTTGCTGACTGCGGCTCGATTCAACACGATAGAATCGGCGGAATACTTTTTCGCGCTCCAACGCAGGAATACCGGCGCCGCTATCGGCGATTTCTACCCAGATTTCGAGATTAATCATTTCAGCGCGTACGCTGATAGCACCACCCTCGGGGGTGTACTTGATCGCGTTATCGACCAGATTCGCAAACGCCTGAAACAATAAATCGCGATCGCCCGACAGCGGCAATGCATTGGCGACATGTGCCGAAATCTCTATCTGTTTATCGGCTGCCAACGGTTCGTAGAGTTCGATCACATCGCGCAAAATGATCGTCAAATCGATCGGCTGAAAACCGGAGACGCGATTACCCGATTCAATCTGCGCGATGCGCAACAGCGCATTAAATGTTGCGAGAATACCGTCGGCCTCATCGAGCAATGCCTGTACCGTGTGTTGCGCTTCACCGGTGACGGTGCCTTGCAAGCTGGCGAGGTGATTGCGCAAGCGCGTGAGCGGTGTGCGCAAGTCGTGCGCGATATTATCGGAAACCTGCCGCATCCCCTCCATGAGCGCCTGTAAACGATCAAGCATGCGATTGATCGTCAGCGCCAAACTGTGAAATCCACCGCGCGATTGCTGCACGCTCACACGCTCGGATAAATCGCCCTTCATAATTGACTCGACCGCGCGATTGATCGAATCGATATTGCGCATGCTGGATGCAGCAACTACCGCACCTCCGAGCGCACCAAGCAGAATTGTTACCAACATACTGCGCACGAGCACATGCAAAATAACGCGCTCGAATGAAATGACTTCGCTGAAATTGCGCGCGACCACCAGATAATAACTGCCGTCGAGTTCGTCCACGTGTGTGACCATCAGATGATCGGCATCGTCGAGCCCTTCGACCCACACTTTATATTCAAGCGCGAGCCACGAATGAAAACTATCCGAAGGCCAGTGTTCGAGCGTTCCACTCAAGCGATTGCGATTGGCATCGGCCAACAAATAAAAAAAATGCTGATCGACTTTTCCCTTTTGCGGCTTGCTAAATTCCTCTTCAACCGCGGCGATACCATTCTGTGCGTAAACATCCAGCAGGCGTACAGATTCCCGCCGAATGGTTTCATTAACCGAGCGATAATAATTGTAGGAATACGATGCCCAGATAAAGGCAAGAATAATAAATACCGCAAAGCTCAGCGCCGCTACATAACTAAACATAAAGCGGAATGTGAGACTGGCGAACAGACGCGTCGGGTTCATAAAACAGCGGGATTCATCAGGAGATAACGGTCATACGATGTCGGGATCTTGCAGCAGATAGCCGGCACCGCGCACTGTCGTCAACAACGCCGCGTCGAAATCGCGATCGATCTTCTGGCGCAAGCGACTGATATGCACATCGATGACGTTGGTCTGCGGATCGAAGTGATAATCCCACACATTCTCAAGCAACATCGTGCGGGTCACGACCTGGCCCGCATGCCGCATCATGTATTCCAGTAATTTGTATTCGCGCGGTTGCAGCGTCAAAATCTGACCGCCGCGCGTGACGCGATGCGACAGCAAATCCATTTCCAGATCGGCGACCTTGAGTCGCGTCTCATACGTATTCACCTGCTGCCGACGCTGAATCGCTTCGAGCCGCGCCAGCAATTCCGCGAACGCGAAAGGCTTTACCAGATAATCGTCGCCACCTGCGCGCAAACCTTTGACACGATCATCGACATCGCCGAGCGCGCTCAGAATTAGCACCGGCGTTTTGTCGCCGCGAGCGCGCATATCTTCGATGATTTCCAAACCGCTGAGGCCTGGCAGCATACGGTCGATGATCATGGCATCGAAGCCACCGCGACGGCTTGCGGTTAACCCCTGCCGCCCGTCGGCGACGTGCTCCACCGCATGCCGACTTTCACGCAGGCCGGTGCTGATGTAATCGGCCACGCCATGGTCGTCTTCGATCAACAAGATGTGCATGGGTTCTCCATTTCGTCATGTTCCCCCGGTACGTTGTCACAGAATGCTCGGCGGGGATTATCGCTATTTTTTGGCGTTGCTACATTGCTAGTAAGTTAAAACATAAAGCGCGCTAAAACGGCGGCGACGATTTTGGCAAAGATCTATACCAAAACCGTCTAATCCATGGAAAGCAGCTTTCTGGAAATGGATCACACTTAACACGGAGGCAGCGTTTAGTCACCGAGGCGATTATGAGCACAGTTGTCTGCCACACTAAGCTTATCCCCACGACATTTCTCCGTCGTATCGCCGCTACGGCCTGCGCCTGCGGAACCCTGATGCTATCGCCTTCGACAATAGCCGACTCGCTCAACCGGGTACGCGACGACGCTTTCTACCAGCAACTGATCAAGCTCCCCGACAGCAGCGGCTATACGCCGACGCGCGCGTTCACCATCATCGTGGATACCGACCGCGGTAATCAGCTGGTTGCAGCAGACGATCCCAACCTGCGTTTCAATATGCTGTGGATGGAGCAATTCAAACCCGGTTATCGCACTCGCCGTGGTGGCGCGGCATTCGGCGCACTGTTTCGCTCGTATGTGAAAACTGCCTACAAATCCTATCGCGCCAACAATTCGCAATCGATGTCCGCATTTTCAACAAGTAACGAATCATCCGACTCGATAGACGCGGCTCTCAGCTTTAGCGACTCCATGGACTACAAGCTGAAAATCAGCGGTGACGAAGTACGCCTGAAGTTGCAGTACAACTACTAAGCACTGCCTCCACTCCACACTGATCTCTACACAGGCCACTCCGCCCGAAGGCGGAATGGCTTTGCTAGAATGCGCGCCTTCCAAACTTATCGCGCGCCCACCGATGTCAAAACCACCGAAAAAAAACACCACAGAATCCCTGACGCCAACCTCAACCGAGCTACCGATAGCCGGGGTCATTCGTCGCTTGTCAGCGCTTGTTTACGATGCCTTTTTACTGTTCGGTCTGCTGGTGGCGCCGCTGTTTATTGCGACCGCAGTGATGAGTCCGCGCCAAAACTTGCCGCAGGGCAGCGTCGCCCACGAACTCCCCGCGATTGCGCCACAACCGGTGTTACTTGCTTACATGATCGTCGTGATCGTCGGTTTTTATGTGTATTTCTGGCGCAAATCAGGTCAGACGCTGGCGATGCAGGCCTGGCGAATTCGCGTCGATAGCAATGTCGGTGGCCGCCCGACGTGGAAGCAATGTTTTGTCCGCGCGGCGGTTGGATTTATTTCACTGCTCTGCGGCGGGTTGGGTTACTGGTGGATATGGATCGACAAAGACGGCGCCAGCTGGCATGACCGTGCCTCTAACACACGCGTTGTGGTTATCCCCAAAAAATAACGACATTGGAGAATAACGTCGCTTCGCTGCCGCAGATGGCAGCGAATGATGGCTACGCTCTTTTCAACAACCAAAAACCGACGGCAAAGCTCACTGCAATGGGCAGCAGCGATGCCAAAATTGGTGCAAAGCCAAACACCAAACTCGCCGGCCCCAGCATGTCCTGACTGATGCGAAACACGACGCCGATCATCAACCCTGTGAACACGCGCGTTCCCATTGATGACTGACGCTGCGGGCCGAAAATAATCGACGCTGCAACGAGCACCAAACTCACCGCAGCGAGCGGCTGCAGCAGCTTTTTCCACAGCGCCAATTCGTATTGACCCGCTGCCGAACGCTGCGCCTTCAAGAACGCCACGTATTTCCACAAACCGCTGATCGATAAATCAATCGGATCGAGTACGAGAATGTTGAGCAATTGTGGCGACAATTGCGTATTCCAACGCTGTCGCGGCGCTGCTTTCGAATCGACGCTGGCAACACCCACATCGCCACTGCCACTACCACCGCCGCCACCACTACCGCCGCCATTACCACCGCGAAAAAATGTGGTGCGCACATCTTCCAACAGCCAGTGATCGTCCTGATAAATTGCGCGTTGCGCGAAGACTGCCGATTCGAGTTGACGTTTAGCATCGAGTGAAAAAATCGAAACGCCGAATAACTCTCCATTCGGTTGCACCGCATTGAAGTGGATGAAGTTATTACCTTCGCGATGCCACAAACCGTACTCGCTGATGCTGATATCTTTTTTCTGCAACAACAGCGCACGATAACTTTGCGCGACCTGTTCGCTTTTTGGCGCCACGAACTCTGCAATCAACAAACCAAAAAATGCCACCATCAACGCGGGGCGCAACGCCATCCACACGATACGTACGATGGACACACCGGCACTGCGAATCACGGTTAATTCGCTGGTGCTTGCGAGCGAACCCAACCCGGCCAAACAGCCGATCAAAATCGAGAACGGCAATAATTGCGCGAGATGACTCGGCAACGTTAGCAAGGTGTAATACGCGGCGGGACCCAACGTATAGCGCCCTTCCATATCGGCGCGTTGATCGAGCAAGCCAATAATGAAATCGAGCCCCACCAGCACTGCCAACACCAACAATATTGCCGCGGCAACCTGCCGGGTAACGTAGCGTGTGATTAATCTCATGCGGCGACTCCGGCCGATGCACGTCGCGCACGCCAGCGTTTAATGTGATCGCCGCCGAACAACAGCAGTAGTCCCAGCACCAGGAAAATGCCGTGCACCCACCACAAACCCAATTCGATCGGTATGCGTTGCTTGGCAACGGCATCGCGCGTTGCATTGAGCACGACGAGGTAAATCATGAACACTAAAAAGGCGGGAAATAATTTGCCGTAGCGGCCACGTCGATGATCGGTGCGCGCAAGAGCGACGGCGATCGCGGTTGACACCAATACCAATAACGCCAGCGAAATGCGCCATTGCAATGTCGCTTTCGATTCCGGTTGTTTCGATCGCAATAGTTCGCTCGTCGTCAGCATATCCTGCTTGCGATAAATCGGCGCCGAGGCCGCGGTCTCCATCAACTGCCCCAATTTGCCGAAATTCATCAGCTGAAATTCGCGCTCGCCAGGCTGGCCAAGATAACGCGTGCCGTCGCTTAAAATTAAAAAGCGCGCGCCCGTTTCCGGATCGATTTGCGTATGTCCGCGCGCGGCGACCAAAATCACCTGTCGCGATGCGCCGCTGTTGTCGGTATGACGATCGGCCGCAAACACATCAATCATTTCACCGCTATCGGGATCGATGCGGTCGACATAAGTGACGCGCCCCTGTCCCTGATTGATGACACGAAACGTTCCCGCAGTGAGCAGATCCAATCCCGTGGTATTCCCGGCATCGTTCAGCATCTGCTTCACTTTCAGCGTCGTCTTCGGCGTGACGAACAAACTGGTGGCGCCGACCAACAGCGCAACCACCAACGCGGGCACCAGCACCATCGCGAGTACGCGTTGCGGACCAATACCGCACGCGGCCATCACCGTCATTTCGCTGTCGACGTATAAACGCCCGAGCACCAGCAACACACTGACGAAAAATGCGAGCGGCATGATCAATTCGAGAAAGCCTGGCAAGCGATACCAGATCACCGAGAAAACCAATCCCGGCGGTAAATCGCCGACCGCGGCGGAACCCAAATAAGAGACGAGTCGACTGCTGATGACGATGACGAGCAATGTCAGCGTCACCGCCAACATGCTCTGAAGAATTTCACGGGTGATGTAGCGAAATAAAATCACTCAACCTTTTCCACGATTAATATCGCCAACAATAAACTTCACCGACGATAGACAACAGCAGACATTGAACTCTCGCGCTGTTTTCAATTTCCAGAACCGCGCTCTAAACTAGGCTCATTGCATTTTTGCATGCCCGATAATTGATTGAAGCGGGCGCGATTATCCCGAAAATTCCACGATTTGTCTTGCGAGGACAACCATGCTGATCAGCGGTAAAGCGATTTCCAATCCCGAACAATTGCGCAGCGAGCTGATCATCGTCAGCGTTTCCAGCAAATCATCGACGGCGACTGCGCTGCACGGCGCCGCCAAGCAACTCGATAAAGCGGCTGGCGGCGCGATCGCGCGCCTACTCAAGCGCGGCGATATCAAAGGCGATTGGGCGCAGACCTTACTGCTTCCCGCACTGAACGGCGTAAAGGCGGAGCGCGTTTTGCTCGTCGGTATCGGCAGCGGTGAAGCTGTTTCTGACGCCGATTTTCGCAAATTGGTTCAAGCCGTGTTAGCGGCTGTCGTCGATTGCAAAGTCGAGGAAGCGCATTGGCTGCTCGACACCATCAAAGTAAAAAATCGCGATGAAGCATGGCAACTGACGCAATTGGCGATGGCATTGGCGCTGCGCGAATACCGCTACACCGAAACGCTGAGCAAGCCGAAGCCCGCATTGAAGCTGCGCAAACTGATCGTGGCGAACGCGACCTCGGCCTCTGCGCGCACGGCATTGCATCGCGGCACGGCAATCGGCCACGGCATGAATGTCGCGCGCAATCTCGGCGATCTGCCCCCGAATATTTGCACGCCGAGTTATCTCGCAGCCCAAGCCAAATCGTTTGCACGCAAACACAAACAGCTCAGCGTGAAAGTGCTCGACGAGAAAGCCATGCGCGACCTCGGCATGGGCTCGCTGCTCTCGGTTTCGGCGGGCAGCGAACAGCCGGCAAAATTGATCGTGATGGAATACCGTGGCGGTAAGCGCGGGGAGCAGCCGCAGGTGCTGGTCGGCAAGGGCATTACCTTCGACAGCGGCGGTATCAGCTTGAAACCCGGTCCGAAAATGGACGAAATGAAATTCGATATGTGCGGCGCCGCGAGTGTGTTCGGCACGCTGCACGCCATTGTCGAATTGGGACTGCCCATCAACGTGGTCGGTATCGTTCCCGCTTCGGAAAACCTGCCGAGCGGCCAGGCGACGAAACCCGGCGATGTCGTCACCAGCATGTCGGGCCAGACCATCGAAATTCTCAACACCGACGCCGAAGGCCGTCTGATTCTGTGCGACGCCCTCACCTACGCGGCGCGTTTCAAACCCGCAGCAGTGATCGACATCGCCACCTTGACCGGCGCCTGCGTGGTCGCACTCGGCAAACACGCGAGCGGTCTGTTCAGCAATCAGGACGATTTCGCCGAAGAATTACTCGCTGCGGGCAAAACCATCGGCGATCGCGCGTGGCAATTGCCGCTGTGGGATGAGTACCAAAAACAACTCGACAGCAATTTCGCCGATATTGCCAACGTCGGCAGCGCCGGCGGCGGCAGCATCACAGCCGCGTGTTTCCTCGCGCGCTTCACCAAAGATTATCGCTGGGCTCACCTCGATATCGCGGGAACAGCATGGGACGAAGGCTCAGCCAAAGGTGCAACCGGGCGGCCGGTCGGCTTGCTCACGCAGTACCTGATCTCTCAAGCGGAATAACGATCGCGCTACCGCGCAAACATCTCATTATCACAGCGGCATGGAAGCCGCCCGGCTGCTAGATTTAACGGGCAGTTGTTCAGAGTATTTCAATTATGTCCGACGACGATCAGCGCCCGCTTTTCAACCGCCCCGCCGCCCATCTGCTCGATGAGCTGGAATCCATCAAGGGTCTGCTCGCCGATGAAGGCGATGGCGACCTGCCGGCCGACATTCCTCTGCTCGACGACATGGTGATTCACAATCTCGACCGTAACGACAGGCTGCTGAACAGCAATACCAATCTGCTCAACCTCGGCCAGATCTTTGACGAAGAGGAGCTCGATGAAACCAACGCCGCGCCGGAGCCCATCGACGAGCCGCCGGTTGCCTTTCCGCGTTTTACACTCGATGTGACCATCTGCGATGACAATGTCGAGGCGAGTGATGACGACATCGACACCCGTGTTGCCGCAATCGAAACATCGTCCGCATTGCCGCCGATGACCACGGCACATTCGTCCGTGCCTCCCTCACGCACCGCCGAACGTCCTGCTGTTCGTCCCTCCATTCGTCCAGACTACAGCCGCGAAGTTTTGATTCAGGAGCTGGTCGACGCATTCATTCCGCAGATCGAAGCGGAATTGCATCGCCGCTTGCAGCAAATGGACGACATCCTGCTGCGCCGGCTCAAAGATACCGATTAAACAAGCGGTTTCTGACCACCTGCAAACTCGGGTTATACTGCCCGGCCCATTGGCGCGCCCTCCGCTGTTTTATCGCATCCACTGCCAAGCCATTCGCTGCACCGATAGCCGCGCATTTAATCGGTGTCGTTACGGCGGCGCAGTATTTCGGCGTCGCCTCCCATTGAAGATGAGCCACGATTTCGCACCATGGAAAAATCTACCTCGATGAACTCTGCACCGACGAACGCTACTCCAATGAACGAACTGGAAAAAACCTTTCAGCCCGCCGCTATCGAGCGCAAGTGGTACGAAACCTGGGAAAACGCCGGTTATTTCGCACCGAATGGCGAAGGCAATCCTTACTGCATCATGATTCCGCCGCCCAATGTCACCGGCAGCCTGCACATGGGCCACGGCTTCCAGAATGCGATCATGGACGCGCTGATTCGTTATCACCGCATGCGCGGCAACAACACGCTGTGGCAGGTCGGCACCGATCACGCCGGTATCGCGACGCAAATGGTGGTTGAGCGTCAGCTCGAAGCGCAGGGCATCAAACGTACCGACCTCGGCCGCGAAAAATTCATCGAAAAAATTTGGGAATGGAAAGAACAATCGGGCGGCACGATTACGCGTCAATTGCGCCGCATGGGCGCATCGACCGATTGGTCGCGCGAACGTTTCACCATGGACGAAGGTTTATCTAACGCCGTCACTGAGGTGTTCGTTCGTTTATACGAAGAGAAATTAATTTATCGCGGCCAGCGCCTCGTCAACTGGGACCCCGTTCTGCACACGGCGATTTCTGATCTCGAAGTTGTCAGCGAAGAAGAACAGGGATCGATGTGGCATTTCCGCTATCCACTCGCCGATAGCAGCGGGCATTTAGTCGTCGCCACCACGCGCCCCGAAACGATGCTCGGTGATACTGCAGTTGCAGTAAACCCAAACGATGAGCGCTATCAACATTTAATTGGAAAAATGATTAAGTTGCCGCTGACCGATCGCGAAATTCCAATCATCGCGGACGATTATGTCGATAAAGAATTCGGTACCGGCTGCGTAAAAATTACGCCCGCGCACGATTTCAACGACTATGAAGTCGGCAAGCGTCACAACTGCCCGCTCATCAATATTTTCACCGCTGATGCAATTATCAACGACAACGCGCCGGAAAAATATCGCGGACTCGACCGCTTTGACGCACGCAAACAAGTTGTTGCCGATCTCGAAGCCCTTGGCCTGCTCGAAAAAATCGAACCGCACACGCTGAAAGTACCGCGCGGCGATCGCACCAATGTTGTGATCGAACCGTGGCTCACCGATCAATGGTATGTCGACGCAAAATCTCTCGCGAAACCTGCGATTGCGGCTGTCGAAAACGGTGATATTCAATTCGTGCCCCAGCAATACGAAAATATGTATTTCGCGTGGATGCGCGATATTCAGGATTGGTGTATTTCGCGGCAATTGTGGTGGGGCCATCAAATCCCCGCGTGGTACGACGATAAAGGCAATGTGTACGTCGGCCGCAATGAAGCCGAAGTTCGCGCGAAAAATAATTTGGGCAATATTGCGCTCAAGCGCGATGACGATGTGCTCGATACATGGTTCTCATCGGCATTGTGGACTTTCTCGACGCTCGGCTGGCCCGAGAACACGAAAGAGTTGCAAACATTCCATCCAACCTCCGTGCTCGTGACCGGCTTCGATATTATTTTCTTCTGGGTCGCGCGCATGATCATGATGACACTGCATTTCATCAAGGATGAAAACGGCAAGCCGCAGGTTCCATTCAAGACCGTTTATGTACACGGTCTCGTGCGCGATGCCGAAGGCCAGAAAATGTCGAAGTCGAAAGGCAACGTACTCGACCCGATCGACTTGATCGACGGCATCGATCTCGAAAGCCTCGTGCAAAAACGCACCAGCGGCATGATGCAACCGAAGCTCGCGGAAAAAGTTGAAAAAGCCACGCGCAAACAATTTCCGGAGGGCATCGCCGCGTACGGGACCGATGCGCTGCGTTTCACGTTTTATTCGCTCGCATCGACCGGACGCGATATTAAATTCGATGTCGGCCGTATCGAAGGCTTCCGCAATTTCTGCAACAAAATCTGGAACGCTGCACGCTATGTATTAGGTCAGTGCGAAGGTCAGGATTGTGGTCAGAACGATTACACATTGAGCCTTGCCGATCGCTGGATTATTTCTTCACTGCAACGCACCGAAGCCGAAATGGAAAAAGCCTTCGCGAGCTACCGCTTGGATTTCGCCGCGCAAACGATTTACGACTTCGTCTGGAACGAATACTGCGATTGGTATCTGGAATTATCAAAACCGGTACTGTGGGATGCGAATGCAACCGCCGCACAAAAAGCCGGCACGCGTCGCACCTTGATTCGCGTGCTCGAAGCGACGCTGCGCTTGCTGCATCCGCTGATGCCATTCGTGACCGAAGAAATCTGGCAGCGCGTTGCGCCACTCACCGGCAGCAACGGCAAAACAATCATGCTGCAAGACTATCCACGCGTGAATGAATCGCGCATCGACGTCGCAGCTGAAACAGATATAGCCTGGTTGAAAGCAGTCATTCTCGGCGTGCGCAATATTCGCGGTGAAATGAATATTTCTCCTGCAAAAGAAATCGCGCTGTTATTGCGCAATGGCGATGCCGAAGACCGTCGTCGCAGCAATGAAAATGCAGCGTTTCTGAAAAAACTCGCGAAACTCTCGTCGATCGAATGGCTCGACGCCAGTGTCGAACCACCACCTGCAGCTACTCAGCTTGCCGGTGCGATGGAGTTGTTGGTGCCGATGGCGGGATTAATCGACAAAGGTGCCGAGCTGGCGCGTTTGAACAAGGAAATCGACAAGCTTGCGCAAGACATATCGAAACTCGATACCAAGCTGTCGAATCCGGGCTTTACCGATAAAGCACCCGCCGAAGTGGTCGCCAAGGAACGCGAGCGTCTCGCCGCACAGCGACAGGCATTGGCGCAGCTGCAAGAGCAACAGCAACGCATCGCCACGCTATAAACGCAAAGCCGTACACGGGTAATCGACAGCGAGATCAAGTTCCCCACTCGCTGTCGATTACGTAAAATTAATTTGTCCCTACCCGCCTTTTCCGCCAACCTGCGCGCCATAGGCAAAATAATAAAACGCTGGGTTGTAACGATGTTGGCGGACGTTTCCTCAATCTATCCGCGCTGTGAAAGTTCTGCTTTACACAGCGGTGCTCCTTCGGTCGTTCTCTCTATCTATCCAATTAATTTGTGCCCCACTCGCGAGTCTTTGACCCTGTTTTCCCGGTTATCTGCCGAGAGCTAATCAAGCGTTTTCCGCGAGTATGCAATGCGGTATTGGTCTGTCATCGAACCAAGACGGACTCATAAAGCAACAATAACAACAGCTGTAATTTTAGGAGGATGCGGATATGTCTGATCGTATCAAAGGAATCGTTAAGTGGTTCAATAACGCCAAAGGCTTTGGCTTTATTACGCACGATGGTGGCGAAGATGTCTTTGTACACTTTCGCTCGATTCGCGGCGATGGCTATCGAACCTTAACGCAGGGACAACAAGTCGAATTCGCGCTGCAACAAGGCCCAAAAGGTCTGCATGCGGAAGATGTCGATAAAGTCTAATTTTCCGAACTGGAAAAAATTTGCGTCTGATTGCGGCCTGAGCCTTTAGCGACGTACAGCGCCTTATCGGACTGCTGCAGCCATTGATGCACGGACTCGGTATCTTCCGTCAATTCGGAGATACCGAGGCTGATCGTGAATTGCACCACTTCGTGCGCCGGCCCCAATACCGATTTAGCCGCAATCGCCTTGCGCAGGCGCTCGCAGAAAATCAGCGCTCCGTCCTGCGGTGTATTCGGCAAAATTACGCCGAACTCTTCGCCGCCGTAACGCCCGCAAATATCGACATCTCGCGAGACTTCACGCACTGTGCGTGAAACGAGGCGAATTGCTTCATCGCCGGTTTGATGGCCGTGATTATCGTTGATGTGTTTGAAGTGATCGATATCGAACATCACCAGCGAAACGGGTTGACCCGAACGCCGCGAGCGCTCCCACTCTTCGTGTAAACGCTCTTCCCAGTAGCCCCTAGTCCATAGACTTGTCAGTCGGTCGGTACGGCTTAATTGGAGTAACTCGGCCTGCGCGTGTTCGAGCGCCTGACGCATCATGGCGCTCTCGGTGACGTCGTACACGACGATTCCCATACGCTCGACCTTATCATTGGCCGCACGCAAGGGTACGAACATCACATTCTGATACATGATGTCCATGTTGTAGTGAATCGGGAGATGCAGCGGAAAACGAAACAGATAAGGCCGTTCTTCCCAGGTGGTGTAAACCGGAATACCCAGCTCGAATACGGTTTGCATGCGTCGCCACAACCACTGCTCGGGCAGATCAGGAAATAACTCCATGATCGACTTGCCCATGGCACTCTGCGATTGAATGCCGCTGTGAGCCTGCATAAAACGATTAAATACTTCGACATGCAGCATGCGATCGAGTACGACAATACCGATATTGGAGCTCTGAATGACATCGAGCAGCCAATGCAGTTCCTTGAAGTCGTTGGCATCCATCAGAACAACAAGAGCTCCAATTTATTGAATAGCGCAGGTAGGGCTTGCTGATGGAACAGCAAAACCAAATCGCAGGTGGTACGAAACCCCTCGAACTCGTAGTTCATTTCGATAGCAAGCGTTTTATCCCAGGGGAATGCCTGTTCGGAAAACATTTCGCGCAGGCTTCGATTCGTGCTCAACACCGACGGATAACCGATAAGCACATCGATCTCAAGCTGCTCCAGTACCGATTGAATACAGGACCCGCTCAGGAGCGAGGAGATCTCCAACATATGCTCGACCTGCTCATGCCCCTCGGTTGCCGGCTCATAACCCATCAATACCGACAAGTCGCTGATGGTGGCCTCGCTAAAAAGCAGTAACGCCTCACCACTGATGCCGTCACCAAAGAACGCTTGTGTGACTGCAGTCACGTTTTGCGTATCGTCCATCGACGTCAGCGCCATACGCACGTCGGCTGACTCAAGCAAATGCACTTGCGGGATAGGCATTTCGACAAATGTAGAGAAGCTGCGGGCAACTTTATCCGCAGTGCGGCCAACGGCAACATTCGCAATTTCCTGAAAGCCGTCGCGTAATTCTTCGCTGAGTTCAATCATTTTTGCTGTTATACGCCGCGCACGCGGGCTGATCTCCTAATATCGGCTAAGTTTAGCAGACCTCGGATTCTCGGCCATTTATGGCGCGATGATTAAGACGACGCATTAATAATGCGGTGGCAACTCTGTAGACGCTTGGGCTTCAAGCGACACAAGCATATCCGCAAGCTGCCTCTCGACTCGCTGATTGCTCTGCTCCAATTGGTCGAGCCGCTGCTGCTGCGCGATGACAACATCGTCCAGCGCGCGTATCACATCCTCCTGAAACGCAAGCTGCGTTTGCAGCTCGACAAGCTGCTGTTGCACCTGCTGTAACACTTCACTCATAGCTACCCCTATCGAAATCAATCTCACGCCAACCGTGACTATAATGCCCCATCACTTTCTGGAGCCTCACGATGGGACTAGTCTACAGCACCGAAAAAGGCCGTATCTGCCCGCGCTGCAATCATCCGGTCGATGAATGCCAATGCAGCGCCCTGCGCGCTCAGTCGGTGATGGGCTGCAGCGAGGATGGTATTGTCCGGATAAAACGGCAAACACAAGGGCGCGGAGGCAAAGTGGTGACCACAATCAGCGGCATCGCTTTACCGGCGGAAGAAGTCAAACAACTCGCCAAGAAACTCAAACAAGCGTGCGGCAGCGGCGGCACCGTCAGCGATGGCATTATTGAAATTCAGGGCGACCATCGCGACAAACTGAAAACAGAGCTCGAAAAACTGGGTCACACCGTCAAACTTGCAGGCGGATAATTGACTTCAGCGACACACACAATCAACTGCAACTCCACCCAGCGCAACAGCCGCTTATTAAATTCGTTAGAAAATAAAAAGCCTGGATTTATCTAACGAATTACTTTGTACGTACTTACTCTTATTCAGATACGTATTTCTACGAAAATAAATAAAAACAAAACCGCTCATTTGTTTTTTTATTTCATCATTTGTGAATTAATTTTTAAACCCACACCCCTTGGCACAAAATCAGCATAGCGATAGCTCGCAACACCTTAACGTCAACTTTTCGTTATCGAGTTATTCGCGTGGACAGGGAAGCTGTCCCACGAACCTCATAAGTGAGGATATATGCGATCAACTTGTAAAGATGTGTTTGCTGTGCCGAACGATTTCAGCGAGCGCTATCAAATCCTAATCGCCAATACGGATGAATTACGCAAAGACGTATACCGATTGCGCCACGAAATATTCTGCGAAAATCTCGGCTACGAAATGGATCATCACGACGGACTCGAATCCGACGAGTTCGACGATGACAGTCTGCACGTATTGTTGCGTGAACGAACTTCGGGAATACCCGTTGGCTGTTTCCGTCTGGTCATGCCACAACGAACAGGCCGCATCTGGTTACCCTTCGATATTTACGGCGTACCTCATGTCGATCGCAGCTTATTCAACTGGAACCATGTCAATCACGCGCGCAGCGTTGAGGTCTCTCGGCTCGCACTACTCGCACCGAACAATCGCTCCAAGTTGAACCAGGGAGAAAGCACACCGTACCTGGCCACCGCATTGTTTTATGCAGTAACGGCAATGATCGTTCGACTCAACGTTGAAAATGTATTCATGGTCATCGAGCCCTGCCTTGGTCGTTTGACAGCACGCTTCGGCATCCGACTCGACCAGATCAGTCCGGCCTTTGAATACTATGGGCAGCGCGCAACATTCACCACGACAGGGCTACGCATGAATGCCGAATCGCTAACGCTGAAGGCACCGTGGCGACGCCTGTACACCATTATCGAACAACAATTATTTGAAGAGTTGCTGACGCAGCAGGTCGCCTGACTATTAACCCGGCGGCTTTTATTGCTGGGTTAATAGACTCGACAACACGCACGGATAGCCATGTAGTTTGCTGCGATTCATTCCGCAGCACGCGAATCGCGATTGGTGAATTGCACGTGTCGAATCTTCGTCGAGTCAGCGGACGCAGCGGCATCAACGGATATATCTGCAGGAGCAGGGAGTTGCTCCGTATTTTTTCCGCGCCGACGCTCATCTAACGCTTTTTCTATGGCGAGCGGAATAAACAGGATCAAGTCATACAATTGATGCGCGGCTCGGCATAATTCCAACCATGCTTTACCGAGCACGCGCGACAACACGGCGATCGCATTCAAGCTAACGACCGTTGCCGCCGCGAATACCGGGCGCGATGTCGCCAGAAAGGCTTCGAGCGCCGGCGACAGCAGCGCAATCAACAGCGGCACGACCACACCTGCAGTCGCCACGCCCCACGCAGCTTCAGTATTTGCCAGTGTATTGCCTGCAGTGGCGATGCGAACTCCCGCATGCGACTTCAGCAACAGCGCTTCACCCGCAACCAATGCCGTTAATAAGATCGTCGACATGACGATCAACACGCCGCGCGCACGCTGCGGCAATCCGCCAATCAACGGCAACAATCGGCTAACCTGCGTCGCTTCGCTCAACACCAAAGCGGCCGCCATCACGGCGAGCGTTAACGCCCCGGCGGTCAGCCAACTGGTGACGCTCTCACCGGCAATGAAATTCGCCAACGGTGCCGCGAGCAAATTGATATTGAGCGTCGCCAAAATCAAAGCCACTGCCGACAGCGCCAACGCCATCAACCAGCGCGCCAAAAATGATTCGACGCGCGCATCGCCACGATTCGCACACAACTCGCGAAACGCAGCCATTTGCGTATCGATGCGATGCGCACGCGCGAGCAGATCGCGACTGTCGCGACCGACTGTTCCAACCTGCTTGCTCACTCCGCGCCACAGCGGACGTAAATCGGCGAGAATTTTATGGCGCGCGTTCACCGTCCAGCGATATTCGCGCATGACTTCGCGCTGCTGATCGAGCACCGAGTTATGAATATCCTGCAATACGCGGCCGACCGGCTCGGGGTTGGTTTCGGTCTGCAGTTTGGCGATCGCGTCGACCGCTTCGACCCAGCCGGGCGGCGCCGGCGGCACCTGTGCACTGCGTTCGAAATCCTCTTCCATCACATTGACGTGCTCGTTGATCGAACGCTCAAGGTGCTGGAATTTCGTCATATCCTGTTCGACCGCCGCAGCGACACGCTGAAATTCGCGCTCCAATTGCCGCCGAGTGATCTCCATTTGCAACGCCAGCATCACTTCGCGATTACGCGCATCGATGCGCATCGACAGCACCGCGCAGCCGCGCGCAAACAAACGTGCCAGGCGATATCCGGCGCGCCCCAAACGTTCGATGAGACGATGAGCACTGCTACGGCAGAGATAAAGAATGGCAATACCGGCGATAACGACCAGCGTCACCGCAGCAATGGGATACTCGGACCAGAAGGCAAAAAGACTCATCGGCAAAATCCAAACCCGATCGTTGAATGAGCCTCAGTCTAACGGGATCGGCCGAAATTGCGAAACCAAACTGCTCACAATCCATCCAACCCTTTGTATCTACTGGGTCGCGAACCGACGGACGGCTCGCCGCACGGCTGTGTTACAACTCGTCGACAGCCAGCCCTAACTCGCGCATCCGCGCCAGCTTGTAACGCAGCGTGCGCTCGCTGATACCGAGGCGGGCGGCCGACAATTTGCGATTGCCGCGCGTCTCGCGCAGCGTTTCACAAATAATTTCAAATTCACGCTGCTGCAGATCGCCATCGAGCCCACCCACCTCGGGGGAACTCGCCGCTGGATTGGAAAGATCCATCGGCATAGCTGCAGATGAGTCAACCTCGGCGATGGCATACGGATCGAGACAGAGATCATTCGCCTGAATCAATGCGCCGCGATGGAGAATCAATGCGCGCTGAACCACGTTATCGAGTTCGCGCACATTACCCGGCCAATCATAGATCGATAGCGCATGCTCGGCATCGGCGCCGAAACGCACGGCACCGCAATTCATTTTTTCCGCATGCTTTTGCAACAGCTTATTCGCGATCGCAAGAATATCGTGACGACGCAAACGCAGAGGCAACCATTGCAACGGAAATACGCTCAAGCGATAAAACAAATCCTCGCGGAAACGACCCGCCTTCACCTCGGCACGCATATCGCGGTTAGTCGTGGCCAAGATGCGCACATCCAATTTAATCAGACTGCGACTGCCGAGACGCTCGACTTCGCGCTCTTGAATCACACGCAATAATTTCGCCTGCAATGCCAATGGCATTTCGGAAATTTCATCGAGCAATAACGTGCCGCCATTGGCCTGTTCGAATTTGCCTGGCATTGCCGTTTGCGCCCCGGTAAATGCGCCCTTCTCATGACCGAACAACATCGCCTCCAGCATATTTTCCGGAATAGCGGCACAATTGATCGCAATAAAGGGGCCTTTCGAACGCGGTGATTGTTGATGAATATAACGCGCGAGCACCTCTTTACCGGTACCGCTCTCGCCGCAAATAATCACGGTCGAATCGGTCTCGGCAACGCGACGCGCCAACTGCAGTAATTGCTGGCTGCTGCGCTCAACAGCGACGGGCTGATCAACATCGCTCGCAATAGCGCCGCCGGTGTAACGCGCAATGGTGTCGACCAGCAACTGCGGTTTAAACGGCTTCACCAGATAATCGACCGCACCTGCGCGCATCGCTTCCACCGACTTCGCGATGCTGCCGTATGCCGTAATCAGCAGCACCGGCAATTGCGCAAAGCGCTGGCGCAATGCGGCCAATAATTCATGACCATCCATGCCGCCCATGTTCACATCGGATACCACCATGTCGACATGATCGCGAGTCAGCAGATCGAGCGCCTGCTCGCCGCTTTCGGCCTGCACCACATCGGCACCCGCCAGCTCCAAGGTATCGACGAGCGCTTCGCGCAAACTCGCATCGTCCTCGACGACCAGCACACGCGAACCCGCCAGCAATGTGCGCGACTCACAAAAGTCGTTAGATAGTGCAACGGCTGATCGCTCTTTCAATTTACCGATCGCGATATTCATGGATTAGCCAACTCCCGTTGCTTGTGTGCGGCCACGTGTTCGTGTAATTGCCATTGCGGCAGCCTCAGTTCGGCACGCGCGCCACAACCGGACTTTGCATTGATGACGAAGCTACCCTGATGCGCCTGCGCAACCGCGCGGACCACAGCAAGACCGAGCCCCGTCCCCTGCGATTTCGTGGTGAAGAAAGGTTCGTTTAGCCGCTCGGCGATCGCTTGATCGAAACCCGGACCGTTATCGGTGACCGCAATCGCAATCCAATTCGCCGAATCGATTGATCGCGCGCAGCAATCGATTTCGATACGCGCATCGCGACCACACGCCTGCAGCGCATTGTTGACGAGATTGGTCAACGCACCAACGATGCTGTCTTTATTGCAGTGCAGTAATGCCGACTCGGCGGTATTGGTTATCCGCAGTTCTGCATTCGCTTGTGCAATCGGCGCTTCGATCGCAGCGGCTATCGCTTCGAATAATTCCGTTGTGGTGATCGTATCGCTCAACTTCACATCGCTGCGCGCAAACATGAGCATGTCTTTCACTTGCTGTTCGAGATGCTGTAAACGATCCAATAATTTATGCGCGAATTTTTCGCTCTGTGCCTGGCTCAAACGTCCTTCGCACAAATGGCCTGCGTAAAGCATCGCAGTCGATAGCGGTGTACGAATTTGATGAGCGAGCGATGCCACCATTTTGCCCATATCGGACAAGCGCTGGTGATGACTCAAACGCTGCTGCAGTGCGCGGGTTTCGGTGAGATCGGTTAATAACAACAACTGGCCGGGCTCGCCATCGAGCGAACGCGTGGCGATGCTGATACGGCGACCATCGCGCAGTGAAATTTCGTGGCCATCGTCGCCGCGCGGAGCAAAACTGCGCTGAATCACATCGCGCCACAGTTCTCCTGTCAGAGACGAACCACCTTTTAGAGACGAACCATCTTTTAGAGAAGAGCCGCCCGTTGGAGGCGACCCCAGCAAATCAATCGCGGCGGGATTGCAATCGGCAATGCGACCGAATTGATCGAGCACGATGACACCCGCAGGCAAGAGCGAAAGCAAACTCTGCAGCCGCGAAGCAACGCGCTCCTTTTCCTGCAGTTCCTGTAAGCGTTGTTCAGCGACGCGGTGCAACTCGCCATCGAGCTGCACCACGCGCTGTTCCATTTCACGATAGGTATCGCTGAGCTGCGCCGAGAGCTCATTGAACATCTCAAAGGCCGACGCGAGCTGCGCAGCCGCTGGTATGTGCTCTGGAAGAATCTGTTCTTGAACTGCGGGTAATGCCATCGACCGCCCCATAACGTTTCCTGTGCGATGACAGCGCTTTAAGCCAACATGACAAAAAAGCGTCGCCGAATCGCTCTGGGGAGGAATTCTGCAAGGCCTATGCCGTTATTATTTTTATAGACATATCAATGAATTAGGAGGAAAAATAAACGACGCGTCAGTCCGTCGTCATGCCGGGACGCAACATGCCGTACTTGCGCATTTTCTCGACCAGTGTGGTACGACGCGTTTTCAATTTCTCAGCGGCGCGTGCCACCACCCCGCCGCTATCGTCCAGCGCCTGCTGAATCAAATTGCGTTCGAGGTTGGTGAGATACTCTTTGAGATCGATGCCATTCACCGGCAACAACGCCACCGAATCGAGACTCGCGAGCGCCGGCCGGCCGTTGTGTTCCGCTTCCGGCAACTGCAAATCTTCATCGCTCTCTTCGACGTGGCGAAACTTCTTCGGCAAATCCTGCACGCCGACCACACCGTACGGATGCAAAATCGCCATGCGCTCTACAAGATTCGCCAGCTCGCGCACATTGCCAGCCCACTCGTGCCGGCACAGCGACATGATCGACGCCGAATTGAATCGCGTCGAACCGCGCTTCTCGGTTTCCATACGCGTGATCAATTCGTTGAGCAACAGCGGAATATCTTCGATGCGTTCGCGCAACGGCGGCATTTCAATCGGAAATACATTGAGGCGGTAATACAGATCTTCGCGGAATTTACCTTCGCTGATCATCTGTTCGAGATCTTTGTGCGTCGCCGCGATGATGCGCACATCGGTCTGAATACTTTTATTGCTGCCGACGCGCTCGAAACTGCGCTCCTGCAATACGCGCAGAATTTTCACCTGCATATCGAGCGGCATATCGCCGATTTCATCGAGAAACAGTGTGCCGCCCTGCGCCATTTCGAAACGGCCCGCGCGACTCGTAATCGCGCCCGTGAACGCGCCTTTTTCGTGGCCGAATAATTCGCTTTCGAGCAGCTCGCGCGGAATCGCGCCGCAATTCACCGGCACGAACGGTTTGTGACGGCGATGCGAGTTGTAATGCAGATTGCGCGCGACAACTTCTTTACCCGTACCCGATTCGCCGGTGACAAGCACCGTCACTTCTTTATCGGCGACCTGCGCCATCATTTCGCGCACTTTCTGCACTTGGCGACTGGTGCCAACCAGACTTCTAAATAATTGCAAATCGCGCTGCATGCTGCGACCCGCATGCGTATCGAATTGCTCGCGATACACCTGCGCACGATGCAGCGTGTCTAACAGTTTGTTATAGCTCGGCGGAAATTCGAGATGCGCGATCACCTTGCGCTGCATATCGGTGTCGTCGATAGCATCGGCCTGCTGTTCGCCGAACAAAATCACCGGAACCGTCGCATCCCAGTCGTGAATGTCGCGCAATAATTTCGCGACCGGGCGCTGGCCGCAGGCTCCGAGAAATACGGCACCAACCGCGCGGCTACCCGATTTGGCGGCGGCGTCACCCAATAGCGCGCTACAGCCGGCAACATCGAAACTGCGCGGGTTTTCACCCAGAAAATCGAGAATCACGCTGAAGTCATGGCGACGCTGGGCGTTGTCATCAACGAGGACGACTTGTTTTTCTTCCCACATGCAGCTGGTTCCAGAAGTTGAAGTTCCTTCGACGAGAGATTCCCGTCATCGCACCTACCCGTTATCGCGGTTAGAAGCACGCTCGGAAATAGCGTCATTCCGAATTTAACGTACGCCGAGGCTTTGACGAGTCGACCCAAAAATCTTAGCTATTATTTTTGACAGGTCAAATAAATGACAGAAAAAGCACTGAAAAATAGATAAATCGCGTCAAGTAGCCGACCGCCGCTCGACCAGATGATGCGGCTTTTCCATGGCGTAGCGCTTGAGCCAACGCTCCATGTCGGCGGCACTCAGCGGCTTGCAGACCAGGAAGCCCTGCACCTCGTCGCAACCCAGATCGGTGATGATTTGCAACTCGCTTTCGGTTTCAACGCCTTCCGCAATCACCTTCATATTCAGTCGATGCGACAACGCGCATACCGCAGTGACGATCGCCGCCTGCTCCGATTCATACGCGATATTGCTGACGAAACAGCGATCGATTTTCAGCGTATCGATCGGAAAACGCGTGAGATAACTCAGCGACGAATAACCCGTGCCGAAATCGTCGAGCGCAATCGAAATTCCGTGCGTACGCAATTTTTCGATCACCGCATGCGCACGCGGCTCGCTCATCAACACGCTCTCGGTAATTTCGAGCTGAAGATTTTCCGGCGGCAAACCCGACTGCTCCAATATCAGCAGGACGCGCTCGGCCAAATTCTGATCGCGAAATTGTCGCGCCGAAATATTCACGGCGATGCGCCCGGAAATCAGTCCCTGATCGAGCCATTGCCGGAACTGGTAACATGCAGTCTGCAAAACGGCGCGACCGATTTCGACGATTTGACCGGTCTCTTCGGCAACATCGATAAATTCCTGCGGCGATACGCGGCCGCGCAGTGGATGCTGCCAGCGAATCAATGCCTCGAAGCCGGTAATGGCGCTATTGCGCACTGCAACTTTGGGCTGGTAATACACCAGAAACTCGCCGCGCCGCAGCGCATTGCGCATATCGCTTTGTATCGACATCTGCGTCGACACCTGCGTAACGAGTTCACCGTGATACTCGCGCACATCGGCGCGCGCCTCTCGCTTGGCTTCGCGCAACGCCATATCCGCCTGCTGCAACAGCATTTCGGAGGGACAATTCGCCGTCGTCGAACAACTGAAACCGAGGCTGGCAGTGACAAAAATCTCTTGGCCTCGATATAAAAATGCCTGTTGAAACTGCTGCCGAATCGAATGCGCCAATCCATATGCCGCCCGGCGCACATCGTCGCCGGTAATAATCAACGCAAAGGTATCGGCACCGAGACGAGCAACCAGCTCATTGTTGAAATCGCCGCTGATATCAATCGTTAGCGATAATTTTTCCAGCATCGATTGCGATGATGGCGCATCGATCAAACGGGTAAGCCGCGTCGCCACTTGTCGCAACACAGCATCGCCAGCGCCATGCCCCATTGCATTATTTACGCGACTGAATAAATCGAGATCGATGCAGATCAGCGCGACGCTGCGCCCGGCGAGATGCGCGCGTGGAATTTCCTGATCGAGAATTAATTCCAGCAACGAGCGATTCGGCAGACCTGTCAGCCGATCGAAATACGCCAGCCGTAATACCTCACGCTCACTTTCCTTACGCGCGGAAATATCGATGCTGATGCCGAGCAAATGCCGCGTCGCATCGTCATCAAGCACCACCGCCAGATGCATTTCCATGACGCGCTCGCTGCCGTCGGGAAATTGCACACGATGTTCGACACGCCCGGCCTCATCGCGCTGGATCGCTGCGGAAATTGCACCCTCGAGCGCGGCCCGATCATCGGGATGCACGACATCGAGCAGACAATTTAAATTGTCGGCATTCGTGGCTCTGTCATCGACACTGGTTTCCCTGTCGTCGACACTAGTTCTCTTGTCATCAACACCGGCCTTGGAAATGTTATAGAGCTGATAAAGCTCATCCGAAATCGACAGACGATCTCGATCGATATTGAGTTCCCAATGCCCGAGCTTGGCGATGCGCTGCGCCGTCGCGAGCGATTTTCGGCTGACTCGCAACTCTTCAAACAACGAGCGAGCGCGCAATAAATAGCGAATGCGATGTACCAGCAACGCATGATTGATCGGCTTGGTGATGAAGTCGGTAGCACCCGCTTCGTAGGCGCGATCGATCGAGGCGACATCGTCGAGACCCGTCAGCATGACGACGGGAATGAATCGCGAGCGCGCCTGCGTCTGCAGCTGTGCGCAAACCTCGAAACCATCGATATCGGGTAGTAACGCGTCGAGGAGAATCAGATCGGGAGTGGCCGTGATCGCTTCGCGAATCGCCGCTTCGCCGCAGTCAACGTCGACAACGACGAAGGCGGCCAGTTTGAGAATACGCGTAATTAACGCGCGCTCGACAGGATTATCCTCAACCACCAGGATAAGGGGCGCGCGTTGGTTTTGAGCGTCAACATTTGTCGATGACAACATCTTTCTGCCATCCCTTTACAGCAATGCCCGATCAGTTCGGGCATCACGATGTTGTGCGACTAACTATCTTTGTTTGTAAATTAAAACTGTATCGAACCAATACCAGCCAACTAGACAACAGCAGCTATTTACACCGCCTTGGCTTCAATGCCATCCCACCCTTCTTTAATCTTGCGCATGAGATCGGCCACTTCATCGAGCGCCGCCTCGCTGCTTTTCAGATTGGCTTCGAGCAGGCGACGCTGCATGTAATCGTATAAATCGTCCAACTGTTGCGGCAACGGACTTGCCACTTCTTTATTCAGGCTGCTTTGAAGGCCGGCTACGATATTAATCGCTTTGCCTATCGCCAATCCCTTCGCAGCCATGTCGCCGCGTTGTAACGCACCTTTACCTTCCGCAATGCGCTGCAGGCACCCCTGCATCAGCATTTGAATCAACTTGTGGGGGCTTGCTCCCTCTACCACGGCGGCGGTGTTGACCTGCTGGTATTGGGATAATGCTTGATGGCGCACCATACGAAATTCCTCCGCGCTCACGGCTGTACTTGCAGCCATGATGTGTGTGTCAGTATAGGCCGTACATATCGAAGAAAAATTACGGCTACGTTATTTTTCCTCTCTCAGGGGTAACGGCTGCACCTCTCAGAACTTTAAGCCTGCCGATAAAAATACCGAACTTTCCGCTGCAAGTTGTCGCCTATTACCGAATAGCTAACTTCCGGTTATTGCAATAACGATTCAATCTAAACAAAAAAGTTAAAGCTTTGGAAAAAGGCGCCGATACGATTGCATGACAAGGTCATAAACACGGCGCCAACAACGCCGACCCTTAACAGAAGCTCAAGTCACTACCGACGTTGAGCGGAGGAGAAAGCAAAATGGCACAAACAGTTAACACGAACCTCTCGTCGCTGAACGCACAGCGCAACTTGAACAAGTCGCAGGGTGCTCTTTCTACATCGCTGCAACGTCTGTCTTCCGGCTTGCGTATCAACAGCGCAAAAGACGACGCTGCCGGCCTGGCGATTTCGAACAAATTCACCTCGCAGATCCGCGGTCTGAACCAAGCAGCTCGTAACGCGAACGACGGTATCTCGGTATCGCAAACCGCTGAAGGCGCGTTGGAAGAATCCACAAACGCGCTGCAACGTATCCGCGAATTGGCGATCCAATCCGCTAACGGCTCTAACGGCGCGACCGAACGTCAAGCGCTGCAACAAGAAGTCAGCCAGCTGATCCAGGAAGTTAACCGCATCGCCGACACCACTGCTTTCGGTGGCCGTAAACTGCTCGACGGCAGCTTCGGTAGCTCCAGCTTCCAAGTAGGTTCGGGCTCGTTCGAAACTATCAACGTGTCGATCGGGTCGTACCGCGGCGATGTTATCGGCAACCAAAGCCGCACCTTGACCGGTACTGCTGCTAACCTTGGTCTCGGTCAGTTGACCGCAACCGCCGCAACTGCTGCTGCAAACAACGTTGCTGGTACTGTGACGATTCAATCGGCTCAAGGCACCAGCTCAGCAATCAGCTTGGCAGGCCTCAGTGCATACAACGGCGCAGCAGCTATCAACGCCCAATCGGCTACCACTGGTGTTACCGCGGACGCTCGCACCGTTGTCAGCATCGGCACCATCAGTGCTGCGGGTAACGTGTCGTTCCAGTTGACCGGTTCGAACTCTTCTGCGGTAACAATCTCCGCCGGTATCACCTCGACGACCGACCTCACCTCGCTGGCTGCTGCAATCAACAACCAAGCAGGTAGCACCGGTATCACTGCTTCGTTGAGCAACGGTCAAGTATTTTTGACCAGCGAGCGCGGTGACGACATCGTGATCGAAGGCTTCAACCACTCTACTGGCGGCGCAACTGGAGTCGTCACTACTTACAACTACGATGGCTCGACCGCAGGTGATACTGAAACGTTGACGCAAGGCGGTACCGATTCGACTCGCGCCATGGGCGTAATCAAGCTCAATAGCCCGAATACGTTCACAAGCACCGCGAGCAGCACGACGGTTGACGCAGCTAACGCACAAGCTTCCGCATTGGAGCAAGTCGCTCAGATCGATATCTCCACCGCGATCGGTGCGCAGAAGGCTCTTGCTGTAGTTGACTCTGCGGTAAGCTTCATCGACAGCGGCCGTGCAGGTCTCGGTGCGGTGCAAAACCGTCTCGAATCGACGATCGCCAACCTCGGCAACATTTCCGAGAACGTATCGGCAGCACGTTCGCGTATCACCGACGCTGACTTCGCCGCTGAAACTGCAAGCCTGAGCAAAAACCAGATCCTGCAACAAGCCGGCATCTCGGTTCTTTCTCAAGCGAACAGCTTGCCGCAACAAGTTCTCTCGCTGTTGCAATAAGCGATAGGTAGGTGCCGACACAGAGGTCGGCACCTTTTGTTTAAAGAAATTTGGGAAGGTGCACAGCCATGATTAACGATGTAGTTAAAAATGGTTATCCGCCGCCTGCGCCAGTGCGAACTACCGCACCGGCGCCTTCGTCTTTGGCGACAGATTCGTCTGCCACCACAGCCAAAGACGAACCGGTCGCAGCAGAAAGCGCGACGGCGCAAAATGCTCAACCGGATGCAAAGCAATTGAGGGAAGCGGTAAGCAAACTGAATGACTATGTGCAGAACATTCGCCGCAATCTGTCATTCAGTGTCGAGGAAACGACAGGGCGTACAGTAGTTAAAGTTTACGATGCGGAAACGGACGAGCTCATTCGCCAAATTCCATCGGAGGAAACATTGCGCCTGGCTGCAGCTATAGAAGAACGGAACTCCAGCCTATTCATTCAAGAGCGGACTTAATCCATTTGTGGCATTGCCGGTGTGTAACGCCGGCTTTATTTTGCTGGTTGTATTCGAGGAGATCGCAACTGGCACAACGCCTGCACATATGACCCCAAATACCCATTTGGGCCTACACTTAGTCAAGGCGTTGACATACAGACAGGTATCGCTATGGCCACCATCACCTCCGTCGGCACAGGCTCTAACATCGATCTCGAAGGCTTGATCAAACAGGTCGTCGATGCTGAAAGAACCCCGGCCGAAAATCGTATCACTCTCAAAGAGACCACACTCAACGCCAACATCTCCGCGTTGGGCAGCCTCAAATCCGCGTTATCGGACTTCCAGGCGACACTGACGAAATTAAAATCGTCGACATTTTTTAATGCGCGCACCGCGGTGGCAAGCGATAGCACACTGATTTCAGCGACCGCGACATCGTCCGCCGATGCCGGCGCGCATACCATCGAAGTCCTCGATATGGCGAAGGCGAACAAAGTTGCTTCAGGCAATTTTGCGGGCGCGAGCACTGTCGTCGGCAATGGCACGCTCAATATCAGTGTCGGCGCGAAAAGCTTTGATGTCGCGATTACTGCCGGCCAAAACGATACGCTCGCTGGCATTCGCGATGCGATTAACAATGCCGAAGGCAATACCGGCGTTCGCGCCAGCATTCTGACAGTCAGCGACGGCGGCAGCGGCACCGTCAGCAAGCTGGTTTTAACATCGAGCAACACCGGCGTATCGAATGCCATCACCGTCGCCGTAACTGGCGATGGCGACACCGTCGATAACGACAACGCCGGCCTTTCGCAATTAATTTCAGCCAACCTCAGCGAAATCGATCCCGCGCAAGACGCCAGCATTACTGTCGATGGTTTTGCGGTAACGAGCAGCAGTAATCAAATTAGTGGTGCTATTGAAGGCGTCACCATCAATGTTTTGAAAGAAGATCCGAACAACGTCGCACTCTCGTCGACGTTGACGATTGGTATCGATAAAAGCGGCGTTAAAGCTGCCGTGCAGGATTTCGTTGCGAACTACAACGCGCTGGTCACCGTCTTCAACACGCTGACAAATTACGATGCCACCACACAGACACGTGGATTGCTGAGCGGCGATTCCAGTGTGAGTGTGATGGAATCACGCATACGCCGCATCATGACCAGTGTGGTCAGCAGCGCCCCTGAAGGACTCAACTCGCTCGCCGATCTTGGCATCAGCACCAATCGCGATGGCTCGATCGCACTCGACGATACGAAATTGAGTAGCGCGTTAAGTGCTAACTTCGACAGCTTCGATGAATTATTTACTGGCGATAATGGCATCGCCTCCCGACTCGATAAGCTCGCTACCGAATTAACCGGCTCCGGCGGAGTGTTTTCGACACGCGAAACCTCAATCAACGAACAACTCTCGAAGCTCGACGAGCAAAAAGACGAGTTGAATACGCGCCTGACAAAGCTTGAAGCACGTTACCGTGCGCAGTTTTCCGCGCTGGATATTCTGGTCAGTCAGCTCAACCAGACCGGCAGCTTTTTAACGCAGCAACTAGATGCCACCGCCCAAATCATCAACGGCAAAAATTAATCATGCGCGTCGATGACACATCCGGGATAAGCAGAATGTCAAACGAGAAACTCTCGATTGAAACCAGCTGGCAAGATATCGAAGCGATGAATCAATCGATACACGCTGCTGCCAATGCCGAAGAATGGCAACAGGTGGTTGAGTGCGCGGCCGATCGGCATAAACGCCTGCTCGCGCATTTCGAAGATTTTCCGGTGGGGCCACAATACGCCGAGTTTTACCAACTGCGACTGACTGAAATGCTCAAGCGTGAGCGCCAGCTGCAAGCGCTCGCCGATAGTGCGCGCAAACGTGTGATGAGCGATGGTGTCGTGATCAATAAGAATCGCCGTGCAATGGGCGCGTATCTTTCGTAGATACCATCGCCGCTTAACGCAAGAAATCGAACAACGATAACCCGGCAATTTTCGCGAAGCTCTGCTGCGCGGCCTGCAACACAAAATTCTCTTGCACCAGCCTTGACATCGCTTCGGCCGGATCGACATCGCGCACATCGGCCAACACTTTTTGATTGACGAGATCAGTGCCTTGATGAAGATCGGCGGTACTTTCCAATGTATTGAGCCGCGCACCGACACGCGAGCGCACGACGTTGATATTGTCTTCGGCATTGGTGAGATTATCGAGCGTCTCGCCGACCAGATCTTCGAGACGAAGCTTATCGGTTGAGCTATCGGTGTACGCACGCAAACCATCGACAATTCTGCCGACGGTGGTGAATACACTCTGCGTCGCTGGCGGCGTCAACGTAAAGCTATCGCCAACGGCTGGAGCAGTGCCTGCAGGGTCACCGACAATGCGAAATTCAGTACCGCCAAACGTAAACGGTTGATTAGCTGTAAAGGTCGCACCCGTGACAACGGTGGCAGCGCTGCTATCAATCACATCGTAGGTGTACTGATCGGGCGCAGTGAAACCGGTGATATTGATTTGATACGTCGATGTCGGACCGGGAAAAGTCGTGTTGAATGCCGTTTGATCCACCACGCGTCCGCGCGAAATGGTCGCAGTGGACGTATTGCCGGCCGCCGCCGCTACCGAGACATTCGCCTGTTGAACCGCCATGAAAATGGCATTGCCGCTATCGTTCGTCGCAACTTGCGTCGAACTCGCAATTTGCAAAAAACGCTGACCATCGTCGCCGCGATACGTGTAATCATTGCCGACACGAACGAACGGTTCCTGCTCGCCTTTGTAACCGCCAAAAATATATTCGCCCGAGGGGCTGCGCGAATTGGCAAGTGCGCCCATCTCACCGAGCCGCGTCTCCAGCTCTTCGGCAATCGCCTGACGATCGCTGTACGACAAAGCACCATCGCCGGCCTGCACCACTTTTTCGCGGATCAGCGTGAGAATATTTCCAAACGCCTCCAACTGCGACTCTTCCATATTCAAACTGGTGGTCGCGCCACCAATATTTTTTTGATACTGCGCCGTGCGTGCCTGCTCGCTTTCCAACTGCAAAATTCGCGACGATGCAATCGGATCATCCGACGGCGTCAACACCCGCTGACCGGTTGATACTTGCTGCTGTGTTTTCGCAAGTTGCGTCTGCACATTGAGAATACCGCTCAAGCCGCGCGAGAAAATCTGCGTGAGCGAAATGCGATTCATCATGATTCATCTACCTCAACTGAACGCAGCCGATCCATTAGCTAAATGCTGCCAGCAATGTATCGAATAGCGAGCGTGCAATTTGAATTACCTGCGCCGAGGCGTTGTAGGCCTGCTGGTACATAATCAAATTCGATGCTTCTTCATCGAGATTTACACCCGACACCGCATCGCGCGACGCTTGCGCCTGGGTCAGCAAACTATCGTTGGCATCGCGACTGATATGCAATTGCGCAGCGCGGGTACCGACATTCGAAACTATCTGGCCGTAGGTATCTTCGTACGTGCCGGTGCCGATGGTATCGGTCTGCTGCAACGCGCCCAGCGCTAATGCGTTGCGATTATCCGAGCTGCCATTGCTGTTGTAATTCACCGTAAATTGATCGCCGGTTGCGGGATAACCGTACAAATTAAATTCATAAACGGGATCGCCCGTCACCGTGTCGTTGATGGTGACGAGATTATTTTGCCCCGGTGTGAATGCAACGCCCGCTTGAATCGTCGTCGGTGCAGCTGGGTTGGTGTTATTTAAAATGTCGTACGTCGTTGCCGACGTGAAGCGAATTAAAATTGGCGGCGTCAATTGCCCTGGCGTTGCGAAGGTCGGCTCCACGGTGACGCCATCGGCCTGATAAACCGCCAGCATCGAACCGGCAGAAATCGCACCGCCACCGGTATTATTCAAATTCGCTGACGTGGAAATCGGTTGCGCAAATGCCAATTCCTGCGGCCGCTGCAACGCGATCGACATCGTCTGTGCGCCGAGTCGTGTCGGCTGAATACCGAATGTATCGCCCGCCGCAAATGTACTGCCCGTCGGCACGCGAATCTCGAAACCATCCGGCGTGGTAATCGTCGCAGGCAATGCACCTATCGCACCGCTTACTGGCGGCGTTAGCGCCGAGCCATCCGAACGCGTCAAGGTGTAATTAGTCGCCGAGGTAAATGTCAGCTGATAATCGTTATTCGTCAGCGTTGAAGTATCGCTGATAAAAACCTCGAGCGCCGCGCTGCCCGTATTCGAAATACTGCCGAGCGAGCGCCCCTGCATCTGCGTGGTGGTGTTGATATCGGTAAATAAATTGTTGCCGAAATTACCTTCGAGATCCAAACCGAGACGATGTTGCTGATTCATCGTATCGGCAACCGTCAACGCGACCTGCCCCAGCGTATTCAATGTCGTGTCGAGCGTGTCCTCGCGAAAACTCAGCAGCCCGCCAATTTTTCCACCCGTAATAAATTGCGAAATGGGTACGGTATTGCCATTCGGCGCAACGAAAACCACTTCGCGACGCGTGCTATCGGTTGCGGATGGCGCCGTGCTCAAACCATTCGCTTCCGCGCCGACCACCAGCGGCTGTCCATTGCCGACAAACACGCTGACCATGCCGTTGCTTTGTTCAACCGTGCGCACGCCGACCAATTCGGATAATTGTCGAATCAATTCCTCGCGCTTATCGAGCAGCGCATTGGGCAGCGCGCCCGATGCCTGACCGGGCGAATTGGCGATATCCTGATTCAGCTGCGCAATCGATTGCGCCAGCGTCGTGACTTCACCGACCAGCGAATCCAGACGCGAATTGACGGAATTGCCGATCGCCTGAATCTGCGAATACAACGTATTGAAACGACTCGCGAGCGATGCGGCATCATTCAATACGACTTGACGCGCCGGAATCGAGGTCGGATCCTGCGACGCGGTTTGAATGTCAGCAAACATATTTTGCAGGATCGGCGCGACGCCGGTGTTCTGATCGGCGAGCAGTGAATCGATTTGATCGATCAGCGAACTTTGGGTATCGACATCGTTAAACGTTGCGGTGTTCAGTTGCAGTTGCGTAATCGCGAATTGATCGACCAGGCGACGCACGCTATCGACCTGTACACCCGAGCCGACGTAACCAACACCTGCGTATTGCTCGGGCGCCGTGACTTGCTCAACCCGCTGACGCGAATAACCCGCAACGTTGGCGTTGGTGATGTTATTGCCGGTTGTGCCCAACGCCAGCTGATTCGCAGTCAACCCCGTGAGGCCAATTCTAATTAGCGTCGCCATCGCTCACTCACTCCCACCATATCGGCTCTCACGCTTCATTGCGCCGCTCGCGTGTTCTGCACGTGCCCGCTATCGAGCACCGCCAATACTTTTTGTGCGTAAGCTGGATCGGTTGCGTAACCGGCATTCGCTAACGCACTCATATAGGCGCGCGGATTTTCAGCGCATTCGAGTGCGCGTTGATAACGCGGATTCTCGCTAATCAGGCGCGCATAATCGGCAAAACTTTCTTCGGGCGAACCGTAGACACGAAAGCTCGCCCACTCGCGCACAGCGACTCCGTTCTGGTATTCGATCGTCGGCACTTTCACGACATCGCCATGCCAATCGTCACCCGCTTTGATATTGAAAAAATTGAAACTCGACGAACCGTCGCTGCATTGCAGCACCTTTTGCCCCCAGCCCGTTTCGAGCGCCGATTGCGACAGCAACACATCGGCATCGACACCGAGCATGGATGCGGCTTTGCGTGCGAGTGGCCGCAGCGATTCGATAAAATTCGCCGGCGTACCATCAAGCGCAACCGTCGCGCCATTTGCATTGGTATCGGCCGCAGCATCGGAAACCGTCGCAAACAATGCGTGCATCGCATCTTCAATCGCCGCCGTCATGCGCGGATTTTCGTTCGCTGTCTGCGTTTGATTCGAAACGGTTTCAACCAGTGACTTGACCTGCTGCATGATCGAATCCGAGCCGCGCGCCGGCACCGTCGTATTTATCGTGGTCGCGTCGGTGCCTTTGGTAGAATTCGCATCGGCGAAGCGCCCCTGTAATTGCCGCATCAGCGCCTCAGCGATACCGAAGCCGCGACCTTTACTCAGCGATAACGACAATTGATTGTCGAACATATCCTGATAAAACTTTTCATCGGAACTCGACGTCATATCGCCTTCGGCAAACACCGCATTCGCTTCGCGCATGCTTTTCATCATCATTTGCACCATCATGGCTTCAAATTGATGAGCAATATTTTTCAACGCGCCGGCTTTGTCGGTTTTTCCCTGTGCCTTCAACTGCTGAACACCGTTCAGATCGGTATAGATCTGCGCGGTATCGACGCTGGCCTGGCCGTTACCTAACAGCAAACCATTAGTCATCGTAGACTTATCGATCACAATAATTTCTCGATCGGGCGACGCATTTAAATCACCACGAGCTCAGCATTCAGCGCGCCCGCTTCCTTGAGCGCTTCGATAATTGCCATTAAATCACCTGGCGCTGCGCCCACCTGATTCACTGCGCGCACAATCTCTTCCAGCGTGGTGGATTTTTTCAATTCGAACATGCGATTGTTTTCCTGCTTCGCACTCACGTTCGATTGCGGTGTCACCACGGTTTGCCCGCGCGATAATGCATTGGGCTGACTCACTTGCACATTTTCAGACACGGTGACAGTGAGGCTGCCGTGCGTGACAGCAACGGGCGCGACGACAACATGTTTGCCGACCACGATCGTTCCTGTGCGCGAATTGATGATCACGCGCGCCGGCGCTTCACCCGGATTGATCGACATATTTTCAAGTACGGAAACATACGACACGCGCTGATCGGTGTCGCGCGGCGCGGTGACATGAATCGACATCGCATCGACTGCCTGCGCTACACCGGGACCCATTTTGTCGTTGATCGCATCGGCAACCAATTTCGCGGTGGTGAAATCGGCGCGCTTTAAATTGAATGTGAGGCCTTCGCTTTGCGCGAATGTTGTCGGCACTTCGCGCTCAACCGTTGCGCCGCTCGGAATACGCCCTGCACTCGGAATATTCACCTGCACCTTCGAGCCATCGGCACCATCGGCACCGAAACCACCGACCACCAATTCGCCTTGCGCAAGCGCATACACTTGACCGTCAGCACCTTTCAACGCGGTGAGCAATAAACTGCCGCCGCGCAAACTTTTCGCATTACCGACCGACGACACGGTGACATCGATAACCTGTCCGGGTTTAACGAACGCGGGCAAATTCGCATGCACGCTCACGGCGGCGACGTTTTTCAATTGGAAATTGGTGCCCGTCGGAATCACGATGCCGAATTGTTTGAGCATGTTGCTGAACGATTGCGCGGTGAATGGCGTCTGCGTGGTTTGATCGCCGGTGCCGCTCAAACCGACAACGAGACCGTAACCGACGAGCGGATTGGAACGCACACCGGATAAAGTCGCCAAATCTTTCAGGCGATCGGCGTGCACCTGAAAACCGCATGTCAGCAATGCAATAGCGGCAAGCACGCGCGCAATTTTCATGTTCCGAATTTTGTTCAGCACAGCTTAATTCCTCACGTTAGCGCCGTCGTCAGCCGATTAAAACGGCCACCACTCGGAGCTGAAAACCCGCGACAACCAACCCTGGCGATTCGATTGCGCCAATTCGCCGGTGCCGCTGTAGGCGATACGCACATCGGCAACCTTGGTCGAAGCGATGGTGTTATCGGGCAACACATCTTCGGGGCGCACATAACCGCGAATCCGAATAAATTCTTCGCCGCGATTAAGTGTCATCCATTTTTCACCGCGCACCTCAAGCAATCCGTTAGGAAGAACATCGGACACCATCACCGTGATGGTGCCGGTTAATTTGTTGCTCTGATCGGCACTCGCCTCTCCCGAAAAATCGCGCGTCGGATTCACTGCGGTTTCCATCGTGAGATTGCGCGAGCCGGGAACCAAACGAGGCACACCGCCAAGCACGACGCCCGCATCGATATTGATGTTGTCGTCTTTCTTGATCGCGGTATCGGCTTTTTTACTGGAGCTGGTGTTTTCGGATAGCACGATGGTGATGACATCGCCGATACGACGCGCGCGCTTGTCTTCGAACAGCGACAAACCGCCGTTGCTGCGATAAATGCCGCCGTCGTTGGGTGGCGGAGCCAACATCGCCGGCGCCGATACCGGCGCATATTCGGCATCACCGGGTTTGGCATTCGGCGTCACCGTGCACGCACTCATTGTTACGAGTGCGCACAACAGTGCTGCTGTTTTGCATGCGAAGTGCGCGATGTATTTCATATCTGCCACCAAAAAATTAGCGCTGTGAGTTAACAGTGCTTACAACGACTGCGTGATGAATTGCAGCATTTGATCGCTGGTCGAGATCACTTTCGAATTCATTTCATACGTGCGCTGCGTTGCGATCATATTCACCATCTCTTCGACGACATCGACGTTCGATGCTTCGAGCGTGCCCTGCTCGACCGTACCGAATCCTGTCGCACCAGGATTGCCCTGCTGTGGCGAACCGCTCGCCGCCGTTTCCAGAAACATGTTGTTGCCGATCGCTTGCAGGCCCGACGGGTTGATGAAATCGCTCAACTGAAGCTGACCGATTTGCTGTGGCGCGGCCTGCCCGGGAATCTGTGCTTCGATAATGCCGTCGCGACTGATCGTGATCGATTGCGCGCCTTGCGGAATTGAAATCGTCGGCTGCAATTGCATACCCGACGGCGTCACGATTTCACCGTTCGAATTCAGCTGAAATTCGCCGTTGCGTGTGTAAGACGTCGAACCATCCGGCATCAGAATCTGAAAGAAGCCGCGCCCGTTGATCGCCATGTCGAGCGATTTTTGCGTGACCTGCAAACTGCCTTCGGTAAATTGTTTGCTGGTGCCGACGACGCGCACGCCGGTACCGATTTGCATACCCGATGGCAATTGCGTGTTTTGCGATGACGATGCGCCCGGCTGTGCGCGAATCTGATACAGCAAATCTTCGAATTGCGCATCGTCGCGTTTGAAGCCGACCGTCGCAGCATTGGCGAGGTTGTTGGCGATGGTGCTCAAGCGCGTATTCTGCGCGCTGAGGCCGGTTTTGCTCACCCACAATGCCTGCATCATGATGAAAATCCTCTCAATAAATTTTCAAAACTAAATTCGTACAAAATAATCTCTTAATGCGTTCCGAAACCTGTTTCAGTTTTCTCTACGAAACCTGCAATAGCTTGGTCGCCGCTGCGCTGTTATCTTCAGTCGTCCGCATCATTTTCATGTGCATGTCGAACTGGCGCGCCAACGCCATCACCTGCGTGAATTCATCGACGACATTCACATTCGAACCTTCGACAAAACCGCTGCGCACACGCAAATTCTCATCGGCTTTCAATGCCGCCTGACCCGGCCGCAAATACATCAAACCGTCTTCGCCTTTCGAGAGCTGCGCATTGTTCGGATTCACCAGCTTCAAGCGACCGAGTTGGCCCAATGCACTCGGCGCCTGACCCTGTTCGCGAACGGTGATGGTGCCGTCAAAACCGATGTCGACTTTTTCGAGCGGCGGCAAAGTGATCGGACCGCCATCGCCGAGCACGTTGTGGCCGTCGGCAGTTTGTAATTGCCCCTGTGCATTCACACGCAACGATCCGGCACGGGTGTAGCCTTCCTGGCCATTCGCGCCCTGCACGGCGATCCAGCCCGGCCCATCGACGGCAATATCGAGCTCGCCACCGGTTTGCTGCAAAGAGCCATACGCAAAATCGGTCCCGGGGTTTTCCGCTAGTGCGTAGGCGCGAGTTTCATAGCCAGAGCCTTCATAAATCGCCATCGCCCGCGCCTGGGCATAATCGGCACGAAAGCCCGCAGTGCTCGCATTGGCCATGTTGTTGGAGTGAATCGCCTGCGCACGAGCTATGTGCTTGCCGCCGGTCATCGATACGTAAAGTGCTTTGTCCATTGCTGCTCCCACCGCACAACGTTACTGGAATCCGAGGTCACTTGAGTCCGAGCGTCGTGCGTCAAAAAATTTTTCGTCATGGGTACTGGTATAAGCACTGGAGCAATAACGGTGCCAATGAAATTTTTAAACGCAACAATATGATTTAAAAGGAAATAATAAAAATAAAGGCCGCCATTGCGGCAGCCCGAGGAAATTCGCTGCCGAGCGGCGGCAAATTGCCGCCGCTCGGTATAGGGAAGGAGTTAACGCAAGTTGATGATGGTTTGAGTGACAGCATTATTGGTTTCGATGGTTTTCGCGTTCGCCTGATAGTTGCGCTGCGCGAGGATCAGATTCACTAACTGCGATGAAATATCGACGTTCGAATCCTCCAGCGCGCCTGCCTGTACCGAACCGCGCGAACCCGATTGCGGTGCGCCGATAACGGGTTGGCCCGAATCGAATGACTCCACCCACGCGGTATTACCGACCGGCGCCAGGCCCTGCGGGTTGGTGAAGTTCGCCAGCGCGACCTGACCGAGCGTCAATGCCTGACCGTTGGTGTAGCGCGCAAACACGATACCGCTGTCGTCGATGTCGATACCGGCCAGACGACCCGGCGCGTAGCCATCCTGATCGAGTGCGTTAACGGTGAAATCGCTACCGAACTGGGTAGAGCCACTGAAGTCGATCGAGAAAGCCAACGCCGCAGCGCCGCCTGGTGCCGGCCAGCTATCGTTCAACACCCCATTCGCAGGTGTGGTCAACGCTCCACCCGTACTGAATGTCAACGTGCCTAACGAGTTAGCTGTGCCGCTGCTGTCGAGATCGGAATACACATCCCAATCGGTACCCGCAGCGGTCGGCGTATTTTTCACGTAGTACGTCGTCAGCACGTGCGGATTACCGAGGCTGTCGTAGATCGTCGCCGCAGTGGACCAGTTGTAGCTGGTGGCATCGGTGGGATCGAACACGGCGGTCGCCGGAACCGCCGAACCGGAGTTCAAATTGAAACGCAGATTCACCGCAGTCGTCGCGTTCGGATCGATATCCGATGTTTGAATTCGCAAGTCGGTTAAAGCACCGGTCAGAATATTGCCGTTGGCATCGGCACCGAAGCCCTGCAACCGTGCGTTATTCGACGCGACGATATAACCCGAATTATCGAGACCGAAAGCACCGGCGCGCGTGTATTGCTGCGAACCCTGATCGCTCAGAATAAAAAAGCCGCTGCCGTTAATCGCAAGGTCGAGGCTGTTGTTGGTGATATTGATATTGCCCTGACCGAATTGCTGCGCAATTTGTGTAACGAGTACGCCGCTACCGGGGGTACGCGAGCCGGTGCCGAGAATCGAGTTCGCATACACATCGCCAAACTCGGTGCGCGACTCTTTGAAGCCCGTGGTACTCGCGTTGGCAATGTTGTTACCGGTGACGGATAAATCCTGACTTGCCGCACGCAGACCACTTAGTGCCGTATTAAATGACATGACTGTTTACTCCCATGCCTGTGCAAAAAATAACGTTCAATTCATCGAGCAAAAAAATTCAGCTCACGCTTTAACACTGATTTCACTTCGGCCTTACAAAATATTCTTCACGTCGGAGAGCGACACCTGGCCAACACCATCGACATTCAATGTCGTCGTCTGATTCGAGCCAACGGTCACGCTATTGACGTTGTTACCCAGATACGTGGTGACAGCGACCGGTTTATTGTTTTCGCTCGCCAGCACTTCGAAGCGATACGTACCTGTCGGCAATTTCGTTCCATCAGTCGCGGTGCCATCCCACGCGAAGGGAATATCGCCCGCTTCGGCACTGCCGAGTTCTTTTTGAAACACCAATTGATTCGATGTGTTGTAAATATTCAATTTGAGCGACGGCGTGCTGTTTTCAACAACCATCGTGCCGCGCACATAACCGCTGCTGGTGAGCACGGCTTTATTGGTTTCGGTTTCCACCGAACGCCCGACCAACGCCGATGCCTGCAACGCCTGACTCGATTGCAAGCTCTCCGAAAGACTGCTGACGGTGGTATTGAGATTCTCGATCCCCTGCACCGAACTGAATTGCGCGAGTTGCGCCACGAATGCAGTGTTATCCTGCGGATTCAGCGGGCTTTGATTTTTGAGCTGCGTAATCAGCAATTTCAAAAACGCATCCTGACCCAGCGTCGAGGTCGACGTATCGGTGGTCGATGTGCTCTTTGTATTGAGCGCGTTGATGATGCTGTTCGACGTCGACGTACTGTCGCTCACTGCTGCCATTTCAACCTTACTCCCAAGTTCTGCTCACGCTTTATCGTCACCACGAAACAGCGTCTTATAAATCGCATCGACTCACTACGTTATCGCCGCATTACTGGCCCAGTGCCAACAAACGTTGTGCCATGGTTTTTGCCGACTGCAGCATTTCCACATTGATTTGAAACGAGCGCGATGCGGAAATCATGTCAGCCATTTCTTCCACTACGTTTACATTCGGATACAACACATAACCGTCTTTGTCCGCGAGCGGATGACCCGGCTCATAACGCTTTTCTAAAGGCGCCTGGCTTTCTTCGATACCGAGTACTTGCACGCCGGCACCGGCCATTTCGTCGTCGCTGTTATTGAAACCGTTGCCAAAATCGATCCAACCATCCGCTTGCCCCGAATTTTTCATTTGCTGGATGGCACTTTCCTGCACTGCAGAAAAAACCGGATGACGCGCGCGATAAACTTGATTGACGCTGCTCGCCGCCGATTGCGCATTGGCCAGATTGCTCGCCACGGTATTGAGGCGAATGCTCTGCGCATCCATGGCGGTCCCGGCGATATCGAATAAATTGGCGTATGACATGATGAACTCTCAGTCTTGATCGACGCGATTACTGACCGCTAATTGCGTTTTGCAAACCTTTGAATTTCGAATTCAGAAAATACAAACTCGCTTCGAAATCCATTCCATTTTTGGCGAAGCGCGCCATCTCCTGATGCTCTTCCACGGTGTTGCCATCGATCGACGGCTGCGTCGGCTGGATATACAGCAGATCGCTATCGCCTCCATCCATTGCAAAACTCATATGACGCTCATCGGTGCGCACGGGCTTCGAAGCATCGAGCGCCAATGCATGCGCCGTGGAAACTTTGCCCTTGCTTTGCATTTGTTTGGCTTGTTCTAACAGCGAAGAGAAATCGACATCGCGCGCCTTGAAATTCGGCGTGTCGACATTGGCCAGGTTGTTGCCGAGAACTTCGGCACGCTGCCCACGCAGGTACAGAGCCTGTTCATGTATGCCGAGTGCGCGCTGAAAACTGATCGCCACGTTGTCTCTCCGTTATGCCGCCTAATTGCTGCAATATCGATAGAGCAACGCGTGTACCAGATTTTTAATGGACTGTTTTTAAAGGATTTTATGGTGAGATGACGGCATCGCGGCAAGCTGGAGCGGCAACGCGTTGCCGCTTCCCGGCGGCAACGGCAAGATCACCCGATACTGTCGGATCGAATCAAATGGCTTTGTAGATGATGCCCGGGTTGCACTGAACCATCTGATAGAGCTGGCTGGCGTCGGTCGGACCTTCCGATGCCCCCAGAATCAAATGACCGCCCGGTTTTAGCGTGGCGTGAATGCGTTTCAAAATATCGGCTTTACGTTCGCCGGAAAAATAGATCAACACATTGCGGCAGAAAACGATGTCGAATTTGCCGAGCGTGAGATAGCTATCCATGAGGTTGAGCGATTGAAAACGCACACGCTGCGTGACCTCGCGCTTCACGCGCCAGCGATCGCCCGTGGTCGGTTCGAAATAGCGCTTCAGCCGCTCGTTCGACAACCCGCGCTGCAACGAGAGTTGATCGTACTCGGCGGCTTTGCATGCTTCGAGCATAGAGCGCGACAAATCGGTCGCGACAATTTCCACCGGCTGACGCAGCACACCCATACTCGCCGCGCGAAACTCTTCGACGGCAATGCTGATCGAATAAGGCTCCTGTCCCGAAGAACATGCAGCCGACCAGATACGAATCGTACTGGTAGCGGTGCGCTGCAATTCGGGAAGCAATTTCGTACGCAAAATATTGAATGGGTGCGTATCGCGAAACCACAGCGTTTCGTTGGTGGTCATCGCATCGATAACCGCCTCGCGCAAACCGCGCTGCGATATTTGCTGCATGCGCCGCACCAGATCGCGCAAATCGTCGATCTGGTATTCAGCAAGCAATGAAGCCAGCCGACTGGTGACGAGATATTGCTTGTTATCGCCCAGCACAATGCCGCACGCCTTCTCCAGGAACATACGAAACTCTTCGTAATGCTCGCGGGTTGGCGCACCGCTTGGACGTTGGATACTTCCCGAAAAACTGTCTCGCTTCACTCGCAACAACCTTATGCGCTATTTTTTTCGTCGACCTCACGTACACGCTGCGCCACTAAAGACGCGAGCATGTCGGGATTAAATTTTGCGAGAAACTCGTTGGCTCCAACTTTTTTCACCATCGCCTGATTGAAAACGCCGCTCAGCGACGTATGCAGCAACACAAAAAGATCAGATAGACGCGCATCGGCGCGCACCTCGGCCGTCAAGGTGTAGCCATCCATCTCCGGCATTTCGATGTCGGAAATCATCATCATGATTTTGTTGCTGACTTTCTCACCGGAATCGGCGATCGATTTCAAATAGTCGAGCGCCTGCCGGCCATCGTTCAGCGTCGTCGTTTCAGCGCCGACCGATTCCACACAGCGTTTAATTTGTTTCCGCGCGATCGCCGAATCGTCGACGATGAGCACGTGTTTAGACACCGCCGCCTGAGCGACCTCGGCATCGATAATGCCGGCGGAAATACTTTCCATCGGCGGCGAAATCTCGGCGAGGATTTTTTCCACGTCGATAATTTCGACGAGCTTGCCATCGACCTCGGTCACCGCAGTCAAATAATTATCGCGACCCGCGCCTTTGGGTGGCGGATGAATCGCCTCCCAGTTCATGTTCACAATGCGTTCTACCGAGCGCACCAGAAAACCCTGCGTGGCGGTGTTGTACTCGGTGATGATCACGAAGCTGTTCTTAATATCGGCGAGCGCGGGTTTGCGAATCGCGAGACCGAGATCCATAACTGAAATCGTGCCACCGCGAATATGCGCGACACCCCGCACCACCGAACTGCTTTTGGGAATCGATGTCAGCGCCGGGCACGGCAACACCTCGCGCACCTTGAACACGTTGATGCCATACATCTGCGGGCCGTCGAGTTTGAACAAAAGCAGCTCCAGCCGGTTTTGCCCAACCAGCTGGGTGCGACTGTTAACGGTATCGAGAATTCCGGCCATATTGCCCCCGCGCCGCAGCGCCTCTCTGAAATCTCACCGGCAGCGATCTAAAATTTCACCGGCATAGATATTGCTCAAACACTTAAAAACGCGGCTGAGTGTCAAATTCCTTACGCCGCGCGCGTCGCTGTCATCACTTGGCCACTGTCATTCATTACGTGGATTATCAGTCGAATTACGTGGAATGCCAGTCGGATTACGTGGAGTCTCAGTCGGACGCGAACCCATAGAGCATAGACAAGATCATGATGGTTCGTAGTTTTTTACGTATTTGTCACCTAACGGCCGCGCTAGTTTGCGCGACTGCGGCATTCGCCGATGGCGCCGTCAACGCGACCAAAGCCGATCCGCGCAGCCAGATTACCGGCTTTCTGGACAAGTACGCCCGCGATCTGGTGACACGACTGGGCGAAGGCGCCCGCGTGGAATACGACCGAAACGCCGCGACAGCCAATCTGGAAACGCGCTCCTGTGCCGCACCGCTGAACATCGGCACGAACAACCAACAGACATTAGGTCGTGTCACCCTGCAGGTCGCCTGCGGCAGCGAGTGGTCGATCTACATTCCGGTCGATCTCGATATCTATCGCGCGGTCGTCGTTGCGACCAAACCGTTGGCGACCGGCAGCGTCATCACCGCCAGCGACGTGGAGATGGCCACCTTTGACGTGAGCCAATTGGCCGGCACTTATTTGACGACCGCGAACGAAGCCATCGGCATGGGCGTGAAGCGGCCCATTTCGACCGGCCGACCGCTGGTGGCGCAGCAGTTGGAGCAACCTCTGCTGATACGCCGCGGCGAAGGCGTCGTCATCAGCGCGGAAAGCGGCGAACTCGCGGTCAAAATGTCGGGCACGGCATTGACCGATGGCCGCCGCGGCGAGCTCATTCGTATCAAGAATCAAACCAGCGCCCGAGTTGTCGACGCCAAAGTCATCGGCCCCGGACAGGTGAGCGTGCCGATGTAGATCGGCCATGAATTCGGGAGCAGAAACACCTAAAGTTGATGCTAAAGCGGCCGATAGCCTATGTGGGAAACCACAAGTCGGCAGGAACCACTCGTTAGCATTTGCAGGAAGGACTTTAGGAAATGGCAAGCGACATCAAAGGCCTCGGGTCGCCAAAGATCGCGGATCAAGCGGCTTTACGCGCTGGCAACTCGAAAGAAGCGGGCAGCGCCAAAGAAACTGGCAGCAGCAGAGACAACAGCGCAGCGAGCAATGCTCGACCAGCGACGCCACCGGCTGCTCCTGCAGCGAAAGCGGCGACCGATAGCGTCAATTTGAGCCCACAGGCGCAAGCCTTGAAGGCACTGGAAGAAAAGCTGCAGAAATTACCGGACGTCAACGAGAAGCGCGTGGCGGAGATCAAAGCTGCGCTCGCCAGCGGGGAATACAGCGTCGATGATCTTGTCGTCGCCGACAAACTGCTGGGATTTGACGATTTATTCAAGTAGAGCAAGCCCCTCCCCCGGCGGCTTGCTCGAATGGAATCGCGAGGTCGCACAATGAACACAACGCCATCCACTCCGAAGCAAAACAATCCAAAGCAAGCCAATCCGAAACAGGCGACTCCAAACTGGTCTCTTTTCGACTACGCGCTGCAGCAGGATATTGTGCATAGCGAACAATTGCTTTCGATTCTGTTGCAGGAGCGTGAAGCCTTGGAAGCGCGTGAATATACGGATTTTGAAAATCTGATCACGCAGAAAAAAACTCTGGTTGAGCAACTCGAACACAATGCAGTGCAGCGCAAACGCTGGCTGTCGCAACACGGCATGACGGATGATTTCATCGCACTCGACGCCGCAAAAAAACAGGCCCCTGAAATCGTCGATCGCTGGCAAGCTGCCGCTACGGTGTGGCGCGAATGCCAGGCAGCCAATCAGGTCAACGAACAAATCTGCCGACGCACTCGCCTCGTCGTCGAAAACGTTCTCAATATTCTGCGCGGCCAAAACGCTCCCGCAGCCACCTACAATGCCAGCGGTTACTCGCAGAACTCGCCGGATGGCCGCACTATCAGCAACGCCTGATCAACCTGCCGTATTTTTCTGCGTTGCACTCATCCCTCGTATCGGCGACAGTTTGCGCCATCGCAAACTCGAACCGATACAGAGATCAGAACGTGACAGCACCGATCTATCACCTCACCTGGGATGAATTTCATCGCGACACCCGCGCGCTCGCACAGCGTTTGCTCGAAAGCGGGAAAACGTGGCGGGGAATTATCGGCATTGCGCGCGGCGGTTTGATTCCAGCGGCGATTGTCGCGCGCGAAATGAATATCCGTCTCGTCGATACGTTGTGTATCGCCAGTTACGATCACAATAAACAAGGCGATGTGCAGATTCTGAAAACCGTGGCCGGTGACGGCAGCGATTTCCTGCTCATCGATGATCTCGTCGATACCGGTGTCACCGCGAACATCGCCCGCGAATTACTGCCCCGCGCGACGATGGCTGCGGTCTACGCAAAACCCGCCGGCATGCCTACCGCCGCTTATTGGCAACGCGAATTTTCGCAAGACACCTGGATTCATTTCCCTTGGGACTGCGAGCACAACGACGACCAGTTCATTTACGCCGAGCCCCTACACAAGCGTTTTGAATAACGCCGGTACAACAATCCGAGCACGGGAAAATTCGATTTGGCCGCAGCGCACGCACCCGCTAAAATGCCGGGCGCACTACGTCCCGGTAGCTCAGTTGGATAGAGCGGCCCCCTCCTAAGGGGCAGGTCGGAGGTTCAACTCCTCTCCGGGACGCCAATTTCGAATAATTTTTATTGAACCTTTTTTACCAGCGCCAAATAACGCGATTCCATTTTGGCGTATTCGACTCGCAGCTTTTCTAATTCCTCTTGCTGATCGATCAACTCCTGGCGGCTATCTTTGAGCTGACTGAGTTCGCTCCGCAACTTTTCACATTCCTGCTTTAACGCTTCCTGGGTTTCGCGCAACTCGCCTTCTTCCTGCGCAATTTGAATAAACTGTTCCTTGATTTCCCTATATTCACTGCGGACCTCATTCAAAGAAGCTTCTCTGTCGGCCAGCGCCTGCTGCAACCTGGCCAACTCTTCAACCATATCGGGAGTCGCGGTTGTGGCCAATTGCGTATTGAGATCGCGTCGTTTCTCCTGCAATACATTACGCTCGGCATAAGATTGCTGCATCCGCTCTGCCGCCTCCTCCAACTCACCACCCTGCTCGAGTTCGAGATAACAATTTTCCAACATTTCGCACTCGGCTTGCTTGCGCGCCAATTCGGCGGCGTTTTCCTCAAGCATGCGTTTGAGCTGCTCCACCTGGGCTTTTTGGTCGTCGGAAAGATCGTCACGCTCCGCGGCCATCGCCAAACTTTTTGCAGCAAGCTCCTCGTACTGCAAACCGACCGTTTCGCACTCTTGCCGCAAACGACGGATTTCATTTTCGCGCTGCTTCAAGCGGCTGTTGAGCTCCTCCACCTCACGAATTCGAACAGCACCGTAACCAGGCTCATGGGAACGCGTCGATTCGAGCTCTTTAACGCGTCGAGCATTGGTCGCCACTTCCTGTTGCAATCGCGTTTCCGTGACCTCCAGATCGCGCACGCGTTTTCTATAACGCTCGATGTCTTGCGCCGTCATTGCCGCCTGATCGCGCTGTTGCTGAGCTCGTTCGAGATTCGACTGCAACGCATCGGTCGACTCCTCCAACCCTTGCAACTGTTCGCGCAGTTGCTCGGTCAGGTCCAGCTCCAAACCATAGTTTTTTGACACGATTGCCAATTTATTTTGCAGGTTGGCAATCGATTGATTTTGCGCTTCAACCAGCTTTTGCAACTGCTCAACCTGCTCGCCGTTATTTTCGGTTTGGAAAGCGCGCTCTTCGAGCTCGAAATACAACTCCTTAAACTTTTCGAGATTGGCGATACGCTGCTGATAATTTTGCAGGAGCGTGCTCTCTTGAGGCGGCGGGGTATTTTCCAGCTCGGCGATGCGGTCATTCGCCTTGTGCAGGTGCTGGTGAACGAGTTCCAGACGTTGTCGCAATCCGCTAATTTCTTCGCTGTAGCGCGCGGATTTTCGCTGCTCCTCGCGCAATTGACGACGCACCGCAAGCAGCCAGACAACGACTGCAACCAGGGCCAGGAAAAACCCTTCGGCAAGAGCGACAAATATCCATTTCCCCATATTTTCCATCGCAATCCCAGACTCTGATCCGACTTATAACTCCGGAGTATAGACTGCTACACTGAATAGCAGGTTGTGAATGCCTTGCCCATGAAAGCAACCCATACGCACGGCTCACGCTAAAAACCTAAAGGGAAACGGAAACAATGAATGTGCTAATTATCGACGACAGTAAAGCGATGCAGAGCATCATCACCAAGGCGATGAAAAGCGTGGGTTACCAGAACGGCAACTACGATTATGCGGCCGATGGTGAAGAAGGTCTGGGGAAAATTCGCTCGCAGTCACCCGATCTCGTCATCTGCGATTTGCACATGCCCAAAATGACGGGGCTGGAATTACTTAAAGTCCTGCGCAACGAAAACAATCCGACCAAGGTCATGATCGTTTCGATTGATGACGACCCAAATACGGTATCGAGCATTACCGCAGCTGGCGCGAATGCCTATCTGAAAAAGCCATTCACAGCCGAGAAGCTGTTCACGGTGGTATCTGACTTACTGGAAAAATCACTAGAGAAAAAATCGAAAGCCAGTACCGATGCCCATCAGCCGTTACCGAATATACCGGTCCTTGAACGCATATTGGGCAGCCTCGCCGGCAGCGATGTCCATCTGCGTGCGGCGCACTTTCAGGATGTCGATTTCAACCGCTCGCCATACTATGGCGGCACCTTTCAAGACGATAAAAATCACATTGTTATGGCGATGTTTCTCGATTCAATGGCCGCCAATACCATTGCATCCATCATCAATCGTCAACCGCTTCAACAAGCACTGGATGCAGCCAACGGGAAGCGCATCGACGCAGAAGCCAAACAGGCGCTACTGGCCTATCTCGGAATAGTTGGTGGTCTCTGCAAACCATCGGCGTCGGGTAAATTACTGGAAATTCATGCTGAGCAATTCGCGGAAAATGCGCATACGCATTTGAGCAAACACCTTCAGCGATTTGCGGAAACCGCCACTGTTTACTCGATCACATGCGGCCCTTGTCGCGATGGGAAAATAATTTTTATCGCACCCTGAATCTTCGCTTCAGCGGCAAGATCCATCCAGGCATTATTCATCGCCGTGCGCCATATCCTGCTCAATGGCAATCACCTCGACGCCTTCTCTATCGATTCGAAAACGCACGTTGTAATTGTCGATGAGCACACCGTAAATGCGATCGGGTTCATCTTGATAAGCGGGCCGCGGATCGAAACTTAAAATTTCTTCGATCAGCGATTTCAAATCGCCTGTCTCGTTGTGCGTTACGCACTGTGATAAATCGTACGTTATGCGCAGTGGAGAATTGTGCGCTACGCGCAGCGATTCGCTATTCCAACGTACATTCAATCGAGTGGGCGCATCTTGTGCAAAACCGCCACGCGCATTAGCAATTGCATCGGCGTAGGGAATATACGGTTTGATATCGAGCACCGGGGTGCCATCGAGTAAATCGGCGCCGCGAATATGCAAGCGCACGCCGTTATCTATTTCCACGCGCAATAATTCCACCACCGATAATCCGATCGGATTCGGGCGATGCGTCGAACGCGTGGCAAAAACACCCAATTTTTCGTTGCCGCCCAACCGCGGTGGTCGCACCAGCGGTTTCCAGTCGCGGCTGTCGCCCGCTTTATTCGTCAGCGCATGAAATACAAATGTGAGCCAGATATGCGAAAACTGTTCGAGGCCGCTCACCGCATCCGGCTGTGCGAACGGCGGCAATAATTCAATGACGGCATCGACCTTCGCCAAACCCGGCTGACGCGGTATCGCGAATTTTTCACGATACGGCGAATGCACAGTGCCAACTTGAGAAAATTGAAATGTCATGGATTCGATCATGCGTTTGAAGAATTGGGCGCAAACCCATCGTGATAATTATTCGTCAGACTTTGGCTGAATCCATTTCGCCAGCAGCGCTAGCATTTTTGCAATACGGATCGGCTTGGGAACGAAATCACACATGCCCACGTCGAGACAACGCACGCGATCCTCTTTGACGGTATCGGCCGTCATCGCCACGATCGGCAGTGCTTCGCTGCCCGGCATCATTTTAATTTGTTGTGTCGCGGTGAAGCCATCAACCTCAGGCATCTGCAAATCCATCAACACGAGCTGGTAGTAATCAACGCCTTTATTGCGAATTGTTTCCACAGCGACGCGGCCATTTTCAGCCACATCCACAGCAACGCCTTCGTGCTGTAAAATGGCTTTCGCGACTTCTTGATTGAGCGGATTATCTTCGACGAGTAAAACGCGCGCACCACGTAACCGCGCCTGCACATCTTCGAGGAGCAGCGGTTCATCCAGTTTTTGCTGAATACTGACGCGAGGCAGAATCAATTCGAAATAAAAATTACTGCCCTGCCCGAGCATGCTATCGACACCGATATCGCCGCCCATCAGTTGCACCAAGCGTTTACAGATCACCAAACCCAGGCCGGTACCGCCGTAGCGACGCGTCGTCGAACTATCCGCTTGCTGAAACGCTTCGAACAGACGCCCGACTTGTTCGCGACTCAACCCAGGCCCTGTGTCTTTCACCGAAAACAATAAGCGCACGCCCTCGCCGACGTGCTCAAGAATACGCACGCCGATGGTGACCTTGCCGCTTTCCGTAAACTTAATCGCATTGCTGCTTAAATTCATAAGCACTTGCTGCAAACGCAACGGATCACCACGCAATTCCAAACCGGCGGCATTGTTTTCGTCAATGTTCAACTCCAAACCGCGTTCCTGTGCTTGCACGGAGACGATGGTGCCGACACTTTTCAAAAGTTCGTCGAGATTGAATTCAACGGCTTCCAGCTCCAGCTTGCCCGCCTCAACTTTTGAAAAATCGAGAATGTCATTGAGAATTCCAAGCAGATAATGTGCGGCCGAATCCGCCTTCTTCACATAATCGATTTGCTGATCGGTGAGTTCGGTTTTCTGTAACAAATAACACAGACCGATGACTGCATTGAGCGGCGTGCGAATTTCATGGCTCATATTGGCCAGAAATAAACTTTTTGCATTGTTGGCAACTTCGGCTTCGCATTTCGCTTCGAGCAACTGCTGCGTGCGCTCTTTGATGCGAGACTCCAACTCGTCATTGATGACTTCGATTTCATGTTTCGCCGAACGCAGCGCTTTTTCAACCTCCCAGCGCTGCAATGCCATCTGAATGGTCGCGTGCAACTCGCGCTCGGAAAAAGGCTTGATCAGGTAACCATACGGCTTGGTCTGCCGCGCACGCGCCAGTGTGGTTTCTTCCGAGTGCGCGGTTAAATAAATGACGGGGGTCGCGGTTTCACCGAGACGCTCAGCGGTTTGAATCCCATCGAGCGCACCTTCGATATTGATATCCATCAGCACAATATCGGGATTGCTATGACCGAACTCCGTAAAAACCTGCTCGGAGGAAGCAACCACAGCAGGAACTTCATAGCCGAGCTTCAACAAACGCTGTCGCAAATTGAAAGCGACGATGCGCTCGTCCTCAACAATCATCACCCGTGTTCCCATGAGTTTAAGCTCTCAATCCTGTGTGGATTTAGTTATCAAGCCTGCCTGGATTGGCTCGATGAGCCCGCAGGCAGCGCAAATGTCAGCGTAAATTGCGCCGGGCATCGTTGAATCGTCAGCTCGCCATTGACCTGCGACGCCAACAACTGCACCAGCTGCAAACCCAGCGTATTCGTTGTCTCAACATTCAATGACTCGGGAATACCAACGCCATCATCGCCAACGACAAGCTCTACGCGCTCATCCTGCAACGGGCTCAGCTTAACCGTAATCACACCCGCACGTCCGTTCGGAAACGCGTACTTCAACGCATTGGTGACCAACTCGTTAATTATCAAACCACACGGTATCGCGAGATTAATCGGCAGATGAACCGCATCGGCATTGATAACCAAGTGAAGATTGTCGGTATCGAGTCCGTAAGAACTCACCAACGTTGGCACCAACGAATCGACGATTTCGCCAAAGTTAACCCGCGCAAAATCATGCGACTGATATAAGGTCTGGTGTATCAGCGCCATCGAACGCACGCGATTTTGACTGTCGAGCAGCACTTCTTTCGTTTTAGGATCATCGATTCGCGCAGCCTGCATATCGAGCAAGCTATCGATCACCTGCAAATTATTTTTCACGCGATGATGAATTTCTCCCAGCAATAATTCCTTTTCCTGCAAGGCGGCACGGATATGCATTTCTTTCTGGTGGCGATCGGAAATATCGACAATCGCCGAGAGCACCATCGGCCCTTCATCGGTCTCGATCGGATTGAGGCCGATCTCGACGGGAAACTCGCTGCCATCTTTACGCCGCGCGTATAAATCACGTCCCGCACCCATCGGGCGCGATTGAGTTTCGGTAAAAAAAGATTGGCGCAATTGCGGATGCAGCGCGCGAAAACGTTCGGGCAGCAGCATTTCTATTGATTGGCCCAGCATTTCCGAACGCTCATAACCAAATAAGCGCTCGGTTTGCATATTAATCATTTCAATAATGCCGCGCTGGTTAATCATAATTTTTGCAATCGGAGAGAATTCAACGACGCGTCGAAATCGCTCTTCCAACTTCTGCAAGCGCTGCATAGCAGCGAGATCCGTTAACGATTCACTCATAATCTAACCGTTCTCTGTAGGGGCAGATCCTTGAACGGAGTATCACCACACCGCTTTCCCGCGAGTGGGAGCACAGCACAACCGCTTTCCTGATCAAGAATAATCGAAGGATGTTGTTCTCACCAGAAATGAGAGAAAGTTAAATCCCTGATAAAAAACAGGCGTATTTAATCGGCTGATAACCAAGGACGTTTTGCCGCACCGAAATAATCTGTTCGAGCGACAAAAGAGGCAGCAAAAACGGTATGCGCGAGTGCTCGTTTTATTTGAGCGCCAGACGATTAGCTGCATCGCAATGCAGATAACGGGAAGCCGCGAGCCAGTGAGGATCGGGATAGTACGAAAAAATAAATTGACCGCCCTTGAGCGCATCGATCATGCGCCGCGCGATACCGGCGCGCACTGCAGGGCAACCCCAACTGCGGCCAACACGGCCCTGTTTGCGGGCGAGATCTTCATTCACATACGGCGCACCGTGCATAACGATGGCGCGATCGAGAGCCTTATCGTTGAAGCCCGCTTCAAGGCCATCCATACGCAGCGAATAGCCGTTGCTGCCGTTATAGGTATCGAGCGTGCGAAATAAACCGAGACTGGATTTCAGCGAGCCTTCGACATTGGAAAAATCGTTCGCATAATTTTCACCGGAGTTACGGCCGTGCGCGACCAGCTCGCGGTATAGCAGTTTGCGTTTTTGTAAATCGAAAACCCATAGACGTTGTTCGGTCGATGGCAGCGAATAATCGATAACCGCGAGACGTTGCGAAGGCGCCATGCCGTTGGAGGTTGCGCATTGCATGGCGTTTACTGCGAGATCGAGCACTTTGCGATTGAGCTGCGGTGCGGTGCGGCTCAATTGATCTGTCAGGATGCTGCCGGCATGGGCTGTCGCACTGGCGAGCACCTGCACGATCAGCAAACACAACACGGCACACGGACGCTGGCAGCGCCGAAAGAGATTCTCAAACATTAATTGACCTGTGGCCCCGAAGACGCGGTAAATCGCCCAAGCGGCGGATATTTATCGCCCGAATAGGGCTGAACTTCCGATCCAGACTGAATGATAACTGCCGAATCGTACCCCTGCCACCCGCTGGGTTAAAAAATGGCCATGCGATGGTTTGCATGTGATCCAGATATCGCTATCTTTGGTGGCGCGCTCGCATTTCGCGCCCCCCCGATCAATAAGGATCATTCATGCACCGTCGTACCCTGTCATTGCCATTTTTCTCGTTTTTACTGTCGTTCCTCTGTGTGTTTGATATCCATGCGACTGCTCTTGATGCAACCCGAACAATCGATCATCGCGCGGTCGCGAACACTATTCAGCAGATACTCGCCACCCAACATATTCCAAACGTCGACGGCGATGCCGCGAGCACAACGATCGGGCGATTGACGCTCGACCAGGGCGTGGCCCAGTTTTATCAAAAACGTCATTACGAACCGGCGTGGATCGATCCCGCCAACATCACACAGCTAATTCGTGAGATCGAAAATATCCGCGACGATGGACTCAACCCAGAGGATTATTCACTCTCTCCATTGCGCGAGCGCTTTGCGCAACTCATTGCTACCGAAACCGTATCCAGCGAAGAACGTGCGCAATTCGATCTGCTCGCCACGCGCGCGTATCTGCGCTCGCTCGGCCATTTATTTCGCGGCAAGATCAATCCCGCAACGTTGGAACCGCAGTGGAATTTTCCGCGCAACGACATGATGGTGCACGAAGCGCTGGAGATGGAGAGCGAGGGCATCGAGCGACACACGCTGGCCGGCGTTTACGAGCGTATGCGTCCGCAACATATTATTTATGAACGCGCGCGTGCAGCACTCAAAAATTTTCGCGCCATTTCCGCAGCGGGCGGCTGGCCAAAAATTCAAACCGATATCGTGTTGAAGCCCGGCATGACCGATCCGCAGATTGCGATCCTGCGCCAGCGTTTACTGGGCAACGACGCCAATAGTCGCATCGAAAATCCAGAGCTTTACGATAATGCACTGGTCAGTGCCGTAAAAAAATTCCAGCGCGAACAATACCTGAGCGCAGATGGCATCATCGGCGCAGCAACATTGGCGGCGCTGAATGTACCGATTCAAACGCGCATCGATCAATTGCGCGTAAATCTCGAACGCGGCCGCTGGCTATTGCACGATTTGCAGGGCGATTTCGTGCTGGTCGATATCGCCGGCTATAAAATTTATTTTTACAAACAGGGAAAGGTGGTTTGGGAATCGATCGTGCAGGTTGGAAAACCCGCACGCAGCACCCCCTCATTTCGGGCAAAGGCGACGTATATCACCTTCAATCCGAAATGGACGGTGCCACCGACGATTTTGAAGAAAGATATTCTGCCGAAGGTAAAAAAGAACGCAGGTTATCTCGCGCAAAATAATATTCGCGTTTTTGACAGCAACGATCGCGAACTCGATCCGAAAACAATCGACTGGAATCGCCCCGGCAATATCGTGCTGCGTCAGGATGCCGGCGGCGACGATGCGGCACTCGGCAAAGTCGTGATTCGCTTCCCCAATCCGTATTCGATTTTTTTACACGACACACCGCACCGCGATTTATTCAGCAATGATCAGCGCGCATTCAGCTCCGGCTGCATTCGCGTCGAACGTCCGCTGGAGTTGGTGGAGCTGCTGTTCAACGATTCGGAAAAATGGAATCGCGCCGCGATCGAGAAACTCATCGACACTGGCGAAACGAAAAATGTGAACCTGCCGAAACCGGTGCCTCTGTTATTGGCGTACTGGACAGTGGATTTATTTGCCGACGGCGCTGTCGGATTCAAACCCGATATTTATAAGCGCGACGAACCGCTTTTAAAATCGCTGAACTCAACGTGGTAACCACCTGCTGAAAAAGCCGTACGCGAACCATGCCTGATCGCCCGCAACCATCACTCGTTACCCGCGCGTTGCTGTGGGCGGTAGGAATCATCGCCTTAGTACTCGGCATCATCGGCATTTTTCTACCCGGCTTACCGACAACCCCTTTTGTGCTGTTAGCAGCCGCCTGTTTTGTTCGCGTCTCGCCACGCGCCTACACATGGCTGCGCAATCATCGTCTGTTCGGCCCAATGCTGCGCGACTGGGAAACACATCGCAGCATTCCACTTCGCGCGAAAGGCATTGCTTTGTTGATGATGACGCTTTCGGTATCGGCATCGCTGTGGTATTTCAGCAATAGACCCAAGCTACAAATAATTATTTTTCTTGCGGCGGCGATTGGTGCGATTGTGATTTTTCGGATTCCTACTCGGCGCTGATTTCGTAGGGCGCAATAACCGAAGGGCATTGCGCCGAATTACAAAACCAAAAACGGCGCAATGCATTTCATTTATTGCGCCCTACTGGCTTCTTGATAGCTGATTCCGAGGACAAAGACATTCTCACCTTTACAGTTCTCGCATACCCAGCGCCTACCAACCTCTAATTCATGATTCCATACAATAATTTTATGTCGGCAACTAGCATTTGCACACTCTATTTCATGATGATGTGGCGTCCACATAACTTTTCCACCGCCCTCATCGCTTATAGTGTAAGTGGCTTTGCACTCATAACACTCAATGAACACCTCTCGCTTACCGCTAGGAATCCGTTTGCGAACAGGTTTACCACACTCCATGCACTCTATACTTGCGAAGCCACCCAAAGTCACGTTGAAAATTGGTGATGCAAGAACCTGTTTAACAAAATCCGCAATTTCATTACATCGAGCACGCAATTTATCGAAATTTAGAGTTACGCCATCTAGAGTTTGCTTCATAGATTGCATATGTAGATAACTACCTACAGCATCATAATGCTCCTTCAAAACTTTCATACTCAGCACCTTCTCAGAGCCAAGCGAATTAATTTGAAGGGCTGCTACGCCATATTGCTCCTCAACCCCAACAAACAATGAACTATCTTTGTCTGCTGCCGGATCAATATCCAGAAGCACCAACATAACTTTGCGTGCTTGCCATGTTTTATACTCAGCCGGTGGAAACTCATCTTTATATGCAAGCGCTCGATCATACGTAAGCGCCTCCATAGCCATTCGCAGCTCAAGAGCCGCATACTTAAGCCTTTGTTCAAAGCTCGTGCATAGCTCTTCTTCAGCTCTTTTTAAATGCTCTCTAGCCAAATCGCGATAACTTAAGAACACCTCAACGATCCCCGCATTTAAATAAATACTTCCGACAAACAAAAACGGCTCCACAAGGGAGCCGTTTTTTATTTCATCATTTGATGAATCATTTCATCAAAAATGCATCAACTTCACGCGCTGCACGACGGCCTTCGTCGATCGCCCAGACTACGAGCGATTGGCCACGGCGGCAGTCGCCGGCGGCGAATACGCCCGGTACGTTAGTGTTGAATTTGTCGTAGAGCGCTTTGTAGTTCGAGCGCTCGTCGGTTTCAACAGCGAGTGCTTTATTAACGTATTGCTCTGGGCCGAGGAAACCCATCGACAACAGAATCAAATCGGCTTCCCAGATTTTTTCCGAGCCGGCAATTTCTTTCATCACGAATTTGCCGTCTTCTTTCACCCAGTCAACGTTAACGGTTTTGATGCCTTTCAAATTGCCGTTGTCGTCGCCGATGAAACCTTTACTGAGGATGCAATAAGTACGCGGATCGCTGCCCCACTTATGCTCGGCTTCCTGATGACCGTAATCGACGCGGAAAATTTTCGGCCAGGTCGGCCACGGGTTATCCGCAGCACGCTCTTCTGGAGGTTGCGGCAACAATTCGAAATTCACAACACTTGTTGCTCCGTGACGAATCGAGGTGCCGATGCAGTCGGTACCGGTATCACCGCCGCCGATGACGATAACTTTTTTGCCTTTCGCAGAAATGTAATTGCCGTCTTCGAGATTGGAATCGAGCAGGCTCTTGGTGTTGGCTTTCAAAAACTCCATCGCCAGGTGAATGCCTTTGAGCTGGCGATTTTCGATCGGCAGATCGCGGCCATTGGTTGCACCCGTGCAGAGGACAACCGCATCATTTTCCTGCTGTAATTTTTTCGCATCGATCGCATTCGCGCCGCTGCCACCAACATCAGCGTTAACAACGAAATTCACGCCTTCGGCTTTGAGCAAATCAACACGACGTTGCACCACATCTTTGCCGAGTTTCATGTTTGGAATACCGTACATGAGCAAACCACCGATACGATCGGCGCGCTCATAGACAGTCACGGTGTGGCCGGCTTTGTTCAATTGCGCTGCAGCCGCCAAGCCCGAAGGACCCGAACCGATCACCGCAACTTTTTTGCCAGTGCGCGTTTTCGGAGGCTCCGCTTTAACCCAGCCTTCCGCGAAACCACGATCGATAATCGAGAATTCGATATTTTTAATCGTGACGGGTTTATCGACGCTACCGAGTACGCACGAACCTTCGCACGGTGCGGGACAAACGCGACCGGTGAATTCGGGAAAATTATTCGTGGCGTGCAAACGATCGAGCGCTTCTTCCCAACGATCTTCGTAAATCAAATCGTTCCATTCGGGAATCAAATTCGATACGGGGCAGCCGTCGCCCGATTGGCAGAACGGAATACCACAATCCATGCAACGTGACGCCTGCGTGCGCAATTTGCTCTCGTCGACTGGCGTAAACAATTCCTTGTAATCGAGCAGACGTGTGCCTACATCGCGGTACTGCTGAGCATCGCGTGCAAATTCTTTAAAGCCGGTTGGTTTACCCATAATGACTCAATCTCTCCAATCGCTTTCAGATCACGCGGTAGCTGCCGCTTTCGCAGTCGCTTGCTTGGCTTTTTGTGCGAGCAATACGCGCTTGTAATCGGTCGGCATCACTTTCACGAATTTCTTCAGCGAGCCCTGCCAATTTTCGAGCAGGCGCGTCGCCACGGTCGAGCCGGTGAATTTCGCATGCTTCTCGATAAGCGCTTTCAGCTCAGCGATATCTTCGTCGGCTTCGACAGCCTCAAGACCAACCATTTCCTTGTTGCAGCGACCCGCAAAATCGCCCGCCTCGTCTAACACATACGCGACACCGCCACTCATACCTGCTGCGAAGTTGCGACCGGTTTTGCCGAGCACAACGACTCGACCGCCTGTCATGTACTCGCAACCGTGATCGCCGATGCCTTCGACAACTGCGCTCGCGCCGCTGTTGCGCACGCAGAAACGTTCAGCCGCGATACCGCGGAAGAAAGCTTCGCCTTGAGTCGCGCCGTACATGATGACGTTGCCGACGAGAATATTTTCTTCCGCTTTGAACGAGCTGACTTTCGGCGGATACACAACGATGCGGCCACCGCTCAAACCTTTGCCGACGAAGTCGTTGCAATCGCCTTCGACTTCGAGGGTCACCCCGCGCGCGAGGAACGCACCGAGACTCTGACCCGCAGAACCATTCAACTTGATATGAATGGTGTCTTCGGGCAGGCCGGCCGCGCCGTATTTTTTCGCGATTTCATGCGACAACATGGTGCCGACGACGCGGTTGATATTCACGATCGGCAATTCGAGTTTCACTTTCGCGCCGCTCTGCAATGCAGGTTGCGCCTGGCGAATGATTTCGTTGTCGAGCGCGAGTTCGAGACCGTGGTCCTGCGCCATCACCTGATGCGTGATGACATCGGCATGCGGCTTTTTCGCCGGCGTCAAAATCGCCGACAAATCGATACCGCTCGCCTTCCAGTGATTGATCGCATCGTCCATTTGCAGCATGTCGGTACGACCGACCATTTCGGTCAGCGTACGGAAACCAAGCTCAGCCATGATCGCGCGCAAATCTTCCGCCAACAGGAAGAAGAAGTTGATCACGTACTCGGGCTTACCGCCGAATTTTTTACGCAGCTCGGGATCTTGTGTCGCCACACCGACCGGGCAGGTATTCAAATGGCATTTACGCATCATGATGCAGCCGAGCGTGACAAGCGGCGCAGTGGCGAAACCGAACTCTTCCGCACCTAACAGAGCTGCTATGGCGACGTCGCGACCGGTTTTGAGCTGGCCGTCGGTTTGCAATACCACGCGCGAACGCAGATTGTTCATCACCAGCGTTTGGTGCGCTTCGGTCAAACCCAATTCCCACGGCAGACCCGCGTGCTTGATCGACGTCAGCGGCGATGCGCCAGTGCCACCGTCGTGGCCCGCGATAACGATGTGATCGGCTTTCGCCTTGGTCACACCCGCAGCAACCGTGCCCACACCCATCTCCGCAACGAGCTTCACGCTGATACGCGCATTTTTGTTCGCGTTTTTCAGATCGTGAATGAGCTGCGCCATATCTTCGATCGAATAAATATCGTGATGCGGCGGTGGCGAAATCAAACCCACACCCGGTGTTGAGTGACGCAGTTTGGCGATGTAATCGTCGACTTTGCCGCCAGGCAATTCGCCGCCCTCGCCAGGCTTCGCGCCTTGCGAAATCTTGATCTGAATTTCGTCGGCATTAGCGAGGTAATGCGCGGTCACACCGAAGCGGCCAGACGCAACCTGCTTGATCGCCGAGCGTTTCGAGTCGCCGTTCGCGAGCGGTATGAAACGTTTTTCATCTTCGCCGCCCTCGCCGGTATTCGATTTACCGCCAATACGGTTCATTGCGAGCGCGAGCGATTCGTGCGCTTCCGGCGAAATCGAACCGAAGCTCATCGCGCCCGTGCAGAAACGTTTGACGATTTCTTTTGCCGGCTCAACCGAATCGAGCGGAATCGGAATGCCTTTCTTGAATTTCATCAAGCCGCGCAGCGTACATTTGCGCGTTGCTTCTTCATCGGAAATTTTCGCGAACTGTTTGTATTGCTCGACGCTGTTATTGCGCGTCGCTTGCTGCAATGCGGAAATCGTTTTCGGATTCCACATGTGCGCTTCGCCACCCGAACGCCAGTGAATATCGCCCGAGCTTGGCAATACAGCGAGATTGCTCGCAATGCGACTGTAAGCGAGATCGTGACGACGCAGCGACTCTTCGGCAAGCACATCGAAGCCGACGCCTTGCACACGGCTTGGCGTGCCGACGAAGCAGCGCTCAATCACTTCTTCTGCAATACCGACGGCTTCGAAAATTTGCGCGCCTTTGTACGACTGCACCGTCGAAATACCCATCTTCGCCATGACTTTAAGAATGCCTTTGGCGACGGCTTTGCGGTACGCGTAAACGATCTTGTCATCGTCTGGCAGATTGCTGCTGAGCAATCCATCGCGACGCGCTTGCCACAACGACTCGAACGCGAGGTACGGGTTGATCGCATCGACGCCGTAACCGATCAGCATGCACAGGTGATGCACTTCGCGCGCTTCACCGGTTTCGACGACGATACCGATCTTGGTGCGCTCTGACGTTTTAACTAAGTGGTGATGCACGCAACCCGCAGCAAGCAACGTGCTCACGGGAATGCGATCGGCGCCCACCGCGCGATCCGACAAAATAATCAGGCTGTTGCCTTTTGCGATTGCAGCCGACGCTTCGTCGCAAAAACGTTGCAACGCTTTTTGCAGACCCGCTTTGCCTTCGCTTTTCGGATAGGTGATATCGATAACGGTCGAGGTCCAACCTTTGTAATCGATATGACGCAACGCAGCCATCTCTTCGTTGGTCAGAATCGGATGCGGCACCCGCAGACGATGCGCATGCTGCTCGGTAGCGTCGAGCAAATTGCCTTCCGGTCCGATATAGCATTCGAGCGACATCACCACTTCTTCGCGAATCGAATCGATGGCAGGGTTCGTTACCTGCGCGAACAATTGCTTGAAGTAGTCGTAAATCATGCGCGGTTTGTCGGACAGACACGCGAGCGCGCTGTCGTTACCCATCGAGTTGACGGGATCGCGCAATTCTTCGACGAGCGGCAGCAACATGAATTGCATGGTTTCATTCGTGTAACCGAATGTGCGCATGCGACTGATCAGCGTTTCCGGCTCAAAGCCATGCGGCTCCGCTTCGGTATGCAAATCGCTGAATTCAACTTTTTGTTTCGCGATCCACTCGCCATACGGGCGTGCGGTAGCGAATTTGTTTTTGAGCTCGCTATCGTCGATGAGACGACCTTCTTCGAAATCGAGCAGGAACATCTTGCCCGGTTGCAAACGCCCCTTGAATTTAACGTTAGCCGGATCGACTTCGATAACACCGACTTCCGACGCCATGATGACCTTGTCATCGTGCGTAATGTAGTAACGGCTCGGACGCAAACCGTTGCGATCGAGCACCGCACCGATGTAATGACCATCGGTGAATACCATCGACGCGGGGCCGTCCCACGGCTCCATGATCATCGAGTTATATTCGTAGAACGCGCGCTTTTCCGCAGACATCGATTCGTCGTTCTGCCACGCTTCCGGAATCATCAGCATCATCGCTTCTTGCAACGTGCGACCACTCATCAGCATGAATTCGACGACGTTGTCGAAGTTGCCTGAGTCGGAGCAATCGGGCTCGACGATCGGGAATAATTTGTTGATGTCGTCGCCGAACAATTCGCTTTTTACAACGCCTTCACGCGCGTGCATCCAATTGATATTGCCGGCGCGCGTGTTGATTTCGCCGTTGTGGCTGAGGAAGCGGTTGGGCTGTGCGCGATCCCACGAAGGAAACGTGTTAGTCGAGAAGCGCGAGTGCACCATTGCAAGATGCGTTTCGAAATCGGTATCGCGCAGATCGGGATAGAACGGGAGCAACTGACTCGTGGTCAACATGCCTTTGTAAACGATGACCTTCGACGACAGCGTACAGATGTAAAAGAGATCCGACTGTTCGGAGCTCGATTCATAGCGCAGCTGACGCGTGCTGTTTTTGCGGATGATATAAAGCTGACGTTCGAAGTCATCGCCACTCACATCGTCAGATGCGGCAATGAATAATTGTTCGAATGTCGGCATCGATGCCGTCGCAGTCGGCCCCACATCGGCCTTGATCGGCTCGACGGGCAGATCGCGCCAGCCAATCAGCTTCTGACCTTGCTCGGCAATCACTTTGCTCACCAGCGCTTTGCACTTTTCGCGCTCGCTCGCCAACGCCGGTAAAAACACGTTGCCAACGGCATAGCGACCTTTTGCTGGCAGATCGACACCGAACTCGGCCTTGGCAACCTTGCGGAAAAATTTGTCCGGCATTGCAGTGAGAATGCCGCAACCGTCACCGGTGTTCGCCTCGCAACCACAACCACCGCGGTGATCCATGCGACGCAACGCGTGATCGGCTTCGAGCAGAATCGAATGACTCGGGCGCCCCTTCATGTCGGCGACAAAGCCGACACCGCAACTGTCCTTTTCGTTGGCCGGATCATACAAACCATGCTGCGATGGTCGACCCAGACGGGCATCATTCTTAAACAGATCGCCCTGGAGGACATTGTTGGTTGCGTCATTGGTCATAAAGTTCTCCACCTACTATTAACCTGGCGCCGATTGCCGCCAGGCAAACATCGAAATACTGCCGCACACGCTTTTCAAATAACGGCGCGCTTATCGCACTACGTAAAACTGCAACAACATGTGTATCCGCAGTGGAAGAGCACCGCTCTCCACAATCGCTCGAATTGCCAGTCGGCCCATCGCATTTAGCGTATGCCGCTGACATCGTGAAATGCGTCTATGCGATCCAAAGGCAGCAACACCGCAACTGCCACCCGGTCGTCGTCAACACCGCCGCTTCGGTTTGAGCTTCTCTCGCTCGCAGGACAAAAACATGGCGCAGACTTCAGCGCCCCACCCTGGCACGAGGACCGGCGATTATGTCACTAGAATGACGAATGCTCAATCAATTGTGCCCGATTTGTGGGCGGATCTATTGACCCTTTTTAAATCAGGGTGTTGGGGTGCTCTGATGGGAGCTGGGGAGAAAGCAAAAGCGAATGTGGGTGCGACATGAGGGGATTGATTCGCGACTTCAGAACCTGCCAAGGGATGAATCGCAATCGCTCCGCGATTACGACCCCTGCGGGGCTTCGCCGCTTTGCGGCTCGTTGCAAAACGCGATGCGTTTTGGCGAACCGGTTAGAGCGATTCACTCAAGCAGCCGACAAATAAAAAGGCCGGTCAATTGACCGGCCTTTTTATTTGTTTGGCGCGCTGGGAGGGATTCGAACCCCCGACCCTCTAGTTCGTAGCCAGATACTCTATCCAACTGAGCTACCAGCGCGTAGGGCGCGTAATATAGTGACGTCACCCAAACGAGTCAAGAGAATATCTTCTCTAAATACCGATATTTCCGAGTGTAGTGATAATGCTGTTCAAAATCGCAGCAACACGCGGATGCTCGGCCTCAAAACTCGACATCACTTCCTCAACTTGCTGCACCAGCGAATCGTCGGCACTGCCATCGTCGAGTTGTGATTCGATATCGGCGACTAACGCCGCCAATGAGTCGCGCTTGTCATCATCGAGCGGCAATGCCTGCAACTCCGCCCCTAAACGCTGCAACTGCTCGCGCAAATGTTGTTCGTTCATATCAACCTCTCAGTAAGACTGACGCAATCATTGCGCCGATTTCGATTTCGCCGAAGTGCGCGCTTTTTTCCCACCGGTAGCGGCAGCTTTGGGCTGATCCAGGCTCGCGTATTTCATCACATGATAAATATAGTTTTGCTCGACCGTACGCCGAAATAATTGCGCCCACGGCCCGCTCGCATAAATCGGCACATCCTCGCCCGCATGCGATTCGCTTTTCAGCGGAATCAGCGCCTGCTGCAAATATTCCGGCTTGGTCGTGTCGACATTGCTGAGATCGCGTCGCGAGCGATCCTGTTTACCGCTTTCATCGGTGGTGGCGCTGTGGACCGCAATCGCACCCGGACCATTGATGTAATTCAGCGTCGTATACGGGCGTTCGTCGAGTGCGAGCAGCGGCTGGTCATTCTTTTTACCGTTTTCGCCGTTGCCGAACACTTTACCCAGAATGGGATTGCCGCGCTTAGGCTCACCGGAAATTGTCAACGTATGACTATGATCCGCAGTGACGATGATGAGCGTGTCGTTGCTGTCGGTACTATGCATCGCGGCGCGCACCGCATTCGCGAATTCGCGCGTTTCATCGAGCGCGTGATAGGCGTTGCCCATGTGATGGGCGTGATCGATGCGTCCGCCTTCGACCATCAGAAAAAAACCTTCCGGATTACGCTTCAAAATCGCAATCGCCTTTTTGGTCATCTCGGGGAGTGACGGTTCACCCTCACCGTCTTTTTTGCGATCGCTGGCAAAACCCATTTCATCATGACTGAACAATCCGAGCAGATGCTCGACCTTCGCCGGATCGATCGCTGCAAATTGATTTTCATTCGAGACATAGGCGGCGTTGCGGTATTTCTTCACCCACTCCGCCGTAAGATCGCGCTTATCGGTACGCTCGCCCATGCCGTCACCCGCAGGATCGCTTACTGTATTCGGCATGAATTTACTGCGTCCGCCGCCGAGCACGACATCGATACCGCCACCGAGCGGAAACTCGATCAATTGCCGCGCAATATCCTTACAGCCTTGCACGCGCGCTTCCTGCGGCATATTGGCATCGCTCTCCCAATCGCGATCGGGCGTATGCGCATACGTTGCCGCCGGTGTCGCGTGCGTCACCCGCGTTGTGGTGACAATACCCGTACTCATGCCCGCTTTTGCGGCCTGCTCGAGAAAACTCTGCGTCCAATTTCCATTCGAGCTTTTGCAGTTGCCGCGCTGCGCGTTCTGATTGACACCGACCAATCCCGCTTTGGTTTTCACGCCGGACATAATCGCCGTCATCGTGCCGGCAGAATCCGGTACCTGTTGATCGGTGTTATAGGTTTTTGCGAGCGCGAGATAGGGAAACTCCTCGAAGGACAACACATTCTCCTCACCATTTTCGCCGCGCAACTGACCGTCAAAAATACGCGCGGCGGTAATGGTCGACATGCCCATGCCATCGCCGACAAACAGAATGATATTTTTTGCGCGCTGCTCATTCGGAGTCGCCTGCAACGCGCGCTTCAATTCATTCGCGCCATCGGCATACCATTGATTGGGATTTTCATTGCGCTGTGCGATCGCTAGCGGAGCCATCGTCATAACACAGACAGTCGCCAGCAGTTTTGTTGCAAAACGATTCATTCCTCGCCTCACTGTAATTTTTTTGTCGATTTGTTGTTGATAGCGCCGCGCTCTCACGATTAATACATGAGTGAAAACAATTTGCGCTGATATTCCTTCGCCAACGGATCGGTATTCCCCAACACGGCGATAATGTCGAGCAGCGCTTTCTTGGCGCCGCCATCGCGAAACTGTTTATTCTTGCGCAGGATCTCCACCAGTATATCGAGCGCTTCACGATGCTGCTGATTCTGATTGTATTGCAGCGCGAGTTGATAGGCTGTTTCCAAATTATCGGGAGACTGTCTAAACGCTTCTTCCAACTGACGAATCTCAGGCGTCTTCGCCGCTTCACGCTGCAATTCGATCTGTGCCAACAATTGCTGATAACGCTGATCGCGATCGGCCAATTTGATCGATTCGAGCTGCGCCGCCGCTTCATCGAAGCGCTTCAGCGCAATTAGTACCGCCGCGAGTTCCATACCGATATCCGCGCGCTTGCGCGACTCTTCGTACGCATTGCGCAGCAAAGCGAGCGCGGCGCCAAAATCACCCGCATCGATCGCTGCGCGCGCCTGTTCCAACTGCAAATCCCACGGCTTCGGTAAAAATTTTTCGAGCAGCTTACGCACAGCGGATTCAGGCTGCGCTCCGACAAAACCGTCGACTGGCTGACCGTCTTTCATCAACGCCACCGTCGGCAAACTGCGCACACCGAATTGCTGCGCGATGGGTTGCTCGGTGTCGCAATTGACCTTCGCCAATACGAACTGACCTGCATATTCGTTGGCGAGTTTTTCTAGCATTGGCATCAGCGTTTTACACGGTTCGCACCAATCCGCCCAAAAATCGATGAGCACGGGCCGCTGAAATGATTCATCGATCAGAATTTGCTTGGCATTCGCCATCGTGACGTGGACGATGTATTCACTCATTGCAACCATTCTCGCTAAGGGTTAACGGGCTATCGATTTAGCTGACGACTTTTTCGAGTCGTCTAACAGCCTCTTCAAGACGCGGCATCGTTGTCGTGTACGCGAAGCGCACATGCTCGCGCGCACGATAACGACCAAAATCAGTACCCGGTGTTATCGCCACACCCTGCTGCTCCAACAGATCGAGGCAGAATTTCTCGCTGTCGCGCGTAAATTTTGTCACATCAGCATACAGATACAACGCACCCGCCGGTGTGTGCGGTATTCCAAAACCCAGGCGCCGCAAATGCGTGAGCAAAAAATCGCGGCGCTTTCCAAATTCCGCACAACGTTGCTGAAACACAGTCTGCGCTTCTGCACCGAACGCGGCGAGCGCGCCGTATTGCGCAACCGTGGGCGGCGAAATAAATAAATTCTGCGCAAGTTTTTCGAGCGCAGACACTGCATCGAGCGGCGCCACCAACCAGCCGAGCCGCCACCCCGTCATGCCAAAATATTTCGAAAAGCTATTGATGACGAATGCCTGATCGGTAATTTCAAGCACTGAAGGCGCATCGACGCCATAGGTGAGGCCATGATAGATCTCATCGACGATCAATGTGCCGCCGCGACGCTGACACAGCGCAAACAAATCGCGCAATTGTTCACGCGTCAGAATTTCACCGCTCGGATTTGCCGGCGATGCCACCAGCACACCCGCAGTATTTTCGCGCCAATAACGCTCGGCCTGCGCCGCCGATAATTGATAACGATCTTCCGGGCCCGCGGGCACCAGTTGCGCCTCGGCGTTGACCACGCTGAGAAAATTGCGATTGCACGGATAGCCTGGATCGCTCATCAACAATCCCTGACCAGCGTTCAGCAACAGCGTCACCGCCAACAGCAATGCGCCCGATGCACCAGGCGTCACGATAATGCGCTGCGGCGAAATCTCGACACCGTGTTGCGTGGCGTACCACTGCGCAATCGCAGCGCGCAATTCGGGCAGCCCCGTTGCCTGCGTATAAAAAGTGTCGCCGCGAGCAAGTGCCGCCGTCACCGCTTCAACTATCGGGGCCGCGTTGCCGAAATCCGGCTCGCCGACTTCGAGATGCACAATATCGCGCCCCTGCACCTCCAATTCTTTCGCGCGCGCGAGTATCGCCATCACGCGGAATGGCTCGATCTCATCGATGCGATTGGCAAACACGGTCACGCGTTATTCTCCCGACAGAGCCCCAACTCGCGCGCATTGCACGCACACAAGCCGACCCCATATAAAGGCGGCTATTGTAGACGCGGCGCGATTGCGCGTCGCCACGAAAAATGGCGGTTTTTAATAATTCCACCACACTGAATCGACCGCGTTTACAAGCCGATACAGCGGTAGCGTTGCGCGGCGATATCTGGTAGGTTGGCGCGCTTGATCACGGCCAGCGCCTGCGCAAGACGGCACCGAACGTGCATCAATACTGAATCGAAGAGCGTATATATAAAAGAGGCGCTAGCAATGGCAGCTAAGAAACAAGAGGCAGTCACCTCGTTCAAGAACTTTGAGCCCTACAAACTCAAAAAGGGCGAGGAGTACATGAGCGATCGACAGAAAGATCATTTCCGTCATATTTTGCGCCAGTGGAAAGCCGAGTTGATGGAGGAAGTCGATCGCACGGTTTCCCATATGAAAGACGAAGCCGCCAACTTCCCCGATCCTGCCGACCGCGCCACGCAAGAGGAAGAATTCAGCCTCGAACTGCGCGCCCGCGACCGCGAACGCAAACTGATCAAGAAAATCGACTCGACTCTCGATCTGATCGACAACGACGATTACGGCTATTGCGAAGCCTGCGGCGTTGAAATCGGCATCAAGCGCCTCGAAGCGCGTCCGACTGCGACCAAATGCATCGATTGTAAAACGCTCGATGAAATCAAAGAGAAACAAGAACACGGTTGATCGCCACGTCTGACTCCAAGATCTCTGCCGATTGGCGTGCACGCATCGCTGCGCGCCAATCGTTAAGCGGTACCGTCTAATGCCGCAGCCCACCTCTACTACTTCACCTTCGCACTATATCGGTCGATTCGCACCCTCACCGACCGGCCCGCTGCATTTCGGTTCGCTGCTCGCCGCTCTGGCGAGTTTTCTCGACGCACGCGCGCATAACGGACAGTGGCTCGTTCGCATTGAAGATATCGACCCGCCGCGCGAAGTTGCTGGCGCCAGCCGCGCAATCCTGAACTGTCTGCACGCGCACGGCCTCGAATGGGATGGCGACGTGCTCTATCAAAGTCAGCGCCTGGCGGTTTACCAAAAAATATGTGCGCAATTAATCGAACAACACCGCGCGTTTTATTGCACCTGCTCGCGCCTGGATTTGGCGGCAAACGATGGGGTGTATGCGGGACGCTGCCGACAATGTTTTGATCAACCGCAACAGCCAGCTGCTATTCGACTGCGCGTCGATGCTGTCGACATCGATATCAGCGATCGCATTCAACCCGCGTTTACGGAAAACATTGCGCGCGATGTCGGCGATTTTGTGATTTATCGAAAAGATCAATTGCCCGCATATCAACTCGCCGTGGTGATCGACGACGCCGCACAATACGTCACGCATATTGTGCGCGGCTCGGATCTGCTCGAATCGACAGCGCGCCAGATATTTCTGCAGCGCTGCTTAAACCTGCTCACGCCGCAGTACGCGCATATCCCTGTCATCGTTAATTCGCAGCAGCAGAAGTTGAGCAAACAAACACTGGCGCGTGCGCTCGATCCCGCTAATGCCATCGAAAATTTGTTGGCGGCGCTCGAATGCTTACATCAGCCGCTACCACCGCAAACGCTGCAACAATCGCGCTCCGACATCCTCGACTGGGCCGTCCGGCATTGGAATATTGCGCTGATTGCGCGCCAACCCGACATCGGCATCAATGAACTGCCGGCGCGCTGCCGCGCTTTTATCGACTGAGAAACCCTTGCAGCCGAGCAGATTCTCGTTGCGGTCGCACAGCTTCTATAACGAAACAGCGTTCGCTTTCGCCGTGTAATTGGCGAGCAAGTTCAGTAACATCGTCGCGATAAGTAGAGCCTATGGAAAAATCATGTATCTCAATCCAACGTTGCTGCTGTTATTCGGCCTGATTTTCGTATTTTCGCCCAGCCTGCAGGAATGGGTATTGAGCGGCAATGAGGCGTGGTATCGCCCCTACATCGTGTGGCTTGCACTGATCGCATTCATGTACTGGGCCCAACGCGGCAAGGCCCGCGATGAGTACTGATATCGTGAGCACCGATTTTGCAAATCCCGGCCTCGCCCAATTATTTTTCGTCGGATTTACCTACCTGCTGATATTGTTTGCGATCGCGCATGGCAGCGAACGCGGCCTGATTCCCAAACGCGTACTCCGGCATCCGCTCGTTTATATTTTTTCGCTCGCCGTTTTCGGCGGCACTGCGCTTTTTTATCAGTCGGTCGACACCGCCTACCATTACGGTTACGGTTTTCTCGCCATGTACGCGGGGGTGAGTGGCACGCTGCTGTTTGCGCCACTCTTATTAATTCCGCTGCAGCGAATCTGTCGACAATATCAACTCACCTCGCTGGCCGATTTACTGACCTTTCGCTTTCGCAGCCAGTGGGTCGGCTCCGCCGTCACCTTGTTTTTATTGCTGGCGATGATGCCATTATTGGCGATGCAAATTCGTGGCGTCGCCGATACCGCGCACACACTGACCAATCCTCTCCTCGAATATCCCACCACCAAGCGCGCCGAAAATCTCGCGCTGGTTTTTTGCGTCATCATTTCGCTCTTCGCCATTTTATTTGGCTCGAAACATCGCACTGCCAATCAGCGCCATGAAGGATTGGTCGCAGCAATCGCATTCTCTTCGCTGGTTAATTTGATTGTTTTGCTTGCGCTTGGCGCATTCGCCATATTCGGTGTGTTCGGCGGCTTTCACGAAATGAATCAGTGGCTGCTCAACGATGCCGATGTGCTGTCGCTGGTACGCTCACCCATGCGGCAGGATTCGGCGCGCTCCTTGATGCTGATATTTTTCTCGGTCACCGTGTGCATGCCGCATATGTTTCACATGCTATTCACCGAGAATCACAGCGCCAAAGCGCTCTACACGGCGAGCTGGGGATTTCCGATTCTATTGCTGGTGCTAAGCCTGCCCGTGCTGCCGATTTTATGGGCGGGATTAAAACTCGACGGGCAATTGCCTCCGGAATATTTTTCGCTCTCGCTCGGCATCGATCAAAATCAACCGCTGTTGTCGTTATTCATTTTCATCGGCTGCCTGTCCGCCGCCTGCGGCGTGATTATCGTCACCACGTTGACGATGGCATCGATGTGCTTGAATCATTTAATTTTGCCGTTTTACCAACCCGGTAGCGATCGCGATATTTATCGCTGGCTGCTGTGGATTCGACGCTGCCTTATCGTCGCCATCATTTTATGCGGCTATGGATTTTATCGTCTGGTCGGCGAGCACGAAGCCATTTCCTCGCTCGGCATGACCGCGTGTGTCGCCGTACTTCAACTCATGCCCGGTGTGCTCGCGGTGCTGTATTGGTCGCGCGGCAATCGCGCAGGTTTTTTGGCCGGCCTCTGCGTCGGTGTCATCATCTGGGTGGCATTCATGATGTTGCCGCTCGCGAGCGATCTCGATATTGCGGTTGTGCTCTCCACACAATTCAACATCGTACTGCCCGAAGATGCGTGGAGCGGTGCGACGCTCATATCGCTCGGTCTGAATGTCGTTATTTTCACCATCGTGTCGCTGCTCGTCCCCACCACCGACGAAGAGCGTGCAGCAGCACAGGTATGCGGACTCGATGTATTGAATCGACCGCGTCGTCGCGCGCTCAATGTGCAAGATGCACATCAAATCGAACAGCGTCTCGCGCAAGCGCTCGGCGAAAGCAGTGCAAAACGCGAAGTGGCGCGCGCACTCGAAGATTTGAATTTGGATCACAGCGAAAATCGCCCCTACGCATTGCGTCGATTGCGCGATCGTATCGAAACCAATTTATCGGGATTGCTCGGCCCCGCCGTCGCGCTCGATATGGTCAATCGCGTACTGCCGTATGAAGCCACCGAAGAACCCACCGAAGATATCAACCTGATCGAATCGCGCCTCGAACGTTACAAATATCATTTGACGGGATTGGCTGCCGATCTCGACTCGCTGCGCCGTCACCATCGACAAACATTGCAGGATTTACCGATCGGTCTGTGCTCGCTGGGACGCGATCGCGAAATTCTGATGTGGAATCACGTGATGGAAACGCTGACTGGCGTAGGCCTCTATGATGTGGTCGGCTCGCATGTATCGAACCTGCCCGCGCCGTGGCATCAATTACTCAACGATTTCTTCGACGCCGTTGAAACGCACCAACATAAACAGCGCATCGAGGTCGATGGTCGCACACGCTGGATCAACCTGGTAAAAGCCAGTGTCAATCAAACCAACGCTCACGACGGCCAGGTCATCATTGTCGAAGATATGACTGAGACGCAATTGCTCGAAGAAGAACTTGTGCACAACGAACGCCTCGCTTCGATCGGCCGACTCGCTGCGGGAGTTGCGCACGAAATTGGCAATCCCGTCACCGGTATCGCCTGCCTTGCGCAAAACCTGAAATACGATACGACCAATCCAGAAAGTCTCGAAACTGCCGATGAAATTCTCAAACAAACCAATCGCATTTCACGCATCGTGCAATCGCTCGTCAATTTTTCGCACACGGGCGGCGTCGGGCATTTGGAGCCGGTGCAGCTCTATCGCAATATCGACGAAGCCATCCATTTACTGACATTGAACAAAGAAGCGCGAGCCGTGCGCTTCGTTAATCGTTGCTATAAATCCGTTCAAGTCATCGCGGACGAACAGCGCTTGCTGCAGGTGTTCATCAATTTGCTTTCCAACGCGCGCGACGCAAGCCCCGAAAACTCAGAAGTCGTCATTCAGTGCGATTTGACGGCGAACCAGGTGCATATCACCGTCACCGACAGCGGCAGCGGTATCGCGAAGGAGCACATCGATCGCGTTTTCGAGCCGTTCTTTACGACGAAAGAACCAGGAAAAGGTACCGGCCTCGGGCTTGCCATGGTTTACAGCATCATCGAAGATTTGCACGGCAGTATCGATATCGAAAGTCCCGTCGCCGAACAAAACTGCGGCACGCGCATTCATATCTGGCTGCCGAGAGCCGATCATTAATTCCCTTAACTTTGTCGGCGAGCTCGGTCAGTGGCAAAAAAAATTCCGACGCGTTATCGTTGCGCGCTGTGACCAAGTCTCGCACTTGCCGCAGAGATTCATAACGGCGACATCCCACCCAACGCGATGAGATGAGCAGCCAGTGCTTTTGATGGCCAATGCCTTTCAATGAGTGCCGCATGGACAAAATTCTGATAGTCGAAGACGAAGATGTAATCCGCAACGCCTTGCGTCGTCTGCTCGAGCGCAATGGTTATGCGGTCTCGGAAGCGATGTCGGTACAGCATGCGCTCGATAATTTCGCGCTCGACGATTTCCAACTCATCATCAGCGATTTACGTTTACCGGGCGCCCCCGGGACCGATCTGATTCAGAAAACCGAAGAGGTTCCGGTACTGATCATGACGAGCTATGCCAGCGTGCGCTCGGCCGTGGATTCGCTCAAAGCCGGCGCGGTCGACTATATCGCCAAGCCGTTCAATCACGACGAAATGCTCACCACGGTCGCTCGCATCATTGCCGACAACCGCAGCGATTTCGCCGAGGAAGACCGCTCGAACCAACCACGGCGCACGGTAAAACGCGGACTGCCGCAAATGGGCGGCATGATCGGCAGCTGCAAGCCGATGCTCAAACTCTACAATCACATCAAGAAAGTCGCACCGGCCAATACCACGGTATTGATTCACGGCGAAACCGGCACCGGCAAAGAATTGGTCGCGCGCGCCATTCATCAGCAGAGCAAACGCCTCGATAAACCGCTCATCTGCGTCAACTGCGCCGCCATTCCCGAAACTCTGATCGAGTCCGAGCTGTTCGGTTACGAAAAAGGCGCGTTCACCGGCGCCAATACCAATCGCATCGGCCTAATCGAAGCAGCCGATGGCGGCACTCTATTTCTCGATGAAATCGGCGAACTACCGATCGAGGCGCAAGCGCGACTGCTGCGCTTCATTCAGGAGAAAGAAATTCGCCAGATTGGCTCGGTACAATCGAAACAAGTCGATGTGCGATTGATTTGCGCCACCCACCGCGATCTGCGCCAGCTCTGCGAACAAGGCAAGTTTCGCCAGGATCTTTACTATCGAATCAATGTGATGCGCCTAGTGCTGCCGCCACTCCGCGAGCGCGGTAAGGATATCCTTGAAATCGCCGAAGTGCTTTTGCAGCAACGCTGCGAAGAGCTGGACAAACCGCTGCTGCATTTCTCGCCCAAAGCGATCCAGGCAATCACGACATACAGCTGGCCCGGCAACGTGCGCGAACTCGAGAATGTCATCGAGCGCGCCGTGCTGCTCTGCGAGGATGAGGAAATCGACAACGATTTACTCGACATCGACTTGGAGCTCGTCAACATCAATCAGCTGCGCGGGCAATCCGAACCCAGCCTGCTCAGCGCCGCAGCGGATTTTGTCACCCGACCGCAGCCCATCGACATGAGCAGCGACCCCGCCGAGGATCTCTCGCTTGAGGATTATTTCCAGCGTTTTGTGCTGGAGCATCAGGACTCGATGAGTGAAACCGAACTGGCGCAAAAACTCGGCGTCAGCCGCAAATGCTTGTGGGAACGTCGCCAGCGTTTGGGTATTCCTCGCAAAAAAACCACAAACAAAGCCGCCAACGCATCGTAACGGTGTGAGGGCGGCTTCTAGCAGCTAATCCCATTCTGTCAAATTCAGCACGTTACCAGAACGTTACAATCGTAACGCTTTCCGGGAACCCTCGTAACAACCCCTTCATACACCCGCCGAAAACCAGCCACAAAATAACTGCAACCCATTGATATAAATAAAAATATTAAATTGGCACAGCAAATGCTTTACCTGATTGCATAAAAATAACAACAAATAATAAGACAAGCTGATTAAGCCTATTAGAAATAAGACAGGCCAGCCTCAAACAATAAAAAAAGTACGTTTAATAATAAAAAGACGAACAAAAATAAAATAAAAAACTCAAGTGAGACCTGGATGGGGAAGGCAACTTCCCCATTTGCATTTCTGGTATACCGTTTTCCCAATCTGCTGCATTCCAGCCCACGCCGTTCCTGCATCCACCCCCAACGTCTGCATCGATACCCAATCGCACTTCAGCCCGCATGATCCAAACATACCGCTGGAATCGGTATATAGCGCCCCAACTATCGTTACCCATAACGGCAAACCGTAACAAAATACGGGAAACTACGTAACAACTGGGCTACCCACTTACTTATTTGAAATCTGCAACCTCATATAAATCGTTGTTTTATAAGCATAATCAAACATGGCACAAGGCCTGCTAATACGACTACATAATAAAAATAATGATCTTTTATTCAACAATAAAAATAATGACACTCAAGAGACCTGGAGGGGAAAGATTCTTTCCCCCTCTTCCCTCTCCCGACTCATCGCAACTTCATCGATTCTCCCAAACGTCTAATCAATCGAGTCATGTGTTAGAATCCGACCGGATTTTTTATCCCTTCAGAGAGAGCTATTTCCATTGAATTGGCTTACCACAATGTGGCGACGTATCCGCTCGCAATCGTTGCCGGAAACCGCCAGATTGACCGATCATAAAAAAAACATGGACCCGACCATCATCCCGCGCGACCAGCACTCCATTTCGCGCAAACACATCAGCCAAGGCGCCCTCAAAGTCATCGCTCGATTGCGAGCTGCGGGTTATGAGGCCTATCTGGTCGGCGGCGGCGTTCGCGACTTACTGCTGGGCGGGCACCCGAAAGATTTTGATGTCGCTACGAATGCGTTACCCGAACAAATTCGAGAGATCTTCCGCAGCAGCCGCATCATCGGCCGGCGTTTTAAAATCGTGCATGTTCGCTTCGGTGGCGAAACCATCGAGGTGACCACTTTTCGCGGTGACCACACACAGGATAATGAAATCAGCGCGCAGCACGCGGCGCGCAACGAAGACGGCATGCTGCTGCGCGACAACGTCTACGGCACCATGGCCGAAGATGCCATACGCCGCGACTTCACCATTAACGCGCTTTACTACACCACCGAAAATTTCGCCGTTTACGATTACACCGGCGGCATGCAGGATTTGGAAAACCGCCAGATCCGCATCATCGGCGACGCTTCGACCCGCTATCGAGAAGATCCCGTCCGCATGCTGCGCGCAGCGCGCTTTGCCGCAAAGCTCGACTTTACGATCGAAGAAACCACCGCAGCACCGATGCACGAACTCGCACATCTGCTCGGCAACGTCCCTCCTGCGCGCATGTTCGATGAAGTGCTCAAACTCTTCATGGCAGGTCACGGACTCGCCACCTACCGGCAATTATGCGAACACGAGTTATTCGCCCCGCTCTTCCCCGCCACCGCTGCGGCAATCGAAGCAGGCCAACCCGCAGCCGAAGCACTGATCGAGCAGGCATTGCGCAACACCGATGAGCGTATCGCACAAGATAAACCGGTCACCCCCGCATTTATCTACAGCGCACTGCTGTGGCCGGCGCTGCAGAGCGAACTCAATGCGCTGATCGCGCAGGGGATTCCAGAAACCGCAGCACGTCAGCAGGCGGCGCAAACCACCATCGACTGGCAGCTCCAGCACACCGGGATTCCACGGCGATTCAGCCAGCCGATGCGCGAGATATGGGATTTACAATCGCGACTGCAGCGGCGCGATACGCGCCGTATTGCGTCACTGTTAGAGCATCCTCGGCTGCGCGCCGCGTACGATTTTTTATTGTTACGAGAGCAGGCGGGCGAAATCGTTGGCGAAGCCGGCGCCTGGTGGACGGAATTTCTCGCAGCCGAAGAGGATCAGCGCGGACATCTTCTGCGTCAGGCTACACCGCGCAACAGCAACAACAATGCTCGTCGGCGGCGCCCGCGTAAACCGCGCATCGAGTCCTGATCGATGAGCAAGGGCGTTCGCTGCTTCATCGGACTTGGCAGCAATCTAGGCGAACCCGCCGCACAAATTAAATCCGCACTGGCAGCGATCAATGGCATCGAAAACTCGCAGCTCGGAGCGGTGTCGCCACACTATCGCAACCCCGCGATCGGCCCGGGCCAGCAGCCCGATTACCTCAACGCCGTCGCCGAACTGTATACGACGCTCGATTCACTCACACTGCTCTCCCATCTGCAACAAATCGAAACTGCGCAAGGGCGCGTGCGCACCGAGCGCTGGGGAGCTCGCACACTCGATCTCGATTTACTGCTCTACGGCGATGCCATTATCGATTTGCCGCAATTACAAGTGCCGCATCCGCGCTTGCACGAACGTAATTTCGTTCTTTACCCGTTACACGACATCGCGCCGTATCTCACACTCCCCCGTGGCGCATCGTTGCGCTCGCTATTAGACTGCTGCTCCGGTGCCGGGCTGACCCGATTGTAGATTTCATGACCCCTAGCTCGCCGCATTTGTGCTGACTGCCCGTGAGAATATCCGTGCCCTTCGACTCAAAAAAAATCGATACCCCCGCACCGCAATTCATCGCTATCGAAGGCCCGATCGGCGCCGGCAAAACGACATTGGCAAAACGCCTTGCGGAAACATTCAATCGCGATGTGTTGCTGGAACAGGCTGAACAAAATCCGTTTCTCGAACGCTTTTACAAAAACCCCAAACAATCGGCGCTCGCCACCCAATTATTTTTTTTATTTCAACGCGCGCAGCAGATTCAGGATTTGCGGCAAGGCGATTTATTTTCCCCGGCACGCGTGACCGATTTTCTCATCGCTAAAGATCCGCTATTCGCGCGCATTAATCTCGATAGCGACGAATACGCACTTTACGAAAAAGTCTACGAGCAACTGACACTCGATGCACCGACACCCGATTTAGTGATTTATTTGCAAGCACCTACGGATGTCTTACTGCAGCGGGTAAAGCAACGCGGTATCGGCTATGAGCAATCGATCGATTCGAACTATCTCGAAAAGATCAACGCCGCTTACAGCGAATTCTTCCTCTATTACGACGACGCGCCACTATTGATCGTCAACGCGGCACAAATCGATTTTGCACACAGCGACCAAGATTTCGCCTTGCTGCTTGAACGAATCGGTTCAATTCGTCACGGCCGCCACTTTTTCAATCCCACCGTGCTGTAATTTTCAAAGCAACCACGCCGATCAAGCTCACGCTTAGGCCGATCATGCTTCCGCTTAGATAGGCACACCGATCAAAACTATTGTGTCTGCGCGTCGCTTTGCGCAAACTCTGCCGCTCCCGATTTGAGGTCTTCGCCATGTCCACGATCAGCATCACGCAGTTGCAGGCCAAGAAAGCAGCGAACGAAAAGTTTGCGGTGATTACCGCCTACGACGCGCCATTCGCTAAGGCCGCGTCCGATGCCGGTATCGAGGCGATTCTGGTCGGCGATTCGCTCGGCATGGCCTGGCAAGGACAGGACAGCACGCTACCTGTCACCGTCGATGATATGGCCTACCACATTGCTGCGGTCAAACGCGGCAATCCGCAGTCGCTTATCGTTGGCGATCTTCCCTTCGGCAGTTATATGACCCCAGCGCAGGCGATGGATAACTCCGCACGCCTGATGCAAGCCGGCGCACAAGTGGTGAAGCTGGAAGGCGGCACTTGGCTGCTGGAAACCATCCGCATGTTGACTGAGCGCGGCATGCCCGTCTGCGCGCACCTGGGATTGACACCCCAATCGGTCAACCTGTTCGGCGGTTACAAAATTCAGGGGCGCACGCCGGAGCAGGCGCAGCGCATTATCGATGAGGCCAAAGCCGTCGAAGCTGCGGGCGCCGTCATGCTCGTCATCGAATGCGTACCGCAATCGCTTGGACGTGCGATCAGCGCAGCGCTGCGTATACCCGTTATCGGTATAGGCGCAGGCCCGGGTACCGATGCACAGGTATTGGTGCTTACCGATATGCTCGGCCTGACGCCCAAGCCGCCCCGCTTCGTACGCAACTTCATGCAGGGCGCTAACAGCATTCAGCAGGCATTGGGCAACTATCGCAACGCCGTCATTGCCGGCGAATTTCCCGCACCCGAGCACTGTTTCGATTAGTCACAGTAACCCCGGCGTTGGATTCTCGACCCGAAGGCCACACTTTTAGGTCACGGGCTCACGCTTTCACCGCTTTATGCTTCTTTAGGTAACAAAAGAGTGAATATTTTGTTACCAAAAATTGTTGAACGCCCTATATGATTGCGGCATACTCTGCCGCCTCCGCCCCAGCTGCACAGATTATGTGCAGTTCGTAGCAAGGAGCGGTACTCCAAGGGACAGTGACGCACGGATCGGAGCACTGTGAGCGACCCAAGCCTTGGCTCGGGTTTAGTCTGAACATCCAGCGGGATCATTGCGTGATATGAAAGTATTCGCCCAGACCGCAGCACTGCGCACTGCCCTTGCCGCTGAGAAACGCGCCGGCAAGCGCATTGCATTTGTTCCGACCATGGGCAACTTGCACGACGGCCACATTCAACTGGTCCATCGCGCCCATAAAGAAGCCGATATCGTCGTCGTCAGCATTTTCGTCAATCCGCTTCAATTCGGCCCGACCGAAGATCTCGATAAATACCCGCGCACACTCGCGGCCGACAAAGAAAAGCTGTTCGCGGCGGGCACCAATTATCTTTTCACTCCAGGCGTTGAGGAGATGTATCCCAACGGCATGGAGTCGCAGGTAAAGGTCAGCGTACCCGACTTGTCGGATACCCTCTGCGGCAGCAGCCGCCCCGGCCACTTCACCGGCGTTGCCACCGTTGTCACCAAACTGTTTCAGATCGTGCAGCCCGATGTCGCCATTTTCGGCGAGAAAGACTTCCAGCAGCTCGCGATCATCCGTAAGCTCACCAGCGACTTGTGCATGCCGATCACCATCCTCGGCGAACAGACTGCACGCGCCGACGACGGCCTCGCGCTGAGCTCACGCAACGGCTATCTGAACGCTGAAGAACGCCGCGTCGCGCCTGTATTACATCGCGCACTGCAAGATTGTCGCGAAGCGATTGCCTGCGGCTTCGACAGCTACAGCGATCTCGAACAATACGCCATTGATTCGCTGCGCAATGCCGGCTTCAAACCCGACTACGTTTCCGTGCGCGATGCCTATACTTTGGGCCCGGTGACAATGGATACCGAAAAGCTTGTCATTCTGGCGGCAGCCTACCTTGGCCGCACCCGCCTGATCGACAATGTGACCCTAAACCTCAATCCCAGCCAGGACTGGGGCATGCTCGCCGCCGTTTAACCGGCCGACGAATCGCCCGAGGAATTGTTATGCAATCGATCATGCTCAAATGCAAACTTCACAAAGCCCGCGTCACGCATGCCGTGCTGCATTATGAAGGCTCTTGTGCCATCGATGGTCGCCTGCTCGACCTGGCGGGCATTCGCGAGTACGAGCAGATTCAAATTTACAACATCACCAATGGCGAGCGTTTCACCACCTACGCCATTCGCGGTGAAGAAGGCTCCGGGATTATCTCGATCAACGGCGCTGCCGCGCATAAAGCCAATGTCGGCGATGTCATCATCATCTGCGCTTACGCCAGCTACAGCGACGCCGAATTGATCAATTTCAAACCGCGCCTGATTTATCTCAACGAAGACAACAGCGTGAGCCATTCCGCCAACGCCATGCCGTTGCAAGTGGCATAATCGTACAGGGCAGCCGATTTTTTGCGAATACACAGGTCTCGCAAAATCCAAGGGGAGCAAATGCTCCCCTTTTTTATTTCTGACACTTTCTTTTTAATTACGCGCGAGCTTTTTATTTACCCCACTGTGGTTCAGTTTCACGCCGGATTGGAGTAGCTTTAGCGCCACTTCAAATCGCCTCTATCTTTCCAAGTCATAACAACAGGATGTCGATCATGCACGATTCGAAAATCTATCCCGTTCCCTCCGCGATGAGCACCGACACTCATATCGATCGCGCACGCTACGACAAAATGTACCGCGCATCGATCGAAACACCCGAGCAATTCTGGTCGGAGCAGGCGGATAAATTTTTAACGTGGAAACAGCGTTGGCAATCGGTGCGCGAATTCGATTTCCATACCGGCGATGCGAAATGGTTTAGCGGCGGCAAATTGAACGTCAGCGAAAACTGCATCGATCGCCACCTCGCCACGCGCGGCAATCAAACCGCAATTATTTGGGAAGGCGACAATCCTGCCGACGACACGCGCATCTCCTACAAAGAATTGCACAGCGCTGTATGCCGCATGGCGAATGTATTGAAACAGCGTGGCGTAAAAAAAGGCGATCGCGTTTGCATTTATATGCCGATGATTCCCGAAGCCGCGTATGCGATGCTCGCCTGCTCACGCATCGGTGCGGTTCACTCGGTTGTATTCGGTGGATTTTCGCCCGAGGCGCTCAAGGATCGCATTCTCGATTCAGATTGTCGTGTCGTTATCACCGCAGATGAAGGTTTGCGTGCGGGCAAACATATTCCGCTCAAAGCCAATGTCGAAACCGCACTCGCGCACTGCCCCAATGTAAATACGGTGCTTACTGTACGTCGCACCGGTAATAAAACTTCATGGAAAGAAGGTCGCGATATTTGGTATCACGACGCGATTAAAAATGTTTCCGATCAATGCGCGCCTGAACCGATGGATGCAGAAGATCCATTATTTATTTTGTACACCTCGGGTTCGACCGGAAAACCCAAAGGCGTTTTGCATACCACGGGCGGTTATTTATTAATGGCCGCGATGACACATAAATACACGTTCGATTATCGCGAAGGCGAAATTTATTGGTGTACCGCCGATGTCGGCTGGGTCACGGGACACACCTACATTGTTTATGGCCCACTCGCCAACGGCGCTATTTCGTTAATGTTCGAAGGCGTACCGACCTATCCCGACGCATCGCGTTTCTGGCAGGTGATCGACAAACATCGCGTCAACACGTTTTATACCGCACCCACCGCCCTGCGCTCATTGATGGGGGTCGGCAACGATTTCGTCACGCGCACTTCGCGCTCATCGCTGCGTTTGCTCGGCACTGTCGGCGAACCGATCAATCCCGAAGCGTGGGAATGGTATTACCACACGGTTGGCGAAGCGCGCTGCCCCATCGTCGATACCTGGTGGCAAACCGAAACCGGCGCGCACATGATCACACCACTTCCCGGCGCGACCGATTTAAAACCAGGCTCGGCGACGCTGCCATTTTTCGGCGTTGAACCGGCGCTGCTCGATAGCAATGGCAACGAAATTCACGGTGCGGGCGAAGGTAATCTCGTTATTAAAGCGTCGTGGCCGAGTCAAATTCGCAGCGTCTTCGGCGATCATCAGCGCATGACCGATACCTACTTCAAACCGTATCCCGGCTATTACTTCACGGGCGACGGTGCGCGTCGCGATGAAGACGGTTATTACTGGATCACCGGCCGTGTCGACGATGTGTTGAATGTTTCGGGACATCGCATGGGCACTGCAGAAATCGAAAGCGCGCTGGTGCTGCACCCTGCGGTCGCGGAAGCCGCAATCGTTGGCTACCCGCACGACATCAAAGGTCAGGGAATTTACGCTTACGTGACGTTGATGAGCGGCGCCGAACCGACAGAAGCACTGCGCAAAGAATTACTCGATATGTGCACGGTGGAAATCAGCGCCATCGCCAAGCCCGATTTAATTCAATGGGCGCCGGCATTACCTAAAACGCGTTCGGGAAAAATCATGCGTCGCATTTTGCGAAAAATTGCAGCGAATGAATTGGAAAATCTCGGCGATACATCGACGCTGGCCGATCCAAGCGTCGTACAGCAGTTGATAGACAACCGTTTAAATAAATAATCGCCACCAAAAAATAAGGCCGCAAATGCGGCCTTATTTCTTTGTATCACTCAATGTCCTGCTAACGGCGACGGCTGTTGATCATTAGCCATTTCACCTTTGCGTAAACGATGGTGCACATGCGGATCGTGTTTAAAAATCTGCGGCATCAACGAGCCGATAATCATGCCGAGTGCGCTTGCGATCAAACCGGCGCCCTGCGGCGTCAATACTTGCAGCGGCTGTGCGAATTTAAAAATGATCGCAATAACGCCGGGGAAACCTGCGATCGTTTCCGCCGGCATATCCGCACTGACCAGTAATGTGATCCACGTCGTGATGCCCGCAAAGATTGCGAACAACGCACCCTGATTGGTCGCACGATGCCAATACACACCGGCAAGCAGCGGAATGAATGCGCCGACCAATGTCACCTGATAGGCATTTTCAACCATCTCAAAAATGCTCGCATCCGAATTGATCGCGTAAAGCGTTACCAACACCGTAAAACACAATGTCGTGATACGCATATTGCGCAGCAATTGTTTGTCGCCCATGTGCGGGAACATCGGCTTCAAAATGTTTTCGGCAAAAGTGACCGAGGGTGCGAGCAATGTCGCGGAGGCGCAACTTTTAATCGCGGACAACAACGCACCGAAAAACATAATCTGCGCAAACATCGGCGTATGTTCGAGCACCAACGTCGGCAGAATTTTTTGCGGATCTTCGTCGATCAAACCCGCCACCATTTGCGGATCGATCAACGTTGCCGAATACGCGAGAAACATCGGCACGAAGGCGAAGAAGAAATACAGCGAGCCGCCGAGCACAGAGCCCCACACCGCAATATTTTCCGACTTCGCCGACTGCACGCGCTGGAATACATCCTGTTGCGGCATCGAGCCGAACATCATCGTGCACCACGCAGCGACGAACGCGGCGACCGCGGGGAAATTCATCTCCGGCCAGAATTCGAATTTGCCGGCAGCGGCGGCGTGTTGAATCACTGTCGATACACCGCCGATCTGCCCGGTGACTTCGTTACCGATCCAGAGCATACCGAGCACGATAATAATCATCTGAATAAAGTCGGTGATCGCGACGGCCCACATACCGCCGAAGTAGGTGTAGACGAGAATCGTCGCCGAGCCGATCCACATGCCCGCCACCTGCGAAATTGCGCCTGCAGAAACAATATTGAAGACGAGACCGAGCGCGGTGATTTGCGCGCCAACCCAACCGAGATAGGAGAGCACGATCGCCACCGTGGTCAGCACCTCGACACCGCGACCGTAGCGGCGTTTATAAAAATCGCCGATGGTGAGCAGGCGCATGCGATACAGCGGGCGCGCAAACAGCAGACCCACCAGAATCAAACAGAGCGAGGAGCCGAATGGATCGGCAACGACACCGTGCAGATTTTCCTGCAGGAATGTCGCGGGAATGCCGAGCACGGTTTCCGAACCGAACCACGTCGCGAATACCGTGGCAGTGACCATATAAAATGGCAAGTGACGACCTGCAACCGCGAAGTCACTCGTGTTTTTCACGCGCAGCGACGCCCACAAACCAATCGCCACGGAAATAACCCAATAGCCGATAACGAACCAGAGCAGCAAGGCGGCACCCTCTTTTTAGTTGAGATTGTTCACTCGGATCTTAAATGCGCACGAATTGTAACGCAGGCCATGAAGGCCGTGTAGATAAGGCAAATGGGCCAGAAACGCTGCGCTCAACTACGTATTCTTCGATAATTTTTCCAGCGCATAGTGGCGACACGCTTCGCCAAAACTTGCCAGCAGCGATCGACAAAACGGCGTCGTCTGCGCGAACCATTCGGGATGCCATTGCACCGCGCAGGTAAACGCAAACGCGCTCGGCAACGACACCGCCTCGATCAATCCATCGGGCGCCAGCGCCTCAATTCGCAGCCCCGGCGCAAGTACATCGATACCCTGACCGTGCACCGAGTTGACTTCGATTGTGTGCGTATCGGCAAGCGATGCGAGCCAACCGCCGGGCTGCAAATTGACGCTGTGGGCCAATGCATATTGTTGTTCGACCGGCGCATTATCATCCTCGCGATGATCGAATTTCCCCGCGACACGATGCACACGCTGATGCAGTGTTCCGCCGAGCGCGACATTCAGCTCCTGCAGGCCGCGGCAAATACCGAGCACGGGAACGCCCAACGCGATAGCTTCGCGAATCAAAGTCAGCGTGGTTTCATCGCGCTGGCGATCGCGCGGACTGTTCGGCTGCTCCGATTCGCGCCCGTAAAATTCGGGCTCGATATTCGATGCGCCACCGGTCAGCAACACACCATCGAGACGCGACAGCAGCGCGCGATAATCCAAACGCTGCGCCACCGAGGGAATCAATACCGGAACACCGCCACTGGCCTCGATAATGGCGAGCGGATAATGTTCTTCAACGCGGTGCCAATGATAGCCATCGGCCTCCACTCTTTCGCAGGTCATACCTATTAATGGCTTCATCGCAATCGATCGATCCAGCAAAAATAATCCAGCAGAACTAAATGAAAAACCGATAATCCAAATGTCTGTTCAAAAGGCAGACAGCCCCGCAGCCACCTCGTCGCGAGCACACGACCATGTCTTTTATCGTCCCCCTTATCGCCACGCAGTCACGTCAACTCAAACGCATTTTCGTATTTGCAGCGGGTTGTACTGCCGCGCTCGCGCTTTCAAGCACACTATTTTCTAGCATCGTCCATGCCGAGACCGGAAAAACGCTGGAGACAAAACTCAGCGCGTTGGGTTACGCGCAGGGTGAAGCTGTCGATCGCATCGAGCATTATCGAGTGGACGGCTGGAATTATATCGACGATCAACACATCGTGATTTATGCCGGACCCAGCAACCGCTTTTTGATTACGCTGCTGACTCATTGCCGCGATTTAAGCTCGACCGAACATATCGGCTTCACGACGACCACTAACAGTTTGACCAAGTTCGACAAACTCGTCGTCCGCGATATGAGCGGGATTATGCAGAACTGTCCGATCACGCAAATCAATACGCTGACAAAGACCGGACAGAAACAGTAGCGACGGCCGTCAGGCACGGCCGCGTAACCCCTCCAATTCAAAATCAAACACGTCGGTGTAGAGACATTCGCGACGCAGGCGCTCGTATTCTTCGAGTCGCCATTGTTCAGCAGCGGGAACGATTCCCTTGGCGATTGCATTCGCCAATTGTTCCGCAAATGTCTCGCCCGCAATCTCGCCCTTGCGATGCGCTCGCTTCAGCGCAATCAAATGCGGTTCGATGTCGTGCAGTAACTGGAAGGTCAGCTCCAGACGACCGTGCGCGTCATTTTCATCTTGCGTTTGATAACACTGCTCGCTGATTGCATCGCGAACCACACTTGGCTGCATGATCGCCAGACCGAGTTCGTGAGTGAGTTTATCCGCGGCATGGCGCACCGGCATGCGCAATGGAAAGGCAAGATGCTTGAGCACCCAACCGATGGAGCGAATCGGAAAGTTTTCGTAGAAACCGATCAGCGCTCGCTGCGCTGCAACGAAACAACGACGCAGCGCATATTCGGCGTGCATATCGTTAATTTTGTCCGCCGGGAGTTTCGCGTGATATTTCAAAATGCTGCTCGCGATGAATAAATGACTCAACACATCGCCCAATCGCGCCGACAACATTTCGCGAATTTTCAAATTACCGCCGAGCACCAGCAAACTGATATCCGCCGTCACTGCCAGCACAGCACTGAAGCGATCGATCATTTGATACCACGGCCGGGTCGATGCCGTCGCATTCGTCGGCGCTTGTGCCGCCAATTTCGGCGCGATACCCAGCACCACCATGCGCACAAAACGGCTCAGCGTAAAACCGATATGCTTGAATAATAATTTATCGAATTTCGCGAGATTCTCCGCGCTGTCCGGTTGCGCAAGAATTTCGAACTCGTCGAATAAATATGGATGGCAACGCATCGCGCCCTGACCAAAAATCATCAGCGAACGCGTCATGATATTCGCGCCCTCGACGGTGATACCGATCGGCACTGCCTGATACGGAATTACCATCGGATTGCGCGGCCCCTGCTGAATACCGCGACCGCTTAACACATCCATCGAACGATCGATCGCAATGCGCATCATTTCCGTCGAATGATATTTTGCGATTGCAGTAACGACCGATGGCGAACCGACCTGCAGCGCAGCCATAACCCAATGCCGCATCGCCTCGAGCGTGTAGGCGATGCTCGCAATTTCCGCAGTCGCTTCCTGCACACCTTCGAATTTGCCGATCGCCGTATGAAATTGTTCGCGAATACGCGCGAACGCACCGACCGAGCGATAACAGATTTTACTGCTTGCCGTGGATACCGCGGGCAGCGAAATACCGCGACCCGCGCCGAGACAATGCATGAGCATACGCCAGCCTTTTCCGGCCATCGCGGGACCGCCAATAATCCAATCGAGCGGCACGAAAACATCGTGCCCTTCAACGGGGCCATTCATGAACGGTGCACCGGGATTGTGACGCAAACCGGTTTCTACGCCGGGATGTTTTGCCGGTAATAAAACGCAGGTGATGCCGTATTCGGTTTTGCTGCCATCGTTTTCTTTGGTATGGGCGCCTAATAAATGCTCGGGATCGAATAATTTAATCGCGAGACCAATGACTGTGGCCACCGGCGCGAGCGTGATCCAGCGTTTTGCAAAATTCAAACGCATACCGAGCACGCGTTCGCCGTTATGATCGCCATAGCAGACGATACCGGTGTCGGGAATCGAGCCGGCATCAGAACCCGCTTCAGGCCCGGTTAAACCAAAGCACGGAACCTCTTCACCGCTGGCCAAGCGCGGCAGCCAATAATTTTTTTGCTCTTCGGTACCGAAATGCAGCAGTAATTCGCCGGGGCCGAGCGAATTGGGAACCATCGCAGTCACGCCAGCGGTAATCGAGCGCGTGGTCAATTTCGTCATCACACAGCTTTGTGCGAACGGACTAAATCCAAGACCGCCGTATTGCTGCGGAATGATGAAAGCAAAAAACCCTTTGGTTTTTAAAAATTGCCAGACCGGCTCGGGCAGATCTTTTAATTCGTGATGAATTTTCCACTCATCGAGCATTCCACATAATTGTTCGACTTCATTATCGAGAAAAGCCTGCTCACGCTCGCTGAGTTTCGGCAATTCGGTTTTTTCGAACCACTGCCAATCCGGCTTTCCCGAAAACAATTCCTTGTCCCACCAGGCCACACCCGCTTCGAGCGCCTCGCGCTCGGTCACACTCATCGGCGGCAATAATTTCGCGAGCTGTGTTTTTAATTTCGCGCTGATCAAGCGCATGCGCAATGTCGGAATATTTAAAATCAATAACACCGCCACAAACGGCAGCCACAGAAAAACCGAGTGCAATACCGGGCTGATAAAACCGAGCAGCCACCACACTGCGAGCAAAATCGATGAAGCGAGCCACAGCGAAACTTCGGCGTACAGCAACGCGCCCAACACCAGCAACCCTACGAACATGCAAAGCAAAAATGTCATCGTCCACTCCCGAATAGCGCCCACCGTCGGCGAGCGCGTTAGCCTTTGTACCCGCTAATCCAGCTCCGCTACTCCAGCAGTGTAGCTGGAGTCTGCTGCTCACGTTCGTGGGAAATGCCGCTTCGCCATGAACCATTTCTTTGATTTAAACGATTTTTTGGGATTGAGCATTTCTTTGAAATCAGCGAGTGCTATGCAAAAATGTGATCGCCATGAACGCAATGCGGGCGTCGTATAATGGCATTACCTCAGCTTCCCAAGCTGATGACGAGGGTTCGATTCCCTTCGCCCGCTCCACTCGTCGCAACCTCTGCGCGCTCATCTCGCGCGTCAATCGCTGACGGCGCCGTCGTACAAGGAGAACCGCTATGCGACATATCCCGCAAATGGTAGCTGCGATGACGCCCTTCCCCTATCACATCGCAGCGGATGCAACGCTCGCCGATGCGGTCGCCATGATGAACGAACACAACGTGCGCCATCTGCCGGTATTTGCTGACGGCGATATCATCGGGATTTTGTCCGAGCGCGATATCGAACGCGCGAAAATTCCCGGGCATCCCCTACGCGATGAGACTGAGTTGCGCGTCGGCGATCTGTGCACGCAACGGCCGTATTTTGTCGATGTCGCCGATCCGCTCGACCGCGTGCTCGATGTACTGGTCGAAAAGCGCATCGGCTCGGCGCTGGTGCTCAAAGAAGGCGAACTGGCGGGCGTGTTCACCGCCGTCGATGCCTGCGCCCTGCTTGCACACATGCTGCGCGAACAATTCGGGCCGACGCCGCCCGGCACCGAAGCGGCTTAAATTTAACCACTGCCTGTCACGCGCAGCGGCCAGCAATAGCTAAATGATATTGGCGCAGCGGCGCGTTTATCGCGATACTTTCGCGCCCGGCCAGAGTAGCCGGCAACGGTCTGGTGCTCACGGCACCTACCGCATATAAAGCAAACACAATAGGGATAGCGCGGAGTTAACTCTGCTGATTCGTTAACGGTTTAGCCGTTGCGGACCTCGTATTTTAAAAATACCTAATCATGACGAGAAAGGTCGATTGGAAACGGAGAAATCGACGTGAAGTGGCTTTGCCTATTTGCAGCCCTGATTGCCCAACTATCGAATACCTGGGCGGTAGAACCCGCCGCACTTTCTATCAGCGATGGCCGCACGTTCATCGCCAGTGGCGACGCATTGCGCGCACAACCACTCAATCTCAACGGCCATTGGCATTTCGTGGCGGATCGCTGGATCGCCCCTGCGGAACTCGCGAGCGCGACTGCACAGGCGGATTTGGCACTCGTCCCCGGCGGCCGTCCCGGTGAGGCTTACGGCATCGGCAGTTATTGGCTGCAGATCGATATCGGCAAAAACATTCCGCAACCCAGCGCACTGCGCTTTCAATATATTTGTGGAGCCGCCGCCGTGTATTTCTACCGCGATGGCGACAGCGATATCTCGCCGCTGTTGAGCGCGGGGAAATTAGGCCGCAATACGGCATCCGAGAAAATCAGCGGCAATAATCTACTGGTTAATCTGCCGCCGTTACAGCGCGGAACCTATACCCTGCTGGTTCATCAATCAAACTTCCATCTGCGCGAAGGCGGTCTGTGCGGAACGGTCAACTGGGGACTGCAATCGTCGCAATCGCAGCTGCAGATTATCGACCTCATCAAGAACACCGTGATCGCCACCATGCTATTGAGCCTTGCTCTGGGCTCGCTCATGCTCGGCTCGCAAAATGGCGAACGCGCGGCGCCGTGGCTGGCGCTGATGTGCACGTCGTGCGCTGCGCTCATCGCCTTCAATAGCGGCCTGATCGGCAACCTCATGCCCGCAGACAGCCCATGGCGCGGCAATCTCGATTACATCGGCATCTTTACCGCGCTGATCTGGTTACCGCCCGCCTTGCTCATGGTGTTCCGACACACCTTCGCCATCGCATTAGCGCGCTGGCTGGTGCTCGCCAATTTGATTCTGCCTGCAGTGCTCACGCTGGGCGTGGTGTCATCGGTGTCGTTTTTCGCAACCCATCCGCAATTCATCACTGCGGCGTGGTGCACGCAGACCATCATCGCGCTTGGCGTACTCGCCTCCGCCTGCCAACGCGGGCGCCAATACGCGTGGATAGCGATGGCGGCGAGCGTGATTCTTGGGCTGGCCACGCTGTACGATCTGTACCGATTTTTTACGCAGGGCGTCATCGAAATTTTGAGCCCCTACGCGGGCGCATTTTTAGCGGCCGTTCACGGCGGCATTTACACGCTGAAATTCGGCGCGTCTTATCAACTGGCTGCGCGGCTATCGGCGCACTTGCAGGAAGAAGTCGATATTCGCACGCGCGAATTGCGCGAGAAGAATCACAACCTCGAACAAACGCAAAATGCGTTGCAACGCGCCAACGAAAATCTGCGCGAGCTTTCGGTGACCGACGGCCTTACCCGCGTCAACAACCGCATGTACTTCGAACAGCAATTCGAGAAGGAATGGCGTCGCTGCGCGCGTCACGCCTTGCCGCTATCAATTCTCATGATCGATGCCGATCATTTCAAACAACTGAACGATAGCGCGGGACATCTGGTCGGCGATTTGTGCTTGCAGGCCATCGCGCAAACCATACTCAACAATTTCAAACGCTCGGGCGAAGTGGTTGCGCGTTACGGCGGCGAGGAATTTATCGTACTGCTGCCCGATGCGAATCAAAGCAAGGCATTGGCTGCGGCCGAAGGCTTGCGCACCGCGATCGAGCGGCTGTCGGTAACCGATAGCGAAGGCAGATCCTATCGCGTGACGATCAGCATCGGCGTCAGCAGCACCATACCGAGCATCGATCAACGCGCCGAACAATTAATTGCGACAGCGGACGCCGCTCTATATGAAGCGAAAGATGCGGGCCGCAATCGCGTGCACAGCATTCCGATCATCGCCTCGCGCACGGCGATGACGCAGCAGAAATTACATCTCTAATCGCAGCGATTAAATACTCAGGATTCGCTGGCGTCGCTGCTGCGTTTCAGTCGAATCGTAACCAGCCGCTGCGCACCTTTCGCAGGACGCTCGCCGCGATAAGTCGATTCGATCGCCTTGGCATCGATGCCGCGACTCATTAAATATTCACTGACCTGCTGCACGCGCTGCTTCGCCAACTGCAAATTATCGAGGCGGCGCTGCTTATCGCTGCTGACACCGCGAATTTCAAAATGTGTGATCGAGTGATCGAGCGCGATATAACGCAGCAGCGTATCGATTTTCTTCTGCGCGCCCGCGCTCAACTCGCTCTGCTCAAGCGGAAATTCGATGGTGGTATTTTTGATATCGTCGAACGTGAACGGCAACAATTGCCCGATGCATTCACCGTACTGCCGATATGCCGCACGAAAATTAATGGGCGATAACTTAACACTGACCGATTTGCTCGAATCACTCGATAGCGGGCGTACAAATGTCGGCACCAGACCGGCGTTCAGACTATCAAGCAACTTCTTCGCAGGCTCCTCGCTCAGCTGCAATGGTTCACTGCCGTCGACGATATCGATCGAGCCGATGGCAATAGGGGCACGTTTCGGATTCCAGTTAGGCGCGACCGCTTTTAACTCGGAGGGACCGCCCGCCCACGGATTATTCTTGGCGCGCAACCAAAAGCGCTGACGACCACCACCCACCGTTTCAAACGTGGCCTCACCAAAGCGCGGTACCACCTGCGAAAGCTTGCAGGTCAGCGGCGAGTGCTGCACCTGCCAGCTCGCCTGATCGAACGCAGCCACATAGACATCAGCCTTAGACTCAGGTATCACAAACACAGCCGCAGCAAATACGAGCGGAGCGAATCGACCCAACCGTGATTTCAATATCGACAACATCATCCGTAAACCCAATCACTCAATCTATCGGCATCCAATAGCCAAACACTGCGGATAAATCCGCGAGCACGTCGGTTTAATCCATGCGTCGATTGCGGTAGCATGCGCGCTCCACTCATCACGGTCCCTACCACGGCCCCGCTGTTTACGGCATCGTCAAAAATGCCGTAATGATATGAAGACGCTCTGCATGAACGAATTGCGACCCATTAATGAGCTGCGCCAAATTAACGAGCTGCGTATAGCGCGCCCCGACGATTGGCACGTACATCTGCGCGATGGCGCCACACTGCCGCACACTGCCAGCGCGATGGCGCGCTATTTCGGTCGCGCGATCGTCATGCCCAATCTGGTGCCACCCGTTCTCACCACCGAACAGGCGCTCGGCTATCGCGATCGCATCATCGCCGCACAGCAAAACTGCGAGCGCACATTCACACCGCTAATGGTTTTGTATCTGACCGACAATACTAGACCAGAAGAAATTACAGCGGCCAAGAATTCCGGATACGTATTTGCCGCAAAGTTATATCCCGCCGGAGCAACGACCAATTCGGATTCCGGCGTCACCGATGTGCAACGTATTTATCCTGCACTGGAAAGTTTACAAAAACATGGCATGCCGCTGCTCGTTCACGGTGAAGTCACCGATGCGCCTATCGACGTTTTTGATCGCGAAAAAATCTTTATCGATCGACACCTGAAATCGATCGTTAGAAATTTTCCGGAACTGAAAATTGTCTTTGAACACATCACGACTGCCGATGCCGTCGCATTCGTCAATGAAACGTCAGCCAATATCGGCGCAACGATTACGGCACACCATCTGCTTTACAATCGCAATCACATGCTCGCGGGCAATATTCGCCCCCATTTCTATTGTTTGCCGATTCTCAAACGCGGCGATCACCAGCAGGCATTAATTACCGCGGCCACATCCGGCAATCCGAAATTTTTTCTCGGCAGCGATTCCGCCCCCCACGCGCGCAGCAAAAAAGAAGCGGCATGCGGCTGCGCCGGTTGCTACACCGCGTATGCGGCCATCGAGCTGTACGCTGAAGCGTTCGATCGCGCCGGCGCACTCGACAAGCTCGAAGCTTTCGCAAGTTTTTATGGCGCCGATTTTTACGGCCTGCCGCGCAATAGCGATCACATCACGCTGCACCGCAAAGCGTGGAATGTGCCTGCGCAATTACCGCTGGGCGACGATACGGTGATTCCGCTGCGCGCTGGCGAAGCGATCGAGTGGCAGGTCGTATAAATGAAAAAAGTGGTCGCGAGTTAAACGCATGGACAACGCCTACAAAGACGGTTCGACCAAGCACCCGCTCGCATTGCGCTTTCGCGGTTTTTTACCCGTTGTTGTCGATGTCGAAACGGGCGGCTTCAATGCGCGCACCGATGCCATTCTCGAAATTGCTGCGACCACGCTGACCATGGATGACGACGGCAATCTGCGGGTCGATGAGACCAAAGATTTTCATGTCGAGCCATTTCCCGGCGCCAATCTCGAACCCGCCGCGCTGGAATTTACCGGCATCGATCCGCACAGCAGCGAACGCGACGCGCAACCCGAATTTATCGTGTTCGATGAATTATTCAAATTCGTGCGCGGCAAAGTGAAGCAGCACAATTGCACGCGTGCGGTTCTCGTCGGACACAACGCGCATTTCGATTTGGGATTTTTACTGGCGGCGAGTGAACGCTGCAATATCAAACGCAATCCGTTTCATCCGTTTTCGGTATTCGATACGGCAACATTATCGGGGCTCGCGTTCGGCCATACCGTGCTTGCGCGTGCGTGTCAGCTCGCAGGAATCGATTTCAATAACGCCGAAGCGCACAGCGCGGCATACGATACCGAAAAAACGGCGAAATTATTTTGCTTGATCGTGAATCGCTGGCGCGAACTCGGCGGCTGGCAGCCGCTCGGCATTTTTGAAGACGACGAGATGTAAAAATTCAATGGGGATGAAATTAAAAACAGGAAGCGAAAATAAAAACAGGGTACGAAAGTAAAAACAGGAAACGAAAATAAAAAAGCCGGCGAAAATGCCGGCTTTTTTATTGCTCGCAACAAACCGATTAGAGTTTGCCGCTGTTCTTCGCCAGATAATCAGCAACGCCAGCAGCGTTGGCTTTCATACCTGCGTCGCCTTTTTTCCAACCAGCCGGGCAAACTTCGCCGTGTGCTTCGTGGTATTGCAGTGCTTCAACGAGGCGGATGAGCTCGTCGATGTTACGGCCGAGCGGCAGGTCGTTGACGATCTGCGAACGCACAACGCCGTTTTTGTCGATGATGAATGCGCCGCGGAAAGCCGGGCCGCCGTTAGCGGTTTCAACGTCGTATGCGCGTGCGATGTCGTGGCTGATATCCGCAGCCATGGTGTATTTCACCGGGCCGATACCGCCTTTGTCGATTGGAGTATTACGCCACGCGCTGTGGGTGAATTTGGAGTCGATCGAGACAGCGATAACCTCAACACCGAGAGCCTGGAAAGCCTCTACGCGGTGATCGAGCGCGATCAGCTCGGAAGGACATACGAAGGTGAAGTCCAGCGGGTAGAAAAATACGAGACCGTATTTGCCTTTGATCGCTTCGCTAAGTTTGAAACCGGCTTTTAATTCGCCATTGCCGAGAACCGCATCACAGGTGAAATCCGGTGCGGGTTTGCCAACGAGTACGCCCATTGTCATCACTCCAGTTAGTTGTTTAACAAAACGATTGAATTACAGAAAGGACCGCAGAATTGAGGACGGACGCAGTCTATCAGAATCCGGTGACGGATTTTACTTCAACACCGGCTAAATCGGTGCGCGCGCGCATCGAACGTCAACGCGACCGTATTCGGCCAAAAAATGCTCAGACCCTATTAAAAAAACTCACGCGCTCGCCGACTCAACCCAGGCCGCGCGCTTTCGTCTGCATCCACAATTGGGCGACGCGATTACCGGTGCGGCAAAACGACAGCACGGGTTTCGGCAATGACTCCAGATACTGTGCGAACTTCTCGATGTCCTGCTCGCGAATCTGATTGGGCACCACGGGCAGATACTCATAGCGCAGGCCGGCCTTTTCGGCGGCAACGGCCAGCACATCCGTGGTCGGCTGATCGGGCGCCTCATGATCGGGGCGCGCATTGATGACCGTGCGAAAGCCTTTGCCGGCAATCTCCGTAAAATCGGTCGCCTGCACCTGCGCGCAGGCCCACAGTTCCGGTGTCAATTGCACCATTTGCTCAAGCGACATAGTGTGGTTCCTCTTTGAAACGGTGTAACGGTTGGAGCGACAGCGCTCAAAGTTGATTGAGCGGAATTTTCACATAGCTGACGCCGTTATTTTCCGGTGTCGGAAACCGCCCACCGCGAATATTGATCTGCACCGACGGCAACAGCAGCTTCGGCACCGCGAGTTGCGCATCGCGCGCGCGGCGCATCGCCACAAACTCGGCTTCGCCAACGCCATCGTGAATATGCACGTTGTCGCGTCGCTGCGCGGCGACCGTCGCCTGCCAATGATACTCGCTGCGCCCCGACGGCAAATAATCGTGACATAAAAATAATCGTGTCGCTTCCGGCAGCGCTAAAATCCGCCGAATCGATTGATACAGCGCATGCGCGTCGCCACCCGGAAAATCGCAGCGCGCAGTCCCGTAATCGGGCATAAATAACGTATCGCCGACAAATGCGGCATCGCCGATAACATAAGTCACGCAGGCAAGCGTATGCCCCGGCGTGTGCATGACGGTGATCTGCTGATCGCCAAGCACGAGCGCTTCGCCATCGCGAAGCAGATGATCGAAATCGCTACCATCGCGCTTGAAATCGTCACCGATATTAAACAGCTTACCAAAAACCTGTTGCACCTGCGTGATGTGCTCGCCGATGGCAATTTTTCCGCCGAGCACTTTTTGCAAATACATCGACGACGACAAATGATCGGCATGCGCGTGCGTTTCAAGAATCCAATCGTTGACGTAATTTTTTTCGCGCACGAAGGCGACGATACGATCCGAAAATTGCGTGCTCGTGCGCCCATTGCTCGCATCGTAATCCAGCACGGGATCGATAATCGCACAGCGGCCGCTCGCAACGTCGGCGACCACATAGGAAATTGTAAACGTCGGTTCGTGAAAGAAAGCTTCAATTGCAATGCTAGTCATGGTTGCCTCCGCTCACGGACTGCGGTGGAAAACCGCTGCGACGCAACTGTTCGTCCTGCTGCGAAATCAATTTCGCACATTCGGCAGCACCGATCGAGTTGATACAGCTAACCTCGATATGGTATTTCATTACCAGCAGCGCTCGCAGTTCTTTTTGATGCTCAAGGGCTGCCGCATCCCGATTCATGCAAACAGCAAAATTGCTCTTGATCAAACCCATAACATTTTCGGCACGTGAAATATCGACGCCGCATAAAATCGCCAATCGTCCAATGCGCTCATCGAGTGCATGAATCTCGCTATCGTAATTATGCAGCCCACTCATAGCAGCCTCCAAATGATAGCAACCTCCAAATGGAGATCACGGCACCACAAAATGTACAACGAGTGCGATAGCGCCGTACCACACCACCGTCATCAGCACGCCCACCAGAAAAAATGCCAGTGGTTTGCCCATTTGAAAATCACGCTCTCGCGTTTTTGCGCTTTGCACGCCGAAAAACGAGGCGAGGATACTGCCTACCATCTGGAAAAAGGTGAGCGATTGTCGATTCTCAGGCACTTGAAAATCATCCCGCTCTGAACGCGATGCATTCATTCTCGAAACCTCCCACTCATGCGATTTAAATCATGTAATCTTCGGCTTCACCAGAAAATTCGAGAAAAGCCTTGTGCGTCGATAAATAAATTTTCCCGGTCAATTGCTTCAGCAGACGCGTTTTTTTCAAGCGCTCCAGCACCGGCCCCTTCAGTTCCGCAAAATTCAAATCGATACCGCGCGTATGCAAATAGCTGTTCAGCTCGGTCAACATATCGAGCGCTGTCGCATCGATCTGACTGACCGACGACAGGACGATCAACACATGTCTGACTTCGCTCTGCTCGGGCAACTCATTGCGAATAAACTCTTCAACCGCCTGCGCGTTCGCAAACAGCAAATTTTCATCGACACGCAATGCGAGTACATGCGTCAGCGTTTCGGTTTGATAGCGTTTGATATTGCGAAAATGCTCGGTGAACGGTACCCGACCAAGCACTGCGATATGCGGATTGCTGCTGCGCCACACCAACGAAGCCAATGACACGCCGATGCCGATGGCGATACCCGCCTCGACGCCGAAAGTCATTACGCCGATAGCGGTTGCGGCGAGCGCAATTGCATCGGTGCGATCGTAACGCCAGGCGCGAACCAACGCGCGCCAATCAATAACCGGCGCAACCGCGACAATAATGGTCGCGGCCAATACCGTGCGCGGCAATGCCGTGAAAATCGATGTGAATTGTGCGACCACGAGCGCCATCAGCAATGCAGAAATCACCCCGGCGAGTGGTGTGCGCGCGCCAGCGTTGAAGCTCACCAGCGAACGCGCGAAACCGCCGTTGACAGGAAAACCACCGGAAATGGCACTCGCGATATTGGCGGCACCGAGTGCGCGCAATTCGGCATCGGCATTGACCTTTTCTCGACGTCTGAGCGCCAGCGCCTGCGCCACCGAAAAACTGCTGACAAAATTAATCAGCGCAATGGCGAAGGCGGGAAACAATAATTGTTGTAATGGCAATCCCGCTACATCTGGCATCTGCACGCGCGGTAAGCCCGAGGGAATTTCGCCGACCACCGCAACCGCAAACCGCTGCTGCCAATCAAACAGTTGCGTGAATACTATCGCGATGAGCACGACAAACATCGGCATCAATTTCGGCAACAGCGCGGCCAACTGCGAATGCGCGCCAAGTAATTGCGCGAAGGGCGCTAAAAATTTGCGCTGAAAAAATAATAACAACATCGCAGCGAGTCCGATCGCTGCCGTGGGCCAATGGATCGTCGATGCGGCGGCGAATAATGTGCGCAGTTGCGAAAATGCGGTATCGCCTTGCGCGCTTGTTCCAAGTAATCCATTGATCTGACCGATCAATATCAGCGCCGATGCACCCGAAGTGAAACCGCTGATGACAGGATTGCTCAATAATTTCGCGAGAAAGCCAAAGCGCAGCACACCGAATAAAACCGACATCAAACCCGCGAGCAGCGCGAGCATTGCGGCACCCATCGCATATTGCGCACTGCCCGCTGCAACGAGCGGCGTCAGCGCGGTCGCCGTCATCAACGATGTCACCGCCACCGGCCCCACTGCCAGCGTCATGCTCGTACCGAATAGCGCATAAGCCATCAGCGGCAAAATACTCGCATACATGCCGTACTGCGCAGGCAGCCCGGCAACGGTCGCGTATGCCATAGATTGCGGAATCAACATGATGGCGACAATAATTCCCGCGACGAGATCCTGCGAAAATAAGTCGGCACGATACGTTGTCAGCCAACGCGGAAAAAATCGCTGCCATTGTAATTTTAGCTGCGGCTGCTCGCGCTCTATCGCCATCGTTCCACTCATCACCGGAATGCTGGCTGCAGTTTATCGCTTCAACCGCTCGATGCCGAGCATGCGCAGAATATATTTCTCATAGATCGGTTCGGAATTACCGGTTTTCATTTTTCGAATGAAATATTTTTCGAACGCGACTTTAGCCAGATGCACCCATTTACCTTTTTTCATCCACGCGACATTGCGCGGAGGAATCTGCGGCAACGCCACAAACGCGACCCCCGTGCTGCCCATGTCGGCCAAACAAATCGCATTCCATGTTCCCTTCCAATCGGCCGCTTCGCCTTTGATATCCGCCTCGATGTTATGCACGATCGCCGTGACCATCGACTCGATCATGTAACCCGTTTTCGGCGCACCCGTCGGCACAGGCGTAGCTTCCACGGGAGGAATCGCGATGCAGACACCGGCAGAAAAAATATTGCGGTATTTTTTACTGCGCTGAAACTCGTCGGTGATCACAAAGCCACGCGGATTGCATAGACCTTCTACCGCAGCGACTGCATCGACGCCCTTGAACGCCGGTAGCATCATCGAAAATTTGAACGGCAACTCATGTTCTTTCACCACGACGCCATGATTGTCGACCTCGGTGACGAACATTTTTCCCGCTTCGACTTTGGTGACGCGCGCGTTGGTAATCCATTTGATGTCGTTCTGACGAAATTCCGATTCGAGCATGCCTTTCGAATCGCCAACGCCACCGAGCCCTAGATGACCGATATACGGTTCGCTGGTCACATAAATCATCGGCACTCTGTCGCGCAATTTACGTTTGCGCAAATCGCGATTGACGATGAATGCAAATTCATACGCAGGACCGAAGCAACTCGCCATCGGCATTGCACCAATAATCACGGGACCCGGATCTTCGAGTAACTGTTGATAACCTGCCCAGGCTTTTTCGGCGTGATCGACCGAGCAAATCGAATGGCTGTGACCGGCTGGGCCGGCGCCTTCCACTTCATCGAAAGCGAGTTTCGGTCCCGTGGCAATAACGAGGTAGTCGTAATTTATTCGCTGATTATCAGCCAGCAACAAGGTACTCACATCGGCATCGATCTTAACCACGGGCTGCGCAATAAATTCGATGCCTTTATTTTCGAGATAGGGTCGCAGCGGAAACGAAATATCCTCGCGCTTACGCCAGCCGACGGCGACCCACGGATTCGATGGCACAAATTGAAAATAATCGACCGCATTGATCAGCGTGATGCGATGCTCAGCACCGAGCTTTTCTCGCAATTCATAGGCGGCCGGAACGCCACCTGTACCCGCTCCCATTACGACGATATGCGCCATGCTTTAGCCCTCGTGTGGTGGCGATGCCTTCGACACCGATGTCGTATCGCCGCTGACGTTGTGTAATGTGGTTTCATCGAGCACACCGGCAACCGCAGCCAGCCGCAAACGATTTAAAAGCAGCGCGTACTGCGCCTGTCGCAATGCGCGCTCGGCAGCGAACGCGTCGGTTTGCGCGTTGAGTAATTCCAGCGTGCTGCGAGCACCGTTGGCGTGACCAAGCTGTGTTGCGTCGAGGCGCAATTGCGCGGATTTTTTTGCCTGCTCAAGTGCACGCACTTGCGCTGCACCGGTCGTCACACCGAGCCACGCCGATTGCGTTTGCCGCGCAATCAACTGGCGCAATGCAACCAGATCAGATTGCGCCTTATCGGTCTGCGCGAGAGCTTCCGCGTGCTTGGCGCTGCGCATACCGCCCGTAAAAATCGGCACAGTCACCTGCACGCCAACCATCCAGTTCGAGTTTTGCAATTCACCCGCGCCGTAATCGCCATCGCCATGCACGCGGTCATCACCCGCCTGCGCCACCAGCGCGACAACGGGCGCAGTGAGTGCCCGGTATTTATCGATATCAGCTTGCGCAATATCGACACCGAGAGATTGCATCGTGAGCAGCGGATTATTATTGGATGCTCGCTGCTGCCATTCGGACAATGCGCTTCTCTCTTCACGCGTATCGATGACGGGCTTTTGCAGATTCGCGGAATCAAGGCCTGTCATATCGATAAATGCACTGCGTTTAATTGCACTATCGGCATTTGCAGCAAGTAATTGCGCACTGATCGCATCGAAACGCGCCTGCGCCTCATTGGCATCGGTCACCGGAATATCGCCGCTGCGAAAACGCTGCTGCGCTTCATCGAGCGCGCGCTGCGCAGAGTCGCGCTCGGCATTCAGCAGGTATTCGGTGTCTTCTGCCAGCGCAAGATCGAAATAGCTCTGCGCAACACGCAGAATTAAATCCTGCTGCGCATTCGCGTATTTCACCTCGGACAATTCGGCCTGCTTGTCGAGCTGCCGCGAATTCGCAAAGCGTTCGGCATCATAAAGCGGTTGTTGCGCCGCAATAGTCCAGCGTTCGGCGTGGCCTCGATCGACGTCGATGCGAAAATCGACATCATTCGATGTACCAAAACCCGGCGCGGTGAATTGTGCGCCGCTGGTGCGACTGCTCATCGATGCAATTCCCAACGCACCAACCGCCTGTACCTGCGGCAGCAATAGCGCGCGACTTTGCCGATGCTTTTGCTCGCCAACTCTGCGTTCAGCGCGTGCTGCCGCGAATGCTGCATCATGCTCCTGTGCGGATTGCCACGCCTGTAACAAATCGACAGGCTCTGCAGATGCAGCGCCCGTTACGAGTAGCGTTAGCGCGAGCCATGCTGCCGATTTAATACCGATATTCATGGGTGCAGCTCCCGCAATTCACACGCCGGGTTTCAACCCGACTTTTCGCAGAATTGTTTCCATCAGACACCACTTAGTGATGCCACTCTGCAATAAATTGATACCAACAAATGCCGTAAACCACAGCCAGTTTTGATTAACTGTCACCGCCAGATATAGCGACAGCAAAATGAAAGTGCCAGCGATCACGCGGGTCAATTGCCATGAAGTCATGATATTTCTCCTCTTCGCCAGAATTACTCGTAACGTTTGCGGTACGAGATGTAATAAAGCAATGGAATCAGAACCAGCGTCAGTAGCGTCGACACCAGAATTCCGAAAATGAGCGAAATCGCGAGCCCGTTGAAAATCGGATCGTCGAGAATGAAGAATGCACCCAGCATCGCGGCGAGTGCAGTAAGTGCAATCGGTTGCGCGCGCGTGATCGCCGATTCAACGACCGCCTGCTTAAACGGCACGCCAGCAGAAACTTGTAGATTGATAAAATCGACAAGCAAAATCGAATTGCGCACGATGATGCCGGCGAGCGCGATCATGCCGATCATCGACGTTGCGGTGAATTGCGAGCGCAATAATGCGTGCCCTGGCATGACACCGATGATGGTGAGCAGAATCGGCGCCATGATGATAAGCGGCATGCGGTATGAACCGAAGTGCGCAACCACGAGCAAATAAATCAGCACCAAACCGACCGCATACGCCGCACCCATGTCGCGAAACGTTTCGTAGGTAATCTGCCATTCGCCATCCCACTTCACAGCGAATTCGCGATACGGATCACTCGGCTGACGAATAAAATATTCACCGAGTACGCCGCCTCCCGGCACTTCGATTGTCTTAATAGCGCTGCGCATTGAGAACAAACCATACAGCGGGCTATCGACCTTCCCGGCCATATCGCCAGTGACGTATACGACAGGCATTAAATCCTTGTGATAAATCGGTTGCTCGACTTGTGCATGCTCGATCGTGACGAGTTCGCGAATCGGCACCAATGCACCGCTCGCGCTGCGCACGGTCAATTTCAGCAGGCTATCGAGATTGCCGTGCTCGGCATGCGGAATCTGGATGCGCGCACTCGCCGCGTATTTCGTGCGATCGTGTAACCACGTCACATCTTGACCGACAAATCCTGCGTACAAGGTATCGACGATTGCCGCCTGCGCCACACCGAGCAATGCCGCCTTACGCCGATCGATTTGCAGAATATCGCGCGGTGCATTGGCTGCAGTGGTATCGTCGATATCGACAACACCTTCGGTTTGCGCAAATACATTGCGCACTGATTTCGCCACCGCGATGCGACCGGCATCGTCGGGACCATAAATCTCTGCAACGATCGGCGCCAACACGGGCGGTCCCGGCGGCACCTCGACGACTTTGATATCGGCACCATACGCGTGCGCAATTTTTTCAAGCTGCGGACGCACGCGCGTAGCAATCGCATGACTTTTTTCTGAGCGGTGATGCTTGTCGACAAGATTGACTTGCAGATCACCGCTGTTGCCGCCGCGACGCAAATAATATTGGCGCACCAATCCATTAAAATTGATCGGCGCTGCAACACCCGCGTAAGCCTGATAATCGGTCACTTCGGGCACCGTCGATAAATACGCGCCGAGTTCACGCAATAAGGCCGCCGTGCGTTCAAGCGGTGTGCCTTCTGGCATATCGACGACAACCTGAAATTCAGATTTATTGTCGAACGGCAGCATCTTCAGCACGACCAAACCAACCACAGGCAGTGCGACTGAAAATGCAATGAGCAGCGCGACAACCATGCCGAGTTTCTTGCGATTGCCGCTACCGCGCTGCGTATCGAGGAAGGGCGAAAAAATTCTCATAAATAGCGGCCGCAGTTTCGCCGCGATGCCCGCGCCGTGCGCGCCGCTCTTCGACATCCATAAATTTGCGAGCCACGGCGTGACGACAAATGCGACTGCGAGCGAAATCAGCATGCCCATCGATGCGTTAATCGGAATCGGGCTCATGTACGGTCCCATCAAACCCGATACGAACGCCATCGGCAGCAACGCTGCAATAACAGTCAGGGTCGCGAGAATGGTCGGGCCACCGACCTCATCGACCGCAGACGGAATAATTTCAAGCAAACTTTTTTGCGGATATAGCAATTGATGACGATGAATATTTTCAACCACGACGATCGCATCGTCGACGAGAATGCCGATCGAAAAAATCAATGCGAACAGCGACACGCGATTGAGCGTGAAGCCCCACGCCCATGACGCGAACAATGTCGCCATCAATGTCAAAATGACCGCCGTGCCGACAATGGCGGCTTCGCGCCGACCGAGCGCAAAAAATACCAGTGCAACCACTGAAGCCGTGGCGAATAATAATTTCTGAATTAATTTTTGCGCCTTGTCGTTCGCCGTCGCGCCGTAATTGCGCGATACGCTGACCTCAATATCGGCCGGGATCACGGTATTTTTGAGCGCATCGACACGCGCGAGCACGGCATTCGCAACATCGACTGCATTCTGCCCTGGCTTTTTGGTGATGCTGATCGTGACGGCTGGAAACTCGCCGCCTTCGCTGCTGCCGTCATGCGCAGCGATGCCATGCCAGACATAGCGCTCTGGCGGCAACGGGCCGGCACTGACGGTAGCGACATCGCTCAAAAAAATCGGCAGTCCGTTGCGGGTGCCGACGATCAGCTCGGCAACCGCGCGCGCATCGTCGCCGCGATCAGCGCCCCCCCGTTCACCACCAAGAAACGCTGCCGCCTCAATGGCGATGCTGCGGTTACCGCTAACGATTTCACCGAGTGGCGCTCCCGCATTGGCACTGCGCAAGGTGCGCTGTAAATCCTCGACCGTGACACCGGCAGCGCTCATGCGCGCAGCATCGATCTCGATATTCACCGCATGACGCGGTCCGCCGATGGTGACAACTTCACGCGTACCGGGAACGCGCTTGATATCGTTTTCGATTGATTGGGCAATGCGCTCAAGCGCATCCGCCGAGGTTTGCGGATTTCGCGAGAAAAATGTCAGCGTCACGATCGGCACATCATCGATGCCTTTCGGTTTGATGATCGGATCGCCAACACCGAGCCCCGGTGGCAACCAATCGCGATTCGAATGAATCGTGTCGTACAAACGCACGAGTGCTTCAGTGCGTGGAATCCCCACTTTGAATTGCACGGTAATAATCGCAAGACCCGGTTGCGATGCCGACATTACGTGCTCGATATCCGCGATTTGCGACAACACCTGCTCGGCCGGCACTGAAACCATCTGCTCGACGTCTTTCGCCGATGCGCCAGGAAACGGCACCATCACATTCGCCATCGTCACATTGATTTGCGGCTCCTCTTCGCGCGGTGTGACGACTAACGCAAACAATCCCGTCAATAACGCGACCAACGCCAACAGCGGCGTGATTTGCGCACGAAAAAAATATTGCGTGATACGCCCAGAAATTCCCATGCGCTTTTCGCTAGACGCCTGACTCATTGCGCAGCCCCATTCGCCTTAACACGACTCGTCTGCGCCGCCGCTAAAGGATCGCGCGCGATGCGTTCACCGCTATCGAGCCCCGCAAGCACTTCGACAGTGTCGCCTTCATGACGACCGAGACGAACTTGTCGCAATTGCGGCTTCCCTTCTTTGGTAATGACGTACACCGCATCGAACTCGGAGCGATGCACAACCGCGCTGAATGGAATCCACAACGCCGTCGCAGCTGCCGCTCTTGTCGGTAAATGCGCGCGCGCAAATTGTCCCGGCCGAATGTTTTGTATGCTGGCTTCCAGCGCCAAACGCACTTCTGCCGTATGCGTATTCGCGTCTCGCGTAGGCAATATTTCGATGGCATCGCTCGAAATTTTTTGCGCGGCTGCGGGAATTTCAATCGCAACCGCAGCATCGCCGCGCAAGGTATCTGCAATCGTTTCCGGCACTCTCACTGTCACGCGTAAATGCTGCGGATCGTAAATCGTGAACAAGGGGCTACCCGGCATCGCCATATCGCCAAGCTGAGCCGGCGCTGCGGAAATCACCCCCGCGTAAGGCGCCACAATCGTATGCAGTTGCGTCTGTGTGGTCGCGCTATTGGCCTGCGCGCGCACCGCTTTGTATTGCGCTTCGGCGCGATCCATGGCGGCCTGACTGATGTACTGCTTTTCGAATAATTGGCGTTGACGCTCGTATTCATTTTTTGCAGCGTCGAGCTGAGCCCGGCTCGCTGCCATTTGATCCGCCGCGATGCGCTCATCGATACGCGCCAACTCCTGCCCGGCTTTTACCGTATCGCCAGCCTTCACATTGAGCGCCGTGATACGACCCGGCATTTGCGCGGCAAGCTGCGACTCGCGCACCGCCTCGACGACGCCCTCAGCAATGTACGGAGCGACCATATCGCTGCGCAGCACCGTCAATGTCGCCAGCTCAGCGTGCGCCGCCAGCACCGCGCCAATAAGGATCGAACCCAGCCAAGCCTCTCGAACTCGCATTTACCGTCTCCGCACCATACTCCAACAATCCCACTTTATAACCATATAGCTATATTGTCAAACAACGTATCTGTGATAACCTATGTACGTAGATTAGCGGGCTCCGGCGAGGGCCACTTTGATCTAGATGAAACTTTGATTCGAATGAAAATTCAGGCAGGCGGTATTAGCGATGAAGATGCTCGACGATCGCGCAATGCAACATGTAGCAGATTATTTCCGCGCCCTATCGGAACCCTTGAGGCTGAAAATTCTCAATGCTCTGCGCGAACGGGAACACAATGTCGGCGAGCTCACCGAGCTGTGCGAATGCAGCCAGGCCAATGTGTCGAAACACCTCGCGCTGCTGGCGCAAACGGGCATCGTAGAAAGGGAAAATCGCGGCACCAGCGTGTTCTATCGCATCGCCGATGTGCGCATTTATGAAATGTGTGATCTGGTATGCGGCCAACTCGCCGAGCATTTTGCAGATCAGGCCGCGCTGCATGCGGGAGTCAGCATGAAACCCCCGCGCAAAACAGGTACGCGAAAAAAATAAGCGGTTTACACCAATCGCCAAACCAGACATCGGTTATTCGCCGGCATAGCATGATCGGCCTGTAGCGATAACCCTGCGGCTTGCGCCAGTGCATTCACTTTTTCGAAATCGCGAATACCGCTGCGCGGATCTCGGTCTTTCAGCCATTGATCGAAACGCGCGTTGCTCTCGCTGGTGAATTGTCCGTTGTAGTTGTAAGGGCCATATAAACAAACGATGCCGGGCTTTCGCAGATACTGCGCAAAACTCGAAAATAATTTTTCGACTTCGGACCAGCTGATGATGTGAATCACATTCGCACAGAAAATTGCGGGCGTGTTTTCGATCGGCCATGCAGCATTGACATCCAACACCAGCGGCGGCAACACGTTAGACAATCCGGCCCACTCGCGCCATGCGTTAATACCGTCATGATTTTCGATGCGATCGCTACATTGCCAGCGCAGGTGCGGCATTGCCTTGCCGAAATACACCGCGTGTTGGCCAGTACCGCTACCAATCTCCAGAACTTCGTTTACCTCAGAAAATAGCGGCTGGATAATTTCAAGAATTGGCTGCTGATTATTTTCACACGCTTGAGAAAAGGGTCGGCTGTCCACGCTGCGGCTCCAACGATCGCTGACGGAATAAATTCTGTAACCGCTGCGATTCTCGGCGATACACGTGCGAAAAAAAAGCCCGCACAAGGCGGGCAAAAAATCTGGCTATCAACAATCGGGGCTTCGTAGCATCCGACAATAAATGACCCCGATAATTAGTGGTAATAGCGCGGGCGATACTCTTCGCGCCACCCGCGATCGGCATAGTAGCCTCTGTCTTCGCGATAGCCGCGCTCACGATAATCATGACCGCGATAACCGCCACGATAATCATCGCGACAACGCTCATCGACGTATTGCACTCGTTCATAGCGGTTATGACGACGATCATGGTTCGCGGTAATTGCCACACCCGCTGCCGCACCGATACCGGCACCGACAATGGCGCCATCGCGACCACCGATTTGCGAGCCGACAATGCTGCCGATCACACCGCCCAACGCACCGCCTACTACCGCATCGCGGTTACCCGCCCAACTCGCCTGCGCACTCAACGGCAGCAATACGATCAACAACGTTTTGCTCAGGAATTGCGCACTGAATTTCAACATGATGTCTAAACCTCGTTAAGGGCTAAAACCTTATTTGGAACTGGAGCGTCGGAATCGATCGCAATCAGCTCCTGTGTACTTATTAAAGCAATTGGCGTCTGAACTGAAGCTGAATGCCATTGGGATGATTTCGAGCAATCCTCTTCCGCGCAATAATGATTAATGCGAGGCTATAATCGATGCTCAACGTCATCTCAGCGACAAATTTGGGCCAACCGCATGCGTATATTTTTCTACAGCACCCGCAGTTACGACCGCGCCCATTTTGTTGAGGCCAACAAAAAACACGGTCACACGCTGGACTTTTTTGAAGGTCACCTCACACCGACCACCGCAGCGCTCGCCCAGGGTTACGATGCGGTATGCACGTTCGTCAATGACTCGATCGACAAAGCGGTGATTGCCGCACTCACTGCGGTGGGCGTTCGCGTTATTGCGTTGCGCTGCGCCGGTTTCAACCAAGTCGATCTCGCCGCAACTGCAGCCGCCGGCATCACCGTTGTACGTGTACCCGCGTACTCACCGTACGCCGTCGCCGAACATACGATTGGTTTGCTTCTCACGCTGAATCGGAAATTTCATCGCGCTTATGCGCGCGTGCGTGACAACAACTTTTTACTCGACGGATTGGAAGGCTTCGACATTCACGGCAAAACCATTGGCATCGTCGGTACTGGACGCATCGGTTCGGTTTTCGCCAACATCATGCTGGGCTTCGGTTGCAACGTGCTCGCTTACGATCCGATTCAACAGAACAACGAACTCATTCAGCGTGGCGTCAAATATACCGACCTCGAAAAATTGCTGCGCACTGCAGATATTGTGTCTCTGCATTGCCCACTGACTCCGCAATCCCATCACCTCATCAATCATCAAACACTGGCGCTAATGAAAAATGGCGCGATGCTGATCAATACCAGTCGCGGCGGACTGATCGATACCGGCGCGCTAATCGGCGCATTGAAATCGCAACATCTAGGCGCTGTCGGCTTGGATGTCTATGAGCAGGAAGGTGATTTATTTTTCGCCGACCTTTCGAATCAAGTCGTCGATGACGATATTTTTCAACGTCTGCTGACTTTTCCGAACGTCGTGGTTACCGGTCATCAGGCGTTTTTCACCGTTGAAGCGCTAAATGCGATTGCAGAAACAACACTGACGAATATCGACGCAATTGCAACGGGGCAGAACTGTGACAATGAAGTCACACTCGATCTGATTCAAGCAAAGTGAGATTCCACCCATCCATTCCTGTTTACGAAATTAGGAGTTCTGCACGATGAAAAAATTAGTTGCTGCCGCGCTATTCGTCGGCTCCATGCAAGCCAATGCCGGAACGTTCACAGGGACCGATTTTAGCGGCAGCTACGACTGTACCGGCAACGATCAACACGACGGCAAATTTAAAGGGACAATTACATTGCAACTTGTGCGCGCACAGAGCAACGGCGAATACGGCTCTTACAATTTAACTTTCGAGGCGGAAGGATTTGGCGGCTACACTGGTTATGCCGCAGCGCATGGCACACATATGGCGTTGCAATTCGCGAACAAGGATTTGAGCACGAAGGACTACGGCAACAGCATTGTGACTTTCAGCAAAACGAAAAGCGACAAATGGCAATTTGAAAGTTTTTATTATGAGCCGGAGTATTACGGCGGCAATTTCGGCAGCGAGACGTGTGTAATGCGCTGAGCATTTCCACACATTGCATTCATTTACAATAAAAAAGGCCGCTAAATTAGCGGCCTTTTTTATTTGGAAACTCACTTTACAGCGCGAGCGTCGCTTGCTGTATGAGTTCAATAATCGGTTGTGGGTAAACACCGAGAAAGAACATTGCAGCCGCAGCAACCACCACCAGCATACCGCTCGATTGCTGCACCCAATTGAGTTGAGCGTCATAGCGCGTCATGCCGGGCTCAGCCAGATAAGTCGTGATCATCACGCGCAGGTAGTAATACAAACCCATCGCGCTACCGACCACAACAGCGCCAAGCAAAATCCACAACTGCGCATCGACACCTGCTTTCAACGCATAGAACTTTCCGATGAATCCGGCGGTAATTGGTATACCCGCCAGCGACAACATCATCGCCGACATCACACCGGTCAGATACGGACGACGCCAGAACATACCGCGATAATGCGACAGCGCATCGGCGTCATGACCGCGATAAGGGCTCGACATCAAAGACACGACGCCGAACGTACCTAGCGATGTCACCACATAGGTAAGCAGATACATCGCCACACCTTCAAGCATCTGCACAGTACTGTGCTCGGTGTTGTGCTCGGAGTGTTGACCAATGCCCGCCACGATGATCACGAGCACATAACCAAAATGCGCAACGGATGAATAACCGAGCAGCCGCTTCAAATTGCTCTGCGTCAGAGCCAGCAAGTTACCGATAATGATCGAAGCAACCGCGAGTGCCGATAAAACATCGCGCACCAAAACCATGTGCGTAACAGGCGCCTCCACAATGAAACGTAGCAGTGCAGCGAATACCGCTACTTTACTCGCCGTGGCAAGAAACGCACCGACTGGGGCGGGTGCACCCTGATAGACATCCGGCGTCCACAGATGGAACGGCGCGATCGATAATTTGAACCCGAGACCGACAATCATGAGCGTTACGCCGGCGAAAATAATGGGCGCCGACAACACCAGATTCGCGCGCGGAACAATATCGGCAAAACTCAAACTGCCGTATTGCGAATAAAGCAACGCCATGCCAAACAGCAAAAATGCAGAAGCGACCGCCGACAGGACCATGTACTTGATACCGGCCTCCAGCGACTGATTCTCACGAAACATATACGCCACCATCGCGTATACCGGAACCGACAACAACTCCAAGCCGATAAACAAGGAAGCAAAATGACGGCTGCATGCGAGCACCAAACCACCCATGCACGCAAGCATCAACAGCAGATACATCTCCTCGCGATTACCTTGATACTGTTCCAGATAAGCATGGAACAGTGTTACGCAGGCCAGCGTGCACACCAAAATGATCGCCATATAAAACAGCGCGTAGCCATCTATCATCAGCAACGCCGTTACCGGCTGCGGACGAATCTGCGCAGCAAAATACAGCGAGACAAATGCGGCATTCAGCCCGATCGCTGCAATCAATCTCGCACCACGATGACTGCGTCGAGCTGCGATGGCGAGCATGACAAGCACAGCGGTCGCGCCCACAATGAGCAACGGCGCCAATGCGATAAACGATTCTTGTGTCAAATTCATAGTTTTCGTATCGAATCAGTTTATGGAGCAGCGTTCATGACGACAGGTGCCGCCAGCGTGTAAAAATATTGCACACCCGCCATCGCTGCAGCGGAAGTGTTCATCACCGGTTGCGGATACAGGCCGAGCAACAGCAACAACAACATCAAACTAAACATCAAGCCTAATTCGCGCCCAGAGAGATCGCGCAAGCGCTCATCACTCTGCGGTTTCCCGAAAAATGCACGCTGCATAATGATGAGCGAGTACACGGCGGCGAGTATCAACCCGCTTGCTGCAACAATCGTCACCACCGGTGCGATTTTGAAACTGCCGAGCAAAATTAAAAACTCACCGACGAAATTACCCAGCCCCGGCAAACCGAGCGAGGCTGCGGCAAAGAACAATGCAATCGGCGGCAGGAACTTCAACTGTGTCCAGAGACCACCCATTTTGCGCAAATCGCGTGTGTGCAAGCGCTCGTACAACTCACCGCACAGAATAAACAGCGCCCCGGCTGATAAACCGTGCGCAATCATCTGCACAACAACTCCTTGCAGCGCGATCGTCGTTCCGGAATAAATACCGATAAGCACGAACCCCATGTGCGAAATACTGGTGTAAGCAATGAGCCGCTTGATGTCTGTTTGCACGAACGCGAGCAGCGCGCCGTAGACGATACCGATAACGCCAAGCCACATCGCAATCGGTGCAAATTCCTGTGATGCATTCGGAAAGAACGGCAACGCGAAGCGCAACATACCGTACGCCGCGGTTTTCAGCAGAATACCTGCGAGATCGACCGAACCTGCTGTAGGCGCCTGCGAGTGAGCATCGGGCAACCACGAATGCACGGGAATCACCGGCATTTTCACCGCGAAAGCGATAAAGAAGCCCAGCATCAAAATGTATTCGATTTCCGGCGTCATCTTGGTGCCGCGCAGGACTTCGTAATCGAAGCTCAGCACGCCTGTCGATTGATAATGCACAACCACCAAACCGAGAATCGCGATCAGCAACAACAGGCCGCTGGCCTGCGTGAAAATGAAGAATTTTGTCGCTGCGTAAATACGGCCTTTTCCATCGGGCGCGTTATGCCCCCACAGCGCGATGAGAAAATACATCGGCACCAGCATCAATTCCCAGAAGCCGAAAAATAAAAACATATCGACCGCAAGGAACACGCCGATAACACCGCCGAGGTTCCACAACAAATTCAAGTGGAAGAAGCCGACGTGACGTTGAATTTCACTCCATGAACATGCAATGGCCATGACGCCGAGCAAACCGGTCAGCAAAACCATCAACAAAGAAAGACCGTCGAGCGCGAGGTGAAAACTGATGCCAAAACGCGGGATCCATGGCGCTTGGAATTCCAATTGCCACTGCGGTTCGCCGTTCACAATATTCGCTACGGTGTAGCCGCCGTCGAACCACAACTGCACAGCAAGCCCGAGGGTGATGAGCATCGTCAGCAACGCGATCCAACGCGGAACACCGAGACTCAGGCGCTCGCCCTGCCAACACAGCAGGCCACCGATTAGCGGGATCAGAATGAGCCAGATCAAAATCATGTCGAAGCGGTTATCCAGTCAAAAATTTCGTTTACGCGACTATCTTTAAAAAAATCAAATTAAAACAGCGGCTGCCAGCACCAACACCGCGCCAACACCCATCGACGCCACGTACCAACGCAGACTGCCATTTTCAGTCGCACTCATCACATCGTGCCCGGCGCGCATCACGCGCGGCACGAAACTCACCACCACATCGGCGCCGTCGCGCTTATTAATGTTGGCCAGGAACAAATAGGTTTTCACGAACAGCAAATCGTAAAGCCAATCAAAGCCCCACGCATTGCGCCACCAGTTGCTCAGCAATTTGCCGATACCGCTATTGGCAATCGATGTCACCAAGCGACGCTCACCGAGATAAAGCGCAGCTGCGATCGCAATACCGATCAGCGCGATCGCGCCCGACAGCATTTCGAGCTGATGCTTACCCTCTTCAAGATGCTCGCCTGCGCTTGCAGGCAAGACACCAGCGAGCGGTGGGTGAATCCAGGCACCGACAAATGTCGACAGCACGAGTAAAACAATCAGCGGCAGGCTGTACGAAATACCTTTTAATTCGTGCGCATGTGTTTTTTCTTCACCGTGGAAAACGATGAAGATCATGCGGAAGGTGTAAATCGAGGTGAGGAATGCACCGATCAAACCTGCGATAAGAAATTCATGCTTTCCGCTCGCATAGGCTTCCCACAGAATTTCATCTTTACTGAAGAAGCCCACAGTTAAGAAAGGAATCGCCGCGAGCGCACCGCCGCCGATCAGGAAGCACCAGTAGACGAGCGGAATTTTTTTGCGCAGCCCGCCCATTTTGAAAATATCCTGCTCGTGGTGGCACGCAATAATCACCGCGCCAGACGAGAGAAACAGCAGCGCCTTGAAAAACGCATGCGTCATCAAATGAAATACCGCCGCACTCCAGGCCCCGGCACCGAGCGCGAGGAACATGTAGCCGATCTGGCTCATCGTCGAATAGGCGAGTACGCGCTTGATATCGGTTTGCACCAGTGCTGCGAAACCGGCGAGCAGCAGCGTCACTGCGCCGACTACACCCACCATATTCAGCGCGTAAGGCGACAATTCGAAAATCGTATGCGTGCGCGCAATGAGATACACACCCGCGGTCACCATCGTCGCGGCGTGAATGAGCGCAGAAACCGGGGTGGGACCCGCCATCGCATCGGGCAACCAGGTTTGCAACGGCAATTGCGCGGATTTACCGACTGCACCGCCGAGCAACAACAACGCAATCGCAGTAACTACAGTCGAGCCTTGTTCGAAATGCTGCGGCGCTAATGCGAGTACTTCCTGAATATTGAGCGTGCCCAGCTCTCGATACAGCAGGAACAGACCGATCGCCATGAACGTGTCGCCGACGCGCGTCACCACAAACGCTTTGCGCGCTGCCAAACCATTCGCAGGATTTTCGTAATAGAAACCGATCAGCAAGTAAGAGCAAAGGCCCACACCTTCCCAACCGAAATAGAGGAACAGCAAATTATCGCCGAGTACAAGAAACAACATGCTGGCGACGAACAAATTCATGTAGGCAAAGAAGCGCTCGTAGCCGTCTTCGCCGCGCATGTACCACGATGCAAACAGGTGAATAAAGAAGCCAACACCCGTGATGACGCCCAACATCGTCAACGATAAACCATCGAGGCGTAGCGCGAATTGCGGCGCAAAACCATCGACACTCATCCACGTCCACAATACCTGTGTGAACGCACCGCCCTCCGGCGTGTGTTGCATGAAATCAAAGCCGACATACAACGCGGTTAATGCCGACAATCCGATCGAGCCAACACCGATAGCCGCAGCGGTATTTTCAGAAACGCGACCACGCGCGAACGCGAGTAGCACAAAGCCGATAATCGGGAATAAAAACGTCAGAAAGAGCAGGTTCATCCGCGCATCTCGCTAGCCGCATCCACATCGAGCGAGTGGTAGCGACGATAAAGCTGGAACACAAGCGCCAGACCGATGCTGGCTTCGGAAGCGGCAAGACTTAAAATCAAAATAAACATGATTTGACCATCGGGCTGCCCCCAACGGCTACTCGCAGAAACGAACGCCAACGCAGAAGCGTTCATCATCACTTCGATGCACATCAGCATAAAAATAAAATTGCGGCGCACAATCAAACCGACCAGGCCGAGCGCAAATAGCAGCCCCGCAAGAATCAGCCCGTGCTCCATCGGAATGCCATTCATATCAGTTACTCTTTTTCATCGTGACGGCCGAGGTGATACGCAGCAACGAGCGCGGCGAGCAGTAACATCGATGCCAATTCCACCACGAGCAGATAAGGTCCGAACAAAGCGATCCCCACTGCTTTGCCATCGACGATCGTGTGCCCCGCTGCATGCAATTCGCCCGTCGGTAGCAAATAGGCCAGCTCAGCGAGCAGAACTATCGATAACGCTGCCGGCAAAATCCATGCGCGTGGCTGCAACCATTTACGCTCCTGCTCGATAACCTTATCGCCAAGGTTGAGCATCATCACAACGAACACGAACAACACCATGATGGCGCCGGCATAGACGATTATTTCAAGTGCACCCGCAAACGGAGCACCGAGCGTGAAGAAAATCATCGCCACCGCAAGCAGTGACACCACGAGATTCAACAATGCGTGCACTGGGCTAGCTGTGGTAATCACGCGAGCAGTTGCGAGCAAGGCAACTACGGCGGAGATGTAGAAGATGATCTGCACTTTTTTCTTGTTTCCTTTCCCGTAGGGCGCAATAACATTGCGCCGTTTCGCTCGTTCGGCGCAATGCTATTGCGCCCTACTTTTTTACGGTAATACCAATTTACGGCAGCAACGACTTCACATTAATCGGCTCTGCTTCGTTTTGTGCAGCGCCTTTTGGTTTGCCCGCGATCGCCATGCCGGAAACACGATAGAAATTGTAATCGTGATATTTGCCCGGTCCGTTAATCAATAAATGTTCTTTTTCGTAAACGAGATTCTGGCGATCGTATTCGCACATTTCGAAATCGGGCGTGAGTTGAATCGCCGTGGTCGGGCATGCTTCTTCGCACATGCCACAGAAAATACAGCGCGAAAAATTGATCCGGAAAAACTCCGGATACCAACGTCCGTCTTCTTTTTCGGCTTTCTGCAATGAGATACAACCGACCGGACACGCTGCCGCACAGAGGTTGCACGCCACACAGCGCTCTTCGCCATCCGGATCGCGCGTCAGCACAATGCGACCGCGATAACGCGGCGGCAGATACACTTTCTGCTCGGGATATTGAATCGTGTCGCGCTTGCGAAACGCGCGCATGAAAATCATGTAGTTGCTGCGGAGTACGCTACCGATTCCGCTGAGAATGGCTCCGATCATTTGCTTTCCTCAGCCCGCATTTGAGCGCATCAAAATCACCGCGCCCGTTACCAACAAATTAATGAGCGACAACGGCAGACAGAACTTCCAGCCAGCATCCATCACCTGATCGTAGCGCGGACGTGGCAGCGCAGCGCGAATCAGAATGAACAGCACAAGAAATACCGCCGTCTTCAGAAAGAACCACAGGAAGCCGAGATACTCCGGCCCGGGTCCCATCCAGCCACCGAAATACAACGTGACAAGCAAAGCCGATACGGTGACAACGCCTGCATATTCGCCGACGAAGAACATGCCCCACTTCAAACCCGAATATTCGGTGTGAAAGCCCGCAGCCAATTCCGATTCCGCTTCGGGCAAATCGAATGGCGCGCGGTGCGCTACCGCAACACCCGCCACGGCAAACACGCAGAAGCCGAAAAATTGTGGAATGATGAACCACATATCTTTTTGCGCGAGCACGATATCCTGCGTGCTGAAGGATCCCGCGCAGGCAACCACGCCCATCAACGCGATACCCATGAATACCTCGTAGCTGATGGTCTGTGCCGTCGAGCGCACACCGCCGAGCAACGAATATTTGCTGTTGCTCGACCAGCCCGCGAACATCGTCGCATAAACGCCGAGCCCCGCCAGCGCAAGGAAAAACAGAACACCGATATTCAAATCGGGCGCGACCCCCCAGGTCGACGACAATGGAATGATCGCGAACGCCATCAACATACCTGCCATCGCAATGGCTGGTGCGAGAACGAAGGTGAGCTTATCGACGAACGGCGGCAACCAATCCTCTTTGAAGATGAGTTTCACCATATCGGCTGCGATTTGGAAAATACCGAAGGGACCAACGCGGTTAGGGCCGTAACGATCCTGCCACAGCGCGAGCAAGCGCCGCTCGATCCAAATCATGTAGGCAACGACAAATACGGTGCCGACCAGAATGACGATCGCCTGCACAACCTTCAGCAGAATCGCGATAACTTCTGGTGTGAGCCAGCTCATCATGCTGCGGCTCCTTTCTCGATACGCACCCAACTATTCGCTGCGACAAATGCGATACCATCAAAGCCTTCTGGCAAGCCGAGGGTGCCACTCGCCAACTCATTGCTAATTTGCGCGGGTAACTCGATGGTGTTTGTGCCTGCGGTAATTTTTACGGTGTCGTTTGCCTGCAACCCAATTCGCAACGCGTCACTCGCCGCAATTGCCACGAATGCTGGCGCCATACGTTTTTGTACGGGCACTGCACGCGCCGATAATTCTTCACTGCCAAATAAGTGATGCAGCGGCACTACACGCAACGCATCGCTGCGTGCAGCAAATGCCGTTGGTGCCGGACCATAATAATCCGCCTTCGCATCTGCAGCCGGTTCGAACATACGCACGCCGGGATCGCCCGCGCGCAGGTGACCACCGACTTCGTCCTGAAATTTATTCCACGACTGCGGCGAGTTCCAACCGGGCGCCCAAGCAAATGGGATCAGCGAACCCGGACGATCACCCGCTTGAATACCGTTGTGACCTTCCATCGAAAACGCGAGTGCCGTGTCGGCATCTTGCGGCGCACGCGGTTCATGCACGGAAATATTCGCGCGCATTGCAGTACGGCCTGAGTAACGATGCGGCTCACGCGCAACTTTCAAACCTTTCAAACGGTACGATGCGTTCGGTGCTGCATCGACAATCGCTTTCAATGCGGGAATTGCGCTCGCGCAATGCTCCGTCACTTCATCGAGCAGTGTCCACGACACTTCGCGGCCTTGCGCGGCCATGTGCAACGCATGCAGCCAACGCCAGCTCTCTTTGATCTGGCAGCTCGGCTCGTAATACACCGGATCATAAACCTGGAAGAAGCGTTGCGCGCGCCCTTCGCTGCTGATCAGCGTGCCATCACCTTCGGCAAACGTTGCCGTCGGGAATAACACATTGGATTTTTCCGCAGTTGCAGTGCGCTGATGATCGACAACAACAATATTTGTCGCTGCACTCAACGCGGCATCGACCAACGCTTTATCAGCACGACGATACAAATCATTTTCGAGCACGACGGCAACGTCAGCCTGACCGCTGCTCAATGCCTGCAACGCAGCTTCCGCTGAATCGCCGCCAAGCAATGCGAGCCCCATGCTATTTGCTTCAGGTACTGCGAGCACAATACTGGCTGATTTATTTTTCGCGTGCAGCGCTGCAGAAATATTTGCGGCCGCTTGCAACACCGCTTCGCTCGCAGCGCCAGTACCCGAAACAATCAACGGGGTTTTCGCAGCGATTAAGGTATCCGCAATCTGCTTCGCGAGATCAGCAACCGCTTGTGGTAAATCACTGACGGCTGGAGCCGTGTTATCTATTGCATGCGCAACGGCGAAACCGAGACGCGCGATATCTTCGCTGGCTGCATGATAAGTTTGTGTCGCGATATCATCGAGACGCGTTGTCTGCACGCTCGCGATGAACACTGGGTTTTTCTGGCCCTGACCGATATTCGCGATGGCTTCAGCTTGCCAGGCAAAAATCTTTTTCTCGGCAGCGAGCGCTACTGCTTTTCCTTTGGCTGCCTGACGCAAAGCGAGCGCAGCACGCGCTGCGGTTTGCGTTACATCTTCGCCGAGAATAAATACGGCATCCGCATCTTCCATTTCGCGCATGGTCGGCGTGCGTGCGGGACCACGCTGCAAAATATCGCGTACGAGACGAATGCGCGCGAGTTCATCGGCAGCGATGCCGCTGTAGAAATTTTCTGCACCGACCAGTTCGCGCAGAGCATAATTCGCTTCGATACTTGCGCGCGGCGAACCGATACCGATCGCGCGTTTGGCGAGACGCAGCGCATCAGCTGCCGAAGCTAACGCCGTTGCCGTGGTGACAACATCGAACGCGTCGCCCTTACGTGCCCACGGCTGACGCGGACGATCATCGCGATTGACATAACCGTAACCAAAACGGCCGCGATCACAGAGGAAATAGCGATTCACATCACCGTTGTAGCGATTTTCGATACGGCGCAATTCGCCGTAGCGTTCGCCGGGGCTGATGTTGCAACCGCTCGCGCAACCGTGACAGATGCTCGGCGCGAATTGCATATCCCATTTGCGGTTGTAGCGCTCGGAGTGCGTTTTGTCGGTGAACACCCCGGTCGGACACACTTCGGTCAAATTGCCTGAAAATTCACTTTCGAGCGTACCGCTTTCAGCGCGGCCGAAATACACATTGTCGTGCGCGCCGTACACACCGAGATCAGTGCCATCGGCATAATCTTTGTAATAACGCACGCAGCGATAACAGGCGATGCAGCGGTTCATCTCATGATTGATGAACGGGCCGAGATCTTGATTCTGGTGCGTGCGTTTAGTGAAACGATAGCGACGTGTCGCATGCTTCGTCATCACCGTCATATCTTGCAGGTGACAATGACCACCCTCTTCGCACACGGGACAATCGTGCGGATGGTTCGTCATCAGCCATTCGACGACGCTTTCACGAAATGCTTTCGCTTCTTCGTCATCGATGGAGATATAAGTATTGTCGGTCGCTGGCGTCATGCACGACATAACCAAACGGCCACGTTTGTCGTCAGCATTCGCGTATTGTTTGACTGCGCACTGACGGCACGCGCCGACGCTGCCGAGCGCCGGGTGCCAACAGAAATACGGAATATCGAGACCCAAGGACAAACACGCGCGCAATAAATTATCCGCGCCGTCGACTTCGTAATCCTTGCCGTCTACATGTATGGTTGCCATTACGCGACAATACCCTTTTCAAATTCCGATCGGAAAAATTTCAACGCACTCTGCAACGGTTCCATCGCACCCGGTGCGTGTGCGCAAAACGTTTTACCCGGACCGAGAAAACGCGTGAGCTGTTCTAGCACTTCGATATCGCCTTTCTGGCCCTCACCCGCTTCAATCGCTTTCAACAATTTAACGGTCCACGGCAAACCATCGCGACATGGTGTACACCAGCCGCAGGATTCGCGCGCAAAAAACTGTTCAAGATTGCGCACGACAGAAATAATATTTTGCTTATCGTCGACCACCGTGAGCAGCCCCGTACCCATACGGCTACCGGCCTTCATGATGGTGTCGTAATCCATCGCGAGATCGAGATGCTCTGGCATTAAAAAGTCGGTCGATGCGCCGCCAGGCAACCAGCATTTAAGCGCGTAGCCATCGGCCATACCGCCCGCATGCTCTTCGAGAATTTCCCGCGCTGTTGTACCAATCGGTAATTCCCACACACCCGTACGCTTCGCACGACCAGACACGCCGTACAATTTGGTACCCGCATCGGGGCTTTTGCCCTGCGACAAATCTTTAAACCATTGCGCGCCACGCAAAACAATGTGGGAAATATTGCTTAGCGTTTCGACGTTATTGACGATAGTCGGTTTGCCCCACAACCCTGCAATTTGCGGGAACGGTGGCTTCGAACGCGGATTGGCGCGACGACCTTCAAGCGAATTGATCAGTGCCGTCTCTTCGCCGCAAATATAACGACCGGCGCCCGTGTGTACGTGCAGATCGAAACTCCAACCCGTGCCGAAAATATTCTCGCCGAGATAACCGGCTGCACGCGCCTGGGCCAATGCGTTATTCAGGCGCTCTGCCGCGACGTGATATTCACCGCGCAGGAAGATGTAGCCTTTGCTCGCCTGAATCGCGAATGCTGCGCAAATCATGCCCTCGATCAATTGATGCGGCACGTACTCCATAAGCAGCCGGTCTTTGAACGTGCCCGGCTCCATCTCATCAGCATTGCAGACGAGATATTTATCTTTCGGCGCATCGGGCCCCATCGGAATGAGACCCCACTTAACGCCCGCGGGGAAACCCGCACCACCGCGACCGCGTAAATTCGAATCTTTGACGACTGTGCTGACATCTGCCGGCTGCATGCCCTGCATCACTTTGCGCACGGCCGCATAACCATCGAGCGCTTCGTACGCCTTGATATCGAGCAGAGGCTCGCCGATCGTGATGCGATAGGTGAGCGGTTTATTTTCCCAGCCGTTTTGAGCAACTGCACTCATGCGTATTGCTCCAATAATTTATCGATGCTGTCGACAGACACATTGCCGTGCGTATCGCGATCGATCATCAACACCGGACCTTTATCGCACGCACCGAGACAGCAGATCGGCAATAACGTGAAACGATTGTCGGGCGTCGTTTGCCCAAGCTCGATACCAAGTTTCTTTTTAATCGCGGCGATCAGCTCGTCATAGCCGGTGAGAAAACAACTGATGCTGTCGCACACCGTGATGACATGGCGGCCAACCGGCTGGCGAAAAATCATGTTGTAAAACGTCGCCACACCTTCGACATCGGTCGCCGGAATGCCGAGCACATCAGCAATGGCGTAGATCGCGCCATCCGGCACCCAGCCGTGACGTTTTTGCACGACTTTGAGCGCGTCGATACTCGCAGCGCGCGGATCGGCATAGTGCGTCATATCGTGTTCGATTTCCGCCCGATCATCGGGATGCAATTCGAACGTGCGGCGATCGCTTGTAATCAATTGTGTCGACATAGCAGTCGGTGTGCTCATCGTTCTCTTCTTGACGAATTCTTTTAACTACTTTCTTACCGAATTATTTCGATTACCTGTCCACATCGGCCATGACGAAATCGATACTCGCGATGTAACCGATCAAATCCGGAATCATGCTGCCGCGAATCACCGCCGGAATTTGCTGCAAATGCGCAAAGCTCGGCGTGCGGATACGCGTGCGATAACTCATCGTGCTAGCATCCGAGGTCAGGTAATAACTGTTGATGCCTTTCGTCGCTTCGATCATCTGGCTCGCTTCGCCCGCTGGCATCACCGGCCCCCACGTCACGCTCAGGAAGTGCGTGATGAGCGTTTCGATATGCTGCAACGTGCGCTCTTTCGGCGGTGGCGTCGTCAGCGGATGATCGGCTTTGTACGGGCCTTCGGGCATATTGTTCAGGCACTGCTCGATAATGCGAATGCTTTGACGCATTTCTTCGATGCGCACCATCGCGCGATCGTAGCAATCGCCATTCGCCGCGAGCGGTACTTCGAAATCGAAATTCTCGTAACCCGAATACGGGCGCGCTTTGCGCAGATCGTAATTCAAACCAGTAGCGCGCAAACCAGGACCAGTGACGCCCCACTCTAACGCTTCTTTCGTGTTGTACTGCGCAACACCGATCGTACGCGCGCGCATAATACCGTTACGCATCGCTGCTTTTTCATATTCGGTGAGGCGTTTCGGCAACCACTCGACAAATTCGCGGACGAGTTTGTCCCAACCTTTCGGTAAATCGTGCGCAACACCGCCGATGCGATACCACGCCGGATGCATGCGGAAACCCGTGACCGCTTCGATCACGTCGTACGCTTTCATGCGATCGGTAAAAATAAAGAACACCGGCGACATGCCGCCGAAGTCCTGAATGTACGTGCCGAGAAACAGCAGGTGACTGGTGATACGGAAGAATTCCGCCATCATTACGCGAATCGTTTCGACACGCGACGGCACTTTAATACCGGCAAGTTTTTCAACGGCGAGCACGTACGGCAGGTTATTCATTACCCCGCCGAGATAATCGATGCGATCGGTATACGGAATGTACGAGTGCCACGTTTGACGCTCACCCATTTTCTCGGCACCGCGATGGTGATAACCGATATCGGGCACGCAATCGACGATCTCTTCGCCATCGAGCTGCAACACAATGCGAAACGCGCCGTGCGCGCTCGGGTGGTTCGGACCGAGATTGAGGAACATGAAATCCTCATTCTCCGTGCCGCGTTTCATGCCCCACTCTTCAGGCTTGAATAGCAGCGCTTCCTGCTCGGCATCCTGGCGTGCGGTGCTCAATGAAAACGGATCAAATTCAGTTGCACGCGCAGGATAATCCTTGCGCAACGGATGCCCTTGCCATGTCGGCGGCATCATGATCCGACGCTGATTCGGATGCCCCGCGAAATCGATACCGAATAAATCCCAGACTTCTCGCTCATACCAATTAGCGTTCGGCCAGATCGGAATAGCGGTCGGAACGGACGCATCATCAGCCGCAAGCGCAACTTTGATACGCACATCACTGTTACGCTCAATCGATAACAGATGATAAAAAACGGTGAAGTCCGCAGCGGGCATTCCATCGCGATGCTTACGCATACGCTCGTCGACAGCACTCAAGTCGTAGAGCATGACGTAAGGGCGCGGCGCACTGCGCAGGTATTTCAAAACCTCGATAAGGTTTGCGCGCTCGACCCATAGAGTCGGCACATCATCAAGAGTCGGCTGAAATACGAATTTGTTTTCGCCAAATCGCGCGTAAAGCTCGCGCACAACTTCGAAGTCGTTAGTCGGCGCCGAATTGAAAATCGCAGCTTCAGACATTAGATTTGATCCGGCGTACGCAACGTGGTGGCGATAATGCGCTCATCATTTTTCAGATCGCGCTGCGATGGCATGTTGGCGCGATAAACTCCTTGATCGCCAACGACCCACGACAAAGGACGACGCTCTTTGCCGATCGAATCCTGCAACAGCATCAATCCCTGCAAGAATGCTTCGGGACGAGGTGGACAGCCGGGGATATACACATCGACAGGCAGAAACTTATCGACGCCTTGCACCACCGAGTAAATGTCGTACATTCCGCCAGAGTTCGCGCACGAACCCATCGAAATCACCCATTTCGGCTCGCATAACTGCTCGTATAAGCGCTGCACGACGGGAGCCATTTTGATGAAGCAAGTTCCTGCGATCACCATGAAATCGGCTTGGCGCGGAGAAGCTCGAATAACCTCAGAACCGAATCGCGCCACATCGTGCGGCGTAGTAAATGCCGTCGCCATCTCGACGTAGCAGCACGACAAACCGAAGTTGTATGGCCACAACGAATTCTTGCGACTCCAATTCACCGCGTTGTGAAGCACCTTTTCGAGCTTGCCGACGAAAATATTTTTATGAACCTGATCCTCGAGGGGATCGCTCACCGTCTCCTGCTTTTCCATCGGATATTGCGTGGCATTGGGATCGATACGGGTGAGCGTATATTCCATCGAATTATCTCTACTTGAACGATCAAATTGCGTGCGAAAAACCGCACACCGACATTAACTACGTGCAGAAGCTTTATTACGTTCGCTATGCGATTGCTCCGCCACGCGCTGCTGCTCTTGCGCACGAATCAGCGCCCGCTGCTTACGCGCAGCAGGTGCCCAATCGAGCGCGCCGAGTCGCCACACATAAACTAAACCCGCAAGCAAAATCACAATAAAAATGGTGACTTCAATGAAGCCAGTCCAGCCGCTTTCGCGCACTGACACGGCCCATGCATAGAGAAACAATGCTTCAACATCGAAGATAACGAAGAACATGGCAACCAAATAGAATTTGGCTGAGAAACGGATATTGGCACCGCCAGCAGAAACCACACCCGACTCAAAAGGCTGATTCTTAGCGCGCCCCCAAGAGCGACCGCCAGCGATGAGAGAGACGATTAACATGAGGCCGCACAATCCGGCGACACTCAATAGATAGATGGCAAAAGGCCAGTCGTGAGCAAACGTTGCTGCTGTCGACGACACGCTTAATCCCCTGGTGGTAGCCAGTCCGAGAACAATGGAAGGCGGTAGGCGAAAGTCGAACGAACTGGGACGCCATTGCCCCACAATTCGCGCGGGTGAAATGATACGCCAGCTAATCGGGCCTTGTAAATTTCCTTCGCAAAAAGAATAGGATGTGGACTAAATTTCGCCAATTTTTACAGCAATTCAATTAAGCGAATAAAAATAGCCGTATTAAGAGGGGATGAACCGCAACAGTTTTTCTGTTGCGGCCCTGCGGGCTTCGCCGCTATCGCGGCTCGTTTCAAAATCGCGTTGCGATTTTGTCAAACAAGGGTTCTCACCACCGGCACCGCAAACAAAAAACCCGGCACATGGCCGGGCTTGTTTTGAAACAAAGAGTGTTTGGCGGAGAGGGAGGGATTCGAACCCTCGGTAGGCTTGCACCTACGCCTGATTTCGAATCAGGTACATTCAACCGCTCTGCCACCTCTCCGAAGACCGCATCGAGCGACTATGCGGCGGGCCGCAATAGTAATGACGCAACGCCTCATAAACAAGAGCGCCTGGTGTTCTTTTTTCTTTATAAGCGGATTTCTAGCACCTCACTGAACCCCAATCCTTTTGCGCCGCACAATTACCGGGCATGTTTTGAGCAACCAAACTAGTCGAGCACCACGATCCCTGCTAGTCTCCGCCTTATCCCAGCGGTGGCAGATGATAAACGCAGACGGGAACGCCTCTTGCTTTATCGAGTCATAAATCTGCAACCACCGTTGGCAATAATTAAATGGTACGAAATCACGGACTATGAGATACGGAGACCAGTCCATGAAAACAGAAACAAACCTCGACGTTAAAAACCTCTGCAGCCGCAAGCTCTGGGAGCTCGCTTCAAGCCACGCCATCGACGCCGATGAAATGCGCTCAATCGCCAGCGAGCTGCAACTGCGTCGCCACTACTTAAACGAGCTCGAAAACCTGACTGCGCAAGCGAATACCCGGCAGCACTGAGCCCCGCTCGGGGCTGCCCCCTCCCCACAATCGCATGGTTCAAGTACACTCTCGCACGCCTTCAACCACCACTGAACACGTGCGACTCATGGCCTCTGTTTTCGTCATCAAGAATCAACTCGGTTTATTTCTCAACAAGCAGCAAGAATGGGTAGATGGCAGCGACAACCACACGCTCTATCGCACCGCCCATAAAGATGAAGCGATTAACACGGTGTTCGAGGTCAGCTCCCGCGATATCTATTTGCGCGCAGAAGCGCTGGCCTGCGAAGCGGACGAAAAAGGCAACCCGCTCGTTGCCGTAACTGTCGCCACCCCACCCGCACAAGAAGAAATGATCATCGACACCGATCTCGCTTGAAACCAGGCCACTCAGACCGCATCTAACGCCACAAATCGACTCCACTGAGGATCATCTCGCGATGATGCGAATTCTGTTATTCCTGGCCACCAACTTCGGCGTTCTGATTGTCGCCGGATTTTTCCTGAACCTGGTCGAAAGCTATTACGCCGCACAAGGCGTAAACATGAACCTGCAGGGATTGCTCATCCTCTGCGCCATTATGGGGATGTCGGGTTCATTCATTTCTCTGTTGATGTCGAAATGGTTAGCTAAACGCAGCGCCGGCGTACACGTAATCGAAACCCCACGCACCCGCCAAGAAGAGTGGCTCGTCACCACGGTCACTGAGCTGGCACAGCAGGCCGGCATCAAAACACCCGAGATCGGCATCTTCCCCTCACCCGTATCGAACGCATTCGCGACCGGGTGGAATAAAGATGCAGCGCTCGTCGCGGTATCTGAAGGCTTGCTGCAACGCTTTCGCCCCGAAGAGGCGAGAGCCGTACTCGGACATGAAATCGGCCACATTGCCAATGGCGATATGGTGACACTTACGCTCATCCAGGGTGTCGTGAACACCTTCGTGATGTTTTTCGCCCGTATCATTGGCAGCATCGTCGATCGCGCCACGTCACGCGACGGTCGCGGCGGCGGCATGGGCTATTTTATGGCGACGATGTTTGCGCAAATGGTGCTCGGCATCCTCGCCTCAATCATCGTTTATTGGTTTTCGCGTTGGAGAGAATATCGCGCGGATGCGGCCGGCTCGCGCCTCGCCAGCAACGGTGCAATGATTGCGGCGCTGGAGCGTCTGCGTGCAGAACAAGGCCTGCCCAATGATTTGCCCAGTGAAATGACCGCCTTCGGCATCAAAGGCGACTTCAAACAGCATCTAACCGAATTATTCATGACCCACCCGCCGCTCGAAAAACGCATCGCCGCGCTACGAGCAGCTCAATAACCTTCACGCGTGCCGCCAGGCAAAACATCGCACGGCGGTACGTAAAATCCGAAATTCCGGCATTCATGGCTTGACGAAACCCGCAGACGCAATTTAGTCTTGGCCATATGAAACCGAACCTCTCCCAAAAAAGCGATCGACTGGCCCTGCTACGACTGTAATGCAGTGCGTGTAGTTTTTTTCGGTTTTCTACAATCAGTCTTTTAAAGTAAACGTCGATCGCAACTCATGAACATCATCACCTTTAACCGGTTTTTAAACGTTTTCGCCTCAGCTTTCACGCTGCTTGCGCTGCTGCGACTGCTTCGCAGCCGGCGTGCCATGAATTAACGGCGGTGCGCGCCGGCTCCTCAACTGCCGCCCAATCAATACGGCATTTGAATATTTTTGAGGAGCAACACTATGAACACAAACACCACGAGCAGTTTTAATCATCGCAAATATACGAGCAGCGTTGTCGTTGCGATGCGACAGCGACGCTGGCCCGATCGCCGTTTAGTCGAAGCGCCCGATTGGTGCTCTGTCGATTTGCGCGACGGCAATCAAGCATTGCCGAAGCCGATGAATCCTGCGCAAAAACGCAAAATGTTTTTGCAGCTCGTCGACATTGGATTCAAAGAAATTGAAGTGGGATTTCCCGCCGCATCGCAACCGGATTTCGATTTCGTGCGCGAATTAATCGAAGAAAATCTCATCCCCGACGACGTGACCATTCAAGTATTAACGCAAGCGCGCGAAGATATCATTGCACGCAGCTTCGAAGCATTGCGTGGAGCAAAACGCGCCAACGTTCACGTATACAACTCCACCTCGCCCGCGCAGCGTCGCTATGTATTCGCAACCGATCGCGATGGCGTGCGCAATATCGCAGAGCAAGGTGCGCTCTGGGTTCAGCAATACGCAGCGATGCAACCCGACACCGAATGGACCTTTCAATACTCACCGGAAAGTTTCACCCAAACCGAACTCGATTTTGCACGCGATATTTGCGAAAGCGTCTGCGATATCTGGCGACCCGATCAGGGACAACGTGTGGTGATCAACTTGCCTTCAACGGTCGAAGTACATACGCCAAATGTTTTCGCCGATCGCATCGAGTGGTTCAACGATAATTTTAAATATCGCGAACACGTTCGTCTCAGCGTGCATACGCACAACGATCGCGGCTGCGCTGTCGCTTCAGCCGAGTTAGCGGTACTTGCGGGCGCAGATCGCGTCGAAGGGACATTGCTCGGTAACGGCGAGCGCACCGGCAATATGGATATCGTCACCATGGCAATGAACCTTTACAGCCAGGGCGTCGATCCACAATTGAATTTGAGCGATATCGACGACATCGTGCGCTGCGTTGAAGAGTGCACGGAAATTACTACACACGTACGCCATCCCTGGGTCGGTGAATTGGTTTACACCGCATTTTCTGGCAGCCATCAAGATGCAATCCGCAAAGGATTGCAGGCATGGAATCCGAGCACAGCGTGGGACGTACCGTATTTGCCAATCGATCCGCAGGATATCGGTCGCAATTACGAAGCCGTCGTGCGCGTGAATAGCCAATCCGGCAAAGGCGGCGTCGCCTTTTCGCTCGAACGCGATTATGGCTTTGAATTACCGCGCGCATTGCAAATCGAATTCAGCCGCGCGGTACAACAGCACTCCGAGGCAATTGCTGGCGAAGTCAGCAGCGCGGAAATTCAACGACTCTTCCACGAGCAGTACGTCAACAGCTCTGCGCCCTGGCAATTAAAACAATATCAGATCATCGCCAATGGCGCCGACAGCGTAGCCGTGCGCGCCGAATTAACTAACGCGAACGGCACCATAAAAACATTCAATGGCGAAGGTGGTGGCGCACTCGCAGCAGCTGTCGATGCAATGCAGCACATTTGTGACACCAGACCTGAAATTGTCGATTACCACGAACACGCCTTGATTAAAGGAAACAATTTATCTCAAGGCACAACGTCCAGCGCTGTTTCGTATATACAAATCGACATCGATGGAAAACACTACTGGGGAGTAGGCGTCGCCGACGACACGGTACGCTCTGCATTCAATGCATTACTTTCTGCCATCAATCGCAACGCCGTTCAAGTACGGGCCGCTGCGTAGTTTTGTTGGGGCGAGCGCAAGCTCGCCCTCCTTTATTTCTCCGATGCTTTGCAATTCAAATTCTTGTGATTCAAATTATTGATTCGCCCCTTACCACGAACAGCAATCAACACATTGCGAACCCCCCGCATCCACGGATATAAAAGCGCCGCCAGTGTGTGCGACTGAAACAATGCTTTATTCACACGATTAAACCAATCGCGACCATCCGCGTATTTGGCCATAAAATGTAGTGCGGATTTTCCATGATAAAAATTATCGTTCAGTACAATGACCATTCCCGCATCGAGATCAAGACCACGGCGATTAACTTCCTGCAGTAGCGGATGATTCGCATCACTACGCGCATCGAGCAAATGGAGGGAGCCATATTCTTGTCGAATACGAAAGGCGTGCGCAGCGAAGTTGCATAATGGGCATTCGCCGTCATAAATGAACCAAATTCCATCCCGACTATTCATTCTCCACCTCCGCCATCACCAGTATCGTACTCAGCTCGAGATAACAACCGTTTCGAATTTTCCTGAATAACGGAATATCTCGCCCAGCAAGGGATGTGTTAATCGGAAATCCATAACGAAATGTTTTTCGCCGATAGCTTCTTCGACAATAGTGGTATGCCCCAACACCAACCACTCGGGGATTGGCAATAATACCGGACCAAGCTTCACAATGAACTTCATGCCCGTGTAATACAACTTTCCCTCACTCACGTTTACCGCCATTTGCAAACCGAGCAATGGATTGACGAACTCGATTAATTGGTTACCGCCCGCACTAATCCAAAAACTATTGAAACGAATGCACTGCCCGTCTGCATAAGTGATTTTTCTTCGCCAAATGTGGCGATCGCCCTCCATGCATTTTTCGACAACCGTCGAATTATTGCGGCCACTGCGATTAACCAACGCCCCAAACTTTCGCAAAAGCGTGAGATACGGCTGCATGAAACGCGGATATTCGATGTCGAGATAACCTTGATCCGCCGTGGATTCAAACAAATAATGTGCCTGCAGCGCTGACGGCAAATTATTCCAATCGCTGCCTAGTGCTAATTGCATGAGACTTTTCATAGCTCGACTCCCGGAACATGCTTGAAAACCATTAATGCCACCACAAGCACCATCAATATAAAGGCGGGGACGCCCAACCAAAACCAGCAACGCGCCATTTGCCAATATTGCGCCGGCAATTCACTCGACGTTTTTGCTGATATCTCCGCTATATTGCGCATTTGAATTTGCAGCCACACAACCGGCAACCAACAAATACCTGCGATGGCATAGAGAATCAAAGCGATCGCTATCCACGGCGTGGAAATCGGCAACGCAAGCATATGCGCCAACCACAATCCGCTCAGCGGCTGAAAAACAACTGTCGGTGTGGTGAAAATCCAATCCGCCAAAACGACATGACGATTGGTGACTGCGATATGCGCGACATTGCCGCTGCGATCGGCCATCCATTTATAAAATGCGCTACCCAAGCCAGTGCCGAATAACAAAACCATGCTCAGAATATGCAGCGTCTTTACAATGCTGTACGTCATACAAAAGACTCCAGCGATGTCATCGCATCCATAAAAAATAATTCCTTGGTCAGTTTGAGCGGCGCTCTCCCTAAAAACTCTTGTAACGGTTGCACATCGGCTCGATAACCAACCTTGAGCATTTGCAAATTTTCAGGCTGAAAAATTGGATTCAAAAAACGCGCTACATGCGCAGCAGGAATCGCTAGAGAGAATGGAATCGGTAGCAATACTGCACGCGAAAAACCTTGCGCATCTCGCATCAGTTGCAGCCACTCGGCAAATGCGATCGAATCGCTGCCGACAATATCAAGTGTCAGTTTTGCCTTATCAACATCCATGCAACGGAGCACGGTGGCGACCACATCGCCGATATGCACTGGCTGTACGACTTGCTGACCACTGCCGATAACAGGAATTACCGGCAGGCGCGCCAGCCACATAAATAGCTCTGCGCTTTTACCGCCCCGACCGTAAATTAACGAGGGCCGCAGCACGAACCAATCGAGATCGAGCGAGCGCAAATAATCATCGGCGGCGCGCTTGCTCAAGTGATACTCAGAGAATGCCGTGTGATCGGCACCCAATGCGGAAATCTGGATGACCTTTTTAATCCCGGTCTGCACGCACGCCTGAAAAAGCGCAATCGGTGCTGAGGCATGAAGCTTGGTGAACGATTGCGATCCAGCTTCGCCGATAATGCCCACGCAGTTGATCACCACATCAACACCCGCGAGATAAGGCAGCCAGTCCGCCGGCTGCAGCATCCGGCAAAAATCGACACCTGAGCTTCGCGACACGCCGGTTACTTTGTGCCCCGATGCAGCTAACACATCCGCAAGATTACGGCCGATAAAACCCGTAGAACCCGTCAACAAAATATTCACAAGCGCCTCCAATCCGATTCGTTGGCGCCCCTAGTATCGCTAGCGAGCACGCTGCGCTCTTCCGGTTTGATCGAATTGGAGCGTTTTGTAACTCCGAAAAGATCATTCCGAAGCGAATTTACGATGACTTGACCATTTTTTCGGCGCGTAGCTTGCGGAACTGACCGGGCGTCATGCCCTCGACCTCGCGAAATGATTCATAGAAGTTTGATTGCGATGTGAAGCCAACACTGAGACCGACCGACAAAACCGAGGCCGCTGGTTCTTCACAGAGCATGACTTTCGCCGCGGCTACGCGTTGCTCGCGCAGGTACCGCGAGAAGCCTTTGCCAAGGCGAGAATTCATCAGCTCAGACAACTGGTGCGACGTCAGCGCGAGGCGCTCCGCCAAACCGGCCAAACTCAACTCGGGGTTGGCGTAAAGACGTTCGTCCCGCATCAGCCGATCCAGCTCCTTAGAAACCGCGTCGCAATCGACATTACCCAGCGTGGTATTTGCGTACGCCGCCTGCGCCGCCTCGCTCACCTCTACCGTGAGCCTTGGCCGCAGCCCCAGTGCTGTCTGCACCAGCAAAAAGGCCACGCCGATAGCGATCGAGTAAATGCTGTAAAAAAGCTTTTCGGGCAACGCCGTTTGCACCAAGCCCAGCACCGACACCGCAATTGCAATCAGAAAAACCATTCCGAGCAAAACGATCTCGAAATGAAAACGGGCGCGCTCCTGCCGCAGGGCACTGAGGCGATAACCTAGCCACAGCAAATATCCCGAACCGAAAATGAACGCCGTGGGCAACGCAATTGTGTCAGGCAAAAGCGCTGATAGCGCAACCGGCAACACATGCCACAACAACTTGAGCTCAAACGCGGGACGGGAGCGCGGATCCAATAACGGCTGACTGAATAAAAAGAAGGTGGGCGCAACAATAAATAACGCGGTTCGATACGCTAGCGTGGCAACCCACTCGTTATCGAAATACAGCCAATTAAAATGCGCGAGTTGTATGCCGCTCAACACCAGCAATAATGACAGGCCCATCGCTCGCGGAAGCGGCTTATCGAGATAGTTTTCAAAACGGAAATGGGTAATCGCCAGTGTGATAGCGCTAAAAATTGAAAAGCCGATCAATAAAATCGCAAGAGAAATCACCGCTAATCCCAATCACTCTCGTAATGCCAACCGTCATCTGCGCGATAACAACGATGGCGCTTTCCACCAGCGTTAGCTCGCCCGGATTCGTAACCGCAATCCTGCGGATACAACGCCACCGTTCCGTTTTCACCGGGAACGAACTTCGGAAGAATATCGATGAACGGCTTGGCACTGTACATCGCCGAGACTTCCGCGATGCTATTACACGTAGCCAGCTCGGTCAGCGTAATAAATGTGGGCGGCATCATGTCCAATCCACGCGTGCGATGCAGCGCGATCGCATTGCGCGGCGACAACCATCGGCACTCCACAATCTCACTGCCATCGACGACAACATCGACATCTCCGCTCGATAGAAGCGCAACAAAAAACCAGGTCGCGTAGCGTTTAATTGAGCCCTCGGGAGTCGTCCAATGCGCGAAAAACTGCAGCGGCACATGCTCGATATCGATACCGGTTTCCTCGCGAGCCTCACGAATCGCAGCACGTTTAGCGGCGGCCATGGTGTCATCGACATCACCACCAAAATCGGCAGCATCGATCGCGCCACCGGGAAACACCCAGAGCCCTCCCGCAAACTGGACGGCTGCATTGCGGCGCAGCAACAAAACCTCCAAGCCTTCTTTGGCTTCTCGCAACAATACGACTGTTGCCGCCGGCCTGATCGCGCTCATCGTTTTCTCCCGCTATCATCAATGTGCAGAATAACGATCTGATTTGTATCTCTCAACGGAAAAGGCAGCAACCCGACCGACGAACTAGACGCCCTCAAATTATGTTAAGTACTGGCAAACCATGTTAGACGCATTTAAGCACTGGCTCAGCGAATTGGATCTGGCCGCCGTCGCGATTTTCACGCTCAGCTTGCAACTGCTGGCAATCATCGCCGCGATGGAAGCAATTTTAAAAACGCGCACCTCTCAGGGTGCTTTGGCGTGGGCGCTTTCATTATTGTTGATGCCCTCTCTCATGCTGCCGATGTATTGGATTTTCGGGCGACGCAAATTTCGGGGCTATGCGAAAGCAAAACGCATCGGCAAATACACCGCACATATGCCGCGAGAAACACTCCACAATGCGGCGCCATCACAGTTGGAAAGCTATCAAATTGCGCTAGAGAAAATCGCACAAATGCCGTTTACGCGCGGCAATCGCTGCGAACTCTTAATTAACGGCAAGCAAACTTTTGATGCACTTTTTGCCGCTATCGAAACTGCGAAGCATTATATTCTGCTCGAATACTACATCGTGCGCGACGATGCCATCGGCAAGCAACTAGCTGAGTTATTAATCAAAAAAGTACAGCAAGGTGTTGCAGTCTATTTTCTTTACGATGAAATTGGCAGTTTCAAATTGTCGCGCGAATACATCAGCCACTTACGCGATGGCGGCGTCGACATTCGCTCATTTAATTCGACGAAGGGTGCGCGCAACCGGCTGCAATTGAATTTTCGCAATCACCGTAAAATCGTGGTGATCGATGGCGTGCTCGGCATCAGCGGCGGCCACAATATCGGCGATGAATATCTCGACAAACATCTGGAACTCACGCCCTGGCGCGACACATCAATTCTGCTCGAAGGCGCTGCTGCGCTTGCACTGCAGTTAACATTTCTGGAGGACTGGTATTGGGCCTGCGAACAAGTGCCCGATTTGAGCTGGCAAATTCCACCGGCGAAAGGCGATATTGAAGCACTCATCATTCCAAGCGGACCCGCAGATCACATCGAAACATGCTTGCTGCTATTTCAACAGCTCTCGCAGATGGCCAAACAACGTTTGTGGATTGTCAGCCCCTATTTCGTTCCCGATACGTCGATTATTACCTCGTTGCAATTAGCCGCGCTGCGCGGTGTCGATGTCCGTATTTTATTGCCTGAAAAACCGGATAAACGACTGGTGTGGCTATCGTCGTTTGCAAATCTGGACGAAGTGCAGCGCACCGGAATAAAAGTGTATCGCTATCAAGAGGGATTTTTGCATCAGAAAGTATGGCTGATCGATGACGATTGCGCCCTCATCGGCACCGCGAATCTCGACAATCGTTCGTTCCGCTTAAATTTCGAAGTGAATGTCGTTACGCGCGATAAATCATTCGCCACAAAAATTGCAACGATGCTTGAGAACGATTTTGCGCAAAGCAGACTTCTACCACGCGGAGAACTGGCTGCGCGCAGTTTGCTGTTCCGCCTGGCAGTGCGCTGTTCTTATTTGTTGGCGCCGATTTTATGAAAAAAGTATTCATCCTCTGAAACCAGCTTTTTTATTATTAATTAATTCGACTTAACCGAAGGATATTTATCAAAACTGCGCAAAAAAATACCCCGAACAAGTCGGGGTACTTTTTTGACCATCTAGCCAAGCTACATAGTCTTGTTCGCGACAACCATAAAGCCCTTGTCGCGAGCGCTATTCGTTGCGGTAAGCGTTAACTTGCCAGCAACGTAGGTCGCGACACCAGTAAACGTGTCACCCGTATAAGCGCACGTACCACCATTATTGGTGAACGTAATTTGCTGTACGTTGTACAGATTACCATTGTAACTTGCCACAACCTTCGCGGTATAAGCACAACTTGTTGCCGGTGATGCGCCTGTGAGCACCGCATCCTTGGTTCCATTTGTGTCACCCTGACCTGTCGACGTATCCTCGACGATGCTCAACGTTGCGTCGTTCGGATACATTGTATTGCCAATACCAGTGTACCCCCCCATATAATCGCCAAACACATTACTGATGAACGGCAAATCATCGTATGCCTCATCGAAAGTTGCATTAAGCGTCGCTGCGGCAATCGATGTCGCTGTAGGCAGCGCATGCAATGTCACATCCATTGGAAGCGGGTAAAATACAATTTTTTTACCTTCAGCTTTATAGACCTGCAGAGTCCATTGACCGGTCCAGCCATCGACAGGAGTAAACGCGACAGGCACATCATAAGCAGTGGTGCCAACCGTGTTAAAAAAATCACCTGACAGAGGGTTAGCAAACCCAGAGCAACCACTACCAGTATTATCGGTGCAAGTGCCTACATCTAAAGGATAGAGCGTCCCTTGACCGCTAGTCGGCATGTAGAAAGTCTGTGTGAAGTTGATTATGGTGCCAGTACCGAGCGGGATTATTGTTGTCCCAGTCCAGTTACCTTGCCCAGTATCCGCGTCCCAACTTCCTTGGAAGTTATTCATGGTCAGGATGCCACCAGCGGCAGGGAAATAAACTGCGGCGCTCATGTCAAGGCTGTACTGATTTCCAGTAAGTGGATTGAAGTTAATATCGAGCGTCGAGCTGGAGGTATTGACCCCCTCCACACGCACGTAGGTTCCGTCAACGGTACCATCCCTGACAATATCGCCCTCAAAGCTAAATTCTTTGAGGTTCGAGCCGCTCATGCCACCCGCTTTATCGTCTGTAATCTGTGCTGTGTAAAACCCCGCAGGATCGGAGCTACTTGCACCCGAGAAAGTAATCCAGAAAGCACCATCTTTGGAAATAACGCCAGATAGCGTCCGTGAGCCAATCATGCCATTCCAAAATCCAGCAGCAGCCGTATAAACTGGCCGAGGAATCGCCGTAAATTCTGGAGTGTCTCCACTGCCACCCCCGCCTCCGCAGGCGGTCAACATAGACAACGAGGAAACCGCGGCAGCCAGTGCCGAGAGACGAGTTTTCATGGTAACTCCTTCATTTTATTAAAATTATGATAATCGCAGAGCCGATAGCGGAGCACATTGCGTGTCCGTTCAGGCACCGTCGTTATATTTGCGAAGGAAATGCTACATTTAACGGTTCTGGCCAGGCAAGAAGTTTTTTGACACGTGTAACAAAACGTTTGCGTGATGGAAAAGGATTGGGATCTATAGCCCAGACTCAATGCCGCTCTGCAGTTCCTGGCAAAGCGCGAGCATCAGCAGCCGTTGCGGCGGCGACATTTCGGCAAAAGAAATACCGTAGGCGAAGGGGTGATCCGCTGCTTTTTCGTCCTTGCCAAAGGCGCGTTTGATCTCGCCGTGCAGCTCCAGCGAATGCTCCATATCGGCCACTTTGACTTTGGCGGTGAGCAGGACTTTTGTCACAGAGCTCGTCAGCTCTTTTTCGAGACCGATCCGAGCCCCTTGCAAACTGATATCACGAAAGCAGCCGCGCAGCTTGGCAGTTGCAATTCCCATCGCGGTAAATGCAGTCAGCTGAAAACCATGCTGAAAATTAAAGCGGGGAAAGCGGCGCAGAGGTTCGAGCTCTATTTTTTGCGGCCAAGCGAAATGCAGATAGGGATACGGTTGTTCGCAGACCTGCAAAATGGTCGAAGCGAACGTCACGATGCCGGCCTGCAACGCGAATTTCGCCTCGATTTTAACCCCTTCACGCACCAATACCTGCGGAGGTTTTTTGGGCACGTAAACAAGCACGGACTCATTCAGACGATAACCGATTAGCGAAGCTTCGCTGGGATAGCGCTTGTAATCGAGCCCGATGAAATTCAATTGCATGCGCGTGGTGACGGGAAGCTTTAGTTGACCGAATTCCATAACTCTCGCGCTCTACTCTTTTTTGCGGGCCGTTGCTCAGCAACTCGCCTTGGTGAATTGTGTTACGTTTGCGGGCCGTTGCGTTGCACCATGTTGAAGACATAAGCATAGAGCAGTACGCGCTTGTTTTCGTCGAGTTGCGTAAATTCTACGCCACAGGTCTCGCCCCCCTCGACCGAAGCACGAGTGCGAATAATACCCGTCAACATCACATCGCGGACAATATCATCGAGCGTTACATACATATGTATTCCGAGCTCATCGCCGACATTACCGAGCACAGCCGACGACGATAACTTCAATCCGCGCACACTGATATCGGCGATGTGGGCGGGATGCATTTCCAGATGATCCTCCGCGCTGAAATTAGTCACCTGCGCGGACACATCGACGCTCACGCGAACGGCTGAGCGCACATTCCGTAAATTGACTGCCCTGGGATATTGCAGAAACACATGGGGAAATGGCGCGCTGCCTATCGCCTCGATCTGGCTGGCAAAGGTAACAATGCCCGTCGGGCTCGTCATCGAAACCGCAACCTTAGCCCCCACCTGTAAATCTGCCCCCACTTGCGCCGCTGCGATAATCGCTCGCGGCATATCACTACCAATGTACTTTCCTTGTGTCATCGATTGCTTGGCGCTCGCTCCGGCTAACGCAATGCGCATGGCCGCGCCGGGAAGCAACTTCAGTTCATTAAACTGGGTCACAATAAAAGCTCTTGTCGATGTCGTTATAGTTAGGTCAGGCAATTGTAGCAAAATTAACCAAAATAACAGGTTGACGCGAGCGCAAGCCTCACATACTTTCCTACGATCTCACGCCTCGATACTGCAAACGATGAAAGTATTTCAAAACATATCCGCTCACGATGCTCAAACACTGCTCGCTGCACCGAGCACACAACTTGTCGATATTCGCGACGAGTTCGCTTTCCGCGACGGACACATAGAAAATGCGCGACGTATCGACAACAGCAATGTTGGCGAATTTATCGCGATAGCGGATAAAACTGCGCCACTCATCGTCTGCTGTTACCACGGCATCAGCAGTCAAAGCGTTGCGCAATTTTTTATCGAGCAGGGATTTGTCGAAGTCTACAGTCTGAGTGGCGGTTTCGAAGAGTGGAAAACGCGCTTCCCGTATGTCCGCTGATATGGCAGATCAGCGGACATACGCGCGTCCTCAAAGTCGTGCACAGGTCGTGCAATAGATATACATGCCTTTGGGGTCATTCAATTGAGACAGTTGTTGTAACTCGGTAATCAATGGGCGCAACGGTGACCACACCGAACTGGCCGCAAACAAATTGGCAACATGCGGCCTGAACCATCCACTCACTGCCGATTTAAAATCCAGTGTTGATTTAAAATAACCCGATGCACCGCCCAGCTTTTGCAAAAATACTTCAGATACGCTGAGCGGCGGTTCGATATCGCGCACATCGTATTCCTGCAATTGCGCGCGCGCGGCAGCCGCTTTAATCGCATCGCCCATATCGCCCAGCTTATCGACCAATCCAATTTCTTGCGCGCTTTTGCCCGACCACACTTGACCCTGTGCAATTTTATCGACCGCTGCGATTTCCATATCGCGCCCACTCGCAACAACATTTAAAAAGCGCCGATACCCATTATCGATACTGCTCTGGATTGTGCGCGCAGTAATGGCATCGAGAGGCCGATCAATTCGCATCGCTCCCGCCAATGCTGTCGTACCCACTCCATCGGTATGTACACCGATCGCATCAAGCGATTTATCGAGCGTGGGAAATGCGCCGAAAATACCGATCGATCCGGTTATGGTTGCCGGCGTAGCCCACACTTCATCAGCATCGGCTGCAATCCAGTAACCACCCGATGCAGCGATACTTCCCATGGAAACAATCAGCGGTTTGCCCGATGCTTTCAGCGCGAGCAATTCTTGACGAATAATTTCCGATGCAAACGCACTGCCGCCTTCGCTATCGATGCGCAGCACCACCGCTTTAATCTGCTCGTCATCGCGCGCTTGTCGAATCAATTGCGCCAGCGTATCGCCGCCGACCTGACCCGCTCTTTGCACGCCATCCAGAATCATCCCACTCGCGTAGACGACACCGACAGCATCCTGCTTTTTAACAGACAGATGCTTGGACGCCGCCAAATAGTCGCGAAAATCGATGCCGCGGAAATCACCATTCTCGTCAGCGCCGACTTGCTCGATTAACAATTCATTAAGCGCTTCGCGCGTTTTAACTGCATCGATTAAATGCCAATCGACCGCAGCTTTGCCGGCATCGCCATCCGCGTTTGCAAAAACTTCGTCGACTTTATTGATGTACTCGTCGATTTTTTCCGGTGCGATAGAGCGGCGTGCAGCAACACGCTCTTTGTATTGCTGCCACAACGACTGCAACCACACCAAGTGATTTTCTTTGACCTCGGGCGACATATCGTCGCGCATAAATGGCTCTACAGCGGATTTATAAGTACCGACACGAAATACGTGGACACTAACCTGCAATTTATCGAGCGCCTGTTTGAAATAATTGGTGTAGATGCCAAATCCTTGCAGCAATACCTGCCCCATCGGATTCATATAAATCTTATCGGCCGCAGCTGCTAACAAATACTGATCCTGCGTAAAACTATCGCCCACAGCAACAACGGACTTTTTGTGATCGCGAAAACGCTGAATCGCCGCACTCAGCTCTTCCGTTTTGCTGATACCGCTGTGCTCGAGTGCATCGGTTTGCAGCACCATCATTTTGATTCGATCATCAGTAGCTGCGGTATCGATTGCCTTGATCAACTCGCTCATCAACGTTTCGGCAGGCGCTTCATTCCCCGCAATTAAATTACTAAAAGGATCGACATAGCTGAGTTGATCGACCAGCACACCGGAAGGACTGACAATCAAGGCGCCGCCCGCGGGTACCGTCGGTCCCTCTTCGGCAAAAAAAGCCGCGAGGATTACCGCAATGAACAACAGCAAAAATAAATTGACTATGAAACGGCGCAAACCGTCGAGAAACTTCCACACGAATATAAAAATTCGCTTGAAAAAACCGGGGCGTTTAGCTTCCATTGAAATTCTCTGCCAAAAAATAATTCACTCATTCGCTCGCCGTGCGCGCGCGGTGTAACGCACCGACAGCATCGACGCCAAAAACAAGGCAACCGCGAATACCAAATGCAACACATCAACCCAGCGCGGCGATGGCGTAAACACAACCAAAACACCGTATAAGAAATACAACAGCGACACAAAACTGAGCCACGCAAAACTGTTTATCAGCTGGCGCTTCATGCCCGGCAAAAAAATCAGTAACGGCAGCGATGCCGCAGCCCACAAAACAAAACTGACGCCGAGGGTACGAGGAGTCCGTGGCGTGACAAAAATTTCGACCAGAATCAGGATTAAAAGTGCTGCTACACAAACCGACGTGGCTCGCCGGCTATAACGCGCCAACACCGCGTAACTCGCCATCAGTTGAGTAACTCTAAAACATTTTCCGGTGGCCGCCCCAAACAGGCACGTTCGCCGCGCACAACGATCGGACGCTCGATCAATTTGGGATGCGCGATCATCGCCGCCAGCAATTCATCGTCACCGAGATTCGCATCAGCCAGGTTGAGCGATTTATATTCTTCTTCGCCGCGACGAAGCAATTCACGCGCGCTGATCCGCAGCTTTTTCAATAATTCTTTAAGCAACTTCTTCGTCGGCGGCTTTTCCAAATACAACACGACTTCCGGTTCGACGCCATGCGCCTGCAACAACTCCAATGTCTGGCGGGATTTACTGCAGCGCGGATTGTGATAAATCGTGAAATCACTCATGTTTTGCTTCACAGGCCAGGTTTCACTTCAGAGATTAAGTTTTACTTCACAGAGAGCGGGGCGAGCTGCATTATACACATGCCCCCTGCGCGACCAAGCGTGCCGTTGCTAGCTCGGAGAGCGCGTATCGTCACCTGCCATTCCCATCACTGAAAACACGACAATGCCGACAACCTCAGTACGAATATCGTATCTCGCAATTTTTTGGGTGCTGCTCGCGACGCTGTCCGGCTGCAGCAAACCCGACTACCAAACCGCAGACGGCAACAGTGGCCGCTTCGCCGATACGCGCGGAAAATGGTTGCTCATTAACTATTGGGCCGACTGGTGCAAACCCTGTATCGAAGAAATGCCTGAACTGCATCGATTTCAACAGCAGCAATCCGATCGAGTGGTGTTGCTCACCGTGAACTACGACGGCCTGCAGGGACAATCGCTGCAGCAGCAAATAGAAAAGCTGCAGATTAAACTGCCCGTGCTGTTACAAGATCCCGCGCCGCTGCTTGGATTTCAGCGGCCCGACGCATTGCCGACGACACTCGTTTTCGACCCCCAAGGCGCTTTACACGCAGCGCTGCAAGGAGCACAGACCATGCAATCCCTTGTCGAAGCGACAACAAAGGAAGCAACGACAAAGTAAGTCCGGCATTGGATCGCCCGCCCTGATCTATACTGTGGGCACCTTTTTTATCGAGGCACGGACGACGTGACCAGAACACTTGTACCGACAACATTGCGAATTTGCGCTCTATCTCTCGTTATCGCAGCGACCGCAGCTTCAGCCCAGGAAGAAGATCAGTCGCCGACGCAAAAAGTTTCGAGCTGGCGCGACGGTGTGGTTGCACGCTGCCTTCAACAATACAGCGCAGAGCAATGCAGCGACGATGAGTTTCTCGAAGCCCATTTCAACATCAACACTTTGGAAACCGCGCACAAAGCAGCCATAAGACGCAACCGCATGGCCGATACGGCGATGCACGAACTCATTCTGCAATACGCCTGCAACGACTCCGCCGCTGATGTTTGTGGTGATGAAGGCGCACAATGTATTGCAACGCTTACGCGTAACTGCGCAACGCTGAAAGCGGAGGCGGCGACCTGCCTTAAATCGGCGGAATCTGGGTGCGCCACTACCGCAAACCCGACGAGCTGTTATAAGCAGCTGGCTGCGCGCTGCCCTTCAACGAAGAAACAGCCGATCGCGCAATTACTCGCCAAATATCCCAAGCTAAGTGCCTCGCAAAAAGCAAAACTGATCTCCACAGCGCAGACGCTCGAAGCAAAAACCGACAACTGGTGGTCTGAGCTCACGAGCTGGCTCACTTCGCCTTTCAATTAATTTCGTTCGATGCAAACAGGCAAAAAAAATCCCCGCATGTGCGGGGATTTTTTTTTGAAAAGAAGAATTACTTCTTCTTAACAGTCTCGGTGGTTTCCGCGTGCATGACCGCAACTACGCGACGGTTCTGTGCGCGACCTTCCGCAGTATCGTTGCTCGCGATCGGTTTCGATTCGCCGTAACCCACTGCAGTCAAGCGCGCAGCATCGATACCGAAGCGAGTTACCAGCATCGTTTTCACCGCATCAGCACGGCGTTGCGACAATTTCTGGTTGTACGCATCGGATGCAGTGCTATCGGTGTGACCCGCGATCTCTGCATTGGCACTCGCATATTTCTTCATGAATTTCGCGACGCGCTCAACTTCACCTACGTAGTCGTCAGTGATGTCAGCTTTGTTATTAGCGAATTTGATTTCAAGACGAACTTCTTCAGTCTTGGTCAGGTGAAATTCGCAACCGTCGGCATCAACTTCGAGACCACGCGCCGTGTTCGGGCACTTGTCTTTATCGTCATACACGCCGTCGCCATCGCTATCGACTGGTGCAGGAGGTGGCGCAACTACTGCTGGCGCAGGCGCTGCTGCAACCGGAGCTGGTTTAGACGCGCCGCCGAACGCAAAACCAAAGCCCAACGTGAACGCTGTGTGCGACAAGCTTTCGTCCAGCTCATGAATGTACTTGATTTCTGGACGCAGCGAAAAATGATCGGTGAAATTGATGCGCAAACCTACACCCGCATCAAGATGAGTCGCTTGATCATCACTCGCACCCGCAAAGTCATAATCATAACGAGAATGGCCCGCACCCAATTTGGCGTATGGAACTACCTTGCCACCGGTGCCGGTTGGGCTGAAGTAATAAATACCATCGAGTGACAGACGATCATATTCAGCGGTGACACCAGGTTCCACATCCAAATCATCCATGCCGCGCGTGTAATCAAGCTCTACGCCGAAATGATTGCTGAATTGATACTCACCGCCGACACCCCAAATAGTGTCGTCTTTGACGTCATCGCTCTCGACGCTGCTATCAAACTTTTGTACACCGACAAAAGGTGTCAAGAAAAACTGGCCTGGATCTGCCTGAACCACTGCTGAAGCGACCAATGCGCTCGAAACTACCGCTGTTAACGCTAGTTTTTTCATTGTTACTCTCCCGAATAGATAGAGCGCCTATAGCTGGCGCCGAGTTGTAGCGCGGCCATTCTAACGTCAAAGTTTTTTTACGCCAAGAATAAGCGTTTCGCACTGTGCGCTCTGCACTTTATGACCTGAGCTTTATGTCTTGTACTTTGCACAAGCGCACTATTTCTCAATCACGGACTTTATAAAGGGAATTGTGATGCGCTTTTTTTCGGCTAGCGATTGCGTGTCGAGTCGATCCAGCAATAGCAACAGCGCCGGAAATGCGCGAGCCTGACGAGTCAGAATATAGCTCGCCACCTCATCGCCAAGTTCGATACCGCGTTCGCGCGCGCGCAATTGCAGCGCCAGCACCAGGTCGTCATCGCTCAGCGCCTGCAGACGAAAATCTCCACCCGTTTGCAAACGCGACTGCAGGTCCGGAAGCGCACAGGACAAATTTGCCGATGCGCGATCTGCACTCATCAACAAGCGCGTACCATTTTCAATGCAGCGATTGAAAAGATGAAATAGTTGCTCGCACCAGTCCGCATCATCGATCACTGCCTGCACATCATCGAGACAGATGATCGGTATATTTTCTAACGCATCCAACACCTGCACTGGATCTTGCTCGCGCAATTCAGCGAGCGGCAAATAGATCGCGTCGACTTCGCGACATACCGCCTGCAAAAGATGGCTGCGCCCGCATTGCGCAACGCCGTGCAGATAGAACAGACCGGTGCCGCGCCGCAACCAATCGCGCAGCGCATGAATCACGGTTTCATTCGCAGCGGCAACAAAAAAATTGCTGAAACTCGCGTCAGTGCGCGGGCGAAACAGCAACAATTGCTCGCGCATATTAATTATTTACCGCCGACCAGCGATAGCTGGAAGCCGCCATCACGGGACCATTAGCGATATTTTCTGTGGCAGCTAAGCGGCTTTCGAGCGCCAGTTGGCGCGTGAGCTGATCGAAGCTGCCCGCGATTTTTAATTGCAGGAAAATTTCATCGCCGCGAATTTGGATCGGCTGCACCGTTTTCACTACGGCAAGTCGACGCAGATAATTCAGCAGCGCCGAATAATCATCGAAACCCACAACACCAGTGACACGCAGCACAATTCCCTCATTGCCGCTATTAGCAGCAATCGCATATTGCGCAGAAAAATTATCGACGATGCGATCGAGCGCAGTGGCGACGCAAATCGGCAACGCGGCGCCCGTTGCATTGGCATTGAACGCCTGCGCACCCAGATTCAATGACCAGCGCGCGTCGCAATTTCTGTTCGATACCACGATATGTCCGAGCAAAAGACCGTCGCCACGCTCGGAAAGATTTGCGCTGACTTTCGCGCTATCGAGTCGCACGGCATCATCCAGATTCACGCCGCTTACAGTACGCGGCAGATGCAATATCAGACCACGACGACGCCACTGCTCTCGCAGCACGTTTGCGAGCGTAGATTGCTCATCGATAATTGCCCGCGCTCCATTGTCTTCGACAACGATGATTGTCTGCAGCGCGGGCCGATTCGCACCCCATATCGGCATTCCGTTTTTTCGCAATTCGGCATCGACCACTGCGGGCGCAAAACGCAATTGCGCGAGCCACGGAACATCGCCACCGGTATTGCGCTCGTAGCGATACTGTTCGAGGTAACGCATGGCATTGGCGAACGCTGGCGAGAGCGCCGGCTCGCTCGCCGCGCTGCCGCGTCCGGAAACGCGCACCGCGAGTTCGCGCAAACCGGCAGCGGCAGCACGCTGCAACTCAGCGGGGCTTTGCTCGGTCACGGGCACGCTGACGCTGTACAGATCGGGCACCACTTCGGCGTCGGCGAGCGGAATCCACGCAAGCATCACCCCAAGCAGCGCGCCCCGTAACCGAATACCGCCCAGCCAATTCATCATCCGTCGCTTCTCGCCGCCACTCTTTATAGGTACGTTGGAAGGGCGACATTGTATCAGCAGTGCTGATAAGCGCGGCCCGAGTCTGTACAATGGCGCTCCCCGCAAATCCGCCCGGAATCCAACGCAATGACCGACAGCCAATCGCCCTCCGCCAACACCTCGCCATCGCTCAGTTATAAAGATGCAGGTGTCGATATCGACGCAGGCGATGCGCTGGTCGAGCGCATCAAGGGTGTCGCCAAGCGAACCAAGCGCCCCGAAGTATTGGGCGGTCTCGGCGGTTTCGGCGCCTTGTGCGAATTGCCGAAGGGCTATAAAGAACCCGTGCTCGTCTCTGGCACCGATGGCGTCGGCACCAAATTGCGCCTCGCCATGCAGGTCGGCATTCACAACACCATCGGTATCGATCTCGTCGCGATGTGCGTGAACGACATCGTCGTCACCGGTGCCGAGCCGTTCTTCTTCCTCGACTACTATGCCACCGGCAAACTCAATGTCGACACCGCCGAGCAAGTCATCACCGGGATCGGTGCAGGCTGCGAACTCGCGGGCTGCGCACTCGTCGGCGGTGAAACAGCGGAAATGCCGGGCATGTACGAAGGCGACGATTACGATCTCGCCGGTTTCGCCGTCGGCGTCGTCGAAAAATCGCAAATCATCGACGGCAGCAAAGTCGCGATCGGCGATGTGATGATCGGCCTGCCGTCGTCGGGTCCGCACTCGAACGGTTATTCGCTCGTGCGCAAAATCATCGAAGTCAGCAAGGCCGATTTGAAGCAGGCCTTCGAAGGCAAAACTCTCGGCGAAGCATTGATGGCGCCGACGCGTATTTATGTGAAAGCGCTGCTCGCGCTGATCAAAGCCGTGAACGTGAATTCGCTCTGCCACATCACCGGCGGCGGCCTGCTCGAAAATCTGCCGCGCGTATTGCCCGACAACTGCAAAGCCGTGCTCGATTTGAATTCGTATCAACGCCCCGCTGTGTTCGACTGGCTACAAAAAAATGGCGGCGTCGACGCGAAAGAAATGTATCGCGTGTTCAACTGCGGTGTCGGCATGGTGGTGTGCGTAAAAGCGCAGGATCAGGAAGCCGCATTGCAAACACTGCGAGCACAGGGTGAAACACCTTTCGTGATCGGCCATATCGCAGCACGCGCCGGCGACGAAGAACAAGTGCAACTGCAAGGCCTTTAAAACAAATGACCAAACCATGCCGCCTGGTGATTTTAATTTCAGGTAGCGGCTCCAATCTGCAGGCATTTATCGATGCGGTTGCGCGCGACGAATTAAGCGCGCACATCGCCGCCGTCATCAGCAACAAAGCCGATGCCGGCGGACTGCAGCGCGCCGAGAAGGCAGGCATTCCCACCGAAGTCGTCGACCACAAACAATTCGCGACACGCGAAGACTTCGATGAGCAATTGCGCGCACGCGTCGAAAGTTACGGGCCCGATCTCGTCGTGCTCGCAGGTTTCATGCGCATTCTCACGCCGATATTTTTGCGCCCGTTTCACGGCAAATTAATCAACATCCATCCATCATTGCTGCCGAAATATCCGGGACTGCACACACACCAACGCGCGCTCGACGCCAGCGATAAAGAAGCCGGCGCTACGGTGCACTTCGTCACTGAGGAACTCGATGGCGGCGCGGCGATCATACAGGCGAGCGTGCCGATTCTTCCGGGTGACGAAGCAGCCAGCATTGCTGCGCGCGTATTAACGCAAGAGCATCGAATTTATCCACTTGCAGCGCAATGGTTTGCCGAAGGGCGATTGCAATTGCAGGACAACCGCGCGGTGCTCGATGGACGCACGTTACCTCCGACAGGATTTATTTTTTCGGGATGACCGAATATGAAATGCCATTCGTTTTTCTACACAGCTTTTTTATCTTCTACCGCTGCTGTTTTATCTTTATTCGCAACGATCACCTCCGCCGCACAGCCCATTCCTTTCAAAGCCACTTACGAAACGAGTTACGGCGTGATGTCGGCGCGCGGCGAACGCAAACTCGAACGCGATCGCGATAATCTCTGGAAAATGGAAAACAATGCACACGTACTCATGATGGATGTGGTCGAGCGCTCATCATTTATCTGGCACAACAATCTTGTGGTATCGCAAACCTACGATTACACGAACCCGCTCAATCAGGATCGCAGCCTGTCGCTCAGTTTCGACTGGGCCAAGAACAGCGTTATCAATAATGGCTCGAAGCAAATGCTCGAGCTTGCACCGGGCGTCTACGACAAACTCAGTTATCAATTACAAATGCAGATGAATGTGTGCGCCAATCCCGATAGCTATGTGGGCGAAAACTTTACCGTGGTGGACCGGAAAAAATTAAAAACCTACCGCGTCGAGTTAGTGGGGCGCGATACGCAAAAAACTCCGGTCGGTGTGCTCAATACCATCCACTTAAAACAATTTCGACCGGAACGAGGCGACGCTGACGCCACCCACATCTGGCTAGCTGCGGATTGGAGCTGCTTACTCGTCCGACTCGACCAGCACGACGGCGGCGATGTGCTTTCGCTGAAGCTGGTAAAGGCGAGCGTGAACGGCGCAGACGTGAAGGAAAAAGCAAAATAAGCCCGCAAAAAATTCGGGCCGCTGTGCGGCCCGAATTCAAATCACTGATCACTACATAAAACGATTTATCGGATACCGACAACTTTTCCCTTGTCGTCAAAATCGATACCCATTTTACCGAAACGATTTTCCCAATAGAGCCAGGAACTCACATCCAGACTGGGATTCGCATGTTGCGGCGGGCGCCCCAGCGCGAAATAAATACCATCTTTCGTCATACCCACGCGCGGCTTTCCGCTGCGAATACCTTCCTGATCTGCCTGACTCAACTTGCCAATTTTTGCTTTATCGCACGCGGGACCAAATGCTGTTTCGAGAGCCGCCTGAAACGACACACCGGCGCCCTTGGTATATTTCTCATATTCGTAGCTGTATTCGACACCCTGATAATCAAACACCATTTCTTTACCGCTAATTTTTTTCACGGTGACATCGGAACACACCGGAATCAATCCAGGCTGCTGATAATTCATCGTATACAACTGGCGACGAGCCACATCCGGATGCAAATTGGTCAAGGTTTGGAGCTTGTCCCCCTCCTTGAAATCGGCATGCACTACCGGAGAAAGACAAACCGAGGCGAGCAGAGCTGACGCGAGAATTGAAGTCTTCATAGGTATTTCCCTTTGGTGAGATCCAGTGCGAGTTAAGCGTTGAAATTATAAAGTCGACATCTGCCACTGCCTAGACGCGCGACCGCGATCCGCAACCAATCTGCAGACCATTGCAAACTAAGTCTTCGGCAGCGTAACACCCGTCTGCCCCTGATATTTTCCACCCCGATCCTTGTAGCTCGTTGCACACACTTCATCCGATTCGAAAAACAACATCTGCGCCACGCCTTCGTTCGCATAGATCTTCGCGGGCAGATTAGTTGTGTTCGAAAATTCGAGCGTGACGTGCCCTTCCCACTCTGGCTCCAACGGCGTCACGTTGACGATGATGCCGCAGCGCGCGTACGTGGATTTGCCGAGACACACCGTCAGCACCGAACGCGGAATACGGAAATATTCCACAGTACGAGCGAGCGCGAAACTGTTCGGTGGAATGATGCAGTATTCGCCTTTGATATCGACGAAGCTTTTCTCGTCGAAATTTTTCGGATCGACCGTCGCCGAATAAATATTCGTAAACACTTTAAATTCATCGGCGCAACGCACATCGTAACCGTAGCTCGATGTGCCGTAGGAAATGATTCGACCTTTTTCGTTTTCACGCACTTGATTCGGTGCGAATGGCTCGATCATGCCGTGTTGCTCGGACATGCGGCGGATCCAGTTGTCGGATTTAATACTCATACTTCACTCACCCGTTTTCGCCGCAACTGCGACGAATGAAAAATTAGTCGTTCTTGATCACAATTTTCGGAAATTCATTCGGCTGCAATTGCGCAACCTGTGCAATCACTTTGCGTGCGATCTCGCGATAAATTTTCGTCACCGCACCATCGGGTTCTGCAGCGACGGTTGGATTACCGTGATCGACCTGCTCGCGAATCGAACGCGCCAGCGGCAACGAACCGAGCAATTGCACGCCGTATTCCTGCGCCATGCGCTCACCGCCGCCTTCACCGAACAGATGATCGGTATGGCCGCAATTGGTGCAGATATGCACAGCCATATTTTCGACGACGCCGAGCACCGGCACATCGACTTTTTGAAACATCTCGACGCCCTTCTTCGCATCGAGCAGCGCGATATCCTGCGGCGTGGTCACGATCACCGCACCGGTCAACGGCACTTTTTGTGCGAGGGTGAGCTGGATATCGCCCGTGCCGGGCGGCAGATCGATAACGAGATAATCAAGATCTTCCCACGCGGTTTGATTGAGCAATTGCAGCAACGCTCCGCTCGCCATCGGACCGCGCCATACCACCGGCGTATTTTCGGTGAGCAGATAGCCGATCGACATGCTTTGCAAACCGTGCGCGATCACCGGTTCCAGCAATTGCGAACCGCGCTGCGCCGGACGCTCCTCGGGTACGCCGAGCATGAGCGGCAAGCTCGGGCCGTAGATATCCGCATCGAGCAAACCGACGCGCTTGCCCTCGGCCTGCAACGCGAGCGCGAGATTCACCGCAGTAGTCGATTTACCGACACCGCCTTTGCCCGACGCAACCGCGATAATGTGTTTGACGTTCTGCATATTGGGCAGCGCTTGCCGCCCGACCGACTCTGACATTGAAAACTCCGGAAAAGGTACCGCTCCGATCTATACGAGCGAGAAGGGGCGCCAGCCGTCTGGGTCGGCCCGCGCGAAGTGCGCTATAGTATCGCCCCTTTCGCCGCCACCCAACCCTTTGTAGAACAGGGCCATTCGGTCGGCATCCGTATTTGCAGAAACCCTATTTAGAAACACCGTTAAAGGAAACCGCATGTCGTCGCCCAAACGCCGCATTCTCGTCACCAGCGCACTGCCCTACGCCAATGGCGCGATCCATCTTGGCCACATGGTCGAATATATCCAGACCGATATCTGGGTGCGCTTTCAACGCATGCGCGGCCACGAAGTGCATTATGTCGGCGCCGACGATCAACACGGCACGCCGATCATGCTGCGCGCGGAAAAAGAAGGCATCACACCGCGCCAACTGGTCGATCGTGTGCTGCACGAACACACGCGCGATTTTTTCGGCGGCCTCGACAAGCAAGCCGAGTTTCAGAAAACGCAGGACAGCTCGGTGCTCGGTGGTTTCTACATCAGCTTCGACAATTATCATCAAACCGATGCCGAAGAAAATCGTCTGTTCTGCGAAGACATTTACAAAAAGCTCGAAGCGAACGATTTAATTGCGCGCCGCGAAGTCGAGCAATTTTACGATCCTGTGAAAGAAATGTTTTTGCCGGATCGTTTCATCAAAGGCGAATGCCCGAAATGCAGCGCGAAAGATCAATACGGCGATTCGTGCGAAGTGTGCGGCACCACGTATTCACCGACCGATCTGAAAAATCCGTACTCGGCGGTGTCTGGCGCCACACCCGTGCGCAAAGCCTCGGAACATTATTTCTTTAAATTGTCGGACGCGCGCTGCGAAAAATTCCTCAAGGAATTCACGCGCGAGTCAGGCAAGCTGCAAACCGAAGCTGCGAATAAACTCGACGAGTGGTTTACGTCGGGATTATCCGATTGGGATATTTCGCGCGACGCGCCGTATTTCGGCTTCAAAATTCCGGGTACCGACAATAAATTCTTCTACGTGTGGCTCGATGCACCGGTTGGCTATTTCGGCAGTTTCCGCAATTACGTGCAGAAACTGAAAGCGCTCGGCCGCGATATCGATGAGGACGCCTTCCTCAACGCTGAAAAAGCCAAAACCGAAAATACCGAACTCGTACATTTCATCGGCAAGGACATTCTGTATTTCCACGCGCTGTTCTGGCCGGCGATGCTCGAACATTCCGGCTATCGCACACCGACACAAATCAACGCGCACGGCTTTCTCACCGTCGATGGTGCGAAAATGTCGAAGAGTCGCGGCACTTTCATCACCGCGCAGAGTTATATCGATACAGGATTGAATCCTGAATGGCTGCGTTATTACTTCGCCGCGAAATTGAATGGCACGATGGAAGATATCGACCTCAATCTGGAGGATTTTATTGCGCGGGTGAATTCGGATTTGGTGGGCAAGTACATCAATATTGCAAGTCGTTGCGCAGGCTTTATCACCAAATTCTTCGATGGCAAATTAAACTGTTCTTCAATAGAACCTTTGGTGGAGGGTGCTATCGGTCAAGGCCATACCGTTGCTGAAGCATTCGAGGCTCGCGACTACGGCAAAGCACTACGCGAAATCATGGGTCTCGCGGATCGCATTAACGCAGAAATTGCGCAAGTCGCACCGTGGACGCTCGCCAAAGACGAAAGCAAACGTGCCGAACTACACGATATTTGCTCGAAAGCACTGCATGGTTTCTATGTACTTTCAATTTTGCTGCAACCAGTCCTACCGCAATTGTCTGCACGTGTAGCGAAAGAACTATTCGGCTTACCACGCGAATTTGATTGGAGTGATCTGCAAAAAAATCCCGCGCAAATCAATCCATATCAGCATCTAATGACCCGCGTCGAGCAAAAACAAATCGACGCACTCGTCGCCGCCAATCGCGAATCGCTGCAAGCAACACCAGCACCTCAACCGAAAAAAGCGGAAGTCAAAGCCGTGGAAGAAACCAAAGCCGAAACCATTTCCATCGACGATTTTATGAAGGTCGATTTGCGCGTGGCGAAAATCGTTTCCGCCGAGCACGTCGAAGGCGCGGATAAATTGCTGAAGCTGCAACTCGATCTTGGCGAAGAACAGCGCCAGGTATTCGCTGGCATTAAATCCGCGTATCAGCCCGAGCAATTGGTTGGGCGCTTGACCGTGATGGTGGCAAACCTCGCGCCGCGCAAAATGAAATTCGGCATGAGCGAAGGCATGGTGCTCGCAGCGGGACCCGGTGGCAGCGAAATCTTTTTGCTATCGCCCGATAGCGGCGCCACCCCCGGTATGAAAGTGAAATAACGAATGGTGTCATCGGCTGATCTCATCGATCTGATCGACAAATTGTTGCCGCAAACCCAATGCGAGGATTGCGGCTACAAAGGCTGCCGCCCTTATGCCGAAGCCATCGCGAACGGTGAAACGATCAATCGCTGCCCGCCGGGTGGCGATAAAACGATTGCAGCACTCGCAACGTTACTCAACAAGCCAGTCATTCCTCTTGCGGAAAATCCAAAACCTGAACGCGTTGCCTTCATTCGCGAAGCGGAATGCATCGGCTGCACCAAATGCATTCAGGCCTGCCCTGTCGATGCGATCGTCGGCGCCGCAAAACTCATGCACACCGTCATTGTCGATGAATGCACCGGCTGCGATTTATGCGTCGAGCCCTGCCCAGTCGATTGCATCGATATGATGCCAATCGAACGCACACTGCAACCTGCGCATTACCGCATGCGCTTCAATGCCCGCACTGCGCGCCTGCAACGCGATCATGACGAGCGCGAACAATTGCGCGCCGAGCGCATGCAAAAAATTGCTGCAAAGAATTCAGTGCCTGCAAAATCGAAGCAGGACGAAATTCGCGAAGCCATCGCGCGGGCTAAGGCAAGAAAATCAACTCAACCGTCACATCCAACAGCCCACAAATGACAGCAAAAAAATACCCCACGCTTTTGCCGATCCTATTTGCCGCATTATTTTTGACGATCACTGCGAACTATCGTTTCTTCACCGAAACGCTCCGTGTCTATCCGCTCGCACAAGGCAATGCATTGTTCTTGTTTTCCACGAGCATCGTACTGTTGGCATTTGAACTCTTTTTACTTGCGCTGGTGTCGCTATGCCTTCCCTACCGCTGGGCGATGAGTTTTATATTGTTGCTCGCATCGGCAACCGCGTATTTTTCGGACAAGTTCGGCACCATCATCGACACCTCGATGATCAGAAATATTTTGCAAACCGACGCGCATGAAGCGCTCGATCTTGCCACCTGGCCGCTCTTCGCTCGAATCATCCTGCTCGGTGTATTGCCCGCCGCTGCTTTATGGAAAATACCGACACCAAAACTATCATGGACGCGACGCTCGCTTTACTTCGGCTCGACTGCTGTAGCTTCGCTGCTGATGGCGGCGACGATTATTTTTATGTTCAGCGGCAAATACGCCAGCTTTTTTAGAGAGCACAAGGTACTGCGCACTTATTCCAACCCGCTAATGGCGGTTGCGTCGATAATCCAACTATCGAAGAGCGCACCGACCCTGACGGATAACGATCACCTCAATAAAATTCTGCTCGACGCAAAAAAAGATCCCGCCGATGAAGCGAAGGAGTTGGTGATTCTGGTGGTCGGCGAAACCGCACGCGAAGATCACTTTTCGCTGAACGGCTACTCTCGGCAAACAAATCCACTGCTGGAAAAGGAAACGGGAGTCATCAGTTACACCGACATCTCATCGTGCGGCACATCGACAGCAATTTCCGTCCCCTGCATGTTTTCCTCGCAAGGGCACAACAATTTCGATGTTAAATCCAGTCAGCAGCAGGAAAATTTGTTGGATGTTCTCCAGCGCGAGGGCGTCAGTGTGTTATGGCGGGACAATAATTCCGGCTCGAAAGGCGTCGCCGATCGCGTGAGCTACGAAGATTTCAGCAAGCCGGATCTCAACCCCGTATGCGATATCGAATGCCGCGATGTCGGCATGCTGGCAGGACTGCAACAATTCATCGATCAGCAGAGCGGCGATATTTTAATCGTGCTGCATCAGATGGGTAATCACGGCCCCGCCTATTTCAAACGCTACCCCGCCGAGTTCGAAAAATTCCAGCCCGCCTGCCACTCGCTCGACCTCGCGGACTGCTCCAACGAGGAAATCCGCAATGCCTACGACAATGCGATTTTGTATACCGATTATTTTCTGGCGCAAGTGATACAGCTGCTAAAACAAAACACGCCGAAATTTGAAACCACGATGCTTTATATCAGCGATCACGGCGAGTCGTTAGGCGAACACGGACTCTATTTGCATGGAGCACCGTACGCGATGGCGCCCGAAGAGCAAACGCATGTTCCGTTAATTTTGTGGCTAAGCGAAAGCTCTGATGTCGATATGCAGAGCGCCATCATGCAAAAAAACAAACACAGTTCGCACGATGCGTTATTCAAATCACTGCTGACGACGTTTGAAATCGAAGCGCCCGAAGAAGAAAACGCGGATGCATTCTATCGGGTAAAACCGCCGACCTATCGGGTAAAACCGCCGGCGAGCTCGTCGCCCACCGCACAAATCCACTAGCACTTGTCGTTCGCAGCGAGCAGCAGGAATACGCTCGCCGTCCACGTGTGCGCGCGGTCGCGCAGACCTTCGCCGGTCAGCGCATCGAAATTTTCCGCCATGCCGCTACGCGCGACGGTTTTGCAAAAACGCATGGCGATATCATCTGCAAATGCACTTTCACCCAACTCACGCAGACTCTCTACGATGAGAAATACCGCCGGCGCCCACATCGGACCGCGCCAGTAGCCATCGGATTCGTACAGCTCGCTTTCGATACTTTCGCTCGCGAGTCCACACTGGGTGAGAAAACGATTGTCTTGCTTCAACGCGGCAATCAAATCTGCCCGAATAGATTTCGGCAGACGATGGCCGAGTATGATCGGCATCTGCAGCAGCAATGAATCGCCCGCGCACGGCTTGCGATCGTGCAGGGCCACGAAGCGGTTGTTGTGCCAGTAATGCGTGAGCATTTTCTTGAGCAAATTATCCGCACGCTGCTGCCAGCGCGTAACTTCATACGCGTCGTTCAATCGCTGCGCGATATCGGCGAGCACATCCATCTGCACAACGAGAAACGCGGCAAGATCGGGGCTTTGCACCGGCACTCCCGCATCGAATACCGACGCATTATCCCAACCCGAATCGTTGCCGTGAAAATACTGCGGTAGTTCATCGTCCGCCGCTCGCGTGTCGAACCACCACTGCGTCCAGCGCGCCAACGGCGCATAAATTTCCGATAATTGCTCGCTGCTCACCGCGCCGTGCTGCAACATCCACCGCAATGCCCAGCCATGAACCGGCGGTTTGCAGAAATTCCACACCATCGTTTTATCGCTGACGCAATCCGGTAGCGCGCCCCATTCATCCTGATGATCGAACAGCAGCATGTACTGATCCCACGCCAGCGCAGGACTGATATCGAGCAACGCCATCGCATTAAAGCAGTGATCCCAACTCCATACCGCATTGAGCCAGTGCTTCGACATGAGCATTGCCGATCGCTCAAGTTTTTCTTTTGCCGCGACAACACTCGACCATTGCACATACGCCGCCAACTCACGCGCAGCGGAAAATTCAGCGGGTACCGATGGTGTCGCCAGCAGCCATTGCGAAAATTTTTGCTCGACCTCTTTCCGGCAAGCGGAAAAATCGCGCTCGAATAATATTTCTGCTGTTGGACAAGCCAGCAGCGCCTCCGCCAATGCCAGCATCAAATTGCCGGACGCATCGGGCAGAGCATCGAACGTGTTATCGGGTAAAACATCACGATGCAAAAGAGCGCCGTTTTTCGACGCAAAAACATAACGCATGCGATTTGAAAATCGATTGATCAGCCAGGCATCACGCCACTGCATCGCACTGTCGTACAAGGCCGCATCAAAATGCAGCCGCACGCCCAAGCCCTGCCCCTGAAAGAGCAAGGTGTGGTTGTTCGAAAAGCAGATGGCGAGAGAATGCGAGTGATAAGTCAGCAGCAAAGCGCTGGGCGTCAGATCGATAACCGGCTCGACCGGCAACCCTTCGCATAACAACTCGATACGACAAACCTCTGCGCAAGTGGCATCGCCGTGCAATGTGCGCAAATAAATACCGCCGACGCGGTGCTCATTACCCGCAAGCCGATCGATGGCCAGATACGAGCCATATCGACTAAACGGTACTTGCGCTAGATCGAGCTTCACGGCGATAAAAACGCTAAGTCGTCAACGCTGCGCTTTGTCTTTGCGCACAACTATTCAATACCGACTGCTTTTGCTGATCGTTCATTTTTGACCATCCCGCAATTTCTTCGAGTGTTCGCCAACAACCGACACAGAGCTTGCGCTCATCCAACCTGCAAATCGATACACACGGCGATTGCACGCCCGCGTTCACACGCATATCAGCCTCGCGGATCGGGGTATAAACCATCGCGAAAGCGGCGGCCATTTTCAACATAGCCCGAAGACGATTTGCGCAGATTGGCGATTTGCTCGTCGGTCAACTGGCGTACGACACGACCGGGCGCACCGACCACGAGCGATCCGTCGGGAATCACCTTGCCTTCGGGAATCAACGCATTCGCACCGATGATGCAGTTATTACCAATGTGCGCATTATTTAAAATCACTGCATTGATACCGATCAGCGTGTTGTCGCCGATAGTACAACCGTGAATCACTGCCTTATGACCCACCGTAACACCGCGACCTATTTTCACGGGCTTGCCCGGATCGACATGCACGACAGCGCCATCCTGAATATTGCTGTTGTCGCCAACATCGATCACATCGTTATCGCCGCGCAATACCGTGTTGAACCAGATGCTGACGTTGTCGCCGATAATTACCGATCCAATCACCGTCGCATTCGGCGCGATATAATAGTTGTCGCTTTTAAATTCAACGCGACGTTCGTTCAAACTGAATATCATTTTCGACTCCCATTCAATACTTGTTCTGCGCGCAACTCGATATCTAAATTGGTGCTGTAGACGCAATTCATCAACTGCACGATGAAACGACCGCTCAGCCCCCAGATGGTGTAATGCTCATACTGAAAACGCGCCGAAATGCGTTCGTCGCCCTCGCGCATGATGCGATCCGTGCGCAGATGTTTTGGTTCCGCAAAAAAATGTAACGGTACGTAAAGAATTTCCGTGACCTCGCCGGGATCGGCACGCAATGGCACATCGGGCGGAATCACCGCGACGATCGGCGTAACGAATAAATTGGTAATGCTGAGCTGCGACATCAGCATACCGGCAAAACTAACGCTTTCACTTGGCAGCGCGACTTCCTCCCACGCCTCGCGCAAAGCAGTCGCATAAATATCGACATCCTCGGGGTCGCGTTTACCGCCCGGAAAGGCGATCTCGCCTGGGTGTGTCGGCAGGTTCAGCGCGCGCCGAATCATCAGCAGGCGCGGCTGTTCTTCGTCGGTCAGCGCAAGCAACACGGCCGCCTGTCTGGGTGCATCCGGCGGCGGGCATACGTTTTGCTCATTCGTATAAGGAGCGAGCGCGTGTTGTAAACGCTGCAGTAATGCGCTGGCCAAGGGCGTTCCTCAAAGGGTGAAAAGGTCGACAAATCTCGACACCGACAGGCGACGGACGGTCATTGCGAGTGCAAGGATATACCGGCATGCTGCCTTGAGGAACACAGTAAAGGAATACCGGACTACCGGGAGACCGGAGGTTTAACGTGGTGAAAGTCGAATTACCGGGTTTTGATACGTTGCGTTATTTAGCGGAGCATGATCCCGAACGCTTGGAATTATTGCGCAACGCGTTGACCGAAATGTTGATTGCGCGCTCGCCTGAAGAATCGCGCCATCGCTTGCGCGGTTTGCAATTTCAAATCAATGCACGCGTTAAATTGGCATCGAATCCGATCGCCGCATGTTTAGCGGTGTCGTCGATGATGCACGAAACACTGAATGAATTGCAGCGCACGTTGGTGGAAGGGCCTGACGATGCAATCACGCAACATGAAAGCGCGCGCATCATTCCATTTCGCCCGCGCGGTGAAGCAAAAATCAATTAGATATTTTCAAGCTTCCAGACTTGATAAGCAGGCTCTTCGTACGGATGAGCCTGTTTTAACGCGGCTACAACATCCGCGATAAGTGCGTCTTCGCACACCAACTCCACTTTATATTCTTCGACGGTTTCGATATTGCCTTGCGAGCCGATAAACGGATTGGCACCCGCGAGCGGGCGAAATTGTCCCTGCCCCGCCACCTGCCAGCAGCAACTATCGTAATCGCCGATGCGTCCTGCACCGGCATCGAACATCGCCTGCTTCACTTGCTCCACATGTGATGTCGGCACATACACGCACAATTTATACATACCATCCCTCACTCAAGCGTCATTCACGATTCGCTTCGATTTTCTGCCGCTCGTAAAACTCTTGCGCAAACTGCTGCAATGCATTGCGCTCGATCGCATCGCGAATCGCCGCCATGTGGCGCTGATAAAAGCGCAGATTGTGAATCGTGTTCAATTGCGCGCCGACCATCTCACCGCATTTATCGAGATGATACAAATAGCCACGTGTGAAATTCTGGCAGGTGTAGCAATCGCAACCTTCTTCTAACGGTCGCGTACTTTGACGATGCTTCGAGTTGCGAATACGCACGACACCGTGATCGGTAAACAAGTGGCCGTTGCGCGCATTGCGCGTCGGCATTACGCAATCGAACATATCGATACCGCGCATAACTGCTTCGAGAATATCTTCGGGCTTACCGACACCCATTAAATAGCGTGGCTTCTCGCGCGGCATTTCCGGTGTCAAATTATCGAGCACCATCAGCATTTCATCTTTCGGCTCACCCACCGACAAACCGCCGATCGCATAACCGTCGAAACCGATTTGCTGTAAACCATTGAGCGATTCGCTGCGCAGCGACGGATACATACCGCCTTGTACGATACCGAATAACGCCGAAGGATTATCACCATGCGCGCGCTTGGAGCGCTCGGCCCAGCGCAGCGACAACTCCATCGAATGCCGCGCTTCGGTTTCGGTGGCCGGATACGGCGTGCATTCGTCGAAAATCATCACCACATCGGAGCCGAGATCGCGCTGCACACGCATCGATGTTTCGGGATCGAGAAATACCGGGCTGCCGTCGATCGGCGATTTGAACGAAACGCCCTGTTCGGTAATTTTGCGCAACTCCCCGAGGCTGAAAACCTGAAAACCACCCGAATCGGTGAGAATCGGTTTTTGCCAATTAATAAAATCGTGCAAATCACCGTGCGCTTTTACGACTTCCGTACCGGGCCGCAGCATCAGGTGAAACGTATTACCGAGAATAATTTGCGCACCGATATCTTCGATATCGCGCTGCATAATCGCCTTTACCGTGCCGTAGGTACCGACCGGCATGAACGCAGGCGTTTCGACAACACCGCGCGGGAATTTCAAACGTCCACGACGCGCGGAACCATCGGTATTGTCGATTTCAAATTGCATGAAACTCATTACGGCTTTCTCAGTAAAAATCGGCGCGGAAAAATTAACTCGGAAAGATCAGCATGGCATCGCCGTAACTGAAGAAACGATAGCGTTCAGCCACAGCCTCTTCATACGCGCACAAAATAGTTTCGCGCCCTGCCAGTGCGCTCACCAACATCAACAGTGTCGATTCGGGCAAGTGAAAATTGGTCAGCAAAATATCGACGGTTTTAAAACGATAGCCGGGATAAATAAAAATCTGGGTATCGCCGCTGTAAGGCTGCAGCTCGCCGGATGACGAAGCACTCTCAAGCGCACGCACACTCGTCGTGCCAATCGCAATCACTCGACCACCACGCGCTTTTGTAGCAGCCACTTGCTCGCACAACGCGGCATCGACTTCGATATATTCGGCGTGCATGCGGTGTTCGAGAATATTATCGACGCGCACGGGCTGAAATGTTCCGGCGCCGACATGCAAGGTCACATAACCAAACTCGACACCGAGTTCACGACAGCGCTGCAAATACACTTCACTGAAATGCAATCCCGCAGTCGGCGCCGCAACCGCGCCTTCGCGCTGCGCATAAACCGTTTGATAACGCTCGCGATCGGTCAGCGTATCTTCGCGATCGATATACGGAGGTAATGGCATGTGGCCGAATTCATTGAGCACGCTTAACGCCGGTCGCTCGAACACAATCGTGTAGAGATCATCATTTTTTTCGAGCACGGTTACGCGCGTATCGCTCACTTCGCCATGTTCGGTCGGCGCCAACAAAATCGTTGTATTTGGCTTCAGCGCGCGATTCGCCCGCATATGCGCCAGCGCCTTGTGCGTATCCAGCAGACGCTCAATGAGAATTTCGATGCGACCGCCGCTCTCTTTCGCCCCGAATAAACGCGCGGGCACGACTCGCGTATTGTTGAACACGAGCAAATCGCCCGGGCGCAGATAGCCGATCAGATCGACAAACTGGCGATGTTCAATTCCGCCCGTTTTGCCATCGAGCACAAGCAGCCGACTCCCCGTGCGCTCAGCGGCGGGATGCCGCGCAATCAGCTCATCGGGTAAGTCGTAGTGAAAATCGGATAGCTTCATGGATCGTATGTAAGGAAGTCGATCTGGCGTACAGCGGTGGCTGCTGCAAAAGTGGGCGGCAAGGGTATAGGAAAGCCGAAAAACTCGCCAGCACTGCACAAGATTTCAGCGAACACCGACGATATCCGGCAATTTGATTGACCTCGCCGGCGCGGTTGATATAATCGCGCCTCGCTTTATTTCCCCTCCCCGCCCGGGTGGCGAAATCGGTAGACGCAGTGGATTCAAAATCCACCGTTGGTGACAACATGACGGTTCGAGTCCGTCCCCGGGCACCATTTATTTCCAGCGTTATTTGTCGATCATCGCGCGCACCTTCAACAGCGCCGCGCACGAAATCACATCGGTAATTTTTCCATCCATGACCCATTGAATCGCTTCGGCGAGCGGCAGGCGCAGCATTTCCAAATCGGCCTCGGTGTGTTCGAGTTGTTGCTCGCCCGCAATCAATCCTTTCGCCACGTAAACAACCCCGCCTTCGTCCGTCACCGACTTGGAAATATGCAGGCGCATAATTTCCTGCCAGCTCGCGGCGCTCATGCCCGTTTCTTCGCGCAATTCGCGTTGCGCTGCGATCAGCGGATCTTCATCCAACCTGCCGCTGCCCATCGGAATTTCCCACAGCTCGGTATTGAGCGTGTAGCGAAATTGGCGCACCAGCCAGGTGTAGCCTTCGTCGTCGATGGGGATGATGCCGATCGCGCGCGACTTGAAATGCACCACGCCGTAAATGCCGTCGGTGCCGGCCGGCGTTTTCACATTCTCGTGCGTAATGCGAATCCACGGATTCTCATACACCGTAGTCGAATCCAATCGGCGCCATGGCCCGATTGCCTCACCCTCGCTATTCGCTCTATTGCCGCTGCCTGCCATCGATCTACGACACCTCTTCCTACTTACACCCAGTCCTACTTGCACCCAGCCCTACTTGCACCCAGCCCAATTGATGCGGCGAGTGTACCGCGTTCGAGAGGAATTCCACCCCCCGGATGTGGTTTAATACGCGCCCTCCCAACCCTTGATTCAGCGCGGACGCATCCATGACCAGCGGCTCCTCCTCATTGCCAAAGAATTCCCTTTTGTCGACAGAAAGCTTCGCGCCGCGCCATATCGGGCCGAGCAGCGCGCAATTGACGGAAATGCTCAAAGCGGTAGGTGCGACCTCGCTACAACAACTGATGGAGTCGACCGTACCCGATGCGATTCTGCGCCGCGACACCATGGACTTGCCCGCCGCGCTGAGCGAGCAACAGGCGCTCGCCAAACTGCGTGCGATTGCCGCGCAGAACAAAGTATTTCGTTCGCACATCGGCATGGGTTATTACGATACATTCACGCCCACGGTGATTTTGCGCAACGTGCTCGAAAATCCCGGCTGGTACACCGCCTACACGCCGTATCAACCTGAAATTTCGCAGGGCCGCCTCGAAGCATTGCTCACCTATCAGCAAGTCGTGCTCGATTTAACCGGCATGGAGTTGGCAAATGCTTCGCTGCTCGATGAAGGTACCGCCGCTGCCGAAGCGATGACGCTCGTACAACGCGTGAATAAAAAATCGCGCAGCGAAAGCTTTTTCATCGCCAACGATTGCCATCCGCAAACAATCGCTGTCGTGAAAACGCGCGCGCATCATCTCGGTTTCAAAACCGTCATCGGCAATCCGGCGACCGATTTAATCGGCGGCGATTTTTTCGGCGCGCTGATTCAATATCCAAACACCTACGGCGATGTAAACGATCCGCGCGAATTGATCGCCGAAGCGCACGCGCAAAATACGCTCGTCGTTGTCGCCGCTGATTTATTGAGCCTCGTCCTGCTCACACCACCGGGCGAAATGGGCGCCGATGTCGTCGTCGGCAACAGCCAGCGTTTCGGTGTGCCGATGGGTTACGGCGGACCGCACGCCGCATTTTTCGCCACGCGCGATGATTACAAGCGCTCCGCACCGGGCCGCATTATCGGTGTGTCGATCGATCGTCATGGCAATCAGGCACTGCGCATGGCGATGCAAACGCGCGAGCAACATATTCGCCGCGAAAAAGCGACCAGTAACATTTGTACCGCGCAGGCATTGCTGTCGATTTGCGCAGCTTTCTACGCGCAATATCACGGCCCGGAAGGGTTGAAAAAAATCGCTGGCCGCGTCAATCGCCTCACCCAAATTCTTGCGAGCGGATTACAAAAGACTGGAATCACTATCGAAACGAAAAATTATTTCGATACGCTCACGCTCAATGTCGGCGGCGAGCAAGCGAACATCATCGCGCGCGCCGAAGCGGCACAAATCAATTTGCGCAAAATTGATTCGAATCGCATCGGCATCGCGATCGACGAAACCACTGCGCCAAGCGACATTGCGCAGTTGTGGGAAATTATCGCGGGTAAAACCGTGACATTCACCGTCGAGCAAATCGATAGCGAACTCGGCAGCACATCGAGCATCCAAACTGCGCTGCAACGCGCGAGCGCGTTCCTCACGCATCCGGTGTTCAACAGCTACCACTCCGAAACCGAAATGCTGCGCTACATGAAGCGCCTCGAAAATAAAGATATCGCGCTCAATCAGGCGATGATCGCGCTCGGCTCGTGCACGATGAAATTGAACGCGACGGCGGAAATGATTCCGATCACGTGGCCCGAATTCAATCGTCTGCATCCGTTTGCGCCGCTCGATCAGGCGCAGGGTTATCAGCAATTATTCAGCGAACTCGAAAAAATGCTGATGGAAACTACCGGCTACGATGCGGTATCGCTGCAACCCAACGCGGGCTCGCAAGGCGAATATGCGGGTCTGCTCGCAATCAAGCGTTATCACGAAAGCAGAAATGAAGGGCATCGCGATCTCGTTTTGATTCCAAGCTCCGCGCACGGCACCAATCCCGCCAGTGCTGCACTCGCCGGCTTGAAAATTGTGATCGTCGATTGCGATGCGAGCGGCAACGTCAACATCGACGACCTGCGCGCGAAAGCGGCACAACACAAAAACGAATTATGCGCATTGATGGCGACGTATCCATCGACGCACGGTGTATTCGAAGAAGGCATTCGCGAAATCTGCCAGATCGTGCATGACAACGGCGGTCAGGTGTATGTCGATGGCGCCAATATGAATGCGCTGGTCGGCGTGGCAGCCCCCGGAAAATTCGGTGCCGATGTTTCACACATTAATTTGCACAAAACATTTTGTATTCCGCACGGCGGCGGCGGTCCCGGCATGGGTCCGATCGGCGTCGCCAAACATTTGCAGCCGTTCCTACCGAGCCACCCAGTGATTCCCGTCGGTGATTTACCGGCTGACAACGATATTGTTTCCGCCGCACCGTGGGGCAGCGCATCGATTCTGCCGATTTCGTGGATGTACGCCGCGATGATGGGCCCCGATGGTTTAACCCAGGCGACTCAAGTTGCCATTCTCAACGCGAATTACGTCGCCGCACGCTTGAATGAGCACTACCCCGTGCTGTACACAGGCCGCAATGGCCGCGTCGCGCACGAATGCATTATCGATATGCGTCCATTGAAAGAAGCGACCGGCATCACCGAAGAAGACGTTGCAAAACGTTTAATGGATTTCGGTTTCCACGCACCGACCATGTCGTTCCCCGTCGCGGGCACACTCATGATCGAGCCGACCGAAAGCGAATCGCGCGAAGAACTCGATCGTTTCTGCGATGCGTTGATTCACATTCGCGGCGAAATCGAACGCGTCAAACTCGGCGAATTCGATGCGCAGGATAATCCGCTGAAAAACGCACCGCACACCGCGGCGGAATTAGTCGCGGATAAATGGGAACACCGCTACACACGCGAAGAAGCCGCCTATCCGGTGCCGTCATTGCGCGATCGAAAATATTGGCCGCCAGTGGCGCGACTCGACAATGTGTATGGGGATAGGAATTTATTTTGTTCTTGCCCAGGGATTGAGGCGTACAAGTAAAAAAATAAAAGGCCGCAACGCGGCCTTTTTTATTTCAATCGGTATACGTCCCAAACTGTTTAAAGAAGCTCTCTTCTAGCTCGCTGAGAATAGTGAAGGCGTAGCCTATGTCATTTTGTAAATCCGCTACCTCATCATCATCAATTTCCGGCGCGTTACATCTCTCCTGCCACTTTTCAATTTGTAGCTTGAGCGAGTTTATGATGAGGCGCTGTGCTGGCATATCTAAATTCATGTAGTGACCTTCTTATTAAAAATATTACCTTTGTAAGCAATCACTGCACTTGCAGTTAATCTTTGCAAAAGACTCACAAACTGAGATAGCGGCATATCATGGCGCGGCTCAATACGGTAATGAGTTACACCTATAGCTCGATCTCGATGATTCTTGGTGATCTTTAAACCCAGAGGGATGCCCGTGCCCTCTGGAATTTTCCACCAACTATCCCCATTTAAGCGCAGATTAATCTTATCAAATGTGGAGATGCCACCCGTACCCGCCTTAACCCAAACCTCGCCAGCATTTTCGAAAGTTTGTATATCGACAGAACCATCTCTAGGAGGTATCCGAGGCTTATCCAGTCTAGGAGAGTTTTTGGTCCCCAGACGCCACAGGTCGACGGGGGTGAAATCGATATACGTAGGTTCCTGAATATTCATTACTGCCTCCCTTATTGAAAATCTTAACCCAACAGATCATTCAATGAGAGTCTTACAAATCCACGCGTACATTTCTTTGCACACCAACACAAAAAACAAATCTATTACCCTACAGAAAAAACAACTGATACAGTCGTAACTACAAGCACCTGGGGAGTATTAGCAACAGCGTAATATATCGCACCTCGGCGCAATGCATTTCATTTTTTGCGCCCTACTAGCAATCGCACCAAAAGGGATTATATGATCACTAATTTTTTGCTAAAAAAATATTTAATTGATGCCATCTCAGGCGACTACGAAAATATTTCGTTTCTTCGCAGCCATTTACCAAAATGGTCAAACGAATGCTTGCAAGATTTTTCCGACGACGATCTATTGGCAGCAATCGACGAAGCAATCAGTGACGACCTGATTAGAGCCTATAAATACAACAACACAAAGCTACATTCATTTCAGCAATGCGATTTTCAAATGGCATTCATTGACGAGTATTGGTTTTTAAAAACCGGAGGCCGTGGATATCCTCACAACCTGTAGCCCGCAGTTACCGCTCCAACGGCGCAATGCACTTCGTTTATTGCGCCCTACTCGACAACAGCGATTTACTTTTAACTTCAGCGCAGTCGATCGCGCAATCGCGGTGCGGCGAAATCGATAAATGCGCGGAGTTTTAAGGGCAATCGGCGCTGCTGGCTAAAGACTAAATTAACCGGAGTGGATGCAGGCTCGAACGATTGCAGTACCGGTTGCAATTGTTTCGCAGCACTTGCCGCTTGCATTTGATACGACAAAACACGGGTGACGCCGACTCCTGCGATCGCAGCGTCGATCGCCGCTTCGGCGGTGTTGACGATAAGGCGCGAACGCACCGGTATCGCTGTCGTTGCTCCATCGAGCGTAAATTCCCACGCAGTGGATGACATCAGCGCATCGAAGGTAATACAAGCGTGATCGCTCAATTGCGTTGGATGCTGCAACGCTGCGTGTGTCGCTAAATAATTCGGACTTGCACACACCACACGTCGAATCGTACCGACGCGCGTTGCCTGCATGCTGCTGTCGGGTAACTCGCCGATGCGCACGGCAAGATCGATATGATCTTCCAGCAAATGCACCACGCGATCACTTTGAATCAGGCGTACGTCGACTTCGGGGTACGCTGCCAAAAACTCGGTAATAACCGGCAGCACGTGCAAGCGTCCGAACACAAGCGGTGCCGTAATGATGAGTTCGCCTTTCGGCACCGTGTATTCGCCAGTGATGGCGCGGTCGGCCTCACTCAAGTCATCCAGAATGCGTTTACACACCGCTGCGTAATCGCGACCGGGTTCAGTCAGTGTCAGCAGCCGTGTCGATCGATTCAACAAGCGCGCATTCAAATGCGCTTCCAGATCGGAGACCTTGCGGCTCACCGTCGCCAGCGGCATACCCAGCTTGCGCCCGGCGGCTGAGAAGCTGCCGGTTTCTACAACGCTTAAAAAGACGGCGATGGAATCGAGCTTATCCATATCTATTTCAATAAATGGAAAGGTGAATACAAAATAAAGCATCTAGTTACATCTGGCGAGAGTGATTAGTCTTCCTCCTGCCAGCCGTGCGTGCAGCTCCGCTCTACTCACGATCTCATTCGACAGACCAAAGGATATTGATGATGAGCCGACCACCGTTACCACCTTTCACGCGGGAAACTGCGATTCAAAAAGTGCGCATGGCTGAAGATGCGTGGAATTCACGCGACCCGGCACGAGTGGCATTGGCGTACACAACCGATAGCCGCTGGCGCAATCGCGCAGAATTTTTGCAAGGGCGGGAAGCGATCGAAGCATTTCTGCTGCGCAAATGGAATCGCGAGCTGGAGTATCGGTTGATCAAAGAGCTGTGGGCGTTCAGCGACAATCGCATCGCCGTGCGTTTCGCGTATGAATGGCGCGACGATAGCGGTCAATGGTTCCGCAGTTACGGCAACGAAAACTGGGAATTCGACGAGCAGGGTTTAATGCGATTGCGTTTTGCGAGCATCAACGATTTGCCTATTGCTGAGAGCGAGCGCAAATATTTTTGGCCGCACGGCCGTCGACCGGATGATCACCCTTCGCTAAGCGAATTGGGATTGTAGGTATCACCATGCATAACGCATTCGATACTCCAAGCGATGTCGCTTTTACGCCGAGCGTGAAAGCGCTGCAAACGCAAAAAGGTTCGCGCGAAGCTTACGCGCGGATGGAGCAATCGCGCGGCTGGGAAACTCGCATTACTGCGGAGCTGAAAGCATTTATCGAAGCGCAGACCAGCGTGTTTCTCGCGACGGCAAATTCGCAGGGACAACCTTACATTCAGCATCGCGGTGGGCCGCCCGGATTTTTACACGTGCTCGACGAACACACGATCGCCTTTGCCGATTTTGCGGGAAACCGACAATACATCACGACCGGAAATCTTGCGGAGAATGCCAAAGCGCATTTGTTTTTGATCGATTACGCCAACCAGCGGCGCGTAAAAATCTGGTGTACCGCCGAAGCGATAGAAGGCGATCTGGCGTTGCAGAAACAACTGACACCGCCCGATTACCGAGCGCGTGTGGAGCGTGTCATTCGATTGACCGTCGTAGCGTGGGACGCAAACTGCCCGCAGCATATCCCGCAAAAAATCGACGCTACCGATATTGAGCGTGCGCTCGCGTTACGCGATCAACGCATCGCCGAACTGGAATCCAAGCTTAAAAAATTTACAACGAGCGATTAACGAAGCTGTAGACATCGATCGGTAAGGAATTTCGAGCTTCTGTTTCTAGCACTAATAAGTCGGGGTCTGGCACATCTTCTGAATTTTCAGCGCACTTTCTTCGTCGGTATCGAACCAGATGCTTTCGCCGATACGAACGCGCCAGCAATCATGTTTGTTGGGCGTCGGGGTAATTGTTGTGGGATAGAGACCGCCGCCAAGCGATAGCGTGCAGGTGCCCATATCGAGGAACAGTGAGCCGTAAGTTCGATAGCAAACGCAGTCTATGCCAGCGCTCTTGAATTGAATGCTATCGGGCACGTGCTTGCTGAACTCCATGTCGATTCCTTCAGTTCAAAATTGTGACATTGCAATAATGCACAATTAGTTGAACCAAAGCACGACACCCCGAAAAAAAAAGCGCTGATCGAATTTGTCATGCCGCGCGAGCCCGTATCAGGATAGCGCCTCTATCGAGGCGGCACGCTCAATGGATTACACGCCAGTCAAACCAATCCCAACAGCGAATAGGTCCGATGACGTTCGATGCCTGCACCCAGACGGGTCATAAAAATATTGATGATCTCGGGTTCGACGCGCGTGGTGATCGCCCAGTGGTAAAAGCCGTAAAGTTGCGCGAGCCGGTAATCACCCCACGCCTCTTCCTGCGTCGGCGCCGTATTTTTCGTCGATGCCGCTGCGCCGTGCGCGCGCAAACAGTCGAGGTAATGATTCAGTAGCGCGCGCTCTTCGCGCTCGGCAACCTCTTCCGGCAATATCGCCGCGATGTGATATGCCACATCCTGCAAACAATTGCCGCGCTGTAGCAATTGCCAGTCGGTAAGTCCCGGTCCCTGTTTCGTCAAATAAAAATTACCGGCATGGCAGTCGCCGTGCATGATCGTCGTCGAGCTTTTCGCGAAACGCGCCGCGAGCGCCTTCATGCCTGCGAGCAGCAATGCAGCGTCGCTGGTGTGACGCGACAATTTCGCGCAACGCGGCCCATCCATAAGCTCTTGTAATTTCTCGACGGTAAAATGCGGATTTTTCGCGATGGCCGATAGGCGAAAAGGAATCCAGTCGTTGCCATCGAGCAAATGTTTGGCCGCGTGCAGGCGCGCGAGTTGATCGAGACTTTGTGCCGCCATCTCTACAGTGAAAGGCTCAAGCGCCGAGCAGAAATGCGCGCCGGCGTGAATGAGATCTTCCATAATTAAAATTGCGTGCTGTTTTTCGTCATCGATATGCGCGATCGCGCGCGGCGTGCGCACCGATATATGCGGCGCGATGCGCTCGTAAAAGCGCGCTTCGCGAATCGCCGTGACTCCCGCACCACGCGCAATATCCGGATTAAAAAACGCCTTCAAGCAAAAGTGTTGTGTGGTGTTATCCGAAAAGCGCACGGCAATGCGCACTTTCGCCGCCATCGTTTCGAGCGTATCGACGGTTTTGACATCGACCACGTTCGCGCCACCGGAAATTTCGGCGAGCGCTTGTTGCAACCATTGCGGATCGAGCGCCTGCTCCAAACTTGAAGGAACATCGAGCTTGCATTCGCTGAACAATTTCTCTCTCCTCGTGAGATTGGCTCGCAACGTGTCGGCGCAAATGATGCTCCGCATTATTTTTTCAGTGCTGCAGCCTTCGCTTTTAATTCTTCTGCTTTGGTAGTAATTGCCGACATCAATTCGCGCAATTCTCGATGCGGATTAATTTCCAAATGATGCGTAGGGCCGTCGTAACTCAACCAATGGCCTTTCGGGATGTAATAAATTTCGCCCGGGCCGATAACCACTTCCTCGCCATCGGGATAGCGCGCGCGAATGCTTCCGGAAAAAACGTAGCCGTAGTGATCGCACGGACAAACGCCACCGGGCAGATCGGCGTAAAGTGCTGTCGCATCGGTGGGGCCTTTGGTCCACGTCGCGCCAATTTCCATCTCACCCGCCTTAATCGAACGCATGCAACCGGTGGTTTCGGTGGGCGGCGCTGTGATCAACGGAATATCTTCGGGTTTGAAGTGCAATACTTTTTGTTCGGACTTTATCTCTTGCGTCGACATTTTTATTTCCTCAAATAGGATTCGCGACTTTTACCAACACTTTTCCAAGGCGATCGTTACGCAGTGCTTTATTCGACTGAAAGGTTTCAACAAACGCGCGTGGCGCTTCGTGCAAGCCTTCGACAATCGTTTCGGGGCATTTAATCAAACCGTCGCGCACCCATGCGGATAAATCGTCGAGTGCCTTCTGCCCGCCCGTCATCGCACCGCCGAAGCCGCGCACTTCCAATCCCTTCGACATGATCGTGCGCATGAAACCCGGTAATTGATCGGGGCCGGGGCCTTCGCGCCCTACGCCGTAATACGAAATAAATCCGCATACGGGCATACGCGCGCCGTATTTAAATAATGGCAACACCGCTTGCGTCACTGCGCCGCCGACATTTTCGATGTAGACGTTTACGCCATCGGGACACGCCGCGCGCAATGCTTCGGCAAAATTCGGCGCTTTGTAATCGACACATTCATCGAACCCCAACGCTTTCAACGCTTCGCATTTTTCGCGCCGCCCGCGATACCGACAACGCGCGCGCCCAATATTTTTCCAATTTGTCCTGCAGTCGAACCCACCGCGCCCGCCGCTGCGGAAATAACGACGCACTCGCCCTTCGCCACTCGACCGACACCGATCATGCACGCGTGTGCAGTTTGCCCCGGCATGCCGAGTACGCCCAATGCGAGCGATAACGACCCTGCAGTGGAATCGATTTTTCGCAATTTAATTTGCGCGGGATTAATTGCGGCAAATTCGCGCCAGCCACTGCGGCCTTCAACAAATTCGCCGACATGAAAATCGGGATGACGCGATTCGACCACTTGCGAAACGGCACCGCCGTACAACACTTCGCCGATTTTCACTTTCGCCACGCCAGTTAATACCACTTCATCGATTGCAAAACGAATTAATGGATCGAGCGAGAGCCATAAGGTTCTCAGTAAAACTTCGCCTTCGACTGGCGTCGGCTGTGCAACCGTTTCGAGTGCGAAGTCTTCGAGTTTCGGTTCACCGCGTGGATGCGATTTGAGAATGACTTGTTGCATAAGAACAGGGGGTTGCATCGATTTCATTTTTCGATTTCCACAGCCTGTATTTCTACAGACTTCATTTCTATAGGCTCAATTTCTACGGACATGAGATGCGCCGACTTGGAGCGATCGAGTGTCGGCGTCGACATTTCCATCACCTTCGCCAATTGCGCGGAGATAGCAGCCATGTTGTCGGTTTCGATTTCGTAAACGGTGAGATACGGCCACAGCGAATCGCCTGGCATCTTGCCACGCAAGATTTTGAAACGACGCGCCGAGGTCACGCCGTCGATAGCCTCAATGGCCGGCACGTGAACCTCGTCGTACCACTGTGTGTACTCCGCTTCATCGCCCGGCCCATCGGTAGGCCCGTTCAGAGCAAGCAACATGTATCGAGCCATAACGAACCCTCAAAACCAAATCTTAAATTCCAAATACAGAATAATATTTCATTTAAAAGAATTTAATGGTTGTGATTCGCGAATGCAAGCAAAAATCCATGACGTAAAAACGGAGATTAGAAAGATGTTAGGCGCTTTGATTGACCGCGCAGGGCAGCGGCACATACGATGGCGCCATTGCGACGTAATTCCTGAACTCTCAGTTCGTAATACAGACTTTTCCGAGTTTTCGACTCCACTACCCAGCAGAGAGCAGCATGTCCCAGTCCTCCCCCAGCGTTGCGCGGGTCGTTTCCGTCCTCAACTTCTTCGCAGAACATCCCGGCCAGGCCTTCACGTTTACCGATATCGTGCGCGCGCTGAAATTGGGGCGCGCCACCTGTCACGCGCTGCTGACCGCGCTGGTCGAGGCGCGTTATCTGTATCGCAATACCGATAAGAGTTATGTGATCGGGCCAGCACTGGTTGAGCTGGGAGGCATCGCCAAAGAGCATTTCTCGCCGCTGCAAGCCGCGCAACCGGAAATGCGCGCGATGGCCGATGAATTCAGCGCCATTTGCTCAGCGGTTTTTCTCGAAAATGGATTTGCGGTGGTGAAGGCCAGAGCTACGGCGATGACGTTGTCGTCGTTGGCGTGGTCAATTCCGCAAGGCGCGAGAATGCCGTTGCGCCCGCCATTCGGTGCGGTTTTTTATGCATGGCATTCGGAGCAAGAAGTCGCGCAATGGCTCGATCAACAGAAGCCACTGCCGACCGAGGAGCAACGGCAAATGATGGCCGATGCGATTAAATTCACGCGCACGCTCGGCTTTGCCTTCGGTATTCGCAACCCCACATACGCAGCCAATAGCGATCCCGAACTCGCGTTCGCCGAGGCGAAGCCCGAATACCCGACCTCGATGCAAGCCGAGATCAACACCAATCGCGAGTACGAACTCGCCTTTATCGAAGCGCCAGTGTTCGACAAAAACAGCCGCGTCGCTTTCGTGCTGATCCTGACCGGATTCACGCAGCCAATCCCCGGCCACAAATTAATGCTGATGGGACTGCGCCTGTGCGAGGCCTGCGACAATCTCACTCGCTTTCTGTCGGGTGTTAAACCATCATCCGCGCACGAAAAGCAGTAGCTTTATCTCGCCAAAATAAATACGGGCGGTTAAACCGCCCGTATCGCACCATTCAAGTCAGCGAGTGATTGGATTTATAAGTTCAGCCCAAGACGCTTGCGAACCTGCGGCTCGATCTCCAGTACCTTGAAACCACCAGTGTCGGAGAAGTAGATAAGCCCGCGCGCCGCGTCGTAATAACCCACCTGCGCGTGCACCGGCACGCCCTGGTTGATGTACGCCACTTCGGTCGGTTTCCACGGATTGCGAATATCGAAAATCCGCAGACCTGCATCCCCGAAATTCACCACCGCAAATTTGGCATCCAGCGGGTTGTCGATCAGGTGATAGGCAAGCCATGGATCGCGGCCTGAGGCCTTCCGAATTTCGCAGAATTCCGGATCGTTGATCGCCAGTTTCAGCATCGATACGTTGCGCGCGTACTCGGGATAGCTGACATCGCTGACGATAGCCTCGAAGCCCCAACCAAGCCCGGTAGGCCGAGGGTATGGCTGGCAGGTGTCGCCTTTCTGCGGTTGTCCGGCGATTCCGTTGGTGCCGCCCTCGTTGGAGTGCATGACGAACTCGCGGCCATTGGAGCGGAACCAGTCGAGACCGTGACCCGGACCATCCACTTCGCCGATGACCTTGATGGGCTTTTTAGTGAGATCGATGATGCGCACCTTGGGCTCCGGCGCCCACAACGCGCTGGTGCCGCCGGCCTGATCGCCCACGTAAAGCCTTGTGTCATCGGCATTAAAGTCAGGCGCATGTGAAACCTGCGGCCACAACAGCGAGGCCATCAGCGGACTGCTGCCCAAGACGTAATTCGCGCCAAACGGAGCGGGTCTGGTGGCATCGTCGCACAGGCTGCGTCCGGCCTTGATCGACTGCTTATGCACTTCTTTCCACGGTCCGGGAAGCTGAGCCGCCACATCGCAGCGATGGTCGGTCACCTTCCAGGTAGTGGAATCGTACAAATTGGAAATATCGGCCTCCCACACACCGAACGAGGCGTAGACCTTGGTGCCTTCGCGGTTAATGCGAATGTCATGCGGGAAGGTTTTTCTGGGAACACCCGGCAACGGCGTGTCGGGCCATTTAATGTCGCCCAGAAGCTTGGGATGGAGACAGTCGCTGACATCGAAGACCGTGCTGCCCGACACCATGACGGAGCGATCCGCCGCAGCCACAACGCGTAGCGATTCCGAGCCGTTACGCACCGGAAGAGGACTGCCGACCACGACCGGATTGGCCGGATTACTCACATCGACGACATAAACGGTGCCGTCGTTTTGCCCGACGAAAGGCCGCACATAGGCACATTGGGCTATGGCCGCGACACTGCCCACCAGCGGAGCCTTACCGACAACCTTGACCCCGCAGTTGTAGTTCGGGGTTTGTCCGGCCGGCACTTCACCCTGGATGCCCGGCTCTCGAATATCACCCTCGCCGCACAGCGCCGGGGAAACACCATTTTTGGAGTCGCCCCGATCAGGACGTGGATAGCGATCCCGATCATTGCGCGATACGTACTGCGATGTCGTCGCCTGCGATGGGGCCACAACCTGCGAGGGGATTAACGAAAAGTCTTCTTCATGGGCGCTTGCGCTCTGGATGACGATTGCGGGAAGGCTGAATGTGCCTAGGATCAGCGTGTTGAGCAGTCTTCTTTTCATAACTTTCCTCTCCCTTATCCTTATTTGATTTCGCATGAAGGTTATTACCTGCATGCGACCACGAGCTTGATCATTTCGGCAGGAATGATCATCCAACCTTTAGTTAATGCAGCGTTTCCTGATGGTTGACGATGTAGGGATACCGCAGTGGTCGCACCCAAAGTAAATGCCGTTTGACTTTCCCGCCTTGCCACGATAAAAAGTCGACTATTAGAACTTTATATCTGGATATAGAACGATGAAAAACATCAAGCAGCACGCTGGGTTCATCAACGGCGATTGGGTGGCTGGTACGGGAGTCGATCTGCGCGTCGAGAACCCTTCCGACGAAAGTACCGTGGCCGAATTGAAAGGCGCTTCGCCGCAACAATTCGAAGCCGCTATCAATGCCGCGCGCGGGGCATTTGACCGCGGCGATTGGAGCGGTAAAAGCAGCGCCGAACGCGCGGAAATTCTGCGGCGATTTGCAGCAGCACTCACCAATCGCGCTGCACAAATTACGGATCTGGTTGTTGCTGAAGCAGGCTGTCCGCGCCATACCTCGGTCGCGCAATCGCAGGTACAAGCGCCGTTGCGGCAAGCAAGTGACATCATCGATTTGTTTTTAGCGTTGCCGGAAATCGAAGAAAATCCGCTGCCATTACGCGAACGCATCACCGCGCAAGGGCAAGTCATTCAAAGCTTGCGGCGCTATTCGCCGATCGGTGTCGTCGCTGCGATTGCGGCGTACAACTTTCCATTCCTGACTGCATTGTGGAAAGTTCTGCCTGCACTTATCACCGGCAACACCGTCGTATTGCGCCCCAGTCCTCTCACTCCGCTTTCTGCATTGGTTTTTGCAGAAGCAGCAATCGAAGCAGGATTGCCTGCGGGTGTGCTCAATGTCGTTATCGAATCTGGCATCGAAGGCGCGCATTTGCTGACGACGCATCCTGCGGTCGATCTCGTTGCGTTCACGGGTTCGACCACTGTCGGTACACAAGTGATGGCGCAAGCTGCACCGACATTGAAACGTCTGCAATTGGAATTAGGCGGCAAATCGGCGCAGATATTTTTGCCCGATGCGATCGAGAAAGTGCCGATGTCTACGCTCGGTGTTTGTCTCGCTCACGCTGGGCAGGGTTGCGCGCTCGGCACGCGTTTCTTCGTGCCGAAAGAAAGCAAAGCTGCCCTGTTAGAACAAATCGCCAACGCGATGAAGAACGTGCGCATCGGTCATACCGAAGCACTCGACACGAAGATGGGCCCGGTTATTTCCGCCGCGCAGCGCGAGCGTTGCGAAAAATATGTTGCCGCCGCTATCGAACATGGCGGCACGCTGGTTTGCGGTGGCAAACGTCCTGCACATTTGGAGAAAGGCTATTTCTTCGAGCCAACCGTGTTGGATTTACCCGATAACAAAAATCCCGCCGCGCAGGACGAAATTTTCGGCCCCGTGCTCGCGGTCATCGGTTACGACGATATCGATCATGCCGTCGCGATGGCCAACGATTCGCGTTTTGGTTTATCGGGTTACATCCACAGCAAAGACGCACGGCGCGGACTCGACGTTGCACTGCGTATCAAAAGCGGCACCGTCAACGTCAACACCGGCATGATGAGCGCGTATGTGTCGTCGGGCGGGCAGCGTTTCAGCGGCATCGGTCGCGAGCGCGGCATCGAAGGTTTGCGTTTGTACCAACAATTAACGTGTTTGAATTTGGGCGGTTGATATGACGAAGGAATTAAAAATGAGCGGTTTAATCGACGGCAAAGTCGCCGTTATTACGGGTGCAGGTTCGGGACTCGGTCGCGCTGCAAGTATTTTATTCGCGCGTCACGGTGCGAAAATCGTTGCCGTAGATATCGATTTAGGAAATGCCGAAGAAACCGTCGCGGAAATTATCAATGAAGGCGGTTCTGCAATTGCTGCAATGTGTAACGTGGCTGACGAAGCGGATGTCGAGCACGCGGTGCAAATCGCGGTAGAAAAATTCGGTCGTCTCGACATTATGTACAACAATGCGGGCATCACCATTCTCAATGAACCTGGCAAACCATTGAAATCGTTTTTGGAAGCGACGCAAGCCGAAATCGAACGCGTGCAAGCAGTCAACGTTGGTGGCGTACTCAATGGCTGCCGCGCAGCGATTCGCCAATTTGATAAGCAGGAAAGCGCAGGCGCTATCGTTAACACAGCATCGGTCGCTGGATTGATTGGTTATGGCGGCGTGGTTTATGGCGGCACCAAAGGCGCGGTAACTTCGATCGTGCGCGCACTGGCGCTGGAAGTGGCGCACAAAGGTATTCGCGTTAATTCCGTTTGTCCGGCGGGCATGCCGACAAATTATGCCGGTAAAGGTATCGCCACTTCAGAGAAAGCGCGCGCCAGCATGAGCGCTACTCACCCACTCGGCCGCCCGATCGATCCGATGGATTGTGCGAACGCTGCGCTATTTCTTGTTTCCGATCTCGCCTCGAATATCACCGGCGTTAATTTACCGGTCGATGGTGGACTTTCTGCGGGTATCGCTCATCGCCGCTAGTTTTTTGTTAGGCCGCTATTTAAAAACTGCGTGTTGCAGTAAAAGCAGCCACTCACAAATTAGAGCAGATATTGGCTTGGATTATTTGAGCTGCCGCACCTCGGCCATTGCAGTCACTCCTTAAAATTTACTTGGGCTTGGCTGTCTGCTTTCTGAAAATTTTACTTCGGGCAACAATCTGGTGAAGCCGACTTTCACGAAGGGCTGCTTACACACCGCGAAGTATATTATGGGATATAAAACTGCATCATTGCAGCTGCGCTTTTGCAGGTGAATTTTCCTCGAGATCGACAGGAAGAGGGCTTTCGATTTTGGAACTGTGGGCGTTCCATATAGAATCGCAAATTGTGGCAAGTTCGTCACGGTGCTCGACAGGCAATGTGTCCCAAAAACTCTCGTCTGCGCAGAGCTTGATTACCCTTTCCAAATCCTTACCTTTGCACCCAATCGGGAGATAAGCCTCAATTGCGCCATGTCGCAGTAGATGGATTCCGCGATCCGCAATTTCATCAATGAAGTCGTTTAACATTTTCTGTTCTTCGGGATTTAGATCATGTCGAAGTTCTCGACGTCTAGACTTTATGTACTCCCAGATTTCGCGAGAACTATCCCAATTGCCACTAGCTATGGCTGACTCAATTGCTCCGACCAAAGTAGACGCATCGTTGCTTTTAATATTGTCCAATACGTCTTCTTTTATCTCTTTCGCGTTGAGTTTGAAGAGCGTCTTTAGCTTCGCGGATCCAATTTGTTCAATATAGTCACGATCTGCAATCAACGAAAATGGAATTTGGCAGGCATCGAGCAATTTCTGATAGGTCCCAAAGAAACCTTTGCCTCCAATCTCCACAACTTCTATCACTGGTTTAGCGGCTCTTCCTTCAGACCGAATCTCCAATATACGTTGGAAAACAAGTCTGTCTGAGATTCCCTCAACCAAAACCACTGCGTCCGCAAAAAACAACCGCTCATTGTTCTGACTATTGATAATATTTAAAAGGTACTTTGCATCGGGCAGCGTTTTGCTATTCAGGCGACGTATTTGACTCTTCTGCGCTACTGATGAAACCCTCGATACATATTGGATTGACTGAGGTGAAATGAATGTAGGGGAATGAGTTGCAATCAAAAATTGATTACCTGTTGCTTCTGAGAGCTTTACGAAAATTGAGAGTAATGTTCTTTGCCACTTAGGGTGTAGATGAAGTTCTGGCTCATCAACTACTACCAACGCATCGCGAACATTGAGTCCGAAGATGACGAACAAATATGTGAGTAGTTCGCGCTCTCCCGATGATGCAGCGCTTACCAAAAATGATGCCCCTTGCTTGCTAATGCGTATGCTGTATTCGTTGGTCATGGGGTTGACCGTCTCTAGTTTCCATTCGTAGCCGAGTTCTCTGAGGATGTCAGTGAGCTGTCGCATATTCGCGTCACCGGCAAACTCAGCTTGCGCACGCCCCTTGTCCTCCTCAAGTAAAAGTCGATACTTTTTGGCTAACCTGCCGATCGCCAATTGAACATAATTTCCTCCGGATCTCGAATTCGTCGCATCGAGAGAACGCTTTGTTTCGAACTCGTTGTAACCGGAAAGTCCTACGCTTGATTGAAAGCCGGATGCAGCTCGGGTGACAGGAAGATACAGTACTGGTAGTGAGAGCTGGTCATGGCTGAAATCCTCCCGAACTCGTTTATCCATTTCGTACATTCGGAGGTATTCAAGAAAGAGTGTCGCTTGCGGCGAGTGGTTGTGTGAGATAGCGTTGTCTCGAACCTCGTACATGATCCTCGTTCCGCTAGGTAGAAGCTCTAAATTCCAGCTCAAGGCTTTGTTCAAGCTGAGGTTTCGATAGCGCTTTGAAGCCTGCTGCGTAAGCCTCTCCGCATCCCGCTGCATCGCCCTCATGTTATCGAGGTCAGGCTGGGTTACCTCAATCTCTAATTCAACAATCTGCGGCAAGTTTTGCCCACTAGAGTGCTTCTCTAGGATCATCTGGTTCAGTTGTTCATTCGGCCTGAACTCATATTGAAACTCCTGACCTCCACCACCTGATACCTGAGCTGGGTATTCGGAAGCGAAAAGACTTTTCCTGAGAGAAATAACTACAGTGTCTAGCAAGTTAGTCTTGCCTCCACCATTTGGTCCGATGATGATCGATATTTCACCGTCGAGGAGCAGCTCTTGGCGCTCAAGAAAGCTACGCACATTCGTTACCGCAATTTTTTTAACTTTCATGGCATTCCTTTGGTTGGGCCCATGCCGAGCTATTCAGATGATTACATTATGCCGCTTAAGAGCAAACCAAGGTTATCTAAACTCACTGAGTATCTGTTTTTCTAACACTTCGATCGACGGTATATATGCCCACCTGCGGCCGATAGCAGATGCTATAGGACGACAAAAGCGGACATAGCACCGGCAAAACTCCGCTGTGCAGCGAGCGGCGGCTTCGGCGGAGGTGCGGCAGCTCAGACAATTCACGCTAATGTCTGCTTTTTGCGTGTGACGGGCTTGAATTGGAGTCAGATTTTTTGACTGCAATACACAATAAAATCAAAGTGAAAAAAAAGGGCTGTGGAAATCTCACACAGCCCAACACTCAATAAGCCTCGAAAAAATTTACACCGTCGATTCCAATATCTCGGCTTCGAACAAACGCCGCAATGCCCCCAAATCGATTTTCATCGACGGTGTGCGCGGCAAGCTTTCAAGAATGCGCCAGTGCAGGGGAATATGCGTTGAAGGCACGTGCTTGCGTAAATGTTCCTCGAGTGCCTCCGCTGTCGTCGAAGCACCCGTCTTAAGTTCAATCACCGCAGCCGGCACTTCACCTAAACGCCGATCTTTCACACCGACAACCGCAACTGCGGCGACTGCAGGATGCAACGCCAACGCATTTTCAATCGTGACCGGAAGAATTTTGAAACCGCCGCGCATAATTGCGCCGTCCGCGCGACCGAGTAAAAATAAAAACCCATCATCATCGATTTTTGCGAGATCAGAAGTACGAATCCATTCCGAACCGATGCGCGGCGAAATCACTTCAAGCACGCCTTCGCTATTCGGCGGCAGCACGGCGCCGCTTTGCGCATCGATCACGCGCAATGAAACACCGGGAATGGCTTTGCCGACGCTGCCGAATTTCTTCGCGCCCCACTCCGCGATTAAATCGGGTGTCATGCGCGTGACGGGACCGCCAAATTCAGTCGCTCCATACGACAATAAAATCGGAATACCAAAACGCTCTTCGAATGCGCGATGCACATTCGGCGGCAACGGCGCCGCGCCGGTGCCGAGTGCGCGGATGCTGCCGAGTTGTTCGCTCGACACATTCGCATCGAGCAACATTTGAATACCGACTGGAGGCAAGCCGGTTGTGACTGGCCGATAACGCGCAACGTAATCGAGCCAGGCGGGAATGGTGAAACGATCGAACACCACCAAACGCTCGCCGTTAACCAGCGGCGGCAATGTCGAATGCAAACCGGTGATATTGCCGAGCGGGAACATCAGAATTGGCGGTGGCGCATCCGCCGTTAGCGGTCCACTGCGCGCACCGACGCTTCTTTGTTTGCCGACCACATGCTCGGCGATCATTGCGTAGCTGAGCGTGAACGGTTTCGGTTTGCCCGTGGTGCCGCTCGTCAAAATCGTCACCTGTGCAACGCCGCTGTCGCCACCGTGACGATCGAAATTCAGCACCGCGCGCGCTTGCATGTCGCTGAGTGCGACCGCGGATAATTTTTTCTCGCGCAACGCATTCACGAGTGTTTCGGTGAAATCCTGTTCGGCGGCGACAACTAAATCGGCATCGATCTGATCCAATTCGCGCGCGATCGCCTCTGACGATTGAAACGGATAAATCATGCGCACCGAACAACGCTGCGCGAGCATCGCCAGAAATGCAGCAATCGCCGACGGTCGATTGCGCGCGATGAATGCGACACGCACGGTGCCTGCATTCGTGGATGCGAGCCGCGAAACAGTTTCATTCAACTGCTCGGCAACCTGACGCATCTCGCCCCAAGTGAACCACCGCTGCTCGAATTCGATAGCCGGCTTATCGCCCGCGGTATTCAGCGCGTCGGCACACAGAGCTTCTAACGTTTTATTGTTATCCGCTGACATTTAAGCATCGCTCTCCAGCATTTTTAGCAGCGCAATTTTAAGCGTTTGGCGCAGGTCATAATCAAGTCCGTGCTCGGCGTCCGATTCGGCGGCTTTCACAACCGTCACCAGTTGAATATATATCTGATTGCCGTGCGGCGTCAGTTTTATCGTCCCGCCTTCGCGGGTGATCAAACGCCTATCGGTAAGCACTTTCACCTCTTCGTCGGTGGCATAGCGGCCACTCAACTCAAGACTGCTTCTGACATCCCTGGACATCAATGGATCCGACTGCGCCGCCATCGCCAACACATAATACTGCGCGCGGCTGAAACCCAGATTTTCCAGCTCGACGCGCACGGGCGCATACACTTTTTGATAGCAGCGACGCAATAAATGCCCGAGAAAGACATCGTTGAAATCGCTGTTGCCATTATCGCCCTGCGCTTTGAGCAATCGGCCGTATTGCCCGCTGTGAAATAATAACGGCGAACGCTCCCAGTGATCGAAGCGAATGACGCGGCCGACGAAAATGATATGGTCGCCGCCCTCGTAACAATATGCGGTCTGACACACGAAGCGCGCCGCACAATCCGGCAATAGCGGAATTTCATCGGGGCCGCGCTCGATATCGAGTTCGGCGAATTTATCCGCGCCGCGTTTGGCGAAGCGCGCCGAAATCGTTTGCTGATCGGACGACAAAATATGCACGGCAAAATGTTTCGCGGCATTGAATGCCGGCAGACTCAACGACGATTTCGCCAAACTCCACAAAATCATCGGCGGATCGAGCGACACCGAATTGAAACTGTTCGCGGTCAAGCCGGTATCGGCACCATCGACACCTTTAGTCGTAACAACCGTAACGCCCGTGGTAAAGGAGCCGAGCGCCTTACGAAAATCGCCGGAAGAAAACTCATTTTTCTGGATCGGCATTGCATTTTCTGTCATCGGAATAACATCTCACTCATGCGCGAAGTTTCACCGGCACAGCCGACATACCGCGCTGTTCGAGACCACCTAACAATTCCGGCGCGGGCATTTGTTTATCGAGCGTCATATTCGGGAAACGATCGAGCAGGCCGTTAATCGCCGCGACCATTTCCTGTTTCGCGATTTCCATGCCGAGACAACGATGCGGTCCCATGCCGAAACCGAGATGGCTTTGCTGCGGACGGAACAGATCGAAAACATCGGGGTTTTCCCAGCGACTCGGATCGCGATTCGCTGCGCCCAGACACATATCAACACGCGAACCCGCAGGAATATGTACGCCTTCTAGTTCGACATCCTGCATCACTAAGCGTGCGAAAATTGGATCGGTCGGCAACCAACGCGCGCCTTCATTGATCGCAGGTTCGATCAAGCTGCGATCTTCGCGGCACGCTTCCCAGAAACGATAATCGCTGAGCAACGCAATTAATGTGATGCCTAGTTGTCGCCATGTTGTGCCGCCACCCGCCAACATAATTAAGCGGCAATAACCGAAGATTTCATCGTCGGACAATTTGCGCGTGCTGCCATCGGGCAATTTCAAATCGTTGTTAATGAGACCTGAAATCACATCGTCACCCGGCTCTTTGCGGCGCTCTGTAATGAGTTCTTTGAGCATGCGCGAAACTTCCGCTGCAGAGCGTTGCACTTCCGCAGGATCGACACCGCGCGCGGCAACCGAGCTGCGCTGCAAATGTTCGCGAAATTGCAGTGCCGATTCGCCGCTCATGCCGATACCGCGCGTAACCACATACACCGGCAAACGCGCGCACAGATCGAAATTCAAATCGGTGGTGTCGCGATCGACGATGCGATCGAGCAATGAATTGACTGCATCATCAATCCAATTCGGCTTCCACCAATTGACCGCTTTGGGGCGCAGAAACATCGGCTGCACCACCGCACGGTAATTGCGGTGTTCGTCGCCGGTCATTTCCAAAATCGTTTTACCGAGGCGCTGTACGCCGGGACTTTCTTTGTACACCTCGGAGGAAAACAGCAGGTTTTCACGCAGCGCACGATCGCACAGCGCGAAACTCAACAGCGTGTAGTGCTGACGCTCTTTCGAATAACCGTGATGGCCCACCGGCAAATTCAATAATTCACGCAGCGATCCTTTCAACACCGGCGCGCGCTCGCGCAATGCGTTCATGGCCGGACTCAAATCGCCATGCACCTCACTGCCGTGCGCAGCGGTTTCTTTAACGATATCGAACAACTGCGCGTAACGAGGATCGTCGGCGGTCAAGGCGCTGTTCGAATTAAAAGGACATTTTCCCACGCTCGGTGCTTCGGGCTGAGTGCTCATTCTGCATCACCTTAAATTCATAATACGGAACTATTGATCTATATTTTGAATTGTGTACTATGCCTTCCGCAGCGGTCAAGCCAGTTTTAAGGGAAAATCAGCCATGCCTCGCGTTACCTACATCGAACACAACGGCACCACCCATTCGGTCGAGATCACCAACGGCGCTTCAGTCATGCAGGGCGCCATCGATAACGCGATTAGCGGCATCGTGGCGGAATGCGGCGGCGCTCTGGCCTGTGCGACATGTCACTGCCTTGTCGATGAGGCATGGATTGATAAAGCGGGCACCCCTTCCGAGGCGGAGCTGCAGATGCTGGAGTTTTCAGCGGGCGGCATACAGGAAGGCAGCCGCTTGAGTTGTCAGCTCATCGTTAATAACGGCTTGGATGGACTTATCGTTCGTTTGCCCGAATCGCAGTACTAGCTTTATTAATTATTCAGTCCGCCATTGATGCTGATGATCTGCCCGGTGATGCGGGCAGCATCGGCGCTGCTGAGAAACAAAGCCAGGCGCGCCACATCAGATCTGTTAGGCAAACCGAGACCGGCTCGCTGGCGCGCTTTTTCGAGACGCGAAGGATTCGCTGCATCGAGGCGCGCAACAATTGCAGTGTCTTCAACAAAGCTCGGCGAGATCGCGTTGGCACGAATGCCTTCGGCCGCCAACTCACTTGCTAAATTACGAATAAAACCGATGGATGCGGCGCGCATCGCGCCAATCAATGCTTGTCGCGGCGCAGGATAAATACCGGCATCCGATACGACCGCAAGCAGCGAGCCGCGCGTTTTTCGCAGCCAAGGTAAACCGGCATGCGCCAATCGCTGGAGAACCACCACCGATTGCGCAGCGAAATCGGCAAACACTGCGGGATCAGTTTCCGCGAATAAACCCGTAATTCCGCGCGGACCGCCGGTCGAGCAATCGACAATGGCGTCGATACGCTGATGCGCTTCGCCCACTTCGGCCACCAGCGATGCAATGGTTTCGCCGTCAGCAAAATCGGCACAGTGCGCAGAAATTATCGCCTGCGAAAAGCGCTCGCGAATCGCGGCACAGACCGAATCGACGCGCGCTTCGCGCCGGCCATGCACAGCGACGCGCCAACCCTTCGCAACCGCCTGTGCTGCTAATTCCGAACCGATGGAGCCGCTGCCACCGGCAATCAACATGACGGGCATTGCTTCGAGCGCACCCAATTTAATCAACTCTCAATTTATTAATCGGTGATCATTTTATTAAGCGCTTATCGCTGCATTAATCCGTTCTCAACAGCAATGCGCCATAACCGTAGCCGCCGTTGCTAACTGCACAGACCTTCGCGTCGCGCACTTGCCGTTCGCCACCGCGCTTCCATAATTGAACACAGGCTTCGTGCGTGTGGCCATAACCGTGAAAGCGCCCTGCCGATAATTGACCGCCGCTCGTATTCAACGGTAATTCGCCATCGAGCGCGATGCGCTTACCACCTTCGACAAATGCAGCAGCCTCGCCTTTTCCACACAATTGCATGGCTTCGAGCCACAACAAGGTGAGAATCGAAAAGCCATCGTAAATTTGCGCCACATCGACATCGCGAGGTTGGAGATCGGTGCGCGACCACATCATCGCGCCGGCTTTATCCGCTGGCAGCGAAGTGAAATCACCGGTGTGAATTCCCATACCAAGCGCGCTGATCGACATACCCATCGCTTCGATATAAATCGGTGGATTACGCAAATCTTTGGCGGCATCGCGATGCGAAATAATCAGCGCGGTCGAACCGTCGATATGCGTATCGCAATCGAACAAACGCAGCGGCGATGAAATAACGCGCGACGATAAATAATCGTCGAGGGTGATCGGCTTACGATAAATTGCGTTGGGATTCAATGCCGCCATACGTCGTCCATTAACAGCGATCCAACCGAGCTGCTCGCTCGTCGCACCGTATTTTTGAAAATACGCCTGCGCGTACAGCGCATTGGTATTCACCGGTGAAAGCGCGTTGAACGGAACGGTCCACGCGTTATTACCGTCGACGCGATTGCGCCCGCTTGAGAGTAGCGTCGATGATTTCACCATCGCACGCGCGGTCGCTTGGGCGACGGTGCGAAAAACCAACACATGACGACACAATCCGCTCGCCACCGCCATGATTGCTTGAAAAATCGCGCCCATATGCGCGTGACCTTCGATCGATGCGCCAATCCACGTCGGCGTTAATCCCAACGCCATCATCGCTTCGGTTGCACCAACCGGCGAAATACCACCGCCTTCACTGCTCTTACCGGGGTACGTGGTTAAACCATCGATATCTTTCGGTTTTAAACCCGCATCGGCAATCGCTTGCAGACAAGCATCGACGGTTAATTGCATTGCGGTGCGCGACGACGGCCGCCCAACTTCGGATTGGCCGATACCGGTAATGCACGCGGATTTTTCCGGTAAGCGCTCAGCCATGATTTAAATTCCATGGCTGACTTAAACCTTCAGGCTGAAACAGCGGCAAATAAATATCGTCGTGCTGTTCGAAATAAACTTGAACGCGCATGCCGATTTTTATTTCGTCGCCAATATTTACTTTATCGGTGGCGCAGAGAACATTACTGAAGACATACAATTCGGGTTGCTCGTCGAGTTCGATTGCCGCAAACACAAATGGCACCGTCATATTCGGCAACCAGGATTCGTAATTAATGGTGAATGTCGCAACACGCCCGCGCCCCGAAACAGGTTGCGGTGTAACATTTTGCTGATGACAAACAGGACAACACGGCAACGGTGGGTGCTGCCAATGACCACAATCACCGCAGCGTTGAATGTGTAATTTCCCGCTCTGGCCGCTCGTCCAAAAAAATGCGGTTTCCGGTTCCAATATCGGCAATTTTCGTTTTGCGGCTTCGCTCAAAATATTTTCTCGCTAATTCTTAAAAAACGACGCCGGCAATTTTTAATTCGATGATGGCATCTTCATCGTAACCGAGGTTAGCGAGAATCACTTCGCTGTCGGCGCCGAGATCGGGCGATTGTCCTGCGGATAACGCTTTGCGATCGAACAACATCGGCACGCTGACCATCGGTATCGGAAAGCCCGCTGTGCATTCGACCGACTGCAAATACTGATTCGCTTGCACCTGTTTATCCGCTTGCATTTCGCCAACGTGTTGCACGACATCCCAAGAACCGTCCTGCTGCGCGAGAATGTCGCGCCACTGCGCCAAGGTTTTGCTCGCGAACAACGCTTTCAATTCGGCGACGCATTCTTTCACGTGCTCGCGCCGCGCTTTCGCATCGACAAAACGCGGATCGATCGCGAGATCGGATCGCCCCGCCACTTCGCAAAAACGCTTCCAATATTTATCGGCCTGCAGCATGCACAGAGCAACAAAGCGACCATCGCGGGTGCGGTAATTATTCACCAGAACATTGTTGGGGCGATCCTTATCGGGACGCGAAAACCCTTGCACATCGTCCAACGTCGCCTGCGCAATTAAACGCTGCAGCGACCACATCGCAGCGCCGAGCAGCGACACATCAACCTCGCTCGCCTCGCCCGTGGTCGCGCGTTTGAATAATGCGGCACTGATTGCACCGGCCAGCATCGAGCCGCTCAAGGTATCGCCGAATGCAGGACCCGGTTGCGTGGTGAGATGTTCGGCATCGGCATCGGTCATCGTCGATGCGACACCGCCGCGCGCCCAAAACGTAATCGCATCGAAGCCGCCTTTTTCGGCTTCGGGTCCGTTCGGGCCGAGCGCACTGCCGCTGGCATAAATTAATTTCGGAAATTTCGCGCGTAAGGTGTCGGCATCGATTTCCATATCGCGCCGCGCTTGCGGTAATAAATTCGTGAGAAACACATCGGCGTCGGCGAGTAATTTCATCAACACCGCGCGACCGGCGGCTTGTTTTAAATCGAGCGTGATTGAACGCTTGCCACGATTGTAAGCTTCCCATGACAAATCCACCGCCGACGAACTACCGCCGCCGAGATTAGTACGCAAACCGCGCAATGGATCGCCCGTCGGCGGTTCGACTTTAATCACATCGGCGCCCATATCCGAAAGAATGCCGCCCGCTGCGGGCACGAAGGCCCACATCGCAACTTCTACCACTTTAATTCCCGCGAGCGGTTTGCTCATCACATCTTCACTCTTTTTATTTGCTTATCTGCACTACGAGAAATCAAGCAACGCCGTGCCTTTTATTTAAACCACCCCATATAGGCGTTTCGCTCGATTACAGATAACCTCTTTTACTTCGCTTACAGAAATTCCAGCGAAATCGCGACGAATATAATCGCGCGAATGCGGAAATGACGTTTCCGAGTGCGGATAATCCGACGACCACATGATGTTGCGCCCGCCCGCTTCGTTGCGATTCAACACGCCTTCGCGATCGTGAATAAACGATGCGAACACGTTGCGATCCATAAAGAAGCTCGGTTTTTCGGTGATTGGACTTTCCACCCAAAAACGCTGCCGCTCCCACGTTGCATCCATATATTCCGCCATCCACGACAACCAACCGACGCCGCTCTCGACAATCGCGAGTCGCAATTTCGGAAAGCGTTGGAAAATCGCGCCGTAAATAAAAATTGCGACAGGTTCTGCCATCGCCAATTTGCTCATCACCAAATCGGGCAGGAAATGTTTCTTGTCGCCGAAACGCGGAATGCGTCCGCCGAGATGCATGGTGACGGTCATATCGAGATTTTGAATTTCCGCCCAGAACGGATCGAATTCGGCATCGATATAGGTTTTGCTGCCGCCGGGATTTCCGGTGAGCGCGGAACCTTGACCCGCCGCGATCGACTTCACCGACGCCGAGCTGCTGATGCCATCGCCAGATTGCGGAAACGCCGGAATATTTACGTTGCGAAAACCGAGTTTCGCGAGTTCGCGCAGCAAACCGAGCGTTTCGTTAACGTCACGCATCGGCAGATAACCGACCGGCACCAGACGTTTGCGATTGGCGCTGCAAAAATCCCACAGCCAGCGGTTGTATGCCTGAAAGCTGGAGATATAGAGATCGGAATTGGTGGTGCCGAGCGGGCCGCCGCCGAACAGCACCGCCGCATCGATATGATCGGTATCCATATCGGCGAGCCGCGTTGCCGGATCCCACACCGCGCGCATCTCCGACAATTTGCCGAACATCTTGTAGTCCTTACCCTGCTTCCCGGCCTGGTTGTTGATCATTTTCAGCGGGCGGCGATTGCCTTCGAACACCACGAAATCGTGCTCCTCGCCTTCCTCAATCGATGGCGCCAGCTCGCGCAAATGCGCGGGCAGATAGTCCTTCCACATGTGATGCGGCGGATCGATATGCGCGTCGGCATCGATGATCGGTCCGAACTCCCACCCCTGCTCGGCACCTTCCTGCTCCCGTTGGGCGCCGGCTTGTTGTGTATCTGAACTGGTCGCTGCCATGTCGTTAGCGCTCATTCACTTTTCTCCAAAAATTCGTAATATCGAAATTTATACCTGTATACCGAACATAAAGTCAATTGAACGAACTCGGTAGTCCTGCCGCCCCGTGTCTTTCAATGCGCGGTTCTTAGGACCTAAAAGTGCAAGCGGGCGAGATTGGGCCCGTTGACTCGATGTCACTATTTCGATATAAAGTTCTAAATAAAGAATTAAATGTCGGTTAGCGGTCTCTAAAACAACCTGACTCAAGCCACCCCCCACCCGGTAAACGGCGAATAACGCCAAGCGAATAAAACAAGAAGCGCTCAGGTGGAGGGCCGAAAAACTCTGATTACATCGATAAAACCGTCAACAGAGAGAGATAACAATGAAACCTACCAAGCACCCCCAGCGTTTTGCCGCCTCTGCATTGCCTATTGCTTCCGCTTTGCCCGTCGCCATCGCATTGATCAGCGGTTCGGCACAAACTCACGCCGCCGAATCGCTCGATACCGTCATCGTGACGGCGAGTAAGACCGAGCAGGACATTCAGAAAACCGCGATTTCGATGCAATCCCTGTCGGAGGAATCGTTAAATAACGCGGGTATTACCAACGTGGCCGAAGTGGCGAAATTCACACCCGGCCTGCAATTGGAAAAGGATGGCGGCGGCATTACCGCGACCGTGCGTATCCGCGGTATCGGCACGCCGGGCAGTTCGGGACTCGATCCTTCAGTGCCGATTTTTATCGACGGCGTAGCACAGGGACGCACGGGCGCAGGCTTTCAGGATTTGCTCGATGTGGCGCGCGTTGAAGTACTCCGCGGCCCGCAGGGAACACTGTACGGACGCAACTCCACCGCAGGGGCGATCAATGTGTGGACCAAGGACGTGAATCTCCACAACTGGGAAGGTTCAGTGCAGGCGCAACTCGGCAACTTCAATAATCAGGAATTCAAAGGCACCGTCAACGTACCGATGGTCGATGACATGCTCGCCGCGCGTATCAGCGCATTTTCGGTGAGACAGGATGGCTATTTAGATAACGGTGGGCGCTCCGGCACATCGAATGGTCGAGTCGATCGCGAAGGCGGACGCGCGAAATTTTTACTGACACCGATCGACGATGTCAGCGTGCAATGGATTACCGATTATTCCGAAGGCACCGTGCATCCCGGCTACACGCTTATCGTTGTCCCCAAAAATTTCACGAATTACGCCGCCGGCGGCATCGTCTCGCAAAACGGTATGACGACATTGCCGCGCGACGATAAATACAACGGCACGATTTATAGCAATGGCGAAGACCTCAGCAAGGAAAGAAATGCCGCGACATCGGTGACGGTGAACTGGGATATCAACGACGACATCGCGTTGACATCGATCAGCGCGTTCAGTCGTTACGATATTTACAACGCGCGCGACCAGGACGTGAGCATTCTCGATTGGGGACAATCGTTCGGCCCCGCAACGACCGACGCGTGGTCGCAGGAATTACGCTTGTCCGGCTATTTAAACGACAACATCGAATTCGTCAGCGGCATGTATTACTACGGCGAAAAAGTCGACAGCTATCAAACCAACACCTCACTACTCTCCGACACGATTGCAGCCTTCAATCGCGCTGGTGGCGGCCTGGCCGGTCGCGCGGCCACCGGCGGCACCAGCAGATCGATTTCGCAAACCGATTCCGACGCGAAAAACACCGCCATTTTCGGCCAGCTCACCTATGACCTAACGGATTCACTCAGCGTGTCGGCAGGCTTGCGCCGATCGTGGACCGATAAAAAAGGCAATACTCACCTCGATGTATTCACTAGCGCTGCAGCAGTTACGCCGGCAATTTCCAGAGATATTGTCGATGATGTGCGCGTGAAAGAAACCGACACTTCCGGAATTTTGAAAGTGCGTTACAACATCGAAGAAAACGTCATGGTGTACGCTTCCTACGATCGCGGTTTCAAACCAGGCGGATTCAATCGCTTGATCAGTGTCAGCAATCTCTCGCCGAGTTACACCAAAGAAGTTTCGAACAACTATGAAATCGGCACCAAAACGCAGTGGTTCGATAATCGCCTGCAAGTGAATCTCACCGCGTTCTATATGAAGTTCAAGGATTATCACTTCCAAACCACCGACGCGGCATCGAACCTCATCATCGAGAATTTACCCGAGGTCACCACTGAAGGCGTCGAATTGGATGTCATCGGCATTGCCACCGACAATCTGACGCTCGGATTTTCCGCCGCGTATATCGATCCGCGCGTCGAAAAACTCGATCCCAACAGCAACACCGTTAAACAAAATCTGCTGCACGAAGACCAATGGCTCAACGACGCGAGTCGCGTCACCGCCAATATCAATGCCGAATATGTCCACGATTTGAGCGGCAATCTGGGTGAAGCATTTGCACGCGCCGATTACGGTTATCGCAGCGAATATTTACTCGGCGATTATCGCGATGGTTACAGTCAGGGCGGTTATGGATTGACGAACTTCCGCTTCGGTGTGCGCAAACTCGATACCCATTGGCAAATCACCGGCTGGATCAAAAACGCCTTCGATAAGGAATATTACACAACGGGTCTCAGCCGCTTCGCCAACCAAACCGACGGCCTTTCCGTTGCGCAAGGTGTACCGCGTACGTATGGCGTCACCGTGCAATACGACTTTTAAAAAAACAACGCTCAAAAGCAGCAGCAATTTTGAGGAGGCAGAAGTGACGTCCGCAACGCCGCATACGACGACCGTCACCTGGGGTGAGCGAATGATCATGCTGATGGGTGGTTTACCGGCCGCCCTTGCATTGATGGCGCTCACCTCGGTATTACCGAAAATCGATGCGGCGCTCGCGCACACGCCTCACCAAAGTTTTCTGGTCAAGCAATTGATCGGCGCCGTCGGTCTCGCCATGGTGGTCGGCGCACCGGCGGCAGGTTTTCTTGTACATCGGATCGGCCTGCGCAATCTTCTTGTCGGCTCACTCGCGATTTATGCGATAGCCGGCACAGCGGGTTTATATATCAGCGACCTCCCAATTCTTCTAACGACTCGACTATGCCTCGGCTTTGCCGCGGCCTCGTTTCAAATCATGAGCATGACGCTCATTAACACCCGTTTAAGCGATAGCGAACGCCCGAGTTGGATGGGGCGTCACATCGCATTCGCGATGATCGGCACGATATTTTTTCATCCGGTTGCCGGCATGCTCGGCGATTTGGATTGGCGCGGCCCCTTCGCGCTTTATGCACTGGCTATTTTTTTATTGCCGGCAGCGCTGCAAGCCAAGCCCGCGTTACTCGATAACAAATCAATGTCGACATCGGTAAATGATTATTCACCGCAACCTTCGATTTTTCGCTCGAATTTTCCCTGGCACTATCTGCTACTCGCGATCATTCTCGGTGGCATCGCCTATCTACCCATGGTGTACGCGCCTTACCTGCTGCGTCAGAACGGCGTTTCGAGTTCAACCTTCATGTCGCTCGTACTTACCGCCGATTCGCTGGCGGGCGCAATGATGGCTTTATGTTTCGGACGCGCGCGGCGCCGGCTATCGCATTACGACGCATTCGCTGTGAGCCTGGCGTTCGCGGGATGCGGCGCACTGCTCGCAGTCACCGTGCACAATCTCGTCGGAGTGATCGTGGGCTTATTGATTTATGGTATGGGCATCGGCTGGTTCACACCGAATTTAATGACCGCGCTCGCGGCGAGAGTGTCGGCCTATCATCAAGGCAGCGCAGCGGGTATCGTCAAATCGATTTTCTTTTTATCGGCGCCGCTATTCATCACCATCGCCGAACCCGTCGCGCGCAAATACGGCCCGACCGGCGCGATGGCGATGATTGTCGTGCTCGCGTTCAGTTTACTCATCGCGTGTGTCATCGCAGGCAGGCGCTTAAAGCCTGCCAACAACACTACGCGTTACGCCTAAAGCGGCCGCATGTGCGGGAACAACAGCACATCGCGAATCGACGGCGAATTGGTAAATAACATCACCAGACGATCGATACCGATGCCCTCGCCCGCTGTCGGCGGTAAACCATATTCGAGCGCGGTGACGTAATCGGCGTCGTAGTACATTGCCTCGTCATCGCCCGCTTCTTTTTCTTTCACTTGTTGCTGGAAGCGTTCGGCCTGGTCTTCGGCATCGTTCAACTCGGAGAAGCCGTTGGCGATTTCACGACCGCCGATGAAAAATTCGAAACGATCGGTGACGAATGGATCGTCATCGCTGCGACGCGCGAGCGGCGATACTTCGGTCGGGTATTTGGTGATGAAGGTCGGTTGTTCGAGCTTTTCTTCGACGGTTGCTTCGAAAATCTCGATGTGAATTTTGCCGAGCCCCCAAGTTTCTTTCACCTGAATTTTTAATTTCTCGGCGATCGCTTTCGCGCCCGCCATCGTTTTCAACTCATCGGCTTTGATTTCAGGGTTGTAATGCAGAATTGAATCGAACACCGACAGGCGCGCGAAGGGTTTGCCGAAATCGAATTGCTTGCCCTGATAATCGATCAGCGTGGTGCCGAGAATGCGTTGCGCCAAATAACGCAGCATGTCTTCGGTTAAATCCATCAGATCGTTGTAATCGGCGTAGGCCTGATAAAACTCGATCATGGTGAATTCGGGATTGTGGCGCGTCGATAAACCTTCGTTGCGGAAGTTGCGGTTGATTTCGAACACGCGCTCAAAACCGCCGACAACCAGACGCTTCAGATACAGTTCGGGTGAAATACGCAGGAACATCGAGAGATCGAGTGCGTTGTGATAGGTCTCGAACGGCTTCGCGCTCGCGCCGCCAGGAATCGCCTGCATCATCGGCGTTTCGACTTCGAGATAATCGCGATCGGTCAAATAATCGCGGATGCCATCGATCAATTGCGAGCGAATGCGGAAGGTGCGGCGCGCGTCTTCGTTCATGATCAGATCGACGTAGCGCTGGCGGTATTTAATTTCCTGATCTTGCAAGCCGTGATATTTATCGGGCAGCGGACGCAGCGATTTGGTCAGCAGTTCGACTTTTTCGAGATAGACGTATAGATCACCCTTACCCGATTTATGCACGGGACCTTCGCAGCCGATGATGTCGCCGATATCCCAGGTTTTGCTCTCATTGATAATCGCTTCGGGCAATTGTTTTTTATCGACGTAGGCCTGAATGCGGCCCGTCATATCCTGCAATACGAGAAACGGCCCGCGCATCGCCATAATGCGACCCGCAATTTTCGCTTTGCGATTCAGCGCTTCGAGTTCTTCTTTCGATTTATCGCCGAGTTCTTTCTGCAACGACTCAGCGTAACTATCGCGACGAAATGCATTCGGAAACGCATTGCGCTGCTGACGAATGGAGTTCAGCTTAGCGCGGCGTTCGGCGATAAGTTTATTTTCGTCGGGCGCAATGGAATTCTGTTCGTCAGTCATGGCTTATAAACCCTGTGTTCTGTAGTTTTAAAAAATCGCTTAAAAAAATTGTTTTAAAAACTGTATTTGAAAACTTTTGTTAAAGACCCTGTTTCAGGGAAGCAACAATAAATTGATCGAGGGCGCCGTCGAGCACGGCTTGGCAATTGCTCGTCTGCACATTGGTACGCAAATCTTTTACACGCGAATCGTCGAGTACGTAGGAGCGAATCTGGCTGCCCCAACCGATATCGGATTTCGTATCTTCCATCGCTTGCGCAGCGGCATTGCGCTTTTGCATTTCGAGTTCGTACAACTTCGCACGCAACATTTTCCACGCGCGATCGCGGTTTTGATGTTGCGAACGCTCGGTCTGACATTGCACGACGGTATTGGTTGGAATGTGAGTAAGGCGCACCGCCGAGTCGGTTTTGTTGATGTGCTGACCGCCCGCACCCGAGGCGCGATAGGTATCGGTGCGCACATCGGCGGGATTGATATCGATTTCAATATCGTCGTCAATTTCCGGGGAGACGAAAACGGCGGAGAACGATGTGTGGCGACGGTTGCCCGAATCGAACGGCGATTTGCGCACTAACCGATGCACGCCGATTTCCGTGCGCAGCCAACCGAAGGCGTATTCGCCCTGCACGTAAATCGTCGCGCCCTTGATGCCGGCGACTTCACCGTCGGAGACTTCGACGAGTTCAGCTTTGAAGCCCTTGTCCTCGCACCAGCGCAGATACATACGCAGCAGCATGCTGGCCCAGTCCTGCGCTTCGGTACCGCCGGAGCCGGATTGAATATCGAGGTAGGCGTTATTGGCATCCATCTCGCCGGAGAACATGCGGCGAAATTCCAGATCGGCGAGTTTTTTGCCGAGGTTTTCCAGATCGGCCGCAACCGCGTTGGCGGTATCTTCATCCTCTTCGGCGACAGCCATGTCGAGCAACTCGCTCGCATCGGCCAGACCGCTATCCATACTTTCGATGGTTTTGACGACGCCTTCGAGCGCCACGCGCTCTTTGCCAAGATCCTGCGCACGTTGCGGGTTATCCCACACGCTCGGCTCGCCGAGTTCGAGCTCGACTTCGGCTAAACGCTCTTTCTTGTTGGCGTAGTCAAAGATACCCCCTGAGCACATTCGTACGCTCGGTGTAGTCTTTAATGGCATTGCGCAACGGATTGATTTCTAACATCGATAAACCGGATCTTGGCTGGCTGAAAGGGGCGAAATTGTACCCGATGCAGTACCTGAAGCCATAGCAAACCAACCACTTAAGGCCCCTAAGCACGCCGCTGGCGCCATCACTTCCCGCTATCGCAACCGTTCAGCACGGGGAACGCCCGTTTTCCGCCTGCTCAGGCCAAAGATACCTGCCCCTTTTTTTGGATAAGTAGCGCGCCAGCCATATACGTAGAACTCACATCGCGCGGATTGGACAGAGCGCGAAATTGAGTACTAGTGTTAGACGGGTCTCGATCCGGCTATGGAAGGATACAACGTGAACACATTTACCAACCGCAGCATTCTTTCTATCTACTCAGCTCCCGATTCGCTCCCCACCCGCGAAAGCCTCTTACACATCATTGAGCACGAATCCCAAAGCAAATATCCGCACCTGCATGTGCGCTTTCATCCCAATCGCTACATGCAAGCCAAAATCAACGTGGATACAAAAACCGGTCTCTTGCAAAAAGGCGCTTCCAGAAAACTCGCGGAGATATTGAAGTCGGAGAAGTTTTTTCTGGAGGAGTTTTCGCATCATCTGCCGCAATGCGACAGTAAATTGGATGCGCCACAGTACGTACTGATCAATAAGGAGCTAGAGCGAATTGGCTATCAGTTTGTGATGAAAGCTTCGATTGGGTCGAGCTTTATTTCGTTCTGGTTCCGCAACGAATCCGACTCCCCGCGAATGGATTTACCCGTCTTTTACGCGTTGGAAATTCTCAACAAGCTGCACGATAAAATTCAGGGAGCGAACCTCTTACGTCAGACCGATACGCGAGAAATACTGCGCGGCGAAGCGGCGGCGAAGAAATCCTGCCAGAGCGAAAGGAAGAGCTACACATCGCGTGCGTCGAGTACTCTGCAGCTTTAGTGAACAACACCGCCGGCCCATTTCGCCAAGGTGGCATAAAACGCATCGGGCTCGACCGGCTTCGCCACGCAATCGCTCATACCGGCCGCCAGCGCGCGCGCCTGATCGCTCGGTGAAATACTTGCGGACATACTGATAATCGGCAGCGCTCTGAACATAAAATTTTCGCGAATTTTTAGTGCGGTTTCCAAGCCACTCATGCCCGGCAACATTTCATCCATCAACACGCCATTGAATTTTTGTTCCGCCAAAGCGGTTAATGCCTCTTCGCCACTGCCGACAATCGTCGTTTGCGCGCCCGCCAAACGCAACAGCGATGCAGTGATTTCCTGATTGACGATATTGTCCTCGACCAACAACCAGTGAGTGCCTGCCAACACACGTTGCGCCCGAATAACGGCATCGTTCTTCGCTGATTCTAGCGCCTCATGTTTTGCAACAACCGCAGTGGAATCAGCGGCGGGCACTGCGAATGTGACATCAAACGAAAACGTACTGCCCTCGCCCTCGCGACTATCGACGACAATCTGTGACTTCATCAACGTCGCCAGTCGCTGACTCAACGCCAATCCCAGACCGGTGCCGCCAAAACGTCGCGCGATGGTGCGATCGGCCTGCGCGTACGGCGTGAAAATACGCTCGATTTGTGCGGCTGTCAGACCGATGCCGCTGTCCTCCACACGAATGCGCAGCGTCGCTTGCTCCACATCGCGAGCGATTAACCGAAAACCTAAAACGACATGGCCATGGCTGGTGAATTTCACCGCATTCGTGAGCAGATTGAGCACGATCTGACGCAGTCGCAACGGATCACCGATCACACACGCGGGCAAATCTGCTGGCATGTCGACGATCAGTTCAAGTCCTTTCTCTGACGCAGTTAGTCTGACCATATCGATCGTCGTATCGACAAAGTCACGCAGATTAAATTCGAGTTGCTCAAGCTCTATCTGCCCGGCATCAAATTTCGACATATCCAGAATATCGTCGATGATGCGCAGCAGCGACAATCCAGCCTGGCGAATTTTCTGCACATAGCTCCGCGAAATATCGGGCAGACTTGCCTGCAACAAGAGATGCGCCATGCCGATAATGGCATTCATCGGCGTTCTGATTTCGTGGCTGATTTGCGCAAAAAAATCGCGCTTGGCAACACTCGCAAGCTCGATGGCTTCCTTTTCCGTAATCAGTTGGCGATTTGTCCGTTCGATTTCTTCGCGCTTCTTGATTTCGTCGCGCAACGAACCGCGCATCGCATTGATCGAATCGACCAGCCGATCGATTTCATCACCGCGCCGACGCCGCCGATGCGGTAAACGCAATTCGTCGTCGAGACGCGCCAGCGTCAGTGTCGACATGTAATCGGCAATCTGTGCCAAGTGCCTGATCAATAATTTACGCATGATCACAATGATCGCGACAGCCAGAATCAACGAGCGCACGAGTTCTATGCAGAATATTCGTATGGCGTGTCTTTTCGAACGCGCATAAAGGCCCTGCAGTGAAGCCTCGACTTCCAATTGCGCGATGACTTCGACCGATGTCGAATTCTGCACATCGCCGTAGCGCAAATCGTACGTGCGCTGAATGACTGGCCAAGTCCGAGCGTTTTTGTCGGTCTTAGCCGTTGCTCCCCACGAATTAATTTCGAAAGGAAATCTACCGCGAATCGATACGTAGGAAACATCGGGCAAATTGGCGACACCGGCAATCTGCTTATTGATTTGCACCGGATCCAACGACCACACGGCGGCGGCGATGGCGGGAACATGCGTCGACTCGATTTGATTAAGGCTGTTTTCGACCGCGTGCATTTCCGTAAGATAATCAGCGCGAATTTCGATAACAGCGCCGACCAATGCCACCAGTAAACTGATCGACAGAATGGCGACGGTCATAAATCGAGAAATGGAGTTTCGCATCTATCCGCTCGGTGCTGTTATCCGCTCAGTGCCCTTTTTCGCTCAGCGCTAACTCTGGCTCAGTGCTGTCTCGACAATGAAAGCACCGATGACTAGACTCCGGTGCACGCGATGCGAACCTTTATAATCAAAAGACCTCGTTCGTATCCTATATAGTTCGCCGGATGCAGTGAAGGATTTATTTGGGGATTTAGCCTATGCGAAGAATCGCAGCGTTTTGCCTGGTGTGGCTATCGTTGGCCTGCGCAAACGCCGATGAAGTCATTCGCTATCCCCGCCCGGAAAGTCAGCTCGATCATCGCAACGAATATGCCCTCGAGTTACTCAAGCTGGCGCTACGCGAAGCGGGTTCTAAGACGGCGCTAATCGCGTCGGACAAAGTCATGACGCAAGACCGCCTGTTCAGCGAATTGCAAGATGGCAAAAATCTGCACGTCATGTGGACGATGACGACGAAGGAGCGCGAAACGCTGGCGACTCCCATTCGCATACCGATTTACAAAGGTTTGATTGGCTGGCGACTCGCGCTTATCCACGCGAGCCAAAGCGATTTGCTCGCGCGAGTAAAAACGATAGAGGACTTGGCGCGCTACACCGCAGGTCAGGCACGCGACTGGCCCGATGTCAGTATTCTTCGCGCCAACAATCTGAAAGTCACTTCAGTCTCCGGCTACGAAAACTTATTCAGCATGCTCGGCGAAAAACGTTTCGACTACATGCCGAGGTCGGTCGGAGAAATTTGGGGCGAGGCCGATATGCACCGCGCCGATGGGGTCATGGTCGATCCGTACGTGGTGATTCACTATCCCGCAGCCGTCTATTTTTTTGTCGGCAAAAATAATCCCGAGCTGGCAAAAACCATTGAGCTCGGACTCCGCCGAGCCATTCAAAATGGCAAGTTCGATCGACTGTTCTACAGCTACTATGCCGCCGCGATTGAGAAAGCACGTCTCGCTGAAAGAACGGTGATCGAGTTGAAAAATCCTTCGCTCCCAGAGCAAACACCTCTGAACGAAGCAGAGCTGTGGCTGCAACTACCGCGCTCAACCGCAACGCGCACGCCGATCAGGAATACGCCTTCACCATAGCAACGCCGAGAAAAACTCAGGCCACTGGCTCCAAATATTCGACCAGCAACTGCACGCTCTGCTGCCCCCGCCATTCATTGATATCGAGTCGATACGCTGCGCGAATTTGTTTAACTTCGGGATTCGGCCACTGACGGGTATCGATACCAAAACAAATCGCATCGATAATCTGCTGCGGCGAATTTGGATGCGCGAGCACCATTTTCAAATGACGCTCACCGACGAGGCGCTGTTGCAATAATAAAAACTCGCCGTCGAATAACGGCTCGGGAAAATGTTGTCCCCATGGACCGCCATCGCGCAGTGCTTGTGCAATGTCGAGCGAAAAACTTTCTGGAGCCAGCTCGCCGTCGCTCAATAAAACTGCGGTTAAATCGTCTTCCGTCAATTGCTCGCGAACGACCGCATCGAACGCGCTCTCAAAAATTTTGAATTTCTCGCGCGACAAACTCAACCCCGCCGCCATCGCATGACCGCCGAATTTATCGAGTAACCCAGGATTTTTTGCAGCCACCGTATCCAGCGCATCGCGAATATGCAGTCCCGAAATCGAGCGCGCCGAACCTTTAATAGTGACACCATCGTCGGCATCGGCGAATGCAATCGTCGGTCGGTGATAACGATCCTTAATCCGCGACGCGAGAATGCCGATCACGCCCTGATGCCATTCGGAGCGATACAAACTCACTCCCCACGGCAGCGCGTTAGCATCGGAAAAATGCAACGACTCGAGTGCACTCATCGCTTCGCGCTGCATCGTCGCTTCGATAGCGCGACGATCGTGATTCAACTCGTCGAGCTGCCGCGCGATTTCACGCGCAAGATATGGATCATCGGTCAACAGACATTGAATGCCGAGCGTCATATCATCGAGCCGCCCCGCCGCATTCAAACGCGGGCCGACTGCAAATCCCAAATCACTGGCGACAATGCGATCGGGCGATCGCTTCGCCACCTCAAGAATCGCTTTGATACCGGGACGACAACGCCCTGCGCGAATGCGCCGTAAACCTTGCGCAACGAGCACGCGATTGTTCTGATCGAGCGCGACCACATCGGCGACCGTACCAAGCGCAACGAGATCGAGAAAATCAGCAAGATTGGGATCAGCAATATTCTGTCGCGCAAACCAACCACGATTGCGCAACTCGGTGCGTAAAGCGCTGAGTACATAAAAAATAACGCCGACACCGGCAAGATTTTTACTCGGAAATCCGCAGCCGGGCTGATTCGGATTGACGATGCACGCCGCTGCAGGAATATCCCTTCCCGGCAAATGATGATCGGTAACGAGCACGCGAATATCGAGCGCATTCGCCGCGGCGACACCCTCGCAACTCGAAATGCCGTTATCGACAGTGATAATTAAATCGGGATTTTTCTGCGCCGCGACAGCGACAATTTCCGGCGTTAATCCATAACCGTATTCGAACCGATTCGGCACCAGAAAATCGACATGTAACGCGCCCATCGCACGCAACGCCAACACTGCGAGCGCTGTACTCGTTGCACCATCTGCATCGAAATCGCCGATGATCAAAATCGATTGCTGCTGCTCGATGCTATCGGCAATTAGTCTTGCCGCATCCACCAAACCTTTAAATTGATCGGGAGTTTTTAAGCGATTTAATTCGTGTGTGAGCTGTTCGCCATCGAAAATGCCGCGTGCGGCATAGATATCGGCAAGTACGGACGAGATCGTCGGCGGGAAATTTCGCGTGCCCGCTAGGATTTCACGACGACGAATTTGTTTTTGCATAGATCTCGCGACAAACTTGGTTGCCGATGACGGGGAAGTATTTTCAAAACCGCCGGCGACACGACGTCGCCGACGAAGCTTACAGGGAAGTACTTGCAGCGTTTTTGAAAATACTTCCCCGTTAGCGGCTAACTCTTAAGCCTTGATATTCGCCGCAATAAACTGCTGCACTTTCGCAATATCGTGCGGCAACACAGTTAAGCGCTCTTCGCGCTCGAACAAGTCGGCCATGTGATGCGGCAACGGCACATCGTTTGGATAACCCGCTTGCTTCACTGCATCGGGGAATTTCGCCGGGTGCGCAGTCGCGAGCGTAATCATCGGCGTCGTAGTATTGCGACGGCATTCACGCGCGGCTTTCACACCGATCGCCGAATGCGGATCGAGCAGATATTCGGTTTTCTCCCACACGTCACCGATCGTCGCCACAGTGGCCTTGTCATCCACCGCGTAGCTATCGAACAAGGCGCGCGCTTTCGCGAATGCCGATTCGCTGAGCATCACATCGCCTTTGTTGAAATTATTCATCAACTCATCGATAGCCGCACCATTGCGATCGTAGCAATCAAATAGCAAGCGTTCGAAGTTGCTTGAAATTACAATATCCATACTCGGCGACAGCGTATGCTGCAACGGATGTTTGCTGTAGAGGTTGCTGCTGATGAGACGATGCAGAATATCGTTGGCATTCGTCGCGATAACGAGCTGCTCAATCGGCAAACCCATTTGTTTCGCAAGATAACCCGCGTAGATATCGCCGAAATTACCCGTTGGCACCGAGAACGACACTGCGCGATGCGGACCGCCGAGTGCGAGCGCCGCGTAAAAGTAATAGACGATCTGCGCCATGATGCGCGCCCAGTTGATCGAATTCACCGCGACGAGTTGGCGATCGCTCGGCAAAAATTGCTGCGCGCCGAAGCTCGCTTTCACCATCGCCTGGCAATCGTCGAAATTACCTTCAATGGCGATGTTGTGAATTTTTTCGCCGAGCACCGTCGTCATCTGACGGCGCTGCACTTCGGACACGCGATTGTGCGGATGCAGAATAAAAATATCGATATTCTTGCAACGCTTGCAGCCTTGAATCGCAGCCGAGCCAGTATCGCCCGATGTCGCGCCCATGATCACGACTTTACGCTGATTGCGTTCGAGCACGTAATCGAGCAAGCGGCCAAGCATTTGCAATGCGAAATCTTTAAACGCGAGCGTCGGGCCCTGATGCAGCTCCATCACCCACTCGTTGTGATCGAGTTGCACCAGTGGCGCAATCGCAGGATGACGAAAATCAACGTAGGTATCGTCGATAATTTTTTTCAAATCCGCTGCGGGAATACAATCATCGACAAACGGCTGACACAATTTTGAACGCGAGATCGGTGTAATTCAATCCAGCCCAGCTCGCGATTTCTTCGCGCGAATATGCCGGCAGCGTTTGCGGAACGTATAAACCGCCATCGGGTGCGAGACCGGTCAATAACACTTCTTCGAAATTCAGTGCAGGTGCTTTACCGCGTGTGCTGATGTATTTCATCGTCTCTGCTTCACGTAGGGCGCAATATCATTGCGCCGTTTTAATTTCTTTGGCGCAATGCCCTTCGGTTATTGCGCCTACAATTAATATCAGCTTAGCCGGGAGTTTTAAACCCGCAAGTCTTTCAACCTGCCAGGGATTCGACGCGAATACGCACGACTTCACCATCGATGCTATCGAGCGCTTCGATTTGCGCGATGGCCGATGCGATCAAACGCTCCTGTGTGCGATTGGTGAGAATAATCACGGGCACGTGATTTTGATTCGCTGCCGGCTCTTTCTGGATCAGCGCTTCGATGCTGATGCCGAGATCCGACAAAATCTGCGCGACACGCGATAACACGCCAGGTTTGTCGTGTGCGGAAATGCGCAGGTAGTACGACGACACCACATCATCGATACCCAGCACCGGTGTGCTATCGAGCGCGTTCGATTGAAACGCGAGATACGGTACGCGATGTTTCGGATCAGTATTCAACGTGCGCGCGACATCGACGATATCGGCAATGACAGCAGAGGCCGTAGGTTCGCTGCCGGCACCCGGACCGTAATACAAACTCGGGCCGCCAGCATCGCCTTTAACGAGCACAGCATTCATCACGCCGTTTACATTCGCGATCAAACGCTTTTCGGGAATCAATGTTGGATGCACGCGCAACTCAATACCTTTTTCGGTGCGGCGTGCGATGCCCAAACTTTTAATGCGATAGCCGAGCTGCTCGGCGTATTCAACATCGATCGGCGCGATGCGCGTAATACCTTCGGTATAAACCTTGTTGAATTGCAATGGAATGCCGAATGCGATCGATGCAAGAATCATTAATTTGTGCGAAGCATCGATACCTTCGACATCGAATGTTGGATCGGCTTCGGCATAACCAAGCGCTTGCGCTTCTTTCAACACATCGGCAAACGAACGGCCCTTCTCGCGCATTTCGGTGAGAATAAAATTGCTGGTGCCGTTGATGATACCGGCGAGCCATTCGATACGATTCGCGGCAAGACCTTCGCGAATCGCTTTGATGACCGGAATGCCACCGGCAACCGCCGCTTCGAACGCTACGCTGACACCGCGCGCCTGTGCCGCCGCGAAAATTTCATTACCGTATTGCGCGATGAGCGCTTTGTTTGCAGTGACGACATGCTTGCCGTTGTTGATCGCACGCATCACTAATTCGCGCGCTGTCGTGGTACCGCCGATCAACTCGACGAGAATTTGAATATTGGGATTTTCAGCGACCGCGAACACATCGTTAGTGACCGCAACACTGCCAGTGGGGCAATTGGGATTCTCGCGGCGCGCACCGACCTGCTCGACCACAATCGAACAGCCCGCGCGTGCGGAAATCACTTCGCTATTACGTTTAAGTACGTTGAAGGTGCCACTGCCCACGGTACCAAGACCGCAGATGCCTACTCTTATCGGGTTCATTAGGGTCCAGCCGACCTGCTCATCAAAGTGGTGATTGCCGAAGCAAGGAAAAACGAAGGCGGATTTTATTGCAGTGGCGCCGACATTAAAACCAAAAACTTAGGCTGGCCCGCCACTGCTTCCGAAAAGAAAAAGGCGGCCGCAGCCGCCTCGTCTCGCAATATCACCCGTCACTTCACGCCCAAGCGCTCAGCCAACTCTTGCGCAGGCACATAGCCGGGAATCAGCTCGCCACTCGCAGTGATGAGGCTCGGCGTGCCGGAGACACCAATGCGCTCGCCGAGCTGAAATTGCGCCGCCACCGGATTATCCGAACACGTATTGATAGGAATCGCCTCACCATTCTTGTAGCGCGTCAGCGTGCCCTGACGGTCCTTGGCGCACCAGGCGGTCACCATCTTCTGATAGGACTCGGAGCCGATGCCTGCACGCGGGTAAGCGAGATAACGCACTTCGATGCCCAGCGCGTTGAGCTGCGCCATTTCTTTATGCAATTTGCGGCAATAACCGCAGTCGATATCGGTGAAGACATTGATTACCGCTTTGGTCGGCCCTTTCGGCTTGAAGACGATCATATCCTTCACTTTGACGGCAGCGATTTCTTTCGCGCGCATCCCCGAAGCACGCTGCTCGGTCAAATTGACATAGGCCTTATCCTGCACGGCATAGATTTCACCGTGAATGAAATATTTGCCGTCGGGCGATGTATAAACCATCGGACCATCCTTGATCTGCACCGCATACACACCGGGAATTTCGCTCGATGCGATCGACTCGACTTTAACGTCGGGACGCACCTCCAGCGACTGCTTGATCGCCGCCTCGATCTTATCGACCTGAGGGGCTTTATCCGCCGGTTGAGCGGTCACCGGTAACGCAAGCAGCGCGAACGATGCACACATAGCCGCTATTAATTTTTTCATCGTTAATTCCATCATCAGAATTCAGAGCAGTTCAGCCCACGAGACACGCACAGTATGGCGCAGAGTGCGCATTCTGGAGGGGAAGTGTGACATTCGAGCACAATTTCTCGCGCGGGTTCCTGCCATTTGTGACCGGCTTCCGACATTCGTGATTGGGCGCCCATAAAAAAAGCAGCCGAAGCTGCTTTTTCACTGATCCACTGATACCGGCACCAATGGCCGCCAACACGTGGATTAATTGAGCTTTTCTTTGATACGCGCTGCTTTACCGCTGAGTTCACGCAGATAGTAGAGCTTGGCTTTGCGCACGTCGCCGCGACGAACAAGCTGAATGCCATCGATCAAGGGGCTGTGCGTCTGGAAGGTACGCTCAACGCCGACACCGTGAGAAATTTTGCGCACGGTGAACGCAGAGTTGAAGCCGCGATTGCGCTTAGCGATTACAACGCCTTCGAACGCCTGAATACGCTCGCGATCGCCTTCTTTTACTTTCACTTGCACGATAACGGTATCGCCAGGGCTGAACTCAGGCACATTCTGCTTAAGTTGTTCTGCTTCCAGTTGTGCGATGATTTTGTTCGCCATGATTATTTCCTCAATATCAAATCTAAAACTTCAAGCTCTGAAACGAACGAACATTCCACAGCAATTAAATTTCAACACACTCAACTTTCACTTTTGCTCACGAGCTTTTTGCTCACCAATAAAGTCGTCAAGCAAACGCTGCTGTTCTTTATCAAGCTCGCGCTGTGCGAGCAGCTCCGGCCGACGTAACCACGTTCTTCCCAACGACTGCTTGAGCCGCCAACGTCGAATCAATTCATGATTGCCGCTAGTCAACACATCCGGTACACGTCGACCTTCATATTCTTCTGGCCGCGTGTAGTGCGGACAATCAAGCAGACCATCGGTGAACGAGTCCTGCTGCGCCGACTGTTCGTCGCCTAACGCGCCCGGCAACAATCGCGTCACGGCATCGATCATCACCATCGCGGCCAATTCACCGCCGCTCAACACGTAATCGCCGATCGACCACTCTTCGTCGATTTCGGTTTCGATCACGCGCTCGTCGATACCTTCGTAACGCCCCGCGACAAAAATTAATTGCTCGCGCTTTACCAATTCTTCTGCATCGCGCTGATCGAATCGACGACCTTGCGGCGACAGATAAATCACTTTGGCCTGCGGCAATTCGCTGCGCGCTGCCGTAATCGCCGCTCGCAGCGGTTCGATCTTCATCACCATCCCAGGACCGCCGCCGTAAGGGCGATCATCGACCGTCTGATGGCGATCGCTGGTGAACGTGCGTGGATTCCAGCAATCCACTTTTAACAATCCGCTATCGACCGCGCGACTGGTGATACCGCAGTCGATCACCGCATCAAACATTTCGGGAAACAACGTGATCACACCGATGTGCATGTGTCGCGCTTCTCCGCTACTTTTCGGTTCGCTGCTTAAAAATCCGGATCCCAATCGACGCGCATGATCTGTGCAGCCAAATCGATTTCGAGCACCACCTGCTCTGGCAGGTAGGGAATCAAGCGCTCTTTGCGATCGATGCTGTGCTCGTCACCCTTTACCACCAACACATCGTTGGCACCGGTTTCGAGCAAGTGATCAACTCGCCCCAGCACCAACCTGCCGCGCTGCGGATGATCCACAATCACCTGCAACCCTTCCAGCTGGCGCCAGTAATATTCATTCTCGGGCAACAGTGGCAGCTGAGTCGACGCCACTGCCACATCGCAACCGACATACGTTGCTGCCTGTTCGGGATCATCGATCCCTTTCAGCTTCACTATCAGCCCTTTACCGTGCCTTTTGCCTTCGGCAATCTGAGCTGCCTGCCAAGCGCCGTGGCGCTGAATCTGGCAATAGTGGTAATCGAGAAAGTTATCCAACGGGTCCGTGTAGGAATAAACCTTCAACCACCCCTTAACACCAAATGTTCCACTAAAGCGACCGATCACAACGAGATCGGAAGGGGCAATTGTCATATCAGGCAGATGGCTGAGCCTGCTTGACCAGCGCGGCAACGCGATCAGAGAGCTGCGCACCTTGGCCAACCCAGTGATTCAAGCGCTCGAAATCGACGCGCAGACGCTCTTCGCCGCCACGTGCGATCGGATTGAAGAAGCCGATACGCTCCAGATAATTACCGCTGCGAGGGCTGCGGCTATCGGTCACTGTCAGGTGGTAGAAAGGACGCTTCTTGGCGCCGCCACGTGCTAAACGAATCGTTACCATTGTGATTCCCACAAAGTTTTTGCGCTGCGGAATCACTCCGCGCTACGCAACCAATACATTAAATCTGGCTGAGCGGCCAGAAAGGCGCGGTATTGTAAGTGAAAGATCCCGCTTTGCAAACGCTTTAATGCGGGAAAATGAACAGAAAAGCGACCAAAAAACGGCGCAGCTCGACGATTAGCGCCCCGGGAAGCCGCCGCCACCGCCAAACGCACCGCCCATGCCGCGCATCATATTGGCAAGCCCGCCCTTCGACGTGACCTTTTTCATCATCTTCTGCATCATCTTGTGCTGCTTGAGCAGGCGATTGAGGTCCTGAATGTCGGTGCCCGAACCCATGGTGATGCGGCGCTTGCGCGAGCCGTTCAATAATTCAGGATCACGACGCTCGGCCGGCGTCATCGAGTTGATGATGGCCTCCATCTGCGCGAACTGCTTCACTCCCGCCTGCGCCTGCGCCATCTGCGCGACATTGCCCATACCCGGCAACTTATCGAGCATGCTGGTGATGCCACCCATATTTTTCATCTGCTGTAATTGATCGCGCAGATCCTCAAGATCGAAACCCTTGCCCTTCTTGATTTTCTTCGCGAGCTTTTCGGCTTTAGTTTTATCGAGCTTCTGCTCGGCCTCTTCAATGAGCGAGAGAATGTCGCCCATACCAAGAATACGCGAGGCGATACGATCGGGATGGAAGGGGTCGAGCGCAACAGTTTTCTCGCCAACGCCGATGAACTTGATCGGCTTACCCGTGATATGTCGCACCGACAATGCCGCACCGCCACGCGTATCGGCGTCGGCCTTGGTCAGAATCACGCCGGTTAATGGCAATGCATCGCTGAATGCTTTCGCGGTATTTGCCGCATCCTGACCCGTCATCGCATCGACGACGAATAAGGTTTCCGCTGGATTCACCGCAGCGTGCAGTGCTTTGATTTCATCCATCATATCGGTGTCGATGTGCAGACGACCGGCGGTATCGACGATCACCACATCGCAAAATTTAATGCGCGCCGCATCGATCGCCGCTTTCGCAATGTCGACTGGTTTCTGCTCGATCGAGCTTGGAAAAAACTTCGCGCCGACTTCATGCGCCAGCGTTTCGAGCTGCTTGATTGCAGCGGGACGATAAACATCGGCGCTGACGAGCATTACCGATTTTTTTTCTTTCTCTTTCAAATAACGCGCAAGCTTTGCCGCCGAAGTGGTTTTACCTGCGCCCTGCAAGCCCGCCATCAACACCACTGCCGGCGGTTGCACTGCGAGCTGCAACTTTTCATTGCGCTCACCCATTACGCGTTCGAGTTCGTCTTTCACAATTTTGACGAACATCTGCCCCGGGCTCAGGCTTTTGCTGACCTCTTGCCCCACCGCTCGCGTTTTCACTGCTTCGATAAAATCCTTCACCACAGGCAGCGCGACATCAGCCTCGAGTAATGCCATACGCACTTCGCGCGTCGCCTCTTGCACATTTTCCTCCGACAAGCGCGCCTGCCCGGTAATATGGCGCAGCGTTTTCGAGAGGCGATCGGTCAAATTCTCAAACATAGGATCAATCCACAAAAAATGTCTTGCCCGACTCAAAAGGTTACGCGGAGAGTCGCTTGCAATCGGATAGGTAAACTGTTGAAGTATACCGGATTCATTTTTACGCCGTCTTCACACCTCACCATGGATTTACAGAAAGCACGATGATTCACGCTGTCGCCAGCATTACCGCCGTCGTGCTCTACCTCGCCGCAGCACTGTACCAAGGGATGTATTTAATCACCCAGCGACAGCGGCCAATTCGCGGTCTCTTTCTCACGCTCGGCGCACTGGCAACAGTCGCTCACGCCATTAGCAGCATGGGATTGATTTACACCAGCCACGGCATCGATCTCGGCATCGTGCGTATGTTGTCGCTCATCTTCTGGTTTATCAGCGTTATCGGCGTATTGAATGGCTTGCGTAGACCGCTCGACACCGCACTGGCGCTGTTATTTCCGCTGAGTGCTGCCGCCATCATTCTTTCGTTCATGCAGGCGCCGCCCACCCATTTCCAATATTTAGGTGCCGGCGTATTCGCGCATATTATTTTGTCGATTCTGGCTTACAGCGTGCTTGCGCTATGCGCCCTCCAGGCACTGGTGCTGGCGGTTCAGGAGCGCGCGCTCAAAAAACGCCATCTCGCCGGCGTGATCAATGTATTGCCGCCGCTGCAAACCATGGAAAGTATGTTATTCGAGTTGCTCTGGGTTGGATTGGCTCTGCTCAGCCTCGCTATTGTGACCGGCGCCATTTATGTCGAAAATCTTTTCGAGCAACATCTCGTTCACAAAACCGTATTTTCAATTATCAGCTGGTGCATTTTCGCTGGCCTGCTGTGGGGCCATCGGCAACTCGGCTGGCGCGGGCATACCGCTGTGCGCTGGACGCTGACCGGTTTTGCAGCGTTGGTGCTGGCTTATTTCGGCACCAAATTCGTACTCGAATTGATTCTGCATCGCGTCCACTGACACTTTTTCATCGATCAATACGGTTGCCTGCCGGATTTTTTTTCTTCAAGATACCCGTTCCCCGCAGCCACAGGATCGTATTTTTTGAACGAGGTTCCATTAGGATTCCTGTTTTTCGCGCTCGGCGTACTCATCCTTCTTTCCGCGTTTTTTTCGAGCTCCGAAACCGGCATGATGGCGCTGAACCGCTATCGGCTAAAGCATTTAGCGTCGAGCGGACATAAAGGCGCGAAGCGTGCGTCGCAATTGCTTGAGCACCCCGAGCGCCTGATTGGCTTTGTGCTGATCGGCAACACACTGGCAAACGTTCTCGCCTCTGCACTCGCCACCGTTATCGCAATACGCATATTTGGCGATAACGCGATTGCCGTCACCATCGCCACATTCCTGGTTGCGGTCGCGCTGCTGATATTTTCCGAGGTTGCACCCAAGACCGTTGCCGCACTCTATCCCGAGCGCATCGCACTACCTTTCAGCCATGTACTCAAACCACTACTGCGGTGGACACATCCCGCTGTATGGCTCGTCAATTCGGTTTCCAATCGATTACTGCGCGTAGTCGGCATCGATCCCGCCAAGCATGAAGAAGAACCGTTAAGCCAGGACGAGTTACGCACCATCGTCAATGATGCCGGCGAAATCATTCCGCAGCGCCATCAAGGCATGCTGCTCAACATTCTCGATCTCGAGCAAATGTCGATCGACGACATCATGGTTCCGCGCAGCGAAGTGATCGGGCTCGATCTCGACGACGACGATGCGACACTGCTGCAGCAACTCAGCGAATGCGAATTCACGCGCATCCCCGTCTACAAAGAAGATATCAATAACATTATCGGCGTCCTGCATTTGCGTTCGGTGGGCCGAATTATCGACGGCAAAGGCAGCTTGAATCGACGTGCGCTGATGAAGGAAATCGACGAGCCGTATTTCGTTCCCGAAGGCACGCCGCTGCACACGCAGCTATTCAATTTTCAAAAACAAAAGCGCCGGCTCGCGATTGTCGTCGATGAGTACGGTGTCGTGCAGGGACTCATCGCCCTGGAAGATATTCTCGAAGAAATCGTCGGTGAATTTACTTCGAACCTGAGCGACGATTCGGAAGAAATCATCGAACAAAACGATGGTTCATTCGTTATCGAGGGCAGCGCAGGTATTCGCGAAATCAATCGCACGCTCGATTGGAAACTGCCGATCGACGGCCCCAAAACGTTGAATGGATTATTGCTGGAAAACTTAGAGGGATTTCCCGATGCACACGTCGGCGTGCGCATCGGCGATTACTTCTTTGAAACGCTCGACGTGCAAGGAAATATCGTCAAACGTGTGCGCGCCTTTTATGACGCCGAATACGAAACGGCGTAACCGAACCTATTCAGCCTCGCCGCTTTTGTACGTCAATGTCTCTAGAATCTCATCGATGACTTCATCATCCATACCGGCATCGTCTGCATCACAGGCATAACTCACGATTAAATTGAGCTTTTCCGCTTGCAGCAACCACTCGCGCACCGCATCGCCTTCATCTTCGTATTGAAAATACAACCCGCTGAAATCGCCGACGCGTACTTCCCTCCCCTGCACATTGGGAGGAAGCCATTCGGCCGCGAGTGCGCGCAAGCCGATATTGTTATCCGCATGGCTCTCAAGCAGCGTAATTTCAAGCGCGCCGATGCCATCGGGATCAGAAATTACTATGGTTTCTTCGTCCTGCTCCGCCTCCCATTCTTCGGGTAAATCGAGCAACCACCAATCGGTTTCTACCGTATGCATTACGCTTCCTCCAACAGTGGTAAAGAACGACTCATTAATAACGCATCCTCGCGCCCGTCGTGTGCGGGATAATAATCGCGGCGTTTGCCATCCACCTCAAACCCCAGCGATGAATACAATTCGATGGCGCCAAAATTACTCACGCGCACTTCGAGCAGGCAACGTGTCGCACCGCGCTGCTCGATTTCCTTCAAGCCGAATATCAATAATTCTCGCGCAAAACCATGACGACGCCATTGCGGATGAATGACGATATTGAGCAGCGTCGCCTCATCGATGACATGCGAAAACAAAATAAAGCCGATCAATAGGCCGCCGCGCTCCATACCCCAACCGAAATCACCAATTGCAAAACTGTCCTGAAATTGGCGTAGACTCCATGGAAACGGATTGGCGAGTTGCTCGATAGCGCAAATCGCAGCAGCATCGTCAGGCGTTAATTTGCGTAGCATCGCTTGCTCTATTTTTCAGCTATGTGGCGAATATCATTCCACAATGGGCGCTTCAATGCGGGATCTTTTACGCACGCGAGCAAGCTGCTCGACTTAATCACGCGCACCTCGTTTTCCAGCACACACCACTGCTGTGCCGCTTCGCCGAGCAGTAAAACCACATCGATGGCGCGCTGTTTAATTTGCTTGTTCAGATAGGCAGAAAGCGTTTCTTTCGCAGCATCGGCGTCGCGTGAAATTTTCGGCTGCTTTGTCATCGGCCATAAAAATATGTCAAGTACATACTGCGCTGCAGCAGGACGTAAAGCAGGCAGCATATTGTTGAGCAACGCTTGAAATGCCGTGCGCTCTGCACTCGACGCAGGCGCCGCATCAATCAACAAAATCCCACCAGCCGCGAGCACCACACTGAGCGCAAACTGCGGACCTGCTTCGCCCTGCGCTGCCGATGCCTTTGCAGTGCTATTTTCGACAACGCGCGACGGACGCTTAATTTCAGCACCGATAATCGGTGCACGCTGAACTGATTTCTCCGAAAGCGCATTTTGCTCGACAGCGGACTCAGCAATGACATTCTCATCGACAAGCACCGCCGGCATCGCAGACTCTATCGATGCGTCCAGCCACTCGCACGGCTCGGATAATTTCGCGTAAGGCAACACAAAGCGCGGCACGTAATTTTCGATGCCGAGTACAGCGAGATATTGCGAACGCAGTGGTTCAATCACTTGAGCGCTATCCGTCTTTCAATCAAACGTTTTCTATTTAAACGTTTTTAAATTAAACAGCGTCGAGAATTAAATGCCTTCAAGCTGTGGATGCGCGCGCACGACATTGGCCGTCAGCAAATTCAGCGCATCGAGATAGGCTTTGACCGACGCCACTACGATATCGGTATCCGCACCCGAGCCATTCACAATGACGCCGCCACGATCGAGTCGCACTGTCACTTCACCTTGCGAATCGGAGCCGCTCGTAATTGCATTGACGGAATACAACACCAGCTCCGCATTGCTCTGTGCGAGTTTTTCGATCGCATTGAACGAGGCATCGACGGGGCCGTCGCCTTCGGCGCTGACCGTTTCGGATTTGCCATCAATCAACAATGTCAATTTCGCAGTTGGGCGCGTGCCGGTTTTCGAAAACGCTTCGAGCGATTCGAGTTGATATTTCGCTGCCACTTCGGGGATTGCGACATCGCTGACCAGCGCTTGCAAATCCTCATCGAAAATTTCGGTTTTCTTATCGGCCAGAATTTTGAAACGCGCGAAGGTTTCATCCAGCGCTTCTTTTTCCAAGGTAATACCAAGCTCTTCGAGACGCGCTTTCACCGCCGCGCGACCCGACAGTTTTCCGAGCACGAGCTTATTGGTTTTCCAGCCCACATCTTCGGCGCGCATGATTTCATAAGTTTCGCGATGCTTGAGCACGCCATCCTGGTGAATACCGGATTCGTGCGCGAAGGCATTGGCACCGACAATCGCTTTATTCGGCTGCACAGGGAAACCCGTGATCGAAGACACGAGGCGCGATGCAGGCACGATATGCTGCGTATCGATATTGGTTTCTACAGGAAACAAATCGGCGCGCGTGCGTACCGCCATCACAATTTCTTCGAGCGACGCATTGCCCGCGCGCTCGCCGAGGCCGTTGATCGTGCATTCGACCTGACGCGCGCCGTGCAGAACTGCCGACAGCGAATTCGCAACAGCGAGACCCAAATCGTTATGGCAATGCACGGAGAAAATCGCCTTGTCCGCGTTTGGAATCGTTTGCATCAAGCGGCCGATATTCGCGCCGTACTGACCCGGCTCGCCGTAACCAACCGTATCGGGCAAATTGATCGTAGTCGCGCCCGCATCGATGACCGCTTCGATGATGCGACGCAGAAAATCGAACTCCGAGCGCGATGCATCCTCACACGAAAACTCAACGTTGTCGGTGTACTTGCGCGCGCGCTTGATCGCCAGCACCGCGCATTCGAGCACCTGCTCGGGACGCATGCGCAGCTTGTACTCCATGTGAATCGGCGAGGTCGCGATAAAGGTGTGGATGCGCGCCGAATTCGCCGGCTTCAACGCCTCGGCAGCACGGTCGATATCTTTATCGTTGGCGCGCGCAAGACTGCATACTGTGCTGTCCTTGATCGCTTCGGCTACGGCTTTCACGGCTTCGAAATCGCCGGGGCTGGCGATGGCAAAACCCGCCTCGATAACATCGACGCGCAGCTTCTCCAGGGTTTTGGCGATGCGAACTTTTTCGTCCTTGGTCATCGACGCGCCGGGGCTCTGTTCGCCATCGCGCAGCGTGGTATCGAAAATCACGAGTTTCTGTTTGGACATGGTGCTACTCCGGAGGAATCGGGGGCGACTAAATCGAGCGCCGCACATGGCGCTAATTTTCGCAAAATCCAGCGTGCCGCGACAGGATAATTTTTGGCATTGCTTGATCAACCGGCCTGATCGACCGGCTTGGGTCGACCCGTTTGACTCGCTGCGTGGCAATCGAGCAATTGCTGTCGATTAATACGGCAAAAACTGCTTCGACCAGCCACGACTGCGAAATTGCTCGAGGACAAAATCGACAAACACGCGCGTTTTCGCCGGCAACAATTTGTGCGCAGCAAAATAAATCGAGATATTTCCCGCATCCACATACCAATCAGGCAACACGCGCACGACATCGCCGCGCGTGAGGTAGGGCAGCGCCTGCGGCATGGCGACGAGCGCAACCCCCAATCCCTGCGATGCGGCAATACAAGCCGCTTCAGGATCACTCATGGCAATCCGCAGCTGTAAATCGATCGTGGTTAAATCATTACTGCGATTGCGCAGCGGTTGCGTGTTAATACGCCCGCTTTGCGGAGAGCGAATTAAAATGCCTGCGTGTTGCGAGAGATCAGCCGGGCTGTTTATCGGCGAAGCGGTATCGAGATAACGCGACGATGCAACCAATACGCGCGTGGCGCGGGCTAATTCGCGCGCAATCACGCCCGGAGGCAGTTCGAAACCGCCGCCGATAGCCGCATCGAAACCTTCGCCGATTAAATCGACCTGTCGATTATCGAAATGCCAATCGGGCACAATCGCCGGATGGCGCTGCAAGAATTCGCCGAGCAACGGCACCATATATTCGCGCCCGAATGACGCTCCCATGCTTACCTTCAACGTTCCCGCCGGCTGACCATCGGCGCTGGCCAGATTCGCCACAGCGGTTTGAATGGAATCAAGTCCGCTGCGCACTTCGCCAAAAAAACGCTCGCCCGCTTCGGTCAACGTCAACTTCCGCGTGCTGCGATGAAACAAACGCACGCCTAAACCGCCCTCCAACTTCGCAACATTTTTGCCGACGGCTGCCGCAGTCAGCCCGAGGCGCCGCGCCGCTTCGGAGAAGCTGCCGCCCTCCACGCTGCGCACAAAGCATTCGATGCTATTGAGAGTTTCCATGATCGCTCGCCGATTTAAAACCAAATGGATCAACTGAATATGTAAATTATGAGCTAATCATAACCCAATCGATTCGCAATACTGTGCTCACCAACCAGCGATACAGCATTTACCAATCGATAACTACTTGGAGAAACATCATGAAAAATGCAGCACAGGCTCACTCATCGCAGAACAACTCGTTAACCGGCAAAGTTGCTTTCGTTCAGGGCGGCTCTCGCGGCATTGGCGCCGCCATCGCCCAGCGCTTGGCAGGCGAAGGCGCCGCTGTTGCGTTCACCTACGCACACTCGGAAAAGCAGGCACTTGACGTTGACGTGGTCAATGCAATCGAGGCCCAAGGTGGACGCGCGCTCGCTCTCCGCGCTGACAGCGCCGATGAAAAAGCGCTCGTGCAAGCAATCGACACCGCAGCGACAGCCTTCGGCAGCATCGATATCCTCGTGAATAATTCCGGTGTCCTGGCGATAGCGCCCATCGAGCAGTTCAAGTTGGAGGATTTCGATCGCACCATAGCGATTAATGTACGCAGCGTGTTCGTCGCCACTCAAGCAGCCATGCGTTACATGAAGGACGGCGGTCGCGTCATCACGATTGGCAGCACCAACGCCGATCGCATGCCCTTCGGTGGCGGCGCGGTTTACGCGATGAGTAAATCCGCCATCGTCGGCTTAACCAAAGGCTTGGCGCGCGATCTCGGCGCACGCGGCATCACCGTTAACAATGTGCAACCAGGTCCAGTAGATACCGATATGAATCCTGAAAATAGTGAATTCGCAGCAAGCTTGAAAGGTTTGATGGCGGTTAATCGCTACGGCAAAGCCGAAGAAATCGCGAGCTTTGTTGCGTATCTCGCCGGCCCTGAAGCGGCGTATATCACCGGTGCGAGCTTAACAATCGATGGCGGCTTCAGCGCGTAAATGAACAGACATAGAAAATAAAGGAGCCGTGAGGCTCCTTTTTGTTGCGATCAAAAAAACTAGCGCTCTTCTGGCCATCGCGAATTCGTATCGCCAGGCTGCAAACTGAAACCAACACCGATGCGGTTCCAAGCATTGATTACAGCAATCGCATAAGTCAGCTCGACAATTTCCTTGTCATTGAAATGCTTTTGCAATGGCTCATATATCGCATCAGGCACGGGACCATTGCCCAATAGCGTTAACGCTTCCACCCAGGCCAATACCACGCGCTCGCGCTCATCGAAGTAAGGCGCTTCCCGCCATGCCGCAACGGCATTAATGCGACGCATGCTTTCGCCCGACTTTAACAAATCGTGGCCATGCATATCGACGCAATAAGCGCAGCCGTTTAATTGTGAAACACGTAAAAAAACCAAATCGATCAGGATGCTGCCCAACCCTGATTTCGACAAAGCGAAATTTACACCGCCCAATGCGCGAGCTAATTCAGGGGCAAGCATTTGATGATCAAGACGTTGTTGCATGGATGTATCTCCTCGGTGAATTTAGTTAACCTTCATAGAGAAGACGAAGCAGCCATTGATGTTGTGACAGCAGCGAGAAACTTTTTAATTACGGTGCGAAAACCAATCAATGTATCATGCAAAGGTGATGATCAACGGCACGCAATTTATCAGGATTACGCACCACATAAATTTCGTGAATTTTTTCGCCATCGGTGACAAACGAACACACGGCATCGAGCTCGCCGCCGAAGAAGCGCAGGATTCCCAGCTCGCCATTGATCGTTGCGAATTGAAATGTGACCTGATCGCCAAAGCGATTGATCTTGTCGAACAAGCGCAACAAACGTTCGGCGCCGCGCAAAATACGCAGTGCCGAAATAACCTTGCCGCCGCCATCGCCGATAAAAATTGCATCCGCAGCAAGCAACTCCGCCATTTGTGTTTGATTGTTTGCGCGCGACGCTTCAGCAAAGCGCGCAATCAATTTGGCATGCGCTTGCGGTGTGACTTCAAAACGCGGGCGCTCATCGCGCACACGCGTTTTCGCGCGATGCACCAGTTGACGTACAGCGGGTTCATTTTTTTCGAGAATACGTGCGACTTCGTGATAATCGACATCAAACACTTCACGCAATAAAAATGCGGCGCGCTCTTCGGGTGCCAATCGCTCTAAAACATTCAATAGTGCGATCGATAAGTCGCTGGCGAGTTCGGCCGACGATTCTGGCGTCGTTTGTTCGAGCCAAACCAAAGGCTCCGGCAACCACGGACCAGTATAAGCCGCACGCTCTATTTTCGCCGCGCGCAACCGATCGATGCACAAGCGCGTCGTCACGGTAACCAGCCACGCTTCTGGAGCTTGTAATTGCGATGAGTCGATTTCGTGCCAACGGAGATACACATCTTGCAAGACATCCTCGGCATCGGCGCGCGAGCCGAGCATGCGATACGCGATGCCGAATAAACGCTGGCGATGCTGCGCGAACAGTTCGGTGCTCATGCTGAAATTCCTGCCCGTGGTTCTCGATGACAAGAGTGACGAAACAGCGTAATCACTTGTGACAGCTTGGGGAATATTTTTTTCGGGAAACAAAAAAGGAGCCTTTCGGCTCCTTTATTTGCTTGCAGACAATTACGCCGGCAAATCCGCCATCTCTGGCGCATCGACTTCTTTAATCGACAATTTGATACGGCCGCGCTGATCGACGTCGAGTACCTTGACTTTGACCTGCTGACCTTCTTTCAAATAATCGCCGACACTCTGCACGCGCTCGTTGGAGATTTGCGAGATGTGCACGAGGCCGTCTTTGCCCGGCAGAATCGTGACGAATGCGCCGAAGTCGACGATGCGTGCAACGGTGCCTTCGTAGATTTTGCCTACTTCAGCTTCTGCGGTGATGCCGAGCACGCGATTGAGCGCCGCATCGGTCGACGCTTTGTCGGCGCCGTAAATGCGCACAGTGCCATCGTCGTCGATATCGATTTGCGCTTGTGTCTCTTCGCAGATGCCGCGAATCGTAGCGCCGCCTTTACCGATGAGATCGCGAATTTTCTCGGCGTCGATTTTGGTGGTGACCATGCTCGGCGCGTTGTCGGACAACGTTGCGCGCGAGGTGCTGATCACTTGATTCATCTGACCGAGAATATGCAGACGCGCAGCGAGTGCCTGTTGCAGCGCAATCTCCATGATCTGTTCGGTGATGCCTTGGATTTTGATATCCATTTGCAGCGCAGTCACGCCGTTAGCGGTACCTGCCACTTTGAAATCCATATCGCCGAGGTGATCTTCGTCGCCGAGAATATCGGTGAGAACCGCGAAGCGCTCGCCTTCTTTCACGAGACCCATCGCGATACCCGCAACAGGAGCTTTAAGCGGAACGCCCGCGTCCATCATCGCGAGGCTGCCCACACAGACCGAAGCCATCGAACTCGAACCGTTCGATTCGGTAATTTCCGAAACGACGCGAATCGTGTACGGAAACTCGTCGGCTTTCGGCAACACCGCTGCAAGACTGCGACGCGCGAGACGGCCATGACCGATTTCGCGACGGCCCGGGCTGCTCATGCGGCCCGCTTCGCCGACCGAGTACGGTGGGAAGTTGTAATGCAGCATGAAATTATCTTTGCGCTCGCCTTCGAGGGCATCGATCAATTGTGCATCGCGTGTCGTGCCGAGAGTCGCAACACCAATCGCCTGCGTTTCTCCGCGAGTGAACAACGCCGAGCCGTGTACTTTCGGCAATACGCCGATTTCAACGCTGATGCCGCGAACGGTTTTGTTATCGCGACCATCGATACGAGGCTCGTTATTGATAATGCGCTGACGCACGATCGACGCTTCGAGATCTTTGAACAGATTTTTCACATCTTCAGCAGCGAACTCGGAACCTTCGCCAGCAAGTTGCGCAACGGCCTGATCTTTCAATGCCGCAACGCGATCGTAACGCACGTGTTTTTCGGTGATGCGATAGGCTTCGCCGAGCTGCTCTTTGAAGCCATCAGCCAATGCCTTCATCAGCGCAGTATTCGGCGCCGGTGGCTGCCAATCCCAACGCGGCTTGCCTGCTTCCTGTGCGAGTTGCTCGATTACTTGAATAACCGGCTGGAATTCCTGATGCGCGAACAATACAGCACCGAGCATTTGGTCTTCGGTGAGTTCAGCTGCTTCGGATTCAACCATCAACACAGCATCTTTGGTACCCGCAACGACCATGTCGAGCTTGCTGGTTTTGAGCTGTTCGTAAGTCGGGTTGAGGATGTAACCGGTTTCATCGGTGTAGGCAACGCGTGCGCCGCCGACCGGACCGCTGAACGGAATACCCGATACAGCGAGAGCTGCCGAAGTACCGATCATTGCAGCGATATCGGGATCTTGATTCTTCTCGGCTGCCATCACAGTACAAATCACTTGCACTTCGTTTTGGAAACCTTCGGGGAACAGCGGGCGAATCGGACGATCGATCAAACGCGAAGTCAGCGTTTCTTTTTCGCTCGGACGACCTTCACGCTTGAAGAAACCACCGGGGATACGGCCGGCTGCATAAGTACGTTCTTGATAGTGGACGGACAGCGGGAAAAAGTCCTGCCCGGGTTTTGCGCTTTTCGCGCCGACCACGGTACACAGCACCACAGTCTTATCGATTGTAACCAGTACAGCGCCGGTGGCCTGACGCGCAACGCGTCCGGTTTCCAGAGTCACCGTCTGTGCGCCCCACTGGAATGTTTTTGTAATCGGATTCACTCGGAAATCCTCCCTTAAAAATGAAATAAGGCGCAGCTTATTCTGCGCCCTAATTTTTTTCTAACGCCAGCCTTAAGCCGCGATTCGATTAGCGGCGCAGACCGAGACGTTCGATCAACTTGGTATAGCGATCGGCATTTTTGCCTTTGAGATAGTCCAGCAATTTACGACGCTGGTTAACCATGCGAATCAGACCGCGACGCGAATGGTGATCTTTGCTGTGCTCGCCAAAGTGGCCTTGCAGTTTGTTGATATTGATCGTGAGCAGCGCAACTTGTACTTCCGGCGAGCCAGTGTCGCCTTCTGCAGTTTGATAGTCTTTGATGACTTGCGCTTTCTCTTGTGCGGACATTGCCATTTCAAATTACCTCGTTACAAATATGCCGAAAGAATCGAGCCTGCCCGCGCATATTTACAGACAGGTTCGCCCTCGAGTCGTCTTTGGGACGGGACTCTCGGGAGTCAAATACCGCTGCTCATCAATTCGCCTAATTCGGTCGATCGATAGCCGCAGACGGCAGGTTTACCAAACGACGCGGCGCTACACGCCCGTCATCCAGAATCTCACCGACGCCGATAAATTCACCGGACGCCAATTGTAGCTGCACCAGGCCTTGCGTGGGTGCTTTCGGCACTAACACCGCCTGACCCTGACGCACATAAAATCCGGCGGCTTCGGCCAGCACCACTGTTGGCATGGCGCCTAACGCTAGCGTAGCCGGGCGCAATAACGCATCCATTTCGACCAACGCACCGCGCGCTTTTAAATCTTCGAGCGCGGACAACGCAACGCTATCAGTCTCGCGGAACGGGCCCGATTGCACCCGATGCAATTTGCTGACGTGCGCACCGCAACCAAGCGCCTTGCCAAGATCCTCTGCAATCGAGCGCACGTAAGTGCCCTTGCTGCAATGTACATAGATATCGACTTCTGCATTCGTATCGACACCCGTACTGGGACGAAAAGCTTCGATACGCAATTCGAAAATCGTTACCGCACGCGCTTCGCGCTCAACTTCGATGCCCTGCCGCGCCAATTTATACAACGGCTGACCGTCTTTCTTCAGCGCCGAAAACATCGAAGGCACTTGTTCAATATCGCCGCGAAATTGCGCGAGCGCCGCTTCGATTTTCTCTTGCGTCAACTGCGATGTATCGCTGCGATCGAGCACTTCGCCATCGCTATCGCCACTCGCTGTCGTCACGCCTAACACAAACGTACTGCGGTAGGTTTTATCGGCGTCCAGCAAATACTGCGAAAACTTTGTCGCCTCACCGAAACACAACGGCAACACACCGGTTGCCAACGGGTCGAGACTGCCGGTATGCCCCGCCTTTGCTGCACCGTACAAACGTTTTGCCGTTTGCAGCGCCGCATTCGACGTCATGCCGGTCGGCTTGTTCAAAACCAAAATGCCGTCGATCGGTCGACCGCGCCGTGTTCTTGCCACGCCGACCTCTCTTACTCTGCAGTATTGTTATCGTCGCGATGCCCGGCATGTTCGCGATCTGCCGCAACCGCATCGTCGATCAATTTACTCATGCGCGCGCCGCGACCGATCGACGCATCGAATACGAAACGCAATTTCGGCGTCGTGCGCGCGTTGCTGATTTTCGCGATCTGCGTACGCAAAAATCCCGCAGCGTGATTCAATGCCGCAATCGACTCTGCCGCTTCTTCCGCAGAATCCTTTCCCAGCACCGTCACAAATACTGACGCATGCGATAAATCTCGGCTTACTTCCACGCCCGTCACACTCACCATGCCGACGCGAGGGTCGCGCACTTCGAGCTGAATTAATCCGGCAAGTTCCTGTTTGAGGAAATCGCCGACGCGACTGGTGCGTTTAAATTCTTTCGCCATGTATCTCTAACACTTGTTCTTTACGAACTGTCTTGTTGGTGCGACGACAAAATAATTTTCGTCGTCGCACTTTCACTTACAACTTACGGGCACTTACAACGTACGTGCGACTTCTTTGACTTGATAGACTTCGATCTTGTCGCCGACTTTCACATCGTTGTAGTTCTTCACGCCAATACCGCATTCGAAACCGTTGCGCACTTCACCGACATCGTCTTTGAAGCGACGCAGCGATTCGAGTTCGCCTTGATAAATCACCACATCGTCGCGCAACACACGAATTGGATTGTTGCGATAGATAGTGCCTTCGACAACCATACAACCCGCGATCGCACCGAATTTTGGCGAACGGAATACGTCGCGCACCTCGGCAATACCCACGATCTCTTCGCGACGCTCCGGCGACAGCAGGCCAACCAGCGCGCCTTTCACATCATCGATCAAATCGTAAATAACGCTGTAGTAGCGAATATCGATATTTTCGTTTTCAGCCACTTTGCGCGCGACGCTATCGGCACGCACATTAAAGCCAAACACAACAGCCTTCGCCGTCAACGCGAGATGCACGTCGGTTTCAGTAATACCGCCAACACCTGCACCAACGATCGTCACTGCAACCTCGTCGTTGCCGAGATCGGAAAGCGCTGTTTGCAACGCCTCGAGCGAACCACGCACGTCGGTCTTGAGCACGACGTTGAGCGTTTTCTTCTCGTCGGCGCCCATGCTGGCAAACATGTTGTCGAGTTTCGCGGTGTGTTGACGCTTGAGCTTCTGCTCACGATCTTTGTGCTGACGGAAGTCGGCAATTTCGCGCGCCTTCTTCTCGCTCTCAACCACAACGAAGGGCTCACCTGCATCCGGCGTACCGTCGAGACCGAGAATTTCCACCGGAATCGAAGGGCCCGCTGTATCGACAGGTCTGCCGTTTTCATCGAGCATCGCCCGCACACGGCCATATTGTTGGCCGGCGAGTACGATATCGCCCGACTTGAGCGTGCCTTCCTGCACGAGAATCGTCGCGACCGGGCCACGCCCTTTGTCGAGACGCGCCTCGATAACGATACCCTTGCCCGGAATATCTTTCGGCGCCTTAAGTTCGAGCAGATCAGCCTGCAGCAGAACCGCATCTAACAGATCGTCTATGCCTTGACCTGTGTGCGCAGACACGGGAACGAATTGTGTATCGCCGCCCCAATCGTCCGGCACGACACCTTTCGCGACCAATTCGTTTTTCACACGATCGGGATCGGCCGAGTTTTTGTCGATCTTGTTGATCGCGACCACGATCGGCACATTCGCCGCACGCGCGTGCTGAATCGCTTCTTCGGTTTGTGGCATCACACCGTCGTCAGCCGCAACGACGAGAATAACGATGTCGGTACTCTGCGCGCCGCGTGCACGCATGGCAGTAAATGCAGCGTGACCCGGAGTATCGAGGAAAGTGACGATGCCTTTTGGCGTTTCGACGTGATAAGCGCCGATATGCTGCGTAATACCGCCCGCTTCGCCGCTCGCCACTTTGGTTTTGCGAATGTAATCGAGCAGCGAGGTTTTACCGTGGTCGACGTGACCCATCACCGTCACCACCGGAGCACGAGGTTCCGGCGTACCACCGTGGGCAGCTAACGACTCGACTAAGGCTTCCTCGAGCGCATCGTCGCTGACGAGTTTCGGTGTATGCCCGAGTTCGACAACGACAATCTGTGCAGTCTCCTGATCGAGCGCATCGTTGATCGTCGCCATCACGCCGAGCTTAAACAACTCTTTGATAACATCGGACGCTTTTACTGCCATACGCGATGCGAGTTCGCCTACGGTGATTGTCGAGGGAATCGCAACTTCGTACACAATTTTCTCTGTCGGGGTTTGGAATGCGTGACGCTTTGCATCCTCAGGCAGTTTAAGCGAGCGCTTTTTACGGCGACGCATCTGTCCATCGTCATCGTCCTCGCTGACAAAATCTTCAACATGCAAATGCGCACGTGCAATATTGCGAGGTTCGAATGATGTCGTCGTGGTGCCACCGCGTTCTTTGCGCGCTTTTTTCTTTGGCTTGTCGTCTTCAACTTCGTCTTCTACACGCTTACGCAAACCGGTCGCCGGTTTGGGCGCAGCATCGCGGCGCGCTTTTTCGCGCTCTGCATCCGTGGTCGGCGCAGCGCCAGGCGCACGCGGAGCCGCCGTGGCCGCACGCTGCTCCTGCTCGCGTTTTGCAGCCAGCGCGGCATCGCGACGCTCACGGTCGCGGCGCTCTTCTTCTTTACGACGCGCAGCACCCTGCTGTCGTAAAATTTCCGGATCGATATTCGCGCGATGCAATTCCGGACGCGGCTCGGGCACAGTGCCAGGCTCGACCGAACGCGGTGTGGCAGGTTTTGACGCCGGCACCGACTCAACCTTCACTTCCGGCACAACTTCAACGGGTACCTCAGCAACCGGCTCGATCACCGGCTCAGCTTCGGGTACCACGACCGGAGCCTCGACGACGGGCGCCGCTTCCACCGCAGCTTCGACCGGCTCGGGCACTTCAGCAACCGGAATATCAGCCGCTTCCGCAACCACTTCTTCCGCTTCAGACTCATCCAGTAAATCGCGCTTAACGTAAGTGCGCTTCTTCCGTACTTCAACGCTGACAGTTTTCTTTGCCGTGCCAGAGCCGGTCTTCAGCGTGCTAATGGTTTTGCGTTTCAGCGTAATTTTGCGCGGCTCACCGGCTTCCTCACCGTGACTGCTTTTCAAAAACGTCAACAACGTTTGCTTGTCTTCATCGGAGACAAGTTGATTTGGCTGGCTATGTGTAAGCCCGGCCTCCTGCATTTGTTTCAGCAGGCGATCAACTGGCGTACCTACAACCTCTGCCAGCTGACTAACGGTCACTTCTGCCATTAAATTCTTCTCCCATGCCCCGTGCGATTCGCCACTATTCTCTGGATACAGTTCACTCGATATTCATTGCAGAAATTATTTCTGTTCGAGCTCCGCAAACCAGGGCGCACGCGCGGTCATGATTAATGCTGCGGCGCGCTTCTCGTCGAGACCTTCAACGTCTAACAAATCTTCCACCGCTTGTTCGGCCAGATCTTCCATCGTCACAATGCCACGGCTCGCCAATAAAAATGCGAGATGGCGGTCCATACCTTCCATATTTAATAAGTCTTCTGCCGGCTCGCGATTGCCGAGCTTTTCCTCGCTCGCGATTGCCTGCGTGAGCAAGGCATCTTTCGCACGCGCACGCAATTCTTCGGCGATATCGCGATCGAAACCTTCGATCGCCATCAGCTCTTCGAGCGGAACATACGCAACTTCTTCGAGGCTGGTAAAGCCTTCTTCAACGAGCACACTCGCGACATCTTCATCGACATCGAGACTGCCCATGAACATCGAAATCACCTGCCCCGACTCCTGCTGATGTTTCGCAGCCATATCGTCGGTGCTCATAACGTTGATAGTCCACTCAGTCAGCTCACTGGCGAGACGAACGTTTTGACCGCCGCGACCAATCGCTTGCGCGAGATTATCTTCCGACACCGCAACATCCATTGTGTGCGTATCTTCGTCGACAACGATTGACTCGACTTCCGCGGGCGCCATCGCATTGATAACGAGCTGCGCGGGATTGTCGTCCCACAACACGATATCGACACGCTCGCCGCCCAACTCGCCCGACACGGCCTGCACGCGCGAACCGCGCATACCGACGCAGGCACCGACCGGATCGATACGGCCGTCGTTGGTTTTCACGGCAATTTTTGCGCGCGAACCCGGATCGCGCGCTGCCGCACGAATTTCGATAACTTGCTCGGCAATTTCCGGCACTTCGATACGGAATAATTCGACCAGCATTTCCGGGCAGGCGCGGCTCATGTAAAGCTGCGGACCGCGCGCATCGCTGCGCACATCAAGCAGAATCGCACGCACGCGATCGCCGACGCGAAACACTTCGCGACCGACCAATTCTTCGCGCGGCATAACACCTTCGGCATTGTTGCCCAAATCGATAATGATGTTATCGCGCGTCACTTTTTTCACAGTGCCGTTGAGCAGCGAACCGATGCGATCGCGATACTCATCGACCACTTGCGCGCGTTCAGCTTCGCGCACTTTCTGCACGATCACTTGTTTTGCGGTTTGCGCGGCGATACGGCCAAATTCGACGTTTTCGACCTGCTCTTCGTACACATCGCCCGCTTTTAAGGCCGCATTTTTTTCGTGCGCTTCTTCCAGCGTAAATTCGGTGCCGAGCAGCGCAACTTGATCGTCGGCCACAACTTTCCAACGACGCACGGTGGTGTAATCACCGGTCGTGCGATCGATCGTGACCTGAATATCCGCTTCTTCGTCGTAGCGTTTTTTCGTCGCAGTCGCCAAGGCTTGCTCAATGGCCTCGAAGATGATGCCGCGCGGCACACCTTTTTCGTTAGAAACCGCTTCAGCCACTAGTAGAATTTCTTTGTTCATTCTCTACCTCGCATACGCCCTTTGCATTCCCGCAGGTTCCGCACTCGACCGAGGTCTGCATGCGAAATGCGAGTTTCATTCGAACTGCAGCACGCTCACTCGAACTGAGGAACAACGTGCGCTTTATCAATCATTTCAATCGGCAACAAAAATTCGTGCTCGCCATCGGCCACCACGACTTCATCGCCCTCAACGCCTTGCAGACGTCCCGCAAAATTACGGCGCCCTTCAAACGGCACGCGCAATCGCACTTTCACTTGTTCGCCGATATAACGCGTGAATTGTTCGAGCGTAAATAACGGACGATCCATACCCGGCGACGATACTTCCAGTGTGTACTCGACCGCGATCGGATCTTCGACATCGAGTACCGCACTGAGCTGACGACTCACCAGCGCGCAATCATCGACATTGATACCTTCCGCGCGATCGATAAATACACGCAGCAGCGTTTGACGAGCGTGAGTAAAAAACTCCAGCCCCCAAAATTCATAGCCCAACGCTGTTACCGTCGGCGCCAATATCGCTTGCAACTGCTGCTCTTTCGACATCGCTTCTTTCGACTATCTATTGACCAACTCGCAGATATCGAATCGGCCCGCCCGTTTCCAGACAAAAATTCCACGAATAAAAAATGGGCACTAGGCCCACTTTTAAACAGCGCCGCGCTCACACCCGCGACACCCATAATAAAAAGCCCCTATTAAAGGGGCTTTTACTTCATCACTGCGACCGATGTGCCATCGCGCGCAGTGAGCCTCTATGTTCTTCATTTGCGTGACCGGATAACTCTAGGCCACAGCAAGGGCGGCAAGTATAAAGAGGCGGTGCGGCACGGTCAATGAAAAAGCCGCCTAGCGCTTTGCCGGAAGGCATGGCATTCAACGACTGCTGGTCACTGATAACTCCAGCCCGACCGCCGCCAGCAACTGCTTCTCCTGCAGCAGATCCTCTCGCGTGAGCGGGTGCTGATCGAGCCACTGCGGGGGAAGCTGGAGGCGGCAACGCTCTCCCTGAAAGTTGATGCGCATCCCCGCCGCCGGCACCAGCACGCCATCGCGACGACGCAAAAACAAGCAGGCCAGTCTTAATACGCACACCAGGCGCCAATCCGGCACGAATCCGTAAGTCTCCGGCTCGGGCTTCAATTTCCGCCGATGGTTCAGTACCAGAAAACTTAACAACTGCTGTTCCTGACGTGAAAATCCCGGCATATCGCTGTTGGCGACGATATAGGCGCCGTGTTTGTGATAGCCCGAATGCGCGATGCTGAGGCCGATCTCATGCAGGTCGACCGCCCATTGCAACAACTTGGTCGCTTGCTCCGGCTCGGTCTCGATTTGATGTTCGACCTGAGCCAGCAGCGCCATCGCCAACTTCGCCACACGGCGGGCCTGCGGACGATCGACGCGATATTGCTCCATCATGCGTTCAATCGTTTCGACCCGCTTATCGCGGTGATGCAGCCGGCCCGCCAGGTCATAAATGATGCCTTCGCGAATCGCGTATACAGAAACGTGCATTTCCGCGATTTGCAACTCATCGAAAATGCCGTGCAACACCGCCAGACCACCGGCGAATACAGAACGGCGATCGTCATCCAATCCCGGCAGCATGAGCGATTCGGCGTATTTGGTGGCAATGACCTCCTGCGCGAGCGCCTCCAACCCGTCGGCGGTGATGACATGATTGCGATTCAGCCCCATGCCATCGAGCACGCGCTCGATCGAGCGGATCGTGCCGGACGAGCCCACCGCCTGATCCCAATTGCTCGCGTCGTATTTGCTCGCCAACCCCTGCACTTCACTTCGCGCCGCCAGCAAGGCCTTCTCGTAGGCGCGCCGCGTGACCCTGCCCTCCGGGAAAAATTGACGCATGAACGACACGCATCCCATGTATAGGCTTTCAAGCTTTACCGGCTTATTGCGACCGAGCACCAGCTCGGTCGAGCCGCCACCGATATCGACGACCAAACGCGTCTTATCCTCGGGCGTAAAATCCTTGGCGACACCGAGATAAATCAGGCGCGCCTCTTCGAGCCCGCTGATGATATTAATCGGCACGCCCAAAATTTTTTCGGCTTTGGCGAGAAAAATATCGCGATTCTTCGCGGCACGCAGCGTGTTCGTACCAACCACCCGCACATAACTCTTCGGCAGCGGCCGTAATGCGTTCGGCCATCTTACTCAACGCGTCCAGCGCGCGCCGCATTACCTCATCGCTGAGATTGCCGTCATCCTGCAACCCTGCGGCCAGCCGCACCATGTCCTTATAGCGATCTACGATCATCAACCGTCGACCATCGAACCGAGCCAGCAACAGATGGAAGCTGTTTGAACCCAAGTCCAGCGCCGCATAAATTTCATCGGATGTGCGCGCCAATTGACCCCCTGCCAGTCATCGATTCTAAAAGAGCGCTATTAAACCGCATTCCCGTCCGACTCGAAATGCAAAATCGCACTGTTACAAAAGTGTCAAAAAAAGTTCTTATACTGTAATCAAATGCATTTTCACTCGCTCGAGCCAAACATGACCGCCAAAACGAACAAAACCAAGAAAAATCTTCCTTACATCCCCAAGGAGTTGAGCTGGCTTTCATTCAACGAGCGTGTACTACAGGAGGCCGGCGACCCCAAAGTACCCGCCATTCAGCGTGTGCGTTACCTCGGAATTTTTTCAAATAATCTCGATGAATTTTTCCGTGTCCGCGTAGCTGATGTACGCCGTCTCGCAACCTTCGCTACCGGCGCCGAGCAAGACCATTACAAAAAGCTACTCGAGCAAATTCAGCAGAAAGTTATCGAGTTGCAAAGCCGTTTCGATCGAACCTATCTCGATATTCTCGCGCAGCTTCGCCGCAGTCGAATTTATTTGGTTAACGAAAATCAACTAGACGAACATCAAGCCAAATTTGTCTCGCAATATTTCGATCGCGTCGTGCAACCAGAATTGGAGCCGGTATTGCTCAGCGATGAACATCCACTACCTGAACTCACCGACGCGTCGATTTATCTAGCGATAAAACTGATCTCCGAACAACAGGTTCGCTTCGCGTTTCTTGAAGTACCCACAGAACGACTCGATCGATTTGTGGAAATTCCCGCACGCGAGGGCCAGCGTGGAATCGTTTTTATTGTTCTCGAAAATATTATTCGCCATAGTTTGCCGCGCGTTTTTCACGGTGTATTCGCAATCGAAAAAGCCGAGGCCTACACAATCAAGCTCACGCGCGACGCTGAACTGGAAATGGACGAAGGAATCACCCAAAGCCTGCTCGACAAAGTGTCCAGCAGCTTAAAACGTCGCAAGAAAGCAGACCCAGTGCGCTTCGTATATGACACCGCAATGCCGGAGGATTTATTGCAATACCTAACGAAGCGCCTGAACCTCGGCCGCTATGACAGCACCATTCCCGGCGGACGCTATCACAACTCAAAAGATTTCATGAACTTTCCGCGCGTAGGTTCCAACTCGCTGGAATTTAAATCCCTGCCGGAAATTCCAGTACCCGAATTACAACAGGATGAAAATATCTTTCGCTGCCTGCGCAATCAGGACGTTCTGCTTTATTACCCCTACAACTCTTTCAACCATGTCGTAAAACTACTTGAAACGGCCGCATTGGATCCGGCCGTTAAATTTATCAAGATATCGCTGTATCGCGTCGCCAAACATTCACACATTGTCGATGCACTGATTAACTCCGTGCGCAATCACAAGAAAGTCACCGCCATTGTCGAACTACAAGCGCGCTTCGATGAGGAAGCGAATATCGGACTTGCCCGCCGCTTAACCGATGGCGGGGTCAACGTGATATTCGGTATTCCTGGATTAAAAGTTCACAGCAAACTGATATTAATTGCGCGTAGCGAAAACAATGCTCTTCGTTACTACTCACATATCGGCACCGGCAACTTCAACGAAAAAACCGCGAGTGTGTATACCGATTTCAGCCTCCTGACTTATGACCAGGAAATAGGCGCGGATGTCACGAATGTATTCGACTTCATCGAGTTCACTTATCACCGGCATCGCTTCAAACATCTATTCGTGTCGCCGCATAGCAATCGCAGCAATTTAATGGCGCTGATAAACACCGAAATTAATAATGCCAAAGCAGGCGCGGCTGCGAGCATCACAATCAAATGCAACAACCTGGTGGATGAGCGCGTAATTGCAAAACTCTACGAAGCGAGTCAATCCGGAGTAACCGTTAAACTAATTGTGCGCGGAATGTGTTCTCTAGCTCCCGGCGTGAAAGGTCTCAGCGAGAACATTGAAGCAATCAGTATTGTCGACCGCTTTCTTGAGCATCCGCGTGTATTTATTTTCCACAACCAAGGTCGTCCGCTCTATTTCATTTCATCAGCTGACTTAATGACGCGCAATTTGGATTTTCGCGTAGAAGTGACTTGCCCGATTTACGACCCAAAACTACAAAAAAAATTACAGAGCATTATCGATGTTCAATGGGCCGACAACGTCAAAGCACGAATCCTAGACGAGAACCAAAATAATCAGATGAAAACTCGGCGAGGGACGGCAATACGCAGCCAAGAAGCTATTCACTATTACTTACAGAGTGGAGAGTTACCGACAGCAAACTAATGTGCTGCGAGATTCGCTAAAGATCTTTACCTCTTGGTCGTCCGTGACCGCGAGGTAAAGTGCACCGTCCCTGAGCTGGCCCGTCCTGGGCATCGATCCATCGAGGGAGCCATCCTTGTGTCGCTCGTCCTGAACGACGGGGGGCAGAATAGCGGGTTGTTTTGGAATTTACTTGAACGAAACAGCTAACTTTTGGCGATATTTTGCTCATTATTAAAGCATTGATGCACTTTGTGATGCAGTTCTCAGCCCGCAAACATCGAGTCACGGAGGCAGATCGGCTGTATTTCACACCCGACACAAAGCAAAACGCCCAGCAGGATATTCCTACTGGGCGTTTTAGTTTTAGAAGCCTGGCGATGACCTACTCTCACATGGGGAAACCCCACACTACCATCGGCGATGACGCGTTTCACGGCTGAGTTCGGGATGGGATCAGGTGGTTCCACGTCTCTATAGTCGCCAGGCAAACCGGTTGAGTATCGGAGGGCTTATTGTCTCGTTGACAGGCCTCGAGGGACTCCAATAGGGCGGCGGATAAACTGATTGTCTTTTGCAGTTTTCGTGTTGCTCACGCACGCAGATCCGCGTGTCTCTTGTTCATCGATCATACTTAACCACTCGATTATATGGTCAAGCCGCACGGGCAATTAGTACAGGTCAGCTTAACGCCTCACAGCGCTTCCACACCCTGCCTATCAACGTCGTAGTCTCCGACGGCCCTTTAGGGAGCTTAAAGCTCCAGGGAGATCTCATCTTGAAGGAGGCTTCCCGCTTAGATGCTTTCAGCGGTTATCCCGTCCGAACGTAGCTACCCGGCAATGCTTCTGGCGAAACAACCGGTACACCAGAGGTTCGTTCACTCCGGTCCTCTCGTACTAGGAGCAACTCTTCTCAAATCTCCAACGCCCATGGCAGATAGGGACCGAACTGTCTCACGACGTTCTAAACCCAGCTCGCGTACCACTTTAAATGGCGAACAGCCATACCCTTGGGACCGGCTTCAGCCCCAGGATGTGATGAGCCGACATCGAGGTGCCAAACACCGCCGTCGATATGAACTCTTGGGCGGTATCAGCCTGTTATCCCCGGAGTACCTTTTATCCGTTGAGCGATGGCCCTTCCATACAGAACCACCGGATCACTAAGACCTACTTTCGTACCTGCTCGACTTGTTTGTCTCGCAGTCAAGCGCGCTTGTGCCTTTACACTAACCTGACGATTTCCGACCGTCATTAGCGCACCTTCGTGCTCCTCCGTTACTCTTTGGGAGGAGACCGCCCCAGTCAAACTGCCCACCACACACTGTCCGCAACCCGGATTACGGGTCGGCGTTAGAACCCCGACAGGACCAGGCTGGTATTTCAAGGTCGGCTCCACCGAAACTGGCGTCTCGGTTTCAAAGCCTCCCAGCTATCCTACACAGATCATGTCAAAGTCCAGTGTGAAGCTACAGTAAAGGTTCACGGGGTCTTTCCGTCTAGCCACGGGAACACGGCATCTTCACCGCGATTTCGATTTCACTGAGTCTCTGGTGGAGACAGCGCCGCCATCGTTACGCCATTCGTGCAGGTCGGAACTTACCCGACAAGGAATTTCGCTACCTTAGGACCGTTATAGTTACGGCCGCCGTTTACCGGGGCTTCGATCAAGAGCTTCGCCTTGCGGCTGACCCCATCAATTAACCTTCCGGCACCGGGCAGGCGTCACACCCTATACGTCCACTTTCGTGTTTGCAGAGTGCTGTGTTTTTAATAAACAGTCGCAGCGGCCTGGTATCTTCGGCTGCCAGTAGCTTACGGGGTAAACCCTTCACCACCAGCAGCGCACCTTCTCCCGAAGTTACGGTGCCATTTTGCCTAGTTCCTTCACCAGAGTTCTCTCAAGCGCCTTGGTATTCTCTACCTGACCACCTGTGTCGGTTTGGGGTACGGTCTCTCGTAATCTGAAGCTTAGAGGCTTTTCTTGGAAGCATGGCATCAACCACTTCGCAATCCACAAGGGATCGCTCGTCATCAGTTCTCAGTGTTAGCCGCCCGGATTTACCTAAGCAGCCCACCTACAACCTTAAACACAGACAACCAACGCTGTGCTGGCCTAGCCTTCTCCGTCCCCCCATCGCAATTACGAGCGGTGCAGGAATTTTAACCTGCTTCCCATCGACTACGCTTTTCAGCCTCGCCTTAGGGGCCGACTCACCCTGCGCCGATTAACGTTGCGCAGGAACCCTTGGTCTTCCGGCGGGGAGGTTTTTCACCCCCCTTGTCGTTACTCACGTCAGCATTCGCACTTCTGATACCTCCAGCAGACCTTACGATCCACCTTCGCAGGCGTACAGAACGCTCCCCTACCACTTACCTTGCGGTAAATCCGCAGCTTCGGTTATCCGTTTAGCCCCGTTACATCTTCCGCGCAGGCCGACTCGACTAGTGAGCTATTACGCTTTCTTTAAAGGATGGCTGCTTCTAAGCCAACCTCCTAGCTGTCTGTGCCTTCCCACATCGTTTCCCACTTAACGGATATTAGGGACCTTAGCTGGCGGTCTGGGTTGTTTCCCTCTTCACGACGGACGTTAGCACCCGCCGTGTGTCTGCCAAGCTGTACTCCACGGTATTCGGAGTTTGCATCGGGTTGGTAAGTCGGGATGACCCCCTAGCCGAAACAGTGCTCTACCCCCGCGGGTAATACTTGACGCTCTACCTAAATAGATTTCGGGGAGAACCAGCTATCACCGAGCTTGATTAGCCTTTCACTCCGATCCACAGCTCATCCCCCGGCTTTTCAACGACGGTGGGTTCGGGCCTCCAGTCAGTGTTACCTAACCTTCACCCTGGCCATGGATAGATCGCCCGGTTTCGGGTCTACTCCCAGCGACTTAACGCCCTATTAAGACTCGGTTTCCCTACGCCTCCCCTATACGGTTAAGCTCGCCACTGAAAGTAAGTCGCTGACCCATTATACAAAAGGTACGCAGTCACCCCACGAAGGGGCTCCCACTGCTTGTATGCATACGGTTTCAGGTTCTATTTCACTCCCCTCTCCGGGGTTCTTTTCGCCTTTCCCTCACGGTACTGGTTCACTATCGGTCAGCTAGGAGTATTTAGCCTTGGAGGATGGTCCCCCCATGTTCAGACAAGATGTCACGTGTCTCGTCCTACTCGTTTTCACATAAAAGAGGTTTTCGTATACGGGGCTATCACCCACTATGGCCGCACTTTCCAGAGCGTTCTACTAACCTCAACCATGCTTAAGGGCTACTCCCCGTTCGCTCGCCGCTACTTAGGGAATCTCGGTTGATTTCTTTTCCTCCGGGTACTGAGATGTTTCACTTCCCCGGGTTCGCTTCGTACACCTATGGATTCAGTGCACGATACCTACCTTCGGTAGGTGGGTTCCCCCATTCGGACATCTTCGGATCACAGTCTGGTTGCCGACTCCCCGAAGCTTTTCGCAGGCTCCAACGTCCTTCATCGCCTCTAGCTGCCAAGGCATCCACCGTATGCACTTATTCGCTTGACCATATAATCCAGTCGTCAACTGCACGACCGATGATCAAGAGACATAAATATTCACATTGCGTGCGACTAAACTCGCAACATGATTTCGCCGGATCTGTGTTGCGCTTGAGCAATCACAGTTTGCTTTGGACTTTCAGTTTATCCACCTTGTTAAAGAACATTCGGATTGTTAAAACCCGATGTCAATTCTCTAAACTCACCGTTGCCGGCAAGCAAAGAATTCACATCGAATTTCGACGACAGATTTATCAGAGAAGTGGTGGAGCCGAGGAGGATCGAACTCCTGACCTCCTGCGTGCAAGGCAGGCGCTCTCCCAGCTGAGCTACGGCCCCTTCTTTCATATCGGGAGCTCATTTAGCACGCCAGAATTGCTCAAAACGAGACACAGTGTCGCGAAGCATAGTTGTCTATGCGAGCGGCGCTGCAACGAAGTATTGAGGAATTCTGGTGGGTCTGGGTGGACTCGAACCACCGACCTCACCCTTATCAGGGGTGCGCTCTAACCACCTGAGCTACAGACCCAAATTCTTTCGGGCCTGCTGACCCGCGCAAAGAGATTCCTCTTTGCATTCTGTCGCTTCAATCACGTGATCAGACAATTTGTTGTGGACACTTGCGACCAACGTCGCCGTCGATTAAGGAGGTGATCCAACCGCAGGTTCCCCTACGGTTACCTTGTTACGACTTCACCCCAGTCATCGGCCACACCGTGGTAACCGCCCTCCTTGCGGTTAGGCTAGCTACTTCTGGTGCAACAGACTCCCATGGTGTGACGGGCGGTGTGTACAAGGCCCGGGAACGTATTCACCGCAGCATGCTGATCTGCGATTACTAGCGATTCCGACTTCATGGAGTCGAGTTGCAGACTCCAATCCGGACTACGACCGGTTTTCTCGGATTGGCTCCCCCTCGCGGGTTTGCAACCGTTTGTACCGGCCATTGTAGCACGTGTGTAGCCCGCCCCGTGAGGGCCATGATGACTTGACGTCGTCCCCACCTTCCTCCGGTTTGTCACCGGCAGTCTCCTTAGAGTTCCCACCATTACGTGCTGGCAACTAAGGACAAGGGTTGCGCTCGTTACGGGACTTAACCCAACATCTCACGACACGAGCTGACGACAGCCATGCAGCACCTGTCTCTGGGTTCCTTTCGGCACCAAGCTATCTCTAGCGAGTTCCCAGGATGTCAAGGGGCGGTAAGGTTCTTCGCGTTGCATCGAATTAAACCACATGCTCCACCGCTTGTGCGGGCCCCCGTCAATTCATTTGAGTTTTAACCTTGCGGCCGTACTCCCCAGGCGGTCGACTTAGTGCGTTAGCTGCGCCACTAAAGACTCTAAGGTCTCCAACGGCTAGTCGACATCGTTTACGGCGTGGACTACCAGGGTATCTAATCCTGTTTGCTACCCACGCTTTCGCACCTCAGCGTCAGTGTTGGGCCAGGCGGTCGCCTTCGCCACTGATGTTCCTCCCGATATCTACGCATTTCACCGCTACACCGGGAATTCCACCACCCTCTCCCACACTCTAGCCAGGCAGTATCGAATGCAGTTCCCAGGTTGAGCCCAGGGATTTCACATCCGACTGACCAAGCCGCCTACGCGCGCTTTACGCCCAGTAATTCCGATTAACGCTTGCACCCTCCGTATTACCGCGGCTGCTGGCACGGAGTTAGCCGGTGCTTATTCTGCTGGTAACGTCAATTCTCTTGGATATTAGCCAAGAAACCTTCCTCCCAGCTTAAAGTGCTTTACAACCCGAAGGCCTTCTTCACACACGCGGCATGGCTGGATCAGGGTTGCCCCCATTGTCCAATATTCCCCACTGCTGCCTCCCGTAGGAGTCCGGACCGTGTCTCAGTTCCGGTGTGGCTGATCATCCTCTCAGACCAGCTACGGATCGTCGCCTTGGTGGGCCTTTACCCCACCAACTAGCTAATCCGACGCAGGCTCATCCGATAGCGCAAGGTCCGAAGATCCCCTGCTTTCCCCCTTAGGGCGTATGCGGTATTAGCGTCCCTTTCGAGACGTTGTCCCCCACTACCGGGCAGATTCCTACGTGTTACTCACCCGTTCGCCGCTCACCTAGCAAGCTAGGTTCGCTCGACTTGCATGTGTTAGGCCTGCCGCCAGCGTTCAATCTGAGCCATGATCAAACTCTTCAGTTCAATCTAACCGGGGTTTTGAATAAGAACCCCAAAACTTGGCTCAGAAACTTGTTAATCGTGGCTTCACTACTACTTAAAATGAATTTACGAGTTCACTTGTTTCTGAATGATCTTGTGCGATCGTTCAGCCTCAAGTGCCCACACAAATTGTCTGATCTTCTTTTTAAACAACCCCTAAATCGCTAGGATTTAGGCCGCAGCAGGTCGCCCTGCTTTGCGAGGACGCGCATTATAACGCCCCAACTTCGTTATGCAAGCGTTTTCTTCAACCAACTTCTTTGCGATTAAAGAACCTTACACAACTCCCTCACCACTCTTCCAACCTTCCGGACACCGCAGCGAGGAGCGCGAATTATAGGGAGCAGTTCTGATGAGTCAATGAATATTTAACGAATTTTTAAAATAAGTCGATTAACTGTTTATCAAATCGCCAATTCGAACAAATGGTATTTCTTTTTGCCCAGTCGAATCACAAAAAAGCGTCCATACAAAGCATTTTCACGCGCAAAGCACGCCGGCAAATTCATATTGCTTTCAAGCCCTAGTGACTTGCCATTTAGCAAAACCGCATTGCTCGCAAGTGCATCTTTTACCTGCTTACCGGACGTCGCGAGACCACAGTCGGAGAAAAGCTGGGTCATTGGCAATTGCGACAATTCCATCGGCAACTGCGATGAGGGCAGACCATCAAGCTTGAGCTGCTCAAGATCAGCCTCGGACAACCCTCTCAACTCGCCACTGAATAAAGCCTCCGTAATTCGCTGCGCAGCAACCAGACCATCAGCCCCATGAACCAGCCTAGTCGCTTCTGCAGCCAGGACCGATTGCGCCTGAGGCCGCCCCTGAGCCGCGCGATCCTCATCTTCGACCTCCTGAATTCTGCCGACCTCAAGGAAGCTGAAATAACGCAGGAACTTGTAGACATCGGCATCAGCCGTGTTAATCCAAAATTGATAAAACGCGTAGGGCGAGGTCTTCGCTGGATCAAGCCATACCGTCCCGGTTTCGGTTTTACCAAATTTTGTCCCATCAGCTTTCGTCACTAACGGAACTGTCAGCCCAAAAACCTGTTGCGCATTGAGGCGACGCGTGAGATCGATACCGCCGGTGATATTGCCCCACTGATCAGAACCGCCGACCTGTAGCGTACAGCCGTAGCGTCGATTGAGCTCCGCAAAGTCGTACGACTGCAACAACATATAGCTGAACTCGGTAAACGATATACCCTCCCCCTCCCGCTCCAACCTCTGCTTGACCGAGTCCTTGTGAATCATAGAGTTCACTGAGAAGTGCTTACCGACGTTGCGCAGAAAATCGAGCGCTGAAACCCCCTCCATCCAATCCAGATTATTCACCACAACGGCCCCTGCCGAGCCATCAAAATCAATGAAGCGACTTACCTGCGCTTTTAGCTTATCCACCCACCCCGCGACGATATCGGGCGTATTGAGCTTGCGCTCCTGAGCCTTGAAGCTCGGATCACCAATCAAGCCGGTAGCTCCACCCACCAGAGCGACCGGCCGATGACCCGCCAGTTGAAACCGGCGCAATACCAGCAAAGGCACCAAATGACCGATATGCAGGCTATCCGCCGTCGGATCGAAGCCGCTGTATAAAGTGCGAGGAGCCGAGGACAGGTGTTTCTCCAGCTCACCATCGCCGGTCATCTGCGCAATCAACGTTCGCGCGTGCAGGTCGGCAATGAGCGGATTTGAAATCGGGGTCATAATAAATTCGCTTGAAAATTGTGCACCATGCCGCGCCAATGCGTGACCAAGCATGCAACTTATTGAAGTAAAGGGTTGACGCGCCGGAGAATCCAGGCAAACTTACATCTAGCGTCAGCAAGTGGCGCACCTTACAACAACTCAATTTAATTGCAAGTTTGTGCTGTGTAGCTCGCTCAACTCGATGTCTGAGCGGCTCGAAGTAAGCTTTTTGCCGAAACATACGGCAGCCAGCGTAAAGCGATGTACACACTATTCTTTTGGCCTCAACAGTTGAAGACCGGATTAATGGCAAATAACAACACAGCATTGTCAGCAAGACTGAAAGGCATTATCAGCTCACTCCCAAAAACCCATGCCCTGCTGATTGGCCTTGCAGTCGCAACCGTGTTTTTTGCCACACTGCTGCCGAGTGCCGAGGTGCAAGCCAATCGCCGCCCGATGGCAATTGCCACCGATATCGATCCCAACCCCCAGCTCGCCCTCACCACTCTGACCAATCCTGTACTTAGCGAACCGACCCTTGCCAACGAGAAATCGCAGCCGGAGTGGAAGGAGCTGGTTGTACGAAAGGGCGACAACCTAGCGAAGCTTTTCGATCGCGCCGGTGCTTCGGCGAGCGATTTAAATGATGTCTTACAGCTAGGCGCCGATGCAAAAACGCTGAAGCAGATATTCCCAGGCCAGAAACTCTCCTTCCAAATTGACGCCAACGGGCAGCTGATCGCACTCCGCTACGAAGAAAGCCAACTCAAAACCACCAACTACTATCGCGAACAGAACAACTTCGTCGCCGAGAAAGTCAACCGCGAACCCGAAGTGCGCCAGCAGTTCACCAACGGAACTATTACCTCCTCGCTCTACAAGGCAGGTATCGATGCCGGTCTCAGCGATGGCATGATTCTGCAGCTCGCTGAAATTTTCGGTGGCGAAATCGACTTCGCACTCGACTTACGCACCAACGATCACTTCTCGGTGATGTACGACGCGTACTATCTCGACGGCAAGAAAATCGGCAACGGTCCGATTCTGGCCGTCACTTTCACGAACGATGGCGAGACTCACACCGCATTCCGTTATGTGTACGCCAATGGCGAGGAAGGTTACTTCTCAGCCGACGGCACCAGCATGCGCAAAACTTTCATGCGCGCACCTCTCGATGTCATTCGTATCACATCTTCTTTCAGCACTGGCCGCTATCATCCCGTCTTGAAAATTACACGCCCTCATCGCGGAATCGATTACGGCGCACCAACCGGCACCCCGGTCTACGCAGCGGGCGATGGCCGCGTGGTGCAATCCGGTTTCAATCCGTCCATGGGCAATTTCGTCATGATCCAGCATGGCGGCTCCTACGCGACGAAATATCTTCATCTCTCCAAACGCAGCGTGAAAGTTGGCGATCGCGTTCGTCAGCATCAGACGATTGGTGCCGTCGGCTCAACCGGCTTAGCTAGCGGCCCGCATCTGCACTACGAATTCCTCGTCAACGGCGTACACACCAACCCTGCGAAAATTGCCGGACAATTACCGAAAGCCGAACGCATCGCGGCAAGCGAGCTGCGGCGCTTCAGCGAGCAGGTGCGCAATCTGCAAACGCAATTTACGGCTTACGCGCAAAATCAAAATACTTCGACCGGGTCGGATAACGTAACCGCCAACGCGAGCGATACTGTCGAAAAAACCACCACCAATCTCTGAGCATCCAAGCTCTAAGCCCCCCGATGAATCACACCTGCGAGCTGTATGTCGGACTGATGTCCGGCACCAGTCTCGATGGGATCGATGCACTGCTGCTCGATCTCTCCACATCTGAACCGCGTGTCATCGCCGCTGAAACCTATCCCCTGCCCACCGACCTTCGCACCAACTTGCTAGCGCTTTGCCGCAACGGTAACGACGAAATAGAGCGCATGGGTGTCGCCGATCGGCAACTCGGCATCGAATTGGGCAAAGCCGTTAACAAACTTCTCGCCGATAGCGGTGTTGCCGCCAATTCGATACGTGCAATTGGCAGCCACGGACAAACGATTCGCCATCGACCAGCGACGATCGGCAGCGACACAAAATATCCGTTTACACTGCAAATCGGCGACCCTAGCAGCATCGCAGAAATCACGGGTATTACGACGATTGCCGATTTTCGCCGTCGCGATATCGCCGCAGGGGGTCAAGGTGCACCGCTGGTACCTGCATTCCACCGCGCAGTTTTTGCCGGAAAACAAAATGGCGGCAATCAAGCTCGCGCAATTATCAATATCGGCGGCATCGCAAACATTACCGGCCTCGGACCGAGCGATGAGGTTATCGGTTTCGATACCGGCCCCGGCAACACGTTGCTCGATCAGTGGGTGCACCGTCACACCGGCGAAAACTACGACCGCGATGGCAGCTGGGGCGCACAAGGCCAAGTCATTCCCGCCTTGATCGACACCTTGTTACGCGACAACTATTTCGCACTGCCCGCTCCCAAAAGTACGGGGCGCGAATATTTTCATCTCGATTGGCTTGCACAACACGTACACGGAAAAGCATTTAATCCCGTTGACGTGCAAGCCACCCTGGTTGAATTGACCGCACGCACCATCGCCCACGGAATCACGCAATTGCCATTCGCAGTCAACGCCACATTCGTCTGCGGCGGTGGCGCCTACAATCGACAACTAATGACGCGACTCGAAGCACTGATACATCCACGCCTGCTGGGATCGACCGCACAATTGGGAATCGCACCGGAATGGGTTGAGGCAGCTGCATTTGCGTGGCTTGCGCAACAAACGCTGCACAACAAACCTGGTAATTTACCTTCAGCAACGGGTGCAAAAGGAGACCGAATTCTCGGCGCAATTTATCCCGCGTAACCTATTTCGCTTTATCTATCCTGAACAACACCACTTCCTCTACACTGGCCCTCGCGCAAACCACTCCTGTCAAACCAGAGAAACAAATCGAGGCGATGTCGGCATGCGTTTTTCGAGCTCAATCAACATCCATTGTCGCGATCTGGATAAGTACCATCTGGATAAGTATCGACATTGATGCTGCGCTCGATATTTTTCATCGCCCTGCTGCTCATCGGCGTAATTGCACACGCGCAACTGCGCATCGATATCGATGGCGCCTCCGGTGAAGTTGCAGAAAATATTCGCAACCACATCGGCACAATCTCAGATATCGAGCGCGATCGAGAACGCTTGTTACGCAAAAAGTTGAATGACTCGATTCGCAATGCAACGCAATCGCTCGGCTACTATGAATCGACCTACAGCTACCAACTCGACGGCAATACATTGCGCATCAACGTCAATCTTGGTCAGCCCGTCGTTTGGCGCGACGCGCGCATTCAGTTGATTGGCGAAAGTGCCGCGTTGAAAACCGCAAGAAAGATGATCGAGAACTCGCCCTTCAAAACCGGAGAGATCATCAATCACGCAACCTACGAAACCTTCAAACGCGAGCTACTCGAAACCTGTCAGCACCAGGGTTTCCTCGATGCCCATTACGCCGAAAGCCGCTTGATCATAAACAGCGAGGAGCACTATGCGACGGTGATTTTGACCGTCGACGGCAGCGAACGCTATCGCTTCGCCAACATTGATTTCACGGGCAGCATGCTCGACGCCGATTTAATACAACGCTTATCACCGATCGAAGCGGGCGCCTTTTACGATAAGACCACACTGACAAAATTGCAGCGCAATTTGCAGGACAGCCGCTATTTCCGCGAAATCGATGTGCAAAGCGACAAACGAGAAGATCACACGGTCGCTCTCAAAATAAAACTCACCGACGCACCGAGCCACCAATTCAGTGTCGGTGTGGGCTACGGTACCGACACCGGACCACGAGCCAAATTTCGTTGGGAGCGCCCCTATGTCAACGCGCGCGGGCACAAACTCACCACCGATTTTTCTGTTTCACAGCCGCAGCAAGAATTGAATTTCGAATACCACATTCCACTTCAAAAACCGCTCGACGAAAGTTTGAATCTGACGACGAGCTGGACCCACAAGGTGCTGCAGGATACCGATAGCACCGTGGGATCGGTCGGCTTCTTTTTCAGCGATCGTTACGCGCAAACCTGGGTGGGAAATTACGGTGCCACCTATTACGACGAGTCGTATAAACAAGGCAGCGAGCCGCGCAATCACACCGGTTATATCGCGCCCGACATCAACTTCACGCAGATCGTTTTGCCGCTCAGTATCGATCCGAAATCCGGTCGCAAATTTTGGGTGGATGCGCTCGGATCGACACCCGCACTCGGCGCCGAAACGTCATTTCTACGCATCAACGGCGGCTATAAACAAATTTTCAATCCGTTTGGTGAACAACTATTTATCGGTCGCGTCGAAGGCGGTGTGATCGCAACGAGCGACATTTCACTCATCCCCTCATCGCAGCGCTTTTTTACCGGCGGCGATCAAACCGTGCGCGGTTACGATTTTGAATCGCTCTCCACCGAAGACAGCAACGGCGAATTAATCGGCGGACGCTACCTCAATGTCGCCAGTGCCGAATACAGCTTCAAAGTCGCCGAACGCTGGCGCACCGCCGTCTTTACCGACACCGGGCGAGCATTCAACGATAAAGACGAACCGTGGCATAAAAGTGTTGGCGCCGGTGTGCGCTGGTTGTCGCCAGTGGGACAAATTCGTGTCGATATCGCATTCCCTATCAATGACGACACCAAAGGCTGGCGCCTGCATATTTTTATTGGCCCACCGCTATGACAACCGCGAAAAATTTCAAATCAACGTTGCTACGCTGGCTGCATCGCAGCAGTTTGGTCGTGCTCGCACTCGTTACTTTCATCCTGGTCGCTGCATTCGCAACCATTTATTTTGTTTTGAACACCGACAGCGGCACTCAATGGGCATTGAAAACTGCTCAGCGCATGGTGCCCGAGCTTTCTTTTCATCAAATCGAGGGTTCATTTTTAAAAGGCATCAACGCCGAACAAATTCGCTGGCACGACACCGCCGCCGATGTCGAACTCAACAACGTGCAATTACGCCTGCGCTTTGCCAACTTGCTGCGTGGCGAAATTCATTTAACAACACTATATGCGGATACACTGAACATCACGCCGCTCGGCGAAAGCAACGACGACCCCGTTAAGCTGCCGCTGTTATTTCTGCCATTCGTGCTATCGACATCTGATTTGGCCATTCAACAATTAAATATCGCCACCGGAGATTCCACATTTACACTGCACGATATTCGAAGTGCAATAAGCTGGAGCGCAACAACTCTGGCATTCTCTGAAACACAAATTCGCTGGAACGATATTCGCACCACAGCCTCGGGCAACATCGGTTTTCGCGGCAATTATCCATTGCGCCTCAGCGGTGATTTAACACTGCGGCAATGGCCAACCGCTATCCATCTACGCACACGCGGCGATCTGCGCCAGCTTGAGTTGATCGCTAATAGCGACAAACCCGCTAAATTATCCGCAACCGCAAAACTGGCCACACTCGATAAAAATTTGCCGCTAAAAATTCACGCCGAATTACTCGATGCTTTCACACACGAAATCGCCGACGAGAAAATCGCCATCGAAAAAGCGACCCTCGATGCCGACGGCGATCTCACTCACATGCAAGCGCAGCTGGCGCTCACGGCGAACGAGCCCCGCAGTGGAATTAGCCAAGTCACCGCAACCGCTCGCTGGCGCGACGACAACACCATCAACGTCGATGCGCAATGGCTGCCCACGACAGGTCGCCTGCAAATGCATTGCGATGGACTCCTGCAAAAAACTATCGAAGCAAAATGCAATGGTGAAGCGACAGCCTTATCGCTGACACCCTGGCTGTTAGAAGCTGGGCTGAATAACCCAACGGCAGAACTATCGAGCGCCATTTCGATCGACGCAAAATGGCTCGATCCGCAATGGTTTTTGGCCGTACAACTGCCGAACATCAGCGGCAAATACAACGCCGACACACTCACTGGATCGCTCGATCTGCGCACCGACGATGGTGCTTTATTGCAGTTGCGACAGATGACATTGGCGATCGGCCCGAATGCAATAAAAGCGAATGGCGAATTTGGCAGCCGCAATCGCTTACGCGCCGACATCAACGCCACCGATCTCGCACACATCGACTCGCAGCTGGGTGGAAATCTCGTTGGCACTATCGCGCTGAGCGGTGAAACATCGCCCACCATCACTGCACGCCTGCGAGGATCGAAATGGCAATGGCAGGATTTTCGTGCAGATTCGGGAAATATTGATATCGACCTCGCACAATTGGGTCAAACCAAAAGCTCAGGCAATATCGAGTTAAAAAAATTATCTCGCGCCGATTCGAAACCGTTTGATCTGGCATTCAACATCAGCGGCGAAAAACTGAATCAACAATGGTCACTGCACGCAGCCCAGGAAAAAAATAGTGCGACGCTCGCATGCCGCACACAAGCGAATGCCGATTGGCAGCAGTGGCAGTATACGTGCAACGATTTTTCAGGCGAATTGCGCGAGCGAGAAAAGCAAATCGAGCTCGCATGGAGAAATACGACAACCTTGCGCGGCAACGCTGTGCTGCCGACGAGAAGTTTTAACCTCGAACCCTTTTGTTTACACGGCAACGATATCGATATCTGTCTCGATCAGACCTTGCGCATAACCGATAAAAAACTGCAAACCATTTCCGCGCATGCGCGCGGCGTACCGCTGCAATGGGCGAGCGCCTGGATTCCCGATAGCGTTGAATTACTCGGCGATCCGCGTATTTCTGCACAAGTTCAACTGCGCAGCCTGGCACCGCTCAACGCGCAAGGCAGTGCCGACATTCCAGCAACACGGTGGCGTTGGCGCACGCAAAATGCCACCGAGATCACCGCAATCGACGCCATTCATATCGATACGAAATTCGATGAACAGCGTGCCGTCTTCGCCACGCAACTTCACTCCTCAAGCATTGGCGATCTTACCGCGCAGCTCACCGTGAACGAGCCACGCGGAAAACGCACGCTCGACGGACACGTGAATATCGAGCAGTTGCAATTGAGCGGATTCGCATGGGCATTCGAAGGGCTCGATGCGATCAGCGGCGAAATAAACGGCGCGATTTCAGTCACTGGAACTTTTGCGGAACCACAACTGCACGGACAAATCCTGCTCAAAGACGGCAGTGCATTATGGGCGCCATTAGGCTCACCCTTTCGTACCGTGCACGCCGATCTCACATTCAACAACAACAGCGCGAAACTCGGCGGCTGGTTTGCGCTCGGCCAAGGCGGCGGCGATATCGATGGCGAAATTAGCTGGAATGACACCAGTTCAGCCCACTATAGCAAGAAATGGAAATTACGCCTGGGCTTAATTGCAGGTGGCGTAAGCGCCATGCCGCTGCCCGATAGCACCATCGTTTTTTCACCGCATACCGAATTAATCGCAACGCCCGGCGAAATGCATATCGATGGTTACGTCGATATTGCGAGCGCTGATATCAAACTCAAAGAACTGCCACCAGAAACAACCGATGTTTCCCAAGACCAGGAAATTGTCGGCCAGCAAAGCGATGAAGGCGAATGGAAAATCTGGAGCAAAATCGGCCTCAATCTTGGCGATCAATTTCATCTCAATGGCTTCGGCGCCGATGTGAATTTGAGTGGAAAATTGCAATTAACCAAAGCGCCCGATGACAACATGCATCTTTACGGCGAAGTGAAAGTACCGCGTGGGCGCTATCGCGCATATGGCCAAAAATTAACGGTGCGCAAAGGCAGTGTGATTTTTTACGGCCCGCCGGATAACCCAGACCTTAATTTGGAAGCCGTGCGCGATTTACCACCGGGCAATACCGATGTGGTCGGCATGCGCGTAATCGGCTCACTCAAAACACCCGAAGCGATTTTATTTTCAGAACCCTCGATGTCCGACTCCGACATTGCGTACTACTTGTTAACTGGACGCAAACCGGTAGCGAACTCAACCGGCACCGGCGGCTTCACCGCGAGCGGTGCACTGCTCTCACTCGGCCTTGCCGGCAGCGAAAGCAAAGCCGGCCAGCTCGCCGAAAAATTCGGCATCACCGATCTACAGCTCGGCACTACCGAAGGAAAAAATGGACAAAGCGAAGCCGAGGTGAGCGGGCAATTAGGTAAGGATTTATATGTGCGCTACGGCCGCGGGCTGGGAGAAAAAAGCAACAGCATCAGTTTTCAATATCGCCTCACACAGCGATTGATGATTGAAACGATTAGCGGCGTGGAGGATGCGCTGGATCTGCTTTATTCGTTTGAAATTAAATAGAACCCAAAGTAAAAAAGCCGGCATTGCCGGCTTTTTTACTTCAACATCTTTCACAACAAAAAAATCCCAATTACGCGTATTAAACAACACTCTCACAACATTCACGAAGCAGCAGGCGTTTTAACCTGTATAACTTCACCCACAGCAGGCAATTGCACGGACACAAATTGTTTTTTGCTCCAGGTCATCACTTCGTAATCATCCAGTACACCCGGCGCAAAATGGTATTCAATTTCTGTTGCGGCGCCTGCAACCGATACAGCGTTTACCGTGACTACGACATCATCGAGCGCCATGCTCTCGCCACGACTAAATCCATACACGCCCTTGCGCATCGTATCGAAGCCACCTTCGCGACGAATCAGCAGCGTGTCTGCATCTTTGCGCTCAACTGCAAAATCATCGCTGCCATTCGTCAATAACCGCAGCTTTGCGATTGCAGGCTGCGATCGTTTCGGTATTTCTCCCAGAGCGAGTGCTTCGTCTTTTAGCAATGGATAGTACGTAAGGAATTCATATTGCGGCACCCAAAGCAGCAGAACTTTTCGATCGTGTCCCTGCTCGTTGGGAAGATTAACGACGCGCGTATCAGTGATATTGTTTAATATCGGCCCAAACACTGCCTCACCAAACAAAAAAAGTAACGGACTGATGGCAAGATGCAGGACGAGCATTGCTCCCGCAAGCGGTGTTATTTTTTTCGCAGAGTTGGTGCTAAAAAATGGTTCGAGCCATATTGCAAGCAAACCATACGCACCAAAACCGACATACCATAACGAGCGCGCAACCAGTTGCGAGCCACTGATGGGCAGCGTGGCGATTAACATTCCGAGCGCAAAAAAACGTGCCGCCGCCGATTCACGGAGCAAGCGCCAAAAAGCCCTCGCGATGAGCACACACACCGATACGACGACAATAAAAACAAGCGGCTGCCACGCCGAACCTTCAGAGAAAGCCAAAATTTCGATAGGGAAAAGTAAGAATTGTCCCAGTAGATAGGCGGGTGGACGAAAAGTGAGAGCCCCTAAAAATGCCTGCGTATCGTGGGGGTCGGTGTAAAAGCCTGGACCGGAACTACCAAAACCGTTATAACGCCACCACAAAAGCCAGGTGAAAGCGGTCAGCGCGTAAGGAGTTAGCCGCAAAACTCGCAAAGCCCAGCTTCGCTTCGAAAGAAATACTTCATACGCAAAAAGATATCCAGTAATCGACAGCGCGGCCTCAGCGCAAAATAAAGTCATCGCCAATAAGCTACAACCGACGAGCTGCCATGACCATTCGTCGCGCGAATAACAAACCAATACCAACATCGAACCGATCATTGCGACGATGACATTGCGATTAGCCAGCCACGCGACAGCCCCGCCGTGCGTTCCGTCGATCGCGAACATGATCAACGCCAACCCAACCGTGACTGATGACGGAATAAATCTTCGATAAACCCAACCGATAACACCGACAAGCAACACATACCACAACACCGAATGCAGATGCATGAGCGCAAAATTATCCGGCCAGAACCGATAATCGACTTGCATCAACCATTTGGCGATGGGGCGAAAAAAAACGAGTTTGGAGTCGGGATGTGTCCACCAGGGCAATATCCCCTTTTGCAGCATTGCCTCCGTCTCGGGAGCGCCCATACGATAGAACTCAAAGGGATTCCCATCAGGATTCGTCAGCAACGTGGTGCGCTGCTGATAGTCATCCATGCACAAGTCGCTCATTAATGACGGCACCGCGAGTAAAAATGCCAATGCAGCCGCAATCAGGCCAATTCGATGGCTACCGAAAAAACGCGTGAGATATTTCACTGGATTTATCTTCCCGAATGATTCCAGATTTTTATTGGGAGCTCAGTTGGAATCGAGCACTGCCGAAACCGACAGAGAGTTAATTATTATTAGGTATAAATTAAATCGAAAATGACGAGCCGCAACCACAGGTTGTTGATGCATTTGGGTTGTTAATCACAAAACGCGAGCCTTCAAGCCCCTCTTTGTAATCGACTTCCGAGCCGACGAGATATTGGTAGCTGAGCGGATCGACGAGTGCAGTCACGCCATCTTTTTGCACTAATGTATCGTCTTCAGCCACTTCGTCCTCGAACGAAAATCCGTATTGAAATCCCGAACAGCCGCCGCCCGTCACATAGACGCGCAACTTGAGCGAGGGATTTTCCTCTTCCGCGACTAATGCTTTCACTTTCGCGACGGCGTTATCGGTCAGGTTCAACGCCTGCGGTACGAATTCGGTAACAGCTGACATAATTTCTCAAACCTCTGTTTCATTCTCGCCTATCCCTGAGACCCTTTAGGGTAACTCGGGGAGAGGGAATTTATTACGGCGATCTTTATTAAGGCAACAACGCGACAATATCGAGACCTTGTGTTTCCGGCAGGCCGAACATGATATTCATGCACTGTACAGCCTGACCCGATGCACCTTTCACCAAATTATCGATCACCGCTAATACCACCACAGTGTTGCGACCTTGCGGGCGCTGCACACTGATGCGGCAAATATTTGCACCTTTCACGCTGCGCGTTTGCGGCAATACACCTTTCGGCAATACATCGACGAACGGCTCATTCGCATAGCGCTGTTCAAACGCCTGCTGTAATTGTTCGAGCGAAATATCGCTGGTGAGTTCAGCGTAAAGCGTCGAGTGAATCCCGCGCACGATCGGCAGCAAATGCGGCACGAACGTAAGTTGCACAGACTTACCGGCAATATCGCCAAGCCCCTGTTCGATTTCCGGCAGATGACGATGTCCCGACACGCCGTACGCTTTGAAACTGTCATTGATTTCCGCAAATAAATTATCGACCTTCGCGCTCTTGCCCGCGCCGGATACGCCCGATGCCGCATTGGCGATTAAGCGATTCGGATCGATCCAGCCTTTTTCGAGCAGCGGTAAAAAGCCGAGCTGCACCGATGTCGGATAGCAGCCCGCTGCGGCGATCAATTGCGCGTCGCGAATGCGATCGCGATTCACCTCGGGTAATCCATAGACAGCTTTCGCGAGCAAATCAGGCGCCGTGTGCGGCTCGCCGTACCACTTCGACCACAGCTCGGCATCGCGAATACGGAAATCCGCCGACAAATCGATAATGCGCACGCCGCGCTTGATCAGATCGGGCACGGTCTGCATCGCGACATTGTGCGGCGTCGCGAAAAACACCACGTCACATTTGGCGAGTTGATCGTGATCGGGCACGCTGAATTTGAGATCGACGTGACCGCGCAGATTCGGATACATGTCGGCCACGGCCTGACCCGCCTCGGAGCGCGAGGTGATCGCGACGAGTTCGACCTGCGGGTGCTTGGACAGGATGCGCAACAATTCGACCCCGGTATAACCGGTGCCGCCGACGATGCCGACTTTGATCACAGCGAAAGCCTCAACATAAATAAGGAAAAGAAATGAAACCGGACGCGTATTTAACCACAGCTGGCATGATGTTGCCGCCTCGCCGACATCGCTGCCATGCACACGCCAATACCGCGCGGACTCAAATGCCATGCAGACTCAAATAGCGTGCGGACTCCATTACAATGTGGCCTCATTGATTCTCTTTGCGGACGCTATTCATGCTCTGGCTCAAAGCCTTCCATCTCATCGCCGTGATCTGCTGGTTTGCGGGTATCTTTTATCTGCCGCGCCTGTTCGTGTATCACGCGCTCGCTACCGAGCAGGCCACGCGCGATCATCTCAAAATCATGGAGCGCAAACTCTACCGTTTTGTAACGCCCTTCATGCTGCTCACGCTCGTTTTCGGCGTGGCGATGATTCTGCAAAACCCCGATTACTATCTGCGCGCGGGCTGGCTGCACGCGAAACTCGCCCTGGTATTTTTGCTCTTTGGCTATCACGGTTATTGCGGCAAGCTGGTCAAACAACTGGCTCGCGATGAAATACGCAGCCACGTGTTCTATCGTTGGTTCAACGAGTTGCCCGTGTTGCTGCTGTTTGCCATCGTGATATTAGCGGTCGTGAAGCCCTTCTAACTCCATAATCCGAGGCGCGGCCAACCGCATGGTAGCCAAGCTGCGTTGAGCGGTGCAGAATCAATTTCATTGCACAGTTCGGAAACGAAAGGAGACCGTTGATGAGCACCAAACAACCGATTTTGCTGACCATCAACAGCCACGACCCGAGCGGCGGTGCCGGCGTCGTTGCCGATATCGAAACCGCCACCAGCCTCGGCTGCCACTGCGTTTCTGCAATTACGGCGCTCAACGTGCGCGATACGCGCAACCTGAAAGATCGGCAGAGCACCAGTGCTGCCCTGCTCATCGAGCAGGTACGCGTCGCGCTCGAAGATACTGACGTCACCGCCATCAAGGTCGGCGATGTAGCGAGCATCGCGCAGGCCGAAGTCATTCACACCATTCTGGTGGAATACCCCGATATTCCGGTGGTACTCGATCCCGTGTTGCATCACGGCGCCGCCGATGGCGATGTGGCCGAAGCGATCCGCATGTTGCTGATGCCGCGCGCAGACCTCGCCATCATGAGCACCGATCACATCGCGACACTGTCCAGTTGTGGCGACAGCGTGGGCGCCTGTATTCAAGAGTTGCTCGAATTCGGCTGCGGGCAAATTCTCGCCACCGTCGTCAACAATACCGGGGGCAGCGCCGGAGAGCGCAGCAAAATCACCAATCGTCTGTATTCCACCCGCGGTCTCGTCAAAGAATATCAATGGGATGTGCTGCCACAGACTTTCCACGGTGCCGGCAGCACACTCTCGGCTGCCGTCGCCGCGTATCTTGCACACGGCTTCGAATTACTCGAAGCACTGCAACAAGGCCAGCAATTCACCTCGCAAGCGCTGATCCATGCGCGTCGCGTCGGCATGGGCGGGCTAATTCCTGATCGACTGTTTTGGTGTCGTAAATAAAAGCAAACAAGCTGGCGTTAGCGCGATCAAGCCACGATAATTTCGCATCGCCCAATTATTTTCTGTGCAGAATCGACATCATGCATCCGCGCTCTTCCGAATTATTTCAACTCGCCCAGCAATACATTCCCGGCGGCGTCAACTCGCCTGTCCGCGCCTTCAAAGCCGTCGGCGGTTCGCCGATTTTTGTCGAGCGCGCGTGCGGTCCGTATTTGTTCGATGTCGACGGCAATCGCTACATCGACTACGTGTTGTCATGGGGGCCGATGATCGCAGGCCACGCGCACCCGAAAATTCTCGAAGCTGTGCGCAATCGCCTCGACGATGGTTTGAGTTTCGGTGCGCCGACCGAAATCGAAATCGAACTCGCGCGCAAACTCTGCGAAATCATGCCGAATATGGATCTCGTGCGCATGGTGAGCTCGGGCACCGAAGCGACGATGAGCGCGATTCGTCTCGCACGCGGCTACACGGGGCGCGACAAAATTGTGAAATTCGAAGGTTGTTATCACGGCCATTCCGATTCACTGCTCGTCAAAGCCGGATCAGGCGCGCTGACATTAGGCGTACCGAGTTCGCCGGGCGTACCCGCAGCACTCGCCGATCACACGATCACGTTGACCTACAACGACAGCGAAGGCGTTAAAGAATTATTCGCGAAAATGGGCGAGCAAATCGCGGGCATTATCGTCGAGCCCGTTGCCGGCAATATGAATTGCGTACCGCCAGTGCCTGGATTTTTGCAAACGCTGCGTGAGCAATGCACGCGTTACGGCGCAGTATTAATCCTCGATGAAGTACTCTCCGGTTTTCGTCTCGGCCTCACCGGCGCACAGGGTTATTACAATATCGAAGCCGATATCACCACGCTCGGCAAAGTCATCGGCGGTGGCATGCCGGTCGGCGCTTTCGGCGGCAAGCGCGCGATCATGGAAAAAATCGCGCCGCTCGGCCCTGTTTATCAAGCGGGCACCTTGTCGGGCAATCCGATTGCAATGGCGGCGGGTCTCGCCAATCTCGACATCATTCAGCAACCCGGTTTTTATCAGGAGCTTTTCCACAAAACCGAATTGTTCGCCAAAGGTTTGTTGAATGCCGCGCAAAAAGCCGGCATTCCATTCTCGATGAATTATGTCGGCAGTATTTTTGGGTTGTTCTTTTTAGGCGAAAATTTTACCGAAGAAAAAACCGTAACGAATTACAAACAAGTGATGGCGTGCAATATCGATCGATTCAATCGATTCTTCCACGGCATGCTCAACGAAGGTGTTTATCTCGCACCGGCATCGTACGAAGCCGGATTTTTATCGGCAGCGCATACACTGAACGACATCGAGCAAACCATCGCCGCTGCCGAACGCGTGATGAAAACCCTGTAAGCCCCCCCATAAGAAAAGCAAGCTAGGAAAAACCATGAGTAAATCGCTGCACCGAGGCCAATTTCCTGCCACGCGTATGCGCCGTATGCGCGCGAATGATTTTTCGCGACGCATGATGCGCGAAACGGTGCTGACGCCGAACGATTTAATTTTTCCGATGTTCGTGCTCGAAGGAAACAATCAGCGCGAGCAAATCGCGTCGATGCCTGGCATCGAGCGCCTCAGCATCGATTTACTCGTCGAAGAAGCGAAAACGATTTACGCGCTCGGCATTCCCGCCATCGCATTATTTCCGGTGACGCCAGCCAATCAAAAGTCGTTGCTCGCCGAGGAAGCGTACAACCCGCACGGACTCGTGCAACGCACGCTGCGCGCCGTAAAAGATGCCGTACCTGAATTAGGCATCATCACCGACGTGGCACTCGATCCGTTCACCACGCACGGACAGGACGGCATCATCAACGAACACAATTATGTGCTGAACGATTTGACCGTCGAGATTTTAACGAAGCAGGCGTTATCGCATGCCGAGGCCGGCGCCGATATCGTCGCGCCATCGGACATGATGGATGGCCGCATCGGCAGTATACGTAAAGCGTTAGAGGAATCCGGACACATCAACACACGCATTCTCGCGTATTCGGCGAAATACGCATCGGCCTATTACGGCCCGTTCCGCGACGCGGTCGGTTCGGCAGGCAATTTAAAAGGCGCGGATAAATACAGCTATCAAATAGATCCGGCGAACAGCGACGAAGCCTTGCACGAATGCGCGCTCGATCTGGCCGAGGGCGCCGACATGATCATGGTTAAACCGGGTATGCCGTATCTCGATATCGTGCGCCGCGTGAAAGATGAACTTGCAGCGCCGACATTTGTTTATCAAGTCAGCGGCGAATATGCGATGCACATGGCCGCCATCCAAAACGGCTGGCTCGGTGAAAGCGTAATTATGGAATCGCTGTTATCGATCAAACGCGCGGGTGCCGATGGCATCCTGACGTATTTCGCGAAACATGCCGCACACGCGTTAAATAATCTCTGATTAAGTCATCCCCGCGCAGGCGGGGATGCAGCGGGATTAATGCTTCGCTTCGGGCGCGTAACTGAATCGCTGCACACTGCGACCATCGTGCACGATATGCTCGGTGAACATCGCGAGCGGACGCACCCACAAACTGTAATCGCCGTATAGCGTTCGATACACAACGAGCCTCTCCAGCGTCTCGCTGTGTTGCGCAATGCCGATCACTTCGTAGAGTTTGCCCTTGTAGTGCCGGTAAATCCCTGGTTTCACATCCATATTCATACTCAACACAGTCATCCCAACACAGTTACATTCAGCGCTGACCGAATTGTTTGAGGATCGATTGCAGATGCTCGACAAGCTCATGCAAGCGCGCACTCGCTGCTGCGGTGTGATTCGCGCTCGCCAGCGTTTCGCTCGCAACGCCTGAAATGCCGGTGAGATTGCGATTGATTTCTTCGGTGACCGCAGTTTGTTCTTCGGAAGCCGTCGCCACCTGCGCATTCATGCCGGTGATGCGATCGACCGCTGCGCTGATGTCCTGGAACGATTGGCCGACACGCTGACTCACCTCGACACTCGCCGCTGCACGCTGCTGCCCTGCCTGCATGACATCGACCGCCGCCGCTGACGATTGCTGAATACTTTTAATCATCTGCTGAATTTCGTCGGTGGATTTTTGCGTGTGGCTCGCGAGATTGCGCACCTCATCCGCCACCACCGCAAAACCGCGCCCCTGATCGCCCGCACGCGCCGCTTCAATCGCCGCGTTCAATGCGAGCAGATTGGTTTCGCTCGCAATATTACTGATGACATCGACCACCGAGCCAATGCTCTGGCTTTCTGCCTGCAACCGTTCGATCACCTCGGTGGCATCGCCCACCGCGCGACTCAACGCTTCAATATCTGCGATAGCGCCCGATACCAATTGCGCGCCATCCTCGGTGCGCGTGAGTACATCCTGCGAGGCACGCGCGGTCTCTTCGGCGTTGCGCGCCACTTCGTTCACCGTCGCCGCCATTTCGTTCATGGCGGTAGCGACTTGATCGACTTCGAGCTGCTGGCGACGCACACCCTCAGTGGTGCGCTCGACAATCCCGCTGGTCTCGCCCGCCACACTGCTGAGCGATTCGCTGGCATAGGAAACACGACCCAGAATCGTCCGGCTCAGTGCTTTGAGTGCCTGCATCTGCGCTTCCAGCTGGCCGACTTCATCGCTCCGGCCGCTGTAGACCAGGCACGTCACTTCGTCCTGACGATTGTCCTTATCTTTCGCTGCCAGCCCCAACAACGGCCGCACCAGCCAATGGGTTAACAGAACTGCCACCGCAAGCGTGACACCGGCGACCAACCAACTGCCGCCGAGCACCGCACCCACCGCAGCGGGTGCTGCAATCACCAGTGCGACGATCCAGGCCTTATGCAGAAACGAGATATTGCTCGGTCGCAGTTTTTCTAACGCCCCGACTCCACCGCGACGCAACTGTGCGTAAAGCGCCTCGGCGCGCTGAATAACGTTGCGCTCGGACATGACGCGAACCGACTGATAGCCAACCACACGATCGCCTTCGAAAATCGGCGTGATATGCGCATCGACATAATAGTGATCGCCATTCTTGCAGCGATTTTTCACCAGCCCCATCCACTCCTTGCCCTGCCGCAGATTCGACCATAGGCCGGCAAACGCGGCCTCGGGCATATCGGGATGGCGCACGATATTGTGTGCCCTGCCGATCAACTCCTCCCGACTAAAGCCGCTGATACGCACGAAGGTTTCGTTGGCCTCCGTGATGATGCCCTTGAGATCCGTGGCCGAAATAATCTGATCGTCCGCACGCAGCGGATACTCCCTTTGGGTCACAGGCTGATTATTCTTCATAGAGATCACTGCACAGTTGGTTTTAGGGGACCGGCTTTTGGGGTCGGAGTGCTCACGACCTCGCCAAGTAAATAACTATAGACGCTTTCCTTCAGCCTGCCGGCGCTGAACCCTGCCCTCTACAGGCAATTGACAGACAACGACAGGCAATAGCCGCGCGGCAGCCGGTTCGGGCAAAATAGCTGCCCCGAAAATTGGTAACCCTCCGATGTCGCACTCGTCAACCACACCGCCATTGATTGCCTTCGAGCAAATCTATTTCAGCTACCGCCTCGATCCCGCGTTGCGCATCGACCAATGGCGGTGGCATGCGGGCGAACACTGGGCAGTGGTCGGCGGCAACGGCGCCGGTAAAACCACGCTGGCGCAACTGCTGCGCGATGAATTGCGACCACAGCGCGGCCATATCGATTGCGACGATTCCATCGATCGCAACCGCGACATCGTGTACGTCTCGTTCGCGATGCAGCGAGAATTGATCGAACACGACAACCGCTACGACGACAGCAACGAGCGCGAAGACGCGCACGATGTCGGCACCACCGTGCGCCAGGCAATTCTTCAGGGCTGCACGTTACAAAGCACGGCGGAAAACGATCGCTTCAATCAGCTCGTCGATAATTTCGGCCTGCGCGCGATTCTCAATCGCGGCATTCGCGTGATCTCGACCGGCGAAGGCCGAAAAACCCTGCTCGCGCGCGCTTTATTCGCGCAGCCGAAAATATTGATTCTCGACAACCCGCTCGAAGGCCTCGACAAAAATATGCAGGCCGAATTATCGCGCGCAATCGAGACTCTGTTGAGCGGCGACACACCGCTGCTGCTTCTGTTACCGCTAGGATCTAAATTGCCGAGCGGCATTACGCATGTGTTAGAGCTAAAACGTGGCGAAGTTGTCAGCAGCGGCTCGCGTGCACAATTCGACAAGCGGCATCAAGCCGATAAAACCAGTGTCGCCGCCGTTGCACTGCCACCACCGCTGCAACGCGCAAAACCCTTCGATATGAACGCCGCGCCGATCGACATGCAGGGCGTCAACGTGCAATACGACGACACGCCCATTCTCACCGATATTCACTGGCGCTTCGATCGCGGCCAACATTGCTGCATCAGCGGTCCCAACGGCGCGGGTAAATCGACACTGCTGAATTTAATCACCGGTGAAAATCACAAAGGCTACGGCCAGCCGTTATTTTTATTCGGCCGCAAACGCGGCAGCGGCGAAAGCGTGTGGGAATTGAAAGCGAATTGCGGCATCGTCAACACGCCGCTGCAATTGAACAATCTCAATCGCCAGCGCGTGCTCGAAGTGGTCGCATCGGGTTTGTACGACACCATCGGCCTCTATCAAAATTGCACGGGCCGCGAAAAAGAATTAACGCTCGAATGGATTCACGCGGTTGGGCTCGACGAATTAAAGCAACATCGCTTCGATCAACTCTCGTTCGGCGAACAGCGCCTCGCCTTACTCGCACGCGCGATGGTGAAATCGCCACCGCTATTGATTCTCGACGAGCCGTGCATCGGCCTCGACGGCGAGCATAAACGACAATTCATTGCCCTCGTCGAACGCATCGCGCAGCAAGGTTATACGCAGATTCTCTACGTAAGCCATGTGCCGGAAGAGCTGCCGAACTGCATCAATCAATGGTTGCAGTTGGTGCCGCATGAGCAGGGAGGATCAACGGCCGTCGTCAGCGATAGTGCGCCAACTTGATCGAACCCCCGCCAATTTGAGTTAAACGTCTTAGCCAGCCTTGCTATTTGATCTAGAACAATTAGAATGCGCGCCCGCCGTAGGTACAATTACGTATCACGGATCACAACACCGACTTGGATAGCCACAACTGAAGCGCACGCTTCGGAGAACGAGAATGAGCTCGAAAATAGTACTTTTCTTCGCCCTGTTGACCGGACTCGCATCACTGCCCCTCTACGCAGCCGACCTCAATGTTCCGTTTTTTACCGGTATGACATTGCCGATTGGCATGGTCGATGGCGGCACCTGGTTCTTGCTATGTGTCGGTATCGGTAGCCTGATCGTTACGCGTCGCTTCGTGCGCTAGATTGACCGACGCGGCGAATTAGCTCCAGCACCACCAAGCAACTCGCCACTGCAAACGCAGCCATCGCCCACCCCAACGAAACGGGCGATGTGAAATGCAGTAACGCCTGCAACGGTGCGAAAAAATTAATCGCAAATAATACCAGCGCAGTACTGGCGATGACCCAATACAGCGCTGCATTCGATCGTCGACAAGCCTCTACAAACCCGCCCACGCGCACACGATTGATCACGATCAAGCCGAGATTGGCCGCAATCAACGCGGTGAATGTCAGCGCACGCGCGCTGCTGGCGGCGTAGCCCTGGTGCAAGGCGGCGGCGAATAATCCGTAAATAATTGCAAATACAGCGCCGCCCTGAATCAATCCCGCCGTTAGCAGCTCACGACTGAATAATTTTTGTGTGCGCGGTCGCGGCGGCTTGCGCATGATGTCGCGCTCCTCCGCTTCCATTTCAAACACGATGGAGCACGCTGGATCGATCACTAATTGCAGCAATAAAACATGCACCGGCAATAACAGCAGCGGCCATTGCAAGAGCACCGGCAGCAAGCTGATGCCGACTATCGGCACGTGCACAGCGATGACGAACGCGATGGCCTTGCCGAGATTGTCGAAAATTCGTCGCCCCGATTTGATCGCCGCGACGATCGACGAAAAATCATCGTCCATCAATACGAGATCGGCCGCCTCGCGCGCGACATCGGTACCGCGCGCACCCATCGCAATACCGATATGCGCGGCTTTGAGTGCAGGCGCATCGTTGACGCCATCGCCCGTCATCGCGACGATTTCACCATTGGCTTTAAGCGCCTCGACTAGCTGCAATTTATGCTCTGGCGTGACACGGCAGAACACATTAATCACGCGCACCTGCTGCAGCAATTGCGCCTGATCCATCGCATCGATTTGTGCTCCCGTGAGATAACCTGCGCTGGCATCCAGATCGATCTGCGCGGCGATATTCAATGCCGTCGCGGGATGATCGCCGGTAATCATCACCACGCGTACACCGGCGTCATTGCATTCGCGCAATGCCGTCGGTACCGCAGCGCGCACCGGATCGATAAAGCTGATCAGGCCAACGAGTTCAAAAATAAAATCGTGCTGTATTTCAGGCAATTTTTTTTGTTCGAACTTCGCGCGCGCCACCGCGAGCACACGCAAGCCCTGTTCGGCCAATACCTCCATGCGTTGCAATAAATTCGCGGTGTCCTGCGCGTTCAAATGACACAAATCGGCGATCGCTTCGGGCGCGCCCTTGGCGGCGATCACCGAATAATCGCGACGCGGTGACTGCCACGCGCGCGACATCGCGAGTAGTTCGCGCGAGAGCGGATATTCTTCGAGCAATTTCCAATCCTTGTGCACATGCTCGGTATCGGCGAGCGTCTGTTGCAGCGCATCGTGCAACGCGCGCTCCATCGGATCGAACGGGTCGCGATGACTCGCCAGCACACTGAATTCGAGTAATTCATGAAATTTTTCAGGAAGCGGCGCATTGCGATTGACGGTCAGATCGTAACAACCGTCCGCCTCATCGAGCATATCGAGCTGACACAACAGCATTTTATTTTCGGTCAGCGTGCCGGTTTTATCGACACACAGTACCGAGGTCGAACCCAGCATTTCGATGGCTGGAATATTGCGCGTAAGCACGCGTCGCTGCGCTATGCGCCACGCGCCGATGCTGAAAAACAGCATAAGCACGACCGGCAACTCCTCCGGCAATAACGCCATCGCTGCGGTAATGCCGGCCAGCAAACCATCGAGCCAGTGATCGCGCGTCAGCGTATAAATCAACGCGATTAAAGCACTCAATGCCAACCCTGCGATGGCAATGCGCTTCACCACCCATTTAATTTCGCGTTCAACCAATGTCGGTTCAGTGACGATGGTCGCCAGCGAATGCGCGATATTACCGATCGCACTCGCGCCCCCGGTCGCCAGAATTTGGGCGATACCTTTTCCGGCGACAACCAGTGATCCTGCGTAAACGTATGGCGTTTCGCCCACTCTCGGCGCCGGCATCACGTCGGGAATTACATCGCTGGAAATTTTCGCCGCTGCGATCGACTCGCCCGTGAGAAGCGACTCATCCGTCTGCAAGTTCAAGCACGTCAGTAAAATACCATCGGCGGGAACGCGATCGCCTTCGCTGAGCACCACGAGATCGCCTACGACAACCTCGCGTCCCGGAATGCGCTGTTGAATGCCATTGCGAATTACCTGCGCACGCGGGCTCGATAGATTTTTCAACGCATCGAGTGCACGCTCGCTTTTATGCCGCTGCACGATGCTGATTGTCAGCACGATCGCAACGAACGCCAGCAACATGGCGGCATCGCGCTCATCGCCCAATAACAAATAAATCGCACCGCACGCAAACAACAAAAGCAGCATTGGCTCACGCATCACGTCGAAGGCGATCGCGAAAATAGGTCGCGGCTTCGCCGAAGGCAGCTCGTTGTAACCGTGCTGCTCGAGCGCAGCAGCGACTTCGTTATCATTGAGGCCGGAATCTTTATTGACGGATGCTGTCACAGCGTTCCCTATCGGAATTGAAGCCAGGCAATACATTATGCACCGCCGCATTTTATCGGTGGCACGGTGAGTTTGACGATTGATGCAACGCAAACTCATCGACGCCAAACCCTGCCCAAGGCTTGCCAAACTCAAACCCGAGGCGTACTTTCAGCACTCCGAACACGATTGATCGTATTTGCGATGGCCTTATCCGCAAAAATGCAAAGCCGCTGGTCCGCAAAAAAGCTGAGCCGCTGGCTCATCGCCGTACTCATCGTCGCGCTGGTACTGCCCTGGTGCCGCGTGCTGTGTACGACTGTGCCTGTCGTAAGCGCGCACGATCATTGTGCTGGGCATATGCAAACCAACACCGACTCATCGAGTCACAAGCATATCTCGCTCGCTCATGCCTTCGACTGCGAAGACGGACAGCAATCGATCACTGCCAACCATTACACATCGCTCGACTCGATCGCCAAACAATTACCGATTTTGCTCGCGATCGCATCTGCAGTCGTTTTTATATTTGCAATATTCGATAGCTCATCGTTCGCGTTTCTACGAACGCGAAGCCCCGCTGCACCGCCCATCCGTCGTCATCTTCTGCTCTGCGTTATCCGCGATTAAATAACCTCTCTGTTTGCGCTATGGCGTGATGCCACAGCGCTCGCTGTTCCATTTTTTCCTATCGAAAAATGACATTCTTTTTGTCTTTTGACGAAAAAACTAACGCGCAAAATTTTTAAACGATGAGTCAATCATGGCCAAACAAAACTACATCAGAGAAATCGATCGCCGTACATTTATCCGCTGGGGATTAGCAACTGCGGGCATGTCACTGTTGCCGCTCAACGGCAACGCCAGCGTGCGCAACGCAATTGCACCAGCCGTGACAGGCACCGGCCCACAAAAACATTACGATTTAACAATCGCAAACAGCACAGTGAATTTCAGTGGCAAACCCGCAAAGGCGGTAACCGTGAATGGCACGCTGCCGGGACCGTTACTGCATTTTCGCGAAGGCGAAGAAGTGACGATCGATGTCACCAATACGCTGCCAGAAATAACGTCAGTGCATTGGCACGGCCTGGTCATTCCGAACGATCAGGACGGCGTTCCGGGCATTACCTTTCCCGGCATTCAGCAAGGCGAAACCTTTCACTATCGATTCACGCCGCGACACAACGGCACGTACTGGTATCACAGTCACGCGATTTTGCAGGAACCGGAAGGATTTTACGGCGCGATCATCATCGATGCGAAAGAACCCGAACCCTTCGCATACGATCGCGAATACGTGGTGCTGTTATCCGACTGGAACGACACACCGGCAAAACAAGTATTGGCGAATTTGAAAAAAGTCGAAGGCTATTACAACTATCGCCGACAGACTTTGCTCGATTTACGTAAGCAACTCGGCGCAGCGAAAACCGAAGAAGAGCGCGCAAGTATTTGGCGCGAACGCTTGATGTGGGCGCAGATGCGTATGGACCCGACCGACATCACCGATGGCGGGCCCGAATGGCAATTTCTCATGCACGGTCAGACGATCGAAAATAATTGGACTGCGCTATTCAATCGCGGTGAGCGCATTCGTTTGCGCTTCATCAATGGCGCTGCGATGAATTTCTTCGATGTCAGCATTCCGGGGTTGACGATGACGGTGGTGGCGAGCGATGGCCTGCATGTGCAGCCGATCGACGTGAACGAATTTCGCATCGGCATCGGCGAAACCTACGATGTGATCGTCACGCCCACAGAGAACAAAGCCTACACAATTTTCGCTGGCACCACGGGGTGCATCGGATTTGCACGCGGTACGCTCGCACCCGAATCGCTTTACGAGGCGTTGGCGAACAACGCGAGCGGTATCGAGGCGCCGATTCCCGATCAAGGCCCGCAACCGGTTTTAACGATGGCCGATATGGCTGGCGTGCACGATCACAGCGCGCACACCTCACCATCGAGCGATGCCAATGCGCATACCGGGCACACGCCAGCACCTGCACCTGCGACGCACGATCATGCGGCGATGAATCACTCCGCTCACGATCATCATGCAATGTTGATGGCGGCCGCAGCGCCATCGCCGACTGAAAAAAAATTCGTCGAAAAATTAACGTACGCCGATCTGCGCGCACTGACAGCTTCCACCGACAAGCGCACGCCAACACAAATCATCGAGATGAAATTGACCGGCGATATGCACCGCTATTTCTGGTCGATCAACGGCAAAAAAATGTCGCGCGAAAATTTCTTCAATGCCAAACGCAATGAGCGGCTGCAATTCGTCATCACCAACACCACGATGATGGAGCACCCGATGCACGTTCACGGCGCGTTCTTTCAATTGGAAATGGGCGAACCGCAAAATGGACCGTCGGATTTTGCGCCGCGCAAACATACGCTCATCGTCAAACCGGGGCAGACCGTGAATTTATTTTCCAGTTTTGAAGAGAACGGCGTGTGGATGTTTCATTGTCACCTCGCCTATCACGCACTCGCGGGCATGATGCAGGCCGTGGTAATCACGGATGGCGATGCGCAAACACCATCAACACCTATCAATTCTGCGGAGCACAATCATGAGCATCATTAATCGGAGTGATTGCGCACGCATTACCGTTTTCGCTTTAGCGTTAATCGCCGCGCCGCTAGTGAGCGCGCACGAAATGCCTGAGTTTTTTTCGGCGACGCGCGTTGAAGCCGATGTGGGAAAAACCGGCGATCAAACCATCGCGAGCTGGGATATCGATGGCTGGATGGGTTCCGACCTCAATCGCTTTGCGTGGAAAACCGAAGGCGATGTCGAGGATGGCGACACGCACGATGCAGAAATCCAAGCGCTGTACAGCCGCTACATTGCGCCGTTCTGGGATTTTCAAATCGGTGTTCGCCACGATGTCGATCCGCAATCGCACAACTATGCAACGGTCGGCATTCGCGGCTTGGCGCCGTATGGTTTCGATATCGATATCGCCGCGTTCGTGCGCAACGACGGCAAATTATTTGCACGCACCGATGTCGAATACGAACTGCTCATCACCAACCGTTTTATCGTCAGCCCTTATGTAAATGCTGATTGGGCAACATCGAGCAGCGAAAAGGATGAGATCAAAGGCGGTCTGTATTCACTCGAAGCCGGCCTCAATGCACGCTACGAATTTGCGCGCACCTTTGCGCCTTATATCGAAATTGCCCGCAATGAAAATTATGGGGCGGACGAAAACTACACCATTGCCCGCCTCGGCGTGCGGCTGTTATTTTAAGGGTGAGTTTTATGCAAAAACTCAAGCTGACCAGCCTGCTATTACTGATACCCCTCACGACAAACGCAGGACCGATGGGATTTCAGGATTCGTGGATGAGCATGGGCGATACGAGCCCGAATTGGCGTGAGATTTTCGCCAATTATGCGCTGACCGTGCGCGATGCCATCGGTATCTCACAGACCTACATGCTTGCCGACGATGACAGTCGCTCACGCAGTCTCACTGAGCTGACCTACACCCGCCTGCTACACCGATGGAATCAGCCCGAATCACAAGCGAACCTTTGGTTTATTGGCGGTGTCGGCGATATGCGTCTGCACGATCGCGACACCGATCATTACAGCAATCGCCTCGCGCTCACACCCGGGATTCAAGCGGACTACGAAACCACGCGAATTTATTTTTCAGCGACACATCGGCTGTATCGCGCCGATGCCATTAACCACGATTACAGCGCAGTGCGCGCTGGATTTTCATTTTTCGAAACCGATTATGAACACACGCAACCGTGGCTGATCGTCGAAGCACGCTCGATGAATTCACTTTCCGAAAAAGCCGAAATCACGCCGATGCTGCGCTTGATCAATCGCAACTATTTCATTGAAGCGGGCGCCAATACCACCGGCCAGCCGCGCTTTAATTTCATGCTGATTTTTTAACGAGGAACTGATTATGAAAATGATCGCAGCCATCATCCTGCTGAGCGTCACTGCGGCCGCACAGGCCACACAAACGATCACCGCCCAAGTCAACGGCATGGTGTGCGCATTTTGCGCTCAAGGCATCGAGAAAAAAGCGCGCGAGCTGCCGCAAACACAGGATGTGTATGTCAATCTCAAACAAAAAATCGTCGCGATCGAAATCAAGGAAGGCCAAAGCCTGTCAGCAGATACCGTTTCCTCACTCGTCAAAAACGCCGGTTACGATGTCACCCACCTGGAGACCGTCAATGAAACCGTAGCAGCGATACGCGGACGACTGGAGCAGAAATAATATGAATAAATTTGACGCTCTCAAGCCAACTCAATTTGCTTCAGCGATTGCATTATTCACCAGCAGCGGCACTTTGATTTGCTGCGCGCTACCGGCGCTGTTAGTGGCGATAGGCGCAGGTGCAGCGCTGTCGTCGTTGATCGCCACAGTACCGCAGCTAGTGTGGTTTTCCGAACACAAAGCAGCAGTATTCATCAGCGCAGCGATCATGTTGATGATTTCGGGAATCCTGCAGTGGCAATCGCGTCGACTGCCATGTCCCGCCGACCCCGCGTTGGCACAAGCGTGCATAGCGATGCGTCGAAAGTCATTGGTGGTTTACGCCGCTTCCGTTGTTATTTTTGCCATCGGAGGATTTTTCGCATTTATCGCCCCGCTCCTCTTTTGAATGCAATTCGATAACTTTATCCGAGCAGCGAATATCGACACCGAGACGGTATCGACACAGCGCTGAGAACGCTGCGCCCTGTCTTTTAGTTTAATGTGTCTTTGACTCAGCGCGCTCCGCACAATCGATACAAACATCTGCGTAGGGCAATGCCGTCAATCGCGCTATTCCAATCGGTGCACCGCATTCGTCGCAAAATCCATATTTGCCATTGTCGATACGTTCGATGGCATCGCTGATACGCCGAAATTCGAGGCGAGTTTCGCGATCGATGGCAAACAGTGCGTCGAGATTTTCCAGCTCCAGCGCGCGCTCGCCCGAATCGCGGTCGAACGGTTCATCGCGATGACCGATGTGTTTACCGACCTTGTTCACGACCGATAAAATTTCATCGCGACGGCGTAGCAGTTGCTCACGGATGTGCTCGGTATTCATGTCGCCAATCTCCCGTCATTTTTTGGCAGCATGGCGCAGTGACGAACTTTGCGCATTGATCCTCCTCAAGCGTTGGCAAAAATCCTGGCGTGTCCAGCCGTTGTGTCTTTACAGCGCGTAAACACTGCCCTGCTGCGGCACGATCGCATCGGTATTTTTCAACAGGCCTTTGAATTTCTGGGCGACTAGCTCCTCGCCGTGCACCAGAAAAGTCGTCTGCGGATTTCCAGTGCGGGCGTGCCACGCCAATAGCTCGGCCTGATCGGCATGCGCGGAAAATCCGTTGATGGTGTAGACGCGCGCGTTGACCGGAATTTCTTCGCCGAAAATACGCACGCTGTGCGCGCCGTCGATGATCTGACGCGCCAGTGTTTGCCGCGCCGCGAAGCCGACAAACACGATACTCGATTCACGTCGCCATAAATTATGTTTCAAATGATGACGCACACGTCCGCCCGTACACATACCCGAGCCGGCGAGAATGACGGCGCCGCCAGTGATGCGATTGAGTGCGATCGACTCAGATGTCTCGCGCACAAAATGCAATCCGGGCAGGCGGAACGGGTCTTTTTTCTCGCGCAGTACAGCCGCCAACGTTTCGGAAAAACATTCCGGATGTCGCTCGAAAATTTCAGTGGCGGAAATCGCCATCGGCGAATCGAGAAATACTTGCAGCGTGCCTGGCAGGCGCTGGTTGTCGCGACCCTCGCGCAAAAAATACAGCAACTCCTGCGCGCGCTCCAATGCAAAGGTCGGAATAATTACGTTGCCGCCGCGCGCGAAGGTATCGTTTATCGCGTCGTACAACTCCTCGACCGAGGATTTAAGATCGCGATGACAGCGATCGCCGTAGGTTGTTTCCATCACCACGACATCGCTTGGCGGAAGACTTTTGTGCGCTTGCAATAACGGTGCGCCGTTGTCGTTGCCGAGATCGCCCGAGAATAAAATCGTGCGCTGTTTTTTTGTCGCGCCAGAAGTTTCCTCCAACTGCAATTGAACACTGGCCGCGCCCAAAATATGCCCTGCATCGAGAAAGGTTGCTGTGATGCCGTCCGCCAACGACAGCGGTTTGCCATAACCGGCTTTGCGTCCGAAATAATCGAGTGTATTGAACGCATCGACGATGGTGTAAAGCGGTTGCGTCGACTGCCTGTCGCCATGGCGTTTGCGACCGCGCTCGCGCCGCGTCGATTCCTCCTCCTGCAAACTGGCAGCGTCCAGCAATACCAATCGTGCAAGTTCGCGCGTCGCCGCCGTCGCGATGATTTCGCCGCAAAAACCGCGTTTAACCAATAGCGGTAACCGACCACAGTGATCGAGATGCGCGTGCGTTAATAACACAAAATCGATCGACTCGGCGTCGAAGCCAAAATCGCGCGCATTTTCCTCTTCCAATTCACGACCGCCCTGAAATAAGCCGCAGTCGATCAGAATTCGCTTGCCCTGACATTCGATCAGATGACAGGAACCCGTTACCTCACCATCCGCACCGTGAAATGAAATCTGCATACCTTTCCTCGAATCAAGCGCTTTCCTCGAATCAAGCGATTGGACTGACTGATGATGAATGAAATCACTCGGCGTAAGGTTCTGTCCTGCAATCTCGCCGTAGTATTTGCTGTATCAACCTAGCATTTATCCGTATCAACGTAGTATTGATCCGTATCAATATGCAGCGCAGCAAGCCCTTCTACAATTCATCCATGCGACGAATACTACGTACGAGGGAAAATTATGAGTCAGACCGCTGGTAATTATAGTGTGCAAGACAAAGCGACGATGCGCAGACTGGGTATCGCCGTTACCTGCATGTGCATCGGCGCGCTGGGATTGGTGGCGCTGGCGATTATCGTAGGCAACAACTTTCACTAAACTTCGCAACACACGAACAATTATTCTCGCGCACTGAGCGATTTGCGTATCGGTGCGCTTTTCACGTTGATACGTTTTTCTCGTTAGTGCGCTTTTCGTTAATGCGTTTCTCTTAATTTTGCGTTCGCTATTTTGTCATTGTCGGAAACATGGTTTGCAGTGTCATCACCGTGATTGACAATACTTTTCACGGCGCGCTGATGCGATTCCAATTCTTCCGCAAAAAAATCTGAAAAATGACTCTGCGTTTTCGCACAATCCTCACGCACCATCAGACCAACGCCGCTATCGGCTTTATGCATCACCAATGTTTGGCATAAGCGACGCTCGCCGCCGTAGACAACGGATCGACTGCCGCTGCGCGCGATAAATTCAATATCGAGCGATTGATGCACGTCGACCAAAGGAATATCCGTCTTGATAAAAATGCCACTGCGGCTGAAATTTTGAATACGGCCGATGGCCACGGGCATGCCATTCTTAAAAATCAGCGCTTTATGGCTGGAGGGATAACGTTTGTGATAGCGATGTTCCATGGCGGGGTCACCTCAGCGAATGGCTGAAGTGTAGTTGAGCCCCTACCGCACTCAAGTTGAGTCAGATCAAATGGGGCCGGTTTTATTAGATTAGATTGAATTAACCGCCAGCCGTCTCAGCACGAAGCGCTCGCACCCAATCGTTGCGATTATTCGGTGGCTGCCGCGCCGTTAAATGCTTCGCGCAATTTGGCGGCATCGACAATGACCACTTCCTTGCCATCGACATCGATCAGCCCGTTCTTTTGAAAACGGCTGAAGATACGGCTGACCGTTTCGACGGTAAGCCCAAGATAGTTGCCGATATCCGAGCGCGACATCGATAAACGGAAGGCCGTGGCCGATAATTTGCGCCGCGCATTACGCGCCGAAATACTCAGCAGTAATGCAGCCACGCGCTGCTCCGCCGAATTTTTGCTGAGCATGGTAATGAGCTGCTGATCTTCGGCAATTTCCTGACTCATCAACTGAAAGAAATGCCGCTGCAAACTCGGAATGCGAATGCTGAGATCGCCGAGCAGTTCGAATGGAATTTCACAAATCGCTGCAGTTTCCAGCGCTACGGCCGAGCTGGGATGGCGATTTTTACTGATGCCATCCATACCGAGAATTTCACCCGGAAAATAAAATGCAGTCACTTGCTCCTGACCGCCATCGGTGGTGCTGTAGGCCTTCAAGGTACCGGAGCGCACTGCATAGACGGATTTGAATGACTCGTCCTGACGGAACACATGATCGCCCTTACGCAGCGGGCGGCCGCGTTGAATGATCGAATCGAGTTTGTCGATATCGGTCGACTCCAGCGCAATCGGCAGACAGATTTGCGACAGCCTGCAGTTCGAGCACGAAATCTGGAAATCGTGATGACAATGGCGCTCTGCGGGGGCACTGATTCCGGTAATAACGGGCTGGCTCATGGTTGTTTCCGCGAAAATTTTCGTAACCGTACTGCAATTTGCGGCCTTAGTAAATCCTAGCCTCTACCTACCTGAAATAGCAGGCTACGTTTGAAATGTTGCATGAGTTATGTCGTCATCTGAGCTACTTTGATTTAAGTCATGGAGTCTCTTCGGCTCCAGCGTCAAAATATCCCCGCAAAATCAGCTCGCGGGATTTTGCGTTTATCTTCTCAACGGTCAGGCAGCAGGCAATATGAGCACTGATATCGCAGTAACACCGAGCACCGCCCCTACTCATTCCCACTCCACCACCCACCCCGTATATAACTATCGCGTCGTTCAGCAATTCGCTGTGATGACCGTGGTCTGGGGCATTGTCGGCATGGCCGTCGGCGTATTCATCGCCGCGCAACTGGTGTGGCCGGCTTTGAATTTCGATTTGCCGTGGCTCAGTTTCGGCCGCTTGCGACCGCTGCATACCAATGCAGTAATTTTCGCATTCGGCGGATCCGCTCTCATGGGTACATCGTTCTATGTCGTACAACGAACGTGTCAGACCCGTTTGATTTCCGATGGCGCTGCGGCTGTGGTGTTCTGGGGCTGGCAGCTCATTATTTTGCTCGCCGCCATTTCGCTGCCGCTCGGCTACACCAGCGCGAAAGAATATGCAGAACTGGAATGGCCAATCGACATTCTTATCACCATTGTTTGGGTGGTGTACGCGTACGTTTTCTTCGGCACGGTCGGCATTCGTAAAACCAGTCATATCTACGTTGCGAATTGGTTCTACGCCGCATTCATCGTCACCATCGCAGTGCTGCATATCATCAACAATCTGGAAGTGCCGGTATCGTGGAATAAATCGTATTCGATGTACGCCGGTGCGGTCGATGCGATGGTGCAATGGTGGTACGGCCATAACGCAGTGGGATTTTTTCTCACCGCAGGATTTCTCGGCATGATGTATTACTTCGTGCCGAAACAAGCCGAGCGCCCCGTGTATTCGTACCGTTTATCGATCGTGCACTTCTGGGCGCTGATCGCGGTGTATATCTGGGCCGGCCCACACCATTTGATTTATACCTCACTGCCCGATTGGGCGCAGAGCCTCGGCATGGTGATGTCGTTAGTGCTGCTCGCGCCGAGCTGGGGCGGCATGATCAACGGCATCATGACGCTTTCGGGCGCGTGGCATAAATTGCGCGACGATCCGATTCTGCGCTTCCTCGTTGTCTCGCTTTCTTTCTACGGTATGTCGACTTTCGAAGGTCCGATGATGTCGATCAAAACCGTCAACGCGCTTTCGCACAATACTGATTGGACAATTGGACACGTGCACTCAGGCGCGCTCGGTTGGGTCGCGATGATTTCGATCGGCGCCACCTATCACTTAATTCCGATTCTGTTCGGCAAAAAACGCATGCACAGCATTGCGCTCGTCAACACGCATTTCTGGTTATCGACGATTGGCACCGTGCTCTACATCGCATCGATGTGGGTCAACGGCATCATGCAGGGTTTGATGTGGCGCGCGTACAACAGCGATGGCACGCTCACCTACAGCTTTGCGCAATCAGTGCTCGCAAGCCATCCGGGTTATCTGGTGCGACTCATCGGCGGCGCGATGTTTTTATTCGGCATGCTGTTGATGGCTTACAACGTATGGCAGACGACGCGTCTAACGCCTTCAGAAAAACAGGCGCGTGACACCGCCATGCATTTGCAAACCGTTTGATGAGGAAGTCACTGTGAATCACGCCATCGTAGAAAAACATATCGGCCTGATGATCGTGCTCATCGTAGTCGCGATCAGTTTCGGCGGCCTGGTTGAAATTGTGCCTCTGATTTTTCAAAAAGAAACCACTGCACCGGCTCCCGGATTGAAGCCACTGACCGCATTACAGCTCGAAGGTCGCGATATTTATATCCGCGAAGGCTGCCACGTCTGCCATACGCAGATGATCCGCACACTGCGCGCGGAAGTCGAACGCTACGGCCATTATTCCGAAGCCGATGAATTCGTTTACGACCATCCGTTCCTGTGGGGCTCGAAACGCACGGGGCCGGATCTCGCGCGCGTCGGCGGTCGTTATTCGGACGAATGGCATCGCGCGCATTTATTTAATCCGCGCGATGTGGTGCCCGAATCGATCATGCCGTCATACCCGTGGCTGTTCGACAACACGCTCGATGGCGCGCTCACCCCGAAAAAACTCGAGGCGCTGCGCAAACTCGGCGTGCCGTATTCGGATGACGATATCGCCGGCGCAACCGCCGCCGTCGCAGGTCACTCCGAAGCCGAAGCATTAATCGCCTATTTACAGCAGTTGGGCACGGTGCGGCCGCACCGCTAAGTAAGGTCTGCATCATGACTGAATTAATTTCCATCGAAACACTGCGCAGCTTAGGCACAGTGTTAGCGTTCGGCGCCTTCATCGCGATATGCATATGGGCTTACAGCAGTAAACGTCGTCACGATTTCGAGCAGGCAGCCAATCTTCCGTTTGCCGACGAACATCTTGGCCGTAACACCAGAGAGAAAAACTCATGAGCGCGTTCTGGAGTTTGTGGATCATCATTCTCACAGCAATCACCCTCATCGGTATTTGCTGGATTTTATTCGCCAATCGCAAATCGTCCGGCAGTGGTCCCGATACCACCACGGGACATAGCTACGATGGCATCGACGAATACGATAATCCGCTGCCGGCCTGGTGGTTTTATATGTTCGTCATCACCATCGTATTCGCGCTCGGTTATTTGGTCGCGTTTCCCGGCCTCGGTGCATTCAAAGGCGTGATGGGCTGGTCGTCGGCGGGACAATTGCAAAAAGATGCTGCGAAAGCCGAAGCGCAATACGGTCCGCTGTTTGCGAAATTCGCCACCATGCCGATCACCGAAGTCGCTAAAGATCCGAAGGCGCTCAAAATGGGACAGCGCTTATTCGCGAGCAACTGTGCGCAATGTCATGGCGCCGATGCGCGCGGCAGTTTCGGTTTCCCCAATCTCACCGATAACGATTGGCTTTACGGCGGCGAGCCTGAGCAAATCGAGCAGACGATCACTGCCGGTCGCAACGGCGCAATGCCTGCGTGGGAAAGCGCGCTCGGCAATCAGGGCGTATTGGAAGTGGCCAATTTCGTCATGACCTTGAGCGATCGCAGCGCCGACGAAACATTAGCGCAGGCCGGTAAAGAAAAATTCGCGATGTATTGCGTCGGCTGTCACGGTGCCGACGGCAAAGGCAATATCGCGATGGGCGCGCCCAATCTGACCGACGATATTTGGCTGTACGGCGGTTCCGCGTTGATGATTCAACAAACCGTGCGCGGTGGTCGTAACAACATGATGCCCGAGTGGCACAACCGACTCGGCCCAGAGCGCGTTCATCTGCTCGCGGCGTATGTTTATAGCTTGTCTCATCCGCAGTAACGTTTCATCGCTCCCGCTTCGCGTTCGGCCAAGCGGGAGTAGACAGAGGTTCATCGCATGAACGAACCCGAAAAAATCCCCCACACAGAAATCCCCGCAGAGCAGCTCGCGCCCGCCGAAGTCGGTGAACTCGATCTGTATCAGCGCCGCGAAAAAATCTACACGCGCAGCATCGAAGGTTTTTTTCAACGCCTGCGCCTGTACACCGGTTGGCCGTTATTGCTCGGTTATTTTTTGTTGCCGTGGCTCAACTGGGGCGATCGTCAGGCGGTACTGTTCGATTTACCCGCACGCAAATTTTATATTCTCGGTCTCACCTTCTGGCCGCAGGATTTTCCATTACTCGCGTGGCTGCTGATTATCGCCGCATGGTCGCTGTTTGCGGTGACCGTGTTCGCGGGCCGCGTCTGGTGTGGTTACACCTGCCCGCAAACGGTGTGGACCGCAATTTTTATGTGGGCCGAACAAATCGCCGAAGGCAGCCGCAATCAACGCATCAAGCTCGATAAGGCGCCGTGGAGTGCGAATAAAATCGGTCGCAAATTATTAAAGCACGGCATGTGGATCGGCTTCGCGTTTGCGACGGGCATTACGTTCATCGGTTATTTTTCGCCGATGCGCGAACTCCTGCCGAACACCTTCACGCTGGATATTTCGTTGATGGAAGCCGCGTGGATAACTTTCTTCACCTGCGCGACGTATATCAACGCGGGTTGGATGCGCGAACAAGTGTGCCTGTACATGTGCCCGTATGCGCGCTTTCAATCGGTGATGTTCGATCGCGATACGCTCATCGTTTCTTACGATGCCGCGCGCGGTGAGCCGCGTGGTGCACGCAAAAACATTCTTCATAAAACCCAAAACAATGGCGATCCCGAAACAAGCAGTCTCGGCGATTGCATCGATTGCAAAATTTGCGTGCAGGTCTGCCCCACCGGCATCGACATTCGCGATGGTCTGCAATATCAGTGCATCAATTGCGCGCTGTGCATCGACGGCTGCGATTCAGTGATGGACAAGATGGGCTATCCGCGCGGACTGATTCGCTACACCACGGAGAATCTGTTAGAGGGAAAACCTTATCGATGGCTGCGGCCTCGTCTGATCGGTTACGGCATCGGCGTGCTGGTTATGGTCGGCCTCTTTATTTTTACATTGAGCACACGCGTACCGCTGCGCGTCGATATTCTGCGCGAGCGCGATCATCTCTACCGCCAGACCAGCGATGGCCTCGTCGAAAATACCTACACGCTGCGCGTGATCAATATGGATGAACAACCGCATCGTTATCGTATCGCGAGTTCGGGTTTGGAAAACTCGACGCTGACCGGCCCGACCACGATCGCAGTCGATGGCGGCGACGTCAAAGAGCTTGCGCTGCGCATCACCATCGATCCTGCATTGCTGGAGAGCACGCGCACACCGATTATTTTCGCCGTCGAAAACGAGGATAATCCGCATCAACACATCAAGGTGGAAACCGGTTTCTTCGGACCGAGGACTCGTCGATGAGAGGGGGAGTCTAACGTGGAAAAATACATCCCGTGGTACAAACAATTCTGGCCGTGGTTTTTAATCGTGCTGCCGAGTGCCGTTGTTATCGCCAGCATCGTGACGCTCAATATCGCGTTCAAATATGCCGATGAACCCGTGACTGGCGATTATGAAAAACACGGACTCACGGTTTTACATAAATCGACACCTGAAAAATCCGAAACTGCGCGATGAGCAAACCCATTCCGCCAGCATCGACCGATCATTCCGTCCGCGTGAATCGACGCGCGCACATCGCTGCTGAACCCGAATACTGTTATCACTGCGGTTTATCGATTGCACCGCCCGCGCAATTTACCGTAGCGACGCAAGAGGGTATCGCGCCCGTCTGCTGTCCGGGTTGCAAAGCGGTGGTCGAAACGATCAACGCGAGCGGGCTGCAAAATTACTATCGTTTTCGAGAAAACATTGGGGGCTACCGAGAAAACATCGGGGGCTACGGCGGCAACGCCGAACGCAGCATCGGCATCCCCGAGCCCGCGCAAGCGGCAGAATTTTCCTATCTCGATCAACCCGAATTTATCGAGCGCTGGACTAATACCGCCAACGATGGCGAGCGCCGCTGCGAATTATTGATTGACGGCATGCATTGCGCCGCGTGTGTGTGGCTGCTCGAACAACGCCTGCAACATTTACCGGGCGTGAAGCAGGTGTATATCGATTTCGATGGCGCACGCGGCAGTGTCGAATGGAATCCCGCGCAATTGCAGCTCAGCGAAATTTGTGCGGCGATTGCAACCATCGGCTATAAACCCGAGCCGTATCGTCGCGATCGCGATGAACAATTGCGTCAGCACGAACAGCGCACGATGTTGCGTCGCCTCGGTGTCGCCGGTATCGGCATGATGCAGGTGAGCATGCTCGCGCTCGGTTTATACGCGGGCGCGATCGATGGCATCGAGCCGCTGTATCGCAATTTTTTGCGCTGGGTCAGCCTGCTCGTCAGCATTCCCGTGTTGTTTTATGCGGGCATGCCGTTTTTAAGCGGCGCCTGGCGCAGCCTGCGCGCGCGAAAACCCGGCATGGACATGCCGATTGCGCTCGCACTGCTTCTCGCTTTTGCCGCGAGTGTCGCCGCCACCGTGCAGCAAAACGGCGACGTGTATTTCGATTCAATCACGATGTTTATTTTCCTGCTGCTCGGCGCGCGCTATCTCGAAATGCGCGCGCGGCATTTCCGCCACAATGTCGGCTCCGATCTGCTGAACCTATTACCGAATGCCGCACTCAAGCTCGATAGCAACGGCAAGCAAAGCGTCGTGCCGATCGAACAATTGCACATCGGCGATCGCGTGCTGGTGCGCTCGGGCGAAACCATCCCAGCCGATGGCCACCTGCTCGATGCGCACGCACAAATCAATGAGTCCGCGGTCAGCGGCGAATATTTTCCCGTGTCCAAACGGCGCGGCGATGCGCTGATCGCCGGCACACTCAACGGCGCCACCGCCCTAACGCTTGAAGTCAGCGGCGTCGGCGCGCAACTGCGTATCGCCGCCATCCAGCGTTTGACACGACAGGCGCAGCAATGGAAACCGCGGCTCGCGCAAATCGCCGATCGCATCGCCAGCATATTCACGCTCGGCGTGATTGGACTCGCTGCGCTCACCTATCTGATTTGGAGTTGGGCACCGTGGCCTTGGTTGGACGCACAACGCGCGTTATGGGTCACATTATCGGTGTTGGTGGTGAGCTGCCCCTGCGCGCTCAGCCTCGCCACGCCGATGGCGATCACCACCGCGACGAATGCCTTGCGCCGCGCCGGTATTCTGGTGACGCGCGCCGAGGTGTGGGAACAGCTCGATCGCATCACCGATGTCGTCTTCGATAAAACCGGCACACTCAGCGAAGGCCGCGTCAGCATCGCCGAAATCGTCGCGTGCGGAAATCGCAGCGCCGATATCTGTCGCGACATTGCCGAAGCGTTAGAAACCGGTTCATCGCATCCCATCGCACAAGCATTTACCACTCGCACGGCGATACCCGCACTCGATCGTGTAGAAAATATCGGCGCCGGTGTCGAGGGCAGCATCGCCGGACGACGTTATCGGCTCGGCAAAACTGATTATGCGCTGGAATTATTTGCCAACGGTGACGGCACAAAAATTAGCGCGGTACTGAATACGCGCAAAACGCACAGCGGTCATTGGATTTTACTCGCCGACAGCGACGGCCCGTTATGCTGGTTCCGCCTGCAGGATCAATTGCGCGCCGACGCAGCCGCCACGGTACAGGCGCTGCAACAACGCGGCTTACGCGTGCACATATTGAGTGGCGACAACTCCGACAGCGCGGCTGAATTAGGCGCGCAATTACACATCGACCGCGTCGAAAGCGGCGCCTCGCCCGAGCGCAAGCTGGACTATCTCGCCGCGCTGCAAAATAAAGGGCGGCGCGTACTCATGGTCGGCGACGGCATCAACGATATTCCGGTACTCGCTGCGGCCGATATTTCCGTCGCCATGAGCGGCGCTTCGCAACTGGCAAAAACCAATGCCGATTGCATTTTGCTGACACCGCAACTCAATCGCATCGCGACATTATTCGATGGCGCCAAAAAAACGCGAAACATCGTGCGCGAAAATTTAATCTGGGCCTTACTCTACAACGTCGTCGCCATTCCGCTAGCAGCGGCGGGCTGGATCGCACCGTGGTTGGCGGCGATCGGCATGTCGGCCAGTTCGCTATTGGTGACTGCCAATGCGTTGCGATTGAAAAATATCACCGACGGCGATTCGCCTCGCGAGCGGGGGATTTGATGGAAGCGATATTTTTTCTGATTCCGCTCGCGCTGATTTTTTGCGTGCTCACCGTCAAAGCGTTTTTCTGGGCGGTCAATCATCGTCAGTTTGAAAATCTCGACAGCGCGGCGCGCAGCATTTTGTTCGACGATGAAGACCCCGCACGCAATAATGAAGCAAAAAAACCATGATCTGGGCATCGATTATTTTGCCGGCATTTCTGCTCGGCTTTATGGGCAGCGCGCATTGTCTGGGCATGTGTGGCGGCATCAGCGCAGCGCTCGGTGCTGCACTCCCTACCACAAACCGACAACGCACATTTGCTCTCAGTCTGAGTTACAACCTCGGTCGCGTGCTCAGCTACACGCTGCTCGGCGCGCTGGCCGGCACGCTCGCGCAGGGACTGTCGCAACCGCTGCTGCAAATGTTGCCGCAGAGCGCGCGCTGGTTGCGCACACTCGCTGGACTCATGGTGATCGCGATGGGGTTTTATGTCGCGGGCTGGTGGCATGGACTCGCGCAACTCGAACGCATCGGCAATTATCTCTGGCGTCACATTCAACCCTTCACCCGACCGCTGTTGCCGCCGAAAAGTATCGGCGCGGCATTATTGCTCGGCGAATTGTGGGGATTTCTGCCGTGCGGCCTGGTTTATTCCAGCCTCACCTGGGCTTTGCTGCATGCCGACGCCATCGAGGGCGCGATGTGGATGCTGGCCTTCGGTGTCGGCACCCTACCCGCCATGCTCGCGATGACGCACGGCGGCAGCTACGTGCAAGCGTGGAAGCAGCGCCCCGTGTTTCGCAATGCGGCCGCCATCGCGTTGATCGCGGCGGGCATCGTCGCCGCAGCGATGCCATGGCAGCACGCGGGCCACGAACATCACCACGCCGCGACATCGGCAAATCCGATCGAGTCCATGGATCACCATCAGCACGCGCAGTAATAGCGCCCGCGAACAGGATTGCGCTTGACGCAAATCAACGCCCCCGCGCGGGGCCGCGACTATTCTGTCAACCATCGAGTTTCGTCATACGTCGCGAATAATGTCTAAGTCCTGCATCGTTACCTCAACAGCGAATCCGAAGTTCAATCTCGCGCGCTACGATGTGCGTAGCCCCCGCTACACGTCGTATCCGACGGCATTGCAATTTCGCAGCGATTTCAGCGTCGACGATTACGCCAAATGGTGGCCCAACGCCGCCACCGACATCACCCCGCTGTCGCTGTATGTGCACATTCCGTTCTGCCGCGACATTTGTTACTACTGCGGCTGCAATAAAATCGTGACGCGCCGTGCCGAAGAAGCGCGGCGTTATTTGCATTACCTGAAAATGGAAATTGCGATGCAGGCGGAGATCGTCGGTAGTCGGCGTCCGGTCTTGCAATTGCATCTCGGCGGCGGCTCGCCGACGTATTTGAGCGGCGCCGAATTAACCGAGCTGGTGTATTCACTCGCCAGCCATTTCAATCTCGTCAACAGCGGCGTGCGCGAATATTCGATCGAGATCGATCCGCGCACGGTCGATCGCGGCATGCTCGCATTGCTGAAAGGTCTCAACTTCAACCGCATCAGTTTCGGTGTGCAGGATTTTGCTGATGACGTGCAGCGCGCGATCAATCGCATTCAACCGCTGTCGATGGTGGCCGAGCTGACCGAAAGCGCGCGCGCTTTCGCGTTCGACTCGATCAATTTCGATTTGATTTACGGCTTGCCGCTGCAAACACCCGCGAGTTTTGCCACAACCTTGCGCGAAGTCATCGCACTGCGACCCGATCGCATTGCGCTGTACAACTACGCGCATCTGCCCGAACGTTTTTCCTCGCAACGCGCGCTCGATCGGCTGCCGCGACCGAGTGCCGCCGAAAAACTCGCACTGCTCGATCTCGCCTCCGAAAAATTAACCGCAGCGGGTTATCTGCATATCGGCATGGATCATTTCGTATTGCCGAACGATGCGCTCGCCATTGCGCAGCAGCAACATAAACTCGAACGCAATTTCCAGGGCTATTCGACCTGCCACGCACCCGATCTGATCGGCCTCGGCGTATCGGCGATCGGTAGCTCCAATTACGGTTTCGCGCAGAATGCTAAAGATTTGGAAAACTATTATCGGCTGCTCGACAACGGACAGTTGCCGCTCGAAAAAGGCCTGCTCGTCGATGATGACGATCGCATTCGCAAATACGTGATCATGCAGATCATTTGCAACTTGCAACTGACGTTCGCCGAATTGAAACGGCTGCATGGCATCGACTTTTTCGACTATTTCGCAAACGCGCAACCGGCGTTGCAACAATTGCAAAATGATGGCTTGATAGCACTCGATGACGAGGCATTGACGGTGGCGCAAAATGGACGACCGTTCCTGCGCAATATCTGCATGACCTTCGATCGCTACCTAGAACCAGCGGACGCGCTCGCTGCCGCAACGGATGTTTTATTAAACCAACAACAATGCAAACAACACTCCCGCGCATTATGAAGTTCGCGGATATTACGCGCTGAAGGGCGCCTGCGAGGAAACGCTATGCTGGCAACTCCGCTGTTAATGCTGTTCAATCCGCGTCGCGCCTGGAACGATACCGCCACTCACCCGCCGGCAAGCCCGATTGCCGCATTGATTGCGCCGATCATTTTTGCCTTGCTGCCCGCAATCGCCTGGTATTTCGGCACCACGCAGGTCGGCTGGAAAGTCGGCGACGGCGATCCCGTGCGCATGACCGCCGATAGCGCGCAAATTATCGCGGTGCTGTTTTATCTGACGATGGTCGCGTCGATCGCAGGCATCGGTTACATGATTCACTGGATGTCGCTCACATACGGCGCCAATTCCACCATCGCCAAAGGCATGATCATCGCGGGTCTAACGGCGATGCCGTTGTTTATCGCCGGTGCTGTCGGCTTTAAGCCTTCGCTGCTGATCGACCTGATCATCGGCGTCATCGCGTTGTGTTACGCCGTGTATCTGCTCTATCTCGGCATTCCGATTGTGATGAAAATTCCGCAGGATCGCGGCTTTTTATTTTCGAGTGCAGTCGTCGGTGTGTGCATGGTTATTTTCATGGCCATCATGGGTGCCAGTGTCATTCTCTGGGACACCGTCGCTCCGCCCATTTTTCACGATTGATTTTCGCCACATTCAGTCCCACCGCTATTGCCGCGACCGAGTTTCGGTCGCGTTGCGAGCCTCGCTAAAATCAGGCAAAGTTGCGAGCCACTGCCACCGTTGCAAACGACCGCCCCAGCCAATTCGGTTTTGCGCCGTGGATGCCAACTCCCCGCTCCGTCACTCAACGCTGATATTTTTGAAGGAAGCACTATGACCATTCGTGTCGCGCGCGATCAATCCGGCCTGATGAAACATCGTATTTCTGTTCGCGAGCACACGCTGATCGCCGATGTCGATGTCGCTACCGGCGGCGAAGATGCGGGGCCAAGCCCGCACGATCTCTACGACTCTGCACTCGGGGCGTGCAAGGCACTGACACTGCTGTGGTACGCCAAACGCAAAAATATTCCGGTCGAAGATATTCAGGTTGCCGTCGAACGCGATGACTCGAACGTGCGCAACGGTACCTATCGTTTGAAAACGCTGATTAAAATCACCGGCGATGTGAGCGAAGAACAGCGCGCGGAATTACTTGGCGTCGCGGCGAAATGCCCGATCCATAAATTGATGACGCAGGTCACCACCGAAATCGAAACCGATTGGTTGGTGGAATAACGCTGGTGGAATAGCATTCAATCTTTTTAATGGAGCGCCGCTATGGCCATTGCGCAAATTCTGCAGCCACACGAAAAAGATTTGGGCGGTGGGTTTCGCGTGCGGCGCCTGCTTCCCGCAGCGACGCAGCGCGCGATCGGCCCCTTTATTTTTTTCGATCACATGGGCCCGGTCAGCGTGCGTCCCTCGGATAATTTCGATGTGCGCCCGCATCCGCATATCAATCTCGCGACCGTTACGTATTTATTCGAAGGCGCGATGATGCACCGCGACAGTCTGGGCTCGGTGCAGCGTATCGAACCCGGCGCGATTAACTGGATGACGGCCGGTAGCGGCATCGTCCACTCGGAACGCAGGCCCGCCGATTTAGCCGATCGGGAATATCGTCTGCACGGATTGCAATTGTGGGCCGCATTGCCGGAAGCCGATGAGGAATGCGCACCGGCTTTCAATCACACGCCTGCGGCCGCATTGCCGATATTCAACGGCGAAGGCTTTAGCGTGCGCGTGCTGATCGGCTCGGCATTCGGTCTGCACTCGCCGGTCGCGACATTTTCCGAAACGCTCTATCTCGATATTGACGCGCAACCCGGCGCCATTATCGAGCTCGACGCACGTGCGCCGGAGATGGCGATATACGTTGTCAGCAACGCCGTGAAAATCGATGGTGTCGACGTGCCGGCACGACAAATGGCCGTACTCGATAGTGCGCAGCCCTCGGTCATCGAGTCCCCGGAAGGCGCGCGTTGCGTGATTATCGGCGGCGCTCCGCTCGGCTATCGGCATATGGTCTGGAATTTCGTCTCGACTCGCCGCGAGCGTATCGAACAGGCCAAAACCGATTGGGCAGCGCAGCGCTTTGTTCCAGTACCGGGCGAGCATGAATTTATTCCGCTACCAACGAATAGTTAGCCGGGCGAAATACCAGAACGGTCGAAAATTCCAAACCCGTCAATTAAGGGCCTGAAAAGCTGGTGCGGCGCCGGAATATAGAACACCACTGTTTGTAATGAAAAAGCCGTACAGTGGCGATGGAATACTGTCAGAATCTACCGAAATCGACGCGGGGGAGTCATTGGGCGATGAACTACTACACCGTATTGAGCGCGACCAGTGCGCTACTCCAACAGCAACAACTCACCGTGCGTCGATGCCGCCGCCGCTTCAACGGGCCGCATCGCTACATCCTTAACGATGCGACCGGCAGTGTGTTTCATTTCGACGAATTATCGAAGAATCGTCGCATGGGTTACACCCTCTTCGAGCTGCTCGATTGGATGGCCAGACAACCCAATCCCAAAATATCTCATGAAGCGCGCACCCTCTTGCGCGAACTCGATAATTGGCAGCAATTAAAAACCGCGAATTTCTAGTGCACGGCTCGAATCACTCCAAAGAGCTCGATTCACTTTAACGAACTCGACTCACTTCAACGAATACGTGACATACACCGTGAAGCTGTAATCGATGTGATCGGGTACCATCACTTGCGTACCGGCATCGCCCGCGGCACGCGTCATCTTCATCTCCATCATCGCGCGCATCGGCATCGGACTGTGACTGTTGAAATGCGCATCCTCGACGGCTCGCACCGGTCCTAGCGCCCTGCCATAAAACGCAGCCATTTTTTCCGCACGATTTTTCGCTGCCTGTAGCGCGGCCTGCATCGCGCGATCGTAAGCGCTGTTTTCGTCGCGAAATTTATAGGCGAGCGGATTCAGATCTTCGACACCGGCGGCGAGCAAATCATCGAGCAAGCGATTTTGTAAATTCAAATCGTACAATTCGATTTCAAACGGCATGCTGACGTTGAAGTTGATAATTTCGCCGGTTTGATAATTACGATTTTTATTGATCGATAAATTGTTGGCGATGATTTTTAATTCTTTACTGTCGTACTTCTTCAACTGAGCCAACACTTTCGCGGCGATGGTATCGACTTGCTTCTTTGCCGCATCGGCTGTCTTCGCTTCCCTCACCACATTAAACGTCAGCACCGCCATATCGGGCTTGACCTGAACGATTTCGGTACCGGTCACGTTCAGATGATCCATATTTTCAGCATGAGCCATTAATGCCCACACAAAACTCATCGATATCAAAAAAAATCTACGCATATTTTCGCCCCTCTCTGGTATTTTTTATACAACCATTTTTCTGTACGCTACCGTTACGCCGTATCAGCAACATTTTGTAATTTCACCCATATAACAATAACAACCTACACAAGAACAGAATGGACAACAGCATGCATCAGCCCGATACGCCCAAGCAAGCCAACTCGATCACCACTGCGCTATCACATGCCACACTAGAACATGTCACTCTCGAACTGCGCGATGAACTGCCCGTGTTGCGCATACGCAACGCACACGCCGATGCCGCGATCGCGCTGCAGGGTGCGCAGGTGCTCGAATACACGCCACGCGGTGCACACCCTGTGATCTGGTTGAGCGATCGCGTCGAATATAAGCGCGGCCAAAGTCAGCGCGGCGGTATTCCCGTGTGCTGGCCCTGGTTCGGCGCGCTGGAGCGCAATCCCGCCGCCGTGCGCTCGCTGACTCACGTCGAACCCGCGCCCGCGCATGGACTTGTACGCGCACGCGACTGGACGATTCATTCGATTATCGAAACCGATGATCACACGCAAATCACGCTGAACTTTGTTACCGATGCGCACTCACAAACGCAGTGGTCGGCTGCGGCCGATCTGCAATTGATCGTCAGCGTGGGCGCAACTTTGCGCCTCGAATTAATGACGCGCAATCTCGGCACACAACCGATCGCACTGACGCAGGCGCTGCACACGTATTTCGCTATCAGCGCTATCGATAAAATTCATCTCACTGGATTCGAAAACACCCACTACATCGATACACTCGACGACTGGTACGATCATAACCAACACGGTGCCATCACGTTTGCGGCAGAAACCGATCGCATTTATCTCGATGTTCCCTCATCGATACAACTGCACGACAGCGACTGGAATCGCACGATCAATCTGCGCACACAAAATTCGAGCTCAGCCGTGGTGTGGAATCCGTGGATCGAAAAATCGAAACGCTTATCGCAATTTGCGCCCGACGCATTCCGCGATATGGTGTGCATCGAAACCGCCAATGTGCTCGACGATATGGTAGAGCTTGCGCCGCAGCAAACGCATCGATTGATGCTGGAGATTTGGAGCGATCAATGACCAACCTCATTTCAATTCGGGGTCTGAATAAAACCTATGACTCCGGCTTTCAGGCGCTGAAACACCTTGATCTTGATATTCGGCGCGGCGAAATCTTCGCACTGCTCGGTCCCAACGGCGCGGGAAAAACCACGCTGATCGGCATTATTTGCGGCATCGTCAATCCCAGCTCGGGAACGGTAACCGTCGATGGTCACGATGTCGTGCGCGACTATCGCGCAACGCGCGAAAAAATAGGATTGGTGCCGCAGGAATTGACCACCGAGGCATTCGAAACGGTGTGGGCCACCGTTAATTTCAGTCGCAGCCTGTTCGGCAAACCGCGCGATCCTGCGTTTGTTGAAAAGGTACTTCGCGACTTATCGCTCTGGGACAAACGCCAATCGAAAATCATGGCGCTCTCCGGCGGTATGAAACGACGCATGATGGTGGCGAAAGCGCTGTCGCATGAACCTGAAATTCTTTTTCTGGATGAGCCGACCGCAGGCGTCGATGTCGAATTGCGCCGCGATATGTGGCGGATGGTGCGCGAGCTGCGCGATCGCGGCGTGACGATTATTCTCACCACGCATTACATCGAAGAAGCGGAAGAAATGGCCGACCGCATCGGCATCATCAATAAAGGCGAGCTCATTCTGGTCGAAGAAAAAACGGCATTGATGAGCAAGCTGGGCAAAAAACAACTGACGCTGCAACTGCAGACACCACTCACGCAAATTCCGCACGGCCTCGAAAAATTTGCGCTCGAACTCGCCGACAACGGCAGCTCGCTGGTTTATACATTCGATGCGAACAGCGAGCAGACCGACATCAGCGCGCTGTTACGCACACTGGCCGAGCGCGGCATCGACTTCAAAAATCTTCACTCCAGCGAAAGTTCGCTCGAAGATATTTTTGTGGACTTGGTGGGAGCCCATTGATGAATATTTACGGAGTTCACGCTATCTATCGCTTCGAAATGGCGCGTTGGTTTCGCACGCTAACGCAGAGCATCGTCTCGCCGATCCTGTCGACCTCGCTCTACTTCATCGTTTTCGGCGCTGCCATCGGCACCCGCATGGGCGAAGTGAATGGCGTCAGCTACGGCGCTTTTATTATTCCGGGGCTGGTGATGCTGTCGCTGCTGTCGGAAAGTATCGCCAACGCGTCTTTCGGTATTTATTTTCCGAAATTTACCGGGACGATTTACGAAATTTTATCCGCACCCGTATCGGTTATCGAAATCGTCATCGGTTATGTCGGCGCTGCCGCGACTAAATCGATATTGCTCGGTTTTCTGATTCTCATCACGGCCAATTTATTCGTCGATTATCACATCGCACATCCATTTTGGATGCTGGCATTTCTGGTGCTGACGGCTGTCACGTTCAGTCTGCTTGGATTTATCATCGGCATTTGGGCTGATGGTTTTGAAAAACTGCAGATAGTGCCGCTGATGATTATCACTCCGCTCACGTTTCTCGGCGGTAGCTTTTATTCGATTTCGATGCTGCCACCCATCTGGCAGAAAATTGCGCTGCTGAATCCCGTTGTGTATTTGATCAGCGGTTTTCGCTGGAGCTTTTATGATGTTTCCGATGTGCGGGTGACGGTCAGTCTCGGCATGATTGCGCTGTTCATGCTGCTCTGCCTCGGGGTGATTTACTGGATTTTCAAAACCGGCTACAAAATTCGAAACTGATGATTGCCAAAGGCAATCATCAGAAAATAGCTGACTGTAACCGTTTCGATGTCATTGGCTGTACACCGCGCAATTGCGGCCATTTTGTTTGGCCTTGTACAACAGACGATCGACCGATTCGATAAACGTAATGGACTCGGCGTCGTGCGATGGAGTAATCGTGCCGACGCCGAGACTGATTGTCACAAGCTGACTGGTCGGCGAGTTGGCATGCGGTATTTGCTGTTTAAAAATGACGCTACGGCAACGCTCTGCAATTTTTTTCGCTGCTTCGACATCGGTTTCCGGCAGCACCAATACAAATTCCTCACCGCCATAACGCGCAAAAAAATCACGCGAGCGCGTACCCACTGTGCTCAACGCCTGCGATACTTTCCGCAGGCAATCATCGCCCTGAATATGGCCATAGCAATCGTTGTACTGCTTGAAATGATCGATATCTAAAATAATTAATGACAAGGGTTGGTGATGACGCCGAGCGTTGGCCCACTCCACTTCCATAATCGAATCGAACATACGACGATTGGCGACACCGGTTAAGCCATCTTTGAACGATAACTCCTCCAACTCTCGTTGCAAGCGCATGATTTGCTCTTCGTTCTTTTTGCGCTCGCTGATATCGAACATGAAACCGATCAGCGCTTCCACCTCTCCATCCTTGCGCACCACGTGCACGACGTCGCGAATCCAAACGTAATCGCCGCCATTGGTCATCGCGCGGTAATCGGCTTCGTGATCGACCCCAGCGAGCGATTGCGAAACACAGAAATTAAATACTTTCTCACGATCGTCCGGGTGCATACGCGCCACCCAATCTTCAACGCCAACCCAACTGCTCGGTTCCCAGCCCAACACTTTTTCGATCTGCGGTCCGATATAGGTAAAGCGTTTGGTAGCCCAATCGATTCGCCACGGAATCGCTTTGGTGGATTCGAGCAGCGTTTTATAAACCGCGTGGTCGCTTTCAACGAGACTTTCATCGGTATTCACATTCATGGCGAATCAACTCTCTTTCGATGTCATTAACGCACGCTCGTACAGCGCCAATAAATTTCCGGGTTCATCATAAACAACGCGAACACCCGCTCGCAGATCGCGCCGCATCAATCGAATCATCTGCTCAAGTACTGTGTTTGCAAAATCTGCGGGTGAATGGCCCGTGACTTCGGCAAGCCGGCCTGCAATCACCTTGGTATCGCTGACCACCGGACAGATACGATAGCGATATTCACCGCCGATTTTTTCCGGAATCAAATCCATAAACCGTCCCGGCACCTGGCGAAAGAAACTCAGCGGCAGGCGATAGGCATTATTACCGAGGATAGGCGTGTCTTCCGGCAGCGGCAACTCCTGATCGAGCACTTGCAAGCGACTTGCCAGCGGCAGCAATTGATCGAGTTGATAATCTTGCATGTGAGGATTACCGACGCGCACAAGATTGGCAATCAACTCGCCCAGGGAGGCGTGGCCGATGACTGCCGCCTGCTTGGGCAGACCGCCCCAAACGCCATCGGCACCATTCAGCAGCGCCTCGATGACCGAGGCATTTTCCACTCCAGCGCCGGCGTGCATATGCACCAGCAATTGCATCCGCGGCGGTAGCAGGCTGCGCGCCACGGCCACATAAGCGCCCACTTGAAACGGTAAATAGGTGCCGCGATCATCTTCGATGCTAACGCCTTCGATTGGCTGCTCCGCCAATAATTGCAGTATCGAGCACGCGGTCGCGGGATCCTCTGCCAACGCATCGCAGCCATCGACAATATTGATAATGATGCGCGGCTTGCCGCCCCCTTCGCCGCAAGAAGAGTCGCCCTTAATATTCTCGTTTAACCATTGAATACTTAACGGCAGACTGCGCCGCAATGTCTCCAAATCGTACTGGCCTTGCATACCCGCTTTGCTCAAATAGATTTCGCTCAGCGTATTGGGCACGCAATAGTCTTTCAGTTTGAGTTGCGATGGGTCCGGTACATAAACACCATCGGAGCCGGCGATACCCATTGCGGTGAACGCAAAACAGCCTGTCATATCGATGTCATGATCGCGCAGATACATCATGAAATCGTCGTCGACTTCGAGTTCGTCCGGCATCGAATAATCGAGCGTGCCGAGCAAAATATTGCGAAAGCCGAATTCACGTATCTGCGGGAGAATGCTTAATTTGTCGGCGAGATTCTGCCCCATGCGCGCACCGACCGGATTTTCGCGCAGCGAAAGATCGATCAAGCAGGGTTTTATCGCGCGCAGCTTTTCGAGCTTGTTGTGCGCATCCGCCAGAATGGTCCGCACATGTTGCGGCAACGAGGCGTGATTTTGGGCTGGCGACATGGCGATTCCCGTCTCTATCCTTGGCGTGGAAATATCACTATAGCCGCGAATATGAATTTTTCTCGGCGAGGATCGATTCAGGAACCATGAGATTCGGCATAAAAAAGCCCGCGGTTGTGCGCGGGCTTTTAACTGCGTTGAGATCAACGCACGTATTTGTCGATGGCGTGCTGAAAATGGCGAATACGAATCTCCTGATAATTACCCAGCGTCATGCCGCGTTTTGCACTCGCCTCCAGCCCCTCTTGCTGCAGAATGAGATTATCGGTGTCCTGATCGAGAATGGCACCGAATCCCGGCGGCATGCCTTCAGCTTCGTTGAACGATTGATCATCGCGCAGACGAATCGGCTCAGCCGGATAAGGACGCTTGCCATCCTTCGGCAAGGGACGCAGGAAAAATACCTCGTACAAACTCATGCGATGATCCTTCGGATCGGGGCGGAAGCGATACACCATCGGCAGCGAAATGCCGGGGAACAGGAAAGTGTTCGGGAATAATGTATACGAGAAACAATCGAGCAATTCCGAATCCGATACTTTGCTCAAATCCGTGTTAGTGGCTTTCTCGTAACCTTCGCGGAACATATCGGCCATCGCCTGCCGCGCCGAAACGCCCGCCGGCAATTCGCGTTTTTTTCCTTCGAGTGCTTCGGGATCGCCGATGGTGAATTGATCGAGCACATCCTGATCGGTGTACTGACCGGTGAAGTGCGGACTGACCACGCCGAGCGTCGAAATAAAGCGGTTCACGTGTTCGCCATACACATCGTATTGCGAATTGATATCGCCGTTAGACACGCACACCTGCGGATGCGTGTCGCGCACGTGATAGGCCTCCATGAACGCTTCCATGTTCAATTTCCAATTGCACGGAATGCGCTTCGCAACATGCAAATACACATAGCGATCTTCGAGATTCCACGCCGTAATATGCTTCATGAATTCGTCGCCGAGATATTCAGCGAGCGACGGCGCATTTTGATCCATATTGATAAACACAAAACCGCCAAGCGTTTCGACACGCGCTTGCGGCAGATTCAATTTGGCCTGATCGACATGGGGAAAATCCCATTTGCACAGCACTTCGCGATTGGTGCCGTCGATATTCCAGCTCCAGCCATGGAAACTGCAGGTAAATTCGCTGGCGTTGCCTTCGCTATTGGATGCGCGCAATTTGGTGCCGCGATGCAAACACGCGTTGTAATACGCCTGAATTTTGTTTTCGGCGACGCGCGTGACGATAAAGGAATACGGACCGACTTCGTACACCTGATAATCACCGACCTCCGGAATATGCTCTTCGCGACATGCGAACTGCCAGGTATGCGTCCACAAGCGCTCGAATTCCTTTTGTTGAAAATCCGGATCGATGTAGCGATCTTTCGATATATCGTCGTCACCCAGAAATTGATACGACTCGCTGGTTACCCAGAATGGCGCTTTGACTTTGTCGCTCGCAATAATTTCCTGCGTGCTTGGAGCTTCAGGGCAGCGCGCATCGCCTTTCTTGTATTTCACCTGCACATTCATCGTCATTCTCCTGCGTATTTTCTAATATGTGTGATCGGAAAAAATTAGTAGAGCGCGTTCTTGTGAATTACACCGTCTTTAATAATTACTGCGAGATTTTTTGCATCGACAATGACAGCAGGATCTTTTAACGGATCGCCGTCGACCAGAATCATGTCGGCCAGATAGCCCTCCTTGATCTGCCCTAATTTTTCATCGCTTCCCATCGTCATCATCGCGCCGCCGTTGCGCGTTGCGCACAACAACGCTTCTGCGGGGGAATAACCGAAATACTGCACAAAGAAACCGACATCGCGCGCATTGGTGCCGTTCTGACTCCAGGCAAAACCGTAATCGCCGCCAATGACATGGCGAATACCGCGCTTGCGCAGCGCGTTATGCGTTTCCGAGGATTGTTCGAGTAAACGATCGAGGCCCATCGCACGCGCGACAGATGCGGGCAGCCATTGCTCCGCTTCATACAGCATGGTGTGAAATAAACTGACTGTCGGCACTACGAACATGCGATCCTTCGCCGCTTCGAACATATCGAGCGTTTTCTCGTCGGCATATTCGCAGTGGTAGAGAACATCGACGCCTGCGCGCAAACAATATTGCGCACTTTCGATCGAACGCGCGTGCGCATTCACGCGGCGACCGAATGCGTGCGCAGTTTGTACCGCCATCGCAATTTCGTCGTAAGCCATCGGCGTCGAGTGCGCGGGCGTATTCGGATAAAACGGATCGCCCGACACATCGAGTTTGATGTTGTCGCAACCTTCGCGACAACAGAGTCGCACCGCTTTGCGCATTGCCTCCGGCCCGTCGATCACGATCGATGGCGAAACATTGTTGACGTTGCGCGGGTTGTGCAATTTGCTTTCATCGCCGAGACCCCCGGTCACGGTAATTTCGAGCGAGCCTGCGCGAATGCGCGGCCCCTTTAAACGCCCCGCATTAATTTCATTGCGAATCGCAACACCCAGACGCAATTTCGCTTCGGATGCACCCCACGCGCTAGTAAATCCCTGATCGAGCAAACGCTCGGCAACGCGCGCCGTAATCAGCACATGCTCTTCGGTCGGCGGAGAAATTAAATCTTCGGTGGAAGTGGCATTATCAAAAGATAAATGCGCATGCCCCTCGGTCATTCCCGGCATTAAAAATTTGCCCTGCGCCGAAATCACCTGGCAGCCAGCGGTGGGCAATTTGCCATCGCCCCTGGCAACCGCGCGAATGCGATTACCTTCAATCAGCACATCGCCCTGAAAAGTCGACACGCCAGTACCATCGAATATGGTTGCGCCTTGAATAATGATGGGTTGGCTCATCGAATGAGACCTCCTTCAAGCGATATTCTTATGCAGCGAGAGAATTGATTATGGCGATGCCATCTTTGGTCATACGCTGCGCTGCTTCCAGCGTGAAAGTGACCGCAGGTGCACCCCAATTTGTCCAAATCAGCTACGATACGAAGCAATCCCACAGCCGCTTGATCCACGTCAATCAATGCGCGGACGGCGGTAAACGCATACAACCGCGGCCCTTTGGCACGAACAACTCGCACATCACACGAATTTGAAACCTATGCAGAAATTAACCTGGCGAAATACTCTCGCGGTTATCGCCATCCTGATCGGTTGCGTCCTCAATCCACTCAACGGTTCGTTGGCGATTACCGCGTACCCGCGCTTGTCCGATTTTTTTCACGTGCCTTATGCGCACATGTCGGCGATGGTGATGTATTTCATGGCCGCGACCGCAGTCGGCCAGCCGTTAGCCGGTGGACTCGGCGATTTCCTGGGACGAAAAAATATTTTTCTGATCGGCATTTTCGGCTTCACCGTCTCCAGCGCGATGGCGGCGAATGCGCAAACATTTGAGTCACTGCTGCTGTGGCGAATCGGACAAGCTGCGTGTTCGGGTGTGATCATGCCGAATGGCATGGCGATGATCGCGCAGATAACGCCGCGCGAAAGAATCGGCAGTTTTGCAGGGCTGTTAAATTCTGCGTATGTCGCGACGACGGTGATCGGATTTGTGCTCGGCGGATTTTTAGTCCACGCCTTCGATTGGCCGATTTTATTTCATCTGAATGTGGCTCTCGGCATCGTCGCGATGACTCTCGCGATTTTTTGCATTCCGAAAGACTCGGGCAATAAAGCGCATTTCACTGCGCTCAGTTTTATCGGCGTGCCATTTCTTCCGCTCGCGCTGGGCTTGCAGGCGCTGGTGCAGGGCGGCCTGTCCATTCCCTACTTGATCGCTTTTCCACTCGCGCTCGCCGCGCTGGGCTGGAGCATCGCGCGTTCGAATAATTCGCGCGCGCAATTGAAAACCTTCGGCAATCGCCGCTTCAACTTCGGTTGCTTCATTTTGTTTTTTTCGATCGCGCAACACTTCGCCATCATGTTTACGCTGCCGGCGTGGAGTCATGCCGCGCTGGGCATCAACAGCAGCGTAATGGGACTTTATTTTGCGATCATCGCCGGCGCACAGGTGCTGACGAATATCGCCTTTGGAAAAATGATCGATGTTTACGGCGATCGCCTGTTTCGGCTTTTCGCTGCAATCGCCATGGCCTTATCGGCTTTAATCATGATGTTCTTTCTCAATCGGATCAGCTTCGCGCTAGCGTTGGCATTATTCGGTATGGCGCTGGCCGCAGCACAATTAATCGCACAACGCGCATCGCTGCTATCGTCGTCGGAGGAGTCGCGCGCGCTCGCCATGGGCATCTTCAGCAGTTACCGTTCGATTGGCGGTCTGTCGGGTAATGCACTCGCTGCCGTTATCCTGGCGAGCTATGCCGTTATCACGCCACAGGCAGGAGTCGATGTGCTGAGTTGGGGACTCGGACTGTTCGTGATACCGATGGCATTGGCGCTGTGGGGGCTCAAGAGCGGCAAAACGCTTTAAATTGCCAATTCGCCCGAGCTACGGTGAATTAACTATTCACACCGATGCCCCTGAATTGTCAATTCACACCGGTGAATGTACCCTGTCAAAAAAACAAGGCAGACGGAGGCACCGCCATGAAAAATGTAAAAGACATACTCCAATCAAAGGCCGATGCAAAAACCTATAGTGTCGCACCGGGTACGATGGTGGTCGATGCGCTCAGACTCATGGCCGAGAAAATGGTGGGCGCGCTGCTGATTCTGGACAATGAAAAACCCGTCGGAATTTTCAGCGAACGCGATTACGCACGTAAATTCGGCATCAGCGATCTGTCCTCGAAGACCACGCCGATCGAACAGGTGATGACAAAAAATCTGATTTGCGTCGCCCCGACGGATTCGATGGAGTATTGCATGGAGCTTGTAACCAACAAGCATGTTCGTCACTTGCCGGTGGTGGAGAACAACCAGTTAGTCGGCATGATCTCGATTGGTGACCTCGTTAAAAACATCATCGAAGATCAGAAAGCCATGATTCTTCAATTAGAAAAATATATGCGTGGCGAAACCTACTAATTCCAAATTCGTCGGCAAAAATGCTGCAGCGCCCGCAGCGATCCCAGCCCTGGGCAAATGCTTAATCCGACGTCTGCGGGCGTCGGCTTAAAAGTTGAAGTAAGGGGTCGGATGTGCTTTGCTGATGGGTAATTTCCACACCCCAAGAACCTCTAATGCTCGAATTTCCCGAAGTCCTACAGCAAGCCATTTCCTATCTCAAAACCGTGCTGCCGGTACTCAGGAAATTAGGGCTGGCTCCCAACCCGCTCAATTATGCGCTGTGGTACGTGCACGCTAGCGGTCGTCGCCCCGAACTGAGTGCGACACTCGAAAAAATCGAACGCGGTCTCATTCCCTACGACGAAACCACAGCGGAAAAGCTGTTTCGTCAACACATCTGTTTGAACAATATCGACGCTATCGAAAAGGCCGCTGCGACCTTCGAATTGCTCACCGCGACATTGCATGATCATTTAAAACAGGGCATCGATAGCAGTGAGCGCCTCGATGAAAATATTCTTTGCTCGCGCAATTCGCTGCAGAATGCGAGCGAAGCCGATGATATTCGCGCCGTCGTTGCTCAGATCGTCACTCAACTCGACGCATTCAATGACACCAACCGCGAATATCGGCGCGCCATGCTCAGCGCAAATGCGCAAATCGAGCAACTGCGTCTAGAGCTCGAGCGAGCGCAACAAAGCGCGAATATCGACGAACTAACGCGGCTGTTTAACCGCGCCACGTTCTATCGCGAGCTGAATCTAAAAATCGAATCCAAATCGTTCACGCACAACCTGTGTGTTGTTTTGTGCGATCTCGATTATTTCAAAGCGGTGAACGATCGACTCGGACATCTTGCTGGCGATCACGTTTTGCAGCGCGTGAGCAATCTGCTGTTGACCAAAAGTCGCGAGGGAACCATCGCGGCGCGTTACGGTGGCGAAGAATTCGCGCTCATTCTTCCGGGTACGGATCTCAAAGCCGCCAAGTTATTCGCGGAACGTCTGCGTCTCGCCATTCATCGCTTGCGCATTCAGTTGCGCGAAGCCGAAACCATCGAACGTCTGACGGCCTCATTTGGCGTTGCCTGTTTACGCGAAGGCGATACGGCGGAATCGTTGTTCGAACGCGCGGATAAAGCGCTGTATTTAGCCAAAGAAGCCGGTCGCAATACGACGATGACCGAAGCATCGATTCAGTAGCCCGACGATAAAAAAATATTTTTTTACGCGCTAAATTATTTTCGATGCCAAAAACTATTTTCGATGCCCAAAATTATTTTCGCTGAAAGCTGCGCGATTTAGCCGTCGGCATACGGCCATGCGTTTCGCTGGTGACAATCGCCGCGGTTGCACGCAGCCGTTCGATATAGCGCTCAATTTCCTGCGCGCTTAAATTATCCGGCATCCCGCTCAGCGCCAACTCCAATGTCACCGCGCCGGTCGGCGAAAATACCGGTGCCGATATGTAACTGATACCGGCGTTGCCCGCATCGGCAATATCGAATAATTGAATTTCTTTTTCCGAGAGCGCGCCGATCAATTCATGCACGCGCGACCAGTACGCTTCGTCGCGAGCACCGTTGATGGGAAAAGTCGCGGTCTGCCGCAATGCGCGCAACGCCATACCATTCGCAGCAATGGCATAGCCGCGCTGATGAATAACATCGAGCGCGGTTTTCAAATAATCGCGCATCGCATCGCTCAGTGTCGATTGCGCACGCGCCAGATAATCAGCGACCGTTTTTTTATCAGCCCACGCGATATGTCCCAATCCCAGTGGAGGCACAAACGGACGGCGCTCGCCGACGCGATTCAAACCGTCGTGCGTTTGCGGCATTCCCTCCTTCGCCAGAAACAACAGCTCGTCATCGACAATCGCCGTGGCGATGCACTGCACTCTTAATTCATCGGTCAGACGCGCCATTTCTCGCCGCGCAATATCGATGCCGCGATGTTTTTCCACCGCCGCCTGCCCGATTGCAACCAGCGCAACGCCTAACGAATAGGTTTTGTGTTTCGGGTGCCGCGATAGATAACGCGCTTCGGTCAATGCGGTGAGCACGCGGTGCGCGGACCCGTTACTCAATTCCAGATGCCCCGCCAGCTCCGACAAGGTGAACGCCTCGGTCGGATGGGAGGCCAAGAAATTGAGCACGTCGATAACGCGATTATTGGAACCGGAGCTCTCTGCCACGAATAACACTTCCACTCAGTTGCGACTAGCCTATTAGTTGAACGCGTGGTCACCCGGCCGGACATCACCACAGCCATTGACATCCAGCCGGTCACGGGCGATTATTTCCAATATTCAAACACATTATTCCATATATGGAAACATAATCATGCAAACACAAGCTTTGATTGCAGTCGCGCAACAGCTCACCGGCGGTCTCACTAATCTGGGTGACGACAGCATCCTGGGCCCGCTCAATATTCTGGTGGACTCGCTTAACAAGGAAGCCAAGCTCAATGCACGTGGCGAAAAGAGTGTCGAGGGTATGCTGATCGGCACACTCGCCAATCGTTTGCGTGTGGAAGATTATTTGTCGAAACATCCGGAGCTATTGCAGCGCCCGGTCGAAAAACCGATGTTCGTTTTCGGCCTGCCGCGCACCGGCACCACGCTCGTTATCAACTTGCTCAGCGTCGATCCGGCGCGCCGCAGCTTCCTGCGCTGGGAGGCATTCGACTCGGTACCGCCGCCGAAAAAAGAAGAACTGCACGCCGGCCCGCGTTACGACAAAGCCAAAGCGCAACTCGACATGGCGCTGAAGATGGCGCCGCATATTTCTGCAATTCACCACGAAGATGCCGACTCGCCGACCGAATGCCAATTCTCGATGAATGCTTCGTTTTGCGCGGAAGTCTATGACTCGCAATTCGATATCCCGAGCTACCACCAGTGGCTCATGCACGATGCAGATTATTTGCCCGCGTTCCGCTACCAAAAACGTCTGCTGCAATTGCTGCAAGCCGAAACCGGCGGCCGCTGGACATTGAAAAACCCGTGGCATCCGCTCTTTCTCGATGCGCTCACCACCGTCTATCCCGATGCACAACTGGTGATGACGCACCGCGATCCGGTCGATGTAGTCGGCTCTGCCTGCAGTTTATTGAAAGCAGTGCGCCCGATGTTCAGCGACGATGTAAATCTGAAAGCGATTGGCGAAGTACTGCTCGACACGTTCGATATCATGATCGAGCGCACACTTGCTTACAAAGCCAAACACGGTTGGGATTCGATTTACGATCTGCAATACGCGGATGTGATGAAAGATCCGATCGGCGCCATTAAAAATGTTTACAAACATTTCGATGAGCCATTCACCAAAGAAGCAGAAACGGCAATGAATGCGTTCATGGCGAGCAATCAACAAGGCAAACACGGCAAGCACACTTACTCGCTCGCCGATTACAGTCTGACCAAAGAGCAGATTCGCGAACGTTACAAAGATTATTGCGATCGCTTCGGTATTGCCACGAAGGATTGAGCGCAAATGAGTGCGCAAAAAAGTTGGGCGGTCACCCGGTAGGTGCGCCGCCCAATCGATCATTTTTTTTGGCTGCCCCGGTGCAGCCTTTTTTATTTCTGCACCGTTAAATTTCGCAACCGTTGAATTTCACAACTGTTGAATTTCATAACAGTCGAATTTCACAACAACTGCGCACGCGACGACTCAGACCGTATCGGCAACGGCGCGGGTAATTCGCATCACTTTACGAAAGCCCGCATGCTTCGCCTCCGCCTTGCCCTGCATTTCGACCGCCAGCGCGACATGCGCAAAACTCAGCAGTAAATCCATCAGGCATTTTTCTTTGTCATCAAAATCCGCGAGCGATTTTTTGTCGAGCATATCGAGCGCCGGCGCGACCAAATCTTTCGCCGCTTCAAAAAATGCCGCGCGCTCCTCGGCACTGCTCTCGCCGCGACGACGATCGCGATTTGCGGTTCCGGCGATGGCCCAACCTTCGACAAACGGTTCGAGTATTTCAAAACCGATCGGCAATGACTTACTCATCATTTCACCTCCACAGTGCGCGTGGCGTTGTTGATCTCGTTGCGATACGCCTGCACTTTGGTATCGACCGTTTGAAATAAATGCCGGCACAATCCCTCCATTGCCTGAAAGTGAATATGCTCAAGCGCGCCACTATTTAATCCGCGCTGACCACGCTCGATGACATTCACATCTTCGCTATGAATATCGCGAATCGAACCGAGCGTGTACTCGCGCGCAAAACGCTCGCTCGCGTTGTGGTCGTCGCCAACCCAATACACGCGAATGACACCGCGCGAGCGCGTCGCCGACAGTGGATACACCATATGCGAGAAATGCTGCGTCGGCGTGCCGATCACGAATAAACTCGGAAATACCGCGCAATAGGTGCGATCGTTAGGACCGCCGATCAATCCCTGCGCCATCGCCGCGCGCGCGCCTTTGCCGAATGCAAAACCCTGCATCGGCTTAATGATGGGTTGCGGATTGGTCCAAATCGTCTGTGTGCGATGCGGACCATAAAAGCCGTAATTGACGGGATAACCGTGCGGATTATCGGGACTGATCGTCGCGACGCCCGTACTCGAGTGGATGTAACGCAGGTGATAATTTTCCTGAAAATTATCGTAGGTGATTTTCCAGTTGCCTTCGATTTCGTAAACGTATTCCGAAAACGTTGTCGCTTTCGCCACTGGCATGCTCTCTAACTTCTCGGCCATATCACCGAGATAATCGCGCAGACTTTGCTGCGGCGATGGTTCGAGATTCACAAAGATCAATCCCGCGCAGACATCGATTGCGACTTGTTTCAGCGCGCAATCCTCTTTTTTCACGGCGAAACGATCGAAATCGGGCGCCGCGCGCAACTGGCCGTCGGTACCGAAATTCCACATGTGATAGGGACAGAGAAACGCCGACGCTTTGCCGCTCGCCTCCTCCACCAACTGCGTCGCGCGGTGCGTGCATGCGTTGTGGAATGCGCGCAACACGCCATCTTTGCCGCGCACGATCAGCAGCGATGCTTTGGCAAATTCCAACTCGCGTTTGATGAAGCATCCGGGCTCAGGCACTTCGGACACATGACCGATGTTGAGCCAACTGCGCATGAATATCGCCTTGCGCTCCAGCTCGAAATAATCGGCGTCGTAATAGGGTTTCGCCGGGATGGGATCGGTACCCATCCACGCCACTTGTTCATCGGGGGCTTGATAGCCCGTCACTTGCACATTCATTGAGGACACTCCCAAAAACCCATAGGGGATGAGTCCATCTTGGTCGCAATTCGACAAAATTGCAACACATGTGTCGAAAAAGATGATTTAGAACAACTCGGAGTCGGCGGAATGACAAATTTAGGGCGAAAAAAAGGCGCCTTAAAGGCGCCTAAATCGAGTTTATTGCTACGGCGTTAGCCGCCGCTGGGCGGGCCAGCTACCAATCGACAGCTTAACCATCGATGGATTGGTAGTATTCCATCAGAATTTTCGCAACTTCAGGGCGCGAAAACTCAGGCGGTGGTGCCATGCCTTGACCGAGCATTTGGCGCACTTTCGTACCCGACAAATTGATGAAGTCGTCCGGTGTGTGGTCGGGCGCTTCACGCATCATCACCACGCGACCAAGTTTCTTCGAGAACGCTGTGTTATCGGCGAGGAACAAGTCGATGAGCAACGCACCTTTCGGTACTTTCTCAGCGAAAATGGTTTGCGCATCGAACGGGCCGTAGTAATCGCCCACACCCGCGTGATCGCGACCGAGGATGAAATGGGTCGCGCCCATGTTCTGACGGAAAATCGCGTGCAGAACAGCCTCGCGCGGACCGGCGTAGAGCATGTCGAAACCGTAACCGGTGATCATCACGGTGTTCGGCGGGAAATACAGCTCGGCCATTTTGCGAATACACGCATCGCGTACCGGCGCAGGAATATCGCCCTCTTTCAATTTGCCGAGCAGCATGTGAATCACGATGCCGTCCGCTTGCAAACGCTCTTGCGCCATGCGGCAGAGTTCTTCGTGCGCGCGGTGCATCGGGTTACGGGTTTGGAACGCGACAACTTTTTTCCAACCGCGCTCTTGGATTTCGTTGCGAATTTCCACCGCGGTACGGAACGTATCGGGGAAATCGCTTTGGAAATAGCTGAAGCTCAATACTTCGATCGAACCCGACAGCAGCGTGTTACCGAGTTGCGTAAATACCGCGACGCCTGGATGCTTTGGATCAACCGTGCCGAAAATATTTTTCGCCATGAATTGGATCTGTTCATCGGTAACCGACTCAACGGCTTTCACGTCCATGATCGCGAGAACAGGATTGCCTTCGACGTTCGGATCGCGCAGTGCGATACGCGAACCGGCTTTCACGCTCGAATCTTTGGTCAAATTGATGATCGGCACCGGCCAGAACAAACCGTCGGTGGTATGCAGTTTTTCTGCAACGCTCAGCGCATCGGCAAGATTCATGTAGCCGGTGAGCGGAGTGAAATAACCTGCGCCGAGCATTACAGCGTTCGCAGCCGCTGCGGAGTTGAGCAGCAACGACGGCAGTGATTCGGCTTCTTTATTCAGCGCGTGATGACGCGCGGTGTCGTAGACGAACAATGGCTTAAGTTCGTTTGCGCCATGCGGTTTGATCATGATGATCTCCAAAAAAAATCAGTTAATTTGCAAAACGAATTCGCTTGCTTACGCTTACCTTAACTCGCAGCCAAGAGACCACGCGCTTCGAGCAACGCGATGATCGCTTCGACTTCTTGCTGCAAAGTCATTTCGTGCGTTTTCAAAACCAGTTCCGGTTTCAGCGGCGCTTCGTACGGATCGGAAATACCGGTGAAATTCGGAATCTGTCCTGCGCGCGCTTTTTTGTACAAGCCTTTCGGATCGCGCTTCTCCGCTTCTTCGAGCGGCACATCGACATATACTTCGATGAATTGCATGCCGCCGTCGTCGTGCAGCTTGCGCACGAGATCGCGGTCAGCGCGATACGGGCTGACGAAGCTCGACAACACGATGACGCCGGTGTCGACGAACAATTTGGAAATCTCGCCGATGCGACGGATATTTTCGGTGCGATCTTCAGCCGAGAAGCCGAGATTTTTGTTGATGCCGAGGCGAATGTTGTCGCCATCGAGACGGTACGAGAGCTTGTTGCGGCGCAGCAGCTCCGATTCCAACGCTACCGCTACCGTGCTCTTGCCGCTGCCGGAAAGACCGGTGAACCAGATGGTAGCGCCGGTTTGATTCAAGAGGCGATTGCGGTCTTGACGCGTCACCTCGCCTTCGTGCCAATGCACATTCGTCGCTTTTTGTTCAGCCATTTGTAGGTACCTGCCGTGTGATTTGATCGTTGTTAAAAAGTGATGTGTAGTCTGTTAAACCGTGATGATTCGGGTTGTGCCCAGCGGTGATTCGTGTGTGCCAATGATTGGTGTGTCAAAAAGAGTAGCCACAAGATAGGCAAAAGCCACTGATAACGCCAAGAGCAAATAATGATTAACTTGATTCCTCTTTGCTATCATTTGAGCCTATGGATATAAGACGTCTGCGCTATTTCTTGATCGCCGCCGAAGAGGAAAATCTGCGGCGCGCGGCTGAACGCCTGCACATCGTTCAACCCGCGCTTTCCAAACAAATCGCGCAGCTCGAAGACGAGCTCGGCTGCCAGTTATTCACGCGCGCCAAACAACGAATCGCATTGACCTCGGCCGGGCGTCTATTCATGGCCGACGCACGCCGCATCCTCGCCGATCTTGAAGCCGCCAAAGAGCGCTTGCAAGAAGCCTCAGCCGGTCAGCTCGGTACGCTCAATATCGGCTTTCGCGAAACCGCTGCGCGCTCGCCATTAGTCTCGCGCTCGATCAGCGAGTTTCGCAGCGCATACCCGAATGTGGAATTACGCCTCAATCAAATGACATCACCCGCGCAATGCGCAGCGCTGCGCAACGGCGAACTCGATACGGGATTTATTTATCTCTCGCCCGAACACGATAAGGGGCTCGAACATCTCCCCATCGGCGACGATCGCTTCATGCTCGCATTGCATCGCGGCAATCCGCTGGCAAAAAAGAAGCTGCTGTCGCTCGACGACCTCGTGAATCAGCCGTTTATCTGGCTGGCACGTTCGCGCAACGCCTACTACTCGGATGCGTTGCTGCGCGATTGTCATCAACTCGGCTTTTCGCCGCGTGTGATTCAGGAAGCCGATAGCGATGCGACGGCGCTAAATCTCGTTGCGGTCGGCATGGGGATCAGTTTTGTGGTCGCGGCGACATCACCGCCACCCGATGTTGTACTCAAACCCGTTCGCGAGCTCGATCATTCATTGACACTTGCACTGGCGTGGAACCCCGCCAACTATTCTCCACTCGTCGATCACTTTATCGGCACAGTTCGCCAGATCATTGCGACAACGCCAGCAGCAGAAAAATAAGCGATAACAATATTGCGCGATCGCGAGATCGTAATGCGCTCAGCGCGGTCTTATTGCGCGACAACTCACGGGATCGATTCAATTGCCAACCACCGACCTGCAAACCCCTGACTCGCAGACAACTGACCTGCAAAACACGAACTCACAAACCACGCGGCCCGAATCAACGCTGCACATCGATGCCCGAGTCGAGCGCAAATCCGTGGTTCTTGCGCAAACGCTGCTGGTCGCGGCATTAATCGTATTGCCGCTGCTCTACACACAAATCCCGCCGCTCGAGGATTATCCCAACCACCTGGCGCGCATGTTCATTCTCGCCAACCATGCACCCACCGATTTTTTATCCCATTTTTACAACATCGCGTGGGCGCCGATTCCAAACCTCATCATGGATTTGCTGGTTCCGCCGCTGATCCCGCTATTCGGTGTTTATGCCGCCGGACGAATTTTTATTGCCGCGACTTTACTGCTGATACTGCTCGGCCCGATGTTCGTTCACCGCGCAATTTATCACAGCTGGTCGGCTTGGCCGCTGGTAGGCGGGCTATTCGTCTACAACGGTTTTTTATTTGTCGGCCTGATGAATTATCTGTTCGGCATCGGCGTTGCCGTGTTTGGATTGGCGGCGTGGATCGCTCTCGCCGAGCGAAATATCGCGCTAAAAATACTGGTCAGCGTAATTTTTTGCAGCATTCTGTATGTCTGTCATGCCGCTGCGCTCGCGATTTATGGCTTAGGCATCGCCAGCTTCGAAGCGTGGCGCTTGTGGGAGGACAAATCGATCCGCGTGGGACCTGTTATCCGCAGCGGCGTTGCACTGATAGCGCCTTTTCTTCCGTTCGCCTACATCGCTCTGCACAGCCCGACCTGGAAGCTGGTGCAACAAAACGTGTGGGAATCGCAAGGCAAGCTGCAAGCCATCGAAACTTTTTTATCCGTGTACTCCGATTACGCCGACATTCCTTTTCTGGTGTTAATCATCGCGGCCATTATCACCGCGAAACGGCGTGGGCTCGTTCGCTTTCACACTGCCGGCATCCTTATCGCTTCGATCATTGCGGTCGCGTTTGTCCTCATGCCGCGCCAGGCATTCGGCTCGTGGATGGCCGATCAACGTCTGATCGTCGGGCTTTTTTTCATGTCGCTCGGTTTTATTTCGGTGGATTTACGCAAGCTGGAAACCCAAAACTTTTTCTTCGCACTATGTCTTGCGGCGATCGCATTTCGTGTCGTCGACATTTCATTTAACTGGGCATCGCTGTCGCAACCGATATTGGAACTTAAAGCTGCGCTGCATTCGCTGACACCCGGCTCGCGATTGTTCGTTGCCCAGGTCGATAATCTTTCGCCCGGCACCATCGACGATTCACTGTCGCACTCCCCCAACCTTGCCGTCATCGAGCGATCCGCGCTGGTGTCGCGACTCTTCACGGTCGAAGGCAAACAAATCGTTCATGCCCGCAACGATTTCCACGCTCATGTCGACACCGAAGATGGCGATACGCCAAGCATCAGCCAAGTCTTGATCACCGCGAAAACCGAAACGCCGCCCAACGCAGCGGCGCACTACTGGGACGACTGGGAGGATTTTTACGACTACCTGATCGTGCTCGGCACCGATCCCGAAGACACGTTCAATCCCGCACCCGACATGCTGCAAATTTTGCACGTCGGGCGCGGTTTCGATCTGTACAAAATCAGGCACGATAGCCATGCGGTCGCAGCCGCAACCGGTTTGGCCGCACCCGCGACACATTAGGGGCAGCCACCCGCAAGCGATAAGATAAGGTGCACTAATCGATCACCGCCCTTTTCCGCGAAGCTCATAACTAATACTTCCATAGAGCGGCTAACGAGCCGTCTATGCTGACTCGGTAAAGGAAGAGAGCAATGACCAAAGCCGCTACCGAACTCACCCCCGAACAAATCAAAACGCTGCTTCACGGCATCACCATTCCTTCCCAGCCGCAAATTCTGGTGGACTTGCAGTTGGAGGAAATGTCGCCCGACTGCAGCCTGCAACGCATCGCCGACATCATCACCCTCGACCCTGGGCTCTGCGGCAGTCTGCTCAAAATTGTTAACTCCGCCGCATTCGGACTCAATGTCCTGTCGGTGCACAAAGCCTGTGCGCTGCTGGGAATTCAAGGCGTACTCAATATTGCCAATGCGCTATCGATTCGCGGTGCGCTCAGCGATGACGATATTGTCAGCCTAGCGCGCTTTTGGGACTCCGCAGCCGATGTGGCAATGCTCGCCGCGAATATCGCTCAGGAAACCGGACTGGCCAAACCCGATGAAATCTATTCCGTAGCGCTGTTCCACAATTGCGGCATTCCGCTGCTGATGAAGCGCTTCATCCACTACGATGAAATCCTGCGCACGGCGTATACATCACCCCATATCCTCGATGAAGAAAATAGACGACTGAATACCGACCACGCGATCGTCGGCTATTACATCGCTAAATCGTGGCGATTGCCCGACGCCGTCTGCTCCGCAATTCGCGACCATCATCGCGTGCAGCCTATTTTTGCCGATCCGTTTTACGCCGATACCACCAGTAAAAATCTGCTGGCGATTTTAAAAATGGCCGAGCATTTAGGCGGTCTGCACCGCATTCTGGGCGAACAGGAAGAGGATCTCGAATGGCAGCAAATCGGCGCCGATGTCCTTAGCTATGCAGGACTCAGCGCCGCTGATCTTGGGCATCTGAAATAATCCCGTTTAAGCGCGTGCACAAAAAAAGGCAGCTCACGCTGCCGTTTTTTTATTCCCAATCGCCTATTTACTTTTCTTCCGTGCTACACCACCAAGACCGAACAGGGCGCTGCCAAACAACCAAACAGAAGCGGGCACTGGAACCGTCGGTGTGGTGGTCGGGTCATCACTGCCACCCGCAACAACCGATAAATTACGAATAAACACCGCGCTGTCGAGCTCCTCATCATTAACATCACCAACCTCAAACAAGAGCGTATGTGTACCAGCGCTGAGCACGCCTGTTTTCGTCGTTAGGGGACGCAATAAACCATGCGGATCAGTGAATACCGTATTAAGATCTTCCGTCGTCAGCTGCGATGCGAAACTCGTCCCCACTTGAACAGGCGCACCAAGTGCATCGAAGGTAATCTGGTTAGCTGTACCGTCTAAGAAAGTTAAAAAGGCATCGGTATAATCGTTAGTAAACTCCGGGTACTCAACTGAGCCGAAGATAAAATCAAACGATACAGCACTACTTTGCGCCAACGTAAAACTAACTTGTAGTGCGGCAACATTGTAAGACGACTCGAAATTGGTGATATGACTTGCACCATAAACATCGAACTCAGCAGTTCCTGCTGCACCGGTCTGGGTATCGGGAAAGTTTGCCAAGTTCGATGTAGAAACAACATTACCCGTCGACAAAACAACACCGTTGCCAAATGTGACTGGCGGCGTGCTGAATCCAGAGTACGTACCGAATTGATCGGCCGTGCCATTCACGATGGATACCGAATTGATTGTCAGCCCATTACCGCCGAGCGCAGCACTCAATGCCGACGCATTCGTTGTCTGTGTAACGCTGATGACGGCCATAGCATTCGATGCCATCAAGCCTGCGAGTACTGAACACGTTAGTACAGAAAGATTTGGGGGGAATTTTTTCATGATTAAAATCCTTATTAAGTGGTTCTGATTGCTAGAACCTGGTTGCATTGCATCCAGTCAAGTCTTCTACGCACACTTAGACAGACCTCGCCATCCTACCCCCACGCCCCCCCTGCATCAATTGGTCTAACCAAGGCAAAACGGTAAAACGTCCACAAACTGCAAAATGCCCAACAAAACAAACGAAGCACAATTGCGCCTGATGCTCGCGCAGACGCTGCAATGCAGTGCAGTGCAGTGCAGTGCCGAAAATTCAGCGCCAGATTTACCCCGCCAGCAAAATCGGCGAACGCTTTTAAATGAAGCTGCACTGCTACCGGCGAAAAACCAATTCACGAGAGGGAATCTAAATGGACTCAGCAAAGCAGCTGCATTAACTATCGTCCCGAAGAGATGGATGCTAATCATGGTGGCGACAGGCAAAGAAAACGCCCACCCACTATTCACAAAATGAATTCACAGGATAAAAACAATAAATTCGGCCAATACAGAACCCAGCCGTACTATGTCCCCATTGCCACTGGACACACAGCTGGAGAAACACCATGAGCACACCACGCCTCGGCACTCTCAACACGGGAAAATATGATCGCCGCGCTGAAACCGCTCGCATTGAGGCCGACTGGGGCGACAACGCGCGCTGGGCGGGCATCACTCGCAGCTATTCGGCCGAAGACGTGGTGCGCCTGCGTGGCTCGATCAAGCGCGATAACACCATCGCCAAGCTCGGTGCCGAAAAATTGTGGAATCTGCTTCAGCTGGGCGTAAATGCAAGTAGCGCCCTGACCGGCGGTGAAGCCGTTCAACAAGTTCGCGCTGGCGCACAGGCGATTTACCTTTCTTGCTCGCACGCGACGGCCGATCAAACCACTGCAGAAACGATTCGCCCCGACCAATCGCTCTATGCGATCAACTCGGTGCCTTCTCTCGTTCGTCGCATCAACAATGCCTTCGAACGTGCCGATCAAATCCAATGGAAAGCCGGCACCAGCGCCAATCTCAATGAATCCTGCGATTTCATTGATTATTTCGCACCGATCATCGCCGATGCCGAAGCACATAACGGCAGCGCGCTCAACGCGTTTGAACTGATGAAAAATATGATTCGCGCGGGCGCTGCTGGCGTGCATTTCGACGATCAATTCACCTCGGCGAAACAGCGCAATCAGATGAGCTGTTCTGCGGAAAACCGTATTCAAGAAAATAACGTGTTGATGCCGACCAGCGAAGTCGTACAGAAATTATCGGCGGCGCGTCTGGCTGCGGATGCGGAAGATGTATCGACACTCATCATCGCGCGCACCACCGCGAACACATCGAATTTGCTGAGTTCGGATGACGATGCGCGCGATCGCGCATTCATGACCGGCGAACGCAGCGAAGAAGGTTTCTACGAAGCTCGCGGCGGCATCGAACAAGCGATCGCTCGCGGACTCGCTTACGCACCCTATGCCGATATGCTGTGGCTGGAAATCGCTCCGGAGAATTTGGAGGACGCACGTCAATTCGCAGAAGCGATTCGCCGCGAATATCCGAATCAACTGCTCGCATGCAGCTGTGCATCGACAAACGAGCAAACGATGGCGGACATGCAAAAAACATTGGCGACGATGGGCTATCAATTTCAATTCATCGCACCGATCGCTGTGCGCGAATGCGAGCTGGTTCATCACAAAAACATGGCTGCGTAATTTGAAATTACGCAGCGGTTTGGGTCTTCGACGTTAGATTTATTTTCGCGAGCTATTTGGTTTTTCCAATTAGCTCGCGCGCGACATCCTGAATTTTTCGGCGCAGCCAGATATGCGCGTTGTTGTGTTGCAGTAGTGCGCTCCACGCCATCTTCAACTCAATCGGCACAATCGGAAACGGCGGACGCCGAATCGCCAGGCGCGCATTATTGGCTTGTAGCAGCGCCGCCTGCGTCGGCAATGTCGCGATTAAGTCAGGCTGCTGTGCGAGTAACGCCGCAACTTGATAATGCCGCGTGAATAAACGGATGCGACGCTGCTTGCCGATTTCTGCCAGCGCCTCGTCGACCCAGCCGAGCCGCAAGGTATCGCGCGGCGTCATCCCCGTACCCACGCCCATACCCGTTTTGCTCACCCATATATGCGGTGCCTGCAAATAGGTATCGAGCGTAAAATCATCGAGTATCGGGTTATCGGCGCTGAGCAGACACGAAAATGTATCGCGCCACAACGTCGTGTGATGCAGCGATTTGGGTAGATGGTCGAAGCGGTTGATCGCGAGATCGATCTTGCCCTTTTCGAGATCGAGAAACGTAACGTCCGACGGCGTCAGAATATCGAAAGCGATGTTTGGAGCCTCTTCGCGAATCGCATCGAGCAGATGCGGCAGCAATGTCGATTCGGCGTAATCGCTCGCCATGATGCGAAATAATTGCTCACTGTCTTTCGGCTCGAAATTGCTAGATTGCACGACGACTTCGAGTTTGCTGAGCACCTCGCGCAATTGCGGCTGCAATTCGAGCGCGCGCGCGGTCGGTCGCATGCCCTCGCTGGTGCGAATCAGCAGCGGGTCGTCGAACAGATCGCGCAACCGGCGCAGGCCGTTACTCATCGCGGGCTGCGTGATGTTAAGCTGCTCAGCCGCCCGCGTAACGCTGCACTCGCGCAGCAACACGTCGAGATAGACGAGAAGGTTGAGATCGACGCGTGCGAGATTCATAGTTTTAGGTTCATTGTTCTAAACTCACGAACTGTTCTAGATTCACGAAAAGAATGGATAATGCAATTTGAATAAGTCTAGTGATTATGGGTATTGCATCGGCTTTTCGCCAGCTCGCTTGCGACCGAGACGAATTGGCCCACGACCCGGTCGAATTGGATAAGCAGACATGTCCATCGCCCGCCGCTTTGCCCGCGCCATTCTCAATGGATTCGACAGCATGTTCGCCGAATGGCAGAACATCACCCTCGGCGCACAGGCGCGTTTCGAGCAATGCGAATGGCACGCGATCCATACTGCGATGGCCGATCGACTCACTATCTACCGCCGCAAAGTGCATCACACCGCCACCGCAATCGGCACGATTGCCGGCTCACAACTGCACGATCGCTATCTCTGGCGCGAAGCCAAACGCGAATACGCCGATATCGTGCTGACTCACAGCAACGCCGAAATCGCGCAGACATTTTTCAATTCGTGTTATTGCTTCGTGTTCGGTCATGAAAAAGTATCGGGACTGAATTCATTCGCGCTCGAAGAGCCGCTATCGACACCCGCGAGTTTCGAACGCGTACTGAAAAACTATCAGTCCGGCGACGATGTCAGCGCCATGCTGCGCAAAATTCTCACAGATATCGATTTCAGCATCGGCTTCGAAGATATCGAGCGCGACATTCGTTACATCATCGATGCTGCCAATCGCAGCGATGAAGCGTTCGGCATGCTCGTCCCCGAGCGCACGCAAATCGAAGTGCTCGATTCGATTTTCTATCGCAACAAAGCGGGCTACCTGATCGGAAAAATTTATTGCGATGAGCGCAGCTGTCCGTTTGTGTTGGCGCTGCTGAACAATGAAGATGGCGGCATCTTTGTCGATACCGCGCTTTTCAGCGTTGATGACCTGTCGATTTTATTCAGCTTCACACGCACCTATTTCATGGTCGACATTCCCGTGCCCTCGCAGTACGTGCGCTTTCTCAAAGACCTGATGCCGAATAAAGAGGTTTTTGAACTCTACACCGCGCTCGGTTTTGTTAAACACGCGAAGAGTGAGTTTTATCGTGCCGCCGTTGCACACACGCACAACTCGACCGATCAATACGTGATCGCGCCCGGCACCAAAGGCATGGTGATGGAGGTTTTCACACTGCCTTCGTTCGATTACGTGTACAAAATTATCAAGGATCGCTTTGCGCCGCCGAAGGAAACTACACGCGAGCAAGTGAAGCAAAAATACGATTTCGTGAAACGCTCCGAACGCGCGGGCCGCATGGCCGATATGCACGAATTTCGCAATCTCGCGTTCCCGCTCGCGCGCTTCTCGCCGGAATTGCTCGATGAACTGCAGCGCGAATGCGCTTCGCAAATCGCAATTCGCGGACGCGCACTCATCATCAAACACGTCTACGTCGAGCGCCGCATGACGCCGCTCAATTTATATTTGCAGAGCGCCAACGACGAGCAGATCGAAAGCGCGATGGACGAATACGGCAACGCGATCAAACAACTCGCTGCGGCGAATATTTTTCCCGGCGATATGCTGCTGAAAAATTTCGGCGTGACTCGCCATGGCCGCGTGGTATTTTACGATTACGACGAATTGCGCCCGCTGACAGAATGCACTTTCCGCCGCATTCCGCCGCCGCGCAACGACGATGACATTTTCGCCAGCACGCCAACCTACGGCATCGGCGTCAACGATACGTTTCCGGAAGAATTTCGCCGTTTTCTGGCGGGCAGTCCGCGTGCGCGGCAGGCGCTGGATCGTCTGCATCCGGAAATTTACAATCCCGATTTCTGGCTCGACATTCAGAATCAACTCAATGCAGGCGTCGTGCACGATGTATTTCCCTACCGCAAAGCACAGCGCTTTGCGCGACATGCCGACGATATTGGCTTCTAACGAATCACACACGAAAAACCTTTAGTGCTACATAACGATTGGTAAACAGGAACACGATCATGAGCGATTACATTCAATCCGAAGGCCTTCAAATTTCTGCGCCACTGCATGCTCTCGTTCAGCGCGCCGCGCAAGGCACCGGCATTTCTGTCGAACAGTTCTGGAGCAGCTTTGCATCACTGCTGGCTGAGTTTGCGCCGCGCAATCGCGCCCTGCTCGCCGAGCGTGATGCGCTGCAGGTCAAAATCGACGAGTGGCATCGCACCCACTCATCAAAAAATGAGGAATTCGAGCCTGCTGCGTATAAAAAATTTCTGACGGAAATCGGCTATCTCTTACCCGAGGGCCCTGACTTTCAAATCGAAACGCAGAATGTCGATCCAGAAATTGCCATTCTCGCCGGTCCGCAACTGGTAGTCCCGGTGATGAATGCACGCTACGCATTAAACGCTGCGAATGCGCGCTGGGGCAGTTTGTACGACGCACTCTACGGCACCGATGCTATTTCGCGTGATCCTTCCGAAAGCGCAAAAGGCTATGATCCCAAACGCGGCGCGCGCGTGATTGCCTTTGCGCGCGACTTTCTCGATCGTACCGTTCCATTAAAAGATGCGAGCCATAGCGATGCCACGCAATACGCAATCGTCGGCGGTGAATTGCACGTTACGCTGAAAAATGGCAGCGCGACGACACTGCAACAACGCAATGCGCTCGTCGGCTACAACGGCGATGCAAAAACACCATCTTCCGTATTGCTGCGTCACAACGGTCTGCACCTCGAAATTCAAATCGATCGCAAACATTCGATCGGCAGCACCGATGCCGCAGGTATCAAAGACATCGTGCTCGAATCCGCACTCACCACAATTCAGGATTTGGAAGATTCGATCGCCGCGGTCGATGGCGAAGATAAAGCGCTCGCTTACAGCAATTGGCTCGGCTTAATGCAAGGCAATCTTGCCGAATCGTTTATCAAAGATGGCAAAACGCTGACGCGCACACTCAATGCCGATCGCACATTTACTGCACTCGATGGCAGCACACTGACTTTACCGGGTCGCAGTCTGTTGTTCGTGCGCAATGTCGGTCACTTGATGACAACGAGCGCTGTGCTCGATGCGCAAGGCAATGAAGTGCCCGAAGGTATTCTCGATGGCGCCGTGACCGTATTGATTTCGATGCACGATCTGAAGAGAAGACAAAACTCGCGCACCGGCTCGATTTATATCGTTAAACCGAAAATGCACGGCCCGAAAGAAGTGCAATTCACCTGCGATTTATTCGGCGCCATCGAAAACATGCTAGGCCTCGCACGCAACACGCTCAAAGTCGGCATCATGGACGAAGAGCGACGCACGACTGTCAATTTGAAAGAATGTATTCGCGTGGCGAAAGAACGCGTCGTCTTCATCAACACCGGCTTCCTCGATCGCACGGGCGATGAAATTCACACCAGCATGGAAGCCGGCGCGATGGTGCGCAAAAATGCCATGAAGCAGGAGAAATGGATTCAAGCCTACGAGCAGTGGAATGTCGACAATGGCTTGCAGTGCGGTTTGCGTCAGCGCGCGCAAATCGGTAAAGGCATGTGGGCAATGCCGGATTTGATGGCGGAAATGCTCAAGCAAAAAATCGGACATCCGCAAGCCGGTGCCAATACCGCGTGGGTTCCCTCGCCTACTGCGGCAACATTGCACGCCATGCATTATCACCAGGTGAATGTGGCACAGCGTCAGGAAGAATTGCTCGCACGCCAACGCGCGGCGCTCGACGATATTCTCACTATTCCACTGCTGAAAAATACGCAGTTATCGGCAGAAGAAATTCAGCAGGAACTCGACAACAACGCGCAAGGCATTCTCGGTTATGTCGTGCGCTGGATCGATCAGGGTGTCGGCTGCTCGAAAGTACCCGACATCAATAACATCGGTTTGATGGAAGATCGCGCGACGCTGCGTATTTCGAGTCAGCATATAGCCAACTGGCTGCATCACGGCATTTGCACGCAAGCGCAGGTGTTAGAAACCATGAAGCGCATGGCAGTGGTCGTCGACGAACAAAACGCGGGCGACGCGCTGTATACAAAAATGGCGCCGAACTTCGACGGTATCGCGTTCAATGCAGCGTGCGAACTAGTCTTCAAAGGCCGTGAACAACCGAATGGCTATACTGAGCCGGTGTTGCATGCGCGCCGTCGCGAACGTAAAGCGCAGCTGGCATCTTGACCCTCCCCTCCCTGACAACGGGAGGGAGTTATTGGCGCCAATAAACAGGAATTTACTTTGGCAAACAAAATCGGTGGCGAAAAAATCACGATCAATGCCGATCGCTCGCTGAACGTGCCCAATCATCCGATCGTGCCGTTTGTCGAGGGCGATGGCATTGGTGTCGACATCACGCCGGTGATGCGCAACGTGGTCGATGCCGCGGTTGAGCGCGCGTACGGCGGCAAACGCAAAATTGCCTGGCTGGAAATCTACAGCGGCGAAAAAGCGGCCGACATGTTTGGCGGCGAGTGGTACCCCACAGCGACGCTCGATGCGATCAAGGAATACGGCGTCGTTATCAAGGGACCGCTAAGCGCGCCGATCGGCGAAGGTTTTCGCTCGCTCAATATCGCCTTGCGCCAGGAATTCGATCTCTACGTATCACAACGGCACGTACGCTGGCTGCAAGGTTCGCCTTCACCCGTACGCGAGCCGCAAAAAATCGATATGGTGATTTTTCGCGAGAACTCCGAAGATATTTATTCGGGCATCGAGTGGAGAGCCGGCTCACCGCAAGCGGAAAAAGTGTTGCAGTTTTTGCGCGAAGACATGGGCGTGAAAAAAATTCGCTTCGGCGACGATTGCGCCATCGGCATCAAAAATATTTCCGCCGAAGGTTCGAAGCGATTGGTACGCCGCGCGATTCAATACGCGATCGATCATGATTTGCCGACAGTGACGCTCGTTCACAAGGGCGACACCATGAAATTCACCGAGGGTGCATTTCGCGAATGGGGTTATGAAATCGCCAAAGAGGAATTCGGCGCGAAGCCGGTCGATAACACACCGTGGTTATCGTTCAGCAATCCTCTTACTCAGCGCCAAATTATTATCAACGACATCATCGCCGATGCGATGTTTCAACAGATGCTCACGCGTCCCGAGCAATTCCATGTTATTGCGACGCTCAATTTAAACGGCGATTATCTGGCCGATGCACTCAGTGCTCAAGCCGGCGCGATTGGCCGTTCGCCCGTTGCCAATATCGGCGACGAAGTCGCGGTGTTCGAAGCGATTCACGGCACCGCGCCGCAATACGCGGGGCAGGATAAGGTAAATCCAAGCGCATTGATTTTGGCCGCCGAAATGATGCTGCGTTATTTGCGCTGGAACGAGGCAGGCGATGTAATCAAACACAGTTTAGATCGTGTCATTGCGGCCAAAACAGTTACCTATGATTTAGCGCGACTGATTCCTGATGCGACCACACTGAGCTGTTCCGCATTTGGCGATGCGATGATCGCAGCGATGGAGTGATCGCCGCTATACGCTCATCGTAAGCGTAAAATACCGACCAAAAAAAACGCGCCGATTGTGAAATCAGCGCGTTTTTTATTTCCGAATGAATTTTATGGAAAAGTCACTGAAGCCATCTGAGAGAGCGCGCTCTTCAGGCCCTTGGTATCGATCGCAGAGATCGAGAAATAATAATTGCCCGATACCAAATTGCTCACGGTCGTTGACGCGACACTGCCACCGCTAATCGGCACGACCACACTCACGCTGCCGCTATCGTTGGTGTAGTACACCTCGTAGCCCGCTAATTCGCTGAGCGACAACGGCGTGCCGTCGGCGCGGGTGGTCGGTATCGTCCAGCTCACTTTCGCATTGTACGAAACCGGAACGGGCGTTGGCGTTGGCGTCGGTGTCGGCGTCGGAGTCGGAGTCGGAGTCGGAGTCGGAGTCGGAGTCGGAGTCGGAGTCGGAGTCGGCGTCGGAGTCGGAGTCGGAGTCGGAGTCGGCGTCGGCGTCGGCGTCGGCGTCGGCGTCGGAGTCGGAGTCGGAGTCGGAGTCGGAGTCGGAGTCGGCGATGCTGTCACCGGGCACCACCATTTACGATAGAGCCGCAACGCAGACTTACCACTCGGACATGTCGAGCTGCTCGAATACGTATAAGTGACACCGTTGTAGGTGATTGTCGAAGAACTGGTGTACTGAGTGGCCGCAGCAGCTTCGCCGCTGATCAATGCCGTTAGAAGAGTGGTTGCGAGAACTTGTTTGCGCATGGCTTCATCTCATGGCACACGCACAATCCGTTGGACATGTTGCAGGGTTGATAATTAATCCTGCACACAGGTTAGGCCGAAGACTCACTGCCAACCTTACGTAGAACCCGCATCTGTGAACCGCATCAATCAGAAATAGGGATCAACTGCGTAAGTTGATCGCACACAAAATAATTGAGCACAAATAAAAAACGCGCTGATTTTGCAACCAGCGCGTTTTTTATTTCTGTATGAGTACGATGTAGCGAATACTATGGAAAGGTTACCGAGGCCATAGTGGAAAGCGCACTCTTCAGGCCTGATGTATCGATCGCCGAGATCGAAAAATAATAATTTCCAGAAGCAAGACTGCTGACGGTAGTCGACGTCGTCGAACCACCGCTGATCGGTACCGCCACGCTCACTGACCCCGAGTCATTGGTGTAATAGACCTCATAACCCGACAATTCCGATAGCGCTAACGCGGTGCCATCGGTACGTGTAGTCGGAATCGACCAAGACAAACTTGCGTTGTAGGTCGTCGGCGTCGTTGCAGTCGTCGTTGTTGTGCTAGAGCTAGTGGTCGTACCACTGGAAGTTGTCGAACTCGTAGAAGTCGATGCCGTGCTCGTCGTCGAAGAGGATGTCGTGGTGCTGGACGTCGACGTGCTAGACGTAGTGCTACTGGTGGTTGACGACGTGGTAGAGGCAGCCGAAGTCGTCGTGGCCGGACACCACCATTTGCGATACAAACGCAATGCTGCTGTGCCATTCGCACATGTCGACGTGCTGGAATAGTTGTAGGTAATGCCGTTATACGTAATTGTCGAAGAGCTGGTGTATTTAACTGCGGCAACAGCCTCGCCACTAATAATTACTGTTAGAGCAGTTGCTGCGATCAGGAGTTTGCGCATGAATTCGCCTCTGGGCACACGCACATTCCGTTGGTCATGATGCAATGTGAATGATATTTCCTGCGGCAATCATAGAGCGACGGATTTTTTTACACAGTGCAGACCTCGCAATTTTGTGAGCGACGTCAACCAAGCGTATCGCCTTTGGACGAAGACGTGATCGCACTCACAATCGCGCCGTGACAACTCACTGAATCGTCGTGCGAGAAAGTTTTCCTAAAAATAAAAAAAGGCCCGCGAGGGGCCTTTTTAAATGCATCACAGCAATACTTAGCAGCGACCTTTTTTCGCCTGGCCCGGTGGGCAGAAGTGGCTCGGATGACTGTGATGATGATCGTCATCATAATGCTCGCGGTATCGGTCATCGCGATCGTTACGAGGATCTTTATCACCCTGTGTCGCGATGGCCGCACCCGCTGCTCCGCCGATACCGGCACCTACGACAGCGCCTTCGCGCCCACCAACCTGTGCACCAACCGCACCGCCCACAGCACCGCCGATGGCGCCGCCGATTGCTGCGTCTGTCGTCAAATCACCGCACCATCCCGACTGGGCAACTACCGGCAACCATGCGATAACTGCGATACGCAATATTTTCATCGTCTTTCACCTTAAATCACTGATTCATTGAAGACATTCAGCGGGTGCTCGACGCGACCCACCACTGTCTTCCCATATTTTGGAGGAAACGAAACGACCTCACCTCCAGCCTAGCGCATAAAAACTTGCACTTCATCACAAAATTCAGGAGGTCGATCTGCGGGGGTAGAACGTTGATCTGCAGGAATAAAAAAGGCAGCTATGAAAGCTGCCTTTTAAATCTCACCGAACACTAATTACCGTCGTGGATACGCGCTTCGAGCTCGCTCAAACCGACATGACGTACGTCCTGCCCTTTCACCATGTAGACAACGTGCTCGGCGATATTGAGTGCGTGATCGCCGATACGCTCTAGCGAACGCAAGCTCCACATAATGTTGAGCACCGCCGAAATACTGCGCGCATCTTCCATCATGTAGGTCACCAAGGTGCGCATTGCAGTGCCATATTCCTGATCGACCGCTCTGTCTTCTTGAGCGATGCGCAGCGCCTGTTCAGTGTCGAGACGCGCGAAGCAATCGAGCGCATCGCGTACCATCATGCAAACATGATTGCCGAGATGGCGAATTTCCTGCACGCAGCGCGGCATTTCACCATGCTCGATCAAGCGAATGGCTTGCTCGGCGATTTTCGTGGCTTCGTCGCCCATGCGTTCGAGATCGTGCAATGCACGCGTGATCGCGAGTACGAGACGCAGATCGCTCGCGGCAGGATGACGCCGCGCGAGAATGAGCGCGCATTCTTCGTCGATGGAAACCTCCATCGCGTTGATGCGCGCATCGCCTTTAAGCACGCGTTCCGCCAATCCACTGTCTGAATTCATGACCGCGTTGATGGCTTCCGCAACTTGCCGCTCCACCAAGCCACCCATTTCCAACATGCGGGTTTTGATGTCATCCAGCTCGGCATTGAATTGCTGAGAGATGTGATGCGAGTGCGTATCCTTGTCGACCATAATCATGGCACCTCAAAAATTATTGGTAGGCCCGATCAACCGTAACGACCCGTGATGTAATCTTCGGTCTGCCGTTGTTTGGGATTGGTGAACAAGCGGTCGGTGCTGTCGAATTCGATCAGCTTGCCCATGTACATGAACGCAGTATAGTCAGAAACGCGCGCAGCCTGCTGCATGTTGTGCGTAACGATGACCAGCGTGTATTTCGCTTTCAATTCGTAGATCAGCTCTTCGATTTTCAGCGTCGAAATCGGATCGAGCGCCGACGCCGGCTCATCGAGCAATACGACTTCGGGCTCGACCGCGATCGTGCGCGCAATCACGAGACGCTGCTGCTGACCGCCCGACATGCCGAGCGCGTTATCGTGCAGACGATCTTTCACTTCATCCCATAGTGCTGCAGAACGCAGCGAACGTTCGACCACTTCGTCGAGCGTGCGCTTTTTGTTAATGCCTTGAATACGCAAGCCGTAAGCGACGTTTTCGTAAATCGTTTTCGGAAATGGATTCGGCTTCTGAAACACCATGCCGACCCGGCGGCGCAGCGAAGCCACATCGACCGACTTATCGTAAATATCGGCGCCATCGAGCAGCATTTTTCCTTCGATGCGGCAGCCGTCGACCAAATCGTTCATGCGATTGAAGCAGCGCAGCAGCGTCGATTTACCGCAACCACTCGGGCCGATAAATGCGGTCACACGCTTGCGCGGTATTTCCATATTGACGTCGTACAGCGCCTGCTTTTGTCCGTAAAACAAATTGGCATTGCGTACCGACAGACAAATTTCTTCGCTTTCTAGCGAGCGCTGTGTGCCGGTGCGCCCCAGCTGCGCAATATCGATCGCGTGCGATTTAACGGTTGACGTTTCGGACATTGAACTTTCCTCAGAAAATCTTCGGCTCACATTTACCTTAGATCTTTACATCTCTAGGGCGCGATATTTTTCACGCAGATGGTTGCGCAACGAGACTGCGCTGAAATTCAGCAGCGCAATGATAATAACGAGCAACAGCGCGGTCGCATAAACCAGCGGACGCGCGGCTTCCACATTCGGGCTTTGAAAACCGACGTCGTTGATATGAAAACCCAGGTGCATGAATTTGCGATCGAGGTGAATGTACGGAAAGTTGCCATCGAGCGGTAATGCCGGCGCGAGTTTAACCACGCCAACCAACATCAACGGCGCAACTTCACCCGCCGCGCGTGCCACCGCGAGAATCAATCCCGTCATCATCGCCGGACTCGCCATCGGCAGCACTACGCGCCACAACGTTTCGAATTTGGTCGCGCCGAGCGCGAGCGAACCTTCGCGCAACGAACGCGGAATACGCGCGAGTCCTTCTTCAGTCGCGACAATCACGACAGGCAAGGTCAGCAACGCGAGCGTGAGCGATGCCCACATCAAACCGGGTGTGCCGAATGTCGGCGCCGGCAACGCTTCGGCAAAAAATGCCTTATCGATATTCGCACCGACGAAATACACGAAAAAGCCGAGACCGAACACGCCATACACAATCGACGGCACCCCGGCGAGATTATTCACCGCAATGCGCACGACTTGAGTGATCGCTCCCTGCTTCGCGTATTCGCGCAGATAAACGGCAGCGATGACACCGAAGGGCGTGACGATGATCGACATAATCATCACCATCACCACCGTGCCGAAAATCGCCGGGAAAATACCGCCTTCGGTATTCGCTTCACGCGGCTCATCGGTGAGAAATTCCCACAGCTTCGAGAAATAGAAGCCGATTTTCTGCGGCAGGCTCATCGCATTCGGGCGGTAGGCATGTACGATCTTCGCCAGCGGAATCGTCACGATTTTTCCGTCCGCGACTTCCGCAGTCATGCTATCGCGATTGAATTGCTCGTACAGCGTGCTGAGCTTCCCTTGCAGCTCTTTGTATTGGGCCTGCAACTCGGCACGCTCGGCTTCGATCGCTTCCTGCTCATGCGCGATCGCCTCGGCTGACAACTTTTCCTTGTTCAACTCGAGACCACGCGTGCGCAAACGCAGATCGTCGATCTTGTAGTTGATCGCGCCGATTTGCTTTTTCTCGATAAGATAAATTTCGTCGTGCAGATCGGTTGCCCGCTGCAAACCTTGCTGTAATGCCTGCCAGGCAGCCCCGTCATCGTTTGCGCTATCGGCGACAACGGTTCCAGCCTCTTTGACCTGGCGCAGGAACCCGTAAAAATTGCCCCACTCGCGCCGCTCTAACACCATCGCTGTGGTTGGCTTCTGCTCGTTCTGAAACCACGGATGTACGAACCAGCTGAAATCTCGCCCAGTGATATCGCGATTACCCAGCTTCATTAAATCGCGACGAACCGTAGCCGCTTTCGTTTCAAACTGCACACCGGAATTATGCAGCTGCTCAATCGGCACAGTTTCAGATTCGACGCGCTCGCCGAGCAAGCGTACCGGCTCCGTATTCGGCTGTTGGTAAGTCACTTGATAAATCGTGCCCGGCCAGAAATGGCCGAGGCCACGCACCGCCAGCAATATCAACAGCGATACCACAGCCACCGAACTGATGGTGACAGCCGCAGCGTTAAACCAGATAAATGGCTCGCCGCTTTTAACCCAGGCGCGAAACGAAAGCCGACTTTGTTGTTTCAATGGCATGCGATAACCCTTCGAAATCCGCGCGCCTTAAATGACGCTGTAACGGCCGCGCAAGCGCTGACGAATAATCTCCGCCAACGTGTTCAAAATGAACGTAAACATAAACAGCACGAAGGCCGCCAAAAACAGTACGCGATAATGCGTGCTATTCACCGCTGTCTCGCCGATTTCAACCGCGATATTCGCCGACAGCGTGCGCATGCCCTCGAAAATATTCGCATCCATAATCGGTGTATTACCCGCCGCCATCAGCACGATCATGGTTTCGCCTACCGCTCGACCGAGACCGATCATGAGCGCCGAGAAAATACCGGGCGATGCGGTCGGCAATATCACACCGATCAGTGTTTGCCACGGCGTCGCGCCGAGCGCGAGCGAGCCGTAACTCAAATGTTTCGGCACTGAGAAAATCGCATCCTCGGCGATCGAAAACACATTCGGAATGACCGCGAATCCCATCGCGATACCGACGACGAGTGCGTTGCGCTGCGAATAATCAACGCCCCATTCGCTGCGCATCCAGGCGCGCAGATCGCCACCGAAAAATGCGTGCTCGACCGGCAGGCTGAATTGGAAACAGGCCCAGACGAAAATGACGACGACAGGCACCAATATCAACGGCTGCCAGCCCTCGGGAACCCAGCGGCGCCAATTCAAGGGAATCCAATTCCACAGGTACGCGAACAACAAGACGACGATCGGCGTGAAAAATAACGTGAAGAAAACCCCAGGCAAATTGCGCTCGATTACCGGAGCCAACCATAGGCCTGCGAGAAAACCGAGAATGACTGTCGGCATCGCCGCCATCAATTCAATTAACGGTTTTACTTTGCGGCGCAATTCGGGTGCCATGAAATACGCCGTGTATAACGCGCCGCAAATCGCGAGCGGTGCAGCGACGATCATTGCGTAAAACGCCGCTTTCAAGGTGCCGAATGCCAGCGGCATTAAACTGTATTTCGCTTCGAAATCCGAATTGGCGGACGACGACTGCCACACATAATCGGGCTCGGGATAATTTTCGTACCAGACTTTATTCCACAATGCCGACCACGACACTTCCGGGTGTTCGTTATCAATGGTCCAGAAGCGTACATCGCCTTTTGCGGTTTCCAGAATCAAACCGTTCGCACGCGGGCTGAAGCCAAACTGCGCGACGGCATTCGAATCGAGCGCCATGCTCAACACCTGGCGCTGCGAGGTCGCGTGATAGATATGCAGTTCCTGTTTTGCATCGATGGTGGCGAAGCCTTTGCGGCGATGCTCGCTCGCCACTTGCGTCACCGAGGTTTTGCCGTCGCCGAAACTGCGAATACGCGTGAGTTGCGGCGAGGCATCGGGTTTACGCACCAGGAACCATTGGCTCAACTCGCCATGATCGCTCGCCACTAAAATCGAAACCGCACCGAGCAGAAAGCGCGCATCGCTGAGCGCACCGCTCGAAAAAAATCGACCGCTGTCAATAACTCTGTCCGCCGATAAATCGACGACACGATAATTGCCGTCATTCGCAATGACATACAGCCAGCGCTGATCGGGAGAAATCAGCAGACGGGACGGCTTGATATCGACTTCGGGCACATCGAGCGTCACTTCCTCGTTGACCGTTTCGCCGGAGAGGAAATCTTCTTTCTTTTCCCACTTGCGTGCGACCAAACGACCTTCGGCGGTCGCACCGATCAGTACCAATCCAGAATCACCGCTGCGTGCGGCGATGGTATTGATGGCTTCGCCCGGCGCCAACACCAGCGGGGCTTCGCCAAAGGGATAAATCCAGCTCGGCGTGATATGTCGCTTACCATCGTCGCCCATGCCGACTTTGTAATCGTCGCGGCCGAGCACTACCGAACCATCGCTCAAGCCGAATACCAGCACCTGACTCTGCTCGGACTCGAGCGCGAAGCTGCTGATCTGCGCATCCTGCGGCAGAGCTAATTGCACCCGCTCCAGCGGCTCACCATCCGCAGCCCGGAAAAAGACGACGCGGCCTTGCTGATCGATGCGCATGCCGAGTTCATTTTGCTCCTCCACCGTGAGATACAGCGGCGGCCCGACTTCACCGAGTTTTGCAATCGAATAATTGCCGACCGCATGGGCCGAGGCCGAGCGAAACAGCGGCAGGATTTCGTAAAAGAGATAAAAGAAAATCAGCAGAATGGCGAACAAAACGCTCATTCCACCTGCAGTAATCGCCCAGGCAGCGAAGCGATCCTTATAGCCGCGTAGCCGCTGACGGCGATCTCGCGTTAACAATCGCTGGGTTTCGGCAGAGCCGGCGGAGAGTTCGGGGGACATCGTGATCTCGTTCATCGGCGTATGGTAGGCGCGAATTATGACAGTTTTGTTACATCAACAAGCGACAGCGATCGAATATCACCATCTGTTCAATATCTCGGCAGAAAGGGATGTCGCCGCCGCTGATCCACAAAAAAACTGCTCCACAAAAAAATGGCTGCGATATCGCAGCCATTTCCTGCACGCTGTAGCCGTGCTTACTCAAGGTCTTTGAGCACGCGCTCAATCACCTTCGCCGGCAGCGGGATATAGCCATCCTTAACGACCACTTCCTGGCCTTGCTTGCTCAGTACCATCTTGAGGAACTCCTTCTCAAGCGGCGGCAACGGCTTGTTCGGCGCCTTGTTCACGTAAACGTAGAGGTAACGCGACAGCGGATATTTACCGGCAACGGCGTTATCAGCGGTCGCTTCCACGAACTCTTCGCCTTCTTTCTTAGCGAGCGGGACCGCCTTAACACTTGATGTCACGTAACCGATACCCGAGTAACCGACAGCGCTAATCGAGGTCGATACCGATTGCACAACTGAAGCAGAACCAGGCTGCTCATTGACCGTGCTCTTGAAATCGCCTTTACACAGCGCGTGCTCTTTGAAGTAACCGTAGGTACCCGATACCGAATTGCGACCGAACAATTGCAGATCGCTCGTCGCCCATTTCCCGGTCAAACCAGCATCGCCCCACTTCTCGATGGATTTCGCTGCGCCGCAGGTGCGGTTAGCCGAGAAAATCGCATCGACCTGTTGCATGGTCAGGCCTTTGATCGGGTTGTCTTTGTGCACGAACACCGCGAGCGCATCGATCGCTACCGGAATAGCAGTCGGCTTGTAACCGAATTTTTTCTCGAACGAGCCAATCTCTTCGTCCTTCATTTTGCGGCTCATCGGGCCGAGGTTCGAGGTGCCTTCAGTCAGTGCGGGTGGCGCAGTCGAAGAACCTGCTGCCTGGATCTGGATATTCACGCTCGGATATTGGCGCTTGTACTCTTCGGCCCACATCGTCATCAGGTTGGCCAAAGTATCGGAGCCTACGGAGGACAAGTTGCCCGATACACCGCTGGCTTTGGTATAGGACGGCAAGGTTGGGTCTACGTCTTTGGCGTGTACCACGGCTGCCGAAGTCATGGCAGCAACCAGAGCGGCACCGCGCAGAATCGTATTGATTTTCATCCGAATCTCCTCATTGTGTTTAACAGTGTCTGCCGCCTTACGTCAGCCGTTTCAGGCAAATCACTGCGGACAGTGCGCACTCTAAAGCTCGATTGTGACAGTTATATGAAGATGAATTAAAAATCGCGTCATACGATTGCAGGACAGAAAAACACACAACGAAGGATTAGCACCGCAAACAGGAATATGTCAGCGCTGCGCCACAAGTGCCGCGCGCTCGGTATGCGCGAGCGGAAATACGCAGGAAAAACAGCTGCCTTCGCCGGGTTTGGAGGTCACGCGCAGATGCGCCTGATGACGCAGCAGCACGTGTTTGACGATGGCCAGACCCAGACCGGTGCCACCCGTATCCATCGAACGGCTTTTATCGACGCGATAAAAGCGCTCGGTCAACCGCGGGATGTGCTCGGCCTCGATGCCAACGCCATTATCTTCGACCTGCAGATAGGCATTATCGCGATCGGCAAACCAGCGAATCGTAATTTTTCCATTCGCCTCGGTATAACGCGCCGCATTGAATACGATATTCGCAAACGCCGAGCGCAACTCCTCGCGCTCGCCGATCAACGTCAAAGCGTCGTCGCATTCAAGCGTAATTTCTCGTTTGCCGCCGACCGACGCGAGCGCTTCCTCGCGAATCATTTCGAGCATCGGCCGCAGCGCAAAAGACTCCTGCTTATCGTGTTGCGGCAATGCCTCGAGTCGCGACAGCAGCAACAAATCATTGATCAATGTCTGCATGCGCCGCGATTGAATGAGCATCTGATCGAGCGCACGCGCCCAACGCGGATTATCCGCCCCGACCCCGTTTGTGGACAGAGAGTCTGCAAACGTTTCCAAGTAGCCGTTAATTACCGTGAGCGGCGTGCGCAGCTCATGCGAAACGTTAGCGACGAAATCCTTGCGGATGCGTTCGAGGCGCGCGGTTTGGGTGACATCGCGAATAAATAACAAGCGGCTGCGCTTGCCGAAAAAGGTCACGTGAATTTGCAGATGCGTGTCGCCGCGCAACGGCGACATCATTTCAAGCGGGCGGGAATAATCTTCGGCTTCGAAATACGTGACGAAATCCGGGCTGCGCACCAGATTCAAAATCTGCTGCCCCGTATCTTCAGGAAAGCGCAGACCGAGCAATGTCTCGGCGGCTTTGTTGCTCCACTCGATATTATTTTCCGGATCGATCATCACTGCGCCGTAAGGCAGCGAAGTAAACGATTCGCGCAGATAACCGATCAACGCGCGCAAACGCACGCGCTCGCGCCGATCCTTTTGTTGCATGCGATAGAGGCTGTCCATCACCTCGCCCCACAAACCACCGGCTTCGGGCGGCTCGATACCGGGACGATGTGACAGCCACTGCTGCAATTGGTGAAGGTGATAAATCGAACGCGCTGCAAACACACAGGCTGCAATCGCGAGCGCCCACGCGGTGAGGTTGAGTAACCAGCCGATCACCAGCGCGCCACACAACCACAACAACAGGCGGTAGAGCTCGGACTTCCACGTATTTGTAAGCATCAGGGAGTAAGCATCGGCTCTTGGATTACGAGGCGCGGCAATATTAACTGCGAAAACACTTTTATTAAACCGCAGAGGCAGTATTAAACCGTAGAGACCGTATTAAACCGTTACGCCCGTGGTCGAGAATCGATAACCCGTACCGCGCACTGTCTGAATCAGCTCGCCATAATCGGCCACATCGGTCTGCAGGGCTTTACGCAGACGGCGGATATGCACATCGACAGTACGCTCTTCGACATAGACATTGCCGCCCCAGACATGATCGAGCAGCTGGCCGCGCGAATACGCACGCTCGCGGTGGGTCATGAAAAACTTCAGCAACTTGAACTCGGTCGGCCCCATATCGACGGGCTTTTGCCGAATAAATACGCGGTGACTCGCCGGATCGAGCACCAGCCCTTCGACCTCGATCGCGCTCTCGTCTTCGAGCTGACCGCTGCGGCGCATCACCGCTTTGATGCGCGCAATCAACTCGCGCGGTGCGAATGGCTTGGTGATGTAATCGTCGGCGCCGACTTCGAGCCCCTGAATTTTATTATCTTCCTCACCTTTCGCGGTGAGCATGATCACGGGAACATCCTTGGTCAATTCATCGCGCTTGAGGCGACGCAGCAATTCTATTCCGCTCGCGCCGGGCAACATCCAATCGAGCAGCACCAGATCGGGCTTGTGATCGATGATACGACCGTGTGCTTCCTGCGCACTGCCGGCCTCCATGCAATCGAATTCGGACATTTCGAGCGCCACACGAATCATTTCGCGAATTGCGGACTCGTCATCGACAATCAATACACATTTATTATCCATAATCGCCTAACAGCTACCTTTAGTGGATTTCGCTTGTTTGTGCTTCGTAAATAACGAGTACATAACAGCGGCGTGACAGTTTGGTGGCTATTAAAGAGAAGCAATGTGAAACAAATATGACAACACCATGAATGGCTGATGGCGATCACACGATCCAGCCATGCACATCGTCAATCAAACACGACCGTTTTATTGCCGTGCACGATGACGCGATCCTCCAAATGATTGCGCAACGCGCGCGCCAGTACGGCCACCTCGACATCTTTACCGAGCCGCACCAAATCCTCGACTGCATGGCGATGATTCACACGAATCACGTCCTGCTCGATGATCGGGCCCTCGTCCAATTCCGTCGTCACGTAGTGACTGGTCGCGCCGATCAGCTTCACGCCGCGATCGTAAGCCTTCTGGTACGGATTGGCGCCAATAAAGGAAGGCAGAAAACTGTGGTGAATATTGATGATATTGCCTGGGTATTTCGCGCACAGCTCCGGCGGCACGATCTGCATGTAACGCGCTAACACAATCGTATCGGCGCGATATTGATCGACCAGGTTTTCAACGTCGGCAAACGCTTTAGCTTTACCTTCTTTTTCCTTGGGAACGGGCACGTAATGAAACGGAATGTTGTGCCACTCGACCATGCTGCGCAGATTTTCGTGATTGGAAATCACCGCCGGAATATCGCAGAACAATTCATCCGAATGCCAGCGATGCAATAGATCAGCGAGGCAATGTGAAGCGTGACTCGCAAGAATGACAACGCGCTGACGCACCGTCGAATCGCGCAGATACCACTGCATTTTGTATTCGTCAGCGATGCGCGCGAACGCTGCGGAAAACTCACGCGCGCCGATCTTCAAAGAATCGGCACGAATTTCATTGCGCATGAAGAACCAGCCGCTATCGCGATCGGAATGGTAATTCGCCTCGGTCAACCAGCCGCCGTACTCGGCAACGAATTGACTCACGCGCGCGACAATACCGACGCGATCAGGGCAGGAAATAACGAGGCGATAGGTGTGTTCCATAAGCAAATCAACAAGCTAAGTAAAAACCGAGGGGCACTATTGCACAAAGGACATTCATGGCACAACCAAAGCACCCAGTCGCGATTGGCCGTATAATGCCCGCCAAATCCGACCACTGTACTCAGCTATGCCGCAAGCCACCCCGCTGTTCTCTTATCGAAAATACTGGGCCGAATGTTTCGGTCCGGCGCCGTTTCTGCCGATGTCGCGTGCGGAGATGGACGTGCTCGGCTGGGATTCTTGCGATGTCATCATCGTCACCGGCGATGCCTATGTGGATCACCCAAGCTTCGGCATGGCCGTGATCGGCCGCACGTTGGAGGCGCAGGGTTTTCGCGTCGGCATCATCGCGCAGCCCGATTGGCAATCGAAAGACGCGTTCATGGCGCTCGGCAAACCGAATCTGTATTTCGGTGTCGCCGCAGGCAATATGGATTCGATGATCAATCGCTACACCGCTGATCGCCGTTTGCGCCACGACGACGCGTACACACCGGGCGATGTCGGTGGCAAACGCCCGGATCGCGCCGTCATTGTTTATTCGCAGCGCTGTCAGGAAGCGTATCCCGATGTGCCGGTGGTGATCGGTTCGATCGAAGCGAGTCTGCGTCGCATCGCGCATTACGATTATTGGAGCGATAAAGTTCGCCGCTCGATTCTGCTCGATAGCAAAGCCGATTTATTGCTGTACGGAAATGCCGAGCGCGCCATTGTTGAAGTCACGCATCGTTTAGCGAATGGCGAAAGCATCGAAAATATTCGCGATGTACGCGGCACTGCATTTGCGACCAATGAAATCCCCGCCGGCTGGACCGTGATCGATTCGACTGAATTCGATCAGCCCGGCCCGATCGATCATCACAAAAATCCCTACGAGATGGTCGAAGAACCATCGGTGTGCGCATCGAAAAAGCAAAACGATATCGAAGAAACACAAGTCGTGCGTATTCTTGATCCGCTGACTGCACGCAAAGCGAAACTCGATCCAAATAAAACCGTGATTCGCTTGCCGAGTTACGAGCAAGTCAAAAACGATCCGGTGTATTACGCGCACACTGCGCGCGTTTTGCATTTGGAAACCAACCCGGGCAACGCGCGCGCACTCGTGCAAAAACACGGCGAGCGCGAAGTGTGGTTGAATCCACCGCCGCTGCCGCTCGAAACCGACGAGCTCGATAATGTATTCGAGTTGCCGTATCAGCGCATTCCGCATCCCGCGTACGGCGATGCGAAAATTCCCGCGTATGAAATGATTCGTTTCTCGGTGAACATCATGCGGGGCTGTTTCGGCGGCTGCAGTTTTTGTTCGATCACCGAACACGAAGGCCGAATTATTCAGAGCCGCTCGCAGGAATCGATCGTGCGCGAAGTGGAAAATATTCGCGACAAAACCCCCGGCTTCACGGGCGCGATTTCCGATCTCGGTGGCCCGACCGCGAATATGTGGCGGCTCAACTGCAAGAGCAAAAAAATCGAAGAAAATTGCCGGCGCTTGTCGTGCGTGTATCCCGGCATCTGCAAAAATTTAGATACCGATCAGACACCGCTGATTGCGCTTTATCGCGCGGTGCGCGAATTACCCGGCATCAAACGTGTTCTCATCGCGTCAGGATTGCGCTACGACTTGGCCGTTGAAACACCCGAGTACGTGCGCGAACTCGTCACACATCACGTCGGCGGTTATTTAAAAATCGCGCCCGAGCACACCGAAGAGGGGCCGCTCTCCAAAATGATGAAGCCCGGCATGGGCACGTACGATCGCTTCAAAGCGATGTTCGATAAATTTTCGAAACAAGCGGGCAAAGAGCAATTTTTAATTCCGTACTTTATCGCTGCGCATCCTGGCACCACCGATAAAGACATGATGAATCTTGCACTCTGGCTGAAAGAAAATGGCTTTCGCGCCGATCAAGTGCAGGCGTTCTATCCATCGCCAATGGCGAATGCCACCGCGATGTATTACTCAGGCAAAGACCCGCTGCATCATGTCAATCGCAAAAGCGCGAGTGTATTTTCAGCGAAAGGTTTGCGCCAACGCCGTTTGCATAAAGCCTTTCTGCGCTATCACGATCCCGAAAATTGGCCGATGCTACGCGACGCACTGAAAGAAATGGGCCGCGCCGATTTGATCGGCTACGGCAAAAAACAATTAATTCCGCCGAGACAGCCAGCCAACTGGCAGTCATCGAAAACACAGCCATCGACAAAAACTCAATCGGCAAGAACCCAACCGGGAAGAACGACTAAAGCAGCGGCGAAACCGGAAAAGAGCGCCAAGCGAATATTGACGCAGCACACAGGCCTGCCACCGCGTTCGCATAACGCCTCGAAACCCACGGGAAGCAAGCCCGTCAAACCGCGACGTAAATAGGCATTTTTGTCTTAGTTATAAGCACATAGCCATTCAATATTTTCACAACAAAAATAACCTCGATAGCATCGCGGCGCTCACTTGAGGACGCCGCATGAAAATCCGCAACATCGACCCCGACGCACCGATCAGTATCGAACATCAGGCACTGGGATTACCGCCACTCGAAGAAGAAATTACGCATCCCGGTGCTCATCCATTCCGACGCGATCTGATTCTGCTGATTGCACTGCCCGCAGTTGCATTCGCCATTTATACACTCGGCCATTGGCTATTACCCGCTGGCTGGCAGCCGCTGCTAAACGAATTGGCAAATGGCATCGCGGGCGGCTCGTTCTGGACAGCGGTTCTCGTCGGCCTGTTCGCACAAATTGTCGATGGCGCGCTCGGTATGGCCTACGGCATCACCGCAACGACATTTTTATTATCGTCGGGAGTTCCGCCGGCAGCGGCGACGGCGTCGGTGCATCTTGCCGAAGTATTTACAACGGGATTCTCCGCGTTTTCGCATTGGAAATTCGGCAACATCAATAAAGCATTATTCAAACGTTTACTTATTCCCGGCATCATCGGCGCAGTGATTGGCGCGTACATCATCACGACCGTCGACGGCAAAGCGATCAAACCGTTCATATCCGCTTACCTGCTGTTCATGGGAATTTATGTATTGACGAAAGCGTTTCGAAAAATTCAGGTGCGGCACGAACCACCCAAACACATCGCGGGACTCGCGCTGACCGGAGGTTTTGTCGATGCAGTGGGCGGTGGCGGTTGGGGCCCGGTAGTAACGACTTCGCTTATCGGCAGCGGACAAGATCCGCGTATCACCATCGGTTCAGTGAATGCCGCTGAATTTTTCCTGACAATGGCAGGCGGTGCTGCATTTGCAATTTTCGGAGGCTTCACGCACTGGACCGTAATTGCAGGTTTGATTGTCGGTGGATTATTCGCAGCACCGTTCGCCGCGTGGCTGTGCAGTAAATTACCGACGCGCACCTTGCTGATCGTTGTCGGCCTGCTGATCAGCTTCCTCAGCATCTGGAATCTGTGGAAAGCATTGGCCTGACAAACGTGAGTGGTCATCATGACCCACTATAGACTTGCGTTAGATGTTACCAACATCAGGCAAAGTGGCGGTTCATTGCACCGCGAATGCACCTCGCATTTCTGCCCCTTTTTCCATTGCGAATAACTTCTTCTGCTTTTACAAACGATTATCTCTCGCGGCACACACGATGCATTACGCAATGCAATAACGTCTGTCGCGGAGTATTCGTCGTGGAAACACCGTCAGCTGTGGGAACACAATTAAAACCGACGCTCGGCGTCGTGCACTTATGGGCGATTGCTGTCGGCCTCGTTATCTCCGGCGAATATTTCGGCTGGAGTTATGGCTGGGGCGTTGCAGGCACACTCGGCTTTCTGGTGACATCGCTCATCGTCGCAACGATGTACACCGCATTTATTTTCAGTTACACCGAACTCACCACCGCAATCCCACATGCGGGTGGTCCCTTCGCATATAGCCGACGTGCCTTCGGTGAAAAAGGCGGACTCATCGCCGGACTCGCCACCTTAACTGAATTTGTCTTCGCGCCACCCGCAATTGCGATGGCGATCGGTGCTTATCTCAATGTGCAATTTCCCGCACTAGATCCACGCACAGCAGCGGTCGGCGCGTACATCGTGTTTATGGCACTGAATATTGTCGGCGTGAAAATCGCTGCGACGTTCGAAGTGTTTGTTACGGTGCTCGCAATAATCGAATTACTCGTTTTTATGGGCGTGGTTGCGCCCGGCTTCAGCATGACTAATTTCGTCGCAAAAGGCTGGGCCGGTTCGGATACGTTTTCGAGCGCGGCCATCGGCGGCATGTTCGCAGCGATTCCGTTTGCGATCTGGTTTTTTCTCGCGATCGAAGGTGCAGCGATGGCCGCCGAAGAAGCGAAAGATCCGAAACGAACGATTCCGATTGCCTACATCGCCGGCATTATCACGCTGCTCGTACTCGCTATCGGCGTGATGATTTTTGCCGGTGGTGTCGGCGATTGGACGACGCTGTCATCGATCAACGATCCACTGCCGCAAGCGATGAAAGCCGTGGTCGGTGAAAATTCCGGTTGGCTGCATATGTTGGTGTGGATTGGATTATTCGGATTGATCGCGTCGTTCCACGGCATCATCCTCGGTTATTCACGCCAGTTTTTTGCACTGGCGCGGGCGGGCTATCTACCGCGTTATTTTGCGGTGCTGCATCCGCAATTTCGTACGCCGCATCGCGCAATTATTGCTGGCGGTATTATCGGTATCGCCGCGATTTACAGCGATGGCCTGATCAACTTGCAAGGCATGACACTCACTGCAGCGATGATCACAATGGCGGTATTCGGTGCCATCGTCATGTACATCATGAGCATGTTGAGTTTGTTTCAACTGCGCAAAACCGAACCTCAGTTATCGCGCAGCTTCATCGCGCCGGGCTTCCCCTGGGTGCCCGGATTGGCACTTGCGATTGCCGTGGTATGCCTGATCGCGATGGCGTGGTACAACGTCACTATCGGCTTATTATTCCTGGCGTTGATGGTAGCTGGGTTGATTTACTTTCACTTTACCGCGCATCATCGCGCCGAAGCGCCGATCGATTTACTGTTGACCGGTGCTGACCCTGGTTAATGGATTAGCCTCAGATAATCGTTGAGGTGAGCGCGTGGTTTTTCAAACAACGATCGGCCTGCAAAATTATCGCTTCGCCGATTTAAAAACCCTGCTGGCGAAGGCGAGTGGAGCGCGCTCGGGCGATTATCTCGCCGGTGTCGGTGCAGCGACATATGAAGAGCGCATGGCGGCGCGATTGATTTTAGCCGACGTGCCACTGCGTCATTTTCTGCAAGAGTTATTAATTCCCTACGAAAGCGACGAAGTCACTCGCCTGATTATCGACAGCCACGATGCAGCAGCATTCGCGCCTATTTCACATCTGACCGTTGGCGATTTTCGCGACTGGCTGTTGCTCGACAGCACCGATAGCACAACACTCGCCGCAATCGCACCGGGACTCACACCGGAAATGGTCGCGGCGGTATCGAAATTATTGCGCAATCAGGATTTAATTCTGATCGCGAAAAAATGTCGCGTGGTCACGCGCTTTCGCAACACGATCGGCCTGCCTGATCGACTCGCCGTGCGTTTGCAACCGAATCATCCCACCGATGATTTGCGCGGCATCGCCGCGAGCATGCTCGATGGTTTGTTGTACGGCAGCGGCGATGCCGTGGTCGGCATCAATCCCGCCAGCGATGCGCAAGCTGCACTGATGCCACTGTGGCGAATGATGGATGACGTGCGCACGCATTTCGATATTCCGATGCAGAGCTGCGTGCTCACGCATGTCACCAATCAGATTCAAGCGATCGAAGCCGGCGCACCGATCGATCTCGTTTTTCAATCGATCGCTGGCACCGAAAAAGCGAACGCAAGTTTTGGCATCAATCTCAATGTACTGCGCGAAGCACACGACGCCGCATTGAGTTTGAAGCGCGGCACGCTCGGCGATAACGTCATGTATTTCGAAACCGGACAAGGCAGCGCGCTATCGGCGAATGCGCATCACGGTATCGATCAGCAAACCTGCGAAGTGCGCGCCTACGCCGTTGCACGGACATTTCGTCCTCACCTCGTCAATACCGTCGTCGGCTTTATCGGCCCCGAATATTTATTCGATGGCAAACAAATTATTCGCGCGGGTCTCGAAGATCATTGCTGTGGAAAATTATTGGGTCTGCCGATGGGCTGCGATATCTGCTACACCAATCATGCCGAAGCCGATCAGGATGACATGGATAATTTGCTGACGCTGCTCGGTTGTGCGGGTATCAATTTTATTATGGGCGTACCCGGCGCCGACGATGTGATGCTGAATTATCAGAGCACGTCATTTCACGATGCGCTCTACGTGCGCGAACTACTCGGCTTGCGGCGCGCGCCGGAATTCGAAGCGTGGCTGATGCGCATGCAAATTATCGATGACAACGGACGCCTGCGACCTGGCGAGCACGGCCACGCGTTGCTGCGTGATACACACAAGCTGCTGGGCGCCGCGCAATCATGAGTGACGAAAAAAAGTCATCGTCGCTGATACAACGCAATCACTGGGATGAATTGCGTGCGCACACCAATGCGCGCATCGCCCTCGGTCGTGTCGGAGCGAGTTTACCCACGTCAGCATCACTGCAATTCGGACTCGCGCATGCACAGGCTCGCGATGCCGTGCATCGACCACTCGCGGCCACGCAATTACGTGAACAACTCGAAGCACATGGGTTTCAAACGATTCTCGTAGCGAGCGGTGCCGACGACCGCAATACCTATTTATTACGCCCTGATCTTGGCCGCAGCTTGCGTGAGAGCGATCGCGTAATGCTGCAATCCCAACCGAGCGCTGAAATCGCCATCGTCATCGCGGACGGCCTTTCGTCATTCGCGATCGAACGGCACGCATTACCTTTTCTGAAAATATTTCGCGAACAATTTAAAGCCGAGTGGTCGACAATACCGATCGTAATTGCCGAGCAAGGACGCGTTGCGATCGGCGACGATATCGGTGCGGCCCTGCGCGTCAAATTGATCATTATGTTGATCGGTGAACGACCCGGCCTATCATCGCCCGACAGCCTCGGCATTTACCTCACGTTCGATCCCAAACCCGGACGCATGGACGCCGAACGCAACTGCATTTCCAACGTGCGCCCCGAAGGGCTGAGCTATAGCAGCGCCGCGCATAAACTCGCCTTTCTTTCTCGGCAGGCGCTGCAATTAAAACTGACCGGCGTAAACCTGAAAGACGATAGCGATATCAAATCCATCGCACCGAGCCTATAAATTTTTCTATATTTCGTCGTCTATAATTGGGCCTGACCAATAGTGTTCTGGGAACCAAGACATGGGTACGACAATCAACTGGCGCGAGCGGTTCGTAGCTGCAGGACTTCACCTACTCGCCACGGCCGCTGTCGCAGCAATCGTTGGACTATTGATTTTTGCAGTGTGGTTCCCGGGCCCGCTTGCTGAGATGGCCGGTGGCCGAAAATTATTTTTCCTCGTTGTCAGCATCGATATCGCTCTTGGCCCACTGATTTCTCTCGCGATTTTCAATAGCAAGAAATCACGCGGCAAATTAATTTTCGACTACGCCGTAGTCAGCGCGCTGCAACTGACTGCATTGATCTACGGCGCATCGATGATCTCGATATCGCGACCATTATTTATCGTATTTACCGTCGATCGTTTAGAGGTTGTCGCGTCGCTAGAGATTGAGGAAAAAGACCTGGCCGCAGCAACAATACCTGAATTTCGTAAAAGACATTTATTCGGTCCTAAATTAGCTGCAGTCGAATTTCCACACGATGCAGAAGCAAATAATCAGCTTATGTTCTCCGCCGTCAACGGCAAAGATATTCAGATGTTCCCTAAGTATTATCAACCGTATGAAACCGCAACGGCAGACGCTTTAAAGCGAAGCATCACTCTGCGGGACCTGAATCAAAAAAATCCTACTGCTGCAAAAAAAGTTGTGGAGGCCATGCAAGAGGAACATCTTGAGGAAGCTACGACGCGCATCCTGCCCGTACATAGCCGATTCGGCTTCTGGACTGCACTCATCGATTCTTCGAATGCAAAACCAATAAAGTATTTACCTATCGATCTGGATGAGCTTTAAAATTCTGCGCGACGAAGCATGAAGGCCCGGAGGAAAAGTCAGTGAAATTGCCGAAGCCGGTTACGAGCAAGTGATTCATCTTGCGTTATCCGACAGTATGTATGCGCTTGATAACGAGTGCGAAGTGGTTGAATCGCTGGGCATGACTTACCTGCACTTACCCGTCAGCTGGAACGAACCTCAGCTAGCCGACCTCCAGCAATTCTTTACCACCATGCAAAACTCTAACAACAAAAAAGTGTGGGTAGATTGCGCGCTCAACATGCGCGTGTCGTGCTTTATGTATTTGTATCGCTCGCTCGTTTTGCACTTACCTGAAGACGAAGCAAAGTATCCCATGTCCGAAATTTTGGAGCCTATGGGGGCATGGAAGAAACTCATTACTGCAGCCAAAATTGGCGGGATAGATATCAAGCACTAAAATAACAATTTAAAGATACCTATACGTTGCATGGATAGACTTATGATTGTCGGCACAATAGCTTCAATTTTTCTCCTCTTTCTGTCTGGATACGGGCTCTTTATTCGCTCAACATCAAAAAGAAAATCATTTATCGAAAACTACCGATTCAACCCTGCGATCGGAAAGAAGGTTCAAGCCAAGTATCCACATTTAACCGAGAATGATCTTCAGCTCGTTTTTCACGGCCTTCGCGAATACTTCTGTATATGCAGCCAGTCAAAACGAAAAATGGTTTCCATGCCCTCGCAAGTTGTCGATGTTGCATGGCATGAATTTATCTTATTCACGCAGTCATACCAACGATTCTGCAAAAAAGCACTCGGGCGCTTTCTGCATCACACACCAACGGAAGCCATGCGCACCAAAACACTCGCGCAAGAGGGCATCAAAAGAGCATGGAGACTCTCGTGCGCCAATGGTGCAATTAACCCTTCGCGACCGGATCGATTACCCCTGCTTTTCGCTATAGATGCCCTTCTAAAAATCGAGGATGGATTTAATTACTCGTTAAACTGCAAAGATAGATCGTCTCCACTATATGGCGACAGCTACTGTGCTTCGCATATCGGATGTACTTCTGGATGCGGTGGCGGATCTACAGATTCAGGAAGTGGCTTTGACAGCTCGGGCGACCCGGGTGGTTGTAGTGGCGACAGCGGTGGTGGCTGCGGCGGCGGGGATTAACCCTTCCACGGATTACACGCCCCTACCGCCTTAGTCCAATCCGCCATCCGCTGCGCTGCTTCATCGCGCGACATCATCGGCTCAAAAATTCGATCAACCTGCCAATGCTCGGCGATTTCTACGGTGCTGCTCCACACCCCTGCCGTCAATCCAGCAAGATACGCTGCGCCGAGCGCTGTCGTTTCGATAATTTTCGGACGCACCACGGGAACGCCGAGCAAATCGGCTTGGTGTTGCATCAATAAATTATTCGCGCTCGCGCCGCCATCGACGCGCAGTTCTTTAATCGGCGTTGAAGCGTCCTGTTGCATCGCGAGCAATAATTCAGCGGATTGATAGCCAATCGCTTCGAGTGCGGCGCGCGCGATATGCGCCTGCGTCGTACCGCGTGTTAAACCGAATATGGCGCCACGCGCATGTGGGTCCCAATGGGGCGAACCTAAGCCTGTAAATGCAGGCACGAAATAAACACCGCCGCTATCGGGCACCGATGTCGCGAGTGCTTCGATTTCATTCGAGCTTTTGATAATACCGAGACCATCGCGCAACCATTGCACTACTGCGCCACCGATAAACACACTGCCTTCGAGTGCGTATATCGGCTTTGCATCGATTTGCGCAGCGCTCGTCGTTAGCAAACCATGCTGGGATACGCACGCGTTCGCACCCGTCTGCATGAGCATGAAGCAACCCGTACCATAAGTATTTTTAACCATGCCCGGGGTATGACAGGCCTGCCCGAACAGCGCTGCTTGCTGATCGCCTGCGATGCCACCGATCTCAATCGGTGCACCAAAAATATCCGGCGCGGTGTACCCAAAATGGGTGCTCGATGGAAAAACTTTCGGCAACACACTCGCCGGAATATTTAGCGCAGCGAGTAACTCGTCATCCCAGCATTGACGATGAATATCGAATAGCAATGTGCGCGATGCATTGGTCACATCGGTGGCGTGTATCTGGCCCCCGGTGAGATTCCATAACAACCAGGTATCGACCGTACCGAATGCGAGTTCGCCCTTTTCAGCTTTGATACGCGCACCGGGATGATGATCAAGCAACCAAGCGAGTTTGGTGCCGGAAAAATACGGATCGAGAATTAAACCCGTGCGGTCTCTAAATAATTTTTCGTGCGATTTTAATTGCTCGCAGCGATCGGCTGTGCGCCGATCCTGCCATACGATCGCATTGCCGATCGGCTCACCGGTTTTTCGATCCCATAACATCGTGGTTTCGCGTTGATTGGTAATGCCGATGGCGGTGATATCGCGCGCGCCGAGCCCCGCTTGCACGATCGCCTGGCGCGCCACCGCGAGCTGCGTGTTCCAAATATCGCGCGGATCGTGTTCGACCCACCCCGGCTGCGGATAAATCTGCCGGTATTCCTGTTGCGCGACCGCACAAATATTCGCATCGCTATTGAACACGATGGCACGTGAACTCGTCGTACCTTGGTCCAATGCCAACATGTAACGCATTGCGTGGTCCTCGGAGTGATTGTTCCCTCTCCCATTTGGGGAGAGGGTTAGGGAGAGGGGAAAATTATTTCAGCACAACCTTATCGATAATTTCTGGCGCAGTCGCACGGGTGTCATCGGGAACAATGCAACTGCGCGCACCGCGCTCGCCGATTCGTTTCCATTTGCGCGGCACTTTCCGCAAACCGACGGCAAAAATCGTCAAGCTGCCATCGGTGTCGATTTTCAGGCGTAGAAAATTTTTCCAGTCTTCAATTTTCAGCGACGAAAATGCCTCGTTGGTATGACGACCAAAAGCATTGAGTGAAATCAGCAGATACACGCCCATGATGAGAGAGCCGAGCAGCCATCCACCGGCAAACACCGATGCACCTGCTATGAGCATTTGCGGGGTCGAACCAAAATCATAGCCCAAACAATTAATCGTGAACTGGCTCGTTAACCAACCCCAGCTAAACAGCGCGAATAGATGACTCAACCCGTGCAAAGCACCCGCAATATAGCGATAGGGTTTGGAATGCGTGTCGGTAAAAAATAAAAACGCCAGCAGGATCAGCGTCACCCAAAATGCGCCAAGCGGTTCGTTGAGCACTTTATTCGCCGATACCGATAGCGCTTCGCAAATTTGACTAATACCGTATTGCGACAAATCCAGATGCGTCGCCCAACCCGTCAGCAGATACAAAACGCCCGTCACCACGCCGAATTTTGGATTGAGTAGCGGAAATAACAGATTGCGCCAGGTCACTCGGCGCGACGATTTCTCATCGGGAAAACTTTTCTCCAAAGTGAAATCATCGGCCAACTTGTGCACATCGTAACCATGCGTCGGATGCAAAAATGCACCGCCACCGCCCGCCGTGATTTTTTGCACGCCACTCGGCGCTGCATGACGGCGATAGTGATGTAAATCGCCTGCGATAAATACCGCAATCCGGTTGTTAAAAATTTTCTGTTCTAGAAAGGCGAGATTGCTTTCGCTGTAATTGTTATCGACCACACCGTACGTCTTTGCAAAAATCCAATGCGGCTCGGCGACACAGAGAATCACGCGATCGTCCGGCGCCATTTGCTCGGCGACGCCGCGCAAAAACGTCACCTGCGCATCGTCGATATCGGACGAGAGTTGAATATCGGTGCCGATCAGCCACCAGCCGCGCGGCAATTTCGCCGCAAAATAACTGGCCTTCTGTTGTGTTCTCCAACCGCCGAGCCAACGGCCGGTGCAGAACAGGCGCATGAATGAGGTGAGACTGTCGTACCAATCGTGATTGCCGGGCACCGCGAATACCGTCGGCGATTGATCCTCCGGCGTTTGCGACAGCGCCGCTTCGAAACACTGCGTTAATTTTTCATGGTAGGCCGCGCGATTGGCGACCGGGTAAACCTGATCGCCGCCGAGCACAAGAATTTTTCCGCGCTCGGTGTTGTATTCGGCGCCTGCTTCATCGCGCAGTATTAATGCTGGCTGAGCGAGCGAATACGCGATGGCATAACTCGAATTCCAGCCATCGCCAACATCGGCGGTGTAATCGAACCAAAATACGCCGTCATCCGCCACTTCAAAAACATGCGGATCGCTTTTAGCAAGCAACGATTCGAGCAGACGAAAATCGGCGTGGCGACCAAAGATGGTGGAAACGACCACCGACATGGCGGTTTGCACCAATTGCCCCGGATCGTACCAGCCGACCATGGGGCGCTTCACTTTTCCGTTGGATTCAACAACGACTTCATTTGCATTTTTCATGGCTAACTCCCTTGCCGTCCTTAGAAATTCTATTCAATTTATTGGTTTTGAATTTATTCGCTACGATTTTACTGAACACGAATTTACTTAACCGATTTTATTGACTACGAACCTGCTAACCACGAACTTGCTAACCACCAACTTGCTACATACGAACCGATATCATGCGTGAATCGAGCGCTCGCGAAATTGGCTCGGTGTTTCGCCCGTCGCATGACGAAACGTCGTCGAGAAATTCGCAGGCGATGCAAAACCCAACGATAGCGCGACTTCTTTCACACTGGCATTCGCAGCGAGCAAACGCTTGGCGTGCTCAAGACGGTTTTGCGCAAGATATTCGCCGATCGAACAACCGCGGCTGATACGAAAACCGCGCGTCAATTGTCGCACCGACAATTTGCACAACACCGCCAATTCCTGCAGTGAAGGAGCGGCACCGATTTCTCTGAGCCGCTCATCGATCAATTTCAATTTCAATGGCGACAAGCCACCGCGATCTTTAACGTATTCGATCGCCTGGCAATGACGCGCACTTTCGATAGCGACCTGTGCGATCAATAATTCGCACATCGCCGCGCTGGCGAATCCGGGATTGCGCAATTCTTCGCTGAGTTTTTGCAGCGATGCGCGCATGTTGGGGCTGGCAATGTCGAGCATTGCTTCGAGATGACGATCGCTCCAACACACATCACCATCGAACCATTCGTCGATCGCATGCGGCTCTAAATCGCAGACAACCGACGAGTGGTTGCCGCAATCGCCCCGCGCGCGCACGGTTTGCCCCGGCGGCAATACATATAACGAACCAATCGGCTTGAATTGATGTGCGCTCCAACGCTCGCTGAAACAAACGCCACCGTTGCGCCGACGCGGCGTCAGACTCATATCGACGCGGTAGCCGCTCGGGCAACCCGACACATCGACCGTTTGATCCACGAAATGCAGAATTCGCGCGCGCCCCAGCGAAAATTGCTGTTCGATTTCGGCTTGACCCACATGAAGCGCAGTTGCTGGCGACACAGTAAAACCCTCAACGATCGGCGCCGGCCTCAATATCCGCGAATAACGGAACGGCCACGCCCAATTCCACACAAGCAGACAGTTTCCCTTGCGGGCGCGCCCGAGGCAAGCGGCCCGAACACAAAGCTTTGGCCTGTCCGCATAGACGAATGGCGTTTCGCGGGTCGCCGACCGAACTCTATACTGAGATGATCTTAAAAACCGGCACCCACGAGGAATCGACGTTGGAAGCACATCAGGCGCTGCTCGATATCGCAACACGCGAAACCGGACTCAATGATTTCGGTATCGTTACTTTCCGCGAAGGACTCGAACGTCTCGTCAACGCGTTGAATAACGAAGCCCGGCTCAATGCCATCGGCGAAAAATTTATTCGCGAGCGCATCCTCAATCATTTAAAGCAACGCCTGCAGATCGAAGACTGGTATCGCCGCCATCCCGAAATCGATGCCGAGATTATCAAAGCGCCGCTGATTGGCATCAGCCTGCCGCGCACGGGATCGACCGCACTTTCATTCCTGCTCGCCGAAGACCCTCATGCGCGTTCACTGCGCCGACTCGAAGCGGCGCAACCATGTCCGCCACCCGGTGCCGCAAAAGATGCGAATACGAAAATCGATCACGATGCGACCATGCGCCGCGAAAGCGGATTAAAAACGCACACACCGTCGGGCGAAAATGCGCCGGCGGAATGTCAGGATTTAATGGCGCTCGATTTCAAATCGCAAATTTTCCCCGCGTTTGCACAAGTTCCGTCGTACATGGATTGGTTGATGGATGCGGATTTAACGTCGACTTATTTGTACGAGCGCCGCGCGCTGAAACTATTGCAATGGCGCATGCCGAATAAGCCGTGGCGCTTGAAATGCCCGACGCATTTGATTTATCTCGAACACCTCAATCACGCATTTCCTGATGCACGTTTCGTGATGACGCATCGCGACCCGACCGATGTAATGTTATCGGTGATCGATGTGTACGCCGATATCGTCAGCAAATTCACCGACCACCTCGACATTCGTTATCAAGCTGAGCTCAACATTCATCAGTGGTCCATCGGTATGCAGCGTGCGCTGACATTTCGCGATGCAGGCAATGATCATCGCTTTTATGACATCCATTTTCGCGCGATGCACGAAGACCCGATCGGCCAAGTGCGCGGCTTATATCAATGGTTAGGTGAACCGGTGACACCGGAATTCGAAGCGGGTATGGCGCGCTGGTGGAAAGAGAATTCGGAAAATCGTGAACCGAGTTCGAAAAAAGACGCCGCCGCATACGGCGTCGATCTCGATCAAGTGCGCGGATTATTCGCGGAATACACCAAACGCATGAGCGTGTGGACGAACACAAACGTATAAACCAGATACACGATCGTATACACCACACACATAATCGTACAAACCACACGGTCAATGTAATTGTCGGGAGACGCAATGACATTATCGCTTGAGCAAATGATGAGTGGGCTGACACCCGAACACGATTTATTTTTTGCGGAAAAGCCCGACAACCCCGAAATGCGCGAGAGCACATCGGTGTGGCTGTACGAAGAAAATGGCGCATTCGCGTTTCCGCGTGTTGGTATCGAAGCCGAAGCGTCGTCATGGGATAACCGCCGCATACAAGGTAATTTCGCCATCGCTGGCGGTCGCATTTTAAATGGCGCCGGCATGGGCGCGGCGCACTCGCCTTTCGGTGCGGATGGAAAACCATGCACGCTAGGCGCCGGCCCCATCGCATTTACCTGCATCGAGCCATTTCGTAAATGGCGTATGACATTCGACGGCACTGCCGTCGATGGCACCATCGAACAACAGATTCACAAAACCCTCGACCCCAACAAGCGCATACCGGTGAGGTTCGATGTCGAATTGGAAATGGTCACGCCCGCATGGGTGCAGGATCTGTCGCCGGAAAAAGTGGCTACGATGTCGCCGCGCGACGCCGAAGAAGCCAAATACATGGGCATCGGCTGGCGCTTCGAACATCTATTCCGCGCACGCGGTACTTTCTTCTTCGATGGTAAAAATCATGAATTTCGCGGCAGTGGTTTACGCATCAAACGTCAAAGCGTGCGACCGCTCGGTGGTTTTCGCGGACACTGCTGGCAATCGGCCGTATTTCCCGATGGCCGCGCCTTCGGCTACATCACCTATCCACCGCGCGAGGACGGCACTGCGTTGAACGAAGGTTATATTTTTCAGGATGGAAAAATGTATCCGGCGCGCGGGGTGAAAATCCCGTGGTTGCGTCGCATTGTTGGTGAAGGCGATGATGTGTCGCTCGCGCTCGAATCCGAACTCGGTATAACGCAGATCAAAGGCGTGACGGCGCTATCGACATTTCGCGTCGGTAATCCCGATATCGGCGGACTCAATTTGCAGCAAGGCGGCGTGCGTTACACGTGGGACGATCAAACCGCCTATGGCATGATCGAACGCTCCGCCCATGAAAGTTTGACGACGATTGAAATTTAACGAAATCCAGCTCTAGCAACAATTCGTTCGCGAGGAAATCGCTTTGCATACAAACGACGTTCGACTCGCCGATAAATTATTGCTCACCGATCAAGTCGCCATCATCACCGGCGGTGGCGGTGGTATCGGCCGCGCAATTGCACTCGCGCTTGCTGAAGCAGGCGCGAATATCGTGATCGCCGATATTATTGCCGAACGCTGCGAAGAAACTGCAGCGCGTGTGCGCGAGTATGGGCGCGATGCGTTGCCCATCACGACCGACGTTACCGACACCGCGCAAATACGCACAATGATCGACAGCGCGCATAAACATTTCGGCCGCATCGATATTCTCGTCAACAACGCCGGCGGTGTCGCACCAAAACCCTTTATCGAACAATCCGAACGCGCATGGCGGCGCGCCATCGATTTGAATTTGGTGAGCATGCTCGCGGCAACGTCGTATGCAACACCGTTCATTATCGAAGGCAAGCGCGGCGGTGCGATTATCAATATCGCGAGCATTGAAGCCTCGCGCGCGGCGCCGTATTTCTCGGTGTACGCCGCGTGCAAAGCGGGCATGTTGAACTTCACGCGCTCGCTCGCACTCGAACTCGGCGAACACCAAATTCGCGTCAATGCTATCGCGCCCGATTACACCGTCACCCCGGGACTCAGCGGCAATATCAAAGGCCCGGTCGACCCATCGACATGGATTAAACCAACGCCCGCGCAAGCCGATGCCACTGCGCGCCGCATTCCGCTCGGCCGCCCCGGCATCGATACCGAATGCGGCAATGTCGCGGTATTTCTCGCATCGAAAATGAGCGAATACGTAACGGGCACGGTCATTCCCGTTGATGGCGGCGCATGGGCTTCGAGCGGCTGGATTCGTAACAAAGCTGGCAAATGGACGCTGACGGGTGAGTTACCGAACGCCGATTAATTCAATCAATTTTTCGAATCTTTCAAATACGAGTTTTTCGAATCCCTTAAATACAACGAGACGCATCATGAAACTCAATGTGACACTGCCTTTCGATCACACCTTCGCACCGCAAGAATTCATCACCATGGAAGCAGTCGCTGAAATCGCGCAAACCGTCGAACGCGCCGGTTTTAATGGCGGCAACGTCACCGACCACCCATGCCCCACAGCGAAATGGTTAGACGCTGGTGGTCACGACGCGCAAGACCCGTTTGTGATGTTGAGCCTTGTCGCCGCCCACACGAAAACATTGCGCCTGCAAACTGGCATTTTAGTTTTGCCGTATCGCAATCCATTTATCGTCGCGCGCGCAGCGGCAACGCTCGATGTTTTTTCCAACGGTCGCTTAACGCTGAGCTTTGGCGCAGGTTATTTGAAAGGCGAATATTTCGCACTCGGCGCCGATTTCGAACGCCGCAATGAAACCATGGATGAATATCTGCAAGCGATGAAGCTCGCCTGGACCGGCGAAGCCTTCGATTTCGAAGGCACCGGTTACAGCGCGCGCGGCAACCGCATACGTCCGCGCCCCGTGCAAACACCGCATCCGCCGCTGTATATCGGCGGCAACTCGAAACGTGCGATTCGTCGCGTCGTCGAATTGGCCGATGGTTGGAATCCCTTCTTCACTCCGGCGCAAGTTTCATCGACCGCACGCACTGCGGCGATGACCAACGAACTCGATCTCGCCGACGGCATCGCTTACATGCGCGAGCACTGCGAAAAAATCGGCCGCGAAAAAATGCCGGATATTTTTCTCGCCAGCATTACGCAACCGGGCGAGCAATGGACACCGTCGCAACTCATCGACAAGATCGGAAAGTTTAAAGAGATGGGCGTGATCGGCGCAGGTATCAGCATCGATGGGAAAACGCGTGCGGAATGGTGCGATAACGTCGAGCGCTTTGGTGCGGATGTTATTTCCAAACTGCGCTAAAGATAATTAAGTGGACGCTTGCAGCCCACGCTGCAATAAAAACCTACAAAACGAACCGGTAACCAACACCGACCTCGGTGAGAAAATGCCGAGGCTTGGCCGGTTCAACTTCTAATTTCTGGCGCAGGTTGGCCATAAAAACGCGCAGCGACGGATTGTTATCGACGTAGGCTTGCCCCCAGACATCGCGCAGGATTTGCTGATGCGTCAATACTTTCCCAGCATGCCCGATTAAATAAGTCAGCAGCCGATATTCGATCGGCGTCAAATGCACCGAGGCGTTGTCGCGCATCACTGAACGCGCCACCAGATCGACTCTAGTCGAGCCGAATTCAATGGCTGATGATTTCTCGCTGGCAATTTGCGCGGTTCGTCGCAACATGGCGCGCACGCGCGCCAACAATTCACCCGTACCGAAAGGTTTGACGAGATAATCGTCGGCACCCGCATCGAGCGCATCGATTTTGTCGTTTTCCTGTGTGCGCGCCGACAGCACAAGTACCGGCACGCTCGACCACGCGCGCAGATCGCGAATAAATTCGACACCGTCGCGATCGGGCAAACCGAGGTCGAGAATAATCAAACTGGGATTGCGCGTGCCCGCTTCGATCAAACCGCGTTGAGCCGTGTCGGCTTCGTACACCTGACAGTCTTCCGCCTCCAAGGCCGAGCGCACGAAACGACGAATTTGCATTTCATCTTCGACAATAACCACGACCGGCTTGTGCGTGCTCATAAGCTGCCGCCCTCTTTAATTACAGGGGAAAAATTATTCATATCTATTGCCGGTGGATGGCCAAGCGGCAATGTAAACACAAAACGCGCACCGCCTGCCGCGCTTTTCTCGACCCAAATGCGGCCTTGATGTGCAGTGACAATCGCCCGGCAAATGGCGAGACCGAGCCCCACGCCCGGCGTCGCAATTTCCGTCTGACCGCGCGTGAATTTTTCGAACACCCGCTCTTCCAACCCTGGCAGCAACCCCGGGCCATTGTCTTCGACGGCAATTTCCGCGTTGTCGCCGCTGACACCCGCAACAATTTCGATGCGACTGCCAGCCGGCGTATATTTCTGCGCGTTCTCCAGCAAATTAAATAAAACGCGTTCGATTAACACCGCATCGAATTCAAGCAGCGGCAAATCCGCAGCAAGATGAACCGTGACGACATGCTGGCTCAAAATATGATTGGCCGCAGCAAGCGCAGCGCCAACCACTTCTTCGAACGGTTGCCATTGTTTATTCAACTTCACTTCGCCCGCCTGCAGCTTGCCCATATCGAGCAAATTGTTAACGAGTGCGGTCATACGCAGCGTCTCGTCGCGAATCGAAACCACAACATCATGCTGCTCTGCACTCAAATTGGGTTTGCTGAGCGACAGATATTCCGCAAGCCCGAGTACGGATGTCAGCGGCGTGCGTAAATCGTGAGAGAGCGCCGACAACAGTGAATTGCGCAATCGCTCCGATTCAATCTGCACCGTGGTTTTTTGCGCGATGTCGACGTAATGCACACGTTCGATCGCAATGGCAATTAAGCTCGCGAAAGTGTCGAGCAACCGGCGCTGTTCGGGAATCAATAACCAGCGCGTGCTGCGCGGCTCCACTGCGAGCACACCGCGAAAACGCATCGGCGCGCGCAGCGGCAAATAGAGAATGGTCGAGCCGGGCAAGGTATCGGTGCCGACGCCGGCAGGCTCGCCGTGATCGAAGGCCCATTGCACAATTCCCAAATCGATCGGCAGCGACGTAGCGGCGACCGGCGCGCGCAATTTATCGTCATCGTCGGCAATCAAGAGCGCCGACTTTGCGTTGAAGCTGTTTTCGATGAAGCGACTCGCAATTTCCGCGATTTGTTCGCGCATCAACGCCGCCGACAATTCGCGCGACATTTCGGATAATGCACGCGCTCGCAATTCGCGACTCATCGCCACGCGTGCCTGATAACGCGCGCCTGCGGTCAATTGCCCCGTGATCAACGCGACAATCAACATCACCGCGAACGTAAGCAGGTATTTCACATCGCTGACAGCGAAGGTGAAGCGCGGCGGCACAAAAAAGAAATCGAACGAAGCGACACTTAAAACTGCCGCCAGCACTGCAGGACCTTGCCCGCAATACACCGCGACCAACACCACGGTCAGCAGAAATGTCATCGCGATATTGGTGAGCTCGACGTAGGCATGCAGGCCCGTTGCAATCACCGTGGCAACAATGCAGCCGAATACCGCCAAACCGTAATCGAGCCACTCGATTTTGGCCGCGGTATCGCGATCGATACGCTCGGGTCGCACCTCGGATTTCTCGCGTGCGATTTGCATGATGTCGAGATCGGGCGCGATTTTGCCGATGCGCTCGGTGAGCGTTTGCCGCCAAAACCCGTGCATTTTATGACTGCGGCCAACGAGAATTTTGGCGAGATTGTGACTGCGCGCGTATTGCTCGACGGTTTCTGCAATATCGCTACCAGGCAATGTCGCGGTTTCCGCACCCAGATTCTGAGCGAGCTTGAGCGTTTTCAAAATGCGCTGCCGATGTTGCGACGACAACCGCTGCAATTGCGGTGTCTCAACGTAGATCGCATGCCACGGCGCGTCGAGTTTATTGGCGAGTCTGGCGGCGCTGCGCACTAATTTCTCTTCGCTATCGCCGGGACCAATGCAGACCAGCAACGATTCGCGCGTCTGCCAAACCGGGATCACCGCCTGACGCTGACGGTACTCGCGCATTTCATCGTCGATGCGATCGGCTGTGCGCCGCAGCGCAAGTTCACGCAGCGCGATTAAATTGCCTTTGCAAAAAAAATGATTGATGGCGCGCTCAGCTTGCTGCGCAATGTAGACCTTGCCATCCTTGAGACGCTGCAATAATTCATCGGGCGGCAAATCGACGACGACCACTTCATCGGCATCATCAAATACATGATCTGGCACGGTTTCCCACACGCGAATCCCCGTAATGCCACCGACAATATCGTTGAGACTTTCGATATGCTGCACGTTGACCGTTGTATAAACATCAATGCCGGCAGCCAACAACTCCTCGATATCCTGCCAGCGTTTTGGGTGACGCCCCTTCTTGTCGTTTGAAGCAGCGGCGACATTCGAGTGCGCAAGTTCGTCGACAAGAATCAATTGCGGCTTACGTTTTAATGCGGCATCGAGATCGAATTCCTGCAACACGCGGTCGCGATATGCGAGCGCTTGTAGCGGAATTTGTTCCAAACCTTCGAGTAGAGCCGCGGTCTCGCTGCGCCCGTGCGTTTCGATAATGCCAATAACGACATCGACACCTTGCATGCGCATCTGTCGCGCAGCCGATAACATTGCAAAGGTCTTACCGACGCCCGCCGAAGCACCGAAAAATATTTTGAGTTTTCCACGCTTCGCGCGTGCGTCTTCTTCTTTGATTCGATCGAGCAGCTGATCGGGATCGGGGCGGTTATCATTCATGGGGTATTCTTCAAATTTCAGCGTGTACCAAATCAGCGTAACTCATTCAGCGCCAGATTCAATTCGAGCACATTCACCCGCGGCTCGCCGAACAACCCGAACTGACGGCCTTCGGTATGTTGCGCAATCAGCGCATCGATTTTCGATTTATCGATGCCGCGAATTTTTGCGACACGCGCTGCTTGATAAGCCGCAGCAGCAGGACTGATATGCGGATCGAGTCCACTACCCGATGCCGTCACCAAATCCACCGGAATCGGTGCGCGGTTATCGGGATCGGCGGCACGCAGCGCATCGACGCGCGCTTTGACATTGTCGGTGAGCGTCGAATTGAGCGGGCCCAGATTCGAACCGCTCGATGCACTCGCGTTATACGGATAAGGTCCGGTTGCCGATAAACGGCCCCAGAAATATTTGGGATCGGAAAAATTCTGACCGATCAATTCCGAGCCGATGGCTTTTCCATTAACAGTAATCAACGATCCAGCCGCCTGATGCGGGAATATAAATTTCCCCACACCCGTTACTGCCAGTGGATAAATCAAACCCGTGATGATCGATATGAAAATAAATAGCGTCATTGCAGGACGAATTGTAGATTTCATTTTTTCACTCCGAAATAATTCCCTCTCCCATTTGGGGAGAGGGGAGTTAGTTCAAACCGCACGCAACCAAAATTAAATCGATGAGTTTGATGCCGATGAAAGGCACCACAATGCCGCCCAAGCCGTAAATCAATAAATTTCTGCGCAATAAAATATCGGCGCCGAGCGCACGATATTTCACGCCTTTGAGCGCGAGCGGAATCAACACAACAATAATGAGTGCATTGAAAATAACCGCCGACATGACCGCCGATGCCGGACTCGCTAAATGCATGACATTGAGAGCGGATAATTGCGGATACGTAGAAATAAACGCCGCCGGAATAATCGCGAAATATTTGGCGATGTCGTTGGCGATGCTGAATGTGGTGAGCGAACCGCGTGTCATCAGCATTTGTTTTCCTGTTTCGACCACCTCGATCAATTTGGTCGGATTCGAATCGAGATCGACCATATTGCCCGCCTCTTTCGCCGCTTGTGTGCCGCTATTCATTGCCACGGCAACATCGGCCTGCGCGAGTGCAGGAGCATCGTTGGTGCCGTCGCCCGTCATCGCCACGAGTTTGCCTTGCGCCTGATATTCGCGAATCAGCGCAAGTTTCGCTTCAGGTGTTGCTTCGGCGAGAAAATCATCGACACCCGCTTCCGCGGCAATGGCTGCAGCAGTCAAACGATTGTCGCCCGTGATCATCACGGTTTTGATGCCCATGCGGCGCAATTCGGCGAAGCGTTCTTTGATCCCGCCTTTGACAATATCTTTCAACTCGATCACGCCAAGCACTTTGGCATTTTCGGCGACCACTAAAGGCGTGCTGCCGCGACGCGCGACTTCATCGACGGCCTGTTGAATCGAGTCATAAAATATACCGCCGTTGCTCTCGACATATTTACGTATGGCTTCTGCCGCACCTTTGCGTAATTCGCGCTTTTGACCATCACTTTCTAAATCGACACCGCTCATGCGCGTCTGTGCAGAGAAATGCACGAACGTCGCGTTGAGCGCGTGCACATCGCGTTCGCGTAAATTAAATTTCTGCTTGGCGAGAACGACGATGCTGCGGCCTTCGGGCGTTTCATCGGCGAGCGATGATAATTGCGCAGCATCGGCAAGCACCTCTTCGCTAATACCTTTCGCTGGAATGAATGCCGATGCCTGACGATTGCCGAGTGTGATGGTGCCGGTTTTATCAAGCAGTAATACATCGACATCGCCTGCGGCTTCAACCGCACGGCCCGATGTTGCAATCACATTCGCCTGCAGCATGCGGCTCATTCCCGCAATGCCAATCGCCGAAAGCAATCCGCCAATTGTGGTTGGAATCAAACATACCAGCAGCGCGATCAATACGGTGACGGTCACGGGTGAGCCGGCGCCCGCTGCATTGACGCTGTAAATTGAAAACGGCAGCAGCGTGACGGTGACGCCGAGAAAAACGATAGTGAGCGCGACGAGTAAAATCGTCAGCGCAATTTCGTTCGGCGTTTTTTTGCGTTTGGCATTTTCGACCATCGCGATCATGCGATCGAGAAATGTTTCGCCGGGATTGGCCGTGACTTTTACCACGATCCAATCCGACAAAACGCGCGTGCCGCCAGTGACCGAAGAAAAATCACCGCCCGATTCGCGAATCACTGGAGCCGATTCGCCCGTGATCGCGCTTTCATCAACGGAAGCGACGCCTTCAATAACTTGGCCGTCCATCGGAATCACATCGCCCGCTTCGACCACAACGACATCGCCTTTCACTAACGAGGTCGCTGCGAGAGGAAGCACGCGTGCGCCATACCATTGTCCAGTAGAGACGGGCTGTTCGAGCTTTTTCGCGAGCACGGTTTTTTTCATACCGCGCAATGCAGCTGCTTGTGCTTTGCTTCGTCCTTCCGCCAACGCTTCGGCGAAATTCGCGAATAACACGGTGAACCATAACCATAGTGCAATGCCGAGAATAAAAATCTGCGGCGCTTCACCGTTGCCACTCAACGCCTGAATCCATAAATACGTGGTGAGAATGCTGCCAACGTAAACTACGAACATCACCGGATTGCGCCATTGCACGCGTGGATCGAGTTTTTTGAAGGCATCCGCAATGGCTGGCGTTACCAACGCCGGATCGAACATCGCTAAGGATTTTTTCGTCATGATTATTTCTCCAATTTATTCCCTCTCCCCTTGAGGGAGAGGGTTAGGGAGAGGGGTGTAATTACGCATTTAATTTCAAAAGCCCTCTCCCCCAGCCCCTCTCCCCAAATGGGACAGGGGAGCGTCTATTTATGCAGCATCAAATGCTCAACGATCGGACCGAGCGCCAAACCGGGAACATAGTTGAGCGCGCCGACGAGAATGACGGTGCCTGCGAGTAAAATCACAAACAAAGGACCGTGCGTCGGCATGGTGCCCGCGCTGACAGCGATGCGTTTTTTCGCCGCGAGCGAACCGGCGATCGCAAGCACAGGCACGATCACGCCGAAGCGGCCGAACCACATCGCAATTGCGAGCATTACGTTGTAGAACGGCACATTCGCGGAAATGCCGGCGAACGCACTGCCGTTGTTATTACCCGCCGACGTGAACGCGTAATACACTTCGGAAAAACCGTGCGGCCCACCCGTGTTGAAAATGCTCGCGATACCGCTCGGACTCACCACCGCAATTGCAGTACCCGCCAACACCAGCAACGGAGTAACGAGAATCGCGATAGCGATCATTTTCATGTCGTAGGTTTCGATTTTTTTACCGACGTATTCGGGTGTGCGGCCGATCATCAATCCCGCAATAAATACCGCGAGCAATGCGAACACGAGCATGCCGTATAAACCCGTGCCGACGCCGCCGAATACCACTTCGCCCAATTGCATCAATGCCAACGGCACCATGCCACCGAGCGGCGTAAACGAATCGTGCATCGAATTCACGGCGCCGCACGATGCCGCCGTGGTAATCGCCGCGAACAATCCCGAATCGGCAATACCGAAACGCGTTTCCTTGCCTTCCATGTTGCCGCCGGCCTGTAATGCGCCAGATGTTTGATCGACATTGAATTGCGCGAACGCGGGATTACCTACCTGCTCGAAATAGGTTACGCCAATCGCGAACGGAATAAATAAAACCATCATCGTGGCCAGAATCGCCCAGCCTTGACGTGTATCGCCGACCATGCGACCGAACGTGTAGCAGAGCGAAGCCGGTATCAAAAATATCGCAATGATCTGCAAAAAATTGCTGAGCGGTGTTGGGTTCTCGTAAGGATGCGCCGAGTTCGCGTTGAAAAAACCACCGCCGTTGGTACCGAGCATCTTGATCGCTTCCTGCGATGCCACCGGCCCCATCGCGAGCGTTTGCGTTGGGGTGGACTCAGTGACATCAAGCGTTGCAACTTCTTTGTACCCATCGAAATTCTGAATGACTCCCTGACTTACAAGTACCAGCGCGAAGACGAACGATAACGGCAATAAAATAAATAGCGTCACGCGCGTTAAATCGACCCAGATATTGCCGATGGTTTTGAACGAGTGCCGAGCGAACCCACGAATCAGCGCAATGGCAACGACAATCCCAGAAGCCGCACTTAAAAAATTCTGTACGGCGAGCGCGAGCATCTGCGTGAGATAGCTCATCGTCGCTTCGCCTGCATAGCCCTGCCAATTCGTGTTTGAAATAAAACTAACGGCGGTGTTGAACGACGAATCTGCACTCACGTTCGCCATTTGCTGCGGATTCAACGGCAGCCATAATTGCAAACGCTGCAACAGATACACTGCTAGCGTCCCCACTAAGGTGAACACGAGCAGCGAAATCGCATAGCGCGACCAGACAATTTCTTCCGCTGCGCGAATACCGCAGAGACGATAAATCAATGTTTCGATGCGCGTGGCAAAAATGAACTTTCCCTCCATGACATTGGCGATATAAAGACCGAGCGGTTTTACACACAACAAGAGAAGGGCAAAATAAATCGCCATATTGAGCCAAGTATGAGGCGTCATTTTAAAATTCCTCCGCCTTGATCAAGGCGTAGATCAGATAAATCAGCAATGCAGCACTCAACAATGAACCGACGATGTAAATGCCGCTCATAGCCGCGGACCCCCGAGCTTGCGGCAGCCAGCGACCAGCGCAATGGTTAACAGATAGAAAACGACGCAGAGACCGACGTAGAGAAAGTCCATAAAAACCTCACGGAGACTTTTGATGGATGAATACTAGAAATATCGGTGTAAAGATGCTGTTAAATGGGCGGGAATGGATGTTAAGAAGATATAAAGATGCAGAATGCACAAGGCCCGAAGATTTCTCTCCGGGCCTTGTGCATTCTCGATAACATTTATTTCATGATCTAGGCATTGCCATTGCTTGGCTTACCCACTTCAGCTTTTTTATAACCTTCGCCCAAATCGTATGTGCCGAACATCCAATCGAAGAGAAGGGAAATCGTCGCAAAATTACCACCCGTGAATTTGGCGTGGTGATTGTGGTGCATCACCGACATGTAGTTCAGATATTTGAACGGAAACTTGTCGGTTTTCCACAAATCGTGGTTGTGCAAATTAATTTCCGAGAACGCGATCCAGGTGATGATGATCGTGACTACGTGGAAATTACCGAGCAAGCGCGAGAGCACGAAAATACTCGCCGCGTACAAACCCAGTCCCATCGCCACTTCAAGCGGATGTATGTAACTTGAATCCTGACGGCATGGATTATTTTGCTGGTGATGAACCGCGTGCACCCAAATCAACGGACCACCCATGAAACCGCCATCGTGAAAAAGAAAGCGGTGCACGAGGTAGTAGAAGAAATCGTAGAACATCAGAATTACAACAGTATCGAGCAACACTTTCCACCACGGCTGCGGATCGAGCGTTAAACAAAACGGCAGGATCAAACCGAAAATGACGAGCTGATCAAGGATCCCCCAAAAGCGATTTTTCTTTTGATTCGCTGCGTAAAACTCGCGCTGCATTTTCTTTTCAGCCGCTTCTTTATTGAGTTGCGCCGCTTCTTTAAAAGTCGGAACCAACATCAAAACGAATTTGGCGAGAAACGGAATTGCCATGATGCCGATGAAGGCGTAGAGCGATAGCTGCCATTGATAATTCGCTGCGAGCGAAGAAAATAAGGATGTGTCCATTATGCTGACCTCGTTGGAAACGTTTAGCCGGGCAGTCCCACCGCAGAAATCTCGGCCGAGAACACCGTTCCCCTGTATTTAAGGCCTGCTAGCATTCGATTACAACGGGTGTTGTCGCGGTTTCTGGGGGTAGGTTTGACCTAGGTCAAGCAATCGGAGAAATTACTGGAGAACAAGGTTCTCGATAAATGGAGTTAGATCCCCCTCATGGCTCTGTGCAGGCAATCACTGCAGCCTTGACGGCGCGCCCCACTTTCGGAACCGCAGTATTCACGATCGGCGACAGTGGGCCAGCTGCATAGGATTGAGCTATTTGCTGGATGCCCGGTTCTCGATACAACGTCGTGCGCTGCGCCGGTTCGCGCCCACAATTACGTATTAATGCGTCCATCGCCTCGGGCGGCATCTCCTCGCCGTGGCTGGCACCCGCTGCACGCGTGATCGATTCGTTCATCAATGTGCCGCCGACATCGTTCGCACCCGCATTTAAGCAGGCAGCGACGCCCGCCTCGCCCATTTTTACCCATGAGGTTTGAATATTGGGAATTAACGGATACAACACCAGCCGAGCGATCGCGTGCATCAATACCGCTTCGCGAAAAGTTGGTCCCGGACGCGCGCGGCCTTTTAAATACATCGGCGCTTCCATTCCCACAAAGGGCAATGGCACGAACTCGGTGATGCCGCCCGTGCGATCTTGCAGATCGCGCACGCGCAATAAATGCCGCGCCCAATGCTCAATTTTTTCGACGTGGCCGTACATGATCGTCGCTGTGGTTTTCAAACCGACGCGATGCGCGGTTTCGATCACATGCAGCCATTCATCGGTTTTGATTTTGTCCGGGCAAATAATCGCGCGCACATCATCGTCGAGAATTTCCGCCGCCGTACCGGGCAATGTGCCGAGCCCCGCTTCTTTCAGCTGACGTAAAAATGTTTCGATATCGATGCCGAGTGTTTTCGCGCCCTGCCACACTTCGAGCGGCGAGAATGCGTGCACATGCATTTCCGGCACGGCATTTTTTACCGCGCGCAGAATTTCGAGATATTTTTTCCCCGTGTAATCCGGGTGAATACCACCCTGCATGCACACTTCGGTCGCACCGCGCTCCCACGCTTCGCGCACGCGGCGTTGAATTTCATCGAGCGATAAATCGTAAGGCCGTCCGCGCAAATTTTCACTGAGTTTACCTTTGGAAAACGCGCAAAACTGGCATTTGAAATAACAGATATTGGTGTAATTGATATTGCGATTGACGACATAGGCGACGCGATTGCCATTCACCTGCTCGCGCAATGTATTCGCTGCGTGCGTGACGAATGCAAAATCATCGCCGCGCGCTTGAAATAGACGAACAACATCCTTTTCACTCAACCGCTCGCCGTCGCGTGCTCGTGCAATAATATTTTCAATATCTTCGCTGACAACGCGGGCTGCCTTTGTCAGTAACTGCGTATCGAAAATCGGCAATTCGGTTGAGCTGCCCGGAGTCCACGCGTCGAGGCGCGCAAAACCCTCTGCATCGATTTTTTTTAGCACGTTGGCGTGCAGCGAGGCATCGAGCCAGCGTGCTTTATCCAGCACAAAGTGCGGATAAATGGTCAGACGCTCCTGCAATAATTTTCCCGCATTCGCGGTTTCGCGCGCGAGATGATCAAGGTGCGGCCACGGCGCTTCGGGATTCACGTAATCAGGAGTGACTGGACTGACGCCGCCCCAATCGTTAATACCTGCTGCGATTAATTGCGGCAATACCCCGGGACTTAAATTCGGTGGCGCTTGAATACTCATGCGCGCACCGAAAATCATTCGCGCAACAGCGATCGTCCACAGCAGCTCGTTGAGATCGGGTTCGGGTGCCTGCGCCATTAACGTATTCGCCTTGGCGCGAAAATTCTGCACGATGATTTCTTGCAGATGATCGTGTTGAGCATGCACTTCGCGCAGCGCCAATAAACTTTCGATGCGCTCGCGCCGCGTTTCACCGATGCCGATTAAAATACCGCTCGTAAACGGCACCGATAATTCGCCAGCAAGGCGCATCGTTTCCAAACGTGCCGCGGGATTTTTATCGGGCGAGCCATAATGCGGCTGACCCTTCTCACATAAACGGGCGGACGCCGATTCGAGCATGATGCCCATCGATGCGCTAACCGTGCGCAGCTTTGCTATTTCATCGCGTGTCATCGTGCCGGCATTGATATGCGGCAGCACCGAGGTTTCCTGCACAATGCGCTTGGCAACATGCGCGACGTAATCGAGTGTCGTCGTAAAACCCATCGCATCAAGCGCCTCGCGCGCAACACGATAGCGCAGCTCAGGCTTTTCACCGAGCGTGAGCAATGCCTCTTTGCAGCCGAGTTTTTCTGCCGCTTTTACTTGTTCGATAACCGCATCGGCACTCATGTACGGCGCGTCGATATGACGCGGAGTTTGCGCAAACGTGCAGTAATGACAGACATCGCGACACAATTGCGTCAGCGGTAAAAACACTTTGCGCGAATACGTCACGACATTGCGAAAACCGCGATCGCGTAACTGCGCGGCGATTTGCATCAATGCGGCAGTATCGTCGATCTCGGCGAGCAGCAAGGCCTGGCTATCGCTAAGCTGCTCATTCGCCAGAACTTGCTGCGCAAACACTTCCAGTAATTCAGGCGCGTTCACGCTCACCTCCATCACAGGAAATATTCGCTTCACATTGCATTGCAAGTAATCGCTTGGCTATACCGCTTTCATGCAACATTTTTAAGGTTTTAACTGCTTCCGTGGATAGCGGTCGAGACAGCAAAAACCATAAATCTTCAAGCTCGTCGATATCACAGCGCACGCTCGATAAATCACAGATCGCCGGTTCGATGTTCAATGCGCGCGCCTGCGCGCAGTGCCGCTGAAAACTGTGCTCGCCATACGCAACTGAAAAATCGGATAACGCACGCCATGCTAACAAGTTGGTGCCGGTACTGTGTCGATCTGCCACCATCGTCACCGCTGAATGGGGAGTCTTGCGATGCACTTGCAAAAATTGCGTAACATCGGCTGCGCTCAGCATTGGCAAGTCGCCGTGCACGACAAGCAGATCATTTTCATCGCGCGCTTGAATTTCATGCGCCGCTTTATTGACGGCTTCGTTCAAACCGTGTGCCGACAATTTCGACTCATCGATAAATTCGACACCGTAATAGCTGGCGAGCCATTTCGCGGCATTGTCGCGTGAACAGATAGCGATATTTTTGATATCTGGATGCTGCGTCAGCACGCGCAACACATCCTCGACCATGGCTTCGAACAATTGTGCGCGTTCAGCCGCCGATAACACGCCAGCCAAACGTTGTTTGGCGGCGGCGAATTCTTTGAGCGGCAATAGCACCTGCATAATTAACTCACTGATCGTCCGACAGCGCACTGGCGAATTGCAAAACGGCTTGCGCCAGCTGTATGCGATCGTCGAGGGTTTTCATGATGCTCGCCGTCGCGTGCACGGCGATACCCAATTCGGAAATCGCATCGACATGATCGGCATCGGCGTGATCAATCACGAAGCCATCGAGAATATCGCGATAATAATTGGCGACCGCAAAAGCACTGCTCGGATAATTCAGCTCGCGCAGCATTTTCGCGGCGGGACCTTTGATCGCATTGCCACCCACGATGGGCGACACCGCAATCACCGGAACTGATGTATTTTTTAACGCTTCGCGCACGCCAGATAATTGCAAAATAGGGTCGATGCTAACGAATGGATTCGAAGGGCAAATAATTACCGCATCGATATCGTCATTGAGTAACGGCTGTGATAGTTGAGGATGTGGCTTAGCGCGATCGATACCTTCGAAATAAAACCCGCGCACGGTTGGCTTACATTGCTCGCGCACGAAATAATGTTGGAAATTTAAATCGACGCCGCTGGTTCCATCATCGTTGGAAGTTTCGACGATGGTTGCCACGGCATCGTCACTCATCGGTATGAGTGTATGTTGAATGCCGAAACCTGCGCATAATTTTTTTGTTGCGCTACTCAGCGAATTACCGCGACGCAACTCATCGCTGCGCAATAAATGCGTGGCGATATCGAGATCGCCGAGACGAAACCAGGTATCGCCGCCGATAGCGCCAAGCTGATCGAGTGTGCGCCACGATTCATCGGCCAACCCCCAACCGCGTTCGTTATCGTTACGCCCCGCGAGTGCGTACATCACGCTATCGAGATCGGGGCAGATGCGCAGACCGTAATGATCAAAATCATCGCCGGTATTGCAGACAATCGTTAATTGCTCGGGAGCAAGTAGATGCGCGAGGCCGACCGCCAATTTCGCGCCGCCGACGCCACCCGATAACGCGAGATATTTCTTTTTCGGCGAGCTCATCGAAACATATCCTGCTCACGCGCACGAATGAGCGATTTTGAATCCACCTCAGCGCGTGAAATATTCGCGCCGCGAATTAACACGACCGGCGAACCCTCGGCTGCCTGCCCCATCAAGAATGAAGCTGCTGCGGCAAGCTCATCAGCTACCGCAATTTCAGTGACTTCGAGCGCGCGCCCGAATAAATCGCGCGTGCCGATACGATTTTCCAATGGATTGAATCCGGCGGTGCCCAATGCAAAACCGATCACGCCATTGCGCCACGCGCGCCCCGCACTGTCGTTGATGATAATCGCAACTTCAGCACCCGTAGCGACATGCAATTGTTCACGCAATCTAGCAGCGCTGGCGTCGGGATTTTCGGGTAACAATAAAACGCGCGGGTTATCGGACTGCGAAGCGATATTCGATTGATCGATGCCGGCATGCGCATGCACATAGCCATTACGATGTTCGACAATAATCGCGCCTTTGCGCACGCGCAGCACGGCAACCGATTCACGCAAAATTAATTCGACGATGCGCGGATCTTTGTCAGCCTGCGCAGCCAGTTCGATGGCGCGCTCGCTCGGCACAACGGTATTTAAATACGCGTAGCGATTTTCGGATTTGGAAAAAATTTTCTGCGCGAGTACCAGCACATCACCGTCGCGCAGTTTTTCGTGTACGCGATCGAGGGCCGCCATGATGAGCGCAGATAAATCATCGCCGGGCTCGACCAGCGGAATGCCCGGCAATGCAATCAACTGTAATTGCTGACGCGCCACGTGCTCATGCCTTCATCGTTAACGGCTCAGTCATTAAGACCGGTGATACGAATTCCTGCGTGGCAATTGTACTGCTTGTTGATAAAGATAAGCAGCGATGTCAGCGCCTCAGCCGCAGCGGCATTAGCAATCGAACCTGCGTGAAAACCGCGCATGCCCGCCGCTGCGACGAGCGTAATCACCTGCGCGCGCGCTTCTTTATCATCGCCGCAGACGAGCACATCGCAATCGAGCGCACTACCATCCTGCAGATTAGCCGCCGGAACGTTTTGGAAAGCGGAAACCACTCGCACACCTTCGCCGAGAATTTTCTGCGCGATTTGTCCCGCCGAACCTTCGGGCGGCAATTGCACGCGCATGACTTTCGGCGGCACCAGCGGCACGGTGACGTCGATAAGAATTTTGCCTTCGAGTGCAGGCTTTACCTGCTCGAGTGTCGATGCCTGATGACTGAACGGCACCGTGAGCGCGATGATATCGGCGGCCTGCGCCGCAGCGATATTATCGGTGCCGCGCACATCGACCGCACCGACACCGCGCTCTTGCATGAGCGCCTTCAATTCAGCCGCTGCGGTTTCGGCCTTATCGGCGGTACGCGAACCGATGACCACCGTGTAACCAGCCTGCGCCCAACGCCGGGCCAGGCCAGTGCCGAGATCACCAGTCCCACCGAGGATTGCCAATACGGGTAACGGAGCGATAACAGGTTTCGACATTGCAGATTTCCACTCAATCATGAAGACAGGAAAAATTTAAACAGCGCACGGCATTTTGAACGAAATACGCCGGAGACACATTACCGTTCGATGAAGCCATGCGCTTAATTTGCGCGGCCCAACGCTTTTTAGTGTGATTTCAGGCCATAGCTTTACGTTAAGGCCATCCCTCACGCTAAAAACATTTCATTCAAATGCCGGTATGACCTTGCTTGCAAAAAGCTCGGCGTATTCGACAAACTTTTTCGCTGGCAACCCTGGCGGCATCATCATCATGAAGTGCTCGACCGGAATACGCTGCTGCATGTCTTTGAACATCTTGATCGCTTCATCGGGGGTGCGAATTTGCAAGATGCCGCTACGTTTGAACGCCTCGAGATCCATCGGTTTGAGTGCAGGATCGTCGATACCGACCGCTTTATCTTCGTTGAGCCACTGGCCATACGTGTTGTTGACATGATGGTAATACGGCGCCAGTTCGTGCATCGCCTTTTCAGGGTCGTTCGCTACCGCGAAAAATAAGCCCTGAATGCGGATACGTGCTGCGCTCGGGTCTTTACCCTGCTCGCGCAATTTATCGGCGTACATGCCGCATACTTCTTCATTACCGAAATAACCATCGGCGTATTTCGCTACGCGCTCCAACGCCTTTTCGGCAAATCCGCCGATATACAGCGGTATTTGCCCTCGCGGTGCCTGCGGCATAATCGCGGCATTTTTCACTGAAAAATGCTTACCCTCGAACGTCACCGTTTCGCCGGCCCATAATTTGCGAACGATGTGAAGAAACTCATCAAAACGGCTGCCGCGCTTGGTGAAATCCACGCCGTACGCGTCGGTTTCCTTGCGTCGATAACCAATCGCAAGCGCCATCTCTGAACGCCCATTGGCAATAATATCGAGCACAGCGCATTCTTCAGCAAAACGCACAGGGTGATACAACGGCGCCAATGCGATTGCCGAACCCAATTTAATTTTTTTCGTACGCGCCGCAATTGCCGATAATGCGACGAGCGGCGCCGGCATATAACCGTCCTCGGCACCGTGATGCTCGGGCACCCACGCGCCGGTAAAACCTGCTGTTTCACTCCACGCAGCCGCATCCAGAATATCGGCGTAAAGTTCGGTCGAGGACCGTCGCCATTGCGCAGGATTTCTGAAATCGTAGAGATAACCGAAACTCAATTTTGTATTCAACACCGTCTCCCGGAATGATTGGCAATTAGCGACTTTTTAAATCGGTCTCTATCTCAGTCACTGTCGCGATTCGAAACGATGCCCGATCAAAAAGATTTTTTTCATCGTTGATAATTTCATCGGGCATGATGGTCGTCGTGATGTATTTCAGTGTGCCCTCGAATACCGCTTTATTATCGAACCACAGCTCGGTAATCACATCGAATGGATCGCTCCACAATCCTGTTTCGGGATGCGGCAGCGGATCGATAAAACGACGGATGTAGCGTTTCATGCCCGCCGCATACTTCAGGCATAACGGTACGTGATGATTTTCGTAGTAATCACGAAAAGCCTCGACCGACAGATCTGGCCGGCGCTTCATGAAAAGAAGAATCTTGTAATAAGTCACTGCGGCCATGCGCTTGCTCCGGTTACCAATGCTTCGATAGCGGTGAGTCGTTCACATCATTTGCGGTGAAAAATCTATGACGACGGACAAGTCTATGACGATAGCGCGCGCCCTCCAAGACCGAATTGTTTAGCCCCCTAAAGCTTTTCTATTCGCCGCGCTTGGTAGAAATAAATTCGCGATCGAGTTCGTTGTGCAGCTCACCCATGATTCTTGCGAGTGCGTTTTGATCTTCGGCGGAAAGACGGCGGAAGCAGCGTACGAAATTAGCCTGCTCGGCAATATCGGCCCCCACGGCATCGCAAATCCTTTCGCCCAACGATGTCAGTTTTAATTCGACCGCACGACGATCATTCTCGACAGGAGTGCGCGTGAGCAAACCCTTCTGCTCCAGCTTGCGTGTGCGCGTCGAAAGTACAGCATTCGAGACATTGAGCAATTGCGCGAGATCGGTCGCACGCTGCTTATTCAAACCTTCGACACGAATAGCGCTGAGCAAATGCAGATCGGCAAAACTCAGTGCATGCTTTTGACAGAGCCGCTCCAAATCGGTCGCCATCAAATGCCCGACATTGAAGGTATGCCACAGCGCCGAGTAATAACTGACATCGACAGCGCGTTCTGCGTAAAACGCGCTGATCGCTTCTTGTTTTTCGACGGGGCGTTTAGTCATATCACTCCGTAATTAATACTCAAGAGATCACAGGCCTTCGACAATAAATGCGCGATAATCCGCGGCCTGTTTGCGATACGGCAGCGATGCTTGATACGCGGGACTGTTGTACCACGCCTTCGCATCCTCCATGGTTGGAAATTTCATCACGATCACACCATCGGGTGCAGTGCCTTCCAAACCCTCCACCGCGCCGTAGATCACCAGCGGCGTTAAATTCGGATCGCGTGGATTCTCGCGATTCTTTTTCGAATACGTATCGTAGGCCGCTTGATCGCGGATTGGGCCTTCGCGAGTGACGATGATATAGGCGGGCATGAAACACTCCTCTCGAATCGGGATACTGACTAGCCTTGGTTGACCGATCTTTGTTGACCGGTCTTTGCTGACTACTCTCTACTAAATACTAATGGCTGTCGATACGCGATCCAACGTCTTTTAGTTGCGTCCTTTAGTTGCGCCAACTGACTTGCACCAACAAGCCTTGTTTTTTTAGCGCAGCCCATATACTGTATTTACATACAGCATTGATATGACGTCGCCATGAACCCCTCGCTTCAGCAACTTTTACAGCGATCCGATGTTTGGCGCCAGCGAGACCGTCACCCGGTCTCCAATATCGCGCGCTACAAATCCACAGGCTCGGTCGATCTTGATCGCGCATTAAACGGCGGCTGGCCGCGCAGTGCATTAACGGAATTGCTGATCGCCCACGGCGGCATCGGCGAATTATCGCTGCTGATGCCATTACTTACCGAACTCAGTCGACAGAGCCAACTGCAGGTCTGGATCAATCCGCCTTTTATTCCGTATGCGCCGGCTTTGGTACAGCGTGGAATTACTCTCAATTCGTTGCTGATCGTGCGCGGAGAATCGCAGCATCATTTGTGGGCCTGCGAGCAAGCGCTGCGCAGTAGCGGCTGTGGCGCGGTGTTGTACTGGCCCGCCCGAGCGTTGCGCTATCCCGAGCTGCGCAAACTGCAAGTCGCAGCAGCGACACAACACGCCATGGGATTTTTATTTCGCGATTTCCAGGCCAGTAACCAGCCATCGCCTGCCGTACTGCGACTGCAATTGAATGCGATCGATACGGCCGCAGAGTCGCAACTGACGATTCGCATCGTTAAACAGCGCGGCAGTTCGAGTGGGCAGATCATCACCTTACCGCGCGAAACCTATCTGCGGCCAACACGACCATTCACCCATTACCCATCGTCACAACGCAACACGACAACTATCGCAACGCAGAAACGCGACATAGCGCCACAACGCGTGGCGATGCATTCATTGTTATCGATCGAAACATCTTCATCTGCTGCCACGCAGTGATAATTTTACGCACATCATGTCCGGTGTCATTCTCGAAAAAACAGAGCCATCATCTCGCGAATCTTTGTGGCTTTGCCTGCATTTCGCACGGCTGGCACTCGATATTTTCAACGTCAATCATGCTGAACGTCCGGCCGCAGTTTTTGAACAGCGGTGCGTGCACTGCGCCAATCGCGATAATTTGATTCCGGGGCTTGCTCTGGCCACCGCGCACGCCCTGCATCCGGATTTGATTGCACTCGAACGCAACAGCGAGCGCGAGCGCGATCATCTGCAACAGCTCGCGCACTGGGCTTATCAATTCACTCCGGGCGTGGTGATTGCCCCGCGCAATTCCCTGCTGCTGGAAATTGGCAGTTGCCTGCGCCTCTATCGCGGCATACGCAATTTACTCAGCGCATTGAAACGCTCGCTGCAGCGACGGCAGCAGTACGTGGAATTCGGCCTGGCGCGCACGCCCAAAGCAGCCTGGCTGCTTGCGCAATGCCGCTGCACACCGGCGCTCGATAACAATCGAGTCGACGATACATGGCTGACAAAGCAACTCGCCGCCGTGCCAGTGACTGCCTTGGAAATCGATAGCGAATCGCAACGTGCGCTGCAGCAAATGGGCATCGACAGGTTGGGCGCAGTGCAGACATTACCAGCGGCGGCATTGGGCAAGCGCTTCGGCGCGCACTTCGTCGATTATCTGCGCAAGCTGCGCGGCGATAGTGCCGACCCGCAATTTTTTTTCACGCCGACCGCGCGCTTTCAGCACGGTTTAACATTTATCGATGGGATTCCGCGCCGCGATATGCTGCTATTTCCCATGAAGCGTTTATTGCAAGCGCTCGACGATTATCTGCGTGCACGCCAGCTCTATTGCCATACCTTGCACTGGCAATTATTCGATGCGCATGCGCTGCAAGCTGAATTTTCCATCGAGCTATCGCGAATGCAGCACCGGTGGAACACATTACTCGAATTAAGCCGCCTCAAACTCGAACAGATTTCGCTAACCGAAGCCGTTTTCAGCATTCATCTATGGTGCGAAGATTTTTTCGAAGCGACGCCGACAGCGCAGCAATTATTTCCCGATGACAACGATCAGCGCGAGGCGGCAGCGTCTCTAGTCGATCGCTTGCAGGCGCGACTGGGTAAAGACGCGTTGCAATATCTCGCGCTGCAGGAATCGCATTGGCCTGAATTAGCGTGGCATGGTGATTTTCAAAACGCCGCGCATTCGAATCATCGCTCATCGCCCTCGCTTACTGCCGTGGGTATTTATCGCCCACTTTGGTTATTACCCAAGCCTCAGCCGCTCTCTCAACGCGCCGAAAAACTTTGCTGGAAGACACCGCTGACTCTTTTGCGCGGCCCCGAGCGCGTCGGTAATCACTGGTGGCAAGAAGAAAGCAATGAGCGCGATTACTACATTGCCCGCAACGATGACGGCGTGACGTGCTGGATTTATTGCGATCGCGTATCGCAGCGCTGGTTTCTACACGGCCTGTTTGCCTGAGCAGGAAATCGATGAATTACAGCGAACTGCACTGCCTGACCAATTTCAGCTTTTTACGCAGCGCCTCGCACGCCCATGAACTGGTCGAGCGCGCAAAAAATCTCGGTTATAGCGCCCTCGCGATTACCGACGAATGTTCGCTGGCTGGCGTGGTGAAAGCTCAACTCGCCGCCGAACAATTCGATATGCCCATTATTATCGGCGCGGAATTTTTTATCGAAAACTATCAACTCATTGCGCTCGTCATGAATCGCACCGGCTACAGCGAATTGTCGGCGCTCATCACCCTCGCGCGCCGCCGCAGCAATAAGGGCGAGTACCATTTGCACTGGCGCGATCTCGAACACAACCTGCGCAACAATCTCCTGATATGGAAACCGCAACGCGGCCATCCACACAACGAAAAAATTGCCGCATCACTGCAACAAGGTTTCGGCGATAGACTCTGGATCGGCTACAGCAATTTATTGCGCGGCGATGAGCACGAGCATTTTTTGCATTGCTGGAAACTCGGCGAGCGCTGGCATATTCCGCTCGTCGCCTGCGGCAATATCGCCATGCACACACGCGATCGCAGAATGCTGCTCGATGCTGTTACTGCGATTTATCACAATACATCCATCGACAAACTGGGCACTCTTCGCGACAGCAATGCCGAGCGTTATCTGCGCGAACGCGACATTCTGGATACGCTGTATCCGCCGACATTACTGCAAGAGACACAGCATCTCACTGCACGCTGCACATTTTCTCTGCGTGAATTGAAATACCAATACCCGCGCGAAGTGGTTCCATCCACCATGACGGCCGCGACCTATTTACAGCATCAGGTGATGCTGGGCGCGCAACGACGCTGGCCGCAAGGCATCCCATCCGCCATGCAACACACCATCGATCGCGAACTCGCGCTCATTCACGAACTCCACTATGAATATTATTTTCTTACCGTGTTCGATATCGTCGAATACGCACGCAGCCGCGGCATTCTCTGCCAGGGGCGCGGCTCGGCGGCGAATTCTGTGGTGTGTTATTGCCTCGGCATCACCGAGGTATCGCCCGAACAGACCTCATTACTCTTCGAGCGTTTCATTTCGAAAGAGCGCGGCGAACCGCCCGATATCGATGTTGATTTCGAGCACGAACGGCGCGAAGAAGTTATTCAATACATTTACAAAAAATACGGACGCGAACGCGCTGCACTCGCCGCCACCGTTATCTGCTATCGCACCCGCAGTGCGATTCGCGACATCGGCAAAGCGCTCGGCTTTGACCCGCTGTTTGTCGATCAACTCGCCAAGTCGATGGCGTGGTGGGACACCAAACATGAACTGCTCGCGCATTTCGAGCAATTGGGTTGTGCGATCAATGCGCGCACGGTCGAATTATTTTTCCATCTCGTTCAGGAATTGCGCGATTTTCCGCGCCACCTATCGCAGCATGTCGGCGGCTTCGTACTCAACGATGCGCCGCTCAGCACACTCGTTCCCGTCGAAAATGCGAGTATGCCCGAACGCACGATTATTCAATGGGATAAAGAGGATCTGGAAGCGCTCGGCCTGATGAAAGTCGACGTACTCGCGCTCGGTATGCTCACCGCGATTCGCAAAGCGCTGCAATTAATTCCCGCCAGCGAACGTCCGGCGTGCATGGCCGATATTCCACACGGCGATGCCGATACTTACGCCATGCTGCAACGGGCCGACAGCGTCGGTGTATTTCAAGTCGAATCGCGCGCACAGATGTCGATGCTGCCCCGCCTGCGCCCGCAAAATTATTATGATCTCGTCGTGCAAGTCGCCATCGTGCGACCCGGTCCGATTCAGGGCGATATGGTGCATCCGTATTTGCGTCGACGCGCGGGCATCGAAGCCGTTGAAAAAGATCTTCGCCCCGAAATCTGGGCAATCACCGAACGCACGCTCGGCATTCCGATTTTTCAGGAGCAGGTCATAAAAATTGCGATGGTCGCCGCCGATTTTACCGGTGGCGAAGCCGACCAATTGCGCCGCGCAATGGCGAGCTGGGGCAAAAATGGAAACCTCCTGCAATTTCGCGAGAAACTCATCGAGCGCATGACCGCACCGGAAAAAAATTATCCAATCGAATTCGTCGAACGCATTTTCAATCAGATGAAAGGTTTTGGCGCGTACGGTTTTCCCGAATCGCATGCGGCGAGCTTCGCTTTGCTTGTATACGTTTCGGCGTGGCTCAAATGCCATCATCCCGCTGAATTTTATTGCGGCCTGCTGAACAGTCAGCCGATGGGATTTTATTCTTCATCGCAACTGATACAGGATGCGAAACGCCACCATATCGAAGTTCGCCCTGTCGATGTGAATGACAGCGAGTGGCATCACACGCTGGAAAATACCGTGAGCGGAGCACGCGCGCTGCGCTTGGGATTTCGACTCATCAAAAATTTCGGCGAAGATGCGGCTCGGCGATTATTGCAGGCGCGCCAGCAACGATTGTTCGCCGATATCGGCGATTTGCAACACCGCGCCACACTCAGCCGCTTGCATTTACGCAGCCTCATCGCAGCCGATGCCTTACACCGGCTTAGCGGACATCGCCATCAAAGTCACTGGCAGGCTTCAGCCATTGCACCGCCACTGGCATTGAGCGGAACGAAGAAAAATTATGGAGCTTACGATTACAACGACGGCATTTTGCTCTCGGCGCCGAGTGAAATTCAGGAGATTCGCGCCGATTACAACAGCACTTCGCTGACTCTGAAAAAACATCCGCTGCAATGGCTGCGCGAACAACACGATTTGTTTCGTCAGTGTAAAAAGAGCATTGATCTAAAAGACCTCACCCCCCATCGCTTTGTGCGTGTCGCAGGCATTGTCACCGGAAGACAGCGTCCAGGCACCGAGACCGGAATCATTTTCGTCACGCTCGAAGACGAAACCGGCAACAGCAATGTCATCGTGCGCGAAGACGTGCAGTTGCGCTGTCGCGAGGCATTATTGAGCGCCTCCATTTTGCTGGTGAAAGGTATCGTCGAAATGAATCAGAGCGTGATCCACATCGTGGCAGGCGAACTGATCGATTGCAGCGAGTATTTATACGATGTGGAATTGGTGTCGAGGGATTTTCATTAAACCATACCGATCATGGATGACCTCAACGCAACGACTCACAGAAAGAAATACGGCGACCGATTGGTCGCCGTATTCACTGCATGCTTCGCTTACCTAGCCTACTCGTCTACGCGCCAAGCTGACCATTCCCATCAAGCCGCTGCTAAGCAACCAGCCCGTCGCAGGAAGCGGAACGGCTGACGCCTCTACATTATCGATACGCACATTACCGCCACTACTGCTTGCGAACGTTATCGAGGTCACGCCGAAAAATGTATCGGCAAATAACTCTGTGTAGTAGGTGTTATGCGTGTAAGCAGATGCAGAAAAGCTGATTGCATTTGATGCGTTGCCAGTTTCGAACACGGTCAATGTATTGCTAGATCCATTCCCGAGCAAAGAAAAGTGGATCGATTGCAGAGTGAATAATCCTCCAGCAAAAGTCATAACCGCTGTTTGGTTATTGTTCAGCCCAAGGCAAGGGCCTGCGGGCTCACAATTGCCATTCACAATTCGGTTCGGCGTAAAACTGAAGCCATCCTCTACATAAGGATTTGTACCCGCGCCACTACTGAAATCTATAGTCGAGGCACTGGCCGCGTTTGCGATGAGCAACGTAGTTGCAATCACGCCAGAGGATATCGCTAAACTTATTTTCTTCACGGCACTTACCTTTGTGGCGTTATGCTTTGCCGAGAATACTGTCATTTATTTGATTGATCGCCCAATAGCGCTTTATTAAATTGAGATGTCGTTCTCTCTTTAAAAGCATCCGCAAGCTACATGGTTTTAATTAATGTGAAATGAAAAAGCCCTCGCGAGGAGGGCTTTTTGTAAGCCATATGGCTTTATGCAGATGGCGGAGAGGGAGGGATTCGAACCCTCGATCAGGCTTTTGACCCGATACTCCCTTAGCAGGGGAGCGCCTTCGGCCTCTCGGCCACCTCTCCATAAACTTGTCGAACTGCAAGCTGTGTCGAACCGCAAAGCACCCTAATCGAATAACACGGTTAACGCAGCAAATTTTGCGGCCGGCATAATATCACAGGCAATCACGAATTACAGTTGAAAATCAGCCCCCGCTTTTACCTTCCACCACTACGACTCAGTCAGGAACTGTATTCTTATCCTGCTTCTCGCGCTGAATGCGCTGATAAATCTCTTCACGATGCACAGCGACTTCCTTGGGCGCATTCACACCGAGTCGTACTTGGTTTCCTTTCACACCAAGCACGGTGACGGTAACATCGTCGCCAACTACCAAAGTCTCGCCAATACGGCGGGTTAAAATAAGCATTTCATACCTCTTCAAGCAGCAATCCGATCCCTTCTAAATCGCCGCCCTACCCCGGTCATATAAATAAGCCGTACCCCCTAGCACAGCCGTACTACCTTTTTTGGCCCGCTCTTATTAGCTCTTCATTGCGCTGGCGGCAGGTCCAACTCAAATGCCGAGTGCAATGCGCGCACGGCAAGTTCCATGTATTTCTCGTCGATGACGACGGAAATTTTTATCTCGGAAGTTGTAATCATTAGAATATTGATGCCGACATCAGCGAGCGCTTTGAATGTTTTGCTGGCGATACCCGCATGCGAGCGCATGCCGACACCGACGATGGAAACTTTGCAAATCTTCGCATCGGTTTTGACATCGCGCGCACCGAGTTTCTTCGCGGTTTCGCGCAAAATCGCTTCGGCTTTCACCAATTCGTTGCGGTGAACGGTGAAGGTGAAATCGGTGGTGTTGTCCTGACCGACATTTTGCACGATCACATCGACTTCGATATTCGCTTCGCCAATCGGGCCGAGAATCTGATACGCAACGCCCGGAGTATCGGGTACGCCGACGATGGTCAATTTAGCTTCGTCACGATTAAATGCGACGCCAGAAATTGCTGGGTTTTCCATAGCGCGGTTTTCCTCAGAAGTGTCCTCGAGAGTAATCAATGTGCCGGGGCCATCTTGGAAACTGTGCAACACGCGAAGCGGCACGTTGTATTTACCGGCAAACTCGACCGAGCGGATTTGTAAAACCTTGGAGCCCAAGCTCGCTAGCTCAAGCATTTCCTCGAAGGTAATTTTATCGAGACGACGCGCGGTATCGACCACGCGCGGATCGGTGGTGTAGACGCCATCGACATCGGTATAAATCTGGCACTCGTCGGCTTTAAGCGCCGCTGCAAGCGCAACACCGGTGGTATCGGAACCGCCGCGACCGAGCGTGGTGATATTGCCGCTTTCGTCGATGCCTTGGAAACCAGCGACGACAACGATAGTGCCTTTGGCAAGATCGGCGCGCATATTGGCATCGTCGATTTCTTTAATGCGCGCTTTAGTGAACGCATCGTCGGTCACGATACGCACTTGCGCACCGGTATACGATTTCGCTGCATAACCCAACTTGTGCAAGGCCATGCACAGCAATGCAATCGTCACTTGCTCGCCGGTGGAAACGAGCACATCGAGCTCGCGCGGCGTCGGCTGATCCTGAATCCCTTTCGCCAATGCAATCAGGCGATTGGTTTCGCCGCTCATCGCCGATACGACCACGACCATATCGTGGCCCTGATCGCGAAACTTAGCGACTTTGGCTGCAACCTGCTGGATACGCTCGATCGAACCGACCGAGGTGCCGCCAAATTTTTGCACGATCAAACTCATCGTTTTAAAGCGCTCTTGTGTAAACGGCTGGGGCCGCAAATGCATAGGCGGCTATAGCCGCAAAATCTGCACATATCCAAAAAGCTATATGCAGATGCTGGGTTAAGAAAAAGACGCGAAATTAAACACCAAAACAGCGCGAATTGAAACCTGTTCTCATCAGCGCTCGGCGACATATTTTTCAGCCAGCGCCAGCGCCTGCGGCAACGCTGCGGGCTGAGTGCCCCCGCCCTGCGCCAGATCCGGACGGCCGCCGCCCTTGCCGCCGACTGCAGCCGCAGCTTGTGCGAGCAACTCGCCGGCCTTGAAGCGTTCGGTCAGATCTTTGGTGACGCCCGCTGCCAACATGACTTTGTCGCCTTCGACCGCGCCGAGCAGGATGACCGCCGAACCGAGTTTATTTTTCAATTGATCGAGCGTATCGCGCAGAGACTTGGCATCCGCGCCATCGAGATTGGCCGCGAGAACTTGTACACCATTAACTGTTTTTACTTGCGCAGCCAAATCACTGCCCGCCGCACTCGCCAATTTGCCCTTCAACTGCGCCAGATCTTTTTCGAGCGCTTTGACGTTATCGAGCACTTGCGCAACGCGCTGAGGAATTTCATCGGGCGCAGATTTGAGCGCACTAGCAACATCGTTCAATACATTTTCTTGACGATGCACTAACGCCAACGCACCGATACCCGTCGTTGCTTCTACGCGCCGCACACCTGCAGCAACACCGCTCTCGGCAACAATTTTGAACAGGCCGATATCGCCCGTGCGCGACACGTGGGTGCCACCACACAGCTCACACGAGCTACCGATATCGAGCACGCGCACTTCGTCGCCGTATTTTTCGCCGAACAACATCATCGCGCCGGTTTTCTGCGCTTCGGCAATCGGCATCACGCGCGCTTGCGTGGCGACATTCGCGAGAATTTCGCGATTGACGAGATATTCGATGTTACGGATTTCCTCTTTACTCAGCGGTGCATTGTGCGCGAAATCGAAACGCGTTTTTTCAGCATCGACGAGCGAGCCTTTCTGCTGCACATGCGCGCCGAGCACTTCACGCAATGCTTTGTGCATCAGGTGTGTTGCCGAGTGATTGCGCACCGTGCTGGCGCGACGCTCAGTGTCGACACGCGCTGTCACGACATCACCCACCTTCAACGAGCCAGAACGCAATTCGCCGTGATGACCGAATACATCGGCCTGAATTTTCTGTGTGTCTTCGACATTGAAAATTGTCGTGCAGACATTGCCCGCAATCAATTCACCGCTGTCGCCAACCTGACCGCCAGACTCCGCGTAGAACGGTGTGTTATCGAGAACAACTACGCCGATTTCGCCATCGCGCAACTCCTGCACTGAGGTGCCATCACGATACAGCGCGGTAATTTTAGCGCCCGCAACTTCCAGCTTTTCGTAACCGTGGAATTTCGTCGCAACGCCGGAGTATTCGAGGCCGAGCGCCATTTTGAATTTGCCGGCACCGCGCGCCATTTCGCGCTGCCGCGCCATTGCGGTGTCGAATGCTGCGGTATCGACTGTCACATCGCGCTCGCGGCAAACGTCTGCCGTTAAATCGAGCGGAAAGCCATACGTGTCGTGCAGCTTGAATGCGGTTTCGCCATCAAGCATATCGCTTTTATTCTTCGCGATTTCGGCAAGCGCGCTGTCGAGAATTTGCATCCCATTTTCAATCGTCTCGAAGAAACGTTCTTCTTCGAGTCGCAATACTTCCTGGATGCGCCCCTGCGATTCTTTCAATTCAGGATACGCATCGCCCATTTCTGCAACAAGATCGGGAACCATCTTGAAGAAAAATGCATTGCGCGCACCGAGTTTGTAACCGTGACGAATTGCGCGACGAATAATGCGGCGTAATACATAGCCGCGGCCTTCGTTGCTGGGAATTACGCCATCGGCGATCAGGAACGAGCACGCACGAATATGATCGGCCAATACTTTTAACGAGGGGCTATTGAGATCGTTCGCCTGCGTTTCGCGCGCTGCTGCCGCAATTAATTTCTGGAACAAATCGATTTCGTAATTCGCGTGCACGTGTTGCAGCACAGCCGAAATACGTTCGAGGCCCATACCGGTATCGACACTCGGCTTCGGCAACTTGTGCATCACACCCTGTTCATCGCGATTGAACTGCATGAACACGTTGTTCCAGATTTCGATGTAGCGATCGCCGTCCTCTTCGGGCGAGCCGGGTGGGCCACCCCAAATGCCTTCGCCGTGATCATAGAAAATTTCGGTGCACGGACCGCACGGTCCCGTGTCGCCCATCATCCAGAAATTATCCGAGGCGTAGCGCGCGCCTTTGTTGTCGCCGATGCGAATCAAGCGCTCAGCCGGCACGCCGATTTCTTTATTCCAGATGTCGTAGGCTTCGTCGTCTTCGGCGTAAACCGTCACCCACAATTTTTCGCTCGGCAGATTCAGCCATTCTTTCGACGTTAAAAATTCCCACGCGTAAGCGATCGCATCGCGCTTGAAATAATCGCCGAACGAAAAATTGCCGAGCATTTCGAAAAAGGTGTGGTGACGCGCGGTGTAACCGACATTTTCTAAATCGTTATGTTTGCCGCCCGCACGCACGCATTTTTGCGAGGTGGTTGCGCGCGTGTAAGGACGTTTATCGAAGCCGAGAAACACATCCTTGAACTGATTCATGCCCGCGTTGGTGAAGAGCAAGGTCGGGTCTTCGTGCGGCACCAGCGAGCTACTAGCGACACGGGTGTGCCCTTTGCTTTCGAAAAACCGTAAAAAAGCTTCGCGGATTTCTGCGCTCTTCATTGTTGTGCACACCGTAAAATCGATTTCGCGCGCGCCGAGGGCGTCGCGATGTGGGGTAGACGAATAGGTAAAGCCGCGCAGTATAAGGGAAAACGCGTTTTATTTGCCGAGCTTCTCGTCGGTCGTCAACTGGCGGGCCTCGCTTTCGAGCATGACCGGAATGCCGTCGCGAATCGGATAGGCCAATCCGCTGGCGCGGCAGACCAACTCCTGCTTCGCCTCGTCGTAATCGAGCGGTGCCTTGCTCACGGGGCAGACCAGGATACTGAGCAATTTCTTATCTAGCATTCGTTCTCTCGCTGTGTCGTTGCTTGCACGGTATTGGCTATTGCGGCGGCATTGGCGCTGCAACCAATTGGGGATCGATGCGCACACCGAACCAGTTGATGCGCCAATCCAGATGCGGCCCCGAGGCGCGCCCGGTGGCGCCGACCTCGCCGACAACCTGGCCGGCCTGCAGCTTATCGCCGACCTTCACCAAGACACGGCTCAGGTGCATGAACGTGGATGATACCCCGTAGCCGTGATCCATGATGAGGGTTCCGCCCGAAAAAAACAGATCGGGCTCGGCCAACGTCACCGTTGCAATGGCCGGAGCACGAACGGGTGTGCCGACCGGCGCAGCGACATCGACACCGAAATGAGGGCGCCGCGGCTCGCCGTTATAAAAACGCTGACTGCCGTACACACCGCTGATCGGCCCGAGCAAGGGCCATTGAAATGGGCCGAGAAACGCCGTGTTGTCGCTATCGACTGCCCGCGCCGCTTCGACCAATTTTTGTTCGCGCGCGATGCGCTCCAACTCTTCGGCAGGCGGCGTCACGGTTTTCTGCGGCACACCCGTGACACGCTGAATATCGTATTGGCGCTGCGTCACCGTCAGCGTTCGTGTTTCGCGCTGGCCATTCTTTTCAATCAGCAATTGCGCTTTCGGTTTGGCGTCGCGATCGAAACCGACCACGAATTCGCCGCTCGGTGTTACACGCACCGCAGCACCATCGAGTTTTACCGACGAACCGCTCGCAACGCGTCCGTAGAGAAGACCGCCCTGCTCGGGCACGCCGCGCAGCTCAAGTAAATTTTCGGCGCACGCCTGCCCACTCATCGCTGCGAAAAAAATCGAAAGCAATGCCGTAAAGAAATTTTTCATCGCCACGAATTCAAAACCTTTTTGCCGAATTTGTTTAACATATTACTCGATTCAATCAGGAACACCGTCAATCCATGAGCCGTTATCGTCCACCGCAACGTCGCGGTTCGCGCTACATCACCCCCGAAGGCATGCAGGCATTGCGCGCGGAATTGCATCAGCTATGGAAAGTCGAACGTCCGCAGGTAACCGCTGTCGTGCATGAGGCGGCAAAAAATGGCGATCGTTCGGAAAACGGCGATTACATTTATGGAAAACGCCGCCTGCGCGAAATCGATTCACGCGTGCGTTTCTTAACAAAGCGCATCGATGAGCTTGAGGTGGTCGAGGCGCTGCCGAGCGATCACGACAAAGTTTTTTTCGGCGCGTGGGTCACGGTGGAAGACGAGGATGGCAAAGAGCAAACGTATCGCATCGTCGGCCCCGATGAATTCGATTTGAAGCAAAATAAGTTGAGCATGGATTCGCCTCTCGCGCGCGCATTACTCGGCAAGCGAGTCGACGACGATATTATTTTCCAAAGCCCAGCAGGCGAGCGCGGGCTGTATATCGTCGCGGTTTCGTACACGCCGCCAAATTAAATGTCCGAACTACGCACCGCTACCCGACTCAAAACTCTGCGCACCGAGTAAAAGACCCGACGCAATAAAAAATACCCCGGCGAATATTTCGATCCAACGAAAATAACGCGAGCTTTGCAGCAGGCGGCTCGCGGATGCAAAGATAATTGCGTACCCCACCATCACGGCAATATCGACAGCAATCGCAAACCCGCCGAGCGCGGTCACCTGCCATGCAAATGAGCGCTGCGAATCCAAAAATTGCGGCAATAATGCTGCCCAATATAAAACACCCTTGGGATTACTCAGATGCGTAATCACGCCTTGCATAAGCGGATCGTTTTGCTGCATTAACTTATTTTTCGATGGCGAAATACGTTGTAACGAAATGTCCGCGGACTCTGCAGCTTGCGGCGCCCACGCAGCGCGCAACAATTGGTAACCGAGATAAATCAAATAAGCGGCGCCGCAGTAGCGGATAACGGCAAACAACGGGGCCGAAGCAACGACCAGTGCGACCAGCCCGAGCGCCGCCAGTACCAGATACAGCAGGTTGATTAAAGAGACCCCGACAATGGCGCGCAGCGCGGAGGGAAAACCGCGCTTGAGCGCGACGGCGATGACTAGCATCACATTGGGGCCGGGAGCCAGGCAGACCGCCAGCGTCATGCCTGCAAACAGGAGCAGCGACGTTGTCATCGGCTAGTCAGGCCGGGGATTGTTTCAAACATGGTAGACCGCCATCACTCCACACAGCCAACACTGGCACTGTCAGATTTTGCGTGCGCCAACTCACAAAAATACGCACGCGCCAGGCAGCCATCCAAACCATTGCTATATTGAAAATACGGTAGCTGCGGCGCGTCACTCACCCGTGACCGCGCACAGCTAACAGGTTTGTTCAGGTTCTCTCCCAGAAAGAAAATTGATGCCGCCTCCGGGCGGCTTTTTTTATCGTCAGTTTCCCTTAGAACGCAAAACCCATTTTTTCGGATTATTTATGCAATTGGCGCGATGCCGACCGCGCGGCGAACTTTCGACAACAATTGCGATGCCTCGGCGCGCGCTTTCTCGGCACCTTTTTTCAACGTCGCTTCGATATGATCGGGATTGGCGAGCAATTCTTCATAGCGTGCGCGCGCCGCTGACAACTCTTCGTTGATCAAACCGAACAATTCTTTTTTCGCCTGCCCCCACGCAATACCCGCCGCGAATTGATCGCGCATGTATTGCGTCTGCTCGGGCGTCGCGAACGCCTGCCAGATTTGAAACACGGTGGAATCGCTCGGATCTTTTGGCTGACCCGGTTCGAGTAAATTGGTTTTCACTTTATTGATGAGTTTCTGCAATTCTTTTTCCGTCGAAAATAACGGAATCGTATTGCCGTAACTTTTACTCATCTTGCGACCATCGAGACCGCCGAGCACGGCGACGTTATCGTCGATCTGCGCTTCGGGCAGCACGAACAATTCTTTGTAAATGTGATTGAAACGCTGACCGATATCGCGCGCCATTTCGATGTGCTGAATCTGATCGCGCCCGACCGGAATTTTATGCGCGTTGAACATCAAAATATCGGCGGCCATCAATATCGGATATGAGAACAATCCCATCGTGATCGCGTGATCGGGATCTTCGCCCGCATCGATATTTTTTTGCACGGAATCTTTATAAGCGTGCGCGCGATTCATCAAACCTTTCGCAGCGACACAGGTGAGAATCCAGGTCAACTCCGGAATTTCCGGCACATCGGATTGGCGATAGAACGTGGTGGTATCGGTATCGAGACCCAGCGCGAGCCACGTCGCCGCAATTTCCTTGGTCGATTTGCGCACAAGCTCGGGATCCTGACATTTGATCAGCGCGTGATAATCGGCGAGAAAGAAAAACGAATCGAGATTGCTATCGCGGCTCGCGCGAATCGCCGGACGAATCGCGCCGACATAATTACCGAGGTGAGGAGTGCCGGTGGTGGTGATGCCGGTGAGAACACGCTGTTTTTTCATTGTCGCTTCGCTTAGATTCGCTGATGCCCGGATTTGTCGATGCCAGGATTTGCCGAAGATTTTAATTGTTCAGATACCGCCCACAAGGCGAGCGCGAACGATACCAGATTTCCCCGCGCTCCATCACCCGCCCCGATTGATCCATAAGCTCCGCTGCCGCGTAATTGTCGTGTAGCCGCGAGAGTTCGTCGCGCCCCGATTCCTACGCTTGCCAAGCGCAATCGGCGCTTGTCGGAGATTTACGATGAAAAAGCTTATGGCCGCCGCCCTGTTGGGACTGGCACTCGCGGGATGCAGCTCGCCGGAAATCAATACCTATCGCAGCGAAAAACCCGAGCTCGATGTTCAGCGCTACCTGAATGGAACACTCGATGCGTGGGGTGTATTTCAGGATCGCTCGGGCACAGTCACCAAACGTTTTCATGTCGTTATCGATGCGAAATGGCAAGGCGACACCGGTGTATTGGATGAAAACTTTACCTGGTCGGACGGCACGCGCTCGCGCCGCGTATGGACATTAACGCAGCAACCCAATGGCAAATTGATCGGACGCGCCGATGATGTCATCGGCGAAGCGCACGGCGAAGTCTCCGGCAATGCCTTGCGCTGGCGTTATGTGTTGGCATTGCCTGTCGATGGCACGGTGTATCACGTCGATTTCGACGACTGGATGTTCCAGATGGATGACAAAGTCATGATGAATCGCTCGTACATGAGCAAATGGGGCATTCATCTCGGCGAAGTTACGCTGACATTCGTTAAACGCTGAGTTTAATTATTTCAGCGCGGTGCATCGCTGCAAAATTTTCTTAGCGCGCAACCAGCGTTGATTGCGCGCTAAGCTTTCAACATGCCTTCACGAATTGCACTGCCCCGCTTCGATCGATTTCACACCGCCGTATTTCATCGCTCTGCGCATCGATGCAGAAAAGATGCAGCCAACCACCCGCGACGAGATGACGCACGCTCGCATGACGTTCGATAATCGCAGCAATGCGCGCTGCGGGCGCTTCGATAAATACCGATAGACGCAGCGGGGTATGCATCCAGCGTTCGCCATCATGCAACGACTGTAACGGCAGGCCGATGCGCAAATCGCCGCCATTGCCTTCGAACACACCGATATGCCCGCCGACGACGTTGTGCAAAATTTTATTGCCGCTGCCGTAGCGATGATTATCGACCGTTGAAGCGTGATACTGCATGTTGATCCAATGCGTGACGATCATCGGCGCGGTCATGATCAATTCGAGCACACTGCCGTCGTTATCCGCACGCCAATCGTAATCGTGCAGAAAAGCGCGGCCGTGTAGATCGATGTGTTGCGTGCGCGCACGCGGTGCGACGATAAAGGCAGCATTATTGGCGAGCCCCCATTCCGGCCGTGTCTGCGCCCAGTCATTCGTACGCTTTTTTATCGCCACTGCTAATGCCGCAGCATCGTTTTGCAGGTGCGCCAAACCCAATTGCGGTGCGCGTTCGGCGCGTGCGCGTGCAGCGGCTTCAGCCAATGATTGTTGCAAGCGCGCAATATCCTGTATGTGCGTTGCCGGCAATTGTTCGAGTTCGAATAACCGCACCTCATCGGTACTGGTGTTGTGCAGCGCCGCAACAAAATACGTGTGCTCGGGGATCGAAACACCGCGCTCATGCAGTGCGTGGCGAACTTCGCGCGCGTTCAGCAGCGCCGCCAGTGCACGCGCATTGACTTCGCCGGTCTGACCACAACACGCGCCGCAATCGAGTCCCGCCGCGTGCGGATTATTCGCGCTCTGACTGCCGTGTCCCACCAGCAACACGATCCGCGCGAGATCGCTGCTGAGACTCATCGCGCGCAATATTTTTTCGGCGAGATCGGCGCGTTGATGCACTGCATCAAGCGGCATTTGCAACCGTGGATTTAATTGGCTCGCGGCTGAATTTGACAACCCCACATGGTCGCACGCAGTTGCGCACGTAGTTGCGCTGGTGGCACGCGAAAATGAACGCTGCACCAGCTTGATTGCGTAACCAATACCGAGCGATTCGACCAGCGTAAATGCCGAGGCTGGCACGCGTTGAAACGGTTGTTTTGCGCCGCTGGCAGCCAGTCGTTGTTGTCGTTTGCGTTTAATTTTATCGTCGCGCGCACTATCACCACTGGTTTGCGTAACGTGCAGTGCCGGCGCGAGTAATCCGGGCAACTGCGGACGCATTGCGTCAGTACCGATCGGTGCGTAACTGATCGGCAATCCGAAGAATCCAGCGAACCCGTGGGTTGAAATTGTGGAATCGACTTGTTCGAGCGCACGGCGAAAAACTTCCGAGCGCACATCGATGCAAAAAATCGCCTGAGCGGAAATGTCGTTCGCGTTTTTTTTCTGCGCATGCTGGCCGGGCACTGCGGCCAGCGCATTGACCAGCGCGGATTGAAAAGCGATTTCGAGCGCGCGCTGATAGATAGAAATTTCGTGCGCAGCATCATGATCGAAATCCGCATGGTGAAACGCATGTTGCCATTGCTGCCACACCGAACCATCGCCGCGCTCGCCATCATCGAGCAGACATTCCCAGGCCAGCCGCATCGCCAACAAATCGACAATGTGTTCGTCGTCTGCGCCGTGCAATCGCGCCTGCCAGCGCAGATAAGCACACCACGCCGCCCAGCCGTTGATACGCAACAGGATCGCGCGCAAAAATTTTTCGGCATCGGCTGCGCGAATTTCAAAATGCTGCAAGGCGAATGCGATCATCGCGCGCGCAGTCGTGGGTAATCGCCGTGCATTCGATGCGATGTGCGGCGCATGCATCAGCGGCGCGACACTGTGATCGTGAATGAGGCCATCGCGCCAGGCCGCAAATAAATTGCCCGCGCGCGCCGGTTTCCAGTCCGCTTGTGCATCGTCGAAATACGCTGCGCAAAATTGGCTGAGCTGATGCGTAATCGTGTCGGCCCACGCCGGCTCATGCCGTAAATCGCGATGCGCATCGACACAATCGGACAACAGCATCAGCCTTTGTTGCGGCATATCGATGGCCTGCAACTTGATCAGCAGATCATCCACGGTTTCTGACGCAGGCGCTTTTGCCGCATACGATTTTTCCGTATACGTTTGCGCCGAACGAGTTTCCGCCAGCGCTGCCGCGATATGCTGCTCGGAAAATTGTCCGTGGCTAAATGCCTGCAGATAAAACTCGCGCGGCATAAATAAACTGCTGCCACCCAAGCACATGAGCTCGGCATGCACCTGCAGGAACGAGCGATCGATCAAACCCCAATACGGATTCACGGCAATGAAGCGATCGAGCGGCCAGGTTGGCGCCACCGACTGACACGCAGCAGCAATCGCAGCTTCGATATCAGTCGCGCTCAACATGGGTTGTTCGGTCTTGAGCAAATGCGGATTGATCGCGTTCATGCAAACTCTCCCGATGAGGGTTTATTGACCAAAGGTTGGAAATGTTGTGCAACCGGATTGATAGTTAGCGCAATCGGATACGGGTTATGCGCAACCGAGTACGCTGGCCGCACTGCGGATTTATGTTCGATGCGCGCAGGCCACACGCGAAACGTGAAGCGCGTGAAACGCTCATCGAGATAAAACCCGTAGTACGCCCACGGATACAGCAGCGTTGCGAGGCGGCCCTGCGGATAGCTGCGCAGCCATACCTGCGCCGAAAACAGCAGCGCAAACAGGCCACATACAAAAACCGTTAGAGCGAATGACACAGAAGTCGCTGCCGCGTGCGCAAGCGGGCCGACAAGTTCGCTAAACAATAGGTGCCATGCGAAATATAAATGCGCGATGAGCAGCACTGCCGCGATACCGTGCAACAACCGCTTCGCCGGCTGCCACAGCAGCGGTGCAAGACCGAGCGCGAGTATCACCAACGCCGGTATCGCCAAATCGATATGCACGCCCAGTTGACGCCAAGCGATCAGCGACATCGCGACAATAAACAGCGATGCGGGCGCGGCGAGCAATCTCAATCCCACATTCATCGATTGCAGCGATTCACTCGGCAACAACAAGCGACGCTTGTAATCAAGCACCGTATCGCCGGCACTCAGGAACGCATACGCTTTGTAGAACGAATGCGCGAGCAGATGCAGCAGCGCCAAATCGTAGAGCCCCAACCCGCACTCCATCAGCATAAAACCCATCTGTGCACAGGTGGACCACGCCAAACGCACCTTGATACTGATGCGCGTCATCATCACCAATCCGGCTAACACCGCCGTTAAGCCGCCAACGATCACCAATAGCGTCTGTGCAATCGGCGCTGCCGATAGCAGTGCTGCGATACGAATCAACGCGAAACCGCCGAGATTGACGATGCCTGCATGCAGCAGTGCCGAAACCGGAGTCGGCGCTTCCATCACCTGAATCAGCCAACCGTGCACCGGCAATTGTGCGGATTTCAAAATAGCGCCGAGTGCGATCAAAAACACCGCGAGATGTAACAACCACGGCAGTTGTGTCACACCGATGAGCGCATCATTCAACGCCGGCAACGACAGCGTATCCATTTCCACGAAGATCAAAAGCACCGCGATAACGAAACAGGTCTCCGCCAGACGGCTCGCGAGAAATTTTTTGTGCGCGACCATCTGTGCGGTTGCGCGCTCGCGGAAAAAGAGCAAAAGCTCATGCAGGCCCAAACTGCTGGCGATCCACGCGATCACCAGAACACCGAGATTCTGAGTGATGGCAACACCACTGACGGCAGCCAGCGTGAACAGCATGGCGCCGGCGTAACGGCTCTGCGCCTCTTCACCCGCGAGATAGCGTTGCGAATAGCGCACGATCACCCAGCCGAGCAGCGCGATAAGCGATGCCATGCACAGCGCAAGCGTGTCGATCGATTCGCCGCGCATCGCATCGGCGATGGAAATCGCCAGCGCAACGGCTGCAACGATCAGGTTCAAGATCACCCCTACCGCCGCCGAGCGCCAACACGCGCGTTCGGTTTTGCTCCATAGAGCAACGACGGCTGTCGCCAGATAAATCAGCGGCAGCGCGATAAGCAGCGACAGTTGCGGCATGGGGAAATTCTCCTGGGCATCCAGTTAATCGATCTGGAGCGCAGTTTGACCCGCATGCTATCTTTCGTAAAATAGATAGTTATTATCCTTATGTTCTGTTTTATCGAACAGTTACTGAGACCGCATCATGGCCCATTTCAGCCACCGCCAATTCAACTACCGCCATCTGCATTACTTCTGGGCGGTTGCCAAAGAAGGACATCTCACGCGTGTAGCGCAGCAGCTGCATGTTTCTCAATCGGCGTTGTCGGCGCAGATACGCCAATTCGAAGAGCAGATCGGCCATGATTTATTTACGCGCGAAGGACGCAGCCTGAAACTCACCGAAGTGGGCCGCATCGTTTTCAATTATGCGGAAAATATTTTTTCGCTCGGCCGCGAAATGATGGAAGCGATCGGCGCCGGCGAAGGGCAGCAATTGCAACGCTTGCGTGTCGGTGCAGTGGCCACGCTCTCGCGTAATTTTCAGGAAAATTTTTTGCGCCCCGTGGTGGATATGGAGGATGTGCAACTCGCACTGGAATCGGCAACACTCGACGAATTGCTCGCGCGCCTGAGCGTACACAAACTCGATCTCATTCTGTCGAACAAGCCGATCAATACCGACGCGGATCAATTGTGGCGCTGCCGTCGTATTGCTCAGCAGCCGGTGTGTTTGGTCGGTCATCCGCGACCGCGCAACAAACCGTTTCGCTTCCCCGACGATCTCGCGAATGTGAAATTACTTTTGCCGGGGTTCACCAGCGACATTCGCACCCAATTCGAATTGCTGTGCGAGGATCTAAAAATTCGCTTTCAGATTTTTGCAGAGGTCGACGACATGGCGCTGCTGCGTTTGCTAACGCGCGATTCCGGCGGCGTGGCGTTACTTCCCGCCGTGGTCGTACAGGACGAATTGGAAAGCGGTGTGCTCGCGCAATACTGCACCGTACCTAAAGTGCACGAAAACTTTTACGCAATTACCGCCAAGCGTCAGTTCACGAATCCGATTCTGGAGCGATTGCTCGGCGAAAAAAAAGCCGCCCGTAAAGGGCGGCCTGTCAAACACCACTGATCACACCGTCACGCTGCTTTCATCATCCTGCGTTTTCGACAGTTTTTTTCCGCGCGCCGAAGCACGTTGCTGCAATTGCTTTTTCACCGTGCGCGCTGCGCGTATCGATGCCTTCCGGATCGCCGAATACATATCGTGACTGACATCCTGCACGATCACTTCTTTGCGACCATCGAGCGTAATGTGAATAAGACAGCGCTTATCCACGCCGTGACGCGGTCCATTGTCATCGGAAATACGCACGGCGATTTTATGGACTGCATCGCGAATGCGCTCCAAGGGACGCGTCAAGCGCTGCAGGATATAGCTCTGCAAACTCGGTGTAACGGTGAAACCACGTGCCTGAATATCAATGTGCATGATGATTCTCCTGAACTCCTAAGTGCTGCACCAAGCAGCGTTGTCGAAATCCCCAACACATGAAACAAAGCAATCAATAACCGATTAAAACTCTCTTGAATTTTGCAAGGCCGCGATACGGTCATCCAAACTTGGGTGCGATGCAAAGAAACGCGCCAACCCCTGACGACCATTACCCGAAATTGCAAACGCGGTCAGCTTCGCCGGCATCGCGCTTTCTTCGTACACCATTTGCAAACGGCGCAGCGCGGCGATCATGTTGTCGCGACCGGCCAAACGCGCACCGCCCGCATCGGCGCGAAATTCACGACGACGCGAGAACCACATCACGATCATCGACGCGAGAATGCCGAGCGCAATTTCGAGCACGATGTGAATGACGAAGTAGCCCATGCCTGGACCATCTTCATTTTTGAATACCACGCGATCGATAAAGCTGCCGACTGCACGCGCGATGAAAATCACGAAGGTGTTCAGCACGCCTTGAATCAGCGCCAGCGTTACCATGTCGCCATTCGCAACGTGTGCCACTTCGTGACCGATCACCGCTTCCGCTTCGGCGCGCGTCATTTGCTGCAGTAAACCGCTCGATACGGCGACCAGCGCGTTGTTGCGACTCATACCGGTCGCGAACGCATTGACTTCGTGCGCAGGAAATATCGCCACTTCGGGCATGCCGATACCCGCTTCCTGCGCGTGGCGCTGCACGGTTTCAACCAGCCAACGTTCCTCGGCATTTTGCGGGGCATCGATGATGCGCGCACCCGTTGCCATTTTCGCCGACCACTTCGACATCGCGAGCGAAATCAACGCGCCGCCAAAACCAAATACCGCCGCAAAACCGAGCAGCGCGCCCATGTCCAATCCATTCGCGGTGAGAAATCGATTGACGCCCAATACGCTTGCAACAATCGATAACACCACCATGACCGCAAGGTTGGTTGCCAAAAACAAAAACACGCGTTTCATTTCTTTTCTCCTTGAGAACATCAAAATTGACTATCGAGATTTCGGTTAGTTTCATCGTTAATCAGAAATCATAGGCAACTCCCCGCATCACGATTTTCGATGCGTCAAAGCAGCAGGTTTTGGCAAATCTTTGGAACGCGTTACATAAATGCTCGCGATCATCGACCCCGCCAACGTCACACCGACGATCAACAGCGACAGCAGAATCGGAATTTTGTAAATATCGATGAGCAGCATTTTGATACCGATGAAAATCAGAATCAGTGCCAAGCCGTATTTGAGCAGCGGGAAGCGATCAGCAAAATCCGCCAACAGGAAATACATCGCACGCAAACCCAATATCGCAAAAATATTCGAGGTCAGCACGATGAACGGATCAGTCGTGACGGCAAAAATCGCGGGGATACTATCGACGGCGAAAATCAGGTCGGTGAATTCGACCAATATCAGCACCAGCAATAACGGCGTCGCATACCGCACGCCATTACGTACCGTGAAGAATTTTTCGCCTTCCAATTTTTCCGTAATGGGATAGTGGCGACGAATCCACAACACCAGCGGATTTTTTTCCAGATCCGGTTTGTGCTCAGCCATCCACAGCATTTTGATACCCGTGAACAGCAGGAACGCACCGAACAGATACAAGATCCAATGGAATTCGGTGATCATCCAACTGCCGACGAACACCATCACCGTGCGCATTACGATCGCACCGATAACGCCATAAATCAGCACACGCCGCTGCAATTCTGCAGGCACGGCGAAATAGGTGAAGATCATGAGCCAGACGAAAATATTATCGACGGCGAGCGATTTTTCGATGAGATAACCGGTGAAAAATTCGAGCGCGCGCTGATCGGCAACCTCGCGGCCAAATTGCCCCTGCAGATACCACCACAACGCAGTATTGAACAGCAGTGCGATGGCGATCCACACACACGACCACGCTGCCGCTTCTTTGAGAGAGACGCGATGCTGCTTGCCACCTTTAAGCACGAACAAATCGATGGCCAACATCACCACAACAACAATGGCGAAGCCCGCCCAGAGCAGCGGACTGCCGATATTGCCTATTTCATTTGCAGCTTCCATAAAGACCTCGCAAAAAGTCGAGACGAACAAAAACGGCCTGGTCCGAAGGACACAGGCCGTTCTCGATTTCGCGAAGTCTTTTGTAGAGGTCTTCGCAGAAATTGGACGAACAAGTACCTAGCCCTTCGGCAAGGTCTTGCTCGCAACTTCTGCTGTATCGAGTGTTGCACTCGAAACCTCAGAGGTCACCTGGGTACCGGGTGATTGCCGCGTTAACCGCCGCTTCACCGTACTGACGATACTCCAGTCGTGAGCTACTCCCCTTGTATGCACGCAAATCTAATTTGCCTGACTAAATCAGTCAAGCAATTATTGGAACTATCGTTATGGCCAAAGTTCACTGTTTATTGCCCGGGTTCACTTTTTATTATCCGGAGTCACCTTCTATTGTCAGGGCTCACTCGCGAAAGAACTGCTGCAATACACGATACAAATATTCGCAATCGCGGGTGCCCGCCGTTTCGCGAATCGAATGCATCGCCCACTGCGGCACGCCGACATCGACGGTATTGATGCCGGTTTCGGTGGCGACGATCGGACCGATGGTACTGCCGCACGCCATATCGCTGCGCACCACAAAACTTTGCACGGGCGCGGCAACCTGCGCACAAAGCTGTCGAAAGTACGCAGCGGTTTCGCTATTGGTGGCGTAACGCTGATTCGCGTTGATCTTAATAACCGGCCCCTTATTGATGAGCGGGCCGTGATTGGCATCGTGCTTATCGGCAAAATTCGGATGAATGCCGTGCGCGTTGTCGCATGAAATCAGCAACGATTTATCGATCATGCGCGCGTAACGCTCGTCGGACGAGCCGGCAATGCGGCGCAACACTGCCTGCAACAACGTACCCTGTGCGCCGGCCACCGATGCGCTGCCGACTTCTTCGTGATCGCTGCACATCACCATCGCGGTGCGTTTGCCGTTCGCGCTCACGAGCGCTTGTATGGCGACAAAACATGACAGCAGATTATCGATGCGTGCGCTCGCGATAAATTCTTCGCTCAACCCCACCAACGCGGGCGGCTGCGTGTCGTAGCAACTGACTTCATAATCGAGCACGTCGCGCGTGTCGATACCCTGCTGTTTGCGCAACTGCTCTTTTAACAACGCACGAAAATCCGCTTGGTTATTGTCAGCAGTCACCAATACAGGCGGCAATTGCGTCTGCGCATTGATCGAGCGATTAGAATTCACATCGCGATCGAGATGAATCGCCAAGCTGGGAATAATCGCAATCGGCTTTTTGAAATCGATCAGCGCGCTCGCAAGTTTCCCCTGCTGATCGAGATAACTTACACGCCCGGCGAGCGAGAGATCGCGGTCGAACCATGGCGCGAGCAAAACGCCGCCGTACACTTCCACGCCGAGTTGAAAATAACCCTGCCGCTGCAATTCCGGATTCGGTTTGATTTTGAGACACGGCGAATCGGTGTGCGCACCCGCCAGATGAATGCCCGTATCGACAACGTCATCGCTGCCGAGCACGAACGCCAGCAATGATGAATCGTTGCGCGTAACGATATAGCGTCCGCCCGGCTGCAAATTCCAGGCGTCGCTTTCGCGGATAATCTGAAAATTGTTTTGCTGCAACAATGCGACGAGATTGGCAACCGCGTGAAACGGCGTCGGCGAATCGCGCAGAAAATTCAGTAAATCATTCAGCAGCGTCTTATCGTCACTCACTCGATTATCTCCAATCATTCTCTATTTTTTGTCGTTATGCGCTTGAGGTTTGTTGCGATGCGCTTCGAGTCGCGCGAGCAAACTTGAGGTATCCCAACGACCACCACCGAGCATTTGCACTTCGCCATAAAATTGATCGACGAGCGCAGTGACCGGCAACGAACTGCCGTTGCGGCGCGCTTCATCGAGCGTGTAAGCCAAATCTTTGCGCATCCAATCAACCGCAAAACCGTGGTTGTACTCGCCCGCCATCATCGTCTTGTAACGGTTCTGCATCTGCCACGATTGCGCAGCACCCTGGCTGATCACATTGATCAGCGTTTCGATATCGAGATCGGCATTACGCGCAAAATGAATCGCTTCCGCTAAGCCTTGCACAAGCCCGGCGATGCAAATTTGATTCGCCATTTTAGCGAGTTGCCCCGCGCCACTTTCGCCGAGATGCTCGACGCAGCGGCCATAACATTTGAGCAGCGACTCGGCGCGCGTCAGCGCAGCTTTATCGCCGCCGACCATGATCGTTAGCTGACCGCGCTGCGCGCCGATCTGACCACCGGAAATGGGCGCATCGAGAAATGCGATCGATTTTTCTGCGAAGCGAACTGCAAGTTCACGCGGCAATTCGGCCGACGTGGTGGTGTGATCGATGACGATGCTATTCGCGCGCAGCGATTGGGCGACGCCGTGTTCGCCGAAAGTCACCTCGCGCACATCTTCATCGCGACCGACGCAGAGCATGACGACATCGGCATTCGCAGCAGCCAGCGCGGGTGTATCGGCGCGCACGCCGCCAAATTCGGCGACCCACGCCTGCGATTTTTCAGGATTGCGATTGAATACGGTGACACGATGACCGGCGCGCTGCAGATGGCCGGCCATGTGATAGCCCATCACGCCGAGACCAATGAACGCAACGCGCGCTGAGGAAGAAGAAATTGCTGACATGGGTCGATCCGATAAAGTCGAGCGTGCATTCTACTCGACCAACGAAAAAAACTCAGACCGCAGGGAGATGGGCGAGCCCAGGCGCTATTTCGTCTAAAAGTTTTCGCCCCAAAGTACAGCGCCTAAACGTACAGATCGACCCCGACCAGCTCGACGCCAAGACGTTCTTCGATGGAGGGACCGTTGCTGCTGTATGCGGCCACCGCGTTGCGACCGCGCACAGGCAAGTTGTCGGCGTATTGCGGCGCCTGGCTATCGGCACGCTGCGCGGCGACGCTTGCGCGTGTACGAATACGCGTGACTTCGCCGCTCGCTTGCTGCTGCGCCGGCTGCTGACTGATGGTTTGCTCGCGCGACTGCTGAGTGCGCTCGTCCAGCCCATCGCGCCGAAAGGCGACGGGAGCCGGTAAGGTCGAGACAGCACTGAAACCGATTTGCACGCGGGAAACCTAAATCGACAGCCAGAGAAAAGGTGGCGAAAAGTATAGCATCGGCTTTTTATAGGGCCTTAGACGGCCTTTTTCTATCGACAGCGACGAAAACTGAAGCAAGTGACAAGTCAGGCGCAACAGAACATCTGGTCGACAAGCGATCTCAGCTGCCCGCCGGTATCAACAGCAGCAACGCGGCGCCGACCACGATGCGGTAAATCGCGAACGGCGTGAACCGATGCGACTGGATATAGTTGAGCAGCCATTTCACCGCGACGAACGCCGTGATCGTCGATACCACGAACGCGATGCCGAGCGCCTCCCAATTTTCATTCGCAGCGCCGCCTTCCTGCACCACATCGAACAGTAATTTGCCGCTCGCCGCGAACATGGTGGGAATGCCGATCAGAAAAGCGAACTCGGTCGCCGCTGCGCGATTATTGGTACCAAGCAACAACGCGGCGAAAATGGTTGCCGCCGAGCGCGATGTGCCGGGGAAAATCGCCGCGACCAATTGAGCGAGTCCGACCGCAATCGCCACCGTCCAGGTGATGCGCGCGCTTTCGGCTTTGCGCGCCGCGAGTTGTTCGGCGGCGATCATCCACACGCCGCCGATAATTAACGCCCACGCGACCGGCGTGATTTCTTCGGGCAATTCAAAGCCCAGTTTTTTTATGGTGTAACCACCGGCTGCCGTAATAAAAAATGCGACCGCGAGTTTGAATACATAATCGCGATTATCGGCGTCGTGCCAATTCACCGCGAGCTGCCACAGCTTGCGCCAATAAATCACCGTGACCGCGAGAATCGCTCCCGCTTGAATCACGACATTGAATACATCGGAACGCATACCGAGGCCAAGCTTTTCGGCAATTAGCAAATGGCCCGTACTCGAAATTGGCAAAAATTCGGTGATGCCTTCGATCACTCCCAACAACACCACCTGCCACAAATCACTCATGCTTACTTCCAACAGTTTTTATTAATCGGTTTGGGGAAACTCAAAAAAGCGCTTTCAATGATTCGGTATTGCCCACCTTGGATCTTTTGCCCACGCCACTTCATTGCGCAAATACACAGGCTGCGCTTCGTTAGCGGATAACCGCACACCTTTATTCCACTCGACCAGCGCGAGTCGCGCTACGGCCCCCGCGCGCGGCAATACATTCGCATCGATCACTCCGCGCGGCGATTGCGGCAGGCGCTCACCATAACGCCAACCGGTGCCGACACCATGCCAGAGGCTCGTTGCAGAATTTGCGATGATTGGCATCGCTTCGGGTTTGCAAACCGATTCTTCACTCGCTGCGATCACCAATCCATCATCGCCGACACAAAACCAGCCGCAATAAATTTCATCCATGCGCGCATCGATGGCGCTGCAGAGATATTCGCCACAATTTATCGCGTTCGAATCAACCCCCGTCTGCGCGATCGCCGCGAGGGTAGACACAGGCAACACCGGCAAGTTCGCGCCGTAGGCAAGCCCCTGCACCACGCCGACACAAATGCGTAATCCGGTAAACGAACCGGGGCCGCATGCAAAAGCAATCGCATCGAGATCGCGCAAGGTCCACGCATTCTCCGCAAGCACCGCATCGACCATCGGCAGAATGCGCTGCACATGTTCGCGCGGCGCATCGACGCTTTGCTCGCGCAGAGTGACGCCGTCGTATAACGCGACAGAACACGCTTCGGTGGAAGTATCAATGGCGAGCAGACGCGGCATCAGGCAATCACAGGTAAAGACATCGAGCACAGGAAAAACATCGAGTCGCGCATGTTAACGGGGAGCAATGCACACGGCAAACGCTACAATTAAGCCACCCGCGCAACGCACTAGCGTCGCCATCACGTCTGTCTCGACGAACATGACAACTATCGACAAGCCATCTCCGAGCAACATTACTGCGGTGATTCTCGCCGGCGGCGCCAGCACACGGATGGGGCGCGACAAAGCGCTGCTCGAATGGCGCGATCGCCCGTTCATTGCGCACATCATTGCGCGTTTGCAGCCGCAAGTTGCGCACATCGCCATCAACACCAATAACGCGGCCGAGTTCGAACAATTCGGCTTGCCGTTAATCGGCGATGCGACCGCGAAACGATGCGGACCCCTCGGAGGAGTTTTGGCGGCGCTGAATTACAGCGCAACCGCGTGGACGCTGATCGTTCCCTGCGATAATCCGCTGCTATCGACGCAACTGGTCGCGCGCTTGGCCGAGTCAATTCATGTGAACGCAAGCGATGTCGCCTACGCTGCCAGCAAAGATGACAGTCACTATCTGTATGCGCTGCTGCGCGCCTCTTTGCGCGACTCGCTCGCACACTTCATGAACGGCAGCGATTACGCGGTGCGGCATTGGTACGCCAGCTTGCGCACCAGTCGCGTCGACTTCAGCGACGCAGCCGAGTGCTTTCGCAATATCAATAACGTCGATGATCTGACACAACTGCCGCGCTGACCCGCGCTCCCCGCGCCGAAAACTGCAGCCATAAAAAAACCCGCCGGGCGAACCTCGGCGGGTTTTTTAAAACGCATCAACTGCGCTTATTTCTTCTTCGGACGACCTACACGGCGCTTAGCTGCTTTGGCGGGTGCCTTTTTCGCAGCGGCTTTACGTGGACGACCCGGACGCTTCGCTGCCGCTTTTTTAGCGACGGCTTTTTTCGCGGCCTTCTTCTTGGGAGCTGCTTTGCGCTTTTTCGGCGCTGCTTTTTTGGCTGCCGCTTTTTTCGGTGCTGCTTTCTTGGCGGCTTTCTTAGCAGCTAATGCTGCGGCCTTGGCTTGTTTTGCTGCGAGCTTTTTCGCTTTGGCTGCGGCTTTACGCGCTGCAACTTTGGCTTTAGCGGCTGCTTTCTTCGCTGCTGCTTTCGCTTTGGCTGCGGCTTTTTTCTCCGCTGCCTTCGCTTTGGCCGCTGCTTTCTTCTCTGCTGCTTTCAGCTTCTTCGCATCAGCTGCTGCGCGCTTCTTGCTCCACTTCGCTTTGAATGCCGCGACTGCTGCACTCAAATCTTTGCCGGCTTTTCTCGCCAACGATTTTTCCAGTGCTGCTGGCGAAACCGGAGCAGCTGCCTTGCGTCGAACTACACGCTTCTTAGCTACCACACGACGTTTTTTCATTTTTGCTCTTACCATTTTTGTGTCTCCTCAACAAAGACTGTTTTAAATACAACGCTTTGAAAGTAGCACAAAAAATAAACTGCGCAAAAAAAGTGTATGAATTTGATGATTTTTTTGTCCAAAAACGCAAATTTTTTAAATATTTGAGCAAAAAAACTATCTCGGCAGGTGTTCAGCGACGAGTTGCGACAAAAATTCGATATGCGCAGCATCGGCATTGAGGCACGGAATGTAACGAAACTCGCCCCCACCCGCGCGCTGAAAAATTTCACGATTTTCGATCGCGATCTCTTCCAACGTTTCCAAACAATCGGTCGCAAATGCGGGGCAAATGACATCGATACTCGCTGTTTTAGCCTCACCCAACTCGCGCATCACCACACTCGTATACGGTTGCAACCATTCAGCGCGACCCAGTCGCGACTGAAATGACAGCGACCACTCGTGCGCTTCCAAACCCAACGCAGCAGCGAGCGATTGCGCTGTCGCTTCACACTGCGCTCGATATGGATCGCCGAGATCGACATTGCGGCGTGGAATACCGTGGAACGACATCAGCAGACGTTGTGCGCGGCCGGATTGTTTCCAATGCGCGCGTACCGACTGCGCCAGCGCAGCGATATACAGCGGATGATCGAAATACTGTTTGATCACATTTACCGCCGGAATATTGCGGCGCGCTTGAAATAACGCGGCGACCTGATCGTAAATCGCGCCCGTGGTGGTCGCCGAAAATTGTGGATACAGCGGCAACAGCAAAATCTGCTCGACATTCTGCGCCTGCAATTCGTCGACCACGCTCGCCAACGCGGGTTCGCCATACGTCATCGCCAATCGAAATTGCACGTCGTCGCCGTTGCGCTCACGCCAGAAGGTCGAGAGCGCTTGCAACTGTTGCGCGCTGATCACGCGCAGCGGCGAGTCGCCGTACTCATGCCAGAGTTGTTGATAGGCAGCTGCGGTGCGTTTGGGTCGAAACGGCAGAATGATGCCGTACAAAATCGGATACCAAATCAGACGCGGAATTTCGACCACGCGTTTATCGCTGAGAAATTCGCGCAGATAGCGTCGAATCGCGACGACAGTGGGCGCGCTCGGCGTACCGAGGTTCATCAGGATGACTGCGGTTTTTTTTGTCATATCTGTTCGCTATATTTTTTCGATACGCATTTGTGTGCTGGGCCATCATACGCAATTGGAGCATCAATGGTTCACAGCAAAAATAGGCAGGCAAAAAAAAGCCCCGCGAGAACGGGGCTTTTCTTAAGAACGCACTCAGCTATCGAGTGTCGCAAAAATCTTGTCGCGAATCTGATCGACCGAACCGATACCGGCGATGCGATGCAAACGCGGTGCACCGGGTGTAGTGGAAAGCTTGGCGTAATAATCGACCAGCGGTTTGGTCTGGTCGTGATAGACCTGCAAACGCTTGCGCACGGTTTCTTCTTTGTCGTCGACACGCTGCATCAGTGGCTCGCCTGTCGCGTCGTCGAAACCCGCTTTCTTGGGCGGATTGTTGATCGCGTGATAAACGCGACCCGACGCTTCGTGCACCCAACGACCGCTCATGCGCTGCACGATTTCTTCGTCGTCGACCTGAATCTCAACGATGTGATCGAGCGGAATTTTCGAGTTGGTCACTGCTTCCGCTTGCGGAATCGTGCGCGGAAAACCATCGAACAGAAAACCTTTTTCGCAATCGGGTTTGGCGATGCGCTCTTTGACGAGGCCGATGATCAACTCATCGGAAACCAAACCGCCTGCATCCATAACCGCCTTGGCTTTGAGACCGAGTTCGGTGCCCGCTTTAACAGCCGCGCGCAACATATCGCCGGTAGAGATTTGAGGGATGCCGTAACGCTGCATGATGAACTGGGCCTGTGTGCCCTTGCCCGCACCGGGTGGTCCCAACAAAATAATGCGCATTTAAAAAGGCTCCTGCTGCGGCAGAACGTTTGCCGATAGTGATTGCCATAATCAGCCGATAAGGGCGACCGGTTTACCGAAGGCGCCACACCTTACACATCCGATTGCGGAGTGTCCAGCCCGCGCCGATCGTGCGGCCCCGAGAGTCAATTACTTATGCCCGCTCCTGGGCCTTCGCTTCGACCCACAGCGCCTCCATCTCGGCAAGGCTGGCATGCTCCAGTTGCCGGCCCTGCGCAGCCAACGCGCGCTCGATGTAACCGAAACGCCGCTCGAATTTACGATTGGTGGCGCGCAGCGCCGATTCAGGATCGACCTGTAAAAAGCGCGCAAGATTGACGCACACAAACAATACGTCGCCCATCTCGTCGGCGATCTCATCGGCATTGCCTGTCGCTACCGCCGCCTGCAACTCGGTCTTCTCTTCGTCCAGCTTCGCGAGCACATCGCGCCAATCGTTCCAATCGAAGCCGACGCGAGCCGCGCGCTTTTGCAACTTCATCGCGCGCGACAACGCCGGCAGTGCGACGGGCACATCGTCGAGAATGCCCGTTTGATTTTTATTGGCACGCTCCTCCTGCTTGATGCGCTCCCAATTGACGCCAACCTGTTCGACCGCAATGTCGTCTCGCTTGTCGTCGTGTGACAGTTTTCCAGAAGGGAATACATGCGGATGCCGCCGCAATAATTTCTCGACGATGTTATGCACCACATCGCCGAAATCGAATCGGTTTTGCTCGCGCCCCAATTGCGCGTAAAAAATTACCTGAAACAATACATCGCCGAGCTCATCGCGTATTTGCGGGTAATCGCCGCGCTCGATCGCATCGACCAGCTCGTAACATTCTTCGAGCGTGTGCGGCGCAATACTCGCGAAATTCTGCTGTAAATCCCACGGACAGCCGCGCTCGGGATCGCGCAGACGCGCCATCACTTCGAGCAGATTTTCGATGGTGTAGCGCTCGCTTGTCGCCGTATCGATGAGTGAACTCAACGCGAATCGCCCTCGCTCACGCGCGTCGCAGAAATAATATTGTGCAGCGCATTCAGCTTCGCGAGCAGTGCCGACAACATTTCGATGCCGGTAATTTCAATCGTGCAGCGCATCGTCGCGGTGTTATTGGCGACATCGGATAAGGTATTTAGCGCGAGCACGTTGACACGTTCCGCCGCAAACAATTGCGTGATGTCGCGCAGCAGCCCTTGGCGATCGTGCGCAAGCACGGCAATGTCGACGGGGTACGTCGTCAATTCATCGCCCCAGGACACATCGATAATGCGTTCGGGTTCGGCGTATTGCAGTTGCAAAATTTTGCTGCAGTCCTGCCGATGCACACTGACACCGCGACCGACGGTGATGTAACCGAGAATCGCATCGCCCGGCACCGGCTTACAGCAGCCCGCGATGTGCGTGAGCAAATTGCCGACACCGCGAATACGAATCTGACTTTTCGCATCGGAAGGCGCACGCCGGCGCAATTTCAATTCCGAAGCGACGTGGTCCTCGTTGTGCAACAGCGATTGCGCCGCACTCAACACCTGCGTCGCACTGATATTGCCGACACCCACCGCCGCGTACATATCGTCGACCGTGGCATAGCGCACGCGCTCGGCCACCGCTTTGTAATCGAGACTCGTCAACGCCAGACGTTTGAATTCTTTTTCGATCAGCGCGCGACCGGCTGCGATATTGTCTTCGCGCGCCTGCTGCCGAAACCACGCCTGCACTTTCGTGCGCGTGCGCGCACTTTTGATAAAGCCGAGGTTGGGCTGCAGCCAATCGCGGCGCGGCGCGTTTTCCTTGCCGGTCAGAATTTCGACCTGCTCGCCCGTCTGCAATGTGTACGTGAGCGGCACGATACGGCCGTTCACTTTCGCACCGCGGCAGCGATGCCCGACTTCAGTATGAATGTGATACGCGAAATCGATCGGCGTCGAACCGTAGGCGAGATTGACGACATGACCGTCGGGTGTAAATACGTAAACGCGATCCTGATCGGGTGTGAATTGCTCGCTGAGATCAACCGCGCTACCGCCGGTTTCTTCGTGCCATTCGAGCACCTGACGCAGCCACGCGATTTTATCTTCGTAGCTGCCGGCTTTTTTGCGCTCGCTGTCGGCACCTTTGTAGCGCCAGTGCGCGCAGACGCCGAGCTCCGCCTCTTCGTGCATTTCGAAGGTGCGAATCTGTACCTCTAACACTTTACCTTGCGGGCCGATCACCGCTGTGTGCAACGAGCGATAACCATTGTCTTTCGGGTTGGCGATGTAGTCGTCGAATTCATTCGGCACGTTGCGCCACAGACCGTGCACGATACCGAGCGCGGCATAACAATCTTTAATTTCCGGCACCAACACGCGCACGGCGCGAATATCGTAGACCTGCGAGAAACCAATCCCCTTGCGCTGCATTTTGCGCCAGATCGAATAGATGTGTTTGGCGCGCCCGGAAAATTCGCCGTGAATGCCCGCACGCGCCATCGCCGTTTTTAACTCGTCGATCACATCATCGATATAGTGCTGACGATCGAGCCGTTTCTCGTCGAGCAATTTCGCAATTTTCTTGTAGGAATCCGGGTGCAGGTAGCGGAACGATAAATCTTCCAGCTCCCACTTGATATGGCCGATACCGAGCCGATGCGCGAGCGGTGCATAGATCTCGGAAACTTCGCGTGCGATGCGATCGCGGCGCGTCAAATCATCTTTTACCGAACGAATCGCGCAGGTACGTTCGGCGAGTTTGATCAGCGCAACGCGCACATCATCGACGAGAGCGACGAGCATTTTGCGCACGGTGTCGCTCTGCTCTTCCACCTGCCCAAGCACCGGGCCGCGCTCATTCATTTTGACGCGGCTGATCGCGGCCATGCGCAGAACGCCATCGATCAATTTGGCGATGGGGGCGCCGAACTGATCGGCAACCAGCGCGTTGGAAATTTTTTCTTCGCGCACCGCGCGATAGAGAATGGCGGCGACCAGACCGTCTTGATCGACGTGCAGATCGGCGAGAATTTCCGCCATTTCAAGACCCGTGCGCAAACACGAGGTGCCTTCGCCCCACGATAATTCGGGCGGCGATTTCATGCGTTCGTCAGCGGCGCGCGCAACCCCGCACGCGCGCAGCAACGTGCCGCGACTTACCGTTTCGGGCACAGCCAAACGCTGCACCCAGCGTTCGAGATCGACGCTGCCGTCAGCTTTTTCCGGATGCTCTTCGCGAACTTTTACCATGCTATTTTTCCGAAAACTTTTGCTTGCTGCTCCCCTCTCTCATTTAGGGAGAGGGGTTGGGGGAGAGGGCTCTCAATATGAGAATTTAATTTCATTGCTAATTTTAAATTTCATTTGCCCTCTCCCTAGCCCTCTCCCCAAATGGGAGAGGGAATTACTCTAATGCCGCATCAAAAACGCCGGTCGATAAATAACGATCGCCGCGATCGCAAATAATGGCGACGATAATCGCTTTTTCCAGTGCTGGATTTTTTTCGTGCATCGCATCGATCTCGCGAGAAATCTGCAACGCGCCCGCAACAGCACCGCCCGACGAAACGCCGCACAAGATTCCCTCGCGCGCCGCGAGTTCGCGCATCGTTGCCTCCGCTTCTGCTTGCGTGATATCGAGAATGCGATCGACGCGATCGCGCTCGAAAATTTTCGGCAGATACGCTTCCGGCCAACGCCGAATGCCCGGAATCGCCGAGCCATCGGCAGGCTGTAAGCCAATCACCTGGATCGCCGGATTTTGCTCCTTCAAATATTGCGAATTCCCCATGATCGTACCGGTCGTCCCCATTGATGAGACGAAGTGCGTAATACGTCCGGAGGTCTGACGCCAAATCTCTGGGCCGGTTCCCTCGTAATGCGCGAGCGGATTATCGCGATTGGCAAATTGATCGAGCACCTTGCCTTTACCTTCGGCCTGCATTTTCAACGCGAGATCGCGTGCGCCTTCCATGCCTTCTTCTTTCGTCACCGAAATTAATTGCGCGCCATACGCCGCCATTGCCAGTTTGCGCTCGGCACTCATATGGCCCGGCATAATCAAAATCATGCGATAACCGCGAATCGCCGCCGCCATCGCCAGCGCGATACCGGTATTGCCACTCGTCGCTTCAATCAAGGTGTCGCCGGGCTGAATTTCACCGCGCGCCTCGGCGTGGCGAATCATGCTCATCGCCGGTCGATCTTTGACCGAACCAGCCGGATTATTGCCTTCGAGTTTTACCAGAATGGTGTTCGGCGTATTGCCCGGCAACCGCTGCAAACGCACCAGCGGCGTCGAGCCGATACAATCTTCAATCGTTGGAAAATCGTCGTTGGAAGAAAACGGCATGCGCAGGTCCTGCTACACGACAAGCCGAATGCGTCCTGTCGGTTTATTGCGTGGATGAGATCGGTGTTGCGCGGATCATAACATGTTCGCCTGACACATCTGCTGCCCCTGGCTTGTCGTCATCTTGCCGTCGCTTTCTCTCACCGGCATCGCGGTTGTCTTGGCATTCGGGGCGCCGCAATTGGATAATGCGGGCAACTGCATAACGATAGCGCAGCATCACACGATGCAAAACCGCACGCTAAAGACACTGATCATTTCAACGACGCTAACCCCTTCGCTCATCGTCGCGCTCGGGCTCGGCATGTATTTGGGACACAGCCGACTGCAAGATCTCGATCGGTTGCTGCACGATCGCGGCAACGCCAGCGTGGTGCAGGTCGCCAACGCCGCACGCCAGGGCATTCTTAGCGGCGATGCGCGCACGCTGCAAAATGTCGTCGCGCTCGCGTTGGAAGAACCCGGCGTCAGTTCGGTGTCCATTTACGATCGCGATCAGCGCCTGCTCAAGCGCGTCGGGCCGCAGCTCTATGACGTCGATACGAAAAGCCTCAACACGCGCGCACTCACAGTCAGCTTCGAGCAGAGCCTGCGCTTCGTTGCGCCGATCAATTCACTGAGCGCATTCACCGCCACGCTCAGCGATATCGATGCCGACGACCCCGCGCCGCTCGGCTGGGTCGTTATCGATTATTCGCGCGAACCGAATCTGGTGGAAACCTATCGTTCGCTATTTATTACAGGTCTGATTGTGGCGCTGGCTTTTTTTGGCGCGGCCGCCATCGCGGTGCTGTCTTCACGCCGACTCGACCGGGCGGTGGCGACTTTGCAAAACGGCGTTAGGCGCATCGAACACGGCGACTTCAACACTCCCATTCAAATCCGCAACAACGGCATGCTGCAATCGCTGGCGGTCGATATCAATCGCATGGCCGCTGCCGTTCAGAATGCCGCGATCGAGCTGCAACGCAATCTGGAACAAACCAACCGCGATTTGCGCGAATCGCTCGAAACGGTCGAAATACAAAATATCGAATTGGACCTGGCGCGACGCGAAGCGATCGCCGCCTCGCGCATGAAGTCCGAATTTCTCGCCAATACCAGCCATGAATTGCGCACACCACTCAACGGCATTATCGGTTTTACCAAACTGTTGTTGAAAACCGTGCTCGATGCGCGCCAACGCGATTACCTCGAAACGATTCGTTATTCGGCAGAAAACCTGCTCAGCATCATCAACGACATTCTCGATTTTTCGAAAATCGAAGCCGGAAAATTCACGCTCGATTTGGCGCCATTCGATTTACGCGAACTGATCGAAGACACTTTGGCGATACTGGCACCGAGCGCCACCGAAAAAAAACTCGAATTGATTTTGCTGTACGACAATGCGGTGCCGCACGCATTGGTCGGCGATCCGCTGCGACTGCGGCAAGTGCTGACCAATCTCATCAGCAACGCGATTAAATTCACGCTGCACGGCCACGTGGTCGTTAAAGTCGACCTGAGCGACAGTCTTGATACAGCAACATCGATCAAATTCAGCGTTGTCGACACGGGTATCGGCATTGAGGCATCACAGCAATCGCAGTTATTCCACGCATTCACCCAGGTGGATGCGTCTGCGGCACGCGAGTTTGGCGGCACCGGGCTGGGGCTTGCGATCAGCAAACGTTTAATCGAACAGATGGGCGGCGAAATCGGTGTCGAAAGCCAACTCAACACCGGTTCGACTTTTTGGTTTTCGCTGCGTTTACAGGTACAAAAAAACCCGTTGCAAATTCGCCGCTTCGATCAACTCTCGGGCATTAAATTATCGCTGTACGATCCCAATCCGCTGTCGCAACTCGCGCTGCGACAACTCTTCGAGAGCTGGCAAATCGTGCTCACCGTGTTCGATAAATGGCCTGCAGAAGCAGCACAGGTGCGCTGCGATGGCTGGCTGCTCAATCCCGCTTTCGGTGAACCGGTGCCCGAATTTACGAGCGACATCCCGGTGCCGCGATGGTTATTGCAGCCGCGCGGAGCACCGCTCTCGATTAAAGGCATCGATGCCGCGCATGTGTTGCCGAAACCCATTCATCATGTGCATCTGTACGACACGCTGTGTTCCGCGTTCGTGCAACCGACAGCCCCACCACTGCTTCCGGCGCCGGAGTCGAAACACGCAATACGCGTGCTGGCCGTCGACGACAACACCACCAATTTAAAACTCATCGCGCTGCTGCTCGAAGAGCTCAATGCCAGCAATATATTTACAACCACAACGCTCGCAACCACCGGTTACCAGGCGCTGGAGCTATGCGCGCAGCAGCGCTTCGATCTGATTCTGCTCGATATTCAGATGCCGGAATTGAACGGTTCGCAAGTGGCACAGTTGATTCGCAATGGCGACAACCTCAATCGCCACACCCGGATTGCAGCACTGACCGCGCATCTGTTGCGCGAAGAGCAATCGCAACTGCTCGCCAATGGCTTCGACGATTGCCTGCTCAAACCCGTCACCGAAGAACAACTCAAACAATTATTGAAATCGTGCGCGCAGAAATCCGAAAGCGATATCGTAAAACCCGTACGTATCGATCTGTGCCTGTCGCGCGCGCGCAACAAGGCCGATTTAGCGAAAGAATTTTTACAGGATTTGCTGCGCGACCTCGTCAGCACGCGCGAGGCCATCGAAAAATCGGCGCAGATCGGTAATTTCTCCGCGCTGCTGCATGAGGTGCACCGACTTCACGGTGCCTGCTGTTACACCGGCGTGCCGCGCCTGCAGCAATGCAGCTATCACCTGGAGGATTTACTCAAACGCGCTGCGAATGCGGGCGATATTCAGGCCGCAGCTTCATCATTGCTCGATGCAATTCAGGAGTTGCTGGAGTGGAACGACAGCCACGATCTCGATATTTTATTTGAAGACACCGTGTACTGAATCGCTTATTTTTTCCAACAATTATTTCTCTACAGCGAACAGCGCGCGACTACGCAGCGGTTTGCCGCCCAGATGCGGCTGCAACGCTGCGCGACACAACCCTTTCAATGTGCGCCGCGCATCGGCCGTGTAATTGCCGGCAACGAAATCGTTGAGCGCCTGGCCGCTCAGTGAATTTTGCGCAGGCCCATTTATCGCACTCAAGCCTCGATCTGACTCGTAGCGATACCACAACGCTTGATCGATGGATTGACCGTTGGCGTCGTGATACAGATCCAAGCCGTAACCCAGCTCGTCCAATAACTGCAGCTCGAACAGCCGCAACGCAATGTCGAGCGTTTCCAGATTCAACAACTGCGGCAATACGGATTCGTAGGCGGGAAATAAATCGGGATGAGGATCATCGCGATGCAATAAACGGCACAACAATTCATTGAGATAGAGCGCGCTGAACAATCCCTGCCGCTGCAATGGCACCGCACCGGCACGCGACTCAACCTGTTTCAATGACTTCAGCTCGCCGGCACCGCCCAACTCAATCCACAACGGCTGAAATGGTTGCAGCAACGCGCGCTGACTAGCACCGCGACGCTGACTGCGTGCACCGCGCGCAACAGCGGAAATACGCTCGCCCTTCTCGGTGAAAACTTCAATGAGCAAACTGGTATCGCGATAATCGCGCGCATGCAGAATATAACCAGCTTGCATCACCATTTATCTCCCCTCTGGGAGAGGGGCTGGGAGTGAGAGATAAAAATCGCTGTCGCAATCAAAAATCATTGTAACCGAGACTGCGCAATGCCCGCTCATCGTCGGACCAACCGGCTTTAACCTTCACCCACAGTTTCAACATGATTTTGCTGTCGAATAATTTTTGCATATCCTTGCGCGCCTCTTCGCCGATTTGACGAATGCGCTCACCGCCGGTGCCGATAACGATTTTCTTCTGGCCATCGCGCTCAACCAAAATTAGCGCATCGATCGTCAGCAACTTACCTTCGCGTTTGAACGTTTCAATTTCGACGGTGATTTCATACGGCACTTCGTCGCCGAGTTGACGCATGACTTTTTCGCGCACCAACTCAGCGGCGAGAAAGCGCTCGCTGCGATCGGTAACCTGATCCTCCGGGAAGAAATGCGGATTTTCGGGTAGATGCTTGCTGATCGTCGCTTCGAGCGCATCGAGATTATGTCCGCGCAGTGCGGACAACGGAAAGATTTCCGCGAACGCAAACTTCTCCGCGTATTTTTGCAATGCCGGCAACAGATCGCTTTTATTGTCGATCAAATCAACTTTATTGATCGCAAGAATCACGGGGCACTTCGCCGCGCGTAATTTTTGCAGCACCATCTCGTCTTCATCGGTCCAGCGCAACCGATCGACCACGAACACGACAAGATCGACGTCGACGATCGCCTGACTCGCTTCGCGATTCATATAACGATTGATCGCCTTCGGCTCCACTTTATGCAGACCCGGCGTATCGACATAGATAATCTGCGAAGCGCCCTCGGTTTTAATGCCAAGCACGCGATGACGTGTGGTTTGCGGCTTGCGCGACGTGATACTGATTTTCTGACCGAGCAGATGATTGAGCAACGTCGATTTACCGACATTGGGACGCCCCACAAGCGCGACATAACCGCAGCGCGTTACTGCGCCATTTTCTTCATCCGCACTCATGATGTATCTCCACTGCGATTTTTTACCAGCCGTTACGATTTAACAAGAAAGTCCAACGCCTGTTGCGCCGCTTCCTGTTCGGCTGCACGCCGGCTCGAACCACTGCCACTAAATGTTTGAGATACCGAAGGCAGCGTGCACACCATATCGAACTGCTGATTGTGCTCCTCGCCGTGCGTTGCCGCCAGCGTATAAACGGGCAATGCGCGGCCGCGAGCCTGCAGCCATTCCTGCAATCGCGTCTTCGGATCTTTGTTGATTTCGCCCGGTACAACCTGCTGCAAACGCGACTCGAACCACCGCAGCACACATTGTTTGCACGGCTCGATACCGCCGTCGAGATAGATAGCACCGATCATGGCTTCGAGCGTATCGGCGAGAATCGATTCGCGGCGCTTGCCACCACTTTTCATCTCACCCGAACCGAGTCGCAGGTAATCGCCCAACTCGAATTCTCGCGCAATCGCAGCGAGCGTTTCGGTGCGAATTAATGTGGCCCGCATGCGCGTGAGCTCGCCTTCGCGCGTAGTTGGAAAGCGCTGAAATAGGGCTTCAGCAATGATGAAATTAACGATGGCGTCGCCTAAAAACTCCAGGCGCTCATTGTGGGCAGAACCAAAGCTCCGGTGCGTCAGCGCCTGCTCGGCAAGCGCCACATGTTGAAAGGAGTAACCAAGACGCCGAAACAATACGGCACGATTATCGATACCGGTCATTCAATCAGAAGAAGATAAGTTGTAAACAAGTTTGTCGAACTTGACGACGACATCGATGTTAGCAATTAAAGGCACCCGCTTTTCGTAGTTCGCATTGACCTCTCGCCCCTTTTTACCGTCGACAAACTTAATATCTTTTGTTGCGATGGTTTCGATACGACTCACATCGAATTGACGCTGAATGGCTGCCAGAATTGCCTCGCGGCTCTTCCCCGATGATTGTGACTCGAGCAGGACGAGATCGAGCGCCTTCCTGGTCTGCCAATAATCCAGATAGACCGGGCCGATTCGGAAAAAACATGTCAGCGCAAATGAAGCGATGCCGAGCACGATCAGCCAACCTAACGCACCCATGCCCATTTGATGTTTGCGCAATTGCATGGCGCTATTTTTCCGCACGTTCATAAATCGGCCCTGCGTTGATTATTTGATGGCGCCAACGCGATCGAAGCTGGGTACGGAAAACAACGTTTCCCAATGCATCCAAACCGCGAAGGCTTTACCGACAATATTTTCTTCCGGGACCTGCCCCCAGAAACGCGAATCGGCACTGTTGTCGCGATTATCGCCCATCATGAAATAATGGCCGGGCTCGACAACAACATCCACCTCATCCGCAACGGGGTGATAGCTATCCACCGTTTTGTAAATACTGTGATCGACCGAACCCAATTTCTCCGAAGCCCATTCGATCGACGGCAGTTGCGGCAACGTCGCCAGATAGGTTTGGTCGGCTTTTTCGCCATTTATATATAGCACTTTGTGGCGATATTGGATGCGATCGCCCGGCAAGCCGATCAAGCGCTTGATGAAGTAGACATTTTTGTGCGGCGGGAAAAACACGATGACATCGCCGCGCTTGGGCTCGCCGACATCCAGCACTTTCTTTTTCACCACGGGCAGTCGTAACCCATAGCTGAATTTATTGACGAGAATGTAATCGCCTACCTGCAGGGTCGGCACCATCGATGCCGATGGAATTTGAAACGGCTCGGCGATAAAAGAGCGCAACACCAGTACGGCAGCAAGCACCGGAAAAAATGAACGCGCGTACTCAGCGATGGGACGTTGTGCGACTAGCGCATCGCTGTCGCTGTGCAAATTGCTACTCAAGGCGCGGCGGCGACGCTCAAACCAAAAGCGATCGAGGCCGCCGATGATTCCCGACAGCAGCGTCAGCATGACCAGTACGAGTGCAAAATCGCCGTCCTTCTGCATGACGATGCGCACCAGCCAAACGATCCACAACACCAGAACGATCTTGAAAGCCCAATCGGACCACGCCGGCTCGCCGCCCGCATCTTCATCGGCTTTACCGAAACGCAGATGCTCGGCGACAGCCCATTGCTGCTGGCGCCGGCCGATCAGCTCCTGCAACAACCAGACGACCACCGTCACGGCAACCAGGAGTAACAGCAAGGTATTGGTATTGACCATCATTGATTCATTTCCCGTGTATTTTTATTTGTCAGCTACCGCCCGATTAACTATCGACCTTTAATACCGCCAAAAACGCACTTTGCGGAATCTCTACACTGCCGACCTGTTTCATACGTTTCTTACCGGCCTTTTGTTTCTCCAGTAATTTCTTCTTGCGCGAAACGTCACCGCCGTAGCATTTTGCCAACACATTTTTTCGCAACGCTTTCACGGTCGAGCGCGCAATAATCTGACCGCCCAATGCCGCTTGAATCGCCACATCGAACATTTGTCGTGGAATCAATTCCTGCATCTTTTCGACGAGTGCGCGACCGCGATACGGCGCCTGTTCTTTGTGAACGATAATGGCGAGCGCATCGACTTTTTCGCCGTTGATCAAAATATCGAGGCGTGCGAGTTTGGCCGGCTGGAAATGCGAGAACGAATAATCCAGCGAGGCAAATCCGCGACTCACCGATTTCAGGCGATCGAAGAAATCAAGCACGACTTCGGCCATCGGCAATTCAAACGTCAGCGACACCTGGTGACCGAGAAACAGCATATCTTTCTGCACACCGCGGCGTTCAACACACAATGTCATGACATTGCCGAGATATTCCTGCGGCACCAGAATATTCGCCGTCGCGATCGGCTCGCGCATTTCGTCGATTTCACCGGGATCGGGCAGCTTCGACGGGTTATCGACTTGAATCACATCGCCGTTGGTTTTGACGACTTCATAAATTACTGTCGGTGCGGTCGTGATCAGATCAAGATCGTATTCGCGCTCCAAGCGCTCCTGAATAATTTCCATGTGCAGCATGCCGAGGAAGCCGCAACGAAAACCAAAACCGAGCGCATCGGAACTTTCCGGTTCATAAAACAAGGAGGAATCGTTCAGCGTTAATTTCGCGAGCGCATCGCGAAACTGTTCGTAGTCCTCAGATGAAATCGTAAACAAACCCGCATAGACCTGCGGTTTGATTTTCTTGAATCCGGGCAACGCTTCGACATTCGGCGTGCTCGCGTGCGTGATGGTATCGCCGACGGGAGCGCCGTGAATATCTTTGATACCGGCGATGATGAAGCCGACTTCACCGGCTTTGAGATCGTCGGTTTCTGTATGCTTCGGCGTGAACACACCGACGCTATCGACCAGCTGTGATTTACCGATCGATTTGGTAATGATTTTGTCGCCCTTTTTGATGCGGCCATTTTTAACGCGCACCAGCGACACGACGCCGAGATAATTATCGAACCACGAATCGATAATCAGCGCCTGCAATGGCTCGTCCAGCTCGCCCTGCGGCGGCGGAATCAACTCCACCAATTGTTCGAGCAAGTCTTCGATACCCATGCCCGATTTAGCGCTGATCGGTGTCGCGTGCGAGGCGTCGACGCCGATAATTTCTTCGATTTCCTTTTTGACCTTATCGGGATCGGCCTGCGGCAAATCCATTTTGTTAAGCACGGGAATCACTTCGAGTCCCTGCTCAATCGCGGTGTAGCAATTCGCCACCGATTGCGCTTCGACACCCTGCGCCGCATCGACGACGAGCAATGCGCCTTCGCACGCGGCGAGCGAACGCGATACTTCGTAACTGAAGTCGACATGACCCGGCGTATCGATGAAATTGAGCTGATACTTTTTGCCGTCTTTCGCGGTGTAGTACAGCGTCACACTGTGGGCTTTGATGGTGATGCCGCGCTCGCGCTCGATATCCATCGAATCGAGTACCTGCGCCTCCATTTCGCGCGCCTCAAGACCGCCGCACAATTGAATGAACCGATCCGCCAGCGTGGATTTGCCGTGATCGATGTGGGCGATAATGGAAAAGTTACGAATGTGATCCAGATTACTCACGAGATGAAGGTGCTCACAGGAAATGCGTTATTCAGCTGCGGGAAGGTAGAGAACAATATGCCCTCAAGGCGCGCCGCCCCGTATGCCGATGAACCGGCGGCGCATTTTGCGGCGGCATTGTAGCGCAAAAACTGCGCGCAACACCATGAAGCACGCGCCGCTCGGCTAGCGCAGAACGGCGCCATCGCTCCATTCGACCGAACTCGCTACGCGTCTCGCGGTATCGGCGGGCACCTCGCCGACCACCAGAACCAGATACGGCTTACCGTCGACCTGCACGGGTCGCGTGTACGCCACCGTCGCCCCTTGCGCAGCACTGCCCTCGCGCGATGGCAAAGGCTCGGTCGCAGCCTCAAGAAAAACGGAAAATGCAGTCATGCCATCGGAGTAGGTCAACACCTGCTCAGCCGCCCGGTGCGGCGCCAGCGCCAAACTAAAACCCGGAGGTAGCCAGCGCGGTTTCCACGCCATTTGCGCCTCTTCGACGACACGCTCAATCGGCATGGGATCGGGTGCCTTTTTCACCGACGCCGTGATCGCCTCACCCAGCCATTCCTTTTTCAAGGGCTCGCCGATTTGTACATCCACAAACTGCAAACGTTCCAACACGTGCCCAAGCTGATTGACCGACTCGATACGCAGCAACAATCCGGTTTCATAATCGAGCGCCAACCGATAGCTGTAGCGGAATTCATCGCGCGATTTGACATACAAAGCGACAGCGCGACGATTGGCGATACGACTTTCGCCACCGACACTGATCGCGTAGTACGGCTCTAAATTGCCCAAACCCGCTTTCAAAACATGGCGATGTAACAACCGCTCAAGCCGCTGCCCCAGCTGAATACAGGTCAACTGATCGCCGTGGCGGATAATTTCGCGACGCTCGCCATCGAGATGCTCCAATCGCTCGTAAAGCTCGCCATTATAGAAACCGTGCGTGACCCGTAACGATTCGTGGTGCTCACCGCGCGTATACATGAGTACGCCGCGAAAATTCAATTCATCCATGCGCGCAAGACGATCGAGCCACACCGTACTTTCGTGACCACTCGCAGTATTTTGATGAGTGCCGCCTTGGTGAGTACCGGCAGTTTCGACAACATCCGCTCCCTCCGCTGCGGCTTTACTGTCTTTACCCTGTGCCCAGGCCATCGCGGACAGCACAAATGACATCACCATAAACAACGACGCCGACAAAAGTCGGCGTGTTTGCGAAAAACGGAAAGCTCTATTGCTCATCGCCAATTATTGCTCATCACCTAGTTCAGAAACTTTCGAGAAGCTGATGACACCCTGACCATTATTCAATGCCGCGCGTTCGGTGTGACGCAACAAATACTGCTGCAGACGCTGACGCGCAAATTGATCGGGATCGAGCGCGGCGGGCTGCGCGAAGGCGGGCGAAGACATCATCGCAGCACCAACTGCGACATTACTGACCGGAGAGGAGAATGAGCCTACTGGAAAAACACCGGCAGCACTGATATTCGACTGCGCAACGGCAGCGTCATTACCGTTCGAATTCAAACCGCGCGCACCAACGACCACCACCGCTGCGACCGATGCAGCGACCGCCACACTGGCAAACGGCCGCCACCAGCGCGAACCAGCCACTGCGGGTAGCGACTCTTCTGCCAAGACCGACTGAATGTTGAGAGAAATATCGATGTGAGCGAAACGCATATCGCCGCCATTGAGCATATCGCGCTGCAGGTGATAACTACGCCACGACTCGCGCACTTCCTGCGTATCGGCATTCGCCAATATGCGGCGCAACTCCAGTTCATCGGCTTCGCCATCGATCAACGCTGAAATCGATTCGCGCAATTTGCTTTGCGGCCCGCCACTCACATCGCTCATACGATCACCCATGCCACGAAAGAATTCTTCAATTCACACACCCTCAGACTGCGCTGCATCGACATAAAAATCAGGCAACCGGTTCGCCATTCATCTGCGCTTTGACCTGTCGATCAATGGCCTCGCGCGCTCGAAAAATACGACTGCGCACAGTGCCGACCGGACAATCCATCGCAATCGCAATATCTTCATAACTGAGACCGTCGAATTCGCGCAATGACACCGCAGTGCGCAACTCATCCGGCAATGCCTGAATGGCGCGCTCGACTACTGCTTTCAATTCGCCGCCAAACAAAATATTTTCCGGATTCTCGATATCTTTGAGATCGAAGTCTCCCTCGAAATGTTCCGCATCATCGATATCGACATCGACGGTTGGCGGGCGACGTTGTCGCGCTACCAGATAATTTTTCGCGGTGTTGATCGCGATGCGGTACATCCACGTATAAAACGCACTGTCGCCGCGGAAGTTCGGTAGCGCTCGATATGCCTTGATGAACGCCTCCTGCGCGACGTCCTGCACTTCATCGGAGTTGCGCAGATAACGCGAAATGAGGCTCATGATTTTATGCTGGTACTTCAGCACCAACAGATCGAACGCCTTCTTATCGCCCTTCTGCACGCGGGCAACCAATTGCTGATCGGTGAGATCGGGACCTAGCATCCAGAACCCCGCCGGTCATTGATGGTTTTTATATCGCACCTCTTCGAGTCGACATCGCACGTAGCTGGTAGGTAGACCATTGCCTGTTCCAGAAGTTCGGGCACATGCGCGAATTGCGCAAAGCCGGGTATGATTGCGCGCCGCGAAAAAGGTTCAACCGTCTCCGACTTACCAAATTTCAGCATTGCAGCGGGCGCAAGGATAATATAGTCGCCCCCTTCACGGAGCAACACGAACGCTTAATGCAGCACCGATCACCCATCATCTCGACGCGGATGAGTCGCTGTAACCGATGAGTACACACTTACGATGAGCAACAACAAACGGCACGACGTACTGATTATCGGCACCGGCGCTGCAGGACTCACAGCGGCATTGCGATTGGCACCGCATGCGCGCGTGGCGGTTATCTGCAAGGGCGATGTCAACCAGGGCTCAACCTGGTGGGCGCAGGGCGGCATCGCCGCTGTTATCGATGAAAACGACACGGTCGAAGCGCATATCAGCGACACGCTCGATGCCGGCGCAGGACTCTGTCATGCAGACGCCGTGCGCTTCACCGTCGAACACAGTCGCGAAAGCATCGAATGGCTGGTCGAACAAGGCGTCGAATTCGATCGCATCACCGGCAGCGATTTTCATCTCACGCGCGAAGGCGGCCACAGTCATCGCCGCATTATTCACAGCGCCGACGCCACCGGCCGTGAAGTCTCGGAAACGCTCACCGCGCGCGCGCTCAACACGCCCAATATCGAGATTTTTACACAGCGCGTCGCAGTCGATCTGATCATGCGCGACGGCCGCTGCCACGGCGCCTATGTATTGAATCGCGACGACGGCCAGGTCGATGTGTTTCAAGCCGACTTTACGATTCTGGCTTCAGGCGGCGCGAGCAAGGTTTATCTGTACACCACCAATCCCGACGGCGCGACCGGCGATGGCATCGCGATGGCCTGGCGTGCGGGTGCGCGCGTGGCCAATCTCGAATTCAATCAATTTCATCCGACCTGCCTTTACCACCCTAAAGCCAAATCGTTTTTAATCACCGAAGCGATTCGTGGCGAGGGCGGAAAATTATTATTGCCGAATGGCGAGCGCTTCATGGAACGCTTCGATCCGCGCGGCGAACTCGCACCGCGCGATATCGTCGCGCGCGCAATCGACCATGAAATGAAGCGACTCGGTATCGATTGCGTCTATCTCGATATCAGTCACAAATCGCCCGAATTTATTTTGCATCACTTCCCCACCGTGAAAGCGCGCTGTCTCGAACTCGGTATCGACATCACGCGCGATCCGATTCCCGTGGTTCCCGCTGCGCATTACACCTGCGGCGGCGTGATGGTCGATTTTGAAGGTCGCACCGATGTGCCGAATTTGTATTGCATCGGCGAAACCTCGTTTACGGGTTTGCACGGCGCCAATCGCATGGCAAGCAACTCGCTGCTCGAATGCATTGTCTACGGTCGCGCTGCCGCCGCATCGATTGCAAAACGATTACCGTTCGCTACGACACCGATCGAAGTCGCAGCGTGGGATGCATCGCAAGTCACCGACTCCGACGAAGACGTGGTGATTTCTCACAACTGGGATGAATTGCGCCGCGCGATGTGGGATTACGTCGGCATCGTGCGCACGAATAAGCGCTTGCAACGCGCATTACATCGCGCAGAGTTGTTGCAGCAGGAAATCGCCGAGTATTACAGCAACTACAAAGTGACTAACGATTTGCTTGAGCTACGCAATCTGGCGCTCGTCGCCGAATTGATTATTCGCTCGGCGCGCGAACGCAAGGAAAGTCGCGGCCTGCATTACACGCTCGATTATCCTGAAACCGCGAACGAAGCGCGCGACACGATTTTAGTTCCACCGAATTTTTCCGGAAATCAATCGACGGCTTCGTCGCTGCCGAACACGGGAAAATGAAGCAGATGCATGCGCAAACGCCTGGCGTCATCGGCGCAGGCAAAACTGTCGCTCAATAACACGAACGCAATCCGGTGATTGCGTTCGCGAGAATAGAACTGCATCGCGATTAATCCCGGCCAAACGGTGGAGTGACGCAATTGCAACGCGCATTTTTCATGGCGAGCATCGATCCACTGCCACGCCGAATGCCATTGCAAAATCCCGCGCTGACCACGTTGCAGATATCCGCAATAACCGGCGTATAGAAAAGTCAGCGCAATGAGCACGCTTCGCAACCACCACGACAACTGCGCATAAAAAATCGCAGCGATCGCCATCGATGCAACGGCAATTAGCCCAACGTAAAAATATCTCGAAGGTTTAATCTCAACGCGCAGTGCGTTTGGCGTAGGCGAGAACGATGTCGACAATCGCAGCTAACTCCGGATCCTGCGGGCGCTCACGCTGCAAAAACCACGCGAACAATTCCGTATCTTCGCTTTCGAGCAAATCGATATAGCGCTGCTGATCGATGGCATTCAGCTCGCGCAGCGGTCCTTCCGCAAAGGGCATCAGCACCAGATCGAGCTCCAACATGCCGCGGCGGCTCGCCCAGTACAGGCGTTTGTAATCGGCATCGGTCAATTGACCAGCTTGAAAAGCCATCGGACTTGTCTCTTCGCACAACGGGATGCGTAGAATATGCTAACTCGCATCGCGACCCAACCATCTCGCATCAATTTGCCGTATTTTACGCGGCAAACCGCCGTTAACGAATGAGTGATTTTTGAATGAGTCCAGCCACGCTCTCTTTTCTGCAATCGATTGGTGCCACCCCGCGCGATAACGGCGACTGTTTTTTCCAGGCAGAACCCGCAGCGCTCGACACGGCCGGCGCGCACAATATGATCGTTCCGCTAAGCCACTACGGTTTGCTCGAAATACACGGCCCCGAAGCAGAGAAATTCCTGCAGGGCCAGATCACCTGCAGCGCGACCGAGGTCACTCCAGCGCTGAGCTCGCCCGGAGCTTATTGCACGGTCAAAGGCCGCGTCGTCACCAGCTTCCAATTATTGCGGCCACAAACCGACACCTTTTGGCTGCGCATGCGCGGCGATTTGCTCGATATCGCCGCGCGCACCTTCGGCAAATACATCGTCTTTTCGAAAGCGAAACTCGCCGCGCAGGAATCGATGATCGGTATCGGCCTCAGCGGCCCTTCGATCGCCAAACCACTGCTCGCATTGATTGGCGCACTGCCTTCGCAACAGCATGGAACCGTTAGCTACGGCGAGGGTTTACTGTTGCAGTGCGATGCCAACGGCACTCAGTTTGAATATTGGGGCCCCGCGGTGTCCGCGACTGCACTGTGGACACATTGCAGTCCTCAGGCTACCGCAGTTGGCTCGCGCTATTGGCGCTGGCTACAGATTCGTTCGGGTAATGCCGAAATCTGCGCGGCAACCTCGGAGATGTTTCTGCCCCACATGCTCAACTACCACGAAACAGGCGCGATCAATTTCAAAAAGGGTTGCTACACGGGCCAGGAGATCGTCGCGCGCACGCACTATCGGGGCCAGGTCAAACGCCATGTCGCCGGTCTGCGACTGGAAGGCCCCGCTCCCGCAGCGGGCAGCGATATTACCGACGCCAATGCGAAAGTAGTCGGCAGTGTTGTCGATAGCGTCGCAACCGTTGAGAGCGTTGCAACGGCTGATCGCGGCGCTCCGGTAGAGAACGTATCGAACGCTGCCGAATTGCTTGCGGTGATCGCGGACGACAGCATCGACGCCTCGGCATCCCTGCACGTTGGCGCCATCGAAGCGCGGACGCTCTAGCTTCCGTATGCTATACCTTAAGGCAGCCCGCACGGCACCCAAGTACCGAGACAAACGCGCGTAAAACTGAGTTATCAGCTGCGTTAAAGCCACCAAGTCACCTGCCGGAATCCGACAATGAGCGAAACGATCGAGCAGATCAGCAAAGAGCTGCTGCATGCCCTCGAAAACGATCAATTGGTATTACCGACCCTGCCCGAGGTCGCGCTCAAGGTTCGCGAAGTGTCATCCAATCCGGATGTCGATGTTGCCACACTCGCCAAAGTGATCGAAAACGACCCGGCCATTTCGGCGCGCATCATCAAAATCACCAACAGCCCGCTGCTGCGCGCCTCGCGCCCGATCGAAGATTTGAAAATGGCGGTCAGCCGCCTCGGTATCAATTACACCACCAACCTCGCCACCAGCTTGGCGATGCAGCAGATGTTTCAGGCGACCTCGGATGTCATCGACCAGCGCATGCGTGAAGTGTGGTCGCACAGCACCGAAGTTTCCGGCATCGCGCATGTGCTCGCGCGCCACTACACCAAGCTCAAGCCGGATCAGGCCACGCTCGCTGGCGTGGTGCATCAAATCGGCGTACTGCCGATTCTGACCTACGCCGAAGACAATCGTCGTTTACTTAAAGATCCCACTGCGCTCGACGAGCTAATTCAAACATTGCACCCAATTCTGGGACGCAAAATTCTTGAAGCCTGGGATTTCCCCGACGAATTAATCATCGTCCCCGAGGAGCATTTGAATTTCCCGCGCGAAGTATCGAAGGTCGATTACGCCGATGTGGTCATGGTGGCCAATCTGCAAAGCTTTCTCGGCACCGAGCACCCCTTCACCAAATTGGACTGGACCGAAATCAGCGCCTTCGATCGCCTGGGACTGGAACCCGAAGTCAACACCATGGAAGTAGAAGATCTCTCCGCAGAAATGGAAGCGGCGATGGCGCTGTTGCAGTAAGGAAATCACCGGTGAGTACAGAAGGGACGTACAAAACATTATCGATGACGGTATTGATGACGCCGGACATGGCCAACTTCTCGGGCCATGTGCACGGCGGTGCCATGCTGCGCTTGCTCGATCAAGTCGCTTACAGTTGCGCCGCACGTTATTCGGGTAGCTACGTCGTCACGCTTTCGGTCGATCAAGTGACGTTCCGCGAGCCCGTGCATGTCGGCGAACTTGTCACCTTTAAAGCATCGATTAATTTTACCGGCAACACTTCGATGGAAGTCGGCATCCACGTCGAAGCGGAAAGCATTCGCGCGCGCACCTCGCGCCATGTGATGACGTGTTACTTCACCATGGTTGCCGTCGATGAAAAAGGTAACGGCATACCCGTACCCAAATTATCGATCACGACAGATGTCGAACAACGACGCTGGGCTGCCGCGCAATTGCGCCGTGAATACCGCCGCGAAATCGAGCGCCGCAGCTTCGAGATTCGGCAGAATCCAACTATTGATAACAATTAATCCTAAAACCGTTTTATCTATTTTTATCTTCGCAATCGAAATAATTTCAAGGCCGCAAAAACTACTGCGGCAACGCCCAATCAATCGGCGTTTCGCCATACCGCTTTAAATATTCGTTCGCTTTTGAAAAATGCCGACAACCTAAAAAGCCGCGATGCGCTGATAATGGCGATGGGTGTGGCGCCTGTAAAACCAAATGCTTATTGCGATCGATTAGCTGACCTTTTTTCTGCGCGTAACTGCCCCACAACAAAAACACCAGATGCTCGCGCTCGCGATTCAAATGCTCGATGCATTTATCGGTGAAATGCTCCCAACCCTTACCCTGATGCGCATTCGCTTTGCTTTGCTCGACAGTGAGCACGGCGTTCAACAACAGCACACCCTGCTCGGCCCAATGCTGCAAGCAGCCGTGCCTACTGATCGGAATACCACAATCCTGCTGCAGCTCCTTAAACATATTTTGCAACGAGGGCGGTGTCGGCACGCCGGGCAACACCGAAAAACAAAGACCGTGCGCCTGACCAGGGCCGTGATAGGGATCCTGCCCCAAAATTACCACCTTCACTTTATCGAACGGTGTGGTGTTGAGTGCGTTAAACCAATTTTCGCCCGCAGGATAAATAATTTTTCCCGCCTTTTTTTCGGCGACGAGAAAAGCCTTTAACTGCCTCATGTAATCCTGCTCGAACTCACCGCCAAGCACGGCAAGCCAGCTGGGATCTAATTTGATTTGATCGCGCTTATTTGTTGCGTCCATTAGTCACTCAATATATTCACGATGAAAGCGAATCCAATCGCGACACATTAATTATTCAAAAATCCACTAGCACTAAGTAATTCTATCGCAGCGATTGTTAATTGATTTGCCGTAATAGAATCTCGCGAGTGAGCCGATTTTTCAGAACATCGGCGAGCGAATAGGTTTTCAGCACGTCGTAAAACGCCTGCTCGGCTCTTCCGAGGGCAGACTGCAACGAGCAAGCAGAAACAAGAATGCACGGCTGTGAACTGCAATCGATGACGTGCTGGCGCGGCTCAGTCGCTTCGACCACCGCGCCGATATTGATTTGCGCTGGCTCTCGCTTCAACTCGAAACCACCGCTTTTGCCGCGATACGTTTCGATGTAGCCCAGCTTACCGAGCGTATGCACTACTTTGCGCAGATGCTCATGCGAAATGTCGTAGCATTCGGCAATTTCGGCCATCGTGATTCGCCGCCCCTGGTTTGCACCAAGATATAACAAAACCCGGAGGGAGTAATCGGTGTACAGGCTAAGCTTCATAAAGGGAATCTATTGCGCTGGGTCAACATTCTTAATATCTGACATCACGGATTCTAACTGAGGCTGTTGCGTTTTAGGATTTTTTGTATAAGATGTATATTAATTACATGTTAATGGCTTTACCTATAACCTGACTCCCCGAAAACGATCACACACCGAATGACGATGAGGAATGACCGATGAGCTTATTTGATGATTTAGGCGGCGCACCCGCACTCGACGCAGTAGTGGATAGCTTTTACAAAAAGGTGTTGGCCGACACTCGCGTCAATGGCTTTTTCACGGGTACAGATATGGCACAGCAGGCGCGAAAACAAAAAGCGTTTTTGACATTCGCATTTGGCGGACCCAACAAGTACACCGGCAAAAATATGAAAGATGGGCACGCGCATTTGGTCGCACGCGGCCTGAATGACTCGCATGTCGATGCGATCATCGAACTCGTCGGCGCCACGCTTAAGGAATTCAATGTACCCGACGAAAAAATCAAAGAAGTCGCTGCAATTGCTGAGAGCGTTCGCAACGACGTGCTTGGCAGAACCTGATTCGGGTCACATTAACTTGGGTTTCACCTCCTCGATTATCCATTGCGCATAATCGAGGTAGGCTTCGATATTTTGCACTGGCGGAATCGGCACACCGCTGATGGTCACGCCTAAATTTTTCAAGCGCCCCAATTGATCGACGATTTGCTGACTGCTCAATTGCGTTTTTGCATTGAGTTCCGCATTCACTTTATGTCCTTCGCCAACACGTTCTGTCGCCATGCCGCGCATGACTTCCAGCGGACCGCCCTTATAAGTCGGCTGCGATTTGATGAAATCGATACGCGCGGGAATATCTTCGGTTTTGGTTAAAAACGGACTCCAACCCGATGCATATTTTGCTGTGCGCTTGAGCGCCGCATCGGTATCGCCACCCATCCAGATTGGCAGATACGGTTTTTGCACGGGTTTCGGTTCGAACGCCACATCCTTGAACGAAACATATTTGCCGTCGAAACTCGGCGACTCCTGCGTCCACAATGCGATTATTGCTTCAAGATATTCATCGGCCATGCGTCCGCGCTCGCGAAACGGCACGCCGAGCAATTCGAATTCGCCTTCGAGCCAACCCACTCCAAAAGTGACTTCGATACGCCCACTGCTCAGCCAGTCGAGCGTCGATAATGCTTTTGCCATCACGATGGGATGCTGCAACGGCAAAATCGTGATCGATGTGCCGATACGAATGCGCTGAGTCGCACCGGCTAAATATCCCTGTGCCGCTTGCGAATGGAAATAATGCGGGCCGGATAATTCGACATGATTGCGTGGAATGATGAAGTGCTCGGGCACGTAAATCATGTCGTATCCAAGTTCATCCGCGCGTTTTGCCATGCGCGTTTGATCGGCGCCGTTGACCTGTGCTTCCCACGGTTGCATGGTCGCTTTGAGCCGCAGCATATGCGGCATTGGAAAAGCCAGTTTCATTACAGCTCCCCTAATTCAATCTGCATGATTTATTAGCGTCGCATCGATGGCGATAGGGGAACATTCTATTACGGCAATTACCGACCACTCATTACATCTGAGTTAGGAATAGACGATGTTACAGACGGTAACTGCCATCCATGACCGCGCGCCACCACGCTGCATTTTCCAAATACCAGCGCACAGTTTTACGCAGCCCTGTCTCGAACGATTCGCGCGGCAGGAATCCTAACTCCCGCTGTGCTTTGCCCGCATCGATCGCATAACGCAAATCGTGACCCGGGCGATCGGTGACGAAGGTAATCGCTTCTTTGCTCGATTTTCCTTGCGCCGCTAACGCTGCCGGAAATTGTTGCGACCATTGCTTATCCGCAGCAAATTCGGCATCGATCAACTGACACAGTTCGTTGACGACATCGATATTCGTCCACTCGTTGTTGCCGCCAATATTATAGGTTTCGCCAACGACGCCTTTTTGCAAAATCAGATCGATACCGTAGGCATGATCCTCAACGTACAACCAATCGCGAATATTGCGGCCATTGCCGTAAACGGGCAGCGGTTTGCCCTGCAATAAATTGGTGATGCAGAGCGGAATCAACTTTTCAGGAAAATGATAGGGACCGTAATTATTCGAGCAATTACTCGTCGTCACTTGCAAACCGTAGGTGTGATGGTATGCGCGCACGAGATGATCGGAGCCCGCCTTGCTCGCCGAATACGGACTGTTCGGCTGGTACTGATTATCTTCGCGAAATGCCGGTGCATCGGGCGTTAGCGAACCAAAAACTTCATCGGTGGAAATATGGTGAAAACGGTGCGGTACACCGCTGCCGCTAAGCCATACTGCGCGCGCCGCTTTGAGCAGACTATGCGTGCCGATCACATTGGTGGTAACGAATGCATCAGGGCCAGTGATAGAACGATCGACATGGCTTTCGGCGGCGAAATGCACCAGCGTATCGATCGCGTGCTCGCGCAATAAGCGCTCGACCAGCGCACTATCGCAAATATCGCCAACCACTAGCTGTACCCGTTCGTTCAATTGGCCGTCTAAATTGTGGCGATTACCTGCGTAGGTCAACGCATCCAATACGACGATTTCTGCCGATGGATAATGCTGCGCATAGTAGTGAACGAAATTCGCACCGATAAAACCCGCGCCACCGGTGACCAACAACTTTGCCATCTTCGTTATTTCCCCTTGGTATGTAACACAATCTTCATACATAACGCAGACTACCGATTCGCCCGCAGCTGCGCAACGGGCGACCTAGGCTATACAAACGAACGGCCTGTAACCACACAAAACCATCAATCTGCAATTGCGCGAAACAAGCGGCATGCAGCAAATAGATCCGCTAGAATTGCGACTGCTTTTACTATCGAGCATTTCTCAGCAAAAGAATATTGGAGCAGAGTAGTGGCCTCACCCAAACAATTTTCGCGATTCAAAATCAAACGCATGACAGCCAGTCATCCCGCCATGACTAAATTGAAGCGCGAAGGTCACGTCGCTTCGATTCATGGTAACAAGCATTGGCCATCCGCCGATCTGCTGATGGATTTTCTCGAGGAGCATCCACTGCCCAAACGCAAACACGTTATCGATGTCGGTTGCGGCTGGGGACTCAGCGGGATTTACTGCGCAAAAACCTTCAAATCAAAAGTGCTGGCGGTCGATGCCGATGAGGCAGTATTTCCTTACCTACAAGCACATGCCGATTTGAATGAAGTAAAAATCAAAACCCATAAGGGTGATTTCAAATCGCTCAAAGGCAAAGTGCTCGACGATGTGCACACCGTGGTCGGTACCGATATTTGCTTCTGGGACGAACTGGTCAAGCCGCTCTACAACGTGATCAAACGCTCGCTGAATGCGGGTGCCAAACGCATCATTATTGTCGATCCGGGCCGCTCACCATTTTTCGAACTCGCCGAAAAATGCAAGAAAAAATTCGACGGCGAATTGATCGATTGGACCAGCGAGAAATACCCGCAGATCGACGGTTACGTGCTGTATATCAAGAAGAAGTAAATTCACCCGCCTTCCCTCTCCTCTCGCCCCTTTAAGGCCAAGTTGAGGAGAGGGAACCCCGCCACAATTCACCAAACTGTCACAAATCCGCAACACTGCTGCAATCGTGTCGCGTGAATCTGTAATCACTATGAACAGATCGCGCTGGTTACATCACTTCTATCACCACGGCATTTATCAATACGATTTACAGATGCTGCTGTGGTTCATGCATAGACGTCATCGGCAATTATGGATTGCGGCAGCGCGCGCTTTTTCGCGCAGCGGTGATGGTTTGATGCAAGTATTGCTGCCGAGCATGCTGTGGTTGCTCGATGGTGTAACCGGCGCCAAATTATTTTTGACGACGGCAATTGCCTTCTGCATCGAGCGACCGCTGTACTGGGTATTGAAGAATGGATTTCAACGTCGCCGCCCACCGGAAATCGTGCCGAGTTTTCGCAGCGTCATTACCGCGTCGGATCGTTTCAGTTTTCCTTCCGGCCACACCTGCGGCGCTTTCGTACTCGCCGGTTTAGTCAGCGAAAGTTACGCGGCACTCACGCTGCCGCTGTATTTGTGGTCGAGCGCTGTCGGCGTATCGCGCGTCGTGCTCGGCGTGCACTTTCCCACCGATATTCTCGCTGGCGCACTGCTCGGCAGCGGTATCGCCTGGTTCGTTATCAGCAATGCATCGCTGCTGTCACTGTAAATCGAGTTATCCGCAATGAAAATTCTTTATGGCGTACAAGGTACAGGGAACGGCCATATCAGTCGCTCGCGCAAAATGGCTGCGCATTTGCGTGCACGCGGCGCTGATGTTACCTATTTATTTTCCGGTCGCGAACGCGAGCGTCTATTCGATATGGATTGCTTCGGCGAATTCGAATATCGCACCGGCTTAACCATGGTGCAGGAAAACGGTTCTGTTTTAATGGGCCCGACGCTTGCGCGCTCGCACCCTGCGGAATTTATTCGCGACGTGCGCAGTCTCGATCTCTCTTCATATGATTTGGTCATCAGCGATTTCGAACCCGTCACCGCGTGGGCTGCAAAATTATCGAACAAGACCTGCATGGGCATCGGCCACCAGTATGCCTTTAGCAGCAAAATTCCACGCAGAGGCGATACCATCGCCAGCAATGTCGTGATGAAATATTTTGCGCCGGTCGATATTCCGATCGGCCTGCATTGGCATCATTTCGATGCCGATATTCTGCCGCCGATTATCGATACGCAATTACAACGCAAATACGCGGAAAGTCGCGATCAAAAATCGCATATCCAGGTTTATCTGCCCTTCGAAAATCAGACGGCGGTCACGCAATTACTGCAGCGCTTCGATAATTTCCATTTCGTGCAATATTCGCCCGATCTCACCGACAGCGAAGCTGGCAATGTGAGTTTGCGACGCACGAATTTGCATGGCTTTCGCAACGATCTTTGTCACGCCGATGCGGTGATTTGCAACGCAGGTTTCGAGCTTGTCGGCGAATGTTTGCATATGGGCATTCCCACGCTGGTCAAACCCGTGAAGGGGCAGATGGAGCAAATATCGAATGCATTCGCCCTGGAACAATTAGGCTGGGGCAGCGCGACCGATACGATCGATGAAGCTGCGCTAAAAAATTGGCTGTATGGCGAACGCCGTGTGGTACCCGTGCGCTATCCCGATGTGGCGGCTGCGCTGGTCGATTGGGTTCTGGAAGGTGTTTGGGACGACAAATATGTTTTGTGCGAAACGTTGTGGGACTGCACTCGCAGCCGCGCAACCTCTATCGCGCGCGCTGCGGTGTCTTAAACACAGTTAAAAACGAAAATTACAACCGCTCGATAATGGTGACGTTGGCAACACCGCCGCCTTCGCACATTGTCTGCATGCCGTAACGCAATTTGCGGCGCTCCAATTCATGCAACAGCGTCGTCATCAATTTCGTACCGGTCGCACCGAGTGGATGACCCAACGCAATCGCACCGCCGTTGACGTTGGTTTTTTCCGGCGAATAACCGGTTTCTTTAAACCACGCGAGCACCACCGACGCGAACGCTTCGTTGATTTCGACAAGATCGATATCGTTCAAACTCAAACCCGACTTTTTCAGCGCCGCTGCAGTGGCCGGGATCGGCGCGGTCAACATGAATACCGGATCGGCACCGTGCACGTGCATGGTGTGAATACGCGCGCGCGGTGTCAGGTTGTAACGCTTGAGCGCTTTTTCCGACACGATCAACATCGCCGAGGTGCCATCGCTGACCTGACTCGAAATACCGGCGTGAATGCGTCCGCCCGGACGAATCGGTTCGAGCGTTGCCATTTTTTCGAGCGAAGTATCGCGGCGCGCGGTTTCGTCCATTTTTAATTCCGGCATCGGCAGCACTTCTTTATCGAAGTAGCCATTGTCGATGGCGTGAATCGCGCGGCGATGACTTTCCAGCGCGAACTCTTCCATCTCGCGGCGCGAAATATTCCATTTTTCCGCGATTAATTCTGCGCCGCGAAATTGTGAAATCTCCTGATCGCCATAACGCTCGCGCCAGCCGACCGAGCCCAGATACGGCTCGGCCAATCCGAGCTGCCCGCCGCAATGCATCGATGTTTGAATCGGAATCTGCGTCATCGTCTGCACACCACCGGCGATGAGGACATCCTGCGTGCCCGACATCACCGCCTGCGCCGCGAAATGCACGGCCTGTTGCGATGAGCCACACTGACGCTCGATCGTCACACCGGGCACATGCTCAGGCAAACCGGCGACCAATGCGGTAGTGCGACCGACATTACACGCGAGCGGGCCGATCTGATCGAGACAGCCCCAGATCACATCCTCATAATCGTCGACCGGAATGTTGTTGCGCGCGACCAGCGCCTTGATCGCGCGTGCACCGAGATCGGCACCGTGAATTTGCGCGAGACTGCCTTTACGCCGGCCCACCGGGCTGCGCAACGCGTCGACGATATATGCTTCGGCCATTTCTTAACTCCCCTGAGAGTTTTGGTTTTTGTCAGTGCGCGTAATTTTACGCGCTCGGCGGGCTCTTGCGAAAGCTGGCGCTTTTTTGTGCGTCGGCATCACCTGAAAAGAACCAGACTTACAACATCTCGAACCGCAGCGCGGCGATTTCATCGCGAACCTGTGCCGCCTCTTCAAATTCAAGATTCTTCGCATGTTCATGCATTTTCTGTTCGAGCCGCTTGATCTCTTTTTGGCGTTCCTGCGGCGTCATATCTTTAATCGACGCACCGTAACGCGCAGAAGGTTCCGCCACCTTGCGCGCTTTCGCCGCACCGCGTTTACCGCGCGCACCCGGCGCATGCGCAGCTTCCAAAATATCGGTGATATTTTTCTTCACGCCTTTCGGCACGATGCCATGCGCCTCGTTAAACGCGACTTGTTTCTCGCGACGGCGATTGGTTTCACCGATCGCTCGCTCCATGGATCCCGTGATTTTGTCCGCGTACAAAATCGCACGGCCATTTAAATTACGCGCCGCGCGACCGATGGTTTGAATAAGCGAGCGTTCAGAGCGCAGAAAACCTTCTTTATCCGCATCGAGAATCACAACGAGCGACACTTCGGGCATGTCGAGACCTTCGCGCAACAGGTTGATGCCGACGAGCACATCGAAATGCCCCAAACGCAAATCGCGAATAATTTCGACACGCTCGACGGTTTCGATGTCCGAATGCAAATAACGCACTTTTACATTGTGATCGCCGAGATATTCGGTGAGATCCTCGGCCATGCGTTTGGTCAATGTAGTAACTAGCACGCGCTCATTTACCGCCACGCGCTTTTGAATTTCCGATAACAAATCGTCGACCTGCGTGCGCGCGGGACGCACTTCGACCTGCGGATCGACCAACCCCGTCGGTCGCACCACCTGCTCGACAATGCGCGCAGCTTTTTCCCCCTCATAAGGCCCTGGCGTCGCCGACACAAAAATCAATTGCGGTACGAGCTTTTCCCATTCTTCAAAACGCAGCGGCCGGTTATCTAACGCCGAAGGTAAGCGGAAGCCGTATTCGACCAGCGTTTCCTTACGCGAGCGATCGCCTTTATACATGGCGCCGATTTGTGGAATCGACACGTGCGACTCGTCGACGACGACGAGCGCATTCGGCGGCAGATAATCAAACAATGTCGGCGGCGGTTCGCCCGGTGCACGCCCCGATAAATAGCGCGAATAATTTTCGATGCCGTTGCAATAGCCTAGCTCGCGAATCATTTCCATATCGAAACGCGTGCGCTGCTCCAAACGCTGCGCCTCAACCAGCTTGCGATTTTCATTGAGATATTTCAGCCGCTCGCGCAACTCTTCTTCGATGTAATCGACCGCCTGCAACAGCGTTTCGCGCGGCGTTACATAATGCGATTTTGGAAACACGGTGAAGCGCGGCAATTTCGCCAGAATTTCGCCCGTGAGCGGATCGAAGGTCGAAATATTTTCGATCGAGTCGTCGAACAACTCGACACGCACGGCATCGCGTTCGGATTCCGCAGGATAGATATCGATGATATCGCCGCGCACGCGATAAGTGCCGCGACCAAACGCCTGATCATTGCGCGTGTACTGCATCTCGGCGAGGCGGCGCAGAATCGCGCGCTGCTCGGCGGGCTGGCCGCGATCCATGTGCAGCACCATCTTGAAATACAGATCGGGATCGCCCAAACCATAAATCGCAGAAACGGTCGCGACGATCAGCGCATCCTCACGCTCCATCAATGCCTTGGTCGCCGATAAGCGCATCTGCTCAATGTGTTCGTTGATCGACGCGTCCTTCTCGATATAGGTATCGGAAGACGGCACGTAGGCCTCGGGCTGGTAGTAGTCGTAATACGAAACGAAATACTCGACCGCGTTATTCGGAAAGAACTCCTTGAACTCGCCATAGAGCTGTGCGGCCAGCGTCTTGTTCGGCGCCATGATGATGGTCGGGCGCTGAATTTCCTGGATGACATTGGCGACCGTGAAGGTCTTGCCCGAGCCCGTCACGCCGAGCAGCGTTTGCGCCATCAAACCAGCCCGAATGCCCTCGACCAATTCGCGAATCGCGGTCGGCTGATCGCCCGCCGGCTGATACGGCGAAACCACTTTGAACGGACGGCCCATACTCCCTCCAACTCCGATACCTGAAACCACGGCCCAATACCGACAACCACACTACAGCCCGCCACTATTGCGGCTGACCGAGCATTCCGCAAGGGCAGCGCACAATCCTGCCCCGCCGCAGCTTCAAAAACGTTCGCAACACAGCCAATTTGCCTGTTTATTCATCGTGTTAGCGTCATAAAAAAGCAGTTGACGGAGGGGGTATCGGGCTTTACTATGCGCGCCTCACCGAGTTTCATTCCGCCTTAGCTCAGTCGGTAGAGCAAATGACTGTTAATCATTGGGTCGCTGGTTCGAGCCCAGCAGGCGGAGCCAAATTTAGCGACAGCAACATGCCTCGCTATAGATGCAAAAGAAAAAGGCCGCGGCAATGCGGCCTTTTTTATTTCCCGCAAATTTTGTCCGACACAGACAGCCTGCTAAACCGATGGGCTAGAATTGCTCGCCAAACCTCTGCTGAGATCATTTTCGCCTGATCGGTATTCTCTGCGTGAACAAAGTGCTGCCGCTGCAAGCTGTCGTGAATAATTCAGCAGTCAAATATTTTTCGATAAACCCGAGGGCAAGGACGCAATATGAACGATGAAAATCAGATTGAAATTTACCAGGGCGCCGATGGCCAGACTCAGATTGAGGTTCGGCTAGGGGCAGATACCGTCTGGCTGAACCGTCAGCAACTGGCCGAACTGTTCGGGCGGGATATCAAAACCATCGGCAAGCATATCAGTAATGTCTTTAATGAGGGCGAGCTGCGCAAACAATCAGTTGTCGCAAATTTTGCGACAACTGCCTCAGACGGCAAGACCTACCAGGTTGAGCACTACAATCTGGACGTCATTATTTCCGTTGGCTACCGCGTCAAATCGCTGCAGGGCACCCAATTCCGCATCTGGGCCACTCAACGCCTGAAAGAACATCTGGTGCAGGGTTACACCCTCAACCACAACCGCTTCGAGAAAAATGCCGCTGAGCTGGAGCAGGCACTGGCCCTGATCCAGAAAACCGCGCAAAGCCCCGAACTCACCGGCGATGCCGGGCGCGGGTTGATCGATATCGTCTCTCGCTACACCCAGACGTTTCTGTGGCTGCAACGCTACGACGAGGGCCTGCTCGAAGAACCGACAGGGCAACACGGCGGCACATTGCCAAGCGCTGATGAGGCGATGGCCGCACTGAACCAACTGAAAAAGCAATTGATCGCACGCGGCGAAGCGACACCTCTATTTGCGAATATACGCGACAGCGGCCTCGCCGGTATTTTCGGCAATCTCGATCAGACCGTATTCGGCAATCCCGCCTACCCCACTATCGAAAGTAAGGCTGCGCATCTGCTTTACTTCGTCGTCAAGAATCATCCGTTTTCCGATGGCAATAAGCGCAGCGGCGCATTTTTGTTCGTGGATTTTTTGCATCGCAACCGACGCCTGTTCAATCGCGAAGGTCAGCCCGTCATCAACGATACCGGTCTCGCTGCGCTGACGCTGCTGGTGGCCGAATCTGACCCGAAACAGAAAGACGTGCTGATCCGGCTGATCATGCATATGTTGAGTGCTAAATAAAACAAAACTCAAATTAAAACAGGAAGTCTGCGCGCAATTAATCGATTACACCGGCCTGGCGCCAACGAAAGCTCTTGAAAAGCTACACTGCTGGCAATCGATTCTCCACTACCGTTACGTCGGTGTGATTTTCAGCATATTTACCGTTGCGACAGCAGCCGCTGAGTTTCCCGCGCAATCACCACTTCCTCGTCGGTCGGCAAACGCCAAACGCCGATAGCACTGTTATCCGCATGTAACCGCTGTGCATTTTGTGCGTTTGCAGCTTCGCATAATTCGATACCGAGCCATCGCAATTGCGCGCACACGGCTGCGCGTATCGGCGCCGCGTGTTCGCCGATTCCGCCGGTAAATACCAGCGCATCGATGCCTCCAGCAGCCGCGACCATCGAGCCGATTTCGCGCACCACGCGATAGACGAAGACATCAACAGCCTCGCATGCAGCCTCGGCATCGCTCGCGAGTAGATCGCGCATATCGCTGCTGATGCCGGATAACCCGAGCAGGCCGCTGTCGTGATAGAGCAATTGCTCGATCGATTTCGCGTCGTAATCGCGTTCGCGCAATAAATAGATCAACACGCCGGGATCGAGATTGCCGCAGCGCGTGCCCATCACCAAACCTTCGAGCGCAGAAAATCCCATGCTCGTCGCCACACTTTTACTATTCACTAACGCGCACACGCTGGCGCCGTTGCCGAGATGCGCAACAATCGTACGGCCACGCGCGGCGCGCTGATCAATATGGATTAATTGGCTCGCGATATACGCATACGACAATCCATGAAACCCATAACGCAAAATGCCCTGATCCGCCAACTCGCGCGGCAAACCAAATAATCGCGCGACACGCGGAATCGTGGTGTGAAAACCGGTATCGAAGCAGCCGACCTGCGGCAATTGCGGATGCAATTGCGCGAGCGCGCGAATCGGCGCGATGTTATGCGGCAAATGCAGCGGCGCGAGCGGCACCGTCGCTTCGAGTTGCGCGAGCACCGCAGCGTCAACGAAGGTTGATTCGGCGTGAAATAATCCGCCGTGCACAATGCGATGTCCTGCTGCGCGTAACGGCGTTTGCAAATGTTTATCGAGCAGCTCGATAAGTACCGCAAGCATTTCCGTTTCCGACGGTGTCGCCGTTTGTGGCCAATGTTTTTCGGCCAATCGCTTTTCTGAGGCACCCGCAGTTTCCGCTACGGCGTCCATCACCAATGACGGTCCGCGCGCGATGCGTTCGATCTGGCCGCGAATGCGCGCGCGCAATGCCGCCCCTTCGCCCTCGCTATCACTCTCAAACAATGTGAATTTGAGGCTCGATGAGCCGCCATTGAAAACCAGAAGACCGCCGTTTTGCATACTCGCTACCAAACGCTGTGATGATTTACGCGTTGCCCATTATCAATGCTTTACCTTTTACTCAATTCTGACTAAAAAGAATGGATAACGCAGACCTGCGGGCTGTCCACAGACTGTGGCCGTCCGAGCGGATAATAACCCATGCTCAAAAAGCTCCGTCTTGGCTTTTATATCGGCATCGCCATCCTTATCGTCGATGCATTGGTGCCATTAATGCTGGCACATCGCGTAGGGTTATTGCGCGCCGATGCTGACGCAGCGTTGGCCACACGCGACGATCTCGCCGAATTGCTTTCCGCCTACAAAGATGCCGAAACAGGCCAGCGCGGTTTCATGCTGACTGGGCGCTCCGCCTTCTTGGAACCGTATCACAGCGGCCGTGCGACCATCGATAAACTGATCCCGACACTTGAGCGGAAACTTCGAAACAACCCACAACAAATCAATCGTCTCGCAGCCTTGCGCGAAGCCGATCGCAAGGAGCACGCATTTCAGCAGCAACGCATCGAAAAACGCAACGAAACTAACTGGCTCGATATCGAAGCGACAGAACACGGAAAATTATTGATGGATCACGTTCGGCTGATCATCGCAGACTTGAGTGCCGCCGAAATTCAACGCAGCGATGCACTGCTACAACGCGTGAATGTGCTGCAACGCTGGTCGACAGCTTCTCTCATAGTTATCACCACCTTCGATTTAATTTTATTCGGCATTCTCTTCGCCATCATGACCCGCGCGATTTTCGCCGAACGCGCTGCGCGCAATGAACTGATCAATCTCAATAAAAATCTCGCCGATGAGATTACATTGCGCAACGAAACACTATCGCGCTTACAGGAGCAATCGGAACGATTCAATCAAGTGCTGCACATCCAAACTGCACTTGCCGAAGCGCAATTGAATATCGATGCATTCATGCGCGATCTCGTACAGCGCATGCTCGCAATCAAACCGACTACGGGTGCCGTCATCGAAATGATCGAAGCCGACAATATGGTGTACGTCGCCGCCAGCGGCTCGATTGCGCAATTCGTCGGCTTGCGCCTAGCGCGAGGCGGCAGCTTGTCGGGCCTGTGCGTCGAGAAAAATGAAGTGATGATTTCTGCCGATACCGATACTGATCCGCGCGTCGATAAAGTGGCGTGCAAAAAAGTTGGCGCAGCCACGATGATTGTGGCGCCGCTGATGCGCATAGGCGAGCCGGTCGGCGTGATCAAAATTGTGGCCGACCGACCGAATGCCTTCGACGATAACGCCGTGCAAACTTTGCAGCTGATGGCGGGCGCACTCGGTGCTGCGCTTGGCAACCAAGTGCAATTTCAGAAAAATCAGACGTTGCTTAGCGAGCGCAATATCACGCTGAGCACACTCAAACGCGAATTGCGGCGCCGCGAAGAGTACGAGCGCAAGCTGCTCAATCAACAGGAAACATTGCACGCCATCACCAATGCGATACCCGCAGCGGTAGCGTTTATCAACCCCGAGGGCTATTTGGTCTACTGCAACAACGAATACGCAAGAATCTGCGGACGGCCACCCGAACAAATCATCGGTCAATCGCTTAAAGAGCTGCTCGGCGAAAGCAGCTATCTCGAACACAAAACCAATATCGATCGCGCCTTCGCGGGCCAATCGGTTATTTTTGAAACCTCACCGCACACACCGATCGGCTGGCGCCACCACGAATGCCATCTGATCCCGCAACGCGACAGCAACGATCAGCCCGATGGCTTCTATTCGATTGCGTGGGACATTACCGAACGAAAATCTCAGGAAATCGAATGGCAATCGCGTGCATCGATCGATGAATTAACCGGATTATTGAATCGCGCCTTCTTCACCGAAGCGCTCAATCACGCACTGCAACGTCATTTTCGTTCGAGCGCAACGATTGCCGTGTTCTATCTCGATATCGATCGTTTCAAACACATCAACGATACCTACGGCCACGCCGCTGGCGATACGGTGCTGAAAATATTTGCGCGCCACCTGAAACAATCGGTGCGTTTATCCGATGTGGTCGGCCGACTCGGCGGCGATGAATTTTGTATCGTGCTGGAAGACATCAAGAGCGAGTCCAATGCGATCACCATCGCCGAAAAAATTCTCACAGCGGCGCGCGCACCGATTATTTTTGAAAATGACACACTGAACATATCGACCAGCATCGGTATTGCGTTCGCACCGCATCCACGAATCGACAGCGCGCAACTCATCGCCTACGCCGACGCGGCGCTTTATAAAGCCAAACAAGCGGGGCGCAATGGCTATGCGCTGGAAATCGTTCACCCCGAAACGGTGCCTTCCGTATCGAATCGATAAATTCGACGCGTTACGACAAATACCGCTTGCGCTTCGTCTCTTTAAGTTTGTGCAAATCGACCAACACTAAACCATCGATGCAATCGGAGAAATCCGGATCGACATTGAAATCGACGAATTGCACCCCGCCCGCTTCGCACAATTCGGTGTATTGCTTGTACAGCGTCGGCACCGATAAATCCATTTCGCCCAATTCACTTTTCAATTGCGTGAAGCCTTCGCTGTAATCCACCCGCAGCCAGCGCGAAGCGCCATCGCTCTGCAACGATTGATACGGCAAGCGTGCCTGCGCCCATTGAGCGGGTGCCGGGAAATAATGGCGATAGAAATTGACCAGCAAATCTTTTGCTTTGCTCGGATAGCTATTGCTGATACTGACCGGACCAAACAAATAACGTACCTGCGGAAATTTTTTCACGTAGGCGCCGATGCCATACCACAGCAAATCGAGACTGCGGCGTCCCCAGTAACGCGGCTGCACGAAACTGCGACCGAGTTCGACGCCTTCAGCCAGATACGGCCCCGCCTCTCTGCGGTATTCGAACAGCGTATCGCTATACAGTTTGTGAATTTCGCTCGCCGTTAAATCCGCGGTGCGACGTAAACGATAGGCGCCGACCAGTTCGAGCGCTTCGTCATCCCACAACACGATGTGATCGTAATCGCGATCGTACACATCCATATCGCGGCGGCGACCGCTGCCCTCACCCACCGCGCGAAAACTCACTTCGCGCAGGCGGCCGATTTCGCGCATGACCGGCGAATCGCCGTCGAAGCGATAGAGATAAATCGCCATGCCGTCTTTGGTGATGCCATTGGAAGTGGTGCCGAGTAATTCGCACGCACGAATTTCCGCGCGCAATTGTTGACGATCTTCCGGATGCGCAATCGATTCGGCGGCGGTTTCGAAACAACCCTCGCCGCGATTCTTGCCGATTTTATAAGTATGGCGGCGGAATAATTTGACTTTCGCGCGACTATCGAGCGGCAGTGTCGAATAGGTTTCATAATCGATCGCCTGACCGATACGCACACGCATATTTTTATTATTGTGTTTGAACATCTCACGCACCAGCCACAGCGTCGACAGTGGCCGCGCGAGAAACGACAAGCTGTAAAAGAATGCGGAATTACGCGCATCGACGAACATCGGCAAAATCGGCGCTTTGGTTTTCGCAGCGAAGCGCAAAAAGCCGTGGCGCCACGGGCCGTCTTTAATGCCGGTCGCGCCCATGCGCGAGACTTCGCCCGCTGGAAAAATAATCACGGCGCCGTCATTTTGCAGATGCGTTTCGATCGCACGCAATTTATCGCGCGAACTGCGCGCACCGAAGACATCGACCGGCAGCAATAGATTATTGAGCGGCTCGACGGCGCCGAGCACATCGTTGGCAACGACTTTGACATCGCGGCGCACCTTGCCTACCAGTTTGAGCAAGGCGATGCCATCGAGCGAACCGATCGGATGATTGGCGACGATGACGACACGCCCCCACGCAGGAATGCGCTCGCGCTCGCGATCACTGACGGTGATGCCGAAATCGAAATGATCGAGCGCCTGCTCGACGAAATCAAAACCGGTCAGATGCGGGTAGCGTTCGGCGAAGCGGCGAAATTCCGCTTCGCGAAATAAAAATCGCAGAATTGCCACCACGGTTCTGTAGGCGGTGGGATTGCGCTGCGGAAAATCGGGAAAGCGGGAAGTAACAACGTGTTCGACCGAAATCATCGCGATTTCTCCTGAGACCATTTCTCCCGAGACCATTCCCCCAAGATGACGCCATCTGAGAGAACTTCGCCTAAGAGCTAGAGGAAAAATTAGCCGGGAGCGATGACAATTCGACGGCAGATTTATGTCAGTTTCGCGATCTCCTCTACACTTAGCGCTGCTATTTACCGACCCAGCAACTACAATAACTTTGGCCCATTTCAATCGGCGGCCACGTATCCAACCATCACAACAGCCAGGAAGGCTCGCGAGGGCACCCTGTGTCAGCGACACCAATATCGACATCATGTTTAGCGCTGTTTATCACTCCGCACCGCCGACGCGATTGAAACGGCTGTGCGCGGCCGCGGCTCTCGTCGTCCTGTTATTGGGGATGACGACGCAGCCGGCTAATGCCGAAGCCCGCTCCGATACCCGCGACGAAGCCAGCGTGCGTGCGGCATTGATTTTCAATCTGCTCAAATTCGCGCAATGGCCGGAGACTCTTCCCGCCGATGCCACGCTGCACCTGTGCGCAATCGACGCTTCGCCAGCATTCGTATCGGCGCTGCGACCACTCGAACAACGCAGCGTAGGCCAGCATGCACTGCAAACGAAATCGGTGAGCAGCAAGGAGCTGGATAACTGCGAAATCATCGTCTCCGATGCAGCGCAAACACCGTATTCGATCACACAAATATCAGACCGCAATGTCCTCACGATCGGCGAAGCGGGCTTTATCGATCGCGGCGGCATGATCGGCATTACCGTTGTCGATGGCCGCCTGCGTTTTGAAATCAATCTCGAAGCGATGAAGCGCAGCGGCATTTCGCTGCCATCGCAGGTCCTGCAATTGGCAGTGAGAACGCGCTAGATGATGAACTCGCTGAAACTCATTTTGGCAGCAGCGCTGTTCGCGCAAGCTGCACTGGTGTCGGCCGCTGCATCGCGGCCGCAGGATTTAACCGATTTATCGCTCGAAGAGCTGATGAATATCGAAGTCATTTCAACGCCGCAATTTGCGGGGCGCATCGCCGATTTACCAGCATCGGTTTCGATTCTCACCGCGAACGATATTCGTGTTTACGGCTGGCGCACGCTGGCCGATGTGCTGCGCTCGCTGCGCGGTTTCAACGTCACTTACGATCGCACTTACAGCTATGCCGGTGTGCGCGGTTTATCGCCGGCGGGAGATCCGAAGCCGCGTTTGAATATTTTGATCGATGGCATCAGCACCGTCGAAAATATTTATGGAAGCGTGTTGCTCGGCGGCGAATTTCCACTCGATGTCGATCTCATCGAACGTATCGAAGTCGTGCGCGGCCCGAGTGCCTCGGTTGTCGGTGGCGACTCCATGGGCGGTGTAATCAATATCATTACGCGCAGAGGCGCAGCTCTGCGCGGCAGCGAAATAGCCGCCAGTGCTGGCACGGGCGAAGCCTATAGCGGACGCACCAGTGTTGGCGGAGTGACGGCGAATGGAATCGAATATCTGCTTTCCGCAAACGCGTATAACGCCGAAGGCGAAACGTTGAAATTTCCGGATTTGGCACCAGCGAATGCGGATATCAGCACGCACAACGATGAAGAGCGTCGGCGACAATTATTCGCCAAGTTTAGTTACGGTGCCTGGCACGCGGAAATTATTCACGGCAAGCGCGAAAAAACCGTGGCGACGGGATCGTATGGCACCGTATTCGATGACCCGTCGCATCGCGAAGACGACACCGAAACACTCGCTGAAATCGGCCACAAATTGTGGTTCGACAATACCACCACATTGTCCACGCGCATTTACAGCGGCCAGTATGCGTACGACGGTATTTTTCCGTATATCTACGACGATCTGAATTACTACCACAATCGCGATCGCGCGCGCGGCAAATGGTGGGGCAGCGAATTGCGCGTGCAATCGAATCGCTGGTCCGGCCATCAACTCATGGCAGGCATCGAATTCATCGATTACTACCAACAGGATCAACGCAACGACGATATCGGCTTTGGCTGCATCGGCTATAGCGATAGCCCCTGTCTCGATGATGAGCATAACGGGGAAAAACTGAGCGTGTATGGCCAAGACGAAATTGCGCTGACCGATAAGACACGCCTGACTTTGGGCGCACGCCTGGATCACACCGAGAACAACGAAGCGCGCTGGAGCCCACGTGTCGGCCTGGTCCAACACACCGCGCAGGCGGGAACATTCAAATTGCTTTATGCAACGGCTTATCGCGAAGCGAGCGCATTCGAGAAATATTATTCGCTCGCTGAAGTGCCGAGCGGCAATCCCGATCTGGATGACGAATTTATTCGCTCACTCGAAGGCATCTGGGAATATGCGATCGATGCGCGCTCGCAATTTTCAGCATCTGTCTATCGCTACACGGCAAAAAATATCATTGCCGCCGATAACGACGGTATGAATCGCAATCTTTCAACCATCACGGGACGCGGTTTCGAAGTGGAGTTCAATCGAAGCTTGGCCAACCGAACATCTGTGCGAACCAGCTACAGCCTGCAATATCCGGAATTAGCGGGCGAGCGCCCCGCCAACGCACCGCAACATTTATTCAAACTCAACGCGAACACACCGATTGCCAACACAGCATGGAGCAGCGGTCTGGAAGTGCAGGCGACGAGTAAACGTCGCACCGAAATCGGCACCACCATCGCGGGTTATGCGATCACCAATCTGAATTTAATTTACGCACCGATCGGGCAAAACTGGGAAGCCGCGTTCGGCATTTACAATTTATTCGATCAGGAATACATGGACCCGGTCGCACTCGATGCGTATATGGACCCAAGTGTCACGCGCGAAGGTATTACCCAAGACGGCCGCAACTGGCGCCTGAAATTCAAATACCATTTTAATTTTTAGCGGAAAGCGAAATCGGCAACGGTGGCAATTCATCGGCTTTAAGCGGCAGTGTTTGCGCAGCGCGATAAAAATCAGCCCAATGCAGAATATCGAGCTTGCCGCTGTGCTGTTCGACCAGCGCCGTGCAGCTTTCAATCCAGTCGCCATCGTTGCAATACGTCACGCCATCGCGCTGCGTAATTTCCGCGTGATGAATATGCCCGCACACTACGCCATCGAAACCGCGCCGTTTCGCTTCATGAATCGCCGCGCTAGAAAACGCATTGATGGCAACACGCGCATTCTTGATACGCGTTTTCACATAATTCGCTAATGACCAATACGGCAATCCGATGACGCGGCGACCGCGATTGACCCAGCGATGTACCCACATCAAAAAATCGTAAGCCGGATCGCCGATGACTCGCGACAATTTGTCGATATGCATGTGCACGAAGGGATCAAGTACATCGCCGTGAAACAGTAATAGTTTTTTGCCATCGGCGGTGACGTGCGTGGTTTCCTGACGAATTTCGATCGGACCGAAATGATTGCCGACAAATTCGCGCATCACTTCGTCGTGATTACCCGGCACATAAATCACACGCGTACCGTGTTTGGCTTTATGCATGAGAGTGCGCAGCACTTCGTAGTGCGCGGCAGGCCAAATGAATTGGCGCTTGAGCGCCCAGAAATCGACGATATCGCCAAGCAGATAAATGGTTTCACACTCGACACGCTGCAAGAAATCGAGCAAATACTGCGCGCGGCAATCCTTGCAACCCAAATGAATATCGGACAACCACACCGTGCGCACCGAAAGTCGGCTGGCAAAAATCGCGGCGGTCATGATCCTACTCCACTAAAACATGTCTCTTCTAACGTCATAGAGAAAAATTAGTAGCAGCGGATTGCCGAATCTTGACGATTTAGCGAAAGTTTTGTGACAGGGGTTTTCTAGGGAACTAATCCGGAAAGATAAAATCGTCACGTTAGTGATTTTCTAACAATGATGTGTCGACCCAACAACCGCTATAGCAGAACGTTAGAGTAACTTATTTCTCTTAAAATCATCGCCCCAGCCAATTAACTTAGGGCGAGGTAGCCACATAGGAATCGGATCCTACAAATATCCATTTGATACCATCCCAAGCAATACCGCGTATGTCCGATATCTGACCCATCGATTGTTGAATGGTGCTCCACGTTAATCCATCAGCTGTTACCGCGCAGTAAGCTACCGAGCAAACCAAGAAATGCTGACCGCTCCAAGCTATCGCATTACCAGCAACTCCACTTAGGCCAAAGCCAGTCTGCTGCCAAGCAAAACCGTCGGTTGATGTTGCAGCACCACCATATCCAGTCGCGACAAAACGAGTACCGCTCCACGCGACATCGTAGAATTCTCCAGTCTGAGCAAGCACCGTACTCGTCCAATTAAGCCCGTCCGATGAGGTGTAAACAAGTGCTTGTCTCGTTGACAGAGTGTATGCGGTACCGACCGCAACAAACTGACTTCCCGTCCATACCACAGCGTTTAGAGTCCCTGGAATTGTCCCGGGCACCGCAATCCAGGTAACGCCATCCGAAGAGGTCAGAATCAGACCTTTTAATGTTGGCGTTCCACTCAAATCAAGTTGGGAGCCCACAGCAACAACACGCGAGCCCGAGGATGCAACTCCACTTAAAGTGGGACTGGACAGACCCTGAGGAATGTTTTGTGGGGCCCACGTGCTAGCATTCGGCGAAGTTAGTATTAATCCACTATCGCCAACTACTATGAATTGGCTTCCCGTCCAGGTGACATCATTCGTCATTGTCGAAAGACCTGGAGAATGCTCAGTCCAAGTCACCGCATCTGGCGACGTAAAAATAGCCTCGCCAACGGCTACATATAAAGAGCCGAACCAGCGCACACGCTTTTGCCACAACAAAATACCAGGCGCTACTGGGAACGATTGAGTGCTCCAGACGGATGCGCTGTCATTTGGGTTTACTACAAAACTACCTGTAAGGGTATTCGATCGAAGGCTCTTGGCGTCGGTGACATAAAACTCAAAATTAAAGCTACCCAAAATGCTTGTATCAATGATGAGCGTACCTTCAATGCTTCCGGAAGCTGTTCCTTGAACGCCATTGATTGGCTCAGATCCACTGCTGCCATCAGGGTACTTTAAGTAAATAGTACTTAAGTCCTTACCCGAATCGGCGTAATCAAAAGTTACTGTTACCTCTAATACCCCATTATTATCATTTTGCAGTGCAGAGGTCGGTGAGAACTGCAAGTTGCTAATTGATGGCGTCGAGTCCACAGGCGTGCTGCTACTGTTGTTGCTATTGTTGCTATTGTTGCTATTGTTGCTACTACCTCCACCGCCCCCGCCACACGCGGCAAAAGACAAAACCAATGCAGCGATAAATAAACGCGCTAGGGGACATCTCTTTACAAAATGAAGAATTGGGGCGAAAGAAAACATGGGCAATCTACCTTGGCATCCGGTGCTATTTTTGTGTTTTCGGCTTGGTGGTGCGCTAGAACGATACGAATTTTGGTATGTGCTGGCAAGTTGAATTCTATGAATCGTTTGAAATGCAGCAAAGGTCGAACAAAAAAGTGTCGCACCTCAATATCTAAGGCCCAGGTCAAATCCGTGAACAACCACTCGGTTAATAAAATGCTGAGAGACCACAACAGGCCAGCATAAGACATTCAATTTTGTATTTGTAAAATCACGCCATCAGTGCGGCATCTGCCTGGATATACGGATAACCAAACAAATCAGCAACCGCTTTAAGCATGACGCCGCCTTTATGCAGATTCATGCCGTTGCGAAAACCTGCATCGCTTTGCAGCGCGCCTTTCAATCCCTGATCGGCGAGTTTCAACACATACGGCAATGTCGCATTGGTGAGTGCGAAGGTTGCTGTGCGTGCGACAGCACCCGGCATATTCGCTACGCAGTAGTGAACGATGTTATCGACAACATAAGTAGGATTTTGATGCGTGGTTGGTTTGCTGGTTTCGAAACAGCCGCCTTGATCGATCGCGACATCGACGAGCACCGAACCCGGCTGCATTAATTTCAACATATCGCGCGTGATTAATTTCGGCGCCGCTGCTCCCGGAATCAATACCGCGCCGATAACGATATCGGCGTGCGGCAATAAATGTTCGATGGCGTCGGTGGTCGAATAAATTGTCTGCAAACGCGGGCCATACAATTCATCGAGTTCGCGCAAACGCGCGAGCGATTTATCGAGAATCGTCACTTTCGCGCCCATACCAAGCGCAATACGCGCGGCATTCACACCGACTACGCCGCCGCCCAGCACCAGAACTTGCGCGGGTGCGACACCGGGCACGCCGCCGAGTAATACGCCGCGTCCGCCCTGCGCTTTTTCGAGATGATGTGCAGCCGCTTGCACAGACATACGCCCCGCCACTTCGCTCATCGGTGCCAGCAACGGCAGCGCACCGCGCACGTCGGTCACGGTTTCATACGCGATGCCCGTGACTTTCGAATCGATTAAACGCTGCGTCAGTGCGGCATCGGCGGCGAGATGCAAATAGGTAAATAAAACTTGATCGGCGCGCAGCATGGCGCACTCGTTAGGTTGTGGCTCTTTGACTTTAACGATGAGTTCGGCGCGCGCAAATATTTCCTGCGGCGTGGCGATCAATGTGGCGCCTGCTCGCGCGTAATCGGCATCAGCCAAACCGATCGCGCTACCGGCATTTTGTTCGACCCATACCTGATGACCGTGCGCAATTAATTCGCGCACGCCAGCGGGCGTCAGACCGACGCGGTATTCGTGATTTTTGATTTCCTTGGGTACACCGATGAGCATTTCCTACTACTCCACCTGCTGAAACTATTCCACCTACTAAAACTATTTCACTGCTGAAACTATTCGAGCGACTGAAACTATTCCAGCCAGCGCCACTCGCCATCCGTTTCGGCAACGCGACCTTCGCGCTGCAATTTGATCAGATGCGCCCATAAAGAATAGCGCGCTATCGGATGCAATTGCGGTTTAACATCGTCATACGCTGGCGGCGTGATGTCATCGAGCGAACCGCGACGAATACGCTGCATAGCCGATACCACTTTCATTTCGCGGAACATACGATGCCGAACCAGACGCTCAAGTTCGCGCTGCGGCTCGAAAATTAATTTGCCATGCGCGGGTGCAATGGCAGCGATCGGATAAGTGGCGAGCAATTTGAGTGACGCGATGTACTCACTCATGTCGCCACTTGGAGGAATTACGACAACCGTGGTGCCTTCCATGACATGGTCGCCGGTAAACAGCAGCTCTTCATCTTCGAGCAGAAAACACACGTGATTGCCGACATGGCCCGGCGTTAAAATCGCGCGCAGCCGAAATTCATCGGTCGCGAAAATCTCATCATGTATGAGCGAACGCGTGGGCTTGAAGGTGGTGTCCTGCTTGCCGTCGTCCTCGATTAAATTGCCGATGACTTCAGCGCCGGTAGCGGCGTGAATTCGCGCTGCAGCGGGCGAGTGATCGCGATGCGTATGCGTGGCGATAATCCAACGCAGACGATCGCCACAGGCTTTGAGTAATGCTTCGATATGCTTTTCGTCGAGCGGGCCCGGATCGATCAGCGCGAGTTGCTCGCGCCCCACGATGTAACTGTTAGTTCCGGGGCCCGTCATCACCCCGCTGTTGCCCGCCGTAATGCGACGCACCAGCGGAGACAATTCGACACACTGGTAATGCTCGATCTCAGCCTGTCGAAACTCGGTCATAAATATGCAGCCCTCTCCCTAACCCTCTCCCCAAATGGGAGAGGGAATTTTTATACCACCAAATTTTTAATCGGCACCACCGGATTGACGTCGGCATCGTAATCGACGCCTTCGATTTCAAATCCGAACAAGCGCAAAAACTCCTGCTTGTAACCTTTGAAATCACTGACGTCGTTAAGATTTTCATCAGTCACGGTCGGCCACAATTCGAGCACTTTGTTTTGCACTTCGGGGCGCATTTCCTTGCCGTCTGCACGCAGGCGGCCATCGCTATCGAGAATCGGATTGGCGTTGTACAAACTGTCGCGGAATAAACCGTCGACCTGTTCGATACAACCTTCGTGCGTGCCATCGGCCTTCATGATTTTGAACAGCAGCGATAAATACAGCGGCATGATCGGAATCGCCGAGCTCGCTTGCGTCACCACTGCTTTCAATACCGACACGCGCGCATCGCCGCCTTTCGCTGCGAGTTTTTTGCGAATATCGATCACGCGTTTATCGAGATCTTTTTTCGCCGCACCAATCGTGCCGTGCCAATAAATATCCCACGTCACTTTTTCGCCGACGTAAGTAAACGCGGTGGTTTTCGCCGCAGGGGCCAACACACCGGCCGCATCGAGCGCGTCGATCCACATCTGCCAATCTTCGCCGCCCATCACCGCCACGGTGTTATCGATTTCTTCTTGCGATGCCGCAGTCAGCGTCAGCTCTTTGAGAACTTGCTTGTCGGTATCGATACCGCGCTGCGTTACGTCTTTGCCGATCGGCTTCAATGTCGAATTGTGCACGGCGCCAGTGACCGGATGTGTGCGGCGCGGCGCGGCGAGACTGTACACAACGAGATCGACCTGACCGAGATCGGTCTTGATCGTTTCGATGGTTTTGCGTTTGATGTCATCGGAAAACGCATCGCCGTTGATGCTCTTCGCGTAGAGACCTTCGGCTTCGGCGAATTGATGGAATGCAGCGGAGTTGTACCAACCCGCAGTGCCGGGCTTATCTTCCGAACCTTCACGCTCGAAGAACACACCGAGCGTCGCCGCGCCCGAACCAAATGCGGCGGTAATGCGCGATGCGAGGCCGTAACCCGTCGATGCACCGAGCACGAGCACACGCTTCGGCCCGTTAGCGATCGGGCCGTGGCTTTTCACGTAATCGATTTGCTGTTTGACGTTGGCCGCGCAGCCGACTGGATGGGTGGTAACGCACATGAAACCGCGCACGCGGGGTTTGATAATCATGGTGGGCCCTTCGAGTTTAAGAAAGGCCGCATTATACCCTAAGCCGTTTGCCGAATAGATTGGGACAATGAGGTCGGATCTACGACTCCCCGCTCAATACACAAACGACACGCTGCCGCCGTATTCACGATCGGGGTAGCCTTCAGCACTACCGAAATCGCTGCCATAGATTTTCAGGCGCACATGCTTGAACGGCTTGAGCTTCACATAGGCGGTAGTTTTGGTGACATCATCGGTGCCGATGTAATACGACTGGTCGTAATTGAGCGAGCAACCAATCGTCAACCAATTCCAAGGATTGACACCGACATCGAGCGAGGCATAGTTGTAGCTCGATTCAGTCAACTCATCGTCGCCATCCACCAACACATAACCGCCGGTCAGCGATGCGCTCAATTTTCCGTAATTCGCACCGAGCCCGAGTTCGAACAGCGTATTGCGCGTATCGCTGCCGAGATTTTTTTCGACATCGCCGTTATCGAATTTGTAGCCGATCCCGGCGCTCAACAACCAGATGCCTTCGTCGTCGAGCAACAGGCCGTAATGAGCAAATGCAGTGATGTCGCTCATGCCCTTAACTTTATCGTTCTCGTCAACCACACCCTGCTTTTGACAATAGCTTGTCACACGAGCCGCCAAGTTTGGGTACTTCGCTGCATACGATGAAACATTACTGCACGCCGTGACCAATCGCGTAGGAAACTGACTATTCACGTAATTCGCATCCGCTGAAATCCACGGGGCATCGATGCTGAAATCCCAATTGCCGTATTGCAGATGCGGTGCAATATCAACCGTAGTGATATTCGCGCTGTCGTCTTCAAATTCCTGATGGGTACGATCTACCGAAACATCGATGCCGAAATCGATATCGGATTCCGCAAAAGCCGAGAGACCAAACCCAACAAGCAATACTGAAGCAACGATTTTTTTGAAAGCACTGGACATAAAAACTCCTTTCTGAATTTTTAATTTTTGATCAATTACGATTTCGTCTGAGATTTATGATGCGTTCGCGCAATTGTTCGCGCTGCTCTGCATTCAGCGAGCGAAAACGTTCACGCATGCTTTCGCGCTGCTCGGGCGTCAACGATTGCCACTCATCGCGCAATGCCTGACGCTGTTCGGGCGAGAGCGAGCGAAACCATTGAAAACGCTTGCGCACGTCCGCCTGCTGCTCGGGCGACATCTTGCGGTATTCTTCAAAGCGATTTCTCAACGCAGTTTTTTCTTCGGGTGTCAGCTTCTTCCAACGCTGAAAGCGTTCCTGCACCTGCTGCTTTTGCTCGGGTGTCATCTCGTTGAATTTCGCCGCACGCTGCAAAATTTGCTCGCGCTGCGCCGCCGGTAAATCATTCCAACGCTGCTCGAAAGCACCGAGTAACTGTTGCTGCTCAGCAGTTAGCTGATTCCATTCGGGTGCGCTTTCCGCGCGCGTGATCACACTCGTCATAGCCATCACCGCGATCAACACTACCGATTGAAACGTCTTCATCAATTTGTTCATTGCGACTGCTCCCGTGTCGAGCCCGTTCCGCTCGGCACCTGTTCAAGCCTCTTCATATCCGAGGATTTCTCAACATCCTGCTTAACGCCTTCGACTTTTTGGGATGCTCCCTGCGGCAAATTCGCCACCGCTGCATAGTCGGATGGATCAAACAGCTCGCCCTGCGCATCGCCAAACTCGACGAAATAATTCCAAAACTCCTGCGAGAGAGCCGGCGCCTCCGCGCGCGCTGAAAAAGTCGACAGCAACAAACCCGATAGCAGATAACGCAACAGGGTCATCAACCGGGTTGGCGCTTGCAGTCCTCGCCAATCTTTTCCACTCAAACTATCACCGACAATAGCTGCTGCGCTCACTGCGCTTCTCCGATCGTCGATTCACTCATCCCTGCTTCACCAATGGCCAGCAACATATCCATATCCGCCAGCATTTCCGGCTCGACGCTCAGATACGCCAAATCTTCCGTGTGTTTTTCCTGCGCCTGCTGACGCAGCATCCACGGTGTTGCAATGACCGCGAGCACACTCGCCGCAAGTGCGACAGCACCGGCAATACGTTTCTTGCGCGTACTTGCCAATGCACGATGGCGAATCATCGCCAACTGCGCCCGCGTTTCGGCATCAAAACTATCAGTGCTGCTATCCAGAGTTTTTGCAATGCGCTGCGCCAGCTCAGCATCGCTCGCATTCAATTCGCTGCGCAAATTGCTTTCGCCGTTGTGCAGATTGCCGCCATGTTCGTTCATCGCTTTCTCTCGCTGCGATCGCTGATCGCCACATCACTTGCCATCACCACTTAATTTTCGAGCGCTGCCCGCAATGTTTTGAGCGCGCGAAATAAATGCGTTTTCACACTGCCCTCACTGCACTGCATGGCGGCAGCCGTTTCCGCCACATCGAGCCCTTCCCACGCCCTCAGTAAAAATGCCTGCTGCTGACGCAAAGGTAATTGTTCGACGACACGCAAAACCGTTTCGACATCGTCGGTGCGCTGCAATAATTCCTGCGGATTGTTTTCGCGCGGATCGACAATCAGCGCCATTGGATCTTCCTGCTCGTCGTCCGTGCTGACGATATCGTTCTTCCAAAACCAGCGGCGCTGACGCGTTTGCTGACGATGCCAATCGAGAATCCGGTTTTGCAAAATGCGTTGAAATAACAGCGGCCATTCCTGTGGTGTGCGCTGACGATAATGCTGCACCAATTGCAGCATCGCATCCTGCACAATATCGAGCGCATCCGCCGAACGCTTGGTTGCCAATAAAGCCATGCGATAAGCGCGGCGCTCGCTGGCAGCGAGAAACGTATCCAGATTCAACGCACTTACTTTGGCTGTCGTTATGGCAGTCACGGTCATGATGGTTGCAATACAGTCTCGCAAAGACAGGAACCAATCTCGCAGATACAGAAACCAGCGTCGCCGACACAGAAACCAGTGTCGCAGACACAGAAAATGGCGTCGCACATGCGGGAAGTTGCTGGCAGTTTAGAAGCGCATAACCGCTATCGCCACCAACCGCTTCCCGCTTCATCGCTTTACTCCACGCGTTATTCCGCACCGCCGTCATTTTTGCTGTACGTTTTCACCACGGTCGTGGTGCTGGTGTTGCCATTCGGACCCGTTTTGGTGATGTCTTTCGTGATCGTGTTGGTGTCTTTGTCGACCGTCGCAGTGACATCGCGGGTGCTGGTTTTTCCGTTCGGGCCGGTAAATTCACCGCTGCGGGTATATCCGCTATCGGTTTTTTGCGTCACTGATTCGCCCGAATAACTTTTACCGTTGTACGTGGTGCCGGAAACTTCGCGAGTGCGCGTCTGGGTTTCAGCATTGTTGGTCACGCCGACATGATGCGTTGCGGTTTGCCCATTCGGATTGGTACGCACGCTATCGCGTGTAAAACCGTTGTCGGTCACGTTCTGCTCGGTGTGCTTGGTGAAGGTGCCTTTCGCGGTGGTGCGGGTTTTATCGGCGGTGTAACTGTGGCGCTGTGCGGCGCGTTCGGCATGGGCCGAGCCAGCGACTAATGCCAGCGCGATCGCCATCGAAATGGCCGATTTGGAAACTAGCGATTTAGAAACCAGGGATTTAGAAACCAGTGCCTTTTTCATGTTGTGCTCCGTTATAGCCGAGGAAGAAGCCGGTCATCGACCGGATCACGCAGCGGTTTGCCGCGTTGTCGATGGCTATAACGGAGGAGATGGGGATCGGTTGACGCGAAATTTACGATTTTTTGTTGGGGCGCTGCTCGCCGCACCCCTGGCACAGAATTCCAAACATCAAGGGCGCAGCGAGCGGCGCCCCTACAGCGAACACTAAAACGTAAAACGCACCCCCGTTTCGATCGATCGACCCGGTTCCGGCGCCACGTCTTTCAACAACGAGACGCTGTTGCGAATGGTTTGATTGGTGAGATTGGTGGCGCGTACGAACAACAGCGCGCCGAGATCAGCGCCCGCTTTTAATCGATAGCTCACTCCCGCATCGACACGATTGTAGCCGTCGGTTTCCGTCTCGAATTCACCGGGATCATTCTGCTTAGCCGCATGCAACACACCAGCATACGCAGAGAGCGGGCCGCGCTCGAAATTGAGACGCGTGCCGACACGCAATGGCGGTAAGCGCGGCACGTTGTCACTGCCGCCCACCGCATCGCCATCGGTAAATTTACCGCGTGTGCTATCGCCATAAACATCCACATCCCATTTTCCCAACGCATTTTCCGCAATCGGCAAATTCAATTCGAATTCGACACCATTGAAACGTGCATCGCGCTGTGTGTACGCGAGAATCGGTGTGTCATCCTGAACCTCGCCGGTATTTGTCAACGCAATGAAATCGTGGAAATCATTGTGGAATACGGTGATATATCCGTGAGCGCGCTCGCCCTGATAATGCAGCGTCAGGTCGATATTGCGCGAGGTTTCCTGTTTCAAATCGGTATCGCCGACTTCGATCGCATGCGTTGCATCGTGCGCGATGAAATCGCCCACGGATTGCGTCGCGTTGGAAAATAATTCTTCGACGGTCGGCGCACGTTGCGAGCGCGACAATGCCACACCCAAACGCCACATCGGATCGATTGTCCACAACGCCGATGCCGAGCCACTGACATTATTGAAATCCTTTTTCGAAACCACCTCAGTGTTATCAATACTTTTCGGATCTATCGTGTCGCGATCGTAGCGCGCGCCGAGTTGATAAGTGATCGCCCCAAGCTGATAGCTTTCGAGCACAAAGAGCCCGCCCGATTTACCGATCGATTCGGGAATAAAACTCTCTTCGCCAATCGCCGCGAAATCGTTGCGCTTCAATTGCAAACCGACTGCACCACTCCAACCAAACAGGGGTGCGTGCGCCAACTCAAAACGATTTTCCCAGGTTTTATTGGTAAACGTGGTGCCGATATCCCCAGTGTTTTCAATTTCCTGATGCTGATAATCGCTGTACGTTAAATGCCAGCGCAATGCGTCGATGCTGTCGTTGATATCGCGCTTCTCGCCGGCGACATCGTAACGCTTCTGCTTCATGTCGATATGCACACCGTTTAACGGGTCGCCCTGAGCGTCTTCGTCGAGTGGAATGCCGTAATTATTTTTCATATCGCTGACACTAAAACCGAGATAACCGTCATCGGCAATCCACGACAGACCACCCGTGAGCGTGTGATTGCGGCCATCGGTATTCGCAATGTATTTATCGCTGCTGTAGGTGGTGTCCGTTGTCGAACGATTAAATGCAAGGCCAGGAATATCGATGTTATTCCACTCGCGATAAACGCCATCGAGGTGATACGCAAGCTGGCCGATGCTGCCATCGAGTTTTGCCACACTCGTATCGCCATCGTCGACGCTGTCGTGACGCAATTCGACGGCGCCGTGCGTGCGATCGCTTAATTTTTGCGGAATGCGAGTATCGACAATATTGACGATGCCGCCGATCGCGCCGCCGCCATACAGCAACGTCGCCGGGCCGCGCAAGATTTCAATCGATTCGGCCAGCATCGGCTCGACCGTCACCGCGTGATCGGCACTCACGCCGGAAGCATCTGCACTCGCGGTGCCATCGATCAATGTCATCACGCGCGGACCGCTCTGACCGCGAATAACCGCCTGACCGACACCGGGACCGAACGATGCGCTGGTCACGCCGGGACTGCTGTCGAGTGTTGCGCCAATCGTACCTGCAGCGCGCTGCTGCAATTCTTCATCGCTGACCACGGTGACCGGAACCGGGCTTTGATCTTGCGGCTTGTTGAGCAACGCGGTGACGGTAACGGTATCGATATGCTCTGCATGCGCAGCCGCTGCAGAAAAATTACCGGCAATCACTGCCAACCATAGTTTGCGAGAAGCCAATGGGAAAAAGCGTTTCATGGAAAAACTCCTGAAATAACGTTCGCGCCGAACGAGCGGCGTACAGAAAATCGAAAGTGAAAAGAACGTCAGGAGTTAAAGCGGTGGTGCGCGGCTTTGGTAGAACGACGCGCGCAGCGAAACGAATACGCGTGTGCTGTGGACAAAAAAGAAAACACAGAAAGCAATGCCGACAATTTTGACCGCATCGGCAACAATCGCCGTGCCGGCGGTGCTCGACAACACGCACAGTGCGCAATCGTTATCGATAGTGTTGGCAGTCGCTTCGTGCCAGTGCGATGCAACAGCGATTTGGCCGGCGAAAAATAAAGCCAGCGCGAGCAGCACCCAGTACGGGCGGCGCGCGCGGGATTTATTGAATTCGCTGAGAGTTTGCATCGTAAAACTCAGTGGAGCGGACCAAACAACATCAATCGAAACTTAGACCGAGACGCTTACCAATCAACTCGTACGATTCGACCACGTTGCCGAGATCCTGACGGAAGCGATCCTTATCGAGTTTTTCGCGCGTATTTTTATCCCACACGCGGCAGCCATCCGGAGAGAATTCATCGCCGAGCATGACCTCACCGTTAAAAAGACCAAACTCCAACTTGAAATCGACCAGCAGCATATCGCCACTCAAGAACAGCGGCTTGAGCACATCGTTAATTTTGAAGGTGAGCTCTTTCATGCGATCGAGTTGCGCCTCGGTCGCCCAGCCGAACGAACGCACGTGATATTCGTTGACGATGGGATCGCCGAGCGGATCGCTTTTCAAAAACAATTCAAAGGTCGGCGGATTCAGCTCAAGACCTTCCTGAATGCCGTAGCGACGACAGATCGAGCCCGCTGCAATATTGCGCACCACACATTCGAGCGGCAGCATCTGCAATTTTTTAACCAGCGTTTCGTTATCCGACAACACTTTCTCGAAATGGCACGGAATGCCCGCAGCCTTGAGTTTTTCCATGATGAACGCATTGAATTTGTTATTCACCATGCCCTTGCGTTCGAGCTGCGCTTTTTTCTTGCCGTCGAATGCGGAGGTATCGTTGCGAAAAACCATGATGTAACGATCGGCATCATCCGTCGAAAATACCGATTTCGCTTTGCCTGTATACAGCTCTTCGCGTTTCACTAATTGGTCTTCGCGTTTTTGCATGATTCAACAATCTCTCTTGAGTACGTCGCCATGTACCACGCAACGTTCAACTAAAAATTAATCAGGTGCCCGTTACGACAATTTGTTTTTGATGCGATTGAGCAATTCCATTTCGGCCGCAGCCGAGATCGGCTTGCCATCCTGCCGCGTCAGATGGATCCACACTTCGTTCTCGGCTGTCGGACGTAAGCTCAGAACGTAAATCGTTTTCTGATTGGCCAATTCGTCTTCGTCGCCGAATACCCACGACCAGAAACGACTCCACATACCGGGCTCATCTTCCGGATCGACCGGCGGCGTGTAACGCGTCAACACTTCGCGGCCATCGTGATTTTGATCTTCGATGGAAAAATCCGCCTTCGGCAACGCCAGTGTCAACGACGACCACGCGCGCTCATACGGCAATTCCACACGCAGATACGGACGCTCGCCCGCAGGCTTATTCAGAAACACCTTACCGCGCGAATCGATACCGCGTTGCGCGAGCATCGACACCGCACCCGTGCTGCCATTGTCGGCAACGAACTGCGCCAGCGCCTTGATCATTTCGCTTTCGCGCGCGGCATCGCTTGAAGCGACGGGCCAGTTATCGCCAGCGACAGCACCCGCCTGCAATATATAGATTTCGGATGAGCCGCGCTGCACACCCTGCTCGATACGGAAACGATAGCGCTCGCGCGACACACCATCCGCTTTCGGCTGCAGCCAACCCGTTTCGATAATGCCGTCTTTGGCATCGGCGCGTGTCACGTACAACTGATTCACGTTCAAAAACTGGCGCACACGCGGCCACACTTCACCGGGCGTCGCTTCGACCAAAATCCAGTTGACGCCATTCAAATTGCGAATGCGCACTTGCTCTGCGGTGGGATCGCCGTCGATCGATGCCGGCCGCGGTACCTCAAACTTACCTTCAAGCACCGTATTGCTTGCCGTCTCGGGGATGACAAAATCTTGATCGGCTTCCACCTGCGCCAAATCCGGCGGAATTTGCAGCGGTTTTTCCACGCGCGCGCGACGGTAATCATCGCCGCGATCGCGAAATACCCCTTTATCACCAAACAGCCAGCCACAGCCGCTCACTGCAATTGATACAGCGGTCAACGCCGATATCAGGACGAATTTTTTCATCGACGACTCAACTGGCTAACAGAATTTATTGCTTTCGCTTTTTTCAGAACGCTTCGACCATTCAACAGAATCAGACTCATTCGCCCGAATCAATTGACCGATCAAATCAAACCCGCGCTTCGCATTGCTTCGCGCACAATCGGCTGCGCACTTTCGCTGAGCGGTGTCAGCGGTAGGCGCATGGCATCGCTCATTTTGCCCAATTGCGCAACCGCCCATTTCACCGGAATCGGATTCGATTCAACGAACAGTTTTTGATGCAGCGGCATCAATTTTTCGTTGATTGCACGCGCGCCATTCGCATCGCCGCGCAATGCCGCCGCGCACATTTGTGACATCAGCTTCGGCGCGACGTTCGCCGTCACCGAAATATCGCCTTTACCACCCGCCAGAATTAAATCGAGCGCGCTGGCATCGTCGCCGGAATACACTTCGAATTGGCTGCCGCAACGCTGAATCAATTCGGTGCCGCGCGCCACATCGCCGGTCGCATCTTTGATGCCGATGATGTTGGCGATTTTCGCCAGACGCTCAACCGTTTCGTTGCGCATATCGCAGGCGGTACGACCCGGTACGTTGTAGAGAATTTGCGGAACCGCGACCGCTGCGGCAATCGCTTTGAAATGCAGATACAAACCTTCCTGGGTCGGTTTGTTGTAATACGGGGTCACGAGCAGACAGGCATCGACACCCGCATCTTTGGCCGCCTGCGTGAGCTCGATGGCTTCGCGCGTGCAATTCGCGCCCGTGCCTGCGATCACGGGAATACGCCCACGGCAGACCGCGACAGTGCGTTTGATGACGGCGCAATGCTCTTCAACGTCGAGCGTTGCCGATTCGCCCGTGGTGCCGACCGCGACGATGGCGTTAGTGCCTTCGGCAATGTGCCATTCGAGAAGATTATCGAGCGCGGGCCAATCGAGATCGCCAGTTGCGGTCATCGGGGTGACCAGCGCGACCATGCTGCCAGAAAACATGCACTATCTCCGAGAAACTGAGCCGGGAACGGAAAAGGCGCTATGGTACTGACGCACCCCCGCCAGTACAAGGACTCAAGGAGTTGGAGCGCAGCGCGTGTGAGGAGTTAACGACGGGAGCAACCCGGCATGGGTAAGCCGGGAATCAGCTTTTGGAGAAACCGAGCTTGCTCGCAATCGCCGTGAAAGCGCGCTCCATGAAGCTGCGCTTTTCCGGTTGCACGATACGGATCGTTCCCTGGTGCAATCCGCTGACCAGATGCGGCAGCGTCTCCACCAACTGCTTGATACCCGCCGGATTGACGAACATGTAATGCCCGCTGACACGGCTGAACCATGCCAGCTTCAATTGCTGGGGACGCTGGCCTTGGCGATCAAATTCGAATAGCGCGCCAAACTCAACTTTCGAGCGCAGCATCTCAGCCCACGCTTCCTCTTCCGCCGAAAACTCGACGACAGGTTCGGCAGCCGGTGCCGGCGCCGGTTGCGCTGCTGCAACCGATTGCGAAGCGGGGCTCGGCTTCACCACTGGAATACCTTTAAAAGCCTCTTCCTGCGCACGCCGCAATGCCAGCAACAACTCTTCGGCGGCCTCACTGCTGTAACCGATGGTACGCAACCCCTCGGCAATCGATTGTTCAAGCTGTTGCTGATAGCGCTGAAACTCTTCGCGCGACCGCGTGCTATCGCCCTGCACACTCCAAAGCACGCCGTCGACAACCTTTAGCGCCGCCTTCCACGACAGACTCTCTTCGCCATTGCGCAAATAATTGAAGGTGAGGAAGTCGGTCCACGGTTTTTGCAATAACTGCTGAATCGTTTCGGGAATCGAAAAGCCTTTAATACGCTCGGCAATTTCCGCGCTCGCACGCTGTTTTGCTGCAGCCAGACGCTCGATACCTTCCTGCGCAGAACGATTGCGCTTCTCCGCCATTTCCGCACGCTTATCGAGCCCTTCACGGAAACGATTGAAATCTTCGAGCAGCCGCGAAAACAAATCGGTGTCGTCGACAAATCCGCGCAAAATCGTTTCGACAATATTGCGCAATTTCGGCAGCACGACGCGCTCTTTATCGTCGCTCACCCAACGCGCACCCGTTTCCGCCATGCGATTGAGAAGCACGCGCGCGGGGTGCTGCTGATTTTCGAGAAAGGTTTTATCGAGCAGCGATAATTTCAAATACGGCGTGTGCAAATGACTCAGCAACGATTTCACCACATCGGGAATCTTGCCGTCGTCGAGCATGAAGCGAAATACCATGCCGACAAGATCGACCGCATCGGCATCGCGCTGTGCGAGTTGATTGCGCTGATCGGGTCGCGCCTGCTGTTTTAATTGCGCGAATAATTTTTCCTCGACGCGATCGATCGCCAGCGGACGTTGCAATGCCGCTGCGGCATTGAATTCCGGCGCCTGCTGCAACGCCGTCAGTACGAGCGCGTAATCGAGCGGTACAAAATTTTCCGCAGCGCCATCGTGCCCTGCCTGCAGGCCGCCATAACTGACACCGCTCACGGTACCGACACGCGGGCCATTCGCGGTGCGTTGGCGCAATTGTTCGATGATCGAGTGATACAGCTGCCGCTGCTCAGGGCCTTCCTCGATGGCCGGCGATGGCGTAGGCACTGGCGGCGGAGGCGGCACATCAACCGTTTCATCTTTGTTGATGGCGAATTTCAAATTCGGCAACACACCGCCATCAAGCAACGTGGCATTGAGCGAATCGAAAACCTTGCCGAATACCGCCAGCAATAATTTACCGAGATGTTTGTAAATAAAAATGCGGGCTTTGAGATCGACATCGAGCTCGCCCATCGCCTGCCGCAGCGCCAATCCGACTTTTGCAGGGCCGAACGGATTGCTGTCGTCCATCACTTTTTTACCGCCGCGCAGGACCGCGAGGCGGCGATTTAATTTCCACAAGGTTTCGGCGTGCTGGGTGCTCGCGCGCGAGACGATCATCGATACTGCCAGCTCGTCTTCCAACTGCTCGCGCGCAACCAGTGTCAATTTATTCGTGCGCAGCGGCGGCGCAATATCGTCGTCATCCTGACCGATTAAAAACTGTTCGTAGCCGTGCTGCAGCTGGGCAGTAAATGCGCGCTGCATCGCCGGTGCGGATTCGTTCAAACGCTGAATCGCTTCGAAATAACAACGCTGCTCTTCATTGCTCTTGCCTTTCTCCGCCTGCTCGAACAGGCGATCGCGCAAACTCTGCTGAGCCGATTGCATAAGGTTGCCGTAAAACGGCAAGGCAAGATCGCGGCAGCGGGCCAAAAGCTCCATCAAACTATCTCGGTTTTCGAAAGCTATCTCGTTTCGATTTTTTTTAATCGGGCATCGCAGCCTATACTGTGAAAACGAACTGCACTCACACCGGCCACCTGGAAACCGCCCTGCACTGCCGGGCGGACTAGTGAATAAATGTAGCCCAATTTCCCGCTACTGCTGGAGTTAGTGATGCCCGCGTGGCGTTTTTTAAGCAGCATGAACGGCTGCGCCGTACCCAAACCGTGGAGAGAGCCGTACCAATGGACGCAATGACGTTACTCAATCATCGCAATTCGGAACCCAAACTCAGCAAACCAGGACCCGATCGCGACGCACTGTTAGAAATTCTCGGCGCAGCGGCCCGCGCACCCGATCACGGGCGTCTGCGTCCGTGGCGCTTCCTGCTTATCGAAGGCAAGGCGCGCTATCGCCTCGGCGAATTGTTCGTAAATGCACTGCGCGCCCGGCGTCCCGATGCCACCCCCGAGGAATTAAAAAAAGCCGAAGAGGCACCGCTACGCGCACCGATCATCATCACCGTGATCGCCCGTGTGCAGGATCATCCGAAAGTGCCCAAGCTCGAACAAATACTTTCAGCGGGCTGCGCCGCGCACGGAATTTTGCTCGCCGCGCAGGCACTCGGTTTCGGCGCCATCTGGCGCACGGGCGATAACAGCTACGACCCGTTTGTAAAAGCGGGACTCGATTTAAGCGAGAACGAAGAAATTATCGGCTACGTCTATGTCGGCTCCGCACTCGGCGTACCGAAACCGCTGCCAGAAATTCACGTCGAGGATTTAGTGCAGACGTGGGGTGAGGAAGAATAACTACCGTCTAAATCAACCGCTAGCGAGCAGGCGGCGCGAGATTTTTCGAATAAAACATTTGCCCCTGATCGTCGATCACAATCGCATCGACGCCGGGAATTTTATCGATAATCTCCATGCCGCGTTGCACGCCGAGAATAAATAGCGGCTTCGTCAACGCATCAGTATCGATACCGTGCGGCGCGAGCACGCTCACGCTGCGAATTCCAGTAGCGGATTTTCCGGTTTTCGGATTGATGATGTGGTGCACGCGGCGCTCGCCATCCATGAAATAGCGCTCGTAATCGCCCGAGGTTGAAATCGCGGTATCTTCCAGCGGCAACGCGACGGCGGATTTATTTTCTTCGCGCGGATTTTTAATGCCGACCATCCACGGCCGCCCACGACGATCGCCAAGAATGCGACTGTCGCCACCGGCGGTGACAATCGCGTTTTTAATTCCGCGCGCGAGCAAAATATCCGCGCCCTGATCGACCGCATACCCTTTCGCAATGCCGCCCAAATCGATGCGCATGCCAGGCTTCATGAAATAGACGGTGCTCGCTTTGTCGTCGAGCTGCATCGAGCGATAGTCGATCGCATTCAAATGACTGGCGATTTGCGCATCGGTCGGCTTGATGTGATTGCGGTAATCGTACATGTAACCGACGGATGCAAACGTGATATCGAACGCGCCGTGACTGACTTCGGAATAATGCACGGACGTTTTCAGCAGATGCATCATCTCGGCGGAGATTTTCACGGGATGTTGCGTGGCTTCGCGATTGATTAATGCCAGCTCGCTGGTTTCGATGTAGGGACTCATGGTCTGATCGATGCGCGTCATTTCCTGCATGACCGCCTCGATCGCCGCCTGCGCAGTTTTATCGTCATCGGCCCACAATTCGACGCTCACCGCAGTACCCATGATTGCGCGTTTATCGCTATACCATTCGGCATGCGCAGACGCCGCTGCGATGGCAACGATAATTAAAAAAACTTTTTTACGTAACGCAGCCAACACCATCACCACCGCCCATTGCGATTCACCGCGTATTTGCCCTGCGCATCAGGTTGTGCCGCGAGCATTAACTGCGCGCCCTGACGAAAATCATCGGGCAATGACGTATCGATTTTCACCTGCAATTGTGTAGACCAATTGCGCTCCTGCACATCGACGGCGACGACACCATCGATGGCGAGTGCGCCCTGCCCCTGCACGGCGCAATTTACCTTTCCATCCGACGGAACCGACAATGCGCAGCGATAATCACCCAGCGCCAGCCAGCGCGAATTCCATTGCCACTGCGCCTGCTGCCAATACAGTGCGCCGTTTAAAACTTCAATTTTTTTGCGCGACAATTCCGCACGCTCCAGTTTCAATGCGAGCTGCCCACGCGCACCGACCGGCGCCCAATTCGATAACAGTGCGGCGGGCAATGCCGCACTTGTCTGCGTGAGCGTCAAATGACCCAACGGCGAAACACGTAGACGCGCATCGAAAAACTGCTCGCCGTAATTCGTCGAAACACGCGCAGTGGGATGCAGCCACAACAATGACCAAGGCTGCAAATGCCATTCAAAACCGCCGAGTGCGATAACCCGACCATTCGCTCCGCCCTGACCTTGTAACCAAAAGGCCTGCGCCGCGCTGCCATTCCAAAAACTGCCCGACACATTCTGCAACTGCAATTGCGGTAAAAATTTTCGCAGCATCGATTCGAACAATGTGGCCGGCGCGCCGTAGAGCACGCAAGCAAAAAACCACAATGACGCCGCGATAATTGCACGCCGACGCCAACGGGAATCGAAAACGAATTTCGCCGCGCTTTTATGATCAGTAACTGCAATGGTCATATTTTTACATCAACCACGAAACAAACGTGCCGAGACATTGACGAGACCCGGCGCCGAGCCCGGTGCAACCACCAATTCTTTAATGGTGACGCTGTGTGCTGACTCCATTTCGTTGAGCCAGCGCAGCACCTGATCGAACGCCATATTGTCGAGCCGAATCTGCACATCGCCACTGCTGCCAGGTTGAAAGCGGCTCATGCGCAAATTATTCGACGCGACCGTTCGATCGATCAGTTGCGTGAGATTTTCATTCTGATCGGCAGACGCCTGCGTAGTGTTTTGCTGCAAGGCGCGCAGCTCGGCTGCCATCTGCGTCATTGCAGCCAAACTTTTTTGCGCCGCCGCATTTTGATTTTCGAGGCGCTGATTGGCCGCCGCCAGCGGATGCAATACCGCTTGATACAGCACGTATAACGCCAGCGCACCTGCGAGCAGCGCCAGCATGGCCTGATCGCGCAAACTCAATTGTTGTTGCAGTTTTTCCAACATATTTTTTACCTGACTACTTACGCTCGCTGTATTTTGCTGACTTCATTTGCGCTCAGTAATGCGCAATTGCGCGCGCGTTTTATCGCCGTCGGTATTGCTGCCGACAAGTTGCGCATTCAGCCCTTTATTCGCAATGGCCGCACGCACCGTCTCAACATCTTTAAATGCGCCGGCACTCATGCTCACGCGCAATTCACCCTGACGTTCGCTGTAAGTGAGATTTTGCACGGAAATACCATCGACACTTTTGAGCGCATCGCCAACCTGCTGCAACAGCGGCATCGCCGCGCCGCCCTCGCGGTCTTTCAACGCTTGCACTTTGCGTCGCAATTGCAATTCGGGATCGTTGACAACACCGCGGGGCTCGACCGAACGATAAACTTCTTCGATCTGCTGGCGCAGCGCGATATTTTGCTTATTGAGTCGATAATGCTGCACACCACCGACGATGAGATGCACCGCGATAGCGATCGCCAGCACAATCGCCGCCGGTCGCCAAAATAGCCACCAGCGCCGCCACGGCAAAGTGCGCGCAAATGCGCCTTGCAAAAAATCGATGATCGGATTGCTGTCGCTGACACTTTCGTCGCCACTCAGCACTTCAATTGAGCCACGCAATAATTCCGGCAATTGCGTCGACAACATTTCGATCGGCTGGTCGGTTTGAATCAGCAGCTTTTGCGGTAATTCAACGGTGCTATCGAGCAACAACTGCAACGCCATCGCCGCGTTATCGGCCTCCATCGCAAAACCGCGATACGCGCCGACGCGAACGATCCAGCGCGAAGATTCCGCACGCAATGTCCAACAATGCTCGCGATAGGGCAGCAATAATTGCTCGGGCAATACACGCTTGATATCGAGACCGGCTGCGCGACATTGCTCCAGCCACGCGCCCAGCCATTGTTTATCGATAATCGCGACCGGCACTTTGCTATCGACACCCGCATCGGCGACGACGGGGCCCAACGCAAAATGCTGCGTATCGACATCGTCGATCAATTGCTCTTCGAGCGAATACGGAATGGTTTGTCGCAGCAATTTGCGTTCGCTGGGTGCGAACGACACTTCCTGCAGCGAAACTTTTTGCGCAGGCACCACCAACACAACGTCCGACTCGCGCGCTTTTGCGAGCGCAGCTTCGCTTTCGAGCCCATCGAGCTGATCGTTATTGTCGATATGCAGCAGTACGGTATTTTTCACAATAGGTCATCGCCTAAATTTATGTATCACTTGATTGCATTATCACGCGTCACCAATCGCACGCATTACCAATCATCGATTACCAATCGACCTTTTACCAATCGCCTTTTTACCAGTCACCCTTTTACCAATCGCCAAGGGTACGCGCGATAACTTCAACTTTTTTCTTACCCTCGCTAGTGCGATGCAAAATACTGCGCATCGCGTAGCGATGACCTTGAAACTCGGTGACCGTGTTCAACATAAAATAATCGCTGGTAACACCCCAGCCTTTCGTTTCAATATTTCGGCCCGTGCCGCCCTTGGCGTTGAGTAACGTATTTACTTCTTCAATGCTGGTAATAAATTTGGGCGGCTTGCGCGCCTCTAACAAAATTTCAACTTCAGCCTCACTGAGAGGTTGAAAGCCTTGCAACTCATCGCTGGTCACACCGCCAAGCGAACGCAGTAATTCAACCGGAGCCGTGTTGATATTAATACTGCCCGCATTGGCTGTTGCCGGCCACACCGTAATCAGCGGCGCGAGTGCGCGATAAATTTCCGGAGTCATGCCGCGCACCATCATCAACTCCGAGATGCCCGCCGGCATGCGATTGGCCGGGCGCCCCGGTGGCTCGGCCGATTCATAATATTCACTTTCGGCGCCGCTCAAGCCGCGCACATCCGAATCGGCATCGACCCAATCGGCAATCGCATCGGCCAATGCCTGCGCCTGATCGAGCGCCAACGGTTCCGCTAACGGCAACACCATCAGCAGGCGAATCAATTGCATTTGGCCCGGCGAATATTGCCCCGGCGCCGCACCAGCCTGCGCCTGCAATGAATTCAGATTAAACCGGCCCTGCAAATCTTCCAGCTGCCCGCCAATCCAACCGTAATCGGTCGGATATTGCTGCGGCTGCGCCCAATCCTCCGCCAAATTATCGTTGCGTTTGTTGCCATCCTTTTGCAGGTCGTAGAGCAAAGCTGCGCGCGACAGCGCTTCCGCACCGCGCATGTAAGCATACGCCTGCTCGCTGTAGAGCTGATTTTCGACACGCCGGAACATCACCAGAAAATCACCGCTCAGCGCCGTCGCGAGCAACACCACCGTGGCCACAATCACCAGCGCAACGATCAACGCCACACCGCGCTGCCCAGACCGGCCATGAGCTGGCGAGCGATGACGCGCACGCGCAAACGATTTAAGGCGCTGGTTGCTCACTCGCTATCCCCACTACGCGATGAATCACGCCGATGCCTTCAATCTCGATATCAAACTGTACCGCCAGCGGCATTTTCTCAGCGCTATTTTGAGTCGTCGGCCATTGCTCGACCCAGTCACCGCCGAGCGGATTGGCGCTCGCACTCTGTGCGCCGCCGTTGCTTTGCGTATTGGCATCGAGAAACTGAATCCTGAAACTCTGCACGCCCGTGAGTAATTTCACTTGCTGCAAATGATCTTCGTCGTCGATGCGATCGAGCACGAGCCAATGATCGCGCCATAAATTGTGATCGGCATCGAGACGATAATGCACACGCTGCAATGCGCTGCGCCGCTGACCGCGCGGATTGTCCCAACCGCTGCGCGTCAGCTCCAACAATTCTTCATTATCATCATTGCCGCCGATCAATGCAGGACGCACATTGTCACGCGCATCGGTAATCGGCCGCTTCACGCTCTGACGCAAATCGCGCACGATCCAACCAATCGCAGTTTGTACGTCGCCAAGCCGCCGCACCATTTCACCGTGACGCTCGGCCGCATTGATCGCCGCGCTCAAACCCGCGTATGCCATCACCGCGATCATCGCCGTGATTGCCATCGCGAGCAGTACTTCCAACAATGTGAAACCGCCAGCGCGCGAATTTGATTCAAACAAGCGCGAATTCATTGTTCGGACCGATGATAAATATCGACTAACACATCGAGCGTGGCGAGCGGGCTCGCGTCTTTGCCCTCGACATCCGACACCGTAATGATCAGCTGCGATACGCCGGGCTGTTGCACCGCTTTCGGTTGCGCGCGCCAATACCAGGTGCGCCCTGCCATCTCCTCCGAGCCCGTCAACGTATCCGTCGGCAATTGATTGGTTTGGGTATTGGTCAACAGCGCCAATTCCATTTGATTTTGCGCGACATAACTCGCAAACATTTTGTCGCGCAAATACGCAGTACCATCGATCTGACGCATCATCGCAATCAGAATGCCCGTGATCGACAGCGCGACGATGGCGACAGCGACCAGCACCTCCACCAACGTGAAGCCGCGCGCGCGATGCGAAATTGATCGCAAGACAGGGCTACTGATTTTCATCGTCGTTAATTTCAGCGGTGATGCGACCCAGCGCATCGGAACGCACGATCGGACCGTGCTGATCGCCAAGAAAATGCAGGCGCAATTCAAACGGGGTGACTTCGCCACCCGGCGCCAACCAAATTGTTGGCGTATTTCCTTGCTGCGCTTTTTCCTTCGGCATCTTGTCCGAAGATTTTTTTTCTTTCGAATCGGATTTTATTTTTCGATCGGTTGCGTCGTTATTGTTCAAATCGTTGGACGCTGTCGACTCCTTCGGCAAAGGCTCAATCAATTGCTGGGCGCCTTCCACTTCGAGTTCAACAATCACACCATCGGCAAATTCGCCGCCAGCGGGAATATCGCGCGGATGATCGGGTAACCAGCCGCGATCGGTGAGGCGTAGAAATCGATAAGCAATTTTTTCGGAAGCGGCATCTGCTTGAGTTGTACCATCAGCGGGTGTCGCGCGATAAATTTGCACGCCCCACGACTCCCGACTCAACACCGCCTCTTCTTCGACCAGCGCGGTCAAGTTCGCGAAATCGCGCGCGTTATTGCGCAGCTCCTGCGGTTTTTTGTCGCCCAGCGACACACCGACAATCGCCACACCCATACCGATAATGAATACCACGACGAGCAATTCAAGCAGCGAAAACCCGCGGCCGTGTTTCGCTCTGCCGCGCACAATGACTACTGCTCTTTCTGATCGGTTTGCCAATTACCCAAATCGGCATTTTGATCTTCGCCACCGGTGACACCATCGGCGCCGAGCGTATAAATATCGTAATCGCCGTGGCCGAATTCGGGCGGGTTCAAATATTTGTAGGCGGTGCCCCACGGATCTTCAGGCACCTTCTCCAAATAACCGCCCTGCTTCCAGTTACGCGGTATCGGATCCATCGACGGTTTTTCAACGAGCGCCGCTAAACCCTGTTCGGTCGTCGGGTAATTGAAATTATCCAGCTTGTACAACTTCAGCGCCGTCTCAATATTTTTAAAATCGGCACGCACTTTTTGCACACGCGCTTCGTCGGCGCGCTGCAATACATTCGGCGCCACGATGCTGACCAGTAAACCGATGATGACGAGCACCACCAGAATTTCGACGAGACTGAAACCACGATTTTTTTTCATTTTCTTAAGCCACCAATTTGTTCATCTGAATAATCGGCAACAGAATTGCCAATACAATGAGAATCACGAACACCGCCATTATGATCACCATGAGCGGCTCGACGATCGCCATCATGCTGCCCAAGGTCATTTCGAGTTCGCGCTCCTGATTCAATGCCGAGCGCGAGAGCATTGCCTCGAGCTCACCGCTCGCCTCGCCGCTGGCGACCATGTGCACCATCATCGGCGGGAACAATTCGGTTTGTGCGAGTGCGCGATTCAAACTGCCGCCCTCTTGCACCGAATTCGCCACCTGCTTGCTCGCTTCGCGCAACTCGATATTGGTGAGCACTTCACCCGCAATGCGCAAACCTTCGAGCAGCGGCACACCGCTCGTGGTCAGAATACTCAGCGTCGATGCAAACCGTGCGGTATCCATCGCTACCAACAAGCCCGAGATAAATGGCACCTTCAATAACACACGATGCCACCAACGCCTGCGCGCCGGATCGCGCAGCAGTCGTCGCGCTAGCACAATCAGCGCAATAATCACCACGATCGTCAACACAAAATAGTTCGAGAAAAAATGACTCGCCGAAATCAACATTTTGGTGAGCAGCGGCAACTCGGCCTTGCTATGCACAAACAAACCGACCAGCTTCGGAACCACCACCATCATCAGCAGCGAAATCACCGCGACGGCAACGCCCAGCAAAATGATCGGGTAGATCATCGCCATTTTTAATTTCTGTTGTGTGTATTGGCGATTTTCGGTGTAGTCCGCGAGTCGCTCCATCACCGTACCGAGAAAACCCGCACTTTCACCGGCACGCACCATGGCGCGATACATTTCGTTGAACACGTGTGGAAAATCGCCGAGCGCATACGCGAGCGTATGCCCTTCCACCACGCGCGAGCGCACCTGCAAAACCAACGCTTTGATTTTTTCGCGACGCGCCTGCTGCGCGGTTGCGGCAATCGCTTCGTCGAGCGGCATATTCGATTGAATCAGCGTCGCCAGTTGGCGTGTAATCAACGCGAGATCGGTTTGACTGATACGCGTGCCGAATAAATTGCGCCAGCCGCTGACGGCTTTTTCTTTGGCATTATCGGCGGCCGCGAGTACCTCGACAGGTTTTAAATCGCGCGCACGCAACTGCGTGCGTACCTGACGTTCGGAGTCGGCCTCGATGACGCCTTTAACAATTTTTCCGGCGGCATCAAGCGCGCGAAAATTGAAAGCGCCCATCTAAAAAACGCTCGCTCTCATATGCATCATCCCGCTGTCACGCTTAATACTTCTTCGACGGTGGTCTGCCCCGCCAAAATACGGCGGCGGCCATCTTCGACAATCCCCGCGCTGCGCGTGCGCGCATAAGCCACCATGTGTTGCTCGCTCGCGCGCTCATGAATCATCGTGCGCAGACGATCATCAATTTCGACAAATTCATAAATACCGGTACGGCCGCGATAGCCGCGTCGATTACACAGCGGGCAACCGCGCGCGTGGAAAAGCTGCGGCGGATTGTCTTTATCAAGCTGCAACAATTCGCACTCGGCGGCATCGGGCGTATACGGCTCTTTGCAATCGTTGCAGAGCACACGCACCAGACGCTGCGCCATCACCGCAAGCAAACTCGACGACAACAGAAATGGCTCGATGCCCATATCCTGCAAACGCGTAATCGCACCGATCGCGGTATTCGTGTGCAATGTTGACAACACCAAGTGTCCGGTCAAACTTGCCTGCACGGCGATTTGCGCGGTTTCGCCATCGCGAATTTCACCGACCATCACCACATCGGGATCTTGCCGCAAAATCGCGCGCAACCCGCGCGCAAACGTCATATCGACTTTAGTATTGACCTGCGTTTGGCCGATGCCCGGCAATAAATATTCGATCGGATCTTCGATCGTCAGAATATTGCGGCTCGCATCGTTGATATGCGTGAGGCCAGCGTACAGCGTTGTGGTTTTACCCGAGCCGGTCGGGCCCGTGACGAGAACAATACCGTGCGGCGTGTGCAGTGCCTTGCGATAACCGTTCAACACCTGCTCGTTCATGTGCAATTGATCGAGATGCAATTGCCCCGCTTGTTTATCGAGCAGACGCAACACCACGCGTTCGCCGTGCGCCGAGGGAATTGTCGAAACACGAATATCGACCGCGTGACCGGCGAGCCTGATGGAGATGCGGCCATCCTGCGGCACACGCTTTTCTGCAATATCGAGTTTCGCCATGACTTTCAAACGCGACACCAATAACGGCGCGAGCATGCGTTTCGGCGAGAGCACTTCAGTGAGCACGCCATCGATGCGATAACGCACCGTCAATTTATCTTCAAAAGTTTCAACGTGAATATCGGAAGCTTTTTCGCGCACCGCTTGCGACAGAATGGCGTTGATCAGACGAATCACTGGCGCGTCGTCTTCGGCATCCATCAAATCGCCGGTTTCGGGGATTTCATCGGCGAGTCGAGTGAGATCGATATCCGCGCCCATATCCTCGGCCATTTGCACCGCTTCATTATTGCCGCGCTGGAAGGCCTGACTGAGATGCTGTTGAAATTGTTCGGGCGACAATAATTGCCACTGCAACGGCGCATCGAGCGAGCGCCGCAATTCGATCATCACTTCCGCTTTCAAACCCGGGCGATACCACACGCGTAACGGCGATTCACCGTTCACACTATCGAGATCGAGCAGCACGCCGTGATTTTGCGCAAACGCAAATGGCAATTGGCGAGGCGCACGCTGTGGCTCAGCGTTTTCTACGCTCGCGTCGCTTTCAGCAATATGCGGCTCAACCGGAAACATAGTGTTCACTGCTTCGCCTCGCCCGGCGCCTCGCTAACCGTCGCTTCAGCGTTTTGCGGTGCGGACGCTTGCGGCACCGGTGATTGCGAAACAGGCTGTTCCGCGGCGGGTGCGGCACCTTGCAATTCACTCTGATGCTTCTGACGCTGCATCTCTTCGATTTTTTTCAATTGCTCTTCCCATTCAGGAAGCAATGGCAATTCGCGCTTGTTGAGGAAATCGACGCCGCGATCGCGCACATTGAGTTGTTCGTTGCGAATGTAGCGATATTTTTCGCCAGTTGCTCCGCTTAGCTGACGACCTTCGCGCACAATGACTGGACGCAAGAAAACCATCAAATTAGTTTTCAGGCGCTTCGATGAACTGCTGCGAAACAAACGTCCAACTACCGGAAGGTCACCCAGCAAAGGAACCTTTTGCGCGCTCTGCTGCACATCATCTTTGATCAAGCCACCCAGCACGATGGTTTGCGCATTATCCGCGAGCACTTTGCTTTCGATTTTGCGTTCGTTGGTGATCACATCGGATGCACCGACATCGCCGGCGGCACCGCTCAAGCTCGATACTTCCTGCGAAATTTCGAGCACCAGCGAATCGCCTTCATTGATGTGCGGCGTCACCTTCAAGGTCAAACCGACATTCTGGCGTTGAATGGTTTGGAAAGGACTGCTCACCGCCGACGAACCGCCCGTCTGCGTGTACGATCCGGTTTTGAACGGGACTTCCTGACCGACCACGATCGATGCCTCTTCGTTATCAAGCGTCAACAGTGATGGTGTCGATAAAATATTTGCATCGGAATTGGTTTGCAGCGCTTTAAGCACAGCGGTGAAACTGAAATTGTCGCTCAGACGACCGATACCGAAAACTTGTCCTGTCGTACCCGAAATGGTTTTGCCAAGCAGATAACGCGGATCAGTCGATGTAGTCGTTGTTGATGTGCTGCTGGCATCAACCCCAAATGCTGCGGCGGCAGCGCCGCCCAACAAACCATCGCCGAGTGACGAACCACCGAAGCCACCGCTGTCGTTGGCGAACATCCATTGAATACCGAGGTCGCTGGCTTTCTCCGCAGTCATCTCGACAATAATCGCTTCAACCAGCACTTGTGCGCGACGAATATCCAATCGTTCGATCACTGCGGTGAGCGAAGCCATCACATCGGCTTCCGCAGTGATGATTAACGAATTGGTCCCCTCATCGGCTTCGATCGACGCCTTGCCCTTGCCACCGCTCGACTGCGCTGCCTGGCCCGGCTGCATTTGCGAAACGTTTTGCATCACTTTATTCAAAACAGCGGCGAGGTCTTTTGCTTTCGCGTATTGCAGATAGTGCACTTTGACGTTGCCACTTTGCGCAAGCGGGCCATCGAGATGCGCGACCAATGCTCGAATACGTTGACGCTGCATATCATCGCCACTAACGAGAATGCTATTGGTGCGCTTATCGGCGACCAGCGTAATATTTTTACCGGCCACGTCACCGCCTTGCGCCTTGGTCGGATCACCCTTCTCCAATTCATTGAGCATGCGCACCACTTCGTCGGCCGAGGCATGCTCAAGCCTGATCACTTCGGTTTCACCAACAGCGCCTTTATCGATACGCTCGATCACTGCACGAATGCTCGCAATATTCGAAGCCATGTCGGAAATAATGATCGCGTTGCTCGGACCATAGGCGGCCATGTGTGCTTGCTGCGGCGCAAGCGGACGCAATACTGGAATCAGCGTTGCGGCAGAAATATTTTTGAGCTGAATGACTTCGGTGACGATGGCGCTGTTGTCGCGCTGATTAGCACCAACAACGGGAGCCGCCGATGATTTTGCGTCGCGCGATGGCAAAATTTTTATGACGCCGCCGGTTTCGATTGCCGAGAAACCATTTACATCGAGAATCGATAAAAACAAATCGTACAGTTGCGGTTTGGTCAGCGGCTGCGACGAAATAACCTGCACACGCCCTTTCGCTTTCGGATCGACAATGATGGTTTTCCCCGTCACTTGCGCGACGAAACGCACCACCTCTTCCAGTTCAGTGTCTTTAAAGTTGATCGTAAAGGTTTGCTCTTCCGCAAAAGCAGTCGATGCAACAGTTAAACACGAGGCGACGGTCAGGCCAAATACCATCAAGGGCGCACATAAAACCCGCAACAATTTACTCACGTCAGTTCACTTCCTCAGATATTTCTTTTATCTATTTATTGACCGACATCGATCAATCGGCATTGCCACTGCTTTGCAGCGATATCATCAACACGACATCTTCGTTACCGCGACGCACGGTAAACGAGGCCTCACTTTGCGTGCGTAAGGTGTTGTAAAGCTCCAGTGCGCGTTGCGGATCATCGAGGCGTACATCATTAATCGCTGTCACCACATCACCCGGCCGCAAACCGAATTTGGCAAATTGCGCAGGATCGCGACCGGGATTGATGCGATAGCCGATGAGTTTCCCGCCCTCGCTGGCCGGTGCAACCTGAATAATATCGGCGAGACTGCCGGGATTTTGATAAAGCTGATTGCGATAATTTCTCGCGAGCTGCGTTACGCCTGAATTGTCTCGCATATCGACCGTGCTCGGCGTCGACGGAGCGGTTGGCGTTACCGATTGAGGTGCATTGGGATCGTACAGCCACAATGTTTCGAAACGGCCATTGTTATCGATAATCGCGCGATCAACCAACACCTTGCTCAGCGTCACTTTGCCAGGCCCCGGCAACTGCTCGCCGATTGCAAATTGTTGCTGACGACCATCGGCCATAATGAATGCGCGCGCCATTGCCGGCTCGCTGGCGCTGATCACACCGAGCAACTGCAAATTCAGCGTCGTGTCTTGCGCTTGCTCTTCGGCGACCGCCGCTGCATGCGGTTGAGCGCCGACTTCGCCGAACAAATGCCAGCTCACCATTTTTTCGATATCGACTGCAGAAGCATTTTTATTCGGCGCAGAAACCGCGACATTGATCGGCGACTGCGCGATAGGCGCTGTTTTTCCCGAAGGTATCGCCAGCCACACCAATCGCGCCAAATCCGCCAGAATGATTGCGACCAGCAATACGATGAGCAGCATCTGCCAGCGCTGCGCGGACACCGCACCGAGCCGCGCCGATAAGGGCGCGGCAGCGCGCAGAAAACGCTGCTGGGTACGCAGTAAATTCTCGGTGACTAATTGCGTTGACACATGCTCTCCCTCGCCCTCACTCAGTACCCCGGGCCAAGGGCATTATAGGGAGAGGGGCGGGCAATAGGAATTCGGAGGCCGTACTTTAGTGGTGCCGTGTGAAACTCCTGTGACGCGCCACTAAAACTCTTTAACACCAACACATTTTGAAGGATGCCCTTGAGCGGCACCCTTCACACATCGCACATTGTTATTTTTATCGTGATGCCAAATCAGACACAGCCGCGTCAGTGATCGCAACCGCTATTGGAGCACGAGAAACATTCCAGCTCCACCACGCATGATTTGCAACAGCAATCGATTGGGCGAGCTTTTCGCAATTTTAGTTAATTCCTCGACCGAGCGCACCTGCATACGATTCACGGCAACAATTACATCGCCCTGCTGCAATCCGGAGGACTGCGCTGCAGAACCAGGCTCGATGGCGGTCACTCTCACACCATGACCATCGCTGCGCGCCTCCAGCTTGGCGCCGGCGAGAAATTGATGAATCGATCCCGCAGTCGCAACATCGGCCTGCGGCTCGCCGACTCGTACGTCAACGGTTTTGGTGCTGCCATCGCGCAACAGCGTGACTTTCACCCTGTCGCCGATCCGACGCGCGCCGATTTCGTTGCGCAGTTCGGCAGCACTTTCAATCGCTTTTCCATCCACGCTGATGACAACATCACCCGCTTCGACGCCGGCTTTAGCGGCCGCCGATCCCGCTTGCACCTGTGCGACGACGACACCGCGCTGATTTTCACCCAGATTAAACGCCTGCGCTAAATCAGCGGTTAAGTCCTGAATCACAACGCCGAGTTGACCACGCTTCACCGCGCCGAATTTGAGAATCTGATCCGCGCTGTTTTTAGCCATGCTGACGGGAATCGCAAAACCGATACCGACGTTACCGCCACCCGGCGCAATGATAGCGGTATTGATGCCGATTAATTCACCCTTGAAATTCACCAGCGCGCCGCCGGAATTACCGGGATTGATCGATGCATCGGTTTGAATAAAGTTTTCATAACCCTCGATTCCCAGTCCCTTGCGATTCAACCCGCTCACGATGCCCGTGGTAACGGTGTGATTCAGACCGAAGGGATTGCCGATCGCAATCACGAAATCACCGACCTGTGCCGTATCGGCATCCGCCAGCTTCAGCGCAACCAATTTCACCGGATCGATTTTCAAAACCGCAATATCAACCTCCGGATCGGAGCCGATTAATTTAGCCTTCAAGGTGCGGCCGTCTTGCAATCCAACCGTGATTTCATTGGCACCGTCAACGACGTGATGATTGGTCAATACGGTGCCGTTCACGGCATCGATAATCACACCCGAACCAGCACTTTGCGTTTTGCGCTTCTGCGATTCAGCGCCCGGCGGAAGCTGAAAGAAATGGCGAAAGAATGGATCATTGAGTAGCGGGTTTTGCACGGTCTGCGTGCCGACCGTGGAAATATTCACAACAGCGGGACTGACCTGCTTAAGTAACGGAGCAATAGTCGACACAGGGCGACCTTCACTATCGCTCGGCGGCGGCATCCCGGCCGATGCCGATTGCGTAACAGCGGCGCAGACAAAAAACAGCGCCGACAGTATTTTTCCGAATCGCGCCTGTGTTTTTTCAAACCGTGTCTGTATTTTTGCAAGTCGCATAAACAAATAACTCCTTTCAAATCCAATCTGGGTTAGGCAAGGAAAACCGGGAAGTCGTCGTTAGATACGCAAACGCCCCGATTTCTCCCAACCACTCTCCAACTTGCGCAATTGTTGCAGAATCATATTGCACAAAATCTAGCATCCAAAAATGCAAAACCCCCGCCGAAGCGAGGGTCCTGTGGTTTGACTGCGAATCAGTTAAAGACTGACTCCCCCGTCAAGCCATGCTTCTCCAAAATATCGCGCAAGCGACGCAAGGCTTCGACCTGAATCTGGCGCACACGCTCACGCGTCAAGCCAATTTCACGACCAACCTCTTCCAAAGTGCTGGCCTCATAACCGCGCAAACCGAAGCGACGCGCAACGACTTCGCGCTGCTTTTCCGTCAGCTCACCGAGCCACTCGGCAATACTCGTACGCATATCTTCGTCCTGCAGCAATTCCGCAGGATCGGAAACCTGCAGGTCAGGAATAGTATCAAGCAGCGATTTATCTGAGTCGGGACCAAGCGGGGTATCGACGGATGTTACACGCTCATTCAGCCCGAGCATGTGCTTGACGTCTTCGACGGGCTTATCGAGCAGTGTCGCAATTTCTTCCGCCGAGGGTTCGTGATCGAGCTTTTGCGTTAATTCACGCGCAGCGCGCAAGTAGACGTTGAGCTCCTTGACGACGTGAATCGGCAAGCGGATCGTGCGCGTCTGATTCATGATCGCGCGCTCGATCGTCTGACGAATCCACCAAGTTGCGTAGGTAGAAAAACGGAAACCGCGTTCGGGATCGAATTTTTCCACCGCGCGAATCAAGCCGAGATTACCTTCTTCAATCAAATCGAGCAGTGTCAAACCGCGGTTGACGTAGCGACGCGCAATCTTCACCACAAGACGCAAATTACTTTCGATCATGCGCTTGCGCCCGGCTTCCTCACCTTTCATCGCGAGGCGCGCGTAATACACTTCCTCTTCGGGGGTCAGCAGCGGCGAAAAACCAATTTCGTTGAGATAAAGCTGCGTGGCATCCAATGTCTTTTGCAGGCTTACGGTCTGGCTCACACGACCGGTGTATACCCGCGCAGGTTTTGCGGTGACCGTAGCTTCAACTTCGCCGTCATCGACGGCATCGAGTAAATCAGGCCCCGAAGCCAATTCAGCGGCTTCGGCCTCTTCGAGTCCAAATTCCAAATCGTCCACTCCAGGAAGGTTATCGAAATCACCGCCACCAAACTGACCGTCTCTTTCGATTTGCATGTTAAGCCCCTTCCTCACAGTTTGATTCTATTATTCTGAGCGTTAGTCCGATGCTACACACGCAACAGTGACACCAACCACTCACCCCAAGTCACCATCACGTCGCAACCACAACTTCCACAGTCTTTATATTTTTCGGCAATCGCGTTGCGAGCTTTAATTGCATATTCAGCACATAACCCTAACATGCTGATCAATAAGGCACAGGCTCGCCTATCTGGCGATAAGAATCAACCACTTTGTACACAACAAAACTGCGACGACCGTAGCAACACACGATAGTTTGCGCACATCTACGGATTTTATCTAACAGGAAAACTAAGCCGCGAATTCACTCTCACGATGAATGGACGAGAACCTTGCTGACATTAGTTTGAGATGAGAACAGGTTTCTCATCCCGCGAAAGTCTTCACCTCGAATCAACTGACGAGCTGCGCAACCGTTGATCGCCGCTTAGAGCCCTGGCGCAGAAAAACAATATCTATTTGATTTTCATAGACTTTATCTGCTTAGCCATCAAAGTGAGGTACGGCGACCTGCTACGAAGAATTCAGCCTGCTAAAGCTGGACTGCACGACCCCATTGCCGCGTCAGAGAGACCACACCCTCAATCGGTTTCCTTAAGATTAAGCGGTAGAGGTATGATTTTTATAGAATTAATTAAGGATCGGTTACTACCACACACCGCCAAAAAAAAATAAAGGAATATAAATAAAATTACTTATGAAAATAAAATCTAACCCTTTACCGTGCCGCCCAACAGTGGCACAAAACGTACCGGCTCAATGACCGTGCGCCTAACCTCATCGCCCACCTTATCCACCACCACCAATTGCTGCTCGCTTTCGCCCCCGACCGGGATAACCAGCCGACCGCCGTCAGCGAGCTGCGCGATCAACTCCGCTGGAATCTCTTGTGGCGCCGCCGCCGCCAAAATCCCATCGAACGGTGCTTGATCCGCCCAACCCATCGCACCATCGGCCAAACGCAAATTCACGTTATAAATCTTCAGCAGACGTAATCTTTCGCGGGCCTTTTCTTGTAACGGCTGAATACGCTCAATGCTGTAGACACGCTCGACCTCCGGCATCGAAGCCAATATCGCCGTTTGATAACCGGAACCGGTGCCGATCTCGAGAATGCGTGCACGCGGCCCATTCTGAAATAGCAGCTCGGTCATGCGCGCAACGATATAAGGTTGCGATAAGGTTTGTTGATAACCGATCGGCAACGCGCTGTCTTCATACGCGCGCTGTGCGAGTGCTTCATCGAGAAAAATATGACGCGGCGTGCTGCGCATTAAATCGAGCACGGCCAAATTGCGAATTCCTTGGTCGCGCAATCGCTGCATCATGCGATCCCGAGTGCGCTGCGAAGTCATGCCGATCCCAGTGAGTTTTTCTGGACCCAAGCTGAACCCCTAATAATATTTGTGAGCATGTTGCATTCTTTGATGAGGGCAAATGCTATTCCATTACTGAGACGGAATAGTCGACCAATTCTCGCATAAGACTGGTGGCGAAGCAGCCTCTACCCAGGGTAAATGTAAGACGCCAGGTGCCATCGTCGATTGGCTCGAGGCATAAATCGTCAGGTATCAACCGAAAACTGCGCCGCGCGCTTTCAACTTTTGCCGAGGCCAAATAACTCACGAGTACCCCGTGCTCGCGCAACACTGCCTGCTCGATTTGCTGCACCTCTCCAGCAGGAACGATCGTGCCATCCGCTCCAGGCATCGGTCCCGTCAAATGGATATCGTGCGAATCGAATCGCTCTAAAAGTGCCGCATCGAGCGTTTGAACAAAAACACTGTTGCTGCGATTCAGCATGAAAACTTCGCCCGCGAGCGGCGTATTCCAATTATTTTTAGCGATACGATGGGCCAGCACTTCGTTAAATAAATAGGAGCGCAACGCGGAAAAATACAGGCTCGCCTGCTGTCGCGATAAACGGCTTTGCTGCAATGCGGCCCGCTTTGCCAACTCGAAGGTGCGGCCATCGCGCCCAAAGCGCTGCTCGCCGAAATAATTCGGCACGCCGTTTGTTCGAATCTGCTCGACACGTTCGCGCAGCGCATCGATGTCGCCTTGCACTTCGCGCAATAAGATCTCGAAATAATTACTGCGGTGCGTACCACGGCGCAACTTTTTCGAATGGCGCTCGACGCGCAAAATTCGCAGCGCCGGATCACTCCACTGCGACCAATCCACTTCGCGATTGAGCAGATGCACACAAAACCATTGCCGCGTCACAGCGCGCTTATCTTTAAGACCTGAATACGAAATATCGCTTTCGCGCAGACCTGAAAAACGCGCAATTCTCTGAGCGGCATCGGCCGTATTCAGATTTTCTTTTTCGACCCAGAGCCAGCAGTGCTCGCCTTTGCCATCCGGCTCAAAACCCAACCGCTCTTCGACGAAAAAATCCGCAGGCGATTGTCGCAGCACACCGGTGACCGGTGGCTGACCGTAGGCACGTGGCCAATCAAAAGCAAACACTAACGCGACTCCAGCAACACCACGGCATACGCCGCAAGGCCCTCTTTACGCCCGACGAAACCTAGGGTTTCCGTGGTTGTCGCTTTGATATTGATTTGACCGATCGAGCATTCGAGATCTGCGGCGATATTTTCGCGCATCGCCTGCGCGTGTTTCATGACGCGTGGCGCTTCGGCAATGATCGTCATATCAGCATTGCCGAGTACGTAATTATTTTTTTTGAGCAACTCGAAAACATGGCGCAGTAATTTGCGACTATCGATGCCGCGGTACTGCGCATCACTATCGGGAAAATGTTGGCCGATATCGCCAAGCGCTGCCGCACCGAGTAATGCATCGCAAAGCGCGTGCAGCAATACGTCACCATCGGAATGCGCAACCACACCGTGCGTATGCGTGATATGCACACCTCCCAGCGTCACGAAATCGCCTGGACCGAAGCGATGTACGTCATAACCGTGGCCGATTCGAATCGTCATGCTGTGCCACCCGATGACTAAGCCTGTGAAATTTGATGCCGCAAGAAAAATTCGGCGAGTGCCAAATCTTCAGGACGCGTGATTTTGATATTGCTGCGCGCACCTTCAACTACCTGCGCCTGCCAGCCGAATGCTTCAATCGCCTGCGCCTCATCGGTCACCGTCATGCCCATACCGATGCAATGATTGAGCGCATCGAGCAATAAACGCATGCGAAATAATTGCGGCGTCTGTGCCTGCCACAACCAGGAGCGATCGACGGTTTCCTCGATCTGCCGCGCCGAATCGACACGCTTGATGGTATCGCTCGCCGGTGTCGCAAGAATGCCGCCGACCGGATGATGCTCAAGTTGCTGAATGAGCTTTTCGATATCGCTGCGCAAACAACAGGGCCGTGCGACATCGTGCACTAAAGCCCACTCGCTGCCGCCATATTTCTGCTGCACATGTTGCAAACCGTTTAGCACTGAGTGACAACGTTCGTCGCCGCCAATGGCAACATCGATGCGCGGATCTGCAAAAACAGGGAGATCACCCCAGCGTTTGTCGTCGGGACGCACAACGACGACGACGTGCTCAAGTCGTTCGATACTCAGCAGCAATTGCAAGCTATGTTCGATAACAGTGGAGCCATGAAGAGGGAGATATTGCTTAGGGAGCGTGCCGCCAAAACGTTTACCGATACCAGCGGCCGGAACAATTGCACAGTATGTGCTGGAAATATGGCCAACCGTCATTATTTATCGACGACGAGATAAAAGGTTTCGCCGCGTTTGATCATACCGAGATCGTTGCGCGCATGCTCCTCGATGGCTTCATAGCCAGACTTCAAACTGAGCACTTCACCAGCGAGCATTTGATTGCGCGCGACGAGATGACTGTTATGTTCGCGCTGCTTACCGATTTCATCTTGCAACGATGCAATTTGCGCCCAACTACCGGGACCATGCCACAGCCGGTATTGCATACCAGCCAGCAGAATCACCAGGGTTATGTTAAGTGCTCGCATCGTTTTTATTTAAAGTCGTGAGTTTCAACGTTGAAGATGTAGCGGCAAACCTAGCATAAGTTTGCCGCTACTGCACACACATCAAATTACGCTTTGAATTCCGCACGACCGCGATACGGCGCTTTTGCACCCAGCTCGGCTTCGATACGCAGCAAACGGTTGTACTTGGCTACGCGATCCGAGCGACACAACGAACCGGTTTTGATCTGGCCCGCTGCAGTACCGACAGCGAGATCGGCGATCGTCGCATCTTCGGTTTCGCCTGAGCGGTGCGAAATGACTGCGGTATAACCGGCCGCTTTTGCCATTTTGATGGCATCGAGCGTTTCGCTGAGACTGCCGATCTGATTGAACTTGATCAGAATCGAGTTAGCGATTTTCTTGTCGATGCCTTCTTTCAGAATTTTGGTGTTGGTCACGAATAAATCATCGCCGACCAACTGGACTTTGCTGCCGCCTTTGCGCGTCAGATCGGCCCAACCATCCCAATCGCTTTCGTCCATGCCGTCTTCGATCGACAGAATCGGATATTTCGCGGCAAGGCCGACGAGATAATCGGCAAACTCGGATGAGGTAAATACTTTGCCTTCACCGGCCAAATCGTATTTACCATTTTCGTAGAACTCGCTCGATGCGCAATCGAGTGCAAACGTGATATCGGTACCGACTTTGTAACCGGCTTTTTCTACCGCATCGATAATCGCGGAAATAGCCGCTTCGTTCGACGGCAGATTCGGCGCAAAACCACCTTCGTCACCCACGGCGGTATTCAAACCCTGCGCATGCAGTACTTTTTTCAGCGAGTGAAAAATCTCAGCGCCCGCACGTAATGCTTCAGCAAAAGTCGGAGCCGATACTGGCTGAATCATGAACTCTTGAATATCGACGTTGTTATCGGCGTGCTCGCCGCCGTTGATGATATTCATCATCGGCACCGGCATGCTGTATTGGCCCGGTGTGCCGTTAATTTCCGAGATGTGTTGATACAGCGGAATTTTTTTCGAAATCGCCGCTGCTTTGGCCGCCGCCAGCGAAACCGCGAGAATCGCGTTAGCGCCGAGTTTGGCTTTATTTTCGGTACCATCGGCATCGATCATCAGTTTGTCGAGCGCGTATTGATCGTTCGCATCTTTGCCTTTGAGCAGCGAAGCAATCGTCGTATTGATATTTTTGACTGCAGTCAACACACCTTTACCGAGGTAACGCGACTTGTCACCATCGCGCAATTCGAGCGCTTCGCGCGTACCGGTCGAAGCACCCGACGGTGCACAGGCACTGCCCATGCTACCGTCGGACAAAGTGACCTCTGCCATCACGGTAGGATTGCCGCGCGAATCGAGTACTTCGAACGCCTTAATGTCTGCGATAGTCGCCATTTATTTTTTCTCCGTTACAAAATCATCGTTAAGCTTTTTATTCTCCCCTTTAACGAAAGGGGGGCCAGGGGGGATTCATTGCGTAACAAAATCCCCCGCTCGCTTTGCGAGCCGCCCCCTTTGATTAAAGGGGGCTATAAACACTATTTAATTTCGAGCGGTGTAAAACCTTTCACCAAATCATCGATGGCTTTCATTTGCGCTAAAAACGATTCGAGCTTATCGAGCGGCAATGCACACGGGCCATCGCATTTCGCGTTGTCAGGATCGGGATGCGCTTCGAGAAACAATCCCGCCAAACCTTGTGACATTCCCGCGCGCCCCAGCTCGACCACCTGCTGACGGCGGCCGCCGGCCGAATCGGCACGGCCGCCCGGCATTTGCAAGGCATGCGTTACATCGAAAAACACCGGATATTCGAATTGTTTCATGATGCCGAAGCCGAGCATATCGACAACGAGATTGTTGTAGCCGAACGACGAGCCGCGCTCGCACAAAATTAAACGCTCATTACCGGCTTCTTCGCACTTGCGCAGAATGTGTTTCATTTCCTGTGGAGCAAGAAATTGTGCTTTCTTGATATTGATCGCCGCTTTGGTTTTCGCCATCGCGACGACAAGATCGGTTTGACGCGATAAAAATGCCGGCAGCTGAATGATGTCGCAAACTTCCGCGACCGGTTGAGCCTGATACGGTTCGTGCACATCGGTGATCACGGGCACGTTAAACGTCTTTTTGATTTCTTCGAAAATTTTCAACCCAGCATCGAGGCCTGGACCACGAAACGAGGTAATCGACGAGCGATTGGCTTTATCGAACGAAGCCTTGAAGACATAGGGAATATTTAATTTGCTGCAAACTTTGACGTATTGCTCGGCAATCTGCATGGCGAGATCGCGCGATTCGAGCACATTCATGCCGCCGAATAATACGAACGGCAAGTTGTTCGATAATTTCAACGCACCGACATTGATAACTTTCTGGCTCATACTCGCGATTAGCTCTTATTTGCTTCAGCGTGCTTGACTGCAGCACCGATAAAGCCGGAGAACAATGGGTGGCCATCGCGCGGTGTCGAGGTGAATTCTGGGTGGAACTGACACGCAACGAAAAATGGATGATCTGGAATTTCGACCATTTCGACGAGCGTGTCATCGGCCGACCAACCGCCGATGCGCAAACCGGCCTTCTGCAATTGGTCGACGTAATTGTTGTTCACTTCGTAGCGATGACGATGACGCTCGACAATCACATCGCGACCATAAGTCGATTTTGCGAGCGAGCCTTCGACCAAATGGCAGTCCTGCGAACCGAGTCGCATGGTGCCACCGAGATCTGCATTTTCGTCACGCATTTCGGTTTTGCCATCGGCGTTGACCCATTCGGTAATCAGCGCGACCACGGGATACGGTGAGTTTTTATCAAACTCAGTGCTATTCGCATCTTTCAAACCAACCACATCGCGCGCAAATTCGATCACAGCCATTTGCAAGCCGAGACAAATACCAAGATACGGCACACGATTTTCACGCGCGAATTTCACCGCCGCGATTTTGCCTTCGACACCGCGCACACCGAAACCGCCCGGCACCAAAATACCGTCTTTACCTTCGAGGCAACCGGTGCCTTTATCGATGATGCTTTCGGAATCGATGTATTCGATTTTGACTTTGGTGTACGACTGAATACCCGCGTGCTTGAGCGCTTCGTTGACCGACTTGTACGCATCGATCAAATCGGTGTATTTGCCAACCATCGCGATATTCACGGTGCGCTGCGGATTCATTTCGCCGTCGACCACGCGATCCCACTCGGACAAATCGGCATCTTTGCACTGCAGGCCGAAACGCTCGACCACAAACTGATCGAGCCCTTGCGCTTTGAGCAACGAGGGAATGCGATAAATCGTGTCGCAATCGGGCAACGGAATGACCGCGCGCTCTTCGACGTTAGTGAACAGCGCAATTTTCTTGCGCGAACCCAACTCGATTTCGTGGTCGGAGCGGCACAGCAGAATATCGGGCTGCAAACCGATCGAACGCAATTCTTTGACCGAATGCTGTGTCGGTTTGGTTTTGGTTTCGCCTGCGGTTGCGATATACGGCACTAGCGTTAAATGCATGAGCATCGCGCGGGAAGAACCCAGCTCAAGCTTGAGCTGACGCGCAGCTTCGAGGAACGGCAGGCTCTCGATATCGCCGACGGTACCGCCGATTTCAACGATGGCGATATCGGCATCGCCCGCGCCTTCGATCACACGACGTTTGATTTCATCGGTGATGTGCGGAATCACCTGGACGGTGCCGCCCAGATAGTCGCCACGACGCTCTTTACGCAGCACGGTCTCGTAGACGCGACCTGTTGTAAATGCATTGCGGCGCGATAGCTTCACACGCAGGAAACGCTCGTAATGACCGAGATCGAGATCGGTCTCGGCGCCGTCTTCGGTCACGAACACTTCGCCGTGCTGGAACGGGCTCATGGTGCCCGGATCGACGTTGATGTAGGGGTCGAGTTTCAACATGGTGACGTTGAGCCCGCGCGCTTCGAGGATGGCCCCGAGCGACGCCGACGCAATTCCCTTGCCCAAGGAAGAAACAACGCCGCCGGTGACGAAAATAAAACGAGTCGCCATGTCGAGCCTTTTGATAAGTACGTGGACTGCTGATGAGAAGGGCCCGAGCGTTAAAAACGTCGACCCCGCGAGATGGGCGCTCAGCTTACCAGAAAGGTGGGGGTGGCTCAATTTGGCTTTTTTTGGGGCGGAGCGGGACCTGTAAAAATTTGCGACGCCGCCGCTCGTCGTATAAGCGATTTTCTATACCAAGGGCTTTCCGATATGATTTGAGCTCGCCTGTTAGATGGCATTGCCTGAACACGTTGTTCAACAAAAACAAACAAGGACTTTGAAATGAAAATTCTTCGTGCATTAATTTTTCCCTTGGCCTCTTTCGTTTTTTCTGCAGTCGCGCATGCTGCGCCTGTGCAGTATCAACTGACCGCCACGCACACGACTGAGTACGTGCTAGCGCAAGGCGATACAGCGTTCACCCCGGTTAGTCAAGATGAGTATTGGCTCGCAGATGGGGCATCAATCACCGCAACCTTTTATTACGATTCGGCTGTGGCTCCCACTAGCGCGAACGTCCCCGTGACACTTACAGGAACATCCGGAACATACACCGCACTTAGAAGCATTTACCTCGCATTTAGCAACCTCAATTTTGAAGTCGCGAATCACTCCATTTATGCACCACTGGCAACCGCTGTAGTTTTTGATGCAAACAATACTTCCAGCGCATCCCGCGATTCAATTCAAGCAGTGTCATCCGGCAACGGCTTCAACCAACTCATCTTCGGTGATTACACAGGAGCTTTTGGCATCATCATAATCGGCGGCAACAGCGACATGTTATCCAATCAAGCCTTACCCAATACTTTGACCGAAGTGAATTCTTTATACACCGGGATTACTATCCGTTTTTCATCTGCGAATAACACAAGAACTGTCGAGTTTTCGAATGGAACCATCTCGCAGGTACCACTCCCAACCTCCGCGTTATTTTTCTTGAGTGGACTGATTGGCCTGGGTGCGAATGCAGCAAGAAAACTTAAGCGCTAATTCAAACTCCATTGCAGATGCCAACCGTTTTGCTTGGCATCTGCAACAAACCCCTCGCAAATCCAAACATCACCCACCGCAGCAATTTCATCCCCGCAATAAATAATCGGCAAACGATCACGCAGCCACGGCGGCACATCGCATTCTTGTAAAAGTTTTTTCAGCGTTTGCGAATGCGCACGACCAGCTGGCTTGCAACGTTCGCCACCGGCGCGATTTCGCACATGGTACTTCAAATCTGAACGCAACCCTGAGCCAACGACAGAAATTGCTGATAGTGTTCCAACGCCGTTAATAAATAGCGGCTGCGATAAATCCCATTCGATATTGAATGGCTCAGTGCGCATTGGCTGCAGCGGAGCAAATGCATGCAGGCGATCGCGAAAACGACGCACCTCAACGCCAGGCCAGGTGACGCACGGTTGCGCATCGATGCGCGCACACATCATCGCGAGTACTTGCTGCAATTGCTCACTGCTGGGCTGCGGTAATTGTTTCTGCTGCAACCAGTAGCGCAGTAAGTTTTTCTGCCGGCCGACACTCAACCCCGCGCAAACAGCAATATTTACAGTGGCATCTGCAGTAATCGCTTCTTGCGCATCGATGCGCGCCAACTCACCCAGCAACTGCGCAGATTCATCGGCTTGAGTGACGACGCGATTCAAAGTATCTCGGTATGCCGGCCAGCGCTTTTCGATAATCGGCAGCATGTTGAGACGCAAAAAATTGCGATCGAAACGATCGCTGTCGTTGCTGTCATCGTGAATCCATTTCAATTCGTGCAGTTGCGCGTAAGCAATCACATCTGCACGAGAATAATCCAACAACGGCCGTAACAATTCACCAGCGCCCAATTCACGCTGAACTGGAATGGCCGACAAACCCGCGACGCCACTACCGCGCAACAAACGCAACATCAGCGTTTCGATTTGATCGTCGCGGTGATGCGCTTGCAGTAACAACTCATTTTCACGCACATGCTTTTCGAATGCCGCATATCGCGCCTTGCGCGCAGCCGCTTCGATCCCATCACCCGCATTGGTAACGGTCACTGTTTCGGAAATAAACTCGATTTGGAGGCCCACACACACGCGACGGCAATGCTCGACCCAATCACTCGCGCGCGGGTTGAGCTGGTGATTGATATGAATAGCAGCTAGCCGAGGAATTGATTGTTGCTGGCGCAGTTGCGCAAGCAAATGCAACAACACATGCGAATCGACACCACCGCTGTAGGCAACCCACCAGCGGCGATATTTGAGAAACGACCGAGGAATACTGACGAGATTCATGACAATTTCGCCTACTTAACTTTCAACGCCCGAGAATTTTTCGAGCGCTCAGCGCAGCAAGAAACGGTAAATCGACGAAACCTTTGCAACTCGCCCCTTGTCACGACTTGAATAGACAGCGCTTACCTAACAATCCGAAAATGGCTGTCAAAAACAGATAGCCTGCTGATGGAACCGGGACCTCTGATGGCCTGACCAGATATGAGCCCAGATAGCCAGCTGACACTTCTTCACGATATTGCGTCTTGACATATGCATAAGGAGCTACTGAATAAAACCCCGCAAGTATTCCAACATAGTGTCCACTACCATCAGCCAAATCACCTAAAAAACCTGCCGCCCCCCAAGCATTAGATGTCTGCTCACTCGTATTATAAATTTCAATGGTGTCACCGATAGCATTAACAATTTTATCGATAGCTATCGTATTTTTATATGGCTGACAATAATTAAGGCTAATAGCACAAGCCGGATCGGGAATAACACCCTGACCATACACCATAGATTCAAACTGATTAATCGTCGCAAATTGCCAGCCTGCAAACTCACCCCCAACTGCCAGTTGTGATGAAATATCATCATAACTGCGGCTTATGGTTTGGGTTAATTTCAGCCAATCCAAACCAGAGGCTGTATCGGCAATGTAATTGCCGTAATCGACTAGCGCAGCCTGTGCTCCAACTGAGCTCACTAAAAACATCGCTGGTAAAACGACTTTCAATTTTCTTATTGTGTTTTTCATAGTTCTTTCCTTCCTTCGGGTAGGTACAATTCCGATAGTTCTTTTTAAAATCAATTCCCGTACGACATCAAACGCTCGTAACGCTTGTGCAGCAACTCATCGAGCGGCATATCTTTGAGACGTTTGAGCTGCGTCGATAAATGTTTTTTCACCCGCTCGGCGATGAGATCGACATCGCGATGCGCTCCACCTTTCGGTTCTTCGATAGTGCAATCGACGATGCCGAGTTTTTCGAGCACGCTTGATGTCACCCCCATCGCTTCCGCAGCCTCGGGCGCTTTCTCGGTGGTTTTCCAAATAATATTCGCGCAACCTTCGGGCGAAATAACAAAATAAGTGGAGTATTGCAGCATGGCGAGATGATCGCCGACGCCGATGCCGATCGCGCCACCCGAACTGCCTTCGCCGATGACCACACACATGATCGGCGTTTTCAGGCGCGACATCACTGCGAGATTTTGCGCGATGGCCTCGGAAATACCGCGTTCTTCGCTATCGATACCGGGATACGCACCGGGGGTATCGATCAACGTAATCACCGGCAATTTAAATCGCTCGGCGGTTTCCATTAATCGCAACGCTTTGCGATAGCCTTCGGGTTTTGGCATGCCGAAATTGCGTTTTACTTTTTCCTGTACGGTGCGGCCTTTTTCCTGACCGATCACCATCACCGGTTCGCCATCGAGACGCGCGATACCGCCGATCAATGCCTTGTCGTCACCGAAGCGGCGATCGCCGTGCATTTCATCGAATTCGGTAAATACGCGGCTGATGTAATCGAGCGCATAAGGGCGCTGCGGATGCCGCGCGATTTTGACGATTTGCCACGGCGTGAGATTGGCGAAAATTTTTTCGGTGAGCTTGTTACTTTTTTCACGAAGCTTTTTGACTTCGGTATTGATGTCGAGATTGGCGTCGTTGCCGACCAGGCGCAGCTCTTCAATTTTTGCTTCAAGATCTGCGATAGGTTGTTCGAAATCGAGATAGTTTGGATTCATGGTTGTTTGAAAAACCGCCCTGATTTAGAGATTGAACTTCCCTTGCAGCAAGATCGGTTCCGCCCCGAATGAGGGCAGTGATACGCGACCGCCTTTACAATACGCGATCAAGCCGAATAGGCCAAGCGCACCCGCGACACACCGTAGCGATCGCGCAAACGCTGCAACAGTTCGTCCGACGGCTGCACGCGCCAACCTTCAGGCAGGCGCAAAGTCGCTGCTGCGCCGCGTCGACGGTATTCGATTAGCACGGGGCAATCGCCTTTATGCTCAGTGAGCAAACGCTGAAATTCAGCACGAAAACCCGCATCAAAATCGCGCTCATCGAGCTGCAATTCGACCGCACGCACCGCTTGTGCGCGCGCCTCCAACAGCGTGCGCACACTTTTACCACGCATCTTCAAACCGCCGGAATAATCGTCGAAGCTGACCTGCCCTTCGATCACCAACAGCGCGTCCTTAATTAGCTTTTCGCGATGCTCGGAATACGCATCGGCAAATAGGGTCACTTCAATACGCGCGCTACGATCATCAAGCAACACAAATGCCATATTGTCACCGCGTTTGTTTTTCATCGTGCGCATGCTGACGACGAGACCGGCGATGGTTTGATCCTGACGATCGGCTTTGAGATCAACGATGCGATTGGGCACGTACGAACGCAATTCGCTTTCGTAATCGTCGATGGGATGGCCGGTGACATACAAACCGAGCGTATCTTTTTCGCCTTCGAGCCGCTGCTTGGTGGTCCACGGCCGCACATTGCGGGAAATCCTTATAGACATCGCTGCCACTCGACGATGTCGGCACCACATCGCCAAATAAATCGAGCATGCCGCTATCGCTATTGACCGCCGCTTGTTCTGCGGCTTGCACAGCGTCTTGCATGCTCGCCATCAAGATCGCGCGATCGACGCCGAGTTGATCGAACGCGCCGGCTTTAATAAGCGCTTCAAGCGCACGCTTGTTCACCTTGCGCGCATCGGTACGCGCGCAGAAGTCGAATAAACTGGTGAACGGTCCGCCGCTGTTGCGCGCCGCGATAATACTTTCGATCGGACCTTCGCCAAGCCCCTTGATCGCACCGAGACCGTAAATAATTTCGTTGCGCTCATTCACGGTGAACATGTATTCGCCGACATTCACATCAGGTAGTTTCAACACCAACTTCATAGCGCGACATTCTTCGATGAAGACGACGATTTTGTCGGTGTTCTGCAATTCAGAACTCATCACCGCCGCCATGAACGGCGCCGGATAATGTTGTTTCAACCACGCGGTTTGATACGAAACGAGGGCATACGCAGCCGAGTGCGATTTGTTGAAACCGTAACCCGCGAATTTCTCCATCAAATCGAAAATATTCGACGACAGCTCTTCGCTAAAACCCTGTTGCTTTGCACCCTCGACAAAAATCGAGCGCTGCTTCGCCATTTCTTCGGGTTTTTTCTTACCCATCGCACGACGCAGCAAATCGGCGCCGCCGAGCGTATAACCCGCCATCACCTGCGGAATCTGCATCACCTGTTCCTGATACAAAATGATTCCGTACGTCGGCTCAAGAATTGGGATCAGGCATTTGTCTTGATACTGCGGATGCGGATACGCGAGTTCGGCGCGACCGTGTTTGCGATTGATAAAGTCATCGACCATGCCCGATTGCAGCGGACCGGGTCGGAACAGCGCCACGAGCGCGACGATATCTTCGAAACGCGACGGCAACAGACGCTTGATCAAATCTTTCATGCCGCGCGATTCCAACTGGAATACCGCGGTAGTTTCGGCGCGCTGCAATAATTTGAAAGTCGGTTGATCGTCGAGCGGAATCGCCATGATATCGAGTGGCTGCTCGCCGTTCTTTTCGCGAATGCGGTCGATGATTTTTTTCGCCCAATCGATAATCGTGAGCGTGCGCAAGCCCAGGAAGTCGAACTTAACGAGACCCGCTTCTTCGACGTCGTTTTTATCGAATTGTGTGACGAGGCCTTCGCCCGTCTCATCGCAATACAGCGGCGCAAAATCGGTGAGTTTCGATGGCGCGATAACAACACCACCGGCGTGCTTACCGACGTTGCGCGTAATACCTTCGAGCTGCAGCGCCATTTCCCAAATTTCCTGCGCCTGCGAATCGGTCTCGAGAAAATCGCGCAATACTTCTTCTTTTTCGTAGGCGTCTTCGAGCGTGATACCGACTTCGAACGGAATCATTTTCGATAATTTATCGGCGAGACCGTATGATTTGCCTTGCACGCGCGCGACATCGCGTACCACTGCTTTCGCCGCCATCGTACCGAAGGTAATAATTTGCGATACCGCTTCGCGGCCGTAGCGCTCGGCCACGTAATGAATCACGCGGTCGCGACCTTCCATGCAGAAGTCGATATCGAAGTCAGGCATCGATACGCGTTCGGGATTGAGAAAACGTTCGAACAGCAAATCGTATTCAATCGGATCGAGGTCGGTAATTTTTAACGCGTACGCGACGAGCGAACCCGCGCCCGATCCGCGACCCGGCCCTACGGGAATGCCGTGATCTTTCGCCCAGCCGATGAAATCCATCACGATAAGGAAGTAGCCGGGGAAGCCCATTTGAATGATAACGTCCAACTCGAAATCGAGTCGTTCGCGATAGAGCTTTTGCTTTTCAGAAAATTTCGGCGAGTTAGGATCAAACCCTTTTAGCTTGATAAAAAGCGTATCTAAGCGTTCATCAAGCCCGCGATGTGAAAGCTGACGAAAAAACTCACCCATGGTGAGACCTTCCGGCACCGGATAATCGGGCAGGAAGGGTGTGCCGAGTTTTATCGTGACATTGCAGCGCTTGGCGATTTCGACGGTATTTTCCAGCGCCGAAGGAATATCGCTGAACAGCTCGCACATTTCATCCGCACTGCGCAGATATTGTTGTTCGCTGTAACGGCGCGCACGGCGCGGATCATCGAGCGCGCGACCTTCGTGAATACAGACGCGCGCTTCGTGCGCCTCGAATTGTTCTTTACGTAGGAAGCGCACATCGTTGGTGGCTACGACTGCGCATTGCATTTTCACCGCGAGATTTAACGCAGCGTGTAAATAATCCTCTTCGCCCGCACGGCCCGTACGATGTAATTCCAAATAGAAGCGATCGCCGAAAACTTCCTGCCACCAGCGCAACCGCTCGCAGGCCAATGCCTCTTTGCCGTTACTCAGCGCACGACCGATATCGCCATAGCGCCCACCCGATAAAACAATGACGCCCTCGCTGAGCTCACGCAGCCACTCGCGCTGAATATAAGCAGTGTCTTGATACTGCCCCTTCAGCCACGCACGCGAAATCAATTCGGTGAGATTGCGATAACCGGCATCGTTTTGAGCCAACAGACAAATGACATTGACGTGACTTTCATCGACTTCGTCGCGCAAATAAAAATCGGCACCAAAAATCGGTTTAACGCCAGCGCCGATACTCGCTTTATAAAACTTGATGAGTGCAAAAAAATTGGTGAGATCGGTAAGCGCACACGCGGGCATACCATCGGCCGCAACCGCTTTGGCCAACTCATCGACGCGCACCAAACCGTCGACAAGCGAATATTCGGAATGCAAACGCAAATGCACAAAGGGTTTGCTCATGCTTCAACACCCTCAATATCGCGCAGCGCCAATCGTGCGCTCACCGGCGAAAACGAGCGGCGGTGAATCGGCGTCACACCCAACAATCGCAGTGCCTGTAAATGTACCTTGGTGCCATAGCCTTTGTGATCGGCAAAACCATATCCGGGATAAACGCTATCGAGCGCCACCATTTCGCGATCGCGCGTGACTTTGGCGAGAATCGACGCTGCTGCGATAGCCGCAACCCGCCCATCGCCCTGCACAATCGCTTCGGACGAATAATGCCAGCGCGGTAATTTATTGCCATCGACCAGCACGTGCTCGGGTTGTATCGCCAGCGCTTCGACCGCGCGCTTCATCGCCAGCAAACTGGCCTGCAAAATATTTAACGTATCGATTTCCGCCACCGTCGCGCGCGCAATCGCAAAACATTTTGCCTTGGCGCAGATTTCATCGAAGAGCTTTTCGCGGCGCTTTTCGGTGAGCTTTTTGGAGTCATTGAGGCCGGCGATCGGCTGCTGCGGATCGAGAATCACCGCTGCAGTGACAACATCGCCCGCCAACGGTCCGCGTCCGACTTCATCGACGCCGGCCAGCAAATCGCCAGCATATGCGGCAGAAAATAAATCAAGCGATGGCGCGTCTGTAATTTTTTTCATGGCGCCACCTCGCGCACTTTCAATAAACTCAGCAGCGCCTTCGCCGCGCTTGCGCTCGCATCGCGGCGCAACGATTGGTGTATCTGCAAAAACGCATGTTCGAGTTGCGTGCGCAGCGCTTGATTATCCAATCGCTCCAGCAACAACGGCCCGAGCACATCGGCACGCACATCGTCCTGCAAACGCTCGGGAACCAATTCACGGTCGGCGAGCAAATTCGGCAACGAAATAAATTTCGTTTTGACCAGATAACGTACCAATTTAAATGACCACGCACCCATACGATAGGCGACGACCATCGGCTTCTTCAGCAACAGCGCTTCGAGTGTGGTCGTGCCCGATGTCATCAACACCACATCGGCTGCGGTCATCGCCAACTGCGATTGGCCATCGATCAACTGAATCGGCAGCGAATCATGACGCGCTGCCAGCAACGCTTCGATTTGTGCACGGCGCGCTGCATTGGCGGCTGGCACGATAAAATGTAAATCGCCATGCTGTCGTATCAACCATGCAGCAGTTTCGAAAAAATCGGCGCCAACTTGCGCAACTTCACTACCGCGACTTCCCGGCAACAGCGCAATAACTTTTTTGGTGGGTGCAATTTGCAACTGCGTTCGCGCAGCACTGACATCGGGCTGTAACGGAAATTGATCGGCCAATGGATGACCGACACAAGCAACCGGCACCGCATGATCGCGATAAAATTGTTCTTCGAATGGAAACAGCGTCAACATTAAATCGACAGCGCGCTTGATTTTATGAATGCGCCCCTGCCGCCACGCCCACACGGAAGGACTCACGTAATGCGCCGTTTTTACACCGCGCTCGCGTAGCCACAATTCCAAACCGAGATTGAAATCAGGTGCATCAATACCAATAACGATATCAGCACGCCACTCTAAAAAGTGCTCGCGCAAACTTTTTCGCATGCGCAGTAATTCGGGCAAGCGCTTCAGCGGCTCGACAAATCCCATCACCGCAAGCCGTTCCATATCGAACAGGCTGTGAAATTTTTCGGCGAGCATACGTGTGCCGCCGACGCCGCAAAACTCTATCGGACGCGAACTGAATTGTCGCAGTGATTTAATTAAATCGGCACCGAGCAAATCGCCGGAAATTTCCCCGGCGACTATGCCGATGCGGAGAGGTTCGGAATTGGATGCGGACTTGGAATTGGGTGTGGACATTGCTGTATCGACACGCTGAGCAAGTGGCGCGGGCGTATTCGACATATTTCAGCCCGCCGCGAAATTAGCGCACGATACCGCGCTTGGAGTTGGCGATGGAATCGATCAGCGCCTGCACTTCTGGCGTCTCGCCGACCATCGCACGCAATTCGTTTAATGCTTCGTCGACGGTCAAACCCTGACGATAAATAATTTTGTAGGCACGGCGTAAGGCATTGATCGCATCGCTCGAAAAGCCGCGACGCTTCAAACCTTCGACATTGATATTGCTCGCTTCGGCAGGATTACCTGCAACAAGCACGTACGCCGGCACGTCTTTGGTGATAAATGCGGATGCACCGAGAAATGCATGCGCACCGATATGGCAGAACTGATGGACGAGCGCATAGCCGCTTAAAATCGCCCAATCGCCGACATGCACATGACCTGCAAGCGAAGCGTTATTAACCAGAATGCAATTGTTGCCGATAACCGAATCGTGGCCGATGTGGACATACGCCATGATCAAATTGTGATTGCCGATGGTGGTTTCGCTGCGATCCTGCACGGTGCCGCGATGAATCGTCACGCCTTCGCGAATCACATTGTTGTCGCCAATGACCAAACGCGTTGCTTCGCCTTTGTATTTCAAGTCGGGCGTGTCATCGCCAATCGTTGAAAATTGCATAATCTGATTGTTCGCGCCGATGACGGTGGGGCCTTTGATCACGACATGCGATGCCACACGCGTGCCGCTGCCGATTTCGACATCGGGACCGATCAGCGTCCACGGTCCGATTTCAACATCGGCCGCAATACGCGCACTCGGATCGACAATGGCCGCAGGATGAATCATCAGGCTTTCCGGTCGGCGCACAAAATGGTTCCCGACGCCGCGAGTTCATCGCCCACGTACGAGCTGCACGCGAATTTCCAGATACCGCGCTTATCGGAAATATATTCAGATTTCAGAATCAATTGATCGCCCGGAATCACGCGGCGTTTGAAACGCGCATCGTCGATACCGACGAAATAATAAATCGAGCCGTCTACCGGCTTTTTGTTTTGCATTTTGAAACCGAGAATACCCGACGCCTGCGCCATTGCCTCGATAATCAATACGCCCGGCATTACCGGAATATCCGGAAAATGGCCGTTAAAAAACGGTTCGTTGATCGTGACATTCTTGATGGCGACGATGGATTTGGGCAATTCCAGTTCGATCACGCGATCGACCAGCAGAAACGGGTATCGATGCGGCAGGTACTCGCGGATTTCATTCACTTCCATCATATTTTTTCGCCTTAGTCTCTCTATGCGGCTTCGCCGAGTTTCTGTTGCGTCTTCGCCTGGGCAAATCTTACGGCGATACTCAGTCACTCTTGCGGCTATTGATCTGTAGTAGTTTTTCCAAGCTGTAATTGCTTTTCCAACTCGACCACGCGTCGATATAAATCATCGAGCTGACCGAAACGCACGGCATTTTTTCGCCATGCGGTGGTTTCCATGGCACCAGTACCCGAAGTGTAACTTCCTGGTTTATCGATCGAGCCCATCACGCGCGTGAACGCTTGAATCTGCACGCCATCGGCAATCGTCAGGTGACCGGGAATACCGGCACCACCGCCGATCATGCAATGCGCGCCGATAATGGCGCTACCGGCGATGCCGACACAACCTGCAATCGCAGTGCCTTCGCCGATCTGCACGTTATGCGCAATCTGGCAGAGATTATCGATGATCACATGATCGCCGATGACGGTGTCTTCCAGCGCGCCGCGATCGACAGTGGTATTGGCGCCAATCTCGACACCGTTGCCAATACGCACCGAACCGAGCTGCACGATTTTTTCCCAACCGCCTGCGTGCGGCGCAAACCCGAAACCATCGGCGCCGATAACCGCACCGCTGTGCAGCGTGCAGTGATCGCCGATCGATACGCCGTGATAGAGCGTCACATTCGCATGCAGCGTACATTGCGCACCGATTGCGCTGCCGCTACCAATCACACTGCCCGCGCCAATTTGTGTGCCGGCTCCGATAACGACGTTTTCGCCGATAACGCAGCGCGGACCGATCGCTGCATCGTTCGCTATCGTGGCAGAAGCCGCAACAACCGCACTCGCATCGATACCGACCGGCACCCGCGGACTGGTATCGAACAGGCATGTAGCGCGTGCGTAACTCAAATATGGCTGAGCGGAAATAAGGCAATCGACGCGGGTATTTGCAGCCATCTCCGCCGTCAAAATAACTGCACCCGCGTGCGTATCGTCGAGAAACTTTTTGTATTTGGGATTGGCGAGAAAACTCAACTGCGCTTCATTCGCCGACGCCAGATTTGCCAGACCGGTCAGCCGCCGCGCGCGATCGCCGCGGCACTCCAGACCGAGATGATCCGCTACCTCACCCAGTGTTAGCGAAGCCTTGATCATCGACAACCTTCATAGCAAATAAAAGTTATGGGCCACTCCGAAAATTACTGACCGCCCGCCTTATTCATCGCTTCGGTAACTTTGCTGGTGATGTCATAGCTGTTGTCGGCATGCATCACTGCCGCGCGCTTATTCAAGAGCAAGCCAATATTTTCCGATTTGAGCAAATCGGTGACCGCTTTCGTATATTTCGCCTGCATTTCTTCCATGATGCCCTGCATCGCTTCCTGCTGTTTAGCCGCTAATTTACGGCGCAGATATTCGATATCGCTGGCTTTGCCTTCAAGCTTCTTACGCGCTTCTTCTTTCTGCGCCGGGCTCATAATCGAGGCGTCTTTCTGCATTTGCTTCTGCATGTCCTGACCCTCTTTGGCCAGACGCTCAAATTCTTTTTTGTCTTTATCGAATTCAGGTTGCGCCGCCAGCGCTTTCAAACGCTTCTGCGCTTCATCGGTGCTGAGCACCGCCGCTTCTGGATCGAGCACTGCAATTTTTCCCGCTGTCATTAATTGCGCATGAGCAGTGACCGAAGCAAACAATACCGAGAACAGCGCTACCGCTTTTACCATCTTGAACACAGTGAATCTCCGATGATTATGTTATGCGTGAATTAGAAGCCGGCACCAATCGAGAACTGGAAGAATTCGGTGCGATCGTAATCGCCTTCGCGAATCGGCTTGGCAATGCTGAAAGTCAGCGGTCCCATACCGGTAATCCAGGTCAAGCCAACCCCGGCGGAAACCACAAGTTTTGAAAAATCAACGTTGTAGCAGTTTACCTGCGTAGACCCGCAATTGGTACTGTAGACCTGACCGGTATCCATGAATAGCGAGGAGCGCACGGAGCGCTGATCCTTGATAAACGGAAGCGGGAATAGCAATTCGGCGCTGCCCGTCACAAGCACGTTACCGCCGATGGGGTCACCATTGTCCAACTCATCAGCCAATCCATACGCATAACGAGTAGCGCTATTTACGCGCACATAGCCAATATTGACACCATCGTATGCGCCGCGTTGGTAGTAATAGGCTGGCGTCGAGCGAGGCCCCAAGCTGTTACTCTCAAAACCACGCACCGAGTTATAACCACCGGCGTAATAACTGGTATAGAACGGCAAACGGTCGAGATCGCCGTAGCCATCGCCATAACCTAATTCAGTGCGGAAACGTAACGTGAGGCTTTCGGTGAGCGGAACGAATAATTGGCCGTTATAGCTGAGCTTATAAAACGTTAAATCGCTGCCGGGAATCGCAACCTCTAACGCCACGCTTTGCGAGTGACCACGAGTAGCCAATTGGCCTCGATTCAGTGTCGATTGTGACCAAGAGGTTGTCCACGAGAACTGGTTATAGACATCACCATAAATATCAAGAAAACCCGGCTCATTAGCCGTGCCATCAACCGATTCGTACTTGTTATAGAATTGCTCAGAACTCACCGGGTTTGCGGTAGTAGAGACAAGGTTACCAGCACTATCGAAATCGTAGTAATAGTCCGTATCTTTCAAGGGACGTGGTCCCGAAATAATTTCCCGAGGCGTTAAGTACCCAGCTTCAATGGACGTACGCGACACCCCCAAACTAAACGTCAGCCGCTCGGTTTCGCTGAGCGGATAACCGAACGACATATTGGCGCCGGTGGTACTGGTGGCGTAGTTGGCGAGGTTGATTTTCTTCAGCTCGGCTTTGCGATAGAAAATCGAGAAGCCGCGACTCACACCATCTTCCGTAAAATACGGATCGACGTAATTGAAGCGGACATCCATCAAATATTTGGAGCGGTTCATGCCGATGCCGACCGACTTGCCTGAACCGAGAAAATTGTCCTGCTGCAAATTGGCCCCGAGCACCATGCCGGTGCCCTGTGCATAACCGATACTCGCACCGATGCTGCCCGACGGCTGTTCTTCGACGCCGTATTTCAAATCGATGAGATCGTCGCTGCCCGGCACTTCGAGCGTATTCACTTTCGCTTCTTTGAAATAACCGAGGCGTTCGAGGCGCACGCGTGACTGTTCGATTTTATCCGACGATGCCGGCGCACCTTCCATCTGCCGCATCTCGCGACGCAGCACTTCATCAGCGGTACGCGCGTTGCCTTCGAAATTGATGCGATTGACGTAAGTGCGCTTGCCCGGATCAACAAAGAATTTAATATCGACGAGTTTGGTTTCGTCGTTCGAGTCGGGAACGCCTTTCACCTTGGCAAAGTTATAGCCTTCGTTACCGAGGCGCTTTTGCAGCAACTGCTCGGTATTGGTTACCAGCGCCTGCGAAAAGGTTTGGCCGTTGTGTACCAGAATAAATTTCTTTAATTCCTCTTCGGGCAGAATGATATCGCCCGACAAATCGACATTGCCGACCTTGTACTCGTTACCTTCATTGACGTTGATCGCGATATAAACATTTTTGCGATCGGGCGAGGTGGAGATCTGCGTCGAGTCGACGTGGAATTTGGTGTAACCGCGATCGAGATAATACGAGTTCAGCTTCTCGAGATCGCCTTTCATTTTTTCTTTCGAATATTTATCGTCGCTCGTCAGCCACGACCACCAGCCCGTGGTTTTCAATTCGAATAGCGCAAGCAATGTCTCATCGTCGAATTTGCTATTGCCAACGATCGCGATGTTTTTAATTTTCGCCGTATTGCCTTCGTCGATGGTGATGCGCACCGATACGCGATTGCGCGGCTCGGCGACCACTTCGGTTTGAATATTGGCGTCGTAACGCCCTTGCGAGACATATTGCTGCGTCAATTCATTGCGCATTGCTTCCAGCGTCGAGCGCTTGAAAACCTGCCCCTCGGCCAATCCCTGCTTCTTCAAACCATCGAGTAACTGCTCGGTTTTGAGCTGCTTGTTGCCATCGATTTTGATTTCGCTGATCGATGGGCGCTCCTGCACCTGCACGACGAGCACACCGCCTTCATGGGCGATGCGCACATCATCGAAATTACCGGTTTGGAATAAACTGCGAATACTCGCTGCCAGCAAATCGCCGTTGACCTGATCGCCAACATTGAGCGGCATCGCGGCAAACACGGTGCCCGCTGAAATGCGCTGCAGTCCTTCGACGCGAATATCCGAAACCACGAAAGTATCGGCGGCCTGCGCGGAGAGTGTGCCTAGCAGTAATCCGATAGCTGAAAATAAACGACGGCGTTTCATCGACATGAAGGACCAGAACCAACCCCAGTTAGCGGGACAAGAGATTTCAGAAAAAACCTCATCAGCGCGGTATCACTGACATCGACACCGCCGTTTTATCGAAACAACAAGAGTTATTGAAACCACAGTTATTGCGACGACAATAATTATTGAAAAACAACAGCCATTGAGAACACAGCGGTTATTGAAATAGCAATTTCCCGAAACGCATCAAAGCCGCAGCAGATCGTTATACAGGGCCAGCACCATCACCCCGATGACAATGAACAGACCGATCTGATAACCCACAGACTGCACTTTTTCCGATAGCGGCTTGCCAGTAATTAATTCGGGCAACGAAAACAAAATATGTCCGCCATCGAGCACGGGTATCGGCAATAAATTCAATACACCGAGACTCACGCTGAGAAATGCCAGGAACGCCAGGTATGGCTTCCAACCCGACTCCGCCGAAGCGGTCGCCACTTTAGCAATCGTGATCGGCCCGCTCAAGTTTTTTGCGGACACCATGCCGAGCACCATTTTCTTCATGGTGTCTAGCGAAATTAACGAGGTTGCCCATGTGCGCTCGAACGCTTTGCCGATGGCCGCGATAGGGCCGTAATTGAAATCGCGCTTCATATGCTCAGGCCATTCGACTTTGCCGATCAGCCCCGCCAATCCATACGCCGCGCCTTTTTCGTCCACCTTGCGCTCGGGAATCAATTCGATATCGTGGCGCCCATCAGCGCGCACCACCACCACGTGCAATTTCTGCTCGGGTCGCGCGCGCACATACTCCTGCCATTCGCGCCAATTCTCGATGACTTTGTCATCGACGCGCTCGATGCGATCGCCCACCGCCAAACCTGCACGCGCTGCCGGACTGTCGGGCGCGACGGAATCGATCACCGGTTCGCCGCGCGGATACCACAACTCGATACCCAGCCCCTCGATCATATCGGGCGCCTCATCACCCGCGAGCCAATTTTCAAGCGTGATGGTTTTGCGCTCGATGACATCGGAATCGGGACGCTTGACCGCAATCTGCAGGCTACCGGTCTCGCCGATACGACGCAGCAAACGTTCCTGCAGCGCCTGTGCCGTCGGAGTCTGGGCACCGTCGATGGCGACGATTTCATATCCAGATTCCAAGCCAGCGCGCGCGGCGGGCGAATCGGCCTTGATCGAATCGATTACCGGCACCACGCCACTGATGCCTGCCATGAAAATTATCCAGAACAGCACAATCGCCAATACAAAGTTGGCGATGGGGCCGGCAGCGACGATCGCAATACGACTCGACACCGGCTTGCGCATAAAACTCTGCGGCAATAACTCAACCGGCACTTCGCCTTCGCGCTCATCGAGCATCTTGACGTAGCCGCCCAGAGGAATCGCCGCGACCGCGAATTCAGTGCCGTGACGATCGAGCTTTTTCCACAGCGGCTTGCCGAAACCGATACAAAACCGCAGCACCTTCACGCCGCAACGGCGCGCCACCCAGAAGTGGCCGAACTCGTGAATCGTGACGACAATCGCCAACGTAATTGCTGTAACCAGGAGAGTCTGCAACAAATGAGGCATGCTCAATTACCTAATCTCGGCGCTCAATCGGCCAAAGTGGACTTATTTAGCCATAGAAAAAACGTACGCCAAAGCCGATTCGCGCGCATCGCGATCGGCGATTTGGACATCCGCCAACGTGTGCGGTTCAACCGCAGGAATTTGTTCGAGCACATATTCGATCACCACAGGAATTGCGGTGAAAGGAATCTGTTCAGCCAGAAATGCCGCCACCGCAATTTCGTTGGCCGCATTCAAGACCGCAGGCGCGGTTCCGCCGACCCGCATGGCTTCGGTGGCAAGTCTTAAACACGGAAAACGCGCATAGTCCGGCGCCTGAAAATCGAGCCGCGCCTGCGCGATGAGATCAAGGGCGCCGACACCCGATTCGATGCGCTCGGGCCAGGCCAGTGCGTGTGCGATCGGCGTGCGCATGTCGGGATTGCCGAGCTGCGCCAACACCGAACCGTCGATGTATTCGACCATGCTGTGAATCACCGATTGCGGATGCACGACGATTTGCACCTGCTCGGGCTGCGCATCGAACAGCCAGCACGCTTCGATCAACTCCAAGCCCTTGTTCATCATCGTCGCCGAATCGACCGAGATTTTCGGCCCCATCGACCAGTTCGGATGCGCGATTGCCTGCGCGGGTGTCACTCTAACAAGATCATCGAGCGGCGTATTGCGAAACGGCCCGCCCGATCCGGTTAATAAAATCTTGCGCACGCCAATGCGGCCTAACGTATCGCGCCCCGCACTCTTGCACGCATACGTAGACGGCATGCATTGGAAAATCGCATTGTGTTCGCTATCGACGGGTAACAATGTCGCGCCCGACTCTGCCACCGCATCCATGAATAGACGCCCGGCCATAACGAGCGCTTCTTTATTGACGAGCAGAACGTGTTTACCTTCACGCACCGCTGCGAGCGTCGGTTCCAATCCAGCCGCCCCGACGATAGCCGCAACGACGATATCGACTTCGCGATGCGCAGAAATAAATTGCAAACTTTCGTTGCCACACAGCACTTCGACTTCAAGACCGTGCAATGCGCTGCGCAATTGCTCCGCGCCTTGCTCATCGCCGATCACGACATAGCGCGGCTTGAATTGGCGCGCCAACTCCGCAAGCTTGTTCGCGCTGGCGTTCGCACTCAGTGCGAAGACGCGATAGCGCTGGGGATGGCGTGCGATCACATCGAGCGTGCTCGCACCGATCGAGCCCGTCGCGCCCAACACAGTCACCGCTTTGATTGTCATAAGTCGAGAATCACAAACCGAGGGTCATAAACTGAAAAATTATCTTCGTCATAACTGACTGTGCGCTCGTCACCGTGCCGCCAGCAATAATCCGAGTGCAAACACCGGTGCCGCCGCGCTGATGCTGTCGAAGCGATCGAGAATGCCGCCGTGACCAGGCAAAATATTGCCGCTGTCTTTGATGCCGCGATACCGCTTAAGCATGCTTTCAAGCAAATCGCCGATAACGGACGCGACCATCGTCAGCGCCGCGATGCACAACAAGCCCAGCAAGGGCAATTGTTGCGCCCACAAAATATTCCAGACCGCAAATGCGAACGCGACACTCGCGATCATGCCGCCTGCAAAACCTTCCCACGACTTACCGGGACTCACCGCCGGTGCGAGTTTGCGTTTACCAAATTGCGTTCCCGCGAAATACGCGCCGATATCGGCAGCTGCGACCAATGTCAGCAGGAACATGATTTTCCACTCGCCGTTGATCTGCAAACGCAAATAAGCGCATGCAAGCCACGCCGGCAGCAATGCGAGCCAACCCATCAACAGCCGTACCCACGGCGAGCCCCACCATTCGCCGCTGCGCGGATACGCCTTGATACAAATCCAGGCGATACACCACCAGGCGGCGGCAACACCCAAAACCCAACGCAAGCGCTGCACGTTGATAAACCCATCGAGCAAATGCGTCCACTCTAACAAGCCGATCATGGCGCCCGCGGACAGCACACAATAAAGCAGACGCAGTATTGGATTATTCAACGCCGCTAAATTGCTCCACTCCCAGCAACCAAACAGCGTCAATACCGCCAGCAAACCCACCAATGCGCGCGGCGATAAATAAATAATCGCTGCAATCAATGCAGCTGCCATCAACACACCGGTGATAACGCGCTGCTTAAGCATCGCCAGCGGCCTCGGTAATTATCGATTCCGCTTCGTTGCGTCCACCGAAACGGCGATCGCGTTGCGCATACACCTGCAATGCACGCAACATTTCCAGCTCGCCAAAATCCGGCCAGAACACATCGGTGAAATAAAATTCCGTGTACGCGCACTGCCACAACAAAAAATTGCTGATGCGCTGCTCGCCTGCCGTGCGAATCAACAAATCCGGCTTGGGTAAATTCGCCAACGCAGTGTGGCGATCGAACATGGCCTCGTCGATTTGCTCAGGGCGCAACTCACCCTTTGCCACTTGCAACGCCAATTCGCGCGCAGCGTTAGCAATATCCCACTGACCGCCGTAATCGACAGCGATAACCAAGTGCGACTCGGTATTGGCCGCTGTAAACTGTTCGGCCTCAGCAATTTTCTTTTGCAAACTCGCGCTGAGGCGATCGCGGCGGCCGATGAAATGCAGACGCACATTATCTTCATGCAGCTTTTTTACCTCGCTGTTGAGGTAGAGCGAAAACAACTGCATGAGCGCCGCAACCTCGGCACTCGGACGCGTCCAGTTCTCGCTGCTGAATGCAAATAACGTGAGCACTTCGACGCCATTTTTGCGACAGGTACGCAGCACCGTGCGAATCGTTTCCACACCGGCGCGATGCCCGGCCGCACCGGGCAAGCCGCGACGCTTCGCCCAGCGATTATTGCCATCCATGATAATCGCGACATGGCGTGGGACGCGCGACACCGTTTTTGTATCAGCCCCCGTTTTTGCGGAGGACAAGGCATCGGCGGAATTGGAATCGGTCATAACACCTCGGCAAAAATCATCGACATCGCTGCGATGATTGCGTGAATCAAACCACCATCAAATCCGTTTCTTTTGCAGCGAGCGCTTTATCGGCTTCGGCGATGTATTTATCGGTCAGCTTTTGAATATCGTCTTGCGCTTTACGCTCCTGATCTTCGCTGATTTCTTTTTCTTTCAGTAATTCCTTGATATCGGCAAGGACATCGCGACGCACATTGCGAATCGATACGCGCGCATTTTCCGCTTCCGCTTTCGCCTGTTTGATATATCCCTTGCGCGTTTCTTCAGTCAGTTGCGGCATCGGAATACGAATCACCGTACCCGCCGTACTCGGATTCAAACCGAGATCGGATTTCATGATCGCCTTCTCGACATCGGGAACGAGATTACGCTCCCACGGCGAAACGGTCAGCGTGCGCGCATCTTCAACTCCGATATTCGCAACCTGGCTCAACGGCACTTCGCTGCCGTAATAATTCACGCGAATCGTATCGAGCAAACTCGGATGCGCACGGCCCGTACGAATTTTGTTGAAATTGTGGCCGAGCACTTCGACAGCCTTTTTCATGCGCGCTTCCGCGTCTTTTTTGTAGTCTTCGATCACGAATATTCTCCTGCGCTAAATTCAACACTTAATCTCGTAACGTAAACCGAATTTCGCAATGCAACTCGATCACAGCACGACGAGCGTGCCTTCCTCTCCACCGCGTACGATATTGAGCAGCGCGCCCGTTTTTTCCATCGCGAATACGCGCAACGGTAAATTGTGATCGCGACATAAACAAATCGCGGTCAAATCCATCACGCCCAGTTTTTGATCGAGCGCTTCGTCGAAAGTCAGACGATCATATTTCACGGCATTCGGATCGCGCTTCGGATCAGCATTATAAATACCATCGACCTTGGTCGCCTTGAGCACAAGCTCAGCATTGATTTCGATACCGCGCAAACACGCAGCAGAATCGGTGGTGAAAAATGGATTACCGGTACCGCCGGCAAAAATCACTACCTCGCCGCGTTCGAGTGCGCGCAAAGCGCGACGACGATCGTAATGATCGACAATACCGCTCATGGGAATCGCCGACATCACACGCGAAGCGATGTTGCTGCGCTCGAGCGCATCGCGCATCGCCAACGCATTCATCACCGTTGCGAGCATGCCCATGTGATCGCCAGCGACGCGATCAAGCCCTGCTGCCTGCAATTCGGCGCCGCGAAATATATTGCCGCCACCGACAACCAGCCCAACCTGAACGCCGATGCCAACCAATTGACCAATTTCGAGCGCCATACGATCAAGAATTTTCGGATCGATACCAACACCATCTTTACCGAGTGCTTCACCACTCAGCTTGAGCAAAATGCGTTTGTATTTTTTCTCGGGACGAGCATCGCGGGACTGACTCGACATCGTGCGCTCCATATTCTTTATAAATCGCCACTACGACTCATTAAACAGCGTTGTGGTTCGGCTGCCTACACTACACAGCAGCGACCTGTACTACAAACTAGGGTATGCATAAATACAAAAACGGGGCCATCGGCCCCGTTCGTTGGTGCGAGCAATCAGCCCTTGGCTTGAACTGCCGCAGCCACTTCCGCTGCGAAATCGACTTCTTCTTTCTCGATCCCTTCGCCGACTTCAAAACGCACGAACTCAACCACATCGGCGCCAGCCTTTTTCACCAGGCCACCCACGGTCGTTTCCGGGTCTTTGACAAATGGCTGATCAAGCAGCGCATTTTCCGCGAGGAATTTCTTCACGCGGCCCATAACCATCTTCTCGACGATATCGGCTGGCTTGCCGCTTTCAGCAGCCTGCGCGGTGTAGATTTCTTTTTCCTTCGCGATGACTTCAGCCGACATGTCTTCTTGACGCACCACTTGCGGATTCACCGCAGCGACGTGCATCGCGATATCTTTGGCCAATTCCGCATCGCCGCCTTTGAGCGCAACGAGCACGGCGATTTTGCCAGTGGAATGCACGTAGTAGCCAACCACACCGCTCGCCGCATTCACCACGCGCGCACGACGCACGCTGATGTTCTCGCCGATTTTTTGCACGAGCGCCTGACGCGCCGCTTCGAGCTCGCCTTCCATCAACGCAGCGATGTCGCTTTGTTTCGACGCGAATGCTTTGTCGAGTACTTTGTTGACAAACTCGAGGAAGTTACTGTCGCGCGCCACGAAATCGGTTTCGCTGTTCACTTCGAGCAACAAACCGTAGCTGCCATCGGCTGCGACTTTCGCAACGACAACGCCGTCCGCTGCAGTACGGCCTGCTTTTTTTGCCGCTTTCATGCCGCTCGACTTACGCAGTTCTTCGATCGCTTTTTCGATATCGCCTTCAGCTTCGACGAGCGCTTTTTTGCACTCCATCATGCCGAGGCCAGTGCGCTCACGCAGTTCTTTTACGAGGGATGCAGTGACTTCTGCCATCGCTAATCTCCTAATCGAGGGGATTGCACCATGGCAATCCGTGAAACCTAAAATGCTTGAATCGCCGCGACTGCTACTGCGCAATTCAAAACGCTGATTTGAAAAAGGGGGCCGAGCCCCCTTTTATAGTGCCGAGCTTGCGTGACGCTTATTCAGCAGCAGGCTCTTCGGCTTTGACTTCGACGAACTCGTCAGGCGTTGTGCTCGCATCGCCACGACCAGCCAATACAGCTTCGGCAACAGCACTGGCGTACAACTTCACCGCACGAATCGCGTCGTCATTGCCTGGGATTACGTAATCGACACCATCGGGGTTGCTGTTGGTATCGACCACACCGATCACCGGAATGCCGAGCTTGTTCGCTTCTTGAATCGCGATACGCTCGTGATCGACGTCGATGATGAACAGCGCGTCGGGCAGACCAGCCATATCCTTGATACCGCCGATCGAACGCTCGAGTTTTTCCATGTCGCGCGTGCGCATCAACGCTTCTTTCTTGGTCAACTTGGCGAAGGTGCCGTCGGCACTTTGCTGTTCAAGCTCACGCAGGCGTTTGATCGACTGGCGAATGGTTTTGTAGTTGGTGAGCATGCCGCCGAGCCAGCGGCTGCTGACGTACGGCATACCACAACGCTCTGCTTGCTCTTTGATGATCTTGCTAGCGGAGCGTTTGGTGCCAACCATCAACACTTTGTTCTTGTTAGAAGCGAGCTTCTTAACAACGGTCAACGCTTCGTTGAACGCAGGCACTGTGTGCTCAAGGTTGATGATATGAATCTTGTTGCGAGCACCGAAGATGTACGGTGCCATTTTTGGGTTCCAGAAGCGGGTCTGGTGGCCGAAATGCACACCGGCCTGCAGCATTTCGCGCATGCTTACTTGAGACATTTTAAGTTCCTTAAGTTTGGGTTAGTCCTCCATACATCCCAACGATCCACCCGCTAATCACGAAGACTTTTGGGCACCCAGAGCGCTGTGACGATGTATGTGCGGCGTTAACATCAATGAACCCCGCTTTTTGCGGGGCGTGCTTTATACCACAAGCGGCCCAAGATCGAAAGCCGGAACCACATCCTGTATGGGTTCTCAGCCTCGTGACTTAACGGGACGGAACGGCCAGGCCCAGGCCACGAAGGCAGCCGCTTTGCGCGTCTGCACCCAGACTTTGCCGCGCCCATTGAATCGACAGACCAAGCCCTCGCCCGAGAAGAACAGCGACTTGTAGCTGCCGAGCTTGTTGATGCTGTACTGCAGACCATCGGTGAAGGCAACGATATTGCCGGTATCGACCACATAATCGCCGTCAACATCCACCTCGATAATGCCGCCGTAGCTCGAGAAGAACAGATCGCCGCGCCCTTCCGCCTTGATCAGAAAGAAACTCTCGCCCGAGAAAAAGCCGCGCGTGAGCCCCTGCCATTTAGTGGCGATATCGACGCCTTCGGTCGAGGCAACATACGCCGAATTCTGCAGATAGATGATCTCGTCGTTCAGATAAAGATGGCGCAAATCGCCCGGCGCGCCCGGCGCAATGCCGATCTCGGCCGGACCGCCCTGCGCCGTGAACTCGTTGAGAAACATCGACTCGCCCGTGACGAGGCGACCGAGACCGCCGCGAAACTTGGTTTTCATGACGAGATTGGTATCCATCGTCGCCATCGCCGAGGCTTCGACTTTCAATGTCTCGCCGGCAGGAATCGTCACCGTCACGAAGGCATAATCGGGCTGACCTTCGATGCGGTATTGGTAGCCACTTGGGGACTTACCTTCCGCCTTGGCCGATGCCGCGACAACCGGCGGTGCCGATATCGATGCCTTCGCCGCAGCCGGTGCCTCGTCCGCGCTCGCCGACGATTCGATCGGCACCAGCGACAAATCCGCCTTCATCGCCTGCACTTCGACGATGACCCCGAGCTGCGTGAGCACTTGCGCGTAGCGATCGGCGGCCGCGCGATCGAGATTTTTCTTGATCACCGTCGGGCAGCGCGCAAAAACCTGCTCGGCTTTTTCCACCGCCATTTGAAAGCGCTCGGCGAATTTCGCAACCACCTCGCTGCGCTGTGCGTTCGGCGAAATACCCTGCAGCATCACCTGAAACTCTGACATGGTTAGCTCCTTCTTATGCGCGGCGCGCTTTCAAGTTCGGACCGAGTGCGGTGCCGAAACTTTGTGGATTATGCGATTGGCACCAGACGGTGCCGCGCCCGCGGAATTTACACACCAGACCTTCGCCGCCGAGGAACGAAGCGATCCAACTCTTACCCGCTTTGGTGAGCGTGAAATCTAACGTTTCACTAAAGGCGACGATGTGCCCGGTGTCGACGATATATTCGCCGTCGACTTCGATGGGATAAATCGCACCAAAGCTCGACAACAACACTTGGCCGCTACCTTTCAAACGCAACCAAAACAAACTCTCGCCCGACACTAGATTTTTAAAGCCCTGAAATCCGGAATCGATTTCGATCCCGCTTTCGCACGCGACAAACGCACCGCCCTGCGCGATCAGTGTTTCGTTATCGAGTTGCTGAACGAGCATATCGCCCGCGAGATTGGTACCGAGCCACACCTCGGCGCCATCGCGCGGCGTTTCGAAATGGTTGAGAAAAAACGATTCGCCGCCGAGTGCGCGCTTGATCGTTTTGAGCAAACTGCCCGCGCCTTTCTTATGCGTCGTGGTGGTGATCGTGACATCGCCACTCATCGCAATCATCGCGCCGGCTTCGGCCGTCATCGTTTCGCCGCGATTCAATAAAATTTTTGCCGCCGTATTACCGGGGCGATGAATTAATTCGATGTTCATTCGTCGTCCCTCAACCCCAGAATTTCGGATTCAGCCAACCCGCCAAACCGGGCAAGCTGCGTGTTTGTATGATGATTTTGCCGCGCCCGCTGACGCGCGTGACCAACCCTTCGCCGCCGAGCAGGCTCGAAAAAATTCCGCCCGCCAATTGCAGCTTCAGCGAAATACCCTCTTCGTAAGCGACCAGATGTGCGGTATCAACGATGTATTCGCCATCGATTTCGCGTTCGAGCAACGCCCCATACGCGCCGTACCACACGGTACCGTTGCCACTCACCGCAATGCGAAATAATCCTTCGCGCGCGATGAACGACACCAAGCCCGCCCACTTCAATTTCATCTGCACGCCCTCGCTCATTGCGAGAAATGCACCGGGTTGCAAATACAACGTTTCGCCGCGCAATTCGCGCGCAACGACTGCGCCCGGTGTCGGCTGCACCAGCGTGAGCGTTTTCGGCTCGCGCGTGTTGTTTTTGAATTGATTGATAAACGCGGTTTCGCCGCCGAGATATTTGCGCAGCAAAGCGCCGATCAAGCCGCCATTGAGCTTAGTCGTTAGATCGAGATCGGCCGCCATGCTCGACATCGCGTCCGATTCGGCGACCAGCGCCTCGCCGGGCGCGAGCTCGATATGTAAATGGGCAAAGGCTGGAGCGCCTTCAATGCGCGTTTGCATCGTCAGTTTCCTTCTTGTTGTCTTTTGAAATGTCTTTTGAAATATCTTTTGAACTGCCTGCAGAATTATTAGCAGCTGCCTCTTCGTTCGCGTCGGCATCCGTCGGTGCATTGGCAGCGAGATGCGCTTTCAGACGCGCGAATGCAGGCTCGAGATCGCGATACGGACCTTTGGCATCGCGACTCAATTGCTGGATGCGCTCGATGCGCTCCTCGGTCGCCGGATGTGTGCTCAGAAAGCGCGACAGATTTTTCATGGCATCGGCCGCTTTATCGTTGCCGACCTGCTGCAGCATTTTGTTTTCGTGCTCGATCATTTTTTCGAAAAACTTTTGCATGCCATGCGGATCGATATTCGCCGCCATCAACAACGCCACTCCGTGCGCGTCGGCATCGCGCTCGAAATCGCGCGAATAACTTTGATTGAGCAATAGCGGCGCCGCGCTGGCGATCGTCGCCAACAAACCGCTCGCGTCGCCGATCAATACCTGCGCGGTCAACACGATGCCCGCCGACGAAATAATATTGCGCACACCGTGGCGCTCGGTGACATGTGAAATTTCGTGCGCGAGTACGCCGAGCAACTCGCTCGCGTTATCGGCGCGCTCGATCAAGCCCGAATTGATGACGACGACACCGCCCGGCAACGCAAACGCATTGAGATCGGCATCGCGCACCACATGAAATTCGAACGGGTAGCGCGAATCCTTGATCACCGCCGTTAGCGGCTCGGTCAATGCTTTCAGCTCGGCCTGCGCCTCTTTATCGTCGAGCAATTCGTGCTGCAGGCGGTATTGCGCGAACGCGGATTGACCAAGCTTCTGCTCCCACTCGACCGGCACCTGCCGCGCCGCTGCCGCAGTCAAGCCGCCCATACCGAAATAGAGGCCGACCGGCAACGCCAACACCAGCAGCACAACAACAACGAATATGGCGTGATTGCGTTGACGCTTGCCGCGCATTTTGCCGATTGATGCAGTGAGTTCGGGATGCGCGAGCAGCGCCGGCGCTTTCAGCACCTGCAAATCGCTCGTATAAATGCTCCACTCGGGATAGGCGGGATGCTCGAAAAATACCAGCCGATCGCTGGCACCGCCGAGCTTGATGCGTAAATCACTCAACGGCAGCGACACTCGCTGGCGATTGCCGTTCGGTAGCTCGCATTTAAACGTCACTGCGCCGGCGTCGATATGCAACTCGCCGCTGCTGCGACCTTTGGGAAAGCTCGGATGGAAGGCATGCGCCGCCCAGCTTGTTGTAGCTGAACCGGGCATGGCGGAGGAATCGTACGTCGCGGTCAAATCGAAGGCTTCTTTATAGATCGAATGATGAATGGCGAGCCCGAAAGACCGACCCGCCCTGGTCAGCATCAACCCTAGTTGAGGTCGTAGCGCCACGCAAGCGAGCACCCGCCATGTCAGCACCAACCGGCGCCACGGTGCTAACGTGTGCCGCGTGGTTTACAATTGCGCCCAGTTTTACAATCGCTTAGAGCGCGCGACCGGCTATTTTCAGCCGTTTCGCTGTCTCATATTCGATTGCATATCTCTTTCATCCTGTCTCATGGGTAGCCATAGCACGTGACCGTCGACTCACCGGAACAACTCGAAAAACTGCGCATCGCCGGACGCCTCGCTGCCGAGGTACTGGACATGATCGCACCGTACATCCAACCCGGTGTCAGCACGGGCGAGATCGATCGCATCTGCCACGAGTACATGGTCAACGTGCAGGGCTGCGTGCCGGCACCGCTCAATTACCACGGCTTTCCGAAATCGATTTGCACCTCGGTGAACGAAGTGGTGTGCCACGGCATTCCGTCGGACAAGAAAATTCTGAAGGACGGCGATATCGTCAACATCGATATCACCGTGATCAAAGACGGTTACTACGGCGATACCAGCGCGATGTTTCATGTCGGCACGCCGCAAGCGCACGCCGATCGACTCATCAAAATCACGCAGGAATGTCTGTATCGCGGTATCGAAATGGTGAAACCCGGTGCGCGGCTCGGCGATATCGGCCACGCGATCCAGCGCCATGCCGAAGCCAATTACTATTCCGTCGTGCGCGAATATTGCGGCCACGGCATCGGCACCGTGTTCCACGAAGATCCGCAAGTGCTGCATTACGGCGAGCGCGGCACCGGCCTGGAATTGAAGGAAGGCATGATTTTCACCATCGAGCCGATGATCAACGCGGGCAAGCGCCACGTGAAATTAAATCCGAAAGACGGCTGGACCGTGAGCACGAAAGACGGCCGCCTCTCCGCGCAATGGGAGCACATGATCGCAGTGACGCACGATGGCGCCGAAGTCTTGACCGCGCGCCCCGATGAACCCTTCTATCGCAAGACCGCTTGATGACACTTCAGCTGCCGCCGAACACACTGCCTGCCGAGGTTTTCGATGCCGCGCAATTTGCGGCCTGCCTCGCCAATAACAATTCATTGCGCGAATGCAAAGCCGCGATCGAACGCGTCACCACGTATCTCAATCAGTGCTTTGAGCGCGGCGATAATATTCGCGATATCGTGCATGCGCGTGCGCGCTTCATCGACGAATTACTGCACTGCGTCTGGCAGCGCCAAACCTGGCGCGATTGCGAACCGAGTTTGATAGCCGTCGGCGGTTACGGCCGCGGTGAGCTGCACCCGTACTCCGATATCGACTTATTGATTCTGCTGCCCGAAGACAACGACAGCTGTTTCGCCAATGCCGAAGGTTTCGTCACCTTTTTATGGGACATCGGCCTGCAAATTGGCCACAGCGTGCGCACGATCGAACAATGCCGCGAAGCCGCGACAGCCGATATCACCGTCGCCACCAATTTAATGGAATCGCGCGTGATTGCAGGCCCGAGCGAATTGCACACCGCCATGCTGGCCGCGACCGGCCCCGATCGCATCTGGCCGAGCCGCGAATTTTTCCGCGCCAAATGGGACGAGCAGATCGACCGCCACCGCAAATTCGGCAACACCGAATACAACCTCGAACCGAATGTAAAAAGCTCGCCGGGCGGATTGCGCGATATTCAAATGATCGCCTGGGTCACCAAACGCCATTACGGCACGCAACGGCTTGAAGAACTCGTCGAACAGGGTTTTCTCTCCACCGACGAACTCAACACGCTCATGCACGGCCGCGATTTTCTCTGGCGCATTCGCTACGCGCTGCACATGATCGCCAAACGCGAAGAAGATCGCCTGCTGTTCGATCATCAGCGCACACTCGCCAAAATGTTCGGCTACGAAGACACCAGCTCGCGTCTCGGCGTCGAGCGCTTCATGCAGGTTTATTATCGTTCAGCACTCGCACTCGGCGAACTCAACGAAGTGCTCATGCAGCATTTCGACGAAGCGATTCTGCGCGCGACCGAGCCCGAAAAAATTCTCGATATCAATCCGCGCTTTCGCGTGCGCAACGGCTATATCGAAGTCACCAATGATAAAGTTTTCGAAAGAACCCCGTCGGCGCTGCTCGAAATTTTCGTGCTGATGGCGCAGAACCAACATATCGACGGCATGCGCGCATCGACGATTCGCTTGATTCGCGACAGCGCGTATCTGATCGACGAAAATTTCCGCGAGGACCGCCGCAACACGCGCCAGTTTTTGGAGCTGCTGCGCTCGCCCTACAAAGTCGCGCAGCAACTGCGGCGCATGAATCGCTACGGCGTGCTCGGGCGTTATCTGCCCGAATTCGGCAATATCATCGGCCGTATGCAGCACGATCTGTTTCACATTTACACGGTCGATGCGCACACGCTCGAAGTCGTCAAAAACATGCGTCGGTTCCAATACGACGACGCGCTGCAAAAATTTCCCGTGGTGTCGCGCATCGTCGCGCGCCTGCCGAAAATCGAATTGCTGTATATCGCCGGTTTATTCCACGACATCGCTAAAGGCCGCGGCGGCGACCACTCGACACTCGGCGCGCAGGATGTGCAGGCGTTTTGCGAGCGCCATGAAATCAACAAGCGCGATACCAATCTCGTTTCGTGGCTGGTCGAAAAACATTTGCTGATGTCATCGGTGGCGCAGCGCCAGGATATTTCCGATCCCGAAGTCGTGCGCAATTTTGCGCTCGAAGTCGCCGATCAATTGCGCCTCGATTATTTATTCGCATTGACCGTCGCCGATATCAGTGCGACGAACCCGACGCTGTGGAACGCGTGGCGCGCATCGTTGCTGCGCCAGCTCTACGCAGAAACCAAGCGCGCACTGCGCCGCGGCCTGGAAACGCCTGTCGACAAGCAGGAATGGATCGAGGAAGCGCAACAGGCCGCAGTCAACCAGCTCGAATACCTCGGCTTCGGCGAAGACGAATTGCGCGAGCTGTGGGCAAATGTCGGCGAAGATTATTTCCTGCGCGAAAAAGTCGAAGATATCGTTTGGCACACACAAGCCATCGCGCAGCATCGCAATCGCGAAACCCCCGTCGTGCTCATCAAAGAGAGCAGCGAAATATTATTCGAAGTAGCGACGCAGATTTTCGTGCACTCGCGCAATCGCCCGCACTTGTTTGCGATGTTAGCCGCGGCGATGGAGCAGCTCGACCTGAGCATTCAGGATGCGCGGCTTTACAACTCCGATGCCGGTTTTATTTTTTATACTTTCTTCGTGCTCGACGCGAGCGGCAAGCCGATCGCCGACGATACGGTTCGCCTTGAATACATCAAGAATTTCCTGCGCGAACAATTGAACAAGGCCGATCTCACACCGGAAATCATGCGCAAACGCACACCGCGCCAATTGCGTCTATTTTCGATGCCGACGACGACATCGCTGACCACCGATCTAAACAAACATCAATCGGTACTCGAAGTGATGACACCGGACCGACCCGGCCTGCTCGCGCGGCTCGGCCGTATTTTTTATCGCTTCGGCATTCAATTGCAGAACGCGAAAATCACCACGCTCGGCGAGCGTGTCGAAGACGTGTTCTTCATCACCGACAATCAGCAAAGGCCGATTGAAGATCCGGAACTCTGTCAGGCAATTCAGGACGCGATCAAGAAGGAATTGGACGAACGCGCCACCGCCTAACAGGCAGCCGCCCTCTCCCGCGCGGAGAGGGAATAAAATCCTCACATTGCAAATCACAGCACGTTAAAAAACGATGAACAGCGATCTCGACAAATTACAGCCGTACCCGTTTGAAAAACTCGCTGCGCTCAAGGCCGGCGTTATTCCGCCAGTACAAGCGCACATCGCATTGTCGATCGGCGAACCGAAACATCCCGCACCGGAATTCGTGCTGCAAACTCTGCGCGACAACCTCCATCAATTATCGGTCTACCCAAACTCGAAAGGCTTGCCGGAGTTGCGCGAAGCGATCGCAGCCTGGGCAACGCGGCGCTTTCAATTGCACGCCTCTCAACTTCAAGGGCTAGATCCCGAAACGCAGGTGCTGCCCGTTGCCGGAACGCGCGAAGCATTATTTTCATTTGCGCAGGCGATTGTCGATCGCAGCAAAAACCCGATCGTGATTTCGCCGAATCCGTTTTACCAGATTTACGAAGGTGCGGCGTACCTTGCAGGAGCAGAGCCGTATTTCGTCAATTGCGTTGCGGCAAATAATTTTTTGCCGGATTTCGATGCCATCCCCGAATCGGTTTGGCAACGCTGCCAATTGCTCTACATCTGCAGCCCGGGCAATCCTACGGGCGCAGTGCTCGATGCCGCTGCGCTGACGAAATTAATCGAACTCGCCGACCGTTATGATTTCGTGATTGCGAGCGATGAATGCTATTCGGAAATTTATTTCGACGAAGCCAACCCACCGCTCGGTTTATTGCAACTCTGCCGCAACATTGGGCGTGACGATTATCGCCGCTGCGTGGTGTTTCACAGCTTATCGAAACGCTCGAATTTACCGGGATTGCGCTCGGGTTTCGTGGCTGGCGATGCCGCCATCCTCAAAAAATATTTGCATTACCGCACCTACCAAGGCTGCGCGCTGCCGATTCCAACGCAGCTGGCGAGCATCGCCGCGTGGAATGACGAAGCACACGTGTTCGCCAATCGCGAACTGTACCGGCAGAAATTCGATGCTGTATTGCAAGTCCTCGCAAACAAGCTCGACGCGAAAAAACCCGATGCGGGTTTTTATTTATGGGCGGGCACGCCGATAGACGACCGCGATTTCACACGCGAATTATTTCGCAGTGAAAATATCACCGTACTACCCGGGCAATTTCTGGCGAGAGAGAGCGCAGGAATCAATCCCGGAGAGAAGCACGTGCGCATGGCACTGGTGGCAACGCTCGATGAATGTGTCGAAGCGGCGCAACGCATCGCGCGATTCGTCGCTGGACGCTAGACCGACTTCATCATGCTCAAAAAAGATCGCGCCCAATTCGTCATGCAGCGGCTGCAGGAGCTGTATCCGCAGCCGCCGATTCCATTGCAGCATAAAAATTCGTTCGAATTATTGATTGCCGTGTTGCTCTCGGCGCAGTGCACCGACGCGCGCGTGAATCTGGTAACGCCCGCGCTGTTCGCACGCGCGGGCAATGCACAGGCGATGGCGAAAGTGCCGGTCGCGGAAATTCAGGAATTGATCCGCACGTGCGGCCTCGCCCCGCAAAAGGCGAAAGCGATCAGTGAGCTGTCGAAAATTCTCATCGATAAATATGACGGCGAAGTGCCGAAGGATTGGGACGCGCTCGAATCGCTGCCCGGCGTCGGCCACAAAACCGCGAGCGTGGTGATGTCGCAGGCCTTCGGCGAGCCCGCGTTTCCCGTCGACACGCATATCCACCGCCTCGCGCAGCGCTGGGGCCTCAGCAATGGCAAAAGCGTGGCGCAGACCGAGCGCGATCTGAAGCGTTTGTTTCCGCGCGAAAAATGGAACGATCTGCACCTGCAAATCATCTATTACGGCCGCGAGTTTTGCTCCGCGCGCGGCTGCGACGGCACCGTCTGCGATATCTGCCAGACCACGCATCCCGAGCGCAAACGCCCGAAAAAAACCAAAAAAGCCTGAGCCTCCTTTTGTTATGCTAACACCCCGACCGCCCGGCCTCGCCACGGCGGCACGCTGGAAGCAAACCCGATGACAGCAGTTCTTTACGGCATTAAAAATTGCGACACGGTGAAGAAGGCGCGAGCATGGCTCGACGCGCATCGTATCGAATACCGTTTCCACGATTTTCGTAGCGATGGTATCGATGTGAAGCAAACGCAGAATTGGTTGAGCGAATTGAGCCTCGACGAACTCATCAACAAACGCGGCACGACCTGGCGGCAGCTCGACGAGAAAACGCGCAATTCATTGACAGCCAGTAATGCAGCGGCATTGATCGTGGTACATCCAACCCTGATCAAGCGACCACTGCTCGATATCGGTCATCAACGTTTCGTCGGCTTCAGCGACAGCATGTATCGCGATATTTTTAAAGCGCATACGCTATAGGTTCGTTACGCTGCAGCTTCGTGTTGCGCGCAATTAAAGCGAATTCGTTTTTATTTTTTAGAACAAAGCACAGGCAGAATCATCATGGCACACAATCATTTCGCACTCGGCTTCGGCGTCGGCACAAAAAACAGCAAAGGCGATTGGCTCGAAGTATTTTACCCGCAACCAATATTGCATCCCGATGCGAGCATCATCGAAGCGATTCGCAAAGTGTTTGCGTTCGCGGGCGGCAATGTCACCCACGAATTGACCCATAGCGAACTCGAAAAACTCGAAGCCGCGCTGTGTGCGATCGGCGCCACCGCGCAGGCGGAAATTGCCGCCTCATTGCAAGAAAGTGTTAAGCCTTGCATCGTCACGTTACTCGCAACGGACGATGCTCCGAAATCAGTTCCCGAAGCGTATTTAAAATTGCATCTGCTCTCGCATCGCATGGTGCGCCCGCACGAAGTTGCTCTGGCCGGCATGTTCGGCGTATTGCCGAATGTCGCCTGGACCAGCGCCGGTGCCATCGATGTCAATGAATTAGCGCAACGCCAATTGCAAGCGCGCCTGCGCGGCGAATTACTCGAAGTGATGTCGGTCGATAAATTTCCGAAGATGACGAATTACGTGGTGCCGAGCGGCGTGCGTATCGCTCACACCGCACGTGTGCGCCTCGGCGCCTACCTCGGCGAAGGCACCACGATCATGCACGAAGGTTTCGTCAACTTTAATGCAGGCACCGAAGGCCCCGGCATGGTCGAAGGACGCATTTCTGCTGGCGTATTCGTCGGCGCCGGTTCGGATCTCGGCGGCGGCTGCTCGACGATGGGCACGTTGTCTGGCGGCAACAGCATCGTGATTTCGATCGGCAAAGGCTGCTTGATCGGCGCCAATGCGGGCGTCGGCATTCCGCTCGGCGATCGCTGCACCGTGGAAGCTGGCCTCTATGTCACCGCAGGCTCAGTCGTTGCTGTGCTTGACGATAAAGGTCAGCTCGTACAGAAAGTGAAAGCGCGCGATCTCGCCGGCAAATCCGATTTGCTGTTCCGTCGCAATTCGCAAAACGGTGCGCTCGAAGTGCTGACAAACAAATCAGCCATCGAGCTTAATGCAGAATTACACGCGCACAATTAACACGCGCACAACGGCGTCATTCGCGCGTGTTTTTATCTCGCGCGAATGACGCAAACTAATTTCTTACGCCAGCAAGATCAGGCGGCTGTCGCTTTTACGATTGCAAAATCAAGCCGCTGGCGCTGCGAGCACCCCACCAGACGGAACCGACCGGGCGAGTGGCGACAGCGGGCGCGTGCAGGTGCACAATATGGCCGCCCGAGCGCAGAAACATATCGGTCTGTTGCGCGATTTCCTGGCGCAGACGTTCGCGGGAAGTTACGGTAAGCGCTTCGCGTTCGTTCATCTTCACATCTCCGTTGATCGAGCTGTGAATAAAACTTAGCGCGCCAAAGTGACAACACCGCGAATTTTTGATGACACAATTTATCCATACGCAATTTATCTACACACAACTTTTCTATACACAATTTATCCACACACAATTTATCCGCACATAATTTTTTCAGACACGAATCGACACGATGACCAACTCAACTTTATCGCCAACGCTGCAACTCACCCTCGACCTTATGCGCCGCCGCTCGGTAACGCCGATCGATGAAGGCTGCCAGGAGACGATGATGCAACGTCTGCGCGCACTCGGTTTCGAATGCACGCCGCTGCGCTTCGGCGATGTCGATAATTTCTGGGCAGTGCACGGCGACGCGGGGCCGATTTTCTGTTTCGCCGGCCATACCGATGTGGTGCCGAGCGGCCCCGAGCAGCAATGGCAATCGCCACCGTTCGAACCGACCTTTAAAGACGGAAAATTATTCGGGCGCGGCGCCGCCGACATGAAAGGCAGCCTCGCGGCGATGATCACCGCATGCGAACGTTTCATCGCAGCGCGACCGCAACACAGCGGCCGTATCGCGTTTTTGATTACGAGCGATGAAGAAGGTATTGCGATCAACGGCACCGTGAAGGTGATCGAATGGCTGGAGCAGCGCAACGAAAAAATTTGCTGGTGCGTGGTTGGCGAACCCTCTTCGTCGCAAACAATTGGCGATGTGATCCGCAATGGCCGTCGCGGTTCGCTCAACGCGAAATTGATCGTGCGCGGCGTGCAAGGTCATGTCGCTTACCCTGAAAAAGCGCGCAATCCAATTCATCTCACCGCCCCTGCGCTGGCGGAATTGGCTGCGCAAACCTGGGATAACGGCAACGCCTTTTTTCCGGCGACATCGTTTCAGATCTCTAATATTCATTCAGGCAGCGGCGCGACCAATGTGATTCCGGGCGAACTCGAAGTGTTGTTCAACTTCCGCTTCTCGACCGAATCGACCGAGCAACAATTGCGCGAGCGCACTGAAGCAATTTTGCAAAAACACAAACTTGATTATGCGATTGAGTGGGCATTGAGCGGCGCGCCATTTCTCACCGCGAAAGGCGATTTGGTCGACGCCTCTCTAAATGCAATTCGCACCGTGGCCGGCATTGATACCGAATTGAATACTGGCGGCGGCACGTCCGACGGACGCTTCATCGCACCCACCGGCGCGCAAGTCGTCGAACTCGGCCCCGTGAATGCAACCATTCATAAAATCGACGAGCATGTCGTCGTTGAGGATTTGGATAAGCTTTCGTCGATGTACGAAAAAATCATGGCGCAGTTACTTGCATAACCGCGCTGACTGTATTTATTTCTTTCGAATAAACCAGCACTGATGAATATCGCGTGAGCGCTCGAAATCCATATCGAGCGACCATGCGGTGACATTTTCCACCGCAAAAATTTCACTCACCACCGCATCCAGTTCGAACTTGCGTTTATTGTTGGAAAAAATCAGCAAACCATCATCCGACAACACGCGCATCGCCTGATGGATCAAATCGACATGATCGCGTTGAATATCGAGCGTATCGTCCATGCGCTTTGAATTTGAAAACGTCGGTGGATCGAGCAGAATCAAATCGAATTCCTGCTTACAGCTCGCCAGCCATTTACTGCAATCGGCCTGCTCGAAATGATTGCGCGCCTCGCTCAAACCATTCAACGCAAAATTCTTGCGCGCCCAATCGAGATACGTTTGCGACATATCGACGCTGGTCGTGGTTTTCGCACCGCCAAGCGCCGCGTGCACGCTGGCTGTCGCGGTGTAGCAAAACAAATTCAAAAAGCGTTTACCGCGTGCCAGCTCCGCAATTTTGAGCCGCACCGGACGGTGGTCGAGAAACAATCCCGTATCGAGATAATCGGTGAGATTGACGAGCAGACGCGCCTCACCCTCGCGCACTTCCATGAAATCGCCGCGCTGTGCGACACGCTGATACTGCGCTTTACCGCGTTGACGCTCGCGCTGTTTGAGCACGATTTTTTGCGGCGGCACCTGCAGTGCTTGTGGAATCGCCATCATTACATCGCGCAAGCGCTGCTCCGCAGCATTGGCATCCACCGACGAAGGCGGCGCATATTCGGCGACGTGAATCCAGTCGCGGTAGCAATCGACGGCTACCGCGTATTCGGGCATATCGGCATCGTAGAGCCGATAACATTCAACGGAATTTTTATCGACCCATTTCTGCAGACGCTTGCGATTTTTCTGCAGTCGGTTCGCAAACATTTGTGCGCCCGCCGATAGCTCAACTGCGACAACCGGATTGTCGCTCTCGCTATTTTTTTGCTCGCCGTGCTTCGACTCAATCGCCGGACGTTTGGCGTCGATAAAATATTGCTGCTCGATATCGAACAACAACAACTGCGTCGGAATCGCGCCGTTAAAAAATCGGTATTGCTTCTTGCTGCGCAAACCCATGGTCTTGCCGAGATCGGGGTTGCCCGTAAAAATCGCGGCGTGCCAGCCGATAAATTCGGCGCGCAAACGTTCAGCCAGATGCGAATACAAATGGCGCAGGCTTTCCTGCTCGCCGAGACGTTCGCCATAGGGCGGATTGGTAATCACCAAACCCGTATTGATTTCGCAGTGCGTCGGCTTGACGAATTGCGCAAGCTCCTTGCGCAATACGCGCACTTTGCCGGTTAATTCTGCGCGCTCGATATTTTCTTCCGCTGCGCGAATCGCCGCTGCACTCGCGTCGTAGCCACGAATTTCCGGCCACTGCCGCTCTAACGCTTTCGCTTTGCGATGCACGGCGTCGCTATGCACGCGCTGCCACGCTTCGACATCGTGCTTGTGCCAATTTTCGAATGACCAGCGCTCGCGCCAAATACCGGGCGCAATATCCATTGCCATCAATGCGCCCTCGATAATCAGAGTACCCGAACCACACAGCGGGTCGAGCAGGGCACCGCCGCGCGCGGCAATGCCAGGCCAATTCGCGCGCATCAACAACGCAGCAGCGAGATTCTCTTTGAGCGGCGCCATACCGCCCTGCAGTCGATAACCACGGCGATGCAGGCTATCGCCCGCCAGATCGATACTCACCTGCGCCTGATCGCGCGCCAAATGCACATTCAACCGCCAATCGGGACATTTGAGGTCAATCGATGGACGCTTGCCGCAGCGCCAGACGAATTGATCGACCACGGCATCTTTGGTTTTCTGCGCGCCGAATTGCGTATGCGTGATCGCCCGATTGTTGCCGCTGAAATCGACCACAAAGGTCATTTCAGGCGCGAAGTGCTCGTGCCATGGCACCTGCGCTATCCCGTCGTACAAGGACTGAGCGCTATCGACATGAAATTCGGTAAGCGGCAAAAGAATCCGGTTGGCAAGTCGCGACCACATGCAGCAGCGATAGGCTACTTCGAGCGTTGCACGCACGCTAACGCCAGCGAGATGACGCTTGTGCAATTCCGCGCCAAAGCTCACCAGTTCGTCGGCGAGCATGTCCTCCAACCCTTTTGGGCAGGTGGCGGTGATGACAAAAATTGGGGACATAGAGCACGACTCTGTATGGCTAGCTCGCGGTTATCGAGTATCTAGACCGTGTAGCTATAACTAGCGAAGGTTTAAGCAAGGCCCGCCGAAGATCACAAAATAGACAGAGCCAAGTCATTGAAATAGCGTTGAAAAATTTAACTATAACCAGCCCCGCTAAAACGCTCGATGCCTAGAAGAGTTTGATATTCGACGAATCCGCAATTCGTTTGCTTTGATTCAATCACTGGGTTGCGCGGCATTCTAACATCACGTTCCGCCACCCTCCGAGTCAATTCCCCAGTCTAAACAGCCAGCACGGAGTAGTTGCCCTATGAAGAAGGTAAAACGCAATTTGCACGAGCGCGCTTATCAACGCGGTTACCGCGCCGGAATGGAAGGCCGCCATCTCGATATCTGTCCCCACACGCAAGATGCCATGCGCAATCAATGGATGGCGGGCTGGCGCGAGGGGCGTGTCGACAGCTGGAATGGTTTGAATGCGATGACGGGCGTGCAAAAAATGGCGATGCGCTGAAGAGTGCTCGCCGAGATTGCCGCAACATCTTCTCCTCAGTAGTAGTTCAGTTCTCCTCAACAGTAGAGTTCAGCCCGTCCCCGACGGGCTTTTTTTATCGGATCGATAAGCCACGCGAATTCCGCGCGCAAAGCCGCTGAAAACATTATGCTTTGGGCATGATGCCCTAAGAGCTTGCACCGCAGCCGGCACGTCAGTAGACTGGCGCGCGACTTATAGTCTTTTTTTCGTCATAACAACCCGGAGAGCACCATGAAGAAAAGTTTACTGATCCTGTCCGCTTTGGCTCTGAGCCTCGGTCTCACCGCTTGCGGCAAGAAAGAAGAAGCCGCCGCTCCTGAAGCTGCTGCTCCCGCTGAACAAGCAGCACCTGCTCCAGCTCCAGAAGCAGCACCTGCTGAAGCCGCTCCGGCAGAAGCAGCACCTGCCGAAGCCGCTCCGGCAGAAGCAGCACCTGCTGAAGCTGCTCCAGCAGAGCAACCAGCTGCTCAGTAAGGCACGCACTATCGCTTTAGCGATATTTGCACAACAAAAAAGGGGCTTAATTGCCCCTTTTTTGTTTTTGGAATTTACTATCCGCGCGCGCTGCTCTCCCGATATTGACGTCCCTTCTGCCGATACATCAAACCATCGGCGATACGCAACCAATCGTCGACCGACTCAATCGCCTCGTCATCACTGCAGGCAATACCCGCCGAGTAGCGCACGATAATACTGCTGCCATCTTCGTTGTCGACGATAATCGGTGGCAAGGTTGAAATTAACTGCACTGCCTGATCAGCATCGGTTTCCCGTAGCAACACCACAAATTCATCGCCGCCATAACGCCCCAACTCATCGGTGGTACGTAACCGCGCCTTTATTTGCTCAGCGAAAGCAACCAATGCGCGATCACCGACGTGATGCCCGAAGTTGTCATTGATGTCTTTAAAATCATTCAAATCAAAAAATATTATCGTGCTGATACGCTGATATCGGCGAGCAAGCATCAAAGCCTTTTCGGCCTCATCAAACAGCGCAACTCGATTCAGACAACGCGTCAAACCATCGAGACGAACGCTCTCGCATAGCCGTAAATTCGCTTCGCGCAATCGACTGTTCAATTCGTGCAGCTCATCGCGCGCAGCCATCTCCGAACTGATATCCATCGCACTGGCAACAGAGTAAAGCAACTTGCCATGGGAATCATAAACCCCACGCCCGAGCTGGCGTATGCACCTTATCTCGCCATCATCGCGAATAATTCGATAATTAATTTCATAATTCCTCTCGATGCCATGAACCTGCATTGCTTCACGCACACGCTCGGCATCTTCGGGGTGGATTAAATTAAAATAACGACGCGAATCGGCAAAAAAACTTTCCTTCGAATAACCCGTTAACGTTTCCAGCGCATCGTTCGCAAAAATAATCTGGTAATCGGGCGATAACAGCCACACTGCAACCGGCACCTGCGCAGCAATGGCTGCAAATTTGACGTGCTCGCTCTGCGCGATTTGCTCGGCCAGCATGTATTGGCCAATCTCGGTCATGGTGGCGATGAAATGAACGGCATTACCGCGACTGCGCACTAATCGAATCGCCAAATGAACCCAAACACTGTAGCCATCCGCATGCAATAACCGACTGCGCAGCTCCAGAGAGTTGGCATTACCCGCCGATAATTGCCCCATCACAACGTTGACCATACCGATATCATCGCTGTGCAAAAGATTGGGAAGAAAATACGCGCCGAGCCGCTCCTCATCGAAACCACACAGCGTCTGCAATTGTTGATTCGCACGCACGATGCGACCATCGAGTGCGAGTTGACACAGCGCAACCGGTGCCTGCGAAAATAGATTATCGTCATTCATGTTTGCGCTTTCTTCTGGCTGCGCAATTTCCGCAACCGATACTGCCATGCGCCGCGAGCGCCAATTATTACGCAACAAAAAAACAACCGTAGCGATCATGGCCAAACCGATGAATATCCCTGCAGTCATGCTCATTTCCTTCATCCAATAGCGACATTTAGCATCGACTCAAATTGAAAATGCACCGCGACAACGAGTGTGATCGAACTTGCTTACAATGACGCAGCTATTTTGGCCGATGGCATTTATTATTAATGTGGGCAGACAATGTGAATCAGCGCACACTCGACAAGCATAAGTCAGCTACGAAAAACTAACTAATTGTTATTTGGTCTAAGTTTTCCGAAAAAGACATTTTCTGGTTATTCTCACCATTCGCCCTATTTAGAGTCGAAAACATGGCTTCTCGCGATCTTTATAACAAACCTGTTTACTGGATGTTTTCGAGTTTATTTGCGTCGTTATTTTTTACACTGCCTGCATTCGCAGACTCGTGGCGGTGCGGCACAAAACTCGTAATGCCGGGTGATCTCGCGCTGCAAGTGCGCGAAAAATGCGGGGATCCCGTCAGCGAGGAAATTATCGGCTATACACTGCGCACGATTCACCGCGATGGCATTGAGCGCGAATTTAAAATTGAGCAATGGGTCTACGGCCCCGATCAGGGCTATTACCATGTACTACGATTTGAGGCAGGACGATTACACAACATCGATAATGTCAGACAGTGACATTATCGATGTGCATCGTGATAAACATATTTCAAAAATGTGATTCGACAGCAGTCCTTTCAAAACACGTTTGACGCATCAAACTGCTTGACGCAAACGCGGGCGACCGCGCGGACGGGGCCGCACTTTCTGACCGCAGCGATGTTCGATTTCCGCGCGAAATTCTTCACCGCCATAAACGCTGCCCTGCACAACATTCATGTTGATATCTTTCACCACATCGCTCGCGAGCGGAATCACCGACAACTCGCGATAACGCTGATAGCATTCGGCTGGCGTATCGGCGAGACATTTCCAAATCGCGTGATCCTGCACGAAATGCGACGCCGAACCGATATGCTGGCGAAAACTGCTCCACGGATAATCGAACGGGTCGGTCACAACACCGGTGATCGCAGCAAGCGTATCGATATAGCGATAACAATTGAGCATGTGCTCGCCCGCTTCGACCAAGCAAGATTTATAGCGCCCCTGCCACAACGTACCAGTGCGATCGTAGCGGCGATTGAAATATTGAACGTAACGACGTCCGAGCGACTGCATCATCTGCGGCACCGCCAGTTCGGTATGCGGAGTCACCAGTAACTGCACGCGATTGGGCAACAGTGCGTAGGCATGCAGCTCGCAGCCGTACTGCGCCGCTGCCTGGCGAAGGCTTTCCAGGTAGAACTGGTAATCGTCGCGATAATTAAACGTTCGCGCCCAATTCATTCCGGTGAGTGCCACACATTGAGGAATCTCGCTAACGGTGAAACGCGTTGGTCTTGGCATCGCTCACTCCTTACACCTTTGACAGGCGCCCTTACAGCTATGACGGCTGCGATCAATCGCTAAGCCTTACAGAGCGAGTGGAGCAATTTATTTGCCAAGCGCCGAATACCGGTCGCGAGCCCGCATGGCGCCTGGGCCGGCAGACAGTATTGGCGCTTTAAAATGACGAAATTGCGAGGATTCCGGGCCCCAGATGAAGGCAGCCGCACCAGCCTGGCGCAAAGTGTGCCACGTCCAATGCCAGCTTTAGCTAATGATCGGTATTGAAGACGGCTAAGCCCCTAACCCACGCAGAGCGGCGGCCGTGGCAACGCCCCAGACACACCCCAGCGTCAGTGCCGACAACATGGGGAAGAGTGAGAAATGTATCGTGCCTCCCGCCACTAGCGGCAACACGAATAATTGCAGCGATGCCGCGATCAGTCCCCAACACAGTCCGCGCATAGGCCAGCTTTTGCGCATAACGGGCAGTAAAAATAAAACCGCGCCAATGCCGCCCCAAACAATGCGCCCGTAAAAGCCCGCGGGATATTGGGCGCTGGCCAAATGCGACGCCACACCATTGAGCACGGAAAAATGAAAACACAACCAAATCACACCGGTTTTCGCCAACGCGCCAACGCAACCCGCCGCAAAGCACAAGGCAATATCCCGCAACCACTTCTGCATAATTTCTCGGTCTCTTATTGTTGATCTTTCGTTAATAAATACACTGCCAATGCGCGACGCTCATGTTCGTCCAAGGGATATACCGGCATCGGCGGCGTTGGCGTGACGAAAAATTCCTGTAATTGCTCGATGCTGTAACGTGCCGATAAATTTTTCAATTCGCGCACCGGACGCATCGCACTGGCGAAGCGCGGATCGTGACAATGCCTGCACGGATATTTATTAAATAGCGCCTCGCCTTGCGCATACAGTTGCACACGCTCGCCAGGACTGATCATTTCCGCAGTAGAGCCCGGCTGAATTTCTCTCGGCACAGATGCAGTTGCGCTCGTCGGAGAATTCTCGCCATAACTCACACGATAAATCACGCCAGCGTAATCATCGGAAATATAAATAGCGCCGTCCGGACCTTCAGCGATATCGACGGGACGACCGATGACATTGCCATCGCGCTCAAAACCGGTCACGAAATCGGTCTGCTCGATGCTGCCATCCTCTCGCCAGTGCAGCGCAACCACTTTATAGCCATCGGGACTGCTGCGATTCCACGAGCCATGCAACGCCACCAAAGCAGCATGCGCCCAGTTTGTCGATGCATTGGATGCGGGCCTTTTCGCATCGCGTAAAAAATGAATTCCGAGCGGCGCATTGTGCGCGCGAAAACCAAACGCTGGGGATATCGCGGTCGCCAATAAATCTTCTTTGCCGTTACCGAGATCGGGATCGAGCTCACCGAAACCATTGATATACGGCCAGCCATAAAATCCACGCTGAACGATGCGATTCAATTCGCACGGCGGAAAATCATCGCCGAGCAAATCGCGTCCGTTATCGGTTGCATACAATTGCTGATCCCACGGTGCCCAATCGAGTCCGACGCTATTGCGCAAGCCTGTCGCGTATATTTCGCCACCGCTACCATCGAGTTGAAAACGCATGATCGTGGCGCGGCGTTTATCTTTTTCCTCGCAGACATTGCAGGTCGATCCCTGCGCTACATAAAGATAATTATCCGGCCCGATGCGAACCGTTTTACTCCAGTGATTTTCATTGCCCGTTAATCCGGTGACGATGCGCTGATAATCGCCTTGCAGTTGACCGCCTTGCTCGTCGATGCGCACACGCCCAATCGCATCGGTTTCGCCGACATACAGCCAGCCCTCGTGAATATCGACGCCATGCGGCTTTGACAATCCACTCAGCAACACGCGACGACCGACACTCTGCGCTGGATTTTTTGGATTGCGCAGCAACAAATTGATTTCACCCGCACGCGGACGTGACACCACCAGATCGCCAGCTGCAGTGAAACGCAACATACGCACGCCCGGCAGGTCGCTCGCATAAATCGAAATATGAAAACCCGCCGGCACCTGCAGACGCTGCGCAACCTGCGCAGCGCTCGGTGCATTAACGCCGCCGCCGAGTGCAACATGCAGCAGCATTTTTGGATCAGTAATTGGAATGGGATGAAGATGCCAGTAAATCGCTCCCGCACTCACTGACAATACAATCAGCACGAAGAGGCCGAGGAAGATTTTTTTTATGATCCGTAGCATCGCCAGCGTCCAGAAATTGAAGCGCCTAGCTTACTCCGATTTGGTTTTTATTTTAATGTCAGGATGATGCAACGCGTTCGCCGAAAGCATCATTATCATAGGCATCGATATGTGCGAACCGATGCGATGCCGACGCCATCAAATACGCTTCGATACCTGCCTGCCGCAACAGAAAAACCGCCAACTCGCTGCGACGCCCACCATGACGCGTCACCAGATGTGTGCGGGTTTTATCGAGCAGAGAGAGACGAGCGCGCAATAATGGAATCGGAATATTGGTGCTGGTCGGCAACGCATCGTGGCGATACTCGATGGGAAAACGCACATCGATAATCGCCAGTGATTTATCGGTATCTGCGGTCAGACAACGCTCCATCAAGTCGTCATCCGCTTCGCGCACCAGATGCGGACGGATATATTGATCGAACACAGCGCGATCGAGACGTGCGACCGAACCGTCAGCTTCCATCGTCACGGTGGCATTGCGCAAGGTATCCGCAACCAGCGATTCCTCGCCAAAATAATCGCCGGCAATCAATGCAATTTCGCGACCGCCGAATGCGCTGTGCTCATCGGTGCAGATCGTAGCGACGCCGCGTGTCAGCACATAAATCGCATCGCCCACTTCGCCCTTGCGCACAATATCTTCGCCATGAGCAACGTCTCGATGCTCGAGACTTGCAAGCACGTGCTGAATCGACGAAGCGGGCAAGTTATGCGCGAGTGGCGATTGCAAAAAGCGCGACATCCAATCGACGGATACGGCGCTATCGGACACCAGATAATCGGTGGTGAGATCGACATCGTGCAATGCGGCGACGCTGTAATCGTTCGAGGCATTCGAAGCAAGACTGCGATCGAGGATATCGCGCGACACTTGCGCGACCACACAGTCTTCAAGTGCGACGATCTGCCCGCCTTCGCCAAGCAATAAATAATCGAGTGCCTGTAATGCGGGATCGGCACCTGCCTGCAAGGCTTGCCGATCGAAGAAGGAGCGGCGCAATTCTGCGCTGCCGCTGACGAGGTAACTCCACTTATCGGGCATCGCGGAGCCTCTGCGCAACAGCGTTTGTCCGCGTTTGATATCGCGCGTTTCGATTTTGCTTTTCAGCGATTTCAGCACTTCCGCTTCCAATTGATGAAACGGATAACAACGAGCCAACAAATCGATCGCGTTCACGATGAACCTCTGTCTATAAAATCGGTATCGCTGAACGCCTCCCTGCGCGTTTAACCTTGCAACCGCATTCAACGTCGAGCGCGTCAGTGGATTGCGCCGGTCCGAAAATGCCGCTGCTTGTCAGATGTGAACAAAGTATGGACGGCACCCCCAAAACTGACTTTGAACTGGATCTCACTTCAATCGCACTGGATGAGACATAACGCACAGCTCCGCCGGGCCAACTAATGCAGCCGTTCGTCGGAATGAAAGGGGATTTCACAAAGCGACAAAAATTGCCACAAACGAAAACGCTAAGGGGAGAAATTACGTAGGGTCGCTGCTTGCTGCGCCCTTTCGACGCATATTCGGGGCGCAGCAAGCAGCGCCCCTACGCAGAGAAATTAATTCGAAAATACTTACGCGTTGGGAAGGAAGTCGAGCGAATAATTCACGCGCGTACGCAACACATCGGCGGCGCCGAAATTAATTAAACGAATACGCGCCAGAATTTTCGAAATCAAATCACTATCGTTCAACTCGCTCGATATGACTTTCACTGCCGATACTTCACCGCTCGGCTCGATCACCATTTCGAAAACGAATTTGCCTTGCAACGTTGGATCCTGACGCAACGCACGGTTATAAACACCGAATATCGCGCCTTTTTGCGCATCCATCACGCGGCGAATCGATTCGTCGCTGCGACCGCCGCCGACATCGCTGCCGGAAACGAGATCGCCTTTTTTGCCCGTACCTTTGCCGGTACCAGTGCCGATACCCGAACCTTCACCGCGACCACGACCACCTGCCTCAGTGCTAAGACCACCGAGACCGCCGGGACTGTCGATACGAGTGGTTTCGCGACCCGATAAAGCAACGCCGCCGGTATCCGTGCTCAAGGCGGCGGTATTAATACCACCGCTGCCACCACTCGCTTTACCCGCAATAATCGAACGCTCGGTTTTTTCGGCAGTGCCGGTGCCGCGCGTTAAATTGCTGCGTTTGACTTGCGACACATCGACACTTTCGCGCATATCGGCGAGATCATCTTTGAATTGCAAAATCCCCGACTTCGCCGCTTTCTCGCGCGCTTGCTGCGTTAAATCGATCGGCGCTTCTTTGCCGCCTTCAGGCCCCGCTGCACGCGCACCGGTTTTCGACGGTGGTACGGGCTGCGTTGTCGGTGGCACCGGCTTCGGTTTTGGTTGCTCCACTTTCGGCTTTTCGACCGGCTTTTCTTTTTCAACAACCTTTTCGATCGGCTTAGGTGTTTCGACTGGTTTCGGTAATTCGACTTTTTGCAATACGACATTCGCCAATTGCGGCGGCAAATCTTTTGGCTCGGGATGCACGACGGGCGGCAACTTCAACAGCGCAACCATCAATGCAATAACGATGTAGATGACGAGCAGCGCGATCAGAATTTTGCGAAAGCTCGAATCCTCATCGCGACTCGACGACCAAGGCAGTTGTGGATTAGGGACGCGAATAACCGACACGATTACGCTCCCGGGGCAGTCGCATGAGGCTGCGAAGGTTGCGCGGGACCATTGCCTTCGAGCGTGGCCACTGCCAACGAAATATCGCGGAAATCGGCTTGCGCGCAGGTGGTCATCACGCGTTTGAGCAGACGATACGGAATTTTCTGATCGCCCATAATCGTCACGGCAAAGCCGCGCTCTTTTTCTTCGGCGCTCACTTCGATTTTGCGCGAGGCCCACACATCGAGTTCTTTTTGCAACGGCGCGATAACATCATCGCTCGCTGCCATCACATCAGCGACACTCGCAATTTTTCGGCCCTCGATAATAATATCGTCGGCGTTGACCTTAATAAGCACCGTTTGCTCGGCGCGCTTTTGCGCAAACGAATCGGGCAGCTTGATGGTTTTATCCATATCCAACACTTCAACGTTGCCCGTGTTCACCATCAGGAAGAACAGCAGCATCGTGAAAATATCGATGATCGGCACCAGCGTTAATTTTGCAGCCACGTGCATGCGGCGATGATTTCGCGCCATACGGCGCGCGCGCATTGACGACTTCATGGCGTCGCCCCCGCTGCTGTATTGGTATTAACTGCGGGCGCATCGCCGAAGGAAATATCGGGAAATAATTCCGCATCGACCACACTCGTCACCAATGTCGTTTTGTACGAGCGCACCGTATCCATCGACGACACGATGGTTTGATACGGCGTATCGGCTTCAGACAAAATGGTGATGGTTTTTTTCTCGATGGATTTTTCTTTGAGCTGGCGTTTCACTTCCTGCAACACCGACGACAACATCGCGTAATCGTGTTTGCCATCGACATCGGCGATCGATTTAACGAGTGTGCCGCGCGGATAATTGATATCGAGATGATCGGCGCGAATCACCAACTCCACTTCTTCATTTTGTGACTCACTCGCACCGCCTTCGCCACCGGCTGCATTCGGCAATTTCAAATCGAGCACAGTGATGTGGGAAAACACCACGCTGACGAGCAGAAATGGCACCAGCGCCACCAGCAAGCTGATGAACGGCGTCATATCGAGATCGGCTGCTTCTTCCTGATGGGCGCGCACGCGACGCATAGCCATAGTGATGATTCCGTACTGCGTTCGTCTTTAAAAAGTAATCGCTTTGTTCAATCGTTTACACTTTTTTAGCCGTTGACTGGATCAATCGCCAGAACGCGTCTGCTGTGCCAACGCGCGCTTATCGGAAAGAATGTTCAAACATTTCACGCCAGCCATTTCGAGACTGTCGATAATTTCCGTGGTTTTGGTTTGCAGTAATTGATGGATCAACAACATCGGAATCGCCGAGGTCAAACCGAATGCGGTCGCATTCATCGCTTCGGCGATACTGGCCGACAACATCTGTGCTTTTTCAGCGGGGTTCACATTCGCTACCGCTGCGAACGCGCTGATCAGACCGGAAATGGTACCGAGCAGGCCGAGCAGCATGGCGACGTTGGCGAGCGTCGACAGATATTGCGTGCGTTTTTCCAAACGCGGCAATGCTTCCATCACCCCCTCCTCCATCGCGTATTCGATATCGTCGCGGCGTTGCGTGTGGGCGAGACGCGAAATACCCTGCGCAAGAATGCGCGCCACCGGAGCGTTCGACGAATTGGCGTAGCTAAGCACGCCTTTGTAATCGCCCTTCTGCACCATCGGCAAAATCTCATCGAATGCTTTGCGATTCGAGCTGCGTGCCGTCGTCAAAAAGATCCAGCGCTCGACCGTAATCGCAATCCCGAACACGAGTACGACCGCGATCGGAAACATGAAGAAGCCGCCCTCTTGGAAAAAACGAACGGCAGAGTGAAGTGATTCCATGATGAAGCCCTACGATTGCATGTCCTGACGATGGGAAAGGCGAACTTAGCCTTGTGGGAAAATCAATTGCACGAACAACTATAGCGGCTTTTTTTTAGAGCGCTGCTGTGATGCACAACACGCTCTAAAAACTGCTAACGATTCGACAAATTACGGAATATTCAAAGCAGCTGACGGAGCGGAATGCTACGGCGCCGGGGTCGTGACGTTTTCGCGAAACTTGAGCTCGCGATTGAATTCGGCGCGATCGACCGGCGCAAATACATCATCCAATACCGGCTTTGCGGGCTGCATCAATCGATCGGCACTCCCCGGCGATTGCCATGGCACGATATACAGCACCTTCGGCTGTTCCTGATTACCCGTGATCGTGCTGTGCAACACCACGGTGGCTTCGTCCGATTTCTTTTCAGCCGGTGCCGCAACGGCCGGCATTGCAAAAAACAATGCTACAGCGAACGCTGCTATCAACGGCATCAGAAGAAATCGCACTGCCGACGTCATACCTAATCGCATCGCAAATCTCCTACTGCGCCGGTTTCAGACGGCGCTGTAAATCGGCCACCCACGCGCGCGCCGGACTTTTTTCATCGCCGGTCAATTCGAGATAGCGTTGATACTGCGCCAATGCCTGCGGCAATTTGCCCAAATATAAATCGTAGAGAATGCCGAGATTCAAATGCGTATCGGCATAATCGGGCGCCCGCTCGATCGCCTGCAAATAAATTGTTTCAGCCTCGCTCAAGCGCGCCTGCTCGCGCAACCAGACGCCGTATTGATTGTAGGCCGCAACATTGTTCGGATTGACCTTGAGCGTTTGCTTGAATTCGGTATCGGCGAGCTCCGGGCGCTTGGTCTGCGCGTACAACAACGCCAAATTCAAATGCGGTCCCGATAATTGCGGATACTTTTCAACAAGCTGCTTCAATTGCGATTCGGCCTGATCGAAATGCTGTTCGCGCTGTGCAGCAATGGCGCTGTTGAACAGCGTTTGTGCCGCTGGTGGAATTTCCGCGCTGGCTGCTGCGGCTTGCGTTTTTGGTGTCGATTGGCACCCGGCGAGCGCAACCAAAAACACACCGGCCGCGAGCTGCTGCATCGAATTAACGAATGTCATCGCTCACCGCCATTTTAATTTCCGGTTTCTTGTAGCGCGCAGGCATTAATTTTTCGAGTGCTGCAAAACTCTTCTGTACCCACTCGTCGTTGATGCCTTCCCAACTGCGCTGCGCATTGCCTTCATGTACCGCAATCGCCTTCTCCACGAACGGATCGGATTGCTCTTCCAGCAATACATCGTATTGTTCTTTCGCGAGCTCATCGAGATCCTGCGGGCGTTCCGATTTCAGCAAGTCTTGACTCAGCGTCGAATAAATTTCGCCGATGCGATAACGCGCCTTGGTTGCGAATTGCTGGATACCGTAATCCTCGCAACGCTTGTACGCAGCGAGCGCAGTTTCCAGCGCCGCTTTTTTACGCTTCAAACTTTCTTTGAGCGGCAGCGTCAATTTCACCGCAGCGAAACTGCGATAGGTATCTTCGGCGAGTTCATCCTGCGCCTGCGCTGCGAGAAACTTCGTGCGATCGCTGCGCGCACTGCCTGCCGTTGCATCGGCTTCAACAATCTGCTGCAACATTTGCTTGCGCACATCGTTAGCACCGATTTGCTTATATAACTCGGTGAGCTGATAGCGCGCTTCCATCGCCAGACCCAACGGCTGCGGATAGGTTTTGACGTACTCGTTATAGCGTTCAATAGCCAAATTTTTGTTTTCGAAACCAGCGCGATCACCGCCTTTTTGATAAAGCTCGGCAGCGGAATACAACGCTTCGCGTCTAGCAGCAGGATCATTGTCTTCATGCGCAACACGGGTCAGCTCTGCCGCAGCAGCCGTCGATTGCCCGCTCTGCTGATACGCAAGCGCCAGTTTGGCCGCCACTCCCGATGCAAGCGCATCTTTCGGGAAGCGCGTACGTAAATCGGTAAGCGTGTTGATCGCGCTCTGCCACTGCGAACTTTCCATAAACTGCGTGGCCGCGTCGTATTGCGCATTCACGCGAATACTCGAATTCGGCGCCACCTGCGCAACGCGCAAAAATTCCTGCGCAGCCGCGAGTTTATCGCCGCCGGCCAATTTGGTTTCGCCCTGTTTGTAAACCGACGCAGCGAGTCGCTCTTCGATAGCACCGCGCTGCGCGTCGTCATTTGGCATTACGCTCAACGCCGTGCGATAACCCTGCTCCGCTTGCGCGAAATGCTGCTGCGAGAATTCGCCATGACCGACAATCAACGCTGCACTGCGCAGCAAACGAGTTTCTGCGCGCGGCTGCCATTGCAACACCACTGTCGCAGCGGCTACCGCCGATGGATAATCCTTACGCTCAAATAATTCATCCGCTGCGTGCGCCTGCACCACTACCGCTCGCTTATCCTGCGGAAACTGCTTCGCGAAACGTAATTCACTATCGATTTTCAATTGCTGCCAATTGTCTTTTTGCGCCGCATCGACACGCTTGATCTGCTCTTCATAGGCGATCAATGCCGAATAACCCGCGTCGGCGCCGCGCTCATTATTGGCGTACTGATAGGCGGCCTGCTCGTACGCTTCGATCGCCGCAGGGAAATCTTCGGCCTCGAAGCGGCTTTCCGCCAACAAAAATACTGTGCGCCCGACCTGCGGATCCTGCGGGAAGGTGTCGATGTATTCGCGATAATAATTACCCGCTAAACGATAGGCTTGCTGCGCAGCGGCTTTTTTCTCGGCATCGGTGGCTTTGGCGAAATCGCTGTTTTCAGCAGCAGCGTCACTCGATTTTTTAGCATCGGACTTAGCGGCTTTCGCATCGGCTTTAGGCGCAGCCTTACCGATGAGCGCCTTGATGCGCTGCGCTTCGGCATGGTGGTATTGCGCGAGTTCGCTCAAATAAATTTTCAAATTGTCACGCAAACCATTGCGCGATGATTCGTCGACCTTGGCCCAATACGCACTGTGAATACCGTAGCGCTTGATGAACTCGCCTTTCTCGGTCAACACCTCAGATGGGAAATTGCCTTCGTTGTAGGCAGCAATAACCAGCACATACATCGATGGCGCATCCTTCGACAACGGATGTGCATCGGCAAACGCGCGATAAGTATCGGCCGCATCGCGATAGCGTTTCTGCTGCAAATACAATTGACCGAGCTGACGATACAGCTCGGCTGCATAATGACGCTCGCCGCGCTTCGCATAAAACTCGGTGACCGTTTGCGGGCCCTTGTCATAGGAGAAGATCAAGCTCATCACGCGCATCGCATCGTTGACCAACCCCTGCTGTGCGCGTGGTAAATCATCAATGGATTTATTCTCAGGCCACAACAAATCGAGCGTGCCGGTAAACGAAACTAACGCAGGCTCATAGCTCGCGCGTTTGAATTGCGCCCAGCCCTGCATGTACAACGCATTCTGGTAATAGCTGGAATTGCGACCTTTTTTGACGACTTCGCCGTAAGCGGTTTCGGCTTCTTCGTATTTAGAACGCGCGAACAACAACTCGCCGCGACGGAATTGCGCTTCGATGTAATAGTCGGATTTCGGATATTCGCGCACGAGCTGCTGCAACACCACCAGCGACTCGTCGCCACGCCCATCGAGATCGTAAGCCTTCGACAATTGATAAAGCAGGCGATCGTTATCGGCACGATTTGGATGTGCCGCGAGCAATTCACGATACGATTTAATCGTATCGTCGAAATAATGGCCCTGCTGTTGCCCGGCCAATTGCTTTTGCTCACTGCTCATCATTTGCAGATCAGCGAGCCGCTGGGTCACTTGCACACGTAACTCGGGATCATTCGTTGTTTTCAGCACATCGCGATAATTATCGGCAACCTGCTGCAGACCGACTTGTTTTAATGGCTGATTGCGCTCGGGCAATTTCGCGGCCTTGAGCGATGCGAGCGTCGGCTCGTTATTTTTTTCTTTGTCGCCGAATAACGAGCAACCACTCAACGCAAATAAAATACTTAATACAATCCACGGATGGCTCCCCCTATTTGATAGGGGGAGTGCCCGCAGGGCGAGGGGGTTATGTTTAGAAGATGACCCCTCCGTCTCGCTTCGCGAGCCACCTCCCCAGCGTTGCAGGCGAGGCCTATTGAGCCAACCAAGACACTTCATTGCAGCGCCTCCGTTGTGCCCTTATCGAACAGGCGCGATTTTTCCAGTTTCGCACGGCTCAGATACGCGACCAGGCGATCGCGCTGCACCTGCAATTCCTCGACGGCACGCGCACGCAGCACGGTATCGCCACGGGTTTGCGCAACGTGAATATTATCGAGCACAGATTGCAAACGGGTATCGAGCGCGCGAATGCGCGCACCTTGCTCGGGCGCACTGGCACGCACGACAAGATTGGCGAGCGCAGCTTTATCGAGTTGCGCCTTCGCGAGCTGCGTATCCAATTCGCGCATTTCCTTTTTCAACTGCCAGCGGCGATCGGCATAATTTTCTTGCAAACTCCAGGCGAAGACGCCGCGATATTGCCGATATTTCTCTTCGGCCGCACTCACATCCTGACCGGCATTTTTAAGCGCTTCGATATTGCGGCGCACGCGCTCGAGGCGTTTCCATACGGCAATATCTTTCGCTTCCATAAATAACGAACCATCGCGCGTTTCATCCGCTTCTTGCAATTGTGCAGCGATCGCATCGCGCTGCTGCTGCAATGCATCGAAGCGCGCATTCAATGCCTGATCGGGCCGTGTCTGCAAAACTGCCTGGCGGCGCTGATATTGCAACGCCTGCGCAACATTGAGTGCATCCAAACGTCCGCGCCAGTCACTGAGGTGCTGTTCGAGCACGCCGAGATCGCGCATATCTTTTAGCACTTCTTGAATCGTATCGAGCGACAACAAATGTTCGAGATACGGCAATTGCGGTGCAACGGGTAATTCTTCGTGACGCGACAACCACGCCTCTTTGGCTTTGGGGTCGAGCCACAAACTCAGTAGCGACGTATTTTTCAGCGTGTTGGTGGCATCGTCGATGCGCGCGATTTCCTGAATATACAGTTGCTCGGCGCGCTCGTATTCTTCCAGCGCTTGCGCGTGCGCACCGAGCTTCTCATACGCATACGGCACCGCGAGCAAACCTTCCTGCACCGCCGGCGACAATAACGAGCGCTGACTCAATTCCTGCCAGGGTTGCAGCGCCAGTTCAAATTGATCCGCCTGCGATGCCGCCCAGCCATAACCGAGCAGAGCTTTATCCGCAAACGGGCTGTTAAGTCGAACCTGACGAAATGCATCGAGCGCAGCTTGCGATTGTTGCGCGCTGAGGTAGGTATAACCTTGCGCCGTGAACGCGCGATCGCGCAGCGCCTTGTGCTCTTCACTCTTGAGAGGCAGCGCCGCCAACTGTGCGAAAGAATCGGCAGCGCCCTGCGCATTACCCTGCTGCGATTGCAGCACGCCGCGATTGAATAGCAGATACGGCAGCCACGGATTTAAATCATCGTCGCCATCGTATGTCGGCAACTGCGCACCGCCGAGATCGCCATTGCGCAAGGCGATATTGGCGCGCAAATAATCGCGCTCCAGCGCAAGCTCATCGGGTAATTCGCGACCGCCACGATTGAGCATGGCGATGGCTGACTCATTATCGCCGCGCTCGTAATAGCTTTTGCCAAGATAGAACCACGCGCGATCGCGCACCGCCGCCTTTGGATGCTGCGCAAGCAATTCTTCGAAAATGCTGCGCGCCTGCGTGTTCATGCCGTAGGAAAGACTGATACCGCCGCGCATTAAACGCGCGAACTCGGCGTGATGCGGCATATCCTGATTTTGCTCGCCAAGCATCAACTCGCTCAGCGCATCGAAATAATTGTCTTGAAAGAATTCGTAGAGGACGACGCCGTAACGCAAATCCTGCACGCTGGTGATGGGATCCTCGGCTGCATAAGTGGCTGGAGTCAGTGCACAGCAACCCAGAACCACGCCGCGAAACACCACGCCACGAAACACGGCACCGCTTTGTGATACTGCAATGGCGAGTAGCCTGCGCATCCGCTTCATCGTCATGCCGTTAACCGCTTTCCTGTTAAGCACAACGCCGCCCTACTGCCATTCTTTGATTTGAAATTCCGGTTCGTAATTCGAGGTGGCATCGACAATCTTAAGCTCAAGATACTTAGCTTGATCGCCTTTCTCGAAGGTGTAATTGGCGCCGCGACGGTAATCGCGATTATGCGGACCGCGTCCCGTCAACACCGCAACAATTTCATGCTTTCCGCCTTTGACGTTGCCTACATACAAACGTTGCACGCCGCCACGGCGCAGCGCATCGACCTGTTTTGGCGTGTAGAGATAATTGGCGACGATTTTGTCGTCGAGTTTTATTTGTACCGCATCGAGCGAGAAAACTCACCCGTGTCGAGCGACACGAACACCGCAACCTGCGTGTTGGCCGGGAACAATAATTCTTCTTCGAGACTGAACAGATCGCGATTGAGTTCAAGCGCCTGCTTCTTGATGTCTTGCGCCTGCTCGCTGAGTGCGCGCTGCGCCGACAAGGTGGCATCTTTTGTTGCAGGGGTCGTCTTTGCTGCCGTTGCAGCTGGCGCTTTACTCGCTGTCGCTTGAGGAGTCGAAGCAGAAGTCTCGGCAAACAGCGGTTGACTCCACACGCAGACCATTGCCAACGCAAACGCTGCGATTTGCCGTCCGCAACGACTCCATGAACTCAGCATCATTACACTCCTGACGTGCCGAACCTTCGCAGCGATGAGCCAGGAAGGTTTAAAGAGAAATTATCGTTTGGAAGGATAGCTGAATGAGAGCCGATCGCGAACCGGCAAGTGTGATGCGATCGACATCAGCTCGCTGAAATGCAACGCGTTGAAGACAGCGCAGTAATCAGGCTAGCGGAGCAAAGGCTGTGTATTTATCCCAGCTCGTCGGCCCGCCAAGAATCGAACTTTCCGCGCGGCCCGCTAGCGCCTGAGAAAGTAAATTTTGCTTGCCCTGCAACGCGAGATAATTCAGCACCACCATATCGACCAATTGGTTCACGCTATTCGCTGCGGGGCTGCCCGCCGTTTCCACCGATCCATCTGTACGCATCCAGCCGAGCTGCTGATGCTTGGCCTGATCGGCAGCGGTTGCACCAAGTAACGTTGGACGCCCGGTCGGATTGTAAACGAGGAAAAATGCTGCACCCGTCGACTGGTTGTCGCTGTCCCAATTATTTTTACCACGACCATCGACCGATCCATCGATACCGCCATTACTCGACAACGCACCGTCACTGAAGACATAAAGCATGACCGGGGTACTCATGCGATGCGCGTATTCAAGACACGCGCCCATGCATTGGCCCGCACGGAAATCACGCATCTCACCTGTGGAACGATCGCCAGTATGGTAATCAAACCCACCCATGGTAATGGTGCCCGCTGCTGCGTAGTGTTTGTTACCAGCCTGTCCCAGCACCAACTTCATAATCGACGCTGTTTTCGAAAACTCGCCGTTTGCACCGATATTCCCGCCCGGGAAAATCGACGTAAGAGCAGTATCTTTCGATGGGTCCGGCGAGGTCGCACCGAAGCGGTCAGTGTTATCCGCGCTTTTGACGATCTGGCATTTGGCATCGGTGCGTTTGCTCGAATAATCGCTGCTGCCCGGGTAATGGCTGCCGGCACGATCGAGCCCCACATTGGAGATTCGCGCGACCGACTCCATTGCTGCAACAGTATTTGCCTGATCCAGCAGCGTCGGCAGATCTGCCGAGGTACCGACAAGACTCGTTACATCGCTCGGGCGCGTTACTTGAGTTGGCCGCGCACTGATGTCGATGAGCATATTCGGCGCCATCGAGTTGCCGCCCGAGTCGGAGTTTTCTGAACCGATCAAATCGACCAGCGCGCCTTTCGCGCCGGCGCGATAAATGCCATACATCGGATTATGCGGATTATTGCCCGTATCATTTTCCGAGCGTGCGGGAATGACCGCACCATTGGTCAACGCCATAGCTGCGGGCGAGCAGGTCGTCAAAATACCGCGCAAAAATGCGCTATCGCCGTTGAATGCCAATCCCAACGAGCGATCGACGACGTTGGTCACACGCGGCTGGGAGGCGTTTGGCATCAAATCGGGAGGCAACCCAAGCAATTTATAACCTTGCGCCGACAGAAAATCCTCCTGCCCGCCCTTATATCCCACCAACACATTCGAACCCGCAATATTTGCACCGCCGGCCAAATCGAATGCGATAAAAGGCAGCATGCCGGACGATGAATTCGCTGCATTACAAAGCGCATTTTGTGCAAGGAGATCGCCGGATAAATCGGCATACGCAGAATTTGGAAATAACCCAAGCAGGCTATTGGCGATAACCGTACCCGTGCCGAGCGCAAAACTCTGCGCGATGAACTCGCGACGCGTGCGCGGACGACGATGGTTATTAAGCAGCAGTGGGGCATCCGGATGAATGATCGTGCGCTTTGCCATTTACATAATCCTCAAATTTTTTTCTCAACACTACATACGCGCTAATAACTGAGTGGCGCACTGTTACTGCAATGTCATTGCTGCATTAGCGAGACCTGCTGCGCACGCTGCAGTTGCAGCACGCAGCGTAAGATCATCATCTGAATTACAAATCCCATTCGCGCAAATACCCGCATGGCGATTGCTATCCGCCGGATAGTACGTAATCAGATTCATCAGCTCGGTACTGATTTGCGCACTGCTCGGCGCACTCAGTAAGGCGGCACCACTGGTGAATTTCGTGACGAGTGGCGAGACCAAACGGTTTTGCCAATCAGTACGGAAATACGATGCACTGGTCGCAGCGCCGAAGAATGCATCGCGGCGCGTGCTATTGCGCATCAACGCTGTGCAGTAGGTCACCGCCAACTGACTCACCGCCGTCTGGTGCGAAGCAAGATACGCAGGGAAATCCTCAACCGCAGGCAATTGTCCGCGCAGATTATTGAATACCGTTCCAACCGTTGGCGGTGTTGGATTGCCAGTTTGCCCTGGCACCACAAATCCGGTCGAATCGGTCACTTGCACACCGGTCATTTGCGAGAACGTCGCGCTGATTTCATCGAAGGTACGCCAACCGATATCGATCGCTGCTGCGCCATCGAGCAGATAGCTAAAGGCGGGGCCGGTTGCCGTAGCCGCGTGATCAGTGTTCACGCCAATTTGATCGAATTCGAGATACATCAAATCCGCATCAGCACCCACCAGCTTCGGCACGATGGTGCCAAGATCCGACAAGATGACTCCGCTGCCTGGCTCATTGCCGACTATGTAACTCGCGGTGTTAACGGTGGTATTCACGTTGACATAGGACTGTCCGACCGATGACAACTTGCCATTGATGCCGATGTGAATGCCTTTGATGACTAATCCATTCAGATCGCTAATATCGTCATTCAAGCTGATGAAATACGGCTTGTTGAAAAGATAGGCATAGTTATCGTACTGACTGACGTCGAAATAGATGTAGCAATAACTGGTTTGCGTGGCCGAGTCGTAACAGCTCGCCGGCATGTTCGCAATTTTTGAAACATTGAACATCACATAGCGTTTTTCGCCGGGCGGCACTTCAAAGTTCTGATGAACCTGATCTGCGTTCAACGCGCGCTTGTGAATCGCAACCATGCGTAACGCGCCTTTCCATGTGGCGCCTTTCGCCAGGGTATCGCCCAACACGATTTGGTAATTCTCATCCCAATCATTGACCAACGACCCTTTGTCGTCAGGATAGGCAACACTGACGAGCTGATCGTTGACATAAATTCTGCGGCCATTGATGGGATCGTAGGTAGCCACCACATGTTGCGGCGATGCCTGCAATGCTTCCAACGCGGGATTCGTTGAGAACTTGGTTGTGCCGACCATGCCGCTTCTATTCGTCGCACTGCTGCGGTTGTAGAAGTCGTAGTTATACATGGTCTGACCCAGCATGAAGTTACGACGTATACCGCTTTCGCTGTACGAAATAATTTCCTTATCTTCATCGGTCACGTTGCTGGGCAGCGTCCACGCTTCGATCGAATATTCTCCAGACGCTCCGAGCAGGTCATACAGTTTTTTGCTGTTCGTCGGCGAACCGTAAGCATGCGCCCCGTTGAATTGAACACCACCACCGCCAATCCATTTGAACGTACCGGCATCGCCTTCGTCGCCGACGAGAGTCAGGCTAATCGCCGGTGACACACCGCTGGTATCGGAAACGACCTTGCCCTCACCTTCGGTGAATCGCCACAACGCAATTTGATAAGGCTCGAAACGGTTGCCGCTGCTACCGACAATACCGTCGTTAAGCACTTGCGCCTTGCTGCGGTAGGCATTGGTGTCGAGCAGCGTGAGCGGACTACTTCCCGCCAGTGCAGCGATCAAATCCTGCATCGTTTCCGCATCTGCGGCACAACTCGCTGTCCAGCAGTTGTGGAATTCGTCGCGCAAGCGAACCACCAGGCGCGATTTCGCTTTGAGGCTGCGATTGCTGAGCGCAGGATCGTTCAAATCGATTTTGCTTTGTATCGCATCGTAAGAAACGGACGCTGTCGATGAACCGAAATAAGGCTGCTGTTTCGCTGCCGAGGTATCGGAGTGGCAGCGCGCGCAATAACGATCGTCAGAAACGAATTGATAGAGCGCGGAGCTTTGATACGTCGTCAAATCGGGAAAATTGCGGAAACCATCACCTTGGCCATCGCCTGTAATATCGGCGCCATTGGGGTCGCGATCGTTCGGCGCCGTTAATTTCACCGATGTCGAAGTGATTGCATCGCCATTCACCCAACCGTCAATAAAACGAATCATCTGCACACGGCAGGCTGCATTCGACGCTTCCCAGCAGTTATGACCACCATAAACTTTCGCAACGATGGCTGAGTTGGCCACATTGTTACGATCTACCACCGTAAGTGCTTCGCTGTAGGCAAAGTTGATGTCGGCGTGATCGACAAACGATGTCGTACCCGCACCACCACGCTTATGGCAGGATCCGCAACGATCGACGAGATTGTCGTAAAACGATTGCTTGAAGCGCTGCACATCAGTACTGGCTGGCGCAGGCCCGCTGTAAACAAATGACGAGCCCGAGCCCGATGAAGAGGTCGCCGATGCATTCGATGTATTTTCACCACCGCTGCCACCACCGCCGCAGGCAGCTAGTAGAAGTGCAGAGGCAAGGGCAATACCGAGACTGCGAATTGCGGTGAGTTTTGTTGTCATCTTCATAGTCATTGCAATTGGCTTCATGGCATCAGATCCATCAGTTACCCGAGCAATAAACGGCTGCTTGCGCGAATGTTTGCTTCAGGTTGTAGTTGCTGCTCTTCAAATCGGTGAGCATCTGGTTGAAACCAGCGATGCCATGAACCGTGGTCGTGCGATCGCTTTCGCTGGGATCGCGCAAGCAAACCGCCTTGAATACTTTTTTCACGCTGCACACGGCAAATGCTTCGCTGTTTGCGAGCTCTTCCAGCATGGATTTCGCACCGACGCCGCCGTAGATACCGTTTTTATTGCGCGCATTTCCAAGATCGACAGTATGCGTATTGCTCCAGCCAAAAATTGCCGTGTTCGGGCCATCGCGCCAGTAGTTGTCCCAATGGTCATTAGGCGTGACATAACCTTCTTTGAAGTGCGTGTCGTTGATTAAATATTTTGGTTGAACGGCACCGGGCGTGTAGACCAATTGCCCACTGTCTTCATTACCCGCGCCGGTATAAGAGAAGTTGTAATACGCAAAAGCCTGCGCCATCGGGTCCATACCGCTGTGACAACCGACACAACCATTCATGAATAAACGGCTATCGCCGCCGGGACTGCGCGATACATCCTGACGAATGCGATCGGACGGACGCGTGACGTCCTGCACTTGCTCCATGTCGTTACACAAATGATTTTTCAGCGTGAAACGAAACATCGCGCGATTGGTGCCGTCGATGAAAAATGCACGCGCTGCAGCGCGTGTGGTGACAACACCGGCTGTTGCGGAGGCTGCCAGGGAAGTTACCGAAGATTGTGTTTGTTTCTGCAATACACTCGAGTTGCCCATATCGCCATCGGCAGATTCGAGTGCAAGGTAAGAGGCATTGCTCGAGTTGGAGTACGCGCCGTAGGTCGCCGGATTGGGGACATAAATAATGTCGCCGAACAACACCTGACGATAATCGACAGTGGCACCGTCGCGCACAATACCTATGACAGTAGCGGTGTAATCATTCAACGGAGCGAATTTATTGCCATCGCGATTGGTCCACGGGGTCGCCCAGTTTTTTAATGTGGCGTTATAAAACGCTGGGTTATTCATCGCATCATATGCGGCACCGATGGCATTATTGGCGTCGATTTTTGCTTGCATCCCAGTCAGCACAGCCGAACTTGGCGGTACGCCGGCCAGGCGATCATGAATACGTTTCGCCTGCTCCAGCGATGTCGCCATTGCCGGCAATACCGCAGTCGCGAATACCAATGCTATCGCGCTCTTGACTACACTACTCGTCGAGCGACGCAGTACATGATTATTCACAGAGCACTTTCTGAGTCTGTCCATTTAAGCTCTTCCGCATGGGCCAAATTTCTGTCATTGCCGCATCACTTCAAATTTGAGTGACAACGAAATGTCGCTATCCCAATTATTCCGCAACGATAATGATCGGTTTTAGCGAATTTGGCAGAAGTGTAGTTGGCGACCGCCAAGGAAATGGTGATAGTCCACACAGAACGAGAAGATTTACGGAACTTTGCCGACAAGAGGCAAAATGCGCTGTTTATACTGCATGCATACAAATGAATGATTTGAAACTCATGACATGCTGCAACTCATAGCACTTTGCATCTGGCGAACGGCACGTTGCATTAGTGAACAGCTCTTTTAGTGAACAGCACTCTGCAATTTATGAACAGCACTGTGTGATTGACGAATAGCATTCTGTAATTAATTAAATGCTGAGCGGCAGAAAATTTTTAAACCGACGCACACAACAAATGCGAAGCCGTTCTCAATCACAGGGAGTCGATACTCGTGAATGGGTTAATTATGAAAGACCGATCAGTTTCCAAAATAGCACTCGCGTTATTTTGGTCGAGTTTAATTGCACTCAGCTGCGCTGGATTGAGCGGCTGCAGTGGCGGCGGCCTCTCCGGTGACGATGAAGATCCCGATCCGGCGACCGTCGAATATCCCATCGCTTATATTCAACGCCCAACGCCGGACAGCTCGACAACGGTCGAGGACGATTTGCAGGATCCCTTCGCTTTTAATCCCGGCGCAAAATTATTCGTGCGCAGCCGCGCCGATATGAATGCTGAAGAAATCAATATCACCGATGCGCTGGTTGCGCCCGGTGAGGTCAACTTGTATGACGTGAAAGATTTGGCGGTATCGCCCGATGGTGAAAATCTTGTATTTGCCTTTCACAAACCGCTGATCCCGAATGCCGATCCTATCGATCAGACTGGCTGGGACATTTACGTTTACAACTTCAGCACCAAGGTCGTGCGCCCGGTTATCCCCAACAAAAACAAATCCGAAGGCAGCGACGTCGCACCGCATTATCTCGACGATACCCGCATCGTGTTCGTTTCCGATCGCCAGGTTAAAACCAAAGCCGTACTGAGCAGCCTCGGTTCTCCGGCATACAGCGGCCTGAATGAACGCAACAACAGCGGTAAGGCCGGCGTGTTGCACATTATGAATTCCGATGGCTCCAATATTGATCAACTCTCGTTCAATCAGAGTCATGATCTCTCACCGTCGCAATTGCGCAACGGCAAATTGGTTTTCGTGCGCTGGGATAACATGAGCGGCGGCAACGAAGGCCGCATGAATTTATACACATTAAATCCGAGCGGGATGAATCTTTCGCATCTTTACGGCTATAACAGCCACACCAATACCGCAAATCCAACATCGCCACTTCAATTTTCCAAACCGCGAGAAATGGAGGACGGCCGCATGATTACCATCTTGCGCGAAACAACCTCCACAACCTTCGGCGGTGATTTAGTTGCTATCGACACCAATCGTTTCAGCGACAACACCCAGCCCACCTGGGAAAACGGTTCAGTTGCAGGCCCTGCGCAACAATCGTTGGCTGCAAATCCCGTGCACACCGATGGCACGCTTTCACCCGGCGGCGAATTCGGCGCGGTATGGCCGCTGTTCGATGGCACCGGCCGTTTATTGATTAGCTGGAGCCAATGTCGTTATCTCGATAGTAACTCCGTGATTCGGCCGTGCTTATCAGATACACCTTCGAATGCCACGCCGGCACCTTTGTTGTACGGCATCTGGATCTTCGATCCCGATGCGCAAACACAACGCCCGGTCGTGACACCCAAAGAAGGCATCATTTACACCGATATCGTCGCTGCATCGCCCGCGAAAAATATTGCGACTGCCACCGATAACACACCCGGAGCGAACACAAACGATTTCACCGATTACGGCAATAACATCATCAGCACATTGGCGACCAACAACACCGCGATTTTGGATATTCGCTCGGTATACAACCTCGACGGCGGTGTCGGGAATTTCGGTTCTACCGTCCCTGCCAATATGATTAGCAATCAAGCGAATCCCGCAAACGCTGCCTATCAAACACGCACTGCGCGCTTCCTGCAAATCGTGCAAGGGGTTCCGTTACCTGACGAAGACGATGAAATTCCTGCGGGCAACAATCAAATTCTCGATGTGCCCAATTTTGCATTCGGCCAAGGCCGGGTACTGCGCCACATCATCGGCTACGTACCGATCGAGGCCGATGGCTCGGTCGCCGTGCAAGTACCCGCGAATGTGCCGATCACATTCAATATTCTCGATGCCAACGCACAGCGTTTACCGAACGGCGGCAACCACCAGGTGTGGTGGCAATTCCGTGCGGGCGAAGTCGTCCGTTGCACCGGCTGCCATAGCACAACGAGCCCGAACACGACGTTGACACACGGTCGAATGGACAGTAACGCGCCCGATTCAAATCCAGGTATAACCGCATCGGGTCGTTTCGCAGGCGTTTCCGTCAACGATGTCAACTTCGATGGCAGCTCCAACCACGTCGGCCAGAGCATGGCGCAGGTCTACGCGTTCAATAAACAAACGCCGCGCCTACCTTCACTCAACGCCTATTTTGAAGACGAGTGGGCCACTAATGTGGGGCAGCGCAACCCGACGCTGGATTATCGCTACATCACCGCCGATTCAGCGCGCCCGCGTCAGGTTCCGGTGACGCCGGTAACGAGCGAAAGCTGTCTTGAAAACCCACTCACCCCATTGGTGCCGCGCTGGAATATATCGTGCCGCATCATCATTAATTATCTCGAACACGTGCAACCGATCTGGGATAAATCGCGATTGTTCGACGCTAATACCGGCGTCGCCTTTGCCGATGGCGATAAGAAATGCACAAATTGCCATGCACCAGTCGATGCGATGGGCGCAGCACAGGTCCCTGCCGGGCAATTGGATCTAACCAATAGTGCCTCGGACCGCGATGCTGATCGCGTGATGTCGCGCTCCGAATTATTTACTGCGGATACCGAGCAAGTACTGATGGGTGGCGCAGTGGTCGACGTGCCCGACGATATCATCGATAACGGCGATGGTACCGTCACCACCGTTGTACACACGGTATCTGCAACGATGAGCACGGCGGGCGCACGTAATAGCGCGCGCTTCTTTGGTTGCTTCGATAGCAATATCGCGACTGCTTGTGGCTTCACCAACACCGCGAGCACATCGCATGCCGGCTATCTCACTAAAGGCGAATTGCGCTTGTTATCCGAATGGCTCGATAACGGCGCGCAGTATTACAACGATGTTGCGAAGGCCGCGGCGGCGCAATAGTGCGCCGCCAATGCCGAAAAAACCAACGCACTCCACAAAATAATTGGTAACGGTAAAGCCGCATGCGCCAGCATGATCATCGCGCCTGCTAAACTGCCGATGCCTGCTAGACTAATCGGCGTCATGTATTTCTTTGGGCGCTCGCCACTTCATCGTTGCCGATAAATATCAAGGATTTTGCGTACTGATGGCATCCGCCCGCTTCAAGACACTGTTCGCGAATAAATTTATCTTCGGACTGCTCGCGTCGATCGCTGTAATGATCAGTTCGCTTGCGCATGCCGATGAAGATTATTTAAGTGTCGAAGTCGCCGATCCGTATATCGAATTGCACACCGGCGCCGGTCGTGGTTATCCAATTTTTTATATCGCCGAACGCGGCGAGCATGTCGATGTGCTCAAACAACGCACCGACTGGATCAAGGTGCGCGTACGCACTGGCACGTTGCGCGAGAAAGAGGGCTGGGTTTCCATTGATCAGATGTCACGCACGTTGACCGCCGATGGCGAGCACTTGAATGTGGCCTACCCCGATTTTGAAGCCTATAAAAAACGGCGTTGGGAAATGGGGCTTATGTACGGAACCTTTGCCAAGACGAACTCGGTGAGCGCCTATGGCGGCTTCCACCTCACACAAAATATTTCGGCAGAAATCGAAGCTTCGCAGTATTTCGGCAATTTCTCGAACGGTAAAATTGCCACGGTCAATGCCGTACTGCAGCCGTTTCCCGAATGGCGCCTGTCGCCGTTCGTGACCCTCGGATACGGCCGCGTATGGGTTGAACCGAAGTCGACGCTGGTGCAAACCACCGATCGCGATCACGATGTCGTCGACGCGGGCGTCGGCGTACGCTACTACTTTACGCGCCGCTTCTTTTTACGCGCGCAGTACAAGAATTACGAAGTCTTGACCAATTCCACCACCAACCAGAATGCAGAAGAATGGAAAATCGGATTCAGCGTATTTTTCTAACAGCTCTACTCATCGGCGTGGCAATTCCCGCGATTGCTGAAGATGACAAGGGTAAATTGGGCCGCAGCGATCAGGTCATCGTACCCGAGCTGGAGCGGCGTGAGCTCAAAAAGCCGAATATCGACTCACTCGATTTCGAGGTCGGTGTGTATTACGGCGTATTAAGCATTCAGGACTTCGGTACTAATCCGGTCGTCGGGGCCACGGTCGCGTTTCACGCAACCGAAGATTTTTTCCTCGAAGCCGAATACGGCAGCAGTGAGGGCGACGAAACCAGTTTTGAAAAACTCAGCGGCGGCGCGCAATTGCTCGATAGCGAAGACCGCAAATATACGTACTACGACGTATCTCTCGGCTGGAATATCTTCCCAGGCGAATCGTTTATCCTGCGCAAATACGCGTTCAGCTCCTCGTTTTATATTATCGGCGGTATCGGCGGCACCGAGTTCGGCGGCGATAGTGCCTTCACCGTCAATCTCGGTGTCGGTTATCGCCTATTGTTGACGGATTGGCTCGCAATTCGAGTTGATGTTCGTGACTACCTATTTGATCGCGATATCTTTGGCGAAACTGATCGCGCCAACAATCTGGAATTGCGAACTGGGTTCAGTGTGTTTTTCTAAGCTTTGCTATCCTCAAAATCGAGCTGTTTTTGAGGTGTCATTGAAATGACTGTAAAAACGTTTTCCCGAGTTTTTTATGCTATTTTTGTCAGCACTGTTGCAGCCGTATCGCTGAGCGGAGCGACCGAAACAGCACCCGACTTCACGTTAAAAAGTACGCAAGGCGATAACGTCCGCCTCAGCGAACACCGCGGTGAAGTATTGCTGGTAAATTTTTGGGCATCGTGGTGTGGTCCGTGCCGTCAGGAAATGCCGTTGCTCGACTCATTGCAACAGCGCTACAGCAAATTGGGTTTTAATGTCGTTGGTGTGAATGTCGATAAAGATTCAGCGCTTGCAAATAAATTGCTGAAAGACATTCCCGTTACGTTCCCAGTGCTGCTCGATAATACCGGCGCTGTCAGTGCGAGCTACAATGTCAGCGCGATGCCGACCACGGTACTGATCGATCGCGACGGCAATGTGCGTTACCTGCACAAAGGCTACAAGCCTGGCTATGAGCAGGATTACGAACAACAGATTAAGGAATTGATTCGCGAATAATGCTACGCACATTTCTTGCCACTGCTCTTGTCACTGTTATTGCCCTGACCTCGACGGCATGCAGCACGCTTGATGCTGTCGCTAACATCGAGCCCTGGGTGAAGCCCTATGAGCGCGATCATTTAGCGGATCCGATCATGAGCTTCGATCGCACGCCTCTGGCAACTGAATATCTCGCGCACGTATACGGCGTACGCGAAGGCTCGCGCGGTGGACAAGGAGGCAGTGGCGGTGGTTGCGGCTGTAACTAAATTTTCAGCAGGCCAATCGATTCTTCGCAAGCTCGGCGCACCCCTGTTACTTGGTGGATTGCTGAGCGGTCTGCTCGGCGGCAGTGCTTTTGTGCTTGCGACAGTTCTCCCCGAAGAACGCGTCGATCTACTCTACCATCGCTACGACGGCGGCGGCCTCGAAGTCGATGGCACCTCTGTGCTTGTGCGCAAGAATTTCGCCGATAAGGTTTCCGTCAGCGCCAATCATTTCATCGACAATGTCAGCAGTGCCTCGATCGATGTGGTGACGCAGGCCAGCGCATTCGAAGATAAACGTACCGAAAAAAGCTTCAGCGTCGATTATTTATTCGATCGCACCCTCATGAGCGCGGGCTACATTCAGAGCGACGAAAGCGATTATCTCTCGAAGACCTATCACTTCGATGTGAGCCAGGATTTCTTCGGCGATCTCACCACCTTCAGCATGGGTTACACGCGCGGCAACAACACCATCAAAAGCAATAGCAACAAAACCTTCGAAGAAGAATCGCTGCACCAGGAATATCGCGTGGGGCTATCGCAAATTATCACGCGCAATTTAATCATGTCCGTCACGCAGGAACTGATGGTCGACGATGGTTACCTGAGCAATCCATATCGCAGTTATCGCTACGCCACCAGCACCGCTAACGCCGCCAATGGCATCTATTCCTGGCAGATCGAGCGCTTCCCAAGCGCACGTACAAGTCACACCACGGGTGTGCACGCGCGCTTTCATTTACCGAACTATCGTGCAGCCATCTACGGCAATTACCGTTATTACACCGATGGCTGGGATGTCAAAAGCAACACCTTCGAACTCGGTTACAACCACACGCTGCCTTCGGGTTGGCTGTTCGATGTGCACGCGCGCAGCTACAAGCAATCGGCCGCGAACTTTTACAGCGATTTATATATAAGCACCCTATCCAATGCCTTCGATTACCAAACGCGTGACAAGCAGCTCAGCGATATGCAGTCGGTTGCCTTTGGTGTCGGCGTCACCTATGAATTACCTTTCAAAGATATATTCATCGATAAGCTGACCTTCAATTTGATGTGGGATCGCATCAAATTCGATTTCAATAATTTCCGCGATGCCTCAGTCAAAAATGTCGGCGCGGGCACCGAACCGGAATACTCGTACGACGCCGATGTCTTGCGCATGCTTTTGACCGTGTGGTATTAAACACGCCCTGCGGTCACCTCCTCCACACGACAACGTGAATCCAAAATCGCCTTCGCGCAACGGGTACCGAAGCCCTTGGTATTCCGCTCACTGGTACCATGGCTGGAACATCATCGCCATTGCGCTGCTGTTTCAATCGCTGTGCATCGGCATGAGCTTTTACTGCTTCCCGCTGCTGATCGTGCCGCTCAGCGATGAGTTCGGTGTGGCGCGCAGTCAGATCATGCTCGCGATTGCGGGCTCGCAAATCATCTCGGGATTGATCTCGCCTTTCGCCGGCCACGCGCTCGATCGACTGCCGCCGCATTGGGTCATCTGCGGTGGCGCCGTGCTATTTATTTTCGGCCTACTATCGATCGCATTTGCGCACTCGGTGTGGCCACTCGCGTTTGGATTTCTGATTTTATTGCCGATCGGCATTGTGCTCACGGGCGTAATGGCGGCACAAACATTAGCAACGCGCTGGTTTACCAAGGATCGCGGTTTCGCGATTGCCTGCGCAACGCTTGGCTCGGCGATTGGCGGATTTACCATGCCGCCGATCGCCGCTGCGCTCATGAGCATCACCGATTGGCGCAATACCATCGCGATATTCGCTATGGCGATTATCGTGCTGATCGTTTTTTCGTGGCCAATTCTGCGCAAAGATCCACCGCACAGCGAAACAGAGAGCGACACCACCGCAGAAGAGGAATCAACCAAACGACCACCCGTGTGGCGTACGCAAGATTTACTGCGCGACAACAATTTTCAAACGATCATCCTGACTTTTTTCCCGCTGCTCTTCGTCGGCAGCGCCATTCAAATGAATCTCGGCGCATTTGCTCAAGATGCTGGACTGACGCCACAAGACGCCGCATTCATGGTCGCCGAACTGCCGCTGTGCTCGCTTATCGGCCGCATGTTTTTCGGCAAGATGGTCGATCGTTACGATCACTCTCTGCTTTACCGCATCGTGACCATCGGCATGATGATGTCGTTAGCCGTTATCATCGCATCGAGCATCAATGGCAACGCCAATTTGACAGGATTAAAAATCGGCATCGCCATGCTGGGATTAACTTCCTCGGGATACGTGCCGCTGAACTCGATCGTTATTGCAACGACATTCGGCACGCGCGCGTTCGGTCAGGTGACGGGACTCGCTAGTACGTTTTTGGGATTGGGCGTCGGCGGATCGTTTGTTGTGGCATCGATCCGCGATGCGAGCGGCAGCTATCTCTTCGCATTTACGTTGCTTTTAGTTTTTCTGCTGCCCGGATTGTGGCTAATTCGAAAATTGAAATAGCCACTCGCTTCAATTAAGCGCCGAGCTGTGCAATCGCTTCAGCAATCGCCAACACGCGACGCGCATCGGCAGCATGCAAATTTTCGACGAGTTTACCGTCGAGCACCGCCACGCCAGCACCCGCTTTTTCCGCCTCTTCCCACGTTGCGATGATGCGCTGTGCGTATTCGACCGCTTCGGCATTCGGCCCGAACACCTCATTCGCTGCTGCAATTTGATTCGGATGAATCAAACTTTTGCCATCGAAGCCAAGCGTGCGTCCCTGTTCGCAAATCGCGCGAAATTCGGGGCCGCCACTCAAATCGAGATGCACGCCGTCGACGATATCGAGCCCATATGCGCGCGCAGCGAGCACGCTCAAACTCAGCGATGTAATAAAGCCCAGACGATCGGGTGTGTGCGGCACGCGCAAATCCTTCGCAAGATCCGAGGTACCCATCACAAATACTTTCATGCGCGGATGCGCACTCGCTATTTCGCGCGCATTCAAAATGCCGAGCGGAGTTTCGATCATGGTCCAGATGCCCATATCGGCTGCACCTGCCGCATCGAGCACATCAGCCACCGCACGCACTTGCTCGGCGCTTTCGACTTTCGGCACACACACCGCATCAGCGCGCGTGCGCGCGGCCATCTGCAAATCGTCCATGCCCCACTGCGTGTTCAATGCATTAATACGAATGACGATTTCGCGATGACCGTAACCACCACCGTTCACCGCCGCCGCGATAAATTCGCGCGCCTGCGGTTTTTGTGCGGGCGCCACCGCATCTTCCAAATCGATAATCAACGCATCGACACCGATACCTTTAGCCTTCTCCAACGCGCGTTGATTGCTACCGGGAATGTATAACACCGAACGACGGGGACGAATCTTCATCATTTTCTCCTAACTAAAATCCGTTTTGCATATTCGCGCGAACGAATCTCCCCTATGCAGGGGAGATGTCACGCAAGTGACAGAGGGGTTATGTCTGTGCATCGGCCAGACTTTTAGACACAACCTCATACACATCGCGCGACAAATTCGGTTCCGCAGCGATGCGTTTTAATTCGGCGATCATCATTTGCTGCGCTGCCGCCGGATATTTTTTCCACTTCGATAATGGTGCGAGCTGGCGCGCAGCGATTTGCGGATTCAACGCATTCAAGGTGATGACCTGATCAGCCAGGAAGCGATAGCCGGCACCATCGGCGCGATGAAAATTCACCGCATTCGACGCCGCAAACGCGCCGATCAATGCGCGCACCTTGTTCGGATTTTTAATATCGAACGCCGGATGCTGCATCAATTGCTGCACCGCTTCGAGCGTGTTCGGTACCGACGAGGTTGCCTGCACCTGGAACCACAAATTCACTACGAGCGCCTCATCTTTCCAACGCGCATAGAATTGTTCGAGTGCACGCGCTTTCGCTGCATCTTGCTTGCTGTTGACCAACGCCGTGAGTGCCGCCATGCGATCGGTCATGTTGGTCGATTTTTCAAATTGATCGACACAGAGAGCGACCAAATCTGTTTCTTCCAGCGCCATCAAATACGCCAGACAGACATTTTTTAAACTGCGCTGTGCGATTTGTTGCGCCGTCGCTGCGTAAGGTTCTGCGTTGCAATTGCGCCGATACGTTTGCAGCAGAGGTTCACGCAAGGCACGTGCGATTTGCAAACGTGCTGATTGACGCGCCGCATGAATCGCAGCGACATCGACAACGTCGCGCACCTCCGCAAGATACGCCTCGCTCGGCAATGTCAGCATCAACGCCACCATCGCAGGATCGAGTTGTGCATCGACAAGCAATGCCGCATACGCATCGATCAATCGCTGATCGAGTGAAGCACTTTCTCCGCGCTGATGAGCAACGATCATGTCGTCGAGCGTCGCCAATGCGAGTTGCTGCCCCGCATCCCAGCGACAAAAACCATCGCTATCGCGACTCATTAAAAACATCAGATCATCGCGCGAATACGGAAACTGCAATTTCACCGGTGCCGAGAAACCGCGCAACAAACTCGGCACGGGCTGCTCCGGAATATCGGTGAAAATAAATTTCTGCTCAGCCTGCGTCACATCGAGTACGAGTTCAGTGTTATCGCTCGACTCGGCATTTAATTCGCTATCTGCCAACTGTAAGCGCAACGCACCCGCATCGCCGAGTAACGCGATGGCGAGCGGAATATGCATCGGTTGCTTCTGCGCTTGACCCGGCGTCGCTGGAATCGATTGACGTACCGTCAGCGTATACGTGCGTGCTTCGGTATCGTATTTTCCATCCACATCCAAACGCGGCGTGCCCGCTTGCTCGTACCAGCGCCGGAATTGCGCGAGATCGCGACCGCTCGCATCTTCGAGCGCTTTCACGAAATCATCGCAGGTCACGGCCTGGCCATCGTGCCGCTCGAAATACAGATCGGTGCCTTTACGGAATAATTCCGGCCCGAGCAACACGTGTAACATGCGCACGACTTCCGCACCTTTCTCGTAAATCGTTAGCGTGTAAAAATTTGAAATCTCGATATACGAATCGGGTCGCACCGGATGCGACATCGGCCCCGCGTCTTCGGCAAACTGCATCGTGCGCAGCAGACTCACATCTTCGACACGCTTCACCGTGCGCGAACCCATATCGGCGGAAAATTCGGCGTCGCGAAATACCGTGAAGCCTTCTTTCAGGCTCAACTGAAACCAATCGCGACAGGTCACGCGATTGCCCGACCAGTTGTGGAAATATTCGTGCGCAACCACTGCTTCGACGCGCTGAAAACCGACATCGGTCGTCGTTTCCGGCACCGCGAGCACGCACGATGTATTGAAAATATTGAGGCTTTTATTCTCCATCGCGCCCATATTGAAATCATCGACCGCGACGATATTGAAAATATCGAGATCATATTCGCGGCCGTAAACCTCTTCATCCCAACGCATCGAATGCTTGAGCGAAAGCATGGCGTGATCGCATTTATCGGCATCCTTGGGCTCGACATAAATACGCAGCGTGACATCGCGACCGCTCATCGTCGTGAAACGATCTTCGATATGCGCAAGATCGCCCGCCACCAGCGCAAATAAATAGCATGGCTTTTTGAACGGATCGTTCCACACCGCGAAATGGCGATCGTTATCGAGCACGCCTGTTTCGACGAGGTTGCCGTTGGAAAGCAGCACGGGATAATTATTCGCCGCTTCGATACGCACGGTATACACCGACATCACGTCGGGGCGATCGAGAAAATACGTGATCTTGCGAAAGCCTTCCGCTTCGCATTGCGTACAGAACATCGTGCGCGACTTATACAAACCTTCGAGCGAGGTATTTTTTTGCGGCGCAATTTCGGTTTCGCATTCGAAAATAAATTGCGACGGCACCGCTGCGATCGTGATCTGCTCGGGCTCAAGACGATACTCATCTGGTGCCAGCACACGATCGGCGATCTTGATGCTGCGCAGCAACAAATCTTGACCATCCATGCACAGCGGCGCATGCGGATTTTCTGCCGCCGGATTGCGCCGCATCGATAGGCGCGAGCGCACCAGCGTCTTCTCTTCGAAAAGCTCGAATGTCAGCTCGGTGGTATCGATAAGAAAATCGGGCACGCGGTAATCTTTGAGACGTATCGTTTTAGGCTGTGCATCGCGCATATCGATTTACTCCACAGAAAAGCTGACGTGATAAGCACCGAATTTTCGAATATTGATCACGCCGGTATCGAGCATTAAATACTGACCTTTAATACCCATCAATCGCCCTTCGATTTGCGGCGTTTTTTCCAAATCCAGACTCACCACTTTGGTCGGATGCTGCTGCACCGGATACTCAATCGTGATCGCTTCGGCGGCAGGCAATAATTGAATTGCCTGCAAACCAAACCGCTGCTGCAACTCGCTTAAAGGTTGCGCGCAGATATCGAGCAGACGATCGCGCTCGGCGATTAAATCGATAATATCGACTTCGCCTTTCAGCATCGCGCGCCAATTGGTTTTATCGGCGACATGCTGTTTGAACATCGTTTCGACCAGACCCGATTGCTGCCGCGTTTGCACACCTAACATCGGCAATGCCTGCACCGCGCCCTGATCGATCCAGCGCGTCGGAATTTGCGTACCGCGCGTAATTCCCACTTTCAAACCTGAAGAGTTCGCCAGATAGACCACATGCGGCTGCATACAATGGCTTTGCGCCCACTCGGGTTCGCGGCAGGTGCCCGCATCGAAATGGCATTTTTCGGGACTGACAATGCAGCTATCGCATTGCGCCAGCGTTTGAAAGCACGGATAGCAAAACCCCTGATTGAAACTTTTTTTGGTTTTTCGCCCGCAATGCAAACAATTTATTGCGCCATCAAATTGCAGACGCACACGCTGACCAATCAATTCATTGAGCGCAATTTCAGAGTCGCCAACCGGCAAACGGTAATTGACGACCGCGCCCAAATCGCTTCGCATTTTGCGCAGCGCGCCGCTCGCCGAATTTATTGCCATTTGATCGGTTGCTCGACATCGTGCTGATGATCGTCTTCGCAGATTTCACCTTCCGCTTTGCTGCCACGATCGATAAAACCCGTGCGTTCGCTCTCTGGAATATTTTTCAATTCGTAGGCGATAACAGCCTGCAAACACAATTCGCGCTGCTCGCTGCTCAAGCTGCGTCCGTCGGGCCATTTGCCAATCTCGATGGCGGTTTTCAGATTGGCGTAAATTTCCGGCGTGATCGTTTCTATGATTTGCTGAAATTGCATGACCAAAACTCGATATAAAAACAGCGTTAAACCAGATGATCTTTTTTGTGCTCGCCGGTCTTGGCAATAAAACCCATTGCCAAGCCGAGCAATATGCCAAACAACAAGCCGCTGAGATGCGCGACATTTGCCGTCGCACCCATACCCAATGCGCCACTGAAATTAATAAATCCCAGCACAAGGCTGACCAGCATCATGATCACCAGCGGCTTTTCAACCTTGAGAATCGAATGAGGAAATACCCACGTCCACGCCAGGCAATAACCGAACAAACCAAAATCGACACCCGACATGCCGCCAAAACGACTGGGACCAGAAACAATCGCCTGTGCGATATTCGACGACATCGCCAGCAACATCACGATCGCAAATAAACGACGACTGCTCTGCGTCACTTCAATTTTGCGCCCCCAAAACCACAGCAACACCATGTTGAACGCAATGTGCAGCAGGCTGAAATGCAAAAACATCGGCGTAAACAACCGCCAGTAATGTCCCTGACTCACATCGAATACCAGATAATTTCCAAGCTGGTCGTAATCGAAAAAAGTCAGCCAGCGCATGATCGGCAATTGCAAGCCGCCGATGGCGGCGCCGATACAACTGAGCACGATCAGCGTCATCGTTACCGGAAAACGCAACAGCGCAACCAACCACGGATTTTGCGGCACCGGCAGCACGGGATTTTCAGGCAATGTTTCGCCGCGACGTAATCGCGCGTACAGCTCGCGCACCGAATCGATTTGTTCGCGACGCTTAACTAATAATATGCGCCGCCCTTCGTGCTCGATCACACGGTGCGCCATGCCATGACGCCATAAATATTGACTCAGCGTCAGCAGATCTTCATCGAGCGATACTTCTAAGGCTTTCAGTTCAGACATGAGGTGATAAATCAATTCATTGGATGAGAGCGAATGACATTATTTACAGATAAAAATATTTGCCGGTAAAAGCGTTGGTTCGTGAATTTATTGCTGGTGAAATCACTGGCTGATGAAATTTCGTATCGACTATCGGCGCCTCAATAATTCGAGGAACTCCAGCCGAGTTTGTCGCGACAGCTCGCGTAAAAACTGTGTGTTACCGGATGAATCATTTTCAGTTTGTGCGGTTTTTTCGTGATGTACACCGAATCGCCCGCTTGCGCGGTGAGATTAACCTGGCCATCGCACGTCACCGGCAATTGCGTGCCAGCGGTTTCGCAGATCACGATTTTGATTTCGCTATTGCCATCGACAACGATCGGACGACTCGACAAGGTATGCGGAAACATCGGCACCAGTACGATCGCATCGAGTTTGGGGTGCATGATGGGACCGCCGCCCGATAACGAATACGCCGTCGAGCCTGTCGGTGTGGAAACGATCAACCCATCCGAACGCTGGCGATAAACAAATTCGCCTTCGATGTACAGCTCGAATTCGATCATTCGCGCCGATGTGCCCGAGTTGACCACCACATCGTTCAACGCATCTGCGGTGCCGATCGGCTCGCCGTTGCGCTTCATCATCACATCGAGCAGGAAACGTTTTTCGATACGGAATTGGCCGTCGAGCACTTCGCCCACACGTTGCTCGATTTCATCGGGCGATACATCGGTGAGAAAGCCGAGACGGCCGCGGTTGACGCCGAGCACGGGCACATCGAAACGCGCGAGCGTGCGCGCTGCCGCGAGCAAACTGCCGTCGCCGCCGACGACGATAATCAGATCGCTGACTTCGCCGATCATTTTGCGCGAGCAGATGCGCGCTTCGCTCAACAAGCTGGGTTCAACCAACGCTTGAATCTGATCGCAGATAATAATATTCAACGAGCGACCGCGCAGAAAAACCACGAGTCGTTGCAGCGTTTCCGCCACGCCCGAGCCTTCGCGACCGAGAATGCCGATATTACGAAAAGGTTCCATAACTGCGCGCCGACTGATTCATCTACCGATTTACCTTTGCGCGCATTATACACACTGGCTCAGCCACCAACCCGGCGGTAGCCGGATAGCGAATGAGGACACAATGGGGATCGTTATAGCGATTTACTGAGCGGCGCGGCAGTGCTGCCCAATTCAAGCTGGCGCTGCAAATAATCGGCGTCGCCCATGGTGAGAAAACGCGACCGCTGCGCCAGCGACAGTGCATCAAAGCCATTGCGCAATACGGTGACGTTGTAACCGTCTTCGTTGAGCAGATAAGCCGCCGCGCTGCTGCGGCGACCGCTGTTGCAGTAAGCAATGTAGCGCTTGTCGCGATTGAGCAGGCGTGACTTCAATTTCAGAATCGTCAGCGGCATGTTCAGAGCGGCATCAGCGTGTGCGAGATCGTATTCGGACTCAGTGCGCACATCGATCAGTTCGGCACCGGCAGCAATTTCGCGCTCGACATCGCCTAGCGCCAAACTGCGCACCGGCGGCGATTTGAGCAGCAGGTAGAAATCCTGCTTATCCAATTTCATCAACACGCCATTGTCGCGCATGACCACGGTGGCATTGCGCGGCGCGTCATTAACCAACGCATCTTCACCGAAACAACGGCCGACGCCGAGTTCGGCAACCAATTCCGAGGCGCCTTTTTCATCGCCGGCGCGATAGATCGATACCGCTCCCTCCTTGATGAAATAGCAACCGTCGCCGGCCTCACCCTGACGCACGATGACATCGCCCGAGTGCGCAAATTGCGCGCGAAAACGCGACAGGATTTGGCGGATATTCATCGGCGGCACTTTGTAGAAAAGATTCGAGCGCAGCAGGGTGAGCATCCAATCGGCATCTTCATCGAGATCGCGCTGACCGGTAATGTCGAGAATGATGTAATTGGCGGCCTGATCCCACGCCAGCATGGCGTCGAGTTTTTCGCTGGCGAAACGAATGATCTGGCAATCGTCGATGGCCGTCACTGTTTCCAGACGCGGCTGTAAATGCGCGAGAGGAAAACGTGCCTGCGGATCGTTGGCGTCGATTTCGAGCGCAGCATTTTTACCGCTACCGCTGTCGATACTGACTTTACCGCTGAGCAAATACACATGCGCAGCGTCGCAATCGCCGCGCTGCACGATGTTTTGTCCGCGGCAAACGACTTCGACCTGCGTATCGCGCAGCAAGGTGTTGAGATGATCTTCCGTAAGCGCATTCACGGGCACCATGGTTTGCAACAGATATTTTTTTAATTCTTGCTTCATTTGCATCGTCATCAGGATCCCTTTCCGAAAACGCGTTCCCCGCGCGCGCCCTGCATGCCGCCGGTATGTACAGCCAATAGCCGCGTACCTTCGGCAAACTCGCCGCACTCCACCCATTGATGGATAGCGTACAACATTTTGCCCGAGTAGACCGGCTCGACACCGACTCCCGTGGCCTGTGTAAATTGCTCGACAAAGCTCAACAACGGCGGCGGCGTGCGCGCATAACCGCCGCAATGGTGATCGAGTTCGATTCGCCACGCGGTGCAATCCTCTGCGCCGCTGCCAGCCACATCGAGCGCACGCAAATGCCCTCGTACTTGCTCAGCAATAAAGCTGCCACCTTTCAACACGGCGATGCCGCGCACCTCGCAGTGACCACTCAAACCGGCCACGATGCCTGCGAGCGTCGACCCCGTGGCGGTCGGCAGAGCCACGACATCCGGACGTATTGCCATGCCGGCAATCGCCTGCCCCAACGCAACACAGCCCTGCACGCCCAAACCATTCGCACCGCCTTCGGGAACGATGTAACAAGGGCCGATACGAGCCAGCAAATCGCGCAAAAAAGGCTGGTTTTGCGGGTCTTTTTGCCCCTCTTGAGTGAGTGCACGATAGGTATCGCGATCGACAAAATGCAGCTGCATTCCCGCAGCCGCCGCATCGCGCAAGGTGGGATTGTCACGCGCAGCTTCTTCGCCGCGAATAATGCCGACGGTAGCGAAGCCGGCGGCCTGTCCCGCCAGCGCCAACGCATGAATGTGATTGGAAAAAGCGCCGCCGAAACTGAGGATGCGCGAATACCCTTCGCGGCGCGCGGCCTGCAAATTTTCGGCAAGTTTGAACAATTTATTGCCCGATGCGCCCACGTCGAGCAAATCGAGACGCCAGAGAGAAACGTCGACACTGCGTTGCGCGAAAGGGGGCCAGTTGATTGGCTGGATCGGTGCCCGCTTGGCGAGCTCCAGTAACGCTAACTCAGACACACCGATATCGGCTCGAACGCACTAATGCCAGCTCGAAAGCGCCAACATCAGCTCGAGCTCACCTTCGAGGCACGTGGCGCCGGAGGCAGATCGTCGCGGCGGCGACGCGGTATTTCGCGATGCTTGGCGCAGCAATCGCTGTTGCCGGGGAGAAATTCGGTGGGCCGTTCAATTTTCTTGACCAGCTCGCCGCAGAGGTTACCTTCCTCGTCTGGCGCCGTGCAGACCGGCAACTCGTGATGCTTGAGCCAGCGCTGATATTGCTCAACCGTCACCATACATTTCTCGGCGACATAGGCGAGGGGCGATTCGAGATAACGCGGAATATCCGACACGGGTATCGTCATCGCATCGACACCCGGCTGATACGCAACGAAAGCAACACCGCTATCGACCAGATTATCGAGCAGACGATCGGCACCCTGACTGATCAAACGTTCGCGTTCGCTGCGCAGGCGCGCAACTTCTTCGCGCAAGGTGCCGAGTTGTTCTTCGCGATAAAACAATTCGACTTCGCGCATCTCAAGCATTTCTTTCAGCTCGGCGCTCGCCTGTTCGACGCGCGCTTTCAATTCGACTTCGAACTGCTGCTGCAATTGTTCGATATCGCGCCGATGCTCCGCTGCCTGTCGTTCGATTTCCTGCTGCTGCTCGGTTTCGTGCTGCTGCGCCGCTTGTCGCTGCGCAAGTTCGGCAACCATCTGCTCACGCGCACGCTGAAACTCATCAGTTTGCTGCGCGAGCTTTTCTTTGAGCTTGAGGCCACGACGTTTTTCTTCGCTCAGCATGCGCTGCGTCGACTCAACCGTTTCCTTCATCTGGTTGAGCTGAATCTGGTAGTGCTGATGAGCTTGATCGATCTGCTGCTGCGCCGCCGATTTCAACGTCGCCAATTGCAATTGGTGCTCTTCTTTCAAAGCACCGATCTTGCTGAAATATTCCTGCTGCAGAATTCGATTAATGCGCTCGCTTGCTTCGGCATCAGCTTGTGCTTGCTGAGGGCTTTTCGCTGCCGAATTTTTTGCTGAAGCGCTTTTTGGCGATGCCGATTTGGATGCCGGCTTGACCTGCTGCTCGACCGTTAATTCGGGAATGCCATCGTTCGATAACGCATCGAGCAGCGGCGGCTGCGACACCGCATCGGTGATATCGGGTATGTCGACCGCCAAGCCAAGACGATTGCGTAATACCGCCTGAATCATTTGCTGAAAAGAACTGTCATTTCCCTCCAGCACCGGATCCCACAACTGGCGTGCATGCCACGGCACCGAGCATTGACTGCGACATGCCAAACGAATACGTCCGCCGCCCAGATCGGGGCCGCGTCCCGCATTTTCGATGAGATGTTCGATAGGTACGTTCCAGCTGCGGTTCACGTAACCGCGCGCGTCGAAATCGACCAGAAAAAACACCGCGCCGACAATTTGCAGGCGCTGATTGATACGCAGGAAACAGGCGTTGATTTCGCGTCCGGCAAATTCCGGCAAGCCGACCACTTGATCGAGGACGGCCTCGAACTCGACCTGCAGCATTTCCTTGACCAGAGTATTGGCATCAAAGAAAACCACTGCGTGGTGGACAACCCCCAATTCGCGCGTGCTCATCCCCGCGTCCTACGCCTCCATTAAATGAAAAGAATCACCTTATGCGCCTTGGGCTTAATTATGGCTGGAGTCACCCAAAAGGCACGCCTGGAAATGTGATTGATTTGGCAAGCCGGGCGGCGATACGGCGCTGTTCACCCAACAATCGAACCGGCGCGAGAATTGATCCGCATTTTCTGAGCGCCCGGTTGTGACTGTTTTGTTCTGTGACCGCAGCTTTATTCCGTAGCCGCAGCGCTCTGCAGCCGCGCCATTTATTAGTGGTGGTCGTGATCGCACGTCGCATGATCGTGCGCATGATCATAGTCGCGCATCGCGTTGGCCGCGCCATCGGCACTCAGCAACATGTCGTAACAATCGGGACGGCGATCGCGAAACAATCCCCACGCCGCCCGCCGCAGACGCAGCGCATCGAGATCGAAACTTTGCACCAGCACCGCTTCGCTGGAACGATCGGCTGTTTGCAGCAACGCACCGGTTTCATCGCTGATAAACGACGAGCCATAGAACGTGATCGACCATTCCGCGCTGTCTTTGCTGCGCTCGGTGCCGATGCGATTCGACGCAATCACCGGCATCAGATTCGCTGCCGCATGTCCTTGCTGCACGCGCTGCCAATGATCTTTCGAGTCGATACTCGCATCATGCGGCTCGGACCCAATTGCGGTCGGATACAACAATAATTCCGCGCCCTCCAGCGCCATCGCGCGCGCCGTTTCCGGAAACCATTGATCCCAACAAATGCCGACACCGATCGACGCGTACTGCGTTTCCCACACCACAAAACCGGTATCGCCCGGATGGAAAAATTGTTTTTCCTGATAGCCGGGCCCGTTCGGAATATGCGTCTTACGATAAATGCCGAGTACATCGCCATCGGCATCGATCATCGCCACCGTGTTGTAGTAGACCTGATTGGCGCGTTCGAAAAAACTGATCGGCAACACCACGTTCAATTCGCGCGCAACTTCCTGAAAATGATTGACGGCAGGATTGTCTTCGAGCGTCGTCGCCAACAAAAAATGCTGCGGATTTTGATCGATACAAAAATACGGTGTCTCGAATAATTCGGGCAGCAAAATAATTTGCGCGCCCTGACTCGCCGCTTTGCGCACCAATTTTTCCGCGCGCGCGATATTGCCTTCGCGATTCCAATCGCACGCCATCTGCGTGGCCGCCACGGTTACTTTGCTCATACGTTACTCCTCGTTCAGACGCGCACTTACTATTCCCCCCTTTGACTAAAGGGGGGCTAGGGGGGATTTATTTACGCGGTAAAATCCCCCTCAATCCCCCTTTAATTAAAGGGGGACGCAATTCGTGCCTTCGGCTGCTGTTGCGTGATGCAATGAATATTGCCGCCGCCATACGCCAATTCACGCGCGGGGATTTGTACGACTCTGCGGCGCGGAAATAATTCGGCAATCACGCCGCGTGCGCGATCATCGCGCTTGCGATCGCCGAACGCCGGCATCACCACACCATCATTGGCAATATAAAAATTGATATACGACTGCGACAGCCGTTGCCCACCGCGCATCACGATTTCGGGTTGTTCCAGCGTAATGACATCGAGCTTGCGCCCGCGCGCGTCTCTCGCCTCGCGCAAAATATCGGCATTGCGCTGCAGCGGCGCGTAATCGACATCGCTTTTATCATTTGCAACGAGAGCCAACACGATGCCAGGCGCAGCAAAACACGCGATCTCGTCGATATGGCCGTCGGTATCGTCATCGGCGATACCCTCCGGCAACCAAATAATTTGTTGTGCGCCGAGATAATTAAGCACCAATTTTTCGATGTCCGCTTTGCTCAATTCCGGATTGCGATTCGGATGCAGCAGGCATTGCTCGGTGGTCAACACCGTGCCTTCGCCATCGACATGAATCGAACCGCCTTCAAGCACAAACGGCGCCTCGATGCGCGGAATATTCAAATGCTCAAGAATAAAGCGCGCAACATGCCGATCGTTTTCGTGCGGATATTTTCCCCAGCCATTGAAACGCCAATCGACGCCAGCCAATTCGTCCTTATCGTTGACGACGAAAGTAGGACCGAAATCGCGCATCCACGAATCGTCGAGCGCGTATTCCCAATACTCAACCTGATCGCCGCACAAACGACGAGCTTCGGCGCGATCGCGCGCATTCACCAGCAATGTTACTGGCTCGAATTGCAATATTGTTTTCACTACCTGCGCGAAATTCTGAAACGCATTGTCCATTCCGCGCGTCCAGATAGCGGGATTCGACGGCCACGCCATCCAGCAACGGCTATGCTCGCGCCACTCGGCGGGCATGACGAAACGATTTTCTGCTGACGTCGCTGCGTGATCTGACATACAAGCCTCCCGAAATAATGCTGCTGAGTCTAACGACCCCAGTGATTGATTCAAATACGGGGCGAGTCAATGCGCCGACCCGTTCGTAGTTATAAGCTCCTAACTTTTTGGCATTTGGTGGCTTTCGCCATCACTGCTACTCTGCGCGGCCATCGCGGCCTCACGGGCCGTCAGTCATGTGTTCGCGACCATCGCGAATATCCAAATTAAGGCTCTGTATGCATTTCGAACCGGTTTATATCCTCTCCGGCCTGCTGGTTGGCTTCATCGTTGGCATGACCGGCGTCGGCGGTGGCTCGCTGATGACACCAATTTTGCTGCACTTCGGTATTGCGCCTTCCGCTGCCGTCGGCACCGATCTGCTCTACGCCGCTGTCACCAAGGCCGGCGGCATTTACGTGCATAACAAGAAGCGCAATATCGATTGGCGTATCACCGGATGGCTCGCTGCTGGCAGCCTGCCCGCCAGCGCGCTTACCCTGTTCGCGATGCATCAAATCGGTTTTGATTCCGCCGGCATGAATCAATTCATCAAGGTCATGCTCGGCTATGCATTGATCTTCACGGCACTGGCGATCATCTTCAAAAAGAAATTGCTCGAATTCAGCCATCGCAACGATATCTGGATCGCGCGCATGTCGCCGAGCGAACAAACTGCTGCGACCGCGATAACAGGCATTATTTTGGGGGTGATCGTCACCATCACCTCGATCGGCGCGGGCGCGGTCGGCACCGTTGCACTGTTTCTGCTTTATCCGATGCTGCCTACGACCAAATTGATCGGTACCGAAATCGCTCACGCGGTACCGCTCACATTGATCGCCGGTCTCGGCCACGCCGGTTTTGGCAATCTCGATCTGCAACTGCTCGGTAATTTATTGCTCGGCTCGCTGCCCGGCATTTATATCGGCAGCCACTTGGCGAGCAATGTTGCCGATCATTATTTACGACCCGCCCTCGCGGTGATGCTGGTCATTGTCGGCGGCAAGCTCGTCGCGCTGTAATCGCTCTTCGCGAGCAATCGTTTCATCAGTCGCACGTGCTAGACTCACTGCGCCGCACTCATCCGACTTAACGTCATGAGCGCGCTCGCGGGATGGAGCACGTCAATGCAAATCGAAATCTGGCAGTGGTTGGTCGTCGGCATCGCCTTGTGCGTTGTCGAAGTTTTTATTCCGAGTTTTACACTCCTCTGGTTCGGGCTCGGCGCCTTCGTAGTTGCGTTGATCGCAGCACTGATCCCGCTTTCGCTCACCGCCGAATTATTTATCTGGGCTGTCGCCACCACCATTTTCGCTGCCGCCTGGTTCAAATATTTCAAGCCGCTCATGCGCGACAAAACCAAAGCCGGCATTTCGCGCGAAGCCGCCGTCGGCCAGATCGGTACCGTTGTCAAAGCCAGTAACGAACAAGTACGCGGTCATATCCGCTTTGCAGTACCGCTGCTCGGCGAAGAGGATTGGCCTTATATCTGCGAAACCCCGCTCAACGTCGGCGATCGCTGCCGCGTCAAAGACGTGCTGGGCAATGCATTACTTGTTGAAAAATTCTGAGCTGTCGAAAAATTCCGAGTCGCTGAAAGACTCTGGGCTATTGAAAAATTTTCACTGAGAAATTCTGCTGGCGAGATCCCGCACCATTTCAATTCGCACACCAAGTCAATTTAAGGAGAGCATGAATGAATTCGATGTTTGTCTTGATCGCTATTCTTGTCGCCGTCGGAGTAACACTCGCTAAAGGTGTGCGTCTTGTTCCGCAAGGATTTAAATTTGTCGTGCAGCGTTTCGGTAAATATCACACGACGCTGCAACCGGGTTTGAATTTCGTCATTCCCTATATCGACGATGTCGCTTACAAAGTCACGACCAAAGACATTGTGCTAGATATTCCGAGCCAGGAAGTGATTACGGAAGATAACGCCGTCATCATTGCCAACGCAGTCGCTTACATCAATATCATCAGCCCGGAAAAAGCCGTCTACGGTGTCGACAATTACACGATTGCGATTCGCACACTGGTGCAGACCGCGCTGCGCTCGATCGTCGGTGAAATGGCGCTCGACGCCGCATTGTCATCGCGTGACATGATCAAGGCAAAATTGAAAGCATCGATTTCGGACGACATCGCCGAATGGGGCATCACGCTGAAAACCGTTGAAGTGCAGGACATCAAACCCTCGCCGACCATGCAAGCGGCCATGGAGGAACAGGCTGCTGCTGAACGCGCACGCCGCGCGACCGTCACACGCGCGGACGGTGAGAAAGCGGCGGCAATTCTCGAAGCAGAGGGCCGTCTCGAAGCGTCGCGTCGCGATGCCGAAGCGAAAGTCGTGCTCGCCGAAGCCAGCCAAAAAGCCATTGAAAAAATCACCGCAGCCGTGGGCAGCAATTCACTGCCGATGGTATATCTGCTCGGCGAAAAGTATGTCGAACGCCTCGCCGATCTGGCCGCATCGCCCAATTCGAAAACTGTCGTTATGCCTGGCGACATTCCCGGCGCTGTAAAAGGGCTGATGGGTGCGCTCAATGCGCGCACGTAATTTCGTATACCGATGATTTTCTCGTATGAGCGGATGCAGTATGCAAACACTTAATCGTGCATTGCTTGTCGTATTAGCGTTTGCCTTTACGTCGAGTGGAAACACTTACGCCGACACGCCGACTTTTGGCGTAAAAAATACAACGTCCAGCAATACCATGCAGGACTCTAAAAGCAACGCGCAAAAACTCGATTGCACACAATCGCGCAACGACCCTCGCTGCAACTACCCATCGCGCCCACGGTACCCGGTACAACAGCCCGATCATTATCCGCCGAGCTACCAGCAACGCCCCGTCATCATCAATCAAATCCCGGAACAACCTGCTATCGACATCAATTCCTTGACCGACGATTGGGAGGGCTGCCGCGCGGCCAAACTGGGAGCGATTCGCGCCCGAAACTCAGGCCAACGCGACCAGGCAAATGATCTCGACGAATGGCTGTGGAAAAACTGTCGTTCGTACTCGAACGAACTGCGCGATCTAGAATAAGTCGATCAGCAATTTCATCATCGGCATGCGCGCGAAAAGCCTTGGAAACTAGCGCGCACTCGCTTTCTTGACACTCTGCGGCGATCGCCCCTACGATGCCAGCCCCTCCTTGAGCAGCCTTACGAAATCCCATGCAGCAAATCCGTGCGCTGATGAGCAGCGAGTTCGACCAGGTAAATACTCTCATCGTCGAGCAGCTGCATTCCAATGTTCCGCTTGTCGAAAATATCGGCCACTACATTGTCGATGCCGGCGGTAAACGTTTGCGCCCGCTACTGGTTCTGCTCGCCGCCGGCGCGCTCGGCGAAATCAAACACGAACATATCAAGCTGGCTGCGATTATCGAATTTATCCATACGGCAACGCTGCTGCATGACGATGTCGTCGACTTATCAAATCTCCGGCGCGGACGCGCGACGGCGAATGCAAAATTCGGTAATGCGCCCAGCGTGCTGGTCGGCGACTTTTTGTATTCCCGCGCATTCCAGTTGTTGGTGGGGCTCGGCAATCTGCCACTGATGCAATTGCTCGCCGACACGACGAACACCATTGCTGAGGGAGAGGTATTGCAACTGACCAAAGCCGGTGACGCCAGCACGGACGAGTCGGCCTACTTCAAAGTCATCGAAAACAAAACCGCCGTGTTATTCGCTGCCGCAACACAAGGCGCCGCACTGCTCTCGCCAGCGGGTGAGGCGCATTGCCAGAATCTTTACGACTATGGCCTCAATTTAGGGATCGCCTTCCAACTCGCCGATGATGTACTCGATTATCTCGGCGACCCAGCCAAAATGGGCAAAAACGTGGGTGATGATCTCAACGAGGGCAAACCGACACTACCGCTCATTGCCACACTGCTATTAGGTAATGATGAAGAAAAAACATTAATAACGCGCGCAATCACCGATCGCGACAGCGGCCTGATCAACCCCGTGGTCGCTGCGGTACAACGTTGCGGCGCGCTCGATTACACCCTTGCGCGCGCGAAACATCATGCAGAACTCGCCCGTAACGCACTGCGCGAAGTCACTCCCTCCGCACACCAGGAAGCGCTACTTAAGTTGTGTCGTATAGCTGTCGAACGGGATCATTAATTCGCTTATTGAGTGAATACCATCACAGACCATGATGAATTTCGTCGAGTCAATTGACATTTACTTGAACTCGCCCCCCACCAGCACCTACAATGCCGGCACTGTCGATTTAATTTACAACAAGACGTCATAAAATTAACCGCCTGCGGATATCGATAATTCATGCCGAATAACCCACTGTGCCGATGGCTGACGATTTGCTGCCTCGCCTTTATCACCACCGCCTGTGGCGGCGGGGGCGGCAGCGGTGGATCGAACTCGGGGGCATCGAGTGGTACGGGCAGCAGTTCTGCGCCAAGCCAATCCCCATCCACCTCTTCACCGACACCGTCAACGCCCTCGACAGGAACGAGCTACAGCGTCAATCTCTCCTGGACGAGACCGACCACTCGGACGGACGGCTCGCCACTGAGCGCCGACGAGATAGCCGCCTACCGACTCTTTTACACGCGCGACGGATCCGCCGCCAGCGAAGACACCGTTGTTGTCATCGATAACGGCAGTGCAACCAGTACTGCCTTAACTCTCGCTGTCGCAGGCACTTACACCTTTTCGATCACCGCCATAGACAGCAACGGCAGCGAAAGCGCGCTGTCCAATGCCGCATCAGTGACACTCAATTAAGATCGGCGACCGAGCTTTCAAGCAACGCGGCTCGATGTGTAAAAAATCGTGACATATCAACACCCTGTCTTTTAGCGGCCGTTTCCACTATGATTCGTTGGGCACCGAGCCCAAGTGTCGACTGCCCGGTCAGGAGTTGAGGTCAATGTCAAAGGAAAAGGATTACTTGAAGATGGTGGAGAATACCTCCACCGCGTGGTCCAACCTACCGCCCCTGGTACGGCAGATCAAAGACAATGCACAAACTGTATTACTGAATTTGCTCGAAGACTTATTCAGTAATTGCGACGATCTTTTTTTCGATCTCTCCAGCCGCGCCAGCAGTAATACCGAACAAAACCTGTACTTCGAATCGATGCGCGAACTGCGCTTCAAAAAGGCCGGCGTGATCAACGCCTATCGGCAGCACTTCGAACAAAACTTCCTGGCACTGGCACAACCCTCGACAGCCGGTCGCACTGCGCAAGAAACCGTCAACGCCGACACTTTAAGCCTGGTTCAGAACGACACACTGGAACAGGAAGTTGCTGTTAGCGGCATGATTTCCAAAGCCCGCGTCAATTGCCAGGAGTCGCTCTATCATCTTGCCACTCGTCTCGATTATCTAATCCCTCGGGTAACGATCGATCAGGACAACAATCCGCTCGACCCCGAGCAAATTTGCAAGGCTTTCGCAAAGGCTTGTGAGCTGTTCGATATCAGCATCAAAGCCAAAATTATTATCTTCAAACAGTTCGATCGCGTGGTCGTCAGCAAGCTCATCAAGATCTACACCGCTGCGAACGAACTGCTGATCAACGCCGGCGTATTGCCGAAAATCACGCGCGGTATTAGCAAACAAGCCGACAGTAGCAGCGCGGGCGACAATGCAGCTGCTGCGCAAACTGCGGAATCAGTGTTGGATGCTGCCGCGCAAGCCGTATCCCAATTGCAATTCGATTTCGTGGAGCTCAGCAATCTGCTGGCGAGCATGCGCCGCCTCGGTTTAACGAAATTACCGAATTACAATGCTTACAGCGCCAATCCTGGCCCAGTTCTCAGCAATGCAGAATTGTTCACGCTGCTGAGTGCACAACAACCACGTATCGTAGAAGCGACTGAATCAGAACCACTCGATATTCGTCAGCTTGTACAATCGCTGCTAGCAGCAAACAACCCAACGCGTCCGCGCGCGCTGCAGCAGCCCGACGAGGATGTCATCAACCTCGTCGCCATGTTTTTTGATTTCGTGCTCGACGATCGCAATTTGCCGGTGCCAATTCAGGCATTAATCAGTCGCCTGCAAATCCCCATCTTAAAAGTTGCGCTCAAAGACAAATCTTTCTTCAGTCATGCAGGACATCCGGCCCGTAAATTGATCAACACGATCGCTGATGCCAGCATTGGCTGGGACGATGCCGAACAGCCAAAGAAAGATAAGCTCTACAACAAAATCTTCGACATCATTCAAACGATTAACGAGCAATATGCGGATAACGATAATGTATTCGCAGAAAAGCTCAGCGAATTGCAGACCTTCGTTCAGCAAGAACAGCATCGCACATCGCTGGTCGAACGCCGCACCAGCCAATCGACCGAAGGCCAGGCCAAAACACAACAGGCAAAATCGGTCGTTCAGCAGCTTCTTTTCGCGAAGCTAGAGAAGCTCGAATTACCGCCCGTTGTCACTTCATTTCTGGTCGACTCGTGGCAGCAATTGCTGGTACTCGTCCATCTGAAATCGGGCGAAGATTCGCCGGAGTGGATGGAAGCGATGCAGGTCATCGACGACCTGATCTGGGCCTCGCAAAAACACGAAGATTCGCGCTCACTGCAACGCCTGGGCAAAATCAAACCGGAATTGTTGCAGCGCATCGCCCAAGGCTTGACGAAAATATCGACCACTGCGGAAGCCACTCAAAACGCGATTCGCAACATTGGCGAAGTGTTGGATCAACTGCAAAGCGAAGCGCCCGTCGCATTTTCATCGATCAGCGCTGAGCAAGCGGTCGCTCTCGGACACACGCCAGGCAGCGGCAGCAAGAGCTGGCAGGAAATGACCGCGCTGGAAAGACAGCAAGCTCGCTATAAAGCGCTGACCTATGAATTCATCAAAAAAGCGGATGCACTGCCCGTTGGAACATGGCTGTCGTATGAGGACAGTCAGCGCGGAAAAATTCTGCGCTGCAAGCTGGCCACCAAAATCGAAATATCCGACTCCTTCGTGTTTGTTAACCGCTTCGGCTTCAAGGTCATGGAAAAATCGCGCAAGGACTTCGCGTACGATCTGCAACAGCGGCGCGCAATCCCATTGGAAAGCGGCGTACTGTTCGATCGCGCCATGGAGAGCATCGTCGGCAATCTGCGGCAGATCAGCAAATAAATTTTCCAGCATCCACTCACACACTTCCAACCACACTACAAAAACAGCACCTCGCGGCTATACTGAGGTGCTGTAACCCACATCCAGCCACCGACAACATCTCATGGAACTCGCTCAAATCACATTCCTGAGCAACCTCATCGGGGGCTGCGTCTTTCTTGCCCTCACACTCGCATTTATCTACCTATGGTTCACGCGAACCGCGCACAGCGCTTTGGTGTTTGCGGCCCTTGCATCAACGGTATGGCAATTCGTCTTGGCGGCAAATTTCAAGCTGCAGCTCGATACGTCATTTCTATTGATACTGGAAGTACTTCGCGACGGCACCTGGATCAGCGCACTCATTTTCAGCCTTAGTTTTAATGCGGGGCGCCGATTTTCTCTACCGTTACGCGCGCTGTTGCACGGCATCTGGGCGACACTATTAGCAGGCCTTATCTACTGCTGGCTCAACAAATCTCTCCTGCTGACAGATACAAAAATATTCGTCTGGGTCGGACTGATTCTCGCCCTCACCGGCTTCGTCACTGCAGAACAACTCTATCGCAATACCGAAAACAATCAGCTCATCAAAATGCTCTGCGTCTTTATCGCATCCATATTTATTTACGACATTTATTTATTTTCTCACAGCGTAATCTTTAACAGCATCGACGTCGATCTTTGGAGCGCGCGCAGCAGCATCAATGCAGCAGCGGGTTTGTTTATGACTCTCGGATCCATCGCCATCGCCAATCGCAGCAGTCGCTCGGCGCGCTTAACCCTGTCGCGTCCGGCGGTATTTCACACCACCAGCTTAACCATCGCGGGCAGCTTTCTCGCGCTCATGGCCATCGGCGGTTACTACATCAAACTCTACGGTGGTAGTTGGGGCGCAGCCATCCAAGTATTAGTGCTATTTATCGCACTGCTCATAATCACCAGTGTATTTGTCTCTGAAACTGCGCGTTCGCGCTTAAATGTGTGGATCAATAAACACTTCTTCCATCACAAATACGATTATCGGGCCGAGTGGCTCAAGCTTATCAACTATTTGTCGCAGCCCTCGGGGCAGGAAAGCTTTCATGAGCGCGCGATTAAAGCCGTAGCCGATATTTTCAAAAGCCCGAGCGGCGCATTGTGGCTGCTTGAAGGCCAGCGCTACACGCCGGTAGGCGCTTACAACCTGCAACTGCCGAACATCAGCGTCGACGAACCCATAGAAACCCGTTTTTGCAAAGCATTAAAAGATGACGAATGGGTATTTTCGCCGCGATCTCCCGATAAGGATCGACTGAGCACGCTCAATGAATTGCTGCCGCAATGGATTTATCAGATCGATAATTTATGGCTAGTGCTGCCGCTGCTCACCGAAAGTGAATTGCTCGGATTCATGATTCTGACGGCACCCGAAATCGATGATTCACTCACCTGGGAGGATCTCGATTTAATCAAAACCGTCGGCCGCCAAGTCGCCTCCTATCTCGATCGCCACGAAGCTGCCGAGATGCTGGCCGAATCGCGTCAATTCGAGGCATTCAATAAACTCACTGCGTTCATCATGCACGACCTGAAAAACCTCATCGCTCAACAAGCGCTGGTCGTCGAGAATGCAGCGAAGCACCGCGAAAACCCAGCGTTCTTTGAGGACGCCATTCGCACTATCGATAATTCGGTCGCGCGCATGAGCAATCTGCTGCGCAAACTACAACACACGGAAACCAATGAATTACGCAGTCTGGAACTGCACCGCGTGCTCATGGAAGCCGTAAAGAAATGCAAAGAGCAAAAACCGGTGCCGTCGCTGCGTTTGCAAAATACCGATTTGCGCGTCAACGCCGATCAAGATCGTTTGATCATGACGCTAACTCACATTATCAAGAATGCGCAGGAGGCTACCTCCAGCAACGGCTACGTCGATATCACTTTGCGCCGCGATAGCAACAATGCGATGATCATCGTCGAAGATAATGGAGTCGGCATGAATCAGGATTTCATCAAGAATCAATTATTCCGACCGTTCGTAAGTACCAAATCCGGTAAAGGCATGGGCATTGGCGCCTATCAGACTCGAGAGTTCATCGAATCATTAGGCGGCAAAGTTCGCGTCGAAAGTGCCCCCAATGAAGGCACCACATTTACCGTCACCCTCCCGATTTCCAGCTAGAGCCCTCATTCAACATGAGCAAATCAAAATCGCAAAAAACATTGTTAATTGTTGAAGATGACCAAGGCTTAGCGAGCCAATTGCGCTGGCACTTCGATCAATACAACGTTGTACTCGCCGAAGACCGCGCCAGCGCAATTAATGCAGTGCGTCAATTCGAGCCAGCCGTCGTGCTGCAAGATCTCGGCCTACCGCCTGATGACGAAGGCGTCGAAGAGGGATTTAAATCGGTGCAGGAGATCATGCGCCTGGCACCTTCCACCAAAATTATCGTCATCACCGGCAATCACGATTACGAAAATGCCGTGCGTGCGGTTGCATTAGGCGCTTACGATTTTTATCAAAAGCCGATCAATGCCGATACGCTGAACCTTATCGTCGAACGCGCTTACCACATCTACGAACTCGAACAACAAAATCTGCGCCTGCAGGAGCAACGCTCCTCTCCGCTTTCCGGTGTCATCGCAAGCGACCCGCAAATGCTGCGCATCTGCCGCATGGTTGAAAAAGTCGCTCCCACCAGTGTCACCTGCACACTGCTCGGCGAAAGCGGAACCGGCAAGGAAGTCTTCGCGCGCGCAATTCACAACCTGAGCCCGCGCAGCGAAAAACGCTTTGTTGCGATTAATTGCGCAGCCGTTCCTGAAAACCTCATGGAAAGCGAATTATTCGGCTACGAAAAAGGCGCTTTCACGGGAGCGGTGAAACGCACGCTGGGCAAAGTCGAGCTGGCGCACGAAGGCACGCTCTTTCTCGATGAAATCGGCGATATGCCTTTGCCGCTGCAAGCCAAATTATTGCGCTTCTTGCAGGAGCGCATCATCGAGCGCGTCGGTGGGCGCGAAGAGATTCCGGTCGATGTGCGCGTCGTCTGCGCCACCAATAAAAATCTCGAAGCCATGGTCGCAGAAAATACATTCCGCGAAGATTTGTATTACCGCATTTGCGAAATGGTGATCAACATCCCGCCACTGCGCGAGCGTCAGGGCGATAAAATTTTGCTGGCACGCCACTTCCTCGAAAAATTCGCCGAACAGCAGGAGCGAAAAATCAGCGGCTTTTCACCCGAAGCCACCGAGGCGATCGAAGGCTACCAATGGCCCGGCAATATTCGCGAAATGGAAAACAAAATTAAGCGCGCCGTGATCATGTGCGAAGGTAAACACATCACACCGATCGATCTCGCACTGAATGCGGCAAACGAGTTATCGATCAATTTACGTTACGTCAGACAGGAAGCCGAGCGCATCGCCATCAAGCAAGCACTATCGATGACCGAGGGCAATTATTCGGCCGCCGCCAAATTATTGGGAATCACGCGACCGACGTTATACGACCTCGTCAAAAAATACGATATCAACATTCCCGGCGTCCCCGAATAGCCGCTCTCATCGAACTCATGCAAAGGAATCGCTCTTGAACAACAGAGCCACACAACTCTCCGCGTTAGTCATTGCCATCGCAGCCGCGTGCAGCGGCTGTAATCGCGATGCCGATAATGTCGACGCAAAACAGCAAACTCACAACCATCTCGAACTCGCCGAAAGTTATCGCCGTCAAGGGCAATATCGCGCTGCAATCATCGAGGCGCGTAATGCACTGCAAAAAAGCCCTAATGATCGCGCAGCAAAGCTGAATTTGGCGCGTATTTTTGTCGAGCTCGGACAAGGCAAAGCCGCGCTGAATTTATTGGAGCCCATCGCAGCAGATGCCAATCGCGATGAAGCGCTGGCCATTGCGCAGTCGTATTTTCTGCAGCATAAATTTCAATCCTGCCTTGATTACATCGCGACGAACTCCGCACGTCTGCAATCCGATAGCGATCAAGCCACGATGTTATTGAAAGCGCGCGCTCAAATGCGCCTCAACCAGACCAGCGCAGCTCAAGAAACTCTCGCAAAACTCAGTGCCACCGATGTTGCCGTCAACCTCGAACGCGAACGCCTGGCCCGTCAGCAAGGCGATATCGCGACCAGTAAAAATCTTTTGGACACGCTCTCTGCACAACACCCAGAAAATGTCGATGTTCTGCTCGAAACTGCAGCACAGGCCGAAGCGGCGGGCGATCTCGAACGCGCTGAAGACTCGCTGAGCAGAGCATTGATGAGCTTGCCCGCAACGGATGTTCTTACTCCGCAGCGCGTAGAAACGCTACAGCGTTTGATTACAACGCTGACCAAACTCGGCCGCTCCAACGAAGCGCTGGTGTATTCAAAAACACTCGCCGATGCCAACCCCGAAGGCATGGCATTGCAGGACAAACTTAAACAGGCGAGCGAATTTTTACAGACGGGCAAGCTCGATGAAGCGGAGCCGCTCTTGCTGGAAGTCTACGAAGAATCGCACAACGAAACCGTCGGCTCCCTGCTCGGTATGATTCGTTTTACCAAAAACGATTTAAAGGGCGCAGCGAACTATCTCGCGCCCAACGTTGACCCTGAAACCACCGACGACAAAACCCTGACAGCGCTTGCTGCAACACAACTCGAACTCGCACAGCCGAATCAACTGCTGCAGATATTCGATGAACGCGCGCGCGCTCGCATTACCAATCCTGAATTAAAAGTTCTCGTCGGTATCGCGCTGCTGCAAACCCATCAAAGCGCCGAAGGCGAGAAGCTCGTTCAAGAAGCTCAGCGAGCAAAACCCGGTAGTCCGTCGGTCGCTTCGGCCGTCACGCGTTTTTATCTGCAAAACAAAGAACCCCTCAAGGCGATCGCCACGCTGAAAGCTCTTCCAACTGCGGAAACCGATCCCAACCTGGGCCGCTTACTGATCACGGCTTATCTTGCGGCGAAAGACAATGTGCAGGCGCTGGCACTCGCCGAAAAGCTTACTAAAAGCGGCGCCGATAAAGCGGAAAACTGGTGGACACTGGGCCGTACCGCTTTTCAAATTGGCGACTTCAATACGGCAGAGAGCGCTCTGCGAAAAGCCCTGCAACTGCAGCCGGATTATGCAACGGCGCAGCTCGATCTTGCCCAGCTTTATCAGGTGCGCAAGCAGCCGGATCAAGCCGTAAAACTCTATCGTGAAGTGCTCGCGCGTCGCCCCGATGCACTGGGTGCGCTGAGGGGCTTCGTTAACGCGCTGGCAGCTCAAGGTAATGACGCCGGAGCCATTGAGCAGAACGTGCTTGCGATAGCGGATAACACACAGAGTCGAACGGTATTAGCCGATTTCTTGCTGCATCAGGGGCGCGATGACGATGCGCGACGTCTACTCGATAGCTTGGGGAACAACACGTCCAGCTATGTAAAACAAATCAGACTCGCCGCTGTGCTGAAAGAGGCCACCCAAGCACTCGGCGAACGTAGGTTCGATCAGGCGCGCAATCTCGTGCTGACAGCACTGCAGAGCGATACACGTAACCCCGATCTAACCATCATGCTCGCACGTATCGAATACGCTGCCGGAAAAAGCGATGAATCGAAAAAAATCGCCCTGCAATTGGCCACACAACAGCCGCAATATCCGCCAACCCAAGAATTGCTCGGCGATTTGGCCATGCTGGAAAAGCAAACTGCGAAGGCTACGCAGCACTACCAACTCGCGTGGGATAAAACGCGTGGCGATGCCGTAGGCAAGAAGCTTTATCAAAGCCTGGCACTCGCAGATCAAGTCGCTGCGGCGAAGTTTCTGCAGCAATGGCAGCAGAGTAATCCTGAGAGCGCGATGCCCTATTTCATTCAGGGCTCGCAACAGCAACGCGCCGGTGATATCTCGGCAGCTATTACGTCCTACGAGGCCGCAATCTCTCGCAACGCAAACAGCGCATCGGCGCTGAATAATCTCGCTGTGCTTTATCAAGCACGTGGCGATGCGCGTGCGCTGACGACTGCCGAACAGGCCTATCGCCTAGCACCCAACGATCCCGCCATCCTCGATACCTACGGCTGGTTATTGGTGCAGTCCAAGCAGCGCGAAAAGGGGTTGCCGCTATTAGAGCAGGCTGCGAAACTTGCTCCCGGCGCGGAAGAGGTACTCCAGCACCTGAAAGAAGCGCTAGCTAACCCGAAGTGAGCAGATAGCCTATGGCCTCGTCGATATTGTCAATTTCGGCAACGTTTGCGATTTCAACAGCGCTATCGCTTTCAAAAAAGCTGTCGGACTCCACTCAATTTTCGACGCCTAAAATTATTTCTCTTGTTGGACTCGCTTTCGCATTACTCACTGGATGCAGCAAAGAAAATATGATCATCGAATACAGCAAACCCACCCCCAATGAATGGGAGCGTTTCAAGCAATTGCATATCGCCTTCGGCCATCAGTCGGTCGGCAATAATTTGCTCAGTGGTGTCCGCTCGCTGGCGCAGGAGCAAAATGTCCAGCTTTCGATTTCGGACAGTGCCTCGAATGAGTCTGTTGTTATCAATCAATTTCCAATCGGCGAGAACGGCAACCCGTCATCAAAGCTCGACGCATTTAAAACGACGTTGGCGCAAGGTGCAGGTGCATCGGCCAATGTCGCGCAAATGAAATTCTGCTACATCGATTTTCCGCCCGATGTCGATCCTCAAGCGTTGGCGAATACTTATATTCAACAAACCAGCGAGCTAGCTACGCAGTATCCGCACATCACTTTTATTGCAACGACGACGCCGCTCACCACGATTCAAACCGGCCCCAAAGCGCTTATTAAAAAATTACTCGGCAAGCAACCTGCAGGCTATGAGGAAAATTGGCGGCGCCACCAATTCAATCAAACACTGCGCGCGCATTACGGCAATAGCCAAGCCCTTTTTGATCTTGCCGCTATCGAATCGCTGCAAGGCAAATCGGTTTTCACTCTTAATAATAATGCGGTCGAAACATTACCCGAAGCCATAACCGATGATGGTGGTCATCTTAATGATGTTGGGCAGCGCCTCGTTGCCTCGGCATGGATTCGCCACCTCGCCGCCCTGAAACTGACTAGCGATGCGAACAATCCTCCAACAACTCAGCCGTGATATCGATCTTCACGCACATTTAAAAGCTAAACGCGCTGACTCTCCGTGGGCTCGCTTATCTCTTTTTTTGAGCTCACGCGGTTTATGGCTTTCGCTGTTTTATCGCATCATTTATTTCAGCTCGAATCATAAAAATCTCCGCAACCCAAGCTGGTGGTTGATTCGTTTTCTGGAAATTCCGGCCACCTACCTGAATACGGTGCTATGCAAGAGCGATATGCTCGGCGATTGCACTATCGAAGAGGGCGTCTATCTGGCGGATGGAGGCTACCTGATTTTCGGAGCACAATCGGTCGGCAGCGGATCCATCGTACATAGTCACGTCACGATCGGCGAAGGCGTCGCTAATCGCAATGCCGAGCGCCCACGCATCGGCAAAAATGTTTGGATAGGACCGAACTGCATCATCGCTGGCGGGATTGAAGTGGGCGATGGCTGCACGATTTTGCCGAACACGTATATCACTCACAGCCTTCCCGCGAATACCGTGGTACGCGGCAATCCCGCGCGTGTTGTGCGCAGGAATTTCGATAGCAGCGATATACGTAACAGCCTCGCCATCGTTGAGGACATTGCAAAAGAATGATTCGTGCATTTCTCGCCGACTGCCAGCGGCGCAATAACAATACGCCACCGACATGGCCGCAAGTGGTGTATTTATTTTTGAGTAACTATGGTCTGCAAGCCTTACTCGGCTACCGCCTGGGCCGCCACCTGTTGCAACTCAAGCAGGAAAACCGCGGTTTTTTGTTGCGTTGTATCGGCTGGCCAATGTATTGGCTGCTGAGTCGTTACGCCCGCGCGGCACTCGATATTCGACTGGAGCTGTCTGCCGATATTGGAGCGGGCCTGTTCATCGGCCACTTCGGAAATATTCTGGTCGATCGCTGCAAATTGGGAGAACACTGCACGATTGCACAATCGACGCGCTTAAGTGCCGACGAAAATGGCGCGGGTCCGCAGATCGGTAATCGCGTTTGGGTTGGCGGGCATGTGGTTGTCCGCGGACCTATTCAAATCGGCGATGCGGCTACCGTGGCGGCGGGGGCGGTAGTTACGCGCAATATTCCGGGTGGCGCGCTGTGCATGGGCAATCCAGCGCGAGTCACACTCATGCAATACGACAACAGTGAAATCCTATAAATACTCGCGACATTTTATAAATTTTCTAATCCGCACTTCATGAATTGCTAATTCGCATTACGCAATTGCTCGCGAAGCTTTTCCACATCAGCAGCGCTGACCCCGGAGTGCACGGGCAATGTCAGCAAACGCGCAGCAAACGCTTTCGCACCATTCAGCGCACCCACAATGTGGACATGCGGCGCAACGCCGGTGATTTCCGGTAACACACATTGATACAACGCTGTCGCGCCCAAACCCGCGTGCTGTAAACGCGCGAGCAAATTATCGCGCTTATCACGGTCCGCTAATAAAACGGGATAGCGCAATAAACGCCCACGGCGATCCGCAGCGCGAGAGGCAATATCGAGAATCGAGTTGGGTATCAATGCTTGCAGCGCATCACTGCAATGTTGCGAGCGCTGTAAATGGGTGTGAATGTTGGCCGCAAGCAACCCCTGACGGTGCAAATCCATCGCGCGAATTTCGGAGAGCGGTTTCAATTTCGTTACACCCAATTGCAGGAACGGCAAGCGGGAAACCAGCCCATACAACCTTGGCGAAAGCAGCGCGTTATACGCACATGCCTTAGCAAAAAACGCTGACCCCGCAGACATGGCTGGCTGCACAATATCGCCGATCTCCGGCATCTCTATGCCATTCTTGGCGAGCAGCACACCACCGCCCAACAAACTGACGGGCTTGCCGCGACCAAAACTCAAACACACCAAATCGCCTTGCAAGGCCGCCTGAGGGAAAGGTTCGGGAAACCATTGCGCGTTATCTTCAATTAGCAGCGCAGTCGAACAGGCAGAAATAATTTCCCGCAACTGCGCGATGCGCTCGCTCACACCGAGAAAATTTACCGCAACGACAGCGACAACCGACGGAGACATCGCTGCACGCAGTGCTGTTAAATCGTAACCGGGATCATCACAGCCGATATCGACCAATATCGGTTGTACATTGGCGAATAAAGCAGCGGCTACCAGATCGGGGCACGCGTAGCCCGGTAAAATTACCGCTGGATTTTCGATCTGCGGCGAGCGTCGTCGTGCAGCGATGAGCGCCAGTGCCAATGCTGCCGTACCCGACTGTACCCACGTTGCGCGATATCCCGCAAACTCGGGAGCAGCTGCAGCACCGTGCAGAACCATCGGATGTCCTGCCGGCGGTAATACACGCCAACTCATCGCGCAGAAGGCTGCCAAGTGGTCATGCGCTTACCAATCGCGTATTGCACACAGGCCTCGGCAATCGCGAGATTCGATTGCACGAAAAAATAAATAATGCGGACGATACCGTGCTCGCGTAATTCCGCTTTGAAATGCGCGGCGATCACCACGCCGTAAAAGGCCAACTGCGCCAGCAAGGCGAGCACATAAATACCACCCGACGACACCGTGGCAAAAGTCGCCAATAACAAACCGACTAAAAACCAGGGCACACCCCAGCGCAAAATTTTGTGGCTCCATACCTGTACTGCAAACCAGCGAAAACTGGCGAAGCTCAGCACGTCGGGATGGCGTGCCACCGCCGTAATGCCGCGCAGCACGGTGCGTACCTTTCGCTGATATTCTTTACGAGGATCGGCGAGATCCTTGTAATAGCCCAGCACGTCGGGTGCGGTCACCGAGCGATAACCCGCTCGCGCGCAATTGAGCGCCGTATTGAAATCGCTGGGGCAGTGAATATCCCAGGCCGCGCACACTTTTTTCCGCGCTGCGAAAAATGATCCGCTGAGCCCAACCAACCCAGCCACGTCGGATTCCATCCGGCGCAACCACATTTCGTAGCGCACATACGCGCCTTCGCCAGCAACCGCCCCGTCCTGACTGATGAATCGATCCTCGCTCGATACCGCGCCGATTTTCGGATCGGCAAAATACGCCGCGAGTTTGCGCAGCGCGTCGGCGGGAATCTGTGTCGCCACATCGGAAAACACCAAAATTTCGCTGCTTGCCTGTTCTATCGCGCAGCGCTGCGCATTTTCTTTACCGAGACGTTGATCGGCGCGCACTAGCTTCACACCGCGTCCGAAATACTCTGCCACGATGCTTTCGGTATCGTCGGTCGAGCAATCGGACGCGATGATGATTTCCAGCTTGGGATAATCGATAGCGAGGCTGTTCTCGAGCTTTTCGCGGATGCGCGCCTGCTCGTTGAAGGCCGTAACAATCAAACTGAGGCTCGGTAGCTCGGAGCTCGCTACGGGCTCCGCCTTGCGCGACTGCAAGCTGACGCGAACTGCAAGCACCAGGGGATAGAGGAAGTAGCTGTAGATAGAGAGAATCAGCAGCAGCCAAAAAAGAATCGCAGACATGAGAGAAACTATCCTTGCTGAGTGTGGCGCTCGCCCGACATCAGGTTCGCTGGTAGCATTCGCGCATATTAAGTAGCATGAATGCATATCAAATCGCCGCAGAGGCGGCCTACATTTTAGTTGTTGAGCGTAACCTTGTCCCCTCACCCGTTAAAAGTTATTCATATCGCGTCTGGCGATCGCTGGGCTGGTGCAGAAGTGCAGTTATTCACCCTGCTCAGCGAACTGCGCAAAATGCCCGATATCGAGCCGCGAGCGATACTTTTGAACGATGGAGAATTGGCGCTGCGACTGCAGCAACAAGGCATCGCGGTCGACATCCTGGATGAGAATCAGCTTTCGAGCCCGGCGATATTCATTCGACTGGTAAAATTACTGCGCCAACATAGACCAGACCTTCTTCACACCCACCGCCAAAAAGAAAACATTTTGAGCTGCATTGCGAATGCAATCAGCGTACGCGCACGCTCGGTACGCACCGTCCATGGCGCCAACGAACATCCGCCACAACGACTGCATCAACGCCTGATTCATGCACTCGATATATGGACGGGTAATCATCTGCAGCAATGCATCATCGCGGTTTCACAAGACCTGGCGCAAAAGCTTACAAATACTTTCATCTCTAAAAATCTTGTCGTGATTGAAAATGGCGTGGACATCGACGCCGTGCGCGCATCGGTTCAAGCGATAGCGTTTAGAGAAAATGAATCGACAGCCATTCACATTGGTATCGTCGGGCGACTCGATTCCGTTAAGCGCATCGATATTTTTCTCGACATGGCAAAATTATTGATCGACGAAGCATCGCATCAATCATGGCGCTTTCACATATTCGGCGAGGGCGCGCTACTCACGGAGCTTAAGCAACAATCGCAACGACTCGGCATCGACGCACAGGTGACCTTCCACGGACACCGTTCGGATATCGCTTCATGCATCGCAGCGCTGGATGCCTTGGTGATGTGCTCGGATCATGAAGGACTGCCGATGACCGCGTTGGAATCCATGGCAGTGGGAACGCCCATAGTGGCGCATGCGGTTGGCGGCCTCTGCCCACTGCTGAAAGGCGATTGTGGTGGAGCAACGGTATCCATTCACACGCCGCAGGGCTATGCAACCGCCGTCAAAAATATTATCGCCTCGAACAAAGAAGCTCTGGCGACGAAAGGCTTGCAGCGTATCCGCGAAAATTATTCGTCGCAGACCAACGCGCTACGCGTGACTGAAATTTATAAAACGCTATAACTTTTTAAAACTCACTAACACCCTTCTCAATAATTATTGATTCGCAAAGAGAGACTGCATGGAATCCGATACGCAGAAACCGGGAAAAGCAATTAAGCACTCGACCATCTACGCCATGGGAAATCTCTCGCGCCAGATTGTCAGCTTCATCATGCTGCCGGTATATACACGATTTCTTACACCTGCCGACTACGGTGTGGTCGGCCTGCTAACGTTATCACTCTCGATTATCGAACCTTTTCTTGGCGCTCGCCTCGGCGATGCGATACCGCGATTCTTTTATGCGGAAAAAACCACCCAACGGCAGAATGCGGTAGTTTCAACGGCATTCATCGTGACATTCGCCATTAGTCTCGCGACTGTTTTGGTTCTGTTCGCCCTGAAATCGCCGATATCGAACACCATCTTCGGCACCGATAAATACTCAAACGAAGTCGGAATTTTCAGCATCCTGTTTCTGACGCAAGCCATCGAATACTACGGCTTCACATATATCCGCATTCAACAAAAGCCAAAACTGTTCATTGCGCTCAGTCTGGCCAAGATGGTTTCTCAAATTACTCTCAACTTGTTGTTGATTGTATTTTGGAAACTCGGCGTGATGGGCATGGTTGTGAGCAATGTCGTTTCATCGCTCATCATCAGCATGGGGCTCACCGCTTATGCATTCAAACATGTCGGCTTTGGATTCAGCCAAACGCTTGCAAAAGACCTGTTCAAGTTTAGCTGGCCGCTGTGGATTTCAGGTCTCGCCACACTTTATATCTATTCATCGAACCGTTATCTGATTCGCATTTTTGGCTCGATCGATCAGGTCGGTCTGTATGAGCTGGCGGCGCGCATCGCAGCCGTGCTGGGCATTCTCGTCTGGTCACCGTTCTATCAATATTGGGAAACCGAGCAATTCAGGATCCAGCATCAACCGAATGCCAAATCCACATTTAAAACATCGTTCACGTTAATTCTGATTATTCTGGCGATCTGTACGAGCGGGCTATCCATACTCTCCTACCCGGTGATCGCGATCATGGCTTCTGAGCAATTCCACGGCGCAGCGTTTGCCGTATCCTTTCTCACCGTCGGAACGCTCTTTGCAAATCTCGCAACATTCGCGAGCTTCGGTTTCTTCTCTGCCGGCGCGACCGGTTGGGTCAGTAAAATCAATATAGGCAGTGCAGTGCTTATCACCGCGCTAAATGCTGCATTAATTCCAAGCTTTGGATTTTATGGCGCAGCGTCCGCACTCATGATCACGCTGGCAGCTCAGTTTTTAGCTTCGAATTATTTTTCGAAGAAATTTTTCGACATGGAGATCAATATTTTTCCCGTGCTCGTCATCGGCGGCATTATCGTCGCGACGGGAAGCCTCGCAGAATTCATTCCTTATCAAAATTTCTTCGTGGGATTGAGCCTGTCTGCGATATTAATTGCACTGACCGCAGCGGCGATTTTTGTAATTGCGTTGCAAACAACGAGCGATAAAGAAAGACTTAAAACAGAAATTCGCGCTTACATGGGAACCGCCCAACGAGCTATTCAGCGAGTTGTTTCTCGCAACAAATAAGCTCAGCGGCATTTCAATGCCAGAAAAGAAAAACCCCGGTGGTTTTCGCAACCACCGGGGTTTTTTATTTCACTTACTGAACCGTCAAGACAGGAGCTGACGGCGGAGCAGCAGTCGTTGTCGTACCGGACGGAACAGGAGCTTCGTGACCACGCAACCCGAAGTAGGTAGCGCCCGAGCCAGTGAGCTTACCCGATGTATCGGTGCAGCCTGAGCTGTATTTCACGCACTCTTCACCCGCAAACGTTGCCGTTACTTTCGGCGTAGCTGCGTCGGTTTGATAATACCAACCGTGCGAATTCGCCGAGCTATTGGTATAGGTGAGGACGTCGTTTTTGACCGTCAAGCTGTTGATCGTCACGTTAACAACGCTTTGCATTCCAACTTGCCAGGTGTTGCGATACTGCCAGATATTACCGATCGCAGTGCTTGGCGTTAAACCGAACTCAGCGCCCGGGCCAGAGGATTTAAAGTTGTTCCATGCAACCTCGATATTATTCGAGGTGGAGTAAGCATCGGCGGTATAGAGCGGTGCCGAATTACCTACCAGGCCGGTGTTTGCACGAATCGACCAGTTCGAGTTGGTGATCTTCGCGTAAAAACCCGCGTTATTGCCGCCAGTGCTGTTGTTGATCGTGTTGTTCTGCGCGACAAACTTATTAACGTAATAACCCAAGAAAGTGTCGTAGTTGTTCGACTTGGTGATCGTGTTGTGCGACATGAACACGTAGTTAGAGAAAGACCCTCCGTTACGCGACATCACGAGTGCTGCGTTGTAACCACCGCCCGACGAAGCCGTGTTGCCGTTGTAGGTACACTCGAACGAACCGATATCGTTGACACCCGAATCCCACTCCCAAGCTTTGTTGTCGCCGCCCGGAGCGATATTGGAGAAGTTGATGCCATTGAAGTAGTAGTTACCTGCTGAATCGGTGTAGAAAATAATCGACGCGCCGCTGGTATCGATATTCACCGTTTCGCCAGGATATGCGAGGTGTACTTTGGGCTTTTTACCGCTCACGAAAGGCGCGCGCTGACCTGAGTCTGCACTTTCTCTCGCCATTACCGAGGTCGAGTAAGTACCAGCGCGGTAGTAGACGAAGTAACCCGCATACGTACCATCACCTTTACGGCTCGATGTCGATGCGGCGCCGCCAACCGTACCCGAATAAAAGTCATCCATGGTACGGAATGGGTTGGATATCGTACCCGTACCGGTGCCGCCATTGGCAGCCGATGCCTTACCATTCACCGCATCGATGAAGATGAAGCCCGAGCTGGTGACGGTGAGCGGCCAAGTCACATTGGACGAGGTGCCCTGCTGGTCGGTGACGTTGATCGTCACGGTATAAGAACCTGCCACCGGATTCGGGTAATTGATAATTCCATAATCGGTATCACCGTACTGCTGACCAACCGTCATACCCGTAGGTCCGGACACGATGCTATAACGATAGGGATACGCGCCGCCGAGCACAACCACAGGCACGCGATAGAGCAAGCCGGGGTAAGCCTTGTAATAGCGGTTAGCAGTAGAAAGGCCGGTTCTTGGAGCAATCACCTCAAGCGGCATTTTGGCAGTTTCGTACTGCGTGGATGACAGCTGCCAAGTAGCTGCATGACCCTGCACAGCGACGAGCAACAATGCAAAGACGCCGAGAAAGTTTTTACTCATCCGCAACACAGCGCGTGAGCCCACCGTGAAAAGCAGAATCTGCCTCATTAATAAATGCCCAAATAGAGATGGCAGAGAAGACATTTCGAAAACCCTCAGTTGAGGCATATTGACACTCCACTATCTAAACGCCTGAGAACTAACAGAACTTACGATAACGCATCATTTCGTATAGGGGACAGTATAAGCAACACCATGTGGAAAAACGCGCGGGTTTGGGAGATTAACGCCACAATGTGCGGGAGTTTGCACCCATTATGTGCAAATTTGTTAACTCACTCATACTTTGCGAAAAGCGCGCAATCTCCGCATATAAAACACGGAACTGGCACATTAAGTACGTTTACTTGGGCGATTAAGTATATTTACGTGGATAGTGCGCACACTTACTTACCCTGCAACCATGCCTCATACATCAATACCGTCCATAGACGATTCGAATGATCGCGCACGCCGTCACAATGCTCCTTCCAAGCACTTCGAATCACGCTAGCAGAGAGACCGGATGACTCCAAAACCTCGGCAGTCAGCAATGAATCGGCCCACTCGCGCAGTGGTCCTCGCAGCCAATCCTTTATCGGCACCGAAAACCCCATCTTGGGCCGCTCAATCATAGGCGCGGGAACATATTTATAAAGCACCTGACGCAGCGCCCACTTCGTGGTGCCATTGCGGCATTTCATATGCAGCGGCAAACGCCAAGAGAACTCAGCGATACGATGATCCAACAGCGGTAATCGCAATTCGAGACTGCTGGCCATGCTGGAGCGATCGCCTTTAACGAGATTGTCATCCGGGAGATATCCCAGCTGATCCCAGAACATCGCGTTTTCAATAAAGGAGCCCGCTTTCGGATCGGGTATCCGCTCCATAATCGACTCACACTCTGCACTCTGTGCAATCGACTCTGGGTTCTGCCAGTACGAAACCAGAAAGCGATAGGCATCATCCTTGGACTTTGTACGCATGAGCTCGGCCAGCTTTTGTAACTTCGCTCCAAAATTTGCCTGCGTCGGACCACCCACAAGTGATTTCACGAAGCCGTAACCCCGATCCCACGCGTTGACCGGCACTCCATCAATACCGGAAGCCACCATTTTCCGGATAGGCATGGGCAGCTGCTTGATACGATTCCAGACAGCGTCGGTATCTGTATAGCGGTTGTAACCGCAGAACAATTCATCACCGCCGTCGCCCGACAAGCACACCGTGACCTGCGATTTCGCCATTCGCGATACCAACAGCGCCGGAATTTGCGAAGAATCTGCGTAAGGCTCATCCCAAATTCGCGACAAGGTCGGAATTAAATCCAAACCATCCCTTCCCGATACATACAGCTCGTGGTGATTGGTCTTCAAATAATCAGCGATTTGACGCGCGTAGGGCGCCTCATCGAATTCCTTTTCCTTAAAACCAATCGTGAACGTGTTGATAGGATTTGAATTGACTGACTGCATAACGGCAGCAACGGTGGTGGAATCAACACCGCCCGACAGCAGCGCACCGATTGGCACATCGGAGATGCATTGATTTTTAATCGTCGACCTTAAGAGCTCATCCAACTGCTCGACCGCTTCGGCATCAGTGGTAATGATTTTTGTTTTTGCAGCGTGAACGACATCCTTGAGATTCCAATATTTCGATGGAGAAACCGAAGATGAATCTGGAAACGGAGAAAACGGTTGATCAAGCTGGAAGCGTCGAATATCGATAACAAATACCGATCCCGACATTAACTTATAAATATTCTGATAAATTGAAAATGGCGCTGGCACATAACCAAAGCGAAAAAATGACGACAGCGCGCGCTTATCAAGCGCGATCGAGTTTTCCGCAATGGCTTGTATCGATTTCAGCTCTGAGGCAAACACGAAACGTTTATCGACCCAGCCAAAATACAATGGCTTCTCGCCAAACCGATCTCGACATAACACCAATTCCTGGGTTCGAGAATCGTAGAGCGCAAAAGCGAACATTCCAACGAATTTCTTTATCGCTTCCAACACACCCCAATGCTCGAAAGCAGCTAGCATCACCTCAGTATCGGAGCCACCACGAAATATAAAACCCTGCTTCGAGAGCTCGCTCGCCAGCTCTTTAAAGTTATAAATTTCACCATTGAACACAATCGTGAAGCGGCCATCGCGAGACTTCATCGGCTGATGGCCTGCCGGCGACAAATCCTGAATCGCTAACCGTCTGTGCACCAGCAACAAACCGCTTTGCTCTTCAAACCAATGACCCACATCATCGGGGCCTCGATGGAAAATCGGCTCGGACATTTTTGTCGCGAACTCGACCAGCCGCTCTCGAGAAAAACCGGGCGCAATGACTCCACCGATACCACACATATCAGTTCACTCCACCAACGCAGCGCTCATAGGCCGAAGACAATTGCTTTCCAATCGCCTCATAACCGTAGTTTTTCTCGATCACCGCGCGGGCATTCGTCGATAAATGCTTACGCAAAGTTTCAGACTCAAGCAGCTCGGAAACTCTCGCAATAAAGTCGTCGGTCGATTCCGCAAATAAAACGTCCTCCCTGTCGGCAACCGCAATACCTTCACACGCAATCGGATGCGCAACCATCGGCGCGCCCAACGCCATCGCGTCCAGCACTTTTAACTTAGTGCCGCCGCCATCGCGAATCGGGCACAGATAAACCGCAGCGGATTCTATGTAGGGACGAATATCATCGACAAAACCAAGCACACGAAACGATTTATCCGCTTTGGCGATTTCCTTGATTTCTGCCGGAGGATTAGCGCCGATAATATCGATGCAAATATCGGGAAACTTCTGTTTCAAGCGCGGCCACAATTCTTTGGCAATGTACAAAACTGCTTCGATATTGGGATACCAATTCAGGGTTCCAACGAATACGAGTTTTTGCGGCTGTTTTTCCAAACCTTGCGGCACGAAATAACCGAGATCAACCCCATTGGGAATCGTCATCACCTTCGATTGCGGAGAAATTTCGCGCAATCGTTCGGTGTCGATATCTGAGCAGGTAATGTTGAGAGAAAATTGCGGGCAGTAACGCTTTTCAAATGCCTCAACCAGACGTCCCTCGCGCCCGTAGTACATCCGCTTCAACCATGAGGGCTCGTTCTCGGCACGCCGCAATAGCATGTGCGATTCGATATTGTGATGATCCAATACGGTCGCGGCTGGCCGCACCATGGAGTCCAGATACGGCAATAAACTGATCGTATCGAAATGAACGATGTCGTATTGCGTTTGCGATGTCCACTCTTTCACTGCCGCGGCATACGCATCTGATTCCAACCAGCGCAGGTTGTACGGCCGACCAAAAACACCGAGCAACGCAACCCAATATTTTTGCGCCTTATGAGAGTCGACCGGCACGTCAAAAAACTGATGGCGACGGCAGATACCCTTGAGCACGCTATCCGCCTCGGCCACTCCCGCTTCAAGCGACTCGAACAAAGGCTGAATTAAATTAACCTGGTTGAAGGCGAGCAGATCGACCTCATGGTATCTGGAAAGCTCCCGCACCATGTTATAGCTGCGCTGCAGAACACCGCCTTTGGGCGGATAGGGAATCAAATGGGAAAGCCACAATATTTTCATTTATTTTCCACCCGGCCATCTTCCGCCGAACTATCTTCCACCCGACTATTCATATCGATCATTTCCATATCCCACCGTTTCCGAAGTTCCTGTAGCTCTGCCACCACATCCGCTTCGCGTTTTATCGAAAAAATATGGCAAAACGATTCACTGTAAAATTTTTGAATATCGTAATTAGCGTGATCGTAATACGACGCCTCAGGGCAATTCACCTTAACCTTGACCGGCTCTGTCCACACCTCACCATCTGCAGCAGCCATCCGCTGCAAAATTCCTTCGAGCTTTTTGGTTGTCACCGGTGGTGAAATATTTTCTCTTGCCCAACCCGATGCATTGAACTCTTTCCAATGATCGACGAACCAATTCAGCTTTTCTTCAAGCTCGCTGTCATCGATTAAACAGCCCGTCTCAGCATTGATATGGTCTTTATTGACACCGATATTATTTTTCAGCGCAATGCCGGGAACCCCTGAGAAAAATGCTTCGAATAACGATTTATTCGCGCCCTCCTTGTAAGAGAGCAGAAGATTGACTTTTGACTTATTGAGCAAGCCATTGATCTCTTTCTGGTCGAGATCCTCAAAAACAGTGATGCGTGACTGAATCTTGTAGTAATCAATCAACTCCAAAATAGACTTTCGCCCACCGCCCCAGGATGAACATACGATGGCACCCTTGTAATTCGGCTTAGCCACACGGGCAATCGCCTTGAAGTATCTATGCAGTCTTTTAATGGGATTGTAGTTGGCCACATAAATCGAGTCGTAATCCTTGACCGCTTCAACCGGGAAAAATATCCGATCGTCGACCCAATCGGAAGCGCCGATTTTTATTGGGGCCAAATTCGACTGAAGGTAACCGATAAAATTAAAATCATCGGACTCGGGACAGCAAACCAGAATTTTTCCGAAGTTCTTATTGGTCCACGCCAATATCGACTCCAGCGCATAGCCAGACCAGCTTGGCTCCAGAACAAGTCGGAAATACTTGGATATTTCAGCAACCTTAAGACTCTGTAGAAACGGCAAAAAGGTTTCGGTGAATTTAATTAGCACCACCCCGCGCTCCACCGTAGAACCGTTTTGGTGAAAGGTCGGGTATTTCAAAATAATCATTCGCGACCAGGGAAACCATTGAGCCTCCCCCTGCCCCAGCGCAGCAACATCGCCCAGCCGAGCTTTAATAATTTTCTGCGCAATGGGCAACGGATATGCTCTGCGGGCGCAGAGCAAAAAAGTGAGCGCCTTTTTCTTGGAGAAACAAAACAGAAAATAGAGAAGCAGATAATAGTTCGCCACCAAATAGCTGGCTTTCACCCTGACAAACTCAGTAGCTCGAACCTTTAAAAGATAAACCCATGAATGAAAATGCTTCATGATTTCACATCAATCCTACTATCTTTTTCCATCGTATTTTTCAATGCGACCGAGAATGCCAAACCGATCCAGAAGAAAGGGTAATAGGTCACCGTAACGAACTGGCCTGCGACCAAAAAGCCCCAGAGCCCGGCCCCGAGCCCCTCTGACATCGCCGTATAGTATGCGCCCCACTTGTATTGATCCGCGTTTTTTCTGACATATCTCAAAATGGCAAATTGCTGATAAATCAGCATCAGAAAGATGGACAGCCCCAACAAGCCGGCATCGGTACCCACCTGGATAAAAATATTGTGTGGAAGCTCTGCGAACGGATAGAGCATGTCGTTGCGAAAGTGCGTCTCGTAGTATGGAATGAAATTGAAAAGCCCTGCGCCCAGCACAGGGTTTTCCTGAATAATCTCGACGCCGTGCTTCCAATATAAAAGGCGCTGCTGAGAGGTCTTATCCTCCCCTGCACTCGAAAACCGATCTTTCTGCTCTTGCGGGATGGCGAAAAAAACAGCAACACCGATACATAAAACCGCCGCAATTCTACCAACACTCAATTTGCCTTTTAAAAAAACCCGATACAGCTGATAAATAAGTGCAAGCTGAGCACCTCGACTACTGGCGCCCAATATTGTCGCTACCGCGGTCAGCGGAAATGTCAGCAGGAAGTAATACTTAATTTTCCCGATATATTTTTTCAGAAAAACGGCGACACCCAGAGACAAAGGAAAAAAAACCAGCATTTGAATTGCCAGTTCTCCGGAGTTCTCAAAAAAACCGGGTGGTCCCTGCAAACCCCATCCAGTAAATGAAAAACCCCGCGCAGCCCACACCCGCGCGGTGAACTGCGAAATCTTGAAACTGCACAACAAAAAGAGAATCAGAAAAATGAACAGCCTTCGCGGCGTATTAACAATGTTAATGATCGCGAAATAGATGATGAACCACGAATAAAAGTCTTTGTAATGTTTCCAGGAATATTCTGGATAGATCGCTGCAATACACGACATCGTGATAACAATGAGGAACGCAACCATCCATTTATTCGCGGAACTAGCCACCCACTTGGGACTGCTAAAACCCCAGCTGGCTAATGCAAATAAGAGAAAAATCTGCCCCCACGGAAGAAAATTAAGGGCGGGCACAATGGATTGCGGCCGAACATATTCAATGAACAGATAGCCGCAAATCATCCAAAACGAAAAGCCCTCACTTTTGAACTGCTGCCACAGTGCCTTTGGGCTTAAAGAGTAGAGATCTTCTGTCGTTAGATCTTTCTCGATGACCATCGACATGCCACTCCCTCAACGCCTTCGACAACCGCTTGTTCGCAGCGAGTAAAAAAGTCGGCTCCTGTGGAATAGGGATCGTGAATATACGGATTGGGCTTTGCTCCCCACAAACCGACCAGCGTTGCAGCAACCGGCGTCGACATCGCTTTAGCCAAACCAACGAGATGCGCCGGCTCCATACCTATCACGAGATCGCCGGGTTGAGGCTGATAATTCTTGATGTGGCGCGCGCGGTGATTGTCCAAATCGATTCCGATCGATGTCGCAAATGCGACGGCGCGAGGATCCGCCTTCGCCCCATCGGCGCAATCGATTCCATAGGACTCCACAGCAATATTAAAACGCTGACGCGCCACTTCCGCCGCCAGTGGCGATCTGCATATATTTCCGTGACAAATAAAAATCAGTCGAGTGACCGACGACCAATCGATCGAAGCCTGCTCGCGGAAACCACCGAATCGATGCAGAAATTTGAATTTAAGGAAGTTGAGAAGGCCTCGCTTCGATCCGAAACGAGCATTGATATATCGTTTAATTGCATCTAGCATTTCGTTTTTGCTTAATCTCAAATTGAGTTGTGTACGCTGCTGCAACGCTCCATTGAAGGAAAAATCTCATTGCAGGTTCTCGTGCTTGACGCCAACCAACGTAGCGCATTGGCGGTTACACGCTCATTGGGGGCATCACGGCTGTGCTCCATCATGACAGCTGACGAAACGCCATCGTCGCTCGCCGGATCGAGCAAATATTCGAATGACTATCGCCAATATCCGCCGCCGTCATCGCAGCCGAAAGCGTTTTGCGAGTGGCTTCGAAACTTAACTCGAACAGAAAAAATTGACTGGGTATTTCCAACCACGGAAATCTCTAGCCAGCTGATCCTACTCAATAGTGACTGCCTGAATTCTGCACGAATTCCGTTCGCCAGCCTTGAACAGGTCATGAGTTTGGCTGACAAATGGCAGTTAATCCAGTTGGCTAAGCGCTTGGGGATTACTCACCCCGCTACGCGCTATTACACCTGCGCGCATGAACTCAGCGCAGATATTATGACAGCACTGCACTACCCCGTTGTACTCAAACCGACGCAGTCGCGGCGCTGGTTAGGCGACCGCTGGCTATCGACATCGGTACATGTTGCCTATTCGTCGAACGAGCTCACCACACTACTGCAAAGTCACGAATATTTACGCGACTTCCCCTTCATGTTGCAGGAGTTCATCGAGGGGCACGGCGCGGGCATATTCGCCCTGTACGATCACGGCAAACCCCTGGCTTTCTTCGCACACCAGCGCTTGCGCGAAAAGCCACCGCGTGGCGGTGTCAGCGTGCTGTCGCGCAGCGCACCACTGAACCCCGAATTGCTGAAAATCGCTACGCAATTGCTCGACGCCGCGAACTGGCACGGTGTCGCTATGATCGAATTCAAAATCGCTGCCGACGGCACGCCTTATTTGATGGAGGTCAACACGCGCTTCTGGGGATCGTTACAACTCGCGATCGACGCCGGCATCGACTTTCCTTCGCTACTGCTCCAAAGCTGTCTGAAACTGCCGATTCGCGCGCCCGAAAACTATCGTATCGATCAAAAGCTGCGCTGGGTCCTGGGCGATTTCGACAGTCTTTATCTCGTTCTCAAAGACGCAGAGTTCACCACGAAAGAAAAAATTAAGCGCGTTTTCGATTTTGTCACACCGCATCCCTTCACGACCCACCACGAAGTGAATCGCCTGCACGATTTAGGGCCGGCCTGGCACGAACTGAAATCCTATATCGACAACATCATTCGCTGAGGTACAGGCGCTCGTACTGCACCAGCATCGAATTCATATCGAATTTTTCTGCGACATGCTTTCTCGCACAAGCGGCCAATCGTTCAGATAACGCACGATCGGAAAGCAATTTGAGCAACCCCTCAGCAATCGCTTGCGCATCGGCAGCCACCATCAGCGCATCCTCGTCTGCCGTGACAATTTCTTCCGGACCACCGCAGCGCGTAACCATTGCCGGCAACCCCGTGGCCAGCGCCTCGATAGTGGCGATGGACAGGCCTTCCGAAGTCGATGTCAGCAGAAAATAATCGAGCTGCGCGAGATAATTCGCACTATCGTTACAGAAACCGATGAAATGGACATGCTCGGTAAGCCCCAATTGCACAACGAGCTCGTTCAATTGTTTTTGCAGCGATGATTTGGGATCGCCCGCAATAACGAAATGCGCTTGAGGAAACGCTTTGACAACGATACTCGCCGCCTTAATTAGCAAGTCGTAGCCTTTAGCGGGGCGAACATTGCCGAGACTGCCGATCAGAATCGCATCATGCGAAACCTTTAAACGCTCACGCAATTCGCGGCTGTCTTTGCGGCCATAGCGCGATAAATCGACACCGTTATAAATGATGTCGCATTTTGAAGGATCCAACAGGCCCTCCTGATGAATCGCATCGCGCAAATTTTTTGATACTGCGACGAAGCGTTTCACACCGCGATTCATCAACCCCAATTTGAGCCAGCGCAAACGCTCGGTCGGGCCCACATCGACCATACCATGAAAGGTTGCGATGACAGGTTTCGCGGAAAGAAGTCCGGCGATTGCGCAATACACATTTGAGCCAAGCAAATGGGATTGGATGACATCAACGTTTTCGCTGTGAATGATGCGCAGCATCTCGCGTAAAAAACGCCAATTGAAAGAGCCCTTGGCATCGTAGATATAAGGTGTCAGCCCTCTTGCGATCAGCTGATCGTGCACCCAGCCGGGTCCGCGAATGAGCACCACCGAGCGATGACCGCGCGCTTGCAGACGCGCTGCCAGTTCGATGAAAACCGTTTCTGCGCCACCCGGCCCGGTCGTATCGATGACATGTAAAATAGTTTTCGCTGCCGCCGGCGGCTTCACTACAATTCAACTCCCTTGTATAACGTTTTTCTCAACCACCGCATCTAACCCGACACTCCAGACCAACCCAGTGATCCGACAAAGACAGTGACGCGATACGTACAGTGAAGAGCCTGATTAAAAGCGTTGTACACGCAGCGGCCGCTAGCTTCGGCCCCCACCGATACGCATCCAGCGAACCCAAACTCTGGGTGCTCATGTATCACCGCGTATTGCCGAGCAGCGATGCTCGTTTCGCCGCCGAAGAGCCGGGCATGATAGTCACGCCCGCGACCTTTCGCCAACAATTGCGCATTTTAAAATCGCTGTTCGAAATCATGCCGCTATCGGAATGGCTGGCTCGCCGAGACAGTGGTCAGCCTTTACCAAACAAAGCCTGTGCCGTCACTTTCGACGACGGCTGGCTCGATAATTATCAATTTGCATTTCCGATTCTGCGCGAAGAGCAAGTGCCCGCAACCTTGTTCGCGGTATCGCATATGATCGGCACGACGCGTCAGTTTTGGCCGAATCGTCTAGCGCGCGTGCTCAATGGCGCACAGCATGGTCTGCCGGTTCCCGGTTTTGAAAATCTCGGCATTATCGCGCCGACACAACGACCGCTGAGCCGAGAGGCGCTTGCGCAAACCATTCTGCATTTAAAAGCGCTGTCCGATGCCGAGCTCGACTCGCGCCTGCGCACCTCCGAGGATGCATTAAAACTGCAACCCGACGATTCGCCTGCACTGATGAATTGGGACAATATCCGCGAAATGCAGCACTCCGGTCTCGTCGAAATCGGTTCGCATACCTGCAATCATTTTCGCTTGCAGCAATCGCTGCCGGTCGAGCTGCTGGCGCGAGAAATTCGCGAAAGCCGCTCGATGATCGAGGAGCAGACCGGGCAACCAGCCAAGCTGTTCTGCTATCCGAATGGTGATACCTGTGCGGAAGCCTTGCGACTCGTCGGCGACACCTATCGCGGCGCGGTCACCACGCGGCGCGGTATTAATCGCGCCAACACCGCCGCGCACGAATTGCTGCGAATCGGCATTCACGAAGATATCGGCAATTCGCCCGTAAAATTTGAGGCCAAGCTTTCGGGCTGGCTGTAATCGCGCTAAGACTCCAGTCGAGCACGGCGCAATTCGCTGAGTAATGGCGCCACATTGCTGCGCGCTTGCTCGACTCGACAATCGCTCTCGCAATTCAGCATCACTGTAATGACTGCCGCCGAAGGATCGCCGAACAATACCGCCCGCAATTGCAGCAGCTTGGTTTTCAAAGGACTGATGGAAGTCTCGCCATCGACCCACCAATACCACCACACCAGGCGCTGTGAGCCATTTATTCTCAGCAACGCTTCCTTGACCGCAAACCCTTGCTCGACGGCGAGCTGACCGGAAGCCAGCACGAATTTTTCTTCGGCAATGCGGTTGCTGAAATAAATTAGTTTTTTATCGGCGTGCTGCTCGATGTAAGTCAGGGCCACCACTTCGTAATTAACCCCGGCGCGCGACACCTGCCACGCTTGTGTGATGTCCTGACCCGAGTAAGCGGGCAACCAGGCATCCACAACGGCGAGCGGCACTCCGCCCGCAGGCATTGCAAAACCATAGTGGGCTGCACCGCGACGTCCCTCCAGCTCCCTCACTCCCGCCGTGCCGATGAGGAGAAGCGCCATAATGAGCAGCGCAGTACCCACCGGCCAATTAACCCCCTGCAAGCTCAGTGCGCGAGCAACCGTCACGCTCGCATCTGCACCACGCATGCTCGCCCGCTCTATTCTGCCCGCCAGCCAGAAGTAGGGAACCAGCCCCCCTGCGTAAATCCACCACCCCAAACTGCCATGATGCTGAACCAGATGCGTATCCAAACCCCAGCGATGTGCGATCACGATCAACACGAATACGCGCACCCAGTTATCCACAATGCCAATCGCAGCAGCGAGAACCACAATCAATACGCGATGGAGCCGCGGCACGCGATGCGATTCGGCAAACAGCAACCCGACCAGCAGCATCGCCAGCAACAAATTAAGTCCACTACAACCGCCCGCAACTTCGAGCGTGCCCGTGGGCAGGCTTATCAAAAAACCATCGACGTGCGCAGGAATACCGAACACATCGAGCATGTGCTGCGCAAACCACACCGTCATGATGCGCAGCGGGTCGACCAAAAAGTCCCAGACCGGTATGCCCAACGACACCACCACGAAGGGAAATATCAGGAAGCGCGCTGTCGACCAACCGAGTACCGCGAACAGCGCCAACCAGGCCGAGCCCAACGCCACGAGCTGTTGTACCAGCGCCACATGAACCAGCTGCCCCGTTGCGCCGACAGCCAATGTAAGAAGCAACAGCACAACCGCAGATACCGACCGATTACGCTGCCGTTGCCACAACTTTTCGCGATGCCGCCACACCCACCAAAGCGCGAGCGCAACTGCCGGATAGCCGACAGCGTACGGCTCATCGAAACGTATCCAGCGTAGGTGCAGGCTGCCCAGCGCCTGCCAATTGAAAACCACCCACGCAGCCACCACTGCGAGTGCAACGAGCGAAACCACAACACCGGACAATAAATTTATTTTTTTCATCAGCTAATTCTGCGAGAGTGACTATCCTGTTACGCAAAGCAAAACTCGGACTCAACAGTGTAGAAGATGTTCGTCATGACGACGCCACCACCCAACTCAGCTTTTCAAGCCACAAAAATTCGCCACGCAATGACCGTTGATGTGGAGGATTACTATCACGTCTCCGCTTTCGCAAAAGTGATCAAGCCCGGCGAGTGGGCGCAATGGCCTAGCACGGTTGAGCGCAATACCCGTACGCTGCTCGATTTATTCGATGAATTCAATATCAAAGCGACTTTCTTCGTCCTGGGTTGGGTTGCAGAGCGCTATAGCGAGCTGATTCGAGAAATCGCTGCGCGCGGGCATGAAATTGCCTCTCACGGCTACAGCCATCAACTGGTTTATCGGCAGACGCCCGAAGAATTTCGCGAGGAAACGGCGCGCTCGAAACAATTGCTGGAAGACCTCGTGCAACAACCGATCACCGGCTATCGCGCCGCCAGTTATTCGATTACGAAGCAATCGCTCTGGGCGATCGATATTCTGGCCGAGCTCGGCTTCAAGTGGGACTCGAGCATTTTTCCGGTTTTCCACGATCGCTACGGTATTCCCGATTCACCCACACAGCCTTATCGCATCGCGACCAGCACGGGTTCTTCGCTGCTCGAATTTCCGCTCACTACCGCACGCATCGGAAATTACAGAGCACCCGCAGCGGGCGGCGGCTATTTTCGACTTTATCCGTATGCGTTGTCGCGCCAGCTATTCAAAATTGCAACCGCAGCGAACACGACACCGGCGATTTTTTATTTGCACCCCTGGGAAATCGACCCTGATCAACCGCGCGTCCCAGGCGCGAGCCTGTTATCGCGTTTTCGCCACTACAATAACCTCGCACGCTGCCTGCCTCGCCTGCGCGCCATGCTGAGTGAATTCCCCTTCGGCACCGTGAGCGAAAGCCTGCAGTCGGTGAATGTAGAAAATACCGCGCCGATTCGTCTCGCCAGCGCATGATTGCCGTGATCTAGGCGCAACTCTGGTAGCAAAACCATAAACGCATGTCCGAAACCGAATTCACTCTCAAAACAATTCTCGCCAATCCTAGGCAGGCCTGCGAATTACGCTGGCCACAAGCCGGCGATCTCGACACACGATGCAACGCCGTCAGCGCACTGATCGACGCCATCAACGCGCTAAAACCCGCACTGAAAAATAAGAAAAATGAAAAGCAGGAATGCGCGCGCGACTTCGGCCGCATTAAAAACCAAGGCGGCGATATTGAAGCGCAAAAAGCGCTGATGCAACGCATCGCCAGCGAGCTCGACTCGATCGAGCAAAAACTGCGCGAGCTCGAAGCGCAATTATTAAATCTCTTTGCGCCCGACGAGGTGGCACGAAAACCGTTTCCGCCACGATTCGATAGCCGCGCGGATATAGCAGCAAGTCTTGCACATATCATCGCTATCGATGATAGCGAGCAAGCAGCGTGGGACGCGTATGTCGATGGCCATCTGCAAGCGTCGCTCTATCACACTTACCGCTGGCGCACGGTGATCGAACAAAGTTTCGGCCACGAGTGTTTTTATCTCGCAGCGAAAGACGATCAGCAAAAAATATGCGGCGTCTTACCACTGATGCGACTGCGCAGCCGATTATTCGGCGATTTCGCCATTTCAGTTCCTTTCTTCAATTACGGCGGCCCGCTGGCGGATAACGCACAAATCAGCGCGCAGCTACTCGCTCACGCTGCCGAAATCGCAAAAAACTTACACCTCAAGCATTTGGAAATTCGCGCGACACACTCGCTGAATGCTGACCCCACAACCAAAGCGTGGCCCGCGCGCACCGATAAAGCTTCGATGATTCGGCGTTTGCCGCGCACAAGCGAACAATTGGACGAAGAAATCGGTGCCAAGGTACGTGCACAAATTAAACGCGCGCGACAAGAAGATATCGAGATACGCGCAGGCCAGCTCGAATTGCTTGATGATTTTTATCGCGTGTTTGCCATCAACATGCGCGACCTTGGCACGCCCGTGTACGGCAAGAATTTCTTCCGCAATATTCTCACCGCATTTCCGCAACAGGCACATATCGTCAGCGTGCGCCTGCGCGGCAAACCGGTCGCAGCGGCATTTCTGCTCGGGCATCGCGACATGATGGAAATTCCGTGGGCCTCCACCTTGCGTTCGGTGAATGCGCTGAATATGAATATGCTGCTTTACCGCGCAGTGCTCGGCTTCACCATCGAGCAAGGTTATCCATTTTTCGATTTCGGCCGCTCAACCATTGATTCGGGAACCTACCGCTTCAAACGCCAATGGGGCGCCCAGCCGCTGCAACATTATTGGCATTATTGGCAACCCAACGATGCCGAGTTGCCCGCACTGAAGCCCGACTCACCCAAGTTCAAATTGATGATCGCCGCGTGGCAGCAATTGCCGGTAGCGATCAGCAAATTGATCGGGCCGCATATCGTAAAATATCTACCCTAAAACCGTGCGACCGATAATGGTGTAGAGTTGCCCCTGACTTGCCAACCCCCGATTTGCGCAACCCGGCTGGTTCGCCTGGAAAAAAATTAATGGAGTGAATGCACGCATGGGCTCACTAAAAAATATCTTTCAGCGCACTGCGACTTATCCACCGCTGACGAATCTTGCGACACGATTACTTCCGCCGTCGGTCACGATTTTCATGCTGCATCGTTTAGCGGTTCCCGAGCTCGACGTCGAGGGTCATTCGGTGGCCCATATACGCAACTGCCTCGATTACCTTGAACAAAATAATTATCGATTCATCTCTATAGACGATGCGGTACGTCGCTCGCAAAGCAACGAACTGGGTCGAGAAAAATGGGTAGCATTTACACTCGACGATGGCTTCGAAGAGCAGGTCCGTGTGGGCGCTGACATATTCAAGCAATACGATTGCCCAACAACCTGTTTTCTTGTGACTGACTTTGTCGATGGCAAACTGTGGCCGTGGGATTACAAATTGATGTACCTGGCCAAACATGCAGCGGCTCGTACGATTCAGGTAGAGATCGATGGGGTTAAACATTCGATCGAAATGGGTACGGAGCGCACCAAAATGTTTTTGCTGCGCTTCGCGCGTCAAATTGCGTCGGAATCCGTTGAGCGCGTCGTGCAACTCATCGCACACGCCGCCGGCATCGACATACCCGATACTCCGCCACCCTCAATGCAGCCCACGACATGGCAAGCAGTGCGTGAAGCGGAAAAAAAAGGTATGCAATTCGGCCCGCACTCGGCGCGTCATTTCATTCTTTCACGGACGCAAGATGCGACATTGAGCGATGAAATCGAACGCTCATCGCGACGCATTCGCGAAGAGTGCTCGCGACCGTCTAGCGTTTTCTGTTATCCCAGCGGCAAAGCTCATGAATTCGACGCGCGCTCGTTCCCATTGATTCGCACGCAAGGTTTACACAGTGCCGTGACGACTGAACCTGGTTATCTAGAGCAAGATGATGCGCAACGTTACGGCAATTACCACTTCGTATTGCCACGTTTAGGTCTGCCGGACGATTTCGAGGAATTCAAGCTGTACACATCGTGGGCGCAGCGTGTGCGTGAGCGCTTCGAGAAAACACAGCTACAACAATTCTACAGCTGAGCGAAGTTTTATAATCGCGTGAAGAAGGCGCCACGCTCGAACAAGCGGACGCACGCCTGATCTCAATAGAATCGATACGTAAAGTCGATCATCGCAACATTATCGGTGTAATCGCGATCATCAAGATTCGCATTGCGGTCTTGTCGCGACAACGAAAGCTGTGCATCCGCATGCGGATTGAAGCGGTATCTCACCGAAGCCGTGTACGTTGTGCTTTTGTATTCCAGATCCTGCGGATCATCGAGAAAACGAGTACGCTCAGCGCGCCCCAGCAAACCCAGTGACCAGAAAGAATTCACGGTGTAGCGGTAATCGATCTGTCCGTAATACACATCTTGATCGCGCGGCGTTTCCTTGTAGTGATCGCGAGTACCACCCACACTGAAGCTCAATGTAGAGGCCGCACTGAGCTCTTGCCGCCAATACAGGTCGAGCTGCTCGCGCTGCAAAATATCAACCTGGTTGAAGTTGCTGTCATTGGCAGTGAAATTGTCGATCGTAAACGTATTCTGCGACAAGCCAATCGAACTATCGGTCAGCTCGCGTACGAAATTGCCACCGACATTAAAACCCTGACCGCGATAATCGGCCGACAGATGCAACGAATTTCCGCTGACATCCGACGCGTTATCGCGTTTGAATTTCGATACGCCTGCGCTAACCGAATAGCTCAAGCGCGACAGCGCAGTCTGATACGCCACTTGCGCGCTGTTGGAATCGTAATCCTGTTGTGAATCGTCGAAGCGAACACGACCGACGCCACCTTGTACACTTAACTTCGATAACGCGTCGAGCTGATGCTGCCAAATAACATCACCGGTGCTGCGCTTCGAATCCGACTGCGTACTTTCGCTGAAACTCACCTCGGTATAACGCGGGCTGATAATCAGCGAATCGACGGACGACAAATGCAGAAAACCATCGAGACCACCCGTCAACACAGAGCGGCGCTCCCGATTACCCGCGGTATTGGTCGTGCTCAAATCGGTTTGAGTGCGGCTGATCTGATGCTGCACGATGACATCGAGCAAACGCGGAGCGACATCCCACTTCAGCATGGCGTTGCCGTTGATTGCTGTTTCATCCTCATCGACATCATCGGCAAAATCACGGCGATCGGCACGGTAATTAATATCGCCCGAAAGCGGCCCAACAGGATCAGCCCAGGCGATACCTGCACGCGCAACGCGGACTAAATCGGACTCTTCGTCCTCGCTCACCAAAGCCGCATTGCTATGAAATTCCATGCCCGCGCCGACATCGACTCTGACCGGTTGCGCGGCCCACAATGGCATAGCAGTAATTGTCGTCAGCGCCGAGCACAGCGCTGTGAGTTTGGGATGCTTGGTCATCGCTTTTTCTCTTCGTTATTTTTCATTCGCTCAGCTATTGAAAATGACACCAGCCAATTTTTCGGGATCGATCGCCTCGATACTCGTTTGAATTTGCTCCGCAGTCACCTGACCATGCGGAACAACGAGCATGACGTAATCACACAACTCAGCAAGAATGCGCGCATCCGCACTCGAACCGATGGGTGGCGAGTCGATCAGAATGTAACGATCGCGATAGCGAGTGCGCAGCTCCTGAATAAGGCGACGCATACGGCTCGATGTAAAAAATTCAGAGCCTGGCAATTGTCGCGTGCCTGCAGGAATGAGGCGAAGGCGACGCACCCCCGTCGAATAAATAACATCCTTGGTATCGAGCATGATATTTTCGAGATAATCGACAAGACCAAAATCTGGCTCGATCGGTAGTAATTGATGCAATGCTGGATCGTAAACATTGCAGTCAACAATCAGTGCGGTTTTGCTTTCATCGAGCGCGATCGCGGCACCGAGATTGGTAGTAACGAAAGTGGAGCCGCCATTGGGGGTGAGCGATGTAATCAACAGCACGAAATTATCGCGATCGCCGGCGAGCTGATACAACTTGGTCCGCAACTCACGGAAAGCATTCATCACTGACGATTGACGCATGCCGGGATAAATCACTTTCAGCGATTCAAGCTCGGCGTAACTCAGCCGCCCGAATTCAGCCATACGCTGAATTTCTTCGCGATTCTGATCATCCTCCAGCGGAGGTTTGGCGGAGATGACACGGATGGCTCGACTCGAATTATCCGCGGCTGGCCTGACCGATCGGTAATTTTCATTATCGTCAGACATCAGACAACCCCGCTCAAGCGCGCAATTCCCGCCGCGACATAAATGACCAAAACCACGAGCACAGCGAATAACACCTGCACCCACTCACTGCGATCGAGCTTATTCTGAAAAGACGTTTGCAGGTGCGGAATTACCAGCACAGGCACCGACTCGGGAACCGTCGCATACAGCCGCTCAGCAAAGCGAATTCGTGGATCCAATTGGATATAGGCGATGATCAACCCAATCGGAATCAGCAGCCCCAGCAACGGTGCGGCCAGGAAAAAATGCATGAACCGCAGGCCTTCGGGACGATTCGGAAAAACCGGTGGCTCTTTGATTTTGTACGTCACGCCCTGCCCTTGCACATCGAGCGCCATCGACAACCGCGCTTTCTCGCGGCGTTCGAGCATATCTTCATAAATCGATTTCGTGACGGTGTAATCGCGCGTCAACTCCGCGAGCTTCGCCTGAAACTCCGCGTTTTCTTTCGATTGATCGTGCTCCTCACCCATTAATTTGCGCATCGAGCTCATGCGCATCTCCAGCGTGCGTACAGTGACATCCGCATCGGCGAGGTCGGTTCGCAGTTTTTGATAAACCGGATTGGCCGACGTGTACTGATCCGAATCGCTGACCGATTCACTCTCGGCACGACTGATCGATGTTTTCAAATCTTCGATTTGCTGCTTCAGTGCAACGATATCGGGATAAGTCTCCTGATAACTCAAGCGCAATGTATCCAATTGCGACTGCGCTCTCGCCATCGCCTCGCGATATACATCCGATTTATATTTGCGCGCGATGGATTGATTTTCACGCGACAGCTGTTGCGCCAAACCATCGCGGCGCGTACGCGCGGTTTGCAGTTCGATATTTAACGTTTCCAAATTGGTGCGCATATCGGAGATGCGTCGCGAGGTCGACTCATCGCTACCGCCGGGATTCGCCGCTTTGAAATTCTTTAAGTGATCCTCAGCTTCCTGCAGTTGGGATTTATAGGTTTTTACCTGGCCATCGATAAATAAAAACGCTTCACGACTTTCCTGCCGCTTGCTTTGGGCGCTGTCTTGCACGAAAGCTTTCACCACGGCAGTCGCGAGCGTAAATGCCTCTTGCTGATCTTTCGATTTATAAGCAATACGAAAATGATTTTTCCCTGACTCGGATACCGAAATCGACGCCTGTAATTTGCGGACTTTAGGATCGAGTTCGTATTTATCGTCGAGATTGGTTATTTGCTTCGCATCGAGCAAAGCCTGCCCCAACACGGCAGGCGAACTCAGCCGCTCGCGAATCACGGCTAATTGATCGACGTTTAGACGCGTTACCTCAGCCTGCCCGGCTAGCAGTGGCTTGATAATATTTTGTTCATCGGCGTACACAATAGCACTGGATTGATAAACCTTCGGCCATACAAAGCCAAGCGCCAGCACAATCAAGGTGACCACTGCAAAACCAATCGCCACCTTACCCTTGTGATTGTTCAACTCCTTTTGTAGCGCGTAAATCCATTCGTACACCAATGGCGTCATAACGACTCCTTTTCAAATTGCCCAAAATCAGAAACTTCTCTCGGGCACGGTGACCACATCGGATGGATACAGCGTGTAGTTCGTGGAAAGATCGCCACGCTTCAAAATGCCTTCCAAATCGATTTTGTAAATTTTCGTTTTGCCTTCGACGGTGCGATAGAGGCGCGTGTTGGCCGGCGCAGCGAAATCGGTCAAACCGCCCGCCTGCAATACCAAGTCGAGCACCGTAATGCCTTGGCGATACGTAATGGAGGTCGGATTACGCACCGAGCCGGTGACGCGTACGCGGCGCAGGAAATCGGCACTCGCAGGGTTATTGACGATAACCGTCACTTCCGGATTGCGCACATAGCTGCTCAATTTCTCGGTGATTTGTTTCGCGAGCTGTTGTGTGGTCAGACCAGCGGCAACGATATCGCCCACCAATGGCGTGGAAATTTTTCCGTCGGGCCTGACTGGCACACGTACCGAAAGCTCTTCGTTTCTCCATACCTGCACCGATAACTCGTCGCCAACACCAATCTGGTAATTGTTATCGACACCAAACTCTTTCACCGCCGGCGGCGGTCCCGATTCAACCGGAACACCCGAGCAAGCCGCGAGTAATACGAACGGCAGCACCAACAGCGCTTTTGCGACGATTTTCATTAAATTACCTCCCGATATGGGGTTTTATCCTAAATTCACGCACCGACTAAACCGTAGAGTCGCGACAGCCGCACTCTAGCATCAACCCTGAAGTCGAGCCACTCGATTACCCACGGATCACTTCGCAATGCTTGTCACCCTCAAAGCAATCCGCTCCTTTTTATCTGCCGCAAAATTAAAAGCGAGGCGGCGCGATAGGACCAGTGACTTCATCGAGCAAAACGGCAGGCCAATGCAATGGCGCTGTCGTTTTGCGCTTGGTTTCAATGTCGCGATAAATGAACTCGGCCTGCGCAACGGAAACATCCAAGGCTGATGCCAACTCACTGGCAGGACGACGATGATTGAGGTGCCACAGCGCCACATCCATCTCTTTATACGGCAACGCGTAGTAAAACTCGTCCTGCCCCTGCGCAAGACTGTAGGTATCGGTGGTCGGCGTGGCGTTGCAAATCATCTCGGGCAAACCGAGATGACGCGCCAACATATAGACTTGGGTTTTATACAGGTGCGCGATCGGCTTTAAATCCGCCGCACCGTCGCCGCCTTTCACAAAAAAACCTTGATCGTATTCGACGCGGTTCGGCGTGCCGATAACCGCGTAATTCAAACGGTCAGCGTGAAAAAACTCCAATGTCTTGCGAATGCGTTGTTTAAAATTGGTAGCAGCGACAATCTGCAAATATTCTTTGATGCCCAAACGCTGCTCGTGCAATTGCCCCTGCGGATCGGCGACGACAAGGTTGAAGTGATTGATCTTGCCTTCGCTGCCGCCAGCGATAACGATTTTGTTTTTCCAACCCGCGCCGTACTGAGGAAATACCGCGCGAATCGCGTCATCGCGCCAGCGATAACAGCCGATCGCCTCGAGCGGTGGCGCGATGTCTTCGATGGTGTATTGAATACCGAGATGCTCGGCGAGCAATTTGCCTTTGACGACGCTTTCGGAGGACGAGTCGCGCTCGGGCATCAGCAGGCCAAACACTTTGCCCGCGCCCACCGCACGCACTGCCAGCGCCGCGCAGACCGAACTATCGATGCCGCCTGACATGGCGATAATCAAACCGCGGCGGCGCAAATGATCGCGCAGCAATTGGCGGATGCGTTCACTAATTTTTGCTACTTCAGCGTCCTTGTCGAAATCGAGAATACGGCCGATTACGCCTTCGATATCCTTCGCCATTTTATTTTCCTCTATCATCGACGCAGCGCGCGTCTATTAATTTAAATATCATCGAATTAAATGTTTTTGAATTTTGCCTGAAGCGGTACGCGGGAATTCAGCGTAAAACTCGACAGCCTTGGGCATCTTGTACAACGGCAAGCACTCGCGACACGTGCGCAGGATTAAACGCCGCAACGCCTCATCCTCCCGACCAATCACACAGGCCTTGATGCTTTGGCCGAGCAACTCATCCTCGACGCCGATAACCGCAACATCGCCAACGCCAGGAACCGAGGCGATAATTTCCTCGATCTCGCGGGGACTGATGCGATGAGCGCCGGACTTGATCATTTCCTTGCTGCGCCCAACTAAAAACAAATAGCCATCAGCATCGCGATAACCGACATCGCCCGTATGCAACCAACCATCGCGCAGTACCTGCTGCGTGGCCTCCGTATCGCGCCAATAACCCAGCATGACGTTAGGGCCGCGTGCGCACACTTCGCCAGTTTGGCCTGCCTCAAGCTCGATATCGTTTTCTCCGCGCACACTGAATTCAACGGAGGGAATCGGAATACCTACCGAACCCGCTTTTCGAGCACGATCAGCAGGCGGCAACCACGACAACCGCGCCGATGCTTCGGTCTGCCCGTACATCACCACGAATTCAGTTTGCGGCAACGCTGCACAAAAACGTTCGATGCGTGCAGGGTCCATCGCCCCACCTGCTTGTGCGCAGTAACGCAGCGCGGCTAACGCATCGGTGTTTAACTGCGTGCGCGCGAGCAAAATATAGTAAGTGGACGGCACACCATAAAACGCCGTCACGCGCCGCTCATGCATTTGCTGCAAAATGGTTTGCGGATACATAAGCGAATTTTCGAGCACCAGCGAACTGCCCAGCGTCAGGTGCGAATGCAGCACCGAATTGCCGAACGAATAAAAAAAAGGCAACACGCACATCGCGACATCATCGGCGCGAATGTTTAAATAATTTTGAATCGATTGAATATTCGCAGCCAGATTGGCATGACTGAGCAATACACCTTTGGGCTGCCCTGTGGTTCCCGATGTATAAATAATTTGCGCCGGCATCTCGCTCGCCAATATCGCGCAATCGTCCGTTGCTGCGGCTTGCAACGCATGCAGCCATTCGTCCGAACCGACAACGAGCGAGCGACTCGCCGTCAATGCAGGCAGCAACGCGTTGAGCGCCTGCCAATATTTGGCTTCAGCAATGAGTACCGACGCTTCGCAATGCTCGATTTGCCACAAAAGATCGTCGGCTTTTAACGCGGTGTTGAGCCCGACCACCACACCGCCGGCGAACCACACGCCGTAACAACTAGCGATATAGTCGGCGGAGTTTTCGATCAGCAGCGCTACGCGATCGCCAGGTTGAATACGTTGCCGCAATAAATTCCCGATAGCGACTGTGCGCTGGGCAAGCTCACCAAAACCAACTGATGACGCTCCCTGGTACACGGCGACATGCATTGGCTGTCGCCTTGCAGTCGCGAGGAACCGATGGAGCAACAACGTATTCATGACAATCAGGCGGCAACCTTTTTGCGCTCGACAAACGCCACGAGGTTATCGATCGAGTCGAGATTTTGCGGAATCATTTCTTCATCTTCGACTTTGAGACCGAATTGCTCTTCGATGAAGAACACCACCTCCATAATACCCGTCGAATCGAGGACACCTTTTTCCAGAAAGGAATCCGCATCAGCCAGCGCCGATTGATCGTCCGTGAATAAATAGTTTTCAAGGATAAAAGTGCGTAATGCTTGTTTTATAGGCATAAAAAATCTCTCAGTAACACGTTAAAACAGAAAGTAGTGGCATCCACAAACCAATTACATTCAGAAAACAGTCAAATCAAAACACCGGCGCTTTGTCGACGAATAAATGGTGCCAAATCTGTGTGGTTAACACACCGATCAATGCCTGATTATCGCGATAGCCGATTGCCCCACCACGTATCGCCTTATTCATTAATAACGTCACCCGTTTGGCATCGAAGTAACCGCAACGCTTGAGCGTTTCTTCGGCCAGCAAGTCCTGTACGTAGGGCAACGGTCGGCCGCTGCCAGCATCGAACAATGCTGGCACATCCGGCGCGCGGTACGGCTGTTTATGACGCACCCGAATGGTTTCGGGTAAATATTTTTTCATGGCCTGCTTGAGCAGGTATTTTTCATTGAGCACACGCATTTTCAGGCGCGGCGACAAGCGCCCGGCGAATTCGATAACACGATGGTCAAGAAACGGAAAACGCCCTTCAACCGAATTCGCCATCAACATGCGATCGCCTTGCGAGCATAGCAAATAACTGCCAAGCAGTAGCTTCGCCTCGACGTATTGGCCGCGGTTGAATGGATGCCAGCCATGGATCGCCGGGGGCAGCCCTTGCTGCAACTGCGCGATCACATCATCGCGCAAGGTCTGCTGTAGCTCGGTCGAATAAAACATTTTGGCCTTGGCCGTCGTATCCCAACGCGGCAGGTGCGCAAACACCGGCGAGTTTGGCTGATCGAGACCAATACCATAAAAACTCTGCAGGTAAGCTTGCGCGCGCCCCGGCGTTAAATCCAGATAGGGATAAAGACGTTTGAGCAATAACGGCCGCCATGGTGATGCCGGCTGTCGCGCCCAGAACTGCCGGATCTTGGCCTCTTTAAAAATATCGTACCCGCCGAGAACCTCGTCCGAGCCTTCGCCCGTGAGCACCACGCGAAAACCCTGCTCGCGCACCAGACCCGAGAGGCGTCGCATCGGCACCGGAGCCGTTCGCAATATCGCGGTCTCGGTATGCCAAATCGTGCGCGGCAACTGCTGGCCGACATCGGCGGTATTGCAAACCACGTGACTGTGATCGGCCTGCAAATGCTCGATCATCAGCCGCTGGTACGCCGACTCATCGAGCGACTCATCTTCGAAGCCAATCGAGAACGTACGCAGCGGTGTTTTCGTATGGTGATGAATGAGGCTGGTGATGACCGACGAATCCAACCCGCCCGAAAGATAGGCGCCCACGGGCACATCAGCGCGCAAACGAATTTGCGTGGCATCGATTAACAACGCACGCAATTCGTCGGCTAATTGAGCCTCGCTACCCGACCAATATTCGTCAGGGCTCTGCGGATAGGTCCAATCCCAATAACGCTGAATACGCTGCCCCTGCCGATCGGCAATCATCAGCGTGCCGGGTTCTAGCGAATGAATATTCTCGAATAAACTCTGCGAGCCGGCAGGCGACCAGAACGTGAAAATTTGGTCGAGCGCGATAGGATTCAACGATGGCGAAGCAGGAAGCGCCGGCAGTAAGGCTTTCACTTCCGAGGCAAACAATAATCGCCCCTGAGCCTGCGTATAAAACAACGGTGCGATGCCGACACGATCGCGAATCAATAACAAGCGTTCGGCTTTTGAATCCCACAGTGCAATCGCAAATTGTCCGTTTAAACGCTGCACGAAATCGTCGCCAAACTGCTCGTAGGCATGAACGATGACTTCGGTATCGCTGTGGGTATAAAAATGATGGCCGCACTGTTCGAGCTCAGCGCGTAATTCGATGTAATTGAAAATTTCGCCGTTGAAGACAACCGCAATGGAACGATCTTCGTTGAAGATCGGCTGATCGCCGCCTGATAGGTCGATGATGCTGAGACGCGCGTGCGCAAGACCGATCGGTCCTTGCGTTAAGTAACCATAACCATCCGGGCCGCGATGATGCAGCTGCGCAATCATCGCTTGCAACTCGGCCTTGTGCGGCAAAAATGCGCCACCGCGCCAATCCAGAATTCCCGCCACACCGCACATTTAGAAACGCACCCTCGTCTCCCGCATCATTGCGATCAATGCACCATCCCGCCACGTATCGTCACGACATGTACCGTCACAATCAGCGCACGCCGCTGCCCAGCAAAATCACCTCAACTGTGCGTACGAGAATGTATAAATCAAAAATCAAACTGTGATTTTTTATGTAATACAAATCGTATGTCAGCTTTTGTTCGGCATCCTGCACCGAAGCGCCATAGGGATAACAAAGCTGCGCCCAACCGGTGATGCCCGGCTTCACGCGATGGCGCTCGCGATAATACGGAATTTGTTGCGCAAGCTCTTCGACAAACTGCGGACGCTCGGGACGCGGCCCGACAAAGCTCATCTCGCCTTTCAACACATTGAAAATCTGCGGCAGCTCATCGATACGCGTATTGCGAATGAACGAGCCGACTCGCGTCACGCGACTATCATTCTTCTTCGCCCACTGCGCCTTACCATCTTTCTCAGCATCGATCCGCATACTGCGAAATTTATGCACGCGAAATACCTTGCCGCCAAAACCAACGCGCTCTTGGCTGTAAATGATGGGTGCGCGCAAGCCTTCTTCCAACTTGATCGCCAATACCGTCAGCACCATGAACGGCCAGGTGACCAGTAACAATAATGTGCTGGCAACAACGTCGAAGCCGCGCTCCAGAAAATCGCGCATCCATGAAAATGAAAAGCCATCGGAAAACACCAGCCAGCCCGGCGACAGGGTTCGAATATCGAGCTGACCCGATTCACGCTCCAAGAAGGTGAGATCGTCGATAACGACAATGCCATCGAGCTTGCAATCGAGCAGCTCATCAAGCGGAAAGCTGTTTTGGTCCGAGCGACGCCGCTCATCCACCGCCACTACGATTTCCTGAATCTTTTGGCGTCGACAAAATTCGAGCAAGGCTTCAGGCGACGAGATCATTCGGTCGACGGAAACTTTCGGCTCCGACGAGTTGACCGGCCAGCAACCCACAATGGCGACATCTTCCTGCGCTTTTAATTTGGTCAGTGCATCGAGCACACGCTGTGCGCGCTCGCCTGTTCCTACCACCAACACCCGCCAGCGCAACACTTCGTTACCCACCAGCAAACGCGTGGCATAACGCAGCAAGGAGATGGCAAACAATGAAATGACGCTGGCAATCGCCAGAACCCCACGCCCAAAGTAGAGCGCAAACGAGGGGAAGAGATAGAAGGCAATCGATAATGCAGCGGTGCCGATCAAAAAGATCGCGACCATCGATCGCAATAACGAACCGGTCAGCCCTTCAGGGTTATGCGGACGATACGCACCCATCGCAATCATGCAGACGAGGTTAACGCAGGCATAAATATGGGCGCGCGATTGAATCGCCGTCATATCGACAGCTTCAACACCACCCCAAAAGTTGAATCGCAAACTGTGCGCCGCGTAGACCGCAGCGAACATGGCAACGTATTCGAGCAGTACCAGCATTAAAATATAGGCCGGTATGTGCTGCCTAAATATCCTGATATGATTCACTCTAAACCCGCATCATGCTAGCTAATTAGCGTTAATACGCCCTGAAAAAAAGCACGGAATTATGGACCAGCAAAGTAGGGGCTGTCTAATCGAACGCAGCGTTTTTTTCGATGCGAGCACATCCTCTGACGAGCCCGCAGTGTAGGCCCCACCGTGACCATATCCACCGATCTCGCTCAACGCCTCTCACAACACCATCAACAACTGCAGGCGCAATCGCTTTCGGCGCTATTTGCCGACCCCAGTCGAGTGCAATCGCTTAGCGTCGAGGCTGCACAGCTCACGCTCGATTTTTCCAAACATTTTTGCACCGCAGAAACCCTGCAGCTGTTTGCCGAACTGTGCGATCAACTGCAGTTGCGTAGCCGCATCGAGGATTTATTCAACGGCGCGATCGTCAATGGCACCGAGCAACGCCCTGCGTTGCATACATCGCTGCGTACGGACGACAGCCAGGCCCCAAACCACAACGATGTCGCCCGCGCGCAAGCCGACATGCAGCGCCTCGTCGATGCACTTCACGCTAAACGCCTCAGCGGATTCGACGGCCGACCGTTCACCGATCTAGTTCATATCGGCATCGGCGGCTCAGACCTTGGACCGCGTTTTGTCACTACAGCCATGCATGCATTCAAGAGCGATAAGCTGCGCGTGCATTTCGCCGCGAATGTGGACCCGACCGAACTGACAGATATTTTGCGCGAGCTGGACCCGGCGACCACACTAATCAGCACCGCATCGAAATCATTCACCACGCTCGAAACACTGAGCAATACAACGGCGGCGCGTGCGTGGCTACAAGCAGCCGCCGGCACGCGCAATGTCGATCAACATTTCATTGCCATTACCGCCAACCCCGCCAAAGCGCAGGCTTTCGGCATTCCTGCATCGCAAATATTGCCAATGTGGGATTGGGTCGGCGGCCGCTACTCGCTGTGGTCCGCGATTGGATTACCTATCGCCGTTGCCGTCGGCTGGGAGCATTTCAAAGCCCTTTTGAATGGCGCCGCTGCGATGGACTCGCACTTTCGCAACACACCGTTCACGGCAAATATGCCGGCGCTGCTCGGCTTTATCGAATGGTGGTATTCAACCTATTGGCAGGCGCATAGCGCCCTCGTACTGCCATATTCGCATCGACTGCGGCTATTTCCCGCCTTCTTGCAACAGCTATCGATGGAAAGCCTGGGCAAGGGCGTCGATATTGCGGGCCTACCTCTATCCGGTCACAGCGGCCTGGTTATTTGGGGCGAGCCCGGCACCAACAGCCAACACTCATTCATGCAACTGCTGCATCAAGGCACGCGATTTATTCCCGTCGATTTCATCGCTGTCATGAACAGCGAATGCGAGGACGATGAACGACACACGCATTTGCTGGCCAACTGCCTGAGCCAGAGCCGCACATTAATGGTGGGCAAATCACTCGATCAGGCCGAGCAGGAGTTGCTCGCTGCCGGTATGTCGCAAGAGCAAGTGCGGACGCTGGCGCCGCACAAAGTACATCCAGGTAATCGCCCCAGCAGCACGCTTGTACTCGATACGCTCAATCCAGAAAGTCTGGGCGCACTCATCGCGCTCTACGAACACAAGGTATTCACGCAGAGCGTACTCTGGAATATCAATGCCTTCGACCAATGGGGCGTTGAGCTCGGCAAACAATCGGCCGCATCGATCTTTTCCGCACTGACAGGTGACGGCTCGCAGAGCTTCGATCCATCGACAGCACAAATGATCGAACGGTTTAAATCACTTCAGGAATAATCGACGCGCAGACTTCTATGGACGTGGCGTGAGCAGCCTGTCGCTGCTAGTCTCGTCCACTACTAACGTTCACCCGAACAATTATGATGATTGCGCGCAGTTTTTAAGGAAGCAACCCATGCAAAATATCGAATCCTCCCGCATAGCCATCATCGGTCTCGGCTATGTCGGCCTGCCGCTTGCGGTGGAGTTTGGCAAACAATTACCCACCGTCGGCTTCGATATCAATGAACATCGCATCAATGAATTACGCCGTGGTGTCGACAGCACGCTCGAAACCTCGACCGAAGAATTGGCAGAGGCAAAACACCTCACCATCACCAACGACAACACCGCACTTACCGATTGCAATGTCTACATCGTCACCGTACCGACTCCCGTCGATGACAACAAACAACCCGATTTGACGCCGCTGCGCAAAGCCAGCGAAACCGTCGGCAAAGTTTTGAAAGTCGGCGACGTTGTCATTTACGAATCGACGGTTTATCCGGGAGCCACCGAAGAGGTGTGTGTGCCCGTGATGGAAAAAATTTCAGGCTTAAAATTCAACGTCGATTTTTTCGCAGGCTACAGCCCCGAACGAATCAATCCCGGCGATAAACAACGTCGACTGACCAATATTCTCAAAATTACATCAGGCTCAACGCCGGAAATCGCCGACTTCGTCGATGCGCTGTATCGCCGCATCGTCACTGCAGGAACACACAAGGCCAGCACGATTCGTGTCGCCGAAGCGGCCAAAGTCATCGAGAACACCCAGCGCGACGTCAACATCGCACTCGTCAATGAACTCGCACAAATTTTCAAACGCCTCGGCATCGACACCGAAGATGTATTGAAAGCCGCCGGCACCAAATGGAATTTCCTGCCGTATCGCCCCGGCCTCGTCGGCGGCCACTGCATCGGTGTCGATCCGTATTATCTGGCCAGCAAGGCACAACAGCACGGTTACTTTCCCGAAATTATCACCGCAAGCCGCCGCATCAACGATGGCATGGGTGTGTATGTCGCCAGCGAAGTGATGCGATTGATGACACAAAAGCGTATCCACATCGTCGATGCGAATATTCTCGTGATGGGATTAGCGTTCAAAGAAAACTGCCCCGACTTACGCAACACGCGCGTCGTCGATATTGTGCAAGAGCTAAAACAATGCAACGCTCACGTCGATGTATTCGATCCCTGGGTTGACTCAGAACACGCCGAAGCAGAATTCGGTTTTTCAACGATCGCACAACCAGCGCAGCGCCATTACGATGCGATCATCGTTGCGGTCGCTCACGATCAATTCAAAGAAATGGGTATCGACGAGGTACGCAAGCTCGCTAAAAACACCTCGGTGATTTTCGACATCAAATATGTCTATCCCGCCGACAAAGTTGATGGTCGACTGTAAACAAGCAGGCCACTCAAAACAAAAACGGGACGCCAAGCGTCCCGTTTTTGTTTAAGCGCATCGATTACGATGCAGCATCAACAGCGCTTAACAGCTCCGCGGCTTTTTCCTGCATTAATGCAGCATTGCCACGACTTTCGACATTCACACGCAACACCGGTTCGGTATTCGAACCGCGCACATTGAAACGCCACTCGCCCATGATCATGCTTAAACCATCGGTGCGATCAATATCCTTCGCCAGCGGCGCATACTGGGTTTCGATGGCCGCGAGCACAGCTTTAACGTCGCGCACTTTACGGTTGATTTCACCGCTACACGGATAAGCCGCCATACGCTCCTGCATAAGTTGCGACAATGATTTACCGCTCGCAGAAATCAGTTGCGTCACCAGCAACCACGGAATCATGCCACTGTCGCAGTAAGCAAAATCGCGGAAGTAATGGTGTGCACTCATTTCTCCGCCGTACACAGCATTCTCTTTGCGCATGCGCTCTTTGATAAACGCGTGGCCGGTTTTGCTCTGCACTGCGGTACCGCCAAGATTTTCTACGATATCGATCGTATTCCAGGTCAAGCGCGGATCATGCACGATTCGCTCATTGGCGTGCTTGCGCAAAAACGCTTCGGCGAGCATACCAACGATGTAATAACCCTCAATAAATTCGCCGTTTTCATCGAAGAAGAAACAACGATCGAAATCGCCGTCCCAAGCAATACCCAAATCCGCTTTATGCGCGCGCACCGCATCGATCGTCGGCGCACGATTTTCTTCAAGCAACGGATTGGGCACGCCGTGCGGAAAATTACCGTCGGGCTGGTGATGCACTTTAATGAACTCGAATGGCAACATTTTTTCCAGCCGATCGATAACAAGACCGGCGCCGCCATTGCCCGCATTCACCACAATTTTCAGCGGCTTTAAATTTTTCGCATCGACATACGACAGCAAATGCTGAATATACGCATCGGCGGTATTGAGCGGTTGAAAGCTGCCGCGCTTGGCCACCGGCGCAAAACGATTTTCTTCGGCAACTTTTTGGATATCGAATAAGCCACTGTCGCCACTGATCGGCTTCGAGCCTTCACGCACGAATTTCATGCCGTTATAGTCTTTGGGATTGTGGCTCGCAGTTACCGCAATGCCACCGCCAACTTTCGCGTGAAATGTGGCGAAATAAATTTCTTCGGTACCACAGAGGCCGATATCGAATACGTCGACACCGCCATCGCGCAAGCCATTCGCCGTTGCCATTTTCAGCGCCTCGCTGGTCAGGCGAATATCGTGTCCGACAACGACACTACCTGGCTTCACAACTTCGGCGTAAGCGCGACCGATGCGATAGGCAATATCTTCGTTGATTTGATCGGGAACACGGCCACGGACATCATAGGCCTTAAAACATTCGAACTTATCGCTCATCGCTACTCTCAATTTTTAAAACCAATCTCAATTTTTAAAATCAGTCCTAACTTTTAAAATCAGTTCTCAATTCTAAAAATCACTTTTCAACTTTAAAACTGCCGAAAATTTATCGATAAAAAAGCCGGATCACTCCGGCTGGTAGATATTCTGATACACGTAATTGGTCGCTTCGACAAAGCCATCAACCGCACCGCAATCGAAACGACGACCCTGGAATTTATAAGCCATTACGCATCCGCTTTTCGCCTGCGTCATCAATGCATCGGTGATCTGCACTTCGCCATTCTTGCCGGGTGGCGTATCGCGCAAAATATCGAAAATATCCGGCGTCAGGATATAGCGACCGATAATCGCAAGGTTCGACGGCGCTTCAGATTGTTTTGGTTTTTCGACCATGTTGTCGACGCGATATAAACCATCCTTTAGTGATTGGCCGGCGATAACACCGTATTTTTCAATTTGATCCATCGGCACTTCCTGTACCGCAACAATGCTGCAGCGAAACTGCTTGAACAGACGCACCATTTGCGTCATCACACCATCGCCAGCTTCGTTGATGCACAAATCGTCAGAGAGGATCACGCCGAACGGCTCGTTACCCACCAACAATTCACCGGTCAGAATCGCGTGACCCAAACCCTTCATTTCGCGCTGACGCGTCATTGCGAAACGGCCTTTTTCCAGCACACTGCGAATACTGGTCAGATATTTTTCTTTACTGGTGCCTGAAATTTGATGCTCAAGCTCGTAAGAGATATCGAAATGATCGGCGATGGCGCGCTTACCGCGACCGGTCACGAATGAAATTTCGCGCAGCCCCGCGTCGATTGCTTCTTCAACACCGTATTGCACGAGCGGTTTGTTCACCACCGGCAACATTTCTTTCGGCATTGATTTTGTCGCTGGCAAAAATCGTGTGCCGTAACCCGCAACTGGAAACAAACATTTTTTGATCATTTAACGCATTCCCGTGTAATTAATCTTTCGTATCAGTGTTTCTAGTTTGAACAAACCAATGTCTTATCAATCATACGACGTGTTAACTGAACCGCTACTGACTGCGCCCATAAACATCCTGGAAGCGCACGATGTCGTCTTCGCCAAGATAGCTGCCGGTCTGTACTTCAATAATTTCGAGCGGAATCACGCCGGGGTTGGCCAGCCGATGGCGATTGCCGAGCGGGATATATGTCGACTGGTCTTCCGACAATAAATATTCCTTGTCGCCGCATGTCACCTTGGCCGTTCCGCTCACCACAATCCAATGCTCGGCGCGATGATGATGCATCTGCAGCGATAATTGTTGACCTGGGTTCACAACAATGCGCTTCACTTGGAATCGATTTGCATTCACTAACGATTCGTACGACCCCCACGGCCGGTACACGCGCTTGTGCGATGTCGCTTCGTCGCGATGATTCTTTTTCAACGCCGCGACGATATGTTTTACATCCTGCACGCGATCTTTGTTCGCAATTAACACGGCATCCGAGGTTTCGACAACCACAATATCGTCGACACCAATGGCGGCGACCAAACGCGATTCGGAGCGGATATAACTCGCATTGACATCGTGCACCAAGACATCGCCGCTGAGCACATTGCCCTCGTCATCTTTAGCTTCGACATCCCACAACGACGACCATGAGCCGACATCGCTCCAACCGCACGAAAGCGGTATCACCATACCTTTTTGCGTGTGCTCCATCACTGCGTAGTCGATGGAATCGCTCGGGCTCGTCGCAAACGCGGTTTTATCGAGACGCGCGAAATCGAGATCGGTCTGCGCCGCGTCGAGCGCTCGACGCGCTGCGGCAAGAATCGCCGGAGCAAACGCTTCGAGCTCGCTTAAATAGGCATCGGCGCGCATCAAAAACATGCCGCTATTCCATACATATTCGCCGCTGGTCAAATAACGTTTTGCCGTGTCGATATCGGGCTTTTCGACAAATTGTTTGAGCTGAAAAATACCGTCGCGCCAACTCTTTCCGGCCTGAATGTAGCCATAACCGGTCTCCGGCGCAGTTGGCACGATACCAAACGTCACCAGATAACCTTCCTCAGCAGCAGCCATGCCACACGCGACTGCCTCAGCAAATACTTTCGGCTGCTGAATAACATGATCAGCAGGCAGCACTAACAGTGTCGCATCGGCATCGAGCATCAATGCTTTCAACGCAGCCACGGCAACAGCTGGAGCTGTATTTTTCCCCTCAGGCTCAAGCAAAATTGCGGCAGCTTTAACACCGCTCAAGCGCAACTGCTCGGCGACGAGAAATCGGTGTTCGTCATTACACACTACTAGCGGAGCGCTGACATTATCGATAGATGCAGCACGCTGAAGCGTTTGCAGCAATAGACTCGACGTGCCGATCAAGGGCAAAAACTGCTTCGGATACAACTCGCGCGATACAGGCCACAATCGGCTTCCAACACCGCCCGAGAGTAATACGGGAATCAACATCCTGCCTTCCTTCTTATTCGTAAACTAAAACTGACAATTAGGTTCGCGCGCGACTCGATCGACCAACGCCGTAATAAGTAAATCCGGACGCAGCTAGCATTTCGGGGTCGTATTGGTTTCTTCCATCAAAAATAATCGCATTGCACATCAAGTCTTTCATTGCGTCGAAGTCGGGCTGCCTGAAGCGCTTCCACTCCGTTGTCAGCACCATCGCATCCGCATTTTTGAGCACATCGTACTGATACTGAAGCAACGTAACGCGGCCATCTGCCAGCCACTCAGCAGGAAATTCTTTTGCTGCCGATTCCAGCGCGACCGGATCATAGGCACTGACTGTCGCGCCCGCCTCCACCAATGCGCGAATCAGCACAACCGATGAAGCTTCGCGCATATCGTCGGTGCCTGGTTTAAATGCCAGCCCCCAAATGCCGAACTTACGCCCCGTCAAATCCCCACCAAAATGCGACTTAATTTTTTCGAACAGCACCCGTTTTTGATGGGCGTTGCGCGCTTCGACAGCCTCCATGATCAAAGGGTCAAAGCCTTGCGCCTTACTCATGTGAACCAGCGCTTGAATATCTTTTGGAAAACAGGATCCGCCGTAGCCGCAGCCCGCGTATAAAAAGGCATACCCGATCCGCTTGTCCGAACCAATCCCACGACGCACTTGCTCTATATCGACGCCCAATCGATCGCACAAATTTGCAACTTCATTCATGAACGAGATTCGCGTTGCCAACATCGCATTGGCTGCGTATTTGGTCATTTCCGCATCGCGCACACCCATCGCCAAAATACGATCGTTCACTCGAATGTACGGCGCATAAAGATCCGCCATTTTTTCGCGGGCGCGCTCGTTATCGCAGCCGATAATGACGCGATCGGGGCGCATAAAATCCTCGACGGCGGCGCCCTCTTTTAGAAACTCGGGATTACTGACCACATCGAATTCGATATTGGCCCCGCGCTTTTGCAACTCTGCAGCAATCGCTGCGCCAACCTTTTCTGCAGTACCGACAGGAACCGTGGATTTATCGACGATAACCGCGTAACTCTGCAAATGCTCGCCGATGCTGCGCGCAGCTGCGAGCACATATTTCAAATCAGCAGAGCCATCTTCACCCGGCGGCGTTCCCACCGCGATAAAAACATATTCCGCTTTCTTCAATGCTTCGGCGAAGCTACTGGTGAACGACAACAAGCCATTAACCATTGCACTTTTAACGATCGGCTCAAGACCGGGCTCGTAGATTGGCATCTCACCACGGCGCAGCCGCTCCAGCTTGGCCTCATCCACATCGACACAAACAACATGGTTGCCCATTTCCGTAAAACACGCGCCCGTTACCAACCCCACGTAACCGGTTCCAATTACCGCTATATGCATCTTGCTCCCCCAACCTCAACCCTTTACGCACTGAACCGCGCGCCTTAAACAGCAGCCGCTACATTATTAAGGCGCACTTGACGCCGATAACTGAACAGCGAATTTTACGCCAACAGCTCTTCTATTCACATCCAAGAACATTGCGCCACTCTGGACATAACCACTTCAACCATTACAATGCACTCCTTTTTGCGAAACACCATACCTATTCGATAAGCCAGTTTCGCCCGACAAGCCTAGCAGCGGATAACCCAGATGTCGTTCACCCACCAAAGTGCGTTTAGCAAGGAAGAATTGATCGAGTGCGGTCATGGCCGTTTATTCGGCCCCGGCAACGCGCAATTGCCGATCGATAATATGCTGATGCTCGATCGCATTACGCATGTATCGCTCGAGGGCGGCGAGCACGGCAAAGGCGAGCTGCGTGCCGAATTGGATATCCATCCCGACCTGTGGTTTTTCCAATGCCACTTCCCGGGCGATCCGGTGATGCCAGGCTGTCTTGGGCTCGATGCGATGTGGCAACTGGTGGGTTTTTTTCTTGCCTGGAAAGGCAATAAAGGGCGCGGACGCGCGCTCGGCGCAGGCGAGATCAAATTTACCGGGGAAATATTACCGACCGCAAAAACTGTCACCTACCAACTCGATTTGAAACGTATCATCGAGCGCAAGCTGATCATGGGCATTGCCGATGGCACTGTCGCCGTCGATGGTAAGATCATCTACACCGCAAAAGATTTGCGCGTCGGCCTTTATTAATTATCCAGGGGGTATTTCGTATGAGACGCGTTGTGATCACTGGCCTCGGCATTGTGTCGTGCCTGGGCAACAACAAAGCTGCCGTTCTGGATGCGCTGCAAACCGGCCGCTCGGGCATTCGCTTTCGCGAAGACTATAAAGAGCTCGGCTTTCGTAGCCAGGTCGCCGGCACCATTGATATCGACTTCGCTGCGCTGATCGATCGCAAACAATTGCGTTTCATGGGCGATGCCGCGGCCTACGCCTATTTGGCAATGCAAGAAGCCGTGGCCGACTCAGGCCTGACTGAGGCCGACGTCTCCAACCCTCGTACCGGCATCATTGCGGGCTCGGGCGGCGCTTCCTCAGCCAACCTGATTGAATCGGCTGACATTCTGCGCAGCAAAGGCATCAAGCGCATCGGCCCATACCGCGTCACCCAGACCATGAGCAGCACGGTATCAGCCTGCCTCGCCACCCCGTTCAAAATCAAAGGCGTGAACTATTCGATTTCATCGGCGTGCGCCACCAGCGCGCACTGCATCGGTAACGGCGCCGAATTGATCCAATCCGGCAAGCAGGACATCGTGTTTGCGGGCGGCGGCGAGGAAGAGCACTGGACGCTGAGCTGCCTGTTCGATGCGATGGGCGCACTCTCGTCCAAATACAACGACACACCAACCAAGGCATCGCGCCCCTACGATGCCAATCGTGATGGCTTCGTCATTTCCGGCGGCGGTGGCATGGTCGTGCTCGAAGAGCTTGAACACGCCAAGGCACGCGGCGCCAAAATTTATGGCGAACTGGTGGGCTACGGCGCTACCTCCGACGGCTACGACATGGTCGCGCCAAGCGGTGAGGGTGCAGTGCGCTGTATGCAACAAGCGCTGGCGGGTATCAAAGGCGGGGTCGATTACATCAACAGCCACGGCACCTCGACGCCGGCGGGCGACCTGCAAGAACTCAAAGCGATCAAAGAGACCTTTGGCGGCAATGTGCCTCCGATCAGCTCGACCAAGTCGCTGGCTGGCCACTCGTTGGGAGCTACCGGTGTGCATGAAGCGATCTACTGCTTGCTGATGATGGAGCACAACTTCATTGCCGCATCGGCCAACATCGAAACTCTCGACCCCGAAGCCGAAGGCGTGAACATCGTGCGCACCCTGCAGCAGGGCGTAACCCTGAACCGCATCCTTTCGAACAGTTTTGGCTTTGGCGGCACCAATGCCAGCCTCGTATTTGAACGTTATTCGGGCTGAGATACTCAGCCCGCTTTTCTCCAAAACTCGCTAGTACACTTCATTAATCAATAGCCACCTGTTTGTCACAGCGTGGCTGTTGGGCTATACAGATGGATCGAAATCATAATGCTCCACCTTCTTCCGCGCCCAAACACCCGATTTAACCGGTGATTGCGGAAACTGCCCCCTCAGTAAAAGCAGAACTTTTTATCATTTAGGATGTTTTCTCTATGTACGCAGATCAGATTCGCGAAATCGTGGCGAAACACGCACGCCTGTCCACCGATATCGCTACGCTCGCCAACGACAGCGATCTCTACGCCGCCGGCCTGACCTCGTTGACCACCGTCAACCTGATGCTCGCTATCGAAGACAAATTCGATATCGAATTCCCAGACCATATGCTTGGCCGTAAAACCTTCGGCAGTATTCAAGCTCTGTGCGAAGCCGTGGAAGAGCTCGTCGCGTAACCCTTTTGGAGATTCATGGAATGCAAGCCGCTCCTGCCCCCCAGCTCCACCCCGATCTACCTGCACTACTCGAAAAAATTCACGCTATCGGTCGCGACATCGTCGCACCGAATGCCAACGCAGTGGATCGCGATGCGCGCTTTCCGCACGAATCGTTCAACGCGCTCAAAGCTGAAAAACTCCTGAGCTCGTACATTCCAAGCGAACTCGGCGGCATGGGCTTGTCGATCTCCGATCAATCCAAGATTTGCGAAGCGCTCGCGCACTATTGCGCATCGACCGCGATGATTTACGCGATGCACCAAATTCAAATCGCGTGCATCGTCCATCACACGATGAGCAATGAATTCTTTCGTTCATACATGCGCGAGATCGTCACCAAGCAATATTTGATTGCATCCGCGACGACAGAGCTAGGCATCGGCGGCGATGTGCGCTCGAGTTTGTGCGCCGTGAACATCGAGGGCGATACGTTCACGCTCGACAAACAGGCCCCGGTGATTTCCTACGCTGCTGCAGCCGACGCGATTCTCGTCACCTGCCGCCAATCGCCAGAAGCGGGACGCAACGATCAATCGGTTGTGCTCGTACGCAAAGAAGATGTCACGCTCGAAGAAATTTCTGGCTGGGACACGATGGGTTTTCGCGGCACCTGCAGCAACGGCTTTTCGCTGCGCTCACGCGGCGATGCACGCCAGGTATTTCCCGGCCCTTACGCTGATATTCACCGCAAAACGCAGCAACCGTATTCGCATATCGTGTGGAGCTCGCTCTGGCTCGGTCTCGCACAAAGTGCCATGAATAATGCGCGCGCTTCCGTGCGTGCGGAAGCGCGCAAAAATCCCGGCACCTTGCCACCGACCGCATTACGGCTTGCAGAGCTCGACTCGGTATTATTTTCGATGCGCGCAGGCGTACAGCAATGCGTGCTGGATTATCACCAGCGCCTAATAAGCAATGATGAAGAAGCCTTTTCCGATTTCGGTTTCAATTTGCGCGTGAGCAATTTGAAAATTCGCACATCGGAACTCGTCATCGAAGTCGTCAGCAAAGCGATGATGATTTGCGGCATCGCTGCTTATCGCAACGATTCGAAATTAAGTCTGAATCGTCAGTTGCGCGATGCATACGGCGCGGCGCTGATGGTAAACAACGATCGTATTCTCGGCCAAAGCTCGGCCATTCAGATTATGCAAAAGGGAGATTGATCTGCCATGGCCGACAATACAGCGACCGCGTATCAAACCTATTTAAATCAATTATTCGAAGCGAAATTATTAATCCCTTCGGGCGTGCGCGGCGTTTACGGCCGCTCTGGCACATTCGAAAATGTGATCGATCAATTCGAAAATCTGGTCACACGCGAAACGCGTGCGATGAACCCGGAAGTCGTGCGCTTCCCTCCCGTATTCAATCGCCAGAATTATTCAAAAATCGACCATATCTATAATTTTCCCGATTTGATGGGCTCCGTGCACAGCTTCATGGGCAAGGAACCCGAGCACGCAGAAATGCTGCGTAAATTCGAAGCCGGTGAAAAATGGACCGACGATCTTGAGCCGACCGAAGTCATGCTCGCACCCGCAGCGTGCTACCCGCTATATCCATCAGCTGCGGGAACGCTGCCCGAAGCAGGCCGTTTGGTCGACTTGAAATCGTTCGTTTTCCGCCATGAACCCTCTGACGATCCTGCACGGATGCAATCGTTTCGCATGCGCGAATTCGTGCGCCTCGGCACCCCCGAACAGACACTCGCGCACCGCGATTTCTGGATTGAAAACGCGTCGCGTATTTTGAAAGCGGTCGGGCTCAATGTTGAAGCCGTGGTTGCCAACGATCCCTTTTTCGGTCGCGGCGGCCGCGTGATGAAAGCCACGCAACGCGAACAAAATTTGAAGTTCGAACTCGTGATCCCGATTTGCTCCGAGGAAAAACCGACAGCAATTACCTCGTGCAACTATCACATGGATCATTTCGGTGCCGTCTTCAATATTAAGACCGCCGATGGCGCCGTCGCGCACACCGCGTGCATGGGCTTCGGTCTTGAGCGTATTTGTCTCGCGCTATTCAAACATCACGGCCTTGATGTCAACAAATGGCCCGAATCCGTGCGCAAATTATTGCAGCTGTCGTAAAATTATTGGACCTGCCGTAAGGATCGGACATGAAACAAATCCTGGCACTGGATGCACAAACCTACCGCCCGCATGCAATTCACGGTGCGGAGCGCGTATGGACTGAAACCAATTGCTATGTCGATCTTCTGATCGAACTGCTGCACGCGCACGGTTTCGAACCGATCGCCGCGCTGCCATTTACACTCGGCATCGATTTCGAAGGCGATCAGTGGACATTTTTTAAATTCCCGCACGGCGATTTACTCGCGCTATACGGTGTCGATATTCAAGAGCTGGCCATCTGGCGCCCGCTGATCGATCACATCGAAGAGCAAGTCGACGCAGGCAAACCCGTTCTTGTGGAATTAGACTCGTGGTATTTGCCCGACACATCGGGTACTGCGTACCAACTCGATCACGTCAAAACCACCGTAGCGGTCAATCTCATCGATCGCGCCAATCGCCGCCTCGGTTATTTTCACAATCAAAGTTATTTTGAGTTGAGCGGCGATGACTTCACGCAGATTTTCCAACTCGAAGGCCTCGTTCATCCTCGCATGCTGCCGCCTTATGTGGAATTCGCACGCTTTCGCGATTCAGCATTGAGTGGAAAAGCATTGCTGGACTGCTCGCTCGATATTCTGAAGCACCACCTGCAATTGATTCCGAAAGTGAATCCTTTTTTCGCGTTCAAGCAACGCTTCGAAAAAGATATCGAATGGCTGCTGTCGTCGGAGATCGAGGTTTTTCATAAATACTCGTTCGCTACGCTGCGGCAGTACGGTGCGTGCTTTGAGCTTTCGCAAACGTATACCGATTGGCTCGGCAAACAGGGCATCGATAACCTCGAAACCGCGACCGCAGCATTCGGCGAAATTTCGCAAACGGCCAAGGCGATGCAATTTCAACTCGCGCGCTCGATCGCGCGCAAAAAGCCGCTCGATTTAGCGCCGATCGATGCCATGGCCGCCGCCTGGGAGCGCGGCATGTCGACACTGCAAAATCGTTTCGCGCGCTGATCGCCATTTTGCTCTCGACATGATGACGCCACCGACCAGTCGCTCGATCAGCTCGCACTCTGTTGTTGAGCTGGATGGCGGCTGGCAACTGACCGATAGCGATCCCGGCGCCCTCTCCTTCGATCAACTGGATTCCGCGTCATTGTCGTGGCGCGATGCCATCGTGCCTGGAACCGTCGCGCAAAGCATTCACGACGATATCAATTTGCCCGGACATTACGATCGGCGCGATTGGTGGTATCGAACTTCGTTCGCCGCACCCGACACCCAACCACACACTTCGGCTTGTCATCGCTTACGCTTCGACGGACTCGCGACCCTCGCAGACGTATGGTTGAACGGCGAAAAAATTCTCTCGACGAACAATATGTTTTGCGTCGACGTCATCGACATCACTCAGCGTTTGCGCAAACACAATGACTTAGCAATTCACTTTCATTCGTTGCACGCCGCGTTGGAACAAAAAAAGCCACGGCCGCGTTGGAAAACCGCGCTGACCAGCCACCAGAATTTGCGCTGGTTTCGCACGACATTGCTCGGACGTATTCCCGCATGGTCGCCGCCGATTGAACCGGTTGGACCGTGGCGACCGATCACATTGGAAACCGTAAGAGCAATCGATTGCGACGAATTAACCATTCAAACGCAACTGCGCGGCGATGACGGCATCGTTCACCTTCGTGCATCGTTGCGCGCACTCGGCTCTGTTCCTACGCGCGCAGAATTAATCGTCGATGGGCAGCGTTACGCATTGCAACTCAGCACAAACGCATCGATAAGCACGTTGACCGGCGACATTGAAATCACGGACGTGCCGAAGTGGTGGCCGAATACCCACGGCGCGCAAGCGTTATTACCGTGCCGCATTGAAGTGGCCATCGGCAATGAAACAGTGACAATCGATTGCGGACGCATCGGTTTTAAATCGATCCATGCCAATCGCGCAAACGATGCTGTCTCATTGGAAGTTAACGGCGTTCCGATTTTTTGTCGCGGCGCCGTGTGGACCGTCAACGATTTCATTTCCCTGAGCGGCAGTATCGAATCGCTGCGCCGCAAACTCGAGCTCGCGCGCGATGCCCATATCAACATGCTGCGTATCGGCGGCACGATGATTTACGAACGCAAAGAGTTTTTCGAGCTCTGCGACGAATTCGGCATCATGGTGTGGCAGGACTTCATGTTCGCCAATATGGATTACCCCGTCGCGGACGATGAATTTTCAGCAAATATCCAGCGCGAAGTTCGCCAGCAATTAAATCATCTGCAAAAACACGTATGCGTGACCGCCTATTGCGCCGGCAGTGAAATCGAGCAACAAGCCGCGATGATGGGCCTGCCCGAAAGCGAGTGGAGCAACGTGTTCTTTGCCGAACAACTGCCGGCGCTGTGTGCAGAACATCACGCAGGTATTCCGTATTTTCGTGGCTCGCCGAGCGAAGGCTCGCTGCCATTTCATGTCGATACCGGCATAGCGCATTACTACGGCGTTGGTGCGTATCGACGCCCGCTCAGCGATGCTAAACACGCCAATGTGAAATTCGCATCCGAATGCTTGGGGTTTTCCAACGTACCCGAGCACGAAACGATGGCGCTGTTGCTCGATGGAAAAATCCCGGTGCCGCATCACCCGCGCTGGAAAGCGCGAGTACCGCGCGATAACGGCTCAGGTTACGACTTCGAAGATATTCGCGATTTTTATCTGAAAGAATTATTTCGCATCGATCCGATTGAGCTGCGCAGTCAGGATGTCGAGCGTTATTACGCACTCTCTCGCGTAGTCACTGGCGAGGTGATGAAAAGCGTATTTGCGTATTGGCGCAGCAGCTCCAACACGTGCAGCGGCGGCTTGATTTGGTTTTATCAGGACCTGTGGCCCGGCGCAGGCTGGGGAATTATCGATAGCGAAAATCTGCCGAAAGCGACTTATCACTATTTGCGTCGCGCCTGGGCACCGCAGGCCATACTAATTACCGATGAAGGCCTCAACGGTTTACAGCTGCATGCACTCAATGATTCCAGCAAGACACTCAATGCCCGTGTAGAAATCGAATTGCTGCGCGCCGGTAAAATTCGTATCGCGCGCGCAGAAAAAGCGATCGAAATTGTCCCCCGCTCTTCGCAAGCATTGAATAGCGATGACATGATCGGTCACTTCACCGACATTACATATTCATATCGCTTCGGCCCACCCAAACACGACAGCGTGATCGCGCGACTCGTTTGCGCAAACACGCATGCGACTCTGAGTGAAGATTTTTATTTCCCACAGGGGCTAAGCCTGCCCATGCATTACGAAGCGGCAATCGAAGCGCAGGCCACTTTCACGCAAAATGGTGACGTAGAGCTGCGAATCAAAAGCAACACGCTATTACAATCTGTTGCCATCACCGCCACAGGCTTTTCGCCGGAAAGTAACTATTTTCACGTGGCGCCCGACAATGAATATTTGATTCGATTCAGTAATAAAGCGACATCGGCAAAATTCAAAGCTGAAATCAGCGCGCTGAATCTCAATGAATCGATGACGGTGCGCGCGGAAAGGGTCACGCATTCATGAACGCAGATAACCCATCTATCGATTCCATGACATCGGGCGATTTCAGGGCCTCCGACGAGCCTCTCAGCGCAGAATCCAGTTTTTCGCCGCGGCGACAACCGCTGTATTTTCCCAGCGGCTCGCGCTCTATTTTCGGCTGGTATCACGGCCCTGCTGCGGATCGAGCCCGCGACTGCGCCATCGTTATCTGCAATCCGCTCGGCTATGAATATGCACATAGCTATCGCTCGCTGCGACATCTTGCCGAGCAACTTGCCGAGCACGGCTTTGCGACAATTCGCTTCGACTATGACGGCACCGGTGATTCCCCGGGCAGCGATCTCGACTCCAATCGCGTGCATTGCTGGCAGGAAGATATTCGCGGCGCCATTCGCACCGTCCGCGAGTTGAGTGGATGCGAGCGCGTTGGCCTAATCGGCCTGCGCATGGGCGCGGCATTGGCTGCTTCGGTCGCGAGCACGGATGGCATTCCGCTGTTGATTCTCTGGGCACCGTGCAGCAGTAAACAATATGTGCGCGAAATGAAAGCGATCGCACGCAGCACCAGCAATACCGATCAGGAATTGGGATTTGAAAGCGGTGGTTTCACATTGCTGCATGAAACCGCCACCCAACTCAGCGCGATCGATTTCAAGACACTGCATTTTCAAACACCCGCTAGCGCGTTACTGCTTCAGCGCGATGATTTAGAGATCGATTCAAGCCTGCAACAACATTTGCGCGATTGCGGCATCGACGCCACTCAAATTACCGCGCAGGGCTATGCTGCGATGATGGCAGAGCCACAGTTCACCGAAGTGCCATTCACTGCGATAGAACACATCATTAGTTGGTTGGAAGATCATTCTGTGCTGTCACCGCACGCCAAAACTGGCAACCATATCAGCGCTGATTGCGAAACCACCCTCGCAGAAGACAATGTCGAACTTTCCGAACACTGTTACGAATTCGGTCAGCAACGGCATTTATTCGGCATTATGACTGAACCTAAAAATCAGTCGCCGCATTCACGCGACCTCGCAGTGGTGATGCTGAACTCGGGCTCGGTGCATCACGTTGGCCCCAATCGCTTGTACGTAGGCTTAACGCGAAAACTCGCTGCTCGTGGTTATCCGTGCCTGCGCTTTGATCTGCAAGGGTTGGGCGATAGCACCCTGATTCACTCGGGGGTGGAAAATCATTCCTATCCCAAATCGGCACTGAACGACACCGCCGATGCGCTGCGTTTTTTGAAAACCGAACTCGGTTATAAACACTTCATTCTCGCAGGGCTGTGTTCGGGAGCTCACGCAGCATTTCACGCGGCCGTGGGTTTGCCGGAATTCGATATCAGTTCGGCGATGCTGATCAACCCGCTGACATTTCGCTACGTCGATGGCATGTCGCTATCGACATCGCATTTTCAGGATGTCGAGTATTACAAGAAATCGGCGCGGAGTTTGAAAAGCTGGATGAAATTACTGCGCGGCCAAGTGGATCTGAAACATCTGGCAGGACTCGGTATTGCACAAATCACAATGAAGCTCGCTTCGCTGCAGCAGGCATTCAATGAGCGTTTCGCTGTACGCAAAGCGCCGGAGCTTGCGCAGGAATTATTGCAACTCAATGCGCAGCAGCGCTCCATGAGTCTTATCGTTGCCGAAGGCGATCCCGGATATAACCTGCTCAAATCCGGCGCACGCTACACCAGCACGCGCCTCATCAAACAAGGCCGCATCCATTTGCATTTCATCGCCAAAGCCAATCACACCTTTTCTTCGCGCAAGCCGCGCGAAGAATTGATCGAAGTGATCTGCGATGAAGTGAGCGCGCGCGCGAAAAATCAACCGTAAAAATCAGTTGTAGAAAAAGCGCTTCAAACGCAGACACGGCTGCTCCAGTAGCGCCCATGAAATCATGGCCGCCAGATACGATAGCGAGAACACCAGCAGCGCAAGACAGGTCGCGTTGAGCGGCGCTGACTCAATCATCATTGTCCTTGACCACCACGGCACAACGATCAAATTCACGGGCAAATGAAATATGTAAATCGCGTAGCTGTACTTTCCTACCAGCCGCATGAAGGGGTGCAATAAAAACCCCTGCCAGCGTGTCGATCCCTGCTCGTGCGTTTGAATCGATGCAAAAAGCACCACACCAAATAACAGTGCAGCCACCGTTTGATTGAGCGCTGCAAACGATGGCCCCACGGGCGCGAAATTGCGATTCAAAATCGCATAGATAACGATGTATGCCACCGCGCCCACAAATGCTGGGCGCATATAGCGCAGCAATAACTGCGACCATTCGGTATCGCGCACCATCACTGCCAGCAATGCACCAACTGCCAAGGCATCCCAACGGGCAACCGTGAATTTATAGGCGGCCGCGAGTGCAAACTCCAAATCGTAGGCAATTAATGCGCTGCGTATCAGCAATGCACTGGCGATAAAAAACAGCCCGAGTTTGAGTAGCGTTCGGCGCTGACAAGTCAGTACACACAAAGGCCACAACAAATAAAATTGCTCCTCGACGGCGAGCGACCAGAAATGACCAAATGCGTGACCATCACCCAAAATGGGCGCTGACCAATTAATTAAAAAAGTCCAATACCATAGTTGCTGACGCAAATCGTCGTGCAACCAGAGCGGCGTTAAATGAAACAGTGGTAGCAGTACAAATGCAAAACCCAATACGGCGTAATACAGCGGAAAAATACGCATCACGCGGCGCATATAAAAATTGCGCAATTGATGTGGCGATTTTTTTTCGTCGAGCAGAATGCCGGTGATTAAAAAGCCCGAGAGCACGAAGAAAAGCTGCACCCCAACCCAACCCGTATTCGAGAGCAGATTGACCAGCTTCCACACCACACCGCCGATATATTCGCCCGCAGTGACGTTGTGCCACACCACCAAAATAATGGCGATGGCCCGCAACCCATCCAACTCTGGAATGTATTTGCGCAAAACCCACGGCGCCTTGGGGCGCTCGTTCGTCGCCGCGATGATCTGCTCTGAGCGCGACTCAGTGCTAGAAACCTGTGTCACCTTCCCACCCATTATATTTACAGTTTTTCAATCAACATCTTTGTTATGGAGAGTTAGATAAGTATCACGCGCACTGAGTCACCGCGCAGAATTTTCTGCCCCGGCGACACCACCACCAATGCGTTCGCCCATGCTGCGGAGGACAACACCCCCGAACTTTGATTGGAATATATTTCGACACCGTATTGCTTATCTTTTTCGGTAATTCGTGCTCGCAAATATTCCTGTCGTGTACCGGGGCGCGGCCAATCGAACAATGCCGGCAACGATATTTCAGCAAGATCGACTTGCGTACAGCCTTGCATGCGTTTCAGATAAGGTTGTGCGACGAGCAGAAATGTCACGAACGCTGAAATCGGATTGCCCGGCAGCCCAAAAAATGGAACACCGCGAAAACGACCGTACGCCAGCGGCTTGCCCGGCTTAATATTTAATTTCCACAGCCGCAATTCGCCATGCAATTCCAATTGGGTGCGCACGTGATCTTCTTCGCCCGCCGATACGCCACCCGTGCTGATGATGCAATCCGCATTGACGGATGCGCGCTCCAGCGCCGCGCATGTCGCTTCGGCGGTATCGGCCACGCTGCCGCAATCGATCACTTCACACCCCAACTCGGCGAGCATTCCGCGCAACAGAAACCGATTGGAGTTATAGATCTGCCCTGGCAACAATTCGCTACCGGGCTCGACGAGCTCATCGCCCGTCGATAACAGCGCAACGCGCAGACGCCGAAAAACCATAACCTCGGTTTTGCCGCTGCCCGCGAGCAACGCGACATCGGCCGCACGCAATTGTTGGCCGCGCGCGACGAGACGCTGACCGATATGAATATCCTGGCCGCGCGGTCGCACGTTATCGCCCTTGCACACGCCGCCCTGAATCGTCAGCATCGCATCATTATCGACGACACAGTTTTCCTGCATGACCACCGCATCCGCACCTTCGGGCAGATTCGCGCCGGTAAATATGCGCGCAGCGGTTCCAGGCTCCAGCGCAGCGCCGACCGAGCCAGCGGTAATTCGCTGCGCCACGCGCAATGGTTTGTAGGCATCCTCGGCGCGCAATGCATAACCATCCATTGCACTATTGTCGGCGGGCGGTACATCGATATTGGAAAATTCATCGGCCGCAATAACCCGACGCAATGCATCGGCTAAAGCCACGCGTTGTGTTTCGACCAGAGTCTTTGCGTCGCTCAGTATTTCGTGCAGCGCGTCATCAATTGCCGTGAGCGCCATATTGATTATTGCTCGCCGTGCTTACGCGTTTGCAATACACCCACGAAATTGCACGGGCGGTATGTGCTATCGAGTTGCGAGCGAATAATCTTTTCCCAACCCGTGCGACAAGCGCTCGTTGAGCCGGGCAGACAAAAAATCACGGTGTTATTGGCAAGGCCCGCAAACGCACGCGATTGAATCGTCGACGTGCCGATTTCATCGTAGGAAATGGCGCGAAACAACTCGCCGAAGCCATCGATGGTTTTATCGAACAATACAGACACCGCTTCGGGCGTCGAATCGCGCCCGCTGAAACCGGTGCCTCCCGTGGTAATGACCGCGTGAATGTTCAGATCAGCTATCCACTGCGACATGATCGCGCGAATGCGATAAATATCATCGATAACGATTTGCTTAGCCGCGATGCTATGACCAGCCTCTTTCGCGGCCGCAACCAGAAAATCACCCGAGGTATCGGTCTGCTCGGTGCGGGTATCCGATACGGTCAGCACCGCAATATTCAAAGTTGTTACGCTGTCAGTAGCCTTGCTCATGATGAACTCATCTCGGCGGAATGGTGGGCTTGAATTTCCCTCAATAACACAGGAATGGCACGGCGCCACGGCAGTTGTTGAATACCGAAGGTGTCGCGAATGCGTTGGCAATTGAGCAGCGGATAAACATCGGCGGCGCTTTCGGCCTGTGCGCTGCGCAATTGCACGGGACCATCGTCAATCGGCCAATACTGCGTAGCTGCAGCCAAAACCACTTCAGCGAATTCGTAACCGCTCGCGGGATCCGCGCTTTCGTAATGGAACGTACCCCAGCAACAGGCACCGCAGTCGAGCTGATCATGCATCGCTGCGATAACACGAGCGACATCCGCTATTGGTGTCGGACAAAAACGCTGCGCTTCCGGCAGCGTAACCACGCCACCTTTACGCATGTGGATTAATAAGCGCGTCAGCAAATTATCCCCGGCGCCGGCAATCACCGGCCCCACGCGCAGAATGATGTGGCGCTCGACACGATCGGCGATAGCGTTTTCGTGCATCAGCAACTGGCGCCCGCCTGCAGTGCTGGGCTCAGGCGAATCCACCTCGACAAATCGCCGCTTCGCATTTGCCGGAAAAACGCGACTATCGGAAAGGCTCAACCAAACCCATTGGCGCTCTTCGCAGTAATCGAGCAGCGCATTGAACGAATCACTGGCGCAAAAAGCCGTATCTGGCTTGCCCTGCGTGCCGAGGCAGTCGATCACCAATACGGATTCGTCCAGATCCGGAAACTCCCGCGCCGCAATCTGATCGGGCGACAGCCACACCACCGCCTCGCGATGCTGCTGAAACTGTTCTGCCAATGCAAAACACAACCCCTGCTCACGGAGTAAACCAGACGCTTCGCTAAGTATCAGAAGTTTCACAGACGAGTTACGTTCAAAAATTGAATGGAATACGGCTTTCGGATCGCATCTCCGACGTATCGAAAATTTGCAGCGATGGAGATTTGTCGGCAATAGCGGTCTATCGTGCCATAGCGTGATCTTACCCCATATCCGCATCGAAAGATCGGACCGCGATCAACATCGAGTGCAGCCGCGCAAAATCTCTGCAAACAGCGGGCATTTTCACTTTCTTGCCCATGTAATCCACGTGCTCTAGTATTGTCCGACGATTAAAAGGACTACTGCAGCATGCTTGGAAACTCCGATAAAAATACGCCATACCGCACTGAGCTCACCCCCATCAGCAACGTAAAAGATCTCGAATCGACATGGCGTGCATTGGAGCCAGAGGCTGACGGCTCATTCTTCGTATCGTGGAGCTGGATAGGCCCGTGGCTGAATCTACCGCATCGTCCTTCCAACCTCTGTGTTTTCCAATCCTATGCGGGCGACACGCTGGTCGCCTTGGCCATCTTGCACAGCGACACTCATTACCGGCGCCGAGTTTTTCGCAGCAAAACCGTCTCGATCAATGAAGCATTGGATGAGACATTCAACATGGTCATTGAATACAACGGATTACTCGTACGCCGCGGCCACGAAGAAAACGCGTACCGCCAATTGATGAGCGTTTTGGCGCAGGAAAGCTGGGACGAAATAAAAGTCAGCCACGTGCCCTATCGCATTTACCAAGCGTTCGAAGCGCTGATCTCCGCAACGCCCGCACTGAAATTACACGACGAAGGACAACACAGCACCTGGATTGCATCGCTCGACGGCGTGACCGACATCGATTCGATCATCGCCCCGCTGAGCAAAAATCGCCGCTGGCAAATTCGACGCTCGATCAAAGAATATGAAAAAGAAGGACCTCTCTCCATCGTCAGTGCGAGCACGAAAGAGCAGGCATTGGAGTTTTTCGATCGCCTCGGCGTGCTGCACACCGAGCGCTGGAATCGCGTTGGCGAAGCCGGCTCTTTCGCCAATCCGCTGTGGGTTCAGTTTCATCGTGCGATGATTAATGCGATTTTCGATCGCGGTGAAATTCAAATTTTGCGCATGAGCTGTGGCGAGCGCGCAATCGGCTATATCTATAATTTCGTTTGGCGAAAACAGGTATTGATGCTGCAATCCGGATTTGCCACCGAAAGCAGCAATGTATTGCGCCCCGGTTACCTCTCGCATATTTTCGCAATGCAATTGAATTCACAACTGGGCAATACTCATTACGATTTTCTGATGGGCGAATCGGAATACAAACGCGTGCTCGCAAAAGAATTTCCACCCATGACGTCGTTTCGCATCCAGCGGCCGCGCATTCAGTTCACTGTCGAAAATGCTCTCATTTATATCAGACAAAAATATCGCGACCACTTCGCCAAAGAAAAGGCCACACCCAGCGACAGCGCCGCATCGGGTGTCGATGCATGCATCACCTGGACGATGGGTTACACCCTTTGCTCGATGCTTCGCGATGCACTGTTTATCTGACCGAGCGAATTCACTCACTCGATTGAGGCAGTAGACGATGTTAGAGATTGCAGATATCCACCACGTTGCGATCATTGCATCGGATTATTCGCGCTCGCGAAAATTTTACACCGAGATATTGGGCCTCACGGTCATCGCCGAAAATTTTCGCGCAAATCGCAATTCGTACAAACTGGATCTACGTGTCAACGACTCGATACAAATCGAGTTGTTTTCGTTCCCCAATCCGCCTCCCCGCCCAAGCCGGCCAGAGGCTTGCGGTTTACGCCATCTCGCATTTCGAGTCGCCAATTTAGATGTAGCAATTGAGCATCTGCAGCAACATGCTATTCCTGTTGAGCCAATACGCGTCGACGAATACACCGGTCGCCGATTCACTTTTTTCGCCGACCCGGATGGATTACCCCTGGAGCTTTATGAAGCCTGAAATCACTGCAAGAAAAATGTGCATTGCGACATTCAATCCATTAAAAATTAAAACAGGCGGTGCAGTAGGAGTTTTCCACAATGACTGACACGACAACCAACACCACCGTGAGTGTCGTTATTCCAACGTACAATCGCGCTTACTGCCTGCCCGCAGCCATTGGCAGTTTGCAGCAGCAAACGTATCGGGATTGGGAAGCTGTCATTATCGACGATGGCTCAAAAGACAATACCGCAGACGTTGTAAAAGCCATCAGCGCACAAGATCCGCGAGTGAAATACCACTATCAGAAAAATGGCGGGGTATCCGCCGCACGCAATACCGGATTGCGACTTGCCAGCGGCGCGTGGGTTGGCTTTCTCGACTCTGATGACACCTGGGATTCCTGGAAACTCAGCGCGCAAATCGCCTGCTTTAGCGCATTGCCGGAAATCGGCATGGTGTGGACCGACATGAATGCAGTCGACGCCGATGGCAACCTCGTTTCGCCGCGTCATTTACGTCACATGTATTCCGCATATAGCCGCATTGGTAATCGCCAAATTTTTCAGCATCAACGTGCGTTAGCGGAGATCGCTCCCGATCTGCAGTGTCCGGATGACCTCAAGAAAAATACGAAGGTTTGTTGGGGTGATATTTACTCGACGATGATCTATGGCAACATCGTGCACACATCGACGGTGTTGATGACCCGGCAGCGCGTGCAAGAAACTGGTTTTTTCGACGAAAATTTTCGCACGGGCGAGGATTATGATTTTCATTTGCGCTCATGCCGCGCAGGCCCCTCTGCATTGATCGACGCTCCGGCAATCGGCTATCGCATTGCGGGTGGCAGCGACCAGCTCACATCAAACAGCCATATGGTTGAAATGTCGATCAACGGTTTGCGCACACAGGAAGCAGCGATTGCTCGCGACCGTCAGCGCGTTGACTTAACGAATGCCGAGATTGCAGACATTCTCGCATCGAGCAATGTGTGGGTCGCCTCCGAATTATTCGACGCCGGCGAATTCATCCGAGCACGACCGCACTATCGACGCAGCCTACGAAAAATCTACAACGATCCAAAACAACTCTTAAAAGCATTGATTACGCATTTGCCTCCCGCGTTAGCCGATGTGGCTATCAAATCGATTCGAGCGAAAAAATAATATTGTCGACGACGGACTTAATCCCACTTACAACACGAGCAAAACACATGACGGATAACAACAATACGACGACTTTCGATGTGGTCGTTATCGGAACCGGAATTGGCGGCAGTACTTTCGCTTATGCACTCGCGCAGCGTGGATTTAAAATCGCTGTGGTCGACCGCGGCGATTTTTTCAAACCCGATCGCCCCGACCTTTCACCGCTTCACGTTTATTATGTGCAGCAACAGCCGACTATTGGCGGACAGACAAAATCCTTCGGTGCCGCGATGTATCGTCTGCGCGAATCGGATTTTGAAGCTGTAGAAATGGAGAGTGGCGTATCGCCAGCGTGGCCGATTTCGTATTGGGATCTCGAACCGCATTACGCCGAAGCCGAAAAAATATTTCGCGTACACGGTTCTTCAGCCAACGACGCGACCGAGCCGCCGCGATCGACGCCGTGGCCTCACGACCCGATCCCTCACCAAGGCCCCGTGCAGGAATTAGTGCGGCGCATCGGTGAACGCGCAGGTATTCAGGCTTCTCATATTCCGCGCTCGATCGATTACGATCCAAAAAATGGCGGGAAATGCGTACTGTGCCGACACTGCGACGGTTATTACTGCCCGCGCGATGCGAAAGTCGACGCCGAAATCGGCGCACTACAACCGGCACTCAAAACGGGTAACGTCACCGTATTTACCAAAACCGAATGCTTGCGCGTTCTAACCACAGCCGATGGCCGCAAAGCCACAGGAGTACAACTGCGTAAAGACGGTAAAGAGTTTTCGCTCACCGCGAAAATCGTATGCGCGAGCGGCGGCCTTACCGAAACACCGTTGTTGCTCTGGCGATCGCGCTCGAGCGCTCACCCCAACGGTCTTGCCAATGGCTCCGGTGCACTCGGTCGCCACTGGGCAGCACACACGCAAAGCTGGGTATTCCCGATTGCATTCAACGTGCAAAAGCAGCCTTTTCACCAGAAGACCTTCGCGATCAACGCGTTCTATCACTCGACACCGGACTCAAAACTTCCCGCCGGCGTAATCCAGTCGGCGGGCAATATCGAAACCACTGGCATGTCCAGACGCCACAAATACTTCGCTCAAGCGCTACTGCATAACAGCTTTCAGACGTTCATCATGAATGAGGCATTGCCATCGCGCGAAACCGGTTTCGCTCTTACCGATACCGAAGCCAAAGTCCTCGCTGAGCCGATCCGCAACCCGAATACCATGAAAAAGCTGCGCCGCCATGCGATCGATATTTTCAAAGCGGCCGGCTATCTCGTGGTTGCGCCAACCATGGAAGAGAAATTTCACAGCGTGGGCACGGCGCGCATGGGCAACTCGCCGAGCGACTCCGTCATCAATAGCTACTGCCAGGCTCACGATGTCGAGGGATTGTATGTGGTCGATTCAGCTGCGCTGCCGACCGCAGGTGCGCTGAACAGCGGCCTGACCATCGCCGCTGTTGCACTGAGAGCGGCTGCTTCTGTTTCTGCATCCAGCTTCTGAGGATGCGCTGAAAACAAAAACGCCCTGTGTTCGAACCGAACTACAGGGCGTTTTTATTGAGCCTTTGAGACTCCGTCCGAACTAAAATGGAATATCGTCGTCGAAATTATCGAAATTCGGCGGCGGTGCGTCGTTGCGCATCGGCGCGGATTGCGCTGGTGCCGACTGGCGTTGACGCGGCGCAGGCGCATTGTCATAGCCTCCGTCATTGGCCGATCCACCCGCTCCACGGCTGTCGAGCATTTGCATTTCGTTGGCAACGATTTCCGTGGTGTAACGCTTAACTCCGTCTTTCTCCCACTCGCGCGTACGCAGGCTACCCTCGATGTAGACCTTCGAACCCTTGCGCAAATATTCACCAGCGATCTCGGCCAGCTTGTTGAAGAACACCACGCGATGCCACTCGGTGCGCTCCTGCGCCTGGCCGCTGTTTTTATCCTTCCACGATTCCGATGTTGCCACGGTGACATTGGTTACCGCGCCGCCCGACGGCATATAGCGGGTCTCGGGATCGTTGCCCAAGTTGCCGACCAGAATCACTTTATTAACGCCCCGCGCCATGAAAACTCTCCCCCACTAGGTCTCTCGCAGCCACTCGGCTGAGGCCGTCACTATACCCAAAAAAGCCGGCGCCGTGCGAAGCGATAATTGACCCACAAGTGAACCAAAGCCGTCACTGTTTCGTTTTATACTGGGCGGCTTTCAGCATGGCATCCAACCTCGGCATTTCTCCATTGCCCCCACATCACTTTCTGGTGCCTTGATTTTTTTTCGGTGAAATATGGAAAAAATCGTTATTCGCGGTGCGCGCACGCACAACCTCAAAAATATCGATGTGGAAATTCCGCGCGATAAGCTCGTCGTCATCACCGGTCTGTCGGGCTCGGGAAAATCGTCCCTCGCGTTCGATACGCTGTACGCCGAGGGCCAGCGCCGCTACGTCGAATCACTGTCGACATATGCGCGCCAATTTTTGTCGATGATGGATAAGCCCGATGTCGATCACATCGAAGGCCTGTCGCCCGCCATTTCGATCGAGCAGAAATCGACTTCGCACAACCCACGCTCAACCGTCGGCACCATCACCGAAATTTACGATTATTTGCGTCTGTTATTCGCACGCGCAGGCGAGCCGCGCTGTCCGGAGCACGATATTCCGCTCGCCGCACAAACCGTGAGTCAGATGGTCGATAGCGTACTCGAATTGCCGGAAGGCACGCGCCTGATGTTATTGGCGCCGGTGATTCGCGAACGTAAAGGCGAGCACCTGCATGTCTTCGAACAGCTACGCAGTCAGGGCTTTGTGCGCGCGCGCATCGACAATATCGTCACCGAACTCGACGATTTACCGAAGCTCGATAAAAACAAAAAGCATACGATCGAGGTTGTCGTCGATCGCTTCAAAGTTCGCAGCGATTTGCAGCAACGCCTCGCCGAATCCTTTGAAACCGCGCTCGAATTGAGCGGTGGACTGGCGATGATTGCGTTCATGGATGAGAAGCGCGATGAAATAGTTTTTTCGTCGCAATTCGCATGCGCGCAATGTGGTTATAGCATCAGCGAATTGGAGCCACGCCTATTTTCATTCAACAATCCCGCTGGTGCGTGCCCGACATGCGACGGATTGGGTGTTAAACAATATTTCGACGAATCGCGCATCGTGACCGATCCTCAGGCGAGCTTGTCGAACGGCGCGATACGCGGCTGGGATAGACGCAGCGTTTACTACTACCACATGCTCAATTCGCTTGCCGAGCACTATGGTTTCGATATCGATGCGCCCTTCAACAAACTCCCGAAAAAATATCAAAAGGCCGTCTTATTCGGCAGCGGCGATGAAGAAATCTGCTTCAACTACATCAACGATCGCGGCGACGTTTATCAGCGCACACACGCGTTTGAAGGTGTTATTCCGAATTTTGAACGCCGCTATCGCGATACCGAATCGCAAATGGTGCGCGATGAGCTGGCGAAATATTTAAGTTCGCAAAATTGCCCCGACTGTAACGGCACTCGCTTGCGCGAAGAGGCTCGTCACGTATTCATCAAAGAGCGCAATTTGCCGTCGATTACAAAACTGCCTGTCGGCAATGCGCTCAATTATTTCGAAACGCTCAAGCTCAAAGGCAAGCAGGGAAAAATCGCGGAAAAAATCCTCAAAGAAATTCGTGAGCGACTGCAATTTCTCGTCGATGTCGGCTTGAATTATTTAACACTCGATCGCTCGGCCGAAACACTTTCAGGCGGCGAAGCACAGCGTATTCGTCTCGCCAGTCAAATCGGCGCAGGACTGGTCGGCGTTATGTACATTCTCGATGAGCCCTCTATCGGCCTGCATCAACGCGATAACGAGCGCTTACTCGCGACGCTTACGCATTTGCGCGATCTCGGGAATACCGTCATCGTTGTCGAGCATGATGAGGATGCCGTGCGCAGCGCAGATTTCATTCTCGACATCGGCCCAGGAGCTGGCGTGCACGGCGGTGCAATCGTTGCCGCCGGTCAACTCAAAGATATCTTGAATAGCCCAAAATCGCTGACCGGCCAGTATCTCAGCGGTAAGAAGTCGATCGCAGTTCCGAAAAAACGTACCGCGCCCAATCCCGAAAAAATGCTCGTGTTAAAAGGCGCGACTGGAAACAATCTCAAAAATGTCACACTGGAATTGCCACTCGGATTGATGACCTGCGTGACCGGCGTTTCGGGCTCAGGCAAATCCACGCTGATCAATAACACGCTGTACCCGCTCGCGGCGACCGCGCTGAACGGCGCAGAGACACTTCAAGCCTCACCGTACGAAACGATCGAAGGCTTGGAGCACATCGACAAATGTATCGACATCGATCAAAGCCCAATTGGTCGCACACCTCGCTCCAATCCCGCGACCTACACAGGTATTTTTACCCCCGTGCGCGAGTTGTTTGCGGGCACGCAAGAAGCGCGGTCACGCGGCTACCAACCAGGTCGATTTAGCTTCAATGTCAAAGGCGGCCGCTGTGAAGCGTGTGAGGGCGACGGCGTTACCAAGGTCGAAATGCACTTCTTGCCCGACGTTTACGTCCCCTGCGATATCTGCAAAGGCAAGCGCTATAACCGCGAAACGCTGGAGGTCAAATACAAGGGCAAAAACATCCATGAAGTGCTCGAAATGACTGTGGAGGACGCGCATCGTTTTTTTGAAAACGTCCCCGCGATTGCAAAAAAACTGCAAACCCTCATCGACGTCGGACTTTCTTACATCAAGCTGGGGCAAGCGGCCACCACACTTTCCGGTGGGGAAGCGCAGAGAGTCAAGCTGTCCCGAGAACTCTCCAAGCGCGATACCGGCAAAACTCTCTATCTGTTGGACGAGCCCACGACCGGTCTGCATTTCCATGATATTCAACAACTTTTGACCGTCCTGCATCGACTGCGCGACCACGGCAACACCATCGTTGTTATCGAACACAACCTTGACGTAATTAAAACCGCCGACTGGATTGTGGATCTCGGCCCCGAAGGGGGCGATGGTGGCGGCGAAATCATTGCTGTCGGCACACCAGAAAAGGTAGCCACCATCAATCGGTCACATACCGCGCGCTTCTTAAAACCCCTTCTGTAGCCGATATGGCCGCGCCAAATCCGCGGCCCACCCTCCTTGTCGACCCCTTTTACACCAACCAAAAGAGCCGGGTCGAAAAAAGCTAACAACCCATTGCTTTTAAAACACTTTTCATATGTGGCCAAGGAATTGCTTACAAGAGGCCACACGTGACGAAAGTCACACTGTTTAACACCCCGACATGAGGTCAACAAAATGAATTTACGCGACTTGCTCTCCAGCATATTGCTCATTGTCGCGCTCCCGGCAACCGCTCAAGCAGCAAATCCAATTGTCGTTGCCATTGCCGAGCCCAGCACGATCTCCTTAATTGGAGCCGGAATCATTGCCCTGGGCATAGCGCGCCGCAAAATTGACAAAAGCACGAAATCTTAACGAACCCTTCTCAACTTTAGCCAACGAGAACCAACATGAAAAAGACACTTATCGCAGGCCTGTTAGCAACTTTGCCATTACTCGCAAATGCTTACACACAAACAATCGATTTCAATCCTGATCCGAAGATCACTTGGTTGAGCACATACTCTTACACCCACGATCTCACTACAGATGGGTTTATCCCGGGCACGAATACAATCGCTGGCTACAGCCTGAAAATCGATCTCTACAACGATGCGGGCATGCTGGACGCTATTTACATCAATCAGCCCGGCATTACCGGTGATAGCGCAGCGCTGTTGTACAACTGGACTTACGCCAGCCTCACAACGGGTGACTCCTACCAGGGCGTAGCAAGCATTAACAGTAACGGCCTGTTAAACGTATCGCTAACGAGCCTCTTGGGAACGTTCTTCCTGGACTCGTCCACCCTCACAGCTAAAGAAGGTAGCTCCCAAGCAGTACCGGAGCCGACCTCTGTTGCCCTCCTTGCGGCCGGTCTTCTGGGAATTGCGGTTATGCGTCGCAAGAGCCAAAACGCCGCCTAAGAAAAGAGAAAGCAAAAAAGGCCTGCATATGCAGGCCTTTTTTATTACAAGAGTTTTGTCGCGCAATAAAAAAAGCCCCGCATTAGCGGGGCTTTTTAATTAATCAAACTTACTCAGCGGCCGAGTCATCGGAGCCCTGCAGCGGGCGATCAACCAACTCGACATACGCCATCGGCGCTTTATCACCTGCACGAAGACCGCATTTCAAAATGCGAATATATCCGCCAGGGCGGGCCTGATAACGCGGACCTAACTCAGTGAACAATTTGCCAACAGCTGCATCATCGCGCAAACGTGCGAACGCGAGACGGCGGTTAGCTACGCTATCGCTCTTTGCCAACGTAATCAAAGGCTCCGCATAACGACGTAACTCTTTGGCTTTCGGCAACGTAGTTTTAATCAACTCGTGCTCAACCAACGAGGTCGTCATATTGCGAAACATCGCCTTACGATGAGAACTGTCGCGATTAAAATAACGACCAACATTACGATGACGCATGACTTTTTCCTTTAACTTCGCTTGCTATCTCAGCAAGAAAATTCAATCAGATCAATTAAAATGATTTGTCGTCAGAACGCAGACTTGCTGGCGGCCAATTATCAAGCCGCAGACCTAGTGACAAACCACGGGATGCCAATACATCCTTAATTTCTGTTAAAGATTTTTTGCCCAAATTCGGCGTCTTCAACAATTCGACTTCTGTGCGCTGCACCAAGTCGCCGATGTAATAAATATTTTCTGCTTTGAGGCAATTTGCCGAACGGACAGTCAATTCAAGATCATCAACCGGACGCAATAGAATCGGATCAACCTCATCACGACGCTCAACCGGCGCAGATTCTTTCTCGCCCTCAAGGTCAACAAACACCGCGAGCTGCTGCTGCAGAATGGTTGCGGCACGACGAATAGCTTCCTCCGAATCGAGAGTACCATTCGTCTCAAGATCAAGAACCAACTTATCCAGATCGGTGCGCTGTTCGACACGCGCACTTTCGACAACATACGACACACGAACAACAGGACTAAATGTTGCATCAAGCTGCAAACGGCCAATCGCGCGAGTTTCATCCTCAGCACTTTCGCGAGCATCCGCCGGAACATAGCCGCGACCGCGTGCGATGGTGAGGCGCATATTCAAGCTGCCTCGACCATTCAGATGAGCAATCACATGATCAGGATTCTTAATTTCTACGCCGTGATCGAGCTGGATATCACCTGCGGTAACAACTCCGCTGCCCTTTTTGGACAAAGTCAGAACCGCTTCGTCCTTACCATGCATAACGATCGCAACACCCTTGAGATTCAGAAGAATCTCAATGACATCTTCCTGCACACCTTCAAGAGCACTGTACTCATGAAGCACGCCTTCGATTTCCGCGCCGGTAATTGCACAACCAGGCATAGAAGAAAGCAGAATGCGGCGCAACGCGTTACCGAGCGTATGACCAAAGCCGCGCTCCAACGGCGCCAGCGTAACTTTGGCGCGAGTCGCGCTGACCTCTTCAACTTCAATAACGCGAGGCGTTAAAAATTCGTTCACTGCGCTCTGCATAAATGCACCTGAGGTAATGTGAAGTCCGTGGTTGAAGGCTTACTTCGAGTAAAGTTCGACGATCAAGCTTTCGTTGATGTCAGACGACATCTCACTACGCTCTGGATGAGCCTTGTAAACGCCCTCCATTTTCGCAGCATTAACGTCCAGCCATTCAACTTGCCCGCGCTGTGCGGCCAACGCAATCGATTGCTGGATACGCAACTGATTCTTAGCCTTTTCGCGAATTGCAATCACATCGCCAGGCTGCACCTGCAGCGAAGGGATGTTCGTGGTTTTACCATTCAACATCACCGCCTTATGGCTCACCAACTGACGCGCTTCAGCACGAGTAGCACCAAAGCCCATGCGATAAACGACATTGTCCAAGCGGGACTCAAGAATGCGCAACAAATTCTCGCCGGTCGCACCCTTCTGACGGGCCGCTTCTTTGTAGTAGCCGCTAAACTGACGCTCCAGTACACCGTAAATACGGCGGACCTTCTGCTTCTCCCGCATCTGAATACCGTAATCAGAGAGACGACCGCGACGAGCACCGTGCTGACCTGGAGCAGTCTCGGCCTTGCACTTGGACTCGAGCGGACGAACACCGCTCTTCAGGAACAAATCTGTTCCCTCACGGCGTGCAAGCTTACAAGTTGGGCCTAAATATCTAGCCATGAATCAATTCCCGTAAAATCTGAATCAAACGCGACGTTTTTTCGGAGGACGGCAGCCATTATGTGGAATCGGCGTAACGTCGGTGATGTTGTTGATCTTGAACCCGCAGTTGTGGAGAGCACGAACCGCCGATTCACGACCTGGACCGGGGCCCTTGACCTCGACATCAAGATTTTTTAAACCAAACTCTTTAGCTGCATTGCCTGCTCGCTCTGCAGCAACCTGCGCAGCAAAGGGCGTGCTTTTACGCGAGCCACGGAAACCAGAACCACCAGAGGTCGCCCACGAAAGCGCATTACCTTGGCGATCAGTAATAGTGACGATAGTGTTGTTGAAGGACGCGTGGATATGCGCCATACCATCGACGACGGTCTTTTTGACTTTCTTGCGGGGAGCCGCTTTTGAACTTTTGTTCATCTAGAGCCTACTCTAATATCAGCGCTGCAAATTTCAGATCTTGCGACTGGTGATGCAGCTACACTAAAGCGCTCGCAAATAGCGTCTTTAAAAAGCGTTATTTGCGAATCGGTTTACGCGGCCCCTTGCGAGTGCGCGCGTTGGTTTTGGTACGCTGACCGCGCACCGGCAGACCGCGACGATGACGCAATCCGCGGTAGCAGCCCAGGTCGAGCAGCCGCTTAATATTGATTGAGACTTCACGGCGCAAATCACCCTCTACGGTCAACTTGCCGATTTCACCGCGCAAAGTGTCTAGCTGAGCTTCTGAAAGGCTGGAAATCTTGGCACTTTCCGCGATACCGGTTTTTGCCAGCAGCTTTTTAGCCGTGGTCAAACCAATGCCATAGATATAGGTGAGCGAAATCACCGCGTGTTTGTTATCTGGTATGTTGACACCAGCAATACGAGCCATTCAGCTTTACTCCAATACTCTATGCTGCAACTTCAAGCGCTACGCCAATTCGAAAGGCGCGAGAGTTTATCCGTGCAGCAATCAAAAATCAATGAATAATTGCCGTCGCCATTAACCTTGGCGCTGCTTATGACGCGGCTCTACCTTGCAGATCACACGCACCGAACCGCGGCGACGCACTACCTTGCAATTACGACAAATCTTCTTAACCGAAGCACGCACTTTCATAGCTATTACTCCAACAACCGACTCTTAACGAGTTAATCCCGTTCGGCCATAGTTTTTCAAATTCGCTTTCTTCATTAGCGAATCATACTGATGCGACATCAAGTGCGATTGCACCTGCGCCATGAAGTCCATTACCACAACCACGACGATCAACAATGAGGTGCCGCCGAGATAAAACGGGACATTCCACATCACCACCAAAAATTGCGGCAGCAAACAAACCAGAGCGATATACAGCGCACCGAACATCGTCAACCGAGTCAGTACACCATCGATATAATTTGCCGTCTGCTGCCCCGGACGGATACCTGGCAGAAATGCGCCGGACTTTTTTAGGTTCTCTGCGACTTCATTCGGGTTGAACATCAACGCCGTATAGAAGAAGCAGAAAAAAACAACCAAAACCAAAAACAACAAAATATTAAGTGGCTGTCCCGGCCCGATAGCTAGCGCAAAATCCTGCAGCCAAGCCATCTTCTCCGAGCCCTTACCAAACCACTGAGCCACCGATGCAGGGAACAGCAGAATCGAGCTTGCAAAGATGGCAGGTATAACGCCCGACATATTGACCTTCAGCGGCAAGTGGCTCGACTGCGCCTGGTAGACGCGATTCCCACGCTGCTGCTTGGCGTAGTTCACCGTGATGCGGCGTTGTCCGCGCTCGATAAACACCACCAGAAATATCACTGCGACGGCCAGCAGCACGATAAACAGCAATACCAGCCAATTCATTTCACCCTGGCGGGCCTGCTCCAACGACTGCCCGATCGCGCGCGGCAATCCAGCTACGATGCCCGAGAAAATCAGCATCGAAATACCGTTACCTATCCCGCGCTCGGTGATCTGCTCGCCCAGCCACATCAAGAACAACGCGCCAGTTACCAGCGATGTGACCGCCACAAAATAAAACGCGAAGCCCGGAGCATATGCCATGCCTTGATTGGCAAGCCCGACCGTCATGCCTGAGCCTTGAACCAAGGCTAACACCACAGTTAAGTAGCGCGTGTACTGAGTGATTTTTCGGCGACCGGATTCGCCTTCCTTCTTTAGCGCCTCAAGCTGCGGCATCACCGAAGATAAAAGCTGCACGATAATCGACGACGAAATATAGGGCATGATCCCGAGCGCGAAAATACTCATACGCTCAAGTGCACCACCCGAAAACATGTTGAACAAGCCCAGGATCGTACCCTGGCTCTGATTGAACATGCTCGCTAGTCGATGTGGATCGATACCCGGCACCGGAATATGCGTGCCGATACGATAAACAATCAATGCCAGCAAAAGAAAACGAAGGCGAGCTAAAAGCTCGCCCATGCCGGCCTGCGATGCTGGCGACTGCAACCCAGGCTTGGCCATTATTCCTCGACCTTACCGCCGGCCTTTTCAATCGCCGCACGCGCACCTTTAGTAACAGCCAGACCTTTTACAGTTACAGCCTTGGTCACTTCGCCGCTCAAAAAAATCTTAGCGCGGAGCATATTGTGCGAAATTAAATCAGCGCGTTTCAGTGCATCCAAATCAATGACCGTGTCTTCGACAGCATTGAGTTCAGCCGTACGAATCTCCGCGGTAACACGAGCAATACGCGAAGCAAAACCGTATTTCGGCAAGCGGATTTGCAACGGCATTTGACCGCCTTCAAATCCTGGGCGCACTTTACCGGTGCCACGCGATTTCTGACCTTTGTGGCCGCGACCACCAGTCTTACCGAGACCACTGCCGATACCACGACCGAGTCGCCGCGGGGCTTTCTTATGACCTGGCGCGGGGCTCAGACCATTCAAACGCATTTCGTTGGCCATCGCTTATTCCTCAACGCGCACTAAATAATTAACTTTGTTGATCATGCCGCGCACCGATGGCGTATCGATGAGCTCAACGGTATGGCCAATGCGGCGCAAGCCGAGGCCGATGATGCATGCCTTGTGTGCTTGTAGGCGACCGGCGGTGCTACGCACCTGCGTCACTTTGATTGTCTTCGCCATCACTGCAAGTCCCAAATCTGTCTTGTATTAGCGTATTAGCCGAGGATCTCTTCTACCGTTTTGCCGCGCTTGGCCGCAACAGCTTCGGGAGAGGTGATTTCTTTCAATGCATTGAAAGTTGCACGCACGACGTTGACCGGATTGGTCGAGCCGTAGCATTTTGCAAGCACGTTATGCACACCAGCAAGTTCGAGTACCGCACGCATCGCGCCACCGGCAATAATTCCAGTACCTTGCGATGCCGGCTGCATGTAAACACGCGACGCACCATGACGAGCAGTAATTGCGTAGTGAATGGTGTCGCCTTTCAGATCGACTTCGATCATGTTACGGCGCGCAGATTCCATCGCTTTTTGAATCGCTGCTGGCACTTCGCGTGCTTTACCGCGACCGAATCCAACCTTGCCGTTGCCATCACCAACTACGGTCAATGCAGTGAACGCAAAAATGCGACCGCCTTTGACCACTTTAGCGACGCGATTGACCTGTACTAACTTTTCCTGCAGGCCTTCGTTTGCGCTGTCTTTGCCTTTCTGCTCGTTAAACGCCATCGCTCTAACCTTTAGAATTCCAAGCCGCCTTCGCGGGCCGCATCAGCCAGTGCTTTAACACGGCCATGATATTTAAAACCACTACGGTCGAATGCCACTTGCACAACACCAGCTGCTTTTGCGCGCTCGGCGATCAGCTTGCCAACACTCTCTGCCGCTTTGATATTGCTCGTCGCACCATCGCGCAACGTTTCGTCCAATGTCGACGCACTGGCCAATACCTTGTTGCCTTCGGACGAAATAATCTGTGCGTAAATATGCTGAGACGTGCGATGCACGCTCAAGCGATTGACCAGCAGCTCGCGCATCTTCAAACGTGAACGGCGCGCACGGCGAAGTCTCGATTCGGTTTTTGCGTTCATAATCGCGCCTTACTTCTTCTTGGCTTCTTTACGAAGCACATGCTCATCGGAATAACGAACGCCTTTGCCTTTATACGGCTCTGGCGGACGGAAACTGCGAATTTCCGCTGCGGCTTGCCCAAGCAATTGCTTATCGGAGGCACGCAAAATAATTTCAGTTTGGCTCGGCGTCTCTACAGTAACGCCTTCAGGTAATGCATAATCGATCGGGTGTGAGAAACCGAGAGTAAGATTCAATGTCTTACCCGCTGCTTTAGCGCGATAACCAACACCGATCAATTCGAGCTTTTTCTCAAAGCCTTTGCTAACACCGACAACCATATTGTTAACGAGCGCGCGAGCAGTTCCCGCGTGCGCCCATGCTTGCGGATCTTTGACATCAAACGTCACTTGGCCGCCATCAACTTTAACTGCAACCTTCTCATGCACGCTCAACGACAATGTACCCTTGCCACCCTTAACAGTCAGCTGGGTGCCATCAAGCTTGACATCGACGCCTGCCGGTAAAACCACCGGGCTCTTCGCTACTCTGGACATGGTTAAGCTCGTCGTTTCTTAAATCGTTAACTAAATAATTAATTCAGTGATGCGCAGAATTAGAATACCGTGCAGAGCACTTCACCACCGACACCCGCTTGACGCGCGGCGCGATCGGTCATAACACCTTTGCTCGTCGATACGATCGCGATACCAAGACCGCTACGCACTTTCGGCAATTCGTCTTTACCTTTGTATTCACGCAGACCTGGCGAGCTCACACGATCGATCTCGGCAATAACTGGCTTGCCTTGGAAATATTTGAGATCGAGCAACAACGTCGATTTACCTTCGGCAGTCTCAACGCGCTGACCACCGATATAACCTTCGGATACCAACACACCGGCCACAGCCTGCTTCAATTTCGACGATGGCATTGCAACAGTTGCTTTGCCAGCCATCTGTGCGTTGCGAATGCGAGTCAGCATGTCAGCCAACGGATCTTGCATACTCATAATCTGCTCCTAAAACTCTGCTCGCTTACCAGCTGGCTTTAACCAGACCGGGGATATCGCCGCGCATTGCCGCTTCGCGCAACTTGATGCGCGACAACGTGAATTTGCGATAGACACCGCGTGGACGACCGGTCAACTCGCAACGATTGCGCTGGCGGCTCGGGCTGGCATTACGTGGCAACTTTTGCAATTGCACTTGCGCCGCCCAACGATCTTCATCGCTGGTTTTTGGATCTTGAATCGCTGCTTTCAACGCTGCGCGTTTCGCTGCATATTTTGCCGCAATACGTGCGCGTTTCTTTTCGCGCTCAACCATCGATGTTTTTGCCATGTCCGCTACCTATGCTTTCGTTGGACTGCGAATAAAATTAGTTTTTAAACGGGAAGTTGAATGCAGCCAGCAATGCGCGGCCTTCTTCGTCGGTCTTCGCCGTTGTGGTAATCGTAATATCGAGGCCACGCAACGCGTCGACCTTGTCGTATTCGATTTCCGGGAAAATGATCTGCTCGGTTACGCCCATCGCAAAGTTACCACGACCGTCAAACGCTTTCGGGCTGATACCACGGAAGTCACGAATACGTGGAATTGCAATCGTGATAAGACGATCGAGAAATTCGTACATCTGTGCACGGCGCAATGTTACTTTGCAGCCGATAGGCCAGCCTTCACGAATCTTGAAACCCGCAACTGATTTACGCGCTCTCGTGACAACGGGCTTTTGACCGCAGATCGCTTCGAGATCTTTAACGGCGTGCTCCATGACTTTCTTGTCGCCAACCGCTTCACCAACACCCATATTAAGAGTGATTTTGGTGATCTTTGGGACTGCCATCACGTTGTCGATGCCGAGTTGTTCTTTCAGCTTTGCGCGCAACTCGTTGTTGTATAACTCTTGTAATCTTGCCATGTCTGCCACTTCCGCTTACGCGTCGATCACTTCGCCGGTGGATTTGAAAACACGTACTTTGCGGCCGTCTTCGAGAATCTTGAAGCCCACACGATCCGCCTTGCTCGTAGCATTGTTAAAAATAGCTACGTTCGATACTTGGATCGGCGCTTCGCGTTCCTGAATACCGCCCTGCTCGTTGCGTTGCGGATTCGGCTTTTGATGCTTCTTGATGATATTGACGCCAGCAACCACTACGCGATTGTCATCGAGCACCTGCACAACTTTGCCGCGCTTGCCTTTGTCTTTACCGGTCAGGACGACAACTTCGTCCTCGCGTTTAATTTTACGCATGGTCTTTCCTCTGCTCTCTCTACTCTTACAGAACTTCAGGGGCGAGAGAGATGATCTTCATAAAACGTTCGCTACGCAGTTCACGCGTAACCGGTCCAAAAATACGTGTGCCGATCGGAGCAAGCTGGTTGTTCAACAGCACTGCTGCGTTATCGTCGAATTTGATCAGCGAGCCATCGGCGCGACGCACACCTTTTTTGGTGCGTACAACAACCGCATTCATCACTTGACCTTTTTTCACTTTGCCGCGCGGAATCGCTTCTTTCACAGTGACCTTGATGAGGTCGCCGATACGCGCATAACGACGATGTGAACCGCCGAGCACCTTGATGCACATCACTTGGCGCGCGCCGCTGTTGTCGGCCACTTCCAAATAGGATTCTGTTTGAATCATGTTCTACTCCACACTCGCACTAGCGCATCAACTTGCTATTGCTGCGCTTACACCGCGACAGCGCGTTCTTCAATTCGCAGCAAGGCCCAGGTTTTTGTCTTCGACAGTGGACGAGTTTCGTACACCGTTACAACATCACCGATCTTGCATTCGTTCTTTTCGTCATGCGCATGCAGCTTCGATGAGCGCGTCAGGTACTTGCCATACATCGGGTGCTTAACGCGACGCTCGATGAGAACAGTGATGGTTTTATCCATCTTGTCGCTGACGACACGGCCAGTCACAGTGCGGCCGCGCACTTCAATTGGTGAATCAGGAGTTTGTGCTTCTGCCATGATCATTTACCTGCCTTTTCGGACAGCACAGTTTTGATACGTGCAATTTCGCGACGCGATTGCTTGAGCAGATGTGTCTGCGTCAATTGGCCTGTAGCCTTTTGCACACGCAATTTGAACTGTGCAGCGAGCGCCTTTTGCACTTCTGCGTTCAACTCGTCGACAGATTTGTCGCGCAGCTCTTGAGCACTCATCACATCACCGTCCGCTTAACAAATGAAGTGGGGATTGCGAGCTTGGCAGCAGCGAGTGCGAATGCCTCACGCGCCAATTGCTCCGGAACACCTTCCACTTCGTATAACACTTTGCCCGGTTGAATTTGGGCCACCCAATATTCAACGTTACCTTTACCGGAACCCATCCGCACTTCGAGCGGCTTAGCTGTAATCGGCTTGTCCGGAAATACGCGAATCCACACTTTACCGCCACGCTTCAGGTGACGAGTCAGCGCACGACGCGCCGCTTCGATTTGGCGCGCAGTCAAACGGCCACGACCAATCGCTTTCAGTGCATATTCACCGAAACTTACTTTGCTGCCGCGCTGCGCGAGGCCGGTATTACGACCTTTGTGCTGCTTGCGAAATTTTGTACGCTTTGGTTGAAGCATCGCAGAAACCCTTAACCGTTTTTACCCAATGCATCCTGCATTTTTAAGCGCGCTCTGTTTGAGCGCCTTTTTTGGCCTTGCTTTCAGCCGCTTCGCGAACATCCAAAATTTCGCCTTTGAAAATCCACACTTTCACGCCGATTACACCGTAAGTGGTGTGAGCCTCGTGCGTGTTGTAATCGATGTCCGCACGCAGTGTGTGCAACGGAACACGACCTTCGCGGTACCATTCGGTGCGCGCGATTTCAGCGCCGCCCAAACGACCACTTACCATTACTTTCACGCCTTCCGCGCCTTGGCGCAGAGCGTTTTGTACGACACGCTTCATTGCACGACGGAACATCACACGACGCTCAAGCTGCTGAGCTACGTTGATTGCAACGAGCTTGGCGTCTAGATCCGGTTTGCGAATCTCTTCAATATTAATTTGTACTGGCACGCCCATTTTGTCGGCCAGATCTTTCCGCAACTTATCGACGTCTTCGCCTTTCTTGCCGATCACAATCCCGGGACGTGCCGTGTGAATCGTAATACGCGCAGTTTGTGCCGGACGCTCGATGACGATACGACTCACCGACGCGCTTGCGAGCTTATCCTGCAAGTATTCACGCACCTGCAAATCACTGATCAGCTGCGACGCATAGCTTTTGCGGCCCGCATACCAGATCGAATTGTGGTCGCGGATAACGCCTAAGCGAATACCTGTTGGATGTACTTTCTGACCCATGGGTCCTCTCCTACTCAGCCTTGCGCGTCGGCTACTTTAATCGTGATATGGCAGCTGCGTTTGGTGATGCGATCTGCGCGGCCTTTCGCACGCGGCATAATGCGCTTCATCGATACAGCTTCGTCGACCATAATCGTCGACACCTTCAATTCATCGACATCGGCACCTTCGTTGTGCTCTGCATTAGCAATCGCAGAGTTCAACACTTTCTTAATCAGATGCGCCGCCTTTTTAGGGCTGAATGTCAACAGGTTCAACGCTTGTTCTACGCCTTTGCCGCGAACCTGGTCAGCCACCAAACGGGCCTTCTGAGCGGAGATACGCGCGCCTTTCAATCGTGCGGTAACTTCCATTATCTCAACCTCATTCTCAGCAAAAATTATTTCTTGGCTTTCTTGTCGGCCGCGTGACCTTTGAAGGTACGCGTCGCAGAAAACTCACCGAGTTTGTGCCCAACCATATCTTCAGTAACGAAGACCGGTACATGTTGACGACCGTTATGCACCGCAATGGTCAAACCGACCATCTCTGGAGCGATCATCGAGCGACGCGACCAGGTTTTGATCGGGCGCTTGTCGTTTTTATCGACCGCCGTTTCGACTTTCTTCAGCAGGTGAAGGTCGATAAACGGACCTTTCTTCAGTGAACGTGGCACAACCTATTCCTCTTCTTCAGAACGACTTATTTGTCGTTACGGCGGCGCACAATGAGCTTGCTAGTGCGCTTGTTCTTACGAGTTTTGTAACCCTTGGTTGGCGTACCCCACGGTGACACCGGATGGCGTCCCGAAGAGGTTTTACCCTCACCACCACCATGCGGGTGATCGACCGGGTTCATTGCCACACCGCGAACGGTCGGACGAATACCGCGCCAGCGATTGGCGCCGGCCTTACCGATCTTGCGCAGGTTATGCTCGCTGTTCGATACCTCACCCAGCGTTGCACGACAATCGCTTAACACTTTACGCATTTCGCCCGAACGCAAACGCAACGTTGCGTATGAGCCCTCGCGCGCGACAAGCTGCACCGCAGCACCGGCACTACGGGCCAACTGCGCACCTTTGCCAGGCTTCATTTCGATACAGTGAATCGTGCTTCCAACCGGAATATTGCGCAGCGGCAATGTGTTACCCGGCTTGATCGGCGCATCGCTGCCCGACTGAATCTGATCACCAGCCTTCAGGCCTTTTGGCGCGATAACGTAACGACGCTCACCATCCGCATACAGCACGAGAGCAATAAACGCAGTACGGTTCGGATCGTACTCGAGACGCTCGACCTTACCGACGATGCCATCTTTATCGCGCTTGAAATCAACCAAGCGATAATGCTGCCTACTACCACCACCAATATGGCGAGTAGTGATCCGGCCATTGTTATTACGACCGCCAGTTTTGTTCTTTTTTTCAAGCAATGGAGCGAACGGCTCGCCCTTATGCAAATCTGGATTGACTACACGTACGACGAAACGACGGCCCGGTGAAGTCGGTTTGCTTTTTACAAGTGCCATTTCAACTGACTCCGATTATTCCGCTGCCGTTGCAAAGTCGATATCGTGACCCTGCTCTAGACGCACGTACGCTTTTTTCCAGCTCGGCTTGTTTACTTCGCCAAACTTGTTGCGCTTAACCTTGCCTTTAACGTTCAACGTCTGCACACCAAGCACTTTCACGCTAAACAGCTTTTCAACCGCTTTTTTAACTTCGAGCTTGGTTGCACTCGGCAACACTTTAAACACAACCTGATTACCAGCCTCGGCGCTCAATGCCGCCTTTTCGGAAATGTGCGGACCGAGCAGGACTTTGTAAATACGCTCCGGATTCATCCCAACATCTCCTCGAACTTCTTCAGCGCTGGAACCGTAATCAGCACCTTGTCGAAAGCAACCAAGCTGACAGGGTCTACGCCATTCACATCGCGCACATCAACTTTATGCAAATTGCGCGAAGCGAGATAAAGATTTTCTGTCACCTCTTCCGACACGATCAGCACATCTTGCAGACCGTATTGATCGAGCGCCTGAACCAAAGATTTGGTCTTTGGCTGATCGAGCGCAAAGCTCTCAACGACGATCAGCCGCTCTTTACGCGCCAACTCAGAAAGGATCACCTGCAACGCAGCGCGATACATTTTCTTGTTAACTTTCTGGCTGTGATCTTGCGGCTTCGCAGCGAAGATCACACCACCGCCGCGCCACAACGGCGAACGGATAGTACCAGCACGCGCACGACCCGTACCCTTTTGACGCCACGGCTTCTTACCGCCACCACGCACTTCAGAACGAGTTTTTTGCGAACGAGTACCCTGACGGCCCGCCGCCATGTACGCCGTCACAACCTGATGCACGAGATCTTCGTTGTAATCTCTGGCGAATGTAACGTCAGAAACCTGCACCGTACCTGCTGCGCCGCTGCCGGGCTTAGCAATATTCAATTCCATTGCTCACACCCCTCAGGAATTCTTGAGCTTAACTGCGGGGCGAACCAGCACATCACCACCGGCCGCGCCAGGGATAGCACCTTTCACCAACAGCAAATTACGCTCGGTATCGACACGAACCACCTCAAGGGTTTGCACCGTTACTTGGTCAACACCCATATGACCGGTCATCTTCTTGCCCTTGAACACGCGACCAGGGCTCTGGTTTTGACCAATAGAACCTGGAACACGGTGCGAGCGAGAGTTACCGTGCGTCCAATCCTGCGTACGGAAATTCCAACGCTTGACGGTACCCTGATACCCCTTACCTTTCGACACGCCAGTCACATCAACTTTCTGACCGACTTCGAACTCAGAGACAGTAAGCTCAGCGCCAACCGCAGGAGCATCAACACCCGCATCGAGACGAAACTCCCAAAGACCGCGCCCAGCCTCGACATTCGCCTTAGCAAAATGCCCAGCTTCCGCCTTATCCACTTTGGAGGCTTTACGCGAGCCGGCGGTAACCTGAATAGCACGGTAACCGTCGGTATCGTCGGATTTGACCTGCGTAACGCGATTGGGGGCAACCTCAATCACCGTTACCGGAATAGATACGCCGTCGTTTGTGAAAACGCGGGTCATGCCAGTCTTGCGACCGACTAAACCAATAGCCATTTTTAACCTCACAGTGTACGGGGCTCTCACCCTCTATGGCCGCTCACCCCTTTCACAAAAGGTCGAGCGTTACACAACTCAGGGGAAAGCCCCTGAGCGGGTCTTTCTAACTAGTTATTGCTAACTAATTTTTACTACCAACCTACAACAACCCCAGGTAAAACCCGAGAATCAAACCTTTATCAGCCGAGACTGATTTGAACCTCTACGCCAGCAGCAAGATCGAGCTTCATCAATGCATCAACCGTTTTTTCGGTTGGCTGCACGATATCGAGCATGCGCTTATGAGTGCGAATCTCATACTGATCACGCGCATCCTTGTTGACGTGCGGCGAAATCAAAACAGTAAAACGCTCAGTGCGGGTAGGCAGCGGGATCGGACCACAAACCTGGGCACCGGTGCGCTTAGCCGTCTCAACAATCTCGAGCGCGGACGCATCGATAAGGCGATGATCGAACGCTTTGAGACGAATACGAATACGCTGATTCTGCACCACCGGATAACTCCCCGTACCAAACCTTGCTGGCATCCGCGACATTTCGCGGACCACCCTGAAATTTGAGAAGCGGCATTCTAGTGATCGACCTATACCGTGTCAATCAATTTTTTGCCTCTTTTTCGCTATTTTTACGCGCAAACTGCAACTTTAAAAACCACGAGCTTTCAATAAAAAGGGCGCCGCAAGGGCGCCCTCCTAAAGCGAACAACAATTACTCAATAATTTTAGCGACGACGCCGGCACCGACGGTGCGACCGCCTTCGCGAATCGCGAAACGCAGACCTTCTTCCATCGCGATCGGGTTGATTAAGGTCACAACCATCTGAATGTTGTCACCTGGCATCACCATTTCCGTGCCCTCGGGCAATTCACACGCACCCGTTACGTCGGTGGTACGGAAGTAGAACTGCGGACGGTAGCCCTGGAAGAACGGGGTATGACGACCACCTTCTTCTTTGGTCAACACGTACACTTCCGCGTTGAACTTGGTGTGCGGCTTGATGGTGCCCGGCTTGGCCAGAACCTGACCACGCTCAACGTCTTCGCGCTTGGTACCACGGAGCAATGCACCTACGTTCTCACCCGCGCGACCTTCGTCGAGCAGCTTGCGGAACATTTCAACACCCGTAACGGTGGTTTTGGTGGTCGGGCGAATACCGACGATTTCAACTTCTTCGCCGACTTTGACGATGCCGCGCTCAACACGACCGGTGACTACCGTACCGCGACCCGAGATCGAGAACACGTCTTCGATCGGAAGCAGGAACGGTTGATCGATGGCACGCTCAGGCTCAGGGATGTACGAGTCGAGGGTTTCAACCAGCTTCTTAACCGCACTGGTACCAAGACCGTTGTCGTCTTTGCCTTCGACCGCCATCAGCGCCGAGCCAATCACGATCGGGGTGTCATCGCCAGGGAATTCGTACTGGCTCAGCAGTTCGCGCACTTCCATTTCGACGAGCTCGAGCAACTCAGCATCGTCAACCATGTCGGCTTTGTTCATGAATACAACGATGTACGGTACGCCAACCTGACGCGAGAGCAGGATGTGCTCACGGGTTTGCGGCATGGGACCATCAGCGGCCGAGACCACGAGGATGGCGCCGTCCATTTGGGCAGCACCGGTGATCATGTTTTTGACATAGTCGGCGTGACCCGGGCAATCGACGTGTGCGTAGTGGCGAATCGCCGACTCGTACTCAACGTGAGCAGTGTTGATGGTGATACCACGCTCGCGCTCTTCCGGCGCATTATCGATCTGGTCGTAGCCTTTCTTCTCGCCGCCGAACGCGTCCGCGCACACAATCGTCAGCGCTGCTGTCAGTGTCGTTTTACCATGGTCAACGTGACCAATCGTGCCCACGTTTACGTGCGGTTTGCTGCGCTCGAATTTCTCTTTTGCCACGGCGTTATTCCTCGTTAACAAAAATGATGATGGATTGAAAAATTATTTAACTTTGCTTTTCGCAATGATGTCTTCGGCGATATTGTTCGGCGCGTCACCATACTTCAAGAACTCCATGGTGTACGTCGCACGACCTTGCGTAGCAGAACGCATATCGGTCGCATAACCGAACATTTCTCCGAGCGGCACCTCCGCATTGATGACCTTGCCCGACGGGCTGTCATCCATACCGAGAATCAAGCCGCGGCGACGGTTCAAGTCGCCAACGATATCGCCCATGTAATCTTCTGGCGTAACGACTTCGACCTTCATGATCGGCTCAAGCAATACCGCGCCGCCTTTCTTAGCAAGATCTTTGGTCGCCATCGATGCCGCGATCTTGAACGCCATTTCGTTCGAGTCGACATCGTGGTAAGAGCCGTCGAATACAGCAGCCTTCAAACCGAGCAATGGATAACCGGCGAGAACACCGTTTTTCATTTGCTCAGCAATACCTTTTTGAATTGCAGGAATGTATTCCTTGGGAATCACACCCCCCACAACTTCATTTACAAACTCGAGCTCTTCGCTATCCGGATCATCCGACGGCGAGAAGCGGATCCAGCAATGACCGTATTGACCACGACCACCCGACTGACGCACAAACTTGCCTTCGATTTCGCAGGTATTGCGAATACGCTCGCGATACGCCACCTGAGGCTTACCAATATTCGCCTCAACTTTAAATTCGCGACGCATGCGATCGACGATGATGTCGAGGTGCAATTCACCCATACCAGAAATAATGGTCTGACCAGTTTCTTCGTCGGTCTGTACGCGGAACGATGGATCTTCCTGCGCAAGTTTCGACAGAGCAATACCCATCTTTTCTTGGTCAGCTTTGGTTTTTGGCTCAACCGCAACCGAGATAACCGGATCCGGGAACTCCATGCGCTCGAGCACGATGACTTTCTCAGGGTCACACAACGTGTCACCCGTCGTTACATCCTTCAAGCCCACGCATGCAGCAATGTCGCCTGCGAGAATTTCTTTAATTTCGGTACGCTGGTTAGCGTGCATCTGCACGATACGACCAACGCGCTCTTTCTTCTGCTTAACCGAGTTGTAAACACCATCGCCGCTACTCAGAACACCCGAGTACACACGAACGAATGTAAGCGTACCCACGAACGGATCGGTCGCAATCTTGAATGCGAGCGCAGCGAATGGCGCGCTATCGTCAGCTTCTCGACTCTCGATGGTTTCGCCATCTTCGAGCGTACCCTGAATCGCTTTAACTTCCGGAGGTGATGGCAGGAATTCGATAACCGCGTCGAGTACTGCTTGCACGCCTTTGTTCTTGAACGCAGAACCACCGAATACCGGAACGATTTCGTTCGCGAGCACGCGCTTACGAATACCGTTCTTGATTTCTTCCTCGCTCAGCGCTTCACCTTCGAGGTACTTGTTCATTAACTCTTCGTCGGCTTCCGCAGCAGCCTCAACCATTTGCTCGCGAAGGCTTTCACACTCATCTTGCAAATCGGCCGGAATATCGCGATATTCGAACGTCATACCTTGATCGGCTTCGTTCCAGAAAATCGCCTTCATTTTGACGAGATCGACAACACCCTTGAAATCGTCTTCAGCACCGATCATTACTTGCATCGGCACCGCATTGACGTTGAGACGATCCTTCAACTGCGAAACAACACGCGAGAAATTCGCACCGGCACGGTCCATCTTGTTGACGAACACGATACGCGGCACCTGATATTTATTCGCTTGGCGCCAAACGGTTTCGGTTTGCGGCTGTACACCCGACGAACCGCACAACACCACAACCGCACCATCGAGTACACGCAACGAGCGCTCTACTTCGATGGTGAAATCAACGTGGCCAGGGGTATCGATAACGTTAACGCGATGCTGATCGAATTGCGCTTGCATACCCGACCAGAAAGTCGTGATCGCAGCAGCAGTAATCGTGATACCACGCTCTTGTTCTTGCGGCATCCAGTCAGTCGTTGCGGCGCCGTCGTGCACCTCACCGATCTTATGGCTCAAACCCGTGTAGAACAGTACGCGCTCGGTCGTAGTGGTTTTGCCCGCATCGACATGCGCGACGATACCGATGTTGCGGTAGCGCGAAAGAGGGGTTTCACGTGCCACGATAAATTCCTCAAATACGAAAATGAAAAATTGCGAATCCACGCATGTGAATTCGCAACTGTTTGATTAGAAGCGGTAGTGCGAGAACGCCTTGTTGGCTTCGGCCATACGGTGTACGTCTTCACGCTTTTTCACCGCAGCACCCTTACCTTCGGACGCATCGAGAATTTCGCCAGCGAGACGCTGCGCCATCGACTTCTCACCGCGATCGCGCGAGTAATCCACGAGCCAGCGCATGGCCAATGCCATACGACGTGACGGACGCACTTCAACTGGCACCTGATAGGTTGCACCACCCACGCGGCGCGACTTCACTTCGACCATCGGCGCGATGTTATCGAGCGCGGTATCAAAAGCTTCGAGCGGATCTTTATTGAGACGCTTGCTAACAATCTCAAGCGCACCATAGACAATCCCTTCGGCAACCGATTTCTTGCCGGAGATCATCACATGGTTCATGAATTTGGCGAGCTTGGTGTTGCCGAACTTGGGATCAGGCAAAACTTCGCGCTTGGCGACGACTCTTCTTCTTGGCATGACAATGCACCCTTCTCTTCAGGTAACTCCAGGTACTGGCCCGCCTACTGCTTTACATTTAAAACAGCGAACAACTGGCGAGGACCCGGCCTTACTCAAGGTTTAAAAATAATGCGCCACTCGTATGAATTTACGATGACACGATGGAAATACTTATCTTCAGAAAACAAAAGGTCTAAAAATTAGCTCTTCGGACGCTTGGTACCGTACTTCGAGCGACCCTGTTTACGGTTGTTAACGCCGGAAGTATCGAGGCTACCGCGCACAGTGTGATAACGCACACCCGGCAAATCCTTGACACGACCGCCGCGAATCAACACAACGCTGTGCTCTTGCAAGTTGTGGCCTTCACCACCGATGTACGAAGTCACTTCGTAACCATTGGTCAAACGCACACGACAGACCTTACGCAGAGCCGAGTTCGGCTTCTTCGGGGTAGTCGTGTAAACGCGTGTGCACACACCGCGACGCTGCGGGCAACCCTGCAATGCCGGTACGCCGCTTTTCTCGACCGGACGCTTGCGCGGCTTACGCACGAGCTGGTTAATCGTTGCCATTATCTAACTCCAAAAATACGAGCCCTTTGCGATGGCATGAAAGGCTCAACTTAATACGCTACCCATTTCCGCCAGTGCGAAAACGATCGCCGCAATGTGGCTAAATTAAGGAGCGCGAATTCTAAAGACGCGCCCCTGTCGAGTCAACACACAATCGCAGAACAAAACGATTGTGTGCTAATTAAACGCTTACGCGTTGTCTTTCAGAGCCTCGGTCAGAGCTGCTTCGACATCGGACGCCGAAACGCCCGCCTGACGACTCAGCTCCTGATCGCGCTTGCGCTTGCGCTCGGCGTGATACGCAAGACCAGTACCCGCAGGAATCAAACGACCAACGACGACGTTTTCTTTGAGGCCGCGCAGGAAATCTTTCTTGCCCGTCACCGCAGCTTCGGTGAGCACGCGAGTGGTTTCCTGGAACGACGCCGCCGAAATGAACGATTCGGTCGCGAGCGATGCCTTGGTGATACCGAGCAATACGCGCTCGACCGTTGCTGGCACCTTGCCTTGCGCTTGCAACTGCTCGTTCTCTTCAATAGCGCGCACGTATTCCGCCTGCTCGCCTTTGATGAAGCTCGAATCGCCCTGCGCCACGATTTCAACTTTGCGCAACATTTGGCGCACAGTGACTTCGCAGTGCTTATCGTTGATCTTCACACCCTGCAGACGGTAGACATCCTGGATTTCGTTGACGATGTATTTCGCCAACTCCTCGATGCCTTTGAGGCGCAGAATGTCGTGCGGATTGAGCGGGCCTTCCGACACAACTTCGCCCTTTTCAACCTGCTCGCCCTCGAACACTGTGAGGCTGCGCCATTTCGGAATCAGCACTTCGTAGTGATCGGAGCCATCCGCCAACGGCTTGCCATCGGTCGGAGTAATGACCAAACGACGCTTGCCTTTGGTTTCTTTGCCGAAACTGACCGTGCCCGAGATCTCGGCAAGAATTGCCGGCTCTTTCGGCTTACGCGCCTCGAACAGATCCGCAACACGCGGCAGACCACCGGTGATGTCGCGAGTTTTCGACGACTCTTGTGGGATACGCGCGATAACGTCACCCACGCGAACCGTCGAACCATCTTCTAGACCGATGATTGCGTTTGCCGGCAGGAAGTAATGCGCAGGCACATTGGTGTTCGCCAACAGCAACTCATTGCCTTTTTCATCGACCAGCGTAACCGCCGGACGCATGTCTTTACCTGCAGCAGGACGCTCCGCCGGATCCATCACCGCAATACTGGTCAGACCGGTCAATTCGTCGGTTTGACGCTTGATGGTGATGCCCTCTTCCATGCCCGACAACTTCACGCGACCCGCCACTTCGGTGATGATCGGGTGAGTGTGCGGATCCCATGTCGCGACGATGTCGCCCGCCTTCACTTTCGCGCGGTCGGCAACCTTGATCATCGCACCGTACGGCAGCTTGTAGCGCTCGCGCTCGCGACCGGACGCATCGGCAATCGCCAATTCGCCCGAACGACTGACCGCAACTGCAGTGCCATCACCACGATCGGCGAGTTTCAGATTGTGCAGACGAACTTCGCCGTCGGATTTAACTTGAATGTTATCGGCCGCTGTTGCTCGCGACGCCGCACCACCGATGTGGAAGGTACGCATCGTGAGCTGGGTGCCCGGCTCACCGATCGATTGCGCTGCGATAACACCGATTGCTTCGCCGATGTTGACGAGGTGTCCACGCGCGAGATCGCGGCCGTAACACATCGAGCAAACGCCGTAGCGCGTTTCGCAGGTAATCGGCGAACGCACTTCGATTTCGTCGATGCCCATTTCTTCGAGCGTGGTCACCCACTTCTCGTCGAGCATAGTGCCAGCGGTGACGACGACATCGTCGGTGCCCGGCTTGATCACATCTTTCGCAACAACGCGGCCGAGTACGCGATCACCTAACGTTTCGATAATGTCGCCGCCCGCGATAACCGGTGTCAGACGCAGACCTTGATCGGTGCCGCAATCGTGCTCGGTAATCACGAGATCTTGCGCCACGTCAACGAGACGACGCGTCAGATAACCCGAGTTCGCGGTTTTCAACGCGGTATCGGCCAGACCCTTACGCGCGCCGTGAGTCGAGATGAAGTACTGAAGAACGTTCAGGCCTTCCCGGAAGTTCGCGGTGATCGGCGTTTCGATGATCGAGCCGTCCGGCTTCGCCATCAGACCACGCATACCAGCGAGCTGACGAATCTGTGCGGGAGAGCCCCGTGCGCCAGAGTCGGCATACATGTACACCGAGTTGAACGACGGCTGCCGCTCTTCTTTGCCTTCTTTGTTGATGACAGGCTCGGTCGAAAGACCTTCCATCATCGACTTCGACACGAGATCGTTAGCACGCGACCAAATGTCGATAACCTTGTTGTATTTCTCGCCCTGCGTGACAAGACCGGAAGCGTATTGCTGCTCGATCTCTTTCACTTCAGCCTCGGCGCGATTGATGATGTCGACTTTCGCCGCCGGAATTTCGAAATCGTTGACGCCGATCGAAGCACCCGAACGCGTCGAGTATTCGAAACCGGTGTACATCAACTGGTCGGCGAAAATTACCGTCGCTTTCAAACCGACTTTGCGATAGCACTGGTTCAAAATGCGCGAGATCGCTTTTTTAGTCATCGCCTGGTTGACGAGATCGAACGGCAAACCTTGCGGCACGATGCGCCACAACAATACGCGACCGACCGTCGTTTCGACGAGTTTGATCACATCGTTTTTCGAACCGTCTTCGTTGAACGTGACTTCGCGAATACGGCACTTCACGCGCGCCTGCAAATGCGCAGTGCGAGTTTCATACGCGCGATGCACTTCTTCCGGATTCGCGAAAACCATGCCTTCGCCGGCGCCGTTAATACGCGCGCGCGTCATCCAGTACAGGCCGAGAACAACGTCTTGCGATGGGACGATGATCGGCTCGCCGTTCGCTGGCGAGAGAATGTTGTTCGTCGACATCATCAGCGCGCGTGCTTCGAGCTGCGCTTCGAGTGTCAACGGAACGTGCACAGCCATCTGGTCACCGTCGAAGTCGGCGTTGTACGCCGCGCAAACGAGCGGGTGCAATTGAATCGCTTTACCTTCGATCAGTTGCGGTTCGAATGCCTGGATACCGAGACGGTGAAGTGTCGGTGCACGGTTGAGCAGTACCGGATGTTCGCGAATAACTTCGGCGAGGATATCCCACACTTCAGGACCTTCGCGTTCGACCATTTTCTTTGCGGCTTTGATCGTTGTCGCCAGACCACGCGCTTCGAGCTTGCCGAAAATAAATGGCTTGAATAATTCGAGCGCCATTTTCTTCGGCAGACCGCATTGGTGCAGACGCAAGGTCGGACCAACCACAATTACCGAACGACCGGAGTAGTCAACGCGCTTACCGAGCAGGTTCTGACGAAAACGACCCTGCTTACCTTTGATCATGTCGGCAAGCGATTTCAGCGGACGCTTGTTCGAGCCGGTGATCGCGCGACCACGACGACCATTATCGAGCAACGCATCGACCGACTCTTGCAGCATGCGTTTTTCGTTGCGCACGATGATGTCGGGCGCCGATAAATCTAACAGGCGCTTCAAGCGGTTGTTACGGTTGATGACTCGGCGATACAAATCATTCAAATCGGAAGTCGCAAAACGACCACCATCGAGCGGAACCAGCGGACGCAAATCGGGCGGCAACACCGGCAGCACGGTCATGATCATCCACTCAGGCTTGTTGCCCGACGATTGCAGCGCTTCGAGCAACTTCAACCGTTTCGACAATTTCTTGATTTTGGTTTCGGACGTCGTTTGCGGCACTTCTTCGCGCAGACGATTGATTTCATCTTCCATGCGAATATCGGCGAGCAAAAGCTGAATCGCTTCCGCGCCCATTTTCGCGACGAACTCGTCACCGAATTCTTCCATCGCTTCGAAATATTGCTCGTCCGACAGCAGCTGACCTTTTTCGAGCGTGGTCATGCCAGGATCGGTGACGACATAGCTCTCGAAATAGAGAATGCGTTCGATGTCGCGCAGCGTCATGTCGAGCAGCAAACCGATACGGCTCGGCAACGATTTCAAGAACCAAATGTGCGCGATCGGGCTCGCGAGTTCGATGTGACCCATGCGCTCACGGCGCACTTTCGCGAGCGCAACTTCAACGCCGCACTTCTCGCAAATCACGCCGCGATGTTTGAGACGCTTGTACTTACCGCACAAGCATTCGTAATCTTTAACCGGTCCGAAAATTTTCGCGCAGAACAAACCATCGCGCTCGGGCTTGAACGTACGGTAGTTGATCGTCTCGGGCTTTTTCACTTCGCCGAACGACCACGAGCGAATCATTTCCGGCGATGCGAGGCCGATACGAATCGCATCGAACTCTTCTACATCACCTTGCTTCAACAGATTCAATAAGTCTTTCACTGCTGTTCCTCCGCGGATTCTGTTGCGGGTGGCGCACTATTCACAATTTGCGCGACCACCCAATCAATCGCTAACGATCACTGATCGAGAATCACTCGCTCTCTAATTCGATATCGATACCGAGCGAGCGGATTTCTTTGATCAACACGTTGAAGGACTCCGGCATGCCGGGCTCCATACGGTGATCGCCATCCACGATGTTTTTGTACATTTTGGTACGGCCGGCGACATCGTCCGATTTGACGGTAAGCATTTCTTGCAGCGTATACGCCGCACCATAGGCTTCGAGCGCCCACACTTCCATCTCACCGAAACGCTGACCACCGAACTGCGCTTTACCACCGAGCGGTTGTTGCGTAACGAGACTGTACGAGCCGGTCGAACGCGCGTGCATTTTGTCGTCGACCAAGTGGTTCAGTTTCAGCATGTACATGTAGCCAACGGTAACCGGACGATCGAAGGATTGACCGGTACGCCCGTCGAACAATGTCATTTGACCACTATCCGGCAGGTCTGCAAGTTTGAGCAGATCTTTGATTTCGCTTTCTTTCGCGCCATCGAAGACCGGTGTCGCCATCGGCACGCCGCCGCGCAAGTTTGCCGCCAACTCGAACACTTCCTGATCAGAAAGTGATTTGAGCTCTTCTTTGCGACCGTCGCCGGTTTTGTTGTAAACCTGATCGAGGAAGTTGCGCACTTCAGCGACTTTGCGCTGCTCTTTGAGCATGCGATCGATTTTCTCGCCGAGACCTTTTGCCGCCATGCCGAGGTGAGTTTCAAGAATCTGACCCACGTTCATACGCGACGGCACGCCGAGCGGGTTGAGCACGATATCGACCGGCTCGCCGAACTGATCGAACGGCATATCTTCGATCGGCATGATCACGGAGATAACACCTTTGTTACCGTGACGGCCCGCCATCTTGTCGCCAGGCTGAACGCGGCGTTTAACGGCCAGGTACACCTTGACGATTTTGAGCACGCCCGGCGCCAGATCGTCGCCGCTTTGCAATTTGCGTTTCTTAATTTCGAAGCGCTCTTCAAGCAATTTGCGGTGCTCGGTCAATTGCGAGTCAGCATCGTCGAGCAATGCATTGATGCCATCGTCCGACAAACGCAGCTTGAACCATTGATCCTTATCGAGACCATCGAGCACTTCAGCGGTGAGTTCCGCGCCTTTTTTCAGGCCCGCACCGCTTGCCACTTTCTGGCCATTCAGCGCGTTGCGCAGACGTGCATAAGTCGCTTCTTCAACGATGCGATATTCCTCGTTCAAATCTTTGCGATACTGATCGAGTTGCATTTTTTCGATTTCGAGCGCGCGCTGATCTTTTTCGAGACCGTCGCGTGTGAACACTTGCACGTCGATCACAGTACCTTTAGTACCGGACGGAACACGCAGCGAAGTGTCTTTCACGTCAGACGCTTTCTCGCCGAAAATTGCGCGCAACAATTTTTCTTCCGGTGTTAATTGGGTCTCGCCTTTCGGCGTGACCTTACCGACGAGGATATCGCCTGCATTCACTTCAGCGCCGATATAAACGATGCCCGCTTCGTCGAGTTTCGCGAGTGCACCTTCACCGACGTTCGGAATATCCGCCGTGATTTCTTCAGGGCCGAGCTTGGTATCGCGCGCGATACAGGTCAGCTCCTGAATGTGGATCGTGGTGAAACGATCTTCGCGCACGACGCGCTCGGAGAGCAGAATCGAGTCTTCGAAGTTATAACCATTCCACGGCATGAACGCGATGCGCATGTTCTGGCCGAGCGCGAGTTCACCGAGGTCGGTCGAAGGACCGTCCGCGAGAATATCGCCCTTGCCAACCACATCGCCCGCTTTCACGAATGGACGCTGATTGATACAGGTGTTCTGGTTCGAACGCGTGTATTTAATCAGGTTGTAAATATCGACCGGCGCCTGGCCTGGCAATACTTCGCTCTCATTGATGCGTACAACGATGCGAGCAGAGTCGACCATATCGACCACGCCGCCACGGCGCGCAACCACGCAAACACCCGAGTCACGCGCAACCGCACGCTCCATACCGGTACCGACCAACGGCTTCTGCGAAATCAGCGTCGGCACGGCTTGGCGCTGCATGTTCGAACCCATGAGCGCGCGGTTCGCGTCATCGTGTTCGAGGAACGGAATCAATGACGCAGCAACCGAAACCACCTGCTTCGGCGACACGTCCATGTACTGCACTTCATTCGGCAACTTGACCGTGAATTCATTCATGTAACGCACGGCAACGAGATCGTCGACCAGATTACCTTTGGCATCAACAGCAGCAGATGCCTGTGCAATGACATACTCAGCCTCATTGATAGCTGACAAAAACTCGATGTGATCGGTGACCTTGCCGTCGACCACCTTGCGATACGGGCTTTCGATAAAACCGTAATCGTTGGTGCGCGCAAACGTTGCGAGCGAGTTGATCAAACCGATGTTCGGACCTTCCGGCGTCTCGATCGGGCACACGCGACCGTAGTGAGTCGGATGCACGTCGCGCACTTCGAAGCCGGCGCGCTCGCGTGTCAGACCGCCTGGGCCGAGCGCGGAAACACGACGCTTGTGGGTGATTTCCGAGAGCGGGTTGTTCTGGTCCATGAACTGCGACAACTGGCTCGAACCGAAGAATTCTTTCACCGCCGCCGCTACCGGCTTGGCGTTGATCAAATCCTGCGGCATCAAGCCTTCGCTTTCTGCCATCGATAAACGTTCTTTCACCGCACGTTCTACGCGCACGAGGCCGACGCGGAATTGGTTTTCCGCCATCTCGCCAACCGAACGCACGCGACGGTTACCGAGGTGATCGATATCGTCGACGATGCCTTTACCGTTGCGGATATCGACGAGGTGCTTGAGCACATCGACGATATCCTGTTTCGACAACGTGCCTTCGCCCACAATTTCTTCGCGGCCGAGACGGCGATTGAATTTCATACGGCCTACAGCCGACAAATCGTAGCGCTCTGCCGAGAAGAATAAATTCTGGAACAGGTTTTCCGCTGAGTCTTTGGTCGGCGGCTCACCAGGACGCATCATGCGATAGATTTCAACGAGCGCATCGAGCTGCGTGCGCGTTGGATCGATACGCAGGGTGTGGCTGACGAACGGGCCGCAATCGAGCTCGTTGGTATAAATTGTTTCGATTTTGGTGATACCCGCTTCCTGCAATTTCTTGAGCATGTCAGCGGTGATTTCGCTGTTGCACTCGAACAGCACTTCACCAGTCTTGGTATCAACCACATTTTTCGCGAGCGCGCGGCCGATGACATAGTCAGCCGGTACGGTGAGCTCTTTGATTTTTGATTTTTCAATTTGACGGACGTGGCGCGCGGTAATACGGCGACCCGCTTCGACAATCACCGAACCATCTTTGTCGACGATATCGAACGACGCGATTTCACCGCGCAGACGATCGGGAATCAACTCGACAATGTAATTGCCGTCTTTGTCGATATTGAAAACGTTGACGTCGTAGAACATGCCGAGAATTTCTTCGGCGTTGTAACCGAGCGCACGCAGCAGAATCGTCGCGGCCAATTTGCGGCGGCGATCGATACGCACATACACCAGATCCTTCGGATCGAATTCGAAATCGAGCCACGAACCACGGTAGGGAATAATGCGTGCGGAATAGAGCAACTTGCCCGACGAGTGCGTTTTGCCTTTGTCGTGATCGAAGAATACGCCGGGCGAACGGTGCAACTGCGACACGATAACGCGCTCGGTACCATTGATAATGAAGGTACCGTTCTCGGTCATGAGCGGAATTTCGCCCATGTAAACTTCTTGCTCTTTAATGTCTTTAATCGTTTTCTGAGACGATTCACGATCGTAAATAATCAAGCGCACGCGCACGCGCAAGGGCACAGCGAAAGTCACGCCGCGTAACTGGCACTCACTGACATCGAACGCGGGCTGTCCGAGCATGTAATCGACATACTCGAGCGCCGCATTACCGGAATAGGAAACGATCGGAAACACCGATTTGAACGCAGCGTGCAAGCCGATATCGAGACGCTCGCGCGGCGGCACATCTTGCTGCGTAAATTTGGTGTAGGAATCCAGCTGTATCGCGAGGAGGTAAGGCACCTCCATGATGCTCGGCAACTTGCCGAAATCCTTGCGAATACGTTTTTTCTCAGTGTACGAGTAAGCCATCAGTACTCCCCAGCATGTTTCCTGACTTGAAATTCGCGCCAATACATTGAGACGCAATGTACTAGCATTAGACTGTCAGCACAGGACCGTTGCGGACAGCCTCAAACGATTTGGGCGTTGAACTAAAAACACGTAAAACAAAAACCAACAATACGCATTGCTTAAACAGCAAAAGGCCGGCGGGAAAACCCACCAGCCTTTCCAGCGTTTGACGACGCTGAACCGAAAACTCGATTACTTGAGCTCGACGGAAGCGCCAGCTTCTTCGAGTTTCTTCTTCGCGTCTTCTGCTTCGGCTTTCGGAGCACCTTCTTTCACAGTGCCCGGTGCGCCGTCTACCAGTGCTTTGGCTTCTTTGAGGCCAAGACCGGTCAACTCGCGTACGACTTTGATGACGGAAACTTTGTTCGCGCCAGCGCTGGTCAATACGATGTTGAAGTCGGTTTTCTCTTCTGCTGCCGGAGCAGCTGCTGCCGCAGGACCTGCAGCCACAGCAACCGGAGCTGCTGCAGAAACGCCAAACTTGTCTTCGATGCCCTTGATCAGATCAACCAGATCCATCACTGACATTTCAGAGATTGCATTGAGGATATCGTCTTTGGACAGAGCCATGATTTAACTCCTAAATCAAAAATAAATATTTGAAAAGCTATCGTTACGCCGCTTTCTGATCGCGCACTGCTGCGAGAACGCGCGCCACACCGCTCGGAACTTCGTTGAGCGTGCGTGCGAATTTCGCAATCGGTGCCTGCAGAATGCCAGCCAGCATGCCCAGCGCCTGTTCGCGCGTCGGCAATGTCGCCAACCGATCAAGTTGCTCAGCTGCGAGCAATTGCCCGCCAACCGCCAATGCCTTCACTTCAAATTTTTCATTCGCTTTCGCGAAATCTTTGAAAATGCGGGCCGCAGCTCCCGGATCTTCCATCGAAAACGCCAACAACGACGGACCTTTAAAGGCCGACTGTGCGCATTCGAAGGCAGTTCCTTCCACCGCACGACGAGCCAGCGTGTTGCGCACGACGCGCAGATACACATTGGCTTCACGTGCCAGCTTGCGGAGTTGCGTCATTTGGCTCACGGTGCAGCCGCGCGAGTCGGCGATCACCAGAGAAAGCGCTTGAGCGGCAGTCTCGCTAACATCGGCAACGATGGCCTTTTTGTCTTCGAGTCCTAAAGCCACTGGATTAACTCCCGGATTTAGTGTTGCTTCGATATCGCGCATCCAAAAGAGAATTTGCGATACCACCGTTCGGTGACAATCCAATCCACCATCTGCGTAGGTACCCGATCGACTGTCGATTAACACACAAACAATCGGCCGAAACATTAAGCTGCGCACCTCAAATCTTTCGTTAGAAAGAACGACATGTAATGCGCAACACCTACGGTCTTTGACAGCCTTCGGCTCGGTCTCAAATTGAGCCTGTCCAAAGACTCCAAAGCTCGTTACACAACAACAGCCTTGTCGTTGTTTTGATGTATCAACTCATTGCTGAGCTAATGCATCGAATTACTAAACTCGAACGACTGGATTAGCCTTCGAGACTGGTCTGATCGATCACGATGCCGGGACCCATGGTCGTCGACAGTGTGATTTTCTTCAGATAAACGCCCTTCGATGCAGCAGGCTTCGCCTTTTTCAAATCAGCGAGCAGTGCTTCGAGGTTTTCTTTGATTGCTTTCAGATCGAAAGTCACTTTGCCGATAGCGCCATGCACGATACCGTTTTTATCGGTACGGAAACGCACCTGACCCGCCTTGGCATTCTTAACTGCCGACTCAACGTCAGGAGTAACAGTGCCGGTTTTCGGGTTCGGCATCAGGCCGCGCGGACCGAGAATCTGACCGAGCTGACCAACGACGCGCATGGCATCCGGAGTAGCGATTACAACATCGAACGGCATATCGCCAGCTTTTACTTTCTCGGCGAGATCGTCCATACCAACGAGATCCGCACCGGCAGCTTTGGCTTTTTCAGCGTTCGCGCCTTGCGTGAACACCGCAACTCGAACCGTCGAACCAGTGCCGTGCGGCAGAGTCGTTGCGCCGCGCACAACCTGATCGGATTTACGTGCATCGATGCCGAGGTTCACCGCCACGTCAACCGTCTCAGTGAATTTAACGGTCGATAACTCTTTAAGCAGGGCAACTGCATCAGCAATTGCGTATTGTTTGCCGGCCTGCACTTTCTCGCGAATGAGCTTTTGGCGTTTGCTTAATTTGGCCATTTACACGCCCTCCACTTCGAGACCCGCCGAACGCGCAGAACCCGCGATCGTACGTACCGCTGCATCCATATCCGATGCAGTCAAATCCGGCATTTTCACCTTCGCAATATCTTCGAGTTGCGCGCGCGTCAGCTTGCCGACTTTTTTAGTATTCGGATTACTGGAGCCAGAGGTAATACCAGCAGATTTCTTCAACAGATAAGTTGCGGGCGGAGTTTTGGTAATGAATGTGAAGCTGCGATCGGAATAAACCGTGATCACCACCGGAAGCGGCATACCCACTTCCATGCTTTGAGTCTGCGCGTTGAACGCTTTGCAGAACTCCATAATGTTCACGCCGTGCTGACCGAGTGCCGGGCCAACGGGCGGGCTCGGGTTTGCCTTGCCTGCAGCAACCTGCAGCTTGATGTAGGCCTGTACTTTCTTAGCCATGAGATATCTCCAAAATGGGTGATTAACGCGCGCCGCCAGCGAACCTTGTTAGAAACAACGTCCGTTAGAAGCAGGCTCCCCGCGAATCTTTCGATTCACATTGCTCTGATTAACTCGACATCTAAGCCGAATTAAAACCGCAATCAGACCTTTTCGACCTGACTGAATTCCAACTCTACCGGTGTCGAGCGACCGAAAATCAGCACCGCCACCTGCAGACGATTTTTCTCGTAGTTGACTTCCTCAACCACGCCATTGAAATCATTAAATGGCCCATCGATAACACGCACCATTTCGCCGGGCTCGAAAATCGTTTTCGGTTTCGGCTTATCGGCGGATTGCACGCGCTGCAATATCGCATCAGCCTCAGCATCAGTGATCGGCGCAGGCTTATCGGCCTTACCGCCAATGAAACCCATCACTCGCGGCGTTTCTTTCACCAAATGCCATGTATCGTCATCGAGTTCCATCTGCACCAATACATAGCCCGGGAAGAATTTGCGCTCACTTTTACGCTTCTGACCACTGCGCATCTCCACCACCTCTTCGGTAGGGACTAGCACTTCGCCAAACTTATCCTGCATACCGTGCAGTTCAATCCGCTCTTTAAGAGAGCCCGCGACCTTCTTTTCGAAGCCGGAATAGGCGTGCACTACATACCAGCGCTTTGCCATTTTGCTCCCCTTAGCTCAAACCGAGTATGCGCGATGCCAACCAACCGATAAGGGAGTCCAAACCCCACAAAATCAGCGCAGTCAGCAGCACAAACGCAAATACGATCATTGTGGTCTGGGTTGCCTCTTGACGAGTCGGCCAAACCACCTTGCGAATTTCAATCTTCGCCTCTTTGGCAAGCTTCCAAAACTCGACGCCCTTGACAGTCTGCAGCGCCACAAAAGCCGCAAGTACCGCAAGCACCAACAAAGCAATCACGCGATATAACAGCGACTGGCCTGCAAAATACACATTGCCAACCACACCTGTAGCCACCAGCAACACTACCAACAGCCACTTTAGGCTATCGAATCGACCGCTTTCCGCTTCTACTTTAGTGTTCATACGATAAGGCGCTGACCTACTTGCACTGTAACGCGTTAAAAAGCACTGCCTTTTGCCTCAAGCGCAAAACATCTCGCCACGACACCTTTCAGTATCGCGAAGAGATGTTTTTAACTTGGCAGGCCAGGAGGGAATCGAACCCCCAACCCCCGGTTTTGGAGACCGGTGCTCTACCAATTGAACTACTGGCCTTCTATTACCCGCTCAGAAATACGAACTACTCAATAATTTTAGCGACGACGCCGGCACCGACGGTGCGACCGCCTTCGCGAATCGCGAAACGCAGACCTTCTTCCATCGCGATCGGGTTGATTAAGGTCACAACCATCTGAATGTTGTCACCTGGCATCACCATTTCCGTGCCCTCGGGCAATTCACACGCACCCGTTACGTCGGTGGTACGGAAGTAGAACTGCGGACGGTAGCCCTGGAAGAACGGGGTATGACGACCACCTTCTTCTTTGGTCAACACGTACACTTCCGCGTTGAACTTGGTGTGCGGCTTGATGGTGCCCGGCTTGGCCAGAACCTGACCACGCTCAACGTCTTCGCGCTTGGTACCACGGAGCAATGCACCTACGTTCTCACCCGCGCGACCTTCGTCGAGCAGCTTGCGGAACATTTCAACACCCGTAACGGTGGTTTTGGTGGTCGGGCGAATACCGACGATTTCAACTTCTTCGCCGACTTTGACGATGCCGCGCTCAACACGACCGGTGACTACCGTACCGCGACCCGAGATCGAGAACACGTCTTCGATCGGAAGCAGGAACGGTTGATCGATGGCACGCTCAGGCTCAGGGATGTACGAGTCGAGGGTTTCAACCAGCTTCTTAACCGCACTGGTACCAAGACCGTTGTCGTCTTTGCCTTCGACCGCCATCAGCGCCGAGCCAATCACGATCGGGGTGTCATCGCCAGGGAATTCGTACTGGCTCAGCAGTTCGCGCACTTCCATTTCGACGAGCTCGAGCAACTCAGCATCGTCAACCATGTCGGCTTTGTTCATGAATACAACGATGTACGGTACGCCAACCTGACGCGAGAGCAGGATGTGCTCACGGGTTTGCGGCATGGGACCATCAGCGGCCGAGACCACGAGGATGGCGCCGTCCATTTGGGCAGCACCGGTGATCATGTTTTTGACATAGTCGGCGTGACCCGGGCAATCGACGTGTGCGTAGTGGCGAATCGCCGACTCGTACTCAACGTGAGCAGTGTTGATGGTGATACCACGCTCGCGCTCTTCCGGCGCATTATCGATCTGGTCGTAGCCTTTCTTCTCGCCGCCGAACGCGTCCGCGCACACAATCGTCAGCGCTGCTGTCAGTGTCGTTTTACCATGGTCAACGTGACCAATCGTGCCCACGTTTACGTGCGGTTTGCTGCGCTCGAATTTCTCTTTTGCCATGGCAAATCTCTCCCGGCCAATCTGTTTAAATAATCAACACTTCAAACAATTAAACTTCAAATAACCAAGGCGGAGACTACGCGAGCCCCCGCCAAAAAATATGGAGCTCATGACCGGAATTGAACCGGTGACCTCATCCTTACCAAGGATGTGCTCTACCGACTGAGCTACATGAGCCTCTATCCAATACTCGCCAGGCTGGCTGCTATCTGGCACCGCCATTCCGCATCTGGAGCGGGTAGCGGGAATCGAACCCGCATCATCAGCTTGGAAGGCTGAGGTTCTACCACTGAACTATACCCGCCGATCATTTTTCTCTAATCTCTTCGCACCACCTTTTATCTATTGAAAAAGGGTGGTGGTGGGGGCTGGATTCGAACCAGCGAAGCTCGCGCGTCAGATTTACAGTCTGATCCCTTTGGCCGCTCGGGAACCCCACCGCAAAAGAGCGGGCTATTCTGCTCACCGTACCCCACCTTGTCAACTCCGGAATCGGAGTCGAAAAAGAGGCTAAGTACGCGTGAACTATGGTAATTTGGAGCTGGCGAGAGGAATTGAACCCCCGACCGGCTGATTACAAGTCAGCTGCTCTACCTACTGAGCTACACCAGCTTTGCGGACTACCTACCGTCTCGCTTATGCCAGCCAGACTAGTGGCCGACCAACGAGAGGGTGCGCATTCTAGTCTAACTTTTCAGCCGAAGCAATGAGGTCGCAAGAGTTTTTCCGCAGCTCAACACCCTGCGTGCCTGCTTTGATCTGTAGCCATAACTCGTCGGAAAATTTGGCGTATTGACCCTCCGCGAACACCTCCCACAATTCCTCAGTGAATCGCGGCACGGCGCGCAGCTTTGCATCGTAGCCCTGCTCCCGGCGCTGCTTGAGAACCGCCTGAGCAAGCGGTTCCTTGGTGAAGAAGCCCAATGAAATCCCGTTTACCAGGTCGCCATCGCCTATCAGAAAGCTGTCTACTTTCTTGTTTTGCAATTCTCGCAGCATATCGAGAGCCTCTTTGCGAGAGCGCATTGGGCCGAGATAGACCCAGAAATCTGGCTTATCGGGAATATTGACTTGATAGGTGTTAACGGTGATATCCAGGGCGCGAAGACGATCCTGCACCTGATGCGCGCTGATTTTTTCTTTAAACGGGCCAATCATGTGGCAAATTGCAATGGCTGGCTCGGCGGGAGTCGCAGCCTGAGTCAGCGCCCCGCTCTTCCTTTCACTCAGCAGCACCAATCGATCACCTTCGCTGCTGGGTGCGGCCTGCATCGGAACATTTATCACCGCCGAAACTGCCCGATTGTGGTGCCACACAAAATAGACTGCGTTGCACAACAACAATCCCAAAACCAACCATCTGAGCATGATTCGAATATTCCCTACCGGTTATGACACGATTACCTGACCGACCTAAGGCAGCACCCAGCGCAAACCATCCAATACCAGATCTGGCTCATAGCAAAGATCCTTAACGCCCACAGCCTCGAGACAACCCCTGATTTGCAATCCAAACCCACCAGTTACACAAATAGGTGAAGCGCCAATCACTGATCGGCATTGATCGATAGCAACCAACACCGCGCCGGTTAATGCTGCCGCTATTCCGTGTTGAACACAGGTACGCGTGTCCACGCCCAGTGCAATCTTTCCAAGCTCCAAACCACCCTCAAAGCGTACACGGTCCGTTCCATCAAATAAGGCATGCTCCATCAATGCTGGGCCGGGAATAATATAGCCGCCCAGATGCCGACCCGCGCTATCAGCTACATCCACTTTCAACGCTGTGCCCACATCAATCACCATCACAGCGCTTTCTAATTTCCTGTACGCCGCAATCAATGCCAACCATCGATCAACGCCAAGCCGCTCCGGCTCCACATACGCATTAGTGATACCCGCACAATGCAACGATGGCCGAGCAATTTCAGGGAGCAGTGAAAACACAGATTGTATTTTTGATGCCAACTGCCGCTCTATTGCCGGTGACACAACAGAAGCAATTCGCATACGCCGAATACCAGTCGACCATACCGCAGGGAAATCACCATCGATCCACACAGCGATATCATCAATGCCGCGCGCAATAATGTCTGAGTGCGAATTCAAAATACGCCATTTCGCGCGCGTGTTACCCAAGTCCAATTCGAGAATCAACGCTGCACTCTCAAACTAACTTCACCGCCATGAAACCATTGACGCCCAAACTCAGTGTCAACACCTAGAGCGCCCGCTGCATCGACACCCGCCGCAGTACCAATGACGACCTGATCGCCAACGTGTACTCCAACAGATTTTCCAAACGTGTAATCGAGCCGTTTCCACTCATCCATAAACCTCGAGAACCCAACCGATTCAAACTCGACCAGCAGTCCCAAAACCTCGGAAATTAAGATGGATGCCAACTCATTTCGCGACACAGCCTTTCCGGCAGCAGTAATAGCATCCGTCCATGGCTGATCAATCGCATCGGCAACAACCGTTTTCGACATATCAACATTTATTCCAATGCCGATTACCACCTGACAACGCCCGGAAATATCGCCAGTCATCTCCAATAGAATACCCGCCAGCTTTCGCTCGTTATGCAACACATCATTTGGCCATTTGAGCGCCGCATCGCCAATCCCAACAGCTCGTAGCGCACGAGCAACAGCCACACCCACCGCGAGACTGAGCCCTTCTAACGCAGCGATACCAGAGTCGAACTCCCACACCAAAGAGCAATAAAGATTTCGCGCGAATGGGCTAACCCACTTTCGGCCTCGTCGACCACGACCGGCAAGCTGCTGCTCCGCCAACACGACACAACCACGCGCCGCATTTTCAGCGGCGAGCTCTGCCGCCAACCGATTAGTCGAATCTACTTGCTGCACAATGCGCAGAGAACACGGCAGTGATCCGGGAATGCTTTGTGCTATTCGATTCGGACTCAATAGCTCGAGACCACCAACCAGACGATAGCCGCGCCCTTTTACAGACTCGAACTTTAGGGACAGCGCTTCTTCTATTTTTTGCAACTGCTTCCAAATCGCGGCGCGACTGATAGCTAACATCTCACCCAGCTCTTCGCCGGAATGAAATTCACCATCGGCCAGGATTTCAATCAGTCGCAAATCAAAAGACATTTTCAGCACTCAAGTTTGAGCGCGGATAATAGCAGAGGCTTTTAGAGAGAATTTAAGAAAGTAGTCTTTGAAAATCTTTACCTCTTGGTCGTCCGTGACCGCGAGGTAAAGTGCACCGTCCCTGAGCTGGCCCGTCCTGGGCATCGATCCATCGAGGGAGCCATCCTTGTGTCGCTCGTCCTGAACGACGGGGGGCAGAATAGCGGGTTGTTTTGGAATTTACTTGAACGAAACAGCTAACTTTTGGCGATATTTTGCTCATTATTAAAGCATTGATGCACTTTGTGATGCAGTTCTCAGCCCGCAAACATCGAGTCACGGAGGCAGATCGGCTGTATTTCACACCCGACACAAAGCAAAACGCCCAGCAGGATATTCCTACTGGGCGTTTTAGTTTTAGAAGCCTGGCGATGACCTACTCTCACATGGGGAAACCCCACACTACCATCGGCGATGACGCGTTTCACGGCTGAGTTCGGGATGGGATCAGGTGGTTCCACGTCTCTATAGTCGCCAGGCAAACCGGTTGAGTATCGGAGGGCTTATTGTCTCGTTGACAGGCCTCGAGGGACTCCAATAGGGCGGCGGATAAACTGATTGTCTTTTGCAGTTTTCGTGTTGCTCACGCACGCAGATCCGCGTGTCTCTTGTTCATCGATCATACTTAACCACTCGATTATATGGTCAAGCCGCACGGGCAATTAGTACAGGTCAGCTTAACGCCTCACAGCGCTTCCACACCCTGCCTATCAACGTCGTAGTCTCCGACGGCCCTTTAGGGAGCTTAAAGCTCCAGGGAGATCTCATCTTGAAGGAGGCTTCCCGCTTAGATGCTTTCAGCGGTTATCCCGTCCGAACGTAGCTACCCGGCAATGCTTCTGGCGAAACAACCGGTACACCAGAGGTTCGTTCACTCCGGTCCTCTCGTACTAGGAGCAACTCTTCTCAAATCTCCAACGCCCATGGCAGATAGGGACCGAACTGTCTCACGACGTTCTAAACCCAGCTCGCGTACCACTTTAAATGGCGAACAGCCATACCCTTGGGACCGGCTTCAGCCCCAGGATGTGATGAGCCGACATCGAGGTGCCAAACACCGCCGTCGATATGAACTCTTGGGCGGTATCAGCCTGTTATCCCCGGAGTACCTTTTATCCGTTGAGCGATGGCCCTTCCATACAGAACCACCGGATCACTAAGACCTACTTTCGTACCTGCTCGACTTGTTTGTCTCGCAGTCAAGCGCGCTTGTGCCTTTACACTAACCTGACGATTTCCGACCGTCATTAGCGCACCTTCGTGCTCCTCCGTTACTCTTTGGGAGGAGACCGCCCCAGTCAAACTGCCCACCACACACTGTCCGCAACCCGGATTACGGGTCGGCGTTAGAACCCCGACAGGACCAGGCTGGTATTTCAAGGTCGGCTCCACCGAAACTGGCGTCTCGGTTTCAAAGCCTCCCAGCTATCCTACACAGATCATGTCAAAGTCCAGTGTGAAGCTACAGTAAAGGTTCACGGGGTCTTTCCGTCTAGCCACGGGAACACGGCATCTTCACCGCGATTTCGATTTCACTGAGTCTCTGGTGGAGACAGCGCCGCCATCGTTACGCCATTCGTGCAGGTCGGAACTTACCCGACAAGGAATTTCGCTACCTTAGGACCGTTATAGTTACGGCCGCCGTTTACCGGGGCTTCGATCAAGAGCTTCGCCTTGCGGCTGACCCCATCAATTAACCTTCCGGCACCGGGCAGGCGTCACACCCTATACGTCCACTTTCGTGTTTGCAGAGTGCTGTGTTTTTAATAAACAGTCGCAGCGGCCTGGTATCTTCGGCTGCCAGTAGCTTACGGGGTAAACCCTTCACCACCAGCAGCGCACCTTCTCCCGAAGTTACGGTGCCATTTTGCCTAGTTCCTTCACCAGAGTTCTCTCAAGCGCCTTGGTATTCTCTACCTGACCACCTGTGTCGGTTTGGGGTACGGTCTCTCGTAATCTGAAGCTTAGAGGCTTTTCTTGGAAGCATGGCATCAACCACTTCGCAATCCACAAGGGATCGCTCGTCATCAGTTCTCAGTGTTAGCCGCCCGGATTTACCTAAGCAGCCCACCTACAACCTTAAACACAGACAACCAACGCTGTGCTGGCCTAGCCTTCTCCGTCCCCCCATCGCAATTACGAGCGGTGCAGGAATTTTAACCTGCTTCCCATCGACTACGCTTTTCAGCCTCGCCTTAGGGGCCGACTCACCCTGCGCCGATTAACGTTGCGCAGGAACCCTTGGTCTTCCGGCGGGGAGGTTTTTCACCCCCCTTGTCGTTACTCACGTCAGCATTCGCACTTCTGATACCTCCAGCAGACCTTACGATCCACCTTCGCAGGCGTACAGAACGCTCCCCTACCACTTACCTTGCGGTAAATCCGCAGCTTCGGTTATCCGTTTAGCCCCGTTACATCTTCCGCGCAGGCCGACTCGACTAGTGAGCTATTACGCTTTCTTTAAAGGATGGCTGCTTCTAAGCCAACCTCCTAGCTGTCTGTGCCTTCCCACATCGTTTCCCACTTAACGGATATTAGGGACCTTAGCTGGCGGTCTGGGTTGTTTCCCTCTTCACGACGGACGTTAGCACCCGCCGTGTGTCTGCCAAGCTGTACTCCACGGTATTCGGAGTTTGCATCGGGTTGGTAAGTCGGGATGACCCCCTAGCCGAAACAGTGCTCTACCCCCGCGGGTAATACTTGACGCTCTACCTAAATAGATTTCGGGGAGAACCAGCTATCACCGAGCTTGATTAGCCTTTCACTCCGATCCACAGCTCATCCCCCGGCTTTTCAACGACGGTGGGTTCGGGCCTCCAGTCAGTGTTACCTAACCTTCACCCTGGCCATGGATAGATCGCCCGGTTTCGGGTCTACTCCCAGCGACTTAACGCCCTATTAAGACTCGGTTTCCCTACGCCTCCCCTATACGGTTAAGCTCGCCACTGAAAGTAAGTCGCTGACCCATTATACAAAAGGTACGCAGTCACCCCACGAAGGGGCTCCCACTGCTTGTATGCATACGGTTTCAGGTTCTATTTCACTCCCCTCTCCGGGGTTCTTTTCGCCTTTCCCTCACGGTACTGGTTCACTATCGGTCAGCTAGGAGTATTTAGCCTTGGAGGATGGTCCCCCCATGTTCAGACAAGATGTCACGTGTCTCGTCCTACTCGTTTTCACATAAAAGAGGTTTTCGTATACGGGGCTATCACCCACTATGGCCGCACTTTCCAGAGCGTTCTACTAACCTCAACCATGCTTAAGGGCTACTCCCCGTTCGCTCGCCGCTACTTAGGGAATCTCGGTTGATTTCTTTTCCTCCGGGTACTGAGATGTTTCACTTCCCCGGGTTCGCTTCGTACACCTATGGATTCAGTGCACGATACCTACCTTCGGTAGGTGGGTTCCCCCATTCGGACATCTTCGGATCACAGTCTGGTTGCCGACTCCCCGAAGCTTTTCGCAGGCTCCAACGTCCTTCATCGCCTCTAGCTGCCAAGGCATCCACCGTATGCACTTATTCGCTTGACCATATAATCCAGTCGTCAACTGCACGACCGATGATCAAGAGACATAAATATTCACATTGCGTGCGACTAAACTCGCAACATGATTTCGCCGGATCTGTGTTGCGCTTGAGCAATCACAGTTTGCTTTGGACTTTCAGTTTATCCACCTTGTTAAAGAACATTCGGATTGTTAAAACCCGATGTCAATTCTCTAAACTCACCGTTGCCGGCAAGCAAAGAATTCACATCGAATTTCGACGACAGATTTATCAGAGAAGTGGTGGAGCCGAGGAGGATCGAACTCCTGACCTCCTGCGTGCAAGGCAGGCGCTCTCCCAGCTGAGCTACGGCCCCTTCTTTCATATCGGGAGCTCATTTAGCACGCCAGAATTGCTCAAAACGAGACACAGTGTCGCGAAGCATAGTTGTCTATGCGAGCGGCGCTGCAACGAAGTATTGAGGAATTCTGGTGGGTCTGGGTGGACTCGAACCACCGACCTCACCCTTATCAGGGGTGCGCTCTAACCACCTGAGCTACAGACCCAAATTCTTTCGGGCCTGCTGACCCGCGCAAAGAGATTCCTCTTTGCATTCTGTCGCTTCAATCACGTGATCAGACAATTTGTTGTGGACACTTGCGACCAACGTCGCCGTCGATTAAGGAGGTGATCCAACCGCAGGTTCCCCTACGGTTACCTTGTTACGACTTCACCCCAGTCATCGGCCACACCGTGGTAACCGCCCTCCTTGCGGTTAGGCTAGCTACTTCTGGTGCAACAGACTCCCATGGTGTGACGGGCGGTGTGTACAAGGCCCGGGAACGTATTCACCGCAGCATGCTGATCTGCGATTACTAGCGATTCCGACTTCATGGAGTCGAGTTGCAGACTCCAATCCGGACTACGACCGGTTTTCTCGGATTGGCTCCCCCTCGCGGGTTTGCAACCGTTTGTACCGGCCATTGTAGCACGTGTGTAGCCCGCCCCGTGAGGGCCATGATGACTTGACGTCGTCCCCACCTTCCTCCGGTTTGTCACCGGCAGTCTCCTTAGAGTTCCCACCATTACGTGCTGGCAACTAAGGACAAGGGTTGCGCTCGTTACGGGACTTAACCCAACATCTCACGACACGAGCTGACGACAGCCATGCAGCACCTGTCTCTGGGTTCCTTTCGGCACCAAGCTATCTCTAGCGAGTTCCCAGGATGTCAAGGGGCGGTAAGGTTCTTCGCGTTGCATCGAATTAAACCACATGCTCCACCGCTTGTGCGGGCCCCCGTCAATTCATTTGAGTTTTAACCTTGCGGCCGTACTCCCCAGGCGGTCGACTTAGTGCGTTAGCTGCGCCACTAAAGACTCTAAGGTCTCCAACGGCTAGTCGACATCGTTTACGGCGTGGACTACCAGGGTATCTAATCCTGTTTGCTACCCACGCTTTCGCACCTCAGCGTCAGTGTTGGGCCAGGCGGTCGCCTTCGCCACTGATGTTCCTCCCGATATCTACGCATTTCACCGCTACACCGGGAATTCCACCACCCTCTCCCACACTCTAGCCAGGCAGTATCGAATGCAGTTCCCAGGTTGAGCCCAGGGATTTCACATCCGACTGACCAAGCCGCCTACGCGCGCTTTACGCCCAGTAATTCCGATTAACGCTTGCACCCTCCGTATTACCGCGGCTGCTGGCACGGAGTTAGCCGGTGCTTATTCTGCTGGTAACGTCAATTCTCTTGGATATTAGCCAAGAAACCTTCCTCCAGCTTAAAGTGCTTTACAACCCGAAGGCCTTCTTCACACACGCGGCATGGCTGGATCAGGGTTGCCCCCATTGTCCAATATTCCCCACTGCTGCCTCCCGTAGGAGTCCGGACCGTGTCTCAGTTCCGGTGTGGCTGATCATCCTCTCAGACCAGCTACGGATCGTCGCCTTGGTGGGCCTTTACCCCACCAACTAGCTAATCCGACGCAGGCTCATCCGATAGCGCAAGGTCCGAAGATCCCCTGCTTTCCCCCTTAGGGCGTATGCGGTATTAGCGTCCCTTTCGAGACGTTGTCCCCCACTACCGGGCAGATTCCTACGTGTTACTCACCCGTTCGCCGCTCACCTAGCAAGCTAGGTTCGCTCGACTTGCATGTGTTAGGCCTGCCGCCAGCGTTCAATCTGAGCCATGATCAAACTCTTCAGTTCAATCTAACCGGGGTTTTGAATAAGAACCCCAAAACTTGGCTCAGAAACTTGTTAATCGTGGCTTCACTACTACTTAAAATGAATTTACGAGTTCACTTGTTTCTGAATGATCTTGTGCGATCGTTCAGCCTCAAGTGCCCACACAAATTGTCTGATCTTCTTTTTAAACAACCCCTAAATCGCTAGGATTTAGGCCGCAGCAGGTCGCCCTGCTTTGCGAGGACGCGCATTATAACGCCCCAACTTCGTTATGCAAGCGTTTTCTTCAACCAACTTCTTTGCGATTAAAGAACCTTACACAACTCCCTCACCACTCTTCCAACCTTCCGGACACCGCAGCGAGGAGCGCGAATTATAGGAACCAAAATTAGCGTGTCAACGAATAAAAAAATTATTTTTGCGATCGGATCAAACGGCAAACAAATCGAGGAGTTTTCAACCAAATCCTGCCTATTTCATGTACGCAAACGACACACCATTGATCGACCAATGATCGGCACGCGCCACACAAGCAGCAATGCCGCCAACAGGAAATACATCACCGGCTGCCAAAAATCGGATCGCACGAGCCAGACAAAATGCAAGCACACCAATATTGCCGCTACGTAAATCAAGCGATGCAGACTCAACCACCCACCACCGAGCTTGCGCTGCGACCAGCGGTTGGATGTCGCCGCCAATGCGAATAACAAAAGCCACGCACCGAATCCCAGAACAATATAAGTCTTGTCACTCATCGCCTTTGCCAATTCAGCCCATGAATAGCCGACGACATAGAAAATACTCGCCGCAAAATGCAGCGTTGCGTAAAAGAAACAAAATAAGCCAACAAGTCGTCGCACACGAACAAAAATCAACTGCTTAGTGATGTCGCGCAGCGGCCGCAGCAGCAACGTGATTAACAGCAATCGCAAAGCCCACAAGCCCAATCCATCGACCAATGCCTTTCCCGGATCAGGGCCGAGCTGATTATCCACTCCCAGATAAATCATCCAACTTAATGGCGATAGCGCTGCAATCCAAATGCATAATTTAACGATGAGCAACATTTAGAAATTCCTGCGCAAATCCATACCACTATAGAGACTCGCAACCTGCTCTCCATAACCGTTAAACATTTTTGTCTCGATACGGTTCGGAGAAAAAAGCGTACTCGGTAACCGGCGCTCGCTTTTTTGACTCCAGCGCGGGTGATCGACATCAGGATTCACATTGGAATAAAACCCATATTCCCGCGGCGCAATCATGCTCCATGTCGTTTTCGGCTGTTTTTCCTGAAAGCGAATCTTGACGATCGATTTAATACTTTTAAATCCATATTTCCACGGCACAACCAAACGCAATGGCGCGCCATTTTGCGGAGGCAACGTACGCCCGTATAAACCGACACTTAAAATCGTTAACGGATGCATTGCTTCATCGATACGCAAACCTTCAACGTAAGGCCAATCGATAGTACCGGTATACGAACGCTGACCGCGCATTTGCTCGGGTGCGTGCAGCGTTGTGAACGCGATATATTTCGCACGCGAATTCGGTTGAACACGTTTAATCAATGACGACAACGGAAATCCAATCCACGGCACCACCATCGACCACGCTTCGACACAACGCAATCGATATATACGCTCTTCCAGCGCCACACCACTCAGCAAATCTTCGATCGCATAAGCTCCAGGCTTATCGACCTCACCTTCGATGACAACATTCCACGGAGAGGTTCGCAGCGAACTCGCATAGGTCGCAGGATCGCTTTTGTCGGTGCCGAACTCGTAGAAATTGTTGTAGTGCGTGGCATCGTGATAAGGCGTAAGCGCCTCTTCGGTATAAATACCCAAAGAGGAATCTGCTTTAGTCGCCTTGCGATAATCGAGCGGCTTAGTGGGGGAGTCTTGTGTTTCAGTCGAGTTTGCAAAAGGCGATAACAGACTCGTACCAGCAATTGCCGCCGCCTGCATGAATTCGCGGCGGCGTAAATAAACCGATTCCGGGGTAATTTCTGAAGAACGAATATCCGATGGCTGTCGAATCAACATGAGTCACCCCTGCAAAGACGTCTGGTTTTAGTCAGACGCGCAAGCTATCAGGATGTTACAGATGGCCTTCGCATTTTTTTATAGAAGATATCCGCCGGACCAGATAGCGCATATAACAAAAAGCCGACCAGCAACGCACGCTCCTGGCCAATCATAAAAATACCAAAACCGACAACGACCGCCAGCAACACAACGAAGGGCACACGGCCGCGCAAGTTCAAACCCTTGAAGCTGTGATATTTGATACTCGAAATCATCAAGAAACCGACAGCAGCTGTGAGCAAACCGGCGAGCAGCGGCATGCCGAGCGGCAATTGACCATCAACCCACCCCTCCTCAGCGCTAACCCAAACCACTGCCGCAACAACTGCGGCGGCGGCAGGACTCGCCAGCCCCGAAAAATAATTTTTATCCGCTGTATCGATTTGCGTATTGAAGCGCGCTAAACGCAATGCGGCGCAGGCAACATAAATAAATGCAACTGCCCAACCGAATTTACCGAGCTGATTCAACGACCAACTGAAAGCAACGAGCGCAGGCGCAACGCCAAACGACACCATATCGGAAAGGCTGTCGTATTCGGCGCCAAATTTACTCTGCGTATTGGTCAACCGCGCGACACGACCATCGAGGCCGTCAAAAATCATCGCGACAAAAATGGCGATAGCAGCGACTTCAAACTTGCCGTGCATGCCAGACACAATCGCGTAAAAACCCGAAAATAATGCGCCAGTCGTAAACAAATTAGGCAACAAATAAATTCCGCGCCGCCGCTCTTTGCGGCCGTTGACAGAAACTTCTTCCTCGTGCTCGTCGACCGGCAGCATGCTTTCGTAAGCATGCTGCTCCTGCGCGGGGGCTTCGGCAGTGGCGCGCTGATCTTCCGCGCGGCGATTATGCATCGGTTGTTCGTCGCTCATAGAGTCTCTTCGATTAAAGGTAGTGGCGCATGATAATTAAAACTCGGCGGGGTATGAAGCACGCGCCGTATCCCAAAAGGCTTTTACTAACGGATTCTCCAAACGCTGCGCTGTTGCACACAGCCCTACCACGAATGGTTCAAGTTTCGGCTCAACATCGATAATGGTGATATTTTCGCGCTGCGGACTGTTCGATAACACCAACTCAGGAACCACTCCCGCACCAAATCCAAGCCCAACCATCGACACAATCGCCTCATGGCCGCTGACCTGCGCGTAGATATTGGGCTTGAGATTTTGCGCGCGATACCACGCATCGACCCGCAAACGCGCCAGACCACGCTCGGAAACGATCAACGGGATTCGCTCCCAAGCGGGCGATTCGACAGCAATTTGCTCGCGCACCGCACAAGGAAAAGCCGGCGCGATAAAAACCAGCGGCGACTGCGCGAGCGTTTGCACACGCAGTTTTTTCGAAATTTTTTCAGGCAGGGCTGCGATCGCCAAATCCTCTTCGCCGCTCAACGCACGCTCGATCGCATCAGCCTGATCACCCGTATGCAGCTTCAATTCGATCGCGGGATATCGGCTGCGAAAATCGGATAGCAGACGCGCGAGCAGGCTATACGCAGCAGTGACCGAGCAATACAGGCTGATCTCGCCGTGCAGGAGTTGATAGTGAGGCTGCAGGCTATCGATAAAACCCCGCCACTGCGCCAATTGTTGCCGCGCATATTGAAGAAGCGCGGCTCCCGCTGCGGTTAGCTGGACACTGCGCTTATCGCGCTCAAGCAACCGCTGCCCCACCTCGTCCTCCATGCGCTTGATGGTGCGACTGATCGCCGAAGGGCTCAAATGCATACGCTCGCCGGTCTGCCCAAAGTGCAGCGTCTCGGCGAGAACGACAAAAAGCTCTAACTCACGCGTATCCATGGTCGCCATTATTGCACTTTACGCAACACAGTGTGGCGAATATATCATTTTACGCAACAGCGAAATTGGCGTATTTTTAGCCACCCTCGCAGAATGCTTAGGCGCCGCGATCCGATTCATCAAGCCACTCTTTATTAACCCAGGAGGTCATCATGGGTCAGAACTACTTCAACAGCCTGCCGTTCCGCCGTCAGATCGAACAACTCGGCAAGTGCCGCTTCATGGCACGCGAAGAATTCGCCAATGAATGCGACTACCTCAAAGGCAAAAAGGTCGTGATCGTCGGCTGCGGCGCGCAAGGCCTGAACCAAGGTTTGAACATGCGCGATTCCGGCCTCGACATTTCTTACGCCCTGCGTAAAGAAGCGATCGAATCGAAACGCCAATCGTGGAAAAACGCCAGCGAAAACGGTTTCAAAGTCGGCACCTACGAAGAACTGATTCCAACGGCAGATCTCGTCTGCAACCTCACTCCCGATAAGCAACACACTTCGGTTGTCGGCCAAGTGATGCCATTGATGAAGAAAGGCGCAGCGCTCGCGTATTCGCACGGCTTCAACATCGTTGAAGAAGGCATGCAGATTCGCAAAGACATCACCGTCGTCATGGTTGCACCGAAATGCCCGGGCACCGAAGTTCGCGCTGAGTACGTACGCGGTTTCGGCGTACCGACATTGCTCGCCGTACACGAAGAAAATGACCCGAATGGCGATGGCCTCGAAATCGCAAAAGCCTACGCGGCTGCGACCGGCGGTCATCGCGCGGGTGTATTGCAATCGTCATTCATCGCCGAAGTGAAATCGGATTTGATGGGCGAACAAACGATTCTCTGCGGCATGCTGCAAACCGGCTCGATTTTGTGTTTCGACAAAATGGTCTCGGAAGGCATCGACCCGGGTTATGCAGGCAAGCTCATTCAATACGGTTGGGAAACTGTCACCGAAGCACTCAAGCACGGCGGCATCACCAATATGATGGATCGCCTGAGCAATCCGGCAAAAATCAAAGCGTACGAACTCGCCGATGAATTGAAAAACATCATGCGCCCGCTCTACGAAAAACATCAGGACGATATTTTGTCGGGCCATTTTTCACGCACGATGATGCAAGACTGGGCGAACAACGACGACAACCTGTTGACCTGGCGCGCACAAACACTCGAAACCGCATTCGAGAAAACGCCGATCGACAAAAATGCCCAAATCAGCGAGCAGGATTATTTCGACAAAGGCATTTTGATGGTCGCCATGGTCAAAGCCGGCGTTGAGCTCGCGTTCGAGTGCATGACCAGTGCCGGCATGCTGCCGGAAAGCGCGTACTACGAATCACTGCACGAAACTCCGCTCATCGCTAACACGATCGCACGCAAAAAACTGTACGAGATGAACGTCGTGATTTCCGACACCGCTGAGTACGGTTGCTACTTGTTCGATCAAGCATGCCGTCCGCTGCTGAAAGATTTCATGAGCAAAGTCAGCACCGATGTCATCGGTCGCGGCTTGAACGTGAAAGATAACGGCGTCGACAACCGCGAACTCATCGAAATCAACGAAGAAATTCGCAAGCATCCCGTTGAAATCGTCGGCAAAACCTTACGCGGCTACATGACTGCGATGAAGAAAATCGTTTAATACCGATTTTCAGGGAACAAAAAAGGCCGCGCCTTTTAAAGAGCGCGGCCTTTTTATTGCCACAGATTTCGAATTACAAACTCAGCACTTTCTCACCGCGTGCAATACCCGACACACCGCTGCGCACGACTTCCAGAATTGCCGCATCACCGACCGATTCGAGAAATGCATCGAGCTTATCGCTCGCGCCGGTGATTTGAATCGTGTACACGGTGGGGCCGACATCGACGATTTGTCCGCGAAAAATATCGGTGCAGCGTTTGATTTCTGCACGCTGCGCTCCGGTCGCGCGCACTTTCACCAACATCAACTCGCGCTCGATATGTGCACCTTCGGTGAGATCGACGAGCTTCACTACATCGATCAATTTATTCAGATGCTTGGTGATCTGCTCGATAACGTGATCGTCGCCAACCGTCGTTAGCGTCAATCGCGACAACGTCGGATCTTCCGTCGCGGCCACATTCAACGTTTCGATGTTGTAACCGCGCTGCGAAAATAAACCGACGACACGCGACAGTGCGCCCGGTTCGTTTTCCAACAATAACGAAATAATTCTTCTCATTTTATGTGCGCTCCGTTTTGCTCAGCCACATATCGCGCATCGAACCGTTCGGCGCGATGAGCATCGGATAAACGTGTTCGTGCGGATCGACGTGAATATCCATAAACACGAGACGATCTTTCAGCGCGAACGCTTCTTTCATCGCCGCTTCGAGATCTTCTTTTTTATCGACGCGCATACCGACGTGACCGTACGCCTCGGCAAGTTTGACGAAATCGGGCAGCGAGTTTTCATACGTGCTCTGCGAATAACGTGCGCCGTACTGCATGTCCTGCCACTGTTTAACCATGCCGAGATAACCATTGTTCAAATTAATGATTTTCACCGGCAAACGATATTGTGTGCAGGTCGAGAGTTCTTGAATATTCATCTGGATCGAGCCTTCGCCTGTCACGCACGCGACATCCGCTTCGGGAAACGCGAGTTTCACCCCCATCGCTGCTGGCAGACCAAATCCCATCGTGCCGAGACCGCCCGAGTTGATCCAGCGACGCGGCTTGTTGAAGCGGTAATATTGCGCCGCGAACATTTGATGCTGACCAACATCCGAGGTGATAAACGCATCGCCGTGCGTGACTTTGTATAAAGTCTCGATAGCGAATTGCGGCTTGATGAGCGGACTCGCCGCATCGTAACGCGGCTGCACCCACAGACCGCCGTGCTCGCGCCACGCCTCGATTTTTTTCCACCACGCAGCGATCGCATTCTTGTCGGTGTCCTGACCTTCTTTGCGCGCCTCGGCGAGCAAATCGAGCATATCGGTGAGCACCGAATCAACGGGGCCAACGATCGGTACGTCGGCGTTGATCGTTTTCGAAATCGATGCGGGATCGATATCGACGTGAATGATTTTCGCATTCGGGCAGAATTTGCTCGGTGTGTTGGTGACGCGATCGTCGAAACGCGCACCGATGGCGAGGATCACATCGGCCTCGTCCATCGCCATATTCGCCTCATAAAAACCGTGCATGCCGAGCATGCCGATGAATTGGCGATCGCTGCCGGGAAAGGCACCGAGACCCATCAGTGTATTCGTTACCGGAAAATTCAATTCGTGCGCAAGTTTGGTCAGCAATTCACTGCCATTGCCTTGCACAACACCACCGCCGGTATAAATGACAGGCTGTTTGGCCGCCAGCAATAAACCGATCGCCTTCTTGATCTGGCCCGCATGCCCACGCAACGCCGGCGTATACGAGCGCATCTTCACCTTTTTCGGGTAGCTGTACTCGAATTTATCGAACGGATTGGTGATGTCTTTCGGCAGATCGACCACGACCGGACCAGGACGACCCGTCGAGGCAATGTAGAACGCCTTTTTGATCGCCTCGGGAATATCGATCGCGCGCTTGACCAGGAAGCTGTGTTTTACGATCGGACGCGAGACGCCGATCATGTCGGTTTCCTGAAACGCGTCTTCGCCGATTTTATCGGACGGCACCTGCCCCGACAGCACCACCATCGGAATCGAATCCATATACGCCGTCGCGATACCAGTGATCGCATTGGTGGCGCCGGGACCCGAAGTCACAAGCACCACGCCGGGCTTGCCGGTCGCACGCGCATAGGCATCGGCCGCGTGGGTTGCCGCTTGTTCGTGGCGCACCAGGATGTGCGGGATTTTCGAACGATTGAACAGTGCGTCATAAATATGCAGAACCGCACCGCCCGGATAACCAAAAATAAATTCGACACCCTCGTCTTGGAGGGCCTGAGCGACCATGTCGCCGCCGGATAATAATTCCACAATATCCTCGCTCCAGTCCTTAGCCGAAAACGGCATAGACTGAACATTGATGACGAAACGGTAGGGAAAATGCCCTACACGACCTTTTTCATGCACGCGCTGACAGACAACTTATCTGCAACAACGGCACAAAACGCGACAGCGCCAATGACATGGCACTTGTGCTGAACCCCGCTGGGTGGCGCGGAGCCGGCTCGCTCGCAACACAGGTCGTGTGTCGGCTGAGTTTCAAATTTGCTTGATGCGGGAATCGAACTGATCAGCTCGATCCAAGGGATTGCCACGGGTAAGCGGCGGTCCTCTTTAGCCTGGTATTAACTAGCCTGAAATAACGCCCCAAGCCCAGAGACTTAGGACTGGTTATTTTTTCTGCGCAAGCATTCTGTGTCAAGAAAAAGTTGGCCAAGTGTACAAAACCGCCAAAATTAAGCGCTGAAACTTCCGTCAACGCGATGTAATCAACAATTCCGTGGCAGGAAAGGCAGCAAATTTCCACTTCTTTGCCATACTTGCCCTAACTTTTGTCGTCACCTCACGCGACTCTTTTTCATCTTCAGCACGAGCAGGGATTTATGACTATTCGACACCGCGCACTTCAATTCTTTTGTGCCGCTTCGCTGATCGCGACTGCGCCCACCCTACTCGCTGCGCCGCAAGGTTATTACAAATGGCATGACGACGCCGGGGTCGAGCATTTCACCCAGCAGCCGCCACCCGGTCGCAAGTCCGAATTCATCGCCACCTCAACCGGCAAATCCACCGCAGTTGAAGCCGGCGAGACCGCTGCGAGCACCGAGGCTAAAACCGCAGCAAAAGATACGAAGAAGCCCATTACCGGCTCGCTGCAAAGTGTTCCCGACAAAGATCCCGAGAAGTGCAAACAAGCCCAGGATGCGCAAAACACCCTCAACAGCCATGCACGCATTCGCGAGAAAGTGGGCGAGGAGTATCGCTACCTGACGCCGGAAGAGATCGCTGACCAGAAAAAACTGGCGCAAGAATCTGCTGACGTTTACTGCGAACCCGCTCCGGCGAAATAATTGTTACGCAAAAACAAAAGGGCAGCGGAAGCTGCCCTTTTTCATTTGGCGACGTGGCGTTACTTATCGAACCGAATGTGATCACCTTCGCGCTCAGCTTTGATCGTATCGCCCGCTACGAATTTCCCTTTCAGAATTTCCTGCGCGAGCGGATTTTCCAGATATTGCTGAATCGCCCGCTTCAACGGACGCGCGCCATACACCGGATCAAATCCCACCGCTGCCAATTCGTCGATCACTGCATCGCTGATCTGGATCGACAAATCGCGATCTTTTAAACGCTTGCGCAGCAGATCGAGCTGAATATTGGCGATGCCACGAATCTGCGCTTTCGCGAGCGGATGAAACACAACAGTCTCATCGATACGATTGATGAACTCGGGCCGGAAATGGCCGCCAACCACTTCCATCACCGCGACTTTCATCGCTTCGTAATTATGCTCGCCCGCCAGTTTCTGAATGATGTCGGAACCGAGGTTCGACGTCATCACGATCACGGTATTGCGGAAATCCACCGTACGGCCCTGACCATCGGTCAAGCGTCCATCCTCCAAGACCTGCAACAAAATATTGAAAACATCGGGATGCGCCTTCTCGACTTCATCGAGCAGCAACAGCGAATACGGTCTACGCCTCACCGCTTCTGTTAAATAGCCGCCCTCTTCATAGCCAACATAACCGGGTGGCGCGCCGATCAGCCGCGCGACCGAATGTTTCTCCATGAACTCGGACATATCGATACGCACCATGGCGTCTTGCGAATCGAATAAAAATTCCGCGAGTGCTTTGCACAACTCGGTCTTACCGACACCGGTTGGACCGAGAAATAAAAAGCTGCCGTTCGGACGATTCGGATCGGACAAACCTGCGCGCGCACGACGTACCGCATTTGCCACCGCCACCACCGCTTCGTCTTGACCGATCACGCGTTGATGCAGCGACTCTTCCATGCGCAACAATTTCTCGCGCTCGCCTTCGAGCATTTTCGCCACGGGAATCCCCGTCCAGCGCGACACAACCTCCGCGACCTCTTCTTCGGTCACGTTGCTGCGCAGCAATTTCATATCCATCATTTCGGCGTGCGTGGCCATATCCAATTGTTTTTCCAATTGCGGAATCACGCCGTATTGCAATTCAGACATGCGCGTTAAATCAGAGCTACGCCGCGCCGCTTCGAGTTCGAGGCGCGCCTGTTCGAGATCGCTTTTGATTTTTTGCGAACCTTGCAACGCCGCTTTTTCGGCTTTCCAGATTTCTTCGAGATCGGCGAATTCGCGCTCGACCTTGTCGATTTCTTTACTCAGTAATTCGACTTGTTTTCTCGCGCCTTCGTCGGTGTCTTTTTTCACCGCTTCGCGCTGAATTTTCAATTGAATCAGGCGACGTTCGAGCCGATCCATTTCTTCGGGTTTCGAATCGATTTCCATACGAATACGCGACGCTGCTTCGTCGATCAAATCGATGGCCTTATCCGGCAATTGCCGATCGGTGATGTAGCGCTGCGATAATTTTGCGGCTGCGATAATCGCGCTGTCGGTGATATCGACGCCGTGGTGAACTTCGTAACGTTCTTTCAAGCCGCGCAAGATCGCAATCGTGTCTTCTTCGCTCGGCTCATCGACCAACACTTTCTGGAAACGACGTTCGAGCGCCGCATCTTTTTCGATAAATTGGCGATACTCGTTGAGCGTGGTCGCGCCGACGCAATGCAATTCGCCGCGCGCGAGTGCCGGCTTCAACATATTGCCCGCATCCATCGCACCTTCGGCTTTACCCGCGCCGACCATCGTGTGCAATTCGTCGACGAATAAAATAATGCGACCTTCCTGTTTCGCGAGTTCGTTCAAAACCGCTTTCAAACGCTCTTCAAACTCGCCGCGAAATTTCGCGCCCGCCAGCAATGCGCCAAGATCGAGCGAAAGCAGGCGTTTATCTTTCAAGCCTTCCGGCACTTCGCCATTGACGATGCGCTGCGCAAGACCTTCGACGATCGCAGTTTTACCGACACCGGGTTCACCGATTAATACCGGATTATTTTTCGTGCGACGCTGCAATACCTGAATCGTGCGGCGAATTTCGTCGTCGCGACCGATCACGGGATCGAGCTTGCCGTCTTCGGCGCGCTTGGTTAAATCGATGGTGTATTTGTCGAGCGCCTGACGATTGCCTTCGGCTTCGGGATTATCGACATTTTCGCCGCCGCGCACTTTTTCGATAGCTGCTTCGAGTTTTTCTTTGGTCACGCCAACTTCTTTCATCAGCGCGGTGATCACATTATTCACTTCGAAAAATGCCAGCAGCACCATTTCGCTGGAGATGTACGCATCTTTCTTTTGCTGCGCGAGCTTATCGGCCACGTTAAGGAGCCGACCCAAATCGTTCGACATGTGAATATCGCCCGGCGTGCCCTGCACTTTCGGCAAACGATCGAGCGCATTGGTCAGCGCAGTTTTCAAACGCGGAATATTTGCACCCGACTGAGCGAGCAACGGCCGCACCGAGCCGCCTTGCTGTTCGAGCAACGCATGCAGTAAATGCGCAGGTTCTAGAAAATTATTGTCGCGCCCGAGCGCGAGCGATTGCGCATCGGCCAGCGCGGTTTGCAGTGAACTGGTAAAACGATCTATTCGCATTGGATGTTTTCTCCCTGAGCAGCGCTACTCACGAACGCCGGCAATGCCACCTAAATTAGGGCGCGCCATGGGAAATTCAAGCGAAGACGCTCGCAATATTGATCCATGTCGGGTTGGCTGGCTTATCGTGCGCAGTTAGAATGCCCGCACTACCCATTTGCGCGCATCGACCGCCACCTCGGCGCTCATTTCGCTCGTCCACAACAGCAATAATATGCAGACTGATTATCCAATGACTGATCATGCTTCGCAGATAATCATTCGCAATTTAAGCCATTCTTACCCAGGCGCAGCGGCACCGGCGCTGCAGGATATTAATCTCACGCTGTCGAAGGGTCGCATTCTTGGACTGCTGGGCCCCAATGGCGCCGGCAAGAGCACACTGCTCGGATTGCTGACCGGGCAACTGCGCGTACAGCAAGGCAGTATCGATATGGCCGGCTTCAGCGCGCGCTCACAGATGCGCGAGATAAAAGCCATCTCCGCCCTGGTGCCGCAAGACTACGCGTTCTACCCGACCCTCACGCTGCGCAATAATTTGGAATTCTTTGCCGGCGTGTATCGTCTGGGCGATCGCTTCCCGGAGCGACTGGCGCAGTGCGTAGAAATTTGCCGCCTCGATGCGCTGCTCGATCGCCGCGCCGAAGAATGTTCGGGCGGCGAAAAACGCCGGCTCAATCTCGCTATCGCGCTGCTCAATGCGCCCGCGATTTTGTATCTCGACGAACCCACTGTCGGTATCGATGCGGAATCGCGACAACATATTCTCACCGCGATCGGTCAGCTCCGCCGCAAAGGCACCACGATTATTTATACATCGCATTATCTGGAAGAAGTCGAGGCCATTTGCGATGACGTCGCATTCATCAATCACGGCAAAATTCTCGCGCACGATAGCCTCGTGAATTTATTGCAACAGGATCAGGGCAAGGTCGCCTGGTTGCGCTTTCGTTCGGCGCCAGCTGCGAGCGATCTTGCGGCGCTGTCTGCTTTCGCGCCGACCATGCAGGACAGCAATACACTGCGCCTCAACATGCCCTCGGATGCGGACCCACTATTGTTACTCGCTCAAACATTGGCGCAGCACCAACTGCAACCCGATCATGTGCAAATCGGATTTAATCGCCTCGAGCGCATTTATTTCGATTTGCTCGCCGCAAAACCCGGAGCTTGAAATGAGCGTGCTGTTGGCCTGTATCAAGAAGGAATGGCGATTGCTGCGGCAGGATTTGCACGGATTATTTTTATTGTTCGCCATGCCAACCACCTTCATTCTGATTATGTCGCTGGCGATGCAGGGCGAGTTCGCAGCGCGATCGGGCAAGAAGCTCGATATTCTTCTCAGCGATCTCGATCGCAGCGCGCAATCACTGGCATTGGCGAAAAGTCTCAGCGATGGCGGTGCGTTTAAAATTATTGCCGCTGAAAGTTCCGATCCGGTAGCGCTTAAAAAATTATTGAAATCGGGCGATGCCGCTTTTGCCGTTATTATTCCGCACGATTTCGGCGCCGCTGTTGGCAGTGACACGAGCAGCGACGACGCTGCTGCAAAGGCGACGCTCACCGCGCTGATCGCTCCCGACACCAGCAAACAAACCGAAATGATTTTTCTCGCCGCGCTGCGCGAAGCACAGGGCAAATTGCGCTTGAGCGAAATGCTGAAGGCAAGCCCGATGCCGGTAGAGACCTCCGAAATTACAGGACCGGCTCCGCAGGTCTTGCACGGTTACGCCGATACCGATGTCGCGCCGACCGCCGTGCAGCAAAACGTTCCGGCCTGGCTCGTGTTTGCGATATTTTTTGTGGTGATTCCACTGTCGAATGCAATGATTCGCGAACGCCAGCAAGGCACATTGCGCAGATTGCGCAGCACCAATGTCAGCCCGTTCACGCTGCTCGCGAGCAAATGGTTAACCTATTTCTGCGTCAACCAATTGCAGGTATTAGCGATGCTGCTGATCGGCGCGTATGTGCTGCCCTTGCTCGGCGGTGATGCGCTGTCGCTAACCGGATCAAAAAGCGCTCTCTTCATTATCGGCGCCGCCGTGAGCGCCGCCGCTCTCGGCTATGCCCTGCTCATTGCAGTACTTGCAAAAACCACCGAGCAGGCCACGTTGATGGGCGGTGCGGGTAATATTATTCTCGGCGCCATCGGCGGCATTATGGTGCCGAAATTTGTCATGCCCGCCACCATGCAAACCATTGCGAACTGCTCGCCGATGGCATGGGGACTCGAAGGCTTTCTCAATGTGCTGCTGCGCGGCGGTGGCGTTTTGGAAGTATTACCCCAAGCCGCCCTGCTCACCGCATTCGGCGGCATCGCCTTCATCGCGGCCGGCGTGCTCCAACAACAGCGGCAGATGGCGTAAATCAATTTTTCAATGAGCGATTGAAGCAATGGACACCACAAATTTCAGCGACATGGATGCATTAAAAGTCGCGCTTAAAATAATGGTCGTGCGCGAATGCGATAAAGATATCGAGCCGGAAGAAATTACCGACGCCGAGCCATTGATCGGCGGACCGCTGGCGCTCGATTCACTCGACGCATTGCAAATCTGTATGGCTGTGAAAGATAAATACGGCGTGCGCATCGAAGCCGGGCCTGATGCACGACGCGCACTCGCAAGTATCGAAGCGCTGGCGCAAACGATTGTCGATGCGAAAGCCAGCGCATGAAAGGTGTTCAACTACTCGGCATGGGCTTGCACACCGCGCTGGGATTCGGCGAGGAAGAACATTTTGCAGCGCTGCAACAACCGCCGCGACTGCCGACAAAATTGCAGGTGCATTTTGGCCCCAACCACAGCACGGTGCCGTGCCATACGCTCGCGCATTTTCCGTTCGACGAAAATAATCTGCAGATTCATGAACGCCGACTCTATGACGTGGTTCAACACACCATCGATCATGCGTTGATGCGTTCAGCGCTGAGCGCGCAACAGATACAACGCACTGCCGTTTTTGTCGGCAGCTCATCGTTCGATATTTCGGTATCGGAAAGTCATTATCGACGCCATTTATTGACTAACGCGCATGCGCTGCCGCTTGCATTCAGCAACAGCATCGGCAATCTCGCATTTTTTATTGCCGAACGTTTTGGCATGCGCGGCCCGGATTACAGTTTCAACACCGCGTGCACCGCCAGCGCCAACGCGCTGCTGTATGCCGCGCAGATGATCGCGACAGGTCAGATCGAACACGCGATTGTTGTCGGCATCGAATTGGCCAACGCCATCACCCTGCTCGGCTTTCAATCGCTCGGTTTGCTCACCGATACTTTGATGAGACCATTCGATAGCGGCCGCAGCGGTCTTGCCATCGGCGAAAGCTGCGCAGCCGTCGTGCTCGGACGCAGCGGCAGCGCCAGTCAATTGCGCCTGCTCGGCGGCGCCAATCGTTGCGACACGCACGGCATTTCCGCAGCGAATCCCGACGGCACCTCCGTTCACGCCGTGATGCAGCAGGCTCTGAATTCAACACAGCTTACGACCGACGATATCAGCGCGATAAAAACTCACGGCACCGCGAGCCTACTCAACGATGAAGCCGAAGCGGCGGGACTGCAGCGCACCTTTGCGCAAATGCCATTGCTATGCGCGCTCAAACCTTACATCGGACACACGCTCGGCGCCTGTGGACTCAGTGAATTGGTATTGCTTTATTCGGCGCTGCAACGCGGAGTTTTTCCTGCGGTTCCCGGCGTCTGCGCACAACCCAGCGAACTCGGCATCCGCTTTCCGCAAACGCTGACACCGATCGCCGAAGGCAATTTCATGCTGAATTATTTTGGCTTTGGCGGCAGCAATACCGCCTTGATCGTTTCCAATCGAGAGCACTGAATTGATCGAAAGTATTGAATTGATCAAGGATATTGGAGCGGCGCGCATCATCGGCATGGGCAATTATCGCGAGACGATCGACAGCGATGTGCCCGATTTAAAACCGCTGCTCAAAGCAACGCTCGGTGCTTCCGTGCGCCGTATCGATCGCTTTATTCAACTCGCATTGATCGGCGCGGCGCGCTGCATTCACTCGGCACGTCATATCGATGCCGAACAAAGCATACAGCCGCCCAGCGACACCGCGATCTATATCGCGTCGGGGCGCGGCGATATGGAAATTACCGTCGAAGTGCAGCGCGATTTATTCGTCAATGGTCACGAACCAAAACCATTGAATTTCATCAACACGGTGAGCAATGCCGCGAGTTTTTATATCGCTCAGAGTTTCGGCCTGTGCGGCCGCAATCAATTTATTGCCAATCGCCACTGGGCATTTGAAGTCGCATTGCAATCGGCATTACTCGATCTGCAATTGGGAAACATTGATTCCGCGTTAGTCGGCGTCGTCGATGTCGTGGTGCCGCCAATTGCGGAGCATCGTCAACGCTTGAAGCTCAGCGAAACAACGACGCTGGCTGAGGGATCGCATTGGTTGTGGCTCGATAACGATACGTTGCCAGCGACGACTCTCGGCAGCATCGAAGGTGTGTATCCTTTTATCGATCGGCAAGAGCTCGCCGACTGGATTAAATCGCCAAGCTTGGCGCCAGAAAATCAATTTTGCAGTCGCGGTCAATTTATGACGCCGGAGGATTTTGCTGCTGTGCGTCAGCACGGCGAACTGCAACAAGAATTTATTTATCGCGACGATACGATGGGTTACTACGATTCACAGAGTGGTAGCGCCATCGCAGCATTCATTGAATCGTCGCAGCGCGACGCACGATTTCTACACATCAATAGCGACCCCCTGCAACGTTATATTGCTATGGTCGCGCGCAAAAGCTAAATATCCTTTAGCAACTGCCACACCGCCGCTTCGCGATCGGCAACACCATTCAACGTCTGTGTAAGCAATTGCGTATCCATCGGCTGACGATCGCGACTCATCTTGCTCGCCTGCAACGCAAATCGTCGCCACTCATCGCCGGCATCGGTCAATTGCATCGATGCCTGCGCCAGCAAATCACTGCTCGCTGTTCCATGTAATAATTTTGCCGATTCGCGCAAAAACGAAGCATATAAAAACCGAAAGCCCGCGCCACCCGTGCCGATTTCTTCCTGCATGCGCACGATATGACCGAGATATAAGTTGAGATGCTTGCGCCGCTCGGGCTGCTTGCCGAGCGCAACAATATTTTTGGCGAGATAGCGAATGCCGCGAATGCCGATAACGGGCAATGGCGCTTTCGTCATCGTGCGGAAATTGGCGCGAATCGCTGCGGGAATTTTTTTCGCATAATCGATTTCCTGCGGAATATTCTGCGGATAGTACGCAAGCCCTCGCGCAGCCAGCGCGCCTTTGGCGAAGCGCGCCTGTCTCAACGCACCCGCTTCACAACGCGTTGTGGTTTCGAACACGGGATCGCTGATCAGATATTCATTGCCTTCGCGCCCGTAAACAATCAGGTTATGCGCATTGAAATGAAATTGCATTTGCGGCGGGAAATACGGCAGCCAGAATACGCCGGCCTGCAAACCCACCATACCCTGAGTGTCTAACAATTCATCCAGCGCGCGCATACCGCGATCCGCATCGCGATAGGTATGGCGAACAAAACGCACACCCAATTGTTTTTGAATCCCTTTCAAAATATATCCGGGCGGCATCCGGTAGGCGATCAATGGCATGCCCGATAATTTGATGAGTGGGATATAGGCAAACGCCAACGCACTCGCCAAACCGAATGCCATCGGCTCACTCATCGGCAAGCCTTTCAGCGATAACATATTCGCGACAACGCCGCTTTCGCAGTGTGCCGATTGACGATGGGCAAACGTCATTAAGACTCCGATACAGGTGCTGATGAGGGCGATGTTAAGTCCGGCGCTGGAGAAGCTGCGATCGACGAAGCCGGCAACGTATCCGGCACTGTGCATAATTCGACGATAGAAATCTGCAGCGCATCGGCATAGCGAACCAAAATTTTTGCGCTTAATTTGCGAAATTTTTTCGCATCGAAATGACGACGTACGCGCCACTGCCACATCGCCGCCGCACCGGCCAGCAGCGGCAAATCCATCCGGCGGTTATACATGTGAAACTCCAACGGCGATGCGATTCCCTGTTTCGCGCGCCGCCAGGCATCGTCGCGCAAACGTTCGACTTCGGCGATAGCCGCCAGCGTCGCTGCACTCTCGACATCCCATCCCGCCGAATGCACGCCGAGATATTCACCTTTATCATCGACTGCGTACACCAGTCGATGATGTCCGGGATAGGTGAGCGATAAATCCTGTGGTACCTCGTCCGTTTTCATATTCAGACAACAGTCAAATGCATCAGGCCGCCGGAGAAACGACCGCTCTCCGGCACCCAGCACAATAATTTTTGGCCTGAGCGCAAATCGCCCGACGTCAACAGCTCATCGAGCATGATGTAAATCGATGCGGAGCCGGTATTGCCTTTGCGCGTGAGATTGGTAAACCAGCGCTGTTGTGGAACAGGAAAATCAACATTGCGCAAACCGGTTTCAACACGATCGCGAAAATATTCCGATGAATAATGCGGAACGAAATAATCGATGTCATCGGTACGCAATTTATATTTTGCGATAACGTCGCGCAGCGGCTTTTCCAGCGTGTAGGCGATGACACTCTCATTCAGCAATTTCACATCCTGTGTCACTGTCAGTACCGATGACTCGGCGCGCTGCTGCTTTGTCATTGGCGCCCAACCATCGAGACCGCCGTCGGCGCGCTTGATTGCACCGGCGTACATGCACGGCTCCATTTCGCCGGCATACGAACGCATCTCGATCCAATCGATACGCAAATTCGTGCGATCGCTGCGCGGTGTCGGCTCCAGCAAAAATGCACCGGCGCCATCAGATAACATCCAGCGTAGGAAATCTTTTTCGAACGCGATTTCCGGCGCTTTTTCGAGCTCAGCTAAACGTGCATCGGATTCGTCGGGCGCATCGTTTTGAAAATTGTGCGCGCGCATCAACGCCGACGATAATTCCGAGCCCGTTGCCACCGCGTTGCGATGCTGCCCCGATAAAACGCTGAGATACGCATAGCGCAACGATGCCAGACCGCTGAGGCAGACACCCGACGTTGCGGTTGCTTCCAACGCGGGCAACGCCAGTTCGCCCTGCACCATCGATGCATGATTAGGAAATAATTGATCGGGCAGCGAAGTGCCGCACACCAGACACTCCAGCTGCGCAAGATCGAACGCCGACGATAAAGCACGCACCGCCTGCGCCGTTAGCGCGGCATTGGTAAAGGTGGGCTGCAGCGTTTGTGAATCGACCGCGTAATGCCGCGATTTAATGCCGTTACTGCGCAAAATCATGCGGCGCGCGCGCGATGGGCGCTCACCGACTTGTCCGAGAATTCGCTCCATATCGTCATTGGCGACAGGATCGTGCGGCAAAAAAATACCGGTGGCGGTGATGTATACACTGTTCGTCACGACTGAACTCTCCACGCGCTGGCATCTTCACCCGAAGGCGCCGCAAAGTAATTGCGTTGTAACTGTACGCGCTCGCGCATAAACGGCATCAACAGACGCTTGATAATGGCGCTGACTGGAACCACCGTGAGAATTAACGTCACCAGAAAAATCACATAGAAAAATAATAAACATTTTCTGGCAAGCGATTGCTGATCCCCGAGCGCGCGCAGCCAGCCACCCCAAATACGAAAACTGCGCAGTGCAATTTTTTCCGATGCGATCATTCGCGGATTCACCGTCACTGCACCGAGCCCCTGAAACATCGGCTCCGTGCTATCGCTCGCCCGCGCTGGCAATTGCGCTGCAATCGCGCGACCGAATCGCGCCACATCGGCGATATCCTCCGCCGGAATTCCCGCTGCCGGCACCAAGCCACCGAGAAAGGGTCCGCGCTTGCCGGTCAGCATCCACAAGGGCGTCGAAATAAATGTCGCAGCGACATGCGTGCGATCGGTGAGTACGACATTATCGATAAGTCGCGCGCCGAGATCGAGCAACAATTGTTTGGTTCGCTCCTGCGCCATCAACCACATATTGCGGCAGCCAATCACGGTGATCACGGATTTATTGCGCAGCAATGTTTTCGCCTGCTCGCTTTGCAAAAATGCTTGTATCGGTAACGACGGAGAGAGAAACCAAACTTGATAGGCCAGAATAATTAAATCGAACTCGGCAGAAGCGTCGATATCGAGCGGTTCGATCGGCCCCGCTTCGGCATATACCGTCTCCGGAAATGTATTGAAAAAGCGCCAGAGCGGCCACGGAAATGGAAAGGCTGTGCGCGGACGAATAATCGCATGTGTCACTTCGATATCCGATCTTCCCTGCACCGGTGCGATAAGCGATTTGACGATTGCGCCGAGCTGCCCCGTTTGCGTATAAGAAACCACTAAAATTTTTTTCATGAACATTCCTGTCTTAATGGCAGCTCCCTAGCCTTGCGCTCACCGCTCCGTGCACAACAAATTACCCTCCGCGATCAACTCGCCTGCGAGATGACAACGAAATCGCAAACGGCCGTTATGAGGCTTTTCGATTTCCAATTCGCAGACGGCATCGGGGAGCAAAGGGCGCAACCACTTAACGCGCTTCACCCCGGTCACGCGCTGTTGCGGATACGCGGACTCGACAGACTGTATGACGAGATTCAGAATCACCACGGCAGGAACAATCGGCTGACCTGGAAAATGGCCATCGAGAGAAGGGTGCTCACGCCCCACCGTTAACAACATACCCATTGCTCTAATTGTTTTCCGATCCCTGTTGATTTTTCGATACTGCTTGCGGCGCTTTCATCATCGCAAAAGCGAATAGGCCGCGATTATAACCATTGATCAAAAAGAAAAGCAGAGACATCCATAGTGTTAGAGAACAGCATCATAACTCGCAGCGCGATTGCCAAACTATTACCGCACAGCGGGTCCATGTGTTTACTGGAATCGGTAACGGCATACGATGAAACAAGCATTGTCTGCACAGCTCGCGATCACCGCGACAACACCCATCCGCTGCGCCACGACGGCAAACTGCCCATCACCGCCGGTATCGAATATGCCGCGCAAGCGATGGCCTTGCACGCGATACTGACTCGACAGAATTCCGCGGTTTCCAACACCACCGCAATGTTGGTACAGCTCAGCGATGTGCATTGGAATTGCGATACTCTCGACCAGCACATTGCGCCGCTCGTGATCCGAGCAGAACAGACCAACGCGCTAGGAAACTCCGCCAGCTACCATTTTCAGGTATTGGAAAAGGCAGTCGTTTTGATCGAAGGCCAAATGCTCGTGCACTTTCAAACGGACACCGGAAATATCGGCAGCGCCGATTGAGAGCAACGCCATCTCATAGAAGATAAATCAAACTCGCGATCCGCCCGCAGCGTCCATCGCGGCGATACGAAAAAAAACGCGCTCGATCCGCGACAGTGCATAGGCCACCGCCATATACAGCGGCGACACCCGCTGCATTGAGACGCAATCTGGCCAGCGCATAAATATCGGCAAGATAATGTTGCGGTTTTGTCGCGGCCTTGAAACAGCGGTCGATGGATTGTGCGAGCGCCGGCGTCGCGCCGAGGAATTGCTCGCGCACTTCCGCGCCCACTTCAAAATTGGTCGACCCGATCGCCGGACCGAACCACGCCAGCACCTGCGCGGGATCGTCGAATTGCGCGACGGTTGCTTCGAGCACGCCCGCACACAAGCCGCGCCAACCCGCATGCGCAGCAGCGACTTTCGTACCGGCGCGATCGCACAATAAAACCGGCAAACAATCGGCGGTCATGATGGCGCAGGCGATGGCTTCGTCTTGCGTAAACAATGCATCGGCGCGTTGAACCCGTCGCGCATCGGCGCTAACCACGTCGGTGCCGTGCACTTGTTCGAGCCAACTGATCGCGGATAAACCCTCGCAATTATCGAGCAGCAATTTTCGATTGGCAGCCACGGCGATGGGATCGTCGCCGACATGATCGCCGAGATTCAGACTATCGAAAGGCGCATCGCTGACGCCACCGTGTCGCGTCGTCGTCAACGCTCGCACATTGGCCGGAGCGGGCCACGCGGGTCGAATCACATCGAGCATGCAGACTCCTCAACCAGAACGATAATTATCCTGCGCATCAAGGCTCATCGGCGCAGACCAGATCGTCGCGCAAATAATCGAGCAGCTCCTGCATATCGTCAGGCATTGCGCTCTGCCACTGCAGTAATTCGCCGCTGCGCGGATGAATCAATTCGAGTTTGCGCGCGTGCAATGCCTGGCGCGGAAATTCGCGCACGAATTCGATCGTTTGCGGCGGCATGCGCGGTGGAATTTTAAAACGGCCGCCGTACACGGGATCGCCGATCAGCGGATGTTTGATATGCGCCATGTGCACGCGAATCTGGTGCGTGCGTCCCGTTTCGAGCAGGCAGCGAATATGGGTATGCGCGCGAAAACGCTGCACCACGCGATAGTGGGTAATCGCTTCTTTGATATTGCCACCGCCCTGCACATGCTCCTTATCGACGCCGCGCTGTTTATCAAAGACCGCCTGACGTTTGCGATCGCGCGGATGACGGCCGATCGGTGCGTTGATGGTGGCGCCGCTGACGAGCACACCGGCGACCACGGCATCGTATTCGCGATGCACCGTGCGCGCCTGCAATTGCTCGACAAGGTTCGCCTGTGCGGTGAGATTTTTGGCAACCACCATGAGTCCGGTGGTGTCCTTATCGAGCCGATGCACGATGCCCGCGCGCGGCACCGTATTCAGATGCGGCAGATGATGCAGCAGCGCATTGAGCAGCGTGCCCTGCGCATGACCTGCAGCGGGGTGCACGACCAGACCGGCGGGTTTATCGATGACGAGCAAATCGTCGTCCTCGTAGACGATATCGAGCGCAATATCTTCCGCCTGCCACTCGTCGACCGGTCGCAACTCGGCGTGTAACGCCAGCCGCGCTCCGACTAACAGCTTGTCTTTGACCTGACGCGCGGCGCCATCGACGGTCAATTCGCCGCTCTTGATCCACTGCTGCAAACGCGCGCGCGAATAATCGGGGAACAGCTCGGCGGCAATCTGGTCGAAGCGCTTGCCGCTGAGTTCAGCCGGCACCGTCACCTGCTCGGCGATATTGGAAGAATGAAGGGTGGCGGGGGTTTCGGCAGCGGGCACGGGCAAATATCCAAATGATCGGCAAGGGGCGCGCCGACGGGTTGATCGTGTTGACAGTACGTGTCGATAGCATAATGGCGATGCGCACATCGCCGGTCAGCTGTGGTTAAATAGCGCGCCCGAACGCGCCTATTGTACGGGTACGCGATCGATAAGAGCACGCCCCGGCCTCTGCCGACTCAGGTCTCACGATAAAACGCTGTCCCATTCACCAAGATCAACGACTACATGGTTAACGATTCAATGCGCAAACTCCCGCTCATCGCTGTGCTCGCGATCTCCGTTTTCGTGGTCGCGTGCTCATCGAAAGATAAACGCGATTCAATGACGGAGCGCGATTTGTACATGTCGGCGCAGCGCTATCTCAAAAATGAGAATTTCGATCTGGCGACCAAGGATTTACAACTGCTCGAATCGCGCTACCCATTCGGCCCCTACGCCGAGCAGGCGCAACTCGAATTGATTTACGCGCAATTTCGCAGCGCACAGAACGAAGCCGCTTCGCTCTCGGCGGATCGTTTCATTCGCCTGCACCCGCAGCATCCGCACGTCGATTACGCGTACTACATGAAAGGCCTGGCGAATTACACCGAGGGCACCGGCTTTCTCGAACGCTTCCTGCCCACCGATATGACACAGCGCGATCCGGGCAAGGCGCTGCAATCGTTCGAAGATTTTCGGCAATTGCTGAATCGTTTTCCCGACAGCGAATATGTTGCCGATGCCAATGCGCGCATGATTTATTTGCGCTCTCGTCTCGCGCGCTACGAAGTCAACGTCGCCAATTATTATTTCCGTCGCAAGGCGTATTTAGCTGCGGCTAATCGCGGGCGTTATGTGGTCGATAATTATCCGCAAACCGAAGCCGTACCCGATGCACTGGCGGTGATGGTGCAGGCGTATCAATTACTGGGATTGAATTCGCTCGCGAACGATTCGCTCAAAGTGTTAGCAGCTAACTTCCCCGAACATCCATCGCTCGATGCCAATGGCAATTTCATATCGAAATTCAGTCTCGCCGACAATCCGCAACATCACAGCTGGGTGCACACAGCGACGCTCGGCCTGTTCGAAAAAGCCGAGCCGCCGAAATTCGATAATCGCGCAGAATATTTACAATACTGACACCTCCCTCTCTCTTTAAGAGAGAGGGAAAAGAACAAATCAGTCCGGAATATTTTCCCACTCGCTTAACCACACCGTCGCATCGGCATCGCTCGGTGCGCGCCAATCGCCGCGCGGCGACAACGAGCCACCCGATCCCACCTTCGGCGCATTGGGTACGCACGAACGTTTGAATTGGCTGGTTTTGAAAAATCGATACAAAAAAGTACGCAGATGTTTTTTGATCGCAGCGAGATCGTATTCGCTGCGCAGCACATAATCCTCTTCCGGCCAACGCCCCGAGTTTTTATCACTCCACGCGGAATGCGCTAAAAACGCCACCTTCGACGGCGAGAAGCCGAAGCGCAATGTGTAATACAAAAAGAAATCGTGCAGCTCGTACGGGCCGATCACGTTTTCGGTTTTTTGTTCGGGCTTATCGTTGACATCACCGGGCACCAACTCCGGACTGATATCGGTATCGAGCACCGCGAGCAACACATCGCTGCCGCTTGAGCCAATACCATTTGGAGCGTCGATCTGATGCGTTTCCGCCACCCAGCGCACGAGATGACTGATCAGGGTTTTTGGCACACTCGCATTCACACTGTAATGCGACATGTGATCGCCGACGCCATACGTACACCAACCCAGCGCCAGCTCACTCAAATCACCGGTACCGATGACGATGCCATTATGCAAATTGGCAAGACGAAATAAATGGTTGGTGCGCTCGCCCGCCTGCACATTTTCAAAGGTAATGTCGTATTTCTTTTCGCCGCTCGCGTAGGGATGCCCAATATCCTTGAGCATTTGCAAACAACTCGGGCGAATATCGATTTCGTGCGCACTGCAGCCGACGATTTGCATGAGCTGTCGCGCTTGCACCAGGGTGCGGTCGCTCGTCGCAAAACCCGGCATCGTCACCGCGATAATATTCGCGCGCGGTAATTGCAATCGATCCATCGCCTGCGCGCAGACGAGCAAGGCATGCGTGGAATCCAAACCACCGGATACGCCGATGACAACACGCTGCATACCTGTCGCCGATAAACGCTGCGCGAGTGCCTGCACTTGAATGTGATATACCTCGCTGCAACGCGCATCGCGCTGCTCGCGATTGGAGGGCACATACGGAAAACGTTCGAGCGCCCGCTGCAATGGCAATGTTTTCTTATTCGGCAGATCAATATCAAAACGAATCGTTCTGAATTTTTTTACGTCGTCGGCATGACGTTGCACCGAAGCACCGAACGTTGTCGTGCGCATGCGCTCGTGCGCGAGCTTTTGCAAATCGACATCGGCATAAATCACATGCGCGTCGTCGCTGAAGCGTTCCGACTCGGCGAGCAATTCGCCATTTTCGCAAATGAGCGACTGGCCATCCCAGGCCATATCGGTAGTGGATTCACCGCCACCGGCCGATGCGTACAAATACGCAGCCAAACACCGCGCCGATTGTTGCGACACTAGCTGACGCCGATAACCCGCCTTGCCGATCACCACATTCGATGCGGATAAATTAACGAGCAACGTCGCACCGGCGAGCGCCGCAAACGACGAGGGCGGAATCGGCACCCATAAATCCTCGCAAATTTCGACATGAAATTTACCCAGCGGAATAGTTTCGATCTCGAACAGTAATTCAGCGCCAAACGGCACCGACTCACCGAGCAACATAATGTTATCTACCGCCGCCTGCGCAGCAGGATTGAATTGCCGGCTTTCGTAAAACTCCGCGTAATTGGGCAAATAACTTTTCGGCACGATGCCGCGTATGCGGCCCTTCGCGATCACCGCAGCGCAATTAAACAACCGCTGCTCAACGCGCAACGGTAAACCGACGACCAATGCGGCGGACAGTTTTTCCGATGCAGTAACGATTCGCTTCAACGCGGCAAGTGTCGTATCGAGCAGCGCCTGCTGATGAAACAAATCGTCGCAGGTGTAAGCGGTCAAGCCGAGTTCTGGAAAAACCACGATCGCCGCGCCTTGCGCCGCAGCGGTACCCGCCAATGCGACAATCGCTTCGGCATTCGCCATCGGATCGGCGATATGACAACGCGGCACAGCCGCTGCGATACGCGCAAAGCCCTGCTGGTAAAGATTGAAAAACGCATCGGCGCTGGTCTTGGTCATAGGGAGCTGGTCTTAGTCATAGGGAGCTGGTCTTAGTCATAGGGAGCGGCTCATCGGTCGCGCAACTCGATATTGCGCGCTGATACGATTGATTGACAGTGACTGATATTGTCGACGAATCCAGCGGGCTTGGCAAAACACGCAGGGGGACGAAGCGCTCGCAGGACAGTTTCGAAAGTTACGTTAGACTTAAGCGCCGACACATGAAAAGCCGAATCAGGCAGCGAACCGCACAATGTCCTCGATACTGACCAATCCGCCCACGCAATCGATTTTTCTGCAGAATATTTCGATGCTGCGCATCTATAGCTGGTATCGCGTCGCACTGGCCGGCACTCTCATTGCCATTCTGATGATCACCAGCCGCGACCCGCTCGTCGGACGCGAGGCACCGCAACTGTTCTATATCGTATGCGGTGTCTATGCACTGTTCGTCGCAGCGATATTAATCACGCTGCCGACGATCAAACGCCTGAGCAATCGCATGCTGTTCGGCAACTTCATGCTCGATATCGCCGCGCTGACGATTTTGCATCACGTCTCCGGCGGCACCGCAAGCGGCCTGGGATTACTCGTACTCGTCGTGGTGGCAGCGAGCGGTTTGTTGCTCAGCGGTCAACTCGCGCTGCTGATTCCCGCACTCGGCTCGATCGCAATTCTCGGCGACACGTTTTATTTAATGGAATTGAATTCGCGCTCAAGCCAAAGCCCGCTCATCGCCGGCACGCAGGGCATGCTGATGTTCGCGACCTCGCTCGGCTTTCAAATACTGTCGCAACGCCTGCGCGCGACACAGCAAATTGCACTCGAACGCACGGTCGATGTCGGCAAACTGCAAAATCTCAATCAACTGATCGTACAGCGCATGCGCACCGGCATCGTAGTGACCGATGACGACGATCACATCAAAATGATCAACGAAGCCGCCGTCGAGTTATTGCACGCAACTATCGAGCAAAATCAGTTGAACTCGGGAATGACTCCCTTGCTTCCGCAAACCCTGCAAATACAACTCAACACCTGGCGCAGCAATCCAACCGCCAGCTCGAAACCATTTCGCATCGAAAATACCGGCCCCGAATTAATTGCTCGCTTTACACGGCTCAACCAGGAGCAAAGCGGCGACACGCTGATATTTATCGAGGACAGCGCGCAACTCGCACAGCGCGCGCAGCAATTAAAACTCGCAGCACTCGGTCGACTCACCGCGAGCATCGCCCACGAAATCCGCAATCCGCTCGGCGCCATCAGCCACGCCGGCCAATTGCTGCGCGAATCGCCGGAGTTACCGGAAAACGATTCGCGTCTCGTCGATATCGTGCTCAATCACTCCAAGCGCATTAACAGTATTATCGAAAACGTTTTGCAATTATCGCGACGCACGCCGCCGAATCCGCGTCGCATCGATCTCGGTGCGTGGCTACGCGATTTTATCGAGCAATATCGCGAAGGCTGCAACGAAGACGCGCATATCGAGATACACGAAATCATTCCGGTCGAGATCACTGTCGACACCGATCAATTAAGCCAAGTGCTAACCAATCTTCTCGATAACGCTTTGCGCTACAGCAAGAAAGCCACGGGAAGAGCCAGTGCAAAATTAGTGGTGGATACCAACAGCAAACAGCTCGCGCAACTCGACGTGATCGACGAAGGCGCTGGTATCGATGCGCGCGATCAGGAAAAAGTGTTCGAACCTTTTTTCACGACAGAGACCAAGGGCAACGGCCTGGGGCTGTATATCGCGCGAGAACTGTGCGAAATCAATCAAGCGCGACTACATTATCTACGCACGAATATCGGAAAAAGCTGTTTCCGCATCAGTTTTTCCCACCCCGACAGAAAACCGCTAGTCGGTGAATAGACAAGCTTTCGGTTGAAAATTAAAAAGCGAATCGCTGCGAGTTACGAATGAAAAAGAAACTGGAAATTTTAATCATCGACGATGAGCCCGACATCCGAGAACTATTGGAAATCACCGTCGGTCGTATGGGCCTGAAAACCACCGCAGCCGATTCGGTTAATGCAGCGCTGTCACTGCTTAAAAATCGCGAATTCGCGCTATGCCTCACCGATATGAAATTGCCCGACGGCAGCGGCATGGAGATCATTCAATATATTCAGCAAAATACGCCGCAAACACCGGTGGCGATGATCACTGCCTTCGGCAATGTCGAAACCGCGATCGGTGCACTCAAAGCCGGTGCATTCGATTTCATCACCAAGCCGATCGATCTAGAGCGTCTGCGCAGCCTGATTCAAACCAGCTTACGCCTCGACGATGGCGGCGAGCCCGTCGGTTACAGCAATACCGCGCAACTGCTCGGCAACACCCCCGTCATCAGAGATCTGCGCAAACAAATTCAGAAAATGGCGCGCAGCCAGGCGCCGATTTATATCAGCGGCGAATCGGGCAGCGGTAAAGAAGTGGTTGCGCGTCTCATCCACGCCAACGGGCCGCGTGCGAGCGGGCCGTTCATTCCCGTGAACTGCGGTGCAATTCCGACCGAATTGATGGAGAGCGAATTTTTCGGGCACGTGAAAGGCAGTTTTACCGGCGCGCACGAAGACAAAAAAGGCTTATTCGAAGCCGCGAACGGCGGCACGCTGTTTCTCGATGAAGTCGCCGATTTACCGCTGGCGATGCAAGTAAAATTGCTGCGCGCGATTCAGGAAAAATCGGTGCGCAAGGTCGGCTCGAATCAGGAGGTCAATGTCGACGTGCGCATCCTCAGCGCAACGCACAAAAATCTAAAAATCGAAATGGAAGAAAATCGCTTTCGCGGCGATTTATTTTATCGCATCAACGTGATTGAAGTGCGCGTTCCGAGTTTGCGCGAGCGCAAAGACGATATTCCATTACTCGCCGATAAAATTCTGCGCCAACTCGCCGATGAATGGCAGCTCGCGAAGCCCGAATTGAGCGACGATGCCGCAGCCGCGCTGCTCGCCTACGATTTTCCCGGCAACGTGCGCGAACTCGAAAATATTCTCGAACGCGCTTACACCTTGTGCGAAGACGACAAAATTACCAGCGACGATTTACGCCTATCGCACGACGTAAACGGCTCTATTGAAGCCATCGAATCTGAATCAGTCGATGCCGTTGCCGCAGATTATTCCGGCACCGATTCACTCGAAAAATATTTGGAAAATGTCGAAAAAACTATTTTGCAACGCGCACTCGATCAACATCGCTGGAACCGCACCGCCGCTGCAAAGGCACTCGGCATGACCTTTCGTCAACTGCGGTATCGATTGCAAAAATTGGGACTTGACCGGGATGAAGACGTTTGATTAGGATTCAACCGCTGCGCATGAAGCGCTAAAGCTTATTTAACCTTAGATAAAACAAGGATGTTGTTATGCACGCCCAAGGAGTTCGGGGTTACACCCTCATAGAATTGCTCACTACGCTAACTATTGCTTCGATATTAGGTCTAACAAGCATTAGTGGATTTAACCATCTAATAACTCATATCCACCAATATCACGCTGTTCAAAACACCACCACCGCACTAAGTCGAGCTCGCCTCTTGGCTGTAAGCCGCGGCGAACGTGTAAGCCTATGCAGCCTATCAATAGACAACCAGTGCACTAGCGAATGGAATGGTGAATATTTGGGAGGGTTCGTAGACACCAACAGCAACCATGCACGAGATATCGACGAAGAAATCATTTTCCGTCAATCATGGAATCCGTCTTTAACACTTCACTGGAATGACCGATTTGAGGACACTACTATCACCTTTCAACCGAACGGAACTGCGGTATCAAACGGCACACTGACCTTTGCTAACGTCGGCGAGAAAGCATTCGCCAATCTCATCATCAATAATTACGGCCGAGTTCGCCTAGAAAAGCTTAAATAAACGGCAACGGCATTGCCTCAACGCAAAGAAAAAGAGCGCGCTTTGGCATCAAACCAATCAGCAGGAGCACCTACAGGTGATCTCAGTCTATCTCCAGCACTCATCGAGACGCTTGATTTACATGCATTCAAGCAGCTTTCGTGTTGACTTGCGCAGGTAGCTCTACATTGCCGACCGCTGTCACCAGCTGCACAGCTCTTAAGACATGCATCCCAATGCTCATCGCAATTTTTTGGACAAATCGGTAAGACAGCAAAGCTGCTAGATACAAACGTTAAAAGAAAAAAAACCAATCCGATAAAGCGCTTCATAGCTGCCTCTCTTTTCAGTGAATAGTTACCTTTGTGTTACCAGGTGTTTTCATTTGAATCTATCGAATTGTTGTTATTTCGATCCCACCGACGCTCACCCGTACTGAGCAACTCAAGATAGCCATCGCCAACTTGGGTACCAACCGGAGTCGCTCGCAACTGATATGCAGTGGAACTTTGACTCACGATACTCAGGCTGTAGCGAGCAGCCCCATCCAACGGTGATTGACTCGGGTAAACAGTACCTACCGCCGCACCGACATAGGTATTATTTTGTGCGTAGAATCGCTCCATCGCCTGCGAAAAACCCTGCAGAACTGCCATTGCATTCGAGCGATTCGTTTTAGCAACCTGATTGCGGTATGAAGGAATTGCAATCGCGGCTAACAACGCGACAACTGCAATCACTATCAACAACTCGGTCAGCGTGAATCCGCGACTTTTGCGCGCACAAAAACTAACGGGCACGTTTTTCATACCAATAGATCCTCTGAACATCACCAAGATCCTTTAAATCGGTTTTCGATGTCTGCGTACCCTCAACGGTTGCCGCACCATCTTTCGTAATAATCAACTTCGCACCATCCGAAATACCTGGCACGCGCAGCACTTTCGCCCTATCCGCAGAAGTCAATGAACCATCGCTGTTGTAATCATAGGATGGCGAGGCATCATCGACATTCACTGTATACGAGCGATTAGTACCGGTTTGCGGCGTACACGGATCAGCACTGGCATCGATACTGGGTTGATAGGTATCGAATGTAATTTCGCCATTCAGAATAAGTGGCGTAGACAATACCTTTTCACCAAGACCCATAGTCAGGAACCAGCCGCTTTTCGTAGCGAGTGTAGCCGCCTCACTTGCCTGCTGACTCGTCGTTCCTTGTTTGATGAGGTTACTATCAGCGTTATACAGTTGCGACTCCGTAACTTTTGCGTACGTCGAGGGAGCCGAGAAAACATCGTACTGCCGGATCATATAAAACTTATCCGTCGTGTCTTCACTAAGAGGGTGTGCCCGCCATCCAGAGCCAATAGCCACGCCGAGATACAGCGTTCCATTGTTCTTTCCTAGAAACAAAGATGGCGCGTGATAAAAGCGTCGATTGTTCGATGCCACATTCGAGCCACTTGCCACCCCCAGATCCGCGATGACACCACCCTTAATCAATGTGCTGGAATCCGCAGCGGCATTGTTGACATCAAATCGCCACACCTGCCCGCCCATATCACCGACAAAGAAGTAGTCCATTAATCCATCGCCATTAATATCGGCTCCAGTCACCGTGGATGGAATGCTGTAAACCATATCGTTGAAATTTGTCGTGAAGTCCGTGGGCACAGTGCCTTTACCACCACTCCAGATTAAATCGCCTGTCTCTGCATCAATAATATAGATCGCGGCGCCCATCGAATCCGTTTGACGAACGGTTGTGGTGTCCTGCGCTGGATCATATCCACCACCAAGAACCAGTACACGCTTCGAAACCCCGCCGACGCTGATGCGAGCTCTGATCGGCTGAGACCAAGTTTGCCCCATCGCAGAGAAGCCAGCAGTTACTCCCCCCTTCTTACTCCAAATTAACTTGGGATGGGTGCGATCAGTGACATCGAGACCGTAATAATTCCGACCTCCGCGACGCATACCCGAGAACAAAAGTACTTTGTTATTGGTCTGGATAGAACCTCCGCTGTTCAGAACCACACTGTCTCCATCAGGATCAATAATCCAACTGGTCATCGAACCATCGAGTCCATAAGGATGGTCAGTACCCTGTGCGTTTTCATACAGTGTTTTTTGCAGCGGCAATAAATCCGATGGAATAAATCCGAAGACTTCGCTTCCATCATCGTTATCTATCGCGTGTAATGTGCCGCTATTGGTCGATACAAATAACGTCGTATCCGGGTTTGTCTCGCTTCCACCGTAAGTCACTGCAATTGGACGAGAGTGCAATGGATCCGCAAAAACAAAGCGAGTGGTAGGTGTAGTGCCGTCTGCCGCTTTCTCTGCTTTGACATTTTTACCGCGAACCCAATCGACCAAATTCTGGTACTCGGCATCGGTGTATGCAGAGACACCAAACATAGCTTTAGTCAAAAGCGTATTGGTCGACCGATCCAGCTCATTCGCGTGACTACCAGCCGCCAGATCAACGGGAGTGCTCGCTGTAGGCTCGCTAGTATTGGTGTAAAGCTTGCGAGCCGTGTAGTCGGTGATCAAACTGCCTGCGCCACCCTTAGTCACAGACGGACCATCAGTCACAGCGCTCCAAAAACTCTGCGACGAGTCCTTAAAGAAGCCAGTGGTTGCATCCACCGCGTCCACACCATTTGCATCTTTGATATAGGGACTTCCCGCGCTATTGAATGCGAGTTTGTATTTTTTCAGATTGCCTGGCCACTTCGGCGTCAATTCCGGCCGGAATACCGAGAAATACAGATCATCCAGATTCAGCGTGCGGTTGAACGCGTTCACTGCAGTACCTGCCGCTACGAAACTGGTGTCCTCCGAAATGGTATTGGTCGTTATTTTTTGCAGCGCAGTTAGCAGGTCGGCACTACTGGTTGCAACACTGTAAGAACCGCCACCTTGCGACGCGGTTTGTTCGAGAAAGTCATTACCATCCGCGTCCTGGTAGAAAGCAATCGTATCGACAATAACGCGCTGACTACCGGCTAATGTGGAACTCATATCAGCCGCTGCACTAACCCAATTTGCCAGCTCAGGAACACATTCGCCCGCCCCCGAGAATGAGCAGGATGCCGACGGAAAACTCGGTAAACTCCTAATCTTGGTGGTGGAGTGGTCACTATTGGGCAGACCATCTGTTAACAGAACAATATGGTTGGTCTGGCACGCATAGGTAATAGGCGATTTATAGACCGGAGAGCCATTAATCGTCTCCGATGCACAAGTACCGCTGCTGGAGTCGGTGCAACCCGTTGGTGTAATGGATGTATAACTTCCAGACACCAGAGAGTTGGGATGAGATACCCTCGTATACGAATACGGCCCGCCCCCCCGTACCTTGCCGTAGTCCACCGCCTCACCGCGAAAATACTGCACACCCTCATAGAAGGTATCTTGTAAAGGCGTCATACCATTTGGCGAAAGACTATCGACAAGCTCGATTAATTTGTCGCGCACGGTATACCCTGTCGACACAGAACCATCGTCGATGTAGTTGATTATGAGCTTGGGCGCGCTCCCTTGAGAGCCGTTATAACTGTATGCCCGGCGCACATTGGATGTACTTGAACTGCTAATAATAAACGCAAGATCATTACCGACAGCCCACCCACTTCTATTGACAATTGCCTGCACAATCGATGAAACATCGGGCGAGAGATAGGCATTTCCGGATGTCCAACTAGATGGGCTCCAAGTAACAGCTTGCGAGGTTTTCGAACGAGCGCTCACAGAGCCATCTGCTGCCGCAAATGTCGATGCATCATCAGTAGCCTCACCCTTAATGGTTAAATCCAGCGACGAGGAATCACCACCACTAGCCTGGAACTGTATGTAAGCCGACTGAATCGTCGAATTTTTGGGAATTCTGATATTGGTGAAACGCAAGCCTACATCGCTGGCAACATACGTGGGGCTCCACTGACTTCCGCTTTGGTTTGCAGCAAGTCGCAATGTGTTATTGGTTATATTCGCTGGGGTAGTGCCCGAATCTTCCTGTGCATCATCCGAACCACCCGCAATCTGGCGCGTCATGCTTGATTTTTTACACGTCGTACCATTAGTCGGCACAGAACTCACATCGTAATTAATGACGAGTTTGGGTGCTGTTGTACTGCCATTTTCGTATGCCGAGGCAATGCGGTGGCCACTCCCCGATATTAAAAACGTTATCGCATTACCTCCACACCAATTCGACCTATTCGCAATTTCTTGCACAATGGTGGCAACATTTGGCGATTGATAATCTGTCCCGGCACTCCAGTTCGCCATGGCAGGCGACGAAGACGCCCCCCAAGTCACTGCAGCCGAAGTTGTAGATCTTCCCGTAATATCATTCGAAGTCGTGCTTAGCGCAGGCGAATTATCAGAGGCATGGGCTTTAATCGTTAATGCGGTCGTATCGGTCAACGATGACGCTGCGGTAAAGGTGAGATAGGCGCTGGTGACAGTGGCATTTCGCGGCAAATTGATATCGGTAAAACGCAGTGCAGTTGTCGTGTCGTAAGTAGTTGGGGTTCCAGTACCCACATGGTAGTTCACAACCAAACGAGGTGCCTGTGTATCGGCATTATTGCTGTCAGCCGAATAGAAATCCGCGCGCCCCGTGCTAGTTTTACTCGGATCGTGTTTGTAGAGAATAGTAAGCGCATTGCCGCTAGCCCACGACGAATCATTTATTGCTTCTTGAACAATCGCCGAAATATCCGGGCTAGTAACCACCGTATTTGTGGTAGGTAAAGTGCTCATACTCCAACTCATGCCAGCACTGGTGATATTACTGGTGTTATTCCAGCGAACCGTTGGCTTTCTATTGTTGGTATTCTCCGAAAATGTATCGCCAGAAACCTTCTCGCCTTTGAAGATCAAATCAATCGGCGCAGTACCACCAGTACCGCTCACGGTAAATTCAATGTAGGCGCTATCTATCGTAACCGGAGTACCACTGACAGGCTTGGGAATCGTGACGGTTTCAAAGCGAACACCCGCCACGCGCTGATTGTTGGTGCACCCGCTGGAGTAAGTACGAATTGAATCACTATCCCTGTTAGTGTTGTCGTTATTGATGCATCCATCTGCATCATTTTTATTATCCGAAATGCGCTTCGTATACGTGTAATACGTTGCACCACCTACAGCTTCTGTACCCAATTCCAAGTTCGACGTATCCAGCTTTACAACACCGGTCGAGCTTTGCTGATAACCATCATCGTTAGCGGAATTCACGCTGGCATTGATTACACCCGTTGTACCAGAAGCAGATATTGTTTCATTAATATTACTAACCGGATAAAGAACAGGACCACCGGGATTGCTAAACCGCATCAAACCAACGTTCACATTATCAAGCTGACCCAACAGTGACTTAAAGGCTGTTTTAAGCTCATCCATACGCGTCGTACTGTCACCATCGTAGCTAGCCATCGATCCGGATGTATCGATGACGAACAAAATATTGTTTTTTACTCCGGCAGTACTGGAGCCAAAATAAATTTCCGTATCGTCAGCAAGCACAGGTAATGAGGCAAAAAATATTGACGCAAAACCGAGCAGCAGCGCCTTTGATTTTGAAGTTAACTTGTTCATGTTCTTTGCCTCCGATCAGAGATCTTTGCTGGCCTTGCGATGAATTCAGATTAATTACAGACTGAGATATTCATTAATCCCAGCCACCACCCTCGGGAATAGGCTGCAGTACGGCAGCCCCCTGTGCAACCTTAGTTGAGGTTTTCTTGTCCGCACTCTCAGCAGCACCAACCACCTCATAAATACGGGTTTGAACCAGACCTAGCCCTTGATTAAGCGGGGGGGCGCCATTTCCCATTCGATACAATTTTGCACTGACTGAAATATCGTTTCGCGGTGGATGCAGATTTGTTGAGGGGACATCGAAAGCGCTTGGCTTTTTACCATTTTGCTCGTATCTCGCATCGGCAAAAGGCAGTAGCGCGACGACCAAACCATCATCCGCGGCGCTCTCTGCCGATCGAAATGTGTAATCGCTTTGTTGCGCATTGACCACCATCGCTGTTTGAAAAGTAGAGCTTGTCATCGTGGCCACTGCGATTACCGTGATCAATAACAAGAGAATTAAACTAACAACCAGAACCGCACCGCGCTGATTTGGAATCGAATGCTTCGTCATCTCATAACGCCCTATTGCGCAATTCAATATTGGTTGTGAAGACGCGGCGCAGCGCTTTTCCTCCACCGTGCATAGCCGCCGTAATTGTGGCGCCTGGCAATGAATAACTGCTGGTGTCGCTGGTTGTGCGCACCGAATCGAGCGATTGCGCAAGAACGCCAACCCTGGCTGAAACTATTTGATTTGCGGAAATCACACTCGCGTCGCCATAGCGAATATTTCCCGATGACAAACGAGCACCGTACGCGAGTTTTAAGAATTCAATACCCTCAACCAATTCTTCGGCAGCAGCCCCATCGGAAGAGCGGTATAACGCCCAAACTGGATCACCGGCTGAGTTATCTCTGCCAGTGTCAGCAACGTAATAAATTTGGGTATGCAATTTCATGACATGCGCATATTGATCGTAGCTATTTGAAAAACTTCCGGTGGTATTAGCCGAGGTTGCGTGCGCTAAAGTCGTTGACGCCGCAGAACAACTGGGCGTGTTGGTCACTCTAAAAATTGTCACGTAGCCCGGCTTCGCGAGCATCACAAGATCATTCTGTTTAAAACAAGCACCATTCGTTGTTATGGAAACGCTCGAAGCCCCCGATACGCTGCCTGAGATCTCTGCCGCAGTCATCTCACCATAAAAAACAGCAATTAAATCGCTGCCAGGCCGACTGTTAGCAACAGTAACCGCACCCGCAATATCCGTCTGGCCGCTAGGGTCTGAGGGGACCCAAGTGCCAGAAGTAGCGCGAGAATAAACTCGGACAGCATTCGAAGTGAAATTTGCCTCGTTGAACTGCGCTGCATTAATTACATCATTCTGAATGGATGGCGGAGTAGCCACGGATGTATCCGGAAGAGTTCCAGTTCCGTAAAAACCTGCCCCACGCATATCGGCCTCGATAAAATCGATAGCGAGACGACCAGCCTCTTGCACTCGGGCAACCGCCTGCTCGGTGAGTTGAGTTTGGCGATTACCTAAAAATACTTGAATCACACCCGCAATCAGAATCAATCCGAGCACAATGGCAATCATGAGCTCGACGATAGAAAAGCCCCGTGAGGAATGAAAATGCGAAGCTCTCATGAAATTGTCCTTATGGGTTAATTGCAGCTGCAATCGAATAACTGGGAGTGCTGCTGCCACGCACATTGCCAACCCAATCCGTCTCGTTCCAGGTAATCGTGATAACCACGTTATTACCCGCACCTGCCGTTACACGACCACGCCCGTTGGGTAAATAGCCTCCAGAGTCAATCGACGTCTCAACCGCTGTCCGCCAGGCAACGATATCCTCTCTCGCTAAATTGGCTGCGGTACAACCTGATGCCGACGAACTGCAACCCGGGGAGGTTGTCGTGTCGGTATCGGTATCCAGATTCAAATAAGTCGCTCGCGCATCTCGATTCATCCGAATGCGATCGAGCATATCGCTTGCTAAAAACATCGCCTGCGAACGCAGATAAGCGCCCTGATTTGCCTGTAGACCGATTGTCTGAATAGCGCCCGCACCAAGGATTCCAACAGCTAATACAAATACGGCAATGAGCACTTCAATAAGCGCAAAGCCCCTTGCCCCAGCCACAACATTTTTATATTTCAGCATCGCACCAGTCCTCAGCAGGAGGTGATCACAGCACCCGTGTGATCTTTACCGTCGTTTACCATTCTGACAATTCCGCCAGCCCCCAATACGATCGCCCTTAAACTGCTCAAGCCGCGCTCGTCGCAATAGCGAAATGTCGCTCTGGTAGAGGCGCCACTGGAGGCATTAATGGGAAGCCCATCGGCATCTAGAGTAATGACATTGGTTGGCCCAGTTGTTCGCAATGTCACTCCACTAGGGAGTGCAGCATGCGCCTGAATCAGGGTTTCGCCGCTATCGCGCGAGCCATTACGAGAGGAGCCAGCTACGTATGGCTCTCCATCGACAAATAAAATCCAGCCGCTTTCCCAAGTTGAAGCACTAGAACAACTTGACTGATTTGTGGACACACAAGCAGTCACTGGCAAATGCCGCCCGGCAGCCTCGGTCCGCATTCGCGACAGCATCGCATTCAAATCACTGACTGCATTTCGCTGCTGCGTGTTTTGAGTCAAAGTCCGAAACCCCGGCACCGCAAGAGCCATCAGAATTGCAGCAACGAGAATCGTCATCATCAACTCGATCAAGGTAAACCCGCGCTGCCCAACCAATCTAGTCACTGCATCTCTCCGAACAGGTACAGCCGCAACAAAACCAATGACCCGTAGCAAACTTAGCAACGGGTTCTTGCAACAACAAAGACAGAAGGATAGACGGTTAACAGAAAGGAGCCAGCGGCTGAAACGACAACTGATGGCGATATAAGGAAGGATTAGGTCGACGCGATAATCCGCAACTCGCGCGGCAACGAAAATGTGATGTTCTCCGCAATACCGTCGGCCTCAATGGGCGCATCTGCGCCGAGCTCTTGCAAGCGAGCGATGACTTGTTTGACGAGAATATCCGGCGCGGATGCGCCTGCGGTGATTCCAATTTTCTTCTTATTTAATAGCCACGCGGGATCGATATCCGCTGCGGTGTCGATGAGATAAGACTCCGCACCGATGCGCGCAGCCAATTCGCTCAAACGATTCGAGTTCGAGCTATTCGGCGAACCCACAACGAGAACTAGATCACACTCCGATGCGAGTGCTTTCACCGCGTCCTGACGGTTTTGCGTGGCGTAACAAATATCGTCTTTGCGCGGACCGTCGATATTTGGAAATTTCGCGCGCAGTGCATCAATAATTTGCGCGGTGTCGTCCATCGACAACGTAGTTTGCGTGACGAAGGCCAGCGTATCTGCATTGCGTACCTGCAGGCGTTCGACTTGACCGACATCTTCGACGAGATAAATGTCGCCGCCAAAAGAAGTATCGAACTGCCCCATCGTGCCTTCGACCTCGGGATGACCCTTGTGCCCGATCAAAATACATTCGCGACCGGCGCGGCTGTAACGCACCACTTCCATATGCACCTTGGTCACGAGTGGACACGTCGCATCGAAAACTTTTAAGCCGCGATTTTTTGCTTCGTTACGGACCGCCAGCGAGACGCCATGCGCACTGAATATCACGATGCGATCATCCGGCACTTCATCGAGCTCATCGACAAAAACAGCGCCGCGCTCGCGCAAATTATCGACGACGAATTTATTGTGGACGACTTCGTGACGCACATAGATCGGCGCGCCGAAAACATCGAGTGCGCGATTGACGATTTCGATAGCGCGATCAACGCCCGCGCAAAATCCGCGAGGATTGGCTAGGCGTATTTCTGGCTTATCGCTCATTAAATCCACTCTCTCAAACCGAAACCACATCGAGAATTTCGACATCGAAATAAATCACGCGCCCAGCGAGCGGATGATTGAAATCAACGACCACTTCATCGTCACTGAAGCTTTTCACCACACCAGGCAACTCAGCTTTGCTCGCATCCGCGAATGAAATTATCAAACCTTCGTGCAGCTCCATCACCGGATCGAAATCACTGCGTTTGAAATGTTGCACATTGGCAGGATTGGGTTGACCAAACGCATCTTCAGGCGTCACCGTAAATTGCTTGCGATCGCCTTTTTTCATGCCAAGCAGTTTATTCTCAAAGCCCGATAATAAATTGCCGTCGCCAACCGTAAACGTCGCCGGCTTCTTATCGAAAGTCGAATCAACGATATCACCGCCCGGCAAGGTCAGTGCGAAATGCAAGGTGACTTTTTTTCCTTGCGCAACAGCAGTCATTTCGTCGCCTCATTCGTTTTTGCGGCCGCTTTTGAATCATGGTGATGCGGATTGAGAAACATATCGAGCAGCATCAGCCCCGCACCAATGGTGATCGCCATATCGGCGACATTGAATGAGGGAAAATAATGATCGCCCCAATGCGCACCGATAAAATCGACCACATAGCCGTAGCGCACACGGTCAATCAAATTGCCAACGGCACCGCCGAGCACTAATGCGAGACTTGCGAGCAGTAAATTTTGTTCGCGCTTAAGACGCGACATCCAAACTGCAATACCGACGCCGACCACGAGCGCAATCGCTGCGAAAAGCCAGCGCTGCCAGCCACCCGCGTCGTGTAAAAAGCTGAACGCAGCGCCGCGATTCTCCGCATAGTGAAATTCGAGCACCGGAAGCAATTCGATCGGCGCCTGAAATTTCAGACGGTATTCAACCCAGCGCTTGGTGAGCTGATCGCCGATAACTACGAGCGCAGCAATGCGATACCACATCATCGGTAACTGAGTTTTCATCTTAAGCCCTAATGTTTTACTAAACATAAAAGCGCACTTCTCCGTTACCGTCGACATTTTCTACGCAGCGACCACATAACTCGGGATGCGCTGCGTGCGTGCCGATATCCGGCGTGAAATGCCAGCAGCGCACACACTTGGTATTTGCTGTTTTCTTCACTGCTATTTTCAGCCCGCTGATTTCGCTATCGACCGCATTGGCCGCTGCGGCGAATGATTCAACCTTCACACTGGATGCGATCAACACAAAACGCAGTTCTTCGCCGAGCGATTGCAATTGCTTCGCCAAACCGTCTTCGCAGAACAGAGTAATTTCCGCCTCAAGCGAGCCACCGATCACGCCGTCTTTACGTTGACCTTCAAGCACGCGATTCACCGCAGTTTTCACCGCCATCACGTTCTGCCAAAACGTTTCACCCATGGCATCGTTTGCAGGCAGCGTTTGCAGATACTCATACCATTCCGCAGTGAAAATTGACTGCACATTTTTGTTGCCGGGAATAAACGGATACAGCTCATCGGCCGTAAAACTCAACACCGGCGCAATCCAACGCACCAACGCTTCGACGATGTGATACAGCGCCGTTTGTGCCGAGCGACGCGCGAGACTGTCAGCCTTACAGGTGTATTGACGATCTTTGATGATATCGAGATAAAAACCACCGAGTTCGACCACGCAGAAGTTATGCACCTTCTGATAGACGAGGTGGAATTGATACGAATCGTAGGCTTCGATAATTTCGCGCTGCAAACGCGCGGCGGCATCGACCACCCAACGATCGAGCGCGAGCATATTTTCAAACGGCACCGCGTGTTGCTGCGGATCGAAACCGCTCATATTCGCGAGCAGAAAACGCGCGGTATTGCGAATGCGGCGATACGCATCGGCCGTGCGTTTGAAATTCTCGTCCGATACGACCATCTCATTGCGATAGTCAGTCGCTGCAATCCACAAACGCAAAATATCGGCGCCAAGCGTTTTCATCACCTGCTGTGGCGCGATCACATTGCCAAGCGACTTCGACATTTTGCGGCCTTGCGTATCGACGGTGAAACCGTGCGTCAACACACCTTTGTACGGTGCGTTACCGTTGATCGCGATAGCAGTGAGCAATGATGATTGGAACCAGCCGCGATGCTGATCGGAACCTTCTAGATATAAATCAGCCGGATACTGCAATTCGCTGCGCTGCTTTAACACCGCAAAATGGGTAACACCCGAATCAAACCACACATCGAGCGTATCGGTGACTTTGTCGTAATTTGCGGCGTCGCTACCCAGTAATTCGCCCGCCTCCAGCTCGAACCACGCATCGATACCTTTTTGTTCGATACGTTGCGCAACTTGCTCGATCAACTCTTGTGTGCGCGGATGCAGTTCAGCAGTTTCTTTGTGCACGAACAACGTAATCGGCACACCCCACGTGCGCTGACGCGAGATACACCAATCGGGACGCCCCTGCATCATGCCGTCGATGCGCGCCTTACCCCAGCTCGGCATCCATTCGACTTTATCCGATGCGGCGAGCGCAGCATCAAGCAAACCATTTTGCGACATGCTCACAAACCACTGCGGCGTGGCGCGAAAAATAATCGGCGTTTTATGGCGCCAGCAATGCGGATAACTGTGTTGCAGCGGTTCGAAATGCAACAGCGCTTGTTTCTCGCGCAATACATTCATGACCGAATCGTTAGCTTTGAAAACATGCTCGCCCGCAAACAATTCGGTATCGGGCAAGAACACGCCGTTGGCGCCGACGGGATTTAAAATCGCGAGCCCGTATTTTTTGCCAACAATAAAGTCATCCTGACCGTGACCCGGCGCTGTATGTACTGCACCAGTGCCCGCATCGGTCGTCACGTGATCGCCGAGAATGATCGGCACCTGCCGCGCATAAAATGGATGCTGCAGCGCAACGTTTTCTAACGCCTGACCTTTGCTGCGCGCAATAATTTCGTAATGCGTCACGCCGTAGCGTTTCATCGCCGCGCCTTCGAGCGCTTCGGCGAGCACAAGCAACCATGCCTTGCCGTCTTTCTCAAACTTGACGAGAACGTAATCAAGCTCAGGATTGAGTGACACCGCGAGGTTGGCAGGCAACGTCCACGGCGTGGTAGTCCAAATCGCGACAGCAACTTCACCTTGCACGTTTTGATCAGCACCAAAACGCTTGAGCACGTCAGCACGATCAACCACAGCGAATGCGACATCGATAGCCGGTGAAGTTTTGTCGTGGTATTCGACTTCGGCTTCCGCCAATGCCGATGCGCAATCGAGACACCAATGCACAGGCTTGAAGCCTTTTTGCAAATGTCCGTTCGCGGCGATTTTGCCGAGCGCGCGAATTTGATCGGCCTCGAATTGGAAATTCATGGTGAGATAAGGCTGATCCCAATCGCCGACCACGCCCATGCGTTTGAAATCTTCGCGCTGGCCATTCACTTGCTGCTGCGCGTATTGACGGCAGAAATTGCGGAATTGACCAGGCTCGACTTTCACACCGGCTTTGCCGTGTTTTTTCTCAACATTCAATTCGATCGGCAGGCCGTGACAATCCCAACCTGGCACATACGGCGCATCGAAGCCGCTCAGCGTTTTCGCTTTAACGATAATGTCTTTGAGAATTTTGTTGACCGAATGACCGATGTGCAGATCGCCATTCGCGTACGGCGGGCCATCGTGCAAAATAAATTTATTGCGGCCGGCGCGCGCTGCGCGAATTTGCGCGTACAGATTTTTTTCCTGCCATTGTTTGACGATTTCCGGTTCGCGCTGGGCGAGATTCGCCTTCATCGCGAAATCGGTTTCGGGCAGATTCAGTGTGTGCTTGTAGTCGGTCATGTCAATCAACAAAAATTAATTAAATCGAAAAATATGCGCGACCATTTTTCATATCGCACGCTATCTGCTCTTTCAACGCATCGAGCGATGGAAACTTCTGCTCGTCGCGCAATTTTTTTCGGAATATCACTTTGAGATGCTTGTGATAGAGATTGCCCGAAAAATTAAAAATATGAACTTCCAATATCGCCTTGGTGAGATCGCCGATGGTCGGACGCGTGCCGACATTCGCCACCCCAAATAATTTTTCGCCACCCGCACCGTGGCCTTCCGCTGCGCCTACCACCTCTACCGCGTAAACCCCAGCTAACGGCGCGCGCAATCGGCGCAGATGTAAATTCGCGGTCGGTACGCCAATCGTGCGCCCCAATTGCTGGCCAACCATCACGCGACCGGAAATCGAATACGGGCGACCGAGTAATTCTTCCGCTTCGACAAAATTGGACGCTTCCAATTCGCGACGAATGCGCGTACTCGATATGCGCTCGCCGCCTTCCAGCATCGAACTGGTTTCCACCACTTCAAAACCATGGCGCGCGCCCATCGTTCGCAGCAATTCGATATCGCCTTTGCGATCATGACCGAAACGCATATCGTCGCCGACCACCGAATAGCGCACGCCGAGTCCATCGACGAAAACGCGCTGCACGAATTCATCGGCATCCATTTCACTCATCTTGCGATCGAAACGGATGCGCAACACGCGGTCAATGCCAAGCTCGCGCAGCGCGATCACTTTCTCCTGAAAGCTCATCAAACGCGGCGGCGATTGCAATGGCGCAAAAAATTCGCGCGGCAGCGGCTCGAACAGAATCACCGTTGTCGGCAGCTTCAGCTCGCGACCTTTTTCCATGAGCAGCTTCAATACCGCCTGATGACCGCGATGCACGCCATCGAACGCGCCAACGGTAACCACGCAGCCGCGATGACGAGGACGCAAATTATGCAGGCCGCGAATCAATTCCATGGAAAATCAGTGGGTCAGCTCTGAAACAGGGTCGGCGATTATAGCGTGAACCTTTCGCCCGCTGGCACTCAGATCGCGGCCGGGCCGCGCAAATGCCGCATGCGCAACCCGAACGCCATCAAGATACCGGCGTAGACCGCGAAAGCGGCCATGCACATGCCGACCACGGCAGGCAAACGCAGCCACCAGCTCCAGCTCAACCAGACTGCGGCACCGGGATCGAGCGCGACCAGCACGGCCGCCATCGCCGCGCAGGCGAGTGCAAGCTGCAACAGGAAACGCCCCCACCCTGGCTGCGGTCGATAAACCCCCGTACGGAGTAGTCCACTCGCCAACATGCCCGCATTGAGCCAGGCCGATAGCGAGGTGGCGAACGCGAGACCGACATGGCCGAGCTTGAGGTACATATGTAGAGGGATGACGAGGATGAGGTTGAACACCATGTTCGACACCATCGCGATAATGCCGATGCGCACCGGCGTTTTCATGTCCTGCCGCGCGTAATAGCCGGGCGCGAGCACTTTGATCAGCATGAACGCGCCGAGCCCGGTCGATACCGCCGCCAGCGCGTACGACGACATGCGAATATCGTGTTCGAGCGTTTCACCGTAACGGAACAGCGCGAGCTGAATCGAATAGCCCGACACGATAAGCGCGACCGACGCCGGCATCGCAATGAGCAAAATCATGCGCGCCGCCCAATCGAGCGTGCGCGAAAAATTTTCACCATCGGCCGTTGCTTTATCGCGGGAGAGGCTCGGCAAAATCACCGTGCCGATGGCGACGGCGAACACGCCGAGCGGCAATTCGTGCAGACGATCCGACAGGTATAACCACGACACACTGCCCGCCGGTAAAAACGATGCGATCACGGTATCGAGTAATAAATTGATTTGCGATACCGATACACCAAACAACGCCGGCACCATCAATTTTAAAATGCGGCGCACACCTTCATCGCGTGGCGCCCATTTCGGCCGCGGCAATAAATTCAATCGAATCAAAAACGGCCACTGAAATAAATACTGCGCGACACCGGCGATCAGCACGCCCCACGCGAGCGCGTAGAGCGGTTGCTCGAACCAGCGGCTCGAAACGAACGCAGCGCCGATCAACACCACATTGAGCAACACGGGAGCAAATGCGGGCGCGCCGAATTTACCGTAGCTATTCAAAATCGCGCCGGAAAATCCCGTCATCGAAATCAAAAACAAATACGGAAAGGTAATGCGAATTAAATTGGCGGTGAGCTCGTATTTCTCGTGCTGACCGACATAACCCGGTGCGAACAATGCCGTAATGAGCGGCGATGCAACGACAGCAAACACCGTAACCGCTATCAAACTCGAACCGAGCACGCCCGACACGCGATCGACCAGATCGCGCACATCCTGAAAACTGCGCTGATGGCGATACTCGGAGAGCACGGGAACGAACGCTTGCGAAAACGCGCCCTCGGCAAACAAGCGGCGTAAAAAATTCGGAATGCGAAACGCGAGATAGAACGGATCGGTCGCTGCACCGACGCCGACGAACACGCTGAAGCTGATATCGCGCAACAAACCGAGCACGCGCGAAAACATCGTCAGCAGACTCACGACAAAGCTGCTACGCAATAAACCAGCTTGTTTTTTTGGTGAGGAATTTTCGGGAACGGATGAATTATTGGTCATTGGTTTTAAATTTAAATTGAGGTGGCAATGGCACCAACTCTTTCTCCCAAATAGGTCGGTAGTAGGTTTCACCGCGATTGCGCTCGCTGCTGAACAACGCAATCGATTCGACATCGACGCTTACAGCGCCCGCAGGCAAATCATAGGACATTGGCAACACACCGCGCTCCAGGCGCATCAAGGTGACATGCGGACGCAACGGCTTGCCATCAAAATCGACACCGAGCTCACGCAAGCCTTGCGCAAGCTGTTTGCGCATTGGATTGAGCGCGCCGGGTATTTCGGAAACACACGCCAGTAAGCGCGGCTTGCTCACACTCGGCCACCACTGCAATTGTTCTAGCGTTATTTTGCACGCCTGATGATTCGCTGCGACAGCTTCGCCAAGATCGCACAACGCATTCACCGCATTACCATCGACCTCACCCATGAAGGTAAGCGTGATATGCCAATTGCGCTCATCGATCCAGTTAAAGCCGCGCTGATTCGGTACTCGCGAACTCAATTCGGCAAGCTGAAGCGCTGCGGGCTGCTCGATCGGAACACCGAAAAATAATCGCACGCCGAATCAGCACCACATAGCGCGTAAACGTTCGCGATGCAACTGCAACCATTGCATCGCAATAATCGTAATCGCGTTATTGATGCGACCAGTTTTCAGCAAGGCGACAGCAGTTTCGTACTCAGCGACATGCACACGAATATCTTCGTGCTCTTCGGGCAAGCCGTACACGCCGCCGGCATTGCGCAAATCACAGCGACCGCAAAATAAATGAATGTATTCGTTGGTGCCGCCCGGACTCGTGAACAACGAAAAAATCGGCTCGACATCGAGCACCGCGCAATTGGCTTCTTCAATCGCTTCGCGTTTCGCCACATCAATCGGCGTCTCGTCGCGATCGATCAAACCTGCCACCAGTTCGAGAATCCACGGCGATGCTTCCTTCTCAACGCTCGCCCCGATAACACCCACGCGAAATTGCTCGATCAACGCCACCGCATCGAGTTGCGGATCGTAAAGCAGAATACCGACAGCATCACGACGCACGACCAGTTCGCGCGGCATTTGCTCGCTCCAGCCGCCATCAAATTTACGATGGCGCAGCCTGAAACGATCGACTTTGAAAAAACCATCGTAGCCGCGATTGCGCTCGATAATTTCAACATCGTCCTCAGTGAAGCCGCCACCAATGTTCGGTACATTTTTGACCATTAGAAACGACTCTCCTTGTTCATCAATTAAAAACGACGCTCGGTGTACCAATTCACATCGCGTGCATGCGTATCAACTTGATCGGCGACATCGAGAATCAACGCGAACAATGCCATGCGCACGAGAATGCCGTTATCGGCCTGACGAAAAATCGCGAGATTCGGATTCGCATCGAGATCGACATCGAGCTCGTTGGCTTCGGCGCGCGAATCGCGCGGCAGCGGATGCATGATCACGGTGTTGGGTTTGCAGTACTGCGTGTACACCGCCTGATTCAAACGATAACGACCGCGATACAACATCGCTTCTTCCGCACTCGCGAAACGCTCTTCCTGAATACGCGTGGCGTAGGCGATATCCACGTGCGAAAGACTCTGCTCCATGTTGTCCGATTCGATCACGCGATGTCCCGCTGAGCGCAATTGCTCGACGATCGCTTCGGGCATGCGCAATTCATTCGGCGAAATCAAGGTCACCGTGACGTTATTGAACAGCGTGAGCAATTTACTCAGCGAATGCACGGTGCGACCGAATTTCAAATCGCCGATCATCGCAATGCTCAAATTATCGATACCCGCTGCATTGCCCTGATGCTGCATTTCTTTGCGGATTGTGTAGAGATCGAGCAACGCCTGACTCGGATGCTCGTTGGCGCCATCGCCACCATTGATGACCGGCACGCGCGAACTCGCGGCAAATTCCGCCACCGAGCCCGATTGCGGGTGGCGCATCACGATCACATCGCTGTAGCCCGACAACACGCGCGCGGTATCTTGCAAGGATTCGCCTTTTTGCAACGACGTCGCTTCGAAGCCGGTGGTCTCGCGCACTTCGCCGCCGAGCAAATTGAATGCACAACCAAAGCTAACGCGCGTGCGTGTCGACGCCTCGAAAAACATGCTGCCGAGAATCGCGCCATCTAACACCTTGGTTATGCGGCGACGATGCGCATACGGTTCCATGCGATCGGCAACAGCGAATATTTTCTCGATGTCGCTGCGCTCGAATTGGCTGATCGATAACACGTGGCTGCCGGGGAATTTCACGCTGTGTCCTCTGCAAAACTGCAAATAATTTTACGTAGGGGCGCTGCTTGCTGCGCCCGAGATTCTGCCGTCGTTCGTAACAGGGCGCAGCAAGCAGCGCCCCTACATTTTTACACAGCCAACTGTTGGGTGGCCGCCGCATTATCAAATTGCAAGCTGGCCCAGCGCGCATACAGCGGGGATGTGCGCAACAACTCCTCATGACGCCCGATCGCTGCGAGCCTGCCTTGGTCGAGCACAGCGATAGTATCCGCTTTAACAACGGTCGCCAGGCGATGTGCGATCACCAAGGTCGTGCGGCCATGCATTAACCGATCGAGGGCGCGTTGCACCTGAAATTCGCTTTCGGCATCGAGCGCGCTGGTCGCTTCGTCGAGCAACAACAGCGCAGGATCTTTCAACAATGCACGCGCAATAGCAATGCGCTGACGTTGCCCGCCCGATAAACGCACGCCCTGTTCGCCGACCTGCGTAGCGTAACCCTGCGGTAGACGCTCAATAAATTCGTGCGCAAACGCCGCTTCAGCCGCAGCGCGTACCTGCGCATCGCTCGCATCGGGACGGCCGTAGCGAATATTGTCGAGCACGCTGCCCATGAACAACACCGGCTGCTGCGGTACCAGCGCGATTTGCTCGCGGAGCACATCGGGATCGAGCTCGCGAATATCGATGCCGTCGAAACAAATTTTTCCCGCTTGCACGTCATAGAAGCGCAGCAACAAATCGATCAGCGTCGATTTACCCGCGCCTGAACTGCCGACCAGCGCCGTGGTTTTGCCCGCCGTAATTTGCAGCGACAGATGAGCGATCGCTGGATGCTCGGAGCGCGTTGGATAAGCGAAGGTGATGTCGTCAATGTCGATTTCTCCATTCACCTTCGCAGGCAGCGCTTTGGGCTGCAGCGGACGCTTGATCAACGGCTCAGCGGCGAGTAATTCGAGCAGACGCTCGCTCGCACCGGCCGCGCGCTGCAAATCGCCGTACACTTCGGAAATCGAACCGACCGAGCCCGCCACCATCACCGCGTAAAATACGAATGCCGCTAGATCGCCCGCACTGATCACACCGGCATTCACATCGTTGCCGCCGACATAAATCATCGCGCCGATCGCACCGAGCACGAGCGTGATCACCAGCATCGTCAGCCATGCGCGTTGCGCGATACGTTTTTGTGCGACGCCGAACGCTGCTTCGTTGTGACTGCCGAAACGCGCGTGATCGAGCTGCTGGTGATTGAACGCCTGCACGATTTTGACGTTTTGAATGGCTTCGCCAACAAAGGTGCCGACATCGGCAATGCGATCCTGACTCGTGCGCGACAACGTGCGCACGCGGCGGCCGAAAATCAAAATCGGCGCGACCACGAGCGGCACACTCAGCAACACCATGCCGGTCAATTTGAGATTGGAAATGCACATCCAGATCACGCCGCCGATGAGCATCAGCGCGTTGCGCAGCGCGACGGAAATCGACGAGCCGATCACCGTTTGCAGCAACGTGGTATCGGTGGTGATGGTCGATTGAATATCGCCACTCGCGACACGATCGAAAAATCCCGGATGCAGATTGATCACATGCTTGAACACGGCACTGCGCAAATCCGCACTGACGCGTTCGCCGATCCAGGTCACCTGATAGAAACGGATGAACGTGCCGATCGCCAACATAAGCACCAGCGCGCCATAAATTTTGAGCACGCGATGCAGCGCCGCCGGATCGCCGCTGAAGCCTTCGTTGACGAACAGCCGCATGCCCTGCCCCATCGACAAAGTCACGGCAGCGGTAAACACAAGCGCCAACGTAGCGATCGCGATACGCCCACGATAGGGCCGCAGAAAAGGAAGCATCTTGGTGAGCGTGCCCATTCCAGCACTCGCCTTGCCCTTGGTCGCGGCAGGGAGAACAGCCTCGGACGAGGAGATGGCGTCGGACACACGGGAAACTTCGGTCAAACTGGGTACCTCCGCACCAAATCCCAAACTCAGGCCCCAAGAAAAAGCCTCAACAAAAATCGCCGCTATTATCCACGCGCAACGAAGGTGGGGAAAGCGACCTATCGCCTATTGCCGAGCATTGAGTTGCCGGTTACCGCGCATGTGCTATTACTTGGCAGCAGACAATCGACAATAAAACCTAAAAGGTAGGAGTAGTTGTGGTGGCGGAAGTTGTGTCATCCCTTGTGAAATTTTGTCCGATCGAGACCGGCGTGAAAATTTTGAGCACCCAGACCCTGCGCTGGAGTGCCCCCCACCTCTTTAGCGATCCCTTCGAACTCGGCTATGACTCGCAACCCGATGTCAACGCGGAAGGACTGCTCGATGTGCTACTGCGCGAAGCACTGATCATGCTGTTTGGCCCCAACACACCCACAGGCCGTCACAATCGCTTCGTTAATATCATGGCGCGCTGGCGCGAACAGGAACGCTTCTGCGACGAAGAGGAAGCGCAGACCGTGCTGCGCGAATTGCTCGGCGAAATCGCCGAAATTCAAACGCGTCACGTCAACGAATACATGCAGGAGTGGCGACGCTTTGCGCGCGCTACACGCATCGCCTGCTTTGCCGAGAAGCCCAACAACGTCGCCTGCTGGCAACGCTTCGCCGATCATCATCGCGGTATTGCGCTGCGCTTCGAATGCGGCGAAGGCACCGGCCTGCCGAAACCACAGCCCGTGAATTATCAAAGCATCGCACCCGTCGTCACCAATCGGCAGGAACAACTCGAAGTGATTTACGGGCGCCGCAACGCGCCGACTGCGGACGAGTTTCCAGCAAAGTTTCTAGTCAAAGGCCGCCAGGATCATCTCGAACAAGAGTGGCGCTGCTTTGAAACCACGAACAGCAGCGAGGAAGATTCGTCGCAGTGGTTCGATTTGCGCAAATTCCCCGCGCACGAATTGCGCGCGGTGTATTTCGGCACACTGATGACCGCTGCCGACAAAGATTTAATCGCTAAATTGATGCGTGCAAATTATCCAACCGCTAAAATTTATCAGGCAGGAATCGTACCGGGACGCTACGAAATCGAATTCAGCTCGTGGAGTGCGCGCTAGTCGAACCGGGCTCGACCGCATCGGCATACAGCGCCAAGTCTCGCAAAATCGCTTTTTGTCTATCGGCAAGATCGGGCTGCTCGCGCAAACGCTGCAGCTCGCGCCGGAATTCGTCGAGCACGATACTCGCCCCCGCCGATTTATCGGTTAAGCGCAATGCGCAAAACTCTTTCCACTCCGCCTGCTCGTCCGCGCTCAGCATTTCGGGAAAATTGCGCGCTCGATAGCGGAACAATATTTCCGGCAAACGCTCATCCTCGAACACAAACGTCTGCGTCGCTAATTGTTTGCCGCTCGCAACGCGCACGCGATTCATCGTCGCGCGATCAGCATTGCTGAAAAATCCGCCGCTGTAGAGCATCTGTTCGGGATCGCCCCCATTTTTCAGTGAACGGGCATTGCGCTCCGGCGCAGTAAACACAGCGTGCAACTTTTCGGTCAAATCGGTCTGCATCAGCCTTTTTGCATTCAGCTCGCACACCCTCCGATCAATGCGCAACCGCGCAGCAATTTTCTCGTCAAGCAACTTTTCAGTTACGACAACGGGACAGCGATTGGCGCGAATCGTTTTGAGAGGAATGCGCTCGACATCAAGGTCAGCCTGCGCCGTGAAAACGCGTCGACGAATTTCTTCAGCGCTTAAATCAAGCAACAATGCAGCATCGGCACTCAAATCGAAACAGATTATCTCATTCGCATTGACCGGATGCTGGGCAAGCGGAATCACGAGCGCTGCGCAACCACGCTCGGTCGGAAACATTCCGGAGATATGCAACACAGGTTTTTTCTGCACAATATTCAACTGCGCAGCAACTTCGCGCTTATCGCGTAGTTTGAAAAGATAATCGAACAATTTTGGCTGCTTGGTTTTAATCAGCTTCGCGACAGAAATCGTCGCATACACATCCGACAATGCATCGTGCGCGGCTTCGTGCTTCAAATTATTCGCTGCAGTTAAATGCTCAAGCTTGAACGAAGGTTTGCCATCATCGTGATTCGGCCACTCGATACCTTCAGGGCGCAACGCACGGCACGCCCGCACCATATCGATAATATCCCAACGCGAATTGCCGTTTTGCCACTCGCGCGCATACGAGTCGTAGAAGTTGCGATACAACGCATAGCGAGTCACTTCATCGTCGAAGCGAATGCTGTTGTAGCCAACTCCACATGTTCCGGGCGAGCTCAACTCGCGGTGAATTTTCGCGACAAATTCGAATTCTCGTAAACCTTTTTCCTGCGCAAGCTGCGGTGTAATTCCCGTAATCAAGCACGCTTCAGGCTGGGGCAGCAAATCCTGCGGCGGCTGACAATATTCGACCAGCGGTTTGCCGATGATATTGAAATCGAGATCGGTACGAATACCCGCGAATTGCGAAGGACGATCCTGCGCCGGATTCGCGCCCCAGGTTTCGTAGTCGTGCCAATAGAATGTTGTCAAATCACCGCTCCATGCTTCTCTCGTTCTGCTCAAACAAAAAAGGGATTCGAAATCGAATCCCTTTTTTTCATCGCAACATTTAAATCAGCTGCAAATGCTCTTCTTCGATTTTCGCTTTCCAGATTTGCGGACCGGTTCTGTGCACCGACTCGCCGTGATAATCGACAGCTACAGTCACTGGCATATCTTTCACGTCGAACTCGTAAATCGCTTCCATTCCGAGCTCGGGGAATGCGACTACTTTCGCCGCTTTAATTGCTTGCGCAACTAAATACGCTGCACCGCCGACCGCCATCAAATACACCGATTCGTATTCTTTGATGGCATCGATCGCAGTTTGGCCGCGCTCGGATTTGCCGATCATGCCGAGCAAGCCGGTTTCTTTCAAAACCTGACGCGTGAATTTATCCATACGCGTTGCAGTCGTTGGACCCGCCGGGCCCACAACTTCGTCACGGACTGGATCAACCGGGCCAACGTAATAAATAAAGCGACCTTTCAAATCAACCGGTAATTTTTGACCGGCGTTGAGCATGTCGGTCATTTTCTTGTGTGCAGCATCGCGACCCGTGAGCATTTTGCCCGAGAGCAATAAGGTTTCGCCCGGCTTCCAGGTTTTCACATCGGCTGGCGTTACCGTGTTCATATCGACACGGCGCACGCTTTCGCCAATTTCCCACGTAATATCCGGCCACTCGGAAATATCGGGCGCTTCGAGTTTTGCAGGACCCGAACCATCGAGCACGAAATGCGTGTGACGTGTTGCGGCGCAGTTCGGAATAATCGCAACAGCCTTGTTCGCCGCATGCGTCGGGTAATCTTTGATTTTTACATCTAACACGGTGGTTAAGCCGCCGAGACCTTGCGCGCCAACACCAAGTGCGTTGATTTTATCCATCAATTCGATGCGCAATTGCTCGGAGCGATTTTTCGCGCCGCGTTCACGCAATTCTTGAATATCGATTGGATCAAGCAATGCTTCTTTCGCAAGCAGCATCGCTTTTTCGGCGGTGCCGCCGATACCGATGCCGAGCATGCCGGGAGGACACCAGCCCGCGCCCATTTGCGGAACCATATTCAACACCCACTCGACGACGGAGTCGGATGGATTGAGCATCGCGAATTTCGATTTTGCTTCGGAGCCGCCGCCTTTCGCAGCGACGTGCACATCGACGGTATTGCCCGGCACCAATTCGTAGTGAATAACCGCAGGCGTATTGTCTTTGGTGTTTTTACGCTCGCCATCGGGATCGGAAAGAATCGATGCACGCAGCACGTTATCGGAGAAGTTGTAAGCGCGGCGCACGCCTTCGTTGATCATGTCACTCACGCCCATAGTAGCGCCGGTCCATTGCACATCCATACCGACGCGCACGAATACGGTGACGATACCGGTGTCCTGGCAAATTGGACGATGACCCGTCGCACACATGCGCGAGTTAATCAGAATCTGCGCGATCGCATCTTTCGCGGCGGGATTGGCTTCGTTGTCGTAAGCCTTTTTCATCGCCTGAATGAAATCGACGGGATGATAGTAGGAAATATATTGCAGCGCGTCGGCGACGCTTTGGATGAGATCATCCTGGCGAATTATGGTCATAGCTTTACCTCGTACTGAAAAATCTTTGTATTCTTGAAAATTTTCGTGTTACTGAATTTCTGCCGGCGCGGGAGCGGGCTTGCCGCCAGCAACCTGCTGTTTGATATTCACAATCTCGCGATTCATTTGTTTGCGGAAAGTGTTGATCGAATCGACCCACTCTTCGTTGTTGCTCAACCGCGCATCGAGTTTGGTTTGTGCATCGGCAACGGATTTCACTTTGCTCGATAACGCGTCGAGCGACGCCTGGTGCTGATCGACTTTTTGTTTTACCGGCTCGACTAGCGTCGGTAATTTGTTGATGTCGCCGCGCAATGCGTCGATCGATTTCACCTGCTCGGCAATCGCCTTGTCATTATTGGCAATCGCTGTCTGTGCATTTTTTCCCGATTTATCCAGCGCTGCAATTTGCGACGCTTGTTGATCGATTTGCGCTTTATATTTCTTCAACGTTTCATCGCGCACTTGCGTGAGCGCATCGCTGAGCTCGTTGATTTTTACCTGCAGCGCACCGCTCGATTGACTCACGCTTTCATCGGTCGACGACAAACGCTGCTCGAGTGCGGCAACGCGTTCTTGCGCATTTTGCAGCTGCACAAATAAATAACCCGCAGCGGCGACGCCGATTAATGCAACGAACCCGACCAGATAGGTCAACACATGACTGGGACGTCCCTCTGCAATATCTTCGTCATCATCCTCTACGTCAGCGGATTCTTTTTTAACAACTTTCGCTTGCTTCTGACGCTGATACGAATCGACCTCATCGCGATCGGGCACAATACTCGGCGCATTGGTCAACTCATCGTCATCAAGATTCGGCATTATACGGTTCCTAAGGGGTGGTTACGGCAGGCGCTATTATGGCACTTAGATAGCGCATTTGTTAAAGTTGCTGCCCGTTGAAGATTTCTCAGAAGGATGCAGAAAATGGCCTTTGAACTCCCCCCACTCCCCTACGCACAAGACGCATTGGCTCCGCATATTTCTGCGGAAACTCTCGAGTTTCACTACGGCAAACACCATAAAGCCTATGTGGATAAATTGAACACGCTGGTTCCTGGCACTCCGCTCGAAGGCAAATCGCTGGAAGACGTTATCAAAGCAGCAGGCCCCGGCCCCGTTTTCAACAATGCTGCGCAAATCTGGAATCACACATTCTATTGGCACAGCCTCAGCCCGAACGGCGGTGGCGCTCCGACCGGCGCGGTCGCAGAAGCAATCAACAAAGCCTTCGGCTCGTTCGACAAATTCAAGGAAGACTTCACCAATAGCGCGATCAACAATTTCGGTTCGTCGTGGACATGGCTGGTGAAAAAGGCCGACGGCTCCGTTGCGATCGTCAACACTAGCAACGCCGGCACGCCACTCACCGATGCGAGCGTTACGCCGCTGCTCACCGTCGATCTGTGGGAGCACGCTTACTACATCGACTACCGCAATGCTCGCCCAAAATATCTCGAGCATTTCTGGAATCTCGTGAACTGGAGCTTCGCTAACGCAAACTACGCGAAGTAATTGAATAAGCCGCGAGTAATTACTGCGGGCTCTATTAAAGGCGGCGATAGCCGCCTTTTTCTTTTTCGGCTACAGCTATCACAGACTGTGAAGTGACTCACTGTTTTTACTCTCGATGAACATGAGATCACTCCATATTCAGTGCCTATTCAGCTGAACTGGCGCAAAATACGTCAACCATTACAACAACGGAGGAATTCACCGTGAGCAAACAAATGATAACTGGTGCAGTTTTGGGTGCTGTAATTGCGACCGCAGGTGGCGCAGCCGGTTATAAATACATCAATCGCGATCAGTATGCCGATGTGCTCGACGTAAAACCGATTACGAAGACCATTCGGACACCACGCGAGGAGTGTCACGATGAAACCGTAACGCACACAAAACCGGTGAAAGATGAAAATCGTATCGCGGGTACTGCGATCGGTGCCGTAATCGGCGGCGTGTTGGGCAATCAGGTCGGCGGCGGCAACGGCAAAAAACTAGCGACCGTTGCGGGCGCGGCAGCCGGTGGCTATGCCGGTAATAAAACTCAACAGCACATGCAGGAAAATGATACCTACACCACCGTTGAGCAACGCTGCACGACGGTCATGGATAAAAGCGAAAAAATCACCGGTTACGAAGTGCGTTATCGCTACAAAGATAAAGAAGACACCATTCGCATGGATCACGAACCCGGCAGCAAAATTCCGGTTAAAAATGGCGAATTGGTGCTGAGCAACCCCGACGAAAAATCGCAAGGCTGATTTTTCGTTTTTCGATAAAACGGAACAATAAAAAACCCGGCTTGTGGCCGGGTTTTTTATTTAGTGCAGTGATGATGCGATTACATCATACCGCCCATGCCACCCATGCCGCCCATATCAGGCATTGCAGGAGCAGGTTTGTCTTCCGGCAGATCAGCAACCATCGCTTCGGTGGTCAACAGCAGCGATGCAACCGATGCTGCCGCTTGCAATGCAGTGCGAGTTACTTTGGCTGGATCGAGAATACCGAATGCGATCATATCGCCGTATTCGCCGTTCGCAGCGTTGTAACCGAAGTTACCGCTGCCTTGACGTACTTTGTCGACAACCACTGAAGGCTCGTCGCCCGAGTTGGCAACGATCTGACGCATCGGAGCTTCCATCGCGCGCAGCGCAACTTTGATACCGATGTTCTGATCTTCGTTGGCGCCTTTGAGGTCTTTGATCGCGCCGATAGCACGGATCAGTGCAACGCCGCCGCCGGGAACCACGCCCTCTTCGACAGCTGCGCGAGTTGCGTGCAACGCATCTTCAACGCGAGCTTTTTTCTCTTTCATTTCGACTTCAGTCGCTGCGCCTACTTTGATTACTGCAACGCCGCCAGCGAGTTTCGCAACGCGCTCTTGGAGTTTTTCGCGATCGTAATCAGACGTGGTGTTATCGAGTTGTACGCGAATTTCTTTTACACGTGCTTCGATATCAGCAGCTTTGCCAGCACCGTCAACGATGGTGGTGTTTTCTTTGTCGATGGTGACGCGTTTCGCGCGGCCCAAATGCTCCAGCGATGCACCTTCGAGGTCGAGACCGACTTCTTCGGAGATCACGGTCGCGCCGGTGAGGATCGCGATATCTTGCAGCATGGCTTTGCGACGATCGCCGAAGCCCGGTGCTTTAACCGCTGCCACTTTGATGATGCCGCGAATCGTGTTCACAACGAGCGTTGCGAGCGCTTCGCCTTCAACATCTTCAGCGACGATCACGAGCGGACGCGATGCTTTTGCAACTTGTTCAAGCAGTGGCAACAGATCGCGGATCGACGAGATTTTTTTGTCGACGAGCAGGATGAACGGATCGTCGAGCTCGGCGACCATTTTGTCTTGCTTGTTGATGAAGTACGGCGAGAGATAGCCGCGGTCGAATTGCATACCTTCAACCACGTCGAGTTCGTTGTCGAGGCCGCTGCCTTCTTCAACGGTGATAACGCCTTCTTTACCGACTTTTTCCATCGCGTTGGCGATGATGTTGCCGATATTGTCATCGCTGTTAGCAGAGATGGTGCCCACTTGCGCGATCGATTTGGTGTCCGAGCATGGGGTGGAAAGTTTTTTGACTTCTTCGACGGCTGCAGCAACGGCTTTGTCGATACCGCGCTTGAGATCCATCGGGTTTGCACCGGCGGCAACCGATTTCAAACCTTCGGTCACGATCGCTTGTGCGAGAACAGTTGCAGTCGTGGTGCCGTCACCGGCGGTGTCAGACGCTTTCGAAGCGACTTCTTTCACGAGCTGCGCGCCCATGTTTTCGAATTTGTCTTTCAGTTCGATTTCTTTCGCAACGGAAACACCGTCTTTGGTAACGGTCGGTGCGCCGAACGATTTGTCGATCACAACGTTGCGGCCTTTCGGACCCAGAGTGACTTTTACCGCATCGGCAAGGATGTTCACACCCTTGATCATTTTCTGGCGCGCGGCATCGCCGAATTTCACGTCTTTAGCTGCCATGGTTCATTCCTTCTAGCAAAGCTGCAGCACAATGGCGCAGCGATGGTTAATCATTAAGGGTACGAAGACTTAGCTTCTCGATACTTAATTTCTCGGCTCTTATTTCTCGATAACGCCGAAAATTTCAGTTTCCGAGAGAATGATCAGCTCGTCGCCATCGATTTTGATGTTGTTGCCAGAGTACTGGCCGAACACCACTTGATCGCCGACTTTAACGCTGAGCGGACGCACTTCGCCGTTGTCGAGCAACTTGCCCTGACCGATAGCGATGACTTCGCCTTGGTTCGGTTTCTCTTTGGCCGAACCCGGCAGCACGATACCGCCTGCGGATTTGGTCTCTTCTTCCTTGCGACGTACCACGATACGGTCGTACAGAGGACGAATTTTCATGTTGCCAATTCTCCTGTTAGTGAATGATGTTGTTAGTTGAGGATATGAAAGCGTTGTTCATGCGATGAAACGCCCGTCCGACCGCAATGCCGCCGGAATGTCCACCCATATGGGGCCTAGCAAATCGTTTTCAAGGGCGGATTAGCACTCTATTTAAGAGAGTGCTAATGATAGTGGCGCGCGCCCTGCCGTCAAGACCAAAAATGCGGGACACAAAACCCTTGAGGCACACTCGAAAGTCATTGTCTGGCTTAGCTATTGCTTCGTTTTTGTTATGGCTTGGACGATCTCGCGCCACTACACTCGGATTCCCCCTTCTGAACCTCGCTTAAGGCGACTCCTATGGACCTCAATCACAAAGTCATCGCAATCACAGGCGGCGGCCAGGGCCTCGGCCGCTCAATGGCGCTTTCGCTGGCAGCGAAAGGCGCCAAGCTCGCGTTGCTCGATCTCAATCAAGCCAAGCTCGATGAAGCCGTACAGCTGTGCAAGGAGGCTGGCGGCGATGCGCGTGCCTATATCGCCAACGTCGCCAAAGAGGAGGATGTGGTGAGTACGTTCAATCGTATCGTCGAGGACTTCGGCAATTTGCACGGACTCATCAACAATGCCGGCATTCTGCGCGATGGCTTTCTCGTCAAAGTACAGAACGGTGAGATCGTGAAAAAAATGACGCTCGCCGAGTGGCAGGCGGTGATCGACGTGAATTTGACCGGTGCGTTTCTATGCGGTCGCGAGGCCGCCGAGCACATGATTCGACTCGACAGCAAAGGCGTCATCATCAATATTTCGTCGGTATCGAAAGCCGGCAATATGGGACAGACCAACTATTCCGCCGCAAAGGCAGGCGTCGCAGCGATGACGGTGACGTGGGCGAAAGAACTCTCGCGTTACGGCATTCGCTCGGCCGCGATCGCTCCGGGATTTATCGCGACTGAAATGGTGGCGAGCATGAAACCGGAAACGTTGCAAAAAATGGCGGAAGGTATTCCGATGCACCGTCTTGGCCAGCCCGAAGAAATCGGTCAGACCGTCGTCTACATTTTCGAAAACGATTATTTCACCGGGCGTGTCATCGAGATGGATGGCGGGATTCGAATTTAATTCCGTCACTCCCGTACAAACGGGAATCTATTTTTTCGCACATTGATTCCCGCCTGCGCGGGAATGGCCACGCTACCAATCCCTAATTTTTTACCAATCGTAATTCAGTCCGAACAACCACGTGCGATCGAGCGCATCGGCATCGTCTGCCGGAAGATTCATATAGTCGAATTTTAATTTGGCTTGTGCGGTCAAGCGACCAAGCACCGGCAGACGAAAACCCGTTTCCGTTCTCACGCGCCAATCATTATTGCGATCGAACAACTGCAGATAGGTATTGCGATGAAAGAATTGCAAACCGAATGCATTCAAGCGGTAGGTAAAATCGGTACTTTCCCGAAACATCACCGCGCGACGATCTCTGTCGTCTTCATAACTTTCGGTCGCGTAACCGAGAGCCGCCTGCACCGATAATCGAATCAAATCGGTATCGTAGAATTGATAACCGAGACCGGTACCGACCAAGGTACGCGACGATAAATTCTGAAATACGTTGCGCTCCTGACTGAGCACACTGTCCCAATACCATTTACTGCTGATGAAATAGTCGTATTGATATTCGGCTTTGCGATCGTCCTGCGTTTTAATATCGGACTGACGCTGCCAATCATAGGCGGCAAGCCCTGTGTGACGAATACTGCCGCGTCGCGCAACCACTTTAAAATCCAACTCCAGATCCTGCTCATCATTATTGCCGGCCGAGTCGCGCGCAGCAGCGCTGATGAATCCGGTATTTCGCCACACCTCACGTGCGATGAGCGGTCGCGCCGACACTTTGGTGATCGGCTTCCAGCTGCTGATTTGCGCCTCACCCTCTTTGCAGTTCAATAATTGCTGACCATCGCCGCGCAATTGCAGCTGACACTCGCTGAGCTGGCGTTGCGCGTCGAGTTCAACCTCGAACAAATCGCGCGCCTCGATACCGGCAACATTGATTTGCGGCACCGTAAATTCTCCGCCCATTTCGGACTGCCAGCGCACCTGCCCATCGGCGATGACAATCAATTCGCCGCTGAGACGATCGCCATTGACGAGCACCAACACACCCGCATTGGCTGTTATTGCCTGCAGCAGAGAAAAAAATCCAACGAGAAAAAATTTCCGCATGCTAAAAATAACCGAGAGGTTTTATCGAGTTCACGCTACTGTTTCTGAAGACCAACTGTTTGTGAAAACCAACAGGTTGTGAAAACCAACGGGTTGTAAAAACTGACTGGCTGTGAAAACCAACCGTTTGTAAAAATTTTATCGGAGCAGATGAAAGCGAATGCCTGCGCCCAATTTAACGCAACTCTATCGCGAACGTGTGTGGCGCATTGTACACGGCATACCGCACGGCAAAGTGACGAGCTATGGCGTCGTTGCAAAACTCGCCGGTCTACCGCGCGGCGCGCGTTTAATCGGCCGCATCCTGGCGCAACTGCCAGAGGGCTCGACCTTGCCGTGGCATCGTGTCGTCAACAGCCGCGGCGAAATCAGCTTTCCCGTGGGCTCGGTGCAATATCGCGAACAACGCAATCGCTTATTGCAAGAGGGCATCGGCTTTCGCAATGAGAAAATCGATTTGAAAAAATTCGGCTGGAATAATTAAGCAAAAAAGCTATTCATGCGAATCAAAGGGACTGTTCGTGCTCCTCAAAGGATTAGTCGCGCGGCAGCGTGGAATTCCAGGGCGCCACTTTCAGCAGCAGCAGCATGCCCGGAATAGCGAGCGCAAAACATAACAGATAAAAATTCGTCCAACCAAATTGATCGACGAGATATCCGGCCGAGGCACTGATCAATGTGCGCGGCACCACGGCGAAACTCGAAAACAATGCGTATTGCGTCGCCGTGTAAGCCTTATGGGTTTGTGTCGCCATAAAAGCGACAAACGCAGCGGTTCCCACACCTACACCAAACGCTTCCAAGCCAACCACAGCGCCTAAATTCAACCATCGCTGAAGATTTTTAGGTGCTACATCAAACGTAGTACCAAACATCTCCATCAACTTCTTCAATAATTCCACTATGAATTCTGCTGATGCGCTATCGATTAATTGCGAGTTGTGCGCCCCGTTTGCTGCCAACCATGCAAAACCCAAAATACTCAGCATTTGCACTACACCAAAGACCCATAAAGCTCGGGCAATACCGAGTCGCAACATCCACACGCCGCCGAGCAATCCGCCGATAATACTGGCCCAAAGCCCCGCATTTTTGGCGACGATGCCGATCTCCGTTTTGGTGTAACCCATGTCGAGATAGAACGGAGTCGCCAATGCCACGCACAGCGTATCGCCGAGCTTGTAGAAAAAAATAAATCCCAGAATCCAGGCTGCATGACGCCAGCCGGCGCGCCCGAGAAACTCGCGCATCGGCTCGATGGCGGCCTCGCGCAGCGTGTGCGGCGCTGCCACCGTATTGGCCGGCTCGCTGATGAACAGGGGCAGAATAATCCCCGGCAGAACAAACAACGCGGTAATCACGAAGACCTGCGACCACGGCAGAATGTCGGCGAGAATCAACGACAGCGATCCCGGCACCAAACCCGCCACACGATACGCGGCGACGAACACGCTCATGCCCAGTCCCAACTCCGCATCGGGAAGCAGCTCGCGCCGATAGGCATCGACCGCGATATCGTAGGTCGCCGAGCACAGGGCAATGGCTAGCGCCAACAGCGTCACCGGATGCGACAGGAAATGCAGCGTTGTCGCAAGATCGTGCGGCGCCTCCGGCATGCGGGCAATCGATACGGTGCCGAGCACCGCCGTGAGAAACAGCAGGGGCACCTGCATGGCGAACATCCAGGTGCGCCGCCGTCCAAAACGAGCCCAGCCGTAACGATCGGCCAGGGGGGCCCACAGGAATTTCCAGGTGTAGGGAAGCTGCAACAGAGTCAGCAGACCGATCGATTTGAGATCGACCCCCTCCGAGCGCAACCAGGCCGGAACGAGCTGAATCAGCAGGAACAACGGCAGCCCTGAACTGAAGCCCGCGATCGCACAAATCGACAATCGGCGATTAACCGCCCACGACGACAACGTCAAACTCATGCGCTGAATTCCAAGATGATGACTTCCACAACACTGATTTCCGCAACGATGAATTTCAAAAATGTGAATTCCGAAAATGGAGCGCCTGCGCCTGATATATCCACGCTAGTCGCGAAACCGGGTAACGCTAGTCGCCGCCGCGGCCTTGACTACTCGCGCAGACAAAAGAGAACAAGGTGGACAAAACGACAAAAAATCAGCGTTTGGATTTGAATAGTACGCAATCATAACTATAACTAATGGGCCGCAAGGATTTGGCGAAGACTGCTTTTGCGAAGACATTGGTAGAACAGACGAGATGCATCATGAGTCAGAAAAAAATTACACCCGACGTCGTTAAAAAAATCGAAAGCGCCCTTGAAGAGCGCAAACCCAAAGGCGACCGCCGCCAGGGCGCCAATGCCACGCCGCCCAATGGTGAGCGCCGCGCAGGTAAAGATCGGCGCACCCCGCAATAACACCTATCAACAACCGGTAACCGTATCCACAACAGTGCTGCTGGCTATCGATAGCATCGTGCTAGTTGGCACTGACCCGCACCGGAATCCAGCGATTCAAAATATGCTCGAACATCTGCATTCGCTGCATTCGTTCGAGCGCAGCATCCAGACGGTCCCGTAGCTGCGTATCGTTTTTTGCCACCGCCCACGCGAAATATTCTTCGGTCAACGGACGATAGAAGCTCATCAATGCGCCGTATTTTGTTTCGGTCGCCAAACGCCAACTGGCAGCGGGACTGCCGATAAACACATCGAAGCGGCGATCGAGCAGCCACTGCAAACACTCATCGACGGCGACGCAATTCGTCACCACAGGATGACTCATCGTCGCCTTCACATAATCGGCGCCGGCACTGCCGTTTACTGCGCCGACTTTGATGCCGTCTTGCAGCAGCGCTGCAGCACCGCGAAAACGCAGGATGTCATCGGTGCGGATGATCGCCATCTCACCGCTGTGCAAATAATGCCGACTGAATTGAACGCGCTTTTCCAGCTCAGGCGTCACCACCAGACCCGCCATCACCAGATCGACTTCGCCGCGCTCCAGCGCTGCGATCGCATCGGCCGCTGGCAGGGTTCGTATCTGCCACTGTGTCTGCGCGCCGAAATCGGCCTGCAACATGCGCACGAAATCGGCCTCGATTCCTACGGGTTTGCCATCGGCCAGATACGCGAGCGGGGGATTATCGGAACCGATAGCGACGCGAAGCAGCTTCGGCTCCGCCATCGACGACATCGGCAGCCCTATCAACAACAACCCGATCAACAACTGCTCTACGCAAAACGTCGCCAACCATCGCGTCATCGTCTGTTCTCCTGCGCGTTAAATATTATTTTACCGATGGCGCACACTATCCGTTCACGCGCCCGAGCACCAGCCTAAAACAGCCACCCAGAGACCGACGTCCTCATTCCTAGGTAGTTATACCTACTACTCGCACTATTCCTCGCTCTCTACAATGAACACGCAGTTCGGAAAGGCTTGTGCAGTAAGGAAATACTTATGCGGGGCGAATACGGAGTTTCCGTACCACAGTAAGTACATGAGCGAATGTTGAGAGACCAAGGGAGTACCTAAACTAATGGACAGTGATTACTCAACGGAGGAAAAACCCATGCTGGTCTTATCGCGACGTCTCGACGAAACCCTGATCATTGGCGACGATATCAAAGTTACCGTGCTAGGTATCAGTGGCAATCAAGTTAGAATTGGCATTGCTGCGCCCAAGGAAGTCAGCGTACACCGTGAAGAAGTGTATTTGCGCATCAAACAAGAAGCCAAACAAGAAAATCACGCATCGACGCGACCAGCAGCTATCGGCGCATAATTTTTTTGCGCAGACCAGCCAATTTTTGTTGAGCACCGATGCCTCATTACGACCTACCCGGAGAATAGATGTATGTTGGTATTATCCAGACGCCTCGGTGAAACACTCATCATCGGTGACGACGTAAAAATCACCGTGCTCGGCATCAGTGGCAATCAAGTGCGGTTAGGTATCGCCGCGCCGAAAAATGTGAGCGTGCATCGCGAAGAAGTGTATCGCCGCATTCAAGATGAAATGGGACAAGCGCCCGACGCCCCCGACGCTGTCAACGGCAATCGTTAATCGCTGCGCATAAATATTTTGAATTAGTCTGCAGGCGGCAGTCGGCAATAAAATGCGGCACCGCCTTCGGCATTCGGCCGAAAACCGATTTCCCCACCGTGCGTCTGCACAATGCTCTGACAGATCGATAATCCCACGCCCATACCGCTGCTCTTGGTGGTAAAGAACGGCCGGAATAATTGTTGTTGCACATCCTCGTCGACACCGTGACCGCGATCGATCACCGTAAATGTCACGTAGCCATTTTCAAGTCCGGTGCGCACGACCACGCCGTGTTGTTTATCCGGCGCGTTCTGCATCGCTTCCATCGCATTGCGCAATAAATTCAAGGCGACCTGCTGAACCTGCACCACATCAACGGCGACCGCGGGCAAGCGGCCTTCAAATTCCAAATGTATCGGCACATCGTTGATCCGCGAATCAACCTCCGCCAATGTCACCACCTCTTGCAACAATTCATTGATATCGGTGCGCGAGCGCCCCGCATCGGGTTTTTTGACATAGCTGCGCAGGCGCTTGATGACTTCCGATGCACGCACCGCCTGCGTGTTTACTTTCTCCAGCAGATCGACCAGCTTGTCGCGATCGATACTCTCGCCTTCAGCGCACGCGCGCTCGAGCATGCGCCGACCCACCTGCGCGTAATTCACCACCGCAGTTAACGGTTGATTCACTTCGTGCGCGATGCCGGCGGCCATTTCACCCGAGCTGCTCAGGCGCTCCATGTGCGCCAGATGCTGCCGCTGCGATTCCATTTCCTCGCGCGTGCGGCGCAACATTTCCTCGTGCTCGACCCACGCGCTGATGTCGCGCAACACCAGCACCGCACCGCCCTCTTTGCGCGACGACAACGTCAATTCCACCGGCAGCAACCGGCCTTCGCGCGTTTGAATCATCTCCATGCCGCTATGAAAAACCTCACCGGTCTGCACGGTATGGTTGAACAACATCGGTTCGAGTTCACCGCCGGTATTGCGAAAAATCGGTAACGCCTGCAATGACTCGCCGATCAAATCGGCTGCCGACCAAGCGGTGATGCGCTCAGCCGCGGGATTGACGAATGTCACTCGCATGTCGCCATCGATACCGATAATTCCCTCTTCAACGGCATCGAGAATTTGCTGGTTTTCCGCTTCGAGTTCGCTGTTGCGACGCGCGAGCTGTTGTTCGAGGCGATGAATTTTGATGTGTGTGCGCACACGCGCAACCACCTCGTCCGATTGAAACGGTTTTGCAATGTAATCGACACCGCCGACGGCAAACCCGCGCACTTTCGCCTGGCTGTCGCCGAGTGCCGATAGAAAAATCACCGCGATTTCGGCGGTGGCGCTGTCGGCCTTCAATAATTCGCATACCTCGAAACCGTCCATGTCGGGCATCATCACATCGAGCAACACCAGCGAGGGTTTTGCTCGCCGCGCAATTTCGAGCGCCGACTGCCCATTTTTTGCAATCAATAAACGATAGCCGCTGCCCTGCAGTGTCTTGTACAAAATTTGTAAATTAATGGGATTATCGTCGACGAGCAGAATTTGCTCGCTGCCGACTTCATTCATCAATTCCTTGCCATCGGCTGTCATCGCACCGCTCGACATGTTCGAAACCTCTGTAATCCGGATTTACTGACGGCTCGTTATTTCGCCCACGCTCACTATTACTCGGGCACTCTCACGACTTATCAGGCGCTCTTACGATTTTTCAGGCGCTCGCGCTTTGGCGATCAACTCGCGCACCGCATCGATATCAAAATTATTAATTAATTGTTCGATGTGTTCCGCCAGCGCACTCATCTGTGGCGATTGATCGCGCAACGGCTGCAGCGTTGCGCGCATCGCTTCGACATCGCCCAGCGCAATCGCCGTCGCCAATTCACTGCGTATCGCTTCCGGCAATACCGCAGTGAGCTTTTTTTCTTCGCGCGACAGCTGCGCAAGCTCGCGCAATGGCAATTGCAAATGCTCCGCCACTTTACTGAGCAATTCGGCGACACGCACCGGCTTGCCGACAAAGTCAGCGCAACCGTGTGCGCGCATACGTGCGATGACATCGGGAAATACGCTGGCCGACACCGCGATCACAATCGTGCTGCGCAATCGCGGATCGGCTTTAATCGCCGCCGTGGCGGCAAAGCCATCGAGCACCGGCATGCGCACATCCATCAGCACCAGCGGCACCGGATGTTCACGCAATTTATCGAGCGCATCCTGACCGTGTTCGGCTTCGCAAACTTCGATGCCACTCGCGCGCAGCATACCCGACAGCACTTGCCGATTGATCGGATTGTCGTCGACCACCATCACTTCGATATGTTGACCCGCAGTATCGATAATCTGATACCCGGCGCGCGCAATACGCTCCGCACTCGCTGGCGTCGTCGATCGCAGCGGCACACAAAAACTAAAACACGATCCGGTACCGATGGCGCTCTGAACGCTGAGCGCGCCACCCATCGCTTCGCACAAACGCTGACTGATCGGCAGCCCGAGCCCGGTTCCCATCACCGCATTGCCGAGCTGCTGGAATGGTTCGAAAATAATGCGCTGACGATCGGGTGGAATGCCGATACCGGTATCCTGCACTTGAAATTGCAGCATCGATTCATCGCGCAGCGAGACGCGCAACGTGACACCGCCGTGCTCGGTGAATTTCACTGCATTGGCGAGTAGATTCACCAAAATCTGGCGTAGCTTCACCTCGTCGATCAATATATTTGCCGGCACCTGCGGCGAAATATCCAACTCGTAACTGAGCGCCTTGGCATCGACACGTTCGCGCACGATATTGCTCACGCTCTCCAGCAAATCGTAAAGATCGCAGGTGTTTTCCTGAATTTCGATTTTGCCGCTTTCGATTTTGGCGAGATCGAGCACATCGTCGATCAGCGTCAGCAAATGCTGCCCGCAACTTTCGATGGCATGCAGATTGTGCCGCTGCTCCGCCGACGCAGAACCATCGCGCAATAAAATCTGCGCGTAACCGAGCACACCGTTGAGCGGTGTGCGCAGTTCATGACTGATACTCGATAAAAACTGACTTTTGGCGTGGCTCGCATCTTCTGCGGAAATTCGCGCGGCGATGAGTTCCTGTTCCATCTGCTTGCGCGCGCTGACATCGATCAGCGTGCCCAGTGCGCGCAGCGCTTTGCCATTGGCATCGAAATCGACTTCGCCACCGCGCGCCAAAAACCAGCGGTACGAACCGTCGCGCGCGCGCACGCGAAATTCGCGCGTATATTGATGCTCATCGGCCGGCCGGCGCCGCACCTCGGCCAGATCATCGGGGTGAATCCATTCATTTAATTCCGCGAAATCGATCTGGCGCGCCTCGGCGGTGTAACCGAGCTGCTTAAACAAACTGCCGCCGATATTCACCGATTTATCCTGGATATTGAAATCCCACAAATGACTGTTCGACGCCGACAGCGCAAGCTCAAAACGCTGCTCGCTCAAACGCAAAGCCTGTTCAATATTATTGCGCTGCTCCACCATCGCGTTGGCATCGCGCGCCAACTCTTCGAATTCGCTGTAAGGCAATTGATCGACATCGATCGTCGTCGCGTTGCGGCTCGCTTCGGCAAAAAAACGGGTGAAATTTTTCAATGCGCGCTGTGTGCGCAGCGCCAGATGACGCGCGACAAAAATCGCGATCAGCGCGCACAGCCCGATGACGATGGCGCCTTCGATAATGCGCCGATTGATATCGCTTTCGAGCATCGCGCGCTGGCGCGCCAATCCGGATTCAAGCGGATCCATGAAATAGCCCGCGCTCAAATGCCAGTGCCAACCCGGATAATCGCGCCCATACACCAAAATCGGTTGCGGGCTTTCGCCGCGACGACGCACACGCTGCATCGTCACAAACTCGCCGGCGGAGGATGCGAACGCTTTCTGCAGCTGCTCCGCCATTGCCGAATTCGCACTCAACTCCGGAGCCGTCGATTTTCCCTGCAAGGTCGGCTGCAGCGTATCGAGCAATACCGTATCGCTACTGTTGGAGACGCGCAGCACCATCTCCTCGGCGCCCGCCTTTTTAGCCAGCCGCGCCAGCTCCTCGCGCTGCAACGCCCCCGTCATATCTTCGACATAGGTGGTCGCGCCAAGAAAAACGCCCAACGGCGCGTAATAGCGCACGTAATGTTTGGTCAGCAGTGCGCCGCTGCGGCCGTCGGTCTGCGGCAACCACGCTTCGATATATGCCTCGCCGTTGTCGCGCGTCTGCTGCATGAGCTTGGCGATGAAATTGACGCCGTTGATATCGCGCAACTCGCTGACGTTGCGCTTCTCCCACTGCGGATACGCAGGCAGCAACAGCGCCGTGCCGTCATCGCTGAAAATCATGTAGTGATCGCGACCGCTGCCAAAGCGAATCGGCGCGAGCAAATCGCGTGCGCGCCGCCGTAATTCTTCCTGCGAGCGGTTCGATTTATCGATCGAATTGGACTTACTGAAGGTATCGAGCTGAGCAATGCCGTTATTGACGGCGCGATTCAACACTTCGCGCTGGCGGCGCTCCAACGACTCGCGCGCATAATCGAGGCTGTTGACGATATCGTCGACGCGGCGGCGCAACGATTGCTGCTGCATATCCACATAGGCGCTGCGCCAACGCTCGCTTAAAACATCAAAACGCCGGTATTGTTCGTTAACCCACCAATAGCCGAGCAGCATAACCGGAACGGTTGCCAACGTAACCAGACCGAGCAAATACGATTGGGTCATGCTACGTTTAGCCGGCATTCCGGATAGACCTCCACAATCAAGGCGAAGATGCGATTTTTTCGCTATCGTTTATGCTGTGACTGAAAACCCGATGTGCAACATTGGTATATGTTCCAGAATTGCACGCATTCCAAACAGGGAGAATAACGATGAATGCTGAAGCGCCCCGAGTCTATATCGTAGAGGATGACGAAGCGGTGCGCGAGTCGTTGCAGCTGATGCTGGAATCGGTCGGCTACAAGACACGGGCCTACAACAACGCCAACGCCTTTCTCGACGAACACCACAGCGATCTTGCCGGCTGTCTGGTGCTCGATATCCGCATGCCGGGCATGAACGGCATGGAGCTGCAACGCAAACTCAATGAACGCAATTCGATGCTGCCGGTGATTTTCGTCACCGGCCACGGCGATGTGCCGATGGCGGTGGAGGCGATGCAGCAAGGCGCGCTCGATTTCGTGCAGAAACCGTATCGCGAACAGGAACTGCTCGAAAAGATCGAGCGCGCATTCGAGATCGACAAAGCCAATCGCGCGAGCTTGCAGGAGCGCCAGAGCATCGCCGCCAATCTGCAAAATCTCACACCGCGCGAACTCGATGTGCTGCGGTTGATGGTGGAAGGCAAAGCCAACAAAGTGATCGCGATCGATCTCGATATCAGCCAGCGTACGGTAGAAATTCACCGCGCGCGTGTAATGGAAAAGCTCAAAGCCAATTCGCTCGCGCATCTGGTGCGCATGGTGATGGCGGTTGACCCCGATTTACTGCAGCCGCGTGCTACTGGCGATTGATCTCGGCGTCGAGATCGCCAATAGCGCGCAATAATTTCGCCGAATCGATTCTCTTCTCTAAAAACGGACCCGCAGCGAAATATTCTTCCGCCATCGGCTTGATTTCGCATTTTCCTGGCGGCAATTGTCCCGCCGCCACGAGCGCGTGCATGCGCGGTAAAAAAATAAATTGCAGCCACTGCGCGAATGTCAGCGTATCCACACAAAACGGTTCGCTGCTCGCGAGTGCTTCAGGCGAAGGTAATTCACGCTGCCACTGCTGCAAACGACGCAGCTCAGCTTCGATATCGATCAGCAGTGATGCGATTTGAATATGATCAGCCATACGAATTTCTCAGCATCATTTTAACGCGCGATCTCGCGTCCTCTTTATAAAAATATCAGCGCGACATCTCGCGCACTCTCCGCTGTTCTTTCAGCGCGATATCTCGCGCACTCTCCGCTGTTCTTTCAGCGCGATATCTCGCGCTGAAATGGCGGCAACGAATCGAGTATCGCGCGCCCATACGCTTTGGTAACGATACGCCGGTCGAGCAAGGTGATGCGTCCGCTGTCGCTTTCGCTGCGCAATAATCTGCCGCTCGCCTGCACCAATTTCAAGGCCGCATCGGGCACCGCAATTTCCATGAACGGATTGCCGCCGCGACTTTCGATCCATTCAGCCAATGCCGCTTCGACCGGTTCATCGGGCACCGCGAATGGAATTTTTGCAATAATCACATGACGACAGTAATCGCCGGGCAAATCGACGCCTTCGGCAAAACTCGCCAAGCCAAAAATAATCGAGCCGCTGCTGCCATCGATGACAGCGCGATGCCGATTGAGCAATTCGTGCTTGCTCAACGTATCCTGCTGCAGGATCGACTGCTGCCACGAGGCATCGAGCGCAGCGTACACATCCTGCATCTGTTTGCGCGAAGCGAACAGCACCAGCGTGCCCTCTTTGCGATCGATCAATTGCGGCAGCATCGAAATGAGCATATCGGTGTGCTGCTGCGGATCGGTGGGATCGGCGCGCATCGGCGGCACCGCTAACACACCCGCTGAGGCGTGATCGAACGGACTCGGCACCGCCACAAATTGCGCTTCGCGCGGCACGCCCGAGCGCACAATAAAGCGATCGAAACTGCCGAGCGCCGTCATCGTCGCCGAAGTCACGATCGCACCTGCGCAGCGCGACCACAGATGCTGCATCAACGTATTGGCCGCGATAATCGGGCTGCAGTGCAGTGCGATATCCAATCCGCCGATATTATTTTCGTGAGCGACTAACCAACGCGCGCGCGGCGGCTTCTCATCGCTGGTCGCTGCATCTATCGGTGCGCGCGCATAGTGAAACCACAATTCGCGATTCGAATCCGCTCGCGCGCGCAACATAGCAATTGCGGGCAACCAGCGCTCGGCTTCGTCGCGATCGATTTGACTATCGCCGTCGATTGCACTTTCCAGCGTCGCAGCCGCGCGACCCAGGCGCTCGCCCAACTCATCGAACGCGGTGTGCAATTGCTCTGCCTGTTCGCGCAAAAATTCCGGCACCACGCCATGCTCGAAACGGTATGTCAGGCTGTCACGACGCTGCGTTGCCGATGAGTTGCGCGAGGGAAATCGCTGCGATTCGCGCTCACCCTGCTCCGCCAACAATTCCTCAAGCGCTGGCCGCAACGCCGACAATGTTTGCCGCAAGTCGTGAATGATCGAAGGCACGACCTCCAGATTGCGCGCGAGACTATCCGAGCCATCCAAATCGGCACTCGCGCTCGCAATTAATTTAATCGATTGCTCAAGCCATTTATCGGTGGCGCGCAAACGGCTCGAATAGGCGAAATGATCGCGTGCCTTATCGGGCAGATGATGGCCTTCGTCGAATACGTATAACGTGTCTTCGGGCGGCGGCAGAATCGCACCGCCACCGAGTGCGAGATCGGCGAGCACCAGATCGTGATTGGTGACGATGACATCGGCATCGCCGAGCGCATCGCGCGCTTTGAAAAAACTGCACTGACGCACATGCGGACAACGTCGACCCGTGCACTGCGCATGATCGGTCGACACGCGCGCCCACAAATTGTCTTCGATCTGCTCGGGCCACTGATCGCGATCGCCATCCCAGGCGCCGCTGCCGAGCTGCTCGATCATTTTATCTAACACATCAACCGTGCCGCGATCGAGCTGAAACTGCAACTCGTCGGGATAGAGCGCGAGCGTCGGATCATTGCCGGGATTCGATGCCAGCGTGTTATCGAGCTTGAGCAAACACAGATAGCGACCGCGCCCCTTGGCCAGCGCAAACGAAAATTGCAGTCCACCATTGCGCAGCAGATCGGGCAAATCCTTGAAGACGATTTGCTCTTGCAAAGCGACCGTGGCCGTCGCGATCACCAATTTTTTGTCGAGCGCCTGCGCCACCGGAATACCGGCAACGCTGTAGGCCAATGTCTTACCGGTGCCCGTGCCCGCTTCGATAACCGCGATGGGATTTTTATCGGCGTCTGCATCTACTTCGGAATCCGCATTCGCCAACGCGCGCGCGACTTCGGCAATCATCAACCGCTGACCGTAACGCGCTTTCACTCCCTTGCTATCGAGCCAGCGTCGATACGACTGCTGAATCGCTTCCTTTACCGCATCGGTCAACATCGTCAGTTAGTGGCTCGCCGTCGAGAGCGCATTCGCTTTAGCAAAATTCAATTTATTAACGATAGGATTCGCGTAAATGGCCAACGCATAATCGCGGTGCTCGATCGGCAACGCGTCGATACGCTGCGCGAATATCTGCTGAATCTCGCGATGCTCTTCTTCGCGAAACGGCACATGCTTGGCGCCACACGGCAAATCCGGATAAGTGCCGTGCAAAATTTTGTAGGCAAAGAAATTGGTCGGGTGCAACACGTAATTTGCGATCACCTGACGATCAACTTCAGCGGCGACATCTTCAGGCCCTGCAAAATCACCGCGCAGCGGCGTACCAAAACTCACATGCACATCGCCCTTGGTGCCGGTGATGCCGAGCGCGATACTTTTCAAATCTTCGTGTTCGGCTTTCTGATAGCTGCCCTGCGTGGCTTTCTCGTAAAGCTCGCGCGCCTTGGCACCGTCGCACGGATCGTATTCGTACGAAATCGCGATCGGCACAATGTGCAAGCAATTAACGAAATCGGCAAAAGTTTCGACCGACTTATTCTGCGCAACGGTCAGCATCTTAATGATTGCAGGTTCGGTGCTATCGAGTCCGTCTTTCGCACGCCCTTCGCGCTGCGCAATCCAAATTGAGCTGTGATCGCTATCGATCGAATGCCGAATATAACCCGACAATTGCTTGTACGCCGCCAACATTTGTCGCGGCCCCTTCAACGAGCGCTTCACAATGAAACTTTTATTGAGGCGCATCAAATCGGCAACGAAAGGCTTCGACAATAAGTTATCGCCAATCGCGATACGCACGGTGTCGCGATCGTTATGGTAGAGCGCGTAATTGACGAAGGCGGGATCGAGCGCAATATCGCGATGATTACTCATGAACAGATAGGGCTGCTGCGCCTCAAGATTCGCTAGCCCCGAAGTCGTGAATTCGTCGGTGCTGCTTTCGATCATGCGATCCATGTATTTCTTGACGAGCGTCTGCAGCGCAAAGACATCGTGAACACCCTTCAACTCGCGCCGCAAAATCCAGCGCACAATCCAGCGCACCAAACCGGGAAAGCGCTCAGTCAGTTTCGGCGACCGCAATTTGGCCATGCTCTCTAGGAGCTCCGGATCGAGCAAAAGGCGATCGAGGACAGGACGCACCTCAGCGTCGTGATAGGGACGAATATCGGCAAACGGATCGGTCATTCTTATCGGGCGCACACGTGGAATAAGTGGCGCGAACCTTAACGGATCAGCGGCATTTCGTCACCTGCGCCATTTCTCATCGCACGCACGATTCGATTTACGCTTGACGCTGCTGTTTTTGCGCTTGACGCTACGGGGCCTCGCCCGTATGATGCGCGCCTGCTTTGCACTAGCCCACCAGAGAAACCAGCCTGATGGGTGCAAAACAGTTGTGATTGCGGGGTGGAGCAGCCTGGTAGCTCGTCGGGCTCATAACCCGAAGGTCGTCAGTTCAAATCTGGCCCCCGCTACCAAATTCGAAAAAGGCTTACAGCAATGTAGGCCTTTTTTATTTCCGCTCTATTTATCTCTGCGCACAATTTTATCTACGCACCACCAGACATCGGGAGAAACACATGTCTATCCCCACGTTACTGAAACGACTACGCAACGCCCCTGAGTCGGTTGAATTCCCTCGCGTCATCGAAACAATCAATGCCCATTACGAGTACACGCCGACGCGCTTCACTAATGGCGTCGGTGCCGATTGTGTTGTCAATGCAGCGGGAACCAACGAAGGTTCGTGCCGGGTGTTCGCGTTTGCGAAATTGAATGATTTGAGCGAAGCCGAAACCTTGGCATTGTTCGGTCAGTTTTATCGCGACGTGCTGGATACACCCGATGGCACAGATCACGCGAATATCCGCACGTTCATGCGGCACGGCTGGCAGGGCATTCGTTTTGAGACGGCCGCCCTGAAAGCAAAAAATATCTACATAAAAGAATGACAGGTATGCAAAACAAAAAAGGCCCCATGGGGCCTTTTTTATTGCGTGCGAATAATCAGCCTTTGATACGGCTTTTGTATTCGCCGGTACGCGTATCGATTTCAACCGAGTCGCCGATTTCGCAGAAACCCGATACCGACATTTCGTAACCGTTGTTGAGCTTGGCGGTCTTCATGATTTTGCCCGAAGTATCGCCGCGCACTGCGGGTTCGGTGTAGGCAATTTGACGCACGATGGTGGTCGGCAATTCAACCGAGATCGCTTTGCCTTCGTAGAACGTCGCTTCGCAAACGTCGGTCATGCCGTCTTCGATGAAGTTGAGCGCATCGCCGAGGTTTTCGGCCTCGACTTCGTACGGATTGTAATCACCATCGACGAAGACATAGAGCGGGTCGGCGAAGTACGAGTAGGTGACTTCTTTGCGCTCGAGCACGACAGGGTCGAACTTGTCGTCGGCTTTGTACACGCTTTCCGACATACCGCCGGAGAGCAGGTTTTTCATTTTGGTTTTCACCACAGCCGCGTTGCGACCGGATTTGTTGTATTCGGCTTTAATGATGACCCAGGGCTGGCCGTCGATGTTGACGACATTACCGGAGCGCAGTTCTTGAGCGGTTTTCATAACGAGATACCAGATTATTGCGGCTAGAAACGGAGGTTATTCACACCTGCGGGCTGTGGTTAACGCCAACCATGGTTGTTAACACGAACTGGAAGGTGCAGCGAAACGAGGGTTATCGCAAAACGCGCGCACTATACCTGATTTGCGCAAAATTGCACCAGCGCGGCAGCGAGATTTGTGCCGGACCCCAAGCGATCCGCCCATCTGTTCGCCGCCGCCCGCAATTCTGGCAGCGCGTTCAGATAGGCCGACCACATCGCCGCACCGTCTTTACTCTCGATAGCGCCCTCGCCGTTCCAGGCCCGCCAAAAATTGCGCAAGGCAGCAGCCGACTCGGCGCTCACACCTTCGTTATACATGGTCATAAACGCATCAAGCTTAGACCAATGCGCGCCTTCCTCTTGCGCGTAAATCTGCCAGACGAAAGGTCGCGCCGCCCATTGCGCGCGCACAAATGAGTCCTCGCCGCGGACAAAATTGAGATCGCAACTCCACAGCAGCAGGTCGTAATCGTCTTGCGATAAAAACGGCAACACCACAATCGTCAGCGCTCCGCGCGTCCGTATCGCACCTATCGATAATTCTTCGCCGAAAAATCGGGATACCGCGGCGAGCGGTTGTCCTTCCGGCACCCAGCACGTGATGGGGTGCGATTGCGCACACCAAACCGCGAGCAACGCTTGGATGGGGGCGTAGCTATACGCGAAGAGCGAAACCTGCAATGCCGCTGGCGCGGGCACAACACCAAAGCGCCGGAAAAATACGTGGGCGTTATTCGTACCTGATGGACGAGGCGCATCCGCTTGAAAAACGCTACGGCGCTCCAGCAAATCGCGCTCGCCGAGCACACCGCCGGTATCGGCTCGAAATCCGGGAAAGAAAAAATATTTTTTGAGCGCGCTGTCGACCTGCGAAGGCAAGCCATGACAGCCCGACACCCAATCCTCCGCGCTGAGATACTCGAGATTGATCCACAGCGAATGCCGCGCCCGCATTGCGGCACGATATTCTTCGGGTACATCGCAGGCGAACGCTTCGATCACCACATCAGCCGCCATTAATGCGGGCGGCAGCGGCTGCTCCCACCGACAGACAATGACGCCACTGCAAATCTGCTGCACCTGCGCTGAATCGATCTCGGGATGAATTTTTTTGAGCGCACTCAAATCGTCGATCCACAAACGTACATCGAGCGCAAATTCGTTCGCCAATTGTCGCGCCAGCCGCCAGCACACACCGGCATCGCCAAAGTTGTCGACGACGCGACAGAAAATATCCCAGCGCTTATTCATGCAAAACGACTAACCAATTTATGCAGAACTCCAAAAAACCGCTCAAATCGACCAGAAATCGACAAAGCCGTGAAAATCATCACCAAATTAACCGTCGCTCTATATTCGATCACCGCAACGTATGATTAAATTTGTCACGGCCATTACCTCTGTGCCAAGCGCACTGACATATTCACCGACTAACAACCACAGGAACCCGACTCCATGAATATTCACCTTCTGCGTCGCACCAGCTGGACCCTGCTTTTTACGCTCGTTTCCTTGTTGCTACCGGTAGCGCCTGTACACGCTGCACTCGTCGGCACCGAGCAACTCGTCAGCGCAGCGCAAATCGAAACCAATCGTGAGCGCGTGCGTTCCTTCCTGCAACGCGAGGATGTGCGCAACATGTTGCAGCAACGCGGTGTCGATGCCAATGTCGCGCTATCGCGCGTCGATGCGATGACCGATTCCGAAGTGCAGACCGTCGCGACGCAGCTCGACCAATTGCCCGCTGGCGGCATGGGCATCGTCAGTGCTGTCGTCTTCGTTTTCGTGCTGCTGCTGATCACCGATATTCTCGGCCTCACCAAAATTTTCCCGTTCACTCGCCCCGTCCGCTAACGCGAGTGTCAATGACGCGAGTCATCGGAAATATGTTGCAGAATGCCCGCATCCGCGCGGGCATTTTTATTTTTGCCCTGACCGTTTTATTGCCGGGTTGCGCGACACCGCAGTTCGATGCGTTGCGCACCCAATTTCCACCCGAACTACCCCGTCGCATCGAACTCGATCGAGTACCGTTTTTCGCGCAGGAGGCCTATCAGTGCGGGCCCGCAACTTTAGCGATGGCGTTCGGCGCTGCTGGATTGTCGATCGAGCCACAGCAGATTGAAGCCGAGGTCTATTTGCCGGAAAAATTCGGCAGCCTGCAAATTGAAATGCTCGCAGCAACCCGGCGACACGGTCTGCTCGCCTACACGCTGGAACCGCAACTCGCCTCGCTGTTGACCGAAGTCGCGAACGGACGCCCGGCGATTGTTCTGCAAAATCTCGGTTTGAGCTGGTATCCGGTATGGCACTACGCGGTTGTTGTCGGCTACGACATCGATCGCAGCGAAATCATCCTGCGCTCAGGGCCTGAACGCAGACAGCAATTGCCACTCACCACATTTGAACACACATGGGCGCGTTCGAATTATTGGGCGATGCTGGCGTTACCGCCCGATGCGTTACCCGCGCGCGCCGAAGCAAATCGCTACATCGAATCGGCATTGGCGCTCGAACAGACCCAACAATTACGCGCCGCACATCGCGCTTACATCACTGCGATGCAACGCTGGCCCGACAATCTCGGCGCTAGCATGGGGGCCGGTAATACGGCTTACGCGCTCGGCGATTTTGTCGCGGCGGAAACTGCATTTCGCCACGCCACGCTGTCGCATCCAGAATCGGGCGCTGCGTTCAATAATCTTGCCGATACGCTCGCACAGCAGAAAAAATTTAATCAGGCACTCGCCGCCGCACAAAAAGCCGTTCAGCTCGGTGGCGATATGCGCGCCATTTTTTTACAAACGCAGCGCGAGATCGAAAACCGCATCGAGTCGCAGCAAGCACAGTAATTATTGCCGGCGACTACATGTGTTCCTGCTCCAACTGACGCAGCTCGTAGGAATATTCGCGGCAGTTCTTCCACAGCCAGGTATCGATTTCCTCGATGCGCTGACCTAGACTTTCGCGATGACTTGCCTTCTTTTTAGTGGTCGTGCGTTTCTCGGCACCGTCTTGCAGCTTCAATTCGCGCAGCTTGGCTTTTTCACACTCGCGCCATTCGGCCGCATACGCGCTCGATGCGGGCATCGCCGCGATGACAACCCCGAAAAAACCTATGGTAAAAATAGAAAAATAACGCGGTGACATAATCAGCCTCCCTGTGATATTCGTGCATCCAGCAACATGTCAGAAATGAAGCGCCTTTAAGGCCCCGCGAATCTACCAATGACCACACAGCGAATACAAGAACAATCCGACGAAGCACCCACCGCTGACTTTATCGATGCGCTCCGTTTCTGGCTCAAGCTCGGCTTCATCAGCTTCGGCGGGCCCGCAGGTCAAATCGCAATCATGCACGAAGAGCTGGTCGAACGACGGCGCTGGATTTCGGAAAAACGTTTTTTACATGCGCTCAATTACTGCATGGTGCTGCCGGGGCCTGAAGCGCAACAGCTCGCCACTTACATCGGCTGGCTCATGCACCGACTGCCAGGAGCACTCGCCGCAGGTATTTTATTTGTCGCGCCATCGCTCGTCATTCTAATCGCGCTTTCCTGGATTTATATCGCGTTCGGCAACCAGCCGCTGATCGCCGGAATTTTTTATGGCATCAAACCGGCAGTGACGGCCATCGTCTTGCAAGCAGCGGTGCGAATCGGTTCGCGCACACTAAAAAATAAATTACTGTGGGCTATCGCCATCGCTGCGCTGATCGCTATCGCCATTTTTAAAATGCCATTTCCTGCCATCGTACTCGGCGCGGCTTTGATCGGCATTCTCGGCGGTCGTTTTTTGCCAACCTATTTTCAACCAACATCAGCGCATGCCTCTCACGCAGCACGCAAAGTGCGCGCACTCATCGACGACGACACCCCGCCACCGGCGCATGCGCTATTCAGCTATCGCGGCCTGGCGAAAATTATTACCGCCGGTATTGTGCTGTGGTCTGTACCGATGCTTGCACTCGCACTGCACTACAACTGGCAGAGCTTACCGACGCAACTCGGCTGGTTTTTCACAAAAGCAGCCTGGCTCACTTTCGGCGGCGCCTACGCGGTATTGCCCTATGTGTATCAGGGCGCGGTGATCAATCACGGCTGGCTCAGCGCAACACAGATGATCGATGGTCTGGCGCTCGGCGAAACCACACCGGGACCGCTCATCATGGTGGTTTCGTTTGTCGGCTTTATCGCGGGATATACGCATCCGCTATCGGATAATTTATTTATCAGCGGTGCTTTCGCGGCGACGCTCGTTACTTATTTCACATTTCTGCCATCGTTTTTATTAATTCTCGGCGGCGCACCGTTGATCGAATCGACCCACAACGATTTGAAATTCACCGCGCCGCTCACCGCAATCACAGCTGCAGTGGTCGGCGTCATCGTCAATCTCGCGGGATTTTTCACGTATCACGTATGGTGGCCACAGGGCATTCACGCAGCTTTCGATTTTTTTGCCTGCGCGATCGCCATCGTTGCAGCCATTGCCCTGCTGCGCTACAAGCTCAATGTCATTCTCGTGCTCATCGCCAGCGCCGCGATCGGATTGCTATGGAGTTTTATTCGCAACCCTATCGGACTGTAAGGCAATGCGCTGCCGATTATCGTGCAGCGCCTGCAGCTCGCGCAGCCATTCAGTGCCTTCAAAATTGTTGTTCAACGTCCAGTTCAAGCCAATCTCACCGACGAACAGCGTATCGCCCGGATAGATAAAATTAGCGAAATATTTTTGCAACGATTCCGCCGTGTTATTGGAAAACAACAGGCGGCAACTTGGACAAACATCGACGTATTGCTGGGCATTCAGATGTTTGAAAAACTGGCGATAGTCATCGCGCTCTCGCAACAACTCGAACACCATGCAATGGATTGCCATGTAGATCCCTCCTCACATCATGGGCAGCCCGCCCCCGACCCCATCAACTTACCCCGGCTTCTGCAGGTGCACGATATTAATTGGCTATATGAACAACAGTATAAATAACCACGTATTTTAGGCACCAACAGGCATTTGCTAAAACCCTGCAACGGCACGCATACTCGAACGCACGTGATTTTCACGGAAGATTTCTATGACATCGACCAGCGAACAAGACCCGCCGTCACCCTTGCGCGATTTGCGGCTGTATTGTTTCGCTGCAGGTTGCGTTCTCACGCTACTGCTTGGATCGTTTGCGGCGGCGCGCATCATCGATCGCCAGCAGCACCAATTCATCGAAAACGCATCGCGACTGGCAAACAGCGTCACTACCCGCCTCTCTACCGGTATCGCTCTATCGCGCAGCTTGCGCGCGTTTTACGATGCTTCGGAATATGTGAGTCCGGAAGAGTTTGCAATTTTTTCTGGCGCAATGCTAAAGAACTTCGACTATGCGATTGCCGCCTTGTATGCCCCGCATATTGAAGCCGCCGGACGCGCTGCATTCGAAGAGCAATTACTGAAAGATAATTACGGCGGCAGCATCACGACACGCGATCGACAATCGCTGCAAAACAGTCCCGCACGCGACCATTATTTCCCCTTGCGCTATTTACAGACACCGCATGCAAGCGAGCGCGAACTCATCGGTCTCGATCTCCTCAACATGTGGCGCGATGCGCTCAACGAAAGCTTTGGCGACGACAAGGTATTAGCAACACCCACGGAGTTTTCGGTATTTCATGTCGATGACGGCTTGGCTCTGGTCGCCCCCGTTTATCAAAAGAACCATATCGCGAACTCGCTCAATCAAGTGACGGGACTCGTCGCCATCATCGTCGACAAAAGCCAATTACTCGGCAGCAATGCGCTGAGCCGCGGCAGTCAACTGCAGATTCGTCTCGGCGATCACTCTACGATCGACTTCACATCCGAACAGAAAGCGCCATCTTCGTTGTGGGCCATCTCTGACGGCAGCTATACCCGCTCGGTGAACGCGGGCAGTCAAACGTTTCAGATGCAACTGCACGGGCCGCTGTATGTCGGCCAAGAGGATATTTTGATATTCGTCGGCACCGTCGCATTCAGCATTATTATTTCGTTAGTCACCTATATCGTGCTGCGCTCACATTTAATGGCCAGCCTGGCTGCGGCAAAAAGCAAAGCGAAAAGTGAATTTCTCGCGGTGATGAGCCATGAAATTCGCACGCCGCTGAATGGCATTCTGGGCATGACCGAATTACTTGAGCACACCGAGCTCAACGACGAACAACGCAGTTACGCAAAAACGGTGGCCACCGCAGGTCACACCCTGCTTGAAGTGATCAACGACGTGCTCGATATTTCCAAGATCGAAGCCAATCGCATGCGCCTGGAAAATATCGATTTCGATTTGGCGCAACTGCTCAGCGATGTCGTCGATATTTATCGCCTGCCATTTTTCAATCGCGGTGTCGGTTTCGATGTATCGATGGCCGCTAACGTCCCGGAGCAGGTGATCGGCGATCCGACTCGACTGCGGCAAATCCTCAACAATCTGTTATCGAACGCGTTGAAGTTTACGGAACGCGGAACTGTAACCTTGCGCGCTAGCTGCCTGAATCAACACGATGGACAGGCGCGCCTGCGTTTTGAAATTGCCGACACCGGTATCGGCATCGATCGCGACAGCCAGGCTGGGGTGTTCGATGCGTATACGCGCGCCACCGATTGGACCAGTCGTCGCTACGGCGGCACCGGACTAGGTCTCAGCATCTGCAAACAATTGATCACGATGATGGGCGGCACCATCGGTGTCGACAGCGAACGCGGTCAAGGCAGCACATTTTGGTTTGAGGTTTCGCTGCCATTTAAAGCGAATGCCGTGCTCGATATCGAATCATTCCGCGACTGGCATGCGCTGGTCGTCGCCAACTCCGAGCCCGCGCGCCAGTCGTCGCTCGAGCACATCACCGCGCTCGGCATGCACGCAACTACAGCAAGCAATACGCAACTCGCGTGGTCGTGGCTCGAAGCGCATCTGGCAGCACCGCCCGATCTCATCATTATCGATATGCTGCCAATCGCAGAGCACGATGCCGAATTCGTTATGCGTTTAGCGCGCGAGCAAAACTTTTCGCAAATCCCCATCGCGCTGTATTCGCACAATCAACCGGTAGAAGCGTGTAGCAATATTTTGTATTGCGGTGCGAAGCCCTGCAGCGTCAGTCGACTTCACGCCATTTTGCGCAGCGCCAATACCGGCGCGAGCACTCATGAACATACCGATAACGTGATCGAATTTGCGCAACCGCTCAACGTCTTGGTCGCCGAAGACAACATCGTGAATATTGCGGTATTGAAATCGATGCTGAAGCAATTGGGGCATCGCAGCACGTTCTGCGAAAATGGCGAAGCGGTGCTCGCCGCGTATTGCAAATCGCCGCAGCGTTTCGATGTGATTTTGATGGACTGTGAAATGCCGGTGCTCGATGGATTCGGCGCGACACGCGCAATTCGCGCCTTCGAGCATAAACAAGGGACGACAGCGATACCGATTATTGCGCTGACCGCGCACGCATTTCGCGAGCAACAGGCGAAATGCCTGGAGGCCGGTATGGATCGCTATCTCAGCAAACCGGTCACGCTCGCGACGCTGACACAAGCGTTACAGCAATATCAGCATCCGCCGATGGGCAATGCCAATTATTGAATTTATTGTGCCGCTGCTTTGCTGGCCGCATCTTTTATCAACGGCTGCAACTCGCCATTCGCATGCATTTCGCAAACGATATCGCAACCGCCAATCAATTCACCGTTAACCCACAACTGCGGAAAGGTTGGCCAGTTGGCATACTTCGGTAAATTGGCGCGAATCTCCGGATTGGAGAGCACATCGACAAATGCAAAACGCTCGCCGCACGCCATCAAAGCCTGTGAGGTGCGCGCGGAAAAACCGCACTGCGGCTGATTGGGCGAGCCCTTCATATACAGAAGAATTGGATTCGAACTGATTTGATCTTTGATAACCGCAAAAACGTCTTCCATACAGCACTCCCGAATCAACAACCTAAAGATTTGCCCAACGAGCACGCCGCTGAAAATAAACGGCCCGATAACTTCAAAAGAGGTGGGGGAATTCTACACCGATTCAAGCCTAATTCCGAGTTTGGCAGTCGGGCTTAGCGCCATGTTTAGCGCTCGCCACGATTGCTGCCACCTCCATAAACGGCTAGTATTGGCCTCTTTCCGGCAGCTCTTAGCTGCCTTTTTGCGTTTTATTCCCCGCAATTTGTTTGAGACCGGCATGACCATGACGCAACCTGCGTTGATGCACACCTATGGCCGCCTGCCCGTGACCTTCGATCACGGCGAGGGGGTCTGGCTATTCGATACTGAAGGCAAACGCTATCTCGACGCGCTTAGCGGCGTCGCCGTGAATGCACTCGGACACGGCCATCCCAAACTGGTTCAGGCAATACAGCAACAAGCCGCGAAGCTCATTCATACCTCCAATATCTATTCGATTCAGCGCCAGACCGAGCTGGGCGAAGCGCTGCGCGCCGCATCGGGTATGGACAATGTGTTTTTCTGCAACTCGGGCGCCGAAGCCAACGAGGCCGCAATCAAACTCGCACGCCTTTACGGGCATCAGAAGAACATCGACAAGCCGACCATCATCGTCACCGAGCAGTCGTTTCACGGCCGCACCATGGCGACGCTGACGGCGTCGGGCAACCGCAAGATTCAGGCAGGCTTCGAACCGCTCGTTGCCGGTTTTACGCGCGCGCCGTTCGCCGATATCGAAGCGCTGCAGACCATCGGTCGCAACAATCCCGATGTCGTCGCCGTGCTCATCGAGCCAGTCCAAGGCGAAGGCGGCATCAACATCCCGCCGGCAGGCTTCCTCAAACAATTGCGGCAGCTCTGCGACGAGCGCGGCTGGCTGTTGATGCTCGACGAAGTGCAAACCGGCAATGGCCGCACCGGCACCTTCTTCGCCTACCAGCGCGAGGGCATCCTTCCCGATGTCGTCACCACCGCCAAAGGCCTGGGCGGAGGCGTGCCGATTGGCGCCTGCCTCGCGCACGGCGTCGCTGCCGAACTGTTCCACCCCGGCAATCACGGTTCCACGTTTGGCGGCAATCCGCTCGCCTGCGCGGCCGGCCTTGCCGTGGTCAATGCGATTGAAGCGCAAGGCCTCTGTGCCAATGCCGCCCAGCAGGGTGAGTACTTGCTTACTCAGCTGCGCCAGCGCCTGGAAGGCATCGATGGCGTGGTCGCCGTGCGCGGCGCCGGCCTGATGCTGGGTATCGAGCTGGACCGCTCCTGCGGCGATATCGTCAAAGCCGCACTGGCCAAGGGCTTGCTTATCAATGTGACCGCCGACAAAGTTATCCGCCTGCTGCCGCCCCTGATCTGGCAACAGGAAAACAGCGAGCAACTGCTCGACATTCTGTGTCCGCTGATCGCCGACTTTCTTTCCGAAAAGCGCGCGAACGCGGGTTCGTAATTCATCCACCAACGAGGAGGGTTGCGCCGCCGAGCCTGGCCGCACCGCCATCATGGCTGTTAGACATTTCCTGACCCTGCTGGATTTAACGCCAGCCGAACTGCACCACGTATTGCAACGCGCCGCCGCCTTCAAGCAAGAGCACCGCCAACGCCAATACACCGATCGCTTCAAAAACCATGTGCTAGGCATGATTTTCGAGAAGTCCTCTACGCGCACACGCGTCTCATTCGAGGCCGGCATGGCCCAGATGGGCGGCCACGCGATGTTTTTGGCGCCGAAAGATACCCAACTCGGGCGCGGCGAGCCGATCGAAGACAGCGCACGCGTGATGTCGGCAATGGTCGATATCATCATGATCCGCACCTTTGGCCATAGCCGTATAGAGCGCTTCGCACAGTTTTCGTCGGTACCCGTCATCAATGCACTGACCGACGATTTCCACCCGTGCCAGGTGCTCGCCGACGTGCAAACGTTCATCGAGCACCGCGGCAGCATCCAGGGCAAAACCGTGGCCTGGATCGGCGACGGCAACAACATGTGCCAATCCTATATTCAGGCAGCGCGCCAATTCGACTTCGAGTTGCGCATCGCCTGTCCGCAGGGATTCGAGCCGCGCGAGGATCTCGTCAACGGCAACCGCGATCGCGTCGCCGTCCTGCGCGACCCTAAGGAAGCAGCCAAAGGCGCTCACCTCCTCGCCACCGATGTGTGGGCGTCGATGGGGCATGAGCACGAAATCAACGAGCGCCGCCGCGCCTTTGCCGGCTATCAACTCAACCGCGAGTTGTTGGCCGTGGCCGCGAGCGATGCCCTCTATATGCATTGCCTGCCCGCGCACCGCGAGGAAGAGATCAGCGCCGACCTCATGGAAGATGTCCACAGCGTAATTTGGGACGAGGCCGAGAACCGGCTGCACTCGCAAAAAGCCCTGATGGAGTTTCTGCTGACTCAATGAGTTCGCACGAATAATAAGTTGATAATCATATAAATTTTTTGTTTAACGTCGGCCCCTTTTCGGATTGCGGTAACACTGCCCGCGCCGTCAGGGGCTGCCGAGTTAGCGTCCACACACACCCTCCGTTACTCACAACTTATCCACAAGCCACACCCAATTTATTCGGCTTGCACTCCCCCTCAAACCGCATTATCTTGTATCTCGATTTTCTCAAACCCCCAACATATAGGGGTTTGCCGGGCAATAATTATACAATCAATGCGCTTCGGGAGAGCCCATGCATACCGACCTTACTCCATCCGCCAGCGGCAACTTCAACCCACAAACAACCTCTACCCCAAACGCACCGGCCTCCGTGCAAGCGACCGCACCCGGACAGATGCGTGTGATCAAGCGCAACGGCACTGTCGTGCCCTACGACGACAGCAAGATCGCGGTCGCCATCACCAAAGCCTTTCTCGCCGTAGAAGGCGGCACCGCCGCAGCGTCAACGCGTATTCATGAGACCGTGGCCAAGCTCGCAGCGATGGTCAGCGCCACCTTCAAACGCCGCATGCCCTCGGGCGGTACGATTCACATCGAAGAGATTCAGGATCAGGTCGAATTGGCGTTGATGCGCAGCGGCGAGCAGAAAGTCGCGCGCTCATACGTCATCTACCGTGAAGAACACGCCCGCCAGCGCGCCGCGAAGGCTGCGACGCAACCCGCCAAAGCACACCCAACACTTCACGTGACGCTGGCCGACGGCAGCCGCGAGTTTCTCGACCTCGGTCGCCTCGAAACCATCGTCGCCGAAGCCTGCGCCGGCCTTGAGGGTGTCGATGCCCAGCTCGTCCTCAGCGAAGCGCTCAAAAATCTATACGACGGCGTGCCGATCGGCGAGCTCAATACCTCGCTCGTCATCACCGCGCGCACCCTGGTCGAGAAAGAGCCGAATTACTCGTTCGTTACCGCGCGCCTGCTCATGGATCACCTGCGCGAGGAAGCACTCACTTTCCTCGACATCGCCAATTCGGCGACGCAAGCCGATATGGCAACGTATTACCCGCAAGCGCTTACCGCGTACATCAACAAGGGCGTCGAACTCGACCTGCTCGACCCTGCGCTCAAAACCTTCGATCTGCAACGCCTCGGCGCGGCATTGATTCCCGAGCGCGATCAGTTGTTTGGCTACCTCGGCCTGCAGACGTTGTACGACCGCTACTTCATCCATCACGATGAAATTCGCTTCGAGTTGCCGCAGGTATTTTTCATGCGCGTCGCGATGGGCCTGTCGATTCAGGAAGCCGATAAAAACGCGCGTGCAATCGAGTTCTATCAATTGCTGTCGAGCTTCGATTACATGAGCTCGACACCGACGCTGTTCAATTCGGGCACGCTGCGCCCGCAATTGTCGTCGTGCTATCTCACCACCGTTCCCGACGATCTCGACGGCATTTTCGGTGCGATTCACGACAACGCGATGCTGTCGAAATGGGCCGGTGGTCTCGGCAACGATTGGACCCCCGTGCGCGCACTCGGCTCGTACATCAAAGGCACCAACGGTAAATCGCAGGGCGTGGTGCCGTTCCTGAAAGTGGTGAACGATACCGCTGTCGCCGTGAACCAGGGCGGCAAACGCAAAGGCGCGGTGTGCGCGTATCTCGAAACCTGGCACATGGATATTGAGGAATTCCTCGAACTGCGCAAAAACACTGGCGACGATCGCCGCCGCACGCACGATATGAACACCGCGAACTGGGTTCCCGATCTGTTCATGAAGCGCGTGTTCCAGGATCGCGATTGGACCCTGTTCTCACCGGCCGATACGCCTGATCTGCACGATTTGTACGGCACTGCTTTCGAAGATCGCTACGAGTATTACGAAAAACTCGCCGCCGAAGGCAAATTGAAATTATTCAAGAAAGTTCGCGCACAGGATCTGTGGCGCAAAATGTTGTCGATGCTGTTCGAAACCGGCCACCCGTGGATTACGTTCAAAGATCCGTGCAATTTGCGCAGCCCGCAACAACATGTCGGCGTTGTGCATAGCTCGAACCTTTGCACCGAAATTACGCTCAACACCAATCGCGATGAAATCGCGGTGTGTAATCTGGGTTCGGTGAATCTCAATCAACACATCGTTAACGGTAAGCTCGATCACGCGAAACTCGAACGTACGATTAAAACTGCCGTACGCATGCTCGATAACGTCATCGACATCAATTACTACGCCGTGCCGCAAGCAAAAAATTCGAACAGCAAGCATCGCCCGATCGGCCTTGGCATCATGGGCTTCCAGGATGCGCTGTACACATTGCGCCTGCCATACGCGTCGAACCAAGCCGTTGAGTTCGCCGATCGCTCGATGGAAGCCGTGAGTTATTTCGCCATCAAAGCATCGTCCGAATTAGCGGAAGAGCGCGGCAGTTACGAAACGTATCAAGGTTCGTTGTGGAGCCAAGGCGTATTGCCAATCGATTCCGTGCAAATTCTCGCCGAACAACGCGGCGAAGAATTTATCGAAGTCGATCGCTCGCAAACGCTCGATTGGGACAGCATGCGCGTGCGCGTGAAATCCAAAGGCATGCGCAACAGCAACGTGATGGCGATTGCGCCGACTGCGACGATCGCCAACATCACTGACGCTTCGCAATCGATCGAACCGACCTATCAAAACCTGTACGTGAAATCGAATTTGTCGGGCGAATTCACCGTCGTTAATCCGTATCTTGTACACGATTTGAAAAAACGTGGCCTGTGGGATGCGGTGATGGTGAACGATCTCAAATATTTCGATGGCAGCGTGCAACAGATCGATCGTATTCCGGCGGATTTGAAAGCGCTGTATGCGACCGCATTTGAAGTTGAACCGCGCTGGCTGGTCGATGCAGCGAGCCGTCGTCAGAAGTGGATCGATCAAGCGCAATCGCTCAACCTCTACATCGCGGGCGCATCGGGTAAAAAACTCGATATCACTTATCGCATGGCGTGGTATCGCGGTTTGAAAACCACGTATTACCTGCGCGCACTGTCGGCGACCAGCACAGAGAAATCGACGATCACGACTGGCTCGTTAAATGCTGTGAGTTCTGCAGCATCTAGCACTGCCGCATTCACGCAAGCTGCGGAAGTACCAAAAGCGTGCTCGATCGATAATCCTGATTGCGAAGCGTGCCAGTAAGTTGAAATCGCTCCGGCCTCGCTGCCGGAGCATTTACAAAACCACAATTCATGGGTGAGACGTTATGTTGAATTGGGACGAATATAATTCCGAAGATCCGATTCCCGCAGCAGTAAAAACCAATACGTTTGTTGAAAAGACGGAACCCGCTGCGCCTGCGCAACCGGTACAAAAGGTCGCCGAGCCTGCGCCAATCTATGCCGACAATGCAGCAATCGAAAAAGTAAACGCCGCCGCGCAAGTTGCCGCGCCTGCAGCAAACACTGCGCATCACGAATCTGCTCACCACGAACCGACAGTTGCCGATGCAGATATCGCTGCGCGCGCGCACGCCATCGTCGAAAAATTCGATGCAAAACCGGGCCTCGATGAACTTGAAATGGGCGCCGCGCGTTTGCAGGTCGATGACAAACGCATGATCAATTGCCGCGCCGATCTCAATCAGCTGGTGCCGTTCAAATACGATTGGGCGTGGCAAAAATATCTCGACGGCTGCGCGAACCACTGGATGCCGCAGGAAGTGAACATGACCGCCGACGTGGCAACATGGCGCTCGCAGGATGGTCTCACCGAAGATGAACGCCGCATCGTCATGCGCTCGCTCGGTTATTTCTCCACGGCAGATAGCTTAGTTGCGAACAATTTAGTGCTCGCAATTTATCGCCACATCACCAACCCCGAGTGCCGCCAATATTTATTGCGCCAGGCATTCGAAGAAGCGATTCACACGCACGCATACCAATATTGCGTCGAATCGCTCGGCATGGATGAAGGCGAAGTCTTCAACATGTACCGCGAAATTCCTTCGGTCGCGAAAAAAGCCGCGTGGAGTTTGAGCCACACGCACGCGCTAAGCGATCCGAATTTCAAAACCGGCACCTTCGAAAACGATCAGGAATTGCTGCGCAATCTGATCGGCTTCTACGGCGTCACCGAAGGTATTTTCTTTTACTGCGGGTTCACGCAAATTCTGTCGATGGGCCGCCGCAACAAAATGACCGGCGTTGCCGAACAATTCCAATACATTCTGCGCGACGAATCGATGCATTTGAATTTCGGCATCGACGTGATCAACCAAATCAAATTGGAAAACCCGCATTTGTGGACGGAAGATTTCCAGCGCGAAGCCGTACAGATGATCGTCGAAGGCACCGAACTCGAAGTGCAGTACGCACGCGACAGCATGCCGCGCGGTGTACTCGGCATGAATGCGGCGATGATGGAAGATTATTTACACTTCATCGCCAATCGCCGCCTCAATCAACTCGGACTGCCTGAACAATTCCCGGGCGCGCAAAACCCGTTCCCGTGGATGAGTGAAATCATGGACCTGCGCAAGGAGAAAAACTTCTTCGAAACGCGCGTGACGGAATATCAAACCGGCGGCGCTTTGAGCTGGGAGTGAGCGGAAACGGCTGCACGCAAATGCAGCCGTTTTTCTTCATGGATGAACGATGCGCGCGAATGAGTGTTCGCAATAACACAAATGGTCACTCGGATAAGTCGCTTGAAACACCGACAGCCTTTTATAAACGAATAGTTGTCATTGAAGTGATTAGTGGTTTTTTCTGACGGGGATAACTGTATGGAAAGCGGCAAAGATGAGAAGCAGTTACCAGTTGACCCGGAAACTATTTTATTCACGCTCGATCAATTAGGTCAGACGGTTGAGGTGATGAACAAAGTCATCACACGCTTACGCGGCTATGTGATGCAAAACATGGCTGCGCAGCGACAAGGTGAATTGGATTTGGGCACACCACCGCAGCAGACCGGCAAAGTGGGACCGTCGGGATTGCATTAACCGAGTCATTCAAACCAGCAGGGGTAATCCCCTAAGGATTTCGCTGATATGATCGATGACAAAGTGGAGGTCACTCGCGTTTCAAGCCGCGGTATCTGGCTCCGAGTGCACGACCGCACATTTTTTCTCTCCTATTACGATTTCCCCTGGTTCAAAGACAAGCCTATGCGGGCAGTGCTGCACGTCGAAGAGCCGACACCCGGCGAATTCTATTGGCCGGAAATCAACGTGAATCTCGGCGTCGATACGCTGAAATCACCGCACCGTTATCCACCGCAACAACGCACGGCTATCGAAGCCTAAAACCGCAAGCAAGCCAGTTGAACCCTGCAGAGCCACAGCGTCGTAGACCGGCGACACGGTGCAGGGTATTCTTCGCCGACCCGCTACAGAACGCACTGCAATTCGATCACAGGAGGTCACCATGTCCACAGTTTACGATTTCAGCGTGAAAACCATCGACGGCAAAACCACGACGCTGGCCGATTATCGCGGCAAACTCGCGCTTATCGTCAACGTCGCGAGCAAATGCGGTTTAACACCGCAATACGAGGGTCTCGAAAAACTCTACGAAAAATATCAGGACAAGGGCCTCGTCGTGCTCGGCTTTCCGTGCAATCAATTCCATGAGCAAGAACCCGGCAGCGAAACGGAAATTCAAGAGTTCTGCACCTTGAATTACGGCGTAAAATTTCCGCTCTTCAGCAAAATTGAAGTCAACGGCGCTAACACCCATCCGCTCTACAAATTCATGAAAGAACAACAACCGGGCACATCGCCAACACCCGAACAGCTCGCAAACGATCGTCTGTATAAATTTCTCAACGAAATGCATCCCGATTATTTGCGCGATGGCGCCATCCCATGGAATTTCACTAAATTCCTGATCGGTCGCGACGGCAAAGTACTCAAACGCTTTCAGCCGACCGTACTGCCGGAAGAAATCGACAAAGAAATTCAAGCGCTACTCAATTAATCCATTATTCAAACCGATAAATTGTTAAAACTGATAATACCGGGGGCACACGCTGCCCCCATTTTTTCTAAAAAAAGCTGTTGCTGTGAATTCGCCCGAAGAAATTAATACCGCCGCCGCATCCGCGCCCGAATCGTTTTGGAAACGCTATGTCGCCGCATTTGCTGCGCGACTGGAGCGCATGCCATGGCTTTTACCGCTGCTGAGTTTTGGCTGGGGCTGGCTGAGTTTTGCCATGGTGCGACGTGGCGAGGAATTCGCGCATCTGATGGCGCTGCTCGCATTTATCGGCTGGCCGTGGTTATTGGTCGAGCCTTTCATTCGTAAATATCTGGAAAAGATAACGCCCGGAAAATTGACGAAGCTCGCGATCGATTTCGTCACGCAATCGTTGCAACAGGAATTATTATTTTTCTCCCTGCCATTCATTATCGGCGCCACTCAATTTGACGCAGGTCAGCTGGCCTTCACGGCAACGGTAATTGGCGCCGCGTTAATTAGCACCATCGACCCCATCTACAACCGTCTTGTCGCACCGCGCCCGCTAATCAAAATGATTTTTCATGCGTATTGCAGCTGGCTAGCCGCGCTGGTGGTATTGCCGATGGCGGTGCACTTACCGCTCGAACGCGCGCTGCCGGTTGCACTGATTTTTGTGATCGTGTGGTTTACCATCACACTGCGCCGCACGCTGTACGCATTAACAACGCTGCCACAACGCGCATTGTGGGTTCTGCTCTGCGTTGTAATTCCATGCGCCATCTGGTTCGGGCGCGACAATATTCCAGCCGCGGGGCTCTCCACGCGCGACGCCTGCATCACACAGAGCATTGAAAATCTGGTGCCGGGCGAGCCGGTCAAAACCATCGCGCTCGCCGATGCGCTCGAACACGGTGTCATCGCGTTTGTCGCCATTCGCGCCCCGAGCGGACTTTCGCAGGAGCTAGTATTCGAATGGCACCACAATGGCTCGACCGATAAAATTCCCGCCGAAATTCACGGCGGCAGCACCACCGGTTATCGCACCTGGTCGCGCAAACGCAATTTAACCGAAAATCCAACCGGCAAATGGGTGGTCGATGTGCGCACACCACAGGGACAATTACTCAAGCGGCTGCGGTTTCGTGTAGAGTAAATAGCGCCGCTTTCCTAATATTTCTCACTGAGCAAAAGGAGTAACCCAAACCCATCGATTACGACTGTTCCAACTTCAGCATCTATTCAAAGAAACCTAAAAACAAGGAATGAAAAATGATTAAATATCTCAAAATAGCTGCCCTGCTGTCCGTGTCTGTCATTACAGGTTGCGCGCACAATATTCAAATTACCCCAGTTGTTGACAATCTTCGCAATGGGGCTGTCAAAGCGAAATCTGAACTCAACGTTGGTTACTACATCTCCCCTGAAGACAAAGCCAAAGTAGTGACATCGCCCGGTGGGGGCGGCGATAAAATCTCCTATAGTCCATACAAAGATACCGAAGAAGCACTCAATACTGTTCTGAGTAAGACCTACAAAAAAGTGTATTCAGTATCCTCTCTTAGCGATAAGGACTTCGTCGCGCAAAAGCAAATCACTTATATCTTCAAGCCACAACTTACTACCACATCGTCGTCGAAAAGTGCTTTCACATGGCCACCAACCGACTTCTCTTTAACCATCACTTGTGTAGCCGTTGACAGCAATGGCAATGAAGTATGGAAAGACACAGTCACAGGAAGTGGACATGCGGAATTCGACGAATTTAAAAAAGATTTTCCTCTAGCTGCGCGTCGCGCATCCGAAGCTGCGTTTAAGCAACTTCAAGAGAAGCTGCCCATCTCTACCACCCAAACGCATTAAGGGAGAACTTTCATGAAGCTATCTACCCTTAAAGCAGCAATCGCATTGCTACTGCTCACGTCGGTATTGGCCGGCTGTTCTACGACCGCTCCCGTCTATCAATCTGATTTCGGCTCGGTCAATGCCATGAAAAATTACGACTTGGAAAAGATGCAGGTTTCCAACGTCAGCATGGCACAGCCATCCATGGAAAAGATTTCGATTCGCGGCGGCTCTGTGCGCTCCCCCTACGGAACCTATGCTGGATATTTTAAGCATGCACTCGAAGAGCAGCTTAAGCAGGCAGCAGTTTTCGACGCCGGCTCAGGAACCGAAATCTCTTGTGTTGTGACAAACAACAAGTTGGATGGATCGGGCTCTAGCAAAGGTACTGCCGATTTGGCGGGGAACTTCACTGTGAAGCGAAACGGGCAAGCGATATACAATAAATCGATTGCTATCCATCATGAATGGCCATCGTCATTCGTCGGGGCAGTCGCTATTCCGAATGCCTTACAGGGTTACGGTGTAGCCGTGCAGAAATTGGTCGATGCATTCTATAGCGATAAAGAGTTTATCGACGCCGTTAAACACACGAAGTAACTTGAATGTACCCGGAGCTTGATTGCTCCGGGTACCCTCCCTGCTAGTTGCATCACGAATGGCGAGCTGTCACCTCAATACGGCATAATGCCCGCGCTTTCAACCAGCCTTGCGCTGCACCACCCGAATCTCGGTGTTTTTTCTAAGACGGTATGGCTCGCAAATTTCTAAAACGCATCACACCGAACGCGGATTTTGTAAAAAATCATCCGTCGCTGCAGCGCTTTGCACATTGGTTGCACGACCCCAACCTCTGGCATCTCAATCGCTATTCGGCGTCGATGGCGATGTTCATCGGCCTGTTCTCGGCGCTGGTTCCGCTGCCATCGCAGATGCCGATCGCCGCGCTGTGGGCGATTTGGTGGCGTGCGAATTTGCCGATCAGCGTTGCGCTGGTGTGGCTGACCAATCCGATCACATCGCCGCCGATTTATTACGCGAGCTACAAGCTCGGCAGTTTTTTACTTGGGCGGCCGCCACAGGAATTAAATTTCGATCCTTCGCTCGATTGGTTTCTCGATCAAATCGGCCATATTTGGCAACCGTGGTTACTCGGCTCTTTTTGTATTGCGATCACATCGGGAACACTGGGCGCTGTTGGCATACGACTACTGTGGCGCCTGCAAGTAACACTGCGCTGGAAGGCCCGTCAAAAAGCTCGCGCACATAACGGTTAGTCATCCACTCCTATCGATCGCACCTCATTTTTATTTTCCCGCCTCGATCCGATCGAATAGCGCCACGAACTGCTGCGTCAATTTATGTTTCGGTGCGAAATAAATCAGCGGATTGGCGACGTGATGCGACTCTTTCATTTTGATCGATGTCGGCAAATAGCAATCGAGTACCGGTAGCTGTTCATCTTTCATTTCATCGATTAACGCCTGCGGCAATTTCGCCTGCGCGTTGAATTGATTGATGACGATGCCTTCGATTTGCAGATCCGGATTGTGATCCTGTTTCAGCTCGGCCGTATTTTCGAGCAATTGATACAGCGCCTGTTTGGAAAAACTATCGCAATCGTAAGGAATCAACACGCGCTGGGCAGCGATGAGCGCGGTCTTGCTGTAAAAATTCAGATTGGGCGGCGTGTCGATATAAACACGATCGTATTCGCTCGCCAATTCATCGAGCGCCTCGCGCAATTTATAAATTTTGTAACGACTTTCGAGTTCGGCACTGATTTCATTGAGCATCGGATTTGCTGCGAGCAAGTCGAGATTGGCAAATCGCGTTTCCTGCACAAAACCGATCGCCGCTTTACCACTTCCTAACCAACCTCCAGCCGAACGTCGCAGCAAATGAGCAACACTGTATTCGGATTCGCGATTCTCCGGCGCATGCGTATCGACACCAAGATAGAGACTCGCATTGCCCTGCACATCGAGATCGACCACCAGCGTGCGCAATCCGCGCGAGGCTGCGATCGCCGCGAGATTGCAGGTGATACTCGATTTACCGACACCGCCCTTCTGATTGAAGATCACTCGCCGCATGGTCTCGCCTCCCTTTCTGCAATACGCATCACCAGCAATACGTTTTTACAGCGAAACCGGCAGCAAATCCCGAGCCAAATGGGCTGGTGCTTCTACATTGCGATGGACGAGAGGACTTTGCGAAAAGTTATTCGACGAGCAAATTATTCGGAAAGAGGCGCCTGTTGCTGCGGTTTGGACAGCCGCATGGGCTTGAGAAAAAATACGCTGCCGGCCACGCACAGGATAAATATCGAGATGGCAAAATAATTATCGATGTAGGAAATCATCATCGCCTGGCGATTGATTTCGCCATCGATCATTTGCATCACCGCCAGACCATTGCCACCGACCCGCTCAGCCGCCGCAAGCGGGTCCACCGATGGCAGACTGTACGAGGTAATGTTTGCCGCCATATCGGCATGACTGATCTGGGTATTGCGCGCGAGCATCGACACCACAATCGAAATGCCAAAACTGCTGCCGATATTGCGAACCAGATTAATGATACTGGCACCGTCGGGGCGATATTGTGTTTCCAGCGTTGCAAACGACACCAGATTCATCGGCATGAAAATACAGCCGAGCCCGAGCCCCTGAATAAAACCCGTGTATAGAATCGGCCAATAATCCATATCGAGCGACCAGTGCGACATCATCAACATCGCCGCACCCGCGACAAAATATCCGGTCGCCACCAGATAGCGAATATCGATGCGATGAATGATGCGCGTGCCGATTGTCATCGTAATTAAAATACCGCACGCACGCGGAATAAGGAGCAAGCCCGTATCGAAGGCGGTGTAACCGTAAACGGTCTGATACATCGTCGGCAAAATCGAAGCGATGGCAACGTTGGCGACACCGAGCACGAACATTGAACCCAACGCGCCGCTAAAATTGCGATCTTTAAACAACGCACCCGGAAATAACGGCTTATCCGTGGTCAGGGTGTGAACCACGAAAATCCACAACGCGGAAAGCGTGACGATCAACTCGATCACAATTTCGGGCGAATCGAACCAATCCTTGTGTTCGCCGCGATCGAGCATCAATTGCAGCGCGCCGAGCGCAATCGCGAGCCAGATAAATCCGACAACATCCAATCGGCGCCGCACGATCGGACGCGATGGCAATTGCCAGACGAGAATGGCGAGAGCCGGAATACCGATCGGCAGATTGATATAAAAAACCCAGCGCCAATTCAGCGCATCGGTGAGCAGACCGCCGAGCATCGGCCCCATGATCGGCGCCACCATAACCACCAGGCCCCACGCCGATAACGCGGACGATTGCTTACTCGGCGGATTGATGTCGAGCAAAATGGTTTGCGCAATCGGGCCGATGAACGCCGCGCAAATACCTTGCAGCGCGCGAAATACCACCATTTCCGGCAGCGATGTCGCCATGCCGCACAGCATGGACGCCAATAGAAAACCGGCAACCGATCCGATATAAATAATGCGCGAGCCGACGATATCGGTGATCCAACCCACGACCGGCGTGACGAGAACACCGGCGATGATATAGCTCGTCAAAATCCAACTGACGGTATCGAATGTCGCATTGAGACTGGACTGCATATGCGGCAGCGCAACGTTGGCGATCGTCACGTCGAGCAGCTGCATGATGGTGACGAGCATGACCGCAATGGTCAGCACCAGGGGATGCTTCGCAAAAAGCGCGGGCTTATCCGCAGCAGCTAAATCCGCCGACGATGGCGCGGAATTGTCTGTCGAAGCGTGCGCAGCGGTGGTCATATCAGTGGTGGGTGTCGACGCGGACATTGACCGAAAACCCCGCGATCAACGGCTGTTCTGATTTGTCATCGATGGCGATACGCACGGGCACGCGCTGCGTCACTTTCACCCAATTACCCGTGGCATTTTGCGCCGGCAAAATTGAAAACTCCGAACCGGTACCCGCACCGATGCTTTCGACATGGCCTTTTAATTGACTGTCGTAGGCATCGACTGTAATCGACACTGGCTGACCGACACGCATATCGGCGAGATCGGTTTCTTTAAAATTGGCTTCGACCCAGCTCACGTCATCTTTGACGATGGTGACGGCAGCAAGACCTTGCACCATCAATTGCCCCACCAATAAACGTTTGGATTGGCTGATGATGCCGGCAGTCGGTGCACGCACTTCGGTGCGCGCAAGATTGAGCAGTGCTTTATCGCGCTGCACACGCGCAGCCAATACTGCAGGATTTTCTTTGACATGCGAGCGCCCGGTCGATAACGCCGCTTTAGCTTTTGCCGCATCGGCACGTGCTTCGGCCAATTTGGAACGCGCTTCGGCCAGCGCATGTTCGGCCGCGTCTAACGCCGCTTTCGTGGTGACGTGCTTTCTCATTAATTCCTGCTGACGTCGATATTCGTTTTCGAAAAACGCCACATCGGTTTTGGCTTTTTCGATATCGACATCCGATGTCGCGTAATTGGTTTCGAGCGTATCGAGACGAGCCTCGGCATTCGCAATTGCGGCCTCTGCTTCGGCAACGGCTAATTGATACGGCTCGGGATCGATACGAAACAGCAGATCACCCGCTTTCACGCGCTGATTTTCGCGCACCGCAACCTCAACGACTCTGCCGCCGACTTCGGCGCTCACGGAAACTTTATCCTGATGGACATACGCATTGTCGGTCGACGCGTAGTGTGCGTTGAGCACGTAATAAATGATGCTGGCTGCAATCAGCAGACCGGGGCCGGCCAGCATGATGGTTAAACGGCGCATGGATCGGGACAATGTGGTCTCTCCAAAAATTGAATTCGCGATGAACACATCGCGGCGGGCGCGGTCGATCGCAGCTAACTGGAAGTGTTAGGTCGACGCGCCAGGTTTTGCCGTATCCGGTCGAGTAAGCGGCGCAGCTCATCGCGCTCCGCTTGCGTCATGCCATCCAGCGCCAACGCCATGACTTCGCGCCCAAGCGGCTGCAGGTCTTCGAGCAGCCGCCGCGCTTTGTCGGTGAGAAACAGTCGCCACACGCGGCGATCGGAAGGGTCTTGCCGGCGCTCGATCAGATCGGCCTCCTGCATGCGATCGACCATGCGGCACAGCGTGATCGGCTCGGTATCGAGCAGCTCGGCCAGATTGCCCTGATTGGTACCCTCATTGCGCCGCAGCGTGGTCAGCAGCTGCCATTGCGGACGCGTCACGCCAATGCCGCGCGCGCGCTCATCGAAGGCGCGGCGAATAAGCCGGGAGGTGTCTGCGAGCATTGAGCCGATATTGTCTTCCATGGCCTCAAAAATAGTTGTCATGCTTATAATTGTCAATGTAAGTAAATATCCCTACGTACTTGTCGGCGAGGTCGCGTCGACACCAAACGCTATACTTGCGGCACTTCTGAGGTAGAAACGACATCCAAAGCGTTAATGAAACCGAATGTGTACAGCTACAGCTGCAGGTCGATCAACGGTGAAGAGATCGCCCTGCAGCGTTTTCGCGGCAAAGCGATGCTCATCGTCAACACCGCGAGCTACTGTGGATTTACGCCGCAATTCAAGGGGCTCGAATACCTGTATCGCCGCTATCAGGAACGCGGCTTTGTGGTGCTCGGCTTTCCGTGCAATCAGTTCGCGAACCAGGAACCGTATGACAGCGAGCGCATCAGCGATTTTTGTATCCGCAACTACGCCGTGAGTTTTCCGATGTTTGCCAAGATCAAAGTGAATGGCCCCGACGCCGATCCGCTGTTTCAATTTTTAAAAGCGCAGGCACCCGGATTGTTCGGCAGCCAGTCCATCAAATGGAATTTCACGAAGTTTCTCGTCGGCAGAGAAGGCGATGTTATCGGCCGCTACGGCACCACGACCTTTCCGCGACGCCTGGCCAAACAGATCGAACGGCTGCTGCGCTGAGTTGCCCACCATGAAGCGATTGATGGCCCGCATTATCGACCCGCTGATTCCAGCCGACATTCAGGAGTTTGCGCAGATCGAAGAGAGGGCGAGAGCGCGCGCGCTGATTTTTCTGCTGCTGATCAATCTGATGTCGTCGGTCATCGCGCTGATCGGCAGCCTCATCCTCGATCTGCCGGCTACGGTATCCAACAATCCAACCCGTTTTGGCTTGGGGATTTGCCTGCTGACGTATGCTTTTGCGCTCTGGCTATTCAACCGCACGGCGCTCTTCAATCTGACCGCCAATATTTATGCGGCCACGGTGTACATCACCATTCTGACCGCGGTGCTCACGCTGTCGGGGCCGGAGACTTTATATTTTCTGCTGCCGCTATTTTCGCTGCCGCTGCTCGTCGCGCCCATCGCCAATCTGAGCTCAAGCCTGCTGTGGACCACGATAATCACGATCACGCCGTCAGCGGTGAAATACTTCGATCTCATTGCCGTTTCGAATATTTTTACCGGCACCTGGATGCTCGCCTGCTCCAGCATCTTTCTCACGATTTATATCGGCTACGAATATCGCGAGGGCATGTCGCGCCGTCTCAATACCGAGCGCACCCGATTTGAATTTGCCGCCGCGCACGACGCACTTACCGGGCTTGCCAATCGCACGACATTCGATCGACGCCTGCGCGAGAGTATCGAGTTTTGCAAACTGCACGACACCAAAGCGGTACTCGCCTATATCGACCTCGACCAATTCAAACCGATCAACGATACCTACGGCCATCAAGCCGGTGACATCGTGCTGAGCACCGTTGCCGATCGCCTGCGCAAACATCTGCGCACACTCGACACCGTGGCTCGCCTGGGCGGCGATGAATTCGGCATCCTGTTCGATCAATGCGACACCGAAGTGGCGACACCACTCATCGCGCGCATCGCTCAAACCATCAACGAACCGATCAAGGTGTTCGATCGCGAATTGCGCGTGAGCTGCAGCATCGGCATTGTGGTTTGTCCCGACGATGGTCTGCACCCCGAACAATTGGCACACAAAGCCGATGAGCGCATGTATGCCGCCAAACGCAAAATAAAAAATGATACGGCTTGTATCGATTCTCCTAACACGATTTAAACCGACGTGACACATTCCATCGCCAGCAGTTTCGTTTTGCCACCGGGTGAGTGGCGTACCGTGCTGGATTGTTTATGCGCAAACTTTCCTGCGATCGGGCCAGAGCGCTGGCGCGCGCGCTTTTTGGGCGGGCGCATTCTCGACGAACACAAACAACCGCTCGATGTTGCGCACGCTTATCGCACCGGCATGCGCATTTATTATTTTCGCGAAGTACCCGACGAAAAGCCGATTCCATTTTTTGAATCGATTATTTATGCCGATGATCATTTAATCGTCGCCGATAAACCGCATTTTCTACCGGTGACGCCCGTCGGCGAGTACGTTGAACAAACCCTGCTCGCGCGCCTGATAAAACATTTCGACAATACCGACATAGCGCCGCTGCATCGTATCGATCGCCACACTGCCGGCCTGGTGCTTTTTTCAGCACAGCGCTCATCGCGCGCGGCCTATCAAGCGCTGTTTCGCGATAGAAATATCGAAAAAGTGTATGAAGCCATCGCACCGGCATTGCCGCATCTTGAATTTCCTGTCACGCGACAATCGCGCATCGTGCGCGGTGAACCGTTCTTCCTATCCCGCGAAATCAAAGGCGACGCAAACGCCGAGACACGCATCGAAGTCATCAATCGCCACCGAAATCACTGGCATTACCGTTTATATCCAGTTACGGGAAAAAAGCACCAACTGCGCGTACACATGGCTGCGCTCGGCGCACCGATTGAAAACGATGCGTTTTATCCACAAGTACGCGATGAATTATTCGACGATTACGCGCAACCGCTGCAACTGCTCGCGCGCGAATTGCGCTTTATCGACCCGCTTTCCGGCCGCGCACATCATTTCGTCAGCCCGCAAAAGCTGAAACACGCCGAAACATAAGTTGCGGCTACACTGTATTCCAGGCAAATTATTCGCCTCAGCCATTTCCTGAAATCGCCTCAACCCTGCTGGACATGATGTAACCCGAATGAAAAATCTCGCGCTATTGCATCGAAAGCTTCCCTTGCGCTGGCGCTATGGATTGGCGATCGCAATTTTCCTCGTCGCACTCATACTGCGATTTGCTGTTCTTCCAATCGAAGCGGGATTTCGTTTCGTCACGCTTTATCCAGCAACTATTGCCGCACTTTACTTTTGCGGATCGGGGCCTGGGCTACTAATCACCGCATTCAGCATCATCGTTGGCTACTGGATTTTTCCAAGCCACCAGGACTTTTCCTATATCGGTCGCGACTACTTCATGATCGGTATGTATCTATTCGGCTCGATTTCAATGGCTATCGTGGTACGTCAATTACAGAAATATACGACCACCCTGTGCCAAACCATCGAAAAACTTCAGGACAGCGAGAATTTGTTTCGCTCGTACATGAATAACAGCAACTTTGTAGCCTGGATGAAAGATACCGACGGCCGCTATGTATTTCTGAATAAACAATACGAACAACGCTTTGAACTATCGACCGACACGTGGATGGGCCGCACCGATTTCGATATTTTTCCGCAACCAATCGCACAACAATTCGTCGATAACGATTACGCAGTATTCGAGAGCAACCAGCCCGTCTCTGTCGAAGAAGTTGCCGCAGAGCCTGACGGTACGCAATCGCACTGGCTGAGTTGCAAATTCCCCTACACCGATATTCGCGGCACACGTTACGTTGGCGGTATTGCGATCGACATTACCGAACGTAAAACCGCAGAAGAAAAAATCGAGAATCTCGCCTTTTACGACCCGTTGACCCATCTACCCAATCGCCGCCTGCTGCTGAATCGGCTCGCACATATCCTCAACAATGCCTCGCGTCAACACACATTGAGTGCGTTGCTGTTCATCGATCTCGATAATTTCAAAACACTTAATGACACTCGCGGCCATAGCCATGGCGATGCCTTATTGCAACAGGTCGCGCAGCGCCTGTCGCAATCCGTGCGCAAAAGCGACACGCTGGCGCGACTTGGCGGCGATGAATTCGTCGTGCTGCTGGAAAATTTGGCCGAAGAGCCGATTCAAGCAGCGAGTCAAGCCGAAGTCGTGGTCGACAAAATTTTCACGGCGCTGCGCCAGCCTTACGAAATCGACGGCAATTTGCACACCAGCACACCGAGCATCGGCATCACACTGCTCGGCAATGATGAAGAACCCGCCGAAGAGCCGCTGCGCCGTGCCGACCTCGCGATGTATCAGGCAAAGGCAGCAGGCCGAAACACCTTTCGTTTTTTCGATCCGCAATTGCAAACCGCCGTTATCGCACGCTCTCTACTCGAAGATAATTTGCGCGCAGCACTGTACGAAGGGCAACTGCATCTGCATTTTCAAGCCCAGCTCGATAATCGAAATACATTGTGCGGTGCCGAAGTGTTATTGCGCTGGCGACATCCGCAGCGCGGCATGATTTCTCCTGCGGAATTTATTCCGATCGCGGAAGAGTCCGGTTTGATTCTACCCATCGGCCAGTGGGTTATCGAAAGCGCCTGCACGCAACTCGCACGCTGGGCCTCGCATCCGCTGTTTTCACGTTTGAGCATTGCCGTCAACGTCAGCTCGCGCCAATTTCATCAACAGGATTTCGTCGCACAGGTATTGAATGCGCTCGAAACCAGCGGTGCCAATCCACAGCGCTTGAAACTCGAATTGACCGAAAGTCTGCTCGTCGCCAATGTCGATGATGTGATTAAAAAAATGTCGACGCTGAAAGCACACGGCATCGCTTTTTCGCTCGATGATTTCGGCACCGGCTATTCATCGCTCGCCTACTTAAAGCGGCTGCCGCTCGACGAACTCAAAATCGACCAAAGCTTTGTGCGCGATACCTTGAACGATACCAACGATGCTGCCATTGTCACCACCATTATCGGACTCGCCGAGCGTTTCGGTCTTTCGGTTATCGCCGAAGGCGTGGAGACGCAAGCGCAGCAGCAATTCCTCGAACAACATAACTGCACCATGTATCAGGGCTATCTATTCAGCAAACCACTTCCGCTCGACGAATTCGAAAAGTATGGAGAAACATTGGGAGCAGGCATCTAAAACTTGTTTTATACAAAACGGGCCACTATGATGAATTGCACCGACACCTCAATGATTTTCTAACATGAATTCTCTTGCCATTAAGACCGTGCGCATTCCAAGCCTGTGGCGAAAACCCACAGCGACGGTCTTTTGCAGCTAGCTATTTAAATGTAATCGCAAAAAGGCCGCCTAACAGACGGCCTTTTTTGTTTCTGTATCTCTCCTCAAAAACAATAAATGCCGTCGTTGAGCGCCATCAATCAGGGAGCACACAGCATGACGGCGTTAAATGAAATGGAATCTCTCACTCGACGAAGGCGACTTATCGACTTGTTCGCCATGAATACGGGCTCATGGCTCGTCATCGTCGCCGCGCTTTTATTCGCCTGCAAAGGCACATTGATTAAATACATCTACAGCCTTGGCGCCAGCGTTGCCGATGTAATGATTTTGCGTCTTCTATTTTCGCTACCCATTTATTTATGGGTGGCGCTGCACTCTATGCGACATTCGCGACCGACATTGCAGCCGAAGCATTGGCTCGGCATCGCACTGTGCGGCGTCTTGGGATATTACGTGTCGAGCTATCTCGATATGCTCGGCCTCGAACACGTCAGCGTCGGGCTTGAACGAGTAATCCTGTATACCTATCCCGCCTTTGTCGTATTGTTTTCGACGCTGCTATTACGCAAATCGATTTCACGTGCACTGTGCTTTTACATCGCATTCATTTATTGCGGCTTGCTGTTGGTGTTTTATGCTGATTTACACGGCAAGCCATCGACATCGATCGGCGATATCACCAAAGGCTCGCTATTCGTACTCGGCGCGGCGATGGTATTTGCAACGTACGTCATCGGCAGTGAACATTACATGCGCATGATTTCGAGTTCATTGTTTACCGCGCTGATGATGATTGCTGCAGGCGTGGCGATGACGCTGCATTACACGCTATTTGAATCGTTCGCGCATTTAGCACAGTTGCCTGCGCATATTTATTGGTGGTGCGCATTCACCGCTGCTGTATTCACGGTGCTGCCCGCTTTCATGATGTCGGCCGGCGTGCGCAAAGTGGGCGCGGCGACAGCGGGAGCGCTCGGCATGATCGGCCCCATCGCCACCATGGGCATTGCTGCGGCATTTCTCGGCGAATCGCTCAGCGCAATGCAGGTCATCGGTCTCGCAATTGTGATGACTGGCGTGTATCGCGTGCACAGCCGCAGGCTTTGAGAAAAACTCAGGCAATAAAAAACCGCCTCCCGGCGGTTTTTTATTGCCTCGTACTTAACTCAACATCAATCAGCTTTAAGGCCTTCGACCTGAATTTGTAATTTCACACCCATGTCGAAACCGTACGCCTGGCCATAATTCACACCGAAATCAGCGCGATTGAATTCGGCCGATGCATCGGCCCCGCAGACTTCGATTTTCTTCATCGGATGCGGCATACATTTGAAGCGGTTGATTTTCAGCGTGAGCGGCTTGGTCACGCCATGCAAGGTGAAGTCACCCTTAGCTTCGGTCGGCACATCGCCGTTAAACGCGGTGAATTTTCCCTTGTAAGTCGCAGTCGGGTATTTCGCCACATCAAGGATCTCGCCGCTCTTGGCGTGCGTATCCATTTTTTCGTGGCCGAAATCTACCGAGTCGGTCTGAATCGTCACATCGATGGTGCCGGTTTTTGCAGCGCGATCGAGCACAACTTTGCCGGCACTCTTGGCAAATTTTCCGCGCCAGACCGATAACCCGCCAAAATGATCGGCCTCAAAACTCGGATAGGTATGGCTTGGATCTAGCTCGTAAGTGACCGGCGCGGCGTTTACGCTGACCGCAGTAGCTGCAAGCACCGTGCTCAACAATAATTTTTTCATGCTGTTATCTCCTTGATTAATGTCTATCGATAAAATTACTGATTGGTGACTACTTTGAATTTGATAACGACTTCATCGGCCAGTATGTCGGTATCTTTCCACTCGCCTTCGCCGATATTGAAAAACAAACGTTTGATCGGCAACTGTCCTTCGAAAACTTGCGTCTTACCTTCCTGCTTGAACGCAATTGGCACCGACACATCGAGCGCTTTACCTTTAATCGTTAACTTACCTTGCGCGACGAGCTTTCCGGCGCCAGCAGATTTAATATCGCTGCTGACGAATGTCGCCTGCGGAAATTGCGCGCTATTGAACCATTCCTTCTTCTGCACTTCTTTGTTGTACTCGGGCTCGCCGAGATCGAAACTTGTCAACGCCACCGCGATTTGCGCTTTGCTATTAGCAGGGTTCGCCGCATCGAAATCGATCGTGCCGCTCACATTTTTGAAATTGGCCGGAACCGCAACACCCTCCTGCTTGAATGTCACCACCACCGAACTCTTACTCGAATGAATCGTGGCCGCCTCGACAAATGCAACAGAGGTCAGAAATACAATAGGGGTCAATATCGAATCAGTCAGGAACTTTGCAATTTTCATTTCATCCTCCGCGCAAACTCAGACGACAGCTCACTAGAAAAATTCACAGCAGCCAAAAAATTAATCACTACCGGGCAACATTCGCCGCAATATCGGTGTGCGATCGATGAATTGATGTTTGATCACTGCGAGCACATGTACCGACACCAGCGCAGCAAGCCCCATGTTCAGCCAGAAATGCGCCTCTTCCAGAATCGGCTTCAATTCGAGATTTTTTTCCATCAAAACCGGCAGCGGGATCAGCCCCAAATAAACCACCGGGTAGCCTGCAGACAAACTGTAAAAATATCCCGACAGCGGCACCGCAAACATCAACACATATAAACCGAGATGGCCGAGCTCAGCGGCGAGTTGCTCCCATTTCGGCATCGATGCAGGCAGCGCCGGTGCTTTGTGCGTCAGACGCCACAACAAACGCAACACCGCCAATCCCAACACAGTTACCCCCATCCATTTATGCCAGTTGAAGTACTTCATTTTTGTCGGCGTGATTCCGGGCATATCCACCATGGTCAGGCCGAGAAAAAATGTCGCGATAATCAACAGTGCTATCAACCAATGCAATGCGATTGCAATGTTCGTGTAGCGAATGCGCGTGGTCATGAAACTCTCCTTTTTCTATTTCCGATTTATAAGATTTGCACCGCCTGCTCGAATGACAGACGCGGCCCGCGTGGATACGTCGAATTCTCGCGAGCGTAGCCGATGTTGATTAAAAAATTCGAGCGATAACCATTTTGCGCAAAAAATTCGGCGTCGACTTTTGCATTATCGAAACCCGACATCGGCCCGCAATCCAGACCGAGTGCGCGCGCTGCCAAAATCAAATACGCACCCTGTAACGAACTATTTCTGAACGCCGTCTCGGCGGCCGCTTCGGGTTTGCTGCGATACATCTCGGCCGCTTTCGGATTGGCGGGATATAACTCCGGCAGATGCTCGTAGAATTTCGGATCGCTTGCAACGATCACCGTGAGCGGCGCAGTCATCATTTTCTCGACATTACCGGCTGAAAGTGCGGGACGCAAACGCTCTTTTGCCTCTGCACTGGTTACGAATACGAAGCGCGCGGGATTGGTGTTCATGCTGGTCGGCGCCCACTTCACGATTTCGTATAAGCGATGCAACAACGCATCGTCGATAGTGCGCTCCTGCCACTTCGTATGCGTACGCGCTTCGGTAAATAATTGCGCGAGTGCGCTGTCGTCGAGTGATTGTTTTGGGTTCATTTTTTCCACCTAAATTAATGACCGTACTGTAGGGGCGCTGCTTGCCGCGCCCTGAATCATTCAAACATGGGCACAGCAAGCAGCGCCCCTACGATTTTCGAAATCAATGCCGCAGTGTCGGCAGATCGAACCACAGTACTTCGCTGTCGTTCGCCAACTGCAATTGCGGATTGGCTTCTTCGACCACGGCAAGCGCATCGCCAACATTCAATTTCATTTCACCGACATTGGCGCTGCCGTGCACCACTTGCAGAAAACCGATGCGATCTTTCGCGAGCGGTAATTCGTGTTTACCTTCGCCGCGCACGCGAGCTACGCGCACATCCTGATGAATATGAATTGTGCCCGGCGTGTGATCGCCGCTCGCGATCCAGGTGACGCCGTCGCGCTGATCAATGGTTTTCTGCTCGTACGATGGCGGCAATCCCATTTGCGCGGGCTTGATCCAGATTTGCAGCAGACGCAAATCTTTATCGCGCGATGCGTTGAATTCGCTGTGCGCTATGCCGCGACCCGCCGTCATGCGCTGCACTTCGCCCACGCGAATTTCTTCGGTGTGACCGATGCTGTCGCGATGTGCAATCGTGCCATCGACCATGTAGGTGAGAATTTCCATATCGCGATGCGGGTGCGTACCGAAACCGCCACCACCGCGAATCACATCGTCGTTGATCACGCGCAACACCGATACGCCCATGCGCTCGGCATCGTAGAAATCGCCGAACGAAAACGTGTGATAGCTTTCGAGCCAATCGATGCTGGTGTAACCGCGTCGCTCTTTCGGATAAGGAATCAACATGATCAATCTCCTCTCGATTTGTGCGGGTACCATTCTTTTTAACTGGTAGCGAGCGATATTTCGTTCGCGCCGCGTGTGGAGAGAAATCTAGGCCTTTCATGGCGCGACAAAAAGCGATAAGTTTTGATCTTCTCGTTCAAAAATTTCGATCGACATGAATCAAGCGCTCACTCTCGACGCCCTGCGCGTTATCGAAACCATTGCGCGGCGCGGCAGTTTCGCCGCTGCTGCGGCTGAGTTGCATCGCGTCACCTCGGCGGTGTCGTATACGGTGCAAAAGCTCGAAGAGGATTTGGATATCGCGATCTTCGATCGCTCGGGCCATCGCGCGAAATTAACCGCGGCGGGGAAGATGCTGGTCGAGCGCGGACGCGAGCTGCTCGCTGCTTCGAATCAATTGGTCGAGGATGCGCGCACGATTGCCGGCGGCTGGGAACCGCAGCTCGCCATCGCCATCGATCAGGTTTATCCCGAGCAATTATTGCTGCCGCTGATCTCGCGCTTTTACGACATGCAGAGTACGCAAAATGCGAATACCAATGTGCGCGTGCTCGGCGAAGTGTTGACGGGGCCGTGGGATGCGCTCGAATCGGGACGCGCCGATATCGCCATCGGTTCGGGACAGATCGAACTGCCGAAATTATTTCGCCGCAAAAAAATCGGCAGCGTCAGTTTTATTTATGTGGCGGCGCCGACACATCCGGTATTTGCAGCGCTCTCATCGCCCGAAGACAGCAAAACATTCGATCTGGAAAGTTTTCGCGGCATCGCGATTGCTGACACCGCGCGTCAGCGCCCCGCGCACAGCGTGCGTTTGGGTTTACGCCAACCGACACTCACCGTGAGCAGTTTTGCCGCGAAAATCGCCGCGCTTGAAGCCGGTCTCGGTATCGGCACGGTGCCCGCCGTGCTCGCGCGCGATGCACTCACGCGCGGCAGTTTGCGGCAAATTCCCGTCGCATCGCCCGACTCGCATTTCAAGGTGGAATTGTATTTGGCGTGGCGCATCGATCCGAACGGACGGGCAAAGCAATGGTTTTTGCAGCAGTTGCCGAAATTATTTGCCGCGCTCGGTGATTGTTAATGCTGCGCCATTGTTAATACGACGCGATTGCTGATATGCGAAAAAATTCAGGCAAACAAAAACCCTCTTCGCATGACGCTCCGAGGGCTGAGGAACTTTTGCTTCACCAAACTTGAAGCCGGTGAAAACCGCTAGCGAAAAATTAAACGGCTAGCGGCGATAACTATCGCGCAACACGGCAAGCTCGGCGAGTGTTTCCGGCGTGCTCGCCTCCTGTTCGATTTCCGCCGCGAGATCATCGAATGCGCCGGGCTGATCGGATTGCATGAAGACATCGAGCAATTGCAATTTCAGATCGATACGCGATGGGTCGCGATACAGCGCCTCGCGCAACAGCGTTTCCGCCTCGTCGAAGCGGCCGAAGGCGACGAACACGCCCGCGCTGATACTCGGATCGACCGGGTCTTCGTTGTTGCGCAGCAACTGGGGCGCCGGCTCCACGGTGCGCTGCAATTGCGGTGTGGACTGCTCGCGCTCAATGGCAGCGTTTGCCGCATCATCCAGCGCCGGTAACTCATCGATTTCCAGCTCGTCTATTTCTATTTCGGCCGCTTTCTGCACAGTGGTAATACGGCTGCCAAACGCAGGGGTTGACGCACGCGCCATCGCGGAGCCCGAATCGTGATGGACCGGCACCGTGCCGCCACCGATCGTCGCCGCACTCAAACGCCGCTGCGGCCAGAAATGTTCACGCACTGCCCAAGTCACCGCGCCGCCGATCCCGAGCCAATACAGCAGGTGCACCCACCACGGGGTGTGCGCTTTGCCAAGCCCCTGCAAATCGGCCGCGTTGACCTGGTTGATGACCGAACCCGTGCTCTGCACAAGCTCGGTATTGGCCGATTCCGCGTTGCCGCGCATCGCCGCCACAGTCGCGCGCTGCTGCTGCATTTGCTGGATCAACTCGTTCAACTGCGATTCGAGCTGATGCAAGCGCTGCTCGGACTGCGCCAGATTCTCGTTCAACGAAGCAACGTTGCTGGTCAAATCGTTGACCTGGGTTTTCAGCGCCGAGTTTTCCTCGATCAACGCCGATACACCGGCACTGGCTGGTGCCGCATCGGCAACGCTCTGCGCAGTTGTCGGTGCGGCTGTCGTTACAGCAGGCCCGGCTGCAGCAACAGTGCTGCCCGCTTCGACACCGTGATCGGCCGCCGCAATTTGCTGCGCATCGGGTAGCGCAATAGTCACTGCCTCTTTCAGAAGATTGGGATTGCCGTTGATGAACGCGCCGGGGTTATTCGCCAGAATCGCCGCCATCACCTGCTCGACCGGCGCTGGCGCATGCATACGATTGGCGATGCGCCACAGGCTATCGCCGCGCTGAATCGTATAGCGACCTTCGCTCGGCACCTGACTTGCCGGGAGGTTTTGGGCTACAGGACGCGGCTGGCGCTTCGATGGTGATGCCGGTACATCTGCAACCACAGCATTTGCGGCCGACGGCTCACGCGTTGCCACCGGTTGCGGGGATGTAGCGCCGGCCGCCACCGCGGTTGTCGGCGGATCGAGCAGCACAGTGAATTCGCGCACCAACTGCCCCTGCGGCCAGCGCAGATTCAAGACAAAATTCAGATAGGGTTCGGTGACCGGCTCGCGCGTGGAAATGCGCACATAGCCCTGCCCGTTTTTAACGATAGGCTCGATTTTGAACTGGCTGTGCAAATAGCTGTAATCGACGCCCATCGCGCCGTAATCATCCTGCGATCCGAGCTGAACCTTGAGCTGATCGACGCTTAATTCACCGAGATGATTGAGCGGAATTTCGGCCTGCAGCGGCGCGCCGAGAAAGGATTGCAGATGGATGTCGCCAACCCCGATCGCAGCGGCACGGGTGCCAACACCCGCGAGCAGCGATGCAGCGATGCAAAGCGGTAATAGTTTGCGACGATGGCTTGGCATGGCGGTATCCTCGGATCGCTCCGTGGCCGGAGGCGAAAGCTTGATCTAGTTCACACAATGATGACTAGTATAAATGCTCTTGCCAACTCCGCTAACGCAACACTTTCAACAGTACAACTACCAATAATTGTGCATTAATCACTTTCGGTAAGCGCCAATCGGATGCAATCGCGCCCCGCACGTTTGCTTTCGTAGAGCGCCTGATCCGCTGCGCGCAGCAGCGAAAACGAATCGTCGCCGTGATTCGGATACAGCGCCACGCCGGCTGAAATCGTCACGACCTGTCCCGGAGCACCGGAAATGGTCAGAGACTTTACGGCCGCGCGTAATTTTTCGGCGCGCTCCTGTGCCAACTCGACACTGGCGCCCGCCATCAAAATCACGAACTCCTCGCCGCCCATGCGGCAGGCGATATCGCTTTTGCGCACTTCGCTCTGTAAGACCTGCGCAATGCCGACTAATACTTCGTCGCCCACATCGTGGCCGAAGCGGTCATTGAAGGATTTGAAATGATCGACATCGATGGCGATCACGGCGAACGCCTGCCCGCCACGCTCCCACAGCGCCATCAGTCGCGCCATTTGCTGGAACATGTAGCGGCGATTGAACAAGCCGGTGAGCGGATCGCTCAGCGACTGTTCGCGCAACTGCTCGCGCAGCATGAGATTGCTAAACGCCAGGGCGATGTGATCGACCAATGCACGCAACAGCTGATCGAAACGCTCGTCGAGCAGCGTTTCGCCGCTCCAGAAGGGCTGCTCGCGCAACAGCACCAGCACGCCGATGCTGTGACCGCGCGATTGCAATACGGCCATCAACACGTAGTGCGAATGGTATTTCACCACGGGCAACAGACTTTGTTCTTCGGCGGAATCGGGAAACATGCGCCCCAATTGCAGCGCGAACAGCGCTTCGGATGGCGGCACCCAATCCTTATCGATGCCGCATCCCCAGGATTCGCCCAGTTGCTGCAATTGATCGCCGCGCCACTCCAGCAACGCGCCGCCCACTGCATCGAATAAATCGGTACAGCTGCGCGCGACCACGTCGAGTAATTCCGCGTGCGTATCGCAACAATGCAGGCGATCGCTTAAAAGATTGAGGCGGGTAATGTCTTCGTTCTGGCGCTCGAGCTCTTCCAGATAGCGGTTGAGATTTTCGTTGCTGGTGCGCAGCTCCTGCTGCATGTATTCGCGCATCACGATCTGTTGCGCCAACTCGGAGTTACTCACTTCGAGCTCGCGCGTGCGCTCGTCGATGCGTTGTTCCAATTCGCGATTGAGCTGCTGGTAGCGCGCCTCACTTTCCAACAGTTGTCGATGGCGCTTGCGCACGAAATACCACACGACCACCAGGACAAAAAAGTAAAACATGCCAACCGCGACGAACAACGCGGATTGCGAACGTCCGATCCATTGTTCAAACCATTCAGCCACGATGGTTCGTCCTCTCCCCTGAGACTTTGGTGAGTATAGCGAGGCAAATCGAAACGCAACGCATTAAATATGTTAGATCGACTGAATCTGTTAGATCGAGTGCCACACCGCACCCTCCAACCGCCTGCGACATCTCGCCACGGTTCAAGCCATGTCTCACCACAGCTAACGCCATAAGCGGGCAAAGATATCGCCAAAATGAGTAAAATCGGAGTATTGCAGGTCAAACTTCGACGTGTCCGTGACTTGCGCACACTCTCAAACAACTGTTCAGGCGAGGACCACAATGAAACCAAAACCGATACGGTCAATTACCGCGCAACCCTTTCTTTTCATGTTTGCGCGCTACCTGTTTATCACGCTGGCACTGCTCAGCGCACCCAGAAGTTTCGCCGAAGACTCGGCCGCCGTTGTCAATCAATTGATCGAACGCGTCAGTTCCGAGCTCGATAAATTGTACAAAGCCCATCGCATCGACGATCGCGCGGCGATAGAGCAAATGATTCGCAACGAAATTGTTCCGCATATCGATCAGCAATATCTGGCGCGACGCGTCTATCGCCAGTTCTGGACACAATTGACGCAGGCGGGAAAACAGCAGGACGCACAGCAGCGCGTGATCGATTCGATCGTGAAAACGTACGCGGTTGCGCTGTCGAGTTATTCGGGCGACACGCTGAGCGTGATCAGCGTGAAAGAGGAAGGCAATAAAAGTCAGGCGCGCTCGCGCATCCGACGCCCGAACGGGCAGACCATTCAGGTCGATTTCATGCTCAGCAACAACTCAGGCGCATGGCTGATCAACAATATGGTGGTCGATGGCATCGATGCCAGCCTCACCATTCACAATGCGATCAAACCGATTTGGGAACAGCAGGGAATGGAAGCGGGATTGAATGCAGTGCGCGAAAGCGACGCCGCCGTGAGCGATGCTACCAAGAAAAAATAACGCCCGTACTCGGCGTACGGAAAACTCAGGGGGCTGCGCGTGCGCGCGATACTTTATCGACAGCGGCGCGCGTCACCATCAACACCCCGCTCTCGAATTGTTCCGCAGGCAATGGCCGACCGAATAAATAACCCTGTCCGCACACACAACCCAATCGGCCCAAAATATTACGCTGCTCGACCAGCTCGATACCTTCCGCGACCACATGGATATTTAATGCCTTCGCCAACTGAATAATGCCGGCGACAATTTCACGATCGTGGGATTCGATAGTCAGATCGGCGATAAAACTGCGATCGATCTTCAAAGTATTGGGCATGAATTTACGCAGATAACCCAGGCTGGAATAGCCGGTGCCGAAATCATCGAGCGCAATCGAAAATCCTGCATCTTTTAATGCGCCAATCAATTGCATGCCGTATTCAATATCGGACATCAGCGCCGACTCGGTGATTTCCAATTCGATGATGCCGGCCGGCAATCCGCTGTTGCGCAGAATAGCGATGGCCTTCTCGCCAAACTGACGATTCGCAATCTGCAGCACCGAGACATTGACCGCCACCGGCAGCCAAGCGCCGGTGTGCTCATACCAATGACGAACCTGACGACACGCCTCGGCCAAAATCCATTCGCCGACGGCAATAATCAAGCCCGTCTCCTCCAATAGCGGAATAAATTCTGCCGGGGAAATCAACCCGCGTTTTGGCGAGCGCCACCGCAACAACGCTTCCGCCCCCACCAAGGTTCCGCGCTCCAGATCGAACTTGCCCTGGTAAAACAATTCGAATTCATTGCATTGCGCGGCGCTGCGCAATTCATTTTCGAGCGCGAGCCGCTCGCGACTCGGTAGCGACATCGTATCTTTGAATAACTGGTAATTATTGCGTCCCGCCGCTTTCGCGCGCTGCAATGCAGCGCCGGCGCATTTGATCAGACCATCGATGCTGTCGCTGTCATCGGGGTACATCGCGACGCCGAGCGATGCTGTCACGAACGCATTCTCTTCCGCGAGAGAAAACGCCTCGGTGAAACACAGCAGTGCCGCATCGATAATTGTATGTCGCTGTGCTGTCGTACAGACAATCGCAAACTCATCGCCACCGGTGCGCGCAATAAACACATCCGTCAGCGCTGTGCGCAAGCGCTGCGCCACCTGCTGCAGCAATTCGTCGCCACAGGCATGCCCGAGCGTGTCGTTGATATTTTTAAAGCGGTCGATATTCAACAGCAGCAATACGGTCGATTCAGTGCGCTGAGCACATTGCGCGAGATGATTGCGCAAGGCGACGCGATTCGCGAATCCGGTGAGATCATCGTGATAAGCCGCTTCGAGCAATTGCTGCTCGTACAATTTAGTGCTTGTGATATCGCGAGAGATACCGACGATCTGTGCAACTTTGCCATTTTCATCGCGCAACGAAATCGAATTATTGTTGATCCAGCGCAGCTCGCCCTGCGCATTGATAATGCGACAGTCGATATTGAGCTGAGCCTCTCCGTGCAACAGTTGCGCTAACAATTGCTGCACATGGTCGCGATCGTCCGGATGAATATAATCGACAAAACTCAGATCCTTGTTCAGCACTACGCTCGGCGGAATGCCGAAAATTCGCTCGATCGCCGGACTCATGTACGAATAGCAATTCGCTTCCGCATCGTAAATCCAGAACATTTCCGGCATATTTTCCGCGAGTTTGTACACCATGCGCTCGGCGTTGGAGGCGGCATTGAGCGAGCGCTTCAATGCCGTCGTTTCCTGATGAACGAGCAAGGCCAACAATTCCGAGTTATTGCGCAAGGCTCTCGCCTGCAGCAGAAAATGCTGCAGCTTACCGCCGTGATCGATCGTATATTCGTACTCGATACGATCCTGCTCGGCGTTCAAAATCGACTGCGCTGCCTGCTGCGCTTTCGCAACGATCGTGCGCTTGCTATTTTCCTCGTCGCATAACTCGAAGAAATTCGAGGGCGCATCTTCATTGCGGTAATACCGCTTGCGCAGTTCGAGCCACGACCGATTGGCGACGACCAATTTCCCGTCTTTATCGAGCACGATAATTTGTTGCGGCAGCGCATCGACGAGATCGCGCACCAGACTGCGCGCTTTTTCCAACGAGTGCTGCGCATTCAAATGCTCACTGATGTCCTGAATCGCACCGAGCATGCGTGCAGCGTTGCCGCGTTCGTCGGTGAGCAGGCGACCGATCCAATGCAAATGTTTATTCGCGCCATCGCGACCGGGAAAACTGACGATCAAATCGAGCGTCGGCGCCGCTTCAGTACAGTTGATGATGGATTGCACCAGCGCCATGCGATCGCGTGCATTCAACTTGTCCAGCAAATGTTTTTTATATTCGTGCGGCGCGCAATTTTCCATTTCCAGCATCGCCACCGCGCGCGCTGAAAACTGCATGGAACCCTGATCGTAATCAAATCCCCAATCGCCAAAACCGGCGATTTCCTGCGCCACCTGCAGCCGCGCATTTTCCTCTGCCGAAGCCTGCTGCGTCTGCTTTAATGCAGTGATGTCGCGCGCCAAAATATAAATGCCGCTGTTGGCGGGAAAGACTGAAATGCTGAGCCACAATTGCTGCGGCGCAAAAAAATAATCGAAATGCTGCATCGCCTGCTCTTCCATGACGCGGCGAATCAAAATCGATGCGGGCTCGTCGCGCTTGAACGGAAACACTTCCCACAGACTGCGCCCGACCGGATTCGCACGATCGAGGTTCGCACACAATTGCTCACCGCACCGATTGGCAAACCGGATCGTCCAACTGTTATCGATCGCCAGCGAACCTTCGTCGATATGATTGAGCAGACCTCGCAATTGCGCGACGCTGGTGTCGAGCGTCTGCTGCATATTGACGCTGTCGGTCATATCGCACGAAATACAGACGACATAGGGCTGATTCTGATCGGGCGTACGCACCAGTGTGAAGGTGTTATGCCAGGTGCGACGTTCGCCCGTAAAAATGCGACAACTGCCGTCGAACTGCGCGTGCCCGCGCGTCAGCACCTGATGCCAGGCTGAGGCGAGTGACTTCTGCTGTTCCGTACCCCACAGCGAAAACCAGTTCTTGCCGACAATCTGCTCGGCGCTTTCCACACCGATCAATTTCAAGCCTGTTGCATTGATGGAGAGAATCGAACCGTCGGTCGCTAACAACTTCACGCAGTCGCGGCTGGATTCGAGAACTGACTCGATCATCTTCGCGAAGACATCGAGCTGAAGCTGCGCGGCGGCCACCCTTTCGCGCTGCTGAATGTCGCGCGAGACTAACCTGCCGATACCACCCGCCAGCAACGTGAGAACGATCAGGGCCATCTGTTCGGCGCCGCTCAACACCGTGGAGTCGCCAAGGATGAGTCGCCAAAGCAGTGCGCCGGCCAACGCCAGACCGGCGACCACTCCCGCGGCGTAGAGTCCGCGCAGCGCCGCCGCAATCATCGCGATCGCGGCGGCCCACGCCAGCATGCCGACCAGATGCAGATTCATGCCGATCAACACGATGCCCAAAATGGCCGAGGGAAGCGCCAGCCCCAAAGCAACGCTCGCCGGCAGATGGGCGAGTGGCGATGAAGACTGCGATTGCAGCATTCGGCGTAAGGCGTTGACTGGCATGCTCGGGATACACAAGAAGACCGGGGTGGAGAAAGTCTAGAGCAGCATGGGCGACCTCTCCATGCGGTCTTGTACGCACACCGACCGGCTCTCTACCCGAACCGTCTTACCCCAACCCGCTAGCGCTCGTAACGGCTGTAATCGAGAATGCCCCACTCGATCGGCTCCAGATTGCGATAGGTGTTCAGCACCCAATCGCCCTCTTGCCAGAAGCGCGCGCCGTTGCGCGCCACCGCATAACGCGCAGCGATTGCGCGATAGCCCGCGGACGTACGAACCTTCGCCAGGTCGCGCGCCAACTGCGGCAGGTCATCTTCATGCACCACCCAAAATGCGTTCGGATAGGCGCCGACGATACCGGGAACCACGCTCACGCTGTCGCGCTCAGGTCGGCGCCGCGCCTGCTCGAACAACAACACCGCGACATTGCTGTGATCGTTGTTGTGAATCAGCGTGAAAATACGATCGGGCTCGTTGCGAATCACCACGCGCAATAAAACCGTTTCCGGCAGATATGCAACGGCGGCGCCTCGCAACCGCGCAATTTTTTGCAACGACTTTTGCAACACCGGCGTGAGAGTCGACGCCTCAAGGTCATAGCGATGCGTCAATGCGCTGCCGAGCCGCGCGCTCAGCAGATCGAAAAACTCGCGCTGCGAATTTTTGCTGCGATAGTGAATGCCACTTTCGCGCTGATACGCGCCGACCTTTCGATAGACCGAATCGCGAAATTTTGCACCGACTCCCTGATACCAGCCATTGCGTGTTTTTTCGCGCGCAGCTTTTGGCAGGAAATTCAGAAAATTGGTTTCTCCTTCCATCCGCAGAAAATCCATATACAGCCGCGTCATTAACTGATGACTCGCATCGCCGTAAACATCGAAACCCGCCGCCAGCAAATAATAAATTCTTTCCAGCATCGGATAATCGATCACCCACGCCGTTTTCGGCAACGGTTCGACAAATCCCTGCACGACACTGGCGCTATCGAAATGCCGGAACACGGTGAGTGCAGCGCTGGGATTTTTCTGCGAACCCTGAATCGAGTTTTCGCCATTCCAAATCAGATCGAGCGTCACCGCCTGCGGACTTGGAAACTTTTGCGATAGATACGCTTCCTTTGCCGCCAAATATTTGGCCTGTAAATCCGCGTATTTTTTCCACTTGGTAAAACCGAGCGGCTGATTTTCGATTTCGCTCGGGAGACGCAAATGCCTGCTTTCGCGCGACAGAAAATCGCCATCGACCATCGCTTCGATATCGGGATTGGCAAACATTACCCAGAATTGATCGTCGACCACATTCAGTGCGAGTTGGCCGCGGCACACCGGCCCCTTGATGAAGGTCGCAATGAAATAGTCTGCATCATCGAGCAGAAAGCGATACCGCGCCTGCACCGGAATTGCAGCGAAAGCAATAAACGGATTCGCCGCAACATCCACCTCATAGGAGGGCAACTCATTCACCGCATAATCGGATTGCAAAAACAATTGCTGCCAGCGCTGCATGCGCTGTGCATTCAACGCGTAAGGCAAATGTGTTTTGGCAACGATGGTGGCGCGGTACGGTTGCAGACGATAATAAACGCGCTCGACCTGCGGATCATCGAACGGCCGACGTGTTGCAATCACATCGATAGCATCGCCGGGCGGCGTGCGCGAGCGCACCAGTTTAAAAAATTCGCGCGCATCGTTGTCGCTGAAATATAAATCGGCGAGAAATAAATGTTCGTAGAGATAGCGCGCCATCAATTGCGATTTGAGATCGTTGCGATTTAAAAATCGCTCCCAATCGCCACTCGCCTTTTGCGCGAAAGTCGAGATCGGCGGCAGCGCGGCAATTTCAGCGCCCGCTTCCAGCCAGTGCGCCATTTTCGCAAACTCGTCATCGCTCAACGCCGGCAAGCCATACGGCATGCCGTGCAGCGGACGCTCTTTCGCATATTGATCGAAGTTGTCGCGATTTGGACAAAAGGCTTTGCGATCGAGCGAGGTGTCGACCGAGGCGGGCAATGCTCCATCCGGCAGTGGATGATCCGCCTTGAGCGCCAACATGCGGTACAACACGCTGCTACTCGAATCGCCTCGGCGCAGATTATTCTCGGCGCCGGGTTCGTCTTCGGTGAGAACCGAGAAAAAGTTTTTCTCTCGCCACGCCTGCACAGAATGCGCATCGACAAAAAGACGCGTCGGCTCTGCCGCCACCACCCGCCGACTGTCGTACACGGGGACCCGCGTCGCACCGCGCAGCAATCCTTCCGCAGAGTCGAGCTTGAGCTGACACGGCGCATCGTAACAACCGTGGCACACCACACAACGCTGATCGAGAATCGGTTTGATGTCGCGATAAAACTCGGGCGCGGAGGCAAACGAAATCTTTGGCTCACTTTCGCCGACGGTCACGGGCGCTGGGGGATCGATGCGCGCAGAGGATTCATCGGCAGCGTGAATTCGCCACTGCCAGATCGCCACAACCAACAGCGCAATCAGTGCTATCGATATCGCCCACCACCAACGTTTCATCGCGTTCCCGCCCATCTTTCGCAGCGCGCAGACTACCTTGCGGCTAACCGCTGCGCTAGATTGGCGGCACATTTAAAGAGCGCACAGCCATGACCAGTACCGAATATTATTTCCGCGAAGGCTGCTTCATCACCGAGCTTTCAAATCGCGCCGATGATCCCGATGTCTCGATTGCACAGGCGCGCGTCGAGCCGGGCAAAACGACACGCTGGCATCGCTTGCAGCATACGACCGAGCGCTATGTGATTTTGAGCGGAACCGGAATCGTTGAAGTGGGCGATGAAAAACCGCGCTCGGTGCATAAGGGGGATGTGGTATTCATTCCGGCGCTTTGCGCGCAGCGCATTCACAACAACGGCAGCGACGATTTAATTTTTCTGGCGATTTGTGCGCCGCGTTTTTTGCCGGAAAATTACGAGGATTTGGAAGAGAAACCGTAAAACAAAAATGGCCCCATGCGGGGCCATTTTTGTTGGAGCTTGATGCAAACGAATTATGCTTTGCGGCGCGCTACACCAACCAAGCCGATCAAGCCTGATCCGAACAGCCACGCACCGGCAGGAAGCGGCACTTCACACACGCCTGCTACCGTTGCTGCAAACGTTGCCGGGGTAGTTCCCTCGTCGAACACCAGCACACCACCTGTCGTCAAAATTTCACCGGATATCCACTGCAACAATTCGCCAGTATCAATTAGTGGCCCAACCGTAGAGGCCATATCCCAGGCCCCAGAGGGGCCGTCAAACAGACTCGTTCCATCAGCTCGCGCAAACGCAACGCCATTGTTGCTTGAGACATAGCTTGTAGGGGTAATGAAGCTGGCAGCAACAATGTCTGGTGAATCAATTATTATCAAGGCACTGATATTAATGTTGGACAGGCAATCAGCACCGCATGACGTAATGGTCGAGGTGTCAGCAGTCGCATAGATAGCGAAATAAGCGTCTTCAAAACTAACGTCACCGAGGGTCCCGCTGCCCTTCCCCGAGTGAATCGAGGTCACCAATGCTGCAGAAGCCTGCATTGCGGTGGCAAACAATAAAACCGGCGCAATCATTTTCAGCGCGGATAGAAAAATCTTTCTCATGTTATGACTCCGTAGTTGTGCGATTAGCTAGCCGCGCTACCGAACTCCCTTTGGAAACGGCAATCGGGCTGCTCGCTGACCTGAAGCTTAAAGCACACTTCAGGCCAAAGACTGTTTTGTATTACTTATCATTAACTTATCGAAAATGTTAGAGCACACAATTAAACCCGACTGTAAAGGGACTCGACAATAACTCCCCGCTTGGGGGGGCGATTACACAACCGCCAAATTGCCCTTGGTCTCCAGCCACTCTTTACGGTCGTTCGCGCGTTTTTTGGCGAGCAACATATCCATCGTCTGCAACGTATCGTCGCCCGACTCGATCGTCAGCCGCACCAGGCGCCGCGTGTTCGGATCCATAACGGTTTCGCGCAGTTGCAGCGGATTCATTTCACCAAGACCTTTAAAGCGAGTCACGGAAACTTTGCCGCGCTTATTTTCGGCGGCAATGCGATCGAGAATGCCCTGCTTTTCGGATTCGTCGAGTGCGTAAAAAACTTCCTTGCCGATGTCGATACGAAACAGCGGCGGCATCGCGACGAACACATGACCGGCTTGAACCAGCGGTTTGAAATGACGCACGAACAATGCGCACAACAGCGTGGCGATATGCGCGCCGTCGGAATCCGCATCGGCGAGAATGCAGATTTTGTGATAGCGCAAACCTTCGAGCGAATCCGAACCTGGGTCGACGCCGATAGCGACAGAAATATCGTGCACCTCTTGCGAGGCGAGCACTTCCATCACATCGACTTCCCACGTGTTCAAAATTTTTCCGCGCAATGGCAGGATGGCTTGAAACTCGCGATCGCGCGCCTGCTTCGCCGAACCACCTGCAGAATCACCCTCAACTAAAAATAATTCGCCGCGTTCGATTTCGCTGCCCGAACAATCGGCCAACTTGCCAGGCAATGCCGGACCCGCTGTGACTTTTTTACGCGCGACCTGTTTCGATTTTCGCAGACGCGTCTGCGCGCTGCTGATGCACAACTCAGCAAGTTTTTCGGCTTCTTCGGTGTGCTGGTTAAGCCAGAGACTGAACGCATCTTTGGTAACGCCTGCAACGAATACCGCCGCTTCGCGCGAAGTCAGGCGCTCTTTTGTTTGCCCCGAAAATTGCGCATCCTGCATTTTCGAACTCAACACATACGCGCATTTATCCCAAATATCATCGGGCGCCAATTTAATTCCGCGCGGCAATAAATTGCGGAATTCACAAAACTCGCGCATCGCATCGAGCAATCCCGAACGCAAACCGTTCACATGCGTACCGCCCTGCGCGGTGGGGATCAAATTCACATACGATTCGGTAATTAATTCGCCGCCTTCGGGCAGCCACTGCACCGCCCAATCGACGGCTTCGCGATCGCTTTTAAAACTGCCGACGAAGGGAATCGCTGGCAGCGTTTCGAATTCCTGCGTCGCACCGCGCAAATAATCCTGCAAGCCATCTTCGTAATACCACTCGTCGCGCTCACCGGTATTTTCGTCAACAAAAGTGACTCGCAACTTCGGACACAACACCGCTTTCGCGCGCAATACGTGACGCAAACGCGTTGCGGAAAATTTTGGCGATTCGAAATACTTGGGATCGGGAAGGAAACGCACACTCGTTCCCGTTTCGCGCTTGCCGCACGTACCGATAACTTCAAGATCGCTGGCCTTATCGCCGTTCGCAAAACCCATGCGATAAATCTGACCATCGCGACGAATCGTCACTTCGAGAATTTTTGATAGCGCATTGACGACAGAAACACCGACACCATGCAAACCGCCGGAGAATTGATAATTCTGATTCGAAAACTTTCCGCCCGCATGCAACGTGCACAGAATCACTTCGACGCCGGGCTTGCCCTGCTCCGGATGAATATCGACAGGCATGCCGCGACCGTTATCGGTACACGTCAGCGAATTATCTTTGTGCAGTACCACATCGATTTGATTGCAGTAACCGCCGAGCGCCTCATCGACACTGTTATCAATGACTTCTTGCGCCAGATGATTCGGCCGCGAGGTATCGGTATACATGCCCGGGCGTTTGCGCACGGGATCTAGACCGGTGAGAACTTCGATACTTTCGGCGTTATAGGTTTTCGACATGTCTTTCTCTGCGAATGAATCGTCTGTTAGCGAATCGAATAAGTTCAATGAATTGGGGGCAACTCAGGTGAGCGGCAATTGTAAGAATTTCACGATCTCAGGCAAATAGCGCTCGAATCCTTGAAACGCATGATCGCCGTCCGGCTCGATCGTTTGTTTGGCGCCTGCGTAATAGTCGACCGCTTCGCGATAATCGATCACTTCGTCGCCCATTTGTGCGAGCAGCCAATATTTTTCCAATCGTGTAAGTCGTTCGGGCGCGTGAGTCGCCAACGCATCGATATCGCGCTCGTCAAGCGTAAAGCGGCGATCGGTATAAGGATTCACCAGATCGTTCCCATCAGCTTGAATAAATTTCCCGAAGCGCAAATGCGGGCGCACCGAAGGATTAATCAACACCGCGCGCAGACCGAAGCGTTCGGCGAACACGGTCGCATAAAATCCACCGAGCGAGCTACCGAGAATGCCAACACTGGGATTTTTTTCACACGCCAGTTTGATCGCTTTTTCAGCGACCGCGAATGCGCGATGCGGCTCCTCGGGCAGCTCCGGTACGACACATTCAATCGACAAATGATTGGCGTCGATAAATTGCACCAATTGCTGAGCTTTCACCGAGCGCGGTGAACTCAAAAAGCCGTGGAAATAAACAAAAATTGCGTCCGCCATCGCCCAGGATTACTCGCTTGAAAACGACGCAACTCTACTGTGCGCTCACCGCGCTGGCAATTTTATTAGGCGCTCGCTGATTGCCCCGCGGACGTATACGCAACCACACAATTGCGCCCAGCCGCTTTGGCGCGATACAGCGCAGTATCGACGCATTCGATCCAGCGATTGTGATCGCTAAAATCCGCGCTCAATTCAGCGACGCCGAAACTGGCGGTCACGCGCATGCCTGCCAACGGCTGACACGCCAGAATCGCGCGCAATCGCTCGGCGACATCGACTGCTTCGGCCAATGTCGTCGACGGCATCAGCACCGCAAACTCTTCGCCGCCGTAACGCGCAGCGCGATCGATTTCACGCACATTGGCGCGCATCAAATCGGCGAATTTACAGATCACCTCATCGCCCGCCGCGTGACCACCGCGATCGTTGATCGATTTGAAATAATCGATGTCCGCCAAAATAATCGCAGCGGGTGTGCGCTGACGCAGACCGCGCGCGAACTCTTCGGCAACCAAACTTTCCCAATGCATGCGATTGAGCAAGCCCGACAAGCCATCGTGCTTGCTGAGATGATCAAGCTCATCGCGCTGTTGCGATAAACGCTTCGCCAATTGATAGGTGAGCATGCCGATCGCAGCGGGATAGAACACGATCAGCGGCACGGTTGCCCAGATGACTAGGAGCGATGAATGCGGCTGCCAATGAAATCCGATAATGGCGATACCGACAGCAGCCCCAACAGCATGCATCAGCGCGCCGCGTTGAAATAATCGAAAGCCGCCGATGCCCGCATTGCTCATCGATGTCATCGACGCTATCGCGGTGCACGGCAGCAGATTGAAATAGGTGAATGACATCCATAAGCCAACCATCAGATTGTCAGCCAGCAAAGTGACGAACGCCATTCGCCGCCGATTCAATGCTCTTGCCTCGATTCGAAACGCAATATGCGGCCAGATAAAACACTGAAACACCGCCACCCACCAAAACACCGGCGAGGCCTTGAGTTCAAACAACACGGAACCGACGCTGATAAAACCGAGCGCAAGAACGATCACCCTGGCCAGGTAAATGCGCCGAATGAGTGTTAAACCGCGACGCGGTTGTGCTGTGGTCGTAAGCACCATGAGCTTATTTACTGTGATTGGACAGACACTGAGAAGTGTAGGCAGCAGATGCTTCGAATGCGAAAACAAATCGCGAGATGCCGCGCTGGGTATGATGGCCCGGGAGAATTAATAACCCGTCGCGGTCATGTCCACTTCAAAATTGACAGCGGTAACGCGCTCGACCTGTGTTTCAAAATGACCATCGTCGTGCAAATCGAACCAACGATAGCCAGGCGATTCGGTATCCACACAAAAATCGACACTGTTCGGAGCGAATTGCACGCAGGTGGACGGCGAAGTCAGCACCTGCACGTGATTGCGGCGCGCTTCGAAACGCTGATGCACGTGCCCCGATAACACCACGCGCACCTGCGGGAACTCATCGACGATCGACCAAAATCTTGCAGCATTGGCGATCACTTGCGCATCGAGCCACTCGCAGCCGACCGGTAGCAAATGGTGGTGCACGCAGATCAGGGCGAAATGATTGGGCGCCTGCCGCAGACAATTGCGCAATGCCACCAGCTCGGCCTCATCCAAATAACCGCCGACCTCGCCGGGCACCGCTGAGTTCAGCAAAATAATTTGCCAATTGCCGAGCATTACATTGCGCGGCAATAACGCATCGCCGCCCATCGCGCGCCGCATCATCGCCGCATCGTCGTGATTGCCGGGCAACCAGCAAGTCTGCGCGCTGAGATCGCGCGTCGCATTGAAAAAACGTCGATACGCCGCAGCGCTGCCCTGATCGGATAAATCGCCGGTTGCCAGCGCAATATCGATACGCGGTTGCTGCGCGCGCACCAGCTCCAGCACCGCTGCCAAACTGCGATCGGTATCCAGATTCAATAAACGCGAACCGACACGCTCGCCTAAATGGCAATCGGTAATCTGGACCGCGCGCAGCGGTGCGTGTCGATTGGTAGGACTAATCACAATAAATCCAGGCTTCTCACGATCAATCGGGATTTCGAGGTTGCTTAAGTTATAACCGTCAAAAGGGTGTCATGCCAGGGAAGAGATAACACTTCAGCCGGTCAGAGTTCACAAAATTCTGACAAAGGCCGGTCGATCGGCACTCCATGCTGGAGACAGTGACTCAACCACTCGCCGAGAAAACGGTTCCACTGCGCTTTTTCGTCCGGCTGGTGCATGTCCGGATTGGGGTAATCGTAGTGCGGCAAGATGCGCTGCAGATGCGCAAACGCAACCACCTCGGCCATCTGCGCATCGTGATAGACACGCACGCTCACATTTGAAGCGAGTGCGGGAATCGCCGTCTGTGCCTGCTCTATATCGATGAATGTCGTATAGGGACTGCGTTCGGTGACGCTGATGTGCAGCTGCAAATGATCGCCTATCGCGAAACTGCGTTCGTCTGCCTGAAATGCGCGCAGCAATCGCTGCAGCCGCCAATAATTGGCTTCACATTCGGCGTGACTCGCAGCGAGATCGACGCAATAGCGCGACTTGATTCGAGGCCGTGCAAACTGGGCGCGCGTTGTTAAGGTATTGGAAGGATGTATTCCCACTGTTAATTACCAATGTTGTATTCGCATTTGTGTAAAACCGTCTACCGCATTTGCTCACACAGAAAATCAGCACCAACTTCAACAACATCGAGTATGCAACTCTCCTTCCACTCGATATCTCTGCTACCGCGCAACAGAATACGCCGTCGCCCTCCCTTTAGATGACGCTTTCAAAAATCTGTGCCGTCGCCAATCAAGCCTAACACAGCTTGCCATTATTTCCTGTACCGACAATTGCGTTTGCGTCGCGTACGGCATGCGCGCATCGGTGTCTATTTGTTACACTGCGTCGCCACAAACATCGCACTGCAACGTGCAGATTAGATAGATATTCAATAACAAGGGCTTTCGCATGAACAGGATCTCGCGCTTTCGACTCAAGACGATTCGACTCAGCAGCATAAGCGCAGCGCTTTGCTGCAGTCTGCTGACCGGCACGCACGCATACGCCGACTCGCTGCGCGATATTTATGAATTGGCGATAAAAAACGATGCCAAATTGAAAGCGGCCGAGGCTACGTACAAAGCGAATTTGGAAACCGAACAGCAAGCTAAATCGCGCTTGCTGCCGCAACTGAATGGCGAGGCGAGCTACGGCAAAGTCGATCGCGATCAAGACAGCCAATCACTGACTGGCAGCAGTCTTTTTGACCTCACCAGCAGCAAGGTCAACACGCAAACCGATACCACGGACAAAAGCTGGGGCGTAAGTCTTACTCAGGCATTATTCGATATGCCGTCGTGGTTTTCGTTTAAAAGCGGACGCGTTGTCAGCGAGCAGGCCAAAGCGCAATTCAGTGCCGATCAGCAGGATTTAATCGTGCGTGTCGCCGAAGCGTATTTCACCGTGTTGCGACAATGGGACAATTTACAAGTTGCACTCGCCGAAGAGCGCGCCGATAAACGCCAACTCGAACAGGCGCAACAGCGTTTCGATGTCGGCCTCGTCGCGATTACCGATGTGCACGAAGCGCGCGCTGCTTACGATGCGAGTTATGCATCGCGACTCACCGATGAAGGCGCACTCGCCAGCGCCTACGAAACCCTCAGCACATTCACCGGACAACCGCACGCAAACTTATCGTTGCTGAATAAAGAATTTCCCGTCACTGAACCAGCACCGAACGATCGCGCCGAGTGGGTTAACTTTGCACTCAATGGCAATTACGCGTTGAAAGCTGCGCGTTACGCGATGGAAGCAGCCGAAGAAAACGCGGCATCAAAACGCTGGGAACATGCTCCAAAGCTCACCGGCAGCCTGAGCTACAAACACGATGATGTCAGCGGCACTACCGACACCAATCCGCAGTCTCTACTCAGTTTTCCGCCCGATGCCCAAACCGACACCAAAGCCGCCATGCTGAATTTGACCGTACCGATTTACAGCGGCGGTTATACCAGTTCGGCGCAGCGTCAGGCAGCCGCGCAATACAGCGCTACGCTCGAACGCAAAACCGATACCGAGCGCTCCGTCATTCAAGGTACACGCGCCCGGCATATCGCCGCCAACACCGATGTACAACGGGTGAAAGCGCGCGCGCAATCGATTATCTCCGCGCAAAGCGCGCTCGATGCGACGAAAGCCGGTTACGAAGTCGGCACGCGCAATATCGTCGATGTGCTGCAAACGCAACGCGTATTTTTTGCAGCACAACGCGATTACGCCAACGCGCGCTACGATTATGTGCTCGACATGCTGCGCTTGAAACAGGTAGCCGGCACGCTGAGCCCGCAGGATATTAATGACTTGAACGATTGGCTGGTCGCACCCGATTCGCCGAAAGCGAGCACGTACACGATTACTGAAGACAAAACGCCGGACGAAAACACCGACAAGAAAACCGAAAGGAAAAAACGTTAATTCGCCAATCATTGCGTCGAGCGCTACTCGGCGCAATGATTTTCAAAACTTCTGTTTATAAATAACCTTCAATTTCGCGAATTAATTTTTCGAGCGCACCGCGATTCGCAGCAACAACCTGCTTGGCTGCACCACCGCGCTGCGAGCGCAATTCAGCATTTCCCGCCAACGCAATTAATTCACCAGCCAGCGCATTTTCATTCGCAACCATTTTCAACGCGCCATCGCGCTGCAGCAGCGCAGAAATTTCGCGAAAATTAAAATCGCTCGGCCCGGTAATGATCGGCAAACCCCACGCCGCCGGCTCAAGCGTGTTGTGCCCACCGCGCGCGATCAAACTGCCGCCGACGAACGCACAATCGGCGCAACCAAGCAAAAACAATAATTCGCCCATGGTATCGCCGAGCAATACGGCACAATCGCCGGCAATTGTCGGCCCTGCAGAGCGCCGCACAAAGGCAAAATTATTTTTTTCGATGAATGCGGCAACGTCGTTGAAGCGTTCGGGATGGCGCGGCACCAAAATCAATAATGCATCGGGATATTGCGCACGCAATTGGCGATGCGCCTGCAGCACGATTTCATCTTCACCCACATGCGTGCTCGCAGCAATCCAAGTAAAACGATTTTCACTGCGCCACTCAACGCGCATCTGTTGCGCTCGCGCCATCAATTCCGCATCGAGCGAGATATCGAATTTGATACTGCCGGATATGGCGAGATTTTTCTGCGGCAGCCCGAGTGCAACGAAGCGCGCACCGTCGTCGGCATTTTGCGCAACGACTTTATCAAGCTCGCGCAACATCGGTGTCGTCAGCGCACGAAAACGGCCATAACCGCGCGCCGATTTTTCCGACAACCGTGCATTCGCGAGCACCACGGGAATATTGCGCATCGCGCAGGCGTGCACGGTATTCGGCCACAATTCGGTTTCGATAATAATTAACAGACGCGGCTGCACACGTTGCAAAAAACGCGCGAGGCAATGCGGCACATCGTAGGGCGCATAGACGTGAAATACCGAATGAGTGAGCAGCTCTTTGCTGAACAGATCGCGTACGCGCTCGGAGCCGGTCGGCGTCATCGTGGTTATTGTGATTGGCACGTTGGGATGACGCTGCAATAACGCTCGCACCAACGACGCCGCTGCAATCACTTCGCCGACCGATACCGCGTGCACCCAAATTCCGCTGGGCGCAACCTGCTGCGAAAAATAACCGAAGCGTTCCGCGATGCGCTGCCGATATGCCGGCGCACGACGACCGCGCCACCAGAGCCGCGCCACGATCAGCGGCAACGATAAATAAAACAGCGCGGTATAAAGCAGACGAGCCATCGGTGTGGGCATGCTCCGTGACGATGTATTTATGCGAATGAATTAGTGCGCGCCATGTTACTCGATAAGCGATCCGGCTCAACAATAGAGGCTATGCGATAAGCAACATCTCCCGACAAAAGAGATGCCTCGATAAGCACGCCAGCGCTTTCGACCGCGCTATACTGCGCGCCAGTTTCATCTTTCCGGGAAATCACCTTGTTCGCATTCGACGTGGATATCGCCATTATCGGCGGCGGCATCGGCGGCTTGTGGCTGCTCAATCGGCTGCGCTCGCGCGGCTACAACGCGGTACTGTTCGAGCACGAAGCACTGGGCAGCCAGCAGAGCGTGAATTCGCAGGGCATGATTCACGGCGGTATCAAATACGCGTTGAGCGGTGCGCTGACCGGCTCGTCCGAAGCCATCGCCGATATGCCTGCACATTGGCGCCGCTGCCTGCAGGGCGAAGGCGATGTCGATTTGCGCGGCGCGAATATTCTGAGCGATCACTTTTATCTGTGGTCGAGCGACACCATCGCGTCGCGGCTCACCTCATTTTTTGCCAGCAAGATGACACGCGGTCGCGTCGATAGCGTCGGCGCCGACGAACGCCATCCGATTTTTCAAAATCCGGCATTTCGCGGCAACGTGTATCGCCTCGTCGATCTGGTGCTCGATGTGCCATCGGTATTGAGCAAACTTGCCGCCAATGCACGCGGCAGTATTTTTCATGTCGACAAAGAAAGCCTCACGTTCGATCGCGATGCACGCGGCAAAGTCACCGCTTTGATTGCTAACTGCGGCGCCGATTCGATTCGCTGCAACGCACAAGCTTTCGTGTTCAGCGCCGGCGCCGGCAACGCGGCGCTGCTCGGCGAAATCGGCTGCAAGAAACCCGAAATGCAGCGGCGACCGCTGCATCAGGCACTGGTCAAACACGCGTACCCGCATGCGCTGTATGCGCATTGCACCGGCGCGAATCCATCGCCGCGCTTGACCATTTCGAGCCATCGTTTGCGCGATGGTCAGTGGGTCTGGTATCTGGGCGGCGATCTCGCCACTGAAGGCGTCGAGTTATCCGAGGGACAATTGATCGACGCTGCCAGAAATGAATTGTGCGATTTATTTCCGTGGGTGAATTTCGGTCCCACCGCTCTCGATGACAAAGCGCAATGGGCAACGCTGCGCATCGATCGCGCCGAGCCAAAACAAAAAGGTCTCGTTAAACCCGACAAAGCGTTTGCGAGCTTTGCCGACCATCACCGCAATATCATCGTCGCCTGGCCGACCAAATTAACACTGGCACCCAATATGGCCGATGAAGTCGAAGCGCTGTTAAATAGCGAAGCTGCATCGCTGTTCGACACCAAGGCGCCACCGCTTCCTGCCGCATGCGCCGATTTACCCGCACCACGCATCGCCAAACCCTGCTGGGAATTGGCGTTTTAAACGAGGATGGCGCGGTGAGCGACGACAAGATCAGCTTGCACAATTTGCATCGGCAATTCGGCAGCACCGAATTGTATTTAAGCCCACTCGGTTTGGGCACGGTAAAACTCGGGCGCAATACCAGCGTTAAATATCCGACCAGCTTTCAAATTCCCGACGATAACGCCGCTGCCGATTTAATCGCGCACGCGCACGCGCTCGGCATCAATTTAATCGATACTGCCCCCGCGTATGGCAGCAGCGAAGAACGTCTCGGCAATTTATTGCGCGGACAGCGCCATGACTGGGTGATCTGCACCAAGGTCGGTGAAGAATTTGACAACGGCGTATCGCATTTCGATTTTAGTGCTGCGCACACCCGCCGCAGCATCGAGCGCAGTTTGCAACGCTTGCAAACTGACTATCTCGACATCGTATTGATTCACTCCGACGGCAACGATTTGTCGATCATCGACAACGGTGAAGCACTAAATGTGTTAGCGCGCTGCAAACAGGAAGGGCTCATTCGCGCTTACGGTATGTCGACCAAAACCGTCGCTGGCGGTATTGCCGCAGCGCAGCATAGCGACGCCGTTATGGCGACCTACAACAGCGAATACACCGATGAGCGGCCCGTGCTCGATTACTGCGCCGCGCACCGCAAAGGCGTACTGATTAAAAAAGCCTTCGCTTCGGGCCACACGACGGATACGGCCAGCGCATTGCGCAACGTACTCAAACAACCGGGCGTAACCAGCATCATCGTCGGCACCATTAACCCTCAGCACTTGCAGCAAAACGTCGCCATCGCATTCAGCGCCGATTCAGATTCTGCCAACTAATCTCCAGACAACAGGCCCGAATCGACAACGGTAAAAACCTACCGCGTCGAACTCACTGTCGTCAGGAGAACAATGATGAAAACCGGCAGAACCACGCGCAGCGCCGACACCACCCGCGCTTTTGCGGTACTCGCAATTGCATTAGCGAAAGGCGCCGAGTCGCAAAATGTTTGCACAATTCGACAGGAACCTAGCGCGGCACCGCGCAATCCAAATTGCACCAGCAAACACCCATCGAAATTTTCAGCCCATAGGAAAACATCCATGACCTCCACGGCCACCGCATCATTTATTCGTAAACCGCGCGCACTCGCAGTGGGATTCGTGACCGCCGCCCTGCTTGCCGGCTGCATGACCACCGACCCCAATACCGGCGATCGCAAGGTATCCAACACTACTAAAGATGCCAGCATCGGCGCTGTTGCCGGTGCAATTCTCGGCGCAGCGGTTTCGAGCAAGCACGATCGCGGCAAAGGCGCTTTGATCGGCGCAGCGGCCGGTGGCGGTATCGGCGCGGCAATCGGTCATCGCGCGGATAAACAAGAAGCGGAACTGCGCAAACAGTTGGAAAATTCCGGCGTTGAAGTCCAGCGTCAGGGCGACACGATCAATCTGGTCGTACCGAATGCGATCAGCTTCGCCACCAACAGCGCGCAACTGACCTCGAATTTTTATGGCCCGCTCAACGATGTGGCAACTTCGCTGAAAAGCTATCCCGACACCACGGTACAGATTATCGGCCATACCGATAGCACTGGCGCTGCGGCATACAACCAACAATTGTCAGTGAATCGCGCCAATGCCGTTGTCGTTTATCTGACGGCGCAGGGCGTCGATCACGAGCGCATGCAAGCGATCGGCATGGGCGCAAGCCAACCGATTGCGGATAACAAAACCGCTGAAGGGCGCGCGCAAAACCGTCGCGTTGAAATTAAAATTATTCCGCGTGAAACACCGGCGCAATAATTATTACCGACATCACCGACAAAACATTTGTCGCTGACAAAACGCGGCGGCTTGAATTGGCCGCGATCACACCGAGGCGGAAATACTCCGCCTCAGTCTAAATCGATGCGATAGCCGAGCTGAAAAAAGTTGCCGACGATATCCTGCGTACCGACTTCAGGAATATCGCCTTTATAAATATCGCTGCTCGCTTCCAGCTCGATGTGATAGCGGCGCATAAAGCTGTACTCGATGCGCACCGCCGGGCGATAAACCCACTCACTGCTGCCATCGTTCAGATTATTGCGACGTTCGATCCACAACCGCGGATTCAAGCGCCAGTGCGCGCCCCACGCGTAACGCGCATCGACACCGATTGCATTGCTACGCGCGAAGCTGCCGTCGTAATGGCGTAATCCAAACGAATGCGTATCGTCTTTCTGCAGCAGACTCGTGCGAATGTATTGCAGCGAATAATCGTATTCATTTCCGGTTGCCGGAATCGCATCGACCCCGCCCGATGCCGGCAGCGCGCCGTAATAATATTCGCCGACGCTGGCATAGATTTGCGCCAACTCGCTGAGTTGCTGCGTTGCGCTGAGCAAGATGTTATGAAACTCGGCGGTGCGATCACGCGCCAATTGTTGAATTTCCGCGTCGCTATAAACGCGCTGCAATTCTTTGATCGAACGATAATCGGGCTGCGAAATGAGCGCATTGCGCGTACTCAGCAACGGGCTGTAACCCGCATCGAGCGTTGCATTGAGCACCGTGCTTTTGAATGGGCTCCAATTGCCGATCACCAACACGCGACTCAATTCGCTGTATTCGATATCGTAATCGAGCAACGTAAGCAGTGAACGGCCCTCGCCGTAATAACGCGTCTCGTTGCCGACGGCGCGACGATTGATCATGCCGTCGATCGTTTCCTGTATCGCGTACACATTGGTTTGCCAATGCTTGCCTTTCGGTGCGAAATCCACATTCGCGCCGTAAAAATAGCGATTGGTATCGTCGACGGTTTTGTCGTAAATCAAATCGACCGGCGATCCGGCAACGATATTCGCGCGCCAGTCGCCGCTGATCGGCACACCGACCTGAGCACCATCGAAACGCCCGAACACACCGCCACTGCTGCCGTACTGGCGGCCGATTTTTGCCGACATATCGCTGCGTCGACTGCGCACATCGATATAGGCATCGCTCAGCAGGAATTTATTGCCGGCATAGCGCGAAGTAAACGTATCCTGCGAGTGATCCAGAAAATCGTTGCGATAACCCACGCCAAGGCGCGAGCGCACATCCCAATCCTCGTCGCGGTAACGCGCATTTAAATTCAAATAACTGCGTAAATTATTCTGCGATGTTTTCGAATCGCTGCTATTAAACCGCGCATCGCCGCTGCGATCGATTTTGATATCGCCATAATTGTAAAACTGCGAAAAATCGCCATATACACGCCAGCCATCATTTTTCGCTGCGACTTTTACAGGCGCTATTTCTGGCTGCGCACTATCCACCGCAACGGGCGGCGATTCTTTTTCGAGTGTCGGTGTCGGTGTCGGTGTCGGTGTCGGTGTCGGTGTCGGTGTCGGTGTCGGTGTCGGTGTCGGTGTCGGTGTCGAGTATCCCGGCAAAACGTTCATACTGGAAACATCAACCAGCTCTTCGTCTGCTTTTTTAATTTCAGGCGAAGGCGATTTTTCCACCTGAGCTTTCGAGGTTTCTTCTAGCGACGGCAATGTCGTTATCAGCAGCGGCGCCTGCTCGACCGGCGTTTGCACGATCTGCGATTTTTCGAAAGTTTTCGCAGGCTCAACCCGCACAATTTCCGGCAATAATTTCGACTGCCCCGGCAACTTTTCCGGTCTTTGCACGGGCACATCGGCTCTTACGATGGAAATGACTACCGAGCGCGAATCCGCACTTTTATAAACCGTGAAATCGACATTTTTAAAAAATTTAACAACAAGTCTGCCTCGATTCGGTTCCCGCCTGCGATCGAAACGAATGTAGTCGTACAACGTGTACGCACTCGGTTGACTGCCGGCCATCCACTCAGTGGCCCCGAGGCGCACCGCGTTGCTCACCTCAGCGTCGAGAGGCAATTCGATTTCGATTTGCAGCAATTCGCCACGCGAGGTCGGCGCATAGGCGCCGATATTGATCGGCACGTTGAATTTAATTTCAACATCGGCGTATTTTTCGGCGAGACGAATTTCTGCGCGATCGACCACGCTGCCAGCAAATACCGAAGACGCGCCGAACGTCGAACCAACAACCGCAAAAATCCCTGCAGCAATAATCCGTTTTGATCGCTGCAATCGCACTACCTGCTCCACGACGTGTAATTGTGCGCGGTGCCGTGACAACCCGACGCGCCGCAATCTTTGCCGCCCGTGCTTGGATGATCGCGCGGCTTATCGTTCAAGTGACAGCTATCGCAGCGCGTGGTCGACAATAATTGCGTGTGATCCATGCGCCGCAGCGGCGACCACGCAGTGGTGCTGTGGCAGGCATCGCAGGTATTTGTGGTGCCCGGATGCGTGAGCGATTTACCAGTTGCCGTGGTGCCGTTGTGGCAACTCGAACACGAACCGGTGACCTGCGTGTGATCGACGCGTGTTGCCGGACTCCAACCTGCGGTCGAGTGACACGCTTCGCACGCATTGGTGCTCGCAATATGGGTCGGGCTTTTTCCCGTGGCGGTGGTGCCGTTATGGCAACTCGCGCACGTACCCGTGACACCGCTGTGATTGAAATGCGTTGGCGACCACGCGCTCGTGGTATGACATAAATCGCAATTCGATGTCGTACTGATATGGCTCGGTGATTTTCCCGTCGCGGTGGTGCCGTTGTGACAACTCGCGCACGTTCCGCTAACGCCGCTGTGATCGAAATGCGTCGGCGACCACGCACTCGTGGTATGGCATAAATCGCAACTCGAATTGGTGGCGATATGGCTCGGCGATTTTCCAATTGCCGTGGTGCCGTTGTGGCAACTCGCGCACGAACCCGTCACCTGCGTGTGATCGACACGCGTTGCAGGATTCCACACGCTCACCGAGTGACACGCCTGACAAGTATTCGTGCTGGCGATGTGTGTTGGATTTTTTCCCGTGGCTTTGACGCCGTTATGGCAACTCGAACACGAACCGGTCACTTGCGCGTGATCGACACGCGTCACCGGACTCCACACACTCGTCGAATGACACGCTTCGCACGCATTGGTGCTCGCGATGTGCGTCGGATTTTTTCCCGTCGTAATCGTGCCGTTATGGCAACTCGCGCACGAACCCGTCACCTGTGTGTGATCGACATGCGTTGCCGGCACCCACATCGCAGTGCCGTGACAAGACTCGCAAAGATTTGACGACGCGATATGGCTGCTCGATTTTCCGGTGAAGCGCGTGCCGTTATGGCAGCTCACGCAATTACTCGAAATACCCGCGTGATCGAAACGCGCCGGCAACCATGCGCGCGTTGAATGACAACTCTCGCAAGTATTGCTCGCGGTGACGTGATCCGCCGATTTACCCGGCGCGGTTTGACCGTTATGACAGCTCACACAATTGCCGGTGATGCCGGTGTGATCAAAACCTGCAGCGCTCCACAAACTGGTGTTATGACAGGATTTGCAATCGTCGCCCGACTGAATATGTCCCGCCGGTTTACCTGCGACCAGACGATTGTTATGACAACTGCCGCAATTACCGAGCACGGCCGTGTGATCGACGCGCGTGACAGAATCCCAACTCGTCACACTGCGATGACACGCTGCGCAATCGGCCGTCGAATTAATGTGCTTCGGCGATTTTGCCGATGCTGAAACCATCGTTCCCGGCGTATGACAACCCGCACAATTGCGCGGTGTACCTTTGAATTGTCCGCGCACGTGACAACTTTCGCAGGCGATATGTGCGTGCGGCCCCTCCAGCGCAAATCCGGTTTTGGTGTGATCGAAATCCGCCGCGCTTGCCGCGCCACAACAGCACAACACCAGCAAGCAATAGCGAACGAATCGAATCATGTGTGCGAATGTCGTGTATGTATCGTTCATGGCAGCGAAGCCTCGCTCATCCTAATGGAGCAAATTCATTTGCTTGAAATCCACGTTTTTAAAATCCGTCGTGTTGTGGCAACGCTCGCAATAACGGCCGAAGCGTCCGTCGTGCGTGTCATCGGCATCGTGGCAACTGAAACAATCGCGTGACAACTTCACTTTGTCCGCTGGCTCGCGATGACAATCAGTGCATTGCGTTTTTGCATGGGCACCCGTGAGCGGAAATTGCGTATTTTTGTTGTGATCGAACAACACACGTTTCCAGCCCTTGCTGGTGTGGCACGAATCGCATTTATCGCCGAACGAACCTTTGTGCTTGTCATCTTTTTTGTGGCAGCCGATACAACGCGTCGGCGTGCCTTTAAACGCGGCACTGATATGACATCCTTCGCACGGCACTACGGCATGCAAACCCTGCAGCGGAAATTGGGTTTTGCTGTGATCGAAAGCGACTTTATTTTTCCAGCCGTTTTCGTTGTGGCATTTATCGCAGGTTTCGCCCTGCTGCCCTTTGTGTACATCATCGAGTCGATGGCAGCCGATACACGTCTGCGGTAATGCGTCGTGCACATTGCCGCGATGACAACTGTTGCACGCAACATCGGCATGCTTGCCTTTGAGCATGAATTTCGTCGCGGTGTTGTGATCGAATTTTTTCTGTGACCAGGACGATTCGTTGTGGCACGAATCGCAGCGCTCGCCATTTTTTCCTTTATGAATATCGTCGGTGCGATGGCAGGCGACGCACTCGGTTTTTAATTTCACCTCAAACTTGCCTTCGCGATGACAGCCACTGCAATTCGTTGTTGCATGCGCACCGCGCAGTGCGAAATGGGTGTCGCGCGCATGATCGAACGTGGTTTTTTTCCAACCGCTTTCGTTGTGACACTGCTGACATTTATCGCCGTTGGCACCGCGATGCACATCGTTCAGCGCATGGCACGACACACAGGCTTTCGGGGTATTTTTGTAGCTCTCGCCGGGATGACACGCTGCACAATTGACTTGCTGGTGCCCACCCTTGAGCGCGAATTGCGTTTTGCCGTGGTCGAAACGCGTCTGCTTCCACGCCACCGGGCTATGGCACGTTGCGCACTGTTTTCCCAGCGCGCCTTTATGGCGATCGTCTTTGCGATGACAGGCAAAACATTCGCTGCTGGCGTCACGGAATTTTTTCCCCTGCTCATGGCAGCTCGCGCAGGCGAGACCGGCGTGCTTACCTTCAAGATTGAAATCGGTCGCGGCGTGATTAAACGTATCGCGATCGAGGCCGACGATATCCGCATCGCGACCGCGGTGATCGGTGTGACATTGCTTGCACGTCAATGCGGTTTGATGATCGAGCTTGCCGTGAAAACCTTTTTTATTGGCAATATCGGCCGCGATGACATCGTGGCACTGAACACAGAGCTGATCCTGTGCCTGCTTGGCAAAAGACGCGTGGCATTGATTGCAATCGCTTTCCAATTTGGCGTGTCCCTCCACCAGCTTTCCCGGCATCAACAGGCTTTTAAAATTGAAGTTTTCTGCATTCACAGGGCGAGCGAATAACATCATCAATACGACAAGAAAAAATACGCCGATTTCGCGCAGCCAACGACCGCCATCAATACAGGTGCACGGCATAGACATGTATCAGCCCGGTGACGACCAGCATGAAAAATATCGGCATGTGCAGCACATGCCACAATGAAAATAAACGTTCGTAAAAGCTGATACCGGCGATGCGCTTGATCACGGCGAGAAAGGTGTGAATTTGCGCGAGGACCTCGTGCTTGATTTCGCTGTGCACGGCAAGCTTGCCGAGATGGGCCACAAACCATTTGTGTTCGGCACGGGTACGACGGCCGATGGTTAGAAGGCGCGCGATATTGCCGAAAAAACTGCGCCGCTGCAGCGCAAAAATTTCCAGCGCGCGCAAACGTTCAAACGCCGCGTCACCGAGACTGGCATCGCGCTGATTGCGCAGCGCCTGCTCCGAAGCCTGCATTTGTTTTTGCAATTCCTGCAGCGTTGCGCGCTGACCGTAGAGACCGTAGTGAATTTTTCCGTAAATAAAGCGACCGATGAGCCCGCTGCCGACCATCAACCCCATGCACAGCAATGCGATATTGCTATTGGCGGCACCGAGCTGAAAATTGCAGTGGTACAGAATGCACAGCGGACCGATCACACCCAGAATCATGTGCGTGCGAAACCAAAAACGCAGCGGCGCCCAACGCTCCATAAAACGCAGCCGTTTGCGCAATGGATAGAGCAGCAACAGCAACATCATCGAGCCGCCGATGATGCCAAGCGCATAGCCGATGCCGTGCTCCGCCGTGAGGTAGTATTCGCCGCGGTGTTGCCAGCCGTAGATCAGCGCGGCAATCACCGTCAGCGAAAATAAAATGGTGCTGCTGCGATCGGCGTATTGCGTTTTATTTTTTGCGCGCGCCGGCGCAGCAGTCGCTGCGTTCACGGCGCAATTCCAGTTTGTGTGGAAGAACCCTTATCGCTGCCGACGCGACCGATGTCGTGAAAAACAGGCTCTGCATTGCCGGCATCGCGGCCGCCGCTCTGATCGTCGGTTATCGAAGACGTCGGCATATCGCCATCGCCTTTGTATCCGAGCTCGCGCGCTTTCGCGAACGCAGCTTTAGCGTCTTCCCAGCGTTCGAGATAATGATAGGAGCGACCTAACAACACCCAGCCATCGACATCGTTAGGTTCGCGCTCGAGGCGTGTGCGCAATCGCTCGACCATCACATCGACCGCATCGACCTTGCCTTGAACAGGAGACATTTGCGGTGAGGCACTTTGCGGAACCGATAACGCCGTTGGCGCAAGCGCTTGTGCAACTGGAGACGTAATTTCAACGCGCGGCTGTGCCGCATATCGACCCGCCGCAACTGCGGCAATGATGAAGACGACCACCGCGACTCCGGTGATCAGATTTTTATTTTGCATGGGCATGCTCGCAGCCGCTCTTGAATTTACCGACGCCGGATTTCGCACCCCCTCGCTCCGTGCGTTATCTGTTTTCTACGAGCGCTTGTCCCGAACGGTCGCCGCCAAATCGTAGTGATGCAACCTTAAGCGAATCTTAAGATGACCTTACAACTAGCGCGGGTTTTGCGCTGTATCACATTCCCGCTGTGCGGCGCACGCACTAAAACTTGGCTTTGCTAGGCTGGGAAGCAATCGCATACGTTGCGCTCACCGCAACTTCATGGGCGTGCGATGTGAATGGCTTGTTCGAGAACCGTTAAGCGATGAATGATGCGTTAATCATCGGCCTGTACTACGCCGCGCCGATGCTGGCGATTGTGTCGATTTATGTGTGGTTACAGCACCGGCGCAGTCAGCTGAATCTTGAAGCCCGCGCGACATCAATCGCCGATGGCATGCATGAACCGGTCAGCCTGCACCCGGTGATCGATCCAAATCGCTGCCTGGGATGCGGCACCTGCGTGTCGGCCTGTCCGGAACACAATGTGCTCGGCCTCATTCACAACAAGGCCGAGTTGATCGCCGCAGCCAATTGCGTCGGCCATGGCGCCTGTGCAACAGCCTGCCCGACCCATGCAATCACGCTGGTATTCGGCACCGAAACGCGCGGCGTTGATATTCCGCAGATCAAACCGAATTTCGAAACCAACGTGCCGGGCATTTTTATCGCCGGCGAACTCGGCGGTATGGGTTTGATTCGCAACGCGGTGCAACAAGGCGCGCAAGCGGTTGCATCGATCAAACAATTGCTGCGTGAACGCCATCGCTGCGCGCTCGATCTCGTCATCGTCGGTGCAGGTCCCGCCGGCATTGCCGCAGCGCTCGCTGCGAAAGAAGCACAACTTAAATTCACCATCATCGATCAGGATTCGCTGGGCGGAACCGTCGCCCATTTTCCTCGCCAGAAAATCGTGATGACTGCACCGGCGAAATTGCCGATTGTCGGCGAAGTCACTTTTCGCGAGACGACGAAAGAAAAACTATTGGAATTCTGGGAAAACATTGTGTCCCAGCAGCAACTGAAAATTCAGTTTGGCGAACGTCTCGATCACATCGAAAAAGCCGATAGTGAATTTCGCGTTATCACCAGCAAAAATAATTACTCGGCACGCACAGTTTTACTGTGTCTGGGTCGACGCGGCACACCGCGCCAATTGGGTGTGCCGGGCGAAGAGCTTGCTAAAGTCGTGTACCGGCTTATCGACCCCGAACAATATCGCGGCCAGCATGTGCTCGTCGTCGGCGGTGGCGATAGCGCCATCGAAGCCGCTGTGAGCATCGCCGAGCAACCCGACACGCAGGTGACGCTTTCCTATCGCGGCAATGCGTTCGCGCGTGTCAAAGCGAAAAATCGCGAAAATCTCGAAGCCATGACCGCGAGCAAAAAACTGCGCGTGCTGCTCACATCGCAGGTGCAATCAATTTCCGCCAACAAAGTGGCCATCGTCATCAATGATCGAACCATCGAACTGACTAACGATGCCGTGATTGTTTGCGCCGGCGGTATTCTGCCCACTCAATTGCTGGAGAAAATCGGCATTGCGATCGAAACCAAATTCGGCGTCGCCTAGTTTTCGCTGCTGCGCACTCATCATCGCGTACATTTTCAGCGGTTGCTGTGTCGCGCGCGCCGACATCGTTGACGATGCAAAAGATTTGCTGCTGGAAAACAATTACGTCGCTGCCCAGCAAAAATTTCAGGAGGCCGCTGCGCAGGGCAACGCAGAAGCGCAATACCAACTCGGCACGCTGTATCGGATGGGATTAGGTGTTGCCGTCGATTACACGCAAGCCTTGCAATGGTACCAGCGCGCCGCAGCGCAAGATCATGCAGGAGCACAATACCTGCTGGCGACGATGTACGAAAAAGGACTCGGCACTCAAGCCGATAGCGCACAGGCGTTGGCATGGATACGCCGGGCTGCGGCCAATGGCAGCGCTCCAGCACAACAAAAAATTGCCGGTTTTTCACAGACAGGCAATCCAAGTGCCGGCGATAACAGCGAGATTTTTTTGCACGCGGCGCGCAAGGGCGACAACGCTCAACTTAAAATTTTATTAACGCGTGCAATCGCTATCGATACCAGCGACAGCGAAGGCAATACTGCGCTGATGCTGGCGGCTGGCAATAACAATGCGGAAGCGGTCGAGCTGCTGCTGACCAAAGGCGCCGCTATTAACAGCAAAAATCACAGCGGCGACACTGCACTTCTGCTGGCAGCGAACAACGATAATCCGCAGATACTCGATGCGTTGATACAGCATGGGGCCGACATGCATGCCGTCGATAGAAATGGCAACACTGCATTTCTCATCGCCGCCGCGCGCGGCAATCTCAACGCTTGCAAAAAGCTGCTCGCGCAGCCGATCGCCAAAGACGCGCGTAATTTATCCGGTGATAATGCACTTGATCTTGCCAAGCGAAGCGGCAACAACGCCCTGGTGCAATTGCTCGCTGCAGCGGGCATTAAGCGCACTGAAAAAACTGTCGATAGCGGAAGCAGCGCAACATCATCGACACAGATTACCGAACTCGCACAGCGCGGCGATGCGCGCTACAGCAACTGGCCTGCACTCAATATCGCAGCATGGCGCGGCGATGCAACACTGGTCGATACGCTGATAAAACAAGGCAGTAATATCGATAGCATCGATCCCGATCATTTCACACCGCTGCTGCGCGCCGCGCATCAGGGCGAAAACAAAATCATCGCGCTGCTATTGCAGGCCGGCGCTAATCCCAATGCCATCGACCCCGAGAAAAAAACTGCATTGTGGTTCGCGGTCGAGCGCAACAATGCAACCATGGTTGAGATGTTGATGCAGCATGGCGCGCTTATCGATCCAACTGGAGCACGCTCCGACCTGCTCGCCTACGCGGCAAAAAACAGCGATGAAAGAATTGTCAGCGAGCTGCTGCGAAAGGCACTACGGACAAACGCACCACTAACAAAAAGTAATGCCATCGATACAGCCTTCGCCAATACCACCTTCGCTAATGGCACCGCGTTGCAATGGTGTGCTCAGCGAGGATTCGTCAGTGCGACACAACAATTGATCGCTGCGGGCGCACCGATTGATAAACGCGATAGCGCGGGACGATCAGCGCTTTGGCTCGCCGCTTCAACCAATAAAGCAGAAATCGTTTCGCTATTACTGCGCGAACATGCAACGCCGGATCTGGCCGATCATGATAATTCAACGCCACTCGCCATCGCTTCCAGCCGCGACAATGACGAGGTTGTCGCGCTACTTATTCGCAGTGGCGCAAAAATCGATGAACCGACACGCGATGGCAACACCCCGCTGCTATTGGCGGCACGCAATGGACAGGTGGGAATTATCGATCGCTTACTCGCCGCCAAAGCCGATATCGAACACCGCAACGCGCGCAGCGAGACCGCGCTGATGCTGGCCGCCTCAAGCGGATCAAGTAAAGCGGTTGCGGCATTGCTGAATGCCGGCGCCGACGCATCGCGCCGCGATAAAAATGGCAGGACCGCGATCGACTATGCACTTCAGCATCGTTTCGAGGAGCTGGCGCAGAAGTTACGCGATCATGTCGATAAGAAGAAAAAATTTGTGCCGTGAACTCCACGCTCATTTAACGCGTTTATTGGGCTCCAATAACCACGCGCGCGGATTGTGCTCGAAACCTATTCGCGGGTAATACTCATTGGCAGCGGGTGCTGCGAGCAAAATAATTTTGCACAGCGGCCCCAATTGACGCTGAGTTAAATCGATCAGCTGCCTGCCGATACCATCGCGCTGATAGGCAACATCGACGGCCAGGTCGGCGAGATAACACGCGTAAGTCCAATCGGTGAGCGAACGCGACACGCCGATTAATTTTTCACCGTCCCACGCCGTCGCCATGATGTCGGCATTGATAATCATGCCGCGCAGACACTCATCGTCATCGATCGGTCGGCGCTCACCCAGCGTAGAGCGCACCAGCACATCGCGAAATTGCTCCAGCGTGATAACGCGATCGGTTGCATAAGTAATCATTGCCATAATATCCCGTATAAAAGGCATTTGAGTGTGCAGCGGCGTCCCTTACAATAGCCGGGAAGTTACAATGCCTGAATTACATTAGCCCCATCGTCACGCGAGGCCAAGTACTACCGTGGAAAAACTGATCGAACGCACCATGTATGCATCGCGCTGGTTGCTGGCGCCGATTTATTTGGGATTGAGCCTTAGCCTGCTCGCGCTTGGTATCAAATTCTTTCAGGAACTGATCCACACTGCACCGGTTTTATTGGAAATCGGAGAAGCCGATCTGGTTCTGAAGCTATTATCACTGATCGACCTGGCACTGGTCGGCGGACTGATCGTTATGGTCATGCTGTCGAGCTATGAAAATTTTGTGTCGCGCCTCGACATCGGCGAGGATGCAGAAAAACTCAGCTGGCTCGGCAAAATGGACGCCGCCAGTTTGAAAAATAAAGTGGCATCGTCGATTGTCGCCATCTCGTCGATCCATCTGCTCAAAATTTTCATGGATGCCGAAAAATACTCACTTGAATACTTGAAGTGGTATGTCATCATTCATATGACTTTTGTCGCATCGGCCTTTGCGATGGGCTATCTCGACAAATTGACACGACACTGAAGCTGAACCATTGTGGATACCGGAGCTAATGTCGCGTTAATTTTCGCCGCACTATTACTGGTATTACTCAATGGTTTTTTCGTTGCTGCCGAGTTTGGTTTAGTCAAATTACGTCAAACGCGCGTTCGCGCCATCGCCAAAACGTTCGGCTGGCGCGGACGCATTCTCGGCCGCGTGCACAGACATCTCGACGCTTATCTCTCTGCCTGTCAGCTCGGCATTACGCTGGCTTCGCTCGGCCTAGGCTGGGTCGGCGAACCGGCGTTTGCTCGCCTGCTCGAACCGGTGTTCAGCGCAATCAGCATTGACGATCCCAAAATTATTCACGGCATCTCATTTTTTATCGCCTTCGCCACCATCTCGTACCTTCACATCGTGGTCGGCGAACTCGCACCAAAATCGATGGCGATTCGCAATCCAGAATCGGTCGGGCTATGGACCGCGCCGGCGCTGTACGGCTTTTACTGGCTGATGTATCCGGCAATCTGGTTCCTCAATCGCAGTTCCAATGCGCTGCTGCGTCGCATCGGATTGGCGAGCGATACAAGTCATGACGCGCATTATTCGATTGAGGAGCTCAAACTGATTTTGCGCAGCAGTCGCTCCGATGAACAGGTCACGAACAGCGAATGGCGCGTGCTCGCGCAGGCACTCGACTTTCGCGATCTCGAAGTCGCCGATTTAATGCGCCCGTTCGGTGAAGCCATCACGCTGCGCCAGGATGCAACGCTCGACGAAAATCTCGATCGTATCGTGCAGCATCGTTTCAGTCGCTACCCGCTGCTCAATAGCGAGGGCGAAGTCATCGGCATCGTGCATCTGAAAGATTTATTCATGGCGCAGCATAAAGGCGCACTGCCTGAAGATCTCGCTGAAATCGCCCATCCAGTTCCCTTCGTTTCGGCAGATCTACCCGCCACCGAATTATTTCGCCGCTTTCAGGAAGGCATGCCGCATTTCGCGGTGGCGAATTACGATGACGGCAGACCGCAGGGATTTCTCACGCTCGATAATTTATTGGGCGCGCTCGTCGGCGAAATTCGCGATGAGTTTCGCCGCGCCAGCAATGACTGGATAAAACTCGACGATGGCTCGGTAATGGGTAAAGGCAGCCTGCCAATTTTCACGCTCGAACGCACACTGGGAATCGATATCGAAAGTGAAAACGCAGAAACCGTCGGCGGGCTCGTACTGTGGAAACTCGGCGAGCTACCCAAGGAAGGGCAGCGTATCGAATTCGAACGCTTCGATGTAGTCGTGAAAAAAATGAGCGGCCCGCGTATCGTTTTGGTTCGCGTTTATCCGCACACCGATAGCAGCGATCTGTTCGCCGACTGAACGCGTTCAGATTTTCTCAAAAATAATATCCCACACACCGTGACCCAAACGCTCGCCGCGCTGTTCGAATTTTGTTTTCGGTCGATAGTCGGGACGCGGCGCGTAATCCACCTCCGCGCAATTGCGAAAATTCGGCGCCGCCTGCATCACCGCGAGAATGTGCTCGGCATAATCCTGCCAATCGGTTGCAGCGTGCAGCACGCCGCCCGATTTTAATTTGCGATGCAATAACTGAACGAATTCGGGCTGAATCAACCGGCGCTTATGATGACGCTTCTTGTGCCAGGGATCGGGAAAAAATATCTGTACGGCATCGAGACTATTGTCGGCGATGCACTGCTGAAGGGCTTCCACGGCATCGTCGCAATACACGCGAATATTATCGACGCCCACATCGGCCATATCGTGCAGCAACTTACCGACGCCCGGACGATGCACTTCGATACCGATAAAATTTTTGTCAGGTGCAGCCTGCGCCATTTGCAAGAGCGAGCCGCCCATACCAAAACCAATTTCCAGTATCGTCGGCGCGATTCGACCGAATGTCTGCGCAATATCTAAAAGACCGCCATCGCGCTGCAGGCCTTTTTGCGGCCAGTGCAATTCCAAACCCTGCTGCTGCGCCGCCGTCATGCGCCCCTGACGCAACACGAAACTGCGAATACGACGAAGCGTGTTATCTGCTGCATCACTCATGCTGTTTTCCAATTCCACATTGCGATCGCCAATAAGGCCCAACCCGCGAGAAATGCAACACCACCGAGCGGAGTGATCGCACCGAGCCAGCGAATTCCGGAAATTGCGAGTACGTAGAGCGAGCCGCTAAAAATAATCATACCGATCAAAAATAGACCGGCACTCCAACGCAGCAGTGCGCTCTGCGGTAACTGCAGCATCAGCAGCGCCACGCCGAATAATGCCAGCGTGTGATAGAAATGGTATTGCACGCCGGTTTGATACACCGCGAGCATATCGGCGCTCAATTTCTGTTTGAGGCCATGCGCGCCGAATGCACCCAGCGCCACCGCCAGAAAGCCATTGATCGCCGCAATCACCAAATACATTTTTGCCATTTTCTGTTTCACCCCAAAAACAAAAACCGCCCGCAGGCGGCTTTTGCATTGTTAACGCGTGTTTTATTCACGCGCATTTACTCAAACACCCGTCACGCAGCCATGATAGCCTTGATCTTGTTCATCGCATTTTTTTCGAGCTGACGAATACGCTCAGCCGATACGCCGTATTTGTCAGCAAGGTCATGCAATGTCGCTTTGTTCTCGCTGAGCCAGCGCGCGTGCAGGATATCGCGGCTGCGGTCGTCGAGTTTTTCCAGCGCGACCGATAAATCGGCGTTGCTGTTCTCTTCCCAATCACTTTCTTCGAGCTGCAATGCCGGATCCGCACTGCGATCTTCGAGATAGTGAATCGGTGCGACAGTGTCTTCGTCGTCATCGACGCCGACATCGAAATTCATATCGCTCGCGGCGAGACGACCTTCCATCTGCCGCACTTCGGCGACATCGACGCCGAGATCGCGCGCCACCGCAATGGCTTCGTCATTGCTGAGCCACGCGAGACGTTTTTTCTGGCTGCGCAAATTGAAAAATAATTTGCGCTGCGCTTTGGTCGTCGCAATTTTCACGATACGCCAGTTGCGCAAAATAAATTCGTGCATTTCGGCCTTGATCCAGTGCACGGCGAACGAAACCAGACGCACACCCTTTTCCGGATTGAAGCGTTTGACCGCTTTCATGAGGCCGACGTTGCCTTCCTGAATCAGATCGCCCAGCGGCAGGCCGTAGCCCATGTAAGTCTTGGCGATATGTACAACGAAACGCAGATGCGCCATCACCAGTTCGCGCGCAGCCTCGACGTTACCATTGTGGTAAAGGTCTTCGGCCAGCTCGCGCTCGCGCTCGGCGCTGAGCAGCGGAACACTGCTCACGGCTTGCGTGTAGGCGGTGAGATTGCTACCCGGTACCAGCGGTTGAACCGGTATCAAGCTATGCGTGGTCATCGTTCTCCTCCAGATGGCACTTGTCGAAAAAGCCCCTGTTAATCAACTAACGGGCAAGGCACTCGATCGACTCAAGTGAGATGCATATTAGCACTCGCGGTTTTAGAGTGCTAACCCCGGAAAAGTTCCTTTGGCAATAAGCTCAGACCGTTAAATGACCGGGCTTTCGCACGATGGCTCAGCGCGGCTCGATGGCACCGAGATGACGGCGAACCGCCCCCCAGGCTCCGCACCAGCCCAGGACCGAGCCGATCAACAGCAGCCCCGCGACTTGCGCGATGCCGAGTCCACTCAGGGCAAAATCCGAATGATAGAGCGAGGCCAGTTGCGCCACCGGTCCGCCCAGCCAGCTCAGGCTGGCAGCCAGCATGGCCCAGGCCGCCACACCGCCGCCGAGACCAAACCAAAACCCGGTATAGAGGAACGGCCGACGCACGAACGCATCGGTGCCGCCCACCAGCTTGACCACCAGAATCTCATCGCGACGGCTCTCGATAGCCAGGCGAATGGTATTGCCGATGACCAGAATCACTCCCACCCCCAACATTGCCGCCAGCGCCAAAGCCAGATGCTGACCGACATCGAGTATCGCGTAGAGCTTCTGCACCCAGGCCAAATCGAGCACGGCACGCTCGACGCCCGGCAGCGCCTTGATCTGCCCGAACAGTTTTTCCACCGCTGCCGCACCGCCACCCTGCACCACCATCGGCCGCACCGAAATCACGGCCGGCAGCGGGTTGGCATCGAGGTGATCGATCACTTCGCCGAAACCGGAAATACTGCGAAATTCCGCCAGCGCCTGCTCGCGCGAAATGTACTCGGCGTGCGTCACTCCCGGCAGCTGCGCGATGCGTTGCTGCAACGCATTACCGGCAGCCTCATCAAGGTCCTGCTGCAAGAACACCGAGATCTGCGGCGCGCCATCCCAGCGCCCGCCAAGCTGCGCCACATTGTCGAGCATGAGATATAAAGCGCCGGGCAATGCCAGCGCAATGCCGATCATGAACCATGTGGCGAGACTGCCGAACGGATTGCGCAGCAAACGCAACAGGCTGTCGCGCGCCACCTGACGATGATGCAGCCAATACGCGGCAAACCGATCGCGCGCACTGATGCGACGCGGGCTGGCCGCCGACTTGCGAACGTCGGCGCGCATTTTTTCTTGCGGCCGCACTTTCTCTTCGCGATAGCGAGGTTCAGCCATGATCGCGCTCCGCTTCATCTTCACTATCGTCTTCGCGACTGCCGATACCGCCGACCAGATCGCCATCGCGCAACATCATCGTGCGATGCGGCAGCCGCGCGATCAACGACAAATCGTGACTCGCCACCAGCACGGTGACGCCGACCTGATTGAATTGCTCGAACAGATGCATGACATCGCGTGCGAGTTCGGGATCGAGATTTCCGGTCGGCTCATCGGCCAGCAAAATCGGCGGCTTATGCACGACGGCGCGCGCGATACCGACGCGCTGCTGCTCGCCGCCCGACAGCGTTTGCGGATTCATTTTTTCTTTGCCGAGCAGGCCGACTTTATCGAGCGCCGCGCGCACACGACGGCCGATTTCATTCGGCTGATAACCGAGAATCATCAGCGGCAGTGCGACGTTGTCGTACACACTGCGATCGAACAGCAATTGGTGATTTTGAAACACCACGCCGATTTCGCGGCGCAGATACGGAATTTTTCGTTTCGGAAATTTTTCGAACTGATGGCCGTTGACGATGATGCGCCCGCTGGTCGGTCGCTCCATCATCATGATCAATTTCAACAGGGTGCTTTTGCCGGCGCCGCTGCGCCCGGTTAAAAACACCATTTCTCCGCGCGGAATCGCGAAACTGACATCCTTGAGCGCTTCGAAACCACCGGGATAACGCTTGGTTACTCGTTCAAATTCGATCACTGCGCGTCTCTGCGTTGCTCAATCACATTATTAAAAATCAATCTCGCCGGATTTTAATCACGACGAACTTTTAATTAGGCCAAACTGTTAATCACGCTGAGCTTTTAGTCACGTTGACCTTTTAGTCACGCTGAAACAGCGCAGAAATAAATTCTTCGGCATCGAAGGGACGCAAATCGTCGATCTGTTCGCCAACACCGACAAATCGTATCGGTAACCCGCTCTGCCGGCTGATCGCGAAAATAATGCCACCCTTCGCAGTGCCATCGAGTTTAGTCAACGCGATACCGCTGACGCCAACGGCTTCCTGAAAATGTTTCACCTGCGCCAACGCATTCTGGCCGGTACCGGCATCGAGTACGAGCAGCACTTCATGCGGTGCCGAAGGATCGAGCTTGCGCATGACGCGCACAATTTTTTTCAACTCTTCCATCAAATGATCTTTGTTGTGCAAACGGCCCGCAGTATCGGCGATCAAAATATCAACACCGCGCGATTGCGCCGCCTGCAACGCATCGAACAATACCGATGCAGAATCGGCGCCGGTGTGCTGCGCGATCACCGGAACATTATTGCGCTCGCCCCACACCTGCAATTGCTCGACGGCAGCCGCGCGAAACGTATCGCCCGCCGCGAGCATCACCGATTTGCCTTCGCTCTGATAACGCTTGGCGAGCTTGCCGATCGTGGTGGTTTTGCCGACACCGTTCACCCCGACCATCAAAATCACATACGGCTTGCGCGCGCTGTCAATCACCAGCGGCGCGGTGCACGGTGCAATCAATGCTTTCAATTCTTCCTGCAACGCGCGATACAGCGCATCGGCATCGCTCAATTCTTTGCGCGATACGCGCTTGGTCAAATTGCTGATGATGTATTGCGTGGCATCGATACCGACATCCGCCATCAGCAGCTGCATTTCGAGTTCTTCGAACAGCTCGTCATCGATGGCTTTTTTGCCGAGAAACAGATTGCCGACACCTTCGGAAAACGATGAGCTGGTGCGGCGCAAACCCGCTTTGAGGCGGCTGAAAAATCCGGCTTTGGTTTCGACGGACTCAACCGAAGCAGTCGCTGGCGGCGGTGCTATCGGTGATGGCGCTGCGGATTGAGGGACCGAGAATTGCGGAGCTGAAGGTTGCGCGACGGCCGGCGCGGGCGCTGCAGCAATGTCGCTGGCGGGCAGCGCTTTATCGTCGCCCTGACTTTTATCCTTGCGGAAACGATCGAAAAACTTCATTGGCACTCGACAAAAAAAATCATGCTAGAGTGAGGCCCAGCGCCAGCTTCGCAACATAAAAGCTAACGCATCAAGCACCTCGCGACGAGCGCGTATCCTACCATTCTGCACCCTTGATTTGTTGATGGCTCCACCAGCGATCTGTTGAATGACAACCACCCGCACCAGTTCCGGAAAAAACCGCAAACCCATCGAGCCCGATGGCGAGCTGCGCATCATCGGCGGGCAATGGCGCGGGCGTAAATTGCGCTTTCCGTCATTGCCGGGTTTACGCCCGAGCCCCGATCGCGTGCGCGAGACACTCTTTAACTGGCTCGCGCCCGAAATTACCGGCGCGCGCTGCCTCGATTTATTCGCCGGCAGCGGCGCGCTCGGACTCGAAGCGTTATCGCGCGGCGCCAGCTTCTGTCAATTCATCGATGCGGCCAGAGCGGCGGCAATGCGCATCGAATCGCATCTAACACTTCTATCGTGCGGCGATGCGCAGACGTATTGCGGCGATGCTTTGCAGTGGCTGCGTCAATCATCGCCGACGCCGTTCAATATGGTTTTTCTCGACCCACCCTTTCGCCAGGATTTGTTGAACGAGTGCTGCGCGCTGCTCGATACACACGGCTGGCTCAGCGATCGCGCCTGGATCTATATTGAATCGGCCACCGATGAACCCGAGCCGATCGTGCCGCCGAGCTGGCAGCTACACCGCGACAAACAGGCTGGACAGGTCGCTTATCGCTTGTATTTGCGCGAATCTCGCTGACCCCGCTGCGTTGCCGCATCACAGCCAAAAGGCTAGTATGCGCGCCTGAGACCATGCAGGCCTGAGACACGGCATCGCGACTATGAAAACCGTTATTTATCCAGGGACTTTCGATCCGATCACCAACGGTCACATCGACTTGGTCGAGCGTGCGGCGGGCATGTTCGATCGCGTCATTCTCGCCATCGCCAATAGCGAAAAGAAAAAACCGCTGTTCAATCTCGATGAGCGCATCGCACTGAGCCGCGCAGCGCTAAGTCATCTGCCCAACGTCGAATTTATCGGCTACAACAATCTGCTCGTCGATTTCGCGCGCCAGCACAACAGCCGCTATGTGTTGCGCGGCGTGCGCGCGATCGCCGATTTCGAATACGAACTGCAGTTAGCGAATATGAATCGCGCGATGCTGCCCGATCTCGACACGATTTTTCTCACCCCGAAAGAACACAGCGCTTATATTTCTTCGACGCTCGTGCGTGAAATCGCGAGCATGCAAGGCGCGATCGAACAATTCGTTCCCGCCGTCGTGGCGCAGGCGCTGCGCGCGAAATTCAGCGGCGCCTGATTCCATCCGCACGCTGCATAGATTTTTACTGAAACAGTTTTGAGGTTTTATCGATGGCACTGATGATCACCGACGCTTGCATCAATTGCGACGTGTGCGAGCCCGAGTGCCCGAACGATGCGATTTCGCAAGGCGAAGAGATTTACATCATCGACCCGAATAAATGCACCGAATGCGTCGGCCACTTCGATGAGCCGCAGTGTCAACAGGTCTGCCCTGTCGACTGCATACCGCTCGATCCGCAGCACGAAGAATCGCGCGACGACCTCATGCACAAATACACGCGGCTCATCGCCGCCAAGAAAAAATGATACGCATACGCTCGCTATTTTTTACGCTGTGCTGCTCCACACTACCGGTTGTTTCCTGCATTTCTTTTATTTCCTCCGCTCACGCTGCCGATAACGCGCTCGTTCCCGAAGCCGCAAGTAATTCCACCGAGTTCGCGGTCAATCAAAACGCGAGCGCGCAAAAATTCATGGCGGTCACCGCCAATCAGCACGCCACCGACGCCGCAGTAAAAATGCTCAAGCGCGGCGGCTCGGCGATCGATGCGATGATCGCGGCGCAATTGGTGTTGGGACTGGTCGAACCGCAGGCATCGGGTATCGGCGGCGGCGCGTTCGCGCTGTATTGGGATCAACGCGCGCAGAAATTACATTACTTCGACGCACGCGAAACCGCGCCGAAAAATGTCGATGAAAATTATTTTTTATTGAGCAATGGCGAACCGCAGCCGTTTCTCGATGCGGTGATCGGCGGCAAATCGGTCGGCACACCCGGCGCCGTCAAATTACTTGCGACCACACACAAACGTTTCGGCAAATTGCCGTGGAAAGATTTATTTCAGCCGGCCATTGCGCTCGCGGAAAACGGTTTCGCGATTTCCCCGCGCTTGCATACGCAGCTGGAAGAAACGCCGCGCCTCTTCGAAAGCACAGCGCTGCGCGCGTATTTTTTTGATGGCGACCAGCCAAAACCGGTTGGTGCGCGGCTTAAAAATCCCGCGTACGCAAAAACATTGCGCCTGCTCGCGAAAGAGGGCGAAGCAGCGTTTTATCGCGGCGCGCTCGCGCGCAATATCGTCGATGCCGTACAACGTGATCCCAATCAGCAGGGACCGCTCGCGCTCGCTGATCTGGCGGCTTACGCGATCAAAGAGCGCGATCCGCTGTGCATGGATTATCGCGAGTACACGCTCTGCGGCGCGGCGCCGCCATCATCGGGCGCTACCACGGTATTTGCGATTCTCGGCATGTTGCAACGCTTTCCCGTCGATGCGCGCCCCGCCAATAGCGTGGAGTTCGCGCATTTGTTTGCCGAAGCCTCGCGGCTTGCGTTCGCCGACCGCGACACTTATCTGGCCGACCCCGATTTCGTCACGGTGCCTGCAGCGGGCCTCGTGGCACCCGAATATCTCGCGGCAAGGGCGCAGCTCATCGACCCACTGCGCGCAGCTGCCACTGTCTCTGCAGGTGAGCCCGCGTGGCCAACAAAAGCCGCGGCGCAGAATTACCTGACCGCGCCATCGCCCGAGCGCGCAGGGACGAGTCAGATCAGCATTGTCGACAACGACGGCAACGCGCTGAGCATGACCACCACGATCGAATCGGCATTCGGTTCGCGCATCTTCGTCGACGGTTTTTTCCTCAACAATCAGCTCACCGACTTTTCGTTCACGCCGCGCAATGCCGCTGGCAAGCAGGTCGCCAATCGCATCGAGCCCGGCAAACGGCCGCGCTCCTCGATGGCCCCGACCATCGTATTTCGCCACGGCAAGCCCGTGTTGCTGATCGGCTCTCCGGGCGGCGCGCGCATTATCGACTTTGTCGCCAAAGCGCTGGCCTATCGACTGGATAGCGAATTACCTCTGCGCGAGTCGGTAGCAAGCGCTCACATCATCTCAATGAATCGCGGCGTAGAACTGGAGCAGGCGGGCAATGAAACGCTGAAAGCTGCACTTGAAGCACGCGGACACAGCGTAAAAATCACTGCTCAAAGCAGCGGCCTTAACGCCATTTGGATTGACGAGAAAAAACGAAACGAAGGGAAAAGGCTGACAGGAAGTTCAGACCCCCGCCGCGAAGGCGCAGTCGGGGGTGAATAAACGCTTAATCGACGTTGTGTTTGTAGCCTAGCTGGGTACAGCCTAAACAGCGATTAAAGGTGGCTCTCGCAGGCCCTGCTACTAGCACTTCGCCTGCCTCATTGATATTTCCGCCTGATGCGGTGAACGGCAAAGATACCAACCAAACCCCTGCACCAATCACCATAAACGAAAAAGTAAGTGGGCGGGCAATGACGAGATCGCCCACCATTGCGAGTGCAGAAGGCTTCTCATTGACTTCTTGTGCCACACTGATTTGCGGGGCGACAAGCACCGCCGACAAAGTAGCTACCGTCAGCATCCGGGAAAATTTGTTCGCGATCGCTCGCATGGGCCTGATCTCCATCGGTATCGCTAATGCGATAAAGGCTTATTGGGAAATAGTTTACGAAGTCTAGTTAAGAGAACTGTAACGTCAACTGTCCGCGTCGAAGCATAGCTCAACTCGTGGTCAGATTTGTGATCGCTCGCCAGCTTTCTCACACCAACTCGTCCGCTTTCCCACATCAGCCCCACTAGCTCATATCAATCGCGCCGCCGGCTTATTTCTGGCACTGCCGACAAAACACCGTACTGCGCTGCGCCAATCGCACTTCCTTCAGTTCACTGCCGCAAACCTGACAGGGCTCACCGCCGCGCCCATAAACATTGAGCTGTTGTGCGAAGTAGCCGGGATTGCCGTCGCCGCCGACAAAATCGCGCAAGGTCGTTCCACCCTGCTTGATCGAACGCGCCAGCACACGCTTGACCTCGGCGGCCAATGCCTCGCAGCGCGGCAACGACACGCGCCCAGCCGCGCGATCGGGTCGAATACCCGCGCTGAACAACGCTTCATTCGCGTAGATATTGCCGACGCCGACGACGATATGGCTATCCATCAAGAACGCTTTCACCGGCGCACTGCGCCCGCGCGAACGCTCAAATAAATAGACGCCGTCGAAAGCATCGGTCAGCGGTTCTGGACCGAGCTCGGCGAGAAGTGGGTGGGCGCTCACATCGCCTTCATGCCACAGCATCGCGCCAAAGCGGCGCGGATCGGTGTAGCGCAGCGCCTGTCCCGAACTTAGTTCGATATCGACATGATCGTGCTTTGCGACCGCCTGCCCGACCGGAATGATGCGCAAACTGCCCGACATGCCGAGATGAATGAGCAGCGTGCCGTGCTCGAATCGAACCAGCAGATACTTACCGCGCCGCTCTACGCTCTCCACACTGCGCCCCGCCAACAACTCATTCAAATCCGCCGGGATCGGCCAACGCAATTTCGGCTGTCGCACCACCACGCGCTCGATACGCTGGCCGCGAATGTGGGGCTCGATGCCACGACGCGTGGTTTCGACTTCGGGTAATTCGGGCATTCACTGCGCCTCGATAAATTATTCGGCGTGAATTCTATCAGCAACATCTCCCCACTCCTCTTCACCCAGCAAATTGGCGATCCCCTCCTATACTTGCTTGCATGCAGATCCATTCTCTGGCTGCGGTCGACGACGGCGTCGATCGCAAAGCCCTCAAACTCATCAAGCAGCGGTTTCTTCAGGTCAACGAAGCTCGTATGGCCCGAACCAAATCCGCGCTCGACGCACGCCAGCAGATTTTCCTCGAAATGCTGCCGCTGCTGTTTCACGTCAACCATCCGATGCTGCCGGGCTATGTCTCGCATCAAACGCCAGCGGGTTTGTCGGAATACACGCCGAGCAAAGTCGATCTCGAACGCGCGCAACGCCTCGCGCGCAGTTTTGTCTATCACCGCGAACCGAATTTACGCCGGCGCATTCACGCGCTGTTTCTGATGGGATCGTGCGGCACCGTCGCGCAGTCGGACAGTTCGGATCTGGATATCTGGGTCTGCCATCCCGACGATTTCGACGCCGAAGAAACGCATCTGCTGCGCAGCAAATGCGACGACATCGTGAAATGGGCGCAGACGCTCAATCTTGAAGTGCATTTCTTTTTGATGGAGCCGGAAAAATTTCGGCTCGGCGAGCGCGAAGGGGTGAGCAGCGAAGATTGCGGCAGCACGCAACATTATTTATTGCTCGATGAGTTTTATCGCACAGGTTTATTGATTGCGGGACGCGTGCCGATCTGGTGGCTGATTCCGCCCGAGCAGGAACAGCAATACAACTACATCGCAGAAACCTTACGCCACAAACGCTTCGTCAAAAATGGCGAGACACTCGATTTCGGCAGCGTCGCACACATTCCTGCCGGCGAATTTATCGGCGCCGGCATTTGGCAGTTATACAAAGCGATCGATTCACCGTACAAATCGGTCATTAAATTATTGTTGACCGAGGTCTACGCGAGCGAATATCCACACGTCGAACCGCTCAGCACCACATTCAAGCGCGCGCTTTACAACAAACAGATCGACATCGATGAACTCGATCCGTACGTGATGATGTATCGCAAGCTCGAACGCTATTTGCTTGCGCGCGGCGAAGCGAAGCGGCTCGATCTGGTTCGACGCTGCTTTTATTTCAAAGTCGGCAAAGCGATTACCAAAGGACCGACACAGCGCACAAAATCATGGCAGCGTGAATTGCTCGAGCGCATGGTGCAGCAATGGCATTGGACGAAAGCGCAGCTCATCAATCTCGATGCTCGCCCGCAATGGAAAGTGAATCGCGTGCTCAACGAACAGCGCGAACTCGTGCGCGAACTCACCAACAGCTATCGATTTTTATTGGAGTTTGCGCGCAGAACACAAGCCAGCGCCGTCATCAACGGTCAGGACATGACGATTCTCGGCCGCAAACTTTACGCAGCGTTTGAACGCAAAGCTGGCAAGGTGGAATGGGTAAACCCCGGCATTGCGCCGCGCATCGGCGAAAGCGAATTAACGTTCTGCCAATTGCCGAGCGGTCGCGAAAATCAATTTGCCTGGGCGGTCATCGCTGAAGCGCCGAGCAACCGCGAATTAAATCATTTGCAGCCATTGCGCCGCTCGAAAGACCTCATCGCGCTGCTCGCGTGGTGTCAGATCAACGGGCTGCTCGATGTCGATACCAATGTCTATATCCTGCCGGGCGAACACGAAGTCAGCGAATACGAACTACTGAATATTGTGCGCGCACTGCGCGCGCAGCTGCCGACACAACGCAGCGAAGATATCGACAGCGACGAATTGCACAAGCGTTTCCTCAGTTCGAACCGCCCAATTTCAATGCAGCTATTTATTAATATTGGCATTGATCCAATGGCGCAAATGCGCGCGCGCGGACTCGAACGCTTATCGAATCAAACCGACAGTCTGGTCTACAGCGGCATGCGTGAAAATCTCGTGCTCGCGGTCGATCAGGTGGTCGTCAACAGTTGGGGCGATGTCAGTACGCGCAGCTATCGCGGTCCGTTTGCGTTACTGCAATGCGTGCGCGATTACATGCAATTATTGCCGCCGCAACAGCACCCCGGCTTGCCCACACTGAATATTCACTGTTTCTGCCCAACACGCGCGAGCGCGATAGCCAACCGCGTCGAGCAATTCTTTCAGGATATCGCCGCGTGTTATTACAGCGGCACACGACCACCAGCGACGCGTTACATTCTGGAAATGCAGCGCGAGTTTTACATGCTGCAGTGGCAGGATACGCAACCGAATATTCAACGCGCACCGAATTATCCCGCACTGCTGGAATTACTCGGCCGCGTACAGCGCAATTTCAGCCCGATCGTGCTCGATCGCAACTGCCTGCCTAATTCGCTGCTCGGCGCTATCGCACAACTCGCGCGCGCCGAATGCATCAAAGTGATTTATCAGCGCCGCGAGCAGGAAGCCGATGTTTATGTGCTCGACGAAATGGGCTCGCTTTACAATTTCAGCACACCGTTTCGCGACGAGCACACGCTGCTGCAACCGCTCAATCAATTCATGCAGGCTGCTTTATTTCGTCAGGGCAGCGAAATGCCGCAACTGTTCGGCGGCGCACACGAAGTGCTGCTGGAAAGCGGCGCACCCCGCAGCATCGAATATTACGAAGTCGTCGCTAGCATTTCGCCGACGTATATCGAAAATCGCACACTGGAAACTCACGCCAACACACAATCGTTCAACGTACAGGCGATCGCCGATTACGATTTCAACAGCAATTTGATTTTCAATATTTATTGCGATCAACAGGAATTTACCGAGCTGGAATTGGGCGATGCGCTTTACGATACCGTTGCGCGCTACATCCTCTCGCAGCGCAGCGATAAAGAACGCTACCCCTGCTATATCACCGATCTCGATTTGAGCCGCTGCGTGGTCGATAGCGGCGGACCGCAAACCGTGCATTACCTGCGTTATAAGCAGCGCCTCGAACGCGCACTCAACGAAGCGTTATCAAGGGTTTAAAGTGCGCTGCCAAATCAACGCGCGCGTTAATTATCGTTTATAGGAAAAGCCGACAAAAACGCGACAGTCTTCGGCCGCATCGGACAACCCCAGATTCACGCCCGCATCGAGCTGCACATTCGCGCCCAGCGCGTAAGTCACACCCGTATTGAAATACGTTTCCGCTTCGGCATCGCTTTCATTGCGACTGTCATTCACAAACTCAAGAAACCCGCCCATATTTTCGGTAATGTCATGAGCGAATGTAATCGATTGTAAAAACTCGGTGATGTAACCATCGTTATCTTCATTGCGCACGCGATCGACTTCCACCATCACCGCCGACTCCCAACCACCCGGCAAGGTAAATCCTAACGGAACGATAATGCCGCCTTCGGTTTTTCCGTCGTCGCCGAAATCATCGTCGTGCGTGGCGAAACGAACGAAGGGCATAATCGCGAGCGCGGTTTCGCCCTCATCATTTCCCCACATATTCATTTTCAAACGCACCTCGGTGTCATTCATGCCGCTTTCCGTGTCGGATTCGCCAGCAGCTTTTGTAGTCACACGCGTATGCGGCTCAAGCACCAGCTGCAAATCGACATTATCGGAGAGCCCGGCCTTGAGATTGATCGAGCTCGTTAGAACACTGGTACGCACACCGTCGTTGCGATCGCTACCGTAGCTGATGGCTTCCCATTCGATTTGATAATGCCCGGCATCGACCGTGTGCGGACTTTCCGTGGTATCGGGGCGATCGGTCGATAAGTCGCGCAGCTTATCGGCTGGAACAGGATCAAACAGGCTATAAGCAATCGCACTGTTTGCTGCAAAAAATAAATATACCCACCAAGCACGCCGCACTGATTTAGCGAGAAAATAAAGTGCACACATAAAGGCTTCCTTGATTCCCTAAGTTCGCTCTCAGTGTAGTCACGTGATGAATTTTCAGCCAAAGACAGCTAGGCTGTAATGACACTTTCAACAGCGCCCGACGCAAGGAAAATTTTGATGTCCGCCAGCACACACACCAGTTTTCGCTCTCGCATGCGGCAGCTATTTATCGTCAGCGCAGCCAGTGTCATCCTGATCGGCATCGTCGCATTATTTTGCGAAGCCTATTTAAAACGTACCGCCGATTTTGCACAGACGACCAGCACCGCACTGCGCAACCATACCGAAGCCGACATGATGCACGATGCGCTGCATTCGGATGTTCTCTCGGCACTGCTCGTTGCCAGCGGCGCCATCAACACCAACCGCACAGAAATTGAAGAATCGCTACACGAACACAGCGCATGGTTTCGGCGCGCACTCGAAGCCAACGAAAACCTGCAATTGCCCGACGATGTAAAAGCCACAATTCATGATGTGGGACCCGCGCTGGATGTTTATATAAAGAGTGCCGAAGAACTCGTAAATCTGGCTTTTTCGGATTTAGCGAAGGCGAAAGCAAAACTTCCACAATTTGAAGAAAGATTTGAAATGCTGGAAAAGAAAAACTCTGCAGTCAGCGATAAGATTCAGTCGTTACAGCAGGCAAGTGCGGACGCCCTGACTCGCTCGATGTATTTATCGCAAGCGCTCACGTTAATCATCATTTTGGCCAGCCTCGGCGTAACAATTTATTTTTCGAGCAACATTATCAAATCACTCTCGGCTCAATTAGGCGGCGAACCCGAATATGCGATTGAGGCGGTGAGAAAAGTCGCGGCCGGTGATTTAATGACGGCGGTAAACACGCGCGCAGGCGACAGCAGCAGTCTGTTATACGCGATCGCGCAAATGCAGCAGGCGCTCGCGCAAATTATCGATCACACCCAACAGAAACTGGTGAGTAACGTCGCCCAGCTATTATCGACGACCGATGCGGCGCGTACTCGTATCAGCCAGCAGGCGGCGGAAACCGATCACGTCATGGCCGCCACGCGCGACATGGCGACCAGCATCGAAGAAGTGGCGCACAGCGCGGAGCAAGCGGCTGGCGCATCGCAAGGTGCGAAACGCGAAGCCGAAAGCGGCCGCACGGTTATTCACTCTGCGATCGATGCCAATCGCGAATTATCGACGCACATGGAAAATGCGGTTGAAGTCATTCGCCGACTGAATGATGGCACCGAACAAATCGGCACCTTCCTCAACGTCATTCGCACGATTGCCGAACAAACCAACCTGCTCGCGCTTAACGCTGCGATTGAAGCCGCACGTGCAGGTGAACAGGGCCGCGGTTTTGCGGTGGTCGCCGACGAAGTGCGCACGCTTGCGCAACGCACGCAACAATCGACCAAAGAAATTCAGGACATTATCAACTCGCTCGAACAAAGCACGCGCGAAGCGGTGAATGTCATCCAAGTGGGGCGCGGCTTATCCGAGCAGACGCTCGAACAGGTCGGCAAGGCGGGCAGCTCGCTCGAAGCCATCACTGGCGCTGTCGACATTATCGACTCGATGAATGCGCAAATCGCCGCTGCAGTGGAACAACAAAGTCATGTCGCGCGCGAAATTTCGAGCAAATTGGATAGCGTGTCGCAATTGGCGACCAGCGCCAATTCCGCTGCGGAACAAAGTATCGGCGCGAGCCGTCAGGTGGATGCCGTAGTAGGCGAGTTGAAACAATTATTAGCGGGACGCTTCAATCACTGAAATTTCTCAGCGAATTTCTGTGTATGCGCCTTTGAAGAAACCCAATGCAGGTGCCGCTGGCTGCGCACTGAACTGCAATACCTCGCCCACTAAAATCAGATGATCACCGCCGGGATAGCGCGCCCATGATCGGCACTCGAATACCGTCAACGCATTGTGCAATAGCGGCGCCCCGCTGCGACCACAATAGAAGTGTTCGGCCTTCAACTGATGCTGACCTTTTCGCGAATATTCGCGCGACAAATCCTGCTGCTCCGCAGAAAGAACATTGATCGCAAAGCGCTCCGCGCTTTCGAAAACCGCAAAGCACTCCGAATTGCACTGAATGCTCCACATGACCAGAGGCGGCTCCAGCGAAACCGAAGAGAACGAATTGATCGTCATGCCGATCGGTACACCCGCCTCCGGGGCCACCGTGACGATGCAGACGCCCGTTGCGAAATTACCCAGAGCATTGCGAAATTGTTGGATATCGATGATTGTGTTTTTCATTTTTTGTTTTCGTGTTGACCGAGCTGACAGAGCCTTGCCGAGCGCATCAACTCGACGCTTCCTCTAACGCTAATGCAGGGAGCATGGATGCAGCGAGAAATTTTCCTCTCCTCACGCTGGACCACAGTAATATCGCGACGATGATCGCCAACAGCGACACCGACAACATGACGCCACGCGCACCGAACTGGCGAAAGAACGGCTCGGCAAGCGTGATAAATATCGGCGCGGCAAGATACGTCGACGCTTTCACCATACCAACTGCCTTACCTTGCTGAGACATCGGAATTGTTTGAGCGAGCGACGTCATCAAATTGGGAACGAACCAGCCATTGCCAAGACCAATCAGCGCCAGACCGATAAAAATACCGACGAGATTTTGCGACAACCCGCTAACAATCGCCCCGCAACACGCAACCAACAAGCTGATCATGAAGATGGGGAAATACGAGAGAATTCGACGTATTCGACCATAAAACATCGCCATACCGACGCCCGCCAGTGCATCGGCCGTTAACACAAAGGCAACGGTTTTCGTATCGTTCACGCCGATACCACGCAACAAATACGACGCATAGATTGTCGGCAAATACGCAATGCCACCCAGCACTAATGCCAGTAACGCATGGCGCCACGGTAATTGCTCGCGCCATGATCGCTCGACAAAAGAATTCGAAGCGCCTGAGTTTTTCACATCACTTGGAAATATCGCTGTCGCCGAGAGCGACAATCGACTCGCAACAGGAATGAGTAATAGGCCCGCGAGATAAATTGCAAACGGCAGACGCCAGCTGATATCACCGAGAATACCGACCACGGGATGAATCAATAGTGTAGTGAGCATCGTGGTGCCGAAATGCCTGCCCATCCAACGCGCTCGCTCCGCCTCGTCAAGCCGGGTATTGATCAGTGTGAGGCAGGCGACCTGAATGGTCGCGCCGGTAATTCCCACACCGAGACGCGAGAATAACAACCAGTGCAGTTCGTCGATGTAGAGTCCTGCAGCGCCGGTGATGACATAGATGATCAGCGAGATCGTGAGCAAACGATTCAAACCGATTCGGTGAACCAAAAAGCCGGAGAGCGGTGCCGCCACCACCATAGCAAGACCGACAACACCGATTAATTGTTTAACCAGAAAGCTTTCGTTGGCGTTGTGCGCCAGCGCGGCATCAATTTTGGGTAAGACCGAGGAGAGCGCCATCAATGCAAACGCTGGAGGCAAGCCTCCAGTCAGCATTATCACGCGCTCCCCGACTGTCAGCTGCGGATTATTTTTAATATTCACAGCATCCATATCGATCAAATCTCGAAGCCGAATACACGTGCAGCATTTTGCGAAAGTGCTTTGCGCGCGTCGTCGGGCTTGAGCCCTTCGATCATTTGCAGTGCAACCTTGCGCGAGTTCGGCCAGATCGTCGCCGAATGCGGATAATCGGATGAAAACATGGTCATGCTCGACAACCACGGCCACAACCCCGTACCGATCATTTGATAACCGCAATAATCATCGACGTTGGTGGTGAACACATTTTTACCGATGAAATCGACCGGAGGCACTTTCAATTTCACGGGGAACCAACTCTTTTGAATTTCCCAGTGATGCATCATCGTCTGCACCCAGAACGGCGCCCAACCACAATCGACTTCCGCACCGACCATTTTTAAATTCGGATAACGATCGAATACGCCGGCGAAAATTAGATACGACAGCGGACGCAGGCATGAGAAATAGCGCGTGACGATACCGCCGATACTGACTCGATCTTCAACCAGGCGATCCCAATCGGTCGCATCGGGCGGACCACCGTGATTGCGGTGCATGCAAAGTGTTAGACCCAACTCATCCGCAACTTGCCACAGCGGCTCGTAATGCGTGGGATGGTTGTACGGTGTGATCGGGTTGCCGGGAATGTAAAACGCACGCGCACCTTTTTTGGCAACGCGACGAATTTCTTCCACCGCATATTCAATACTGATCTCAGTGGGCGCAATCGCGAGACCGCACAAGCGCTTCGGATTCACGCTTTGAAAATCATCGATGATCCAATCGTTGTACGCAGAGAAACCGGCGGCGGCGACTTCTTTGTCAGCGCAGGTATAAAACGAGGGCGTCATCGCCGGATAAACCACCGACGCGTACACACCGTCGATTTCCATATCCTTCAAATGCTCGGCGCCATCGTAATTACCGCGTCGCAATTGATCGAAGCGCAGACCGCTCGGGCGATAATCTTTTTTCTCGAAACCCGCCATCGCTTCCAAACCATACGTGCGCTTGGGCGGCGTTTTGCCATCGAGACTCCAGCCTTCGCCGCCGTCTTTGCCTTCGATGACGCGCGGCGCCTTGTCTTTCAAATGTTTGGGGAATCGATCGATGAATAAATTGCGCGGTTCGTTAATATGATTATCCGCCGAAATTAATTTGATGCCTAACGCGGATATCGCATCGTGCTGCAAAACTTGCGTCGCCATTGCATACTCCTTAGAGGTGATACATGGCTGACAAAGTAACGAGCGCGCTATCTCATTCCAATTGCTCAAACGCCAGGTTGTATGACTGCTCGTCCCTAGCGTGCAATTTTATTTAAATCAATAAGCCCTGTATAAACGCCTGCCGTAGAACCACCATCAACGGGAATCACTGCGCCATTGATATAGCTTGCAGCATCGCTATTGAGAAATACGATAGGAGCGGCCTGCTCTGCAGGCGTCGAGCGACGGTTGCTCGGTTCCAATACCGCTTTAAGCACGGACGAATCCGTCGTCACTTGAAAATGATTCATCATCGGCGTTTCCGTCGTACCCGGCATGGTGCAATTGATGCGAATACCGCGCTTGATGAGATCGACCGATCGCATCATCGTCCACACAATGATCGCTTCCTTAGAGAGCACATATCCCTCTTTCACTTCTTCGGCATGCTCGACGCACCACCGACTGGCTGCGGCGTAATCATCGACGGCGATCAGCTCTTTCAACACCGATAAACGCTGCGCCCATCCACGCCCCGCTCTGGAGGAAATAATCGCAATCGCACCGCCATTCTTTATCAATGGAATCACCCGCTCGGTGACATATCGAGTGCCGATGTAATTCACCTTCATCACATCGAGCGCGGGCGATGTGTGCGGCAACCCGGCGCAATGAAAAAACGCATCGACCTTGCCGCCGATTTTTTCAACGGCTGCATCGATGGAAACAGGATCACGCAGATCCAATGGATTGAACGAGGCCACGTTTAATGTTGTTTGCCGATAATCGAGACCGTGCACTTCAGCCCCCAGCTCCAACAGCATCTTTGTCGTCGCCTCGCCCATACCGGAATAACAGCCACAGACGACGACGCGCTTGTTCTTGTAACTCAGATAATCCATTGCAAATACTCATTTCAATTTTTATTAACTATTTATTCCGATTTCTCACGCATCAGACTGTATGAATATTTTTCTCCAATCACTGAAACCTGCTCCCCACTCAGACTCCTTTCCACATCACTCGGATTAACACGACGCATGCTGCCCGGCGAAACACCAAAATGCTTTCTGAATCGTCGACTGAATGCAGCCTCTGAACGATAACCGACACGCTCACTGATTTCGGGAATTTTTAAATCGGCCTGTTGCAATAATTCCGCAGCGTATTGCATGCGGCGCTCGGTGATCACATCCATCGGTGTACGCCCGATTTGCGCGGTGAAACGCGCGGCAAAACTCGAACGCCCCATTCCAACTTTATGCGCAAGCGCTTCCACCGACCAATCTGCGGCGAGATCGGTACCGATCAAATGCAATGCATAGGCAATTGGATCGTTCCACTCGGAAGAATTAAATAACAATAAACATTGCGGATGATTGCGCAGCGCCGACGTCAACATCAGCGCCGCCAAACGCGTAAGCAACGCTGCTGCGCCCGCACCGGTCGAGGTGAGTTGCAACGTTTGCGTACGCACGGGCGATAAACTCGAAAAGGTCGCGCGATCGGTGCCGAGCATCACCAGCGGCGGCATCGATACACGGCGCAATCCCGCCGGCCAGCTCACGCGCAATTTCGCGCAGAGCACGCGCGCGGTCGATGTTTCGTTACGCCCCAGCGTTATCGTCGGCGGCGTATCGACTACGTGTTCGTCGCACAAAAAATCCAACCGGCTGGTTTGACTCGGGGTACCAGCGCGTAACGCATGCGGCTCGCCCGATAACACCATGGCGACATTGCCCGGTTGCAAATCGGTGGTGCCGCCGGTACTCCCCGCCAATTGCACCTGTCCCTGCAGCACCGCATAAAACAGCACGGCATCGTTAGGCGGAATGCTGAAACCTGATGGGCCTTTGAAATCGACAAAACACCATGTCTGCCCGCGCAAATCCAACAGATTGAGAAATTCCGATAGCGTTCCGTTCATAGATGCTGCGCTCATTGATTGACAAACGACAATTAGTAACTCAAAAACTCGGCAAAAAGCATAGCGATGGAACCTTACGAGTTCGCTTGAACGCATTCAAGTCAGCATCGATACGCCAGACGCTTGAGCAGGAACAATGGCGTTTTTGTGTCAATACTGCAGCAATCATTCACTCCTTCGAAGATCGTCCATCCAAAAAACACGCCGAACGTCCAAATACAGGGACATGATCTAGCGCGTAAAAAAATAAACGATATGGTGAGGTCGATAAGTGATTAGTCAGGAAAAATGCGATGGATCATCGACTTCCAAAAGAATATGCCGCGCTGGAACGATTCGTCGATACGTGGTCGCTGCCGGATCGGGCCGCACGTTCGCTGCAACGCGCCCACAGCACCACCGAAGAACGCGCGGAGTTTTACAACACGACCAAAGAGTATGTCGCGACGGCGCTCGATGTGCTCGATCAAAAACCTCTGCATGCATTGAATGCGCAAGAACAGTGTTTATTGAATTTGCTGCTCAGTTTCGCGCATGTTTCTTTAGCGGTCGAAATACAAGGCAATGCCGAAAGCCAGCACGCGATAAGCCGCGAAGCGTTGCAATTTTGTTAATGGAGATGCGATGAAATCCGAATCCGCCATCACAATGCTGCCGCTCGAAGACGCTGTGGCATCGCGCAGCAAAGGCCCACTGCCTTCACATCCGTATTTCGATCCCGCTTGGTGGGAGCTAGAAAAAAAAGCGATTTTCATGCGCACGTGGCTGCATGTCGCGCATATCTGCGAATTACCCGAGCCGGGCAGTTTTATTCGTCGCGATCTCGAATTTGCCAAGGTATCGCTGCTGATCGTGCGCAGCCGCGACGGCAGGATCAACGCGTTTCACAACACCTGCACGCATCGAGGCACGCAACTGGTCAGCGAGGCGCAGGGAAAACGCCGCCAATTCACTTGTCCGTATCATAAATGGACATTTGGTAACGACGGCGATTTCATGGCCGCGCCCGACTTCGATCGCTTCCATGTCGATAAAATGGAATGCAACCTCAAACGCATCTCTCTGGAAATTTGCTCGGGTTTAATTTTTATCAATCTCTCGCCTGAATATAAAGACAGTCTTGGGCCGAGAGAAAGCCTTCGCGATTTCTTGGGCGGTATCGCCGATGAACTCGAAACGATGCCGATAGCGAAAGCCGTCACCTTTTACGAATACACGTACGAAATCAAAGCGAATTGGAAATTGAATTTCGATAATTTCCAGGAAAATTATCATGTACGTTTTATTCATCCACGCACGGCGGAACAAACGCTGACGCCGGAAAACCCTTTCGGCTATCCAGTGGCTTATGGATTTTTAGGACCGCATCGCAGCCAAACGCTTTGGAAAAATCCGTCACCACCACCGCCGCCCGAAACGCAAAAATTCGCGCTGGGTCGCGCCATTGAAATCGCGCAGAAAGATAAACTCGTCTGCCCGAAAGTGGATTTCAAGTTATTTCCCTGCTTACACATCGTCGGTCAAACCTTGTACTTCTTCACGCACACGATGACGCCGATTGACGCAGAGCGCACGCGCGGTTCCATTCGACTGTATTGGACCAGCGAAGACGATTGCGCCAGCCGGCTCTTTACGCGCGAATACATCACCATGATGCTGCGCGATATTCACGCAGAAGATCGCGAAATAGTCGAAGCAGGACAGCGCGGCATTCGCGGTGTCGACAAGGTTTTCTTTCAAGATCACGAGGTCTTGTTGCGCCACCTCCATGAAGAGGTCAGCATGCGCGTGCAAGCCTATCTCGATGAAATAAAATCCAACGAAAAAATTGCTTCAGAAAAATAATTTCCCTCGATAAATAACGATCGAAAAAAAGCCCACTCGATGGTGGGCAATAGATGTATCAGAGAGGAGCTGATACAGATGACACAACTGATAAAAAACCCCGCAAAAAATTCGCCCCGCGAACGGGGCGATTCCCTTAATAATCGTATTGAACAGTTACACCATAGGTACGCGGTGCGCCTTGCGTTGCGAAGAAACCATCGGTCTGGTTAGCAAAACGGCTATTGCCCGTCGCCAGATATTCCTTGTCGAAAAGATTTTTTACCCAGCCCGTGATTTGCCAATGGGTATCAAGCTTACGCACACCTGCACGCAAATTCGTCATCCCGAAACCACCCTGCCGATAGCCATCGCGAAAATCACCGAGTAAATATTCGCTGCGATACGCGTAATCGACGCGCGCGAAGGCTTCGCCGAGACCATCGCTCAAGGGATAACTGTATTCGGCATCGACATTGGCGGTAACGCGACTCGCATCGCCCAGCCACTGATCTTCATGCAGTAACCCTTGCACAACGGTGTTGCTGCCGGCTTTCAGCTCTTTTACATAGGCATCGATATAAGCCGCAGAAAACCCCACTGTCAGATTCGATGTCGCCACTGCCTGCATATCGATTTCAACACCTTGCGTCGTCACCGACGGCAAGTTGTCGACGATGATATTGGAACGCGCATCGATGGTCTGAAAGTGGTAATCGCTGAATTCCATGTAGAACAACGCGACATTCGCTTGCAGACGATCGTTGAACCACTGCGTCTTCGCGCCGATCTCGTAGTTTTCCGAAACCTCTTTGCTGTACGACGTCGGCAATGTCACTCCCGGCGGCGGGCTGATCAGCCGATTGAAACCGCCCGGTTTGAAACCGCGATCGTACGATGCGTACACCATCGCATTCTGGGCGATGTCGTAACGCAGCTTCAGCACGCCCGAGGTATCGGTTTCGTTGACCGTTTCGTGATCGATGATATAGCGCTGCAGAAATGGATCAGGCAGCATTCCGTATCGGCTGACCGTTAATAATGTCGAACCATTTTTTTCGACCCACGAACGACGCAGACCGAGCGATGCGCTGAAATCCTGTGTGAAATTGTAAGTAAGCTGACCGAAAATGGCGCGATTCAATGCGTCGGTCTCTGTATCGGTAATCGATCTGCTTGGCGTCGACGTCAAACCGCGTTGAAATGCAGCAATTTGGTCAGCGTATCGATTTTCCGTCGTCTGATAACTGCTGACCTCTTCCTTGTAGTAATACGCGCCGGTAACAAATTCGATATCGTCGCCGAGATAGCCCGCCAATCGAAATTCCTGCGACCACGAATCCGTATCGGCCGGCCCCGATGACGTCGACCATTGCAGAATGCTGATGTCCTGGTCGCGTGTCTGATACACGTCATAACGATCGAACGCGGTGATCGATGTAAGCGCGATATCGTCATTGATATCCCAATTCACGGTAATCGAACTGGCGAGACTTTCTTCATCGCTCAGATCTTTCGCCGCGCTGTAAATCGTTCCGTTGTATTTATCGTCGTGCGGCAAAATATTCGTACCGCCTTGAGAGACGATTCCACCCGCGGAATTGGCATAGCGCGTAAACAAACTCGGCATGACCACCATGGTGTAACCGGGATAGACCTTGCCATCGGAATAGGAGGTGATCCACTGCACATTCAAATCGTCGGTCGGTGTGAATAAAAATTTTGCACGCGCACCGCTGCGATCGAAACGGTTATGCGATGTATCGGAACGCGCACCGTTATCGAGATAGCCATCCTGTTCGACTTTAAATGCACTGAGGCGCAGTGCTAATAAATCATCGGCGATCGGAATATTCACCGTACCTTTCAATTCGCGATTGTTGTAATTCCCAAGTTGCGCTTGCAACGAACCTTCCCAACTGTGGGTATTCGCATCTTTCGTCCACACGTTGATTGCACCGGCGGTCGAATTGCGTCCATATAACGTGCCCTGCGGTCCGCGCAATACTTCCACGCGTGCGATATCGAGCAAATCCTGAAAGCCGGCACCGGTGCGCGCCTGTGCAACACCATCGATAAATATCGGCACCGAGGGATCGAGCGCGGAAGTTCCGGGTGTACCGATACCACGAATGCGCACCGTGGCCGTCAAACCGCCACCCTCTTTATCGAGCTGCAAACCCGGCGTGAATTTCGCGATCTCGGCAACGTTAGTGATGCCCGAGTTCGACAAGGTTTCTTCCGATATCGACTCCATCGATATCGCCGTTTTTTGAATGTCCTGCTCTATCTTGCTCGCCGTTACGATGACCGTTTCGAGCGATTCCGCCGCATGAACCTGTGATGAAACCAATGCAATGGCAAGTGGGAGCGTGGATACAACAAAGGACGAAAGCTTGTTATTCGTATTCGAGTTCATTGGTTACCCCTGTGACTGTGGTTGCTTATTTTTTTCGTACGTAAATTATTTTTCTTTGCACTCCAATCATTGCGATGACCGCACATATCTCCTTATTGATCGGCACTCGTTTTATTGATACCAGTCATCGCAACGAACAGCATGGGCTTTCGAATCAATTCAGTGGGATGTTGTACAGCTTGGCGGCGTTCGCGCTGAGCACCTTTCTGCGTTCTTCTGCGGTCAGGCCGCCCAGGCGCAATTCCAAATTGTCGATCGGATACAAACCGGTCGGATGTGGATAATCGGTCTCGAACAAACAATTATCGACGCCGACCTGGCGCAGCGATTGCGATAACTCTTTTTGCTCAAACCAGAAACAGGCGTAGAAATTTCGCTGAAAATATTCAGAAGGTTTGAGATCGAAGCGACGACCTTCGGCAATTTCTGTTAATTGGTAATCGAGCGATTCGAGCAGGAATGGAATCCAGCCGATACCGCTTTCGACGGAAACGAATTTCAATTTTTGAAAACGATCGAGCGCGCCGCCATAAATAATGTTGGAGAGCACACGGCCATTATTGAAAAACAGCATCGAACCGCCGATCGCGGCTTTCAACTCTCGCGGCAGCGATGGCCAACCCTGCTGACCAAGCCAATCGACCGATTGTTCGCTAGCACCGATGTGGAAGTTGATCGGCATATTCAGTGCGCTGCACACTTCCCATAACGGGTCCCAATGCGGCGATGCCAGATCGGGAATATTATTTCCGTTCGCATCTTTGTGCTGATGCGGATCGGAATTGATATTGATACCGCGCAAGCCGAGCTTGTGCGCACGTTCGGTTTCTTTCACCGCCGCTTGCACATCCCACCACGGCAACAACGCCATAGGAAATAAACGGCGATTCGATTCGGCCTGCATTTCCGCCATCGCATCGTTGTAAATTTCAACGCACGCCTGACGCAATGCCGAATCGACTTTTGCGGCTGCCTGACCACCGAAACCCAAAATATTCGGATAGACGATTTGCGCGTAAATTCCGGTTTGATCCATCACCGCGAGGCGCTCTTTAATCTGCGAGGAACCGAGATGTACGTCGTCGAATTGCAGCTTCAGAAACTCATGCAAATCGCGAATCTTGCGACCGTCTTTCAAAATCGCACTGCTGGGATGCGCGCCGGTGCCAATATTTTTATCGCCATCGATAACCCAGCACATTTGACCTTGATGCATCTTTACTTGCGGAACGCGATCACGCAGCGATGCCGGCGCACGCTTCACCCACAAATCGTGCGGCTCGGTGAGATGCGTATCGGCATCGATTATTTTTAATGCGGACGATGAACTCTGAGCAGTAATTGTCATTGCAACCTCGACATGATTTATTTTTTTCAAGTCTGAGGAGAGCGGTCGATACCATCAAGTTCAGAGCCGCCGAAATGTATGATCGATCGTCCAATGCGGATAGTTGTTTTTTTATATGACAATCGTATCGTTTGCGATTTCACACCCAAAATTACGCAGGTGTTTTACGACCGGAACCACCGCGAACAACTACCGACATTTCACCGATGCAATCCATTTGCGCGTGCATGACATCGCCCGGAACCACAGGCCCGATACTTGTCGGCGGCGTGCCGGAAAAAATCACATCACCCGGATGCAATGTCATCACCGACGCCGCATGCTCGATCAGATGCGCGACATCGAGCGCGAGATTGGCGATCGTGTCTTTTTGACGCGACTCGTCGTTTACTTTCAATTCGTAATTCAATACCGAAGGATCGGGAATTTCGTCCGCCGTCACCAACCATGGACCGATCACACCGTAGCTATCGAACGATTTTCCGAAACATTGGAACTCTTTTCCCTGCATCGTCATATCGAGTCCGATGGCATAGCCCGCGACATAATCGAGCGCTTGCGCTGCGGGAATTTCGCTACCCTGTTTACCGATAACAATGGCGAGCTCCATTTCGTGAAATGTCACGCGCTCTGGCCAACGCAAGATCACACCGTCGCCAGCGCCTGCGTTCGCACTGGTCATTTTAAATAGCAAGCCGAGCTGGCGAGGACTGCCTTCACGCCCGGCCCAGATCGGCTTGTAATTGCCGGCACCGCAAATAAATTTTCCAGGATTCGCCACCGGCGATTTCAAACGTACGCGCTCTAGCGGAATCGGCTCCGCTGCGCACGCAAGCTCCTGCATTTTTTGACGTAGCGAATCGAGCTGTGCAATAAAAAAATCACCGGGCGGCAATGGCCAGCGCAACGACGGCAACTCATCGATAATGCGAGAAACATCGCGCACCATGCCGTTTTCAACTATACCGATGCGCACAGGTTCGTCTGCCGCGATTTCGTATCGACAAATCTTCACGACGCTTTCCTATTTTTTCGCAACGCTTTTTTAATTTTTTCAGCGCACGAATTTTTTAACGTACGATTTTTTGTTGTTTCAGCGCGATCAAATCGTTTGCGCCTATGCCAATTTCCGCGAGCAATTCGGAGGTGTGTTGTCCCAAATCAGGAGAGCGTGTCGGCGTGTTCGGCACCGCATTGCCATTGAATGAAACCGGACCGGCCACCACAGTCACATCGGTACCATCGGCAACTTTCACCGCGAATAAATAATCGTTCGCTGTTGCTTGCGGGTCGGTCGCAACCTCGGAAATGGTTTGTATGAGCTCCCACGGCGCATCCCAATGTTTAAATGCAACCTGCCATTGCGCTAAATTTTTACGCAGAAACGCGGCCGATAATTCTGCGCTCAAGGCTTCGCCGTGTTCGGTGCGTAAATCGCTGGTAACAAAACGCGAATCGCTTAATAGATCTTCGCGCTCAACACGCCGACACAGTTCAGGCCAGTAGCGATCGGGATCGAGAAACATCAATTGAATCCAACGGCCATCACTCGTTTGATAGGCCCTTGTTAGTGGAAAACGCCCTTCTTTCGAAAAACGTTCGGCGTCACTGGAACTCACCGCCTGACTCAGCGCGATATCGGCAGAGAGCGTCCACATCGCCGATGACAATAAGGAAATATCTACAACACAACCTTCGCCGGTGCGCTCGCGATTGAAGAGTGCCGCGGCCATACCAAAAGCAATATTCATCGCACTGGCGTGATCGCCGAGCGCCGGTCGCGGTCGCACCGGCGATAATCCCGGTGGAGTGAGTGCATGCGCAAAACCGCCGCGCGCCCAAAATGCAGAGGCGTCATAACCGGGGCGATCCGCCTCGGCGCCTTTGAATCCGAAACCATTGCCACGCACATAAATCAATCGAGGATTTTGCGCGCGCAACGCATCGGGCCCTAAACCCAAACGCTCGATAGCGCCGGGGCGAAGGCTGGCGAGAAAAATATCTGCTGTCGAAATCAGCTTGAGGAGAAGTGCGCGGCCTTCCGGTTTTTTTAAATCGATCGCGACGCTTTTTTTGCCGCGATTGTTTTGCTCCATCGACAAATTGGCCGACTTGGTTTGGCGACCATCGGCAATGCGTAATGTGCGATACGGATCGCCCTGTAGCGCTTCGATTTTAATGACTTCGGCGCCGAGATCCGCCAACACCGCGCCCGCAGCGGGAACAAAAACAAATTGTGCAAGCTCGATAACGCGCACACCTTCGAACATCGCGTTGTTGTTCGATGTACTTCGGCTGCCAATAGCCATTCAACTCTCCGCACTTCATTGAATTCGAAGTGCGAAAAGTACTGCGGCTTGGATTCACGAGACCATGGCAGCGCGTCCACAAACGCGCCTTTGCGTCCGTGCCTCTTTAATTAGAAATCAAACGCAAAGGAATCGAGCGTTATGTGGGCGAAAAATCAGTAGCGCGCCTTCAACGCCAACTGCAACGAAATATCCGGCGCAGTATCGAGCGCAACATCCTCGCTCAGCGCAACATCCAGCACCCAATGCGGATCCAGCCGCACACTGCCGCCCAAGAGCAATTGCGTGGAATTATCGCCGAGCGATGCGAGCGCGCTGTCATAAATTGCGCTGTGCATGCTGAGCTGTGCGCGCAATCGCGTATCCGCCGTGTACGCCCAGGCAATTTCACCGGAGCCGAACCACGCCGAGCTTTTTTGTCTGTCGCTGAGCACGTCGCTATCGGGTAGCGATTGCGCACCGATATTTCCACTGAGCGTCAGCGGTAGTTCGAACAGCCCCGAATGCGTCGCGGCCAAGAACACGCCGATGCTGGTGCCGCCGCCACCGGTGAGCTTGTCGTCATCGCCGGTTGGCAAATTCACGCTGGTAATTAACGCGACTCGATTGCGCTCGGTTTCCAGAATCTGGTTGGCAATTTGCAACTGCACATCGCCGAAGCCCGATTGTGCGCGATCGAAATTAAAATCGATTTTGCCGTTGGTGGTGTGCGTGAATTGCAATTTGTCTGACGGATAATTCGAGCGATCGTGATCGGGCAGTCCCCACGCGCTGTGCCAGCGATTGATGAAGCTATCGAGCACGCCGCCGCGATACGTCATCCACGGCAACATGATGCCGACTTCCCACTGCGAACCGAGACCGTAACGCACGCCGAATTCGTAGCGCTGCAATTCGCCGTCAAATATGAGCGTTTCAGCACCGGCATTGTCGCGCACGTAGTTATTGGCAAGATCGACACCGAATCGCCAGTGCGTTTCGCCCGCGTTCAACACGTCGCCGCTGCGCGTGCCGGGCAAATTAAACCGCTGTGCCAGCGGCGAACGCTCGCTGAGCGATAGCGGCTCGTCGAGCAACGTATCGGCATGCGCCGGCGCACCTACGCCTACACCTACACCTACAACCCCTGTGAACAGCACAGAGGAAATGGCTCGGAAAAAATGGCGTTTTTTCAGTGGAGACAGCAGGGATTGAGACATCGTCGGCCCTTATGTTGTTATGCCTTATCTTTGCCCGTGGTTTTTAATCAGTATAACAACCGGACACTCGTCGCTATAATAGCGGCCACTTTCCACACTGCCCAATCAATCCTGTCGACCCGGAGAAAATCATGCGAACAGCGCTTATCGCCGCAGCACTGTTTATGACCGTCACGCTGGGCGCAGTATTGAGCGGCTGCGGCCAGAAAGGTCCGCTGTTCATGCCAGACGACCATCCTGCACCGAATTCGGCAGCATCCCTCTCTTTTTCTCGGTGAAAGCATACATCCATGAAACCCAGCTTTGAATTTCGCAACGACGAGTTGTTTGCCGAAAATGTTTCTGTACGCAGCATTGCGCAAAATTTCGGTACGCCGACGTATATTTATTCGCGTGCGCATATCGAGCAGCGCTTTCGTGCATACGCCGATGCACTCGCCGGTCGCCCACATTTAATTTGTTATTCAGTGAAAGCGAACTCGTCGCTTGCCGTGTTAAATGTGCTCGCACGATTGGGTGCGGGTTTCGACATCGTGTCGCAAGGTGAACTCGAGCGCGTACTCGCGGCGGGCGGCACTCCCGATAAAATCGTTTTCTCCGGCGTCGGTAAAACCGCTGCGGAAATGCGCCGCGCGCTTGAAGTCGGCATTCACTGCTTCAACGTGGAAAGCGCCGGCGAGCTCGAACGCCTGCACGAAGTCGCGAGCGCGATGAATTGTGTCGCACCGATTTCACTGCGCGTGAATCCCGATGTCGATGCGAATACGCATCCCTATATCTCAACCGGGTTAAAAGACAATAAATTCGGCATTCCGATCGAGGAAGCACGCGGTGTTTATCGTCGTGCGCAGCAATTGCAATCGCTCAAGATTGTCGGTGTCGATTGCCATATCGGCTCGCAGCTCACCGACACCTCGCCATTTCTCGATGCGTTGACGCGCGTACTCGCGCTTATCGATGAACTGGCAGTAGACGGTATCGTTATCGAGCATCTCGATCTCGGCGGCGGTCTCGGCGTGCGCTATCGCGATGAACAACCACCCGAGCCGAGCCATTACATGCAGCAAGTGTTGCAGGCACTTGGTAGCCGTAAATTGAAATTGGCATTCGAGCCGGGGCGCTCGATCGTGGCCAATGCCGGCCTGCTCATCACGCAAGTCGAATACCTCAAATGCAATGAGCACAAAAATTTCTGCGTGATCGATGCGGCGATGAACGATTTGATTCGTCCCGCACTGTACGAAGCGTGGATGGATATTCAGCCGGTTCGAGCCAATCCATCTGCCACTGCACGCACCTACGACGTGGTCGGCCCCGTGTGCGAGACCGGCGACTTCCTCGGCAAAGACCGTGAACTCGCGGTCGAACCCGGCGATTTACTCGCGGTTTTTTCCGCCGGCGCGTATGGCTTTAGCATGAGTTCCAATTACAATAGCCGAGGCCGCGCTGCCGAAATCATGGTCGATAATGACCGCATTTATCAGGTGCGCGCGCGCGAAACGATCGCCGACTTAATGCGTGGCGAGTCCGTTCTGCCGTAATCGCTCATTCATTAACGGAGCATCTGCGCAGATCCGACCCCTCGCTCTTAAACCGTGCTCGCGGCGAGGCACACGACCGGAATTTGCGCGATGCTCTTACGCTTTACCAAAATGCACGGGTGCGGCAACGATTTTGTCGTGCTCGATCTGATCAGCCAGCGCTTCGTGCTTAAAGACCGGCACATCCGCAAACTGGCTGACCGCCATTTCGGCATCGGCTGCGATCAAGTGCTCGTGGTCGAACCGCCCGGTCGTCCCGACGTCGATTTTCGTTATCGTATTTTCAATGCCGACGGTGGCGAAGTAGAGCAATGCGGCAACGGTGCGCGCTGCTTCGCGCGTTACGTGCGGGATAATCGCCTCACCGGCAAAGACACACTGCGCGTGGAAACCAAAGCCGGCATCATCGAATTGCACATCACGCGCAACAAACAAGTGCGCGTGAATATGGGCACACCGATTCTCGCGCCGAGCGAAATTCCATTCGTCGCACCAGCGCGAGCAGCGCACTACGCGCTCGACGTCGATGGGCAGAATTATGAGATCGGCGCGGTATCGATGGGCAATCCGCATGCGGTGTTGCTGGTCGACGATGTGCGCAGCGCACCCGTGGCAACGCTCGGCGCAAAAATCGAAGTGCATAAAAACTTTCCACAGCGCGTAAACGTGGGATTCATGCACGTGGTGTCGCCAAGCGAAATCAATTTGCGCGTGTTCGAGCGCGGCGTCGGCGAGACGCTCGCGTGCGGCACTGGCGCATGCGCCGCTGTCGTGAGCGGTCAATTGCGCGGCTTACTGGGGCAGGAAGTACAAGTTAACTTGCCGGGCGGTTCACTGCAGATCGAATGGCGCGGCGAAGGTCAGCCCGTTATGATGACGGGGCCGGCAACTACCGTGTTCGATGGGCAAATTCAGCTGTAACTAAAAACTGTCATCAAATAAATAATGAGAGTCTGGTGTGGAAACGTTCGATAAAAGTCCTGTCGATTTAAATCCCGAACACATCGCTGCGTATTTGCGCCTGCATCCCGATTTCTTTTTAAAGCGCCCGGATTTGCTCACCGACATTGAAGTTGCCCATCCGGCTGGCGGCGCCGTGTCATTGCTGGAACGTCAGGTATCGATTCTGCGCGAACGCAATATGGATATGCGCCATCGACTGAATAATCTGTTGGAAAATGCACGCAACAACGATCGCTTGTTCGAACAGACCAAACAATTGGTGCTTCGTTTGATCGAAGCACAAACGCTCGATCAAATCGTCGACACCTTCGTCGAAAGCCTGCAAAACGATTTTCAAATCGATTTCGCGAGCATGGTATTGATCGGCAATCCTGCGCAACATCGCGGCACACGTGCACGCGTGGTTACGCTCAACGATGCGCATGCACAGATCGATGGCCTGCTCAAAAGCAGTAAAGCGATGTGCGGTGTATTGCGTCCCGAAGAAGTGCAATTTTTATTTCCCGATCACACGCGCCAGATCGGTTCCGCCGCCGTCGTACCTTTGAGCTATGGCAATCCGCTCGGCGTACTCGCCATTGCCAGCACCGATACGAATTATTTCAAATCGAGCATGGGCACGTTATTCCTCGGCTACATCGCCGAAGTGCTCAATCGCCTGTTACCGAAGCATCTCAAACAGTCGTTTTAATTCGCGCAACGTTGCGCAGGCCCTAATCTGTGTGGATCAGAAACTGACACATGACCATTCGCCTGCTGACTTTCGATCTCGACGACACGCTGTGGGAAATCGCTCCCGTGCTGGTGCGCGCCGAAGCGATAACCTACGCGTGGCTGCAACTGCACGCGCCGGCGGTTACCGCGAAGTTTTCGTGCGATGCGTTGCGCGAAATGCGCTTACAAATCGCGCGCGATAATCCGGAGCTTGCACACCGCGTCACCGATTTGCGCGTGCGCGGCCTGCACTGCGCAATGCAGCAAGCAGGTATTTCCAATGACCTCATCGGAGATCTGGTCGAGCAGGCATTTGCAACCTTTTTACATGCGCGCCACGACATCGAATTATTCGATGACGCCGAACAAGTATTGCTCGAACTAAAAAATCGTTTCCGATTAGGCGCCATCACCAACGGCAATTTCGATATCGCGCGCGCAGGGCTCGATCGTTTTTTCGATTTTTCTGTCAGCGCCGAAAAACTCGCGCGCGCAAAACCGCATCCCGAGCCGTTCTTGCATGCACTGGCGCTCGCCAACTGCGAAGCGCATGAATGCATTCATATCGGCGACGACATCGAGAACGATGTGCGCGGGGCGCAGCGTTTGGGCATGCATACGATTTGGATTAATCGGCAGGGTTTGCCGTGGCCCGGCGAGAATCCGCCTTCGCAAAATGTGCGCTTTCAAAACGTACAACAGCTGGCGGAATTGCCAGCTGCTGTAGAGAGGATTATCGATTCGCTTCGATAAGACAGCCGCCGATCAGATGGGGCGACTGCCGTAATCGCTATCCGGCTTTTTCGGTGGGTCTGCCGTCACGTTGGGCTCGATATGAGCAATCTTGCCGCCACGGGCGAGAAACTCTTCGATCTCTTTTGACATTTCATCGCGCAATTTTTGCCGCGATGCCACCGTCCGCTCTTCGGGGATCTCGTCGTGGTTTACGGCAGGTCCCGCGCTTTCGCTGGAGGATTCGGCCGCTTCGAGCTCTTCGCCCTCATCCTCATCATTTTCTTGTTCATCCGCACCGTCAAAGTCATCCACTTCTTCGTCTTGATTATCAAACTTGCCCATTGGATCAACCCCTGTAATGCTAGAGCCTCAAACGACACTGCCATTTTGTAGCAGCGTGGTTTGAAAAAAATCATCGTTGTGAAACACCGTAACTTTGAGACCTTGCAGCCCGGAAACATCTCAGCCCCAAAAAAACAATCGCTTTAAAACACCGCAGGCTGGAAGCGCACGGAATATATAGATCAAACCCGACTATCTGCAACTGTCCAAAAAAGTTTTTTTTTAGATTTTTTATTTCTAGTTTTTTCCCAGTTACTTCGGTTAATTCCTATGACCCCACTTTCGGCATCCACTGCCTGCCCTTTTTGCCCAACGCGCTTCTACTCACCAAGCAGCGCCACACAGCGCGTGACCGTTGCCGTTAGCGCCTGCCTTGCCGGTGAAAAAGTTCGTTACGATGGCGACGATAGACGCCTGCCGGTTTATCCATTACTCCACACCGCACTGCAACTCGAGCCCATCTGCCCCGAGCTGGGCGCGGGTTTGGGTGTACCTCGCCCACCGGTGCGATTGGTCGAAAACCAAAACGAGTTGCGCGCACTGGGGCGCGACAATCCAGCACTGGATGTAACCGCCGTGTTGCAACGATTTGCACAACAATCGCTGACGCTTATTTCAAGTCAACATCAACTCTGTGGCTATTTGTGGAAAAGCCGATCGCCGAGTTGCGGCTTTGGCAGCACACCGATTTTTACTGCAGATGGAATCGAAAGCGATCGCGGCAGCGGTATTCAAGCCGCTTACTTTCAGCGGCAATTGCCGCATCTCAGTTATGGCGAAGAAACCGAATTAACAACAGAAAACTCCGCGCTTGCTTTTATTCTGCGCTGCCGCATCGTATTCGATGTGCTGTATGCGACGCGAGCGGCGCTTTCCGATCTACATCGGCATTACATTTTTCTGCACGAAAACTTCGATCGTCAGACCGTAGTGAGTCTGGAAAAACTGGCCGCAGAAAATTACAGAGAGGACTATCTGACGGCATTATTGATCGGCTGCCGCCAGATGCCAGAGAAATTGCTGCTGAGGCTATTTATCGGCTAACGCCGCCACAAATTATTGACTAACGCCACCACAAAGCCGCCAACACAAAGCGTCACTATTAAATCGCATCTTCGCCGGTTTCGCCGGTACGAATGCGAATGACCTGCTCCAGCGGCGAAACAAAAATTTTGCCATCGCCAATTTTGCCGGTGTTCGCTGCTTTTGTAATCGCTTCGATCACGGATTCGACAACGCCGTCTGCAACCGCAATTTCCAGCTTCACTTTTGGCAGAAAATCGACGACATATTCGGCACCGCGATACAACTCGGTATGCCCTTTCTGACGCCCGAAGCCTTTAACTTCAGTCACTGTCACGCCCTGCACGCCGATATCGGATAACGCTGCGCGCACATCGTCGAGCTTGAAAGGTTTGATAATGGCGGTCACAAGTTTCATGGTCGACTCCTGAATCATTATGGCTTTGCGACACCGCGAGCAACGCTGGCAATATCGAGAATAACTGAAGTGGCCAAGTGTGGCTCAGAGGCGGGGAAACTGGCAAGCATCGCACCAAAGAAAAAAGGCGCCGTATTCGGGCGCCTTTTTTACAACAATCCTTTGTGGTGGAAAACGTTTGCGAATTATCAATCCATATCGAATCAATAATTGTACGCGCGCTCGCCATGCGATGTGGTATCGAGACCTTCGCGCTCTTCTTCTTCAGAGACACGCAGACCGATAACCATATCAACGATTTTGTACGAGATCAGCGAAACCACACCCGACCATACGATCGTCAGCAATACGCCTTTCAACTGGATCCACACTTGAGCACCGATGCCGTTGGTGCCGACAGTTGCAGTGACCCAATCGGTGACCAGACCTGGACCGCCGAGACCTTGGTTGTTGAATACCCCCGTCAACAGCGCACCGAGGATACCGCCGACACCGTGCACGCCGAATACGTCGAGCGAGTCGTCCGCACCGAGCAAGCGCTTGAGACCGGAGACACCCCATAAGCAGATGAAGCCAGCGAGCAGACCGATGATCAACGCACCGCCGATACCGACGTTACCCGCTGCCGGAGTGATCGCAACCAGACCTGCAACCGCACCCGAAGCCGCACCGAGCATCGATGCCTTACCGCGATGCAACGCTTCGCCAATCGACCAGGCCAATACCGCAGCCGCAGTGGCGACGAAGGTATTCATGAAGGCCAAGCCTGCGAAGCCGTTTGCTTCCAGAGCCGAGCCGGCGTTGAAGCCGAACCAGCCTACCCAGAGCAGCGACGCACCGATCATGGTCATGGTCAACGAATGCGGAGTGAATGCTTCGCGGCCGTAACCCTGACGCTTGCCGACCATGAACGCACCAACCAGACCCGCAACAGCAGCATTGATGTGAACCACAGTACCGCCAGCGAAGTCGAGTGCACCCCATTGCCAGATTTGACCGGCTTTAGAGTTCATCGCATCGACAACATCAGCGCTCGCGTAGGCATCCGGACCCATCCAGTACCACACCATGTGGGCGATCGGCGCATAGCTGAAGGTGAACCACAACGCCATGAACATCAGCACTGCGGAGAACTTGATACGCTCGGCGAACGAACCGACGATCAAGCAGCAAGTGATACCTGCGAAGGTTGCCTGGAACGCGGCAAATACGATTTCAGGAATGTAAACACCCTTGCTGAAAGTTGCAGCCGGCGTAAAGGTGCCCGCAGCGTTATCCCAAATACCTTTCATCAAGAAGCGATCGAATCCGCCGAAGAACGCATTACCTTCGGTGAAGGCGAGACTGTAGCCGTAGATAAACCACAGCACCACGATCATCGAGAACGTCACCATCACCTGCATCAACACGGAAAGCATGTTCTTACTGCGAACAAGACCGCCGTAGAACAGCGCAAGACCTGGAACCGTCATCATGATAACGAGCAGCGTGGACAGCATCATCCACGATGTATCGCCTTTATCGAAGGTCGGTGCGGGTGCTGCTGCCGCTTCTTCCGCAGGCGCGGCGGCTTCTGCCGGGGCTGCCTCTGCAGGCGCAGCGGCCGCTTCGGCAGCGACAGGTGCTGCTTCAGCAGCCGGAGCCGCGTCGTCAGCGAATGCCAGACAAGAGACGAGAACGCACATCAGTGCTCCCGCCAGTCCAGCCATAGGCTTGAATTTCATAATGGGTTCTCCCGGAACGTTATGAGATAGAGAGTCGTTTAAATAGCGTCTTCGCCTGTCTCGCCGGTGCGGATACGAATCACCTGCTCCAGCGGAGAAACGAAAATCTTACCGTCGCCGATCTTGCCGGTATTTGCCGATTTCGTGATCGCTTCGATCACTTGATCGACCGCGCTGTCAGCGATCGCAACTTCGATTTTTACTTTGGGCAGAAAGTCGACGACATATTCGGCGCCACGATACAGCTCGGTATGCCCTTTCTGACGTCCAAATCCTTTCACCTCGGTCACGGTGATACCTTGCACACCGATATCCGAAAGCGCTTCCCGCACATCGTCCAGCTTGAATGGCTTCACGACAGCCGTTACGAGTTTCATGATGTTTCCTCTTTGTTTGTCAGGCGTGCACCTGTTAGTAGAAAGCCGACGGCAGAGCCGTCGGCCACTAACGAATTACATTTCGATCGGCAGGCTGTAGCTGACGATAACTTTTGCACGGTTAGTATCGGCTACAGGAGCAATACCGAAGAAATTCAGATCGCCGCTGTGATCAATAATGCTGCTCACCGTGAAGCTCAGGTTTTTGGTGGCTGCGTAGGTGACTTCAGCATAGGTGTAATCAACTTTGCTAACGTCACTGTCATAACCCAATGCGAGTTGCGCCTTGTCTTTGAATTGTTGATAGCCAACAGCAAAGGTGAACTTATCCGCAGTGAATCCAGCATTAACGAAATCTTGTCCTTGCAACAACGCGACGTTGTGGTAAATGTTCAGGAACGCCGGACCGAAGGACATCTTGACATACACATCCGTGAAATCGCCCGGATCGCTGTCTTCCAATACGTAGGTTTTACCAGTGCAATCACCGTTTGAGTCTTGTGTATCGGCTGCGCAGAAGGTACCTGTTGAATCCATCGAGTAAACATAAGTAACAGCACCGACGTTCACGCCGAAATCGCCGAACTTGCCAGCCCAACCAGCAGACAGATCGTACTCAGGGCCTACACCAAAACCTTCGGACGACGCCCAGAGATCACCATAAAAGCCAGATTCGCTAGCCAAGGTCAGCTCACCCCAAACTTGAGCGCCATTGCTAACTTTCAAACCACGCCAGTAGTACTCAGATGCGACACCGGCCATTGCAGTCAACTCAGCATTTGCTGCGGACGAAAACATCACGCCAGACGCGAGAACAGATGCACAGGTGACAGATAAAAGAGATTTGCTCAAAAATTTCATTGATAGGTTCTCCAGGTATTTTGTGAGTCGTCGTAGTGCTTAGAGGTATGCCCCGCCTTAGGCGACAACGGAGGCATTCCAGAGCCGAGCAAGAAATTGCACAGCGCATGCCAGATAAGATTTTTTGCAAACAAACAAGCGTTTACTGAGCTCATCGAAGCGATCAGCGCACTCGACGGCAAACACGGTGTGCACTTTTAGTGCGTTTTTAGACCAAAGCCCCGAAACAGGGCCTCGTTGAAAAGCGTCATACAGTCGTCTGTACCATTTTCTGACGACTGCATCACATTGAGAGGGAAAAAAGACTGGATTACGGAGCAGTATCCATTCGGGCACGCCGGAAACGAATAGAAAATAAACGATACGCACATTTTCAGAGCAACCCACCGTGCGACTCTAGCATCGCACAGCGGGTCGAAGAGGAAGAGAAAAGGGGAGATCGCGCGGCGTTACCGCGCTTCCAGGGCCTTGATGCGCTCTTCGAGCTTCAGTAAACGCTCCTCCAGCGCCTGCACCCGATCAGGCGACGTCGCAGCGGGCTGAGCACCGGCCTGCAACGCCTGAACTTGCTTCTGCAGGGATTGAACAGTGCCACGATCCGCTGGCGCCAAACTGCCTGCCTCGGCAAACCAGAGCGGAACGCTATCGCCCGCCACTTTCTCTATGCTGACATTCCCGGCGGCACCCGCGATGCCGGCACTGCCTGCGGCGCCCGGTACACCATTTTGACCGGCAGGAAACCATGCCTCCGAGGTTGCGGTACGCTGGAAACGCCCCTCGGCGCCGAGACCGCCAGAGCCACCCGCACCACCAATTCCAGGCTGACCACCCGCGGCACTGACAACCAGGCGATCTTTCAGCGCCGCGCCTTTGCCATTCGCATCGTAATAATTCAGTGTGACATCGCCCGATTTACCACCGGCACCACCACTACCGCCCACACCGCCAGCACCTGCAGCCGGGCCATTGCACCGATTCACCTTGCCGCCGTCCTGCCCTCGGCCACCGTTGCCGCCATTACCACCGTTACCGCCATCGGCGAGAAATTTTGCGCTGCCCCAACTATCGACGCCCCACCAAAACACGAGGTTGACTCCACCCCCGCCGCTCGCACCCGCCGCACCAGCTTTGCCCGCCGCACCCGGTTCGCAGTCCTTCGCGCGCTCCATCGCAGCACCGCTCGCTGCGACCGCCGAACTCGCCGATGCACCGCGCCCATCGATGACGACGTTATTGCCGATGCTGACGTGCTTGGCCGCGACTCGCCAGCGGCCGACACCCTCGGCAAACTTCACCTGCGCGTTGTCGCCAATGCTCAGTCGATCGAGCCGCAAATCGCTCTGCTCCACCGGCACCGTATAGATCTGGCCTGCGGGAATGATGAGGTCGGCGGCGATGGCACCGCCCGAAATACTGGCGATGAGCACAGCAGGCGCTAAGAATTTTCGCATGGGTAAATCCTCTGTCTATTGGCGATGGCTATCCTCGGCAAGTCGCAAGCCAAACACAAGGGCAATATCGCGCGCCGCCACAAAATCGTTTTTTAGTTACACATCTTTTTTTTAGTTACACTACGCGCTCCAATTCAGCCACAACACCACCATGATCAATCGCGAATCCATCGATAAGCTCACCCAGCAAATTGGCGATCTGTTTGGCCAGAGCACGCTCTTCGGTCAAAATTCAGTACCTCAGGACATACAACGCAATTTGCGCGCACTGCTTCAATCCGGATTCGACAAAATGGATTTGGTCACGCGCGACGAATTCGATGCGCAAACGGCCGTGCTTGAGCGCACTCGCGCTACGCTGGACAAAACCGAAAAGCAGTGTGCTGAACTGGAAAAACAATTGAACGAGCTGGCTCAAAAACTCAACGATCCGCCTCGATAACTTTTTACCACGCAACACAGCCAATCCAAGGATGGAAAAAAATGAATCTCGCCACCGTTTATTCGCGCGCCAAATGCGGTATCACCGCACCCATCGTCACCGTTGAAGTTCATCTCTCGAGCGGTTTGCCTGCACTCAATATTGTCGGCCTGCCCGAAACTGCGGTTAAGGAAAGTAAAGATCGCGTGCGTAGCGCATTACTCAATGCGCATTTCGAATTTCCTACGCGCAGAATTACTATCAACTTGGCGCCAGCCGATTTACCGAAAGAAGGCGGGCGTTTCGATTTGCCGATTGCACTCGGCATTCTCGCCGCGAGCGGGCAAATTCCGCACGAAGCATTACTCGATCGCGAATTTATCGGCGAACTCGGTTTAAATGGTGAACTGCGCGCGGTATCGGGGGCATTACCCGCAGCGATGGCATCGGCCGATGCCAAACGATCGCTGTATGTGCCGCAAGCCAATGCCGCAGAAAGTGCGCTGGTGAAACGCGCCTCCGTGTACGGCGTTAACTCGCTCTCCGAATTATGCGCGCACCTGCACAATCGATTGCCGCTCGAACCGAGCGTTAGAGCAGAGCCCATCGAAAATACTGCGATGCTCGACCTCGCCGATATTCGCGGGCAGGCGCATGCCAAACGCGCGCTCGCGATCGCTGCCGCCGGCCAACACAATCTACTTTTATTCGGCCCGCCCGGCACCGGCAAAACCATGCTTGCGAGTCGCCTGCCCGGTTTATTGCCGCCACTGGAAGAACACGAACAACTCGAAGTCGCTGCGGTGCATTCGGTTGCGGGCGAACAGGGAACTCCGCTCCTGCGCAAAAGACCTTTTCGTTCGCCGCATCACACCGCCTCTGCGGTTGCTCTCGTCGGCGGTGGCAGTCATCCGCGCCCCGGCGAAATTTCGCTCGCGCACCACGGCGTTTTATTTTTAGATGAGCTACCGGAATTTCAACGCAAAGTATTGGAAGTTTTGCGCGAGCCGCTCGAATCGGGCGAAATTGTTATTTCGCGCGCTAGCCGACAGATTACTTATCCGGCGCAATTTCAATTGATCGCCGCAATGAATCCCTGCCCGTGCGGTTATTACGGCGACTCCGAACGCGCGTGCCGCTGCAGCGCCGAACAGATTCGTAAATATCGCGATCGCATCTCGGGGCCGCTGCTCGATCGCATCGATTTACAAGTACCCGTCAATCGCTTGCCGCGCGGCGTCTTGAGCAGCGCACGCAGCGAGACTGCCGACACACAATCGCTACAGCAACAAGTCTTGCTCGCGCGCGAAAGACAATTCGCACGCCAACGCAAAGTCAACGCGCAATTGAGCGGCAGTGAAATCGATGCGATTGGAAATATCGATAGCGAAAATCGACTGGCACTCGAAGAAGCGGTATTGAAATTGGGATTATCGGCGCGCGCGTATTATCGCATTCTGAAAGTCGCACGCACGATTGCCGATCTCGACGCGAGCGATGCCGTCACCAAAGCGCATATTCGCGAAGCGTTGCAATATCGCGCGCTCGATCGCCCACCGACGTAATTTTTAGAAAGCACTTGATGTGCAGAGGGCATAATTAATTCAAGCGATGCGGTTCAAGCTGTATCGCTTCGAGTCGCAATCCGAGCACCACAGCACTACCGTAATAACGTTCGTCACCCGTGCTGGTAAACTCAAATTCATAAGAGCGCCGCACGCGCAGTGAATTATCGCCATCGCGCTTGAGCCAGAGACCGCGCAATACCACGGTATCGTCGAGCAATTGCACATCCATGTCTTTGCAATGTTTGCGCACGATGCGCAACACCATTTCCTTGGCCGCATGCGCACGCCACCACCAGAAAGCGACAATCGCCAATCCGAGAATCAGTGCAATATCGGTCAATTCGATAAACACGATTTTATTCTTCCTGTTTATTCATCTTGGGGCTATTCATCGTGAGGAAAGGCCTGATACAAACGATTGAGCATGGCGCTGACCGAATAACCCAGCAACTTCGACTGCTCTTTCGCGATAGCTTTTAGATTGACCTCATCCAGATCATAGAATTTTTTCGACGCCATAATGATCCAGTTACCGGTCGATACGGTACACGTAAAAACCTGCGAAAAATTTTCGGTGAGTGCGTGCAGCGTGTGATGATCGCCGCGATGTTCATCCCAGCAATTGAGCACGAGCCAGCCGTTGTCATTCAGTCGATTGGCGCACGCTTCGATATACCACGGCTCGAAATATTGTGGCGCCATGCCTTCGGCGTCATAAATATCGCTGAACAAGATGTCAGTTTTAGCGTGATTTTTTTCGCTTAAATCATTTTGGTCCAAATACTCGGCGATATCCTGCTCGATAATCGTGAGCCGATCGAGCCGCGGCAAATCAAAATATTTACGCGCCACTTTTACCACGGCATGGCGCAGCTCGATGACGCGCATTGTCAGCTCGGGGAAATAATGCATGAGACAATTGACGAGCGCACCGCCGCCGAGCCCGACCAAAATGGCATCGCGCGGCTGCGAAAACAGAAATGGCAGCAACATCGCGCGCGTGTATTCGTGCTGCAGTAGATACGGCTCGGCCTTGAGCACACAGCTTTGCTCGTCGCCCTCGCCAAACGAGAGATAGCGCTTGGAGCCATCGTCAAAGACTTGAATGGGACCGAGTTCATCGTAGGTACGAAAAATTTCTTTACCGGAAATGGGCATCGTTTCTAGCCAATACGACCGCGCGAATCCCGGATTGAAGGCGACTCTCAGGATTACGCAATCTTTCTGAATGGTTCGGAAAATGCAGCCCTAATATCAAATTCAAGCTGCGCAGCGCGGCGCGCATTAAAGCACGAAAAGCAGTACACCAAAAATTGCGCGGGAAAAAGGCGAGACCGATCGAAACTGTACATAAACACAGTTATTGATTACGATGGCAGCGTCAGCGGGGCCCAGGAGACACGAACATGGTCAGTCATTTTTACGCCTACATCAGCAAGCTGCGCTGGATCGTGCGCTGGGGCCTGAAACGCAACACGATTCAGGAAAATGTGATGGAGCACAGCTGGGAAGTCGCCACGCTCGCGCATGTACTCGCCGTTATCCGCAACCGCTACTTTAGTGAGAATGGCGACGACGCAATCGATGCCAACGCCGTGGCGACGGCCGCGCTCTATCACGACTGCTCCGAAGTCATCACCGGCGACTTGCCCTCACCCGTGAAATATCACTCGCCCGCGATTCAGCAGGCTTATCACTCGATCGAACGCGCCGCCGAACATGAACTGGTCGGATTACTGCCCGAGGCACTGCGCAGCGATTTCGCCAAGCTCATGGTGGAGGAAAACATTCCGCTGGCTCATCGGCAGATCATCAAAGCCGCCGATACCATCGCCGCCTATTTGAAATGCCAGGCCGAACTCAAAGCGGGAAATCGCGAGTTTGAAAAAGCGGCGGAAGACATCAAGCAGCGGCTCGCGGCGTATCGCCTGCCCGAGGTCGATTTTTTTCTGTCGACGTTTGCCCCAAGCTATCAGCTCACCCTCGATGAGTTGCTGCTGCGCAAGGGCCATGCAGCCGAGCTTTCCGAGCATGAACGCCATCTATTGGCAGTGCGCAAATAGGCCTGACACTCAATGAGGCACAATGAAAAAGCCTATGACACACAGTGCCATAGGCTTTGGAAGTAAAGAGTTGTTAGATCGAGTTTATAGCGATGGCTTGGTCCAGCCACTCGCAATCTTTTTGGGCGCCACAACAGGAATGTTAGACAGATCGATCGACCCATTCGACAGGTCTTCGCCATTTTTCAACATCAGCGCAATCGGACGCGCCAGGCGTTGCAATACGCGATCGTTGCTTTTATCGGCATAGCCTTGAATACGATCGAGCAGATCGTCTGAACTCAACTGCAGTTTCACACCGAATTCATCGCTGATACGGCGGCGGCACTCGCGCACGAGTGCGAGATTTTCGACTTGGAGCAACCAGGTTTTATTTGCTTGCGCTGACAATTTTGCATTGGCCATTACGTCATCCTCCAATTTCAGTCAGATCGATTTCGCAATGCCGCTTGATTTGCTTACCGCAATCGATTGTTTAGCAGTGTAGCGAGCGCATTACCAATGCAAATCCTTTCATCGAGATTTTGTGAACGGTGCCGAGTTTTTATCGGCGAAAATCGATGACTTGTGCGATAAATTTTTCAGCAGATTTTTAGCTAGCAGAAATTGCGATAAGCGCTATTCGGCCCGTTGCTGCGACACCGTTATTGATCGATGCATCACATAAGGGAAGATACGTATCTCTCGTATTCAAGACGTGATTATTCATTTAACCCGCCAGGGCCTCGATGATCATCCAGACAAACTGTGCAGGGCGAAGAAAACACGCAGAGCAAAGTGGTAAACTCCGCTGCCGCCGCACTGACGACCTCACACGCACCACTATGCCGACGAAAGATACGATTTACTCCACACCACTCGACGCGATCGTCGATTTCGCCTTTGATGCGAATGTCGTGCGTGTTTTCCCCGATATGATTCAACGCTCGGTGCCGGGCTACAGCACCATCGTAGCGATGACGGGGGTGCTGGCCGAACGCTACGCGCGCGCCGGAACACATTGCTACGATCTCGGCTGCTCGCTCGGCGCCAGCACACTCGCCATGCGTGCGCTGCTCGATGGACGCGGCTGCGACATCATCGGTGTCGATAATTCCGCCGCGATGATCGAACACTGCCGCGCACTTATCGATGCCGATACACACACGACGCCTGTAACATTGCAGCTCGCCGATATCAACGCGATCGAGATAGAAAACGCGTCGGTTGCGGTCATGAATTTCACGCTGCAATTCATTGCGCCGGAGCTGCGTGAGGGTCTGCTGCATCGCATCGCCAACGCCATGCCCGCCGGCGGTATTTTGGTGTTGTCCGAAAAGATTCGCTTCGACGATGCACATCTGCAACAGCTCAATACCGAATTGCATCACGCCTTCAAACGCGCCAATGGCTACAGCGATTTGGAAATCGCGCAGAAGCGCAGCGCGCTCGAAAATGTATTGCTGCCGGAAACCTTGATGACGCATCGCGAACGGTTACAGCGCGCCGGCTTCTCGAGTGTCGACGTATGGTTTCAATGTTTTAACTTTGCATCGATGGTGGCGATCAAATGATCGACGACGCGGTGCTGTCGCAGCAGCAGCTATTTCTGCAGCAACTCCACAACGCGGGCCTGCACCACTGGTCGCAACAACTCGAATCGGTGTTGCCGAAATTATTGCATCGCGATCGTCACGGCGATCTCGCGCGTTGGTACGACGCGCTGGCCGCGCTGCCCACTTTGCCGACGGCAAAAATCGAACTCGATCGCGGCAGTATTCGTATCACCGCAAACGACACACTGAACTCCGCGCAGCGCGAGCAATTACAACAGGCGCTGATGCAATTGCATCCGTGGCGCAAAGGTCCCTACGATATTTTGGGTATTCATATCGATACCGAGTGGCGTTCGGACTGGAAATGGGACCGCCTGAAAAATGCGATCAAACCGCTCGCGGGCAGAAAAGTACTCGATGTCGGTTGCGGCAACGGCTATCACTGCTGGCGCATGCGCGGTGCCGGTGCCGAGCTCGTCGTCGGTATCGACCCAACGATTTTGTTCGTCATGCAGTTTCATGCACTGCAGCATTTCATTCGCGATGCGCAGGTCGGCGTTTTACCGCTCGGCATCGAACACCTACCGCAAAAATTGCGCGCGTTCGATACCGTGTTTTCGATGGGTGTGCTCTACCATCGTCGCTCGCCGTTTGATCATCTGCTCGAATTGCGCGAAGCGTTGCGGCCCGGTGGCGAGTTGGTGCTGGAGACGCTCGTCATCGATGGCCCCGCCGGTTCGTTGCTGCTGCCCGACGATCGCTATGCGCGCATGAATAACGTTTGGTTTTTGCCGACGACAGCGACGCTGAATCAATGGCTGAAAAAAATCGGCTTCAAAAATCCGCAACTCGTTAACGTCACCTCGACCACCATCGAAGAGCAACGTGCAACACCGTGGATGACATTTCAATCGCTCGCGCACTGTCTCGATCCGCTCGATCCGACACGCACCATCGAAGGTTATCCGGCGCCGAAACGCGCGATATTTATTGCCGAAGCGCCCTGATTTTTTTCTCCGCGCCAGCCTGAATGATTCGCCGCTGCGCACAACATAACACTGCTGTTCTATACTGAACGCATATTTTTCCGCCCACCCACTCTTTCGATCGACTTTCCATGAGCCAATACGATTACGATCTCATTGCCATCGGCAGCGGCCCCGCTGGCGAGAGCGCAGTACTCAACGCCCGCAAACATGACCGCACCGCCGCTGTCGTCGAACAGGATCACTGGGTCGGCGGTTCCTGCACGCATCGTGGCACCATTCCATCGAAAGTTTTGCGGCACGCCGTCAAACAACTCGTGCGCTTCAATACCAATCCGATGTTTCGCGATATCGGCGAACCGCAATCGCTGTCGTTTCCGCGTTTGCTCGTCAGCGCCGATGAGGTCATCAAGCGTCAGGTCAAAATGCGCAGCAAGTTTTATCAACGCAATCGCATCGATATCCTGCACGGCACTGCGCATTTTATCGATCCGCATACGATCGAAATTCAATCCGCCGATGGCACCACCGAGCGCAAAACTGCACGCAGTTTTGTCATCGCCTCCGGCGCCAAACCGTATCGGCCCGACGACGTCGATTTTTCGCATCCGCGCGTTTACGACAGCGATTCGATTTTGCAGATGCAGCATACGCCGCGCAAAATCATTATTTATGGCGCAGGCGTGATCGGTTGCGAATACGCATCGATTTTTTCGGCGATCGGTTCCAAAGTCGAACTCATCAACTCGCGCGATCGTCTGCTCGAATTTCTCGACGATGAAATCTCTGATGCGCTGAGCTATCACCTGCGCGAACAGGGCGTGATGATGCGTCATCGCGAAAGCTATGCGCGCGTTGAATCGAACGATGAAGGTGTGACACTGCATCTGCGCTCGGGTAAACGCCTCTATGGCGATGCGTTGCTCTGGTGTAATGGCCGCACCGGCAACACCGAAAATTTACAGCTCGATCAAATCGGTCTGACTACGGACCATCGCGGCTATATTCCAACCGATAAGCATTACCAAACCAATATCGAACATATTTTCGCAGCGGGCGATGTGATCGGCGTGCCGAGTCTCGCCAGCGCGGCATACGATCAGGGCCGCGCAGCGGCGGCATCGGCGCGCGGTAAAGAGCACTGCCGTTTTGTCGAAGATGTGCCGACGGGTATCTACACAATTCCGGAAATCAGCTCGATCGGCAAAACCGAACGCGAGCTCACTGAAGCGAATATTCCGTATGAAATCGGCCGTGCGTTTTTCAAAGAGACCGCGCGCGCGCAGATCAGCGGTGAAGACGTCGGCATGCTGAAAATTTTATTTCATCCCGACACGCTGGAAATTCTCGGCGTGCATTGCTTCGGCGCGGAAGCGACCGAAATCATTCACATCGGCCAGGCGATCATGCAGCAGAAGAACGGCGGCAATAATATTCGCTATTTTATTTCTACCACGTTCAACTATCCGACCATGGCGGAGGCCTATCGCATCGCCACTCTCAACGGTTTGAATCGACTGCACGGATAATTTCCGCACGAAAAATCCAGCACATACAAAAACATCGTCAATAAAAAAAGGCAGCGAAGCCGCTGCCTTTTTTGTTCGTCTTTCGCGTTACGGACCGAAGGTAACAGTCACCGTCGCCGATAGCGTGCTCTTGGCACCGGTCGTATCGATGGCGGACATTGCAAACGTGTAGGTTCCTGCCGCCAAGTTCGCAATATTCGCAGCAGTGGTGGTACCGCCGCTCACCGGATAGACCGCATTCACACTACCGCTGTCGTTGGTGTAATAAATTTCGTAACCCGACAGCTCACCCACCGTTAACGCCTGACCATTGGCGCGCGTGGTCGGAATCTGCCACGACAAATGCGCACTATAAGTAACAGGCGCAGGGGTCGGTGTTGGCGTCGGTGTCGGTGTCGGTGTCGGCGTTGGAGTCGGCGTCGGCGTCGGCGTCGGTGTCGGCGTCGGTGTCGGCGTCGGCGTCGGCGTCGGCGTCGGTGTCGGCGTCGGTGTCGGTGTCGGCGTTGGAGTCGGCGTCGGTGTCGGTGTCGGTGTCGGCGTTGGAGTCGGCGTTGGAGTCGGCGTCGGTGTCGGCGTTGGAGTCGGCGTCGGTGTCGGCGTTGGAGTCGGCGTCGGTGTCGGCGTTGGAGTCGGCGTCGGCGTCGGCGTCGGCGTTGCCGCCGCCTTATCGCACTGCAAAAGCTTGCGCAGGAAAGAAGACGACAGACTCGAGCAGCTCGTATTGGTCCAGCTTATGGTCGTCGAACTCGTTGTCGTACTGGTGCGCTTGCCGGCGAATGCCGGAGCACTCGCTACCACCGAAAGTATGAAGCAACCACCCAGAACTACTGACTTACGCATCGACTTGCATCTCGCTAACACATTCCATTAGTTAATGGACTCATCCAACGCGACATCATGTCGCCATCGCATGCTGTGAAATCTAGCCAATGCGCGACCACTAAGGCATGAGTAAATGCCGCATTTGTGAAGCCAATCAACTAGCGCTTGACCCGCGGCGGCGAAATAGTAAATGCGTCGCAATGAAGCTTGAATTACAACAACTTGAAAGTGTGAACCACCACACACCGAAAACGCGCTGCGCGACTGCCGTGTCGTCGCTCGCCATTCAATCGCGTTCTGCTATCGTATAAAACGAAAGCAGCGCTAACCGGTTCGAAATAAGGAATACCCCAGCGGCAAACGACGCTTCGTTGCCGCTGATCGTTGATATGACATTGCATAACGGCGCACCGCCATTTTCACTCGTCAAAAACCCTCCCTGGTGGGCCGTAGCGCTGACGGCAGCCATCGCTAATTTCGTCGTCGCTCGCCTTATCACGCTGGCACCCGTGGAGGGCGGCCCGGATCGTATTGCCACGGTGATGTGGCCGCCCATGAGCATCACCTTCGCACTGACCTGGTATTACGGGCGCAGCGCCATTGTCGGCGCCACATTGGGTGCCTTTTGTTTTTTACTGCTGGTGCACATTCCTCCTTTATTTGCGGTGCTAACTGCAATCACCACCGTGCTGCCGCCCGCCTACGCGAGCTGGCAGCTGCGCCGGAACGGCATTGACGATCCCTTCGCTACGCCGCGCGCCGTGGCGCAATTCGTTCTGTTTGCCGTCTTTATCGCTCCGTTATTCAGCGCCTCGGCGGGTCTGATCGCACCGCTGGTCGCCGGAGCCTCCGAAATACGCTGGTCGGGGCTGGCCTGGCTTGCGCTGTGGGCCAACGGTGCAATCGCCAACTCCATCATCACGCCCGTATTTTTGAGGTTTGGCGACTGGCGTGAAATATCTCAACGCAAACTGCTGGAGTTTGGCGGCGTCGTTATCAGCATGTTCGCAGTGTGGTGGTGTGTATTCCTGAGCGCGCCCAAAACCATGACTCTGCCGATGACGATGTTGACCGCGCCATTTTTGATCCTGATGGCCTTTCGTTTTAATTTTGGCCTGGTGGCAAGCTTCAGCCTCATCGCCTCCATCCTTTCGCTGATCTCGCTCAGATCAAATCCCTATCAGGATAATCAAAACACCTTCTTTCTCACCGCCGCCTATCTCGGCATGCTCGGCTTATCCAATCTGGCGATCGGTGCCGGCTCGGCTGCGCTGCGCGCGACCGTCGCAAAATTGAGTCGCAGCGAAGAATCGCTGCGCGGCGTCTTCGAACAGGCCGCCGTCGGAATCGTCTTGTTTGATATCGACGCGGACCAGCCGACCTTCAATCCGAAATTCGCCGACATGATTGGCTACGGCGTCGGTGAAATCACCAAAGAGAAAATGCGCTTGCTCGCGTTTCCGGAGGAGCAGGCCATCACCGATCAGCTCGCCGTCAAAATGCAACGCGGCGAGATCAATAGCTTCCGCCAGGAAAAGCGTTACACGCGCAAGGACGGCAGCGTGATGTGGGCCAGCCTGACCATGTCGCTGTTGCGCGACAAACGAGGCAAAGACAAATTATTGATCGGTATTTATGAAGACATCACGCAACGCAAGCGCGCGGAAAAACAACTCGAAGGACAGACACGCATTCTGCGCAATTTGACGGCCGACCAATCGCAACCGGAGTTATTGAACGATCTGGCATTGTTTGCCGAGGAGCTGTGGCCGGCTTCGCACTGCGCAATTTTTCTGGCCGATCATAAAGCGGAGCATCTGCATCTGATTGCGGCACCGTCGTGGCCTGAAAATGCGCACAAGCCAACCGCGCCGATTCCTATTCAGGAAAATATCGCCCCCACCATCACCGCTGCCGCGCACAAATCGCGCGTAATTTGTCGCGACATGCTGGCGAATCCGGAATACGGCGCACTCTACCCGCTGATTCACGCCGAACCGTGGCGTCGCGCCTGCTGGGCGATTCCGTTTACGGGAAAAAATAACGAATTGTTTGGCGTTTTAACCTTCTACTTCGATCATCCACGCACACCCACCGCGCAGGATGATGAATACATCACCATGATCAGCTCATTGGCCGGTCTGGCAGTGCAGCATTACCGCGACGAAGAAAAATTACTCGACAGCGAACAGCGCTTCCGCATTACCTTTGAACAGGCAGCCGTCGGCGTAGCACTGCTCGATCGCGACTCGAATTGGCTGCAGGCGAATAAAACTTTCTGCGATATTCTCGGCTACAGCCACGATGAATTGATGCAGCTGCCATACAGCAAACTGATCTCGCCCGAAGATCTCGAACTCACCGTGCAATCGGTCGCGAGCGTACTCAGCAATAACACCTCGCAGGTTCAGATCGATCACCGCTACATGCGCAAAAATGGCGACATCATCTGGGTGAACTCGCAATTCTCCGTCACTCGCAATAGTGACGGCGATATCGATTATCAAATCGCGATCATCAAAGACATCACCGAGCGCAAACTCGCCGAAAAAGAAATCGAACGCCTTGCACTCTACGATTATTTAACCGAGCTGCCCAATCGACGCCTATTCGGCGACCGCCTGCGCACCGCGGTCATGGCGGCCAAACGCAGCGGTCGCTTCGGCGCCATCATTTATATCGATCTCGATAATTTCAAACAGCTCAACGACACCTACGGCCACAACGCGGGCGACGAATTTTTGAAAATGGTTGCGCACCGCTTGCAGCGCAATTTGCGCGAAGAGGACACGGTGGCGCGCCTCGGCGGCGATGAATTCGTCATCCTGCTGCAAAATGTCAGCGACTCGATCGACACCGCTACCGCCGCAACCACCGCCATCGCCGAAAAAATTCAAAGCGCATTAAGCGAAAGTTTCGTGCTGCCGAATGGTGTCGAACACATCGTCACCTCCAGTCTCGGTATCACGCTGTTTCCCAAAGATGCAGACAATGCCGAAGACCTGTTGCGCGAAGCCGATATCGCCATGTATCGCGTCAAAGAATCGCAACGCAATGCGATGCGCTTTTACGAACCAGCAATGAAAGCCGAAGTGGATTCGCGCCTCGCGCTCGAACGCGCGCTGCGTCGCGCATTGCACGACGATGAATTTGAATTGTATTTGCAACCGCAATACGACAGCGCCCGCAAATTGATGAGTTGCGAAGCGCTGCTGCGCTGGCCGCAACCCGACGGCAGTTTTATTTCACCGGTCGAGTTCATTCCCGTCGCCGAAGACACCGGTCTGATCGTGCCGCTCGGCGAATGGGTTTTGCGCCGCGCCGGACAACTCGTCAGCTCGCTCGAATTGGCGGGTTATCAGTTAACGATTTGCGTCAACGTCAGCCCGCGCCAATTCAGCGAACCTAATTTCGTCGAGCGTGTGCGCACGATTCTCTGGGAAGCTGGCGCCGACAGCGGACGCATCGTGCTCGAAATTACCGAGGGCGTCGTCGTCGCCGATTTCGACGATGTGCGCGTCAAAATGCACGCGCTGCGACAGATGGGCATCACCTTGTCGATCGACGATTTCGGCACGGGACATTCATCGCTGGCGTATTTGAAATTATTGCCGTTGCACGAATTAAAAATCGATCGCGCCTTCGTGCACTCGCTGCCAGACGATGCCAACGATGTCGCGATTGTCGAGGCGGTATTATCGGTCGCGCGTCACTTGCAACTCGAAGTCGTCGCCGAAGGCGTGGAAACCGCCGAGCAATTCGAATTTCTCAAACAGCGCGGCTGCCATCGCTTCCAAGGTTATCTGCTGGCGAAACCCGCACCGCCGGAAAGCCTGTTTCCCGAGTTGGCAAAGCTGCCAAATCGCTTCGATTGAGGCTCGACCTCGCTTAACGCGCAAAACATTCTGTCGCTCGACACTGTTTATCACTCAGCACAGCGTGCCACTCAACACAACAACTCCGCATACACTTCGTTACCGCAGCCGCGATATTCGAGCGTGCGACAGAACTTTTTAACCAGCGCGATACCGCGACCCGATGGCGTCTTGTTATTAACGAGATTGCTGTCGCTGTCGGTTGAGTCGACGAAGCCTTTACCGCTATCGCGCAACTGTACGCTCAACACCGCGCCGTCATCCGAGCGGCGAGAAAAAATCGAAATATGAATCTGGCCTTCGGTTAGGGCCTGCAAGCGCTGCTGACGCATTTCCATGAAACGCTCGAAGCCGTTTTCCTCCAATTTAATCGACGACGACAATTCAAGCAGGCCGTGTTCCAGCGCATTGATATACAACTCGGTCACCACCAGAAAAAATATGCTCGCGCGATCGCGCGCCAATCCCATCGCCTGCGCCCAATTGATGACCATCGGCACAAAATCGATCGTCTTCAATTGCTGTGCCGACAAGGTCGTCTGCAAACTCCAATCGTTTCCAGCGGCGCGCGCAACATTTCTGTCGATATCCTTGATCGCGGGCTCGCTCGATTCGACGACAGTCGACGGCAACGGACAATCGATCAGCGCGAGCGATACATCATCGTGATTGCGCGTATCGCCGAGAAAATCGTGCAGCGCCCGCTGCACGCTCGCTAATCGTTGCGCGGGCGGCACTGTGCCGAGCGCAGATCGAATGCGCTCCATGCCAAAATATTCCTGATCGCCCGCTTCGAGCAGCCCATCGGAAAACGCGACGAGTTGCAGCGGATCGTCGTAGTGAAAAAACTCGGGCTCGCTTTTGAAATTTTCCGGACCGAGAATCCCGAGCGGTAAATAGCGCGATTTGAATTGCCGCACTTCACGGCCATCGGCGTCGAGCAACAACAGCGGTGGAATGCCGCCGTTCCAGACCTCGATGGTGGATTCGTGCAGATTGATGCCCACCAGCGTCAATGCAACGAAACGCTCGACCGGGCAGTACGTGCGCACCAGACGATTCATTTCTTCGACAATGGCGGCGACGCCGAAACCTTTCGCTGTCATCGCATAAAATACGTTGACGATGGGGATCAGCGTGATCGCCGCCGCGAGTCCATGCCCCGTTGCATCGGCGAGCATGGTGTATTGCATATTCTTGCTGGCATTGCCGCTGAGGATGATATCGCCGCTGACACTGCTGGCCGGCTGGCTCCAGCTCTGCGTGTTGATATTGCTGCGCTCGCCATCGCCTTCTTTGCGTTGAACCAGACGCGCCATGATGTGTCGCGCGAGATTGAGCTCTTCATCGGCCTGCGTATAAAAATATTGCAACTCGCGACGCGACGACTCGATTTCGCGATGCATCGCCGCAATGCGTTGCAGCGCATAAATTTTCGCTTCCAGCACCGATAATTTAATCGGCTTGACCAGATAATCGTCGCAACCGTTTTTAAGTGCATTGATAAATTCGTGCTCATCGGCAAACGCGCTGAGCATTATGATCGGCGTCCACAACGCATCGGGCAACATGCGAATCGCCTTGGTCGCCTCGATGCCATCCAGCACCGGCATCATCATATCCATGAGAATTACATCGGGATTTTCTTCGAGAGTGGCCCAGATCGCCTGCTCGCCGTTTTCGCCGACACACACCTGATGCCCGAGCAGGCGCAACTGCTCGCACAGCACTTCGCGCTGCAATTCGTTGTCATCGACAACCAATACTTTCAGGCGGGGATGGCCTGTGTCCGGGCGGGCGTGATCGGTATCCATACAGTGCAACTCGCATTCGACAGACGTGTAGGCAAGCCTAGTACAGGTTGCCCATGCGAGGTTATTTTTCGTTTTATGCGAATGCCTGCAATTTATGCAAATGCCTGCAATGCGCGCTCGCGTGCAAATTTTAAATCGACGATCGGCGCTGGATAACCGGTCGCGATTAAATCCGGATGGCCCGGCTGCGCGATAATTTTGGCGCCGACATGAGCGAGCTCGGGCAGAAATTGTTTGCAGAAACGCGCATCAGCATCAAAACGCTCCTGCTGCCGAATTGGACTCAGCAGACGAAAATACGGCGCAGCGTCGGTGCCGGTCGATGCGCTCCACTGCCAGCCGCCGTTATTTGCCGCCAGATCGCCGTCGATGAGATGACGCATGAAAAACGCTTCGCCGAGACGCCAATCGAGCAGCAGATATTTGCTCAGAAACATCGCACAGACCATGCGCAGGCGATTGTGCATCCAGCCGGTTTGCAGCAGCTGTCGCATCGCCGCATCGACGAGTGGATAACCGGTGCGGCCTTCGCACCACGCACGAAAATCTTTCTCATCAGTTCGCCATTGCACTTTCTCGGTGTCGATACGCAGCGGGCGATGCATACTCACGCGTGGAAATTGCGCGAGCACATGCAAATAAAATTCACGCCAGATTAGTTCGTTGAGCCAGGTGGTCACCCCGGCGCTGCCGCTCTGCCACTGCCCCGTGTTGACAGCGAGCGCTGCCTCGACACAGCGGCGAATCGAAATCACGCCGAGCGCCAAATACGGCGACAAGCGACTGGTCGCATCTTCGGCGGGAACATCGCGCAACGTTTGATAATTATCGATGGCATGTTCGATAAAATTTTTCAGCTGCTTGCGCGCCGCTTTTTCGCCAGCCGGCCAAAGCTTTTCGGATACTGTCGAACTATCGTAAGGATACGTCGGCAACGCTGGTGCTTCCCTCCACGCCTGCGCTTTTTTTATTTTCAGGCAATCCATCGCGCTGTCGCCGATGCGTTCGAGCAACGCGCGCTTGAACGGTGTGAACACTTTGAACGGTTGCCCCTGCTGCGTGCGCACCGCCGCCGGCGGCAGCAACACCGCATCGTCGTAGCAATGCCACGCGATAGCGCTTTCAGCGAGTTTTTTTTCAATCGCTTCATCGCGCCGCATTTCATTGATCGCGTATTCGCGATTGGCAAATACCGCATCGCACTTAAGCTCTGCACACAGCGCCAATAGATCCGCGGCAATATCGGCAAAGCGCGGCACTATGCGCACGAACAACGGCACATTGAGTTGCGCCAGCGCTTCGCGCAGCTCGATCAGACAGCGCCACAAAAATTCGGTCTTGACGGGCGCCATCGCGTGTTCGCGCCATTGCTCGGGCGTTGCATAAAAAACGGCAGCGCTGCACTGCCGCTGATTCAGTGCATTGTGCAGCGCCGTGTTGTCATCGATGCGCAAATCGCTGCGAAACCACATCATCGCTGTCATGAATTACCTCTTACCATCATGATGAAAACCGAGATCGAAAAACTTATCGCGTCTGCAGAAAAACCTGCTGCTCGATGTAGCGATGGGGGAAACGCTGGAAGTGCAGGCGCAATAGCGCGATGGGATCAGCCAACTCAACTTCGCCGCGACCGTAACGCTCAATGCACTCCCGCAACAAACGTCGTTCGTCCGCGGACAACTGCTGCTTTAAATATCCGCTGATATGCAATAACGCGTTGACATTACCGCCGCGCGTTGCCGGCATCGACAAGGCGTTCAGCAACAACTCGAAAAACTGCTGCGCGGTCGCGGCAAGATTTCTCGCCTCAGCCTGCGCGAGCAGCGTTCCGATGGCTTTATAACTGGCGAGATGCCGACTCATGACCAGGTATTTGTAGCGCGAGTAAAACGCCTGCAATGCTGCGACCGTGACGCCCTCGCGCTGCAATGCCTGCCATTCGTCACGCACACGCAGGAGATCTGCGGATTCATCGCGCACAGTTATCTCTCCGGACGGAACGTCGATGGCCCATTTTCTAGAATACGCAATGCTCGTCGATTCGGATCAGCCGCTGCTATACTCGACGCGCATCCCGGCGCCCTGCCACGACTAACTATAAAGACATGACCGCATCGGATAGGCCCACCAGTCCCGGCGAAAAAAATCGCCTGCTGCAGAACTGTAAAGCACTCATTTACAAATGGGTGTCGGTGCATTTTAAAAGTTATCTCGACAAACTCGACGAGCAATTGTTTCGCATGGCCGACAAGGCCGGCAGCAATCTCGAACAAAACCGTTATCTGCAGGCGCGCAACGAGCTGCGTACACAGCGGCGCTCGCTGGAGAAACAACTGCTCGATCACACGCGACGCGCTTACGATAACTTTCTCGAACATCGGGACACGTCCAGCGATCTGACTCACGGCGACAGCGAACTCAAACTTGTCGATAACGACGCCCTCGAACAATCGATCGCCATCGCGAGCATGACCCGTCGCGCCAATGCCGATTACTCCGAAGCGCTCTACGCATTGAATCAACGCCTGTCCGCACTCGGCGGCGGCACCAAAATCAGCGATCTCGGCAATCCCGTCGCACCCGCCGTATTTACCGAAGCGCTGCGCGATGCGTTGCAACCGCTGCCGCTCGATACCGCCTCCAAACTGGTGTGCTTCAAAATTTACGACGCTGTGCTGCTGTGCAAGCTCGATAAGCTCTACCACCTGTTGAACCATCATTTCAAAACCGCCGGCATCCTGCCGCATCTGCGCTATCAAATTCGCAAAGAGGATGCCGCGCCGCCCGAAGAGCTGGCCAATCATCACGCGCCGGCAACGCTGGCAAAACAAAGCGACCTCATGTCGCTGGTGCAACAACTGCAAGGCGTATGGGCGCAGCAGCGTCCGCCGGTGACCAACCCCGTGCCGCCGCAGCAGATACTCGTCAACCTGCAACCGCTACAGCAGCACAGCGCGCAAACGCTGGTCACAGCCAAAACGCCACAGGCCGTACTCGAATCCGACTACAGCGAATTACCCGATCAAATTAAAAAAGAGACGCGCAGCGCCACGCCCATCGATGCCGATGTCATCGAAATTGTCGGCCTGCTGTTCGAGTACATGCTTAACGATGAGCAATTGCCGGATTCGGTCAAAGCGCTACTCAGTTATTTGCACACACCTTTTCTGCGCGTGGCCTTGCTCGACAAAGCATTTTTCAATTCGCCGCAACATCCTGCACGGCAATTGCTCAACGCTTTGGTTGCTGCAGGCGAACGCTGGGTCGATCCCGAAGGCAAGCACAAGAGCGATGTGTATCAGCAGATCAAAAATACCGTGCAGCGCATTCTCGATGAATTCGACAGCGATCTGCGCCTGTTCTCGCACTTGGCATTCGATTTCAATCACTATTTACGTCAGCATTCGCGGCGCGTTCGTCTCGCCGAGCAGCGCGCGCAACAGGCAGCGCGCGGCGAAGATACGCTGAAGGAAATTCGACTGCGCATCGATCGCTATCTGAAACAAAAAATCGGCGACGACGCACTGCCCGATGCGGTGCGTAAATTACTGTTCGAGCCGTGGGCGAATTTTCTCGCGTTTAATTTACTGCGCTTCGGTTCAAGTTCGACGCAATGGCAAGCAGCGGCACAGGTGGTCGATGATGTGCTGCGCTACGCCAATCCGCATAATCTCGATGAGCAGCAGTTATGGCAACTACGCGAATCGCTCAACGAGCGTATCGCGCACGGTTTTCAAACCGTGGGCTACGATGTCGAAGCGGGACAGCACCTGCTCGATGCCTTGCACCGGGGGCAGCGCGATCGCATCGCTTCGGAGGCGAGCCCCACCGAGCAACGCATGGCGGATATCGACGCGCCGATCGCGCAGCCCGCGGAACTCGTCGCCGATCCGTTATTGGAAAAGCTTGGCAAAATCGAATTCGGTACCTGGTTCGTGTTTCTCGCCGACCGCCCACGCAAAGAGCAACTACAGGCTAAACTTGCCTGGTCGAACAGTCGCACGCAGCATTACATGTTCGTGAATAGACTCGGCCAGCAGACCGCAGTAAAAACCGGGGCAGAACTGGTAGCGGATATGCGCGCGGGGCGCACGCGCATTTTGGGTAAACAGGAATCGGTACCGTTTTTCGAAAAAGCCCTGGAGCGCATCGCCGAGCAACTACGACCTCGTCGCCCGTTTTAAAGACACCGGCAATTTAAACTGCACAGATCGCCGACAACACGGAAACTGAAATGGCTCGCAAACTCGAACGCAAAGAACTCAACCAGGCGATTGTCGTTCTCGACACCATCAACGGCGGCGTCTTCGGCGAACTCGTCAATATCACCACCGAGGGATTGATGGTGATGACCGATCGTGAAATCGAAACGCAGGCGATTTTCCAATTGGCCCTGCAATTACCCGAGCCCATCAAAAGCGCCAATCAAATCGTGATCGGCGCCGACTGCCTGTGGTGCCGCCGCGCCGAAAATTTCTATCGCTACTGGGCGGGCTTTCAAATTATCGATGCGTCGGAAAAAGCGCTGGAGCAAATCGATGTGTTGATTGATTTGTATGGGCGCGCGTGATTTCGCGCGCAGTCATCGTCATCACATACTTATGTTTTAAAAACCCCCACTTGCCTGCGCTGTAAATCCGCGTGAATTTCATCGAGCGATAAGGGATCATCAATCGTCGACGGCACCGAATATTCTTTGCCGTCGCACATCGCCCGCAGCACCGCGCGCAAAATTTTTCCCGAGCGCGTTTTCGGCAAACGTTTAACGACGATCAATTGTTTGAAGTTGGCGAGCGCACCGACCTGCTCGCGCACCATCGCGACAACCTCTTTCTCCAAATTATTTTCATCGATCACCGCGCCATCTTTTTTAACAGCGAGCGCAATCGGAATTTGTCCGCGCATTTCGTCTTCGATGCCGATGACCGCGCACTCAGCGATCGCCTTATGCGCCGCGACGACCTCTTCGATCTCACCCGTCGACAGGCGATGACCCGCGACGTTGATGACATCGTCGATGCGCCCCATTACGAACAGATAACCGTCCTCGTCGAGATAGCCGCCGTCGCCGCACAAATAAAACCCGGGAAAGCGCTGCAAATATCCCGCGACAAAACGTTCGTGATTATTCCACACCGTTGGCAGACAGCTCGGCGGCAACGGCAATTTCACCACGATATTGCCCTGCTCGTTCGGCGCGCATTGATTGCCGTTGTCGTCGAGAATGCGCACATCGAATCCGGGCACCGGTTTTGTGGCCGACCCCGCTTTCGTGACAAAACTTTCGATACCGATCGGATTCGCCGCAATCGCCCAACCCGTTTCGGTCTGCCACCAGTGATCGATCACGGGCAGATTGAATTTTTCGTGCAACCAATCGTAAGTCGGCGGATCGAGACGCTCGCCGGCGAGAAATAAATTCCTCAGCGACGATAAATTATATTTTTGTGCGAGCGCAGCTTCTGGATCTTCTTTGCGTATCGCACGAAATGCTGTCGGCGCGGCAAATAAGGTTTTGACTTTGTGTTGTTCGACGACGCGCCAGAAGGCACCGGCATCGGGTGTGCGCACGGGTTTGCCTTCGTAAAATATCGTCGTGCATCCAGCGATTAACGGCGCGTAAACGATATACGAATGACCGACCACCCAACCGACATCGGACGCAGCCCAAAATACTTCGCCGGGTTTCATGGCATAAATTGCGCGCATGCTGTAATGCAATGCAACGGCATGACCGCCGTTATCGCGCACGATGCCTTTGGGTTTTCCAGTCGTGCCCGAGGTGTATAAAACGTAGAGCGGATCGGTTGCGCGCAGCGGTACGGGCGCAACACGCGGTGCCGCTGAAAACGTTTTTTGCCAATCGAGGTCGCGAGGCGTTTGCATCGCCGCCGTACATTGCGGTCGCTGATACACAATGCAGTGTTGCGGTTTGTGTTTAGCCTGATCGATTGCATTATCGAGTATCGGTTTGTACGCAATGATTTTATCGACTTCGATGCCACACGACGCCGTCAAAATAATTTTCGGTGTGGCATCGTCGATACGCACCGCCAATTCATGCGCAGCGAAACCGCCGAACACCACCGAATGAATCGCACCGAGTCGCGCACACGCTAGCATCGCAATTGCCGCTTCAGGAATCATCGGCAGATAAATTAAAACGCGATCACCTTTCGCAACGCCGAGCTGCTGCAACATACCCGCGCACTGCGCGACAGCATCGCGCAATTCGGTGTAGGTAAATTGTTTGATCGTATTCGTAACGGGCGAATCGTAAATCAGCGCGACCTGCGCGCCGCGTCCCTGTTCGATGTGGTAATCGAGCGCGAGATAGCTCGTATTCATTTCGCCATCGACAAACCAGCGCCCCAGGTTTTTTGTATAACCGGAGCCATCCGCATCATTCTGCAAATCCGTTGGCGGCGCCAAAATGATTTGTGGAAAGGCGTACCAGGCAAGCTGCGCCGCCTGTTGTCGCCAAAACGAGGCTGGGTCGTTGATCGATGCGCTAAATTCCTCGCGATACCCCATGATTTTTCCCTCTATTATTCAGCACCGCCGCCAATCGGCTGCCCGTTACTCTAACGGGGGTTCTGAGTATAATTGCTGCCCTTTTTACTCTTTACCCTATTGACTCACCACCCCCTTGAGGACTTTTAACCGTGGATCTGCAACGAGCCTCGATCGATCAGCTGCGCGCCTGGGAAACCGAACTGGCGCAGCAATATGCCGCCTTCAAAGCCGCCGGACTCAATCTCGACCTCACGCGCGGCAAGCCCAGCGCCGACCAGCTGAGCCTGTCGAACGCCATCGAGGGCATTCTCGGCGGCAACTTCAAGGATGAAGACGGCACCGACGTGCGCAACTACGGCGGCCTCGACGGTATCGCTTCGGCACGCGCGCTGTTCGCGCCGGTCATGGGTGTGAGTGCAGACGAAATCATCATCGGCGGATCGAGCAGCCTGACCATGATGTATCAGGCGGTGCAGTTCGCCTTCGACCACGGCGTCGCCGGCAGCGATGCCTGGAAGAAATCCGGCGCGGTGAAATTCCTCGCCCCGGTTCCGGGCTACGACCGCCACTTCACCGTGTGCGAGCATTTCGGCATCGAACTGCTCCCCGTACCGATGAGCGAAGCCGGCCCCGATATGGATCGCGTCGAAGCACTGGTCAAAGCCGATGCACAAATCAAAGGCATCTGGTGCGTACCGCGCTTCTCCAATCCCAGCGGCATCGTCTACAGCGATGCAGTAGTCGATCGCCTCGCCCAGCTCGGCAAAATCGCCGGCCCCGGTTTCCGCATTTTCTGGGACAACGCCTACGCCGTGCACACGCTCAATGACGATGCGCCGCAGCTCGCGAATATTTTCGAACTCGCGAAAAAATACGGCACTGCCGATAGCATCTACATGTTCGGTTCGACCTCGAAAATCACTTTCGCGGGCGCCGGTGTTGGCTACATGGCCGCGACTCCTGCCAACCTGAACGTGTTCAAGAAAAACCTCGGCTTCAGCCAGATCGGCCCCGATAAAGTGAATCAGCTGCGTCACGTGAAATTCATCAAATCGGTCGACAATTTGCATGCGCTGATGAAGAAGCACGCCGAATTACTCAAGCCGCGTTTCGATGCCGTACTGACGCGCTTGCAACAATTGGAAGGCCTCGGCAGCTGGACTGTGCCGAAGGGCGGTTATTTCGTATCCTTCGATACGCTGCCGGGATTGGCGAAAACCGTGGTAAAACTCGCGGCGGAAGCCGGTGTGAAATTGACGCCAGCGGGTGCGACATATCCCTACGGTAAAGACCCGCAGGACACCAATATTCGTCTGGCGCCGTCGTTCCCGAAAGTGGAAGAAATCGCGAAAGCGACCGATGTATTCGTAACCTGTGTGAAACTCGCGAGCGTGCAGCAGGCGATCGCGCAGAAAAACTAAAGTACATGGCGCAGAGGCCGCAGAGCATTGAACTGCGGCTTTTTTCGCCACTTTTGTCCGATATTTTTGTCCACTACATACGCGCGCCATTAAGGCGTGCTCACTGATCTAAAGGAGCAGCACCATGGTAAAGGTCAGCGTCTTGTATCCCTATGAAAAAGATGCGCGTTTTGATTTCGAGTACTACACCGACAATCACATCTCGCACAGCATTGAATTGTTGAGCGCTCATCCTGGCTTCAAGGGCGCCATGATCGAGCGCGGAGTCGGCGGAGGCTTACCCGGATCGCCGCCCGCTTACATCGCCATGTCGCATTTTCAATTCGAGTCGATGGATGCGTTCACCGAAGCGTTCATGCCGCATGCGCAGCAAATTCAGGACGATGTTCCCAACTTCACCAACATCAATCCCATTCTTCAATTCAATAAAGTGCTGCTGCAGTTTTAGCAATCATCTAAAAACAAAAAAGCCGACATTTGTCGGCTTTTTTATTGACTTGGATTTAGCGTTTTATTCGCTATCGCCCTCTTTACTCGCTATCGCGAATGGGCCGCGCCATCAGCGGGAAGTTAGCGATTTTGCTGTCGCCTTTGGTGTCGCTGACTTTCGCGACGCCTTCTTTTTCCACTTCATCGATGCGAATGATGGCGTGCATCGGAATGTACGAGCGCGTCACGCCCGCGAATTCGCTTTTGAGTTTTTCCTCAGCCGGATCAACGAGCACCTGCGTGCGCTCGCCGAAAATAAACTCCTCGACCTCGATGAAGCCGTACATCTCGCTCTGATAAATCTCGCGCGCGTAGACTTCGTAGACCTGATTCTGGTTGAGGAAGATGACTTTGTAGATGGGTGTCGATGGCATGTGCGGTACTGCTCGGTGGTGTTACGGACGCGGCATCATACCACAATGGCCGCGCCCTCCAGCCCTCCTCCGACCATTGGCCGGCGGGTGCGATCACAACCGCTGCAGCGATCAGTGGCGGTCGTCATTCCGCCGATCGACCACCTCACAGCGATTGGATTCGCGATGCTCGGGCCTCCAGCCGAACAATGGCTTGGCTAAACGAATCTTCAGGAACTCGGTATCGTCCGACGCCAACGCCCTACCACCGCCGTATGGGAAATTGTTGTCATTGATCACGAGCAACGTCCACGGATCGAGAATCAGCACATCCTCGATCGTCACATAGGGGAAGGTGAAGGTCGTGCTGCCGTCGCCATTCAAATCATCGGGATCAGCGATATTCATGAGATCGACGAGTTCGGTTTTCTTCACTGTGCCGCCGTTAGCCACACCTTTAATATCGATCAAGAAAAGCTTCTTGAAAGGAGTGCCGCTGACACTCGTCGCAGTGACGCCGTTACGCTCGATCACGATAAAGCGCGTGTCATCGACCGCCGTCATATCGCCGATATTGGTGCCGTTCACGTCGAGCGGATAAAAATAGGTTTCACCGGTATATTTTTCGCTGCGAATATCGAACACGTTAATCCGCAATGTTTTTGCAGCATCCCCTGTCACAGTTTTTTCAAGCAATGTATACAATTTGTCACCGCGCGGATTGATTGCCATTCCTTCGAAGCCACCCGAACCGGGTAGATTCGCCGCCACACGACCCGCAACAACCTCCTTATTTTCAGGCGCATAAACGCCCGGCAATGGAATTTCGCTGCGCTGTACCGTACCGGACGCATCGGTTTTAATCAGATAGGGACCGAACTCATCCCCGAACCAACGATTGCAATTCTCATCGACACGCGACGATTCGATATCAAAATCTGCGCCCGTCAATAAACGGCCAAACTTAATCGACGACTCGACGACAGGCTTACTGACGTCGTTATAGTAATTGCTGTAATCGGCCTGTATTGGCACGGTGAGTTTGCGATTCACATCGTTCAATGTGATGCGCGAATTATGTGAGAACTGCGCAAGCGATGTACCGAGAATAAAATTCGTTGCACTCACCGTACCCGAACCACCGCGCGCCGTTTTGAAATCAGGCTTTACGCTATACATGCGCAACAATGCATCGGCGGAATTACTTTGCCCACCGAAACCGTTGTCGGGCATCACGATAAAACTATCATCATCTGCACCGCGCAACACCGCAGAAAATCCTTGCACGGGCTGACGATTCAAAAACGGCGGCAGATTAGTGCCGTATGTATTTGGTGCAGCGAATTGCCCGGAGGTAGGACCATCGGAAAAAGTCGCGGCGGGTAGCAACGCCCAACCGACCAACGTGTTACTTGTAGAGAACGATGCCGCAGCAAATGTTGGCGCGGCAAACATACCGATGCAGACGAGCGCGAGAGGTTTAATCATCATTTTCATATTCGATCTCCGTTACAGCAATGCCGATCTATTTCAATCAATAACAAGCTATTTCAAACCGGCACAATTCGCGTAGAACGTGACGGTCGCCGGCCAATCCGAAAAGATGCCCAGAATACCGACGTCTTTCGCCAGCACGTCGAGCACCCGGAACATATCGCCTTCGCGCTTAATCGCCGTATCGAACGTCTGGTAATAAAAGCCATTATTGCCATCAGCGAGAATGCCCGAACGTTCGAGCGTCCAGGTGATGATGTCGAGGCCTGCGGCCTTCGCGTCTTTTGCATATTGCGACGGCACGATTTCGCCGCTCGAATTAGTCGTCAGAAGTGCGAACAATGGCGGCGCAACAACATTGATTCCCTCGGCTTTATACGCAACCAATTCGCTGTAACCCGGCAGATCGGCGACCACGTTCGCATCGTCGAGATAGACCGCTTGTTTACCGAATGCGGGCTCATGCGCAATCCAATATTGCACATCGCGTTTATCGAACGATTGCGGCCATACATTGCGCGGTTTCACACCAGTCTGTTTGTATTCATCAATCATTTTTTGCGCGTACGCTTCCTGCGTAAAACCGTTGAACGGCATCGTCACGCTCGGCGATTTCAATTCCGGTGTCATTTGCACACCGAGTTTCTTGAACAGCGCGATACTTTCTTTATGCGTCAGCAAGGTGCCGCTCGTCGGGCCCGAATACAGATCAGTGCGGAAATTCGCGGTGCCGCCTAAATATTCCGCTGCGGTCGTCGCGCGCGGATTGAACGCATCCATTTTGCCGCGCAAGGTTTTAAATTCGGCGAGTGTGATATCACTGGTGCGGCATTCCGCAGCAGCGGGCGTCACCAGATTTCCCGCCGCATCGAATACAGCCGGAGTAAATGGCTTGGTACATTTCGCGGCGAGCGGAGTCACTAGAATATTCGTGGTCGTATGCAAATCGTTTTGCGCGTGACGGCAAACCAATTCTTTATCTTTAGTAAATGTCACATCGCATTCGACGATGCCTGCACCCATGCGCGCGGCCGCTTCGTAAGATTCTTTAGTGTGCTCGGGAAATTGCAGCGCTGCACCGCGATGACCGATCGAAAAACTGGTGCGTGTAAAAAATGGTTTGTTATCTGCGCAATTTTTCAATTCGCGCTTGAGTGCACTGTCGCTCATGTCATTGACGAGAAAAAATGGGCGCGGGCCGAGTTGCACGCTTGGCGTTAAATCACTGCCGTGCTGATACGCATCGGTGCGATTATCCCAGCGCGAATCGCGATCACGATTTAAATCAAAATCAGCACAAGCAAAACCCGAAACCAAGGTGGCGGCAGTGAGTGACATTAGCGTGCGGCGCATGTAGAACCTCCCAGAGAACTTATTGAACAGCGATACAACAGTTCTCGAAACGCTAACCGTCGCAAGTGACATGGCCGTGACCACAGCGCGATAGATAGATGACGCGCACGTGCTACAGATGCGACACCGAACGATGGCACTTTGTCAGTTGTCGATGCCGGGGTGTCACCGCCAACCGGCCTCTGTATAATGCCCACCCCCAAAGTTGGCTAACGATTGAGCAGTTTTACCCTATGACCGAATCCACTCACGCCCCTGTTCAAACCAGTACCGCGTCGACGAGTGAATCAGCAGCTAAAGAACAGTCTTCCGCAACGAAGAAGCTGTTTATCGAAACCCACGGCTGCCAGATGAACGAGTACGATTCGGCGCGTATCCGCGATCTGCTCGGCGTTTCGCACGGTCTCGTGCAGACCGATAACCCCGAAGAAGCCGACGTGCTGCTGCTCAACACCTGCTCGATTCGCGAAAAGGCGCAGGAAAAAGTCTTCCACCAGCTCGGCCGCTGGAAACATCTGAAGCAGAAAAACCCGAACGTCATCATCGGCGTCGGCGGCTGTGTCGCGAGCCAGGAAGGCGATGCCATCGGCAAGCGTGCGCCGTATGTCGATCTCATCTTCGGCCCGCAAACGCTGCACCGCGTGCCCGAGATGATGAACGCGCGCAAACCGAGCGGCCCGATTCTGGTCGATGTGACCTTTCCTGAAATTGAAAAATTCGATCGTCTGCCCGAGCCGCGCGCCGATGGCCCGACTGCGTTCGTATCGATCATGGAAGGCTGCTCGAAGTACTGCACGTATTGCGTGGTGCCATACACCCGCGGCGAGGAAGTCAGCCGCCCGTTCGACGATGTGATCGCAGAAATCGCCGGCCTTGCCGATCAGGGCGTGAAAGAAGTGAATCTGCTCGGCCAAAACGTGAATGCGTATCGCGGCCGCAATCATTTGAACGAGATCGTCGATTTCGCCGAACTGCTGACTTACGTTGCGGTAATTCCAGGCATCGAACGCATTCGCTACACGACATCGCACCCGGCGGAATTTTCCGATGCGTTGATCGCGGTGTATGCCGAATTACCGCAGCTCGTCGATCATTTGCATTTACCGGTACAGAGCGGTTCCGATCGCATTCTCGCGGCGATGAAGCGCGGTTACACGGCTGCGGATTTTCTCGATCGCATCGAGCGCCTGCGCAAACACCGCCCGAACATCAGCCTGTCGTCGGATTTCATCGTCGGTTTCCCCGGCGAGACCGAGCAGGATTTCGCCGACACCATGCATCTCATCAACACGGTGGGCTTCGATAATTCGTTCAGCTTTGTTTTCAGCGCGCGCCCCGGCACACCGGCAGCGCAACTTGCGGACGACACGCCTGAAGAAATTAAAAAGCAGCGCCTTGCGATTTTGCAGGCACGCATTATTCAAAACGCGCAGCGCATCAGCGCGGCGATGGTCGGCACCACGCAACGCATTTTGGTAGATCGCCCATCGCGCAAAGATCCCGGCGAGTTGAGCGGACGCACCGAAAATAATCGCGTGGTGAACTTCAAAACCACCAATCAGCAACTGATCGGCGAATTCGTCAACGTACGGATTTACGAAGCATTGCCGAACAGTTTGCGCGGTGAACTTATTTAATCCGCATTTTTTCCAATTTGCGCGCCAGCGTGCGGCGATGCATGCCGAGGCGGCGCGCCGCTTCGGAAATATTGAAATCACACGCGGCTAACACCTCGTGAATTTTTTCCCACTCCAAAGTTTTTATCGAGGTCGTGCGCTCGGTGAGTTCGACGGTGTCATCGCCGCCGCTGCGCACGAACGCCGCTTCGATATCGTCGCTGTTCGATGGCTTCACCAAATAATGACAAGCGCCGAGTTTGATCGCTTCGACGGCGGTATTAATACTCGCGTAACCCGTGAGCACGACGATGGGCATTTGCGCATCGTGCGCGTGCAAGGCTTTCACGCAAGCCAAACCCGAATCGCCGCCCGCGAGTTTTAAATCGACAACCGCATGAGTCGGCGACAGCGTTTGTAACAGCGTTTGCGTGTCGGCGAGATTGGTCGCGTTGTGCACGGTGTAGCCGCGACGCTCGAACGAACGTTGCAACGTGCGCGCGAAAATCGCATCGTCCTCGACGATCAATAATTCGCGCGTGCCGGAATTTTTTTTATCAATGTCATTCGCATCGCTGTCATCGGCATTAAAGCTCATCGGCAACACTCTCCTCCAACGGCGCTTCGAGTGCGAGCGCTGCCAGCGGCAGACGCAGCATGACCACCGCACCACCCTGTTCGCGATTACGCGCGCTGATATTGCCGCCGAGTGCACGCGCAACATTGAGTGCGAGAAATAAACCGAGCCCGCTGCCGGGACGGCCTTTGGTCGATTGATACGGGCGACCGAAATGTTCGAGCATGGGCGCGGCAAAACCGGGGCCGCGATCGAATACTTGCAGCAATAAATCGTCGCCATCGCGCGTGGCTTCGAACATCACCCAATCGGGCGAGGCTTCGAGTGCGTTATCGAGCACATTGCACAAGGTTTGTTTGAGACCTTCATCGAAAACGATATTCAAATTGTCGGTGAAGCGTTTGATGTAATCGAAATCTTTGACGGGTCGCGTGGCACGCCAATCGGCAACCAGTTCATCGAGAAATTGATTTACCGTGGTGCGTTCGAGCGATTCGGCGCGCATCTCGCCCGCCGACAATAAAATCCCGCTGACGATGGTCTTGCAGCGTTCGAGCTGCAACTCCATATCCGACAATTCCTGCATGAGTTCGGGATGCTGCGAAAATTGCGGCAGGTGACGCCAGTCGTTGAGAATCACCGAGAGCGTCGCCAGCGGTGTGCCGAGTTCATGCGCGGCGCCCGAAGCGAGCAGGCCCATGCGCACGATGTGCTCTTCTTCCACCGCGCGCTGACGCATCGCGGCGAGACGCGCATCGCGCCCGCGCAAAATTCGATAAATACGCGCGATAAATGCAACGAGCAACGCGGCGTTGAGCGCAAAGCAAATCAACAAACCCTGTAAATAATGATTGGCCGGAATCGTGACCGGACCCGGCCATTGAATCAGCGCGGCGACGCAAAGACTCGTGAGTAATGCCAGCGTGCAACTCGCCCACGTGCGCAGCAACACCGTGCCGAGCACCACCTGCAGCAAATACAAATACGCGAAAGGATTCCCCGCACCGCCGCTCAGATAAAGCTGCGCGGTGAGCGTGAACACATCGATGAGCAGCGAGATGAACAACCAGTGATGCGGCACATCTTCGCGCTGCCGCCACCAGAACATACTCACCAGATTGACACTGATGAGTATTGCGAGCACCACCGCCATCGGCTGCAGCGGCAGCTCCATATCGAACACGGTGGTGACGAACACAATCGTCGCGATTTGTCCGCACACGGCGAACCAGCGCAATTGAATGAGCGGATGCATACGCAGCAAACTGAAACCGGCGAGCGGTGACGTTTGCGCAGAATTGCCGGGTGCAGCGGACGGAGTCGTTGGCATTGTTGGTTCTGAATTCATGGGCGAGCGTGCAGTTTCCGCTGTTCGCGCCAAAGTTGCCAGCCGGCCCACGCAACGAGCAATGCGAGCGCAAACCAGGTCAGCGCGTAACTCAAATGCGAATTGCGAAAATTGACGACGGTGAGACCCGCGCGCGGCCAAGTGGATTCGTCTTTGCTGGTCGCTTCCAAATCGACCGCGGATGCCTCCAAATCAATAAAGTACGGAACGACATTATTCAATCCACGCGCAGCGGCAATCGCCTTCACGTCGCGCGAGTACCAACGCTCGTTCGTCGCATCACCGTTACTTGGAACATTCGTGCGCAGAAACGCGCCGTCAGGTTCGGATAAACGCAACAAGCCGATAACTTCGGTTTCCGTATTTGCTTGCTGATCTGTCGATAGTTCATCACCCGCCCAATTGACAGGGACGAAGCCGCGATTGATCAACACGATATCGCCGCTCGTTAATTGCAGCGGCGATAAAATCCAGAAGCCACTACCTAATTCGGTGACAGCCTGCACGCGCGTATCGCGACCGGAAAGATAATGTCCGTGCAAACGCACGCGACGATATTCATCGCGCTCGCGTGAAATATTCGGCCAATCGGATTTTGCGGGCGGTGCGATGGGTTCGGCGTGAATGCGCGCCTCGACGCGCTCGATCAGATCGACTTTCCACGCGAGGCGTTGCAATTGCCAAATGCCGAGCGAAATAAAACCGATAAATGCAATTGCGAGCGCAAAAAAAAGAACAGCTAACGTTAAAGCGCTGCGGTTTCGCGACGCAGGAGCGATTTGACCCATACACGCACTCGGTGCAGCGTCACGAGCGAAGGCAGATTGTGGGCCGCCGGAGCACAGGAAGCGCAGCATACATTTTGTATGTGAGCATTCCGAGCACCGCCGGTACGCAATATGCCGAGCGCAGTAGCTGCCTTAGTGATTCATACCGGAATGAACAGGCATCATATTCGCGTTCATGTGATACATCACCCACAGCGAGCCGGCGAGCATGATGATGAGCAATACCGCCGTGAAAATCAGCGCAAGCATGTTCCAGCCGCCTTCGGATTTCGCGTCGAGGTGGAGGAAATAAATCATGTGCACGACGATTTGCACCACCGCAAACGCAAGAATCACAAACGCAGTGGTCGATGGCGACGCGATAACTTTATTCATCACCAGCCAAAACGGAATCGCGGTCAGAATCACCGACAGCACGAAACCGATGACATAGCCTTTCAACGTGATATGCGGCGCGCCGTCATCGTGATGATCGTCATGCCCATGTGCATCAATCGGCGAATGATCGTGAGCAGCCATTACAGCACCCCCATCAAATAGACATACGTGAACACGCCGATCCACACCACATCGAGAAAATGCCAGAACATCGACAGGCAAAGCAGACGGCGGCGATTTTCTTTAGTGAGGCCGAGTTTACCGACCTGAATCATCAACACGATCAGCCACAAAATACCGAACGAAACGTGCAAGCCGTGCGTGCCGACCAGCGCAAAGAACGATGATAAAAATGCACTGCGCGTCGGACCGGCACCTTCGTGAATCAGATGGTGAAATTCATACAGTTCGAGACTGACGAAGGCGATACCGAACAAGCCGGTGATGCCGAGCCACAACAATACTTGCGCTTTTTTCTTGTTCAACATCGCGATCATCGCAATGCCGTAAGTGATCGATGAAAACAGCAGCATCGCGGTGTTGATTGCGACCAGCGGCAGATCGAACAGATCGGCACCCGTCGGCCCAGCAGCATAACTGCGACCGAGCACGCCATACGTTGCGAACAAACTCGCAAAGATGAGGCAGTCGCTCATCAGGTAAAGCCAGAAGCCGAGCAGCGTGCCGTTTTCCGGATGATGTGCGCCGGCGGCGTCGTGAAAGATCGGACGTCCGTCGGCATCGTGCATTGCAATTGCGGTGTGAGCCATTGCTGAAGAACCTGCTTTAAAGAGCTGCGAGTTGTTGCGTACGCGCCGCTTCCACCACCGTCACTTCATCGGCGGGGATGTGGTAATCGCGGTTGTAATTGAACGTGTGAACGATCGTCGAAATGATAGTCGCGGCAAACGCGATGCCCGCCACCAACCACATATGCCAGATCAGACCAAACGCGCAGACTGTGGCGAATGCCGAGATCACAAAACCCGCGCCGGTATTTTTCGGCATATGAATCGCGTTGAAGCCGCCTAACGGACGCACATAGCCGCGCTGTTTCATGTCGTGCCAGCTATCGATTTCATGCACGACTGGCGTGAACGCGAAGTTATACGCAGGCGGCGGCGATGACGTCGACCACTCCAGCGTGCGCCCGCCCCATGGATCACCTGTTAGATCGCGCAATTGTTCGCGGTTGCGGAAACTCACATAGAACTGAATCAACATGCAGGCGATGCCGATGGCGACGAGCACCGCGCCGAACAACGCGATCTGGAACCAGATCTGCAGCGACGGATCGTCGAAGTGGCTCATGCGTCGCGTTACACCCATCAGGCCGAGCACATACAACGGCGTGAACGCGAACCAATAACCGGTGAGCCAGAACCAGAACGACAACTTGCCCCAGAACGGATCGAGTTTGAAGCCGAACGCTTTCGGGAACCAGTAATAGATGCCCGCCATCAGGCCGAAGACGACGCCGCCGATGATCACGTTGTGGAAGTGCGCGATCAGGAACAGCGAGTTGTGCAGTACGAAATCGGCCGGAGGTACCGCGAGCAACACACCGGTCATGCCGCCGACAACGAACGTCACCATGAAGCCCACTGTCCACAGCATCGGCACATCGAAACGAATGCGGCCGCGATACATGGTGAATAGCCAGTTGAAAATCTTCGCGCCAGTCGGAATCGAGATGATCATCGTGGTGATGCCAAAGAACGAATTCACGCTCGAACCCGAACCCATCGTGAAGAAGTGATGCAGCCACACGAGGTACGACAGAATCGTGATTACCAGCGTCGCGTACACCATCGAGCTGTAACCGAACAGGCGCTTGCCGCAGAACGTCGATACCACTTCCGAGAAAATGCCGAACACCGGCAGGATCAGGATGTACACCTCGGGGTGACCCCAGATCCAGATCAGGTTGATGTACATCATCGGGTTGCCGCCGAGATCGTTCGTGAAGAAATTGGTGTCGACATAACGATCGAGCGACAGCAATGCGAGCACGGCGGTGAGTACCGGGAACGAAACCACGATGAGGATGTTGGTGCACAGCGCGGTCCAGGTGAAGATCGGCATTTTCATCAGCGACATGCCGGGCGCGCGCATTTTGACGATGGTAGCGAGCAGGTTGACACCCGACAGCGTGGTACCGACACCCGCCACCTGCAGCGCCCAGATGTAATAGTCCACCCCCACGCCGGGACTGAAATCGATGCCCGACAGCGGCGGGAACGCGAGCCAGCCTGTCGTCGCGAATTCGCCGACGAACAGCGACAGCATCACCAGCACCGCGCCGAAGGTGGTCATCCAGAAACTGAAATTGTTGAGGAACGGAAACGCCACGTCGCGCGCGCCGATCTGCAGCGGCACCACGTAGTTCATGAAACCCGTCACCAGCGGCATCGCCACGAAGAAAATCATGATGACGCCGTGCGCCGTGAAAATCTGATCGTAGTGATGCGGCGGCAGATAACCGAGGTTGTCGCCAAACGCCATCGCCTGTTGCAGGCGCATCATGATCGCATCGGCAAAACCGCGCAGCAGCATGACCAGGCCGAGAATGATGTACATGATGCCGATCTTCTTGTGATCGATACTGGTGATCCACTCGCGCCACAGGTAGCCCCAGGCATTGAGTTTGGTCACCCAGGCGAATACGCCGAGGCCGATGATCGCCGTCACCGCAAATGTGGCGAGCAAAATCGGCTCGTGATACGGAATGGCTTCCAGCGTCAGCCGGCCAAAGATCAATTTGGCGAGGCCGGTGTTTTCGGTCATCTGAAGCGGTGCAGACATAGCGTTCCTGTTAGACCTCTGCGCTGACGCACGCGAACGCGCGCCAGTGGATTGCTGTTAGTGGTGATGTGCGTGCTCGGCTGGCATGCCGTCGGCTTGCGCGGCATCGTGCATTTCAGCAGCGTGCTCGGCGTGATCTTCATGGCTCTCATGCCCGCCATGACTTTCATTACCAGGACCGGACGACGGACGCGGCAGGTGGCCCGCATCGATCATCATCATTTTGTCCATGCACAGCGCGCCCGGTGTTACGCACATATTCAGAATCGCGTGATACAGCGTCGGGTCGGCGCTGCCGTAGTAATGCACGGGCTCACCCACGCTGGGCTTGGCCAGTTGCAGATATTGCTCGCGCGACAGCGTTTGCTCGCTCGCCTTCACGCGCGCAATCCAACCATCGAAATCGGCATCGCTGACGCCATGGAAGCGGAAGCGCATCTGCGAGAAACCGGCGCCGCTGTAATGCGACGAAAAGCCTTCGTACACGCCGACTTCATTCATCACGCCGTGCAATTGCGTTTCCATGCCGGCCATGGTGTAGATCATGCCGGCGAACGCAGGCACGTAGAACGCGTTCATGACCGTCGCCGAAGTCAGCTTGAATTGCACCGGACGATCGATCGGCACCGCGATTTCATTGACCGTGGCGATGCCCTGCTCAGGGTAGAAAAACAGCCATTTCCAGTCGAGCGACACCGCTTCGATAACGAGCGGTTTCGCGTCAGCCGGCACCGGCTGGCCTTCCTTGATACGCGCAATCGGGCGATACGGATCGAGCGTGTGGGTGGTGATCCAGGTGATTGCGCCGAGCGCGATGATGATGAGCAGCGGCGCCGCCCAGATGATGAGCTCAAGCTGGGTGGAGTGATCCCAATCCGGTTTGTAGGTCGCGTTTGGATTAGAAGCGCGATAACGCCACGCGAACAATAGCGTGAGCGCGATGACGGGGACGATGATGATCAGCATCAACAGCGTCGCGGTCACAACGAGATCGCCTTGCTGGCGCGCGACATCACCAGGCGGATTCAACACGAGCAGATCGCAACCGGCGAGCAGCGGTACGATACACAGCGGGGCAATACGGGAAAGAGACTTGGCTATCGTCATCACAGAACCAATGGACGCGAAGAAGTGGCGCCGAAACGGGCGGTGCAAACAAATGTAGTCGTGCAATGTGAGCGCGTCGATTGGACGTTTTGTCCTATCGCTTGATTAGCGAGTTGGTGCCAATCTAGTGCTAAGGTTAAATCCGGTAGGCGACTATGATCGTTGCCGCCCTTTACGAATCGATTTGCTGGAGCCCTATGCAAACCACGCATCCCTCACCAGCCGCTGCCCCCTCGGCCGAACGCGATCATTCTGAAGTCGCTCCGGGCGAGATCGCCGTCGGCGTGGTCATCGGCCGCACCTCGGAATATTTCGATTTCTTCGTTTACGGCATCGCCTCGGCGATGGTATTTCCGCAGCACTTTTTCTCGTTCCTGCCACGGCTCGAAGGCACGCTGTGGTCGTTCGCCGTGTTTGCGCTGGCTTTCGTCGCGCGTCCGTTCGGCACCGTGCTGTTCATGTGGATTCAACGTCGCTGGGATCGCGGCACCAAGCTCACCGCCGCTCTATTTATCCTCGGCACCTGCACCTGCGGCATGGCGTTTTTGCCGAGCTTCGAGCAGGCCGGCATGCTGTCGATCGCGCTACTGGCGCTGCTGCGTATCGGCCAGGGTATTGCGCTCGGCGGTTCGTGGGATGGACTGCCTTCGCTGCTCGCGGTGAACGCACCCGAGCACAAACGCGGCTGGTACGCCATGCTCGGCCAGCTCGGCGCACCGATCGGCTTCATCGTCGCTGCGGCATTATTCGCGTACCTCTACGGCAATCTCTCGGCGGAAGATTTTCACGGCTGGGGCTGGCGCTATCCGTTCTTCGCCGCGTTTGCGATCAACGTCGTCGCGCTGTTCGCGCGGCTGCGGTTAGTGCTCACGCACGAATACGAACGCGAACTCGGCGAGCATGAACTCGAACCGACCCCCGTCGTCGAGCTGGTGCAGGAAAAGGGACGCCACATCATCATCGGCGCCGCTGCGGCACTGGCCAGCTATGCGCTGTTCCACCTTGTCACCATCTTCCCGCTGTCGTGGATTCTGCTGTTCTCCGATCAGCCGGTAACGGAATTTCTCTCGGTGCAGATCGTCGGTGCCTTCCTCGCGGCGGGCGCCATCGTGCTCTCCGGCGTGATCGCCGACAAACTCGGCCGCACGAAAATTCTCGCTGCACTCGCTGCGGCTATCGCAATGTTCAGCGGGTTCGCGCCGACACTGCTCGCCTCCGGAAAAATCGGCCAGGACACCTTCGTGCTGGTCGGCTTCGTATTGCTCGGTTTGTCGTACGGGCAAGCGGCAGGGTCGGTCACCGCCAATTTCGGCGCGCGTTATCGTTACACGGGCGCAGCGCTGACCTCGGATTTCGCATGGCTTATCGGCGCCGCTTTCGCACCGCTTGTTGCGCTCGGCCTCTGCGCTAAATTCGGACTCGCTTTCGTCGGCGTGTATTTATTGTCGGGCGCGATTTGTTCGCTCGGCGCGCTGGGTATGAACCACTATTTGCGGCTGCAAAACTAAGCCGGCCTGCGCTTGCAGAACTGATCCACCCCACCTGCTGACGGAGCGGGGTTTCCTGCCTCCGTCGCAAGCGTTATCCTTAGCGCCCGTTCCGCAATTAACTGGCTGCTTTGAACACCACCTCATCGCCTGCGGCTGAATCGATTCAGCTCATCCTCGAACCCGCCGATACGCGCCTGCTGGCGAATGTGTGCGGGCCACTCAATGCGAATCTGCACCATATCGAGCAAGTGCTACACGTAGCGATCCACGCGCGCGGCAACGAATTCGATATCAGCGGGAGCGCCGCCTACATCGCCGCCGCGCGACAAACGCTGCTCGCCCTGCTCGCCGATGCGCAAAGCGGACGCCCCGTCACCACCGAACTCGTGTATTTGCATCTGCGTCATTTCGCGCCCGACGAGCGCCATAGCGCTGAAGTCGATCGCGATGAACATCAGATGCACGCCGATCAAAGCGCTGTAGAAGCCGAAAACGTCGCCGCCATCCCGATCATTCGCGCAAAAAAAATTACGATCAAACCGCGCGGAAAAAATCAGCAGGGCTATGTGCGCGCTGTGCAAATGCATGCGGTGAATTTCGGTATCGGCCCGGCCGGCACCGGCAAAACCTATCTCGCTGTCGCCTGCGCGGTCGAAGCTTTGCTCGCGGATAAAGTCTCACGCATTTTGTTAGTGCGCCCCGCCGTTGAAGCCGGCGAAAAACTCGGCTTTTTACCGGGCGATCTCGCGCAGAAAATCGATCCGTATCTGCGACCGCTCTACGATGCCCTCTACGAAATGCTCGGCGCTGAAGCGGTGACGAAATTAATCGAACGCAATGTCATCGAAATCGCGCCACTCGCGTACATGCGCGGCCGCACGCTCAACGATTCGTTCATCATTCTCGACGAAGCGCAGAACACTACGCGCGAACAGATGAAAATGTTTTTAACGCGCATCGGTTTTGGCTCGACAGCGGTAATTACCGGCGACGCGACGCAAATCGATTTACCGCGCGGCACACCGTCGGGACTCATGCACGCGATGAATGTGCTCGAAGGCGTTCAAGGCATCAGCTTTACCTATTTCTCCGCGCGCGATGTCGTGCGCCATCCACTCGTACAGGCGATTGTCGAAGCCTACGAGGCCTTCGAGAGCACCAACACTGCGCTCGACAAATCCAAGGCACCGTTCGATAAATCCGCACCGATTAAAGGTGCCGGCGATAACTCGTCATCGTGAAAACATCATGAGCGGCAAGCCCGTACGATTGCGCGTCGATATCGATAATGCGAGCGGTAAAAAAGTACCGACCAACGCGGCCATCAAGCAATGGATCGGCGCAGCGATCGATAGGCACGGCGAAAACTCCGGCGCTCGACGCGACAAAGCCGAATTGAGCGTGCGCATTACCGATGCCGATGAAATAAAAATGCTCAACCAGCAGTATCGCGGCAAGGATTATGCAACGAATGTGCTGTCGTTTCCGGCCGATCTGCCGCCCGAACTCAAATTGCCACACTTGGGCGATATCGTCATTTGCGCCGAAGTGGTCGAACGCGAGGCGCGCGAACAGAACAAAACCAGCGAAGCGCATTGGGCGCATATGCTGGTACACGGCACGCTGCATCTGCTCGGTTACGATCATATCGACGATGCCGAAGCGGAAATTATGGAAGCGCTGGAAATCGATATTTTGCGCGAATTGAATTTCGCCAACCCGTATGTCGAACACATCGACCAAATCTAGAGGACGACCTTGTCAATCATGTCTGAAGATCGAATAAGCCAGGAACACGAAGAAAAATCCTGGCTCGAAAAAATTGCCGATGTATTTTCGGGCGAGCCGAAAAGCCGCGATGATTTGCACGACTTGCTCGTCGAAGCCGAGCGCAACGAAATCATCGATCGCGACGCACTCAAAATCATGGAAGGTGCATTGCACGTCGGCGATATGCAGGTGCGCGAAATCATGGTCGCGCGCTCGCAGATGGAAGTTTTCGATATTGATGAGCCGCTGCAAAACATTTTGCCACGCATCATTAAAACCGCGCACTCGCGCTACCCGGTCGTCGGCGAAAACAAGGATGAAGTGCTCGGCATTCTGCTAAGCAAGGATTTGTTGCCGCACATTCTGAAAGGCACCACCGATCTCGCCATCAAAAACATTCTGCGCCCCGCGGTATTTATTCCCGAAAGCAAACGTCTCAACGTGCTGCTGCGCGAGTTTCGCGAAAATCGCAATCACATGGCGATCGTCATCGATGAATACGGCGGCGTGGCCGGACTCGTCACCATCGAAGATGTGCTCGAAGAAATCGTCGGCGATATTGAAGACGAATACGATGTCGAAGACGAGAACAACATCAAACGCGTCTCCGACACCGACTTTATCGTCAAGGCATTAACGCCTATCGAGGATTTCAACGAAACCCTTAACGCCAATCTCGACGACGATGAAGTCGATACGATTGGCGGGCTCGTATTGCGCAAACTCGGCCATTTACCGCAACGCGGCGAAGTCACCGCGATCGATCGCTTCCAATTCAAAGTGATGAATGCCGACAAACGCCAGATTCATTTATTGCGTGTGAGCCCGCTGCACTTTGATGATAAGACGGGATAAACGATGACGCATCCCGTTGCTTACGAGCTCCGATCATTGCGCACAACAAATCCCACTCCACAATAAGAACCGCTTCATGAGCCGCCTACAGCCAACGCTTTTTTTCCAAAACAATCGGTGGGCGGGCGATGTGCTCGCGGCAATTGCCGGCTCGCTAATTACCCTTTCGCTGGCGCCATTCGATATCTGGCCGCTCGGTATTCTCTCGTTAATTTTTTTGCATTACCTACTCGAAAATATTTCACCCGCGCGCGCGGCTTGGCGCGGCTGGTGTTTCGGTGCGGGATTATTTTTAAGCGGCGCGTCGTGGCTCTACGTCAGCATTCATGATTTTGGCGGTGCGTCTTTAGTGCTGGCCGCTTTTTTGAGCGGCGCATTTTGTCTATTGCTCGCACTCTTACACGCCATGTTTGGCTATGGCTACGTACGCTGGATTCGCGATAAAAAATTCGGACGCTGGCTCGGCTTTGCCGCGTGGTGGACGATTTGGGAATGGGTCATTTATTGGCTGTGTACGGGCTTCCCATGGCTGTATGTCGGCTACGCGCACTTAACAACACCGCTCAGCGGCTGGGCACCGATCGGCGGTATTTACACGCTAAGTTTTATCATCGCGCTCACGGCTGCTGGATTAATACGACTGATCAAACACGAAACATCGCTTGCACAAAAATGGATTCCCACCGCACTCGCCGCAGTGTTGTGGCTCGGCGGTTTTGTCTTGCAATCGATGACATGGACTCAGCCCAAAGGCGAACCGATTCGCGTCGCTCTCGTACAAGCCAACATTCCACAATCGGTGAAATGGGATCCGAATTTCTTTCGCGAGACGCTCGATATTTACAGCCATCTCAGCGCACCGCTCTGGCGCGACAACGACATTGTGTTCTGGCCCGAAGCAGCGGTGCCCGCACTCTATGAAAATGCCAAACCGTTTTTCGATGTGAATGCTGCAGCCGCCGCGCGTTACAACCACGCATTAATCAGCGGCGTGCCTTATCGATCCGAACACGGCGAGTTTTTTAATAGCGCAATTGCCATCGGTAACGGCAGCGGCATTTATCACAAGCAGCATCTGGTTCCTTTCGGCGAATATGTGCCCTTCGAAAAATACCTGCGCGGCCTCATCGAGTTTTTCGATTTACCGATGTCGGATTTTCAGGCCGGCCCCAGCGGACAAGCGCCGCTGCAAGCCGCCGGTTTAACCTTTGCGCCGTTCATTTGCTACGAAGTCGTCTTCGGTGATCTCGTCCGCCACGCACGCGCCGATGTACTGCTCACACTGACCAACGACGCCTGGTTCGGCCATTCGATCGGCCCATTGCAGCATCTGCGCATGGTACAAATGCGCGCGCTCGAAATGGGGCGCCCGTTCGTGCGCGCAACGAGCAACGGCGTCACCGTACTCATCGACAGCAAAGGCCACATCACTGCGCGTATTCCACAATTCGAACGCGCGGTGCTGACAGGGACCGTTCAAGGTTACGAAGGAGTTACGCCGTTCGCGCGCTTTGGTTCTTGGCCAATTTTGTTGATGTGTGGGGTTATTGTTTTATTTTGCCTCACGCGACGCTATCAATAATCCGAACGTTGCGCCTTTAGTCGGTCGGCATTGCACGAATTGAGCTGCTTGCTTTATCCGCAGCCGCGCACGACTATGCGCGGCTATGATGACATCGAACGCAACACCTGATTCCAGCCAGCCATTCACCGCACTGCCACTACCTGCGGCGATGCTCGATAACCTCACGAGCCTCGGCTTCACCGAGATGACGCCGATTCAGGCGCAGAGCCTGCCGTGGATTTTGCAAAACCGCGATTTGATTGGCAAAGCTAAAACCGGCAGCGGCAAAACCGCAGCGTTCGGTATCGGCTTGCTGTGTAAATTGAATGTGAAGGAATTTCGTATTCAATCGCTCGTGCTGTGCCCGACGCGCGAATTGGCCAATCAGGTCGGCAAGGACATTCGGCAACTCGCGCGCTATCAACACAATATTAAGGTGCTGACATTGTGCGGCGGCGTTTCGATCGGTCGGCAGATCGGCTCGCTCGAACACGGCGCGCACATCATTGTCGGCACGCCCGGACGCATTCAGGATCACCTGCGCAAAGGCACGCTGGATTTGCAGCACGTGCATACATTGGTATTGGACGAAGCCGATCGCATGCTCGATATGGGTTTTGCCGATGCCATCAAAGCCATTATCAGCGTAGTGCCAAAGCAGCGGCAGACGCTGTTGTTTTCGGCGACCTATCCCGATGAAATCAAGGCCATGAGCGCGTCGATTCAACGCGACCCGGCCGAGATCAGCGTCGCTGCAACGCACAGCGAATCACAGATTCAGCAGATATTTTACGAAGTCGATGGCAAGCGCAGCCGCGCCTTGATCGCCTTGTTAGAGCATCATCGCCCTGCATCGGCGGTCATCTTTTGCAACACCAAAGTGCAATGCCAGGAAGTGGCCGATGCGCTGCAGCAACGCGGTTTTGCTGCGCTGGCATTACACGGCGACATGGAACAGAAAGAGCGCGATCAGGTACTGGTGCGCTTTGCGAACAAAAGCGTTCCGATTCTCGTCGCCACCGATGTCGCAGCGCGCGGCCTCGATATCAAAGATCTGGCAGCCGTTATTAATTACGAAGTATCGCGTGATCCCGAAGTACATATTCATCGGATCGGTCGTACCGGTCGCGCCGGCAACGAAGGTTTGGCACTGAGCCTATTCACCCGCGAAGAGTCGGGGCGCGTCGGCGCCATCGAAACCTTTCAAAAACGCCCCGTCGTTCTCGGCCAACTCGATGCGCTTCGCGCCAGCGACAATGTCGAAATCGCCGCCGCGATGGTGACGATTCAAATCGATGCCGGCCGCAAAGACAAAGTGCGCGCTGGCGATATTTTAGGCGCCCTCACCGGCCCCTGCGGCATCCCCGGCAGCGCGGTCGGCAAAATCGATATATCCGATTTTCACGCTTACGTAGCCATCGCCAGCGACAGCGCCAACCAAGCGTTGCAATGTCTGGCGAACGGTAAAATCAAAGGCCGCAGCTTCAAGGTACGCAAGATGCGTTAACTTTCAGGACAAGCTATCGCCCGTCCGCCTTCGCCCACCCCCGCCAAGCTGATAGAATCGCCCGCTCGTTTATTCGTAAGTAGTGGCCTATCCAATGGAAGAGCTTTACCAGCCCGCACTCGTCGAACAAAAAGCCCAGCAGTTCTGGCGCGATAACAACAGCTTTCGCGTCGAGGTCGACCCGAGCCGCGAGAAATACTATTGCCTCGCGATGTTCCCGTACCCGAGCGGCAAGCTGCACATGGGTCACGTGCGCAATTACACGATTGCCGATGTGATCGCGCGCTATCAGCGCATGCTCGGCAAAAATGTGCTGCAGCCGATGGGCTGGGATGCGTTCGGTCTGCCCGCCGAGAATGCGGCGGTGAAAAACAAAGTCGCGCCCGCGAAATGGACTTACGAAAATATCGATTACATGCGCGGCCAATTGCAGCGCCTGGGTTTCGGTTACGACTGGCAGCGTGAAATCGCCACATGCAAACCCGATTACTATCGCTGGGAACAATGGTTCTTCACGCGTCTGTACGAAAAAGGTCTCGTCTACAAAAAAACCTCGGCGGTGAACTGGTGCCCGAACGACGAAACTGTTTTAGCGAACGAACAAGTGATCGACGGCTGTTGCTGGCGCTGCGATACCAAAGTCGAACGCAAAGAAATTCCGCAGTGGTTTATTAAAATCACTGCGTATGCGGATCAACTGCTCGACGATCTCGATAAGCTCGACGGCTGGCCCGAGCAAGTTAAAACCATGCAACGCAATTGGATCGGCCGCAGCGAAGGCGTCGAAATGCGTTTTGCATTGCAGAATCCAATTGAAGGCATTGCAGACGGTTTCGACATTTACACAACACGCCCCGATACGTTGATGGGCGTGACGTATGTAAGTCTCGCAGCAGAGCATCCGATTTCACTCGCCACCGCAAAAAGTAATCCAGCACTCGCCGCATTTATTCAGGAATGCAAAACCTCGTCGGTTGCCGAAGCCGATATGGCGACGATGGAAAAGAAAGGGATGGATACCGGCCTTAAAGCCTTGCATCCGATTACGGGCCGTGAAATTCCGGTGTGGATCGCGAATTATGTGTTGATGGATTACGGCACCGGCGCGGTAATGGCTGTGCCCGCGCATGATCAGCGCGATTGGGAATTTGCGAAAAAATATAATTTACCGATCGAACAAGTCATCGCGCCACTCGATGAAAGTTTCGTCGATATAGCGCACGCGGCATTTGTCGATAAAGGCACGCTGATTAATTCGGGCGATTTCGATGGCTTAACTTCGCAAGACGCGTTTTACGCGATTGCTAAAACTCTCGAAGAAAAAAATCTCGGTCGCATCCGTGTGAATTATCGTCTGCGCGATTGGGGTGTTTCGCGCCAGCGTTATTGGGGCGCGCCGATTCCGATGTTCAATTTGCCGGAAGGTGGCGAAATTCCCGTACCTGCGCACAAGCTGCCAGTGTTATTACCCGAAGACGTGCAAATGGATGGCGTGTCGTCGCCGATCAAACGCGATCCGAATTGGCGCAAAGACGAATTAAATGGCAAAGCGCTCGAACGCGAAACCGATACCTTCGATACCTTTATGGAATCGAGCTGGTATTACGCGCGCTTCACCTGCCCCGATTTCGAAGAAGGCATGCTCGACAAAAATGCGGCGAATTATTGGTTGCCGGTCGATCAATACGTCGGCGGTATCGAGCACGCAATTTTGCATTTGCTGTACGCTCGCTTCTTCCACAAATTAATGCGCGATGAAGGCCTCGTCGATTGCGACGAGCCGTTCAAACAATTGCTGTGTCAGGGCATGGTGCTCAAAGACGGCAGCAAAATGTCGAAATCGAAAGGCAACACGGTCGATCCGCAAGAACTCATCAAGCAATACGGCGCCGACACCGTGCGCTTATTTATTATGTTCGCGGCACCGCCCGAGCAATCGCTCGAATGGTCCGACTCGGGTGTCGAAGGCGCGCATCGCTTTTTGAAACGCCTATGGAAAACCGTGCATACGCATGTATCGAGCAGCGCAATTCCTGCACTCGATGTGAATGCGTTGAATAATGCACAAAAAGATTTACGCAGAAAAATCCACGAAACGATTGCGAAAATTACCGATGACTTCGGCCGCCGCCTGACCTTCAACACCGCGATTGCCGCGACAATGGAGTTATCGAACGAACTCGGTAAGATTCCACAGCGCGAAGGCCAATGGCTCGCGATCGAACGCGAAGCGTTGCACACAACAACGTTATTGCTCGCGCCGATCGTGCCGCATATCGCGCATGAACTGTGGAGCCTGCTCGGCGGCGAAGGTTCGCTGATCGACGCGCGCTGGCCACAAGTCGATCAATCGGCACTGGTGCGTTCGAGCATCGAATACGTCGTGCAAATCAACGGCAAGGTGCGCGGTAAAATCGAAGTCGCTGCCGATGCCAGCGACGAAACGATTATCGAACTCGCGAAAGCGAATGAAAGTGTCGCCAAACAGCTCGAAGGCAAAACCATCAAGATGGTCAAAGTCATTCGCGGCAAACTGGTGACGTTTGCCGTCGCCTGATTTGCCGTCACTTAAACGGAACAGTGAAACTCCGATGAAAACTGCATTTCGCACGGGAATTATTTTTATCGCATTGGCGACGGCGAGCGCGTGCGGTTTTCATCTGCGCAACTCCGACTCATTACCGAGCGCATTGTCGCCGATTTATATCGGCGGGCCTGCGGGAAATAGCGCGCTCAGTCGCAAACTGCGCTATCACCTCACCAATTCCAGCACGCAGGTAACGCCTTATTCAGCGCAGGCGGCTTATCAGCTGATTTTACTGAGCGAGGGACAGGAGCAACGCATTATTTCGCTCGACCGCCGCGGCCTCGCAGCGGAATATGGATTGACCAAAAGCGTCGAATTCGAATTGCGCGATAAACAAAATCGCCGCGTACTCGGCCCGCTCACCATTGACGAGCGCCGCACCGTGACCAACAACCCCGATAATGCGCTGACCACCTCGCAGGATATCGGCATTATCAGCGCCGACATGGATCAGACCATCGCCGCGCATATCGTGCGCAGACTCGGCGCTTACGCGACACATAAATTACCGGCGGACAAATTATCGGCGGACAAGGCAGCAGCGTCGCCACCTAGCACAACCAACGAACCTGCATCCTCCTCCAGTGATGCGACGACACCCGCAGTACAGCCAATGCCCGCAACACAACCAGCGCCTGCAACTCAAAACTAATTATGCGTCTGCGTGCCGATCAAATCGAAAAACACGCAGCGCAATCGCTCGCCCCGATCTATTTAATTTCCGGCGATGAAACACTGCTCGTGCAGGAGTGCGCCGATGCGATTCGCGCCGCCTGTCGCAAACACGGCTTTAGCGAGCGCCAGGTATTTCACGTCGACAATAGTTTCGATTGGCAAACATTGCTCGACGAAACCGCCGCGATGTCGCTATTCGCTGACAAAAAATTAATCGAGCTGCGCATGCCGAATGGCAAGCCCGGCGATGCTGGCACCGCCGCACTCGAAACGTATTGCGCCAACACCAACCCCGATACCGTAGTAATGATCGTCTGCAACAAACTCGATAGCAGCGCCGCGCGCGCGAAGTGGCACAAAGCCGTCGATGCGTGCGGAGTAACGATTCCGATCTGGCCAATCGAGGCGCAACAATTACCGCGTTGGATCGAGCAGCGTTTGCGTTCGCGCGGCATCAGCGCCGATAACGACGCTGTTCAAATTCTCGCCGAGCGCGTGCAAGGTAATTTGCTCGCGTGCGCACAGGAAATCGAAAAGCTACTGCTCTACACTGACGCCAAAGTCATCGATGCGAATATCGTCAACGCGACAGTCGCCGATAACGCGCGCTTCGATATTTTTAATCTCGCCGATCAGGCATTGCTCGGCAACGCCACGCAAGCATTGCGCGCACTAGCGGGATTGCGCGGCGAAGGCGAAGAGCCGCCAGTAATTTTGTGGGCGCTCATGAAAGAATTACGCACACTGCACAAATGCGCCGAGGCAATCGAACAAGGGCAAAGCATCGATCGTGCACTCGATGCCGGCGGCGTATGGGATAAACGCAAGCCGTTTACGCGTGCTGCGGTGCAGCGACTTTCGCGCAAACGTATCGAGAATCTATTACGGCTATCGCAAAGAATCGATTCCGCTGTGAAGGGCTCTGGCGACGACCCGTGGATCTTGCTGGATCGACTACTCATCGGCATGGGCACCCCCTCTGCCTGACTAAGAGCATCCCGCATCTTAGCCCTGCAAAAATAGCCTTTTATACCCTCCTCTATTCTTTTACTTAATAAAAGCCATCCCAAATCAATCAACAAAAACATTGCCCGTGCACCAGCTACATGCTATCAAGGCATCGCAAGCAACTAGATTACACATGTAACCTAGTTGCTTGGCACAGCAACCACACTCTAATAATTTGACTTAGGGAAAGTAGGACGACACCAAGCCCAGCATGAAGTAACGACAGGAAGCTGAGCATCTCGCCGCACTAAAAATCCGATATCGACGTGCGAACGCTTTTAAATACGAGATCTCACAAGCCAGTCAGTCGGGCCGCCACTTTCTCGAGCAACCTCGAGGAATAGACATGAACCCAATCAAGACCTTTTTAACCATATCTGCTCTTGCCACTGTCGCGAATGCAGTTAGTGCGACAACCTGGGATGTCACCATGAATGCCCAAAAATACATGGCTGGTGTGAATGGTGATTTAGTATTTGAGAACTTCGTCGGCACATGGGACGACATAACGGAAGCAGGTACCTGGAGTGGCCACACATATTCGCAAACTTCATCACTGACAACATCAACCGGTGTTGTTGTCCCGCTGGATTTAAATTTCACGCAATCATTCTCAATGAGCAAAGCGGTAAAGTTTGTATACGATCCTTCGTACGGCGCCCTGCCAAAACAGGGGCAGCTGTTCCAATTCAGCATCTCCTCCTGCCATGACAACATTACTGGACTTGATGGGGAATACAGCTCAGCCTGCGCCGGTTTTGGACAAGCATTAACTGGTGATTTCTTCAACACCCAAGGCTCCGCACTCGACGTTCCCGTGACGTTTGCGCCAGCAGATGGCAGTACTCTGACCTGGACGCTACAGATCTACAAAGCGATTTGGAAAACCGTTGCGTTCCTCCCTATAACGTTCAACGTCACGCTCCACGCTCAAAACGCCCCCTCCGTGCCATTACCCTCAACTGCCTTGCTATTGGGGTCAGGTCTCGTGGGCTTGGTAGGCGCCACCCGCAGACGTCGAGCCGCTAAATAAATTCCACGTCGGATAATTCAAATAATTTAAGGACGCCCATATGAAAACTATCAAAACTCTTTTAGCAGTATCTGTACTGACGGCGGTAGCCAGTGCCGACGCGACAACCTGGGATGTCACCATGAATGCTCAAAACTACGTACCCGGAGTAAATGGTGATTTGATACTAGAAAACTTCGTGGGAACCTGGGATGACGTGACGGGATTAGGCTCATGGAGTGGCCACCTACTTTCACAAGCATCGTCTCTTACCACTTCATTTGGTGTGATCCCGTCTGATCTCAGCTACACGCAAACGTTTTTCATGCCCACCACACTCGGAACCGACCAATGGGGGTACACGTCCCAAGGCACATTAAATCCATTTGATATTCCAACATGCATCGATCACTTAAATACCGAGTGGGCCTGCACAGGCTTCTCCGGAGCTCTATCAGGGGAGTTTTACAACACACTCCCCGGCGACAATGCCGGTTACTACTCCCTTCCCGATCAGCTGGCATTCACTCCAGTTGCTGGCATCACATATAAGTGGATCCTTCCGGGCAAATACAACGACCGCCCACCCTACTTCCGCCCACAAATAATGAACGTCATGCTCCACGCCCAAAACGCCCCCTCAGTGCCATTACCCTCAACTGCCCTGCTATTGGGATCGGGACTAGTTGGATTGGTGGGCACTGCAGCACGACGACGGAAGTCTGTTTAACGCAGTCTGTAATTAAAACGGCGACCAATGGTCGCCGTTTTAATTGAGAAAATATTTTTCGTCGATTATTTCTACTTCAACAAACTTAGATCTACCTGCTTATCGGCGTGGTATGACGAGCGCACCAGCGGCGCACTCGCCACGCTTTTGAAGCCGATCGATTCGGCATATTGTTTGAACTCTTCGAATTCGTCCGGATGCACGAAGCGATCGACCGGCAAGTGATCGCGGCTCGGTTGCAGATACTGGCCGAGCGTCAGCATATCGATGTTGTGCTCACGCATATCGCGCAACACTTGGAATAACTCTTCGCGCGCTTCACCGAGACCGAGCATCAAACCCGATTTCGTCAGCACATCGGGACGGCGCTCTTTGTATTTTTTCAGCAACAGCAACGACCATTCGTACTCGGAGCCTGGGCGTACTTTTTTGTACAGACTCGGCACCGTTTCGAGGTTGTGATTGAATACATCCGGCGCTTCTTGTTCGAGAATATCGAGCGCAATATCCATGCGCCCGCGAAAATCCGGTACCAGCACTTCGACGCGAATATCCGGTGACAGCGCACGCGTCTCGCGAATGCAATTGGCGAAATGCTGCGCGCCGCCGTCGCGCAGATCGTCGCGATCAACCGATGTAATCACGACGTATTTCAATTTCATTTCTGCGATCGCAGTTGCGAGCTCGATCGGTTCGTTTTCATCGAGCGCATTCGGACGTCCATGTGCCACATCGCAGAACGGACAGCGGCGCGTGCAGATATCGCCCATGATCATGAAGGTCGCGGTGCCGCCGCTGAAGCATTCGCCAAGATTCGGACACTGCGCTTCTTCGCAGACCGAGGCGAGCTTGTGTTTGCGCAGCAAACCCTTGATCCGCGAAATTTCCGGACTCGCCGGCACACGCACGCGAATCCAATCCGGCTTGGTCGGCAAATCGACGGTTGGAATTACTTTCACCGGAATGCGTGCGACTTTTTCTGCACCGCGTAACTTTTCACCACGAATAACCGGCTTCGCTTTAGATTCTTCGCTCATGCGATTTACTCAATCATTGTAGGGCGCAATAACATTGCGCCGTTTGTATTGGCTATTTGGCGCAATAACCTAAAAGTCACAAGTGCACTTCTTTTATTGCGCCCTACGTTTCGTTGCCCGCGAAATTACAACGCCGGTAATTCCGTTTCAAAGATCAGCGTGTGCGGATCGTAATCAAGCTTCTCGCACAGCGATTGCAGCAATTGTTTTTCGACAGTTTCGAGTGTCGGTACGTTATCGACGAGATCGCGCAATTGCGCGACTGCCAAACCGCTGAAGCCGCACGGATTGATACGTCCGTACGGTTCGAGATCCATATCGATATTCAAACTCAAACCGTGAAAGGTGCAACCGCGGCGCACGCGCATGCCGAGTGCAGCGATTTTCGCGCCATCGCGGCCTTTGCCCTGCGCACCGTCGAGATACACACCGGGCGCTTCGGGTTTGGCAAAACTTTTCACATCGTATTGCTTGAGCACATCGATAATCGCATTCTCGATACCATTGACGAGCCAGCGAATGCCCGACCCGCGCCGGCGAATATCGATGAGCATGTAACCGACGATTTGTCCGGGACCGTGATACGTCACCTGACCGCCGCGATCGACTTGAATGACCGGAATATCACCGGGCGCGATCACATGCTCGGCTTTACCCGCCTGCCCCTGCGTGAATACGCGCGGGTGTTGCAGCAACCAAATTTCGTCGAGCGTATTTTCGTCGCGAATTTCGGTGAAATCGCGCATCGCATCCCAACAGGTTTGATAATCGATAAGACCGAGATTGCGGATACGCAATTGCATCACTGAAACACCAAAAAAATAATAAAAACGGCAGAAAACAAAATCGCAGAAAATATCTACGGCGAATCAAAGAACGGCTTGCACGCGTCCCGACGCTTTGAACTCGGTAAAAATATTGCTCAGCTGCTCTTCGCCCGTCGCGGTGATCGTCACCCGCACGGAGACGAACTTACCGCCGCTGCTCGCACGCACATCGATAGTTTCTTCGTAGATACGATCGGTATGACGTTCGAGTACGGAGATGACGAACTCCTGAAAACCCTCCGTCGCATGACCGATAATTTTCAACGGATACGCGCAGGGAAATTCGATTTTGGGCGGCTTTGGCTCGGTCATAAATTTTGTTACTTGCTCAAATATCGCTCTCACACGGTATTGAGAGCAGCGCGAAACGCGCGATACCAGGTCCAGACCTGCTTGAAGATGGGGCCGGCGCTGCCGTTTCCAAGCGGCCGACCGTCGAGGGTCGCGACGGGCACCATCTCGCGCGTCGAGCTGCTGATCCAGACCTCGCTCGCCGCGTGCAGCTGATCGATGCTGACGGCTTCTTCGCGCAAGTGTAACCCGTGTTGCTGTGCCAGCTCCACGATCAGATCGCGGGTGATACCCGCCAGAATCTGCCGGCTTTTGGGTGCGGTATGGAGAACCCCGTCGACCACCGCGAACACATTGCTGCTGGCGCCTTCGAGAACAAGACCGTCGCGGGTAAGAATGGCTTCGCTAGCGCCAGCGGCGATGGCCTGCTGCGTCATCATCACGCTGCCGAGCAACGAGATACTTTTGATATCGCAGCGCTGCCAGCGGATGTCGGGAATTGAGATGCAGCTAATGGGCGCTGGAATCTCAGCCGGCGGTGCCGCCAATTGCCGCGACATGGCGAACACCGTCGGCGTGCACTGCTGCGGAAATTTGTGCTCGCGCTGCGGCGCAACGCCGCGCGTGATCTGCAGATAGATCGCCTGATCGCCACCGCCATAGGCAGAGATCAGCCGTTCGAATACCTCGCGCCATTGCAGCGATGTTAGAGGCTGTGGAATACCGGTTTCGCGCAGACTGTATTCGAGCCGATGCAAATGCTCTTCAACCCGAAACGGCTTGCCGCCGAACACCGGAATCACTTCGTAGACACCATCGCCGAATAAAAACCCGCGATCCATCACCGAGATCTTGGCCTGCTCGACCGGCAGATATTCGCCGTTTAAATAGACGGTCCCCATGATTAATCCATCGCTATCGCTTGAATATCAACTCAACAACTTGGTGAAAAATAAAACCAGCGCATCCCACATGCGGTGGAATATGCCGCCTTTTTCAACAGTATCGAGCGCGACGAGTGGCGTTTTGTAAATCGTTTCGCCGTCGAGCGTCACCACCATTTCGCCAACCGGTTGATTGGCGGCGATCGGTGCCTGCAAATATTTTTCGACATTCATCACCGCTTGAATCTGTTCGCGCTTGCCGCGCGGATAAGTCAGTGCGATATCTTTATCGACGCCGAGTTTGATCACATCTTTATCGCCGCCCCAGATGCGCGGCTGCGCCACTTCGGCACCGGCCTGATAAACCTTGCTCGTTTCGAAATAGCGGAAACCGTAGGCGAGCAATTTTTCGGTTTCCTGCTCGCGCATATTGATGCTATCGGCGCCGAGTACCACGGTGATCAAACGCATCCCGTTGCGCAGCGCCGATGCGACGAGACAATATCCCGCCTCCTGCGTGTGCCCGGTTTTCAAACCATCGACGGTGGGATCACGTTTGAGCAGACCGTTGCGATTTTGCTGACGAATATTGTTGTAAGTAAATTCCTGCTCTTTATACAGCGCATATTCATTCGGGAATTTGATGATCGCCTGCGACAGCTTCGCCAGATCGCGCGCGGTGGTGTAATGCTGCGGGTCGGGCAGGCCGTGCGAATTCACGAAATGCGTGTTGGTCATGCCGAGTTTTTGCGCGTGCTGATTCATCACATCGGCGAATGCGCTATCGCTGCCGGCGAGATATTCAGCGACTGCCGTCGTCGCATCGTTGCCCGACGACACCACGATGCCCTGATGCAAATCGTGCAACTTCACTTGCGTACCGACCTGAATAAACATCAGCGACGATTCTTTGAATTCGGGATTTTGTGTCCACGCCGATTTGGAAATCGTTACCAGATCGTCGTTGTGCACGTGACCCTGTTCGAGTTCGTACGACAAAACATAACTGGTCATGAGTTTGGTCAAACTCGCGGGCGCCAGACGCGCGTCGGCATTACTTTCCGCGAGCACGCGACCGCTGTCGGCGTCGATCATGATGAAGGCTTTCGCTGCAATCGTCGGCGGCGATGGCACCGTTGCCGGCACTGGATTCAAAATCGGCAACTGCTGCGGCTGCGCCGAAACCGACGACACCAACGCCATCTCTTGCCCGGCAAAAAATAATGCCAGTGCGGCAATGAGCTTTACTGATCTTTTCATTGAGTTTCCCATTTCTTCAAAAGGTGACTGAAATTCTTGCCGATTAATTAGTGGCTCTTATCGATTACTTATCCGCATCGATGCTTATTTATCAGCATCAACGCCTACTTATCAGCATCAACAATAGAGGCCGACTCGCTCATGTGACTGACCAATAATTGATTGCGCAGCTGCTCGGCCGCTGCGCGATCGCGCAGCGGACCGATGCGCACGCGATACAACACAGGACCCGACGGCGTGCGCTGCACGAATACGGGATTGCTCTGATTTTTTGCCAAACGCTTGCGCAAGGTTTCCGCTGCGCGCGGATCGCCGAACGCACCGGCCTGCACGTAAAACTCGCCAGCTGTGGTCGCGCCGCTATCCGCCGTTGCTGCAGGAGTGTCACTCGCAGGCAGCGGCGCCGGACTAACGACCTGACTCAGCGGCTGTGCTGGCGCGAGCGGAGGCGCAACCACCGGCGGCGCATCGGGCGTTCCGCGCGGCGGCCAATTATCCACATCGATCGCGGCCACTTCCACAAACGCGGTGCCTTTATCGGCGTAACCCAGCTTCACCGCCGCTGCATACGACAAATCGATAATGCGATTGCTGACGAACGGGCCGCGATCGTTCACGCGCACAATCGCCTGACGATTATTTTCGAGATTGGTGACGAGCACGTACGTCGGTATCGGCAACGTTTTGTGCGCGGCCGTCATTTCGTAAACATCGTAGGTTTCGCCATTCGATGTGCTCTGACCGTGAAACTTGGTGCCGTACCACGAAGCGATACCCGTTTGCCGATAACCCTTTGACGAAGGCATCAATACATAGGTTTGGCCCAGCACCGTGTACGGACTTTTGTTACCCGCCTTGGTGATCGGCTCGTATTTCGGCACCGCATCTTTAATGTCGTCGGGATTTAATTTGCGCGGCGGCGTGCCATCGCGCGAAGGCGTACTCCCGCACGCCGCCAACAACGCGGCGAGCGCGATTAATATCGCACTGCGCTTCGCACTCAGTGCGACTGCCTTTATCTCGATCGCCTTCAACGCGATCGTTTTCAGCGCGACCGCTTTCAACGAGACCACTGCGCAGAGATCTCCTGACTCAATTGCACTACGGCCATCGAATACATCTGACTGCGGTTGTAGCGCGTGATCATGTAGAAATTATTCAGCGCGAGCCAATATTCATTGCCGTTCTCGCCATCGAGCATGAATAGCGCGGCCAGCGTGTCGTCAGACAGCGCGCTCATCGCAGTGACACCTTTGGTTTTGTAATCGCGCAGCGTGGTCAGCGGTTCGAGCACTTCTTTCAACATGCCATCGGCCAGCGGCTCTTTCACCGTAGCGCGCACCACGATCGGCGCGCCGCGCTGCCAACCGTAACCCTTGAGATAATTGCCGACGCTGCCGATCGCATCGTCGATTTCATTGATGATATCGACCACACCATCGCCGTCGAAATCGATCGCGTATTTGCGGTAGCTACTCGGCATGAATTGGCCGAACCCCATTGCACCGGCGTACGAGCCGAGCAGACGATCGGGCGCCAATTTCTGTTCACGCGCCATCAGAAAAAACTCGACGAGCTGCGAGCGGAAAAAATCGGCGCGCGGCGGATAATCGAAACCGAGCGTCGTCAACGCATCGAGCACGCGATAATTGCCGGTGTTGCGGCCGTAGCGCGTTTCTACGCCGATGATCGCGACGATAATCGCTGCGGGGACACCCGATTCGCGCTCGGCGCGCGCCAACGCAGCAGCATGATCGCGCCAGAATGCAACGCCCTGCGTAATGCGATCATTGGTCACGAATAATTTGCGATAGTCTTTCCACGGTTTCGCTTTTTCAGCGGGACGCGCGATCGCATCGAGAATCGATTGCTGACGCTCCGCACGCGCGAGCATGCTCACAATTTCCTCGCGCTTGAAACCGTGCTGCTTGACCATTTCATCGACAAAACTCTGCGCGAGCGGATGCGTGCTGTAATCGGCCATTACCGGCGCTGCACTCAGCATTGCGCCTGCGCTGAGCAACAGCGCACGCAGCGTGCGCATTGTGCGGTGCGCGCAATCACGACACGACGAATCGTTTTTTAACCATTGAATAAACACAACAACCGCCCTCATGCTCTTCGCCCGAAGAGATCGACAGAACTTATTAACTCGGCATCAAAGCCGCAGAAATCGATAAAACTCATTGCATCACAATGCGTTTTTCACTCGCAATGGCCATCAGCAAACCGAAGCCCGCGAATAAAATTACCAAGGCCGTCCCGCCCTGACTGATCAAAGGCAACGGTACACCGACCACGGGCAACAATCCCGCCACCATGCCCATATTTACGAACACGTACACAAAAAATGTCAGCACCATCGAGCCCGCGAGCAGGCGCGCAAAACAATGCTGCGCATTCACCGCAATCCACATGCCGCGTGCGATGAACGCGAGATACAACGTGAGCAAAATCAACACGCCGCGTAAGCCCCATTCCTCCGATAACACCGCGATGATGAAATCGGTATGCCCCTCGGGTAAAAAGTCCAGATGCGATTGCGTGCCAAGCAGCCAGCCCTTGCCATAAAATCCGCCCGAACCGATTGCCGTTTTCGATTGAATAATATTCCAACCGGCACCGAGCTTATCCTCTTCCGGATCGAGCAGCGTCAAAATGCGTTTGCGCTGATAATCGTGCAGCACGTATTCCCACATCGGGTACGCTGCCGCTCCGAGCAGCGCCACCGCCGCCGCAAGATAGCGCCAGCTCAACCCCGCCAGCAGCAGCACGAACGATCCCGCTGCCGCAATTAAAATCGCGGTTCCCAAATCCGGCTGCTTCGCCACCAATAATGCCGGAATAAAAATAATTGCGAGCGATACGACGACATATTTGAACTGCGGCGGCAACACTCGCGACGACAGATACCAAGAGACCGCCATCGGGCCGGCGAGTTTCATGATTTCCGAAGGTTGAAACTGAAAGCCACCGATATTCAACCAGCGCGTTGCTCCCTTGGCGTGCGCACCAAAAAACGGAACCATGCACAACAAAAATAAACCGCCGATATACGCGAGCGGCGCAAACCGTTTGATGCGCTCGACATCAAGCTGCGCGATCACAATCATCAGCGTGTACGCGATCAGAAAAAATCGCCCCTGCTTGTATACAGTCGCAATGCTGTGATCGCTCGCGCTGTACAGCACGATAAGGCCGAAGGTGGTCAGCGACAACAGAATAAGCAGCAACAACCAATCGATGTTTACGCGCGACAGCAAACTCGGGCGCCGCGATAATTGCGCCGTGCCCGCCGGCATGCTGCGTACGAAATCGCCGTATTTCATTGCGAGGTATCTCCTCCTTTATTTAAAGGGGAGAACAATTCGACGTTCGCCTGCAATAAAAAAATCATTCGAGCGAACCTCCGCCCGCATCATCGTCATTGTGTTTTTGCTCGGCGCCGAGCAAATACATATCGGCAATCTTGCGAGCAATTGGCGCCGCCGCCGATGCGCCGTGCTCGCCGTTTTCCACCAGAATCGCGATAGCGATTTTCGGATCTTCGACCGGCGCAAACGCCATAAACCACGCGTGATCGCGTTTGCGTTTTTCGACTTGCGACGCGTCGTATTTAATCCCCTGCGCGTAACCCACCACCTGCGCGGTACCGGTTTTTCCCGCCATCGTGTACCCGATATCTTTGCCGATGCCCTTTGCGGTGCCGCGCTCGCCGTGCACGACCTGGCGCATACCTTCGATCACCACATCCCAAACCTGTTTCGGTAATTCGACATGTTTACCCTCTGGCACAGGAATATCATGGCCGCCAACGCTTTTCACCAGGCGCGGCTCGAAACGTTCGCCGCGATTCGCAATTGTCGCTGTCGCTACTGCGAGTTGTAATGGCGTCACGGTGACATAGCCCTGACCGATACCCGCACTCAAGGTTTCACCGGGAAACCACGGCTGCTTCAGCGCTTTGCGTTTCCATTCGCGCGAAGGCATGACGCCGCCGCGCTCGAACGTATTATCGATGCCGGTGGGTGCACCGAAACCAAATTGTACGGTGAAGTCGTGCAGCTTATCGATATTCAACTTATGCGCGAGATCGTAGAAATACACGTCGCACGATTGCGCGATCGCATCGTACACATCGGCGCTGCCATGACCGCCGCGCTTCCAGTCGCGATATTGACGCGAATCATTCGGCAGTTGATAAAAACCGGGATCAGTAATGCGTGTCGATGGAGTGACCGCGCCGTAATACAAACCCGCGAGCGCGTAAAACGGCTTCATCGTCGAACCCGGCGGATAGGTGCCCTGCAAGGTGCGGTTGTATAACGGGCGATCAATCGAATCGCGCAGCTCGCGATAAATTGGCCCAGGAATTCCCGTCACGAATAAATTCGGATCGAACGACGGCGTACTCACCAGCGCGAGCACACCGCCGGTTTTCGGATCGATCGCCACCGCCGCGCCGCGATTCTCGCCGAATGCATCTTGTGCAACCTTCTGCAATTTCACATCGAGGTACAACTGCACATCGTCGCCCGGCGTCGGCTCATTGCGTTCAAGTACACGCAACACACGACCGCGCGCATTGGTCTCCACGTTTTGATAACCAACGCGACCATGCAGCGCATCTTCGTAATAACGTTCGACACCGATTTTTCCCATGTAGTTGGTGCCGGCATAATTTTGCACTTGATCGCCGGTCAGCGATTTCAATTCTTTTTCGCTGATGCGTCCGACATAACCGAGTGCGTGCGCAAGCAACGCACCATGCGGATAACTGCGTACGAATTCGGCTTCGACTTCAACACCGGGCAAGCGATAGCGATTGATCGCGAGTATCGCGATCTGTTCTTCGTTGAGACGAAATTTCAGCGGCACCGATTGATAGGGATAACGATCCTTGAGTCGATCCATGAATTTATCGACATCGTCGTCATCGATCGGAATTAACGAACGCACCAGCGCCAGCGTTTTATTCAGATCTTTGACCTGCTCTTTGGTAATCGTCAGCGAATAGCTCGGCGCATTATCGGCGAGCACAACGCCGTTGCGATCGTAAATCAAACCACGGCGCGGCGGCAGCGGCTGCAACTGCACGCGATTGCGATCGGACTCGGTGCGATATTTATCGTATTGATTGATCTGCAGATCGTAGTAGCGATACAGCAACACACCGAAACACGCGAGCACGACGACCGCAGCCACAAGAATGCGCACGGTGAAAATGCGCACTTCATGGTAGGGATCTTTGAGTGTTAACCGTTCGGCCATGCCTATCGCTATATCGTGTGAGTAAAAAAACGGATGTTATGCGCGATGATACGGATGATTGCTGTTGATGCTCCACGCGCGATACAACTGCTCGGCGAATACCACGCGCACGATCGGATGCGGCAACGTCAGCGCCGAAAGCGACCAGCGCTGCTGCGCGCGCTCCAGACAATTCGCCGCAAGACCATCGGGACCACCGACGAGAATGCTGACGGGATCGCCATTCTGCTGCCACTTCGCCAATTCAATCGCGAACTGCTCGGTGGAAATACTCTTACCTTTCACATCGAGTGCGATAACGAAATCTCGCGCGCCGATTGCCGCGAGCATGGCCTCGCCTTCCTGCTGCAATGCGCGTGCGATATCAGCATTCTTTCCGCGCTGAGCCAGATTAATTTCACGAATCTCAAATTGGATTTCAGGCGGCAGCCGTTTGCGGTATTCGGCGACACCGGCTTCGACCCACGCCGGCATTCGCGTTCCCACCGCAAGCAAACGAATCAGCATCGCGGTTTATTTTTTTTCGTTTTGACTAACCGGCTTGGACCACATGCGTTCGAGATCGTAGAACGCGCGCGTCTCGGGCAGCATGACGTGAACAATCACGTCGCCCAGATCGACAAGCACCCACTCGCCCGCGTCTTCACCTTCGATGCCGAACACCGCGCCGCCGCGCTTTTTCACTTCGACGGAAACGTTATCGGCCAGCGATTTCACGTGGCGATTCGAAGTACCGCTGCAAAACACCATGCAATCGGCAACGTTGGTGAGCGTGCGCACGTCGAGCGCAAGAATTTCGCGCCCTTTCAAATCTTCGAGCGCGGCAATCGCTATTTGTTTCAATTCATCGGCGGTCATATTGAAAAGTGTTTCTCCTCAAAAAGTATATTTACAGGTACAACCCATTTTCACGAATAAATTCCCACACGGCATCGGGCAATAAATAACGCGGCGATCGTCTTTCGCGAATCAAGGCGCGAATCGCTGTTGCCGAAATCGGCAGTGGCGTCAATTGCACGATGGCAATCGAGCCGTGCGCTGTTGTTTGCAATTGCTCAACATCGACGCGACGCTCGCGCAACAGCTCGGCGACAACGCCCCGACTCAACATCGAATTTTGCGGTCGCTGCATCACCACGATATGCGCGAAATCGAGCAGCTCGCGCCAGCGGTGCCAGCTATCGAGCGCGGCAAAGGCATCCATACCGATAATTAAATACAAGCGGCATTGCGCACCGACCTCAGCGCGCAATTGCATGAGCGTATCGATCGTGTACGAAGGACCGTTGCGCTGAATTTCGCGCGCGTCGACGGCAAGTCGCGGCTCGTCGGCAATCGCCAGTTCGAGCATGCGCAAACGCTGCGCACTGCTTGCCGCCGGCTGGGTGCGATGCGGCGGCTGGTGACAAGGAATGAAACGCAATTCGTCGCACGCGAGCAACTCGCGCACTTCGATCGCCGAGCGCAAATGACCGATATGAACGGGATCGAAGGTCCCACCAAAAATTGCGAGACTGTTAATAACCGGTTCAGGACTCTTCAATTCATATCACTGACGGACATGACCATCGCCGAGCACAACGAATTTTTGCGACGTCAGCCCTTCGAGCCCGACTGGACCGCGCGCGTGGAATTTGTCGGTAGAAATTCCGACTTCCGCGCCGAGACCGTATTCAAAGCCATCGGCGAATCGCGTCGACGCGTTGATCATCACCGAACTCGAATCGACTTCGCGCAGAAAACGACGGCCGCGTGTGTAATTTTCGGTGATGATCGAATCGGTGTGCTGCGAGCCGTAGGTGTTGATGTGATCGATCGCTTCATCGAGCGTGTCGACGATGCGAATCGACAAAATCGGCGCGAGATATTCGGTGCGCCAATCTTCTTCGGTCGCATTTTTAATTTCAAAAGTACACGCTGCAGAAATCAATGTTTGCGTGCGACGGCAACCGCGCAGCTCAACGCCAGCTTCAATCAATGCTTCAGCGAGACGCGGCAAAATTTTTGGCGCGATGCTGCTCGCAACGAGCAATGTTTCCATCGTATTGCAGGTGCCGTAGCGCTGCGTTTTCGCATTCATCGCAACGCGAAAGGCTTTATCGAGATCGGCGCTATCGTCGATGAAGACATGGCAGATGCCGTCGAGATGTTTGATCACAGGAATGCGCGCGTCTTTCGAAATACGCTCGATCAAACCTTTGCCGCCACGCGGCACGATGACATCGATAAATTCGGGCATCGTGATCATTTCGCCGACCGCCGCGCGATCGGTGGTATCGACCACTTGCACTGCGGTTTCCGGCAAGCCCGCCGCAGCGAGACCTTCGCGCAGGCATTGCGCAATCGCGCGATTGGCTTCGATCGCCTCCGAGCCGCCGCGCAGAATCGTGGCGTTACCGGATTTCAGCGCGAGACTTGCGGCTTCCACCGTCACGTTCGGACGCGCTTCGTAAATGATGCCGATGACGCCGAGCGGCACGCGCATGCGGCCGACTTGAATGCCGGAGGGACGGTAGACGAGATCGGTAATCGCGCCGATCGGATCGGGCAATGCTGCGACCTGGCGCAGGCCTTCGATCATGGTGTCGACGCCTTTTGGTTTCAGTTCGAGGCGATCGAGCATCGCGCTGTCGAGGCCATTGGCGCGCGCGCGCTCCATGTCTTTTGCATTCGCGGCGAGAATCGCATCGCGATGCTTGGCGATCGCCTCTGCCGTGGCGAGCAACGCCGCATTTTTCTGTGCGGTTTCTGCACGCGCGAGTTCGCGCGATGCCTGTCGCGCCGCGCGTCCGAGAGTTTGCATATACGACTTAACGTCCATCGCACGTACCGATACTGAAAAGCTGAATGGGTGGCGATTATACAGCGTCAACCTCGGTATTTGGCCGCCTTATCGTGCCGGGAGCCATCAGGTTTTTGGCTGCGAGTGCTGGCGCAACAAACCTTCCTGGGTGACCGATGCGACCAGCGCACCATCGCGCTGGTAAATGCGGCCGGTCGAAAAGCCGCGCGCGTTTGATGCCGATGGACTTTCGGTGACGTAGAGCAGCCACTCGTCCATACGGAAAGGACGATGAAACCAGATGGCGTGATCGATGGTGGCGAATTGCAATCCCGGCAACATGAAGGTGACGCCGTGCGGGCGCAGCGCGGTGACCAGAATCGTATGATCCGAGGCGAATCCCAACAGCTGCTGGTGCAACGCGAGATCGTCCGGCAGCGGCGCCAGTGCGCGCATCCAGACATGACTCACGGGCGGCTGCGGTTTGGGATTGCGGTGATCGACCGGATTCACGGGCCGAAAATCGATCGGCCACTCGGTCGGCACCTGCTTTTCCAATCCTGCCGGAGCACCGCGCAGTAACTCGGCAGCCAGCACATCGGCCTCGCTCCGCAATCCATCCGGCGGCTCTACCTGCGGCATCGGCAATTGATGATCGAAACCCTGTTCGGGTTTTTGATAGGAGAGTTGGCAACTGAAAATTGCATGGCCGTATTGGCGCGCGGTGACGCGGCGGGTGAGAAAACTTTTGCCGTCGCGAATCAATTCAACATCGTAAATCACCGCGCGCCTGGGATCGCCCGGACGCATGAAATAGCAGTGCATCGAATGCAATACGAAATTGCCCGTCACTGTCTGCTGCGCCGCACTCATCGCCTGCGACATGACCTGACCGCCGTACAAACGCGCCGCCGGCCCCCAATTGCCGTAGCCGCGAAATAGATTATCGTCGAGCCGCTCAAGGCGATTCGCCGCGATGACCTCATCGAGTACTTTGCTCATCTCTACCTCGCAATGGTTGCCTTATTTAGTGCGGCACATTGGGCGCGATTGCCGCAACGCGCTGATACGTCTGCTGCAAAACCCGCGCATCGCTACTCGCGCGATGCCGACCGATCGCCATTTCGCGCTCGACGGTTTTCTTCGTCGTCGCCCATTGCGCCAACTGATCTTCGTTGAGCAATTGATTCAAGGCCTGCAAGCGAAAACCCTGCACGCGCTCGGCGCAATCGAATAACAACGCGAGCCAGCTCTGATCGTTGCCCCACGCATCCGAGTACACCGTCATACCGCCCAGCGCGCGATTGAGCGTTTCCGCTGCGGTTACTACGTCGAGGCCGTGCGCCATCAGATGCTCGCGCGGAATGCCATGCAACTCCGCAGCCTCGTCATTCCACATCCGCCAATCGTCGAGCGGTTTGATCAAAAAACAGTGACTTTGGCCATCGGCCAGCACGTAGCCGATTTCAATCGGATAACTGCCGCGCCCCAGTCCCGAGGCTTCAATATCGAGCACGATCGGCATCATCCCACTCCCCTTAAGATGATTGTTAGAAAACTCTGGCGATGGCTGCATCTCGCGATCACCGCCGGCACAGTTCGCGACGAAACCTCACGAAGAAATCTGCTCAAGAATCGCCAGCAATCGATCCAACCGCTCCTGTGGATTGAATTCAGCGAGCAAGGCGAATTTGCTGGATTCGGGAATCGGCAATAATTGCGCAAGCTGGTTGGCGAGCCGGCCCGCATCGTCGAGCTGCGGTTCGATATTCAGCCGCGCGATGGCCGGATGCTCCATCAACTGGCGCAACAACTCAATCATGTCCTGTGCATGCGCGGGCACGTCGATCGATTCCTCGGCCGGCAAAAACTCGGTCTCCGCGACCACGAGAAAATTGGGGCGCTGCTGCGTAGACAACACCCGAAACTTGCTGCCACCTTCAATGGTGATACCGAAGCGCCCATTGGGCAGCGCATCCCAATCGACGATGCGCGCAGTGCAACCGATTTGCGCGAGCCTCGGCATGGCGTGATCGGCATCGAGCACGACTTCGCCACCTTCGCGAATCCACACCACACCGAATTCGCGTTCATGCTTAAGGCTGTCGCTGACCAGATCGACATAGCGCGGCTCGAAAATTTTCAGCGGCATGCGACCGTGCGGAAACAAGACAGCGCGCAATGGAAATAACGGTAATTCGGTCATGCCACATCACACCATGACATCATCAATGGATACGCGTGATCGTTTCGAGGTTGCGCATGCGCTCCAATGCCTCGTCGCGCGTGTTGCCGCAAAATTCGATTTCAGCCTGAAAATCCGCACACACTTTGGGGCGCTCGGGCTTGCCGAAAATTTTGCAGCGATTATCGTCGTCGAGTTGCACACAGCGCACACCTGCGGGTTTGCCGCTCGGCATTCCAGGAATCGCCGAGCTGATACTGAGCGCAATGCAGCACGCGCCACAACCCGCGCGACAAGGTATGAAATGCGCAGCGCTCATCGGCTCAATCCACTCATCAACTCAACCATCAATTAATCACACGCCAGTTAAACGGGTAGCGGTAAGCGACGCCATCATTCACCTTCACCGCGCCGATAACGCCAGTGACGACCGAATAGGCCCACAGCGCGAGCAGCATCACCACGCCGATTCCGATCACCATCAGCAAGCAGCTGACAATGGCCGCAAACAGCAGCGTAATCTGTTCGCTGATCACTTCTTTACTCTGACTTTTGACGAAGGGCATGGCGTCGCCCTTGACGAGCAGTATCACCAGCGGCGCCAAAATTAAAATCGGCAAAAAAATCTGCGCGACGATCGACAGATGCGACAACATCGCCCACGTGCGCTCCTCCTTGCTCGGCCCCGTCACGGGTAAAAATTCGGCATCACTCATGATCGCCTCCATTTTGAGTGGATTTATTCTCTCCCCAACGGGTTTCATTCTCGCCCCAACGGGCTAAGAGACACTGTTCGATGCCGAGCTGATCGAGAATGCGTGCGACCACAAAATCGATCAATTCGGCAACGCGCGTTGGGCGCTGATAGAAACCCGGGCTCGCCGGCAACACCATCGCGCCCATTTTGGTGAGCGCAAGCATGTTTTCCAAATGAATTTGCGAATACGGCGTTTCGCGCGGCACCAGAATTAATTGCCGCCGCTCTTTGAGTGCAACATCGGCGGCGCGTTCGATCAAATTATTGCTCATGCCCGCAGCGATCGCCGCGAGCGTGCCCATGCTGCACGGACAGATCACCATGCTCGTCGGCGCGCTGGAACCCGATGCCACTGGCGCCATCCAATCGTCGCGCGAAAATATCTGCAGTTGCTGTGGCTGCACGCTGAAACGCGCGGAAAAAAACTCAGCCCATCGCCCAAACTCCGGCAATTGCACATCGGTTTCGGTCGCGAGCACGACACGCGCCGCATCGGAAATCAACAAATACACGCGGCATTTCGCCGCGAGCAAACATTCGAGCAGGCGTAGCCCATATTGCGCGCCCGATGCGCCGGTAATTGCGAGCGTGACAGTGCGTGCATAATCCATATCGCTTACTGCTGCTGCGTGCGTTGCTGGAGAGCACGCACAAGTTTTTGATGAATGCCGCCGAAACCGCCATTGCTCATGAACACCACGCGATCGCCGCGCTTAATCTGCTGCGTTAGATCGGTGACGATGCGATCGATATTATCGTAGAGCTGTGCGGGCTTTTCGCTCGCTGCAATCACTTCGCCCATCGACCAATCGAGCCCCGGCGGCTGATACCAGATCACGCGATCGGCCGCGCGCGTCGACGGCGCGAGTTTTTGCAGATGCACACCGAGGCGCATCGTGTTCGAGCGCGGCTCGATCACGGCGATAATATTTTGTTCTTTGCCCACGCGCGCGCGCAAACCTTCGAGCGTGGTCGCGATCGCTGTCGGGTGATGTGCGAAATCATCGTAAACCTGAATACCATCGATATCGGCGAGCAATTCCATGCGCCGTTTTACACCGGCGAAATCATTGCACGCCGCGATCGCGTCGCGCGCGCGAATGCCGATGTGATGCGCCGCCGCGATTGCGCTCAATGCGTTTTGTACATTGTGCAACCCAGTGTGCTTCCAGTCGACGCGGCCGCACAATTCGCCGCGCTGCAAAATATCGAACGCGCTGCCGTCATCACTGCACAGACGCGCCTGCCAATCGACATCGCCACCGAGCCCTGTCGTCTCGCGCTCGGACCAGCAACCCATCGCGAGCACTTCCTGCAACGCAGCTTCCTGTGCGGGGAAAATAATGCGACCGCTCGCGGGAATCGTACGCACGAGGTGATGGAACTGGCGCTGAATCGCGGCGAGGTCGGGAAAAATATCGGCGTGATCGAATTCCAGATTATTGAGCACCGCCGTGCGTGGACGATAGTGCACGAACTTCGAACGTTTATCGAAAAATGCGCAATCGTATTCGTCGGCTTCGATCACGAAAAAATTGCTGTCGGTGAGCCGCGCCGACACCGAAAAATTTTCGGGCACACCGCCGATCAAATAACCGGGATTGTAGCCATTCGCTTCGAGCAGCCACGTCAGCAAACTGCTCGTCGTGGTTTTGCCGTGCGTGCCCGCGCACGCGAGCACCCAACGTTGCTGCAATACCTGATCGGCGAGCCACTGCGGCCCCGACACATACGGTATGTTGCGATCGAGCACGTATTCGACCGCGGGATTACCGCGCGACAGTGCGTTGCCGATAACGACGAGATCGGGTTGCGGATTCAAGTGCGCGGGATCGTAGCCTTCCTGCAGGCGAATACCCTGCGCTTCGAGCTGTGTGCTCATGGGCGGGTACACGCCCGTATCCGAACCCGTCACCGTGTGGCCGAGCTCGCGCGCCAAAATCGCGAGACTGCCCATGAAGGTGCCGCAAATACCGAGGATGTGAATGTGCATACCGACTCGTCTGAATGTCATGCAAAAGGCTGCGACTCAAACCGAAGCGATCAGAGCCGAACGAGCGGGGATATTAACATCGCACAGAGATGGCAACACGGTATTAGCGAAGCGGCAACCGGCAATAACGCGACGCCGCGGGAATTTATTCGCCGTCTTTCAGAAATTCGAGACCGACGCCTTCGCGATCGATACGGACCACTTTCATGCGCACGACAGGGGCGGCGTCGCCTGGCAATCCCTGCACCTGGACTTCAATGATTTCGCCCAGCGCGGGCAGTGTGAGCCCTTCATTCAGGACGAAAGCGCCACCTTCGGAAATATCGCGTGTATGCGATTTTTGCTCACCGGCGGCGGGGTGATTCAATTTGACCTCGGCGCGCAGACGCGTGCGCGGAAAGCGACGATTGTTTTCCACCGACTGACTACATCCTTTACAAACTACTGATGGGCCCTAACAGCCTAGCATATGGGTCTTGGGTGTCGACGCCGGGCCAAACGCTACGGTTGACGGTTCCGTAACGCGCCGCCCTGCCGCTATAATCGCCGGCCTCAACTTTCGCACTGGCTGTTTTTTTTTAAGCATCCCCAACCTACATCCCTATCGAAAGGATCCATCATGAGCTTCGACAAAATCCCAGCAGGCAAAGATTTACCGAACGACATTTACGTCGCCATCGAAATCCCCGCCAACAGCACGCCGATCAAATACGAAATCGATAAAGACGCCGACGCGCTCTTCGTCGATCGCTTCATGGCAACGCCGATGTTCTACCCGGCGAACTACGGTTTCATTCCGCAGACGCTCGGCGAAGATGGCGATCCGCTCGATGTGCTCGTGGTGACTCCGTATCCCGTAGCGCCGGGTTCGGTGATTCGCGCGCGTCCGGTCGGCGTATTGAATATGAGCGACGAGTCCGGCCAGGATGCGAAAGTTCTTGCCGTTCCACACGACAAACTGACCGTGCTCTACAAGAACGTGAAGGAATACACCGATCTGCCCGAATTGCTGCTCAAGCAAATTCAGCATTTCTTCGAGAACTATAAAGATCTCGAGCCGGGCAAGTGGGTGAAAGTCGATAGCTGGGAAGGTGCCGACGCCGCCCGCGCCGCAATCACCAAAGCAGCGGCTGCGTACAAGAAGTAATTAGCGCACACAACAAAGCATCCCGCACTGCGGGATGCTTTGTTGAAATCACATCGACGGATTAGCGTTCTAAATGGATTTTATTTTTTACCGCTGTTAGAAGGCTTCGCTTCGAGCAGCTGTTTATACAACTTGGTATTTTTGCGAATGACTTTGTGCTTGGCGTAGGTATCGACCGCTTTGCGCCACGCTTCTTCCTTGCCATGCGCATTGAGTGAAAAACTCGTGCACACGATTTTCTGCTCCAGCTCCGATGCAATCCCCAGCTGAAAAATCGGCGTAACCGCACCGCTCTTTTCGGTTTTCAGGAGATAACTTATGCCTCGGATAGAGCCATCGCTGTTAAAGCAACGATCCGATTTGAGCTTCTCGCGCATTTTCGTTTGCATTTGCGCAAGCTCTTCATCGCGACGTAGCGCAGCCTGCTCAACAAGTTTCTTGTTGCGCCCCTGCATACGATCGCCATCTTGCTTGAGAGAGAAATATTCCTGATACAACTTGCCATTTACCGTGCGGCGCACGCGATACCCATAAAAGGCATCGTTATCTAAAAGCTTAACGCTCACTTTTCACCCCGGATTTGTCAACCTGCTCCCCTAATTTCGGCAGGCGCCATCCATGAATCGATGTGTCCACACGGTCGTTCCGTTATACCGCGCAGTACAACGATCGCTTTGATCAATATGGGCCGCTATTTTATTGTTAACCGATTATTAACCGCTTGCATTTTTTAAAATTAAGTAAGCGGACTCTCGCGATCGCGAATAATGTAACGGATAAACGTTACTCAGCACAACTTTTGTTCGCTAATTTTTGGCCATAGCAGTGCAAACACTCAGCCGTCATCGAGACATTGATTCATGTCTTGCGCCGGCACCGATTTATTTGCTCCGCCCACTGCGCGCGCTGGCACACCAGCCACGGTAGAAAACTCTGCAACGTCGTTCAACACCACACTGCCCGCTGCAATTTTCGCATCGCGTCCAACGGAGATCGGCCCCAATAATTTCGCGCCGCTCGCGATTAATACGCCGTCGCCGACGCAGGGGTGACGACGCCCAGCGCCGACACCGGAGCCTCCCAATGTGACTGAGTGCAGCATCGAAATATTATTGCCGAGCACCGCCGTTGCCCCGATCACGACACCCGTACCGTGATCGACCATCAGCCCCGAGCCAATTGTCGCAGCAGGATGAATATCGATATCGAAAACCTCTGCGATACGATTTTGCAAAAATGACGCAATTGCTCGCCGCTGCTGCCGCCACAACCAGTTCGCAACACGATATGCCTGCACCGCTTGAAAACCTTTGAAATACAACAGCGGCATCGAAAAGTATTTGCACGCGGGATCGCGATCGTAATGCGCCAGGCTATCGGCCGTCGCCGCATCGATCAGCTCGGGCTCACTCGCATACGCGTCTTTGCATACCTGCTGCAACAGCATCGACTGCACATCGGTATTTCCCAATTGATTGGCGAGCAAAAATGCCAGCGCATCTTCCAGCGAAGCGTGATTGAGCAGCGTCGAATGAAAAAAGCTGGCGAGCAAAGGCTCCGCGCTCACTAACACTTCACCTTCGCCGCGAATTTGTTGCCATAACCATGTCGAATTGCGTTCACTCATACGCGACCTTCCGCACGCATGCCATTGCTTACAGCCAGCAATCGCTCCTGCCATTGCACTGGATAGCATTGCGCAGCCACCCAGATGAAGCGCTCGAAAATCATCGCCCAATTTTCGGCAATCGTCGTGCGCAACGCCAAGCTCGGCGCATCGATTGCGCACCACAGCGTCGACGCATTCATGCTGCATTGATAACGCGCCGCAAGCGGTGCGTAACTCAAGTGCCAGCGTTCAGCCGCAATACCGCCATGATCATTTTGATAGGGGCGAAAAAAACCGAAGGCATTATCGGTCGCGATACGCTCATCAAGCCAGCGATGGAGCGGGCCGAAAGGTCCGTCATCGGCAACCTCGGCCTGATTGAGTTGCACCACATAATCGGCAGCGACGGCCGCACGGTCATAAATATCGATATCGGTTCCCCAGTGATGGCGCGATGCGCCGGGCAATGCCGACCAGCGCAAAATCGCGAGCGCGAGTTCGAGTTCGTTGAGCTCCGCAATATTTAATTCGCCGCCATCGCTGCCGTAGACGGGACGTTCGCCGCCGGCTTTGGCATTCCATATCTGCAATTGGCGATGGTAATTGCGATAGCCGCTCGCCACCGCCAAATCGAACCCAGCCTCTGCCGCCGCCGCGCGCAACGCGAGAAATGGCGCGACGATATCGCGGTGCACGGGCCGTTCCAGACTGGCGTGATCGATAAAATTATCGTCGCGCCCGGTCAGTATCGCAGGTGTCAGCAGCGGTACGTTGTTCATAGGGGCAGGATTCATCGGGACATATTCATAGGAGCGTGATTCATAGATACGTGACTCATAGGGACGTGGTCCATCAAAAAGGAACTCATTGCACAAAATCTCTCACTGCAGAAATTTCTCACGTGCAGCGTTTTCAATGTCGCACGTTATTCAACATAAATTTTTGATAGAAAGGCGCTTATACGGTATAAGCTGACCACCCAACAATAAAAAACCCACAATTGAAGTCTCAACCATGCAAAATGATTTGATGGCATTGAAGAATTTAGGGAATACCTCTGTCAACTGGCTGCAAGCAATCGGCATTCACAACCGCGACGATCTCGCGCGTGTCGGCGCGGTTCAAGCGTACATTCGCATTCGCCAGCGCGGCATTAAGGTTTCTAAAGTTCTGTTGTATTCGCTGCATTGTGCGCTGCTCGATATGCACTGGACTGAACTCGACGACCTCGAAAAGCTCAAACTGCTCGACGCAGCCGATCGAGCGGAAGCCACAACCGCTATCGCCAATATCGCCTGATTCGTCACCTTCTCAGCGAACCGCCTCGCGGCGTTATTCGGGCAGTGCCACGCCGCTCGATTGTCGCCGCGATTGCGCGTAAACATCTAGAAATGTAAAAGTCGCGTCTGTGTTTTCTCGATAACCGAGACGATAACCAACGCGCTGACTAACGGATCTCCCATGCGTAGTGCAAATCGCTCGACCCGATCGGGCTCCGCCAATTCGGCCACAAACTTCGGCGACAAAAAAATCGGCATCGCGCTCGGCGCCGGCTCAGCGCGCGGTATTGCCCATATCGGCGTGCTTCAGGCATTGCGCGAGATGGGGATCGAGCCACACATCATCTGCGGCTGCTCGATCGGCGCGCTGGTCGGTGCCAGCTATGTCACCAATCAGCTCGACGAATTAGGCGCCTGGGTAAGCGCGCTCGGCACTCGTGAGATCCTGCGCTACCTTGGCATTCGACCGCTCGCACGCGGCGGTGTAGCCGAAGCAGACGTGCTGATCGAACACCTGCGCAGCAACTACGGCAACCCCGACATCCGCACGCTGCGTCAGCCATTCGCCGCCATCGCCACCGACCTGCATTCCGGCCGCGAAGTCTGGTTGCAGGACGGCTCGCTCTGGGACGCGGTGCGCGCCTCGATCGCGATTCCCGGCATGATCACGCCCGTCTACGAAAGCGGCCGCTGGCTCGTGGATGGCGCCCTCGTCAATCCGGTACCGGTTTCGGTCTGTCGCGCACTGGGCGCGGACCTCGTCATCGCGGTCAATCCGAGCACGCTGATGCGGCGCTCCACGGCGCAGCTGCAACTGACGGCGGAAGACGAAGACATGATCGATCAGGACGAAGACAGCGAAGTCGTCAGCGCGGGTCTCTTGAACCGACTCGGCAGTGCATTGCGCGGTGCGACCACGCCGATCCGACAACTGGTATCGAATTACCAGGAGCAATGGAGCGAGCGCCAGGAGCGCCCGGCAACGCTGGAGGTCATGCAAGGCGCCATCACCATCATGCAGGATCGCATCACGCGCAGCCGCCTGGCCGGCGAGCCGCCCGATGTGATCCTGTTGCCGCACGTCAACCATATCGGCCTGCTCGAATATCACCGCGCCGCCGAAGCCATCGCCGCAGGCCGGACCTGCGTCGAGATCAATGCCGCGACCATTCGTCACGCCCTCGAACTGCCGAGCACATCGCCATGACCGCCAACGCCGATGCCATCTATCTATGCGACGTCGACGCCATTCCAGAGCGCGGCGCGAAAGGCTTCGAGGTCGACGGCGACAGCGTATTTGCGCTGCGCTTCGACAACGAATTGCGCGTCTACCGCAACAGCTGCCCGCACTTGGGGGTCGAACTCAACTGGCTGGAGGATCAATTCTTCGACCTGGACGGCGCGCTGATCCAGTGCGCGAGCCACGGTGCTTTATTCGATCCGCTCAGCGGCATTTGCCTTTCCGGCCCCTGCCATGGCCAGTCGCTGCAACCGATGCGCAGCGAGATCGACGATGGCCGATTGTATCTGCGCATCGAGCCCCCATCTCAGTCCTAGAGGCGCCCCCGGGTTTGCTAACATGCTTCTTCGGTGCGTACATTTGCGCACTGGGCCAGCCGGAAATCTTGGTCTACCATCGAAGCAATCGATCGGCAGTTCCGGCCGGTCGATAGCTTTCGCTGATATTTGCAATCCGCCGTAGAGACACATCGCACTATGACCGACACCAAACCGCTCGCCACCGCCAAAGCGCCGGCCGCCGCCAAGCCAGCCATCATGTGGCTGCCCGCAACCGTGCTCATCGCCACCTTCATCGTCGCGATCACGATCGTGCCGTGGTACGGCCTCACCCATGGTTTCAGCTGGGGCAACTGGCTGGCGTTTGCGATTTTCCTTGCCTGCAATGGCCTCTCGATCACCGCCGGCTATCACCGTCTGTTCGCGCATAACACCTACACCGCTCATCCGCTGCTGAAATGGTTTTTCGTTCTGTTCGGCGCCGCGGCGACCCAGAACAGCGTGCTGGTGTGGGCTTCGGGTCACCGCCGTCATCACCGCCATGTCGATGACAACGACAGCGATCCGTATTCGGCCAAACGCGGTTTCTGGTTCTCACATATCGGCTGGATGCTGCGCGATTACCCGACCGGCAAAATCGATTTCAGCAACGTCCCCGATCTGCAGCGCGACCCCATCGTTGCGTGGCAAGACAAATACTACGCACCGCTCGCGATTGCGATGAATCTGCTGCCGCCGCTCGCGCTCGGCTTTTTGCTCGACGATGTCTGGGGCTATTTATTGCTGATGGGATTTTTGCGCCTGGTCGTCAACCATCACGTGACGTTCTTTATCAATTCGCTCGCACACATCTGGGGCAAACAACCCTACACCGACGAAAACACCGCACGCGATAATTTCTGGCTCGCGCTCGTCACCTACGGCGAGGGCTATCACAACTTCCACCATATTTTCCAAACCGATTACCGCAATGGCGTGCGCTGGTGGCAATTCGACCCGACCAAATGGCTGATCAATGTCGCGCACTGGTGCGGCTTGGCGCGCGACCTCAAGCGTGAGCCCGATTTCAAAATTCACAAAGCGCTGGTCGATATGCAATTCAAACGCGCGCAACATCGTCTGGCGACAGCGACCAACGCCGATATCTGGCGCGAACATCTCGAACGCGAGTACCAGCATTTTCTCGACAGCCTGCAGGAATGGAATACGCTGCGTCAGCAGTGGTATGAACAGAAACGTTTGCAGCTCGCTGAGAAAACTGCACAGCTGCAACACAAATGGCGGCAGACGACGATCAGCTCACGCCTGCAGGAACTGGAATACGCGCTCAAATTGCAGCACAAACGCCTGCAGCAACTCACCCTGCAACTGGCGTAGAGCAACCGCTAGATTCAATTCACCCCGCCATTATCATGACCGCTGCCCGACATTACTGTCGGGCATTAAGCCCCGCTTAAGATTCATCGCGTAATTTATCGTGCTCTGAGCCGACGAGGCTCGCGGTTATGCTATCGTGCGCACGCTCGATAATTGATAACCAAAATAAATGCTTTAGCACACCACCGCCGAAGCAACTGCGCGCCATCTGACCCGAATACCCGCTTGATATGCCCGACTCCATGAAAAAGACCTCTCTCGCCGCTGGCCTCATCAGCACGTATCTATTTTTCTTCTATTTTTCCGGCTGCACGCATCTGCTGATGAAAATCAGCGGCCACACCACGTCGGTCGGATTACGGCAAGCGCTTTACATGAGCCTGCTGTGGTTCATTCCCTTATTCACGTTTCCGCGCCACCAAAAAGCCATTACCGGCGGCATCGGAATTTTGCTCTGGCTGAGCTCGCTGATCAGCCTGGGTTACTACTGCATATATCAGCAAACGTTTTCCACCAGCGTGCTGTTCATCATCTTTGAATCCAACATCAAAGAATCAAGTGAATTCATCGGCCAATATTTTCGCTGGTGGATGATTCCCGTCCTCATCGCTCACACCGCGATTGCATTGCTGCTGTGGCGCCGCGTTAAACCCATCGACATGTCATTGCGCGCACGCAGCATCACTTGTGTCGTTATCGCGCTTTTTCTTTTCGTCGCCCCGGTCGCGAGCAACTGCTCATCGAAACGGCCGTGCACCACGGAGCAAATGGTCGATCGCATTCAAAAGCGCATGGAGCCGGCCGAGCCCTGGCAATTCATCATGGGCTACGCGCAATACCGTAAACAATTACAGGAAATGGAAAACCTGCGTCAGGCTAACGCTGCGCTGCCGCCGCTGAACGGATTGGTCGATCACAACATCAACCCGACCTCGACGCTGGTGTTGATCATCGGCGAGTCCACCAACCGCGGGCATATGGGTATTTACGGTTATTCGCGCGACACTACACCGCGCTTGTCCGCGATAAAAAATGAATTGCTGCTGTTCGATAACGTCGTGTCGTCGCGCCCCACCACTATCGAATCGCTCATACAGGTATTGTCGTTCGCCGATCAGGAACATCCGACGCTGTATCTGGAAAAGCCAACGCTCATGAATATGATGAAGCAAGCGGGCTATCGTTCGTATTGGATCACCAACCAGCAGACGCTGACTCGACGCAACACGATGCTGACGAATTTCTCCCAGCAGACCGACGAACAGTTTTATATGAACACCTCGCGCGAACAAAATTCGCGTCAATACGACACAAACGTACTCGCACCGCTCGCCAAGGTGTTAAAAGAAGATGCGCCGAAAAAATTTATCGTGATTCATCTGCTCGGCACGCATCTGAAATACGAATACCGCTACCCCGAGGAATACGATGTTTTCAAAGACGCTAGCGGCGTAACCACCACACACGACGAAGCTAAGCTGAAATATATCAATCGCTACGACAACGCGGTGCTGTTCAACGATTTTGTGGTGTCATCGATCATCGAACAATTACGCAGCACCAATACGCCGACTCGCATGGCGTATTTTTCCGATCACGGTGAAGACGTTTACGACAGCCCGCCGCACCATATTTTAGGCCGCAACGAATCGATACCGACGGCGCCGATGTATACGATTCCAATGATCGTGTGGTCGTCGTCGAATTGGCAGGATGCCGACGAGCAAGCGGCGCACATGCGCGCAAATTTGCATCGCCCTTATTCGAACGCGCACTTCATTCATAGCTGGGCCGATATGGCGAATATTTCGTTCGACGAATTGGATCGCACCAAGAGCTTTGCCAGCCCGCTGTTAAAAGATTATCCGCTGATTGTGGGCGATCCATTCGAGCCGAAAACGCTGCGGCCCTTACCGCAATAACTCCAAACACGGGGCCACAATAATCTCAAACACAGAATCACGATAATCCCGCACTTAGCGCAGCGACGTAGCCGCTGTTAAAGACATCGTGCTGCTGCAACCACAGCACAGTAATGGCGATCCAGTGATTTGGCACCGGCACAACGTCCAGCGCGGGTGCCGCTTTGTTTGCCACAGACGATGACTGCAATAAATCCGTCGCAGCTCGTGCCGCCATCTGTGGCGTAATATCCGCCATGCGTTCCGCCTGCAAAATGCGGTGATGCGCCGCCAGCGGCCAAGGACCTGTGAGCGCCGGACTGGTCGGCCCGAACAGCGCCACTAACGGTGTGGATGTCGATGCCGCAACATGCATTACACCGCAATCGTGCGTAATAAAAAGATCCATCTGTTCGATAAGCCCCGCCAATTCAACAACAGAAGTTCGGCCAGTCAAATCGATTGCATCCGAAATGATGTTGCTAAACCGACGCGCGAGAAATCGTTCATTGCGCGTGCCGGTGAGGACAAATTGCGCATCGGGAAACATGTTTCGCAATTGCTTCGCCAATTCGGCGTAGTGCTCGATTGGCCATAGCTTGGGATGTGCATCGCGCTTGCGATAAAAAAACTTCCAGCCATGAATCGCCGTACGACCGCAGCCCAGATGAATACCGATCAGCGGTCTCGCTTGCCCCACCAAGCGACTTGCCGCCGTAGATACCGGTGTAATTCGGTAACGCCGATCTTCATTGTCGACGGCACCGCCGGCCAACGCGCGCGCAAATGTCAGGATCTGCTCGGCGTGATGTTGATCTGAACTGAAGGGCGGGATAACGCTCATCGGCACCGTCACTTGTGCCAGTAAAGCGATGGATTTTGGATGCAGGCACACGACGTGATCGTAGTGCCCGGCCAATTTCGTCATCTGCCAGCGCCAGCGCACCACCAAAACCGAGGAAATTGCATCGTTGCCCGCAAAAACGGCCGCGCATGCCTGATTCAGCACGACCACATCGATCGTGGCATGCGGCAACGCGCGACGCAGCCAATGAATCGCCGGCGTGCAAAAAATACAGTTGCCGACATGTCCGGCCGCAACCAAAAGCAGGCGCGAAGGATTGGCGATTCGCAGAGGCGAAAATATCGGTGTCGGATTCAAGCAGCATTCCTCCGCTGACAACCACAGACGTCACTACCGGATTCATGCTACTGACCAATTGTTGCCGAAATTGTTTCCTCGCCTCGCGACCCCGCATGCGATGGGCTAACATGAACGAAAACCCTCGCGGAAATAACCCAATGGCCGACATCTACCAATTCTCGGCGAGCACGATCAAGGATGAACAGGTCTCGCTAGCCGACTATCGCGGCAAAGTGCTGCTGATCGTCAACACTGCCAGCAAGTGTGGACTGACACCGCAATTCGAAGGACTGGAAAAGCTCTACGAAAAATATCGCGACCAGGGCCTCTTCATTCTCGGCTTCCCCTGCAATCAGTTTCGCGAGCAAGACCCCGGCAGCAATGCGGATATCGAACAATTCTGCCAGGTCAACTATGGGGTGACATTTCCCATGTTCGCCAAAATCGACGTCAACGGCCCCACCACGCATCCGCTGTTCAAATATCTGAAAACCGCTGCACCCGGGATCTTCGGCAGCGAGAAGATCAAATGGAATTTCACTAAATTCCTGATCAATCGCAACGGCGAAGTCGTCGCGCGTTTCGCGCCCGCTACGAAACCCGCAAAGATTGAAAAGGCCGTCGCCAGCGCGCTGAGTTAAGCCATCGTGGCGGACTCCCGCAATCCCCTCAACATTCGCCTGCTGCCACTGACACTGATCGTGGCGGCCGGCTTGCTAGCACTCAGCCTCGGCGCTGCCATCGCAACGCGTTACTGGATCGTGATGCCCAAACTGCATGAATTGGAGGCGCAGAGCGATCACAAAGATTTGCGCCGCGTATTGCTTGCGATCGATGCAAAAAAATTACAGCTGGTGACGCTGGCCTATCAGAACGCCATCAACACGGGTCTGTACGAATTCATCACCAAACCGCAGGACAGCATCTTTAGCGAGGGGAGTCCCAACAGCGATTATTACAACGCGGTTTTTTTCGACAGCTCGTATCCGGTCGATACGTTAATCAACCTCAATGTCGATATCGTCGCGCTATTCGATGGCGACAAACGCCTGCTGCAGCAGCGTGTCGTCGATGATGAGCACGGCAACTTCTCCAACCAACCGATGCCGCTCTCCGCACTGCTTCCCTATTTGGCCGATTTGAGCAAAGTTAAACCGCGCGCGCCGATCTTCGATAGCGGCTTCGTCAATTCCAACGAAGGCCCACTCATGTTTGCCGTCGCCAGCGTGATGCGCAGTGACAGCAACAGCGATGCAAGCGGCAATCTGCTATTCGCCGCGTATTTCAACGAAGAGTTGCTCAATGAAATTCAAGAGAACGCGCAAATTCCCGTAGCGCTGCTGCCGGTTTCCGATGCCGAGCGAACACAGGCGCCGGTGGCCATCGATTCCCTTTATCGCGACGACAATGACAAACTCACCTGGCTGCTGCGCGACAATAACGGCAAAGCCATCGCGAAATTGGCGCTCACCCTGCCGCAGCGTAACTTCGCGCTCGACTTATGGGGCCTGCCGCTCGCAGTTTCGTTTATCACTGGCATGCTCGGCTCGATCGGTGTGCTCATATTATTTCAGCGCCAGTTCGTGCACCCGATGCTGGCGATCGGCGAATATCTGCGCAGGGTGCGCAAAAGCAACGATTACACACAACGTCTCGACAGCAAACTGCGCAACGAACTTGGCGAATTAAGCCACGATATCGATGCGCTCGTGCAACACGTGCATGTGCAGCAACAACAATTGCAGGCGCAGACGCGCGAAATGCAGGCGTTGTCATTTCAGGATGGATTGACCGGACTTTCCAATCGCCGCCGCTTCGATCAGGCACTCACCGACGATTGGGTACGCGCGCAACGTTCGCACACGCCGCTCGCATTGATCATGCTCGATGTCGATTACTTTAAAAATTACAACGATCACTACGGCCATCAACGTGGCGATGAAGCCTTGAAATTACTGGCTGCGATTATCCGCCGCGTGGTGGTGCGTCAATCGGATATTGCCGCGCGTTACGGCGGCGAGGAATTTGCGATTTTATTACCGGATACATCGGAAGCGAATGCGCAAAAAATTGCCGAACGCATTCAAACCGAATTAGCTTCCGCTGCATTGCCGCACGATTACTCAGCGGTCGCTCGCATCATCACGCTATCGATGGGAGTCGCGGCGATCACACCGTCGCCGACACAAAGCTCGCGCGAATTAGTGCATAAAGCCGATTCAGCGCTCTACGCGGCGAAAGGCAGCGGACGCAATTGCATCATCCTGGCGTCGCAATCAATTTAATAATTAAAACGCATCCGTAGGGGTGCTGCTTGCTGTGCCCCTGTTTTTCAATACAGGTAAATTACGAAAAATCGGATACGTTAAGGGCGCAGCAAGCAGCGCCCCTACGCGTTTGGATTATTCACCGCTCAACTCGACCGCCAATTTTTTCGCCGCCGCGAAATCGGTTTTGCCGCTACCCAATTTCGGCACTTCGGTAACCAGATAAAGCTCCGCGGGAATCATCAGCGGATTTATTTGCGCCGCCAATAATTGTTTTCTGATTTCATCGCCATCGAATGTCGTTGCCAGCAGCGCGATAACTTTTTCGCCTTTTTTTGCATCGGGCAAATTCACCGCCACCAGTTCGAGCTCGGGCTGCGCGAGCACCGCGCGCAGTTTTTCTTCGATGGCACCGAGACTAATCATCTCGCCACCGATTTTGGCAAAACGCGAATAGCGATCGACGATGGTGAGAAAACCATCGGCGTCGAGATGGCCTTTATCGCCGGTTTTATACCAGCGCACACCGTCGAGTTCGACGATCGCCTGCCGCGTGCGCTCGGCATCGTTGAGATAACCGAGCATCACCTGCGAGCCACCGACCAGAATCAAACCGTCGGTGTCGGTTGGCAATTCTTCGAGCGTCGATGGATCGACAATTTTGCAACTCGATCCCGGCAGCGGCATGCCGACCGTGCCCGGCTTGCCACCGATTTGCACCTGCCAGTGATTGGTATCGAGCTGGTCGGGCAAATTCACACTCGCAACCGGTGTGGTTTCGGTCGCGCCGTAACCTTCGTACACGTCTTTATTGAATTTCAATTTGAACGCGGTGCGCACATCTTCGCTAAGTTTTTCTGCACCTGCGACGACGACACGCAGCGAGCGCAGCATCAACGGATGCACACGCGGATGCTTGGTGTACAAACGCAAGAATGTCGCCGTGCCGCACAGAACCGTCGCGCGATATTCCGCGATCGCTTTAGCGACGCCGAGCGCATCGGTAGCATCGGCGTGACACACCATCGGCACGCCTTCGATCAGCGGCATGAAAGTCGTCGCCGTCAAACCGAAGGCATGGAACAGCGGCAGTGACGACATCACCACATCGTTTTCTTCAAGATTGAGCACGTCGGCGATCTGTCGCACATTGGCCATGATATTGCGATGCGACAGCATTACGCCCTTGGGCAAACCTTCGCTACCGCTCGAAAATAAAATTGCTGCGGGATTTTCCGGATCGATGCGCGTGAGAAAGATTTTCCTGAGCAGAAGATCCGGCAACGACAACGCCAGCAACCAGCGCAACAATAATTCTGCTTTTTTGATTTGCTGATGCAAATCCTCCACGAAAATAATTTGCGCAGACGTCATGCATTGCGCGGCGGGCGAACCGCGCTGCGTCAATTTTTCGAGAAAGCGGCGCGAGGTGTAGATGGTTTTGATGTCAGCCTGCGCGATAGCATGGGTCAATGCGTCTGCGCTGGCGGTGTAATTCAAATTAATCACGGTTTTACCGGCGCACAGCGCCGCCATATTGACGATCGCGCCCGCGCTGCTCGTCGGCAGCAACAGACCGACGTTTTTTTCTGACCGCGCATGACGAATGCGGCGCGCAAATGCCGTCACTGCCGCAATGCTTTGGATGCCTGTGAGCGGCGCCGATAACGTGTCGGCAAGCGCGAGATCGCCGCCGCAACGTTTCGCTGCACTCAGCCACGCCTGCGGCAGCGCCGGCAAATCCGCCACATACTGTTGCCATGACTCGATCGAGAGATCGAGCACGCGGCGCTTGAGCACATCCGCCGTCGTAGTTTTTGCCAACACAGGACCGAATGCCACAATTAAATCGCGCTGCAATCCACCGCTGCGCAATTGGCGCAGACGCTCGCTGGAACGCGAAAATTGACTGCCCCACAAACCGCGCAAATAAAATGGAACGATGTTGATGTCGTCGCTGACCATCGCGCACGCGCGTTCGAAACCGCTGCGAAATTCGGCGAGATGACCGGTGCGACTGATCGTGCCTTCAGGAAATAAACACACCACCTCGCCTTGATCGAGCAATTTCGCGACTTCTTCGAGCGAGCCCTGCGCGCCCGCACCCTGACTGATCGGCACAACGCCGAACAATTTAAAGAAGCCGCGCAAATACCAGCGCTCGTAAATACTTTTGAGCATGACGAAACGAATCGGACGCGGACTGGCGATCTGCACGATGGCCCAATCGATCCACGAAATATGATTGCCAAGCAACAACACACCGCCACGTTCCGGAATATTTTTGAAACCCTGCACGCGAATGCGATAACGTCGCGTGAGCAAATACGCGACAACAAAACGCACCAGCGATTGCGGTAATTTAATAACGGTGTAACCCGTACCCAACAATGCAACCAGTGCAATCATCACAAGCAACAGCGTCGTATTCACGCCCATCACCGCCACCGCTGCTGTGATAATAAGAAAGCCGAGCATCGCAATATTTTGGACAAGATTATTCGCGGACAGCACCTTGCCCAACTCGTGCTCGGAGGCGTGAAACTGAATCAATGCATTGAGTGGCACGATGAATAATCCGCCCATCACGCCGATGAAAATAAAATTCGCGCAATGCGCCGGCACCGATTGCAAACCTGGCAGCCACAACAATCCAAGTGCGATACCAAACGCGCCGACCGGAATCAATCCAGTTTCGATATGCTGCTTCGACCAGCGCCCCGCCAGTATCGAACCGACGATGATGCCGACACCTGTCGACGCCAGCATGCCCTGCAATAGCACGGTGTTGCGAATCGCCAACACATCTTTTGCAAACGCCGGAAATGCGGCGAGCATCACCTGACTCACCGCCCAAAACACCGCGAGCCCGATAATCGATAAACGAATAACGGCCCGCTCGCGCAACGGCGAAAGATTTTCACGTAGCGAGCGAAAACGTAAATAGTCGCTCGCACTGAAACGTAATGTAGTATCGCCTTCCTCCAATTGCGGCAGGCGATAAGTGAAATACAATTCGATGGCGCTGTTGATCACGAGCAGCCAACCGAGCGGCGCAATCGCGCGCAAAATACTCGCTTCATCGTGTCCACCCAGCGCATCGAAACGCTGCTCGAAAAAAATCGAATACACGAAAGTGCCGGCAAGAATCGCGACGATGGTCACTGCCTGCACCAAGCCATTCCCCTCCGCCAAACGCTCTTTACCAACCAAGGGTTTTAAATAGCCGTATTTTGCTGGCGAATAAATTGCAGCTTGCGCACCGAGCGCCAGCGTCAATGCGAACGCCGGCCAAAACCAACCCAGGTAATAACACAAAGTGATGAGCAGCGTGATCGCCACCGCCACCCATGCCGCACTGCGCATGACCCGATTTTTCGGAAAGCGATCGGAAATAAAACCGGCAGGGCTGAACAGCAAAATGTACGGCAATAAAATTAATGCGTTGACGATCGCCGTCAGCACCACCTGCGTATTGCCATCGTAAATTTTGAAAACCGTATTCTGAATCACGATCTTGTGGCCGAGATCCACGAACGCATTCATGAACATGGCAATGAGATACGGCACCATGCCGCGCACTTTGCGTAAAGGTTCCATCATGACTCCATTGGTGGACGTGACGCGGTGAGTAAAATTTCGATCGGAATGATCAGGCGAACAAAATCAGCGCGACGATACCGCCCAGCAACAGCCATTTGATCGCGTAGTAGATATGGCGATTGCGTTTTTTGAGCTGCTTGCCGAGCTGGCGCATGGCATAAAGATATTTAAAGACTTTATTGATACCACCCGTGCGATCGCTTTCAGCATTGGGCGAAGCGGCGGCGGCAATCACGTAACGCCCAAACAGATAATTGAACGCCTGCGCCCAGCGATATTTAAGCGGACGCTCAATATCGCAGAATAAAATCAGACGATCCTGCTGTGTGGTATTTTCGGCGTAATGAATATAGGTTTCGTCGAACATCACACTTTCGCCATCGCGCCACGAATAGCGCTCGCCATCGACATCGATGAAACAGGCATCGGCATTCGGCGTCGACAAACCCAGGTGATAACGCAGCGATCCCGCGTACGGATCGCGATGACGCACGAGCCGACTGCCCGGCGGCAATTCAGTAAACATCGCCGCCTTTACTTCAGGAATGTTTTGCAGCAGCGCAACTGTTTGCGGACACAATGTTTGCGCCGACGGATGACTGTCGTTGTACCATTTCAAATAAAACCGCTTCCAACCACTTTTGAAAAACGAATTGAAGCCGATGTCATTGTATTGATCCGAAGCTTTGACCTGACCGGCGCGCATGAGCGCCAGCCCCTCTTCGCGAATCGCCTGCCAGCTGTTATCGAGCGCCTTCAATGCGGGAAATTCAGACACCGAAACATACGGTGTCGTCGGCACGCGCGAAAACAAATACATGAACGTATTGATCGGCGCCATCAACGTCGAATGATCGGAGAGCTGACGCCAGAATTTATGGCGCACCTTGCCGCGCATGTGCACATAGATCGCCGAGGCGATGAAGGCGGCGAGAATGATGAGTTTGGTGGTGGATATCGGCATGATTGTGATCAGTTACGAATCGAGTTCGAATTATACCTGGGCAATTTTGATTTGACTGGCGCACCCGAACCATTGGGCCACAACAATTGTAAGTAGTTTCGACACTATTGATCCGTTCGGCGGCTGCGATTGACGCCGATGCCTTCCCTAAGAATAATGGCCAAAATTCCCCAAATACAAAATTAATTGCTGCAGCGAGACGGATCTGTGCGAAGGATCGCTGAGCTTTGCCCCATGGAGTTACACAATGCGCTGCTCGCTTCGCTTGAGTTTGATTGCTTTCAGCTTTTCTTTAATTTGCGCTTGCGGGGGAGGAGGTGGCGGTAGCGGGAATGGCGGCTCAAACACTAGTAACACCGGAAATAACTTGCCAGCGGCGTCGGCTACGATAACGCGCGCCAATGCTAAACAGCTCACCCAAGCTGCGCTGACTCCAGCAATCCTCAGCGATACCGCTATCGATGAAATTGGGTACTACTTTGACTATTTTCATTATATTGGCGGAGTACAGTCCAACAATTCGCTGATCATCAACGAGAACTCACCCTGTCCTAACGGCGGCTCATATCAGTTTTCCGGCACCATTTCCGCTACAGACGATACCGGCGATGTGACCCTTACTTATACCAACTGCGTCGTTAATTATTCCTCAACCGAAAGCGCCACCTACAATGGCAGCATTCAAATGAAACTAAGTGCTGTCAACGTATCAGGCTACCCAACACAATTTGAATATATTTATCGCAATTACCGTACAGACTACAGCTACCCAAGCGGTTATATTTCCAGCGGCATCATTGATGGCGCCATTAATATGGTATCTGCCAACAAAATCACCACATCGCTTATTCTGAAAGATCTCCAAAGTGGCGAATCGATATCCACCAAAAATTTTGAGTCGATTTATGTATTAAATACTTATCCACTCTACGCACAACGAAACGGCTATGTTACGCATTCCAAATGGGGAACGGTACGTATAAGTCCAGACCTCACCGATTCAAACGCTAGCGTTATCTCCGGCGGCAATCAGGCAACGATCCGCGCAATTGAATCACCTTACGCATATAGTTATTTCGATTTATCACTAGATGAAAATGGAGATAGCAATTACGACAGTTTTTCTAGCGGTTTTATGGAGTCATTCGACGTAACGTATTCGAACAACACAGCCCCGACAGTCAACGTTGATTATTCGATGTTACATCCAGGCATTAATGATGCAGTGAATATCCCTCTCAATGGCATCTCTGACAACGAAAATGATTTCTTAAGCTATTCAGCTCTCATACAAAACCCAAACAATGTAAATATCAACCTCACTCTGACCGAAAATAAAACTCTGTCCTTCCACACACATGGTGCTGGCGACTATGTAATTGCATTAACAGTTAATGATGGCAATGGCGGAATAACGACCCAAAATATCTCGATACACGTATCGCTGCCAGAGCCTCAAGTCTCACCGGTTTACAACAGCAGCATCGACACTGGCGATACCGTCGCTATTAACCTGCAACCCACCAATAGTGATGCAGGGCCATTTACTTACAGAGTGATCAGCGGGCCAACAGGATTAACTGTGGATAATGATGGTATTGTTCACTGGCAGGCCGGAGTGAATACCTTCTTTCCAAAAACCGATATACAGGCAGTCGTACAAGTCAGCAATGCAGATCACATTATTTCAGTACCTCTGCAACTAACCGTTCTCGACCCGAATAAAACCGAGCCACTAGCTCGCACCAACATTGGTGGACCAAGCCTTAGAAAAAATACCTTTGTGCTTGACCTCGACAACGATGGAAAAAAAGAAATCCTAACAACCGACAACGATTCACTTATCTACACAATGCAACAGGTCAATGGCACGTACGCACAGGATTGGGTATATCCGTACGCCATAGGCACCTCCCAGATAAGCTTTATTTATCCTTTCAACCTTAATGGTAATGGCGATCATGAGATCGCCGTCCAAACGCGTGACACTATCTCTGTTATCGATAAAGCACATAGAAAAACTGACCGATCCACAAGGGTCAGTATTAATACCTCCCCATATGATATGACTTTTGCGTATGGTCTTTCAGTAGCGGATTTAGAAGGGGATGGTAGCCAAGAAATTATTACGCTAATTGGCAATGGCCACAGTTCCGCTCAAGTTGTTATTTTGGACGGAGCTTCTTTAGTAGAAAAGTGGAGAACTAGCTTATTGCCAATGAGCAACGACTTTTCCATTGGCAACGTGGATAACGACAGCGCACTGGAAATCGTGACATCCAACGGCTACGTTTTTGATGGCCTAACACAAGCCAGCCAGTGGATCGCTCCAACCAAATTTGGAAATACGGTCAGCACTGGAGATATCGATGGAAATGGAACAGATGAAATTGTTGGCGCCACAAGCGACACAATCCAAGCATTTAGCGCGGTAACTGAAAGCTCAATTTGGCAAGCAACATTTTCAGGATCAATTTTCACCTCATTAGCGTTGGCGCAACTTGATATTGACCCAGAAAAAGAAATTCTCGCTGTAGACGCTACCGTAGATGCTGTTCTGGCCTACGATACAACAAATACAGGAGCAGCATTGAAATGGTCGACTGCCTTTACGCATGGATACAGTTCTCCCGAAGCGCTGGCAGGTGATTTGACCAATGACAATTCAGCGGAGATTGTATTGTTAGGATCGGACAGAATCGCAATCCTAAACTCCGCAACCCACGCGGTTGATTTCAGCAACCAAAACGCACTTTATTTTGGCTTTCCAAAGTCATTCGTCGGCGGATCAGTAGGCACATTTGGTGGAGCTAACCTAGCTATATTTAATACAACCATTGCTGGCTATACCGGCATGAGCCAGAAAATTGTTAGCGTCGAACTTGAGCAAGGCACCATTCAACAAGGACCTGGTATCTATTCATCCTCAACCGCAAATTTTTGCGTAGCTGACTACGATAGTGATGGAACCTCCGACGTCATCGCAACAGCGAGCAGCGATACCAATTACAACGAATATGCAATTGCCTTTGATTTTCTGTCCGCAACAAAAAAATGGGCCAGAACAACCTCTAACTATACTTATGGAGCATCAAATCTGATTACATGCGGCGATTTTAACAATGATGGTCATATCGATACTGCCGGAATGTTCGATTACAACCATCTCGAAATCGATGATCTATTTCACCAAACATTCGTCTGGATTGACTCGAGCGCCACAGCAGTAGTGCAATTAGCAAATGCCGACCTTGATGGAGACGGGAAAACAGAGTTGATCACTCTAGATCAAAACTCAGTCAAAGCTTGGAGGTTTAATGGCACCAGTTATAGCGAATACAGCAGCTATAACCTACCTGCAACTATAGGCAACTATTATCCAGAAATAGTGTTAAGTGCTCAGGATATAGACGGTGATGGCCGAGCAGAAATTATTATAGGAGCGCAAGGACTCGAATCGACTGTTTTAGTTGTTTTGAACAGCGATCTTACAGAGCGCACGCGCGTCAATGTGGACGGACTCATTGTCGCAATCTCTCCAGAGCCAACAAACGACGGACAGTTAATCGTCGCTATTCACTCTACTGAGCCCGATACTACGGCCTACTACAGTGTTGACCGTACAAGGGTGGCTGGCATTGATCTTGTTACAGGAAATTGGGTTTGGCGCTCACCAATGTTACTGTCGCAGGTGAATGTCAACAGTTTACACGCTCACAATACCGGGACAGCAAATCCCCGCTTAGTTATAGGCACACAAGCAGCAGCGATCATCACACGCTAGCCCGTATCAACAAATTGCGCGGCGTCAACGACGTCGCGCAAAACTCTCCAACCTCAACGCGATAACCCTGCTCCTGCAAATACAGCGCACGATCGAGCACCAACCACAATTCCAATGCGCGCCGGAAAGCGATGCGCGGTAAATCGAGCGCGGTGACTTCGCGTAAGCGCGCGGTGCCGATCTGTTCGTAATGTGCAAAATCAACAACAGTGGGCAGTTCGATACCGCGCAGCGCTGCCACCTGCCGACAAAAATGTTCAAAACCGTTTTTCAGCACCGCCACCGATAACGATGGCGTCGGCAGATATTCGTCGCAGCCGCGCATATCGCGCTGCAGCACATCGAAGCCGAGGCGCCATGCCTGCAATTGCTGCCGTCGATGGTTTTCTCTGGCGGAGATGGTGACTGAGCCCTGCACCGCAGTTCGCAAATCGTTTCGCTGTATAGACAAACCACTCTGCTTCGCGATTTGCGAAAGCAGATAAGACGATTCGTCGCGCATCAATTGATAACAACACGGCGCCAATGTAATCGTCGCAGTTTTTTTCTGCGCACACAGCCGCAGTAATTGCACATGCAAATCGCCACACGCATGCAAAGCAACAGCGTTCTGCTGCGATTCGATAACGCTGGCTGCGTGCGCGGATAAGGCATCGATGCAATGAAAATCGATGTTGATTTGCTCGCGCTGCGCCAGCCGTGCGCCCGCATCGATTAGCTCGGGATTGTATTCCAGCGCCGATACTGCACAGCCGCGCTCATGCGCCACCACGCACCCCAAGTGCGATTTTCCCGCACACCATTCCAGCAGCGATAAATTATTTTGCGGAATGCACGGCGCGAAATGACGAATCTGCTGCCACTTACGACCAGGAATATCGCGCGGTTCGACATCAGGCAAAACGGATACGTCGAATTGGCCGATCGCGCACGCGGCTGAAATTTCGGAACAGAGCGGCAGATAGGGCGACAGAAACTCGAGCAATGCCGCATCATCGCCCGCCATCTGTTCGGCTTCTGATAACGGCAGCTCGCGTAGAACCTGCGACAACTCGGCGAATTGTGACTCCCACGGCATTTGCATAAATTGAAACGCGTGATGACGCCAGAACAACTCGCCCAATTTGAGCACGCCCGTCAATTGCTCAAAGCGTTCGCTCAGCTCAATGCCATGCCATACGCGATTGCTTGCGCTCACGCTACGTTTCCCGCATGTTGTTTTCCAACACGACGAGCTTAAAACTTTTATTGCGTGCAATTACATCGACGTGCTTAAACAGCAGCGCGGCACTTTTTTCAAGGCCGATAAACTGATTGACAACAAACAAGGCGCGACCACCGCGCGCAAGCAATCGACTGGTACGCTGTAAAAATTTTTCGGTCAATGCGGTTTCGTGATCAAAGCCCTGATGAAAAGGCGGATTGCATAAAATCGCATCGAAGGTTTCGCCCTTCGCAATCAAGTCATCGCCGCAATCGCAACATTCGGCACGACCATCAATCGCCCGTTCGCGGATATTGCGTTCGCAAATTTGTGTCGCGGCGATATTGTTATCGGTGGCAACAAAATAGGATGAGGACCAATGCGCTGCGGCATTCAAGGTGAGATAACCATAGCCGCAGCCGAGATCGAGCACACGCTTCGGAACGTGACCTGGCGAGGACTGCGGCCAAACCTGTTCGAGGTGTTCGCATAAAAACGCTGAGCCCGCATCGATTTTTTGCCAACCGAAAATTCCGGGCTTGCTCCATGCACAAAAACTTTCGGTAAAGTCGATGCGACGCGGCTGCGCGTAATCCTGATCGGGCAACGCCTCGCTGAGCGATTCGCCGCGCGTGATGATACCGAGCAATGCACCCCCATCGCGCTCAATCACGACCTCAGCCTGCGCACGCGCACCGGCTTTTTCAATATAGGTTTTTGTCCCGTCATTTTTGTAGCCGCTAATTGCCAATGTGCCGCCGACGGGCAATCGCCGCAGCACCGCATTAATCGCGTGATGGACGAGCGCTTTCTCCTTGGCCACACGAAACAGCGCGTGCTGAAAAGCGGGCGCCTTGTCGAACTCAAAATCGCAAAGGGTAGCGGCAATACCGCGCGCCGCGAGCATGGCCACGACATCGCAGCGGTTGCTCAGCGCAAATAAATCCGCGCGAGCCATTACCGATCCGATCGCGACCGCATCGATTTGCTCATCGACCAGCCACAGCGTCGGGCCGCTCAGCGTGCGCAGATGATTGAGTAAAATTTGCGTGGCGGCATCCATAAGTCAGGCAAAACCGGTAAGAAACTATGCGTCAGGCATTATGAAAATTTGCGCGCCAGTGTACCACCGAGCCGCACGTCCGCTCGCCGAGTCATTTCGAATTGCGCAGGCGTTAATTTAACGGCATGCTTGGCAAACAGGCGCTCCAGCGCCGAGGCACACATTCGAAAGCAAGCATCATGGATAAAGACCTCTGGGAACTGGCCAGCTACATCGTCACGGTAATCGGTTTACCGCTGGCGATTTTTGTGTTCATTTTCGAGCAGCGCAAAGAGCGCGACAACGAGGAGGAAAATGTTTACCAGCTCCTCTCGGACAACTATCAGGATTTTCTCAAGATCGCGCTCGACAATTCCGATCTGCATTTATTTTCCGCAGAACAAACCCCCGAACTCACCACCGAGCAGGAAGAGCGCATGCTAATCATTTTCAGCATGCTTATTTCGCTGTTCGAACGCGCGTATCTGCTGCTATTCGAAGATGATATGTCCGACAAACAAAAACGGCGTTGGAGCTCGTGGGAAGACTATATGATCGAATGGCTCGACCGTAGCGATTTTCGCAATATGTTGCCAAATTTATTGCGCGGTGAAGACCCGGGCTTCGTCACCTATATCCAAAAACTCGCCCATACCACTCAGGCATGAAGCAGAACGCAGCGATCACTCTCAGCACTGGGCAAATCGCCTTCCTGCAGGGCAATGTGACCATGTATGCCGCCACCGCCAACCGCGCAGCACAACCGCATGTCGCAAAGCTGGCCGGTGTGCGCATCGACGCGGCGACGAATCAGATAACAGTTTTTTTGAATGCCGCCAATGCCGACGCACTACTCGCCGATATTCGCGGCGGCAGCGCAATTGCCGTGGTGTTTTGCGAGCCTGGTAGTGAAAAGGCGATTCAACTGAAAAGTCACAGCGCCGATATCGTCGCGCTGCAACACGGCGATCACGAGTTGATGGCGAGTTATCGCGACCGCCTCGTTCAGCACATCATCCCGCTCGGATTTTCTCCGGAAATGTTGCGCTGTTTTTTTTCTGCACCGCTCAGTGAAGCCATCGCATTGCAATTCACGCCTTGCGAAGCATTCGATCAAACGCCCGGCCCGAAAGCGGGTTCGGCGTTGGTGAGCGCATGATGCACTTGACGGTTGACAGCATCCGCCGCTGCCTCGAAGGCGCGATTCCGGCAACGATGGCAACCTGCGCCGCCGATGGCACACCGAATGTCGCTTATTTATCGCAAGTCGAATATGTCGATATGCAGCACGTCGCGCTGTCGTATCAATTTTTCAATAAAACGCGCGCCAATGTGCTCGCCAACCCGCACGCGCAGATGGTGCTGACCGATCCGGTCACGGCAGCGACGTATCGACTCGATATCGAATATCTGCGCACCGAAACTAACGGCGCGTTGTTCGAACGCATGAAAGCCAAACTCGCGGGCATCGCCTCGCACACCGGCATGGCGGGAATTTTCAAACTGCTGGGTTCGGATGTCTATCGCGTGCATCGCATCGAACGCATCGGCGACGCCATCGAAAATCCGCAACCGCAGCGCAGTCTTTTTTCCGCGCTGCGCAAAAGCGTCGAGCAATTGCAGCAATGCGGCGATCTCGATGCGCTATTCGAAACCACGCTGCAGACACTCGCCGATCAATTCGATATCGAACATGCGATGATTTTATTGTGCGATAACTGCGCGGATGGTTTATCCGACGCCACAGTGCAGCGCTTGTACGCAGTGGCGAGTCGCGGCTATGACGAGTCGGGCGTCGGTGGCGAAATTGCGTTTGGTGAAGGCGTGATCGGCGTAGCGGCGCAGGCGCGCACACCGATTCGCATCGGCCACATGACCAGCGAATACAGTTATGGGCGTGCCATGCGAAATGCAGCGCAAAACGAACCCGGCGCTGAATTCACCGACGAAATTCCATTGCCCGGTCTTCCCGAATCGCGCAGCCAAATGGCAGTGCCGATCATGGCGTTCTCGCAATTGCTCGGCGTGTTGTTCGTCGAGAGCCCGCACGATTCGCGCTTCAGTTATGACGATGAAGACGCGTTGGTGGCATTAACGACGCAGCTCGGATTATCGATGCAACAGCTGCAGCAACAATTACAGAATGCGGCGAGCAATGCGAACGCGGAAACGCTTGCGCCCGTCGAGCCGATCGGCACCGCGATCGAGATTCGCCACTACGCTGAAAACGACAGCGTCTTTATCGGCGACGATTATTTGATTAAAGGTGTTGCCGGTGCGATTTTCTGGGCGCTGCTGCAGGATTTTCAAACACACGGCCGCCGCGTGTTCAGCAACCGGCAATTACGACTCGACACGCGCATTCGCCTGCCCGAGCTCAGCGACAATCTGGAAGCGCGTTTGATTTTGCTAACCAAACGTCTCGCCGAGCGCAACGCCTGCGTGCGTATCGAAAAATGCGGGCGCGGACAATTTCAATTGTGTGTCAGCAGACCGGTATCACTCATCGCGGCTGACCGCGCCTGAGTTCCCCCCCCCGACAAGGAGGTATTTTTCTTAGGCAGATTGAGCAATACGTTCGCTGCAAAAAATACAATCGCCAGCGCTGTCGTCGCGGAAACAATGCCGAGCACAGGTTCCATACCGGCATTGCCTTTGAGCACACCAAACAAGGCAACTGCCATCACGGGTAGCGATGCGTTATAAATCCAGAAATGCAATTTGGCGAGCAGGCTCTGGTTGAGTTGCGGATACGCATTGCCGATCAGGCCGAACAACACCATCGACACCCAGCCCAGCAAATTCAAATGTGCGTGCAGCGAAAATAATGAATGATCATGACTCGCGCCCATAAATACACCGAGCGCGACGGCGATAACGAAATAAACGGCGGCAATACGAATCCATGTTTCAGGCAGTGTTGATGCCATTGCAATCCCCTCCCAATCAATGTTGTATCGTGCGAATCATTTTCGCGTCGCGCGAATAAATAGTTAGAGTACTGCGCCATTCCGCAAGCAGCGCAAAGCGAACGACGCCACGGCAGTGTAATCGGATCGACATGAGCGGATTACTAAAAGAACGCTCAAACAATCTTAAGTTTTTCTTAAACGCCGCCATCAACGGTTGAGCGCTGCCACCTCATCGGCACTCAGCGCCCGATATTCGCCCGCCGCCAACTGCGGATCGAGCACCACCGCACCAATGCGTTCGCGATGCAGCTTCACCACTGCATTGCCAATCGCGCCGAACATGCGTTTGACCTGGTGATATTTACCTTCGCGAATGGTTAAGCGCGCGGTGCATTCGTCGAGAATTTCCAGATGTGCAGGCAACAGCCGCTCTTTCTCGCTATGCAGAAACAGACCGCGCTCAAATTGCGTGATCGCGCTGGAGGGAATTGGTTCAGCGGTTTGCAGCCAGTAGGTTTTGTCGCAATCGGATTTTGGCGAGGTGATGCGGTGCGACCACTGACCATCATCGGTCAGTAACACGAGACCGGTGGTGTCGATATCGAGACGACCAGCGATATGCAAATCCTCGACGTTATCTTCATCGAGCAGATCGAGCACGGTGAGATGCTGACGATCCTTCGCGGCGCACACATAGCCAAGAGGTTTGTGCAGCATGAAATAGCGGTTGAGCGCCGCGCGCAGCTCGCGACCTGCGAGTTCAACCTGCGTGGTCGGCGTGACTTCGTGTTGCGGGTCGAAAATGCGAACGGCTTCGACAACAACATCGCCGGCTTTGATGGCGCGCTTGGCGTCGGCACGCGAGAGATCGGTGACGCTGGCGATAAATTTGTCCAACCGCATTGCTTACTTAAACCTCTAACCGACGATCGACCGCACGTCGCCGCGCACTTGTTTCGCTCACGCCGCGTCGGTTAATTTGCCCCCCGACCTCGCCGCCGCGCCTCGAATGAAACGTAGATCGTTGCCATCCCAGCGTATTTTAAAAGTGGCCTGATTCCTGAATAGTGATGGCGCCTGCCGTTTTTTTATAACGGGTTTTGAATTCTCTAGCTGCGAGTATCGCTAATGCTGCATAAGCTGAAAGTTGTTCCGTCCTGCCTCATCGCCGTTGTACTCGCGTTTGGTTTCGCCTCTCTCACCCAAGCAGCCGATTCCCGCGTCAGCCCTAAAACCGACAGCGCACCGCAGCAATCGCAACCTGAAAGCACGCAGCCGCAACAAGCCGCGCCCTCGCAACCTAAATCCGAAACCGAACCAGTCGACAGCGACGATACCCAGCTTTGCTGAGTCGGCGTTACAGCTTCAGTTCAATGCTCGCGTGTGGCGCGGAATTTAATCTCCGGCCAACGCTCTTCCATCAACGATAAATTCACGCGCGTCGGTGCCAAATAGGTTAAATGGCCGCCGCCATCAAGCGCCAAATTCTCGTAAGCCTTCTGTTTAAATTCTTCGAGCTTTTTCGCATCGCTGCATTCGACCCAGCGCGCGGTGTATACATTCACCGTTTCGTAAAACGCATCGACTTTGTATTCGTCTTTCAAACGATACGACACCACTTCGAATTGCAGCATACCGACCGCACCGACGATGAGATCGTTGTTGCGCATTGGCATGAACACCTGCGTCGAACCTTCTTCCGATAATTGCTTGAGACCCGTTTGCAACTGCTTCGACTTCATCGGATCTTTCAAACGGATCAAGCGAAATAATTCCGGCGCAAAATGCGGCACGCCGGTGAATTTCAATTCTTCACCCGATGTAAACGTATCGCCGATTTGGATCGTGCCGTGATTGTGCAGGCCGATGATGTCGCCGCTGAACGCCTCTTCAACCATTTCGCGCTCGCCGGCTTTGAACGTCACCGCGTCGGCGATTTTAATATCCTTGCCGATGCGCACATGACGCATCTTCATGCCTTTTTCGTACGTACCCGAGCAGATACGCAGGAACGCGATGCGGTCGCGGTGTTTCGGATCCATGTTCGCCTGAATTTTGAAAACGAAACCCGAAAATTTTTCTTCGGTCGGCGCGACTTCGCGCGTCTCCGTTTTCCTTGGCAAAGGAGACGGCGCCCACTCGACGAAACCGTCGAGCATTTCACGCACACCAAAGTTAGCGAGCGCGGTGCCGAAAAATACCGGCGTTAATTGTCCGGCGAGATATTTTTCCAAATTGAATTCATGACTCGCGCCGCGCACGAGTTCAATTTGTTCAGCGAACGAATCAACTTCATCGCCGAGCAATTCACGCGCTTCCGGACTATTCAAACCTTTGATTTGAATATCGTCGGGAATGGTGTGGCCCTGACCTTTTACGAACACATGAATGGTGTCGGTGTATAGATTGTAAACGCCGCGAAAATCCGGGCCCGAACTAATCGGCCAATTGATCGGCGCCGCCGCGATTTTCAATACGCTTTCGATTTCATCGAGCAATTCGATCGGGTCGCGAATATCGCGGTCGAGTTTGTTGATGAAACTCAAAATCGGCGTGTCGCGCAAACGGCACACGTTCATCAATTTAATCGTGCGCTCTTCGACGCCTTTGGCGCCGTCGATAATCATGAGCGCCGAATCGACCGCGGTGAGCGTGCGGTAGGTATCTTCGGAGAAATCTTCGTGGCCCGGTGTGTCGAGCAGATTGACCGTGCGCTCGTTATACGGAAACTGCATCACCGATGAGGTGACCGAAATGCCGCGCTCCTGCTCCATCGCCATCCAGTCCGAGGTCGCATGGCGATCGGATTTTTTGCCCTTCACGGTGCCGGCGATCTGAATGAGATTTCCGAACAGCAAAAGCTTTTCGGTGATGGTGGTTTTACCGGCATCAGGATGCGAGATAATCGCGAACGTGCGACGCGTCGCGACTTCGTTTACAAAATCATTCATGGTCGTTTATAAAATCATTCACAGGCGGTTTTAAGATCATTCACTGGGCAGCGAAATCAGTCGTGGGTCAACAAACTGACTCGTCGTGCTGGGTACAATCGAGGCCGCGCATTATAGCCCGGCGTCAACCGCAACATGGTGACTTCGTTGATCGGAACTGATCTGCAAAAACAAGGACGCGCGATGCCTATTACCCGTTTATTAAGAACCACGGTGCTGTGCGCCATCGCGCTGACCGCGTGCGCCGAATCCTCCTCGCTGCCAACCTGGCTGCAACAGCGTATCGCCGCTTACGAAACCGGCCCGGAACACGACGCGCCGTTGGAGATTTGGCAAATTCGGCATGACGGCAAAGCCGCCTATTTCTTCGTCGCCAATTGCTGCGACCAATACAATCCACTCTACGACGAGAAGGGCCAGCTCATTTGTCACCCCTCTGGCGGCATCGTGGGCAGAGGAGACGGTCGCTGCCCGGTGCCAATGGATGAGGGGAGTAAAGCGACATTTATTTGGTCACATCCCAAATCACCGCTGCAAGAGCACTCCCCGCCTTCGTTCATGCAAAACAATCGCGCCACAAATGAATAACAATGACCAACAACGCATTTTTCAACCGATGGATACGCTCATGAAAAATTGGGTTAACTGCATTGCAATCGGTTTGCTCTTACTGACCGCCGATGTCTGCCGCTCTGAAGTACCTTGGGGAACCGACGTGGCTGGCGCGCAAGATCATCCACTCATGCAGCGTTTTACGGGTGCATGGCTGGTCGGTTATCGGCAACAAAGCTGGACGCAAACGCTATGGCCGACCAGCACCAATACGCTCGACAGCAGCACGCTGAAAGATGTGCAAACAATCGAAGGCAAGAGCACGCAATTAATTTATCTGGCGCCGAAAGGCAAAAGCCCGCTGGAGGTATTTCGCAATCACCAACAGGCATTCGCCGCTGCCGGCTTCAAAACCGACTGGAGTTGCGAGACCAATTGCGAACGGCTTTATTGGGCCTGGAATCGCCACACCAAACCCACCGATGGCATTAACTGGCAAACGCAGGGCTATATTCCGGCCGGCGAAGGCACGGGCCGCTATAACAGCAACTCGGCGCTGCAGGCGTCGCACGGATTGTTCTGGGCCGGCAGCGCAGTACGCAGTGGTGCGGAGTTCAAAGTGCTGCTTTATGTGAGCGATGCCGCCAACACCCAAACCGGCATTGCCACTGCGTATGTGCAAATCATCGAACCCAAAGCGATGACCGCGGGACAAGTCAGCGTCGCCGACGCCGACACCCTGAAGAAAAATATTGCGAGCGAGGGCAAAGCGATACTGGGCGGACTGCTCTTCGATACCGGCAAGGCCACGCTGAAAAGCGAATCGAAAGCGCAGCTCGATGCAATGGCGCAAATTCTGAAGGCGCAACCGGATTGGCGCGTATTCATCGTCGGCCACACCGATAATGTCGGTCATTTCGAAGCCAACCAATTGTTAGCGCAACAGCGCGCGCAAGCGGTCGTCAATGCCTTGATCGCTGCGCCGTATAACATCGACGCAAAACGTCTGCTCGCCAAAGGCGCGGCCAACATCGCACCGATTGCCACCAACGCGGATGAATCCGGACGCGCGCGCAATCGCCGCGTCGAAATGGTGTTGCAATAAACATATTCGGCGCTCGCTCGGCATGAGCTTGGCCATAAAGCCGGAACGCGCCCGAACCATAAAATATTGGGTGCTAAACTCTCTTCGCCACCGCACACATTACCCAAGGATTACGATGCTATTTTCACGCCCGATTTTATTAGCACTCTTATGCGCTGCGAGCATTGCCGGTGCCGACACAAAACCACTGACAGTTGGCGATGCCTCACCCTCGCTGAGCGTAAAAGATCAATTCGACAAACCGATCGCAATCGACGCGCAAACGCAGTTGCTGTTATTCAGCAACAGCATGGATGCCAGCAAGCTGGTGACCGAAGCGATGACCGCTACCACTCCGATCTGCCAGAAGAGCGATGCGATTCGCTATTTTGCCGATATCGCCAAAATGCCGGGCTTGATCGCCAAAACTTTCGCAGTGCCGAAAATGCGCGAGCGTCCGTTTCGTATTGGGCTGATCTGGGAGAGCGAAACCGCCGCGGCAATTCCGCGTCAGGAGAAGCAAGTGACGCTGATCGCGATCGAAAATGGCAGCGTCGCGCGCATTCAATTCGCCGCTGATAAGCAAGCCATCGAGCAGGCCATCGCGAGCGTTTGTCCGCCGCCAACCGCAGCGTATTAACCTACTCGCCCGCGACAACCTGCCGCACAGGTGGCGCGACCTCATCGCGTATAATTCGCGGCGTTTTTTCTCGCGAGTCACGACATGGCGCTTCTCACTGCCGCCAAAGCCAACCTGCAACGCCTTGCGCTGGTGCGCCTGCTCGCGCTGACGGGCCAGCTTATGGCGACGATTTATGCCTACGGCTGGCTGCGCGCACCGCTCAATTACGCCGCGCTTTTCGCGATTCTCGGCCTGCTCGCACTGGCGACGATTTTTACGTTCTGGCGACTCGGCCGCAGCTGGCCCGTGACCGATCCGGAATTCTTCGCGCAATTGCTGTTCGATGTCGGCAGCCTGAGCGCGCTGCTTTATCTGAGCGGCGGCGCGACCAACCCATTTGTATCGTATTACCTGGTGCCGCTCACCATCGCCGCCACCGTGCTGCCCTGGCGTTACACGCTGGCGTTATCGGCGATCAGCATCGTCGCCTACACCGCGCTGTTATTTTTTTACGAACCGCTGCCGTTGTTCGCGCCCGTGCACGATCATTCGCACGCCCTTATGCAACACGGGCAGCACGGTTTGCCGCAGCCGACGCAATCGATCAATCCACACATTCTCGGCATGTGGTTCAACTTCACGCTGTCGGCTGCACTTGTCACTTCGGTCGTCGTGCGCATGGCGAATGCGCTGCGCGAGCAGCAGCGCGAACTGAATATGCGCCGCGAAAATGCGCTGCACAGCGAACAATTACTCGCGGTGGCCACGCTCGCTGCCGGCACCGCGCACGAACTCGGCACGCCGCTCAACACCATGACGCTGGTGTTAGATGACATGCATAGCGGCGACGCGAATGTTCAGGCCGATATCGCCCTGCTCAAACAGCAGACACAAATCTGCCGCGCGACCCTGAAAAAACTGGTCGATACCGCCGAGACACATCGCCAGCAGCAATTCGAGCGGCAAGCGGCCGATCGTTTTCTGCATGAATTATTGGAGCGCTGGCAGGTGATGCGACCCGATGCGCGTTACGCGTTAAACATCGAGAGCGCCAATACGGAAATCGACAACAACAGCGCGCCGCATCTGCGCGCCGACGAAGCGCTGCGGCAAGCCATAATCCATCTGTTAGATAACGGCGCCGATACGCAAAGCGGTCCGCTCGAATTGCGGTTGCGCTGGGATGCGAACAATATCGAGCTGCGCATTCGCGATCACGGCCCCGGGATTGCTCACGATATCGCCGAGCAGATCGGCAAACCGTTCGTTACCAGCAAGCGCGGCGGTCTCGGGCTCGGCCTGTTTTTAAGCCACGCCACCATCGAGCGCTGCGGCGGCGAAATTCGCCTGTTCAATCATGCCGAGGGTGGCACCGAAGCGGTATTGAAACTGCCGATTGCCGAGGATGCCGCGACCTCATGACCAGCGACGATCTTATGACCACCGACGATTCGATGACGACCGCCTGCGATTTTCTGATCGTCGACGACGACGCGAGTTTTCGCGATGTGCTCGTGCGCGCGCTGCAGCGGCGCGGGTTCAACGCGATCAGCGCGGCCGATGGTGCGCAAGCATTGGCGCTGGCACAGACTCACGCGCCGCGTCGCGCGGTGGTCGATCTCAAGCTCGTCAATGAATCGGGGCTCGATATCATCGCCGCGTTGAAACAGGCGCACCCCGGCAGCGAGATCGTCATGCTCACCGGCTATTCGAGTATCGCCACGGCGGTGGAAGCGGTGAAGCGCGGCGCACTGAACTATCTATGCAAACCCGCCGGCGTCGACGAGATTCTCGCGGCTTTCGATAGCGATGCCGGCGAAGAAAGTCCGGCAATTTCCGCGCTGCCGCATTCGATCGATCGCCTCGAATGGGAGCACATTCAAAAGGTGCTGCTCGACCACGGCGGCAATGTTTCCGCCACCGCCCGCGCGCTCGGCATGCACCGACGCACGCTGCAGCGCAAATTGCAGAAGTATCCGGTCAAGGGCTAGGTCGGCGCGCGGGGACTTAGCAGGCGCGCGGAGCAATTCACCACTACACTCTTTCCTTAAATGTGTCCGATTCGAGCAGTCTCAACGCGCCCGAATTAGCAGCTCGTGCTCACAAATTCACAGGGTTCGTGAAACCGACTGAGTCCACCCGTTATGAGCATCTGTCGCCTCCAATCACCCCATACACGCGACCGTGTTGCATCGACCCGGAACTGCCGCAACCGATGATTTTGCCGCTGCAACCTTCACCGCAACCGACCCTGCCGGGAGTCGATTGATGACGCACGGTTCGCGCCGACGCTCATTCGGCATCCGCACCACCCTGACCTTGATCAGCGGTGGCTTGGTGCTGCTCGCGACCGTGATCGGCCTTGGCATCATGGCGAGTGCGCAGTACCGCGCGCAAAGCCACGAAAATCTCATCCTTACGCAAAACCTGGCACAACTGGTTGCCGCCAATTTGCAGGCAGCCGTGGTGTTCGACGACGCTACTACCGCCAACGAATTGCTGCGCACAATCCACACGATGCCGGAAATCAGCAACGCCATCGTCTTCAAGAGAAACGCCGAAGTGCTGGCCGAATATCGCACCGCACAAATTGACCAGCCTTCGCCGGAAATGGCCGCGCGCATCAAGGCTGAACTTAACGCGCAAAGCGGCGATACCAAATCTGTATACCGACCCGAGCCCGGCTGGAAAAAACGCCTGATCGTGGTCGCCATGATCAAACAAAATAAAGAAGTGATCGGATCGGTTTTACTCGTCCACCAACAGACGCAGCTCTACCAAATTATTGTGCGCACCGCCGCGCTCACCATCGTGTTGATCGTTGTACTCACTGCATTGGCGCTGGTGGTTGCGCGTCGCCTGCAATACCAAGTCACGCAGCCGCTGCTGGACTTGCAAGGCGCGATGCGCCAGGTTTCCGAGCAGGGCGACTTTTCACAGCGCGTCGCGTCAACCAGCCACGATGAAATTGGCGATCTGATCAGCGGCTTCAACACCATGCTCGATCGCATCGAGGAACAGGATCGCGAATTGCGCTCGCACCGCGGCCGACTCGAACAGGAAGTGCACGAACAGACGCGCGCGCTGATGCAAACCAATGCAAAACTCTCGCAAACGATTGCCGATTTACAGGAAGCCAAAGAATTGGCCGAGGCATCGAGCCGTGCGAAGAGCGAATTTCTCGCGACGATGAGTCACGAAATTCGCACGCCGATGAATGGGATTATCGGTACCGCCGAATTATTGAAACTATCCACGCTCGACGAACGCCAGACCCGTTTCGTCGATACGCTGACGCATTCGAGCAAAACCCTGCTCAAACTCATCAACGATATTCTCGACTTTTCGAAAATCGAAGCCGGCAAAATGGAAGTGTCGATCGAGCGTTTCGATCTGCGCGAATTACTTGAAGATGCGGTTGTACTCGCCGCCGATAGTGCGCGGCGTAAAGGCGTCGATTTAATGTTGTCGATGCCGGTCGCCGAAGCCTTGATTTTCGACGCCGATGCACAACGCATCGGGCAGATTCTCAATAATTTTATTAGCAACGCCACCAAATTCACCGCGCACGGCGAAATTGTCGTCGAGCTGCAACTGCAGCCCATCGACGAACCCAAACCTATTGGCGCACAGCAGACACTCGCCACATTTTCGGTGCGCGATACCGGCATCGGCATCAGCGATGAACAGCAGCAACGAATTTTCAACGCCTTTGAGCAGGCCGATAATTCCACCACCCGCCGCTTTGGCGGCACCGGACTCGGCCTCGCGATTTGTCAGTCGCTGGCGACCATGCTCGGCGGCAGTATCGGCGTGCAATCGACGCTCGGCGTTGGCTCGACATTCTGGCTGAAAGTACCCCTGCAAAATGCCGAAAACATCGCAGCAGAAAAACGGCTGCCGACTCGGCCGAGTCTCGCCAATAAACGTATCGCCGTCATCGACGACAACCCGACCAATCTGCATATCATGCAGGAGATGCTCATCGAACTCGGCGCCGATGTTTCCACGTTCAGCGAACCCGATAGCTTCATCGATGCACTGACGCACGCCACAACCGGTCAGCCCTACACCGTCGCGGTGCTCGATATGCATATGCCGCGCTGCAGCGGCCTCGAACTCGCCAGACAAATTCGCCAAATTTCCGCGCTCGATAAGCTGATGCTCGTACTCACGTCATCGAGCGATGTACAGACGATCGATACGTCGCTATTTGTCTGTCAATTGACGAAACCGATATTGCACACACAATTATTTCGCTGCATCAGCAAACTCTATAACCACGTACCGCAAGCGCTCGTCGAATCGACATCGAGCCGTAGTTTTGGCGCACAGAATCAATATCGGATTTTGATCGCAGAAGACAATCGCACCAATCAGGCGGTTGTCACCGCGATGCTGGCGACGCTCGATCTCGCGGCCGATGTCGTCGAATCGGGCGTCGATGCGATCGCAGCGCTGCACCGGCATCGCTACGACGTGTTGTTGCTCGATATCCACATGCCGCTCATGGATGGTTATGAAGTCGCGCGGCGCGTGCGCGGAGAAATGGGAATTAACAGCGAACAGTTGCCGATCATCGCGCTGACTGCAAATGCCATCAAAGGCGACCGCGAGCGCTGTGTCGCCGCTGGCATGAATGACTACATCACCAAACCATTTGAACTGGCGACGCTGGCAGCGGCATTAAAATTATGGCTGCCCGCAATTGCGATCAATGCCGCCGACGCCGCTCAACCTGGCAATGAACAGCTCTACCAGCATGTTGCGCAGGATACGCTGGAGCAATTATTCAATTTGAATCCGGCAAAAGGTGCCGAGATTGTGCGCAAAGTGATTTGCACGCTGCTCGACAGTCACGCGCAGACCATCGACACGCTGGCGCAGGCCATTCAACGCCGCGATTACGAACAACTCGCGCGCACTGCACACAGCGCGAAATCCGGTTATGGCAATGTCGGCGCGCAAAAATTATCGAAACTGTTTGCCACGCTCGAACAGGCCGCGCGCACCAGCGACAGCAACACCGATTATTTTGCGTTGATCGAATCGATTCGCCGCGAAGGCGATGCGGTCTTGCTGGAATTAAAAACTCACTTGGCTACGCTCAATACGGCGACTCCCACCGATGCCAACAACACCAAAAAATCGCGGACATGATCGCCATGAAAGAGCAGTTATCGCTGAATGAATTATTGAGCGCGGTCGACTCCACCACAGAGCCGAGCAAACCGATCATTTTTATTGTCGACGACGAACCGCTCAATCGCTTTTTAATTACGGAAGCGCTCGCCGTCGATCATTACACCATCGTCGAAGCCGAGAGCGGCGAAGCGGCGGTTGAATACATGACTCATCACTCGGTCGATCTCATCCTGCTCGATATCGACATGCCCGGCATGGGCGGACTCGCCGCGTGCAAAGCGATTCGCGCACTGCCGCATGGCCGGCTGGTACCGATCGCGATGGTGACGGGACTCGACGACAGCACATCGATCACGCAGGCATTCGATTGCGGCGCGACCGATTTTCTAACCAAGCCCGTCAACTGGACGTTGATGCAGCAACGCGTGCGCTTCATGTTGCGCCTGGGCAGCATCACGCAGGAATTGCAGCGCAACGAACAGGCGCTCGAACAGGCGCAGGAGATCGCACAGATCGGTCATTGGCGCTGGGATGCCGCGAGCGGTGTCATCGTGCATTCGCCGGCGTATTGCCGTTTATTACCCGGACTGCCGCCGCGTATCTCCGGCATCAGTTTCGAACTCGCAGCCACGACGGAATTCGGTAACACCATCCTCGCCGAAATTCGGCGCGCATTCGCCCAGCGTGCGCCGAATTTCAGTTTCGAGTGCGATGCCGACATTCCAACCCGCGGCAAGCGCCGCCTGCTTTATCACGGCACCATCGAATACAGCGATGGCAAACCGCTCAACCTTGTCAGCACCGTACAGGACATCACGCAGCGCTTTCGTGACGAAGAACGTTACGCAGCCATTTTCGAAGCCAGCGCCGTCGGCATTCTCGAAACCAATTGCACCTCGTATATCGATGTCGTCGAGCAACCGAACTTCCACACACTCGATGACGCGCAATTGCTGGAAATCAGTGAATCGCTCATCAAGGGCGATGTCAGAATGTTCGTTGTCAAAGCCAACTCGGTCGCAGGTAATATATTCGCAGCGGATGCCGGCGCAGAATGGTTGAAAACCCTGCGCTCCGATATGGCGTTGAAATTTTTGCAAGCGATACGCGATCACCGCCGCGATCTGGTAATGAAGTGCGAGGTACCGCAGGCCAACGGCGAAATTCAGCATCTGATTATCAGTTTTCGATTGCCGCAGACGCGCGATGATTTCCATCGCGTTGTTGTGAGTATCAACGACATCACCGATCTGATCAGGCGCGAAGCGCAGCTCAAACGCGCCGACGCCATCATCGCCAACACCAGCGATGCCATCGCCATCATGGATAAAAACCGGCGCATTCTCGCCATCAACCCCGCTTATACAAAAGTGTTGGGGTATACCATCGACGAAGCACAACAAACCAAAATGCTCACCCACTTGCTTGGTCGCACCGAAGAACAAACACGCCAGATTATTCGTAGCACGCTGGACAAACAGGGCTACTGGCGCGGTGAAGTCGAGCTGCTGCGCAAAGATGGATCGCTGCTGCCCGCACTCATGCAGGTAAATCTTATGCGCAACGAGAACGGCGAAGTCGACGGCCTGTTCTCGATCACATCGGACATCAGCCACATCAAAGAAAGCGAGCGCCGCATGTATCAGCTGGCGCACTTCGATGAATTGACGGGACTGCCGAATCGTTTATCGCTGCAAGAGCGTTTACAGAACGAGTTGGAAAATAATTCAGCGCACGAATTTGCATTACTCTACATCGATCTCGATGGTTTCAAACTCGTCAACGATTCGATGGGGCATCCCACCGGCGATAAATTATTGCGCGATGTCAGCGCCCGTTTACAGAGTTGCTGTTTGCCGGGCGATTTGCTTACGCGCATCGGCGGCGACGAATTCGCGCTGCTGATGTTCGCAGGTATTAAAACCGCCGATATTGAACAGCAAGCCGATCGTATTCTGCACGCGCTCGACACACCATTTATCGTCGATGGTCGCGAAATTTTTATCGGCGCCAGCATCGGCGCTTGTCGCTATCCCGCCGATGCCACTAACGCCAGCGAAATGTTGCGCAACGCCGACAACGCCATGTACGAAGCGAAACGTTTAGGGCGCGGCCAACTTTGCTATTACTCCGCCGAACTCACCGACGAAAGCAATCGGCGTTTGCAAGTGGAAAACGAATTGCGCGTCGCTATCGCCAGCAATCAGCTTTTTCTCGTCTATCAACCGCAATACGATGCCGTTTCCGGCGCCATCATCGGCGCAGAAGCGCTGGTGCGCTGGCGCAATCCGCGCCGCGGTGTGGTGCCGCCCGGTGAATTTATTCAAATTGCAGAATCTTCAGGACTGATCGTTCCGCTCGGCGAGTGGGTGATCAACGAAGCCTGCCGGCAAATTGCCGAATGGCAGCACGATTCCGGCTGCGCCGTGCCGGTCGCAGTGAATATTTCCGCACTGCATTTGCGCCAGCATAATTTGCCGCAGGTACTCAGCGATGCCTTCAAGCGTTTCGGCATTGCACCGAATTTATTTGAAATCGAAATCACCGAAGACTCGCTCGATTTTCGCGGCGAAGAAAATGCGCCATACGGTATTCTCAATAAACTCAGCGCACTTGGCGTCTCGATTGCGATCGATGATTTCGGCACCGGCTATTCATCGCTGTCTCGACTCAAGGAAATGCCGATCTCGACACTGAAAATCGATCGCAGCTTTGTGCGCGATATCGCCTCCAGCGAAAGCGATCACGCCATCATCACTGCGATTGTGGGGCTGGCGAAAACGCTGGGCATGGCAATCGTCGCCGAAGGTGTCGAAACCGAAGAGCAGGCGGAGAAATTGCGCTCGCTGAAATGCAATATCCTGCAGGGGTTTCTCTATTCGAAACCGATTGCACCGGCCGAGCTGGTGCAAAAATTCATGGTGCAGCAAGGCGCAAGCGCACAGAATTTTTGACCCAGCGCGTCAACCAAAAGCTCATCGCCACGTTAAACCACCATTCATCCGACGAGGCCACCACAATGAGCATATCTTTTCTTCATCGCATGACCGCCACCGCTGTATTCGCGCTGATGGCGGCGACAATCCACGCCGATACCAGCTACCCCAACCTCGAAGCCGCCTGCGCCAACAACCCGGAGCGATGCGAACAGATTCGCGCGCAACTCGCGGCAAAGTGCGAGCAAGACCCCACAGCCTGCGCTGAGAAAAAAGCCAAGCTCGATCAGAAAATTGCCGACGTAAAAGCGAAATGCGCAGCCGACCCTGAAGCGTGTGCGCAGAAGAAAGAAAAAATGCAGGCGCGAGCTGCGGAATTCAAAGCCAAGTGCGAAGCCGATCCGCAAGCCTGCGAAGAAAAGAAAACCAAATTGCGCGAGCGTTTAGAGCAGCGCCGCCAAAATGGCGCCGATTAAACGCCGGCTATAGAAAGCGCTAAGCCCGGCCTGTTTCGATGCTGGACTTAGCGCGCGATTCATTCCGGTTTCAGGTCAACCACAACACCCACCTGATGCTGCTGCCACTGCACCAGAATGACCAATGGCCGCTGGCGCGTGTAAGCACGAATTTGCTCGGACACGCCTTTGATTGCGACGGGCACTGAAATTTCGAGACCGCTGCCGAAATGCCTGCGCGCATTTCCGGCGATGGTGTTGGCCAATTCGCCGATGGTGTCGAGCAAATTTTCTTCGCTGCAATCGGGCTCGTGCATCTCCTTCAATAAATCGCTCAGCATCTCAGCCTGCGCCGAAACATACACACAGCCGCGAAATTGACCCGACAAGGTAATCAACCCCGTATATGAAAAACACGGCGCCTCGCTACCGGCGAGATACGACGCGCGCACCAATGCCGGTTGCGTGGTGAGCTGCACAAAATAATTGCGCACCGAATCGATAAACACCCGGATTTCTTCTTCGCGTAATTCAGACAACGCTATTCTCCTCTTGCGCTATCAACAATCATTCAACCGCTCGGACAGCGATTGCTCACCAGCCGTAATAACCATCGTTAAACGGTTAAGTCACCACTTCCTGCAGCGCAGACACCAGTTGCGCATCGGTGAACGGCTTGTAAATAAATCCTTTCGCACCGCGCTTTAATGCCTCGATCGCCGTCGCCTTATCGCTGAGCGCCGAAACGATCAAAATATTCAGCTCAGGATCGCGGCGAATCAATTCGCCGACGCAAGTGACGCCATCCATTTCCGGCATCGTTAAATCGAGTGTCACCACATCGGGGTGCGTTTTTTCCATTAGCGCAATCGCTTCCAAGCCATTTCGCGCCAGACCGACGATATGCAGCCCGCGCAACGCCGGCTGCAATGCGATGCGCGCGATGCGTGAGCGAATAATATTGGAATCATCGACCACCATTAATTTCATAACCTGCCCTTATGCCGCAAAATGCACGGAAAACTTGGTGAACAACTGTGGACGCGAAACCACACGCAACTTGGCACCGAGCGCACGCACTTTCTGTCGCACCACATCCATACCAACACCGTGACCCGCATCAACGCTTAACGCCTGCGCCGTCGACACCCCGGCTTCAAAAATTTTCAACACGATGTCGCGCTCACTCATGGCGTCGAGCTGCGTCGAACTGTAACGACCCGATTCAATCAATGCCTGACGAATACGTTCGGCATCGATACCTGCCCCATCGTCGCGCAATATCAATTCGTAATGCCCGTCTTGATCGCGATGTACACCGAGATAAATATTGCCGATCGGCGCTTTTTGTTTTTTCAGGCGATCGGCTTCCGACTCGATGCCGTGAACGATGGCATTGCGCAACAGCTGCAGCGCGATGTCGTAAACGTGTTTGCGTTGCTCTTCCGGCATCGATTCGAGCAGCGCCAACTCGCTGATTAAATTCACGCGCTTGCCTTGCGAATTGGCAATACGCTGTGCCAATTTCAGTAAATTGGCTTCGCCATTCGCTTCCGCGTGCGGATCGATCGCCGGCTGCACTTCGCTCATCGCTGTCGTCTCGCCGTTGTTATACGCAGCAAGACGCATCGCCAAATCGCGCACGGCACTGATGCGACTTAAAAATTCGTCGAGCGGCAATGGCAATGCAATCAAATCCTGTCCGGTGACCGCGCCCTTTCCGCGCAAATCCGCAAGCAACCGCTCGAACTCGTGCGCGAGCTCTTCAAACATTTGCAAACCAATCGCCGCGGCATCGCCCTTGAGTGCGTGCATGCGCCCAAATATCTGATTGATCGTGGTGCGATAATCGCGTTCGCTGCCGGCATTGCGTAATTGCTCGTTAATATCGAGCAGCGTCTGCTCGGCTTCACCGAGGAACCGACGCAATTGACGTGGATTCACCTTGAGCAGATCGAGCATGACCTCGACATCCGCTTTGGCTTTTTTACGCGCCTCCTGCAGCGCCTGCTCCAACTCGACTTGAATCGTCACATCGAACACTGTCACCAGCAGATGCGAGATTTCACCATCGACATACGAACGACTAAATTGCAGCGTTAGATAACGTTGCTGCACCGCACCCGTCGCATCGAGCGATTTCACCGCGACTTCGCTTAGCGGATTCAATTCCGCCACCAGCGATTCTTTTACGCGACCCGCCAGCAGCAATTCGATGTAACTGCACGCCGACTCGAATACAGCAGGCGCGACCAGCGATTGCAGAATTTCGCGAAAATCTGCACCGGCGGTAATCGCTTTTCCGAGCATGGCGGGCAATGACGCCGAATATTGCTGACCGATACGAAAATCGCTATCAAGCAGAAACAAGCCCTCCTTCACCGTCGAGAGAATTTCGGCGGTTTCGCGCTGTGCAGCTTCAATTTTTCGATCGTTTGCGTTCAAGCGACGCAGAAACTTGAACAAAATAAACAGGAAGTTCAGCAGCGCCAGCACGATGCCACCCGTTTGAACTTGCCGCAAAGTATCGGCGCGCGCACTCGCCTCTTGCTCCAGATGCGTCGTCAAATCATTCATCAATGTCAGCAAATCGATATTGTGTTGGCGCGCATACGCCACCGCTTGCGCCAGTGCAACAGTATCGACCGCTTGCTGACCTTCAATATTGATCACCGACGATAGCGCTTGACGATATGGCAGCCACAGCGCTTCCGATTTCTGCAAAATATCAAGACCTTTCGGTGTGCGAATCGGTTGCAATGACACCGGCTCGCCGGTACTGCCACTCACCTGACCACCCGCGCGAAATGCAGACAGAGTGGCATCGAACAATGCGACCGTCTTATTCAATTCCGCGAGCGCTTTGTCGGGCGATTGCTCGGCATTGATATCCGCTTGTGCGCCGAGCAACGATTTCGTCATTCGTTGCGACAACATACGCTGTCGTCCAGCGAGGTTGATCGATACCGCACTTTCAGAAATTTGGTAAGAGATATAAAAATTAAGTACCAACACCGCCATATCGAAAATCAAAAAGCAGGCTACTGCCAATACGATTTCACGGTATTTTCCGAAATAGGAACCGCTTGCCATTACCCACCCCTTCATTGCCTGCCAGGTTTTTGAAAGCAAAAAAAAGCGCCCATCGCACCCGAGCCACAGTTATGACGGGTGATCGATGGACGCCGTTGTCCTGAAATACTGCGAGCCGCCGTTGGCTTGCACATGCCGAGAGTTTTTCTCTCGGCATGCTGGCCTACGCAAGCTGTATACCAGTCGGTTTAAAACACGGGAATTTTGTGAGAATACGCACAAGCATGTGCAAGCAAGAACGGTTTTATCGCGAAAAATTTAAATATTTCATCGAGAGCGAATTTGAAGTTATTGCGCTGAATGCCACACGTGCACGAAGTTGGATCGGCGTGCACCATTCGCGCCGCGCAAAAAATCACGTATTACAGCTTTCAATCCGGCACAAATAAAAACACCGACATTGCGTCGGTGTTTTTTTACTCACGTTTTGTTGCGATCAAAATGACAACGCTGAACGCAGACTTACAAAAGCGTGCGACCTTTGCGTGCCGCAATGCGCATACGCAACGCATTGAGCTTGATAAAACCTTCCGCATCTTTCTGGTTGTACGCGCCGCCGTCGTCTTCGAACGTGGAAATCTTCGTGTCGAACAACGATTGTTCGGATTGACGACCGACCACGATCACGTTGCCTTTGTACAATTTCAAACGCACCACGCCGTTCACGTGTTGCTGCGATGCATCGATCATGGTTTGCAGCATCAAACGCTCCGGGCTCCACCAATAGCCGTTGTAAATCAGGCTCGCGTATTTCGGCATCAAATCATCTTTGAGATGTGCGACTTCGCGATCGAGTGTAATTGATTCGATTGCGCGATGGCCTTTCAACAAAATCGTGCCGCCCGGAGTTTCGTAGCAGCCGCGCGATTTCATGCCGACATAGCGGTTCTCAACGAGATCCAAACGACCGATACCGTTTTCGCCGCCGATTTTATTCAGCGTCGCGAGTACGGTCGCAGGGCTCATCGCTTTGCCGTCGATCGCAACGACATCGCCTTTGGCGTAGGTGAGATCGATATAGGTCGCTTTATCGGGCGCGGTTTCCGGCGATACCGACCAGCGCCACATGCTCTCCTCGCACTCGGTCCACGGATCTTCAAGCACACCGCCTTCGTAGGAGATGTGCAATAAATTCGCATCCATCGAATACGGCGATTTCTTTTTGTTCTTCGCGAAGTCGACCGGAATATTGTGCTGCTCGCAATATTGCATGAGCGTTTCGCGCGACGTCAGATTCCATTCGCGCCACGGTGCAATCACTTTGATACCGGGCTTGAGTGCATACGCGCCGAGTTCGAAACGCACTTGATCGTTGCCTTTACCCGTCGCGCCGTGCGACACCGCATCGGCACCGGTTTCGTTGGCGATTTCGACGAGACGTTTTGCAATCAATGGCCGCGCAATCGAGGTGCCGAGCAGATATTCGCCTTCGTAAATGGTGTTGGCGCGGAACATCGGAAAGACGAAATCGCGCACGAACTCTTCGCGCAGATCGTCGATATAAATCTGTTTAACGCCTAACGCCTGCGCTTTGGCGCGCGCCGGCTCGACTTCCTCGCCCTGGCCGATATCGGCGGTGAAGGTGATGACCTCACATTTATAGGTGTCCTGCAACCAGCGGACGATAACGGAGGTATCGAGGCCGCCCGAATAGGCTAAGACGACTTTTTTGATATCGGACATGGGAGTCTCCTGGACCGGGCACCGCGAATGCGAGCCGTACGCTAAAAACGAAAGGCGGGCATTTTACTGCATCTCATGCGGCAATACAGTTCCAGGTTGGTCGAATCGGACGCGAATGCCATGCCTTAACGATGGGCGGTGGCGACAATCCGATCGATAAATCGCAATTTTTCCTGCACCGGCGCAGTCAGCACGAATGGATAAGGATCGCTTTTACCCATGCTGCGATTCAGCGAATTCAGCGCAACCGACAATCGAATCCAGTCCTGCAGCCATTCGCCGACATCAGCGTCATCTGCACATGGTTGAATCGCAGGGATCGCATGCCCGCGTATCACCAACGCATAGGACTGCGCCGTTTCGAGCGTATCCACCATGTGCAAGTAGTGCGCCCAGCACTCGGCCCAGTCCTCCCAAGGATGCATCGCGGCGTACGGACTGATGAAATCATCGGCCCAGTTTGTCTGAGCTGTCTGAGTAGCTGGCGCAGCGGTTTCGTCCTGCGCAGCCTCGTCTTGAGCAACCCCGCCCTGAGCAGCCTCGTAGTGACGCGCTTTGGCTTGTTCATAATCGACACGCTCATCGCCGAAACACTGACGAAATGCAGAGAGATGTTCGGGCGACTCCGCGACCAGACGCTGCCAGTAATAGTGGCCGATTTCGTGGCGAAAATGCCCGAGCAGCGTGCGGTAAGTCTCGCCGAGCTGGACGCGTGTGCGCGTGCGCGCGATATCGTCAGCCTCAGCCAGATTGATGGTGATCACGCCGTCGTCATGCCCGGTAAACACCGGCTGCTGACCTTCCAAGCGCTGGGTAAATTCCGTGGTCGGCAGGCGATCGGTCAGAAAGCGATAGGCCAAGCCGTGCTCAGGATCTTCCTGCTTACTCACCAGCGGCAGATCGAGCGCCAAAATTCCATACAGACAACGCCGTTTTGCGATTTCTATTTTGCGCCAGTATTCGAGATTTTCCGGCTGGCTCAAATCGGGAATCATTTCATTCAGGCGGCAGGCGCGACATAGCGGATTCGAATCCTCCACCGGCACCATCCAATTACACACCTGATGTTGCGCATAATTTTGGCATTGACTGTACAGACCCGGCAGCGCGGTGCTTTGCCACACGCCCTCGCTTGTGTTCGGCGAGAACGCTGCCATCACTCCGCTATCGGGGCAGTAACCGACAAGCTTGCCGCAGGCATTACAAATCACGCTATCGAAAAACAGATAATTGCTTTGCCCGCAATCGCACACAAACGATTTCATAACTTATCTCACTGCACTCATCATCTTTCTCTTACGGATAGAAATCGTTTCTACACAAATATCGCGGGACAAATATCGCTGGACACCATCACTGAATAAATCTCACTGGAGATTACCCGGTTAGCCTTCGTGTGCCATGCGTTTTCTCCAGTATTTCGATTACAGGATTTAGCGGGCCTGCCGCTGCAGACCCGCTAATTCACTCCGTCAGTGAAACCACTGATCTTTGACTTCATCCTGCCAGGCTTTGATCTGACGCTCGGCTTCATCTTTGGCAATGCCGTAGCGTTCCTGCAGGCGGCCGCGTAACTCTTCGCGGCGACCGGCGATAACATCGAAATCATCGTCGGTCAGTTTTCCCCACTGCTCGCGAACGCGGCCTTTAACTTGTTTCCAGTTACCTTCGATACGATCCCAGTTCATGATTTATCTCCTCGCGAATATCGCTGATTAACTTTTAGCTTCAATCAATTTTCAAGCGTCGATTACTTTTTAACGGCGATAGTGTTCTCTACTTGGCGCACGCCGCTAACCGACTTGGCAATTTTTTCGGCAGCCTCCTTTTCCAGATCGGTCTTAACAAAACCCGATAACAAAACCACGCCTTTCTGGGTTTCAACTTTGATGTCTTTGGCGTCGACCAAATCGCTTTTCACATACTTGGCTTTGATTTCCGTTGTCACCACGCTGTCGTCGACATATTGCGTGACTGCAGATTTTTCGCCATCGCTTGCAGAGGCGCCGGCGCACAAGCCGCCTGCAAGCACCCCCGTCACAAAAATGCTTTTCAGCAACATGGAAGTTTTTGAGTTTGATTTCATCGTAATCATGAGTTTCTCCTCACACATAAAATTGGCGTACTAATCGGCAGGACTCTTTAAAAGTCACCTGCCGATTTATACCGCCATCCCAAAAAATACGGCGCCGATAACCACAAAAAACAGCACCAGGAAAAGCACGAACAAAACTTTGGCGATCCCCGCGGCTCCCGATGCGATTCCGGTAAAACCGAACACACCGGCAACCACCGAAATCAATGCAAAAATAATTGCCCACTTCAACATGTCGTAACCCTCCCATGTGGGTTAGCGTTTTTAATTGATGCGCAGTCTTTTTAACTAATGCGTAGTCATTAATTAACGCGTGAGTTAACGAGTAGTCACGTGGCCGTTTTCATCCGAGATCACAACCTCGACGCGACGATTTAGCTGACGCCCCGCTGCGCTGTCATTGCCCGCCACCGCATACTCTTTTCCGAAGCCGCGTATCTCGATACGCGATGGATCGATATCGCGCGCGATCAATGCGTGCTCGACACTGGCGGCACGCGCCTCCGAAAGCTGTTGATTGAAGGCATCGCTGCCCGTGCTATCGGTGTAGCCTTCGATACTCACACGGCGATTCGGATTCTCGCGCAGAAAATTCGCGAGCTTATCGATTTCGCGCGAAGCGCCCGGCTTCAACTCCGATTTACCGACATCGAACAACACATCGCCCAATGTCAGAACCGCACCGCGCTCGGTCATTTTTGCCTTCAACTCGGCCAGCGCAGCTTTCGCTTTTTCAGCCTCTGCAGTGCGCGCGGCTAATTGGATGCGATGACGCTCGTCAGCCGATTCAGCGAGCGCCTTCTCGCGCATTTTTTTCAGGTACGCTTGCTGCGCAATGGCGACGCTTTGCTGCGCGAGATAAATTCGGTTATCGACAATCGATTTATCCTTGTCCTCCGTGAGCGCATGATCCGCAGCTGCCAAGGCATCGCTGGCGTCTTTGAGTTCAACCGGCGCGTCAGCCCCATTGCCCGCCTGCATCTGCAATTGAGTAAAGTTGGCGTGCGCTGCATCGAGACGCGCATCGGACTTCGGTGCCGACGCGCAGCCAACCACGGAAATAGCACCGGCCATCGCCGCGCTTATCGCACCGTATTTCCATGCTTTGAATGTATTCATGATCAATTCCTCGTCACTGGTTTTACCGATTTCTTTTGTGTTGCCTGCGAGTGTTGCCGTTATCGCTACTGACGATTCACTTCCTGTTTAATGGCTTGCTTATCGCTCTCCGATTCCTGCAACGATTTTTTCAGCTTCTCGTTTTGCGCAGTGACTTGCGCCAACTTCGCATCGAGCGCTGCTTGCTCGGCGAGCTGCTCCGCTTTCAAATAGCGGTCGTCATCCTTATCCGCGACAATTTTTTCCGCTTGCGCCTGTTTATCCTGCGCGGTCTTCAACGGCAGCGGTGCGTATTGCATACCGCCTTCGCTGAGCGCCGATTCGATAGCGGATTTCGACACAGCCAGTTCACTCTTCGGCGGCGGATTGCTTGCGCAACCGACAACTGCCGCACTCAGAACAATTGCAGAAACTCCATAGCGGATCTTGTTGATACCGTTTTTGCTAAGACTGTTCTTGCCAAGACTGTTCATGTGAAATCTCCTTTTCTCGATCTCATAGAATTTGCATGTCAGCTTCGATATTTGCGTATCGAAAATTTTTCGACTCGACGTGCCGCTTTCAGCAGCGCGTGTCTTTCATACCGACGGCATCTTTTGTTTCTTCGCAGGTGTCTTCGACTTTGTTGCCGAGATCGGTGGCCGCTTTATCGACCGACTCGCCCGCTTTTTCCATCGGCCCATCGTTGCTGTCGCACGCACTCAAACCCACGCACAAAAACGCCACAGCAAGAAGATTGGCGCCGATACGCAACACCAGCGAAGGTCTGCGGCGCTGATTACGCAGATTATCGAGAGCGGCGCGACGGCGTTCGTCATTCATCGCTTTCGCGTCAGCCACACATTGAGAAAGCGCGGCTGATTTAGTCATTACTACTGGCTTTACCATTGCTGCTGTCATGGTGTTCTCCTTTCTTCGGGGCCACGGTCTTTTGAGCTACGGTCTTTGTAACTGCGGTCTTTGGAACTACGGTCTTTGGATCTATGGTTTTTGTAACTACGGCGTCAGCATTGGAACTTTCTTCGGCGCCGAAAATGTCGTACATGAATTGCAGATCACTGCGTACAAATCCCTGCTCTTCGCGTACAAACCGTTCTAAGGATTCGATCACATACCTCGACCAATTCCTCATCCCATTCACATCGGTTAAAAAAAATTCGCGTTTAAGCTTTCTTGGCAAAGTCGACCAGAAAGGTGACTACCGCCATGATGGCAAAAATGAAAAATAGAATTTTCGCGATACCGACGGCGCCAGCGGCAATGCCACCAAAACCAAATATCGCGGCAATAAGTGCAATAACGAAAAAGACAACGGCGTAATGCAACATGATTTCTCTCCTCGTATTTCGTTTCGGTTCGTGCGATGTATCGGATAACTGGCTTACCGGATAACTGACCGCTTTATCGAAGCGTCATCAGCGAAATATCGAACGATGGAGTCAGATTAACGTGTGGGCGTTTTGCAGTTGATCGGCGGCGACCGCGAATACCTGTCGGATTGCCGCGCTAACGTGTGTAGGATTAGTCTGATAACGAGGAGAAAAAGAAAAGCGAGAAAGCAGCAGACGGAATTACGCCGACGGCTGCGCAGAAGCAACTAGCGGCAACGTGGCGCGAATGGTCGCACCGCGCCCGATGGCGGCATCGATCACCAGCTCGCCGCCATGCGCAGCGATGCGATAACGCATACCTTCAAGTCCATGTGCGGCGCTCGCCGTGAGCTGCGGATCAAAACCGATACCATCGTCGGCGACCACGACAAATAATTCATGCTCACGCCGTTCGAGGCGAATATGCACGGTTTTCGCTTGCGCATATTTGGCGATATTCGTCAGCGCTTCCTGCACCAACCGATACACCGTCAAGGCAATATCTTCCGGCACATCGCACTCGCTTAAATCATGTTGCACATCGATACCCGCGCGTTCGGAAAACTCCTGGCTGAGAATTTCCAGCGCGGATGTCAATCCGAGTTTGGTCAGCGCCGACGGATGCAAATCTTCGATGATGCGACGCTTGAGCGCGATACCGGCATTGAGTGCATCGCTGAGATGCTGCAGACGTTGCGCGACATAATCATCGCCACCATTGAGATGCGTCTTAACACGCGCGAGATCGAGTTTTGCGGAAACCAGTAATGCGCCGAGTTCATCGTGCAACTCACGCGCAAGATGGGAGCGCTCGCGTTCGCGAACCGTTTGCAGGTGCGTTGCCAATCGCATCAAACTGGCGGTGCGCTGCTGCACGCGCCGCTCCAGTAACGCATTTTCGCTCTGCAAGAATTCGGCGTGCTGCTTTTGCAGTCGACGCACATGATTGGCCTGACGTAAAAATAATGCGAAGGCGATGAGGCAAATCGACGTCATCGCCGCGATGCCGATACGGCTGACCCGCAACACCTGCCGCAAGTCACTGCGCTTGATGGCAATGATATTTTCTTCATACGCGGCTAACTGGCCGCTGAGATCGCGTATCGCATCCATTTGATACATGCCGGTATCGGTGCCCATGATCGGCTTCCAGCTCTCGGTACCGGCTTGCCGTAAAGCGACCGTCCGTGCGAGTTCACGCATCTTGCTGTCGACCAAACGCTTGAGCTCGAAAAACACTTCGGCCGTCGAATTATCGGTGGCGTAGCGATTCTGCATTTTTTTCAAAAACTGATCGACATCGAGTGCCGCCAACCGATAGGGTTGCAAATATTGCACTTCACCGGTAATCAGATAGCCGCGCTGACCGGTTTCGGCATCGAGCACCGTGCGCAACAGTTTCTGATTCAGTATTCTTGCGTCGATTGCCTCATCGAGCTCGCGCGCAGTGTCGAGCGAACGCAGATAACTGATTTCGCTGACGAGCAATAAGGCAAGAGAAAGCAGCACGGCGAGCGGAAAGCTGATTCGTGAACGTCGCCAATAACGGCTCCATGCCTGCATAGTCAGCGCCTCGACTTCAATAAGTAAACCAGAGTGAGTGAAACGGGATCGATATGATTAATGTCGCCATTGTCGATGATCACGCCATCGTACGCACGGGATTGCGCCAGTATCTCGGCGAACAATCCGATCTCGCCGTCGTCGGTGAAGCAGCCAGCGGCAATGAAGCGCTCGATCTGGTTCGCGCCGGCGGCATCGATGTCCTCATCATGGATATTTCGATGCCGGGGCAGAATGGCATCGATGCACTCGCACACATTCACGCCCGCGCTCCCGAATTACCCATTTTGATTCTGAGCGCGTATCCCAGCGAACATTACGCCACCGATCTATTGCGCCGCGGCGCCAGCAGCTACCTGAACAAAGAGTGCGAGCCCGAAGAAATTCTCACCGCCGTGCGTGCGCTCGCGCGCGGTAAACGCTACATCAGTTCCGATGTCGCGGAACTGCTGGCCGATCAGCTGCAACCTGATGCCGATCTGCCCGCGCACAAGACATTATCCGATCGCGAGTTTCAGGTATTCCTGCGACTGGCGCGCGGCGAAACCGTCGGCGCAATTGCGGACGCGCTCGCGCTCAGCGTAAAAACCATCAGCACGTACCGCACGCGCGTGCTCGAAAAAATGCAGCTCGGCAGCAACAGCGATCTGACCTATTACGCACTCAAGCATCAACTGATCGATTGAAACCGACGTCTGCAACGGACATTTGCATTACCGATGAGCGTCTGCAATACCAAGGCAGGTTGCATCATCGATCTATGTTTATGTCATGCACGCATTATGTTTATGTCATGCACGCACATTCGCAGCGTGGCAATACGCGACCAGCGCTTCGAGCTCGGTCGATTTATCAAACACCGCATCCGCACCGAGTTCGCGACTGCGTTTACGCACCGCCGGCGATGCGTAATTAGACAGTACCACCATGTGACGACCGGGCTCGCGATAACGGCAGGCCGCCAACACATCGAAGCCGGAACCTTTGGGTAAAAAAATATCGACGATGGCGAGCTGCCAATCGTTGTCGGCACGCGTTAGATCTGTAATCGCCTCGTCGACCGTCGCGCTGCAACCCACCACCTGCGCATCGGCCAAATCCTCCAATGTCGCAATCAAATTTTCGGTGATGACCGGGCTATCCTCGACGAGATAGATTTTTAATCGGCTCATTGCTTCCGCCACTTCGCGTATTTTTTTTAATGAATACGCCGTACCAATTGTCTCGAGATCTGACGCAGCTTAGGGCGGCATCGCAATTTAATCTGTCGGCGCAGTTGCCGTTGCGATGTAGGACTGCGCCTACAATTCATTCTTTGGTGACGAACAGCGGTATGTTAGAGTCCGCTCAGACTGCGCACGGATAGACTTATCGATGTCCACCCTTTACATATTGTTGATCAGCGCCGCCCTGCTGCTGATCAGCATCGTGCTGACCCCCTTGTCCAATCGCATCGGCATGCCTGTGCTGCTGTTGTTTTTTGGCGTGGGCATGCTCGCCGGTGAAGACGGTCCGGGCGGCATTCAATTTCACGATTTCGATACCGCGTTTTTAGTGGGCAATCTCGCGCTCGCGATTATTTTGCTCGACGGCGGCATGCGCACGCGCAGCGAATCATTTCGTGTCGGCCTTAAACCGGCCGCACTACTCGCCACTATCGGCGTGCTGATTAGCGCCGGCATCACCGGGCTCGCTGCAATTTATTTATTGCACCTGCCGCCATTGCAGGGATTATTGATGGGCACTGTGGTCGCATCGACCGATGCCGCTGCGGTATTTTCATTGCTGCAGGGACGCGGACTGCATCTCAACGAACGCGTCGGCGCGACGCTGGAAATCGAATCGGGCAGCAACGATCCGATGGCCATTTTTCTCACCATTTTGCTGCTCGAAATGATCGAGAAAAATCACACGTCGCTCGATTGGAGTTCGCTGCTGCTGTTCATTCAGCAATTCGGCATCGGCGCACTTGGCGGCGTGCTCGGCGGTCGCGTATTGACGTGGCTGGTGCGTCGACTCGATCTCGCCATCGGTCTGTATTCGTTGCTCGTCGTCACTGGCGGCCTCTTGATTTTCTCGCTCGTCGGTCTGCTCGAAGGCAGCGGCTTTCTCGCGATTTACCTGGTGGGCTTGCGACTCGGCAACAGCAATTCACCGCTGTTGACCACCATTTTGCAGGTGCACGACGGATTGGCCTGGCTGGCACAGCTCGGCTTATTTCTGATGCTCGGCCTGCTCGTCACGCCATCTCAAATGCTGCCGCAGCTATTGCCCGCACTCGGCATCGCCGTTGCGCTGACATTTATCGCGCGACCGTTGGCGGTAACGGCAAGTTTGCTGCCCATCGGCATGAACTGGCGCGAAATCAAATTTGTATCGTGGGTGGGATTGCGCGGCGCAGTGCCGATCGTGCTCGCACTGTTTCCCATCATCGCGCAAATTCCCGAAGCAAAATTATTATTCAACGTCACCTGTATCGTCGTGCTGTTTTCGCTGTTGATACAGGGCACCACGCTGGCATCGGCGGCGCGCTGGTTTCGTCTGGAAGTACCGGCGCCGCAATTGCCGCAGCGTCGCATTCCACTCAACCTGCCGGATCACAGCGATCACGAATTGTATTTATTGCCGATGCAACAAATGCAAAATGATGCGATGTCGGTGCGCGCGCTGCGCTTACCTGCCAATAGCACGCTGCTCGCTATTTTTCGCGAGCGCGAATTGTTACTGCCGACGAATGAGATGGCATTACAGCCGAGCGATTGGCTCGCGATTGCATCGAATTCGCAAGCTGCGGCCGACATCGGCAAATTGCTCGCAGTGGAAACGCCTGAGCGTCTGGCACCGCGCCTGTTCTTCGGCGACTTCACGCTCGATGGCGATGCGTTGTTAGGCGATCTCGAAATGGTTTACGGCATCGAAGTCGCCGACGAACAACGCGCGCTGTCGTTATCGACGTTTATCGGCAAACAACATCGCGGCCATCCCGTTGTAGGCGATAGCGTCATGCTCGGGCCGGTGCAATTTGTGGTGATGGCGATGGAAGGCGATCGCGTCACGCGCGTGGGTATGAAATTGGGCGCATCGACTTAGGGAATATCTGATTAAGGGTCATTCCCGCGCAGGCGGGAATCTAATACTCGAGAATCTGGACTCCCGCTTACGCGGGAGTGACGAAATTCAATCAACCCCAATCGTCATCATCGAGCAGCGCAAAAAATTCGCTGATGCGCTGCCACGCTTCTTCTGGCGAATCGACGAATTTAAATAAATCCAAATCCTCCGCGCTGATGCAGCCCGTCTCCAGCAAATAATCGAAATTCACCAATTTTTTCCAGAAACTCGTTCCGTACAGCAAAATTGGCAGGCGCCGCGTTTTACCGGTTTGCACCAGCGTGAGCGTTTCGAATAATTCATCGAGCGTACCGAACCCGCCGGGGAACGCGACCATCGCTTTCGCACGCATCATGAAGTGCATTTTGCGCAGTGCGAAATAGTGAAATTGAAAACACAATTCCGGCGTGATGTACGGATTCGGATGTTGCTCGTGCGGCAAAATAATATTGAGGCCGATACTGCGCCCGCCGGCATCGAAGGCGCCGCGATTCGCCGCCTCCATAATGCCGGGACCGCCGCCCGTCACGATCGCCATTTCACGATGCGGATTGGCGCGATTGTGCTCGGTGACGATTTGCCCGAAGGCGCGCGCCGCATCGTAATAGCCGCTCAATTCCAATTGCGTTTTGACGCGGCGCCATTGCATATCGATTTCAGCATCGTTCGGCGTTGCATTTTTTCGCTGCTCCCACTCTGCAAACGCCTGCTGCGCAGCATCCGGCGCTAATGCGCGCGCACTGCCGAATACGACAATCGTCGAACGAATATTGTGCTCCTGCTGAATTAATTCGGCCTTCAATAATTCGAGTTGCAAGCGCAACGGGCGCAGATCGCGACGCAATAAAAAATCCTGATCCATGAATGAGAGCTCGTACGCCGACGAGCGGTCGTAGGCCGACACGGCGCGAGCACGGATTTCTTCCTCGGCGCTGTAGAAATTTTCATCGCGAAGACGAGAGGTCGTCATGACAGACTCCTAAAACATTTTTGAAAGTATCCCTTGATTGCAAGGAACGTTTATTCATCCGATTTTTGTTAATGGGACAGAGATACTATAGTGCGATTTTTCGATATGCGACTGGCAGCACATTTGCAGAGCAATATGTCACAGGCCGATGTAGAAACGATTACTATCAAAGTGATCTTGAGCAACCAGCTCCCCTTGGAGGCTTTTCAACCATGGCGGCGATATTAATCACAGGCGCGGCGCGGGGTATCGGCTTGGCGCTCACGCGCCATTTCGCGGCACGCGGCGATCGTGTTATCGCGCTATGCCGCCAGCCGAGCGATGAACTCGCACAACTGGAGGGCATTCGCGTCATCGACGACATCGACGTCACCGCCGATACCAGCGAGCAGCGCTTGCAGTCGCTGCTCAACAAATTGCCACTCGACGCCGTGATTCATAACGCCGGCATCATGACCGACGAGAATTTGCAGGACCTCTCGCTGGAGCGTATTCGCCAGCAGTTCGAAGTCAATAGCATCGCACCGCTGCGGCTGACGCAAGCGCTGCTGAGCAATCTGCGCAATGGCAGCAAAGTCGTCTTCATCACCAGCCGTATGGGCTCGATCGACGACAACAGTTCGGGCGGAATGTACGGCTATCGCATGTCGAAAGCCGCATTGAATATGGCGGCGAAAAGTTTAGCGATCGATCTGAAGCCGCTCGGTATCTCGGTTGGCGTTTTGCATCCGGGCCTTGTCGCCACCGACCTGACTGGCGAACAAGGCATTCCACCCGAGCAAGCGGCTCAACAACTGGTCGAGCGCATAGATGCGCTGACACTCGAAAACAGCGGCCAGTTTTTTCACGCCAACGGTAACGGCTTGCCGTGGTGATCTATTTGCGCAGGTCGATCGAGCGCTAAGTTATTGTTTGCGAGATGGCGGTTCGATTGATAAGAAATCTGCCGCGGCAATAACGCACCACGGCAGATTTCGCATCGAAGAGAAGAATTTTTTACAGTGAAAAATAATAGGCGATGTCTAAACCAAACGTGTCGATACGCTGGTCGTATTCATCCTCATCGTAATAGTAATAACTGCCATTATAAAAATAGCTTTCGGTTTGTACCGTGAATAAATGGGTTTCCCAACCCAATCGCACAGCCAATCCGGAATTTCGAAACTCGACGCCAGCACCCAGCGTCGAAACGCCGCCCGAGTCATCATTTCTATCGTGAAAGCTGCCGGATGTGTATTTCTCATCGAGCGAGATACCACCCGCACCTATGCGGCCGTAAAGTGAAAAGCCTGAACCCAACGGCAGGAAGCCAACAGCACCGATGGTCAATGCGGAGAATTCTTGTTTATAAACAAAAGAGGAACCGCGCGCCGTATATTCGCCCAAATCTCTCGAGCTCAGCTCCACCGCGAAATACGGATTGAACTGATAACCGCCAAAAACATGCAGCCCCTTATCCTCGGTGTCATCGGAAGACGATCCCATATCATCGTACAGACCGTCGTCATCAAAACTTGTTTTTGCCGAGCCAATACCGCCATAAACGGCAGGATGATCGATAAATCCACCCGCCCACGCACCACTTGTTCCGAGCACTGCGCAAAGCACCATCAGGCTTTTTCTCATTTTTCTAAAATCTCCATTTTGGATAATTAACGGCAAGTTAATAATGACGGGGCCAATCTCCTGGATAGCCCCTGGACGGCAGCGTAACAGCCCACTTGAGGAAAGTAAAAATGCTGATTCGGCGCACTTTTTGCCCCGCGACGCGCAGCCACTTATTTGCGAACGCGGTAACAAATTAACCGATAAATACGCGTTAGATAACCGTTGACCACTGTATTGCCGTGTATATAATGTGATCAGCCTTCAGAAAAGCTCGTATGTATGTTCAGCAATTCCGACGTTCCTCCTGCAGTGCTTCGTCCAATTTCTCCACAAACACTACCTGCGCTTCGACTGGCTAACTGCCTGTTTAAGGCAATTGTTTTTTCTTCATCGTTACAGGATTTTCAGTATGTCCAATGTAAGCACTGGCCACGTTAAATGGTTCAACGAGTCGAAAGGTTTTGGTTTCATCGCGCAGGAGAACGGTCCGGATGTGTTTGTGCATTTCAGCGCAATCAACAGCTCGGGGTTCAAAACACTGGCTGAAGGCCAGAAAGTGCAGTTCACAGTCACTCAAGGCAAAAAAGGCCCGCAGGCTGAGAACGTCACTCTCGTTTAAGCAGTTAGTAAAGTAATACCCGCTGCAGCGGAACCTTCCGCTGCAGCAACTCAATCTCTCTTCACCGGTATTTAAAATTAGTACGCCGGGCCGCTCTTTTTTGTTTATTGAATTACCAATCGTTTATCCTATCTGCTAGCCGCGCATCGGCAATTTTAATAATCCATAGCAGCACCAGTATTCCGCGAACCACTACAAAACAAGGTGCTGGTTGAGAATTGGATTTCCATTACCCATCCATTGCTTGAACCTTTTCTGTTATGACACACCCCAACCTGGCAACTTCCACCCTGCTGCTATTAATTGCCGTCATCGTTATTGGGCGATTGCTCAGCTCAGCATTACGCCACATCGGTCAGCCGCCCGTGATCGGTGAAATTCTTGCCGGAATACTATTGGGGCCATCATGTCTCGCATGGTTATGGCCAGCAGCGAGCGAACTTTTACTACCCAACGGCATCGCTTCTCACCTAGGCGTCATCGCGCAGCTCGGCGTTGTGCTGTATATGTTTCAGTTGGGGCTTGAACTCAATCACACGCATCTCAACGGTCGAGCCGCTCGTGTCCTCACGATTTCTCTTGCCGGCATGGCTTTGCCGTTTGTACTCGGCGCAGCTCTAGGCGTTTCAATATTTTCGGAATATGCCGGCACTCAGCGCAACTTTCTAGGTTTCGTGTTATTTGTTGCGATTGCGCTGTCGGTAACAGCGCTGCCCGTATTGGCGCGTATTCTTCAAGACCATGCCCTGCAATCAACCGTGCTTGGCGGTACTGCGCTGGCCTGTGCAGCTGTCGCCGATGTAACCGCGTGGTGTTTATTATCCGCGGTCGTGGCAATCACTCAGGCGCGTCCACAAGATGCCATATGGAGCGCAGTCTATGCGCTGGCTTTTGTGGTCATCGCTTTATGTTTTGTGCGGCCGCTGCTGCTGAAAGTTGCGCGACGCGATTGGCATCCCGGCATGGTCGCCATATTGGTTGTCGGCGTACTTACCGCTGCCTTGATTACCGAAATGATCGGCCTGCATCTTGTTTTCGGCGCTTTTGTGCTCGGCGCATTAATTCCTCATGACAGTGCATTGGCGCGCGAATTTGACGAGCGCTTTCACGATGTCACCACCTCGGTTTTATTGCCCGCTTTTTTTGCCGTCACAGGATTGCGCTTGCAGCTGCAGTTGCTCAATAGCTGGCAGGACTGGGCATTGTGCGGCGGTATTATTTTACTGGCGACATTCGGCAAAGTTGCCGCTACCACTCTCGCAGCACGCGGCATGAAAATGCCGTGGCGCGAAGCATCCGCCATGGGCGCGTTGATGAATACGCGCGGATTGGTCGAGTTAATCGTGTTGAATATTGGCTTGGAGCTCGGTGTGATTTCACCGCGATTATTCGCCATGCTCGTGATCATGGCGCTTGCTACCACATTGATGACAGCGCCGGCTCTGCACGCTTTGGGATTTCCATCGCGTGCAAAACAGCGGCTTGGAGCTAATCAACTCGCTTAAAAATCAGCGAGGTATTAATCCCGCCAAACGCGAAATTATTGCTCATCACGTATTCGCAATCGAAGCGGCGGCCTTCGCCTCTGATGTAGTCCAGCTCCGCACATTCCGGATCGACATTTTCTAAATTCACGGTGGGGTGAAACCAACCTTCGCGCATCATATTCAATGCGACCCACGCTTCGAGACCACCGCAAGCGCCGAGTGTATGCCCGGTGAAACTTTTAAATGCGCTGATCGGCATGCGCGAACCAAACACTTTCGCGGTGGCGTGACTCTCGGCGATATCGCCGCGATCGGTCGCCGTGCCGTGCGCGCTGACATAGCCGATCGCATCGGCATGCAGACCCGCATCCGCCAACGCAAGTTCGAGTGCAACCTGCATCGTTTCGGCTTCGGGCTGGGTGACATGCGCGCCATCCGAATTGGTACCAAAGCCGACCAGCTCTGCGATAATTTTTGCGCCACGCGCTTTCGCGTGTTCCCACTCTTCCAAAATCAACGTACCCGCGCCTTCGCCGATAACCAAGCCATCGCGGTCGCGATCGAACGGACGCGGTGTTAATTCGGGCGAATCATTGCGTGTCGAGGTGGCGTACAGCGTGTCGAATACCGCTGCTTCTGTGGGGCACAATTCTTCGGCACCGCCCGCGACCATAATCGTTTGCGCGCCGCTGCGAATCGCTTCGTAGGCATAACCGATACCCTGACTGCCCGATGTGCACGCGCTCGATGTGGTGTAAACGCGACCGCGCAATCCGAAAAACACGCCGATATTAACCGGCGCCGTGTGCGACATCATTTTGATGTACGTGGTGGCGCTAATGCCGTCGGTGCGATGGTGCAGCAGCATATTGCCAAAATCGGCCACCGCTGCGGTGTTGCCTGCGGATGAGCCGTAAGCCACACCAACGCGACCGCTGCTCAGGATCGGATCGCCGAGCAGGCCGGCATCGATCAGCGCCAACTCGGTCGCACGCGTTGCCATCAATGCGATGCGGCCCATACTGCGAATCGATTTGCGGCTGTAATGCGCGGGCTGTTTAAAATCGGCGACGGGCGCACCGAGTCGCGTAATCAAACCTTCGTATTTATCCCAATCGTGCATACGGCAGATGCCCGTGCGCCCCGCTTCGAGATTGGCGCGCACCGTTTCCCAATCCTGGCCAATCGGCGACAAACCCGCCATGCCGGTGACTGCAACTCGCTTGGCCATTAGCACAACCCTCCATTCACCGCGATCACTTGCCGCGTGATGTAACCGGCATCGTCACTCATCAGAAAACTCACGAGCGCGGCGACCTCTTCGGTGCGCCCCACGCGACGCGCGGGCACAATTTTTAATATTTCTTCGAGCGGTGCATCTTCGGTCATATCGGTCTCGATAATTCCCGGCGCCACACAATTCACCGTAATTTCACGCGTCGCCAATTCCAGCGCCAACGCTTTAGTCGCACCGATGATACCGGCTTTAGCCGCAGAGTAATTGACCTGCCCGCGATTACCCATCAATCCTGAAACCGACGCCAACGTGACGATACGCCCGGGTTTGCGCCGACGCACCATCGGCATCGTCAGCGGATGCAGCACATTGTAAAAACCATCGAGATCGGTGCGCAGTACGGTGTCCCAATCCTCATCAGTGAGCGCGGGAAAAGCACCATCGCGCGTCAAACCGGCATTGCACACGACACCGTAGTAGGTTTCGTGACTGGCAAGATCAGCTTCGATTGCACTGCGACACGCAGCGCGATCGGCGATATCGAATTGCAGCACGCGTGCATTGCGACCCAGCGCAATAATTTCTGCCTGCACACTTTCAGCGGCCTCGCGTTGCGATCGGCAATGCAACACGATATCGAAACCATCGCGCGCCAAGCGCAGCGCAATGGCGCGGCCGATGCCTCGGCTCGATCCAGTAACGAATACTGTTTTATTCATTTTCCACCCACTTTAATTTTCAAACACCCTTTTATTGAGTCGCTTTTTTCACGCTGCCTTGTTCAAGCGCCCAACAGAATTTTTTCAGGATCATCCGGCTGAAATACATTGAGCACGGCCTCCTGAGCTATCGTCAATTGATTGCCTGAATGTGCTCCGTTCACTTCGCGCATTCCCGTCACTTTGCATTGAAAGGCAGCCATGCCATTTTCATCTTGTAATAATTTCTCTGCGGAAATTGTCAGTCGTGTGCCGAACGGCAATTGCTCCACGTTGCTTTTAAATGAACGCGTGCCTAACAGAAAACCTATCTTGGCGCCCTCGCCGGCTTGTCGCCCGTGCGTGCCCGCGTATGCTGCGATCGTCTGCGCCATGTATTCCATACCCAACCACGCGGGCACGCCGCCGCGACCGTCATCGAATAAACCATCGTCGCGAACGACGACTTCCGCTTCGACGCGATCAGCATCGACATAACGAACAACATCGAGCAGCAACATACTGTCTTTGTGCGGCACCAACTCGGCAACGGGAATCGCACCGACATCGAACGTGATTTCGCTCATGACGTTTTCCCCGCTCATTTTCCTAAAACCACGCTGGCATTATTGCCGCCGAATGCAAACGAGTTGCTGAGACAGATTTGCAAACGCTTTGCCGTTTGCTGAGGACGAGTGAGTGCCAACGGCTTTAATTGCGGATCGATAGCCTCATCCCACACGTGCGGAGGCAAGCGGCATTCGGCATTTTGTGCGAGCAACAGCCAGCACAATCCCGCTTCCAGCGCGCCTGCAGCACCGAGCGTATGGCCTGTCATGCCCTTGCTCGAACTGCACGCGACTTCGCTGCCAAAAATAGTATTCACCGCGATGCTTTCCATTGCATCGTTCTGCCGCGTCGCGGTGCCATGCAAATTGACGTAATCGATCTCCAACGCATCGCAGCGCGCCTGTTGCAGCGCCATCGTCATCGCAGCGATGGCGCCGCGACCTTCGGGATCCGGCGCCGAAATATGATGCGCATCCGAACTCGCACCGACGCCCAATAATTTCACCGGGCCGGGTTCGCGACTCATCACGAATATCGCACCGGCTTCGCCGATATTGATGCCATCGCGATTCGCACTGAAAGGATTGCAATAACCATCGCTGAGCGATTCAAGCGAAGCAAAACCCTGCACCGTCATCTGACACAGCGTATCGACGCCGCCGACAATAACGGCATCGCACACATCGAGCGCCAATAAACGCCGCGCACTGGCCAATGCATTTGCACTCGACGAACACGCTGTCGATACGGTGTACGTTGGGCCGGTAACATCGAGCAAACGCGCCACGCATTCGGCCAGCGAACCGAGTTGTTGTTGGCGATAATGAAATTGTTTTGGCCATTGTTGATGCTGATGAAAATGCGCGAAAGCAATTTCACTCGCACCGATACCCGACGTACTCGTACCCATAACCACAGCGATGCGATCGCGTGCCACACGCTTCTTCAACGCGGTCACGCTATCGGCAATTTGCATCAATACCGCCAAAGCCAAGCGATTATTGCGGCAATCGAGTTCGCTCAGCGCTGCAGGCAAAGCCGGCAGATTCGCATCCAACTCACCCACCACATAGGCGCGATTCGTCGAATATTTTTCGCTATTGCGCAAACCCGCACGACTGCCATCGAGAAAATTGCGCAGCACACTTTCTCGATCATCGCCGAGCGCGCACATAATGCCTAAATCATTCAGATACACAGTCATGGCAGCGATGGCGTAGTTGTTTGTTGTGGTGACGCAGATTGCTTTGAAAAAATTAATGTTTGCGAAAGCGTGGTGATCGTTAAGTGATAGCCGTAAATAAGATGCTGCAACTCGACCACGCCGGACCACGAATCCTGCGCGCTCTTCACGGTAATAATCGGTCGGGAATTAAGTGTTAACTCGCGACCTTCATTCGTGTCTTGCACTTGCCAACCAGCGACATCGGTTGCAGACCACAATTGATTCAGTTGCGCAGTCGGCCAATACACCAACTGCAAATCTTCCAGAATCGATTGCGGCGAGAGGCCATCGGGCACACCGATTTGTTTATCGATCTGCGCCGTAGTGCCATCGAAATGCACATTGAATAAAGGCGCACCTTGCGGCGTCATTGCGCTCAAATCGACAGCAGTTTCACTGATGCGGCCTGCCACCAGCATTTTCATTTCACGTTCATGGTATTGCGCGACCAGCACCTGCTGAAATTCGCGCGCGGGCACTGCAGCAGGCGCGGCGAGCGCACGCGCTGGCAACATCGATTGACGCGGCGCACTGCTGCAGGCAGCCAGCATCGCCAAAACACCCGCGATGAAAATTCGCAACGCTGCAGCAGACAGGTTCGCACTATCCAAGTTACGCATTTTCCACTCGGCACGCTTCAGACAATACGCGCAACCGACGCTTGCTATCGCTGACCCATGGATTGCTTTCATCCCACGCGTAACCCGCCAACACCGAACTGATCATATGTTTGATATTGGTCGACTTGTCGTGATGGAAAATGATGTCCTGGAATTTGCCGTCGTACCACGCTTCAACATAATCGCGGAACGTATCGACACCGCGCTTGAGCGGAATCGCGTAATCGTTTTCCCAATCAACCGCTTCGCCGCGAAATTGTTTTTTCAGCAGAGCAACGGCACTGCTGGCTGATTTCATCGCGATGGTGACGCCCGAAGAAAATACCGGGTCCAAAAATTCGCCGGCATTTCCGAGCAACGCAAAACCGGGGCCGTGCAGCGAACTCACGTTGGCGCTGTAGCCGACGATTTGCTGCACAGGCGTATCGAACTCGGCATTGGCGAGCCGCGCTTTCAATCCCGGCGCCTCCTGCACCAACTGTTTGAGCTTGGCGGGATTGTCGCCATCGCGCTGCGCAAAAAATTCGGTCTCGGCAACGCAGCCCAACGAGCAGCGACCATTGCTGAATGGAATCAACCAATACCAGACATCGCGATGTTCCGGATGCACGGTAACGAGAATTTTATTGCGATCGAAACTGCCTTCGGGAATATGATCGGTGACGTGCGTGAAGATCGATTGGCGCACCGGAAATCCCGACGGCGATTCGAGCTTGAGCAAACGCGGCAACACGCGACCAAAGCCGCTCGCATCGAGCACAAAACGGCAACGATACTCGCGCTGAGTACCGTCGGGATTTTTCGCAGTGAGACGCGGCTGCACTTCACCGTTAACGACTTCGCTAAAATCCGCTTCCAGAATTTCATGGCCGTAACGAATATCGGCACCGAAACGCTGCGCTTCATCGGCAAGAATCTTATCGAACGCCGCGCGCTGCACCTGAAAGGTTGTGCCGGGACCCGGCGTGAATTTTTCTTCGAAATTAAAAAATGTGTGCTCGGTGCCGCGCTCGAACGCAGCACCGTTTTTGAATTGAAAATTTCCTGCCTGCACCGCTTCCAACATGCCCGCTTCTTCGACAAAGGCCATGCACTGCGGCAGTAAACTTTCGCCGATGGAAAAGCGTGGGAACTGCTGACGTTCCAGCACGATCACGCTATAACCCGCCTGCACTAACAATGCAGAGGCAATGGCGCCGGATGGACCCGCGCCGATACAGATAACATCGCAATCAACCGACATCGTTTAACTCTCCATAAGACATTATCAATTACCCGCAGAAGAAGCGCTCACATCGGGTTCGTGAGCTGAATGATTATTGGATTTCGGCGGCAATAAAAACGCCAGAAAAAATGCAGCGAGCAATCCCGGTACTAACGTGAGACCGAACGCGCGAATGACGGGCGTTTCGGAAAAACTCAGCATACCCATCGCGAGAATGGTGGTAGCCACATCGAGCACCAACGCCAGCGCGGTGATGCCGCGCCCATCCGGTTCGGATAAGCGATAAAAAATCGCGTAATCCATGCCGACACCGACAACCAGCAACAACGCCAATAAATTAAAGACGCTGAATAATTCGCCGAGATAACCGATCGTAGCCAGACTCACCAGCATGCCGAGCGCAGGAATACTGCCCAGCAACAATCCCTCTTTTATACCGGCATAAACACTGACAACGGCAACGGCGACTAATAAAGCAACCAGCAAAGCGATGGCCGCCAGCAGCCGATAGTGCTGCATAACACTCGACAACGCATCGACGCGATCAACCCACTGCACTTGTGTACCAACAAAAGATACCTGTGCAGAAGCCAGCGCGCTGACCGCTTTGATATCGCGAATATCGCGCAACGCAACGATGGCACTGCAGCCATTATCGTTGCATACGGGTCGCAACACCGGCGCGATCGGATCGAATTCCAGCGAAGCATCGGGCGCCAACGGTGAAAACGGTTTATGAATTTCCGCAAGCAACGCCGCTTCGGCCTCGCGATTAAAACCCAGCTGCCGTAAAAATTGCACGAGTTTGCCGCTATCGGCAATGTCGCGAATCAATGTTTGATTGTGTTGCTGACGCGCAAGCGAAGGAATTGTCGCCGCACTCGCCTGATAGCCACCCAGTGCCTGACGCGCAATCAAACCATCGAGCTGCTCCATCAATTGCTCTTGCGCCTGCAATACGGCTTCGACATTCGGTGCCGTGACGAGAAAGAAACGGCTGTCGATACCGGTTGGCATGATCGCGCGAATACGCTCGGCGTCCTGCTGCAATTGTGTGGGCGCTGCGTAAAACAAACGAATGTCATCGACCGGATGCAATTTCAATAAGCCCGGGGCTAATGCCAGCAAAATGATGATGGCAAGATAACGCCAATGCTTGGCCGGTCGCTGAAAATGATCCGATGGAATTGCGCGCGATTTGCTTTTGCGCGCCAGCAACGGCAGCAACAATACCGTCGTGGTCCAACTACTGAGCAGACCCGCTGCGGCGAACACCGAAATCTGCCGCACACCGGGAAACGGCGCCACCGCGAGCAATGCAAACGCGAGCACGCTGGTCAGCATGCCGAGCGTCAATCCTGCAAACATGTGCTTCATGCCATCGACGGGATTCCAATTCGGTCGCAGGCTGTCGCACAAATAGTGAATTGCGTAATCGACCGAGACACCCGTGATTGCAGCACCGAATACCAGCGTCACTACATGCACGTAACCGAGCAATAAAATGCAGCCGGCGATGCCGCCGGCAGTGCCGACGAATACCACGAACATCGAGAGCAGCAGCGGACGCGGCGAACGAAATACCAGCAGCAATAACACCACGATCAAAATCATCGATGCGCTGCCGATACGATTGATCTCGCGCTTAGCGCTATCGCTGCCGTACGCGCTATAAAACGGCACACCCGTTGCCAGCAATTGCAGTCGCTTCGCATCGACAGCCTGCTGGCTTTGCTCTTGTTGCGGCTTTTGTTGTAGGTGTTGTTGCAGCTTTTGCCACAGCTGCATGAGCTGACTGTCGGCACTCGCACCGTGATCGGCCACCGTGGCGCGAATCAACGCAAAATATTCGGTGCTGCCATTTTGAGTTTGTTGAAACACCGGCGTGCCATCGATGAGATCACCGCGTTGCGGCAAGACATCCTGTAAATAGCGCGCAAATAATCCCAGTGGATCGGCGCTGAATTGCTGCGTCAGCATCGCGCCGGCAGGGCTGTACAATAAATTCAAACGCTGCGCAAAAAATGCATCGGGATTCGTGCCGAGCAACTGCGCGTCCGCTCTCGTCAATAACTGCCAGCGCGATTCGAACAAGCGCTTGAATACGGCTTGCGAGCCATTGCCCTGCCACTGCACATCGACGCGCTCAAACATCTTGCTGTCTTGCAGTGATCGCGCAATGTCTCTCGCACCGTTAACAGCGTCCTGCGCAGTGGCCGCTCCCACCAGCCAAACTGTTTCGCGCTGCAGTGCAGCATCGACACGCGCATTCGCTGCATGAATTTCGACATTCTGTTCGGTATCGGGCAACAGCGAAATTAAATCGGTCTGCAACCATTGCTGCGGCCATCGCAACGCGGTTAACAGCGCCATCGCCAACACCAGCAAGAACCAGACACCGGCGCCGCGCCAGCGCAATTTTTTATGCCGCGCCGATTCGATATCACCGCGCGTCGCATCAGCGTGCATCGGTAAATTCCTTCAACTCGCTGGCGGACAATTGCAGCGGGTGCTCATGCTGCGATAACACCAGACGAGTGACGCTGCCTTGCCGTTCATTGATGGTGAGTTGCTGCGCGTCGTCGCCGCCATTCAACTCGATGGAATCGATCGCCGCCGATAACGGTTGTGCGCGCGGCGTCAGCAGCATGCGCCACTGTTTACGACTGCCCTCTTCGCGAATATCGAATTGCGTTTGCAGTTGTTGCAGATCGCCGCTGAGCAATCCCTTAAATAGCGTTTGCAACATCGCGCCGCCACTGCCGCCGGCCAGCAATGCGCCGTCGGCAAAAATACCCTTCGCATTGATCACGACTTTCGAATTCACCGGCTGCTCGACATTCCAGAGCACACCGCGCTCCGCGTCGTATAGAAAACGACCCGATGAAATTAGCGGCTGCGACAGAATCGGCAGAGTTTTTTGCTGATGGAAAACACCGCGCGTAATTTTGTGCTGCTTGAGATTCGCGGTGATATCCTCGCGCAGGCTTGCATGCGCGGACACAGCGATCAACATCGCCAGCATCGAGAGGCATTTGCGCAGAGCGACGCTTCGCTTCACATCGATACTCGCTTCATAGAGAAACCCCGAGCTTATCGAATAATATTTTCGGGCTTTCAAAACACAATTCGCCGCCGGGCATCGTCACCGCGACCTGAATTGTATAGCCGCGCGTCAAGCGACGACCCGTCGCAGCATCGCTGATCAAATAATCGACCTTCAATCGATTTTCGTATTCAACCAGCGACGCCTGAACGCGAATGCGTTGCTGATAATGCAATCCCTGCGCATAGCGCACGTGCATTTCGATCACCGGCCACGCATACCCCGACTCCACCATTTCCGCGTAATTGTATCCAATGCTGTCCATGAGCTTGCCGCGCGCAATTTCAAAATACTTGGCGTAATGACCATGCCAGGCAACGCGCAACATATCGACATCATGAAATGGAATTTCGATTTCCGCTTCGGCTTGCCAGCGTGATTTTTTTTCAGTGCGCGGCATACAAACTCCATTGCTGTTGTTGAATCGCATCGACCAACGCGCGCAATGCTGATTCGAGCGCACGATCTTCGGCGAGAAATGGGGCGATGCTTTGAACGCCCTCAAGCTGTGCGCGAATCGGCGCCGATAGCGATGCCAGTGCAAGCTCGCCCTGACGCATGCGCAATTGCAGCCCCTGACAGGCGCCGAGCAATGTGGCAGCGGCAACCTGCTCGACCAATTGCAACACGCGCAGACAATCGCGCGCCGCGATCGTACCCATGCTGACTTTGTCCTGATTGTGGCATTCGGTTGAGCGCGAAAACACGCTGGCTGGCATGGTTAATTTCAACGCTTCTGCCGTCCACGCCGAGACGCCAATCTGCACCGCCTTAAAGCCGTGATTGATCGAGCGCCGCGCGCCCTCGGCGCCGGTGAGATTCGGCGGCAGACCATGATTCATTTTCACATCGACCAATTGCGCGAGCTGGCGATCGAGCAAATCAGCGATATTGGCGATGGCGTTTTTCAAACTGTCCATCGCAAACGCAATATGACCGCCGTAGAAATGACCGCCGTGCAATACGTGCTCACCATCGCCATCGATGATGGGATTATCGTTGGCGCTGTTTAATTCAGTTTCGATGAACTGCGTCAGCCACGGCAGCGAATCCTGCAACACGCCGATCACATGCGGCGCGCAACGCAGCGAATAACGATCCTGCAAACGCAGACCTTCGCGCGATGCAGCAGCGGCCAGCAAATCGTCGTGTATCCACGCCGCAATTTGGTTTTGACCCGGATGCGGTTTGACCGCGAACAGCAGCGGATCGAAATGCGCGGCATTACCGCGCAGGGCCAACACTGCAACGCTGGTAATTCGCGCTGATAATTGCGCGAGATATTGCGCACGCTGCAACGCGAGACACGCGAGCCCGGTCATCACTGCTGTGCCGTTCATCAGCGCCAGCGTTTCTTTCGGCTGCAATTTAATCGGCGTTAATCCGCACGCGTTCAATGCCTCGCGCGCCGGTTGAATTTTATTGTTGTAGAGAACATCGCGCTCGCCTGCTAGCACCGCTGCGACATACGACAGCGGCGTTAAATCGCCGCTCGCGCCCACCGAACCTTCCTGCGGAATCAGCGGCAGAATATCGGCTTGTATCAATGCGGTGAGCGCCTGCAGCAATTCATAGCGCACGCCCGATTTACCGCGCGCCAAGCTCGCCAGACGCGCCGCAAGAATCGCGCGCGTTTCTTCGGGAGAAAAATGTGCGCCGAGTCCGCAACCGTGAAAGGTAAATAAATGCTGCGGCAATTCCGGCACCAGATCCGCCGGCACACCGGTTTCACACGAATCGCCATAGCCGGTGGTAACGCCATAGATAACGCCGTTTTCCTGCCACAACTTTTGTAAAAACTCGGCGCCGCGATTGATGCTGGCAACGAATTCCACGGCGGTACTCAACTGGACTTGCACAGCGCGCGCGGCGATGCGGGCGATTTGCTGCGCACTCAATGGCGAGCCATCGAACAGCACAATATCGGTTACTGAATTCCCTACGGGTTCGCGATTAAATGTCATCGACACCTTTCCAGAACGGATAGAAGTTAAACCATTGCAGCGGTGTGCGCCGACACTGCTGTTCAAGCCGCTGCGCAAACAACGCGACGTACTGCTGCAAAGCGGCGGTACGATCGCGTCGTGGCAACACGATTTTTTCAGCGAAGAGCTCTGCTGTAATTTCATAGCGCGTATCGCGCTTTGCACACACCAAGGTATATACCGGGCATTGCAACAGCGCCGCCAATATAAATGGCCCTTGTGGAAACGGCGCGTCTTCGCCAAGAAACGGCGCGTACACAACGCGATCTGCTGCGGTAACCGATGTGCGATCGGCGAGCACTGCGATAAATTCTCCCGCCTCGATGCGCTGATTGAGCAACATCGCAGTTGCAGGCGACATCTGCGTCACCTGGATCAGCTCGACCTGTTGTTTGCTATCGCGAAAACGCCCCAATAGCGTATTAAATTTCTCGGCGTGCTGCGTATGCACCAAGACATTGAGACGCAGGCCCGGCCGCATTTCGGCCAGCGCGCAACACATCTCCATATTGCCGATATGCGCACCGAGCAACACCGCGCCGCGACCGCTCGATAACAATGCCTGCAGCGGCGCGCGATTTTGAAACGTTACATCCTGCAAACTGACATTGCCGACCCAGCCGTGCACTTTGTCGGTCAGACTTTCAGCGAAAGCAATGAAGTGACGAAATGATGTGCGCCAATTGGCACGCACACCGCAGTCGGGCGCGAACTGCGCGAGCCGCTTCAAATAATCCAGCGATGCGTTGCGCGCGATGTGATTCTGCAAAAAATAAAATGTCAGCACCGGATACAACACGACGCGAAACATATAGCGGCCAAACAGGCGATCGACCGCAAACAGAAAACGCATACCCCATACGAAACCGGATTCGCGCACCTGCGTCCAATGCAACGAACCACTCATGCTTCACTCCTGCGCGCTTTGTCTTTACGCAACATGCGGCGTTGAAATTTACGCGCCAGCAAAAGTGGGGAACGTATCAACATGCCGAAAAACAAACGTGCGTGCATGCGCGAAATCAGCCAGTTATCGAGCCAGCCACGAAAATGCGAAACACCATCGAGCGGATAATGTACGGCCGACGGCAATTGCCGCAAATGCACACCCGCCCAAAACAGGCGCACCAAAATTTCGGGATCGAAATCCATGCGATCGCCCATCGGGGCACGCTGCAATTCGCGCAATGTCGCCGGCAGTGGGTACACGCGAAAACCGCACATCGAATCGCGAATTTCAAACGAGAGCGTATTGATCCAAATCCAGACATGCGTGAGATAACGCCCATAAAAACGTAGCGACGATATCGTTTCATCGAAAATTGGAATTGCCGCGATCAGCGCATCGGGTTCGCGTTTTGCTGCTGCCAACATCGGATTCACGGCGGTGATATCGTGCTGGCCATCGGCGTCGATTTGCAGCGCGTGCGAAAAACCTTTTTCCGCAGCGAAGCGCAAACCGGTTTTAACCGCTGCACCTTTACCGCCATTGCGATCGCGTCGCACCAGCGTCAACCATTCAGGCTCGCGCGCAGCCAATTCATCGAGCACTTTCGCACACTGCTCACTGGAACCGTCATCGATCAGCAGACACGGCAAATCAAATTGGCGCAGCTGATCGAGTGTGGGGCCGATCGCATGTTCGTGGTTGTACACGGGAATCAGCAGGCACGGCTTAAACGGCGAATCAGCCATGCTTCGCCTCGCCACCGCATGCTTCCAAGCCATCTGCTTTCAAGTCATCCGCTTTCAAGCAAGCGGCCTCGAAACACAAACGCCCCGAGCTGTGTTCACCGCTAGCCGACGCAAATGTAAATACCAATTTATTTTTATCGGTTTGATATACCAGCGTGAGCGTTAGCGTATCGCCAGGACGCACCAGTTGTTTGAATTTGATGACTTCGAGATTTTTGCAAACACCATCGATAGACAAATATTCGCGCGCGAAATGTTCGACCCAGCGCAACAAGGCAACACCGGGTACGACGGGCACGCCCGGAAAATGGCCTTGCAGGTAAATTAAGTTTTCCGGTATTTGTATGTCGAGTGCGCAACGCGATGGCTCGATCAACCGGTTATGAATAATCGGCAATGTCACGGGTTGAGAATTCTGTTCATTGTTTGCGAATAATGCGCTCAATGCGTTTACGCTCACCTTGCCTTGACTGTCTGTCGGCAGCGACTCAAACCGCCACAATCGCGGCAGCACGATAGGCTCAAAATACTGCTGCAAATAAATACGCAATTGCTGCGAGAAAATGTGTTTACCCAAAACGTCCAACTGCTGCTTTCCCGCAGCGGACAACTCAGCGACAACACCGATGCGCTGACGGCCGCGCTCAACCACGACAGCACGCGCCTGCACCATCCATTCGTGCGCGGAAAGTCGCGCTTCGATTTCCGGCAGCGCCACGCGTTTACCTTCCATTTTCACGATGCGATCGGCGCGCGCACCCAAGGCAAAGCGTGCGCCATCCATCTCAGCTTGATCCGCAGTAATAAACCAGCTCTCGTCGGGCAAGTGCGGCGAGCGCACCTGCAATGTTTCGGCGACTTGAACATCGACCATCGGCAGCGGTGACCACAAGGTATTGCCAGCCTCCTGCGTACGCTGCGCAATACCACCGGTTTCGGAGCTGCCATAAATCTCAATCGACCAACGGCCGCTGAGCTCTCGAAATTGTTGCGCCGCGCTCGCGCTCAATGCACCACCGGAGCAAAAAGTCATCAGCAATCGATGTGCACGCCAGGGCCAATCGGCTTGCAGGCGCTGCAAATGCGCAGGACTCGCGATCCAGATACTTTCCGCGTGCGCAGTTTCCGCCAATAAATTCGCGGGATCGCGATAGATCGTACTGTCAAAACTGCGTCCGCTGCACAGCGGGCCGAGCACTTTGAACAACAAACCGTAAATATGTTGATGGCTAACCGTTGCCAGCACGCGCGCATTGCGCCATGCAGCTCCCCACAATTGTTCGTGCGTACTCAGTTCAGCATCGAGCTGTCGCAGACTTTTCGTAATCGCTTTTGGCTCACCGGTCGAGCCTGAGGTGAACAGAACGATGCTTCCGCGCAACGCGCGCAGAGGGACTGCCTCACCGCGAACCTCCACAGCGATGTTGACGCTTGCAACCGGCCAATCGCCGATGAGTTTTTTGCCATCATTGTCGAGCAGCGCTGCCGTGCCGGACGTATTATTCGCTGGCAAATAAACCGTTTTGCCCGCGCTCAATAAACTCAGCAACGCGACCACGAACGGATAACTTTCTTCATGAAAGAGTGCCCACTCCATGCACTCCGAATTTTTCACCTGACAATACGCTGCGTGAATATCGGCCAAAAGCTGTTGCCACGTCACATTGCGATCGCGATAACGCGAAACACACGACTGCGGATCGCGAATCGCCATATGCAACGACTGCAGTGGCGTAAACTGGCCGCTCATGCGCGCACACCTCGCACTCTGCGCCGCACCAGCCACTCGACTCCCATCAATACACCCATGAGTAAGTAACTGATCAAGCCGTTGTACAGCATCCAAACTTCTTCATTGCCCAAGAGCACGGTCCAGCTCGCAACGATGCCATTCGCAAAAAAAAATACACACCAGATTTGCGTGACGCGTCGCGTGTAACGCACACCAGTCGCATCGAGATTCGGTTCGCTCAAACGCGCGATGCGCTCTGCGATCGTCGGCGGCCAAAACAACGACAGGCCAAAAATGATCAACATGCAGGCGCTGACCAGCACCGGATAAACATGCAGAATATTTTTCGAGTTATGCAAAATCGCCAGTATCGCGATCAGCAGCAATGCGATAGCCGGTAACACGCTGGCTATTTGCACTTTAGCGCTGCGAAAAAAACGTGCGAAAAGATAAGCCCCCAGACGCACTATCGCCATCGCCAGCAAACCAAAGCCGAGCATGCGCGCGCTCAATCCGCGTACACCGAAATACAGAGCAAATGGATAGGCAGCGATAAGTAACGTGAAGAGTATGGCGACGATCCGTTGCATCAGCTTTGTAAGAGTTTTTCGATGGCGATGACGACATCTTCAACGGTGCGCACCGATTTGAATTCTTCGGGCTGAATTTTTTTACCGGTCACTTCTTTGAGCTTAACCACGAGATCAACTGCATCGATGCTATCGATATCGAGATCATCGTAGAGCTGTGCCGTTGGCGTAACCGCAGCTGCATCGACTTCGAACATGTCGACCAGCAGCTCGGTCAGCTTTGCTTGAATTTCCGCGCGAGTTTGCATTGATTTTCTCCTCAAATGTCAGTTGCGCAAGCCGCTCTTAATTCACATCTTTTGCGCGCTGATAAAGCGCGCAAGGCTTGCAGCGGAGGCGAAGTGCTCGCGAGTTTCCGGACTTTCCGCATTCACTTTGACGTTATATTTCTTCTGGATGGCCAACCCGAGCTCGAGCGCATCGATCGAATCGAGACCGAGACCTTCGCCGAACAAAGGCTCTTCATCGCCAATTTCGCTCGCACTGATATCGTCGAGATTGAGCACCTCAACGATCATGTTTTTTATATCTTCTATTGCTACTGTCATGTTGCAGCTTCCCCAAGCATAGGCGTTTGACGATCAGTTAATTGTTCTGCAGTCTGAGCCGTAAAGTAATTCAACCAGAGTCGAGTGAGCCGCCGCGAAGCCTGACTCGGCAGCATATCGCTCGCATAAATCGTTTTAGCGTCGAGATCGTGTCCGATGTGGATCTTGAAATGACCGCGACGGGGCGGAATTTGATACCATTTTTCCTGCTTTGTCAGCATCGATGGCTCGCAGGTAATCGTCACCGGCGTCACGTCGATCTTCGCCGCCAGCGCCACGTAAGCGGCACCGCGCTGAAAATTGAGCGGTTGCCCAGGCAGGCTCCGCGTACCCTCCGGAAAAATAATCAGCGACTCGCCACCTTCTAACGCCGACACACAGTCGTTCAGCATCGACTCCGAGCGCGAATTCGGAATGTAACCGGCGTGCTGCAGCGGGCCGCGCATAAACACATTATCGAACAGACTGCTTTTGACGATGCAATTGGCATCGCGAATTAACGAAATCAGAAACACCACATCAATCAGACTCGGATGCGTGGCGATCACCAGCTGTCCCGGTTTGTTCAAACGTTCCAGGCCGATAATTTCGTAGTCGATCAAACCGAGCGCGCGCATGAAGCCCACAAAAAAACGAAAACAATGGTGGACGGCCAGACGTGCGCGAATCGCCCGCTGCCGCGCATTACCGGGCCACAGCTGGAGCAGCGGAAACACCACCAGGCGCAGCAGCAAACCGCCGATACCAAACAGCGAAAAGCTGATGCCGGTTCCGACCAGCCGCCAGTAATAGCGATCGCCGCGCTCAACCATGCCGGCGCCTCCATTCCCAGGTACTGTCGCCAACACAAAGCAATCGTGCGGACGCACCACCGGTACTCAAAAATTGCGACAGGTCATCGACCGATACCATGGCGCTCGCACCGACATCCGCCGGCGGTTCGCTCAGCCGCAAAATTTGCTCGAATCCGCCATTCTCTCGACGCCGGCCGATGCGTATCGCCACGCACTGCGCAGCCGCGATCCGCGGCGCAAATGTCGCCAGCGACTCGGGAAGCGGCTCATCGAACAGCGCGATAACGACATCCTCGGCGCGCTCGTTGAGCAACCCGACCGCTTCGAGCAGCACCGGTAACATGCCTTGCTGCGTCGGCGCCAGCGCGGCGATAGGAGCGCAATTTTTCAGCGCAATCGACAACTGCCCTGCAATGGCATTGTGAACCGATAAGCTGAAAGCCGTCGGCGATACGCCATTTCCGGCAGAAATATCATTGAGTATTTCGGCGGTGCGTTGAATTTCACCGTGCGCGGAACTGCACAGCAACGGGATTTGCTCACCCGACCCGACGCATGCCGACACCGCGGAAAAAACCGCTTTCGCCAGCGGGCTCAACCGTCGCCGCATCAGCGCAGGCACAAAATCAAGATTTAGCGTGGAATTGCCGGCCAATTCATCAGCTGGCGGCCAGACACCCCAGCGCTGAATAGAAAACTCAATGGCGGGCATATCAAGTCCATTCTTGGAATTATGAGTTAACTGAAACAATCCATCCGAACCACTCAGCAGAAGGACTGAAACGCAGGCAGCGTATTGTAACGGAGCGCGGAAATGCCCTCAATGCAAGAGAGGTAATAGCGAAGGCAACGCGGTTGTGCGAGGGAGTTGAGCGAGCAACTGCGCGGTGGATTTTATTTTTCCCGCACGACGCCTGCTCTTCAGATACTGGCGATGACAGACCGAGATCCGCGCTCTTCGCGCAACATCCGATTCAACTCCGGGATGCACGAGCCGCAATTGGTACCGCAGCGCAGTTTTTCGCCGAGCGCCGCAGCGCTGTGGCAACCACCGCCGATGGCCGCGCGAATCTCGGCTTCGGCGACCTGGAAGCAGGTGCAAATCATCGCGCCGCGTTCGGCCTGCTCACCGGGCGGCTTGCCCGACAACAGAACCCGGCGATCCTCTTTATCGAGCACCTCACCGAGCCGGCTCACCAGCCACCACGGATCAGAGAGCAATTCGCGACGCCCCAGCAGCAGCACGGCGGTCAATCGATCGCCCGCCAGCCACGCCTTGCGCAGCTCGCCCTGCGTCTCATCGACAAATTGCAAACTGGCTTCACCGGGCAGCAGCGCGAGAAGCTGTTCGCTCGCCGCTTCAAATTCCGCCTCGCCGGCCAGCCAATACGCCCAACCACCCGCGACGGGAACACCCGCCCAATAATGTTCGCGCGATAACGGCAAAGGCTGATGGCTCAATAGCAATGCACGCCAGCGACTCGGCACCGCGCGCACCGATACCGTTGCGTGCTTCAGCTCAGGCTGCCCCGAATGTGGATCGGTATTCGCCGTGACTAACGCATCCACTTTGGCGCGCGCCGCGAAACGATCGTTCCAGTGCATCGGCGCGAACAAGGAGCCGCGCTGTTGGCCCGGCTCGATGCGCACACGCAGCCATGCTTTGCCGTGGCGGTTGCTGATTTCGGCGATTTCGCCATTCGCCAAACCGAATACCGCGGCATCTTGCGGATGAATTTCGACATAAGGCTCGGTGCGATGACGATTGAGCCGCTCGCTCTCGGCGGTGCGCGTCATCGTATGCCAGTGATCGCGCACACGCCCGGTGTTTAAAACCAGCGGAGTTTCGCGAGAAGTCGTCGATTGCGGCAATTGCGGTTCGATCGCAACAAAACGCGCGCGCCGATCGGGCGTCGAGTAACGACCATCGCTAAATAATCTGCGCTCACCGCCATTTTTTCTATCGATGAGAGGCCATTGAAACGGTGGCATCGCGTCGTATTCCGCACGATCGATATCGCGCAACACACTGATATCCAGTTGCAGCAGCGTATCGCGATTGAGACCCGTCATCGCCGCGTATTCGACGAAAATATCGCGTGCGCACTGATAACTAAATGCGTTCTCGAAACCGAGACGCTTGCCGATTTCACTCAGCGCCCACCAATCGGGTTTCGCTTCGCCTGCGCATGGTAGAAAACTGCGCTGGCGCGAAATCGTGCGCTCGGAACTTGTTACAGTGCCATCTTTTTCGCCCCAGCCAGCAGCGGGCAATAAAATATTCGCGCACAAGGTAGTATCGGTTTCGCGCACGCAATCGGAAACGATCACGGTCTCGCAATTTTTTAGCGCACGCTGCCAGCGTTCGGCCTCAGGCATGCTGACGAGCGGATTGGTTGCAAGCACCCACAAAAATTTCACGTCGCCGCGTTCGATCGCTTCGAATAACGGCACCGCTTTTAAACCGGGAGCCATTGCGATATTCGGCGCTTTCCAGAATTGTTTTACCGCACTGATCGATTCAGGCGTAAACGCGCGATGCACGGCGAGTTGATTGGCGAGGCCACCGACTTCGCGCCCGCCCATCGCGTTGGGCTGACCCGTGATCGAGAAAGGACTGGCGCCAGGTAAACCGACGCGCCCCGTAGCGAGATGGCAATTGATAATCGCATTGCCTTTGTCGGTACCGCTGCTGCTTTGATTGATGCCTTGCGAAAACAAGGTGATGGTTTTCGATGTCTGCGCAAACCAGCGATAGAACTGCTCGACCTGCTCGACCGCCAACCCACATAGTTCGGCCGCCGCCTCTAACGAGGTAACGCTGGCGCGCGCGGCGGCGATGGTCTCATCGAAATCACGCGTGTGATCGTTGATATAACGGTGATTGAGCGCCTGATTATCGGCGAGATACACCAATAATCCGTTGAATAAAAACGCATCTGTGCCAGGGGCTAGCGGCAGATGCAAATCGGCTTGATCGCAGGTCGCGGTGCGGCGCGGATCGATGACAATTAATTTCGTGCCGGGACGCTCTTTGCGCGCCTTCAACAAACGCTGATGCAAAATCGGATGCGCCCACGCCGCATTGGAGCCAACCATCACCACCAGATCGGCGATTTCCACATCTTCATAACACGCCGGTACTGCATCCTCGCCGAATGCGCGCACGTGCGCTGCCACTGCGGAAGACATACACAACCGCGAATTGGTATCGACATTGGCGCTGCCGACAAAACCTTTCCACAATTTATTGGCGACGTAGTAATCCTCGGTCAGTAATTGCCCCGAAAGATACAAGGCCACCGATTGCGGACCGTGTTCGCGAATGGTTTTTTGCAAACGCTCGGCGATGGTATCGAGTGCATTTTCCCAACTGACTCGTTCGCCATTAATTTGTGGATGCAATAAACGCCGCTGCGCGCCGAGCGTTTCATGCAACGCAGAACCTTTGACACAGAGCTTACCGAAATTGGAGGGGTGCTCGGTGCTGCCGCTCACGGGCAACACGTTATCTCCATCGCGGCTAACACTGACACCACAGCCTACACCGCAATAAGGGCAAGTGGTGTGCGTTGTTGTCATTTACGCTGCAGACTCCATTGCCGAAGGCTGTTGCACTTGCACGCTATCGCCGACAATTTGCGCCGGCCAGACACGCACGCTGTATTCCGGCTTTTCCAGACAGCGGCCATTCAGCAAATTGAAATGCTCTTTGTAGAGCGGCGAAGCGACGACGAGATTTTTTTGCACATCGCCAACCACACCGCGCGACAGCACATTGGCGCCGCCGATTGGATCGTAATTATCGATCGCAAATATTTTTTGCTCTTCGCTTGGCAGATAAAAAATCGCGACCTGCTGACCGTTAATCAGCGCGCACACACCACTGCCTTCCACCAGATCGCCGACAGTGCACGCGGTATACCATTGACTCATGATTTATTCCTCTCAAACACTCGCAATCAAATCGCGCTTTTCCGCCGGTGTCGCCGGACGAATTTGTTCGCGCTCTTGTACGAATACTACATTTTCATCGGGCACATCGGCGTTTACGAACTCGCGGAAGCGCTTCACTTTCTCTGCATCTTCAACCGTGGTTTTCCACTCGCATTGATACGTTGCGACCACATGCGACATTTGCGCTTCTAGTTCTACACCGATGCCGAGACTATCGTCGATCACCACTTGTTTCAGATAATCGAGACCGCCTTCGAGGTTTTCCATCCACACCGACGTGCGTTGCAGACGATCAGCCGTGCGTACATAGAACATCAACACGCGATCGATGTATTTGATCAGCGTATCGTCATCGAGATCAGTCGCGAATAAATCGGCGTGGCGCGGGCGCATACCGCCGTTACCGCACACATATAAATTCCAACCTTTATCGGTAGCGATCACGCCGATGTCTTTGCTCTGCGCTTCCGCACATTCACGCGTACAACCGCTCACCGCGAATTTCAACTTGTGCGGCGAACGCAAACCTTTGTAGCGATTTTCGATAGCAATCGCCATGCTCACCGAATCCTGCTGTCCGTAACGGCACCAGGTCGAACCGACACACGATTTCACTGTGCGCACCGATTTGCCGTAAGCGTGACCAGTTTCAAAACCAGCATCGATCAATTCTTTCCAAATCACCGGCAATTGATTCAAACGCGCGCCGAACAAATCGATACGCTGACCGCCAGTAATTTTGGTGTAGAGATTGTATTTCTTTGCGACTTCGCCGAGCACGATCAATTTATCGGGTGTGATTTCACCGCCAGCGATACGCGGCACGATCGAGTACGTACCGTCTTTCTGCATATTGGCGAGAAAAGTGTCGTTGGTATCCTGCAAGCCGACGTGTTTTTTCTCAAGAATATAATCGTTGTTCACCGATGCCAGAATCGACGCCACTGCGGGTTTGCAAATATCGCAGCCGCGACCCGTGCCGTGACGCTGAATCAAATCGTCAAAGGTTTTGATGCCGTTGACGCGCACTAGGTGATACAGCTCCTGGCGGCTGTGCTGGAAATGCTCACAGATATAATTGTTGACGGCGACGCCGCGTTTTTTCAGTTCGCTATCGACGACATTTTTCAACAATGCCGAGCAACCGCCGCAACCCGTAGTCGCTTTGGTTTGTGCTTTGATATCGGCGAGTGCAACCACACCTTCTTCGATTTTGCAGCAGATTGCACCCTTGCTGACGTTGTGGCACGAACAGATCGTCGCGGTATCGGGCAATGCATCGGCGCCTAACGCTACGGCTTCACCGGCACTCGGTGCAATTAAACTGAGCGGCTGTTTTGGAATTTCGATTTTGTTGAGCATGTATTGCAGCAAGGTGTCGTACGACGAGTTATCGCCAACGAGCACGGCGCCAAGCAAGTGTTTGCCATCGGCAGAGACAACCACTTTCTTGTAGATGCCTTCGCCTTCGTCGATGACGCGATAGCTCAACGCACCCGGAGTGCGCGCGTGGCTGTCGCCGATCGAGCCGACGTCAACACCGAGCAATTTCAATTTCGTGCTCATGTCGGCGCCTTGGAACAACAGATCGCCGCCATTCAATTGGCTCGCTGCCACTTTCGCCATTTGATAACCGGGAGCGACGAGGCCGAAAATTTTTCCACCCCACAGCGCGCATTCGCCGATCGCATAAATATTTTCATCGCTGGTGCGGCAATGATAGTCGACCACGATGCCGCCGCGCTCGCCGATTTTGATATCGGATTCGCGCGCGAGTTTATCGTCGGGACGCACGCCTGCGGAAAATACGATCATATCGGTTTCGAGAATTTCACCGTCAGCGAAGTGCATTGCCAGCGCGTGATTTTCGCCCGCGATTATTTTTTGCGTATTTTTTCCCGTGTGCACGGTGAGGCCGAGCGATTCGATTTTCTTGCGCAGAATCGCGCCGCCTTCAACATCGACCTGCACGCCCATCAATTGCGGTGCGAATTCGACGACATGCGTTTCCAAACCGAGATTGCGCAATGCGTTTGCCGCTTCAAGACCGAGCAAACCGCCACCGACGACGACGCCTTTTTTCGAGTTTGCTGCAGCCGCTTTGATCGAACCGAGATCATCGATGGTGCGATAGACGAAACATAATTTGTCGTCCGAACCCGGCACCGGCGGCACGAACGGATACGAACCCGTCGCGAGAATTAATTTGTCGTACGCGAATTCGCGACCGCCTGCGGTGATGACTTTTTTCGCATCGCGATCGATCGATGCAACCGCGTCGCCGAATACCGCATCGACACCTGCGTTCGCATAATATTCGCGGGTTGTCAGCGCCAATTCATTCGGTTCTTTGCCTGCGAACACTTCGGAAAGATGCACGCGGTCATAAGCCGGACGCGGTTCGGCGCCGATCACAGTAATTTTCCATCCGCCCATTTTCGATTCGACGAGTTGCTCAACGAAATGGTGACCGACCATTCCGTTACCGACGACGACTAAATTTTTAACTGCGTTTGACATGGTGATAACCCCGCGGAGCCCGCTTTAAAGCACTGAAATTGTTTAAGCGCGTGCAACGTTCTGCTCAACCGGCAATTCACCGGCGAGCAGCAATCGGCAGTAGTCGCTGCCGACTTGCGTCGCTTGCTTTACTAGATTGAAAAACAATTGCGAGTCGGCGATATCGCCGAACAACAATGCGCCGACCACTTTGTCGTCGCGCACGATGAGTTTTTTGTAGACGCCGTGATCGCGATCCTGGAACGTCAACATGCGCGCACCATCGCTGAGCTCGATTTCGCCCATCGTGTGCACATCGATGCCACTGACTTTGAGCATCGTCACGTAAGGCTGCGCAGTAAATTGTTGTGGGTCACCAGAAAGATTGGCTGCGAGCACATCGACCTGCTGCCAAATCGGCGCGACCAGACCGACGGTTTCGCCATTCAATTCGCAGCATTCACCGAGCGCATAAATATGGGCATCGCTCGTACGCAGATGGCCATCGACCACGATACCGCGATTGACCTTGAGGCCCGCCGCACCGGCCAATTCGGTGACCGGCTGAATGCCGGTGGCAACCACGACGAGCTGCGCGTCGAGCTGTGCACCGTTATCTAACACGACAGCTGTGGCGCAATCATCGCCCGCAATCGCAACGGGGCTGCGACCGGTGATCACATTGACCTTGCGCTGCTCGATCGCCGCCTGCAGATAACGTGCAGCAACGGCATCGAGCTGGCGATTCATCAATTGCGGCGCACGATGCACCAGGGTGACTTGCATGCCGCGCGCAGCCAGCGCGACCGCCGCTTCGAGGCCGAGCAAGCCGCCGCCTAACACCACCGCTGAGCCGCCCTGACGCGCAGCTTTTTGCAGATGCGTTACATCGTTGACATCGCGAAATGCGCTGACGCCGGGCAACTCGACACCCGGAATGGGTGGCATTGCAGCGCGCGAACCAGTTGCGAAAATGAGATCGGTATAAGAAAGAGAGAGTCCATCGACACAATGCACGCGGCGCAGCGCCGGATCGACACTGCGCACCTCACTGCCAAGATGCAGATCGATGGCGTTTTGCTCGTACCACTCTGCGGAATGCGAAACGAGGTGTTGCCACGCGGTTTCGCCACTCAGCAACGGCGACAACATGATGCGGTTGTACGGCAGCGAACGCTCGGCACCGAGGACGGCGATCGAACGCTGATCGCCTCGACGGCGCAGCGTCTCGACCAGACGGATCGCCGCCATGCCGCTGCCGATGACAACCAGATCGCGATGACTCATTGCGTATGTCATGTCTGTACCGTCTGCCATATCTTGGGGCTGCAACGCTTCCCGAGGGAAAACGCGGACAATAAAAAAGGCGCTCATCGCTGACCGACTCCGGAGGAATCGCGACAGCCATGAGCGCCTTTGCTCAATACCTTGTTGTGACGTGTACCTGCGTCGGCACACCGAACAACTCACTTGCTTGAACGAATATAACCACAATGTATGCCAATCGAGCATTAGTGCGCGGGATCAATCACTTAGCGATGTTTTGGCGAAAAGGGCCGCATTTTCGGCAGCCCCATTTGCGTGCATCGCGCCCCATGGCTGTGCCGAAGCAATTCATTCGCTCAGGATTTGAGCGATTTTCCCGTACAAAACGAAAAGGGCTCGATACTCCGAGCCCTTTTCGCTATTCCAACGCGCGAACGCTGTGGGGAGTTTCACATCGATCAGAAGTTGAGCTCACCCCAAACCCAGAATTTGCTGGTGTCGATGTTGGTAGCGACGTTGTAGTCGTCATCGCGGCTGTATTTGCCGTATTTGATGCCAACGGTGTAATTGGGGCCGAAGGATTTGACGAATTGGGCATTCCATTCATCGCCAATGTCGCGAGCCCCACCACCCGAAGCTGGACCTTTGTCCTCTTTATACTGGTGATACATCGCGGTGAATTTCACGCCGTAGGGCAAATCCGCAAACACCGTAGCGTAACGATCTTGCAAACCACCGTCGGGAGTATTCAGGAACATATCGACCCAACCGTTGAATGCATGCTTGGTTGCATACGGTGTTTGAAAGCCGCGCAACGCTGTGCCTTCTTGATCAGAGCCTAACGTTTCCTGGGCCAACTTGAATGAGAGCATGCCAAACTTAGTCGTGTAACCGACACCGGCTTCGAATAACGAGTAATCGGTATCAAACTCCACATCGGTTGGCGTGGTCAGTTCCTGCTGCGCATATTCAGCGGTGTAGAAAAGACGCAGTGGCATTGTCGTCGGCAAAATATAAACGCCATCGAAGCGCGCACCTATCGTGTCATTGCTCTGATAGCGCAATGCAGGATTGAGCGCATTGACATCCGGTGCCACGTTACGCAACGCAGTATCGGGCTCCTGGTTATCGAGGAAATAACCATAGGCCGTGATTTTTCCGAGAACAAAACCGCTGTAACTAATATTGAAAATATTGTCGCTGGTTTCGAGATCGAAATTATATGTCGGCTTGATGCTGGCAATGCCGTTTACGCGATCGATATACGCGTAGTAAAAACTCCAGTTCGGAATGCCATCGTATTTTGCGGTAAATGCATCGAAGGTTTGTTCATCTTGACGCCAGGCAACTGAACCGATATAGCGCTGATTGTCGAGAATAATACGCTGACGACCATAGCCCATATCCAATTTCGGCACACCGCGATAACGAATATAGGCGCGATTGATTTCTGTAACTTGCGGATCAACGATCGGCGCATACGCCGGGGTCTGTGTTGTTTCAGGTGCGTAATCATCTTCACCCAGAACGGTGTGAGTATCTTCAAACTCCAACATCGCCGTAAAACCATAAAACGGCGCAGTTTCATAACCAAGGCGGCTGCGAATCGTCAACGCCGTTGCATCGATAGGCGCAGTGGCAGGTGCGATGGGATCGACATTCACATCTTCATAACGCAGACGGAAATTGCCCGACACTTTGCCGCCGGTCAGCGCATCGGTGAACGCATCAGCAGCATGGGCCGCCGTATTGCACAACATGGCGGGCAACGAAATTGCAGCAGCACACATCATTCCCCGGATTTGCGTTTTTTTAGGCATGACTACTCTCCAGAACTAGATTCTGTTGGTTAATTGAACGATTTTGTATGCGCGTTTTTTTCAGTGGTCGCTTATTCAACCGATCGGCGAACCAAGCGCAGGTGATCTATGCCACCTCTTTGTTGGACTGCTCTCTGCTATTCGCAGAAGTAATCTCAACTACTTTTTTTTGATGATCATCAGCCGCTTCGGCTTTCGCCGTTTTAGCCGGAAAATCTTCGACTTTGCGCTGCTTCTCGTAGAGGAAACGCAAGACTTCGTGACGCAGATGGTTGTAACGCGCATCGTCAGCCAGCTCAAGGCGATTGCGCGGACGCTCAAGATCGACTTCAAGAATTTCACCCACGGTTGCAGCAGGCCCGTTGGTCATCATCACGATGCGATCGGACAGCAACACGGCTTCATCGACGTCGTGCGTAATCATGATCACGGTGTTGTTCAAATCTTTTTGAATTTCCATCAACGAATCTTGCATGTGCGCGCGCGTCAACGCATCGAGCGCACCGAATGGTTCGTCCATCAATAATACTTTTGGCTCCATCGCCAGTGCACGCGCAATACCGACACGCTGTTTCATACCGCCGGAAATTTCGCTCGGGCGTTTGTGCATGGCGTGATCCATATGTACCAAGCGCAGATTGTGTTCGATCCAGTCTTTCATTTCGGCTTTGGATTTTTTACCGCGAAAAACTTCTTTAACCGCGAGTTCAACGTTTTGATATGCAGTCAGCCACGGCAGCAGCGAGTGGTTTTGAAACACCACCGCGCGCTCGGGACCCGGCTCGTTCACTTCGCGACCGTCGAGCACCACACCACCCGTGGTGGCTTTTAATAAACCGGCGACGATATTTAGCACGGTCGATTTACCGCAGCCCGAATGGCCGATCAGAGAAACAAATTCGCCTTCTTTAATTTTTAAATGGACGTTATCGAGGGCTTTGAATTTGCCTTTCTCTGTTTTGAATTCGATACCGACCTGGGTCAGCTCAAGTAACGTTTTCATGTTTGTCTACCTCAATCCAATGCGCGTCTAAATCTTTCTTCGGCAAGACGAACGACCGATAAATTTTCTATCAGCGAAGCACCGCTGATTTATCCCACGATACATAGCGCTGCAACATGAGCATGCCGCGATCGAGCAGATAACCGATGAAGCCGATCGTCAGCACTGCGACCATGATGCGACCGAGCGAATCGGAGCTGCCGTTTTGAAATTCATCCCACACGAATTTGCCGAGACCCGGGTTTTGCGCGAGCATTTCCGCTGCGATCAATACCATCCACGCGGTGCCGAGCGACAAACGCAGACCGGTAAAAATCATCGGCACCGAAGCGGGCAACACGATCGAACGCACATGGCGCAACCAGTTCAAGCGCAACACTTTGCTGACGTTGACCAAATCGGAACTCACCGAGGTGACGCCCACTGCCGTGTTCAATAACGTCGGCCACAAACTGCAGAGCATCACGGTGATCGACGACGTGATATACGATTTCGGCAAACCATTCTCTGTTGTGTACAGCGCACTCACGGCGATCGTGACCAGCGGCAACCACGCCAACGGAGAAATCGGCTTGAATACCTGCAGTAACGGATTGACCGAGAGATAGAGATTTGCGCTCAGACCGATCGCGATGCCGACCGGAATCGCAATCAGCGATGCAAGCAAGAAACCTGTGAATACCGTTTTCAAACTCGTAAAAATTTGTTTAACGAATGTCGGTTTTCCGGTGTATGGGCGAAGCTCAGGAACAAAATTCGGATCCTGCGCGCGCGCTTCAGCAAAGCGCTTTTCCTGCCGCTCATAAAATGCAGCCTCACGCTCTTTGTCTTCCTTGTATTCCGCGTATAAACCTTTTACCTGCGTAACAACATGCGTAGGCCCGGGAAATTCACCGAGCGAAGTGTGTATGCGCGCCGCTGCGACATGCCACAAAAACAGAAACACGGCGATGCCGATCAGCGGCAGTCCGAGTTGTTGAAATACTTTTGTCAGCACGCGATTGAAATTGATCGACGGCATCGAAAAACTTTTTGCTTCACCTACAGTCACTGATGTCGCCATCGCGATCACCTCATGCATCTATCTGCCACAAATATTTACGCGGTTTAAAATGCGGCAGATCCTTCTGCCGCGACGCGCACTACAACTACCCTGAGAACCACTTACGACTAATGAACCTTCACTGCCAAACGCTTTTCACTTACGGTTTTTGATTACCTTTCAAACCAATCGCGAAGCTGTCGATGTACGCATTCGGTTTGGTCGCATCGAATACAACACCGTCAAGTGCGCTTTTGATCGGCGCTTTCATGAAGGTCGCCGGATTATCGAGATCAGGAAAATCGGAGGCTTTCATTTTCCCTTCGGCGATCAACTCTTTCGCAGCGGCGACATAGATTTCTGGCTTATAGGCTTTCTTCGCCATATCCATGTACCAGCTATCCGATTTTGCTTCGGTGATATGGCCCCAGCGGCGCATTTGCGTCATCCACCAGATCGCATCGGAGTAATACGGAATGCCGTACTGACCGCGATAAAATTTGTTGAAATCGGGAATCGGACGCTTGTCGCCTTTTTCAAACTCGAACGTACCGGTCATGCTGTTCGCGATAATTTTTTCATCAGCACCGACATACGCCGGACGCGAAATAATTTTTACCGCCTCAGGGCGATTGCCGTTGTTGTTCGCATCGAGCCAGTACGACGCACGAATCAATGCCTTTACGGTGCGAATGGTGGTGTTGGGATATTTATCCGCAAATGCTTTGGTGACGGTGAATACTTTATCGGAGACATCGGGAACGATATTTTCCGAGGTCAGCACGGGGACGCCGAGACCTTTGAAAACCGCTTGCTGGTTCCAGGGCTCACCGACGCAATAACCAACCGTGGTTCCTGCTTCCATCGTCGGCACCATTTGTGGTGGCGGAACTACAGAAAGCATGGCTTCAGCGCCGATCGTGCCGCTGTTATCGCCTTTTTCCGGCGCATAGAAACCTGGGTTGATACCACCGGCTGCAAGCCAATAACGTTCATGATAATTGTGCGTGCCGACCGGGAAAGTCATACCGAGATTAAATGGCTTGCCATTTTTCTTGTACGTTTCGAGAACAGGTTTCAATGCAGCTGCGCTAATCGGATGCTTGGGTTTTGTACCATCCATCGGCACCGATTTTTTCATCTCGCCCCACACGGCATTCGAGACCGTGATAGCAGCGCCGTTGTACGAAAGCGTGAACGGAGAAATTAATTCAGCTTTGGTCAAAATACCGGTAGCCGAACCGGCAGGCATCGGTGCGAGTGTATGTGCACCATCAAGCTCACCCGACACCACGCGATCAAACAATACTTTCCAGTTTGCCTGCGCTTCGAGCGTGACAAATAACCCTTCGTCTTCGAAGTAGCCTTTTTCATAGGCAACTGCGAGCGGCACCATGTCAGTCAGCTTAATGAAGCCGAATTTCAATTCCCATTTTTCGGGTTTTCCAACCGCTGCTTGCGCAGTCAATGGCAACGCTGCAAAGCCTGTGCTCAGCGCAATTGCTGCTGCCATAGTTTTCAATGAGAACTTCATCAAACTGCGTCGTTGTATTTTTCGGGTCATTGCCAATTTCCTCTTTCCCAGCACTCAGAAAAACTTCATCGCTTTTTGAAACAGCTCGTTTTTAAAAACTGAGCCTTGTTGAACAAAAGTCGGAGCAAAAAAAAAGGCGTTCACAACGGAATGAGTCTCTAAAATTGACTCTTCGTCGTGAGCGCCTTTGCTCAATTCTTTAAGACTTCGCCGCCATTGGCGAAATCGCTTACCAGAGGAATATCAACTCCTGTGCCAAAATAATTTTTCTCAATGTAATCAGCACAATAATTAAGGGACAGAACAAAGAACAAAAAAGGGGGCGAATTGGGGTGTGCGCTATCGGCGTGCAATAACAGCGCGACAGCCCGCTTTTGAATCACTGATGATCGATAATGCGGCGCGACCCATCGGGCTACAAACGCGGAGTATCAATGCGCTGTAGCTGCAACAGCGCCAACGAATAGTAAAGCGGTGCGCTGATCAAGCGCGAAATCATCGAAGCCAATAGCGCGGTCGCCATCAAGCTCAACACCATGGTATGGCCGTCAATCATCTCCATGACGATAATGAAGGCCGTTATTGGCGATTGCGTTACCGCCGCCAAAAACCCCGCCATCCCCAGAGCGATGATCGGCGCCGGTACTGCACCCAGCAGCATTGCGACATCGTGACCAATACCGGCACCCACCGCGAGCGCTGGCGCAAAAATGCCGCCCGGAATGCCGCTCCAAAACGAAATCCACGTCGCCGCCAATTTCACTGCAAAATAAAACACCGATACCTCGCCCTGCCCCGAAATCAACTCGCGCGACCACTCATAACCGCTCCCGAATGTAGCGCCGCCGGTTAGTAAACCCATGATCGCGACCACAAGCCCGCAGGCACCGGCAAATAAAATGGGATACTCGCCGCGAAAGCGGTTCAAACGCCATTCGCGCTGAGCAAACGAGCTGACCAGCAGACGCGAGAAAAAACCACCGATGATGCCGGTGACAATCGCCATCAAAAACACGGGCACAAAAAAACTCGGCGGTATTGTCCCGGTCTGTATGCGCCCGAAATAGGTGAGATTGCCCATCAGCGAAATAGCGACCAATCCAGCAATAACAATGGCGCTGATAAGCAAGCCGCTCGATCGTTCCTCAAAACGCTTACCTAATTCTTCGATCGCAAAAACGATTCCCGCCAGCGGAGTGTTGAACGCAGCGGCGATACCCGCAGCGCCACCGGCGAGAATTAAATCGCGAGGTTTCACCGAAATCTTGCGCTTTAACAAGCCGTGAAAGCTCGCCATGATGCCGGCTGCGATCTGCACCGAAGGACCTTCACGCCCCGCCGAAAAACCTGCAGCAAGCGCTCCCGTTCCAAGCAATACCTTTGCCGCCGACAGTCGCAGCGATACCAGCATACTGCGCTTTTCACTCGGCAACTCGGTGCTCAGCGCGGCCATTACCTGCGGAATACCGCTGCCCGCAGCGCCGGACGCAAAACGCCGCGTCAGCCACACCACAAGCATGCCGCCGAGCGGCGTCACCAATAATCCAGACCACGGTGCAGCGCGATACATCGCGGTAAACCACGCGATAGCCGCTTCCGTTGTCCACACATATCCGACGACACAGAGGCCGGCAACTACCGCAGCCAGCCAGATAACGGTGCGATCAAGCCATAACTTCGGATTGATCGCACGACGCATACGAAATAAATCGGGATGGGACAGCACAAGAATTTCTCCGCCAGCATTTCATTCGAGCCGCAACGATTTGATGTCATCATTGGCAATAGCAGCTACAACTGCATACGCAGCTGCAAGAAAAATGCTCATATCGACTATGTGCGAAAAATACTTATGTGCAAACTTTTGAATCAGCCTGCGAAAAACCAATAATCGCGCAACAAAAAACAAAGCGGGAATGAATAAGGCGGGAATGAAAATGAATAAACAATGCGCGCAGCGCTATGAATTCGTCTTGCGCGCGAAAATATAGCGAACCGGCATCGACTGCTCGTCGCTCACTACTTCGAATCCGTTTGCCGTCAACATCGAAATGAAATCGCAGCGATGCCACGCCTCAAGAAAAGGCTCATGCACTATGCGAGCGAGCAAATAGAAGTACGCAGAGCGCAAACCGTAGCGCAGCGATTGCCAGGAGCTGCGTTGCCATTGCAGTGGCGAAGGTTCACAGATGGCGAGCAAACCACCGGGCCGCAAAATGCGATGAAATTCGCGCAGACTATTTTCAATGTAGCGGGGCGGGATTTCATGCAGGACAAAACAAGCGGAAATGCCGTCGAAGCGCGCATCGGAAAACTCTGTGCGCTCGGCCAGTCCCTGCACAAAATTCACATCGGGATAAGTGCGCGCCGCGTGCTGCAATAAATAAGGCGATGGATCCACGCCCCACACATCGGCAACACCGATGTTTCGCAACGCTGCCGCCATGGCACCACCGGCCGTGCCGACATCCAGCACCGAGCGACACGATTGCAAAAATTCAGCGATGTGACGACGCGCGTGTCGCATGTATCCCAGCATTGCGCGATCAAAACCGACGATGTAGCCGTGCGTGAATTGTTTCGAGTAATTGCCGTTCGGCAAATTGTGAAATTCTCGGAGCAGATATTTCGGCAACAAGGAAAACCCCGGCACCTGCTCGGGAATTTGCACAGCCCGGCGCGACCCCAGCCATCTGCGCAGCAGATACCAGAGATCGCGCGGGCTACCCAGGTTCAGCCGATCGAGCCACGTATCGGGTAAATCGAGCTCATTCCAATTGGGGACCACCGGGTCCTGCATCGGCGCCGTAATACTGTTTTCCAATCTAAACACTCAGAACATTTTTAGTTGAGTAATCGACAGCGGGATAAATGGTCTATCGCCTCCATGCGATGGCGACGATCTACGGATAACCGCTCTCGTTCGGATTGGCGACAATATTCACCACCCGCATCGTCGATGTATAGGCACTGCTGTTGCCGTATTCGACACGGCCGATGCCTTTGTATAAACCCACCTGACGATGCGAATCTTTACCGGTCACATTGAAGGGATTGAATGCCTTGCCGGTGACATAGCTGGTCATTGCCGTCGGCTGCCCCAGAATCGACACCACCTGCTCCATGCTCATGCCCACTTTGACATCTGCGATCGAGCCCGACCCACCGGCGGCGGCCGGTTGCACAGACTTTGCTGCAGTCGCGTTGCCGGCGCTCGGCGCCGCACCTGCGCGGTATTTAGCCAAGTCGACACTGCCCACCTGATAAGCTGCAGCACCGGCCGATAAATTATCGGCAGCCTTCGAGCAATGGCGCTGCAGACGGCGATCGCCCTCTTTCGCGACCTGCTCCAGCAACGGCTTGTAACGACCATTGCCCGAATTGCCCAGCACCTTGCAAACCCAGGCCATCGCATCGCTGGCCTCAGCGCGACGATAACCCTGCGCCAGCACTTCGGCCGCCACATCGAGCGCCTCTTGATCGGTGGTGCCCGCGTTATACATGTAATCGGCAGCCTCGCGTACCGACATCGGCCCGCCAGAGACCATGCGCTCGACGTATTGTTTTTCCATGTCACTCATCGCCGATGCACCCATCGACAACGACAGCCCAACGATCAAAAGCCCAATCTTCTGTCTCATATCCTTTGTCCTTTATATGGTCTGAAATACCGGTGAATTAAAGAGCGCCCCAACACGAAACGGCGCCAAATTACGCTACCTGGAAATACAAATGCAACTCCGGGGCTGCGCGCGTGCAATGTAAATACGCTACGATACGGGGCCTCGCGAAGCGCCGCCAAGTCGGCCCGCTGGCAAAACCAAAACTCACAAAATAAGTCTTTGGATCAACCGATAACAGATGGACTGGCACCTTGATCACCATTGAGCGCATTTACCCGGAAGAACTCGATCGCAACAGTGAGGACGATCAAAATACGCTGAGTATTCATCTGCAGCGCTACCAGTTTGCCTCTGCAGAGTTATGCGGCCGGCGTATTTTGGATATGGCCTGCGGTTGCGGTTATGGCACTGCCCTCCTGGCCTCGCAACATCCCGACAAGGAATTTATCGGCGTCGATATCGATCCTTCCGCGATCGCTTACGCGCAGACGCATTACTCGCTACCCAATCTCAATTATGTTTGCGCCAATGCGCTGACATTTACCGCAACAGATCTGTTCGACACGATTATCAGTCTGGAAACCATCGAACATCTGCCGCACCCGCAACAACTTGTCGCGAATTTCGCACGTCTGCTCAACCGCGCGGGGCAGATCATCGCATCGGTTCCCATCACGCCGACACTGGATGGCAACCCGCATCATTTACACGATTTCACACGCCCATCATTTTTCAAATTGTTTAAAGCACACGATTTAAAACCCACCCGACATTTCGAGCAGATTCAGTGGTGGCAATTTAAAGGACTGTTCGCAAAAAGCCCCGTTAAACAACATCGCTCCAGCGGCGTGGGTAATGCCGTGCTGAATTATTACCGCAAGCACCCGTTTTATTTACTGCGTCGCCTGCAATCGATGCTGCGCTACGGATTCAGCAATCGCTATTTGACCTGCGTATTCACAGTCTCTGCGTTGTAAGTTGATTGACTTCTCCAACGACAACCAGCAGCTAATTCGCACATAACATTTACATAATATTCGCTCACAATTTTCGCCCACCAAAAAGGAGTAACACTCATGAAGAAAAAATCAGTATGGAAGCGGTATGCAATGGCAGCGCTGCTGTTAATCAACATACTGCGCGTTGATGCGGTATTCGCGATCGATAATCGCGCTGAAGATATTCAGGCTTATACGGCGATATTTACCGATCCCAACGCTGATGTTCGCACGGTGATACAAGCGTGCGAACGACTCGGCTGGGCCGGCTTGGACGATCCGCAACTGTTCGACATCATCGAAAAGAAATTACTGGCGACCTACAAAGCCGGAACCGATCGCGACATTACGAACACCGCCGCATGGTTGAGCCACGCCCTAGCCTACTCGGGTCAGGAGAAATATCGCGCGACTTTGCAGGATGTGGCCAAACACTCACGGGCGAGCAACGTCACTCGTCACGCCGAAGAGGCACTTGAGGAATTGAGCCTGTACACGAAATGGAATCCCATCATTTCCGACCACACACTCGACATGCAAGGTAAAAGCGGCGATATAAATCGTTTTGCGAATATGCTGCGCAGTAACGAAAAGGCGTTACAGGAAATCGCCGCACGTCGCATCATCAATGATTCGATTCGCGACGCCGATTTATTGGCGGTTGTGCAGCAGGCGGTGACTCCAGATATCCGCAAGAGCTGGAGTGAAAACGATGCCAAAAGCGTCGCCTATATGTTGAAAGCACTCGCCGTTAGCGGACAGGCGCAATTCATCAGCACGGTTGAAGATGCCGCGCAGAATGCGACAACACCAAAGGTCCGCAAATACGCAGAGGGTTATTTGAAAAAGCGCTAATCAACAGAACGGGGCGCTAACGGCGCCCCACTTATTTTTATCTACCCAAAAAATCACAACCATCCCGAGCGTTTGAGTTTTCGATAAAGCAGCGAACAGCCGATCGCTGTCGCCGTGACTACGGCGGGATAAGCGAAATGCCAGTGCAGCTCCGGCATTACATCAAAGTTCATTCCGTACAAACTGAAAACAACGGTGGGAATCGCGAGCACAGCGCCCCAGCCGGCGAGCGCCTTCACCACTTCGTTTTGACGCACCGCGACCAGCGCTAAATTCACATTCATGGCAGTGGTTAACATCTCGCGCAAGCTATCGAGCGTGGCGATTTCACGCGCGACATGATCGTGAATGTCGCGAAAGTACGGATTCATTTCTTTAGGAATCAGATCGCCGTGCAGGCGCGTCAATTGCTGCGCGATATCTTCGATCGGTGTAATCGCATTGCGCAATTCATGCAACTGCGTTTTCAAATCGTACAAGCGCTCGATTGCCTGACTGCGAAATTGTCCTTTAAAAATATCCGCCTCAAGCGCCTCGAAAGCCTTTTCGAAATGCGCCATCACGGGCTGATAATTATCGACGATGAAATCGAGCAGTGCGTACAGCGCATACGCCGGTCCTTTCGCAAGCATGTGCGGTGCCTGCTCGCTGCGCGCTCGCAATTGCGCATAGCCCTGCGTGCAGCCGTGCCTGACCGATACCAGAAAATTGCTTCCGACGAAAAAGTGCGTCTCGCCATACGACACACGATCGTCGAGCATCTGTGCGGTTTTCACCACGATAAACACCGATGCGCCGTAACTTTCGATCTTGGGGCGCTGATGGGCTTTCAGCGCATCTTCGATCGCGAGTTCGTGCAGATCGAATTCCTCCTGAATTTTCAGCAGCAGCGCAGGCGCCGCATCGTGCAAACCCACCCATACGAACGTGTGCGGCTCTTTCACCACTTCGCTGATATCTTCGATGGGGATTTCGCCAATGCGCTTGCCTTCGCGATAAGCGATGCTGTTCACGATCATGGTGGGTGCAGTGATGGTTTCTTCTTCGGTCATATTGTCGTCTTCGCTCATCATCGTTAGCGCTGGCGGTAAAGTCAGCGCGATGATAACGCCAGTGGACGATTCCGGACAGGCGCGGGCGAACGGGTGAGGAACTTAATGAATGAAACGCTTGTACGCCGATTTAGCGGAGTCGATGGCGCAATAACCGAGGAGACTCAGGAGCATTGGTTACTGCGCACTATCTGCTGCATAGATATTTAATCGAAGATCTCTTCCAGCCACGATTTTCTTTTCCGGTAGCCGCCGGAATGGTGATACTTGCCGGAGTCGGGATAACTTCTATCCCCACGATAACCATCATCGGTTGGGCGCCGAGGCGTTTCACTTTGAGACTGTTGTTGAGACTGCTGACTGGCTGACATCTGCAGCAGTTTATCGAGCTCACCACGATCAAGCCAAATACCGCGACAGGTCGGGCAGTAATCAATTTCAACGCCCTGTCTTTCCGACATGAGCAACGTTGCGTCAGGGCATACTGGACACTTCATCTGCAGATCCTCCGCTAGCCATCGAATTGCTGTTTATCGAATTAACGTGTGATGAATGCGATTCGACTCTTACGCGGACAGAAGTTCAAACTTAATGCCGAGCAATCAATACCGCCGCCTCCACGACAGCCACAACAAATAAAATCAGTGCCGCATTGCGCCAAAAGCGGAGCGAGTTGCGTTGAAGTAATGGCTGGCGTTTATGCTGCCTGACCATATCCTCGTTCGGCGTGGAAAGATCATGCAGAAATTCGGACATCGCCTGGTAGCGTTGATTCACGCTCGGCTGCGTGGCTTTTTTTAGCGCCAGATCGAGCCACAGCGGCAGGTCAGCGCGATGCGCACGCGCCGAGGTGTATTCGTAGACGTGAATACTCTTGAGATGGCGTTGTTGTTGCGCAGTGAGATTGAACGGTAATTTTCCAGTCAGCATTTCGTAAACGATCACGCCAAGCGAAAAAATATCCGAATAAAACGCACCGTTGCCGCCGAGCAAATATTCGGGCGCGATGTAATCGGCCGAGCCGACCGGAATATCTTCGCGCAATGGCGATGCGACTTCATCGAGCCCGCCGATATGCACGGTGCCGAAATCGATAAGCTTCACCTTGCCATCACTGGTGAGCATGATATTTTCGGGCTTGAGATCGCGATGCGTCATGTGCAGACGCTGCAATGCGCGCAACGCCGTGACAACTTCACGCACAATTGCGCGCACAGCTTCGTATGCAGGCTTGGGATTATCAAACATCCATTGGCGCAGCGTAATGCCATCGATATATTCGCACAGCAAATATAAAAACGGGCTTTGCGGCGGGCGCGCGAAAACTTTCATCACACTCGGATGTTGAATGCGGCTCGCCACCCACTGCTCGCGAATAAAACCTTCGAGGTATTGCGGATCGTCGGCAAAATTGGTCGATGGCGCCTTCAGTACGTATTTTTTTTTGTCGCCGCCCTGAACGACATACAAATGACTGCGCGTGCCGCTATGCAATATGCGCTCGACAGTGAAACCATCAATGCGATTACCGGGCTCCATCACCGGCGGAATCGCCAATTGCGTTAACTGACGATGCACCTCTTCGATATCGGCTTGCGGCAATTCGGTGATGCGCAGCAGCAGGCAACTCACATTATCGGTTGTGCCTTTTTTCAATGCAGCATCGACTATCGCACGTGCGTGCTGTTCGAGATCGTTTGCATCTGTTTCCAATAGCAACGCCGTCAATTCCGCTTGCGTGAATACGCTGTGCACGCCATCGGTGGTGAGCATGAATAAATCGCCGCACTCGACATCCTCGGTGCTGTAATCCATCTCCAGATGGCTATCCATGCCGAGCGCGCGCGTGAGCACGGTGGAATCGTCGCGCTGATATTGCGTGTGATCGTTGGTAAGCAATTCCAGTTTTTTATTGCGCAAACGGTAAATGCGGCTGTCGCCTGCGTGAAAAATATGTGCAGTGGTCGATTTGATAATGACGGCACTGAATGTCGTCACCAAACCATTGTGTCGAATCGTCTGCTGACGGCCGTGATGAAACAGCCAGCTATTCAATGCGGAAAGCACGCGTGCCGCCGCCGTTTTCACCGGCCAGGTATCGGGCGTGCTGTAGTAATCGTTGACGAAATGGGTAACGCTGGTTTCGCTCGCGAGCTGTGCGTTGTCGCTGCAACTGGCGCCATCGGCAACGCATACAGTTACGCCTTTTAACGCGAGCGTATTGCCGTTCGGCACATACGCGGCGAACGCGTCCTCATTGCGCGCTTTAACACCGGCACTGGTGTAACCGCCGCGCTCGACGGCGAGCTTGCCATTATTTGCCGTGATCACTGCCGAGAGAGATGCCGCTTCGCTGGTCATGGTTTTTTCTTTTTTTAAAAACAACAATGGCGGAATATCCGCCATTGTCGAAATTATTTATAAGTACCGCAACTCTTACCGATGTTGCGATCTGTTGGATTTACGCCTGACGCGCCACACTGATCAACTCGACAGTACCATCTTCGCGCACTTCCGCCATGTGGCCGGACGGCTCATCCATAAACAGCAGCACGATAAAACCGAGTACGGCACTGCCAGCGATGACGAAGAAGAAAGTGTGGTAATCGACGAACGATAAAATCGTCAGATACACCACTGCACCGACGTTACCGTATGCGCCCGCCATTCCAGCGATTTGTCCGGTGAGACGGCGTTTGATCAACGGCACTACCGCGAACACTGCGCCCTCACCCGCTTGCACGAACAGCGCACACAGCACCGCAACCACCACAGCGATCCAGACATTCCAGCTGCTATCGACAAATCCCATGATGAGATAGCCGACACCGAGACCCGCTGTCAGCATCAATAGCATTTTCTTGCGACCGAATTTATCCGACATGACACCGCCACCGGGGCGCGATGCCAAATTCATGAACGCATGCGCCGACGCAAGAATACCCGCGATGACCGGTGTGAGCTGGAAGGTTTCGGCGAAATACAGCGGCAGCATCGACACCACGGCAAGTTCCGAACCGAACGTTGCGAAATAGAGAATATCCATCACCGCGACCTGTTTGAATTTATAACGATGCAACTCAGGGACAGGTTTGACGAAAATTTCTTTATTCACACGCCAGGTCGTAAATGCTTCGTAACAATAAACGACAACGAGGCCGATCCAGATCGAATACACCGCAGCTTGGCCGAGCAGATTGATGCGCGCCGGCGAAAGATTCCACGTGAGTAACGCAAGCGCGCCGTACATCGGCATTTTCATGATGAGCAGCAAAAAGAAATCGCCTTTGCTCGTCACTTCCATCGCGCCGAGATTTTTCGGCTTAAAATAGGTCGAGCCTTTCGGCGTGTTCGATACATTCATGTACCACACCACCGAAAACACTAACGACAATACGCCGGTGCATGCAATCGCATAACGCCAACCGTCTTCACCGCCAAAATACAGCGCGAGCACTGGCATAGTGAACGCAGCAACCGCAGAACCGAAATTACCCCAGCCGCCGTAAATGCCTTCAGCGGTACCGAGTTCGTGCGCGGGAAACCATTCCGACACGATGCGAATACCGATCACGAAACCCGCACCGATAAAACCGAGCAGAAAACGCGCGAGCGCGGCTTGAACAAAATCCTGCGCGAACGCAAACATGAAACACGGAATCGAGCAGATCGCGAGCAACAATGCATACATCAGACGTGGGCCAAAGCGATCGACCAGCATCCCAACGACGACACGCGCTGGAATCGCGATCGCAACATTGAGCGTCAGCAGCGTTTTCAATTGTTGCGGCGTTAAATTGAGCGAGTTGCCGATCGCCTTCAGCAATGGCGCGTGGTTAAACCAGACAATGAAAGTGATAAAGAAAACAAACCAGCTCATGTGCAGGATTTTCATCTTTCCAGTGAAGGAAAGCAGATTGAATCGCTCGGCTGACACGTTGATATTCCTCTCGTTGTGCGTGCGTGTTAGTGCGTACGTTTGTATACGTGTACGCGCTTTTGTATGAATTGCGCGCAAATAAAAAAACGCCCATGCCTCCAAGATTCTATGAACCTCGAGCCATGAGCGCCTTTGCTCACATTCAGATTATTGTTTGCGCAAACCCATATCGTCCTGCGCAAACTGCAATGCCGTTTTTGCCACCATTGGCAAACCGTACCAGAGTCACTATCAAGGCGCGTGCCAGAAGAGATTTTTCTTTAAGGGTCAGAGCACTAGCGCCGCTCGAAAAAGGTGTCAGGAGTATTCTGCGAGACGGAGCGCACTGTAACCGTGCAACTTCATAAATTAAGCCCGCTTTTGAACCACCACACACCTGTAGGGGCGGACCTATGTGTTCGCCCGTCTTCTGACGCAATACTCAATTCGCAAATATTGCATTAACAGGGCGAACACATAGGTCCGCCCCTACGATCAATCGTTAAAGCACCACCTGCGCACCCAGCTCTACGATGCGATTTGGCGGAATCTTGAAGTAATCCGCCGCGCTGCCCGCATTGCGGTACATGGTGATGAAAAACTTCTCACGCCAGAACGACATCTCCGATTTCAATTTCGGAATCAGCGTTTCGCGACCCAAGAAGAACGACGTATCCATCACATCGAAGGTCAGGCCGAAGCGTTCGCACTGCGTGATCGCCTGCGGAATATTCACCTCATCCATAAATCCGTAATTAATCGATACGGTATAGAACTGATCGCTCAAACGTTGCACTTCTGCGCGCTCGGCCACCGGCACATAGGGCTCATCGTGAAACTCGACATGCATGATGACCACACGTTCGTGCAGACATTTGTAGTGCTTGATGCTGTGCAATAACGCGTGCGGCACTTTGTTGCTTTGGCCGGTCAGGAAAATCGCCGTGCCGGGCACCGTGGTCACATCGGCGGTACTCTGTACAAACAGATCGAGTGGCAGCGCTTCATCGCTCAATCGCTTATTGAGCAATGCACGACCGCGCTTCCAGCTGGTCATCGCGAAGAATACGAGTGCACCGAGCACCAGCGGAAACCAGCCGCCATCCTTCACCTTGAGAATATTGGACAAGAAGTAGGCGATATCGATTGCCGACAAAAAGCCGATGGCCAATGCTGCCAGCAGCCAATGCCAGCGCCAGATTTTGGTGACGACAACGTACGCCAGTATGGTGGTCGTGAGCATAGTGCCGGTGACGGCAATGCCATACGCTGCGGCGAGGTTGCTCGATGAGCCGAAGCCGATAACCAGTGCGACGACTACGACGAGCAGCGACCAGTTGATGCCGGGCATGTAGATCTGACCTTTCTCGTCGCTCGATGTGTGCTGCACATGCAGACGCGGCGCGTAACCGAGTTGCATCGCCTGACGCGTCATCGAGTACGCCCCCGAGATCACCGCCTGCGAAGCGATGATCGTGGCAGCCGTGGCGAGCACGATCATCGGGTAAAGTCCCCACGACGGCACCGCGCGATAGAACGGATTTTCCACTGCACTCGGGTCACCGAGCAGCAACGCGCCCTGCCCGAAATAATTCAATACCAGCGAGGGAAGCACGACGTTGAACCAGGCCAATTGCACCGGCAGACGCCCGAAGTGGCCCATGTCGGCATACAGCGCTTCGGCGCCGGTGAGCGCGAGAATCGATGCGCTCAGCGAAAGAAAACCGAGCTTGGGCTGATCGATAAAAAACTGGATGGCGTGATGCGGACTCAGCGCGTGCAACACAGCCGGCTGCTTGTAGATATTTAATATCCCGATCGCCGCCAGCGAGAGAAACCACAGCAGCGTAATCGGCCCGAAAAACTTGCCGACCTTTTCGGTGCCGTGCTTTTGCACAACGAACAGCGCCACCAGCACACCCAGCGTGATCGGGATGACATAGGGCTCAAGCCCGGGCGCGGCCACCTCCAAACCCTCGACCGCAGAGAGCACCGAGATCGCTGGCGTAATGACGCTATCGCCATAAAACAGCGCCGCGCCGAACAGGCCGAGCAACATTAATTTGCGCGAATACGGCGCGTGTCCCGCCGCACGCAACACCAGCGACATCAGCGCCATCACTCCGCCCTCGCCTTTGTTGTCGGCGCGCAAAATCATCACCAGATATTTCATCGTGACGACGACAATCAGCGACCAGAAAATCAACGAGAGCATGCCAAGGATATTGGCGTGATTGATCGGCACCGGATGATGGCCCGAGCCGAAAATTTCTTTGATGGTATAGAGCGGGCTGGTGCCGATATCGCCGTAGACCACACCGAGAGCTGCTAACGCAAGCGTGGAATTACGCGCGTTGACGGGGTTTTCGAATGCCATTGATCATTCCAAGGAAAAACCGAACCGGGCGCATGCTAACCGATATGCCCCTTTCGATTGAAATGATTTTATGACAACAGCAACGCAATCGATCGCCTGGCGCGGGCCAAAATCGGCGTCAGCAATCGAGACAGCGCACGTTAATGTGCGCACTCAAGGTCTCGATATCCGCGCGCGTGAACAACTCGGTGCCAGGATGACTCGCCGTGCCCGAACCGCATGCAATGCCGAGGCGCAACGCCTGCTCGGCCGATTGACCCTGCGCGAACGCGAACGCCAGACCCGCCACCATCGAATCGCCCGCACCGACGGTCGAGATGATTTTCACCGCCGGTGCCGCAGCGCAATAGGTGTTGTCGGGGCCGCACAACAGAGCACCTTCTTTGCCGAGCGACACCGCAACGTATTCGATGCCATCGCGCTGAACACGACGCGCCTCGCGCGCGACATCGCTCAGTGTCGGCAGTTCGCGGCCGCAGTACTGTTCCAATTCATAGCGATTGGGCTTGATTAAAAATGGCGCCGCCGGAATGGTGTGTTTGAGCAATTCGCCGTAGGTATCGACGATGGCGCGACCACCGCGCTCGCGAATACGTCGCGTCAATTCACCATACGCGGTGACATCGACGCCGGGCGGCACCGAACCCGTGACCACGCCGATACCCTGTTTACCCGCACTAACGGTGCACTGCTCGATAAATCGCGCGGTGATATTTTCCAGATGCTTCGCACTCAACGCGGGGCCAACCGCACTCACTTCATACTGCGCCGCTGTTTTTTGTTCGAGCAGCGTAATGTTGATGCGCGTTTCGCCCGCGATCTGTTCGGCGTGAAAATGATCGAGCTGCGGCGTGACGAGACGCTGAAATAGCTGACCGATTTCACCGGCAGTCACGCAAAAATTATGCGCCTGCGCGCCAAGAATTTTTAATGCGCGGCCGACATTGATGCCATTGCCGCCCGGATCGTAACGCACGGCATGCGCATGCGCTTTTTGATCGGGAATGAGCTTGTCGACGTCGTAGGTGGCATCGACCGCCGGATTTAATGTCAGTGTGGCGATCGAGGCTGAGATCGGCGGCGAAGAAGAAATCGCGGATGAAAACGACATGGGCAGTCCGGCGCTACGCAGATGACGAATGGCGTCATGGTATCGCAGCAGCAATGGCCACCCAATGATCTCGGGCAAATGATCTAAACGAGTAAATACCCTATTCGGCTAATCGCGAATAATTTCGCAGCGATCCGCGCGCTGTCAGCGACTATTGAAAACCGCGCTATCGATTAACAGATCGGGGCCGAGCTCAACGTCGCCGCGCGCTCCAGGCATCGTCCAGACCCCTGCATGTGTGCCTTCGGATTTCACATCGGCGACTGGCAAGTTGTGCGTGCCATTGAATATCTCGCGATACAGATCGCTACGGTAAACACGCGTCGCCACCGCAGCTGCATCGATTTCGCCGTGTACCTGCTGCCAGCGCTGCATCTGCTGCAAAAACCATTGCGCGTGCGAGCGCCACGGAAAATTCGCCTGATAGCGATGAAACACGTGGAAATAATCGGCGCTGCGTTTACTTTGCGCGAGCCCGACGCGCAGATCACCGCTCAACGATTGCGCCAGCCATTCGAGTGGCACATCGAGATAATGCCCGCGATCGAGAATTTGCAAAGCCTCGATGCGATGATCTTCGATCCATGCGGCCGCTTCATCGAGCGCGCGTAACACCGCTGCATGCGTATTCGGATTTTGCTGCTGCCACTGCTCGGTGACACCAAAGACTTTTTCCGGGCCGTTCTGCCAAATCTCATAACCCGTGAGCAGGCATTTACCGAGACCCATTGCCGCTGCGCAACTATTCCACGGTTCGCCGACACAGAAACCGTCGATATGTTCGAGCCGCAAATTATCGACCATTTGCTGCGGCGGTAACGCCACCAGTTTGATATCGGAGCGCGGATCGATCCCCGCCGCCGACAACCAATAGCGCAATAAATAATTGTGGCTCGAAAACGGAAATACCGTCGCCAGCACGAGCGGATCCTGTCCCGCTGATTTGCGCGCCTGCACAACTGCAGCGAGTGCATTAGCGGCATCGAGCGCGGATTCACCCGTGGCTTTTTCGCGCAGCGCATTGAATAAATTATTCGATACCGTGATCGCGTTGCCATTGAGGCCGAGCGAAAACGCCGTGAGCATCGGCTTGCGCAAGCCGCCAACGCCGAGACTCGCCGCGAGCAGCATCGGCGCTAACATTTGCGCGCCATCGAGATGGCCAACAATTAATTTGTCGCGAATATTCGCCCACGACGCTTCGCAATTTAATTCCACGGCGAGACCGTGCGCCGCAAAAAATCCGCGCTCCTGCGCAATCACGAGCGGCAAACAATCGATGAGTGGGATGTAGCCCAATCGCAATGCGGTTTTTTCTAAGGTCATTCTCTTCGCCTCAACTCTCTAACAGGGCCATTACATCGATGATGTTATTCGCTACTTCACCGAGCCTCTGACTGCGGTCCATCGCCATTTTGCGCATGGCGTTATAGGCCTGTTCTTCGGTGAGATTGCGGTGTTTCATCAACAACCCCTTGGCGCGATCGATCTGTTTGCGATCAGCAAGTTGCGTGCGCGTTGCTTCGAGCTCCTGACGCAGTGCGTGATATTCGCGGAAGCGCGCAATCGCCACATCGACAATCGATTTCACGCGCGTCGGATTGAGACCATCGACCACGTAGGCACTGACGCCGGCACGCATCGCGCGTTCGATGGTGGTGGTGTCGTCTTCCTCGGAAAACATCACCACCGGATGCGGATTTTCGCGGTGCAGCGACGCCATGTGCTCCAGCGTGTCGCGATCGGGCGATTCAATATCGATGATGATGACATCGGGCGCGAGCTTGGCGACCTGTTCGGCCAGACCGGCGGCACTGCTCAGCCGCGCAATCACCTGGTAGTGATGATCGCTCAGCGCCTGTTCGAGCAATGCCGCGCGCGCTGGCTGATCGTCGACGAGCATGACGGTTAACGATGATTTCGATTTTTTCATTGAATGGAAAACTACGACATGAAGCGCCGAAATGGCTGGGATAATGATTTCCAAAAAGGGGCCATGCAAGCCAGAGGCCATGGCCTGCAAGCGCGCGGCAGCTAAGGCGGCAGCAGAAACCAATAAGGTTCGAGGGTTATTTTGGTGCGAGCCGTGTTTTCATGCACCACACACAGGCAATCATTTGCCGAAGAGAAAAGCGGGGCAAAAAAAAGCTCCTCGATCGCTATACCGCAGCGGCGAGGAGCCACCCTGTGCTCAGGGTAAATCCCTCCCAACTACATACCACACTACTGGGAGGTTCTCGGGCGAGAGACTTTTACAAGGCTTGCCCCATCGCACCAAGGGCGCGATGAGCAACAAGACCTCACGTATTTAGCGGCAAGACCCCATGTAGCAGGTATGCGTTACACCGTCGGCGGTATAAAGCGTGCCGTTGTATTGCTGGTTGTTGCGAAATTCACCTTCAAAGCGATTGCCGTTGCCCCACGTCAGCGTGCCTTGCCCCTGACGCTTGTCATCGACCCAGCCCCCGGCGTATTGCTGGTTGCTGCGCGCCCAGTTGTAGGTGCCGACGCCATCGCGTTTGCCATCGCGCCAGCTACCGCTGTACGAGTTACCGCTGCTGCCACTGGTCCAGGTGCCGTTGCCGTCAATACGGCCATTTCTAAAGCTGCCGGCAAAACGATCGCCGTTGCTGAAAACCACCTGCCCCATACCGTCGGGCTTACCGTTTACGCACTGGCCCTGATAGGCACCGTTCGGCATCGACTCGCCGACATTGCTTACCGTGACTTTGCACAAACTTCTTTCGGGGGCATCTTTAGCGACTTCCACCGCATTCGCTACGGAGGCGACAAAACACATTATTGGAATGAGATAGCGCACAATTGCGTCCTCCATTTCACAAGTTCGATGTCAATCTAGACAGCGGTTTGCAGTCGTTCAAGGTAGGTTTGCGATGGCCGTCACAGGCCTCCGGCCAGCGTCAGCAACCCACCTAACACCTCAATTTAGCCGCGGGAAAATGCAGGATTTTTGACGCAATTTTTTTGACGTTATGGGCAAAACGCTGCGGACAATCCAAGCACGCGCGCCAAGCAGGCGACACTTCACAGCGCAACCAACAACTCGGCGAGACACAAGACAACCTTTTGGCGGCCGCCGGCGGGCCTTCCCCTACAAAGCATCCCCTCAGTTAATCTACGCTGACGCCAGCAACCCCCCATCCGGCAGTACCGCCCGCCGATCTCATTGCCAATAAATACTTTACCGATAACCATTTATGGCGAATCTTGAGATCGACGACGGCAAAGTCAGGCCACTGACACCGCGCCGATATGCGGATGCGAAGTTCGATGCCCGCGGATCCAAAAAAAATAATCTAAGAACTTTGCGCCGCTGCGGAAAGCGCTTATGGCAATCACGCCAGGATTGAGCTTGCCACCCCGAAGCCGATTGCCGCGCGCTTTACTGACAGCCCCCAGGCGCGATGGCATAATCCCGCCCTCCTCCCCGCCACGTGCACGAGACCATTCATGCAACGCCTACCTCAAGTTCTGCAAAGCCAATCGCTGCAACCCGCATTGATTACCGTCCTTACCGCTATTGCCGATGGCTGTCGCGATATCGCCCGGCAGATCAGCAAGGGGGCACTGGCCGGGGTACTCGGCACGGCCGGCGCGGAAAACGTGCAGGGCGAGCAGCAAAAGAAGCTCGACGTCATTGCCAACGATATCCTGAAAGCAGTGCTGCAGGCCGAGCCCACAGTGCGTGCGCTGGCCTCGGAAGAAGAGGAAAACATCGTCCCCGCCAACGCCGATGGCCGCTACCTGGTGTCGTTCGACCCGCTCGACGGCTCGTCGAACATCGACATCAACAGCATGGTCGGAACGATCTTCTCGATTTATGAAGTGCCTGGCGCAACACCGGTTTCCGAAGCGGATTTTCTGCGGCCGGGGCGCCAGCAGGTCGCGGCCGGCTACGTGCTGTACGGCCCTTCGGTGATGCTCGTCCTCACTGCGGGTCAAGGCGTGCAGATGTATACGCTCGATCAGCACGCCGGCGAATTCTTACTGACCGTGGCGCGCGTGTCGGTCGATCACGAAACCCATGAGTTCGCGATCAATATGTCCAATCAGCGTTTCTGGGCCGAGCCGATGCGTCACTACATTTCGCATCTGCTGGTCGGCAAGGACGGTCCGCGCAACAAGAATTTCAATATGCGCTGGGTGGCGGCGATGGTGGCGGATGTGCATCGCATCCTCTGTCGCGGCGGGCTGTTCGCGTATCCGTGGGATCGCCGCGAAGCCGACAAGCCCGGCAAATTGCGTCTGATGTACGAAGCCAATCCGATGGCTCTCCTAATCGAGAAAGCGGGTGGCGAAGCCTGGACCGACAAGGAAAAGATTCTCGATATTCAACCGCAAACGATTCACCAGCGCGTGCCGGTGATCCTCGGCTCGGCCGCCGAAGTCAACGAATGCCTCAAATACCATAAAGAGCACGAACAGAAGACCGCCCACTCATAACTGCATGGTAGCGGTGCTCGCATCTTTTAAGACGGGGATGGCGCACGGGATTGGCGCTTCGTCAGCGCGACAACATCGCCTGCTTGAGTAGAGGCGGTCGCAGCGTCAAAGTCTGCTGCGTCGGCTTCAACAGCCGCTGTAAATGCGCTTGCACACTGCCGCGCACGCGCAATGAAGCGCCGCGCTCGATCAAATCCGGACGCACCATGCGACGAAATTCGCACGAGGGCATCCGCAAAATTTCGTCGTGGCTGCCGGCCTTGCAGAAGACATCGCCAAACTCATCGAATTTATCAATCATCAGCGCGCGCAAGCCATACAAATGTCCGAATGGCGGAATCGCACCGACCTCGCAACGCGGGAATTGCCGTTTGAAATCGCGCTCGGTGGCGAGCTCGACGTGTTGCGCCTTCAGCTCTTCGCATAGCGCATGCGGGACGAGATGAAAATGCGCGGGCATGACCACCATCGCCAACTCGCCATCGATACGAACCATCACCACTTTGGCAAACCGACGTGGAGCGACGCGCGCCAGACGCGCCGTCTCCTCTGCCGTATAGGCAACCGGCACGGTATGTAAACTGTATTGCGCTCGACTACGCTGCAAATAATCAACAAGCAGCAGGTTGGGCATTGCGAATCCCTCCCTTGCAACAGTTTATGGCGATGAAACTTATAAAAACAAAACACCAGCAGACAACGCTGCGTGGCCAACCAAAATGTATGAGAGCATTTATGTAAATAAGTTCGACAGCGGGGAATAATGTGGCACAAAAAATAGGCAATGTCGCCCGCCACTGAGGTTTCACTGAGACTTTTTTGTTATAAGTTTTGAACTCAGCGATTTAGCGAGAACAGTTTAAGAAATCGCAAAAATTACCAAATCGTGTAAGCACCCAGTGGCTTACAGCCATTCAGTGCTAATCGCCGCTGCGCGGAGATTTAGGCTGTACGATACCGCCCATCAAAACCATCTGCAGCGCTTCACCCGGTTTCATATTGAGCGGCTGCAATTGCGAGCGCGGCAGGATCAACGTGAAACCGCCAACCTGATAACTCATCGGTACGAACACCATCTCGCAATCGTCCTGCAGCCAATGCGGGCTCTGACCATCGGTGGGGCGAGTCACGATACCGATCACCTGGGTATCCGTATCCGGAATCGTCGCCAGCACGACGCTGCCGTTTTGATTATTGCTCTTGCCCGACAACAAGTCGGTGACCTGTCGCACCACCGGATAAACGCTGCCGATGACCGGCAACTTGGTCATCCAACGCTCGGTAATCTCCAGCGTCTTTTGCAGCAGCACATTGCGCGTCATCAAGCCGAGCACAAACGCCGTCAGCAAAAACAGCAGCAAGGCGAAGCCCGGGAAATACCAGCCCGGCGGTAACAGCCATTCAAAAATCGGCTTCAGCGATGTTTCGATCGTGCGTCCCAGCCACACCAGAAAAGAGATCGTTATCACCAGCGGAACGAGCAGTAATAAACCTCGCAACGTTTGGCTCGTCACCCACTGCCACAATTTATTCATTCAAGAAATTCCACGCATGATTCATCGCAAACAATTCCACGCGCTATTTTCAGTTAAAAAAATTGGGCGCGCCATTGATTGCAGGAATTCCGCACATCAAATTTTTTTAGCGATGCGTCATTTCGTGCGCGAAACGATCGAGTATCTGCATGACGCGATCAGAGGCCTGTTCCATCTGCTTGAGCGCGGCCAAACTTTCATGCAACGCACCGCTGCGATGCAATTGAATCGCTTCGCGTCCGGCGCTGTGCAATTGACGATGCGGCGCCTCCAAATCGCGAAAGCTCGACGAGCGCGCGAATCGTTCTTCCGCTTCAGCGCTGCGATACCAAACACCCAAACGGCAGCTATGTTCGTCGGCCAAATCATTCGGATGGACGCTCTTGTCCGCGAGGATCGCGCGATAGACTTCGATCTTCCACACCACATGATCCATTTTCGCCATTTGCGTAAAACCGCTGTCGGCCGACGTGTTGATCACCGTGCGCATTTGCGCCGCCATTTCGAGTGCGCGATTCACTGTTTCCACGATGCGATCGGTCGATTGCGCGATGCGCTGACAGTCCTGCGACACTTCCTGAATCTGCAAATCCGCTGCGCGCGTTTCATTGCTGATGTTTTCGACCAACATACCGACTTCGGTCGCCGCCGCACTCGCGCGTTGTGCCAGCGCGCGCACCTCATCGGCAACCACCGCAAACCCGCGCCCCTGATCGCCCGCGCGAGCCGCTTCGATCGCCGCATTGAGCGCCAGCAGATTGGTTTGCTCGGAGATAGTACCGATCACCTGCACGAATTTGACGATGTCATTCGCCAACGTTTTCAGGCGTTCGATATTGTCGCAACTGCCGCTGGCCTTACGCTCGATGCTCGCCAGTTCGCCGCGAATACTGTCGAGAATTTGCGTGCTGTCAGAAAAAATCGACGACGCGCCATCGATCTGCTCGCGCTCCGAGGAGAGCTGATTGGCATTGTCGGCCAACGCTTCACGAATTTGTCCGAGCGCGGTACCGGCGCTGAGATACAGTGCGTTGATCCCCTGATGCGCCGAACGGCGATGCTCAGCCGCTTTATGCTCAGCTTCGAGCATGGCGCTGTGCTTTTCCAATGCTTCGCAACGTTCCTGCAACGCGGAATTGTCGCGCCGCATATCATCCAATTGCCGTTCTAATTCGACGATCTTCTGCTTCTGGCCCCACATATATCTACTCCAATCTCGTTTCGCTTTTATTGTTCACATCCTGTGACCGTTTATTTCGCACGTACTGAGTATCGGCAATTGCGCGCAACTCTTGATAGCTTTCGCGTAACACTTGATAGCTTTCGCGTAACACTTGATAGCTGGCACATAACACTTCGTTGCTATCTGCGATTCGACGTTGCTATCGGCGATTCGATACTGCAGCGCAACGGGTATCAATGCAAGCGCGTGCTAAGATGAAAACCGAACCTGTCCCATACCTGAAGCCGATACCACCATCCAACGATAGCGAATCGCAATGCGTTTTACCTTTCTCGGCACCTCTGCCGGCATTCCGACCAAAGAGCGCAATGTCACCGCGCTCGCGCTTGCACCCGAGCATCAACGCGAGTGGTATTTAATCGATTGCGGCGAAGGCACGCAGCATCGCCTGCAGCACACCCATTATTCACCCGCCAAGCTGCGCGCGATTTTTATCACCCATATCCACGGCGATCATTGCTATGGTTTACCCGGCCTGATCGCCAGCGCCAATATGGGCGGACGCAAAGAGCCGCTGACAATCTGCGCGCCGGCCGGCATTGAGGAATATATCGACGCGGTGCGCCGCTACACCGACTTGACGAATCTCAATTACGAATTGCGTTTCGTGCGCAGCGACGCGCCCGAATTTTTGTACGACGATGGCGTGATGCGCGTCGATAGCATCGCCCTGTCGCACCGCGTACCCAGCTTCGGCTATCGCTTTATCGAACGCATCAACGAACGCCTGCTCGACCCCGACAAACTCGCCGCACAGCAGGTACCGCGCGGTGTACTGTGGGGCGAATTGCAGCACGGCAACAGCGTGCAATTGGACGATGGCCGCACCGTGACACCCGAGCAAGTCTGCCATCCGCCACGCGCGCCGCGGCGCATCGTCGTCGGCGGCGATAACGATCAACCGCAACTGCTGCTGCCTGCGCTGCGCGATGCCGATGTGCTGATTCACGAAGCGACGTTCACCGAAGATATTCTCGCCAAAGTCGGTCCGCGCTATCAGCACAGCACGCCGGCACAGGTGGCAAAAACAGCGCAAGAGGCGCAACTGCCCCATCTCATTCTCACCCATTTCAGTCAGCGTTATCGGCGCACGCGCGTTGGTGGTGAGCATGTGGTCGAGGATTTATTCGACGAGGCAAAAAAACATTACAGCGGAAATTTATTGCTTGCGGCCGATCTGGCCAGTTATGAACTCACGCGCGACAAGCAATTGCTGCCGACTTCGCACTGAGCATCGGCGTCACTCGCGCCCCGATATCACCCAAGCAATCGCACGCCAGCGAGAGTAAGATTAGGCGACAATGCCGATCGCTCACTCACTCTGCTCGGAGGTGCATCATGGAAAATGGTCAACACGCTTTCTCTGAACTGTTTGCGCAATTGGGTTTACCGAACAGCGAAGCTGCCATTCAGCACTTCATCGCGCAACATCCATTGCCGAACACAATTCAATTGGCGGACGCCGATTTCTGGACACCCGCACAAGCCGGATTCATTCGCGAATCATGGCGCCAGGATGCCGATTGGAGCGCGGTGATCGATCAGCTCAATAACAGTCTGCACCGCGCATAGCGACGGCGGCGTACATGTCGGCGATTAAGACTTTCGGATTGTATTTTTTACGCTGTCTGTGCATTACCGCACTGTCGATCGGACTGGCGTCGGCGCAAGAACGACACCTGCGCACGTACACACTCAAACATACGCTGGCCGAACAAATCACACCGATGCTTTCGGCCTATCTTTCTGCGGGCAGCAGCATCACTCCGTATCGGCAGCAATTAATTTTGAATGTCACCGATGCCGAATATCGCCAACTGCAAACTCTACTCGATCAATTCGACACCGCGCCGCGTTCGCTCATGATCAGCGTGCGTAAACAAAGCCAGCAATCAAATGACGATGAACGCTATGGCGTGCAGGGCCGTATCGGTGACGGCGCAGTACAGGTACAGAGTGGAAATGGTTATCACCGCAGCGAGTCGCGCGTCATCGTTAATCGCGGCAGCGCGCAGAGTTCGCGCGATGGCTCGCAGCAAGTGCGCGCCGTCGAAGGCATGGCTGCATTCATCAACACCGGCAATATCGTCTCGATGCGCAGCGGCAATTACGGCCAGCGCGAACTCGTTCCCGTCGATAGCGGCTTTTACGCGACCGCACGCATCGTTGGCGATGAAGTCATCGTCGATCTCGATCAGCGCGACGATCGCGTGCAAGACCGCACGCAAGGTGGAGTCGGTATCGCCACACAAAATCTGCAAACGCAGGTGCGCGGCAATCTCGGCGAATGGATTCCGGTTGGCGGTGTAAGCGCGTCACAATCCGGCAACGAACGCTCGATAACAAATTACGGTAATAATGCGTCCAGCTCGATGAGCGATATCGCGATCAAAGTTGAAATTATCAGCCAGTAACCAAAGCGGAATACCCTTCTTGCCGAGAATTTTCCCGACGCTAGAAAACGATGATCAATAAATTACCGAAATGGGTTGAAGTGGGCGGATTTTTTCTCGCGCTGTGCGCGGGCGCGATCAATGCGATCGGCTTACTCGGCTTCAAGCATCAGGCGGTATCGCACCTCACCGGCACCTCGACATTTCTCGCGCTCGAAATTGCGCAGAGCAATATCGGAGAAATTTTGCATCTGCTCGGCGTCATCGCGAGCTTTGTCGGCGGCGCGGCTTTTAGCGGATTATTGATCGGCAATACCGCCTTGAAACTCGGGCGGCGTTACAGCCTGGCGCTCATCATCGAATCGCTGTTGCTGCTCATCTCGATGTGGTTTTTGAACAACAACTCGTCGTCGGGACAATTCTTCGCATCGGCGGCGTGTGGATTGCAAAACGCCATGACCAGCACATTCAGCGGCGCTGTCGTGCGCACCACGCATGTCTCGGGATTATTCACCGACCTCGGTGTCATTTTCGGATTGAAATTGCGCGGTCATGCCATCGACAAGCGCCGCGTGATCTTATATTTCATCTTGATCGCGGGATTCATTGTCGGCGGCGTTGTCGGCGCCATCAGCTTCGATCAGCTGCGTTTTTCTGCCATGCTATTCCCCGCAGCATTATCGGCACTGCTGGCGCTGGGCTATTGGATTTACTGGTATTTCTCATCGATGCGCGAGAGCAGCTGATGCAAGAACAGCACATCGTCCTGCGTCAGTTGCGCACTGCGCTCCTGCGCCCAACGCGCCAATTTACTTTCCGGTTGGATCTCAAGCTGCACAAATAGCTGCTCAATGCGCCGCTGCAAGGCGTGAAGCTGCCCCGCGTCTGCGATTTTTTCCGATTCAGCATGCAGGCCCGCCAACTCATACGCGTACAACATCACTGCCTGCGATAAATTCAGCGAAGGATATTCGACCGCGAGCGGAATACTGCTGAGCGCGTCACACAACGCCAGCTCGGCGTTACTCAAACCGGATTCTTCGCAACCAAAAACGATGGCTACACGCTTAAGCAGCGCCGATTTATTTTCGATCGCTGCGCGCGTTTCTGCTGGCGATAACTGATAGCGGCGTTCGTGGCGTGACTTCGCCGATGTACCGATCGAAAAATCGATATCGGCGAGTGCCGCCGCAAGATCGGGAAAGGTTTCGGCGCTATCCAGAATATCGTTCGACGCATGCGCGAGAATGCGCGCCGGCTTTTCGCGATGCGCGTCGCTGCCGACAATGCGCAAACGCGAAAAACCCATCGTCTTCAGCGCACGTGCAGCAGCGCCGACATTTTCCGGCACGGCAGGCTTCACCAATATAAAAATAATGTCGGCCATGCGCTCAGGTTTCGAGAAGGAAGGTAACCGGACCGTCGTTGATCAGATGCACTTTCATATCGGCACCAAAACGACCACTGGCGACGGTGTGGTGTTTTTCGCGTGCGCTCGCGAGCATAAATTCGTACAACTGCTCCGCTTCCACTGGTGCCGCTGCACTCGAAAAACTCGGGCGCAATCCTTTCGCGGTATCCGCCGCCAAGGTGAATTGCGAAACAACAAGCAAGCCGCCACCCGCTTCCACCACGCTGCGATTCATGCGCTGCTGTTCGTCGGGGAAAATACGGTAGGCGAGCAATTTATCGAGCATGCGCGTCGCACTGGTTTCGCTATCGCCCTTCTCCACGCCGAGCAAAACCAGCAATCCAGTTTCAATGGCGCCAACAATCTCGCCATCGACCACGACCTTCGCCATGGCGACGCGTTGAATCAGTGCTTTCATGCGTTATTTACAACACGGAAATTATTTTTCGGAATGCAGTTCGCGCGCAAAACGGTTGGTCGCTTTGACCAGCGCATCGGTGATACCGGGCTCCAGCGCCGAATGTCCCGCGTCCCGAATAATCGTGAGTTCGCTTTCGGGCCACGCCTCATGCAATGCAAACGCATTATCGAACGGGCACACCATATCGTAACGGCCGTGCACGATGACGCCGGGAATACCTTTTAATTTATGCGCGTCTTCGATGATTTGATTGGGGCGCAAAAAGGCATCGTTCACAAAATAATGCGACTCGATGCGCGCGAGTGCGAGCGCCACACGCGGATCGGTGAATTGCTCGTACAAATGCGTATCGGGCTTGAGCGTTGCGCATTGCGCTTCCCAACCGCTCCACGCTTTCGCTGCGCCCATGCGCGCGAGTTCGTTCGCACCGGTAAGCAATTTGTAATAGGAGCGCATCATATCGCCGCGATCAGCAACGGCGATCGGCGCAATAAATTGTTGCCAATAATCGGGGAAAACGTGACTCGCGCCCTCCTGATAAAACCACGACAGATCTTGCTGACGACACAAAAAGATTCCGCGCAAAACCAACGCGAGCACGCGTTCGGGATAACGCTCGGCGTAAACGAGACTCAGGGTCGAGCCCCACGAACCGCCGAACAGCATCCACTTATCGATGCCGAGCGCTTGGCGAATCGTTTCGATATCTTCGACCAGCGCATCGGTGTTGTTATCGGTTAAATCGGCATGCGGTGTCGAACGCCCGCAACCGCGCTGATCGAACAACACGATGCGATACAGCAGCGGATCGAAGAAGCAGCGATGTTTGGGCGAACAACCCGCACCGGGACCGCCGTGCACGAACAGTACGGGAATACCGCCGGGAGTGCCGCACTCCTCGACATACAAAGTGTGTCTTTCCGACACTTTAATCTGGCGCGTGTTGTACGGTTTGATATCGGGAAACAATGTCGGCATCGCGGCTTCCGGGTTGAGCTGCGGGAGATCGGGTCGGCGCTAGTATGTCAGATCGAACGAAATATAGGTAAAAGTGCGAAGCTCTTCTCTTGATCCGAGAAACCCACCTTCGGACAATGCACCTCTTGGTCGATCGGGAGGTTGGCCGGATCGAAATTTTCGTACAAAACAGGCAGGGAGATAGCATGTTATTTGAATGGGACGAAAACAAACGCCAAAAGACATTGCTCGAAAGAAAAATTGACTTCATCGACATGATAGACATTTGGGACGACCCCAAACGTCAGCAAGCAAGGGATTTACGCCTACCGTATGGCGAGGCCAGATTTCAAACAATTGGGAAAGCCAAATACAACATCTATTTCGTTGTATTCACTGAGCGGATATACGAAGACGGCGTTGAGGTAATTCGCATAATATCCGCGCGAAGAGCCAACAAAAAAGAGCGCGATCTTTACGACAAAGGTTTGTTTTCGATGAGGGTGCCAGCATGACGGAGAAGATAGTTAGACACACCAAGGAAGAGCTAAAGAAGATGAAAGGAAAAACCGATCATGTTTATGTCAGCAATACCTCTGACAAAAAAATAGAGCAGCAAGTTAAAAATGACCCAGACAGCCATATACCAACAGAGGAAGAGCTGAAGAAATTCAAGCCCGTGCGCAAGGAAGACTTAAATGAATGATAGAAAAAATACCACAGCCAAAAAAGCTAATGGCGTCGTCCGCGTACCAAAAAAAGATCGGAAAAATCTGTCAGGGAAAACAAAATGGGCTCTTTTGGCAGAGGAGCAAAAAAGAGATACAAAGTAAGACAACCACCACGCCTCACTTCATCTCAGTGAGTGGCGCTCACACCTTATTCTGGGTCGCTGGCGCCACGCGCATCACTTCTTCAATCGTGGTATCACCTGCGGCGACTTTATAGGCACCCGACAAGCGCAATGTGTGCATTCCCTCTTTCATACCCTGGCGGCGAATCGCATCGAGACCCGTATTTTCGTTGACGAGTTCCTGCACCGCTTCACTCATCAACAGAATTTCGTAAATACCCTGGCGACCGAGATAGCCCGTGTTGCGGCATTCGAGGCAGCCTTTCGGGTGATAGCCAACTTTCGGTGTCGTCATTTTCCACGGCGACACCAGTTGCTGCCACGCGGCTTCGTCGATTGGCCCCGCCTGCTTGCAATGCGGGCACAACGTGCGCACGAGACGTTGCGCCATGACACCGAGAATCGTCGCTTTCAATAAATACGACGGCACGCCGAGTTCGAGCAAACGTGTGATCGCGCTCGGCGCGTCGTTGGTATGCAGCGTGGATAGAACCAAGTGACCCGTGAGCGCGGCCTGAATCGCCATCTCGGCGGTTTCTAAATCGCGAATCTCGCCGATCATAATGATGTCAGGATCTTGCCGTAACAGCGCACGCACGCCACTCGCGAAATCGAGATCGATATTGTGTTGCACCTGCATTTGGTTGAATGAGTCTTCGACCATTTCGATCGGATCTTCGATCGTGCACAGATTCACTTCCGACGTCGCGAGCTGTTTCAAACTCGAATACAACGTGGTGGTTTTTCCTGAACCCGTCGGCCCGGTGACGAGCACGATGCCGTTGGGTTTATTGATCATGCCCTGCCAGCGATCGTAATCGTTATTTTCCAAACCGAGTTGCTGAAACGTGCGCAACAGCACATCGGGATCGAAAATCCGCATCACGAGTTTTTCGCCGAAAGCAGTGGGCAATGTCGATAAACGCAATTCGACTTCATTGCCTTCGGGGCTCACCGTTTTTAAACGACCGTCTTGCGGGCGACGTTTTTCGGCGACATTCATGCGGCCAATAATTTTGATGCGCGCTACCACCGCAGCGCCGACCTGCGCAGGCAATTCGTAAACGTTGTAGAGCACACCGTCGATACGAAAACGCATGTGCGCGACATCGCGACGCGGCTCGATATGAATATCGCTGGCGCGCTGATCGAATGCGTACTGCAATAACCAATCGACGATGTTGACGATGTGCGAATCGTTGGCGTCGGGATCTTTTAAATTGCCGAGTTCGAGCAGTTGCTCGAAGTTGGTGACCGATGAAGTTTTCTTATCGCCCGTCGTTGCACCACGCACGGATTTTGCGAGCGAATAGAATTCGACGATGTAACGATCGAGTTCCGACGGCTTGACCAGCACGCGCCGAATCGGTCGGCGCAATGCCTGTTCGAGATTGATTTCCCACTTATTGATGAAGGGTTCGACGGTGCCGATGGTGACGCGCTCCGGCGTCACTTCCAACGCAAGAATACGGTGACGCTGCGCGAACTGGAACGACATCACCTCGGTGATCGCGGTGACATTGATCTTGAGCGGATCGATATGGAAATACGGTTGCTTTACGCGATTGCCGAGCCAGTTGAGAATCAGCTCAGCGGTTAAAAACTTACCGGGATTGGCGAGATCCTGCGGCTTCTGCGCCGCAATCCAATCGACTGGATGCAGCTTCGCCTCTTCACCAAAGCGCGGCGCCCGGATGATACGGTCGGCGTCATCGGCGCTGATGCGGCCATCGCGCAGCATTTCATCGAGCAGCCAGCGGCTATCGAGCGCGCGTTCGGCGGGTAAGGCGTTGAGTTGAACCATTGCTAAAAACTCGAAATCCAAAGAATTCACGAACCCAGTGACGGCCCTAATTATGGTCGTCAATTTCAGGCCTCGCCGCAGAATTTAGCTACTCACCCAAGAAAATTATGCTTTTGCGATATTTTTCCAGCCGATGTTTTTTACGACCAAGGCTAGAATGCTGCCAACGCAATGATTGGAGGCCGAAATGGCCGCAACCGCTTCGACACCGGATTTATTCGACATGCTCAGCGCACTTGTAGCCGCGCCATCGGTGAGCTGCAGCGATCCGCGCCTCGATATGGGCAATCGCCGCGTCATCGATCTGCTCGCGAATTGGCTCGACACGCTCGGCTTCGCGGTCGAGGTACAGCCGCTTGCCAATAACGCGAACAAAGCGAATCTCATCGCTACGCTCGGTAGCGGGCCGGGCGGTCTTGTGCTGTCGGGACACACCGATACGGTGCCGTACGATCACCATAAATGGCAGAGCGATCCGTTCAAGCTCACCGAGCGCGATCAGCGTTGGTACGGCCTGGGCGCCACCGACATGAAAGGATTTTTTCCCGTTGCGATCGAAGCCGCGAAAGCCTTTATCGATACGCCACTGCAACAACCGCTCATTATTCTCGCCACCGCCGACGAGGAATCGTCGATGGATGGCGCGCGCGAATTGGTAGAACAAAACAAACTCAAAGCTCGCTTCGCCGTGATCGGCGAACCCACCGATTTAAAACCCGCGCGCCTGCACAAAGGCATGATGATGGAATCGCTCGTCATCACGGGTCGCAGCGGGCATTCATCCGACCCGGAGCTCGGTAGTAGCGCGCTCGAAGCGATGCACGAAGCGATGTCTCTGCTCATCGACTATCGCCACACATTGCAATCGCGCTATCGCAACCCGGCGTTTCAGGTCGAAGTGCCGACGCTCAACCTCGGCTGCATTCACGGCGGCGACAGCCCGAATCGCATCTGCGGCGAATGCGAATTGCATTTCGATCTGCGCCCGCTGCCGGGTATGCACATCGACGAATTGCGCGTCGCGATTGCAGAAAAGCTGCAGCCGCTCGCAGAAAAGCGCCGCGTGAATATTCAATTGCGCTCGCTATTTCCCGGCGTGCAGGCGTTCGAGCAAAAAGCCGATTCCGAATTGATTAGAAGTATCGAGCACCTCCGCGGACACAAAGCGCAAGCGGTGGGTTTTGCTACCGAGGCGCCGTTCATGCAACAACTGGGAATGGATGCAGTGATTTGCGGGCCCGGCTCGATCAATCAGGCGCATCAGCCCGATGAGTTTATCGACACCGCGCAGCTGCAGCCCGCGATCGAGATGATTCGCGGGCTTATCAAAAAATTCTGCTTATAGGTGCGTGTGCGCAGCGAGAAAACTTACTGCGTCATCCGATTGGTCTGCTTTAAATCCAACTCTTGCGCGGTCGCCTGCACACCCGGTGGCGGCGTATTGCCGTACGTCCAATTGCCATTGGCATCGCGCCATTTATAAACCGTCGCTTTGCCTTCCTGCTTGGCGACATTCTTATCGCCCTGATCGAGCGCGCCTTTCGCCAGGTCGGTGAGATCGCTACCCGTGACATGCCCGGTTGCAAATAGCTGCGGCAGCGCGCGCTCGATATAAGCGACCGCACCACCGAGCCGACTCTCGGGCGTGCGCTTGCCGTAAAAAAACACGCCGACAACAACGACCGCCAGCACCACGATCAGCATGATCAATTTTTTAAGCATCGACTTTCCCTAATGATTGTCCGGTGACATCGCACCGCGCAAAAGCGCTCGGCTTGTAGACTACACTGATTGCTCGCACAATACCGATCGCTCATCGATAGAACGCGACAAACAGCACTCAACTGGAACCTCGGCTGTGACCAACACCAGTAAAGATTACGTCAAATGGTTTCGCAATTCGGCGCCGTATATCAACGCACATCGCGGTAAAACGTTTGTGTTGATGTTTGGCGGCGACGCGATCGAACATCCGAATTTCGCGCACATCATTCACGACATCGCGATGCTCAACAGCCTCGGCGTGAAATTAGTGCTGGTGCACGGCGCACGCCCGCAAATCGAAAACCGCTGCCAGTTGCGTGGCATCACACCGCGCTTCCACAAAGATTTACGCATTACCGATGCAGCGACGCTCGAATGCGTGAAGGACGCTGCGGGCAGCGTGCGTGCGCATATCGAAGCCTTGCTCACTACCGGCCTCGCCAATTCACCGATGCACGGTGCACAGATCCGCGTGTGCTCGGGCAATTTCGTCATCGCCAAACCGATGGGCGTGCTCGATGGCGTCGATTTCTGCAACACGGGCGAAGTGCGCCGTATCGATACCGATGCGATCAATAAATTATTACAAGCCGGCGCAATCGTGTTGCTGTCGGCGATTGGCTATTCGCCGACAGGTGAGGTATTCAATCTTTCGTACGAAGATGTCGCCACGCAGGCGGCCGTGTCTCTGCACGCCGATAAACTCATCGCCTTCGACGATGCGCAATTGCTTGATGAACAGGGCGAGCTGATTCGCTTTGCCGAATTGCGCCATGTGCGCCCGCGCTTGTCGACCTGCAACGATCCGCATTTGCTCGGCGTGCTGCAGGCGCTCGTGCAAAGTTGCGAGCACGGTGTGAAACGTTGCCATCTCATCAATTACACCGATGACGGCGCGCTGCTGCAGGAATTATTTACGCGCGACGGCACTGGCACGCTGATTACCGAGGATCAGTACGAACAGATTCGCACGGCGCAGATCGGCGATGTCGGCGGTCTGCTCGAAATCATCGAGCCGCTCGAAGCCGAAGGTAAATTGGTGAAACGCTCGCGCGAAATGCTCGAACGCGAAATCAATTATTTCACCGTGATCGATCGCGACGGCATGATCATCGCGTGCGCAGCGCTGTATCCGTATCCCGAACACGGCAGCGGCGAAATTGCCTGCGTCGCCACGCACGCCGATTATCGCGGTGCCGATCGCGGCGAACGTTTGTTGGCGGCACTGGAAACCAAAGCCGCGAACATGGGTCTGAGCAAGGTCTTCATCCTGACCACGCGCACTGCGCACTGGTTTCAGGAGCAGGGTTTTGTGCAAGCAGAACTGGAGCAACTGCCTGCGCAAAAACAGGCGTTTTACAATTATCAACGCAACTCGAAAGTGTTCATTAAAGAGCTTTAACCACCGTTAGCATTGCTGCGGTAATGCCAATTTTATTAATACCAGGTTTGTTAATACCAAGTTTCAATTTTCTCACCCCGTAAGGAGAACACCATGAGCAAAGGTATGGACAAGAAAAAAGAAACGAAGAAGAAATCGGAAAAAACCTTGAAAGAAAAACGCGCTGAGAAAAAAGCGAAGCACGACAGTCGTAATGCGTGAAATTAAATCGCTGTAACTCTGCGTGAAACCCGGCAGCGCTCGCCTATGATGAGCGCCGCCGGGTTAACCCGCCCGCTCACACTTCAGGAGAACTCCCATGTCGCTTTCGATGTATCAATCGTCGGTACCCATCTTTCTGCCTCTACTCATGAATCTCAAAGCCATGCTCGAAAAAGCGGCAGCACATTGCGAGAGCAAAAAAATAGACCCCTCGATATTGCCGGCGACGCGCCTGTTTCCCGATATGTTTCCGCTCAGCAGACAGATTCAGATCGCCACCGACCACGCCAAAGGCTGTCCGGCACGATTGGCCGGTATTGAGCCGCCTGCGTTTGACGACAACGAAAAAACGCTGGCCGAACTCATCGCCCGCGTGCAAAAAACTATCGATTACGTGAATACCTTCAAGCCCGCTCAACTCGATGGCTCCGAAGAGCGCAATATCGAACTCAAAATCGGCAGCCACGAACTGAAATTTATCGGCCACGTGTATCTGTTGAAATTTGCATTACCCAATTTCTATTTTCACGTCACGACGGCGTACAACATTCTGCGTCATAACGGTATCGAGATCGGCAAATCCGATTATCTCGGCCATCTATTGCGCTGATCGCCTTCATGCGACCACCTTTGCGTGGTCGCGAATCTCCTGCCTCAGCAACATTCACTGCAATCACACCACAATCCGCTATCCTTTATCCGCTCAATAAAAACTCTGGAACGGGTTCAATAATGGATAGCCCGCAATGCAATGTCGTGGTCAGTGGCGCCATTCTCGACGGCTTCGATAGCGCGACGGTACTGCAACAAATACAGCAACAATTGAAATTGCCGGAAGCAAAGGCTCGCCTACTTATTGCCGGCAAAAATGTCACCGTGAAACGCGATGTCGGCGAAGCCGTTGCCACGAGCTACTGCTCACGGCTGCGCAGCCTCGGCCTCGATGCGCGCATTGAATCTGCTGCCAGCGCTCAAGCCTCCACCGACAGCGACAGCGACAGCGACAGCGCAACCAGCCTGCAAGCACCCGCTGCAGAATCGCAGGCTACCTACACCAAGCGTCAACCGGCGCAGCGTTACTTTGGCGATTCGTCGCTCAGCGCCAACGCAACCGCGCCGACAAAACCGTTTAAGCGGGCCGTATCGCGAGCCAATGCTGCATTGATCGGCACGCTTGCGGCTTGCGCAGCGCTGAGCCTGGGCAGCTTCGGATTGCTGCTGTTTTACATGGTGGGGTATGCGGGATTTCTGTTGATTCCACCCGTCGTCTTCAGCGCGACGATTTATTTTCTGGTGTCGATAACGCTCGCCGCGATTACCGCATTATTAGCGCGCCCCTTTTTACCGAATACACAAAAAGCCGATTGCGACATACCGATCTCGCCCATGCAGGAGCCGACCCTGTTCGCATTCATTGCGCAGATCTGCGAACAATTGGCGATTAAACCGCCCACAGAAATCGTGTTGACCACTGCGACAACCAACAGCGCTGCATTAATCCCCGGTTTCAAAAATATCAAGCAGGGCGACTATCGACTCGCGCTGAGTCTGCCGGCGCTCGACAACGGCTCACTCAATCAATGCGCCAGCCTCATAGCCGCCGACCTCGCCACGCAAACGTATTTACCGATGCTGCGCTATCGCTGGCTCGCGTCGATCGCACACGATCGCATCGCGGTGTGTCTTGCCAAGCGCGACTGGCTTGCGCAGCGCATCGATACGCTGAGTCAATCGGCACCGGCGATCGTCGCACGTCTGTGCAATTTGCTGGACAAGCTGTTCGAACAGGCCAATCGCTATCTGCAAAAAATTGCTGCTCGCCTGCAGAAAATCGATGCGCAGTTGCAAAGACCGTTGATTGCCGAGCAGGATCGCTACAGCGCACTTATCGCCGGCTCGGACCGTTTTACCGATGTCATGATTTTCCGTGCACGTCTGCATACGGCCGCGCACGATGCCAATGAAAAAAATACGGAGGATCGCATCGAGGGTGGTCTCGTCAACGATCTGCCCGCGCTGATCAAACATTATTACGACAGCATCGAAGATAATTTTGCGCAGACATTGCAACGCAAATGGAATGCCGAAACCACCCCGCGCAGCGACGAACCACCGATTGCGCGCGAACGCATCGAGCGCATCGAACAGAGCGCCACGCCAGCTCTCATCAATAACGACACAGCGGCATTTTCGCTATTGCAACAACGCGACGAGGATGCACGCGCAAGCACTCTGAGTTTTTATCGCGCGACTGGGTTGGAGGTGAACTCCAACAGCCTTATGCCAACCGATGAGCTCACCTACACCGCAACGCAGGATATTTTGCAGCGGCAACAGGCGACGATTTATTTCAACGACTGGTTCAGACCGTTTCGTTTTTGGAGCCTCGCTGATTACGCACTCATCAGCGATATGCCGCTACAAGATGCCTCGATGCAACTGGGCGTGTGCGTGAATGAAATTCGTCGGCTCACACCCGATCGCGCGAAATTGCTGGCAGAGTACGAACGACTGCAAAATCAGTTGCGCGAAGTTTTAATTGCTCAACACGTACTCGCCGCGGGAAAAAAATTTACGTTTCGCTACATCCAATACGACGGCACGACGCTGGTACCGGTATTGGAGGATCGTCAGCAGGAACTGACCGCCGTCATGGAAAAACTGCAGCAGCAAGAAACGGTGATGGGTGGCCGCATTACACTGGGGTTGCACCTTTCCGGCCAGGATCAACGCGAAGTGCACGAACTGCACGATGCGCTGCGCATGCTCCACGATATCGGCGCGCGTCTTTACAAAATGTCGCTGGATTGCTTCCAGCTCGAGCAGCTGCTACACCGGCACCATAAACTGCGCGAAGCGGATTACAGCTTGCCGATCAAAAAACTGGAAAGCAAAATCGACGATGCCAGCAGATTGCTGCTTGTACGCCTCAACGATATTCCCTATCCACTCGACAGCCGACACCGGTCATTAAAGAGCTTCATCGAAGCCATGCCGATGCCTTCGCCCGAACAATCGCCCTCGCCCATTCTGCAGCGCGCACAGCGATTGATCGACGCACTTTATCGCGTGAACGAAAAATTTTCGCGGCAGGCGGCCGACTACGGCACTATCGCGGAAGAAGCCTATCGTATCGAGCCGATTCGGCTGATCAAATAACGCGATCTACTGCGGTGGAAATTTTTCGCGGTCAGCGCTCGTCGCCGCGTCGCGACATTCGCCGCGAATGATGTAGTTACGGTGTTGCTCATACTGTTCGAGCACCATGAAGCCGTCGCGGCAATAGTGATTTTGCAACAGCATGGCTTCAGCGCCGCGAACCATGACCTTTGACGAAGGCTCATCGCGACCCGGCCCGCCGCGCATTCCACCGCGACTCGGCATGTCCTGCATCTCCGGCATATCTTCATCGCCGCCAGGACCGCCTCGACCGCGATGCACCGTGTAGGTAAACAATTTGGTGTCGTCGCCAAGAATTTTAGTGACGAACGATACATTCGGCGGAATGTCGCTCGCGCTGGGCGTGTGCGAACAAGCTGCCAAACAGAAGCCCGCAAAAACCAGCATCGCCCGGCAAAGGGTCATCGCATTTTCCTGCATAAATTTCACCGCTCTTTTGCTGCAGCGTTTTTTGCTGTGCTTTCTTTTACCGTGGTTTCTTTTACTGAAACGAGATGAAATCGCGCATCGATGTTGTCGCTGACGCGCAGGCCGCCGCCCAACACGCTATAAGGCGTTAAACCCAATTGCACTTGCGACAGTGCGATCTCACCGTCGGCGATGAGCGAATCGTTCGTCTCGCTGATGTGTACGGGCAGTACGATCTGGCTCGTAAATTTGCGCAAACTGATCTCGACAATCAGCTTTAATTCAGGCCATTGCCCACTGACCGACACCGTGCGCAAAGCAATCGTCGGATATTGCGCAGCGGCCAATAATTGTGGCCCCAACATATTCGCACGCGTCCCCGCAATCGCCTCGGCAGAAATGACGCCCGGAAAATCGGGACCCGCCTTGGCGCGATCGTCGGGCGAGTCGATAATCATCTCGGCGACGGGAAAACTCAACTCAACTTCCGATTGCGCGAGATCGGCTTCGCGGTAGACCACACCTTGAATCTGCGTAATTGCAATCGTGTGATTGTGGCCAAAACGGGCGAGCGGGCCATCGCGATAGACTCGCAGTGTAATCGACGAATTTATCGGATCGATGGCGTAGCGTGTCGCATGTGCATGCTTGTGTGTCGGCGTTGCCACAGAAGCGTCTTCTTGCGGCTTGGTTGCCGGTTGGCATGCCGTGAGCAGCATACCGACCGCAAAAACGCCGCCGCATAACGCTCGCTGAAATTTGCCAAGAGGTAATTTTGTTGTCACTGTTCCACCGATTCATGAAATGTTATGCGCGAACATGCCGTACACGGAAATTGAGTACAGACCGATAAAAACCGATTCGATTGAGACAACATCATGTCGCCGTTTTCAATGAAACCCACCGAACCGATTGAGTTACCCATGCACGCCATCGAGATGCAGGCGATCCGCGCACAGGGTTCGGGCGGACAAAACGTCAACAAAGTTTCGAACGCAGTGCATTTGCGCTTTGATATCCGTGCCGCCGATTTGCCACCGCTGGTGGAGGAAAAATTACTGGCGATGCGCAGCCAATACGTCAGTAAAGACGGTTACATCATTATCAAAGCGCAGCGCTTTCGCAGCCTCGAACAAAATCGCGCCGACGCGCTGGAGCGCTTGCAACAATTATTACAGCGCGCGAGCTTCGTACCGACACCGCGCCGAGCCACCAAGCCTACGAAAGCGTCAGTGCAGCGCCGCAGCGAAAACAAGATGCGGCAGAGCGTGCAAAAAGCGCTGCGGCGCAAGCCCGCCGAATAACGCGTTTAAATCAGCTTCAGCGCGATTTCAAATAAACTTAAGGACGGCGTCGACGCAAGCATCGATACCTTTTGCCAATTCGCTGATATTTTTTGCGAGCATGTAAGCCGGCGTCGTCACCAATTTATTGCGCTCGTCGATCACCGCCTTTTCAACCGAGCACGCGATATGTTTTGCGCCCATCGCCTCGATGGCGGCTGCGGTTTCGACCTCGCTACCGATCGTGCATTGCACACCTTCGCCAAAAATCTTTGCCGACATGGTAGGAGAAATACACATCAGCCCGATCGGTTTGCGTGCATCGCGCATCGCCTGCGCGAAACGTAGAAAATCCGGCTGCACCGTCATCGCCGAACCTTTCACAGCGAAATCGCACAGATTTTTTGCCGCGCCGAATCCGCCGGGCACAACCATCGCATCGAAATCTTCGGCGCGCGCAGTGGCGAGATCCTGAATATTGCCGCGCGCGATGCGCGCTGCCTCGATCATGGCATTGCGTTTTTCACCCGCGACCGGCTGACCGGTGACATGATTGACCACGTGCATCTGCTCGATATTTGGGGCCAGACACTGATACGTCGCGCCACGCTGATCAAGCGCAAGCAGGGTTAATACCGCCTCATGAATTTCCGCGCCGTCGTAAACACCGCAACCCGCCAATACCACCGCCACTTTTTTTGCCATGATCAATCCTCCACTCTCGCCGATGTGCTCTATCGATATAACCGTACCTTCAATATGCCGGCATTTTCGATTAGCCCGTACTTTAACACCGGCTGGCTTGCTGTTGTCAGCGCGCAACTGGGTGTTATGATGCAGCCATTGCTCGGATCGATTGCGCTTGCAATCGGCGCCCGACGCCCCCAAGTCATCATTTCAATCGATAGTCATTTCCCGTTCAGTGTGTGGAGAATTGTTATGGGCGACAAGATCGTTCACGTTACCGATGCCAGCTTTGAAGACGACGTACTTAAATCCGACGTGCCCGTGCTGGTGGACTTCTGGGCAGCCTGGTGCGGCCCGTGCAAAATGATCGCGCCGATCCTCGACGATGTCGCGAACGAGTACGAAGGCAAAGTCAAAGTCTGCAAAGTCGATGTCGATGCCAATGGCGACACCCCGGCGAAGTTCGGCGTGCGCGGTATTCCGACCCTGATCCTGTTCAAAAATGGCAATGCCGAAGCGACTAAAGTCGGCGCGCTGTCGAAAACCCAGCTGACGGCCTTTATCGACGCAGCTCTGTGATCGAAGCGGCAACGAGGCTCGCGATGCGAGTCCCGTTGCTTGCGCAAGCGGATTTTCGGTGTTACAGTTTCTGCCAATCCCAGCTCACACAGATTTCATAAGAACCGATCCGGTTTTTTAATTTCCTTTTCATCCGTCGTTTAGCTCTGCATGCGCCCCGCATGCGCTTCTCTAGTTCCGCTCATCAACCCACATCTCGCTAATCCCTATGAACCAGCCCCTATGAACCTTACCGATCTAAAAACTAAACCGTCTGCCGAATTAATCGCTCTTGCCGAAAGCATGGGCCTCGAAAACATGGCGCGCTCGCGCAAACAAGACATTATTTTCGCGATTCTCAAGCGACACGCGAAAAGTGGCGAAGATATTTCCGGCGACGGCGTACTCGAAATTCTGCAGGATGGTTTCGGCTTCCTGCGCTCGGCAGACTGCTCGTACCTAGCGGGACCCGACGATATTTATGTATCGCCTAGCCAGATTCGACGTTTCAATCTGCGCACAGGCGACACCATCTCCGGCAAGATTCGCCCGCCGAAAGAGGGCGAACGTTATTTCGCGCTGCTGAAAGTTAACGACATCAACTTCACCAAGCCCGAAAATTCACGCAACAAAGTTCTGTTCGAAAACCTCACACCGCTATTCCCGAATCAACGTCTCGTACTGCAAGCCGGCAATGGCGCCACCGAAGATTTGACCGGCCGCGTCATCGATCTGGTTTCGCCGATCGGCAAGGGCCAGCGCGGCCTCATCGTCGCACCGCCCAAAGCCGGTAAAACCATTATGTTGCAGCACATCGCGAGCAGCATTCTGCGCAACAACCCCGAGTGCTACATGATCGTGCTGCTCATCGACGAGCGTCCGGAAGAAGTAACGGAAATGTTGCGTTCGGTCGGCGCGCGCGGTGCCGAAGTGGTTGCGTCGACATTCGACGAACCGCCTGCGCGTCACGTGCAAGTCGCCGAAATGGTTATTGAAAAAGCCAAACGCCTGGTCGAACACAAGCGCGATGTCGTAATCCTGCTCGACTCGATCACACGTCTTGCTCGCGCCTACAACACGATCATTCCCTCATCCGGCAAAGTATTGACCGGTGGTGTCGATGCACACGCACTTGAGCGCCCGAAACGCTTCTTCGGCGCTGCGCGCAATGTAGAAGAAGGCGGCAGCCTCACGATCATAGCCACCGCTCTGATCGACACCGGCTCGAAAATGGACGAAGTCATTTACGAGGAGTTCAAAGGCACCGGCAACATGGAGTTGCATCTCGATCGCAAAATCTCCGAGAAGCGCGTGTTCCCATCGATCAACATTCGTCGCTCGGGCACGCGTCGCGAAGAACTCATTACCGACGAAGACGAATTGTCGCGCATGTGGATTCTGCGCAAGCTCTTGCACGGAATGGAAGATTTGCCGGCCATCGAATTCCTCATCGACAAACTCAAAGATACGAAGACCAACGAAGAGTTCTTCGATTCGATGAAGCGCAAATAAGCGCAAACAAAACTCCACAAAGGGCGATGTAAATCGCCCTTTTCGTTTCCGAAAGCTTTTATTCCCGGGAAACTGATGTCGAGAAAAAACAGATGAAATATCGCGATCTCAGAGAATTTATCGCCGATCTGGAAAAACGCGGCGAACTCAAACGTATCAGCGTACCTGTCGATCCCAAACTCGAAATGACGGAAATTGCCGATCGCGTCCTGCGCGCTGGCGGCCCAGCCCTCTTATTTGAAAACCCCAAAGGCTATTCGATTCCCGTACTCGCGAATTTATTCGGCACCGAACACCGTGTCGCACTCGGCATGGGCCAGGAAAGCGTGAGCGCACTGCGCGAAGTCGGCGAACTGCTCGCGTATTTGCGCCAGCCCGACCCACCCAAAGGTTTGCGCGATGCGTGGGAAAAAGCGCCGATTTTGAAGCAAGTGCTGAACATGGCGCCGAAAGAAATCACCAATGCGCCTTGTCAGTATCATGCGCAAAGCGGCGACGCGGTCGATTTAACAAAACTTCCGATTCAAACCTGCTGGCCTGAAGATGTCGCGCCGCTGATTACGTGGCCGCTCGTGGTCACGCGCGGCCCGCATAAAGAGCGGCAGAATCTCGGCATCTATCGATTGCAGTTAATCGGCAAAAATAAATTGATCATGCGCTGGCTCAGCCATCGCGGCGGCGCGCTCGATTTTCACGAGTTCAAGCAGAAATTTCCGGGTGAAAAATTTCCTGTCGCGGTCGCGCTCGGCGCCGACCCTGCAACCATTCTCGGCGCCGTCACACCCGTACCCGATTCGCTCAGCGAATACGGCTTCGCGGGTTTATTGCGCGGCGGCAAAACCGAAGTCGTGAAATGTTTGAGCTGCGATTTGCAAGTGCCCGCTTCCGCCGAATTTATTCTGGAAGGTTATATCGATCCAGGCGAAATGGCGGATGAAGGACCCTACGGCGATCACACGGGTTATTACAACGAAGTCGAGAAATTTCCCGTCTTCACCGTAACGCATATCACGCACCGCGAAGATCCGATTTATCACAGCACGTATACAGGCCGCCCGCCCGATGAACCTGCGATTCTCGGCGCAGCGTTAAACGAAGTATTCGTGCCGATTCTGCAAAAACAATTTCCGGAGATCGTCGATTTTTATTTGCCGCCCGAAGGTTGCTCGTATCGCATGGCGGTAGTGACTATGAAAAAACAATATCCGGGACACGCAAAACGCGTGATGTTCGGTGTGTGGTCGTTCCTGCGCCAATTCATGTACACCAAATTTGTCATCGTCACCGATGATGATGTGAATGCGCGCGACTGGAAAGATGTGATCTGGGCGATGACCACGCGCATGGACCCCGCACGCGATACACTCATCGTCGAAAATACACCGATCGATTATCTGGATTTCGCCTCGCCCGTATCAGGTCTTGGCGGAAAAATTGGCTTCGATGCAACAAATAAATGGCCGGGCGAAACTTCGCGCGAATGGGGCCGACCGATTGCGCGCGATCCGAAAGTTGTCGCGCATATCGATTCGATTTGGAAGGAATTGGGATTGGATTAAAAGCCATGCATTGAAAGAGCGACCTAAACGGTCGCTCTTTCGCGATTTAGAAATAGATATTCATCATTAATCCAACGTAGCTGCCGTCAATTTTTTGTGACGAACCAGTAACTTTGTATTCAATATCGGTATAGCGCACACCCAGCGACAACGCTTCGCTGACAAAGTAATCGTACTCAAGCACCAGTCCTAGCGCATCATCGAAGTCGACACTGCTGTTCTCATCGAAGTCATCAAAATCCGTTTCGAATTCTGAATTCATGTGATAGGTCAACCCACCACCAAACCGGTGCGGCCCTTGACTATAAAAACCCAGCAAGTCGATTGGCATGCGATGAAAGCTCGCATCGCCGTTATCCGCTTTTTCTCGATCAACTTGATAGTTCAACGTAAGTTGTAATTCCCAGTTTGGGCTAAAGCGATAATCAACACCTGCGCCTAACAAAAACTCTCCACCAGCCCGCACATCGGCAGTATCGCCATCCTCAAATTCGATCGTTGCGACTTTGTCTCCACCCGCGGTAAAGCCACCCGTCAGCATAAAGCGACCGCCAAGACCGTCGCCAATTGCATAGGTATCCGCCGTGGCATCGAGCACAATGGCCAACAGAGAAATAACCATCAGGATCTTCTTCACCACACCCTCCTTAATTTTCCTTTTTTTACTTGAAACTACCCCTAAACCCGACCACAGAATTACAAATTCGACATCACTCTACTACCGCCGTAATACACCCCTATCCGGACGTTGTTACTATGCTGTAACCTTTCTGAATCGACACTGAACCATTTTCAAGCAACGCCTCATCTATCAAGCACACAGCTTATATGCTCATCGACATCACACCGCTAAAAAAATACCGCGACTTCCGCCTGCTGTTTGCCGGCCAGTTAATTTCGCAGCTCGGCAGCATGGTCAGCTACATGGCTGTGCCGTATCAGGTTTATGAATTGACAAAATCGAACGCGCTGGTCGGCATGCTCGGTGTAGTGCAATTCGTACCTGTGGTGATTTTTGGTTTATTGGGCGGCACCTACGCTGATCGCATCAATCGTCGTAAATTAATTTTGATCTGCGAATTGGTTTTATCGCTCTGTGTCGGCTTGCTGCTATTAAATAGCCTGCAAGCGCAACCTTCGGTACCCGCCATTTTCATTCTTGTTGCGATCATGCAATCGGTCGTCGGTTTCCATCGCCCATCGATGGAAGCACTCACGCAAAAAATGGTGGAGCCTCGCGATTATGCTGCCGTCGGCGCGCTCAGCAGTTTCCGCTATTCGGTATCGGCGATTGGCGGTCCGCTGCTCGGCGGTGTTTTGATCGCCGCATTCAGTTTGAAAGGCGCATTCCTTTTCGATTTCTTGTCGTTTCTCGGCGCGCTTATCTGCGTAGCGCTAATGTCGCGCGTACCCGATCCCGAACCGAGCGACAAATCGCCGCTCGCCGATGCCAAAGCGGGAATTAAATTCGCTCTATCGAAGCCCGAACTTATCGGCACCTACGTGATCGATATCGTCGCGATGATTTTCGCGTTTCCCGTCGCATTATTTCCTGCCATGGCCGAGCGCTGGGGCGGCGCGCATGCAGCCGGAATTTTATTTTCGGCGATGGCAATCGGCAGCCTGATCGCAACATTATTCAGCGGCTGGAGTTCGCGCGTGCAACATCACGGCCGTGTCGTGGTCATAGCGGCGGCGCTGTGGGGCGTGTTTATTATCGGTGCCGGCTTTGCCGACACCCTGTGGCTCGCCGTGGCGTGTTTAATTTTCGCGGGCGGTGTCGATATGGTGTCAGCGTTATTTCGCGGCATTATCTGGAATCATTCAGTGCCGAACGAAATGCGCGGGCGTTTATCCGGAATCGAAATGATTTCGTATATGACCGGCCCCTTACTTGGCAACGCGCGCGCAGGTTGGGTCGCGGCGCACAGCAGCGTGTCATTCAGTTTGTGGAGTGGCGGTGCAATCTGTTTACTCGGTGTTATTATGACCAGCCTACTGCTGCCGAAATTTTGGCGTTACCGAGCCAATCACGCGTAACTTTTACTCAAAATTTGGTGCCACCACAAAATCACAGTGTCACTTTTTGCAACTTTTCCGATAGGGAATATCTCACGCAGGTAATTACGGATGATCCAGGTAAAACGTATTCCATTGAGCCTCTACGTCCACATTCCCTGGTGTGTACGTAAATGCCCCTACTGCGATTTCAATTCGCACACGCAAGATGGCGAACTGCCAGAGCAAGCTTATCTACACGCATTAATCGCCGATCTCGAACTCGACCGCCCCGCTGCGCATCATCGTGAATTGCATTCGATATTTTTTGGCGGCGGTACGCCGAGCATACTTTCGCCAAAAGTCATCGGTGAAATTATCGCGGCGATCAATATTCGGTTTGCGTTTGCGCCCGATATCGAAATTACGCTCGAGGCCAATCCCGGCACCACCGAGCAACAGCGCTTCAAAGATTTTCGCAGCGCGGGTATCAATCGTCTGTCGCTCGGCATTCAGAGTCTCAATCCGCAACATTTAAAAACGCTCGGTCGCATTCACGATCGCGAGCAAGCTGTCGACGCCGTACGGCAAGCACGCAAAGCCGGCTTCGAAAATATCAATCTCGATTTGATGCATGGATTACCGCAGCAATCGATCGATAACGCCGCGAGCGATTTGCAACAGGCGCTCGCGCTCGAACCCGAACATTTATCGTGGTATCAACTCACCATCGAACCGAACACCGAATTCTACAAACGCCCACCGCAATTGCCCGAAGACGATACGCTTGCGGCAATTCAAGAACGTGGCTTCGAATTATTAAGGGAGGCGGGCTTCGAGCAGTACGAAGTATCCGCTTTTGCGCGCGATGGTCGCCGCTCGAAACACAACTGCAATTACTGGCAGTTCGGCGACTACATCGGCATCGGCGCCGGCGCGCATGGCAAACTGACGACGCGCGAAGGCCACATCACGCGCACGCGCAAAACCCGCCTGCCGAAAGATTATTTAGTCAGCGGCGGTCAATGCGATCGCAACAACGAAACCATCGCCAACGAAGCGCTGCCGTTCGAATTCATGATGAACGCCCTGCGCTTGAATGCAGGTTTTGCCAAGGAATTATTTACCGAGCGCACGGGCCTGCCGTGGTCGACGGTGGCGAATAAAATCGAGCTGTTAATCGATCGCGGCCTGCTGCGCGACAGCGATTCGATCATCGCCCCAACGCCGCTCGGCCAGCGCTTTCTGAACGATGTGTTGGGCGAGTTTTTGGAATAGCCGCCAAGAATCGCGCTCCCCCTGCTGTGGTATCCTACCTGCCCTTAAAAATGCCGTAATCCGAGGTGCATCATGCCTGCCTATCGCTCCAAAACCTCCACTGCCGGTCGCAATATGGCGGGCGCACGTGCGCTATGGCGCGCGACTGGGATGAAGGATGGCGACTTCGGTAAGCCGATTATCGCCGTCGCCAACTCGTTCACGCAGTTCGTGCCGGGGCACGTGCATCTGAAAGATCTCGGCCAACTGGTCTGCCGCGAAATCGAGAAAGCTGGCGCGATTGCGAAAGAGTTCAACACCATCGCGGTCGACGACGGCATCGCCATGGGCCATGACGGGATGCTGTACTCGCTGCCCTCGCGCGACATCATCGCCGACTCGGTCGAATACATGGTCAACGCGCATTGCGCCGACGCCATCGTCTGCATTTCCAACTGCGACAAAATCACCCCCGGCATGCTGATGGCGGCGATGCGCTTGAATATTCCCGTCGTGTTCGTTTCGGGCGGACCGATGGAAGCGGGCAAAACCAAATTGTCCGAACACAAACTCGATCTCGTCGATGCGATGGTCATCGCCGCCGACAGCAGCGCCTCTGATGAGTTGGTCAATGAAGTTGAACGCAGCGCATGTCCGACCTGCGGCTCGTGCTCGGGTATGTTCACCGCGAACTCGATGAACTGCTTAACCGAAGCGTTAGGTTTGAGTTTGCCCGGCAACGGCACCGTGCTCGCCACGCACGCCGATCGCAAAAATTTATTCGAGCGCGCGGGTCAGTTAATTGTTGAAATCACGCGCCGCTATTACGAGCAGGACGATGCTTCGGTGTTGCCGCGTTCGGTTGCCAGTTTCAAAGCGTTTGAAAATGCGATGAGTCTCGATATCGCGATGGGCGGTTCGACCAACACAATTCTGCATTTGCTCGCCGCTGCCCAGGAAGGTGAAATTAATTTCACGATGAAAGATATCGATCGCCTGTCGCGTCGCGTACCGCAATTGTGCAAGGTCGCGCCGAACACGCAGAAATATCATATCGAAGATGTGCATCGTGCGGGCGGCGTGATGGGCATTCTCGGCGAACTCGATCGCGCCGGTTTATTGCACAACGAAGTACCGACCGTGCACAGCAAAACGTTTAAAGCCGCACTCGCGCAGTGGGACATCAAACAAACGAACGATAAAAGCGTATTCGAATTTTATCGCGCAGGTCCCGCCGGCATTCCCACGCAAGTGGCATTTTCGCAAGCGACGCGCTGGCCCTCGCTCGATGACGACCGCGCGCAAGGTTGTATTCGCGCCATCGGCAACGCGTACAGCAGCGAAGGCGGTCTCGCGGTATTGCACGGCAATATCGCACCCGATGGCTGCGTAGTAAAAACCTCGGGCGTCGACGACAGCATTTTGGTTTTCGAAGGCACCGCGCATGTGTGCGAAAGCCAGGATGAGGCCGTCGAAAATATTTTGAATGATAAAGTCAAAGCGGGCGATGTCGTGGTCATTCGCTACGAAGGCCCGAAAGGCGGCCCCGGCATGCAGGAAATGCTGTACCCGACGAGCTATTTGAAATCGAAAGGTCTCGGCAAAGTCTGCGCATTGTTAACCGATGGACGTTTCTCCGGCGGCACTTCCGGTTTATCGATCGGCCACGTTTCGCCCGAAGCAGCTTCGCATGGCGCCATCGGCTTAATTGAAAACGGCGACAAAATTAAAATCGATATTCCGCAGCGCACCATCGATGTTTTGGTGAGCAACGAAGAACTCGCGCGCCGCCGCAAAGCGCAGGACGCGAAAGGTTGGAAGCCTGCGCACGAACGTCCGCGCAAGGTGTCACTGGCATTGAAGGCTTACGCAAAAATGGCGACGAGCGCGGATAAAGGTGCGGTGCGCGATATCAGTAAACTGGATTGATGCCGACATTATTTTCCACACATTTTAAAACACGCGCTGCACGCTTCCGCGTGCAGCCATCGATTGCGGTAAAACTCGCAGCCGCCATCACCATTATTCTTATCGGCGGCATGGCCACGCTAGCCGCTGCAGTGATCGGCAATCAGCAACGCCTGATTCGCGACCACATCGAAGAATTTGGACAGCTGCTCGGCTATCAACTCGCAGCAACTGCGACTGAACCGATGTTCACCGATCAGCATTACGAAATCGCCGCGCTGATCAAACGCTATGTGCAAAGCCCTCGCGTGCTCGGTGCGGTGATTTTCGATCACGAAGGTCATATCACCACGGCATCGGGTTATTACCCCTCGCTGTCGACGTTGCCGAAAGCCGGCGAAGTCAAAGACGTTGCAACCAGCGAGCTGGAATTCGCGCCGCCGCTCAAATTCGAAAAGCGCGCGATTGTCATCGCCGAACCTATCGCCTTTCGCGGTGCAGTCGCCGGCAAAGTGGCGCTGGTGTTGTCGCAACAGGCTCTCGAAAATGCGCAGCGCGAAATCGTGCGCATCTGCGTGCTCGTCGCGACCGCGCTGAGCATCGTGATCTGCGCCGTCGCGATTTATTTGGGCCGACGCTTATCTCGCCCTATTCACACACTCGTCGATGCTGCGCGCCTTATCGAACGCGGTGAATTCACCCAAATTCCCGCGCGTCGCAACGACGAGTTCGGCCTCATCATCAACGCGCTCAATTCAATGGGCCAGGGACTCGTGCGCAAGGCGCAGGTCGAAGATATTTTACGGCGCGTGGTCGATCGCGATGTCGCCAATAAATTGCTCGACGAAATCGAACCCGTTAAAGTCGGCGGCGATCGTGTCGAAGCTACCGTGCTGTTTGCCGATATCGTCGGTTTCACTTCGCTTTCGGAAACGATGTCGCCTGAAAGCGTCAGCGAATTTCTCAACGATTATTTTCACTACATCGATGCCTGCGCGCGTTTCAATTTTGGCGTTATCGATAAATTTATCGGCGATGGCGTGATGGTCGTGTTTGGCGCATCGCGACCCGATCCCGATCATCGCTATCACGCGGTCGCTTGCGCCGTATTGATCCAGCGCCTGCTGATTGAAATCAATACACGGCGTAATTTGCAGCAATTGCCCATCGCGCAATTTCGCATCGGCATCAATAGCGGCGAAATGCTCGCCGGTATGATCGGTTCGGAAAAGCGCATGGAATACACCGTGGTCGGCGATGCGGTCAATCTCGCGTCACGTTTGTGCAGCGAAGCACAGCCTGGTGAAATCGTCATCGAAGAAAGTATTTATCACCACCTCGCCAGCAGCCACAATATCCATGTCGGTTCGCCGCGAAAAATTACCGTGCGCGGCAAGATCGATCCCATTACCATTTACGCCGTCAACCATATCGACCACAGCCATCCGATCATACTGGATCAAATGCTCGACGATTTATTGAATCATCGCAAAGCATCATGACGCGATTTTATTTTTCGATTCCGCGCGCAACATTGATGGGGGTGCTGCTTGCGCTCAGCGGCTGCTCACACCTGCCATGGCAAATGCTGCCAACCGATGCAGGTATAGAACAGCTCAGCAAAGAACATCGCTACGTCACTGCGTTGAAAGTGCTCGACACGCGCAAACGCAGCGCGCCCAACTACGCGCAGAAGCGCGAAGAGATTCTTGCTGATTTAAAGAAATATCAAACTGAATTATTGCGGCAAGCCAACGAGCTGGTGCAGCAGCAACAATTTGCCAAGGCGGAAGTACTGATTGAAACCGAGCGCCCCGAATTGCCGGCGTCACGCGAGCTCACGCAATTCGACGCAGAATTCAGCGCCGCGCGCGATCGCTATCTGCAACGCAATCTCGACGAACTCGTACAGCTGCGCGCGCCCGGCCTTGCCAGAGAACACAATGCCTATCTCGCCGTATTGAAAGCGGCGGGCACACCGGAATTGCAGCGTCTGGTGGCGCGCCATCAGGCCGATGTCGATTATTTTTCTCCGCTGATCGCCAAACTCGGCAGTCAGGCACTGGCGCTGGGAGACTACGAGAAAGCGGCGCAATATCTCGGCATCGCCAATCAGCTCCAACCCTCATCAACACTCGCGCTGCAATTAAGAACCGCCGAACAGGCGCTGACGGCGGAAAAACAAAAGCAGCTAACCGCGCGCGCCAATATTCGCGAGCAGCGTTACCGCGAACTGCGCAATGCACTGCAAAAATCGATTCGCGATCACGAGTTTTTTGCTGCACGCGATTTATTGGTACAAGCCAGAACACTCAACGCACATAGCGACGAACTCGACCTGCTGCAGCGCGAAATCGATGATGCTACCGCCGCGTTCGTCGCACAAAAAATCGAAGCCGGCAACCGCGCATACAGCGACGGGCATCTGGAAGAAGCGCTGCAACATTGGCGACCAGCCAATGCGCTGGCACCGACGGCGGAGCTTCAGGAAAAAATCGACAAGGCGCAGAAATTTATCGAGCGTTTGGAGCAGTTGCGAAAACCAACGCGCTGATCATTGCAAATTTAAAATCTACGAAATACGCTGCCACACCATCACCGAATATCCTGGCGTACTTTCATCTTTCGCCGCAAAATCTTCCTGCTTTTGCAATTTCCACTGCGACCAGTCGATGTCGTCGAAATAGGCATCGCCTTCGGCATCGAAATTTACGCGCGTGAAATACAACAGATCAGCGACAGGTATAGCGAGGCGATAAATTTCGGCACCGCCTGCCACCATAATCGCGTCGACGCCATCGCGCTGCGCAATTGCATCGGCTTGATGCAGCGCCTCTTCGAGCGAATGCGCGACGATGATGCCGTCGCGGTGATAGGTTTTGTCGCGCGTCACAATGATATTGGTACGACGCGGCAACGGCCCCGGCATCGTCTCGAATGTTTTGCGGCCCATGATCACCGGCTTGCCCAGCGTGGTCTGCATGAAATATTTCATTTCGGCAGGAATGTGCCACGGCAGGCCGTTACCTTTGCCGATCACGCCGTTTTGCGCGACCGCGAGAATGAGCGCGACTGGAGTTTTGGTTTTTTTCATGTCAATCAATCTTTAAATTGCTATCGGCGCTTTGATAACGGGATGCGGATCGTAATCGACGAATTCGAAATCGTCGTATTCGTAATCGAAAATACTTGCCGGCTTGCGTTTGATAACTAATTTCGGCAATGGACGCGGTTCGCGGCGCAACTGCTCGAACACGATAGCGTCGGTCATGTGATTGCTATAAAGATGGGTATCGCCGAGCACGTGCACGAAATCGCCGACGCCGAGATCGCATTGCTGCGCGATCATATGCGTGAGCAATGAATAACTCGCGATATTGAACGGCACACCAAGGAAAAAATCGGCGCTGCGCTGATACAACTGACACGATAATTTTTTGTTCGCAACGTAAAACTGAAACAGCGTGTGACACGGCGGCAGCGCAGCTTTGCCATTGCGCACATTGTCGTGCGGACTCAATGTTTCATCGGGTAGATCCGCAGGATTCCACGCATTCACGAGCAAACGCCGCGAATCGGGTTTGCGTTTGATCATATCGATCACTTCGCTGATCTGATCGATGGTGCGGCCATCGGGGCATTGCCACGAACGCCATTGTTTGCCATAGACGGGGCCGAGATCGCCATCCTCCAGCGCCCATTCATCCCAGATCGTCACGCCGCGCTCGCGCAGCCAGTTGTTATCGCAACTGCCCTGTAGAAACCAAAGCAACTCGATGATGACGGAGCGCGTATGAATTTTTTTCGTGGTGAGCAGCGGAAAGCCCGCGCTCAAATCGAAACGCATTTGCCGACCGAATACCGAGCGCGTGCCGACACCGGTGCGATCGCCCTTATCGGTGCCGTTATCGAGAATATCGCGCATTAAATCGAGATACTGCTTCATGATTTTTCAACACCCGTACGTTGGCGGCGATAGGCATAAATGAACAAAGCGACACCTGCGAGAATCATCGGAATACATAACTCCTGGCCGCGACTCATCCAACCGAATGCCGCAAAGCCGATTTGCTCATCGGGTTCGCGAAAAAATTCGACAATGAAACGAAACACGCCGTAGAAAAATAAAAACAATCCGCCGACAGCAAATTTGGGGCGCGGCGTGCGCGAATAAATCCAGAGGATTGCAAACAACAGCAAACCTTCGAGCGCTGCTTCATACAATTGCGAGGGATGGCGCGGAAGTTTCAAGGGATCGGTGAGCGGAAACACCATCGCCCATGCCACATCGGTCGTTCTGCCCCACAATTCCTGGTTGAGAAAATTGGCGAGCCGTCCGAGCAATAAACCCAGCGGCGCTAGCGGCGCAGCGAAATCCCACAATCGACCGATTTCGATTCGCTGCGCGCGCGCATACAGGGTGAGCGCAACAGCGACACCCAGCATGCCGCCGTGAAACGACATGCCGCCTTCCCACACACGAAACAGCCACAGCGGATCACGCACGAATTTGGCGAAATTGTAAAACAGCACGTAACCAAAACGGCCGCCGAGAATCACACCGAGCGCACCGTAGAAAATCACATCTTCGACTTGCTTTGGAGTGACAGGCGAATCGTTGCGCTTGGCGCGGCTCATCGCCAGCATCCAGGCGATGACAAATCCCGCAAGGTAGGCAAGGCCATACCAATGAACGGCAATGGGACCGAGCTTGATCGCAACGGGATCGATATTGGGATGTTGCAGCATCGGGATCCTTAATAGGGCGAGGTCAAAAAAAGCGCGGAACTGCGCGGAAAGCCGGTATTATCGCCGCCATACCCTGAAATGAAAATGCTGAGCGAAAACTGCGCATCATGTGTCTTATCGTGTTTGCTATCGACAGCCATTCGCGCTATCCGTTCGTGCTCGCGGCCAATCGCGATGAATATTACGCGCGTCCCACCCAACCACTGCAGGTGTGGAGCGATGCACCGCACATTATCGCGGGGCGCGATCTCGAAGCCGGCGGTACTTGGCTCGGCATCACGCGTGCGGGACGTTTCGCGGCGATCACCAATGTACGCGAAGGCGTGCAGCGCTCGGCGACGCAACGTTCACGCGGCGAATTGACGCGCAATTTCCTGCTCGGCACTCAGCGCATCGCCGCTTATGCGCAGCAGGTGTACGACGAAGGCGAGCACTACGCCGGCTTTAATTTGTTACTCGGCGACGGCAACGCGATTTATTACTGCTCGAATCGCGGCGAAAAACCGCGCAAGCTCGAACGCGGCATCTACGGACTCTCCAACGACAGCCTCGACACGCCGTGGCCGAAAGTGGTCGGCAGCAAAGCGGAATTACGCGATTTATTACAGCACGAACCGACGCCCGCGGCGCTGTTGCGCATTCTTGCCGATACGCACAAGCCGCTCGATTCGGAATTGCCGAACACCGGTGTCGGCCTTGAACTTGAACGCAGATTTTCGACGCGCTTTATCGCGTCAGACGTATACGGCACGCGCGCATCGACGACATTGTTAATCGGTCCCGATAACACTATTGAAATCTGTGAGCAGAACTTTGGCAGCAATGGTGTGCCGATCGGCGATTTGATTACGCAACGCTGGGCCGCTCACCCCTGAGGAATATTCGCAATGGCTGTATTTACGCCGCAACTGAATGGCAAATCCTACGCGCATCCACTCGGCAAGATTGTCTGTGTCGGTCGCAATTACGCCGCGCATGCGGCGGAATTAAATAATCCAATTCCCACCGAACCGATTTTATTTATGAAACCGGCGAGTGCGGCTTGCAATTTCGCGCAACCGCTGCGCATTCCACATGATCGCGGCAGCGTCCATCACGAAACAGAACTCGCCATATTGATTGGCGCACCGCTACTTAGCGCCAGCGCAGATCAAGCGCGCGCGGCTATTGCAGGCATTGGACTTGCGCTCGATTTAACGCTGCGCGATGTGCAGGACAAATTAAAAAAGGGAGGTCAGCCGTGGGAGCGTGCGAAAGCGTTCGACGGCGCTTATCCCGTTTCGTCATTCATTGATGCGGAAAATATCGATCTGCAAAACCTCTCGCTGCAACTGTATCGCAACCACAAATTACAGCAGGACGGCAATACCTCGCAGATGTTATTCAGCGTGATCGATTTGCTCGTCGAGATTTCAAAAACATTTTCGCTGCAAGCCGGCGATATTGTTTCGACCGGCACACCCGCCGGCGTTGGACCATTGCAGAGCGGCGATCAATTGATTGCGCTGCTGGGGAAAAATAATCCGGGCGACTTGCTGCGTGTGGAAACGCAGGTTCTTTAAATCCCCCTTGATCCCCCTTTGATTAAAGGGGGCAACGAATGAAATGAGTGGGGGATTTAATGCGTGCGGAATTCGTTGACGAGGCTGGCAAGTCGGCTCGCAGCATCGTTCAACTCGCGACTGGTTTTATCCACTTCCTGCACCGAATAGGCCGAGCTTTTTGCGACATCGGAAATATTCACCACATTGCGTGAAATTTCCTGCGATACCGCCATTTGCTCTTCGGTTGCGCTGGCGATTTGCGTGTTCATATCGTTGATCAGCGACACCGCCATTTTGATAGCGCCGAGCGATTCGCCCGCGCGCGCCGCTTGCGTCATCGTACGCTGCATTTCCTCGGTGCCATCGGCCATCGAACGCACCGCTTCGCGCGCGCTCGATTGCAGACGCTCGATCATGCCTTGAATTTCCTGTGTCGATTCCTGCGTGCGCTGCGCGAGCGAACGCACTTCGTCGGCAACCACCGCGAAACCGCGACCCTGTTCGCCGGCGCGCGCCGCTTCGATCGCTGCGTTCAATGCGAGCAGATTGGTTTGTTCGGCGATACCGCGAATCACATCGAGCACCGAACCGATCGCCGCACTGTCGGTTTCGACGCGACGGATCACTTCGCCGGCATTGTCCATGCGATTCGATAAATTGTTGATCGAGCCGAGCGCCTCTTCGAGTACGTGATTGCCTTTTTCGGTTTCGCGATTGGCATTGTTGGCGGCATCGGCGGCTTGATGCGCGTTGCGGCTGACCTCTTCGATCGCGTGCGTCATTTCGGTGGTTGCAGTCGCGACCTGATCGGTTTCGCGCATTTGAATCGCTGCACCTTCGCGCGTCTGCTCGGTGGTATTGGCAAGTTGTTGCGCGCTCTGCTGCAAGTGCGCACTCATGTCGCGCACATCACTCAAAATTTCGCGGAAGCGATTGACCATGCCCTGGAAGGCGTGGGCGACATTGCCGATTTCGTCGTTCTGACCGATATCGACGCGCACGGTGAGATCGCGATTGCGCTCGGTGGTTTCAATTGCATTGCGCAGCGTGCTCAATGGACGCGAAATACTGCGCGCTACCCAGCCGCCAAAGAACATCATTACTGCAGCTGCGCCAACTGCGACTGCAATGAAAACCATGAACACCGTATCGTAAAGTTTTTGCGCGTTCGCGCGCTCTTTCTTCGCGCCGTCCAATTGCATATCGATCAGCGTTTGCAGGCGCGTGGTAATCGGATCGATGTATTCGTAGAGATCGCCGTTGTACTCCATGATCACGGGATCGCCGTTGTCATTCAGCGCCATCGAGTCGCCGAGCGGTTCGAGCACTTTTGCCGCAGCGCCGACACGACGCAGCGCTTTTTCGGTGTAGGTGGAAATCTCGCGAACAAGTTTGCGCTCTTCAGCGTTGAGCGGCATTTTTTCGTAGGCCGCAAGATTTTCGCGCGCCTGCTTTTCCGCCTTGGTCAGCAGCGAGAAGGCCTCGGCCGGCGTCATCATGCCGATGGTGGCTTTGTTGATCGCGGTGACCATGTCGATGCCGTAAGCATCGTTAACCATTTTGAGTTCGATCATCGGTACCACGCGCGCGTCATAAATCTCGCCGACGCCCGCATTGATTTTGGCGAAGGAATGCAGCGACGACACCACGATGATAAGAATCACAGCCAGCGGCAGCGCTACCAGAATCGCCAGGCGTTGCCCGACACTCAAATTATTCATAACCGACCCTTTCAGGAATAAGCGTTGACCCGTTGCGCATACTGCAGCCTGGACGACCGACGACCGTGTTGGTCGTTACGGTATCGGCCATTAGCTAACGAGCTTTACTTTTTCGAAGCATGCTCAACTATAGCAGCCAAGCTACGAGCGCGCCGGGGAATAAGGCCAGCCGTGAAAGGGATTACCGAAGCGCGCCGACTTACCGGCGCAAGGTTTTGACACCGGCAGGCGTGCCGAGCAACAGCACATCGGCCGGACGCAACGCGAACAGGCCGTTGGTGACGACGCCGACGATTTGATTGATGCGCGTTTCGGTATCGCGCGGGGTGGCGATCGGAAAATCGTAGACATCGAGAATGACGTTGCCGTTGTCGGTAACGACGCCTTCGCGATACACGGGATTGCCGCCGAGCTTGACGAGTTCGCGCGCCACGTAGCTACGCGCCATCGGAATTACTTCCACGGGCAGCGGAAACGCGCCGAGCGTTTCGACCAGTTTGCTCTCATCGGCGATACAGACAAATTCGCGCGCGCAGGCGGCGACGATTTTTTCGCGGGTCAGCGCCGCGCCGCCGCCTTTGATCAATTCGAGCCGATGATTGGATTCGTCGGCGCCGTCGACATAAATATCGAAACTGCCCGCCGTATTCAGATCGAGCACTTCGATACCGTGCTTTTTCAGGCGCTGCGCCGAGGCTTCCGAACTCGCCACCGCACCGGCGAATTGATCGCGCAAGGGCGCGAGGCAATCGATGAAATAATTCGCGGTAGAACCCGTGCCGATACCGATGATGCTGTCTGCGCGCAACTTCGGCTCGATATATTCCACCGCTGCACGCGCTACGGCCTGCTTCAATTGATCTTGATTCATCGCTGTCATCGCCGCGCGCTCCAAAATGAAAAGGTCGATTATATAGGAGGAAGCATCGCTCTCGTTTACACTGACACGCTTTCCCAACCCGACTCCGATACTGCCGATCATGCTCCACGAATACGTGAAAAAGATCCTTTGCGCCCGTGTTTACGATGTCGCCATCGAAACACCGATCGACGAAGCGCGACAATTATCGAAACGCTTCGAGAATCGTATTCTGCTTAAGCGCGAAGATTTGCAGCCGGTGTTCTCGTTCAAATTGCGCGGCGCCTACAACAAAGTTGCGCAGCTGACGCCGGAGCAACTCGCGCGCGGCGTGATCTGCGCTTCGGCCGGCAACCATGCACAAGGGCTCGCGCTCGCTGCGGCCAAGCTCAATATCAAAGCCACCATCGTAATGCCGAAAACCACGCCGCAAATCAAAGTCGACGCGGTGCGTTCGCGCGGCGCGAAAGTGGTGCTGCACGGCGATACCTACGACGAAGCATCGGCGCACGCACAACAACTCGTCGCGGAAAAACATCTCACCTACGTGCACCCGTTCGATGATCCCGATGTCATCGCCGGTCAGGGCACGGTCGGTATGGAAATCCTGCGCCAGCACCCGGGCCCGCTCGATGCGATTTTCGTCCCCGTTGGCGGCGGCGGGCTGTGTGCGGGTATCGCCGCATTCGTGAAATACGTGCGCCCCGAAATCAAAGTCTTTGCCGTTGAAGCGGACGATGCCGCCTGCCTCAAAGCAGCGATGGATGCAGGCAAACGCGTGACTTTGCCGCATGTGGGTTTATTCGCCGATGGTGCAGCGGTCGCGACGATCGGCAAAGAGACTTTCGAAGTATTGCGTCAAACCATCGACGGCGTTATCACCGTCACTACCGATGAAATCTGCGCCGCGATCAAAGATACCTTCGACGATACGCGCTCGATCGCCGAACCCGCCGGCGCTTTGGCACTGGCCGGCCTCAAAAAATATATCGAGACGCACAACGTCAAAAATCAAACATTGCTCGCGATCGACAGCGGTGCCAACACCAATTTCGATCGCCTGCGTTACATTTCCGAGCGCACCGAAATCGGCGAACAGCGCGAAGCGATTCTCACCGTGACGATTCCGGAAAAGCCCGGCGCCTTCAAAACATTTTGCAGCGCGCTCGGCAAACGCAACATCACCGAGTTCAATTACCGCTATGCCGACAAGCAATCGGCGCAGATTTTTGTCGGCGTGCAGGTCGCACCGGGCGGCGGCGATCGCGTGGAATTGGTCGATGATTTGCGCAAGAAGGACTATGCGGTACTCGATCTCACCGAGAACGAAATGGCGAAGCTACATATTCGCCATATGGTCGGCGGCCATGCGCCTGCGTGCGTCGACAACGAGGTGATCTATCGTTTTGAATTTCCCGAACGCCCCGGCGCGCTGCTGAATTTCCTCACACAGCTCGGCGCGCGCTGGAATATTTCGATGTTTCACTACCGCAACCACGGCGCAGCTTACGGGCGCGTACTGGTCGGCATGCAGGTGCCGAGCAGTGAGCACAAGTCACTGGGCGAGTTTTTAGAAAAGCTCAGCTATCCCTATCAATGCGAAACCGAGAACCCCGCCTACCAATTGTTTCTCGGACAGCGCGCCTAGATTTTACAAACGGATTTTACAAATGGGCTTTACCAACGGGGTTTACGCACGTGCGCACGCGCGAAAAATCGGAAGAATTGTGATCGCGTTAGCAGGCACGGCGGTGCTGGCTCGCAGTTCTCGCAAATGGTCGATTTAACGCCTGGCGAGTCGATCGGGCGCTGACTAACCTCAGACCATCCAATAGCTATCGCCGAACTGTCAGCAACGGCGCGAAGACAAGATTGAGGTTGCCCACCATGTACGCCAAGCCCGATACCGTGACCGTCACCGTAATGTTGTTCGCTCTTGGCACGCTGCTGACCGCAACGCTGAATGTGATGATCGGCTGATACCGATCGTCATCGACGCGTTCGAATCCACTCGCTCTCGGTAACTACGCCAGACATCCGCACATCCCATTGCTCGTGCGGTAGTTGCGCAACTTCCTGACACGCATACGCCAGTCCGATTAAGCGCGGACGTCGCTTCACCCCGCTCCGTTCCACCGCGAGCGTTCGATCGTAAAAACCGCCCCCCATCCCAAGCCGCCTGCCCTGACGATCAAAACCCACCAGCGGCATACAGATCACATCGATATTACGCAACGGCACGGCTCGCCCGACCGGCTCGGGGATGTTGAAGCGATTGCGCCGCAGTGATGAATCGCGCGGACGATAGTGCACGAACTCCAACTGCTTTCCGCGCAGTCTCGGCAGTAGTAGGCGCTTACCTTCAGCAAAAGCCTTGAAAATAAAGAGAGACGGATCGATTTCGGCATCGTTGGCGAGATAAACGGCGAGGCTGCGCGCACGCTGATACCAGTGCTGGCGGCTCATCAAACGCGCCATACGCCGCGCCGCACTCCGCTGTCGCCAACGCGGCAAAGCCCGGCGACGTGCGCGCAACGCACGCCGCAATTCGCGTTTTTGGGATCGGGTATCGTCAGTTTGAGAAACGGAAGACACGGTAGGAATTAAGAGCCCCGAGATACCGCTGGCGGCTTGGCCCTTGAACCCAGAGGTTCAAGGTGGCGGCTTCTGTGATGTTTCAGGCTTTCCGTCGGGCGGACATGCACACCAACACCAACGAGAAACCCCCAGTTTGTTACAGCATCGGCTCAGGGGTCTTGACCACCTGGCGTATACCTCAGGAAATTGGATTATAGACGCGGCGTTGAGCCGATTGCCATGTCGATTATCGCGTTCTCAACCGATTTCGAGTTGACGAAAACGTTGCAGCGCATCGTCGATACGATCGCCCAACTTTCTGACTTGCTCGGCACCCGCGCCCGATACCTCGGCCGTTTGCGTCGTCTTGTTGAGCATTTCGTAAGTCATATTGAGCGCGACCATCACCGCAATGCGCTCAAGCCCGATCACCTTGCCCGAATCGCGCACGCTGCGCATCTGCTTGTCGAGATAGCGCGCCGCATCAATCAGCGCACGCTCCTGATCGGGAGGGCAAGCGACCTGATAGTCTTTATCGAGAATATTGACGGTAACCGTGTTCGCGCTCACGTGGGCCTTCCTTTACGACTGCTTCTTACTATGACTGTTCAAGGGCCCTGAGGCGAACGATCATCGCTTCGACTTTGCTGCGCGCCACTTCGGTTTTTTGAATCAATTGCTCGCGCTCATGCTGCCAATCGTGGGCGGCATTTTTCAGCAAGCGATTTTCCCGATCTAACTGCTCGCACAGTTGAATCAGATCACCGACCTTGCGCTCGAGGAGCTTGAATTGTTGCGATTCCATGGCGAACCAACAGGTGAAAGCAAATTGCTTCTTACTATAGTTGCCGCCTCCACACGGGTCAACGCAGCAAAAGCGGCGCGAATTCAATAATATGCCGCGCCTTGTGTAGATGTTTTATGAATCTGGCCGCGTCGCGTTTTCGGGAAAACGGCGCTACCATGGCGCATCTCCCAACGACTGCCCGCCGCCCATGGAAAATTCCGAACCCATCGATTTCGACGAACTCAGCGAGCTGCTGCACAAACTCGGCGCGCTGCTCGGCGCGGCAGAATTACACGGACTTCTGGTCGGCCAACTCGCCACCGGCAAGCGTCTGAGCCGCAGCGAATGGTTGCGCTCCGCCAATGAGCACGCCGATCTGAGCCAAAACCCCGACGAAATCACTGGCGACCGCCTCTACGATTTTTACCGGCACACGCTGAGCGCACTGCAGAGCGGCGAACTCGATTTTCAATTGCTGCTGCCGGAAGACGACATTGCATTGGACGAGCGTATCGAGAATCTCGGCGCGTGGTGTCAGGGATTTTTAACCGGATTCGGCCTCGCCGGCAGCGCTTTGAAAATCGACGAAGAGCTCGCCGAGGGTTTGCGCGATCTTTCCGCAATAGCACAAGTGGGCGTCGACGAGGACGGCGCGGAAAGCAGCGAAAACGATTTCTTCTCGATTTGCGAATACGTGCGTCTGCTCGCGGTAGAAATTTTCTGGAACCACAACGCTGACGCCACCTCCGCTCAACGCGCCGGTGCGCGCAAAACCGAATCGACACCGACCGCGGCGTCACCCGCCGATTTATTCAAACGCAACAAATTGCATTGATAGAATCTTTCGAACCCGCACAGATGTAAATCACCTATGACCGCAAAAATCAGCAATCAGGAATTTGCCCGTCGCCGCCGTGATCTGATGGCGCAGATGGAACCCGACAGCATCGCCATCGTGCCCGCTGCGGTCGAAAAAATTCGCAACCGCGATGTCGAATTTCCGTTTCGTCAGGACAGCGATTTCTATTATCTGACTGGATTTCCAGAGCCCGATGCAGTGCTCGTGTTATTACCGGGGCGCGAACACGGCGAAGTCGTCGTGTTCTGCCGCGAACGCGATCCGACGATGGAATTATGGAATGGCTATCGCGCGGGGCCTGAAGGCGTGTGCGCGAAATACGGCGCCGACGATGCGTTCCCGATCAACGATATGGACGATATTTTGCCGGGCCTTATCGAAGGCCGCGAACGCGTCTATTACGCGATGGGCCGCAACGCCGAATTCGATCGCCGCGTGATGCAATGGGTCAATGTGATTCGCTCGAAAGTACGCGCAGGCGCGCATCCGCCCGGCGAATTTCTCGTGCTCGATCATCTGCTGCACGATTTGCGTTTATTCAAAAGCGCCGCCGAATTGCGCGTGATGAAAGAAGCGGGACAAATTTCCGCGCGCGCGCATTGCCGCGCGATGACATTCTGCAAACCCGGCATGTACGAATACCAACTCGAAGCGGAAATTCTGCACGAATTCGGCCGCAGCGGTTCGCGTTCGCCCGCGTACGGCTCGATTGTCGGTGCCGGTGAAAACGGCTGCATTTTGCATTACCGCGAAAACGATGCCGTGATTCGCGATGGCGACCTGGTATTGATCGACGCCGGTTGCGAACTCGAACATTACGCGTCCGATATCACGCGCACCTTTCCTGCAAATGGAAAATTCAACAAAGAACAGCAAGCGCTGTACGAAATTACGCTCGAAGCGCAATACGCTGCGATCGCCACGATTAAACCCGGCGCACACTGGAACGAAGCGCACGACGCTGCGGTAAAAACCATCGCGCAAGGCTTGAAAGATCTCGGCCTGCTCGAAGGCGATTTAAAAGAAATTCTCGAAACCGAAAGCTACAAACGTTTTTACATGCACCGCACGGGACACTGGCTCGGCATGGATGTGCACGACGTCGGCGATTACAAAGTCGGCGGCGACTGGCGCATTCTCGAACCGAATATGGTGATGACGGTCGAGCCCGGTATTTACGTATCGCCACACGACAGCGGCGTCGCGCGCAAATGGCGCGGCATCGGCATTCGCATCGAAGACGATGTCGTGGTGACGAAAAAATCCTGCGAAGTGCTCACGGGCGATGTGCCAAAAACCGTGAAAGACATCGAAAAACTCATGAAGAGCAAAGCGGCTTAAACCATGAGTGATTTGCGCGAACACTACGATGTCATCATCGCCGGCGGTGGTATGGTCGGCATCAGTTTCGCGCTCGCGCTCAATCGTTTGAGCAATGGCCAATTCAATATCCTCGTCGCCGAAAGTTTCGCGGTTCCGGCCAGCGAGCAAACTCTGCCGACTTATCGCCCAAGTTTCGACGCTCGCGCCACTGCGCTCTCCTACGGCTCGCGCGTTATTTTCGACAATCTCGGCGTGTGGTCGACGCTCGAACAACATGTCGCCGCGATTACGGATATTCACGTCTCCGAGCGCGAGCGTTTCGGCAGCGTGCATTTGACAGCGCATGATCGCGACTGGCCCGCGCTCGGTTACGTTGTCGAAAATATGTGGCTCGGCAATGTACTCTCTAACGAATTGCGCAAGCACCGTGTTGTAGGTAAAAACGGCGGCATCACGTTGCTTTCACCTGCGACAGTGGTTGATTGCAAACCCGGCAGTGAATACTCAAGCGTGACGATCGAGCACAGCGGCGAGAAAAAATCCTTTAGCGCAAATTTGCTCGCGATCGCCGATGGCGTCACGTCGTCGCTGCGCACAAAATTAAATATCGGCGCGCATGAGCACGATTATCAGCGCCAGGCGATCATCGCGAATTTATGCTGTTCGCAACCGCATAACGGTTTCGCTTACGAACGCTTCACCGATTGGGGTCCGATGGCACTGCTTCCTTTGACGACCAACAACACCACGAGCGAACCACGCATGGCGCTGGTGTGGACGATGAATCACGAACGCGCCGCGCAATTACTCGAAGCCAACGACGCCGATTTTCTGCGCGCACTGCAACAACGCTTCGGCAATCGCCAGGGTAATTTCACGCGCATCGGCGAACGCCATTGCTACGATTTGAAGGCCGTCATTGCCGAGGAACAAATTCGTCGACAGATTGTTCTGATCGGCAATGCGGCTCACAGCTTGCACCCCGTGGCAGGCCAGGGATTTAACTTAGCGCTGCGCGATGTGCAACGTCTCGCCGAAATTATTTGCGCAGCGAAAAACCAACACCAAGCGATCGGCGAATTACAGGTTCTACAACGCTATTTAAAAGATCAAGCGCTCGATCAATGGAAAACACTGCAATTTTCCGATCGCATCACCGCGCTATTCGAAAAACCCGGTGTGATCGCCGGCTCGCGGCATTTAGGTTTGCTGGCTCTGGATTTGAATAGCGAACTGAAAAATCGCTTCGTCGATCAAACCGCCGGTTTTCATGCAGGCGCCGCACTCGGCAACTCAATCAGGTAAACGATGATGATTGCACAACGTTTTGATATCGCCATCATCGGTGCCGGTCTCGCTGGCAGCGCACTGGCTGCAGCGCTCGGCAATAGTCGCTGGCGCGTTGCATTAATCGAAGCGCAACCGCTGTCGCTGCAATGGCCAACGCTCGGCGATGGCATCAACGATTTCGATTTGCGCGTGAGCGCACTCACCGCAGCCTCGCAGGATTTTCTCGATCAACTGGTTTTCGAAGGGAAAAGCGTATGGCGTGACGTTTCAGCGCGACGCGTTTCCGCTTATCGCCACATGCAGGTGTGGGACGGCGATGGCACCGGCGCAATTCATTTCGATGCCGATGAGGTCAATCGCGGCGAGCTCGGCCACATCGTCGAAAACACCATTCTGCAAGCCGCGTTACTGCATGGCGTCAGCGCATGCCGCAATGTACAGATTTTTAGCGGCAACGCGGTCGAACAATTCACGCGCACGTCGTTATCGCAGAATCAAAGCGGCATCGAAATCGCTCTGAGCAACGGCGCAACATTGCACACCACCCTGCTCGTCGGCGCCGATGGTTCCAATTCGCGCGTGCGCGCGTGGGCGCAATTTGCGACGCGCGAATGGGATTACGGCCACACCGCCATCGTCGCCACGATTCAAACCGAAAAACCGCATGCGCAAACAGCGCGACAGATTTTCCGGCGCGAAGGCCCACTCGCCTTTCTGCCCTTACGCACCACTCAGGGCGACGAACATTATTGTTCGATTGTCTGGTCAACGCTGCCCGAAGAAGCACAGGCGTTGATGGCAATGGACGATGCGCAATTTATGCAAGCACTCGGTCGCGCGTTCGAATTCACGCTCGGCGAAATTACTGCGACGAGTCGACGCGTGGCGTTTCCGTTGCGTGCGCGTCACGTCAATGAATATACGCAAGCGAATATCGCCTTGATCGGCGACGCCGCACACACGATTCACCCGCTCGCGGGACAAGGTATCAATCTCGGCTTTCTCGATGCGCAGGCACTCGCGCGCGAATTACTGCGCGCCGAACAGCGCGGGCTTTCCGCTGCCGATACCGATGTGCTCGCGCGTTATCAGCGCGAACGCAAAAGCGACAATGTCGCCACGCTCGCGGCAATGGAAGGTTTCAAACGTTTATTTGCGGCGAATGCACTGCCCGTGCGCTGGCTGAGAAATACCGGACTCAAATTTTTCGATCGCAGCGGCCCGCTCAAACGCCTGATGATTCGACAAGCGATGGGCATCGCGCTTTAGCAATCGATTATCTTCAACGCCAATGCGGCAGCCAACTCAATTCCAGCAATCGAATATCGAATGGCCAGCCGTAAGTGAGCGGAGACGTTATCGCAAAAACGAGCGCCGCTAAAACCCCCACCAACCACATGCGTCGCCGCCAATGTGCAAGTTGCGCAGTGCGCGCCAATATCAGAATCGAAAAAATCAACGCAGAAAAATAATGATAGAGAAACATCACGCGCGCGATTAACACAAACGGCAGCCAGCTCAGCAGGTACGCCGCCAGCAACCAACTCAATACGGCATCATTTTCACGCCGCGCGATTTGCGGACCGATGCGAAGGAATGCAAACACTAGCGCTAATGCGGCGCCCCACCAAACCACCATATTGCCGAGCGAATAAGTGTGACTGTCGGCGCTGCCATCGCTGCTCAATGGCACGCGCAGGTAATAAATCGGCTTCCACATCAGCGGCCATTGCCACCAGCGGCTGCCATACGGATGATCGGCGCCAACGCGCTCATTGGCGCGCAACATTTCGCGCTGTGTATCGATAAAATTTTGCAAAAAACCCGGCGTAGCGGCTGGCATGGTTTCGCCGCGCGCTTGCGCCTGCAAGCTCTGTTGAAATGCCGGCGGCATAAAACCATCGCCCGGCCCCGGCAATGTGAGCAGCGCGAAGTGAATGTAAAACACGGCGAGATAGATCGCGCTCATGCCGACAACGACCGCCGCCGCATGGCGCCACCACAACCAACTCGACAGCGCGCGCGTCCACAACCACCACAGCATGCGCAAACCGGCAATCAGCACAAACGAAAGCGCCGTCCATTTCACCGCGCACGCCATGCCGAGCAACATGCCGACCGCCAAAAATTTCAGCGAACTCGGTTCGCGCAATGCACGCAGCAACAGCGTTAGCGCAGCGATACCAAACAGCAGCAGGAAATTATCGAAATAGATAAATCGCGCATGTGCGATCAAGGCATTGTCGAGTAGTACGAAACACGCCGCGAACAGCGCATACCGCAGTGTCAACCCGAACTCGCGCGCGAGCGACAGCACTGCAGCAGGCAGTAGCGCACCGGCGAGCGCCGGCAGAAAGCGCAAAATTTCGGCGCTGTGGCCACTGAAGCTCGCATCCCATTTCACATCGAGACCGATCGGCTGAAAGTCCCACAGCGCCGCGAACGCCGCCACCAGCAATTTACCGAGCGGCGGGTGGGTATCGAAGTAAAACTGATGCGTGAAATACGCGGAGATATATTGACTGAAATAGATTTCATCCATGCCCGCTTCGGCATGCGTGCCAAAGGCGAGAAAACGGGTCAGCACCCCGCCGACCAACAGCAGTAGCGCGCAAATCCGCCAGCGCTTCGCTTCGCCGTCCGCTGCGGTCAATAATTCCATCAATTTATTCATGCCACCTCTTATTCATGCCGCCTTTTATTCATGACATCTCGATACGCACTGTCGCGATGAAAGCGGGTACTGCGCCGCAATCTACGATCTTTTTATCGTGCGCCACAAGTCGCTCGTCGGGCAACGCTCCGACGAACGCGGGTTGTATTTGCGCAAGCCGACGGTAAAATGCAGCCATCCCGGCAATTACCCGTTCCCGCATAGCGAGTTTTCTATGAGCAACACTCCAAATGAATTGAAATACGCCAGCACGCACGAATGGGCGCGCCTCGAAGAAGACGGCAGCGTCACGGTCGGCATTACCGATCACGCGCAAGATGCACTCGGCGATGTGGTGTTCGTCGAACTGCCCGAAGTCGGCAACGATCTGCACGCGGGTCAGGAAGCCGGTGTGGTCGAATCGGTGAAAGCGGCGTCGGATGTGTATGCACCGATTTCCGGTAAAGTCATCGCCGTGAATACCGCACTGGAAGATGCACCCGAAACCATCAATAGCGACCCTTATCATGCCGGCTGGTTTTACAAAATCGAACCGAGCGATAGCGCAGAACTCGACGACTTGTTGAGCGCCGAAGACTACCAAGAGCAGTGCGAAAACGAATAGTTTCTCGCTTTCCAGTAATCGTTCAATGAGGCGCGATTCGTTCGCGCCTTTATTTTTTTAACTGCCTTATTTTTTACTCTCAGGAGTGAACGCCGTGGCCGAATCGCTCCCCGTTCTCGTATTGAATCCCAACGCCGAACGTCGCCTGCGCGCGGGGCATGTGTGGATTTATAGCAACGAAGTCGACACCAAAAAATCGCCGCTGAAAAATTTTGAAAATGGCCAGCAAGTACTGGTGCACGCGGCCAACGGCAAGCCGCTCGGTATCGCCTATATCAATCCGCACACATTAATTTGCGCGCGACTGATCAGCCGCGATCATCCACTCGATAAATCATTGCTCGTGCATCGCATCAACATTGCTCTCGCCTTGCGCGAACGTGTTTTTGGCGAACCGTATTATCGACTGGTGTATGGCGATAGCGATCAATTACCCGGCCTCGTCGTCGATCGCTTCGGCGATTATCTCGTCGTACAGATCAACACCGCCGGCATGGAGCGCGTGCGCGACGATATCGTCACCGCACTGTGTCAGGTACTGAAACCCCGCGGCATTTTGCTGAAGAATGATTCGCGTGTGCGTCAGTCCGAAGGCTTAACCGAATACGTCGAAGTCGCTTACGGCGAAGTGCCCGAGCATGTCGAACTCATCGAAAACGGCTGCCGCTTTTTAGCGCCCGCGCACGCGGGACAAAAAACCGGCTGGTTTTACGATCATCGCCTCGCCCGCGCACGTCTCGCGCCGTATGTGAAAGGCCGGCGCACGCTCGATGTGTTTTCGTATATCGGCGGCTGGGGCATGCAGGCTGCGATCAATGGCGCGAGCGAAGTGACCTTTGTCGATAGCTCAGCGATTGCACTGGAAAACGTACAGCGTAATGCCGCACTGAATAATGTCAGCGATATTGTCAAAACCATCGAAGGCTCGGCATTCGATGTGCTCAAAGATTTGCACGAGCAAGGCGAGAAATTCGACACCATCATTCTCGATCCACCCGCATTCATTCCACGCCGCAAAGATATTAAAGCCGGTGCCGAAGCGTATCGTCGCGTCAACGAACTCGCGATGCGCTTACTGAATCGCGATGGGTTTTTAATTTCCGGCTCGTGCTCGCTGCATTTAACCAGTGCGGAGCTCGTCGATATTTTGCGCGCTGCATCGCGCCATCTCGATCGGCAATTGCAGGTGCTCGAACAACACACGCAGGGTGCCGATCATCCCGTACACCCGGCAATTCCAGAAACGCAATATTTGAAAAGCGTATTTTGCCGGGTGCTCGCTCCATAAAAAATAGACAATATCGATGAAAAATTTTGGCGAATTCGATTACATCGTAGTGGGTGGCGGCGCAGCGGGTTGTGTACTCGCGAATCGCCTATCGGCCGATCCGAGTATCTCGGTATTATTGCTCGAAGCCGGCAACGATGAAAAATGGATCTGGACAAAAATTCCCGTCGGCTATTTGTTCTGCATCAACAATCCGCGCACCGACTGGTGCTACAAAACTGAAAGCGAACCCGGCCTCAATGGCCGCTCGATTATTTACGCGCGCGGTAAAGGCCTCGGCGGCAGCACATTAATCAACGCGATGATTTACATGCGCGGCCAGGCGCGTGATTACGATGAGTGGGCGCAACTGACCGGCGACAGCAACTGGAATTGGCAAAATGTTTTACCCGTTTTCAAGCGCGTGCAGGATCATTGGCGCGGCGCGAGTGAAACGCACGGCAGTGGCGGCGAATGGCGCGTCGAGCAACAGCGCTTGTCGTGGGAAATTCTCGATCGCTTTGCCGAAGCTGCAGTACAAGCGGGAATTCCCGCCACGCGTGACTTCAACGGCGGCGACAACTTCGGCGTGAGTCAATTCGAGGTCAACCAAAAACGCGGCACACGCTGGAGCGCGGTGCGCGGCTTTCTCGATCCCGTGCGCCATCGCCCCAATTTAAAAATTATCACTGGCGCGCTGTCGGATAAATTAATCGTCAACGGCAAACAGATTAACGGCATCGAATTTCGTTTCGGCAACGAACAATGCTGCGCGACGAGCCGCATTGAAACCGTGCTCGCTGCTGGCTCGCTCGGCTCGCCCGCAATTTTGCAACGCTCCGGCATCGGCGATCCCGACTTTCTGCGCAGCGTCGGCATCAACGTCGCTCATGCGCTGCCCGGCGTCGGCAATAATTTGCAGGACCATTTGCAATTGCGCAGCGTGTATAAAGTCGAAGGCATCAAAACGCTTAACGCGCAGGCGAATAGTTTATTCGGCAAAGCGCTGATGGGCATCGAATACGCATTGCGTCGACGTGGACCGCTGACGATGGCACCAAGCCAACTCGGTTTGTTCGCTCGCTCCGATGAAAATGTCGCGACACCCGATCTCGAATATCACGTGCAACCGCTCTCGCTCGATAAATTCGGCGATCCGCTGCACAACTTTCCCGCATTCACGGCGAGCGTGTGCGACTTGCGCCCGCTCTCGCGCGGACATTCGCATATTCGCGACAAAGATCCCGCGAGCGCACCGAAAATTGCCCCGCGTTATTTATCGCACGAAACCGATCGCATGAAAGCAGCGAACGCATTGCGCTTAACGCGCCGCATCGTTTCGCAATCGGCGCTCGCACGCTACAACCCGCAGGAATATTTACCGGGCAGCGAATTCGCCAGCGACGAACAACTCGCATTCGCGGCGGGCAATGTCGGCACCACGATTTTTCATCCGGTCGGCACGTGCAAAATGGGGCGCAACGACGATCCGCACGCCGTGGTCGATTCGCAATTAAAATTGCATGGCATGAACGGGTTGCGTATCGTCGATGCGTCGATCATGCCGACGATCACTTCGGGCAATACCAGTTCGCCGACGATTATGATTGCGGAGCGCGGCGCGGAATTAATTAATCGTGCGCGCAAAGCGGGTCTTTAACGTTCGAGATGAAAAAAAGCGAAGACACCAAAAACAATAAAGAGGTGAAAGAAAAGCCGACGCGTCGCCTTGGCGTTGAGAGCGCGGAGAATCGTCACGCGTTGCTCGATGCAGCCGAACAGATCATGCGCGAAGAAGGCTATGCCGCTGTCACTTCACGGCACGTCGCCAATAAAGCCGGCCTCAAACCGCAGTTGGTGTATTACTACTTCCGCACCATGGACGATTTGTTTCTCTCGCTGCTGCAACGGCGCTCCGAACGCGGCTTTGCGCATGTAAAGGAATTACTCGCCGCGCCGCGCCCACTGCATTCACTGTGGCAATTACTGAGCGACCCAGATAACAGCGTGTTGAGCGCGGAATTTATGGCGCTCGCCAATCATCGGAAAATCATCGGCGATCAAATCGCAAAACAAGCCGAGCAATTGCGTTCGATGCAAGGCGAGCTGTTGACGCGCGTTCTGCACGAACGCGGTATCGACATGGAAAAATATCCGCCAGCGATGATTGCGATGTTGATCGCAACGCTCTCGCAAATTCTGGTGCGCGAGCGCGCACTGGGCGTCAGCGGTGGACATGAAGCGCTGACAAAATTAGTCGAGGAATTTTTGGATCGGTTGGAACCATCTGCCAGCCGATAAATTATTGCGCCTTCTGTTTTTCCCGCTGTGCAAACCACGCCACCGCATCGCGAATAGTTTCTGCAATCGGCCGCGGATTCCAGTGCAACTCTCTGCGCGCTTTACTGTTATCCATCTGCTTGAACACATCGCCCAAATAAACCGCGTCGGTGCTGACGATGTAATCTTTTTTACCGAGCAATTTACAAATCGTTTGCGAAATTAACGCAACGGTGTACGCGACCCAATGCGGAATCACTTTCGGCGGCGGATTGCCGCATTCTTTCGTGGCGAGTGTGTAGAAATCGCGATTGCTGATGTATTCGTTGGCGATAATGTAACGCTCGCCGACGCGTCCATATTGTTCAGCCAACACCGCCGCTTCAGCAGCGTCGCGAATATCGACGGTCGGCGCGCCCGCATCGACGGTGACTTTCATTTTTCCACTGGCGGTATTCCACAGCGCGCCGTTGTGCGGCGTCGGTTGATAATCTTCGGGGCCATAGGTATTCGCGATACACAGCGCAACGCCCGGCAGATTTTTCTCGCGGCAATATTTTAGAAAAACATTTTCCGCTTCAAGACGCGCACGAATATACGGCGGCGCCTTATCAAGCCAATTGAATGGAATATCTTCGGTAACGGGACCATTCGGATTGATGCCGAGCGTGCCCATCGTGCTCGTAAAAATAAAACGCTGGATGCCGCATTCGAGCGCGGCGTCCATCGCGTTGACGAGCCCATCGACATTGTTGCGATAAATCGGTGTGACATCGGTCAGCCAGAAGCGCGCATCGACCACACTGTAAAACACGCTGCCGCAACCTTGCATGGCATTGCGCAGCGATTCGGGATCGAGCACGTCGCCATGAAAAATTTCCACCGGCAAATTGGCAAATGCTTCGGTCTTGCTCGATTTGCGCACTAACACGCGTACTTTGCGGCCCTTGTTCACCAGAGCGCGCACGGTATGGCTGCCGACGAAGCCACTGGCGCCAGCGACGAGTACGGGCTTGTCCAAAACATTTTGCAGATTGTCAGTCACAGTATTAAGCCTTTTTGTTTATCGCTAAAAATCGTTTTACCTTGCATCGTCAGGGGAGCAGCATCGCCGTCGCGCATGATACGAAATGGCGACGATGGCATTTCTGAACAATTGTTTAGGTTCCCAAAGATCAGGTTTAGGTTTTGCCGACTCGCCAAACCCAATGCTAAGATAGTGCTCAGCATTTTGGCAAGATTGCCCCATCAGCGAGGACACACCATGGCAGCCGACACCCCCACCGCAACATTGGCCGAACGCTACGGACCCTGGGCGGTCATCGCGGGCGCATCCGAAGGCACCGGCCGCGCCTTCGCCCTCAAACTCGCCGCGGAAGGCGTGCCGTCGGTGCTGATCGCGCGACGCGAGGCGCCGCTGCAGGCATTGGCCAATGAGATTCGCGAAGAACTCGGTATCGACTGCGCAACCGCCGCGATCGACCTGGCCGCAGCCGATGCGTTCGAAAAAATCGTCGCCGTCGTGGGTGAACGCGAGGTCGGACTCTTCATCAACAATGCCGGGGCCGATCCCAACGGCGCGCTGTTTCTCGATCACGACCTCGCCAAATGGCTCGATCTCGTCAATCTCAACTGCATCACCGCGATGAAATGCTGCCACCATTTCGGCCGTCTTATGCGCGAGCGGAAAAAAGGCGGACTGCTATTGGTGAACTCCGGCGCGTGCTACGGCGGCAGCAGTTTCATGGCGGCGTATTCGGCGAGCAAAGGCTTCATGCTCAATTTCACCGAAAGCCTCTGGATGGAATTGCGCCGCCATAACGTCGATGTGCTAACACTCGTCCTCGGGCGCACCGATACGCCAGAGTTTCGCCGGATGCTCGCTTCGAAAGGCGCACCTGTACCCGACAATCTGGCCTCGCCCGAAGAAGTCGCCGAAGTGGGTCTGGCGAGATTGCCGCATGGCCCAATTCGCAACTGGGGACAAGAAGACGATGTGGCGGGCATGGCGCCAACCTCGCCGGATCAGCGCCGCGCTCGCATCGAATACATCGATCGCGCGAGCCGAGGCGTCTTTACCAACTCAGGAGCAAAGTCATGACCGATTTCAACTCATTGCAAGCCATCGCTGATCGCCAAGCCATCACCGATTTAATTTATCGCTACTGCCGCGCGATGGATCGCATCGATCACGAGCTCGGCTATTCGATCTGGCATGACGACGGCATCGCCGATTACGGCTCGCATTATCAGGGCAGCGGTCGCGGTTTTATCGATCACGTCTGCGCGCAGCACGCGCAATTGCTCGGCCACTCGCATCAGATGACCAATATCATTATCGAACTCGATGGCGATCGCGCGAGCAGCGAATCGTATGTCACCGCAGTTTTGCGCATCGAACGCAATGGCCAGTTAAAACAGATGACCGTGTTAAGTCGTTACGTCGATACGTGGTCGCGTCGCAATGGACGCTGGGCTATCGACAAACGCATCGCACTGCGCGATTTCGATGAAATTCGCGATGTCACGCCGATGAGTCCCGCGCTCGAAGGCAGTCGCGATCGCAACGATCCTTCCTATGCCGTATTGCGCAGTTAATTTGCGCTCTATTGCCCTCACCCCCAACCCCTGTCCCTTGAAGGGAGAGGGGAGAAAATTACCGAGTCTGCGAAGGTCTAATCGATGAAAGCGGCGTATTTATTTAACGGCGAAATTAACGTCGGCGAAGTCGCCGATCCAACACCGGCAAAAGGTCAGGTACTCGTGCGCACCTGCGCATGCGGCTTGTGCGCATCCGATCTGCACTTTATGCACTCGGGCCCGAAAATGGTGGCGCGCTCGCAGGAATACGGCGGCCCCTATGCGAATGTCGATTTGAGCAAACCGTTCGTGCCAGGCCACGAATATGTCGGCGAAATTATCGATTATGGCCCCGGCTCATCGCGCAAATTAAAAATCGGCACGCGCGTGACATCGGTACCTGTCATCACGCACAACAACAAACACAGCATCATCGGTTACAGCGGTGATTTTCCCGGCGGCTTCGGCGAATACATGTTGCTCGACGAAGAAAAGCTAATGGAAGTTCCGACCGCACTCGATGATGATCGCGCGGCGATGATCGAACCGCTCGCGGTCGGCCTCGAACATGCGCGCGCGGGCGAGCCGAGTAAAAATGATATTGCGCTCGTCATCGGTTGCGGCGCGATTGGTCTCGGCGTTATCGCGGGATTAAAACTTATGGGCATCGCGCCGATTATCGCCGCCGATTTCGATGCGGGCCGTCGCGACATCGCAATTCAAATGGGCGCCGATATTGCGATCGATCCGCGCGAAACGTCGCCCTATTCGCCGCTTCCCACGCTCGGCAATCGCCGCGCGACGATCGTTTACGAATGCGTCGGCGTGCCGGGATTACTCGATCAAATCATGCGCTCGGTCGGCTTCGGCGCAAAAATCGTGATGGGCGGTTTCTGTCTCGATCCCGAAGAAATCTTCGTGCCGTGCGGTCAGATGAAACGCATGAAAATTCATTTTGCCTGCGGCGAAGAGCAGCAGGATCTCGATCTCGCCATGCGCTCGATCGCCGATGGCACTGTCGATGTCACACCGTGGCTGAGCGGCCCGCGCATCGGTTTGAGCGGCGTTGGCGATGCGCTCGAAAAAATGAAGAACCCAACCGCACCGGTACGCACCGTCGTCGACCCGCGCCTGCTCTAATTCAGGCATAGGGAATTAACTCGGCTGCAATTCGACATTGCGTCATGTTTTGATAACGCGCTGCGTTCTTCCGGTATACAGTAATCTGGCAAGCTTTGATGCTGGCGAGCTTGAATGCTGAATGAAAAGAGGAGAACTGCTATGCGCGTGAACGGATTGGATCACGTCAACATCAGCACCACCGATATTGCCAGCTCGGTGCGCTATTACACCGAGCTATTCAATCTGCAAGCGCGCAATGTTCCCGCTGCCATTGCACCCGATCAAGCGCAATGGCTTTACGATAATGCCGGGCACGCCATTATTCATTTAGTGAAGCGCGACGAAACATCGCGCTCGACCGGCCCGCTTCATCACGTGGCTTTGAGCTGCACCGGCAAAGACGACATGCTCGCACGCCTGCGTGCGCGTGGCGCTGAATTTTCTGTTCACGAAGCCTCCGCTAATTTCACCCAAATTTTTACGCGCGATCCGCACGGCGTTTTGTTAGAACTGAATTTTTCGACAACCGACTAAAATCACCGCGAGATTCACCATGAACCGTTTAGGCATCGAATTTCTCAGTGTTTTCGGCTTGTCGCCAGTGCAGCTTGTCAATCTTGCCGCCGATTTAAATTGCGCGCATATTTCGACCGGATTAGCACCCGCGCCATTCAACCCGCTCGATTATCCGCTGTGGTCACTGCGCGACGATGCAGCACTGCGTCGCGACATGATTGCGGCAATGAATGATCGCGGTATCTCCATATCGTTGGGTGAAGGATTTTCCGTTCGAGCCGACTTGGATGCGCGCGATCGCGCTGCCGATCTGGAATTGATGTGCGAATTGGGCGTTAAGCGCATTAACAGCGTTGCCGTCGATCCCGATTTACATCGCTGCTTCGATCAGCTCGCTAAATTAGCCGAAATGGCCGCCGCCGTCGGCATAGAAGCCACCCTCGAATTCGGCCCCGGTTTAACAATTGGCGATTTACCTACTGCACTCGCTGCAATTAAACATGCCGGACCGAAACTACGGCTGCTTATCGATACCATGCATTTTGTACGCTCGGGCTCCAGCATTGCCGATCTCGCCGCACTCGATCCAAATATGATCGGCTATATACAACTGAGTGATGTACCGCGCGTACCGAACAATCCCAATTATATGGAAGAGGCAATGTTCGAGCGCATGACACCCGGCCAGGGCGAATTACCGCTACTCGATATTCTTGGAGCACTGCCGCGCGAGCGTGTGATCGGATTGGAAATTCCACAGCTCACGCTGGCGAAAGCAGGTGTCGATGCACATGCGCGCTTACAAGTATGCGTAGAGGCCGCACGCGCGTTGTTAGAAAAGTTGAATTAACAATTAACGAATCTAAATGTCGAGTATAAAATTTATGGAAAACACAAAATTTTTCGACCAATACGGCCCCGTGGCATTGGTCACAGGCGCATCGTCGGGCATTGGCAAATCGTTTGCGGAATTACTCGCGGCACAGGGTTTCGATTTGGTGCTCGTCGCGCGTCGCGTACAGCGACTCGATGAATTAGCGGCGCAATTGAAAAAACAATTCAACGTCAATGTGAAAGTCTGCCAAATCGATCTGGCCGCTACGAACGCGGCACAAGATATTCTCGATGCCACTCAAACGCTCGATATCGGCCTGGTGATCAGCAATGCTGGCTTTGGCTTCAAGGGCGCTTACGTCAATGGCGATGCCGACATCATGACTGAAATGCTGATGGTGAATTGCCACACACCGATGCAACTCGCGCGCGGCTTCGCAGAGCGGCTGCAAAAACGCGGCAAAGGCGGAATGATTTTAACGAGCTCGGTCGAAGGGCTGATCGGCTGTCCGTATTCCACCGCGTATGCGGCGAGCAAAGCACTGGTCGTCAGTTTGGGCGAAGGGCTGTGGGCTGAGCTCAAACCCGCTGGTATCGATGTGCTTACGCTCTGCCCTGGCGCCACCGATACCGAAGCGCCGCGCTCGCAAGGCATTGATCCATCGACGCTGAAAAATATTCAATCGCCTGACGAAGTGGCACGACTCGCCTTGGAAAATATTCAAAACGGACCGACCTATATTCCAAGCGCACACTACCGTGCGAGTTTCGATCACCTGCTATCGATGCCACGCCGAGAGGCATTGCTGATGATGGCGAACAGCATGAAAAAATAAATCCGCGAAGCCGCAAAAAAATCGGCCTATCATTTAAACAGCGCTGCCCACACGATTGCAGGAGAGCGACATGATAGGCCCCGACATTCTTTTCGGAAAAACGCTGCTCGGCGAAACCGCCGACATGATCCGCACCACCACCACGCGTTTTGCCGCCGATAAAATTGCCCCGCTCGCCAAAACAATCGATGAAGACGACTGGTTCCCGCGCGAATTGTGGCCGCAAATGGGCGCGCTCGGCTTGCACGGTATTACCGTCGAAGAAACCTGGGGCGGTCTCGGACTCGGCTATCTCGAACACGTCGTCGCGCAGGAGGAAATCGCACGCGCGTCGGCCTCGATTGGTTTGAGTTACGGCGCGCATTCGAATTTGTGCGTGAATCAAATTCGACGCTGGGCGACCGACGATCAAAAGAAAAACTATTTACCGAAATTAATCAGCGGCGAACATGTCGGCGCATTGGCGATGAGCGAAGCCAATGCGGGCTCGGATGTCGTTGCCATGCAATTGAAAGCGGAAAAGAAAAACGATCGCTTTATTTTGAACGGCACTAAATATTGGATTACCAATGCGCCGTTTGCCGACGTGCTCGTCGTCTACGCAAAAACCGAACCCGCCGCTGGTGCGCACGGCATCACTGCATTTCTGCTCGAGAAAAATTTCAAAGGTTTTTCGATCGGACAAAAAATTCAAAAAGTCGGCATGCGCGGCTCACCCACGGCGGAGCTGGTTTTTACCGATTGCGAAGTGCCGCTGGAAAATGTGATGGGGCCGCTCAACGGCGGCGTCAGCGTATTGATGTCTGGACTCGATTACGAGCGCGTCGTACTCGCCGGTATTCAACTCGGTATCATGCAAGCGTGTATCGATGTCGTCGTGCCGTATATTCGCGAGCGCAAACAATTCGGCAAAGCGATCGGCACTTTTCAATTGATGCAGGCAAAAATCGCCGATATGTATGTCGCGCTCAATTCTGCACGCGCTTACGTTTATGCCATTGCACGCGCGTGCGATGCCGGAAAGACCACCCGCGCCGATGCGGCCGGTGCAATTTTACTTGCGAGCGAGAATGCGGTGAAAGTCGCGCTCGAAGCGGTGCAGGCACTTGGCGGCGCTGGCTATACCAAGGATTGGCCCGTCGAACGCTTTATGCGCGATGCGAAATTGTTGGATATCGGCGCTGGCACCAATGAAATTCGGCGCATGTTGATTGGGCGTGAATTAATCGGGCAGGTCGATTAATTCATCACAGCCACCCCCGCTCCGAAAACGAAACACACTCCCCATCGCCGACAACAATATGATCGAGCAAACGAATATCGATGAGTGCGAGCGCATCGCGCAAACGCTCGGTGATGCGATGATCGGATTGACTCGGCTCGGCAACACCCGACGGATGATTGTGCGCAACGATGACCGCCGCGGCGTGATGATGCAGGCAGCGGCGCACCACTTCGCGCGGATACACCGCAGCGCCATCGATGGTGCCATAGAACATCGGTTCGAACGCGAGCACGCGATGGCGATTGTCGAGAAATAACACGGCGAAAATTTCGCGCGCTTCGTTGCGTAATTGCGACTGTAAATATTGGCGCGTCAACGCGGGACTGGTCAGCACATCGCCGTGCTGCAAGGTTTCGTGCAGATGGCGACGCGCCATTTCGAGCACGGCTTGCAACTGCGTGAATTTGGCTTCGCCAAGACCGTGCGCCGCGCAAAATTCGGTGCGATTGGCACTGAGCAGACGACGCAGGCCACCGAAGCGATCGAGCAATTCGCGCGCGAGATCGACCGCACTTTTGCCGGTGACCCCGGTACGTAGAAATATGGCGAGTAATTCGGCGTCGGATAATGCGGTTGCACCGCGTTCGAGCAATTTTTCGCGCGGTCGTTCCGCCGCAGGCCAATCGGTGATTGCCATCACACCCTCCCTGGTTGATATGCGTGTTACTTTGCGTTGAAGTACGTTTTCCATTACCGCATTGCTACGCTTGCTATCGCCGTTGCCCGGCTCTATATCGCAGCGGTTTAATGCTATCTTAAGTTTGCTCGTTAACCCAACCGCTTCCCGCGCACCCCTGTGATATTTAAGGCTGATGATGGCGCTGACCAATCGACAAATTCTGCTCGGCATTACCGGCGGTATCGCCGCGTATAAATCCGCCGAGCTGGTGCGCCGTTTGCGCGATCGCGGCGCCGATGTGCGCGTCGTCATGACCAAGGCCGCACAGGAATTCATCACACCGCTGACGCTACAGGCGCTGTCGGGAAATATGGTGCACACCGATCTGCTCGACCCGAGCGCGGAAGCGGCGATGGGACACATCGAATTGGCACGCTGGGCCGATCTCGTCCTGATCGCACCCGCGAGCGCCGATTTTCTCGCGCGGCTCGCGCAGGGTCGTGCCGATGATTTACTCACCACGCTCTGCCTCGCCACGCCCGCGCGTATCGCGGTGGCGCCCGCGATGAATCAAGGCATGTGGCGCGATGCGGCGACGCAGGACAATATCGCGCAGCTACGCAAACACGATCGACTGATCTGGGGCCCGGCCGAAGGCGAGCAGGCCTGCGGCGATGTCGGCCCCGGGCGCATGCTCGAACCCGATAGACTCGCCGAATTGGCGGCCAACGCATTTTCGACGCGCCTGCTCGAAGGCAAGCGCGTGCTGATCACGGCAGGCCCGACACGCGAAGCGATCGACCCCGTGCGCTTCATCAGCAATCACAGCTCGGGCAAGATGGGTTTTGCGCTGGCGCAGGCGGCGATCGATGCGGGGGCGCAGGTGACACTCATCGCCGGCCCCGTGTCGCTGGCGACACCCGAGCATGTCAAACGGGTCAATGTCGACAGCGCACAGCAGATGTTCGATGCCGTGCACGAACGCGTGCACGATTGCGATATTTTTATCGCGGCGGCCGCAGTGGCGGATTATCGCCCCGAGCACGTCGTCGATAACAAAATTAAAAAGCAAAACGAAACGATGACGCTGACGCTGGTGCGCAATCCCGATATCGTCGCCAGCGTGGCGCAGCTTCGCCCCAAACCGTTCACGGTCGGTTTCGCTGCCGAAACCCAACGAGTTAAGGATTACGCGCGCGATAAACTCGAGCGTAAAAATCTCGACATGATTATCGCGAACGATGTGGCAGCACCGGGCATTGGCTTCAACAGCGAAAACAACGCCGTCACCATTTTGTGGCGCGATGGCGAACTCGATATCGGCGAGCAATCGAAAGCGCAGATTGCGCGTGCGATTATCGGCATGATCGAGCGCAATAAGCATTTGCAGCTCGCGTAAAACCCAGCGATTACAAAAGATCGGACAAAAACGGATATAACAGCACGAACGCAACACGCAATTCACATCGTAGGCTTGGATGAGTAAGAACAATGGCAAAAAAAAATAGCGCCGAAAAATCTGTCGCGAATGCACAGCCCAATTTGATGAAATTGGCTGTTCGCGGTTTTGCCATCGGCATGGTCGTGGTTACCGCTGCCTTCGCCTATCTGATCGCTTACGAAATTCCGACGCGCAATACCCGCGTACTCACCCAACTCTCCCAGGAACTCGCCAGCGGCCAGGTGCAGATCGTCGACAGCTGGGTGAAGCAAACCCAGCAACGCCTGCAAAGCCTTGCCAGCGATCCGAATTTACTCGCGCAATTTTCCAGCGATGCCACTGCAACGATCGACACCTTATCGTTTCAGCGCGCATTTCCGGAAGCGAGCAATTTACGCCTGATAAAACTCGGGCCGCTCGGCATTGCCAGTCTCGATAACAATCAGGCGGGGCTGCGCAACAATATCGAAGCGGATATGTTGCGCCGCGTTTCGGACGGATCGAACGCGCAGCCCGAGGCTTATCAGCTCGAACAAAAATGGGTGATTTCATTCGTGCAAGCAGTTGCAGCGCCCGGTGAAAAATATGCTGCCGGCGCTATTCTGCTCACGCTGCCGGCGACCCATCTCGAGCAGTTGCTCGCCGATGAAATCGGCCCGCGCGGCGCGACCGATCTGTTGCAGCAAGCGGGCGGCAAACCGGCGAATTTCGCTCACGCCGGCAGCGGCGATGCAACCGATTTTGCGCAGACGCAAACCGGTATGGTGAAAGCGTGGCAATTGCAAATCACGCCAGCTTCAGCGTGGATTGCGCAATTACAGCAAACCGCGTTGCAACCATTGCTGCTGTTGGTCGTGAGTCTGATCGGCATATTGATTGGTCTGTTTGTCTGCATCGGCGATTTCCGCGCTGCGCTAGAACGCAGCATCAATGCGCTGCTCAGCAATCAGCCGGCTGAATTGCCGGGCTTCGCCGAATTGCGTCAACAATTGCAAACCAAATTCGCTGCGGTAAATAAAGAGCCAGCGGCAGAAACGAAAGCGGCTAAGAATGCAGAAAAAGCCGCACCGGCAGCTGCCGAACAAGTAGTCGAAGAATTGGATGATCTACCCGTGCAAATGCCGGATACGATTTTCCGCGCTTACGACATTCGCGGCATCGCCTCGCATCAATTGACCGACGACATCGTCTATCACATCGGTCTGGCGATTGGCAGCGAAGCGCTCGATCGCGGCCAGCAAGAAATTATCGTCGCGCGCGATGGACGCGCCAGCAGCGAAAGTATTTCCTCCGCGCTGATTCGCGGCCTGCAGGACAGCGGCCGCGATGTGCTCGATATCGGCATGGTGCCGACGCCGCTCATGTATTTCGCCACGCATCAACTCGGCGTGCAAAGCGGCGTGATGGTGACGGGCAGCCACAACACCGCCGAATACAACGGCATGAAAATCGTGATCGGCGGCAAAACCTTATCCGGTCGCGCGATCGAAGCATTGCGTCAGCGCATCCAGGAGCGCCATTTCAGCAAGGGCAAAGGCGGTTATCGCAGCGATCGCATCAACGAACACTACATCGATTACATCATGAACGATGTCGCCATCGCGCAGCCGCTTAAAATAGTGGTCGATGCGGGGAACGGCGTAACCGGCATCATCGCGCCGCAATTATTCGAGCAACTCGGTTGCGAAGTGATTCCGCTGTATTGCGATATCGATCCGAAATTTCCGCACCACGACCCCGACCCCACCATTGCCAGAAACCTGCGCGATCTGGTTGATTTGGTGCGCGAGAGCAGCGCCGATCTCGGTATTGCCTTTGATGGCGACGGCGATCGCGTCGCCGTGGTGACAGCGAGCGGCGAAATTGTCGCTGCCGACCGCCTGCTCATGGTACTCGCGCAGGATGTGGTCGCGCGCAATCCCGGCGCCGATGTGTTGTTCGATGTGAAATGCACGCGCAGCCTCAATAATGTCATCAGTTCATTCGGTGGTCGCCCGATCATGTGGAAAAGCGGTCACTCGTTCATGAAAGACAAAATGGCCGAAACCGGGGCGCTGGTCGGCGGCGAATTCAGCGGCCACATTTTCTTCAACGAACGCTGGTTCGGATTTGACGATGGCATGTACGCCGCTTCGCGCCTGATCGAAATCCTGAGCACGACCGATCCCAATCTCGATTCGCATTTGAACGCGTTCCCGACCACGCTGAGCACGCCCGAACTCAAGATCCCGCTCGGCGATGAAGCCAAATTCGCGCTGATGGAACGACTGGCCACCAACGGTAAATTCGGCGACGGCAAACTCACCACGCTCGATGGCCTTCGCGTCGATTTCCCCGACGGTTGGGGCCTCGTGCGCGCATCGAACACGACACCCGCGCTGACGCTGCGCTTCGAAGCTGACAATGAGGCTGCGCTCGAACGCATTCAAACGCTCTTCAAAGATCAGCTCAAGGCGATTGATCCGCAACTGGCGTTTGATTTTTAATGGGCTGCAGTTTCTAATGCACGCCCCTTGCGCTCCATGCTCTCAAATCTCACCACACAGCCGATGAGAACCGCCATGTCACTCAACCGCGAAGCCGCCGCCAATATCGCCAGCGTATTGACCGAGGCGCTGCCCTATATCCAACGCTTCACGGGCAAAACCATCGTGGTGAAATTCGGCGGCAATGCAATGGTGGCCGACGATCTGACGGCGAGTTTTGCGCGCGATGTCGTGCTGATGAAACTGGTCGGCATGAATCCCATCGTCGTGCACGGCGGCGGACCGCAGATCAATCAATTGCTCGAGAAGCTCAGCATCAAATCGGAATTCAAAGGCGGCATGCGCGTCACCGACGGCGCGACGATGGATGTGGTCGAAATGGTGCTCGGCGGTAGCGTTAATAAAGCGCTCGTCACCCTGCTCAATCGCAGCGGTGGTAAAGCCATCGGCTTAACGGGTAAAGACGGCGGCTTGATTCGCGCACGCAAAATGTTGCTCGAACAAAAAACTGACAACAAAATTGAATTTCTCGATATCGGCCAAGTCGGCGAAGTGCAGGCGATCGACACGGCGATTCTCGATACGCTTGTCGCCAGCAATTTCATTCCGGTGATTGCGCCGATCGGTTTCGACGAAAGCGGCGCTTCGTACAACATCAATGCCGATCTCGTTGCCGGTAAAGTCGCCGAAGTGCTCAAAGCCGAAAAATTGATGCTGCTCACCAACGTCGCCGGACTGCAGGATAAAGCGGGCAAGGTGTTGACGGGTTTAACGACGCAGCAAGTCGATGGACTGATTGCGGACGGTACGATTTACGGCGGCATGCTGCCGAAAATTCAATGCGCGCTCGATGCCGTAAAAGGCGGCGTGACCAGCGCGCACATTATCGACGGTCGCGTACCTCACGCTGTGCTGCTGGAAATATTCACCGACGAAGGTGTCGGCACTCTGATTACCAATCGCCGCAGCTAGATGTCCCATCGACACAGCGAGGTGCGCGTGGACAACCCGGTTTACTGAGCGCGCTATCGACGACCGTTCGTCGACATTAATTGTTCGTCACGTAGCGCGAAAATTCGTATCAATGTACATAAAGCCAGTATTAAAGTTGGCGACATCGGTTCAAAATCGCATGCGTGTTTCCGCACTCAACGCGATTGCAGTCACCCATCCCAGAGATTGCAGTCATTGCCCCCGGAAACAGTGACGGTTGTTTACAAGCACAGACGCCCGGTCATAAAACGCAGCTATCGTCTAGTCACAAAACGTCATACACAGCTATAAAATGTTATGAGCAGAGATCCTTCGCGCCGCCAACAAATTCTGCAAGCGCTCGCCCATATGCTCGAAACCGAGCCGGGCGGACGCATCACCACGGCCGGCCTCGCCAAAACGGTGGGCGTTTCTGAAGCCGCGTTGTATCGACATTTTCCGAGCAAGGCGAAAATGTTCGAGAGTCTCATCGAGTTTATCGAAGAAACCATTTTCGAACGCGTTAGCCTGATTCAACGCGAGGATTCATCGGCGATGGGGCGCTGCGAAAAAATTCTGGGATTGCTGTTGGCGTTTGCCGAGCGCAATCCCGGCATCAGCCGCATTCTGACCGGCGATGCATTGACCGGTGAAACCGAGCGTCTGCGCGTGCGTGTGAATCAATTCTTCGAACGACTGGAAACACAGCTCAAACAGATTTTGCGCGAAGCCGAATTGCGTGAAGGTGTGCGCACAGCAGTGACGGTATCCACTGCAGCGAATTTATTGATGGCGGTCGCGGAAGGGCGTATCGGTCAATTCGTACGCAGCGATTTCAGACATCGCCCAACCGAATATTGGCAGGATCAGTGGCCGGTATTGATGGAAGGTTTTTTTAAAGCGCCCGCGCTGGCGCGCAGCTCGCTCTCTTAACGCGCGTATTCTTCAATAACGAGCGCTTATTCTTCTTTCGTACTGCTGGAGTTACTGCGTCGAAACTGCACGACATCCTGTAGTGTTTTAAAACGATCGATATCTCGCTGATACGACGCGTTGGTGCTTTCCTTGTCTTTCGCGCGCTCCGCAATCGACGATTCGATACCCGCCACTTCGAGTTTCAGCTTGTCGATATTCGTTGCAATCGCTTCGGGAACCGTGCCGCCGCGGCGCTCGATATCAGCCGCTTTTTCCTGTTCGCGCTCAACCTGAGCTTTAACCGAGGTTAGATTCGTGCGCAAAATGCTGAGGCGAACATCGATTTCGCGCAACGCACGATCGCGCGCGGCCGCTATGTCATCGACACTGCTGTAGCGCAGCAATAAATTTTTATCCCACTCTTTTAATCGCTTCGCCTCGGCATCGGCAGCGCGTTTGCGCGCACCCTCCTCACCAGTCAATTGACGCGGCACGGTTTCCAGCACGCGACCATCGGACGACAACACCTGGTAACCATTTTTCACAAATTCGGGCGGCACATGATCGTCGACCGCCGTAACGCCTTTATCGGTCGTATAGCGGTACAGCTTGGCCGTGTCCGCCGCAATGGCGCCGCCAGACACCAGCACTGCCACTAGTGTCAGACCAATGAGCCCGCGTCGTTGTCTATGCACAGCAATCACCTTGTGAAAACAGTCCGGATAATTTTAGCGGATCACTATTTAAACGCCGAAATTTCATACATCAGCCGACTTACACACCGTACTGCTCACGATAGCGCTGCACACTGGCGAACTGTTCCGCCGCACCTTGCGCCTGCAGATATTGGAGAATGTCGTTGAGGCCGATGATGCTGAATACGGGGATGCCGTAATCGCGCTCGACTTCCTGGATCGCCGACAGCTCGCCGCGACCGCGCTCCTGCCGGTTGAGACCGATGACGACGCCGACGGGTTCAGCGCCCGCCGCACGAATGATGTCCATGACTTCGCGCACTGCAGTACCCGCAGTAATCACATCGTCGATAATCATCACGCGTCCGCTCAATTTCGCGCCGACCAGCGTGCCGCCTTCGCCGTGATCTTTCGCCTCTTTGCGATTGTAGGCATAGGGAACATCGAGCCCGAACTGATCGGCCATCGCACAGGATGTCGCCGCAGCCAGCGCAATACCTTTGTACGCAGGCCCGAAGAGCACATCGAATTGCACGCCGCTCGCGCGCAACGTTTCTGCGTAACAACGTGCCAGTTGCCACAGCGCAGCGCCTGAACAGAATTTACCCGCGTTAAAAAAATAGGGGCTGACGCGACCGGATTTCAGCGTGAACTCGCCGAAGGCCAAAGCCTGTTGCGCGAGCGCCAATTCAATAAAACGTTGCTGGTATGGTTGCATGGGCTGTTGGTTTACTTAATCGACGGTTGGTTTGCTTGATGCACTGTGCATTAAGTTCATCGACTGCCGCTACGATCGATGATCTGATCGGAGCAAGATCCAGTCGAAATAAAAACATCGGCATTCTACTCCACGCAATCCTGCCGAGGGTCTACTAAATCACCGCACCGATGGTCGATTTAATCGCTGTGAAGTGTACGCAGAAGCCCTGTCCTCGGCTATCATTGCCACGAAGCATTGTTAGAGGCTCCTATGCGTATCATCAGCTTTTGCGCGGATTCCATTCGCAACGCGGCGAAGCGCGGCTTTTTTGATTGGGTGGTCGAGCAGGACGCCGATTTTATTTGCGTACAAAATCTCGGCGCGCAGGAATACGACCTGCAAGAGCCGGTATTTTTCCCCGAGGGCTATAACGCGTATTTTTTCGATGCGGTCGAGCCCAATAGCAACGGCGTGGCGATCTACACGCGCGAGCTGCCCAAAGCCATCATGACCGGTCTCGGCTTTGCCGAGTTCGATATGGAAGGCCGATATATTCAAGCCGATTTCGGTCGCATCTCGGTCGGTTGCTTGCTCGTACCCAGCGCCTATCCAAACGACAGCGTTGCGCAGGCGCGCAAAATGCGCTTCCTCGAACAATATCAGGCGCACTTGAATAAAGTGCGCAACAAACGCCGCGAATTTTTTATCTGCGGCAATTGGAATATCGCACACCGCGAAGACGATATGCAGGAACCGCAACAGAACCGCAGCGTTTCAGGTGCGTTGGCCGAAGAACAACAGTGGATGGATGTGCTGTTCAGCGATCTCGGTTACGTCGATGCGTTCCGCGAAATCAATTCCGATCCCGATGAATTTACCTGGTGGCCGGATGGCGATCGCGATCACAACGGCTGGCGTACCGATTATCAAGTCGTCTCAGGCAGCCTGCGTTCGAAAATTGAATACGGTGCGATTTACAAAAACCAAGTGTTTTCGAATCACGCACCGCTCATCATGGATTACGACTACGAGTTATTTACGTAGACGAAACCACCCCGTCAGGCTGCGCCTGACGGGGTGGTTAGATTGTTAATTTCCCGCCAATGCACGCCGCTGCAACGCGTGCAACTCACTGATACCCGCGCGCGCCAAATCGAGCATCGACTGCAGCTCAGTCGCGGAAAACGCCTTGCCCTCCGCGGTGCCCTGCACTTCGACAAAACCACCGGCCGATGTCATCACCACATTCATATCGGTTTCGGCTTTCGAATCTTCCGCGTAATCCAGATCGAGCACGGGCACGCCATCGACGATACCGACCGATACCGCCGCTACGAAATTCTGCAACGGATCGTTTTTCAAAACACCGCGGCGCTGCAGTGAATTCAACGCATCGACCAACGCCACGCACGCGCCTGTAATCGACGCCGTGCGCGTACCGCCGTCAGCTTGAATCACATCGCAGTCGATGGTGATCGCAAATTCGCCGAGCGCGGATAAATCGACGGCGGCGCGCAACGAGCGTCCAATTAAACGCTGAATTTCAACCGTGCGACCGCCCTGCTTGCCCTTCGCCGCTTCGCGATCCATACGCGAGTTGGTCGAGCGCGGCAGCATGCCGTATTCCGCCGTAATCCAACCCTGCCCTTTCCCACGCAAAAAGCGCGGCACTTCATCGCTGATACTCGCGGTGCAAATGACTTTGGTATCGCCAAAACAAATCAACACCGAACCTTCGGCATGTTTGGTGTAGTGACGAGTGATGGAAATTTCGCGTAATTGATTGGGGGTGCGGCCGCTGGGTCGATTCATGCGCAACTCATTTGAGAACGGAAAGGAAGGCGCAATTATACAGATGCTCACGTGCGAATCCGGCTAAAATGCCCGCCGATCGACATCACACTCGCAGCTCTGGTACCCGGGAATAGGAAGCCGCCGATGACACACAGCATGACCGCCTTTGCGCGGCAATCCGCAACCTATCCGTGGGGCACGCTGGTCTGGGAAATTCGCTCGGTCAATCACCGTTATCTCGAGCCGAGTTTTAAATTGCCCGATGCCTTGCGCGGATTGGAAGGCGAGCTGCGCGAACGTCTGCGCAGTGAACTCGCGCGCGGTAAAGTCGAATGCACATTGCGCGCACAACTCGCGCAAGAGCAAAGCAGCGCCTTGGCCGTCGACACCGAATTGCTCGATCAATTACTCGCCTGCGCACAGCAAGTTCAAGGCAAAATTACGCAGACGACCGCACTGAATCCACTCGATGTACTCGCCTGGCCCGGCGTGCTCAAAACCGAGCAGCAGGACGACGAAGCCATCGCTGCCGCTGCGAGCGCATTGTTTAATACGGCGCTGATGCAATTGAGCGAACACCGTGCGCGCGAAGGTGCGGAATTGCGTCGCTACATCGAAACCCAGCTCGACGAAGTCGCCGCCATCGTCGATAGCGTGCGCGCGCAAATGCCGACGATTTTGAACGCACTGCGCCAACGCCTGCGCGACCGCCTCACCGAACTGCGTAGCGAACTCGATAACGATCGCATCGAACAGGAAATGGTCATCCTTGCGCAGAAAAGCGATGTCGCCGAAGAACTCGACCGCCTGCAGACGCATATCAAAGAAGTGCGCCGCGCGCTGCAACAACGCGAGCCCTGCGGACGGCGACTCGATTTCCTCATGCAGGAATTCAATCGGGAGGCGAATACGCTGTCGTCGAAATCGCAGGTTAGCGATACCACGCTGAACGCCGTCCGCTTGAAGGTATTAATCGAGCAGATGCGCGAGCAGATCCAGAATATCGAATGAACCCAAGATATCGAACGGACTGTGCCGGAAGGTAAGGTATGCCAGAAGGTAAGAATTGCGCGGTTTCGACGACAGTCGGTGTCATCGGCGGCCGCTGGAAAGTGCTGATTCTGCAGGCGCTGTTTCGCGACACCCACCGATTTTCATCGCTGCAACGCGAAATCAGCGATGTCTCGCAGAAGGTGCTTACGCAGCAATTGCGCGAGCTGGAAGCGGACGGCATTGTGCAACGCACGGTCTATCCCGAAGTGCCGCCGCGAGTGGAATACGCGCTCACCGATCTCGGTCGCAGTCTTTGGCCAGTGTTGACTGCCATGCATGAATGGGGGCTCAGCCAGCACGCAGCAAAACATCCTGCCGAAGAAAAAAATACGACTGAAGAATAACCGGGCGGCATACACCTGCCGCCCGAGCCCTCCAGGTAACGCTTACTGTTTTTTGCGGGTTGCGGGCAATGACTGCACCACGCTGTCTTCCGTTGCCGCGTCCTTGCAATGCGGCTGGCTCCACGGGCCGCTGTAGGCGATCTGATCCACTCCGCCCGGACCGACACCGGCCGGCACGTAATCCAGTTTGAGGGTGTTGCGCACGCGCCAGGCAATCGCGTGATCGGCGCATGATGAATCGCCCGAAACGCCAACGGCACCGACGATATCGCCCGCAGCGCTGTACAGCGCCAGACCGCCGCCGAACACATTCACACCGCCGATGCGCTTGCCGACCATCGGATCATTGGCTTTTCCCCAGGTATTCGCCGGGCCTTTGTAAGCGACGCCGACGTCCACCGGATTGCTCTCCTGTAGGCCGAACAAACTGCCGCCGGGCTGCACCGCGCTATAAAGGTTCGCCGTTGCCAACGCCAACCCGGGCAGGCCGAAGGCATTCGCCGTGTTGGCTTTCTGTGCCGATATTGCGCGACTACCGGGCCATTGCGCGCCTTCGTCTTTGCCGGTGTACGCGACGGCACAGACTTCGCCGCTGCGATTGACCACGGTGCCCCACATATCCAGATTGAAGCCGCCGTTGTCGGCTGCGCGCGCCTGCTTGAGCGCAGCCTGCAACTGCGCATGAGTCGGCAGCCCGACGCACGCATCGGCCATCGCCGCTGTCGACGCAGCGGTCAGTCCCAACAGCGCGAATAGGATCGATGAGTTTTTCTTAAGCATGGCGATATCCTCTTGTTCCAGCGTTGACAATGCGAGCGCCGCCCGCGTTGCGCGCATTGTGCTTGCGCAGAAATCGCGGCGGAAGAACGCACTCTGAAGTGACTCAGTTACCTGTGCGAAACTATCGGCGTGCTATCGTAGAATTCGAAGCGAATCGACAACGTTTCGATCATTGAATTTCAATGCCGGCACCCGCAAAATCCCGCCACCCGAGACGAGAGAAAACAAATACGATTATGTCGCCCTGCCCCGGAAATCTTTTCACCATCTCCGCACCATCGGGCGCCGGTAAAACCAGCCTCGTCAATGCACTGCTGCCGACACTGAGCGCCGTGCAGGTTTCGGTTTCGCACACGACGCGCGCCAAACGCCCCGGCGAAGTCGATGGCGTGAATTACCATTTCGTGAGCATGGATGAATTCCAGGCGATGATTGGCCAGGGCGATTTTCTCGAATCGGCCGAAGTGTTCGGCAATCGTTACGGCACCTCGCAACGCTGGGTGAAAGAAACGCTCGCCAAAGGTATCGATGTCATTCTCGAAATCGATTGGCAGGGCGCCGAGCAAGTGCGTCGCCTGCTGCCGGAAACCGTCTCGATTTTTATCCTGCCGCCGTCGCGCAGCGCACTCGAACAACGTCTCAACGGTCGCGGTCAGGACAGCGCCGATGTCATCCGTAAGCGTATGAGCGCAGCGATCGACGAAATGTCGCACTATTTAGAGGCCGACTACGTCATCGTCAACGACGACTTCCAAACCGCTCTCGCCGAGCTGCGCGCGATTTTTATCGCCGAGCGCCTGCAACTCGATCATCAGCAATTGCGGCACGCCAAGCTGTTGCGCGAATTGCTCGCCTAACCCACTCTCAGTCGATACCACCGTACCGCCGCAGAAGGCCGCTTTTGGCTAACTGTGCGGCTTTTTGGTAGACTGCCGTCAGATTTCCATTTTTGGTCGTAGGCAAAAGCCACCGACTCGCAGTCACCAGGAGCAAGCATGGCCCGCATCACCGTTGAAGATTGTTTGGACAAAGTAGACAACCGTTTTGAATTGGTGATGGTCGCCAGCAAGCGCGCGCGTCAGATCGCCGTCGGCGGCAAGGACCCACTGGTTCCCGAAGAAGGCGACAAACCGACCGTACTCGCACTGCGCGAAATCGCCGAAGGCCGTATCGATCGCAATCAAATTCTGAAAGTCGAAGAAGAAGTGGCACAGGAACAAGCGGCCGCTATCGAAATCGTCGAAGAACAGCAGCAACCTCTCGAGTAATATCGCCTCAACAGTGCCCCCGCGATGAAGTCGAGCTAACCGTAACCGAGTTAATCGTACATTCGAGTTAACAATGCAAAGGGGAGGATGATATGCAGCAGTACAGCATCTTTCCCCAGAAACCGAGCGGGGCGAAAACCCTCACCATCGATACGCTGAGCGACACGCTCGCCAGCTATCTTTCCAAAGATCAAATCAATCAGGTTCGGCGCGCGTATTTCTTCGCCGAACAGGCTCACGTCGGCCAACGTCGCAGCACCGGCGAAGCCTATGTAACGCACCCACTCGCTGTCGCCAGCATTCTTGCCGATATGCACATGGACCATCAGAGTTTGATGGCGGCCATGCTGCACGATGTCATCGAAGACACCGGCATCAGCAAAGATGCATTGCGTGCGCAATTCGGCGATGCCGTTGCCGAACTCGTCGATGGCGTGTCGAAATTAACGCAGATCGAGTTTCAATCGCGCGCCGAAGCGCAGGCGGAAAATTTTCAGAAAATGGCGCTCGCGATGGCGAAGGATATTCGCGTCATCCTCGTCAAACTCGCCGACCGTTTGCACAACATGCGCACGCTCGGCGTGCTCAAACCGGAAAAACGTCGCCGCATCGCGCGCGAAACGTTAGAAATTTACGCACCGATTGCGCAGCGCCTCGGCATGCACAATATGCGTGTCGAATTCGAAGATTTGGGTTTCGGTGCGATGCATCCGATGCGCGCCGATCGCATCAAAGCTGCGATCAAGGCCGTGCGTGGCAATCGCCGCGAAATCGTCGAAAAAATTCGTGCATCGATCGAACATTATTTGCAGCAGGAAGGCCATCAAGCGCGCGTGATGGGCCGCGAAAAACATCTCTATGGTATCTATCGCAAGATGCGCACGAAGCGCAAATCGTTTTCCGAAATCATGGATATCTACGCGTTTCGCATCGTCGTCGACAGCGTAGACACATGCTATCGCGTACTTGGCTGCGTGCACAGTTTGTACAAGCCAGTACCCGGCCAATTCAAAGATTACATCGCGATTCCGAAAGCCAACGGCTATCAATCGCTGCACACGGTGTTATTCGGCATGCAAGGCGTGCCGATCGAAATTCAAATTCGCACCGAAGAAATGGAAGAGATGGCGAATAACGGTATCGCCGCGCATTGGTTATATAAAGCCAATAAAACCGGTGAAGCGGCGAACGGCAGTCATGCGCGCGCGCGACGCTGGGTGCAGGGCCTGCTCGAGATGCAGCAGCATGCAGGCGACAGTCTCGAATTTATCGAGAACGTCAAAATCGATTTGTTCCCCGACGAAATTTATGTGTTCACACCGCGCGGCGATATCAAAGAATTGCCGCAGGGTTCGAGCGCTGTCGATTTCGCCTACGCCGTGCATACCGATGTCGGTAACTCATGCGTGGCGTGTCGCATCAATCGCCGTTTAGCGCCGCTGTCAGAACAATTGCAGAGCGGACAAACCGTCGAAATTATTACCTCGCCCGGTGCGCAACCCAATCCCGCGTGGCTCAATTATGTGGTGACTGCAAAAGCGCGTGCGACGATTCGTCATTTTCTCAAGCACTGTCGCACCGCCGAATCGCTCGCACTCGGCAAACGTTTACTCGACAAAGCGCTCAACAGTCTCGGCACCAGCCTCGATAAAATTTCCGACGAACAAAAGCAGCGGTTATTGCGCACGACGGGCGTCGACAAATTCGATAAAGTGCTCGAAGAAATCGGGCTTGGTAATCGCGTATCGTTTTTGACTGCACGTCAATTAATTAGCAAGGGCGAAGCATCGACCTCTGCCGACGCCAACGAAACGCACGAACCACTCGCGATTCACGGCACCGAAGGCTTGCTCGTCAATTTCGCGAAATGCTGCCACCCGATTCCGGGCGATCCGATTGTCGGTTTGATCAGCGCGGAAAAAGGCATGGTCGTGCACACCGAAAGTTGTCACAACAGCGTGGAAGCGCGCGATAAACCCGAACGCTGCGTGCCGCTGCGCTGGGCCGATGATGTTGCCGGAGAATTCGCCTGTGAAGTGCGCGTCGATCTCGAAAAAAGTCGCGGCGCGATTGCCGTGCTCGCAACGCGTATCACCAGCCTCGATGCCAATATCAAACGCATCACCGTTGACGACGACACGCGCATAAGCGCCGTGCGCATGATTATCAGCGTGCGCGATCGCATTCACCTCGCGCGTATCATGCGTATTGTTAGAACCGTACCCGGTGTCGTTAAAGTTGCACGCATCCGTCATTAGCAAATCTGTGCCTGTAGCACGCTGCTTTTATTTATGATTTGCGACGACACGCCGTGAATATATCCCTATGCCCAGAGCACTCGCTTTGCTCGCGGGGCAGGCTCTAGGCTCGGAGCCGGCATCCATGCCGGCTACGGTCGCTGCAAACCATAAACAAAATCAGCTGGTTCATTGGATTTTAGAAGGAGTGAATTTTGAAAAAGCAACGCACGATTATTTCGACCGATAAAGCCCCCGCTGCGATTGGCCCCTATTCACAAGCGGTAAAAGTTGGCGACACTGTTTATCTTTCAGGGCAAATTGCACTCGATCCGCAAACCAAAGAAATGATCGCTGGCGATGTCGTCGCACAGGCAAATCAAGTCTTCAAAAATCTGCAGGCCGTTGCCGAAGCGGCGGGCGGATCGCTCGACGACGCGGTGAAGGTAAATATTTCGATGGTGGATTTAAACGATTTCGCGCGCGTGAACGATGTGATGAAAACATTTTTCCGCGAACCCTATCCAGCGCGCGCCTGTGTGCAAGTCGCAGCGCTGCCGCGCGGGGCGCAGGTGGAAATCGAAGTGATTATGGAATTGTGATGTAGGGGCGCTGCTTGCTGCGCCCTTTTTTAATTTCGAATCGTGTAATTAAGGGCGCAGCAAGCAGCGCCTCTACGTAAAAATCAAAATTTTATTTCGAATATTTTCGCGCGCGGTTTTGGATTTACCTGATCGCGCGTTTCTGTGTAGTCATCGCGCTCGTCGCGTGTATACGCAGGCATCCATTGTAGACGTGACTTGCTCGCATCATCAGGTTTCGGCACATCAACTTTTGGACGATCCCAACGCGGCGCCGACTCGCCCTGCCAATACGGTTTTTGCGCTTCGACAATAATTTCATCGAGCGGCTTGCGGTACTCCGACGCCGGGAGCAGCGATGCCTCCGGCCGATTTTTCTGCTCGGCGGCAACGACTGCATTACTGGCGAATGCCGCCATCGCTATCGCCATCAGTAACGCGATTGATTTTTTCACTTCGCATCGCCGCCCTGGGTTTTGAGATCAAGAGTTTTGGGATCGAGTGTTTTAGGATCAAGTGTTTTAGGATCAAGTGCTTTAGTATCTGATGCTTTTGCGTTTTGCCAGTTCAGACTCTCAAACCAGTATTTGCGTGTGGTGATGAGCCACGAGTCAGTATCGCGCGCGACGATCCACGCGTTGAGAAAATTCACGAAATCGTTATCGCCTTTGCGCACAGCGAATGCTTCGCGCGTTGCAATCAGCGGTTTGGTAATCGGCACATCGACTTCTTTGGGATGACGCAGTGCGATAAAGCGCGGAATTGGTTCTGCGCGCACGAATGCGTGCAGCAAACCTTTTACGAGCGCATCTTCAGCCTGACTCTCCGCGCTGAACGTTTTTATCCGCGCCTTTGGAAAAATCTGCCGCGCTGCATCTTCGGAAACCGTTCCCGCAATCGCGCCAATCGCAATAACGGGACTATTCAAATTTTCGATGCTGGCAAAATCTGCGGTGAGTTTGGTATTGGTAGCAATGCTGATACCCGAGCTTGCATACGGATTGCTGAAATACACCTGCAGTGCGCGCTCGGGCGTCACCGTTAAACCCGCAATGATGATATCGATCTCACCGCGCTGTAATGCCGGAATCAATTGATCCCAATCGAGTGTGACGAGATCGAGCGTCACGCCCATATCTTTGGCGAGACGCATCGCGATGTCGATATCGGCGCCTGCTAATTTGCCATCGTCCGCCTTCATCGCACTCGGTATCGATAAATAGGTGCCGACGCGCAATTTGCCGGAGTTAATAATTTGCGCGAAGCTCGGCAGTGGCGCGACTTTTTCGGCCGCTGGTTTTGGCGCGGCACTGGCGATACTCACCAGCAGTGAAAAACAACACAAAACACGGAGCAAAGTGGCGCGCATATTGAAATCCTTATTGGTGCGAGATTGTTGCCGAAGGTCTGCATTATTTATCGATTGCAATGGCGCTAGCAATCGATCTAAATCAATGACTACACATCCGGTTTCAGCAAGGTCGGCAAACCTTCCCGAAATGTAGGATATAAGAATCTGTAGCCGAGCACCTGTAATCGCTGACTATTGCAACGTCGACTGCCGCCGCGTGCGGGCGGTGCATCCGCCGTCAACGCGGAATAATCCAGCGCTAAATATTGACTGAGCCAGTATTCGATATCGTTCATCAATGCAGGTTCCGTATCGACACCTAAATACAGCGTTTGCAATTCCACGCCACGCGCGGCGGCATCGATTAAAAAGTGCAGTACACCCACCGCATCGTCGCGATGAATGCGATTACTGTAATGCAGCGACGCTGCTGAGCGCTTACCGCTGCGCAATTGCCACAACAAACGCGCGCGACCGGGACCGTAAATACCGCCGAAGCGAATCGAGGTGTGCGGCAAACCACTCGCTGCGATCACCTGTTCGGCTTCGAGCAAGCGCGCGCCGGAAAATGCTTGCGGCTGTGCCGGGCTGTTTTCATCGACCCATTCGCCGTCATTCTGGTGATACACACTCGTACTCGATACCCAAAACACGCGCTTGATCTGCGATCGATCGATGGCCTGCAAAATATTGCGAGCGCCATCGACATACACCGCGCGATAACGCGCATCGGAAAACTCGCCCGGCGTCAGCGCGATCAACACGTAATCGGGCCTGAGCGACGATAACGCGCGCAGCGACTCCAGCTGCGTGACATCCGCAGCGATCATGGTTACGCCGGAAATTTCCGCGGCGCTTCGACGCACGCCGTACACGCGCCAATTGCGCTGCGCAAAATATTCCGCGACCGCAGCGCCAAGATCGCCACAACCCACCACCAACAGTGAAGGTGTATGCATTGAAGGAGTTAGTTTTACTGCGAAGGATTCATTCACGCGGACCATCACCCTGTACGATTAAATCTGCCCCGTCTCTCGATTGACTCTTTCTTCGAAAGGCGGCTCAATAGATAGTCTTTTCAAATAACGAAATGCATCATCTTTCTGCGCGGACACTTCACGATGACTCTGACCGAACTGCGTTACATCGTCGCACTGCATCAAACGGGGCATTTCGGCAAAGCCGCCGATCGCTGCCACGTGAGCCAACCCACGCTGAGTATCGCCATCAAAAAACTCGAAGACGAACTCAATGTCGCGCTGTTCGAGCGCAGCCGCAATCAGGTTATCGCCACGCCGCTCGGTTTGAAAATTATCGAGCAGGCACAGTTGGTGCTCGAACAGGCCAACCGTATTCGCGAACTCGCCGATCACGGCAAAGATCCGCTGGGCAGTCGCTTATCGATCGGCGCGATCTACACGGTGGGGCCGTATTTATTTCCGTGTTTCATTCCGGAATTGCAACGGCTCGCGCCCAGCATGCCACTCTACATCGAAGAGAGCTACACCGCCGTGTTGCGCGAAAAATTGCGCGCAAGCGAGCTCGATGCGATTGTCATTGCGCTGCCATTCACCGAGCCCGATGTCGTCACGCAACCGCTTTACGATGAGCCGTTCGTGGTGGTGATGCCGGGCGATCACCCACTCGCGCAGCTCGATAAAATTCCGCAGAAAAAACTCGCGCATGAAACCGTCATGCTGCTCGGCGAAGGCCATTGCTTTCGCGATCAAGTGCTCAACGCCTGCCCCGCACTGCGCACGAGCCTCACCCATACCGACACGCAATTGCAATCGGTGGTCGAAGGCAGTTCGCTCGAAACATTGAAACACATGGTCGCTTCACGACTCGGCATCACCGTGCTGCCATTATCGGCCGCGCAAATTCTGCCGTACGGTGAAGGTGTGCTTGCGGTGCGTCCGTTTGCCGATCCGCAGCCGCGTCGCACCGTGGCGCTCGCGTGGCGCGCCAGTTTTCCGCGTCATCAGGCGATCGATGTGGTCAGTCAAGCGGTCCGCCAGTGCTCGCTCGTACCGCGATTGAATTAATTCGTTTGTGAACTGATTCATTTGTGAACTGACGCGCTCGTGAATTCCGCAACGGCCACGCTCGACACCATTTCCGTTACTGCTTTGCGCGGTGTCGGCCCGCGACTTGCGGAAAAACTCGCCGAGCTCGGCATTCACACCGTGCAGGATTTGTTATTTCATTTGCCGCTGCGCTATCAGGATCGCACGCGCATTACGCCGATCGGCGCATTACAAACCGGCATCGATGCCGTGATCGAAGGCGAAGTGCGCGCAGCCGATATCGTATTCGGTCGCCGCCGCAGTTTGGTGTGTCGCATTCAAGATGGCACCGGCACGATCTCGCTGCGTTTCTATCATTTTTCTGCCGCGCAAAAACAACAGCTCGCCGCCGGCGCGCGCGTGCGTTGTTTCGGTGAACCGCGTCGCGGTGCGAGTGGCTTGGAAATTTATCACCCGGAATATCGCATCATCGACGGCGATGTGGCACTGCCCGTGGCGGAAACATTGACGCCGATTTATCCGACCACCGAAGGTTTGCAACAGCCGAGTTGGCGCAAGCTAATCGCTGCCGCGCTCGATTTATTGAGCGCGGATAGCTTGATTGATTATCTCGCCATCAATCCCAAAGCGAAGAAGCTGAGCGAAGTCGTTAGATTTCTGCACACCCCGCCGCCGGATGTCGCGCAGGCACAATTGCTGGCGGGCAGGCATCCGTATCAACAGCGTTTGGCGTTTGAGGAATTATTGGCGCATCAATTATCGATGTTGCGATTGCGTGAAAGTGCACGGCAACATGGGGCGCCGATTTGCTCCGGCTCGAATAAATTGCAGCAGCAATTTTTAAAACAATTACCGTTTGCACTCACATCCGCGCAGCAGCGCGTCGCTGCAGAAATCGCGCACGACTTAACCCAACCGCAACCGATGCTGCGGCTGGTGCAAGGCGATGTCGGCTCCGGCAAAACCGTGGTCGCCGCACTGGCAGCGTTGCGTGCCATCGCGAGCGGTTATCAGGTTGCGCTGATGGCGCCGACCGAAATTCTCGCCGAGCAACATCGCGATAATTTCTCACGCTGGCTGCAACCACTCAATATTCAACTCGGCTGGCTATCGAGCAAGGTGAAAGGCAAGGCGCGCGAAAATTTGCTCGCGACGGTTGCGAGCGGCGAAATTCAACTTGTGATCGGTACGCACGCGCTGTTTCAGGCCGATGTGATTTTTAAAAATCTCGGCCTCGCGATTATCGACGAGCAACATCGCTTCGGCGTGCATCAGCGTTTGGCGCTGAAGGAAAAAGGTAATCGCCAAGACACTCAAAGCGCGACAGGCACCCTCACACGCCAGCCGCATCAATTGATCATGACGGCGACACCGATTCCGCGCACGCTGGCAATGAGCGCGTATGCCGATCTCGATACGTCGGTCATCGACGAATTACCGCCGGGGCGCAAACCGATTCACACCGCCGTGATCGGCAACGAGCGCCGCGCCGATGTGGTCGAGCGCGTGCGTGCGGGTTGCGCCGAAGGTCGGCAAGCGTATTGGGTGTGCACGCTCATTGAAGAATCCGAGCAACTGCAGGCGCAAGCCGCCGAAGCGACGTGGCAGGAGTTGCAGGCCGCGCTACCCGAGTTGCGGGTCGGGCTCGTCCACGGCCGCATGAAGCCCGCCGAAAAAATCGCGACGATGGCGGCATTCAAAGCCGGTGAATTGCATTTGCTGGTGGCAACGACCGTGATCGAAGTCGGTGTCGATGTGCCCAACGCGAGTTTGATGATTATCGAAAATGCCGAGCGTCTGGGCCTCGCCCAATTACATCAATTGCGCGGACGCGTCGGCCGTGGCAGTGCGGAAAGTTTTTGTCTGCTGGTCTATCAAGCGCCGCTCTCGCAGCAGGGCAAGGCGCGTCTGCAAGTGCTGCGCGAAAGCAACGACGGTTTCGTCATCGCCGAAAAAGATCTGGAATTACGCGGCCCCGGCGAATTGCTGGGCACGCGTCAGACCGGTCTGCTGCAATTGCGTATCGCCGATTTGCAGCGCGATGCCGAACTGCTGCCGCGCGTGCGCGAGCTGGCGCGCGAACTGCACGCGAATAATCCCGCCAGTGCAGCGGCGCTGATTCGCCGCTGGTTACCCGATCGCGAACGCTTTGCGCAGGTGTAATCGCGCCGTTCACCACCATCCAAAAGCACTCGTGCGGTTGCACTCTTACCCAAAACGATTGCACTTGCGTCCCAAACGATTGCGTTTCCAACTTTCTGGACTATAAACCAACATTCCGGACTATAAACCTGAGCATTCGAGTGTTGGCTGCATAAGCATGCCGCTGTGATAAGTACATCAACGTAGACACTAAACCCTTGGCGTCGGCGCTGCGCTGCTACACTTCCGAAACCGGCATCGCAAAAAATCATCCCAAAAACTAATACAGACATCGGAACGACGTATGGCTATTCCCGCCGCTGTAGACAATCTCCTGCGCAAACAAAACATCGAGTTCGGGGTCGAGGATTTTTCCGACATGCCCGCCGACGCGGTGCAGACGATGCTGCTCTGCGACGGCTCGCACCGGCTGCTGGTGCTGCACGCGCCAGGCACGCTGCTCGACCTCAATGCGGTGAGCAATCTCACCGGCTGGCAGGTACGCGCGATGCCTTATTCCGATGTGCGCAAACTCTGCCAGCAGCATCAGATGCAGCAGGTGCCGGCGCTGCCCGCGGTGCTCGGGCTGCCGACGCTGGTCGATCATCGCATTCTCGAACGCGATGTGATCATGCTCAGCGCGGGCGATCAGTCCGGCTGGCTGCGGCTGACCCCCGCGCAATTTCGCCAGAGTCTGAGCGGCGCCACGCTGGGCGATTTCACGCTGCCGCTGAGCTCGCTCAAAAACGGCAAATTCGATAGCTGCGACGATGTCGAGCAAATCACCAAGGCGGTCGCCAATTTCACGCAATTGCGCATCAAACAGCGCCTCGAAGAAACGCTCGAATTTCCGCCGCTGCCCGATACCGCGCAACGCATCATCAAACTGCGCGTCGATCCGTACGCGGACATGCGCAGCCTGACCAATATCGTCGAACTCGATCCGGCCCTGGCCGCGCAAGTCGTCAGCTGGGCCGCATCGCCCTATTACGCCGCGCCCGGCAAAATTAAATCGGTGCACGACGCCATCGTGCGCGTGTTAGGTTTCGATCTCGTCCTGAATCTCGCGCTCGGTCTGGCGCTCGGCAAGAGCGTGAATATTCCGCGCGATATGCCCAAGGGTTTCACACCGTATTGGCAACAGGCGGTCTTCGCGGCGACGGCGGTCGAATCGCTGGTCGGCTGCATCCACGCCGAGCATCGCCCCACCATCGGTCTGTCGTATTTAACCGGCTTGCTGCACAACTTCGGTTTTTTGTTGATGGCCGAAGTGTTTCCACCGCACTTCGCGAGTTATTGCCGCTATCAGGAAGCCAATCCGCGCGTGAGTTACGGCGTTATCGAACGGCATTTAATCGGCATCACGCGCGACCAACTCGCGGCGTGGCTCATGCGTTTGTGGACATTGCCCGAGGAAGTTTGCATCGGCCTGCGCTATCAAAACGATGCCGATTACGCCGGCCCGCATCACGCCTACGCCAATATCATGTTCGTGGCGATGCGATTACTGCGTCATCATGGGATCGGCAATGCGCCGGTCGAATCCATCCCTGCGGAAATGTTCGAACGCCTGCATCTGGATCCGGAAAAAGCCGTGCTTGCGATTCAAAACGTCATCGATGCGAGCGACGAAATCACCACGATTGCTGCGGGCTTGGCGGCTGCATAGCGCGCCATTCCCAAAAAACGCCATTCAAATTACTGAGGCTTGACCGGCAGCGGCGTCAGCTCGCCGACAATCGCTGCCAGCAGCGCCTGATAGCAAATGTCGAGCACCCACTGCACATTGTCGTCGCGCAATAAATCGCGATACTCGTGCAATTCATCGTCGCGCAAATAGCGATAATCGTAAGCTAAATAATCGATCGCTAACGGTTCCAGATAACGCTGGCGCTCGGCGATTTCATCCTGCAACAAGGCCGCATCGACCGCCCTGCCACTCGCCGCCTGCCGCACGCGCGCAGCGATGGCTGATTGCAAGGTCGCCATCAACAGCGTGGATGAACTCGCACTATCGATTTCACGCAACACCGCGCGCCGCGCATCATCGCCACTCGCTGCGGCTTCGGATTTTTTCGCTGCGGCATCGCTCTGACCAAGACCATTCTGCGCCAGAAAATTGCGCAGATTTTTTTCCGCACCGGGCTGCGTCATCGCCAAATCGAAATAACGCGCGCGCTTGGCGATCGGCTCTTGCAGGCGTTGTTGCACGCGCAGAAAAATATCGCTGCGACTGTTCGCTTTAGCAGGGGAGTCCTTGCGCGCGAGTGCGCGCTCGTGCAAAAAGCGCGTGACATTCTGCAAAATAATCGGCGCCTTCAATTGCGCTTCGATATCGCGTCGCCAGTTTGCCGGTTGCGGTTTGCTGCCTAGAAATTGCGTTTCCGCCTCAATGGCCGGCGTTAAAATCGCCGGCGTCTGCTCGATCAATGCACGCACACCGAGCAGATCGAGCACTTGCGCGATCTGTTCGGCGTCAGCATTCGCCGGCGCAGCATGCGCACCAAGCACAAAGCATTGCGCGCCGACCATGATCAGCAACGCTTTCATGAGTTGCGCGCAGGCGTTGATCGGTCGTTTCAATCTGATGATTCGTCCGCTGTCATTCGTGGCCAATGAATTGATTCGCGAGTGTCTTGCTGGGAACATTATTCGAGGAGATTGAAGGCTTCTTTGCCGACGCCGCAATCGGGGCACAGCCAATCCTCCGGCACATCGGCCCAGAGCGTGCCTGGCGCCACGCCGTGTTCGGGATCGCCCTCGGCCTCATCGTAAATATGCCCGCACACGATACACTCCCACTTCGCCATCTCTACGACCACCTCGCAATGCTTGTTTTAAAACGGCCTGACAGGCCGGTTAATAAAGTGCGTGCAGGAACGGTACAATTAGCACCATTCCGCATAGCGCCGCCCCGCATGTTTACACATTCGAAAATGTGAAAAGCTCGATTAAATTGGAAAGCCGAATTGTACGCCGACACCTCACTGCGAAACCATAACGCTGCAGCACTCGCACGTACGCTGCGCTGGCGCGATGCACAGCGTTACCTGAGCACCGAAATTCCCGCGCAACTGCGGCCATGGTTACTCGCCGAAGGTTCGTTGACACAATTGCTCATCGCCGCCAGCAACGGCGAATTTCGCGTCGAGCGGGTCATGCAGGAATGGCAGCGGCCGACGCTGTCGGAAGCGCGCTTGCTGCAAATCGATCCATCGCAGCACGCACTGATTCGCGAAGTGATTTTATGGGGATGCGGTAAACCGTGGGTGTATGCGCGCAGCGTGATTCCCTCGCGCAGTTTGCGCGGCGATTTGCAACGCCTGCGCACGCTGCGCAATTCGTCGCTCGGCACCTTGCTGTTCAGTTTTCCTCAGTTGCAGCGCACGCCGTTCGAACTCGCTTCGATTGCGACAGGGGCCGCACCAACCAAAAACACCCTGTGGGCGCGCCGCTCGCGTTTTTCAATCGACGAACACGCGCTCATCGTCGGCGAAATTTTTCTCGATGATTTTGTCGAAATGATCGCGCGTTCACCCAACGTGCACCGACTTATCCAACGCCGTTGATATACTGCGGCGAATAGGCCGGGGCAGATCAACCGCCATGCGAACCCGGGTCATGTATAAGAGCCAGTGTTATGTTTAAAAACCTGAGCCATGTTTGAGAGCGTGTGTCATGCCTAAATTGCGAGACCATCCACTGCTCGGCAGGCTGCCTCTCTATTTGCAACTCATGCGCGCCGATAAACCCATCGGCACGCTGCTGCTGCTGTGGCCAACACTGTGGGCATTGTGGATTGCCGCGCGCGGCTGGCCGCAATGGCATCTGTTAATTATTTTTGTGCTCGGCGTATTTCTCATGCGCTCGGCGGGCTGTGTCATCAACGATTACGCCGATCGCAATTTCGACAGCCACGTGCAACGTACAGCGCAGCGCCCGCTCACTTCGGGCAAAGTCACCAAACGCGAAGCGTTGATCCTGTCGGCGGCGTTGTGCGCACTCGCTTTCGTATTGGTACTGTTCACTAACAAACTCACGATCATGCTGTCGTTCGGCGCGGTATTGCTCGCCGCCACGTATCCCTTCATGAAGCGCTACACGCATCTGCCACAAGTGGTATTGGGTGCGGCGTTCAGTTGGGGAATTCCGATGGCGTTTGCTGCACAGAGCGAAACGCTGCCGAAAGGCTGCTGGATTTTATTTATCGCCAATGTGTTGTGGACCGTGGTGTACGACACGTTCTATGCGATGGTCGATCGCGACGACGATATTAAAATCGGCATCAAATCCACCGCGATTTTATTCGGTGACGACGATCGCCTGATCACGGGGGCACTGCAAATTTGCGTGGTGTTCGCACTGATCATGGTCGGTGTGCAATTCAAATTGGCGTATTGGTATTTCGTTTCTCTGATCGGTGTTTCTGCATTGTTTATTTATCACCAGATGCTGATTCGTCATCGCCAACGCGAGGCCTGCTTTCGCGCCTTTCTGCACAACAACTGGGTGGGCGCAATTATTTTCGCCGGGATTTTCCTGCACTTCCTCATCAACCCAACTTCGGCATGACGGTGTAAATCGATGGCTGCCGACTATCGAATCGAATTTATCGACAGCCTCGCCGCCATTTCCGCCCACGATTGGAACGCAGTGGCGGGAACCGATTTTCCATTCACTCGCCACGAATTTCTTTACACTCTCGAACGCACGCGCTGCGCCGATCGCGATAGCGGCTGGCAGCCGCAACATCTGTTGGTAAAGCACGGCGAGCGTTTAGTCGCAGTGATGCCGCTGTACTTGAAATCACATTCCTACGGCGAATATGTGTTCGACTGGAGCTGGGCCAATGCCTACGCCCGTCATGGCATCGATTATTATCCGAAACTGCTCTGTGCGATTCCGTTCACTCCCGCAACAGGACCTCGCCTCTGCGTAATAGATAGCGAAAACCGCGACGCTATCGCGCAGAAAATTATTGCGGCATTACGCGAGCGCATGGCGCGCGACAATCTCTCGTCATTGCACGTATTATTTCCACAACCTGAATTACGCACCGCGCTGATCAACGCCAACCTCAGCGAACGCATCGGCGTGCAGTACCACTGGTTCAACGACAATTATTCGTGCTTCGACGATTTTCTCGCGACTTTCAATTCGCGCAAACGTAAAAATTTACGTAAAGAGCGCGCGCGCGTGGCTGAGCAGGGATTGCAATTGCGCTTGCTCGAAGGCGAACACATTCAGGCCGAGCACTGGCACACTTTCTATCGTTTTTATGCGCTAACCTACGCCAAACGCAGTGGGCACTCCGGTTATTTGAACGAAGATTTTTTTACTGCGATCGGCGAACAGTTATCCGCTCACACGGTCATGGTGCTGGCCTATCTCGGCGATGCGGCCGTTGCCGGCGCCTTATATTTTCGCGACAGCCACACTTTGTACGGACGCTACTGGGGTTGTGTGCGCGAATACGATTATCTGCATTTCGAAGCGTGCTATTACCAGGGCATCGATTACTGCATTCGTCGCGGTCTCGCGCATTTCGATCCCGGCGCGCAGGGCGAGCATAAAATTCAGCGCGGCTTCACACCGATTAAAACCTTTTCCTATCACTGGATTGAAAACAACAACTTCCGCGCCGCTATCGATGATTTTCTTCGGCGCGAAGAGCACGCCGTGGAAAGCCATATCGAAGCCGCCGCAGAATTGCTGCCGTTTAAACAGGACAGTGAACGCTAGGCATTAAAGTGCTTGCGCGCAATCGTCGGCAAATATCCCAGCAATTGCCGGTGGACTTCGTCGTACAACTCGCGCAGCTCCGTATTCCAGCTCGCCACCTCTTTGCTAAATTGTTGCCCGGTGGTGACATGCACGGCGCGCTGACCGTAATACTCGAATGTGGGACTGATCTGCCGCACTGTCACGCCGTAACGTTGTAAATGCCGTTGCAGCCGCGGCTCGATGACCATGAAAATCGATTCGAAATGCCGCTCCAGAATTAACGCAATGACCGCGTGATACAGCGACACCGCCAGAAAAGGAAAGCGCCGACGCATGAACGCATCGACCTCTTCTTCATCGCCAATACCTTCGGGATTATTCTGCTCGCCGGCGCGACGGCGAAATTGCGAGATCACCGCCAGCCGCGAAATTTCGCAGCATGATTTCGAATCGAGCGCTTTCCAGTCGAGCAAGTCACGATCGATAAAACGCATGCCGAACGATTCGAACGGCAAGCCGCCGCCATCGGCCAGCGGCAATACCAGACGCAGACAGCCGACGTCGGTGTTCGTCGGCTTGTGATGCAACAGGCAATGCAAACTTTGCTCGTCATACGCGTCGGCCTCGAATTTACCGTCATTTTCCATCGGGTAACCGAGTTCCTGACAAAACACGCGATGCCGCACGGCAAAAACGCGTGCGCGCGCGGCGTCATCGGTAGCGAGCTTGATATCGAAGGTGCGCGAAAAATCCGCAGCTAATGAGAGTGCGATGGTAGACATCGATAAATCCCTTTCTTGTCTAACAGCATGCGTTGAGGCGGCGATGACACCGCAAGCCCCACAGACGCGACTAACACTCCACTGCAGTCGCGTCTATCGAGCAGGTCGAAATGGTAAATCGCTTACGGCAGACCGCGATATTGAATCTCGAAACTGATCTGCCGCGGAATATCGGCGATACCGCCATTGCTGTTCACGACGGAAGGCCAGACATTATCTCTATCGAAGAGATTGCGTATCGAAAGCTGTCCCGTCCAGTTCGTGCCCCATTGCTGGCTCAATGAAATATCGCTGCGATAGAAAAAACCGGCGTCGCCAACATTACCCGCTTGCGTATCGTCACCCGTTCTAACATTTTCATGCAGGCGATTGGTCCAGAATAATTCGATGCGTTGCGCAGGCCAGCGATAGCCGATGCCGAGATCTGCCATCCACTGCGGGAACATATCGGGTTCGCAACCGCACTGGCGTGTGGGTCCATCGATCGTATTGTTTTTGATACGCGCACCGCTCAATTCGACACGCCATTGCTCGAAGTCGAATTTTGCCGACAACTCGGCGCCGTAGGATTCGCTTTCGCCCGCATTGGTGTACTGATTCAAGCCGATGTTCGCGCCCGCAGTATTTCTGACCAGCAGAATGCGATCGTGCCAGCGCGTTTTAAATCCAGTGAGTTGAATAACGCCATGGTTGACTGCGTGCACCAAACTCAACTCGTAGCTGTCGAGCGTTTCCGGTTTCAGATCGGCATCGCCGAGGGCGAAATTAGTGCCGCGCAACTCGTTGGCATTCGGTGCACGAAACGCCTGGCCGTATGTCGCTTTCACGCTGTAATTAGAAACGGGGATCCAGATAAAGCCAACGCGCGGCGATGTTTGCGAACCGAAGGTCGAATAATTATCGATGCGACCGCCGTAGATAAATTGATAGCGTCCGCTCTGCCACTGCGATTTGCCTTCGAGCGACATGCTGTTAATGCGCTGATCGAGGCCTGCGTAATCCGGTGTCGGAATTTGTGGAAAGACAACATTGACCAGCGTGGTCACATCGTGATCATCAATTTCTTGCTGTTCGCTGGCCACTGTCGCCGAGAGCTGAGTTTTTGCGGCGAGCAAATCGATGTCAGCGCGTTTGATATTTAATTTCGAGCCGTAACGATGCTCGACGATTTGTTGATCTTCATAGGTATACGCAACAACCGGCAAACGCAAAAAATAACTTTGTCCGTAATCATTGCGCCAATAATAGTTATCCCAGCGCCAATCCCAATTCGCGACCTGACCATCGAGACCGCCTTTTGCCATCCAGAAATGCGAATTGCGATCGGCGATATCGCGATCGCGCACATCGGTAATAAATGTGCCCGCGCCCGGCGACTCGTTGACATCGGTTTGATCGGTAAAAACTTCGATTTGATAGCCGACTGCGCTTCCACGCCCAGCAAAGCGGAGCATACCTGTGCCGCTGTTGTAGCTCTGCTCGCGCGATGCACTCAGCGTAGTGCCGCCGAGCGGATATTTGTATTCGTCGTTTTGATCGCCCTGACGCGCAACGCTGATCGCCATTTGCAGCGATTGATCGTCGCCGATGGTTTGGGTGCCGCGTGCGGCCAAGCGTTGATAACTGCGCGAGGCAATCTCGCCCTCGACTTCAAGTCGATCTTTGTTGTCGCGATATGTCGATAACACCAACGCGCTATGAAACGCATCGCTGCCGTACAAAATCGAACTGGGACCGCGCACAAGCTCAAGGCTATCCATAACAGGCAGCTGCAATTCGGCGTTGGAAAACACCTCGGAGCCAAACGCGAAGGTGTTAATAGGAACACCATCGATCAGCGTCGCGCGACCGCGCAGCGAGGTCGAATCGTAACTGCGCACCTGAATCAGCAAACCGCCATCGGGCGGCTCCAGCAGCATCACGCCCGGTAAATGCATGACCGCATCGGGCAGTGTGCGCGCGGCGCGGCGCTGCCAATCCTCGCGCGTCACCACGCTGACGGTGGCGCTGCTATCGAGCTCGGATTCGGTGAAAGCGGAGGCGGCCGTAATTTTCAATCGCGAAAGCTGATCGGGAGCCAACTCGAAGAAATCTTCAGACGCGGCCAAGACAGTACCGCTCAGGCAAGCACAAAGTACGATGCAGCCAAACTGTCCAATGTTTTCTGCCATTACAACCAGACCACTTGTTTTAAGAGATTTGTTTTGAGGGATGTGTTCCAAAGCATTGAGTCAGTCTAGATCCACGATCCATACCTAGCCAACTTCAAACCGGGGATACGTCAATGATTTACGATATAAATCCCGCGTTCAGTGCACGCGCGGCTGTTTCAGCGGTGGTTGCTTCTCGGCATTTTCTTCCGGCAGCAGGTAATCGAGATGGCCGCACTCGGCGATCAGCTGCTTGACCGCTTCCATGGTCGTAGTCATGAACAGTTGGAACTGCGCTTCGGTCAATCCGGCGCCGGTCAGCCAGACGCCGCCCGCCACCAGCTGCGGCATGGCATCGTCGACGATGTCGAGAAACAACTTGAGTGTCGGGTAATCGATATTGAGGCGGCCGAGATCGGCCGACATCGGCAGCAACGCGACCGGGCGAATCACCAACTCGGTGCTGAACAAAATGCCCCAGGGTTCGATGAACAGGCGCGCATCGGCCACGCCTTCCAGCTCCTGCAAGCCGGACACGTGCAGGCCGTTACACTGATCGCAGATGTAAAAGCTGATACCGGCGCGATTCAGCCATTGCTCCAGCTGGCCCTGATCGGGGGCGCTGCTCAAGTTCATGCGCGAACTCCTAGACGATTGTGTGCGATGAACGGGCATTCTACTGCAAGTTACGGCCGCAATTGGCGAATTGCTAACAGCGTGCGCCGCGCTGCGGCGGAACGGTGATTCAGCCCACAAATCCGCGGGAATGTCGGCGCCGTCACCCAATCATCACGCCTGATCCTGCTATCTTCTTACGGCATTACCCTCGACAGTTTCACCTCCAGGACGTTGGCTTATGAACTCGCTCCCAACAAACACGCTTTCGGCAACCGGGTTTTCGGCAACCAGGCTGCCCGCGAAGTCTCTTCTCAGTTGTGCAATCGTATTCGCGCTTTTGCAGGGCTGCGGAGGCGGCGGTGGTGGCGGCGGCGATAGCGCACCGGCTTCATCGAGTTCCTCCAGCGCGCCCTCGGTCGGCGCCTTGACGCCTGCGGCGCCCAGCCCGAGCATCAACTTCGCCATCAAACAATTGCGCTTCAGTTGGTCTGCGGTCGACGGCGCGACGTTCTACCGCGTGCTGGAAGATGCCAATGGCTCCGGAACTTACACCCAGGTCGGCGGCGATCTCACCGCCCTGACTTACAGCCATGACATCGCGGTGCACACACAGAACTGGAGTGCCGCCCGCTACCTGGTGCAGGCGTGCAACAGCAACGGTTGCACCTCGTCGAACATGCTCAGCGCGAGCAGCGGCGTGTTGCAGGCAATCGGCTATTTCAAAGCGTCCAACGCCAGCGCGGGCGACACTTTCGGCTGGACCATCGCGCTCAGCGATGACGGCACCACACTCGCGGTGGGCGCACCTTCCGAGGACAGCAGCGCCACCGGCATCAACGGCAGCCAGAGCAGCGACGCCACGACCGATTCGGGCGCCGTTTATGTCTTCGTCAACACGGGTAGCGGCTGGACCCAGCAGGCCTATCTCAAAGCATCGAATACTTACGCCGGCGACAATTTCGGCGAGAGCGTCGCCTTGAGCAGCGACGGCAATACACTCGCGGTCGGCGCCCCGTTCGAAGACAGCTCCGCCACCACGATTAACGGCAGCCAGACCACACGCACCGCCGGCGATGCCGGCTCGATCTATGTGTTCACCCGCAGCGGCAGCAGCTGGTCGCAGCAGGCCTACGTCAAACCGACCAACACCTACGCGGCTTCCTACTTCGGCTGGTCGGTGGCGCTGAGCGACGATGGCAATACCCTCGCAGCGGGCGCCCCGGGCGAATCGAACAGCAATAGCGGCGTGAATCCCGGTGCTAACACCCACAGTGCCAGCAACGCGGGCGCTGCCTACGTGTTCACGCGCAGCGGTTCCAACTGGAGCCAGCAGGTCTATCTGAAAGCCTCCAATGCCGCTGCGGAAGATAACTTCGGCACCGCGATCGCATTGAATGGATCGGGCAGCACGTTGGCAGTCGGCTCGCCCTACGAGGCCAGCGCGGCCACCGGCATCAATGGCACCCAGAGCGACAATTCCGCCACCACGGCCGGCGCGGCTTATGTCTTCACCCGCAGCGGCAGCACCTGGTCGCAACAGGCCTATGTGAAAGCCTCCAACACCGGCGCCGGCGATAATTTCGGTGCGCAACTCGCACTCGATAACAGCGGTAATACGCTCGCCGTCGGCGCGCCCTACGAAGCCAGCAGCGCAACCGGTGTCGGCGGTACGCAATCGAATAATTCGGCGGCTAATGCAGGCGCCGCCTACGTGTTTGCGCGCAGTGGCAGCAGCTGGTCGCAGCAGGCATATGTGAAAGCCTCGAACACCAACACCAACGACAATTTCGCCAGCGCGCTCGCCCTGAGCAGCGACGGCAGCACACTGGCCGTTGGCGCGATCGGTGAGTCGAGCAGCGCAACCGGCATCAACGGCAGTCAAAGCGATAATTCCAAAGACGGTGTCGGCGCCGTGTATTTGTTTACTCGCAGCGGCACCGCCTGGTCGCAACAAACTTACGTGAAACCTTCGACGAGCACGGTGGGCAATGAATTCGGCACCGCGATCGGTTTGAGTGCGAATGCCGGCACGCTCGCGATCAGCGGCGCGTTCGAGCAAAGCAATGCCACCGGCATCGGCGGCACACAAACCAATACCAGCGCCACCGACGCCGGCGCAGTGTGGATGTTCTGATTTAAACCGCAGGACCTGTAGGGGCGGACCTGTGTGTCCGCCCTTATTTTTTGTGATCGAATACTTTTGTTTGTATAAAGCCAGGGCGGACACGCAGGTCCGCCCCTACGTTTAACAATAATTAATTACGCGGCGTCCTGCGCACCCAATCCGCTGAAATAGGCGCTTACCAATTCGTCGTGAATTTGCGCAAATCCGATTTGCAGCTGATCGACGAACATCTGCAATTCGGTTTGTTTGAGTTTATCGATCTGCGCATTATCGAGCTGACGCTTGACGCGATGCACGACCAATTTGGTTTTGTCGTGATTCGGCAAAAAATTCACCGCGCTCTGTACCGAATTGACGCAAAAACTCAGCGAGCGCGGAAACACTTCCGATTGGAACAAAAAGCGAAGAACTTCGGTGCGCTGCACGCGCAATTGCATTTCGCGCCGATACATCTGATACGCCGACAGCGAACGCAATACGCTCATCCACTGTAAATTTTCGTAAGTCGCTTGCGCTGTGGTGGCATCGGGCAACAAATTCGACGAGCGAATATCGACGATGCGACTGGTCATATCGGCGCGCTCAAGATAACGGCCTATGCGCAAAAACAAATAACCCGCGTCGTGATTCATCGAACCCGAAAACACGCCTTTGATCATCTGACACTGCGCGATGACTTCTTCGAGAAATGCAAAACGCCCGCGCTTACTGGTGGCCTGTGGCGCCTGCTCTTTGGCATATAAATACAGCGCATTCATTTTTTCCCAGGCATCGCGCGGAATCACGTCGCGAATCGTGCGCGCGTTTTCGCGGGCGCACGCAACACAGGCCAGAATCGAAACCTGTGCGTGCATATCGCTGACCAAAAACTTGAGCACGGATTTTTCGTCGTAATCATTGCTCGAATAAGCGGCTTCAGCGCCGGTAATTGCGATGAGCTGCCCCCAGATCGGCGACAGACCCTTCGGCAAATCGAGCGTGAGATTCGCGGTGACGCTGATCAGGCGAGCCATATCCTCAGCACGCTCGATGTAGCGTGCCATCCAATAAATATTTTCTGCGACGCGAGCCAGCATCTGTTAAAAATCTCCGTCGATAATCCAGGTATCTTTCGAACCACCACCTTGCGATGAATTCACTACCAGCGAGCCGCGCTTCAATGCCACGCGCGTCAAGCCGCCGGTGGTCACGTGAATTTGATCGCTCGACAAAATGAACGGACGCATATCGACGTGGCGCGGTTCGAGTTTGCCTTCAATCAGTGTCGGCACCGTACTCAAATTCAAGGTCGGTTGTGCGATGTAGTTGCGCGGATCGGCTTTGATTAATTCGGCGAATTTTTCGCGCTCCGCTTTCGTGCTGTGCGGACCGACCAGCATGCCGTAACCGCCCGATTCGTTCGCAGGTTTCACCACCAACTCGTCGAGATGTTCGAGCACGTATTTGCACTCGTCGTCTTTCATACACAAATAGGTGGGTACGTTCGGCACGATCGCTTCTTCGCCCAAATAATATTTGATCATTTGCGGCACAAACGCGTACACGACTTTATCGTCAGCGACGCCCGCTCCCGGCGCATTGGCGAGCGCAACATTGCCTTTCATCCACGCGCGCATCAAACCTTTCACGCCGAGCGCGGAATCTTTGTTGAACGCCTCGGGGTCTAAAAACAAATCGTCGACGCGGCGATAAATCACATCGACACGTTTCAGACCAACCACCGTTTTCATGTACACGCAATCGTCATCGGCGACAACGAGATCGCGACCTTCCACCAACTCGCAACCCATCTGCTGCGCGAGATACGAGTGTTCGAAATACGCCGAGTTGTAAATGCCTGGCGTCATCACCACGACTTGCGGATATTCGGAAGGACGCGGCGATAACGCAGCGAGCATGTCGAATAATTGCGAGGGATAATCGTCGACCGGAAGAATCGAATAATCGCCGAACAAATCCGCGAATACGCGTTTGATCACCTGACGGTTTTCGAGCAGATACGAAACGCCGGAAGGCACGCGTAAATTATCTTCGAGCACGTAAATTTCGCCGTCGGCATGACGCACCAGATCGGAGCCGCAGATATGTGCCCACACGCCGAATTTCGGATTCATGCCGACACACTGCTTGCGAAAGTTTTTCGATTTCGTCAGCAGATCGCCGGGGAAAATTTTATCTTTCACGATTTTTTGATCGTGATAGATATCGTCGATAAACATGTTGAGCGCTTTCACGCGCTGTTTTAATCCGGCATCGACGCGATCCCATTCGCGCTTGGCCATCACGCGCGGAATAATATCGAAGGGCCATTCGCGATCGATCGAACCGCCGCCATCGTTATACACGGTGAAGGTGATGCCCATTTCCTTGATGGTGAGCGCGGCGCTTGCCTGCAAACGTTCCAGCTCGGGCGCACCGAGTGACTCCAGATATTTCGCCAGCGCTTTCGCGACCGGCCGCGGCTTGTTTTTCTGATCGATCATTTCATCGAACAAACCGGTCGCTGCGTACTCTTTCCAATTAATCTCCATTGATGCCTTCTCTATTGGCGCTGTTGTCGGTAATGCCGTCGGGGTCTTTGATGACGTCGAGGTCGGCGACGACATCGACGTCTGCATCGGCAAGGCGGTCGGTATCGACATCGCCTGGCACGACTGCGTCGTTGCGATGGATGGGGGCGTGGCCGGCGAGCCCGCTATTTCCCGCTCCGCTTTCTGAGGTTTCATCGACTGCAAGCTCATTGACTGTCACCGCTACGCTAAGTTGATGGAGACCGCCGCTAAAACAAACCCCTTTGACCGGCGGCGAATCCGAATAATCGCGGCCGATGGCGAGGACGATATGCTCATCGCCGACCACGGTGTCGTTGGTCGGATCGAGATGCACCCAGCCGAGCGTGGGCGTCCACACCGCGAACCACGCGTGCGAGGCATCGGAGCCGATGCGCTTGGCTTCACCGGGGCGCGGGTACGTGAGCAGATAACCGCTGACATACGCGGCTGCCAAACCGATACCGCGCAGCGCCGCGAGCGCGAAATGCGCGAAGTCCTGACACACGCCGGCGCGGTTTTCCCACACCTGCGCGAGCGGCGTGTCGACGGCAGTTGCGCCCGGCACGTAGTGAAAATCGGTGTGCACCTGGCGATTGAATGCGAGCAAGGCCTCGCCGAGCGGGCGCTCCGGCGTAAAAATCGCACGCGCGTAATCGGTGTAATCCGGATGCAGCGGCACCAGCGCGGTGGGATAGATGAATTCCCAGACCGACATGCCGTCCGCGCTCGTTTCGAGCCCTTCCGGTATTGCGCTTTCCCACGGCTCAACCAACGCGGCGACATCCGGCGCGCTTTCGCATTCGACAATCGTCGAGCTTTGGATACGCAACTCGCTATGCGATTTATGCACCTCGAAATAATGCTGCGTGTTGCCGAAAGCATCGACTTCGTGATGTTGAAAGCGCGGCTTCGGCAACACCGTCAACTGTTGTTCGAGCAGGCGTTGCTGCGGCAGCGAGCGCGGCGTCAACCACGCCAGGCTATAGCCCAACGCCACCGCGCTTTGATAGTGATACGCGGTTTCGTGTTTTACATGTAAACGCCGAAATGACGTCATCGGGCTTTTTCCTGAAAACAATATTTGACGCGAAAAACCGTGTTTGATGCGAAAAAACCATGTTTAACGCGAAAACTGCGTAAACGGCTGCGTGTGCCGGAAATAATGGTTATCCAATTCCGTGCTCAGTTGTCGCAAACGCCCGCTCAATTCCCCGAGCACCCGCGACAGCAGCGCGCGCGCCGTATCGGATTGCGACCACTCGCGCGCATCCGCCAAGCGCAGTGTGGTTGTCACTGCCAGCATGGTTTTTTCGAGATTGCTCAAGCCGAATTGCGAATGGGCGTGACTCACACCTTTGCTCAGAAGGTGCAAAAGTGATTCCAATTCCTCGAGCTGATGCATGAGTGAACGCGGATTGGTCACTTCGAGCAGCAAGTGCTGCCACACCGTCAAAAAATTCAGTTCGATACCGTAGCGGCGGCGATGACTGACGATGCAGCCGTGCGCCTCTAACAGCGTTTCGAGCGCAAGCGTGGCGTCTTCTCCAACAATCAGGCCGCGACAGAAATTGCCGACGATGAGCAGCATATTTTGCACGCGCTCGAGACGGCGGCCGATGTGCAGCCACAAGCCGCCCTGCGTGAGGGCGAGCGATTCCTGACTCGCGCCCCAAAACGCCAGCATCGCATTAAGCAACGGATGCACGAGTTGATCGACCGCAATCACATCGCTGTTGCGCTCGGCGTAGGTCAACAGCTCTTCGAGTTCTTCGATCACGCGCCAGCTGTCGAGCGGCCACAAATCGCGCACTGTATAAATGCCTTCGAGCCCACGATGCAGATTGTAAGCGAGGCTGCCGACGCCTTTGCCGAGCAGCGCGCGGCGCAAAGTGTCCGGCGCCGGCGGCACATCACCCCCGAGCATGCCCGGCATATACGATTGCAGCAGCGGCGACCACTGATGCAACACGCGCTCGTCGGCTTCGAAACCGTAATCGAGCCAGGTTTCGTAACGCGACTGATAGGAATTGGCGAGGCGCAGCAGCGATTCGCTGCGCTCCAGATAACTCGCCGCCCAGAACAAGTGTTCGGCGGCGCGGCTGGTGAGTACGGCTGCGGTTTGACGGCGCTGTCCGGTGGGATGCAGTCGCAGCACATCGCGCATCGAACCCGAGCGGCGCAGCAGCCAGGTGTCCTTGCTCCAGCCGCCGCTCTGCGTGGAAACATGTTGAGCGTCGATGCTGCCGCCGACCCGCGTGAGACCGCCCGGCATGACGTCGTAATGCTCGCCGTTGCCGGCCAAAAACGAACGCAGCACCAAGGGCCGCGCCTCAACCGGCGAATTCGCTGCCGCCTGTCCACTCGCTGACGATTGCCCGACCAGTGTCGGCGTGGTCGAAAAGCCCAGATGCTCCTGACCGACATAGGCCCACGGCGTCGCTTTGATCGCATCGGCGAGCTTGGTGAGTTCCTTGCGCGACAGCGTGTCGGCAAAAATGACCTGACCCGGCCGGTCGACGCGCTTGACGACCAGCTTCGACAACTCGGTGAGTACGTACTTACGCTCCTTGTCCTGCCCGCACCACCACGTCGCCACGTTCGGCACCAGCAGGTCTTCGCCGAGCCAAGCGCGGGAGAGTGCGGGCAAAAACGGAAGCAGCGCCGGACATTCGAGCACGCCGCTGCCGAGCGCGTTAGCCATGCCGATACGGCCGAGCTGCTGCGCCTGCATGAGGCCGGGGACACCGAGCATGGAGTCGCTGCGCAGGCTGAGCGGATCGCAGAAACTGGAATCGACGCGGCGGATCAGCACGTCAACCCGGCGCAGATCGTCGACCGTGCGCAGATATACGTTGCCGCTGCGCACGGTCAGATCATCGCCCTGCACCAGCGTGATGCCGAGTTGCGCGGCGAGATAGGCGTGCTCGAAATACACCTCGTTGCCGATACCGGACGACAGCACGGCGATGGTCGGCTCGCGCTGCTGATCGGGCGCCAACGCCACGACATGACGCTTGAGTTGATGAAAAAACTGCGCGAGCGGCGCGATGGAGTAATCGCTCACACTCTGCCCAAGCACTCGTTTTGTTACAGCGCGCGCTTCCAACACATAGCCTGCACCGGACGGACCCTGGGTGCGATCATTGAGCACCCACCAGGTGCCGTCGGGGCCGCGCGCGAGATCGACCGCGTAGAGCGTCAGCGGCGACATCAACGCGCCGCTGCCGGGCGGCACCATGGCGGGACGCAGAAATTCGGGATGCCGCAGCACGACTTCGTGCGGGATCAAGCCCTCGTGCAGCGAACGCTGCGGACCGTACAAATCCTGCAACAGCAGACTGAACAGATGCGCGCGCTGGCGCAGACCCGCTTCGAGTTGCGGCCATTCGTGCTCGGGCAGCAGCATGGGGACAGGATCGAGCTGCCAGGTGCGGCGCTGGCCGGCCGGGTCCTCGTAAACGTTGTAGTAAACGCCCTGCTCTTTGAGGCGGCGCAGCGTTTCCAGCTTGAGACTATCGAGCATCTGCGGGGCCGAGCCGCGCAGAAAATCGGCCATATGCTGCCAATGCGGCCGCAACTTGCCGTCGGCGTCGACCATTTCGTCGAAGGCACCGGCGGGCGGTTGATAGCGCCACGGCGACGAGCGCGCGGCGGTTTCGTTGTCGATTGTTTTTGTCATAGAACCTAAATCCCCCACTCGCTTCGCGAGTCGCCCCCTTTATTTAGAGGGGGCTGGGGACTCCGAAATTTCCTCTCAGTAACCGATAGCACCCGACCATTCCCCCTTTAATCAAAGGGGGTTAGGGGGATTTAACTATCGAATCGTAAATCCAGAGTGAAAGGGTAGCTCGGATTCGGTTTGGCCATCGGCGGTACCGCCTTGACGCCCGGCACGTGCTTGTAGAAACGGCCGATGCCCTGCAGGTTCGGCGTGGCGGTCATGAAGCGCGGCTCGGGTTCGGGCATCGGCGGCGCAACGAGTCGACCGTGCGTATGGCCGACCGCTTCGAACCGGTTGACGCGGCGCGATTCGGCTTCGAGCGCATTGACCGGGAAGGTCTCGTAACTGCGCCCGCCCGGATGCACGACGTGATACGTGCAGCCGCCGAGTGCGCGGCCGTTCCAGGTATCGAAGAAATCGAATACCAGCGGCGAGTGCACACCGATCATCGGGTGCAGTGCCGACCACGGCTGCCACGCGCGATAGCGCACGCCCGCGACGAAGGTGCCCTCCTCCTCGGTAGGAATCAACGGCACGCGTTTGCCATTGCAGGTCAGCACATAACGATCGCCCGGCGTACCGAAGCGCACTTTAACCTGCAGCCGCTCGACCGACGAATCGACGTAACGCGATGTACCGCTGCCCGTCGCTTCCTCGCCGAGCACATGCCACGGTTCAAGCGCGTGTCGCAGCTCCAATTCCATACCTTCGATTTCGTAATGCCCAACTTTCGGGCAGCGAAATTCCTTGAATGCATCGAACCAGTGCGACTTAAACGGCAGGCCGTGCTCATTGAGATAAACGAGCACGTCTTCGAAATCTCGATTGAGGAAATGCGGCAACATGAAGCGGTCGTGCAGCTGATGCCCCCAGTCCACGAGTTTGTGGTGATAGGGTTTTTCCCAGAACGATGCCACGCACGCGCGCAGCAATAACATCTGCACCAGACTCATGCGCGCATGCGGCGGCATTTCAAACGCGCGGAATTCGAGAATACCGAGACGGCCCGTCGAGGAATCCGGCGAATACAATTTGTCGATACAAAATTCGCTGCGATGCGTGTTGCCCGTGAGATCGACTAACAGATGTCGCAGCGCGCGATCGATCAGCCACGGTTGATTCGATTCGCCATGGGGCAGTTGTGAGAAAGCAATTTCAAGCTCGTACAACCGCTCGACGCGACCTTCATCGACGCGCGGCGCCTGACTGGTCGGGCCGATAAACATGCCGCTGAACAAATACGACAGGCTCGGGTGATGCTGCCAGAACGTGAGCAGGCTGCGCAGTAAATCGGGGCGACGCAGCAAGGGCGAATCGGCCGGCGTGACGCCACCGAGCGTGACGTGGTTGCCGCCGCCGGTGCCGCTGTGGCGACCATCGAGCATGAATTTTTCGGTGCCGAGCCGCGCTTCGCGCGCATGCGCATACAGCGTCTCGGTGAGATGCGTGAGCTCGGGCCACGTCTTCGTCGGCTGGACATTGACCTCGATGACACCGGGGTCCGGCGTCACCGCGAGCTTGCCCAGACGCGGATCGAACGGCGGCTGATAGCCCTCGATAAACGGTGTCAGTCGCAGCTCGTTAGCGGCCCCGGCGATCGCATCGAGCAGACCCGCAAACTCATCGAGATTCGACAGCGGCGGCAGGAATATATAGAGCTTGCCTTCGCGCACTTCCGCGCACAGCGCGGTGTGAATCGCCATCGGCGCCAGCAATAAATAATCCGCCTTGGTCGGCGCGCGCACTTCTTGCGGAAGCGGAGCAAAGGGATCGTTCGCGATTGGCTCTAGGCCATCGACCTTGGCGTGATACGACAGCGACGACAGCGGCAGGCGGTAACCGATGGGCGAATTGCCCGCGACTAGATAGAGCGAACCCTGACGCAATTGCCAGCGACAGCTCTGCCACAGACCGCTGGCCGGATTGAAAGCGAGCGGCAGGCAATAGCCGACCGGATTATTCAACCCCTGCTCGTAAATTCGGGCGAGCGTGCGCTTGGCCAGCGCTTCGTGATCAAGCGTCAACTCTTCATCGATCGGCAACCGGCCGTTCTGCCACAGCGCATGGAATGGATCTTCGTAACACGGATGCACCGCAGCCGCCGGCAAGCCGAGCTGCGAACAGAGCATGCGCATGAATGCGCGCGCGGCTTCGGCCGGCACCGGTTTCGTGGCGTTGCTCGGGAACGCGCCTTTCCACAACGGCACGCCGTCCTTGCGCCAATACAGGGTATTTTGCCAGCGCGGCAGCGGCTCGCCCGGATACCACTTGCCCTGCCCCACATGCAGCAGCCCGCCCGGCGCGAATTCGTCTTTCAACTTTTGCGTGAGCTGCATGGCGAGGAAACGTTTGTGCGGGCCATCGGCCTCGGTATTCCATTGCTCCGATTCCATATCGTCGATCGATACGAAGGTCGGCTCGCCGCCCATCGTCAAACGCACATCGTTCTTTTCGAGCAGGCTGTCGACGTAATTGCCCAGCGCATCGATTTCGAGCCACTCCTGCTCGGTGAACGGACGCGTCACGCGCGGATCTTCTTTCAGCCGCACAACCTCGTTGCGATGCTCGAATTCGACTTCGCATTTGTCGATCGCTCCGGTGATTGGCGCCGAATCGACGGGATCCGGTGTGCAGCTCAGCGGAATATGGCCTTCGGCGGCGAACAGACCCGAGGTCGGATCGAGCCCGATCCAGCCTGCGCCCGGAATATAGACTTCGGTCCACGCATGCAAATCGGTGAAATCGGCTTCGGGTCCGCTCGGGCCGTCCAATGATTTTTGATCGGCCGTTAATTGCACGAGATAGCCCGACGTAAATCGCGCTGCAAGTCCCAGATGCCGCAGCAATTGCACTTGCAGCCACGCCGAGTCGCGGCAGGAGCCGCTGCCGAGCTGCAGCGTTTCCTCGGGCTTTTGAACGCCGGGCTCCATGCGGATGGTGTAATCGACATCGTCATAGACGCGCTGATTGATCCCGACCAGAAAATCGATGATCGCCGTTTCCTTGCGCGATACGCCGGCGACATACGCCGCAAAGCGCTGGCCCCACTCCTTCGTTTCAAGAAAAGGTGCGAGCTGTTTTTTCAGCGCTTCGGGATATTCAAACGGAAATTTTTCTGCGTAACTTTCGACGAAAAAATCGAACGGGTTATACGCGGTGAGATCGGCGACGAGATCGACATCGACGGTAAATTCGGCGGTCTTTTCCGGAAACACCAGCCGCGCCATGTAATTGGAAAATGGATCCTGAATCCAATTGATGAAATGGTTATCGGGACGGATATTCAGACTGTAACTGATGATGGGTGTGCGACAGTGCGGCGCCGGGCGCAAACGCACCACCTGAGGTCCCAAATTAATTCGGCGATCATAGCGATACGTCGTGGAGTGACGCAGACCCACCAGAATACTCATGCCGTTTCCTTAAATATCTTTGCAGCTCGTGTTTGGGTGCGCGCTCATCAGCAAAAGCGCGGTGCAAAGCGATGCAGATTACGTGCCGCGCCGTGGCGTCGGGATGACAGTAGCGTGAACATGACAGCGCAGTGAGAACGAGGAAGTTTATGCCATCCGTGGCCGCGCACTGTCGTTTTTTATTCTTGGTGAGACACAGCCGATAACTAGGGCAATTCCTGGAATTGCTGGCGCAAACCATTGCCCCACGCCTGACGCAATTCTTTCCAGTAGGTATTGTCTTCAGCGATGCGCTCGACTTTCAATTCAAAAGTGTCTTCACGATAGATGCCGAGATCGATCGGCATGCCCACCGATAAATTCGAGCGAATGGTCGAATCGAACGAAATCAGCGTGCACTTGGTCGCGTGACTGATGCTGGTCTCGTAATTGACGATGCGATCGATAATCGGCTTGCCGTATTTCACTTCGCCGATCTGAAAATAGGTGGTGTCTTCGGTCGCTTCGATGAAATTGCCCTGCGGATACACATGGAATAAACGCGGCCGCTCGCCCGCAATCTGCCCGCCGAGCAAAACATTCAGACCGAAATCGACACCGCCCACTTGCTGACCCGCGGCCGAGCGCGCGATGACTTCGTTGATGGTATCGCCGACCAGTTGCGCGGCACCGAACATCGAACCGATCGTGTACAGATTGGTTTCGTCCTCATGCTGCGCGCGCTCGCACAGATGACTGACCACCGACTGCGCGGTAGCGAGATTACCCGCCGTCAGCAGGACGATGGAACGCTCGCCGCGGCGCTCGAACACGTGCATTTTGCGGAAGGTGGCGATGTGATCGACACCCGCGTTGGTACGGGTATCCGCCGCGAACACAAGGCCCTCGCGCAGGCGCATGGCGACACAGTACGTCATATGTCAGGAAGCAATCTGAAAAAAGGCCTCACACTCTGCCCCGCCTTTATGGGTCACGTCAATGGCGGTTAAACGTATTGACATTACCCCCATCGGCAACTAGGGGCTCGCGTCAGCGCGAACGAGCGCCGTTCAAAAATAATTTCACGCAGTATTGAATGCGTTCTTCCAACGCTACTTCATCGACCTCGCCGCCCCAGACAATCGCGCGCAACGGACCGCCGACCACCATGCTCAAAAATGCGGTGGCGGCGATCTCGGGTTTATCGACTGCAATCGTTTTTTTCTGCGCATGTCGCTGCAATAAATCGGCGAGATAGTCGATGGTCGGACGCGAGCCCTGCTCGTGCGCAAGCGTGAAAATTTCGGGAAAGCGATACGACTCGGTGTTAATGATGCGCTGCAGCCTCAACCCCGCCGAACTCATCGCATTTGTCATGCGAATGCGTGCCACCGCGATCAATGTCGCTTCGAGATCGTCGGTTTCAACCGCGTGCAGCTTCTCAATCGGCACGATCCAGCGTTCGATGGCGCGCTGAATCGTCGCTTTGAACAGCATGGTTTTGTCGGCGTAGAGCCCGTATACCGTGCGCTTGGTCATCCCCACCGATGCGGCAATAGCATCGATCGTCGCCAGCTCAAATCCCTTCTCCAGAAACAATTCCAACGCTCGATCGAGCAGCTCGTCGTGGCGCTGTTCGGCCTGTTCACGGGTGGGCCGTCCGGCGCTCGGTCTGGTCTTTGGGGCAGTGCGCGACAAGGCTTTCTCCAACTGCGGCAAAGGTTGCCTTCGAAATAAAAGTTGCCAAATCCCAAAAAGGGAACATAATGAAACGATAAAGGTGCTATTAATTTATCGAGACGATCTTAGTCGCCTCGAAGGAGAAACGCGATGGTATCGGCAATTGAACGGCTTACAAACCTCGTCGACGCGGAAAATCGCTTCGATATTCCCCATTCCGAATTGCAGGTCCTGCAAATCGAAGCGCTCAACGAGCGTTTTCAGGAGCGCAAAGATCGCATCAAGTTGCTCGGCCATCGCGCCTGCGAAGCCGGGATTACCGAAATTCGTTCGCGCGAAGACATGGTGCCGCTGCTGTTTCCGCACACCGCTTACAAAAGTTATCCGGAAAGTTTTTTGATCGACGAGCGCTGGGACCGGCTGACCAAATGGCTCGGCACGGTTTCGCCGTATCCGATTGCAGCGATCGACATGACAACCATCGGCGACATCGACGATTGGATCGCGCAATTGCAGGACAAGGGCCATTTCATTTCATGCTCGTCGGGTACCACCGGTAAATCGGCGATGTTGATCGCTTCCCAAAAAGATATGGGATGGTCGCGCATCGACACAGTAAATGTGTTCGCGTGGGGCTCAGGGGTAAAACCCACACGCGATCGCCGCATGATGGGACTAGCCCCCATTGCGCACGTGCCAAAAAATGTTGTGATCGGCGAAGCACAGGAAGCGGCCTTCGCCGATCCGAATAAACCGCGTTTCAATTTGCCGATTTCGCCGCTCACCGTCGGCGCTCTCACGAAAATGGTTGTGCTCAGAAAAAAAATGGCGGAAGGCACCGCGCTGCCGAATGAATTGGCTGATTTTGAAAATACGTCGAAGCAGCGGCAGGAAACGATGGACAAAGCGATGATTGCAGGCGCCGAAGCGCTGGTGAAATATCGCGGCGACAAACTGTACATCGCCGGTCTGTGGAATGCGCTGTATCAAACCGCAAAAATCGTTCGCGAGATGGGTTATTCGGCAAAAGATTTTCATCCCGACAATTGCATTTATGTCGGCGGCGGTTTGAAGCGAGCGCAATTGCCGCCCGACTATCAACAATTCGTGCATGAAACTTTCAACATTCCGGCGAATCGCAATTTTCAAAATTACAGCATGCAGGAATTAAATTCGGGCATGCCGAAATGTCAAAAAGGCGGACGCTATCACGTGCCGCCGTGGATCGTGCCATTCATTCTCAATCAAGAAGGCGATGCCCTTTTGCCACAAAACTTATCAGCGCCGCACAGCGAAGGCGAAGTTGAAGGACGCGCAGCATTTTTCGATTTATCGCTCGATGGCCGCTGGGGCGGTGTCATTACCGGCGACAAAATTTCACTCGATTTCAGTCCGTGCGCATGCGGTCATCGCGGCCCATCGATTCGCGATAACATCGTGCGTTATGCCGATATTCAAGGCGATGACAAAATCGGTTGTGCCGGCACCGTCGATGCTTATGTGAGGGGCTTGTCATGAGTGCGCCTGAATTGAAGACCGACAACATCGTTTCCGCACCATTTTTTGTTCGCGGTGAATTAATTGAAGGCAACGATGTTACGCATCGCTCGCGCGATCTCGGTGTGAGTTTTTCGACACCGAAAATTCCGCTCGATCGTGTGGTACCACCTCGCACCGAAGTACCGCCGCTGCTCAATGTGCCGCTCGCAGAAATTATCGATTTCCTGGTCGAAACCGGCGAGCAGATTCGCAATCCAAAAAACCCGTTCATGCAGGAATGTATCGAGCGCATGTGTTCGACACATATTCTGCCGCGCGAAGTCGTCGCGAATCAGGCGATGTATGCTGCGTCGTATCTCGATAAACGCAAATTAATGGCGGAAGTCGAACAGAATTTTCCGAATCCGCAAGCGCTCGACACCTGGGTGCCAAAACAGGATTTCACTGGAAGAAAAAGTTTTGTGCGTGCTTTCGCGCCGCGATTGATTCATGTATTACCGGGCAATTCACCCGGTGTTGCGGTGAAATCGATTGCGCAAGGCGCAATGGTGAAGGCGATTAATCTATTCAAAATGTCATCGTCCGATCCATTCACTATGGTGGCGATTTTGCGCATCATGGCCGCGATCGATTCTAATCATCCCATCGTGAAATCGATGTCGGCGGTGTATTGGCGCGGTGGCGATGACATGATCGAGCGCACGCTGTATCGCCCGCAGTATTTCGACAAAATCGTCGCGTGGGGCGGCGGCGATGCGATCAACAATGTCATTAAATATTTGTGTCCCGGCTTTCAATTAATTTCGTTCGATCCGAAAACATCGATTTCGATGGTGGGCAAAGAAGCGTTCGCTTCGGAAGAAATATTAAATAACGTCGCCGATCTCGCTGCGACCGATGTGATGACGCTGAATCAGGAAGCCTGTGTGGCGAGCCGTTTCATTTACATCGAAGCGAATGAGCAAGATGCCGATCGCTTCAGCGCGAAATTGCAACAATGCATCACGGCGCGCGCTTTGGCCTCGGGCGATATTCGTCCGCTCAGCATGGATCTGCGCGAGCAAGTCGAAACGCTGATGATGCTCGACGATGAATATGCCGTGTTCGGCAAAACCGATGGCAAAGGGTTGGTGATTCGCTCGGACGAACCCGTGGATTTTCATCCGATCAATAAAATCGCGAACGTTGTGCGCCTGGATAAACTTAACGATGCGGTGAAATACATCAACGTGGCCACACAGACAGTGGGCTTTTACCCCTTCGATCGAATGGCCCAATATCGCGATCGATTGGCGAGCGGCGGCGCGCAGCGCATCGTACACTTGGGCGAAGCGGGACCGAGCACGATCGGCAATCCGCACGACGCGATGTATGCCCTGCATCGTTTTGTGCATTGGATGGTTCATGAGGATGGCTTGGTCAATTCGTAATGTATATAAGCGAGAGGTGATCGAATGACCGGGCAAACGAATCAACGAGTAGCGGTGATTACCGGCGCGAGTTCAGGCATCGGCAAAGAAGCGGCGAAAGCACTTTTGCAACAGGGCTGGCGTGTAATTGGTCTCGGTCGTGATGCCGAACGCTGTGCTGCGGCTGAAAAAGAAATTCGCGCGCTAATTGTCGACACAAAAGCAGGGCCCAACGCGCAATTCGAGATGCTGCGTGTCGATTTATCGTCGATGGCCGATACCGCGCGGATGGCCGGCGAAATTTTCGCGCGCACCTCGCGCATCGATGTACTGCTTAATAATGCAGGCGGTATGGCGAAAGAACTCGTGATGACGCCCGAAGGCAACGAGGCGTTATTCGCGAGCAATCATCTCGGTCATTTTCTGTTGACCGATTGTCTGCTCCCGCTCATGAAGATGACGGCAAAAAATGCCGCGTCCGGCTCGGTGCGCATTATCAGCGTCTCATCGGATGCGCACGCATACACCCCAGGCCTCGACGGCGATATTCAAATGCTCGACAGCTATCAGCCCGGTCCTGCGTACTGCCGCGTGAAATTGGCGAATGTGTTGTTCACACGGCAATTGGCCAAGCGCATCGCCGATACCGGCATCGCCGTGCATTGCATGCACCCTGGTCTGGTCGCGAGTAATTTCGTCACGCACGCCGATCCGCAAGCGCAAGCGTCGATTCGCAGCCGCGCGGATGCCGCGATCACACCGCAGGAAGGTGCCGACACCTTGATTTGGCTGGCCACCGCCGAAGAAGCGGGCAAAAGCACCGGCGGTTATTTCATCAAGCGCGTGGAAACTGCACCGAGCGCCGCAGCGCAAGATGCAGCATTAGCGGAACGTTTGTGGAATGAGAGCGAACTGTTGGTAGCGCGCAGCTTGAAAGCGTCTGCAAAATAAAAACGCTTTCAATGCGCACGGAAGAATTACAGTTTTTCGATAAAGCGCGAAAGCAAATCCAGTTTGGCGGGATCGTCGTCGACAAAACGAATCACGATTTTCAGCACCGACGCGTCGATGCGATTTTCCGCCGCTTGAATGCTGTGAACATAGCCGTTCAAGCGCGCGACGTCGCCCCCATCAGCTTCAACAATCGAAATCACCAGGGGTTCAAAAATCGCGGGCAATTGTTCTTCGCGCTTGATAATGCCGCTCATCATTTGCAGCGAAATATCTTTGATCACGCACGTGGTGTTGAAACCCGGAAACGTTAATTGCGCCTGACCACGCGCGACGGTTTTTGGTTTCGCGGCGGGTGTTGGTGTCGACGACGCACCCAGATTAAATGAAGTGATCGTCGTTTCCTTCGCCGCTTTGGCGACAGGAGCCGCTGCACCGCCCGTCAACACCGCAATGCTGGCGCCGGCAACGCCGGGTAAATTTCCACTCGAACTGCGCGTCGGCATCGACAAATCCTTGCCCGCCTTGCGCAATTGCTTGTCGACTTTGCCGATCAACATGTCGGGTTTGAATGGCTTGCCGAGATAATCGCTGACACCCGATTGCACGGCTTTGACGATGAAATCGCGCTCGCCGCGACTGCTCACCATGATGAATGGCACGTCTTTGTGATGCGGCTGCTCGCGCAACCAGCGCAGAAATTCCTCGCCGGTCATGTCGGGCATTTCCCAGTCGCACAAAATCAAATCGACTTTCTGCGTTTTCAACATGACCTGCGCTTTCACGGCGCTCGGCGCGTCGCTGATCTGGCAACCGGGATAGGCATCGCGCAGCTGCTTTTTGATCATGTCGCGAATGAATGCGGCATCATCGACCACTAAAAACTTAAAAACCTGCATCGATCTTCGTCAATTCCAAATGAGGGCAGCTGCAAAAAGGGTACGAACAGCTTAGACGAGGATCGCATCCCCTGCGAAACAGGGTTGTGCGCAAGCCGGGGACTATAACGCACCGACTCAGGCGACCGAACTCAGGGGAAATGTCAGGCCAGTGCGGCGCGGCTGACGCTCGCATCGAGAAACACCGGCAGCGCATCCGGTCGCCAGCGCGGGCTGCAGCGCAACGTCTGCTGCCATTCGGCATTGTCGCGATAGCTGTTCAGCCACGAACGCAATTGGCGGTACGGCGAAATGTCGAACCAGGTGCGATCGATTTCCGCGAACCAGTGGATGAAAGGCAGCACCGCCACATCGGCGAGCGTTTCTTCATCGCCGACCAGAAACGGTTTGCGCGCGAGACGCGCTTCGAGTTGCGCGAGAAAAATCTCGGCATCAATACGTCGGTTCAGCGCAGCGGGCTGGCGCGCCGCCATTGCGCGCGCGTACAAATGGCAGGCGCTCGCGAACGGACCATCGATGATATTCACCAGATTTTCGATCGACTGCTGGCGCACCCGCACCGCCGGCCACAAACCCAGTTGCGGCTTGCGCGCGCTGGCCCATTGGGCGATCGCAAAGCTGTCGTCGATGAGTTTGCCGCTTGGCAATTGCAACAGCGGCACATGCGTGACTGCAATCGGCGGATTGAGGGGATCGACCTCGCGCAATTCGCAGTGAATACCGGCGAGCAATAATGCAAAACGCGCACGCGCGGAGTGAGGATCGGGAAAATTACTGTAGAGAACACAAACCGCTGTCATATCACCGCTCTGTCATCCGTTGTTTGCTTTGATCCATTTTCCGTCGCTTATCCGTCATTCCATACCTGGATCATTCATTTCAACCAGCATGGCTATAACGTCGCGCACGGACTTGCGTTGACAACGCCCCTACACTATGTCACCGCTTGCCCGCGTATGTCACCGTTTGCTCGCGCGTAAACACCCATTCATCCATTGTCGATAGCGCGGCATTGAATGCATAACCGTCTTCGGCAAAATCTTTGAGCGCAGCGACATTCTGTAGACGATTGCGAATGATGTATCGACTCATCGCACCGCGCGCCTTCTTCGCAAAGAAGCTCACTACCTTGTACGTTGGATTGCCGGAAGCATCGCCTTTGCGCTCTTTAAATATGGGCGTTACCACCCGCGCTGCCAGCGCTTTCGGATGAACGGCCTTGAAGTATTCCTCGGAGGCGAGATTGACCAATACCGGTGTCTTGTCAGTCAGTGCCGGTACTTTTTCGCGTTTTAATTCTTCGTTCAGCGCCGCCGTGATTTTGTCGTTCCAGAAGGCATAGAGATTTTTACCACGCACATTCGTCAAACTTGTGCCCATTTCCAACCGATACGGCTGCATTAAATCGAGCGGGCGCAACATGCCGTAGAGCCCGGACAAAATACGCAGGTGTTTCTGCGCAAACTCGAAATCCTTTTTTGTAAATGTATCGGCCTGCAAGCCGACGTAGACATCGCCGCGAAATGCGAGCAGCGCCTGCTTGGCATTCGCCGGCGTAAACGGCGTCGACCAATTCATGTTGCGGCGATGATTGAGCTGCGCGAGATCATCGCTGATCGACATCAATTTGCCGATCTGGATCGGATCGAGTTCGCGCAAGCGCTCGATCAGAATTTGCGAATCGTCGAGAAACTGCGGCTGAGTGAAACTGTCAGTCGCTGCGGGTGTATCGAAATCGAGCGTCTTTGCAGGAGAAATTACGATCAGCATATTTCTTCTTCTACGGGAAAACGGCAGGCTCAGCGCAGCGAAATAATCGGCCAATTGCGTTTGAGGGCTTCGCTGCGCAGCGTCTCATCGGGATCGACCGCCACCGGATTGCCGACCATATTCAACAGCGGCAGATCGTTCTGCGAATCGCTATAGAAATACGCCTGCGCGGGATCGTGCGGATTTTGCTGCAGCCATTCGCGCAGGCAGGTGACTTTGCCTTCGCGAAAACACGGTGTGCCGACGACGCGGCCGGTGTAGCGCCCGTCGCGAATTTCCGGCTCGCTGGCCAGCAACGCGTCGACGCCCAGACTTTCGCCGATGGGTCGCGTGATAAAGGCGTTAGTCGCGGTGATGATGAGCAGATAATCGCCTTTCGCGCGATGCTCGGCGATCAGCGCATCGGCTTTCGATAAACGCAGCGGCGCGATCATCGTGCGCATAAATTCGTCGTGCAGCTGCTTAAGTTCATCGAGGCTGAAACGCGTGAGTGGTTCAAGCGCAAAGGCGAGATACACATGAATATCGAGCGTGCCATCCTGATACGCGCGATAGAAACCATCATTGGCGGCGCCATAAGCAGCAGCATCGACGATCCCTTTGTCGACGAGAAACTGACCCCAGGCGTGATCGCTGTCGCCGCCGAGCAAGGTGTTATCCAAATCGAAAATCGCCAGTGCCACGTGTTACCCACCCATTAAATTTTGTTACGAAATTAAACGAATTTTCTGCGTTTCGTATTTTAAATACACGTACGCGAGTGCGCTCGAAAAGTTGTGCAGAATACCTGTCCGAGCAGGATTGTTCACGTATTCCGATTTGTGGAACAATACCTGCAAATCGAATTTTTATTGTGTCCTCAACCCCTTAATCAAGAGATGCGCCTGTGATCGACGCCGATGGCTTCCGCCCGAATGTAGGCATCGTGGTAGCGAATTCGCTCGGCGAAGTGTTATGGGCACGCCGCGTCGGTCAGGATGCGTGGCAATTCCCGCAAGGCGGGATCAACGAGAACGAATCGCCCGAAGATGCACTCTATCGTGAGCTGCATGAAGAGATCGGTTTGCAGGCAGAGCATGTCGAAGTACTCGCCTGCACACGCGGCTGGCTGCGCTATCGACTGCCCGAACGCCTGGTGCGACGCGGCGGCGAAGGCCCGCTCTGCATCGGTCAAAAACAAAAATGGTTTTTACTGCGCATGCTCGCCGACGATTCCGCCGTGCGCATGGATTGCGGCGACAAAGCCGAATTCGATCACTGGCGCTGGGTCAGCTACTGGTATCCGCTCGGTCAAGTGGTGTCGTTCAAACGCGAAGTGTATCGACGCGCGATGAAAGAGTTATCGCTGCGCCACAGCAAATTGACCACCGGTCACGCCAAAGCCTGACTCGCGAGAGTTTCGCTGAAGCCTGACCGCAACGCCCTTAAGAACTGCGCACGCAGGGAGCCAAATGGAACAAAAAATCAGCATGCTCGACGCTCTGCGCAATATTGTGCAGGAGGTCAATGCTGCCGATGATTTGCAAACCGCGCTGAACGCCATCGTGCGGCGCGTGCGCTCGGTCATGGGCACGGAGGTGTGCACCGTCTATTTGCGCGATCCCGATAGCGGTCGTCTTATCTTCATGGCGAACGAGGGCCTCAACCCCGACTTTATCGGCAAGATCAGTCTCGCCGGCGACGAAGGTCTGGTCGGCCAGGTGGCGACACGCGAAGAGCCGCTCAACACCGACGACGCCGAATCGCACCCGAGCTTCCTGTTTTTACCCGGCATCGGCGAAGAGCGTTACAGCTCGTTTCTGGGCGTACCGATCATTCACCAGCGCCGCGTGCTCGGCGTACTCGTCGTCCAGCAGGTCGAACAGCGCCGCTTCGACGAACACGAAGAAGCGTTTTTAGTCACCTGCTCCGCTCAGCTCGCGGGCGTGATTGCCCACGCGCAGGCGACGGGTTCGATCACGCACACCGACGAGAGCGGCAAAGCCACCGGCACCGCGCGCTTTCAAGGCGTGCCGGGAGCGCCGGGTATCGCCATCGGGCGCGCGGTAATCGTCTCACCACCCGCTGATCTGCATTCGGTACCCCATCGCAGCTGCGCCAATCCCGAGACCGAAATTCAGTTTTTCTACGACTGCCTCGCCGCCGTGCGCCGGGACATGCAGGAGCTCGGCGCTAAGCTTTCTTCGCGGTTGGCGCCGCAGGAACAAGCGTTGTTCGACGTCTATTTGCGCATGCTCGAAGACAACGCATTCGGCTCCGAGGTCGTCGAACTCATCAAGCAGGGTGAATGGGCACAGGGCGCGCTGAGTCAGGTCGTACTCGCGCACGTGCGCACCTTCGAGATGATGGACGATCCGTATCTCAAAGAGCGCTCGGTCGATGTGAAGGATCTCGGCCGCCGCGTGCTCGCGTATTTGCAGGCCGCCAACACCACGCCGGTGACCTATCCCGAGCGCACGATTCTGGTCGGCGAGGAACTCACCGCGTCGATGCTCGGCGAAGTGCCAAAGGAAAAACTCATCGGCCTGGTTTCGGTGGAAGGCTCGGGCAACTCGCATGTGGCGATTCTGGCGCGCGCGATGGGCATTCCCACCGTGATGGGCTGTCTCGATTTGCCATTCACGCAGGTCGAAGGCGCCGAACTGATTCTCGATGGCTACAACGGCCTCGTTTACTACAACGCGTCGCCGGAACTGCGCGCGCAATTTCAAACGATCTACAACGAAGAGCAGCAGATTTCGAAGGGGCTCGAAGCGCTGCGCGATCTGCCGTGCGAAACCGTCGATGGCCATCGTATTCCGCTGTGGGTAAATACCGGGTTGATGGCCGATGTGGTGCGCTCGCTCGAACGCGGCGCCGAAGGTATCGGTCTCTACCGCACCGAAGTGCCGTTTTTGTTGCGCGATCGTTTTCCGAGCGAAGAAGAACAGCGCGTGATTTATCGCCAGCAGCTCGAACCGTTCGCACCGTTGCCCGTCACGATGCGCACACTCGATGTCGGCGGCGATAAATCATTGCCGTATTTTCCGATCGAAGAAGCCAATCCGTTTCTCGGCTGGCGCGGCATTCGCGTCACGCTCGATCATCCAGAAATTTTTCTCGTGCAAGTGCGCGCGATGATGAAGGCGAGCGAAGGCCTCAACAATTTGCGCATCATGTTGCCAATGGTGAGCAACGTGAAAGAAATTGACGATGCGCTCGAATTGATTTTGCGCGCGCACGACGAATTGATCGAAGACGGTTTGCAAATTCCGGTGCCACCGATCGGGGTGATGGTCGAAGTACCCGCTGCGGTTTATCAAGCGCGCGCACTCGCCAAGCGCGTGAGTTTCTTATCGGTTGGCTCGAACGATTTGACGCAATATCTGCTCGCGGTCGACCGCAACAATGCGCGTGTCGCCGAGCTTTATCACGCCTATCACCCGGCGGTTTTGCACGCGCTGCAAAAAGTCGCCGACGCGGGTCACGCCGAAGGCAAGCATGTGAGTATTTGCGGTGAATTGGCGGGCGATCCTGCCGCCGCAGTGTTGTTGCTCGCGATGGGTTACGACATTCTGTCGATGAACGCGACCAACTTGCCCAAAGTGAAATCGGTAATTCGTAATGTCAGCATGAGCACCGCAAAAAATCTGCTCGCCAATGTCATGCAAATGGAGACATCGCAGGAAATTCGCGATTATCTCGACAGCGAATTGAAATCGGCCGGCGTGGGAAGATTTCGCCCGGTCGCAGGCAAAATCAAATAATGATTTGTAGGGGCAGACCTATGTGTCTGCCCTTATAGAATCCCGCGAAGATAATCAGGGCGAACACATAGGTTCGCCCCTACACTACGTCAACAATCCATACAGCAAATACAAACCGAAAAGAATGCACGCATAGCCGTTGACGAGAACTTCCATTTTGAACATTTGCGGATCTTCCGCTTTGACGACGCTCGGACGCATCACGCTGTATTGCAATTTATTGCTCAACACGACCACTGCCGCGCCAAATACCAACGTCAAGGGATACAACACCCACTCGACGTAGCGCAGCGTTGGGCTATCGCTTGACGTGGCCAGCCAAACGACAACCCAAACAGCTGAGCCCAGTAAAAGCAGAATTAGCAGCGGCATAATGCGCTTATCGGGTTTTTCCACGGTTACGACTCCTCACATTATTATTATCGAAACGTCATCGATGGCTTAATCAAAGATCTTTCCGGGGTTCATAATGCCATTCGGATCGAACACCCTTTTTACACTTTTCATTAACTCGATTTCTACCGCGCTGCGGCCATATTGCAAATAATCTTTTTTCAGCAGACCGACACCATGCTCGGCCGATACGCTACCGTGATAGCGCTGCACGATATCGAATACGCGCTTCGACACGCCGTGACAGCGCTCGTGAAATTCAGCGATCGGCAAATTATCGGGCTTCAAAATATTCAAATGCAGATTGCCGTCGCCGATATGGCCGAACCAGATGATTTCAAAGTCGGGATATTCATGCTGGACTACGGCATCGACTTCATCGATGAATCCCGGAATTTTTGAAATCACGGTAGCGATGTCATTTTTGTACGGCGTCCAACGCGAAATCGTTTCAGAAATATCTTCACGCAATCGCCATAAATTCTGCAGTTGCTCGATGCTCTGGCTCATCACGCCATCGACCACCCAACCCTGCTCGACGCAGTGCTCGAATAATTCCATCGCCTGCGCTTCGACATCGTCGTTGAGTTTTTCGAATTCGAGCAGCGCATAAAACGCAGCGGGCGTATCGAACGGCTTTTGCAAACCTTGATGCGCGACGACTTTTTCGAGCGCTTTATCCGAGAAAAATTCAAACGCGGTGAGATCGAGTTTGTTTTGAAAGGTGTGCAATACATCCATGATGTTTTTGAATTCAGGCACGCCGAGCACGAGCACGGTGAGATCGACCGGCGGCCGCGTGAACTGCATCGTCGCTTCACAAATAAAACCGAGCGTGCCTTCGGCGCCGATAAACAACTGGCGCAGATCGTAACCCGCGTTGTTTTTGATGAGGCCACGATTCAAATCGAGAATATCGCCGCTGCCCGTCACCACTTTCAAACCGGCGACCCAATCGCGCGTCATACCGTAGCGAATGACTTTGATGCCGCCCGCGTTGGTGGAGATATTGCCGCCGATTTGCGACGAGCCTGCCGAGGCGAAATCGACCGGATAGTACAAGCCCTGCTCTTCCGCGAACTGCTGCAATTGCTCGGTGACGACACCGGCACCGCACACCGCGGTGCGATCGAGCGCGTTGAAATCGCTGATCTTGTTCATGTAATCGAAGGCAACCACGACTTCGCCATTGAGCGCCACGGCGCCCCCGGAAAGACCCGTGCGCCCGCCCGAGGGCACCAGCGCCACACGTTCGGCATTCGCCCATTTCACCAGCGCCTGCACCTGCTCGACGCTGCGCGGAAATACGATGGCGGACGGCGCCGGCGGATAGGCCTTAGTCCAGTCGCGGCCAAAGCGCTGCAAATCATCCGGCGCGGTGGTGACCTTATCGGCGCCGACAATGGCCTCAAGCTGCGCGAGCAGGCGGGTATCCAGCACGTTGGCGGCGGGAGCAGTCATGCAAAACCTCGGTTGAATACAGCAAATTGCGGGAAAAAGCGGCAGCCATGATACCATAGCGCCCTTTTTTCAGGCTGGACCGCCCGGGCTCCGGCACCCGATTTGTACACCGCTACGTGCAGTTTTGGAGTAGATCATGGCCAAGAAGTCGCTCGACAAAAGCAAAATCAAATTTCTGCTGCTGGAAGGCGTGAGCCAGACCGCCATCGATACACTGCACGCAGCCGGCTACACCAATATCGACTTCCACAAAAAAGCCTTGCCCGATGCCGAACTGAAAGAAGCGATTCGCGGTGCGCATTTCGTCGGCATTCGCTCGCGCACGCAATTGACGGCGGAGGTTTTCGCCGCCGCAGAAAAACTCATCGCAGTCGGTTGCTTCTGCATCGGCACCAATCAGGTCGATTTGAAAGCGGCGACCGAACACGGTGTCGTCGTTTTCAATGCGCCGTATTCGAATACGCGCTCCGTCGCCGAACTCGTCATTGCCGAAGCGATTTTGTTATTGCGCCGTGTCGCCGAGAAAAATGCCGCTGCGCACCGTGGCGAATGGCAAAAAACCGCCGACGGCGCTTACGAGATTCGCGGTAAAACGCTCGGCATTATCGGCTACGGCAGCATCGGCATGCAGTTGTCGGTGATCGCCGAATCGCTCGGCATGAAAGTCTGCTTCGCCGATGTCGTCGCGAAATTGCCGCTCGGCAACGCCACGCAAAAAGCCAATATCGATGAGTTGCTCGCCTGCAGCGACATCGTTTCTCTGCATGTGCCGGAAAATAAATCGACGCAAATGATGATCGGCGCGCGCGAACTCGGTCTGATGAAAAAAGGCGGCATTTTAATTAATGCCGCGCGCGGCACCGTCGTCGATATCGATGCGCTCGCTGCTGCACTCGAAAGCCAACATCTCGGCGGCGCCGCGATCGACGTATTTCCGGTCGAACCGCGCTCGAACGATGACGAATTCATTTCGCCGCTGCGTAAATTCGACAACGTATTTTTAACACCACATATCGGCGGCTCGACGCAAGAAGCGCAGGAAAATATCGGCCTCGAAGTCGCGGAAAAACTGGTGCGCTACAGCGACACCGGCACCACCACGACCTCGGTGAATTTCCCCGAAGTCGCACTGCCCTCGCACCCCGGCAAACACCGCTTGCTGCACGTGCACCGCAATGTGCCCGGCGTGATGATGGCAATCAACAAAGTCTTTTCCGAAAACAACATCAACATCAGCGGCCAATATTTGCAGACGGTCGAAGATGTTGGTTATGTCGTCATCGATGTCGATCACGACACCAGCGAAATGGCCCTGGAAAAATTACGGCAAGTGGAAGGCACGATTCGCACGCGCGTATTGTTCTAAAGCAGAAATGCCAAGCGGCGAGCAAACTAAATCGTTCGCCGCAAAAACCCGCCTGCCTTGAGCATCCTGGAGCAATATCGCGCCGAATAGGTGAATGCCGTATTGCAGCAATAAATTTGCCGGCCTAAGCTGAATGCGCATTTTTCTATTCGACTAATCGCGATGTCAGCATTATCCGCCGCCCAATACAAAGAACTCAGCTGTGCGCAATGTCGTGCCGGCGCGGGTCTTGATTTCGACTTTAGCTTCGCGTTTCAACCCGTGGTCAACGCAAAGCTTCGTTGCATTATCGCTTACGAGGCGCTTGTCAGAGGCCCCAAAGGAGAGCCGGCGCACACTGTGCTGGAGAGGGTCGACGACAGTAATCGCTACGCCTTTGATCAAGCCTGTCGTGTCAAAGCAATTGCTCTTGCCTCACGCTTAGGGATGACGACACGACTCAATATAAACTTCTTTCCGAATGCGATTTACCGACCAGAACTGTGTATTCGCACCACACTTGAAGCTGCAAAAAATTACGGTTTTCCAATCAAAAATCTCACCTTTGAATTTCTGGAAAGCGAACGAGCACCGGATATTGACCACCTGCGCACCGTTGTCGAAAGCTACCAAAGGCTCGGCTTTGAAACAGCACTCGACGATTTCGGCACAGGCTACTCAAATTTGTATCTGCTGACGGATTTCAAACCCGACAAAATCAAAATCGATCGTTTCTTGCTGCAAAATATCGACACGAGCACGAACCGACAAATCATCGTGCGAGGAATAATCGAAACTGCAGTGCAGCTGGGTGTCAATGTAATTGCGGAAGGGGTTGAGACGCGCAATGAATACGCTTGGCTGCTCCGTGCAGGCATTGAGGATTTTCAAGGCTATTATTTTGGCCGCCCGGCCTTCGAGCAACTAATCGGCGTCGATAACGAGCTATTTCCCATCCCAAACGAAGGAGTTAGCCAATAAAACTGACTCTTGGATAACGGATAATGGTATCCAGATCGCACACCGCACATATTATTTTTGAAGCAATAAACTCATCAGCAAAACGCCCTGCGCCGTCGCGTGAAAATTACTGGTGGGTTTTGCAAACGTCATAGCTGTCGCATTAAATCCAAAATATGTTTCACCGCCCACCGGTATTAGCGGCTGCATATGCGACCAACCTCCATCAGCGAGCTGCGCATTCAATACACGCTCGATCCAGCGGTTATTAATCCGCTCACGCGCACCCGAATCGACCAGCATCAACACACGCTGAATATAAACATCGACAACGCGCGGATCGTAGCGTAATTGTTTTTCGATCGTATCTTGCAAAATCGCAATATTGGTATCGAGATACTCGATCGGACATTGAATATTTTGCGCCATCCGATACGCCATCAACTGATGAGTAACGCACGCAGGCCTGATTATGCGCATGCCGTGCCAACAAAAATTCGGATTATGCTGCGCCTGAATCAAAGGCTCTTTTGCCAACTGCTTGCTGCAGGTTAAGCCATACAAAAAATACTGCTGATATTCAACGAGAGAGCGGTATTCGGTCTCGGAAAAAACAGCATCGCGAAATTGCTCCGGACGAAAATGCGCCTGCCACACACTGTATTGGGCATATCTATCAAAATTGGCTCGAAATTCATCATATAGTTTCTGAACACGCTCATCGTGCGTCATGCGCGCGCTTTCACCCAGCATCCACCAAAGAATCGGATTGCTTTCACGCAAAATTTTCTCGCGATGTGCCAACAACCACGACACGCTTTGCTCATAGCTTTTCGCAATTTTCTCTTTGCCAACCGGCGAAACCTGGCGATTGTTCTGATAGAGAAGAAAACCGTAAATACCGAGACCTAGAATAAAGAAGACAGCTAATATTTTTATTATTCGACGCATGTTATTCCCTTCCACATAAATTTATCTTATCGATTACGAATCCTGACTATCGAAATACATATCCATCGCCGCGAAAATTTTGGCTCGAATCTCAGGCGACTCGTTGGCCAGATGATGATAGGCATCCTGCAGCGGCAGATATTTCGCTTTGGGGAATTTCTTGCGGATAACCGGAATGTTGTAGCGCCAATCAACCGTGGTATCGCGCTGACCTTGGATAATGAGGATATTCCTTTCGCTGATAGGCAAATAATCGAAACGACTTTCCCAGCGCATCAACGCATCGACCCAGCGTACGGAAACATATCGCGTCTGCAGCGGATCGGTTTTTTCGAGAAACTCCAGAAACTCTTTGTCGTTCGAGTTTCCGCCGAATTTGCGCGGCACTTTATCGAGAAACTTCGAGCCCACCCAATACGCAAGCTTAACCAGACGCCATTCAGCGGCACGCAGCAACGGCCCGAGTAAAACAATTTTTGAAAAGCTGGGCGGCAATTCCTGCAGCGTGTAATCCATCAGAATGGCGGCGCCAGTACTCTGCGCAATCGCATACCAAGGTTGCGGTGCAATATCACCAAACAATTTCACGCAATCCTTCATCACCGTTAAATAATCGCTGAATGAAGGAATACTCACGCGCTCGCCCGTCGATAAACCATGTCCTGGCAAATCGTAAATCACCACATTGAGATCGCGACGCAGACAATAGTCGATCAGGTGTTTGAATAAACCGGCGTGATCAAAATAGCCGTGAAACAAAAAGCAGGTTCCGCGCGATTTTTTTTCGCCATCGCCGTCGATCGAAAAATAATGCACGACGATATCGTATTTACCGCTATTGAAATGGCCGAACGAATGTTTAACACCAGGGATCTGATTTTCGAAATCGATGCCGTAAAACTGAAAATAATTTTTTTCGGCATCGCCCGGAGGCGTCGTATCACTGACGGTAAAAGGCTGGATTTGCTGGTGAAGACGTTCGCTGTCGAATTGAATAGCCATCGTGGCCGGTGCGGCGTTAATGCATTCAATAGCGCCGCACCGTGTCCTCCTTTTCGCTAAGCCCAATAGTTCCGAAACACGTTTCTGAAACACGCCCCTGAAACAGGTTATTGAACCTTGGCTTTGAGCTGGCCTTTTTCGTAAAGCGCCGACATCGCTTCGAGACCAATCACTTTGATCTTGTCAGCTTGACCTGCGCAACCAAACGCTTCGTAGCGCTCTTTGCAAACCACCTTCATTTCTTTGATGGTTTCTTTGAGATATTTGCGCGGATCGAATTCTTCCGGATTTTTCGCCATGAATTGACGAATTGCGCCCGTCGATGCCAAACGTAAATCGGTATCGATATTCACCTTGCGCACGCCGTGCTTGATGCCTTCAACAATTTGCTCAACCGGCACGCCGTAAGTCTCTTTAATTTTGCCGCCGTATTGATTGATGATCGCGAGCCAATTCTGCGGCACCGAACTCGAACCGTGCATAACGAGATGCGTGTTTGGAATACGGCGATGAATTTCCTTGATGCGATCGATCGCGAGAATATCGCCAGTGGGCGGGCGCGTGAATTTGTACGCGCCATGACTCGTTCCCACCGCAATCGCGAGCGCATCAACCTGCGTTTTCGCAACGAAGTCCGCAGCTTCTTCCGGATCGGTGAGCATTTGATCGTGCGTTAAAACACCTTCGGCACCAACGCCATCTTCCTCACCGGCCATGCCGCTTTCGAGCGAACCGAGACAACCCAATTCACCTTCGACAGAAACACCGCATGCATGCGCCATCGCAACTACTTCGCGTGTCACTTGCACGTTGTACTCGTATGACGCGGGTGTTTTGCCGTCTTCTTTGAGCGAGCCGTCCATCATCACCGAGCTAAAGCCGAGCTGAATCGAACGCTGACAAATCGCCGGACTGACACCGTGATCCTGGTGCATACAAATGGGCACATCAGGAAATTCATCGATCGCCGCCAGAATCATGTGGCGCAGGAAATTCGAGCCAGCGTACTTACGTGCGCCAGCGCTCGCCTGCATGATCACGGGGCTGCGAGTTTCGGCAGCGGCTTCCATAATCGCACGCGTCTGTTCGAGGTTATTGACGTTGAATGCCGGCACGCCGTAACCGTTTTCGGCGGCGTGATCGAGTAATTGACGCAAGCTGATCAGTGCCATGATCGCACTCCTGTTAATTCGTTAAACCAATAATTCATAGAAATCTGTCTAAAACCTTCTTGATGCAGACATTACGCCTTTTTTGCGCGCTCTTCGAGAATCGCCACTGCCGGCAACACTTTGCCTTCCACGTACTCAAGAAACGCACCGCCGCCGGTAGAGATGTACGACACTTTTTTCTCGATGCCGTATTTATCGACCGCTGCGAGGGTGTCACCGCCGCCTGCAATCGAGAACGCAGGACTATCGGCAATCGCGAGCGATAAAGTTTTGGTGCCCTCACCAAACTGATCGAATTCGAAGACGCCGACCGGGCCGTTCCAGATAATCGATTTGGCATCTTTCAATAACGCGGCGAGATTCGCTGCGCTTTTCGGGCCGATGTCGAAAATCATATCGTCGTCGGCAACATCTTTGACATCTTTAATGGTGGCTGTTGCGTTTTCATTAAACTCTTTGCCGACGACAACATCGACCGGCAATGGAATATTGGTTTTCGCCATCAATGCTTTTGCTTGCGGAATCAAATCGTGTTCGCACAGCGATTTGCCGACGGGAAAACCCGCTGCTGCTAAAAATGTATTGGCGATGCCGCCGCCGACAATCAACTGATCGACTTTGGTCGAGAGGTTTTCGAGCACGGTTAATTTCGTCGACACTTTCGAGCCGCCGACAATCGCAACGAGCGGACGCGCCGGATGCTTGAGCGCCTTTTCGAGATTGTCGAGTTCATCGCCGAGCAATAAACCAGCGCACGCTACGGGAGCGAATTTCGCAACGCCATGCGTCGAGGCTTCGGCGCGGTGTGCGGTACCGAACGCGTCCATCACGAACACATCGCACAATGCAGCGTATTGTTTCGAAAGATCGTCGTTATCTTTTTTCTCGCCCTTGTTGAAGCGTACGTTTTCAAGCAACACGAGTTCGCCTGCACCAACATTCACACCGCTCTGCCACTCTTTAACGAGCGGCACTTTGCGGCCCAGCAATTCACCCAAGTGGGCGGCGACGGGTGCGAGTGAAAACTCTTCTTCGTATTGACCTTCGGTGGGACGACCCAAGTGCGACATCACGATCACTTTCGCACCGGCTTTAAGCGCGAGTTCGAGGGTTGGAATGGCGGCGCGAATGCGCGCATCGGACGTCACCTTGCCGTCTTTCACGGGGACATTGAGGTCTTCGCGAATCAAGACGCGTTTGCCTGCAAGATCGAGATCGGAGATTTTCAAAACTGACATGTGCGTTCCCTTTTCAAAAATTAAATCTTTCGCGTTTATTTAGATTTTGCGACTCAACTAGATTGCGCAGCCCAATAGGCAGCGACATCGAGCATGCGATTCGCATACCCCCACTCGTTATCGAACCACGTCAGGACATTGATGAGATTGCCCGCTACGCGCGTCTGACTAGCATCGACAATGCTTGAGCGCGCATCGTGGTTAAAATCGCACGATGCCAGCGGCTCTTCAGTGTAGCCAAGAATTGCCGGATTCTGGGCGGCTGCGTCCGCGAGTGCGCGATTCACTTCATCTACAGTGACCGCCGTGCGCGCATGCACCGTCAACTGCATCGCCGACACGTTGATCGTCGGCACGCGCAACGCATGCGCAGCGAAACGATTCGCCATCGCCGGCAAAATGCGACTGACTCCTGCCGCTAATCCGGTATCGACCGGAATAATCGATTGCCCTGCCGCGCGCGTTTTTCGCAAATTAGTGTGGTGATACGCATCGAGCACGGGCTGATCGTTCATCGCCGAATGAATCGTCGTAATCATGCCGTGTTCGATACCAAACGCGCGTTCGAGCACATCGATCACGGGCACGATGCAATTGGTCGTGCACGACGCAGCCGAAATCATTGTTTCGTCGCCGCGTAAAATCGTTTGGTTGATACCGTAAACGATCGCCGGTATATCGACGCCCGGTTGCGATAGCAGCACGCGTTTGGCACCGGCATCAAGATGACCTTGCAGCGCATGCGGTGTCCCAAATTCGCCGCTGCATTCGAGCACGATATCGATGTCGTGCTCGCACCAATTCAATGCCGATAAATCCGTTTCATGAGTAACGGCGATCGCATCGTCGTTGATACGCAGCGTATTATTTTCAATGCTTGCGCCTTCAACCGTAACGCGGCCTGGAAAACGGCCGTGCGTTGTATCGTATTTGGTTAAATGCGCGATGGTATTGAGATCGGCTGGCTCATTGATGGCAACGACGCGCATGCGTTTGTGCAGCGCGTTGGTATGAACTGCTGCGCCTGCACTGGCGTTGTAGTGCGCGCTTTCATACAGCGCGCGCAACACGCAGCGACCGATGCGGCCATAACCATTAATCGCCAACTTAAGCATCAATGCTTCCGAATTTGCCTTAGTTATCGAGCAGTTCGTTGACTGCTTCGACGACAGCATCAACGCTGAAGCCGAAATATTCCATCAGTTGCGGGCCCGGTGCCGATTCACCAAAACTTTCCATGCCGATGATCGCGCCGTCTAGGCCGACGTACTTGTACCAGAAATCTTTGTGCGCAGCTTCGACCGCAACGCGCGCGAACACATCGCTCGGCAATACCGATTCTTTGTACGCGACATCTTGTTGATCGAACACACTCGTCGACGGCATCGACACCACACGAATATGGCGACCATTCAGCGCGAGTTGCTTAGCCGCTTGCATCACCAATTCAACTTCAGAGCCGGTTGCCAGCAAAATCGCTTCGGGATGACCCGCGCAATCGTGCAGCACATAACCGCCGCGCGCCACATTCGCGAGTTGCTTATCGTCGCGCTGTTGATGCACCAAATTCTGCCGCGAAAAAATCAACGCGCTCGGGCCGTCTTTGCGTTCGATGGCCGATTTCCACGCGACGGCGGATTCGGTCATATCGCACGGACGCCAGGTATTTAAATTCGGTGTGCCGCGCAAACTCGCGAGCTGCTCGATCGGTTGGTGCGTCGGGCCGTCTTCGCCGAGACCGATCGAATCGTGCGTGTACACGAAAATGCTCGGCTGTTTCATCAACGCCGCCATACGCACCGCGTTACGCGCGTATTCCATGAATACAAGGAAAGTCGCGCCGTAGGTTTTGAAACTGCCGTGCAGCGTAATGCCGTTCATGATCGCCGACATGCCGAATTCGCGCACGCCGTAATAGAGATAATTGCCGCTCGCATCTTCTGCAGTTACGCCTTTGCAGCCTTTCCAGATCGTCAGATTGGAGCCTGCAAGATCAGCGGAGCCGCCGAGCAATTCCGGCAACAGCGGGCCGAAAAAATTCAAACAGATTTCACTCGCTTTACGCGTAGCGACAGTTTTCATTTCGCCTTGTGCCTGACGAATAAAATCGTTTGCGCGCGTTTCGAAATCTTTCGGCAATTCACCTTTGACGCGGCGCTCATATTCAGCGGCCAATTCCGGATACGCGGCGCGATACGCATCGAAACGCGCATTCCAATTGCGTTCGAGTTGTTCGCCGCGCGCACGGCCATCCCACGCCGAATAAATTTCTTTTGGAATTTCAAACTCGGCGTGATTCCAGTGCAGCGCTTTGCGTGTGAGTGCGATTTCTTCCGCACCGAGCGCGGAGCCGTGACACTCTTCTTTACCTTGTTTATTCGGCGAGCCTTTGCCGATGATGGTTTTGCAGCAAATCAATGTTGGGCGATGCGTTTCGGCTTTCGCGCGTTCGATCGCATCTTTAATCGCATCGCTGTCGTGACCGTTCACATTGGGGATTACTTGCCAGCCGTACGCTTCGAAACGTTGCGGTGTATTGTCGGTGAACCAGCCTTCGACTTCGCCATCGATCGAAATGCCGTTGTCGTCGTAGAACGCAATTAATTTACCGAGCTGCAGCGTGCCCGCGAGCGAACACACTTCGTGCGAGATGCCTTCCATCATGCAACCGTCGCCGAGGAACGCATAGGTGTTGTGATCGACGATGGTGTGATCGGGACGATTGAATTGTGCGGCGAGAATTTTTTCTGCGAGCGCCATACCGACGGCGTTAGCGATACCCTGACCTAACGGGCCCGTTGTGGTTTCAACGCCGGGCGTGTAACCGAATTCGGGGTGTCCCGGCGTGCGCGAATGCAATTGACGGAATTGTTTGAGATCGTCGATCGACAAATCGTAGCCGGTGAGATGCAGCAGCGAATAAATCAGCATCGAGCCGTGGCCGTTCGAAAGCACGAAGCGATCGCGATTCGGCCACGCCGGATTCGCCGGATTGTGATGCAGAAAATCGCGCCATAGCACTTCGGCAATATCGGCCATGCCCATCGGCGCGCCGGGGTGACCGGAGTTGGCTTTTTGCACGGCATCCATACTGAGGGCGCGAATGGCGTTGGCGAGTTCTAGGCGGGATGGCATGCGGGTCTCCACGGACGGACGATAAGGGACTGCTGGCGAAAAAAGGCGCTTATTGTCCCTTTCGGCCAGCCATAGCGCAACGCTTGGCTGCATAGTGGCAATGCCTGGATGTGGCCGCCTTAAATGGCCCATTTTAAAAGCCGGGTTCTCAGGCGCGCGAAGCCCATCGCTGTCGGCTCTATCGAAGCCCCAAACCTATATCAAAAAATTTTGATATAGGTTTTTCGTTCTGCTAGGCTTAGCCCCCATGACTGCCCAGACCGCCCCCAATCCACCCGCCGCGCCCGCTTTTACCAGCGCCCCGACATTCACGAACAACGTGTTGGCGGCCTTTTGCAAGGCCAGCGGCGATGCGTTGCGGCTCGATATCCTGCGCGCACTGAGCCTCGATTCGTTCGGCGTGCTTGAGCTGAGCCAGATGTTCGCGATGCCGCAGTCGGGCATGAGTCACCACCTGAAGATCCTCGCCAAGGCTGGACTCGTCACCACCCGCCGCGAAGGCAACTCGATTTTCTATCGCCGCGTTCCCGAATCCGATACGCCCGAACTGGACAATCTGCATCGCGCGTTATTGCACAGTATCGATCAACTCTCGCTCAGCGTTGAAGTCAACACGCACCTCAGCGAAATTCAGGCCGAGCGCTCGCGCCGCTCGCAGCAGTTCTTTGCCGAAAACGCCGGCCGCTTTCGCCAGCAGCAGGAATTGATCGCGGCCTTCGACGTTTACGGCGCGCAGGCCGCCGAGATGCTGGCGCAATGTTTTCCGCAAACACCGGGTGCCGAGAAAGCCGGAACGCTCGCGCTCGAAGTCGGCCCTGGCGAAGGCGCATTTCTGTCCGAGCTGTCGCAGCGATTCCAACGTGTGATCGCACTCGACAATTCACAAGCAATGCTCGAACACGCACAACAATTCGCCGCGCAAAAGAAACTCGCGAATATTGAATTTATTCACGGCGATACCGCACAGCGCGAGTTGCACGAATTGAACGCCGATTGCGCCGTACTCAATATGGTGCTGCATCACGTGCCGTCGCCCGCGCAGATTTTTAGCGATCTCGCACTCGCGTTAAAAACCGGCGGCTCATTATTGGTCACCGAATTATGTCGGCACGATCAACGCTGGGCAGAAAGTGCATGCGGCGATTTGTGGCTCGGTTTCGAGCCCAACGATTTAACCCAGTGGGCGCAAGCTGCGGGTTTTGAAAGTGGCCGCGCGGTTTACATCGCGCAGCGCAATGGTTTTCAGGTCCAGATTCGTCAATTTATTCGTATTTAATTTTTCATTTAAGAGGGAAACATAAATGTCCGATTATTCAGTATTCACTTCCGAATCCGTTTCCGAAGGCCATCCCGATAAAATCGCCGATCAAATTTCCGATGCGGTGCTCGATCGCCTGATCGCGGAAGACAAATACGCGCGCGTCGCCTGCGAAACGCTCGTCAAAACCGGCGTCGCGATTGTCGCGGGCGAAATCACCACCAGCGCGTGGGCCGATGTTGAAGAACTCGTGCGCAAAGTGATTTGCGATATCGGTTACACCTCGTCCGATGTCGGCTTCGACGGTGCAACGTGCGGCGTGATGAATATTATCGGCAAACAATCGGTCGATATCGCGCAAGGTGTTGATCGTGCAAAACCGGAAGATCAAGGCGCGGGCGACCAAGGCTTGATGTTCGGTTACGCGAGCAACGAAACCGACGTATTGATGCCCGCACCGATCTGCTACGCGCACCGTTTGGTGGAGCGCCAAGCCGAAGCGCGTAAATCCGGTCTGTTGCCGTGGTTGCGTCCCGATGCGAAATCGCAGGTCACCTGCCGTTACGAAAATGGCAAAGTGATTGCGATCGACGCCGTGGTTTTATCGACACAACACAATCCCGATGTGAAATACAAAGACTTGCAGGAAGCCGTGGCCGAACTCGTGATCAAACACGTGTTGCCCGCCGAGTTGTTGCACAAAGGCACGCAATTCCACATCAACCCGACCGGCAGCTTCGTCATCGGCGGCCCTGTCGGCGATTGCGGTTTAACCGGTCGCAAAATTATCGTCGACTCATACGGCGGCATGGCGCGTCACGGCGGAGGCGCGTTCTCGGGCAAGGATCCATCGAAAGTCGATCGCAGCGCGGCTTACGCTGGCCGTTACGTGGCAAAAAATATTGTCGCGGCCGGTCTCGCTGATCGCTGTGAAATTCAAGTGTCGTACGCGATTGGTGTGGCGTTGCCAACCTCGATTTCGATCAACACGTTCGGCACCAATAAAGTGTCCGACGAAAAAATCATTCAGCTCGTGCGCGAACATTTCGATCTGCGTCCGTACGCGATTCAGAAAATGCTCGACCTGCTGCACCCGATGTATCAAAAAACTGCGGCGTATGGTCACTTCGGTCGCAAACCCGAACAAGCGACGTACGAATGGGAGGCGGTTGAAAACGGCAAGAAAGTGAAGAAATCCGAAACCTTCACCACATTCCCGTGGGAAAAAACTGATAAAGCCGAAGCGCTGAAAGCCGCGCTGTAATTTTTCTCTCCCCCGACCCCTCTCATAGGAGAGGGGCGTTAAACGAATTCTGGAGATACACAATGAACGCAAAAACTTTTTCTGATTATAAAGTTGCCGATATCAATCTCGCCGACTATGGCCGCAAAGAAATCGAAATCGCCGAAACCGAAATGCCGGCACTGATGGCATTGCGTGAAAAATACGGTAAGAGCAAACCGCTCAGCGGCGCGAAAATTCTCGGCTGTATTCACATGACGATTCAAACCGCCGTGCTGATCGAAACGCTGGTCGAACTCGGCGCCGAAGTGCGCTGGTCGTCGTGCAATATCTTCTCGACGCAGGATCACGCTGCCGCAGCCATCGCTGCGCGCGGTATTCCGGTGTTCGCGTGGAAGGGCGAAACCGAAACCGAATACGAATGGTGTATCGAGCAAACCATTTTGAAAGATGGCCAACCGTGGGATGCGAATATGATTCTCGACGACGGCGGCGATCTGACGTTGATGCTGCATCAAAAGTTCGCGCCGATGCTCGACAAAATTCACGGCGTCACCGAAGAAACCACGACCGGTGTGCATCGCCTGCAGGAAATGCTCGCGAAAGGCGAATTGAAAATTCCAGCGGTCAACGTCAACGATTCGGTCACCAAATCCAAGAACGACAACAAATACGGTTGCCGTCACAGCTTGAACGACGCGATCAAACGCGGCACCGACCATTTGCTCTCGGGCAAAAAAGCGCTCGTCATCGGCTATGGCGATGTCGGCAAAGGTTCGGCGCAATCGCTGCGTCAGGAAGGCATGATCGTTAAAGTTTCTGAAATCGATCCGATCTGCGCGATGCAAGCGTGCATGGACGGTTTCGAAGTGGTCTCGCCATTCAACAACGGCGTTAACGACGGCACCGCAGCCAGCATTAACACCGCATTGCTCAGCAGCACCGATCTTGTTGTCACCACCACCGGCAATGTGAATGTTTGTACCTCAGAAATGTTGAAAGCGTTAAAAGCCGGCGCGGTAGTTTGCAATATCGGCCACTTCGATAATGAAATCGATACCGCCTTCATGCGCAAAAATTGGGAATGGGAAGAAGTCAAACCGCAGGTGCACAAGGTGTATCGCAACCGTGCCGCGAAGGATTATTTGATTCTTCTTTCCGAAGGTCGTCTTGTTAACCTCGGCAATGCGACGGGTCACCCTTCACGCATTATGGACGGCTCGTTTGCCAACCAAGTACTCGCGCAGATTTATTTGTACGAGCGCCGTTTTGCGAATCTTGAAAAAGAATTGAAACCTGCAGCGATTAAAGTCGAAGTGTTGCCAAAGAAACTCGACGAAGAAGTGGCGGCGCACATGGTGCGTGGTTTCGGCGGCGTGATTACCAAACTCACCGACGCGCAGGCGAAATATATCGGCGTGAAAAGCGAAGGTCCGTTTAAACCCGATAGCTACAAATATTAATAATTTCTCCGATGAAATCCCCTCTCCCATTTGGGGAGAGGGGAGAAAATTAATTAATTCGAGTTTCCAAAATCATGACCCAACGCTTCAGCTTCGAATTTTTTCCGCCGAAAACACCGCAAGGCCGCGACAACTTGATTGTCACGCGCCGCGTGCTCAACGATCTCGGCCCCGATTTCTTTTCGGTGACGTATGGCGCGGGCGGTTCAACGCGCGATAACACCAAAGGCATCGTGGTGGCGATGCGGCAGGACGGCATCAGCGTCGCGCCGCATTTATCGTTCGGTGGCGATGACGAAGCGAGCATCATCGAATTACTTACCGAATATAAAAATGCGGGCATCGATCGTATCGTCGCGCTGCGCGGCGATGTGCCTTCGGGCATGGGCGCGCAGCGATTGGTTTACGCGCGCGAACTCGTCGAAGTGATTCGCCGTGAATTCGGCGATTACTTCACGATTGAAGTCGCGGCGTATCCGGAAATTCATCCCGATGCACGCAGCTATGGCGAAGACATCGCGTTTTTGAAACAGAAACTCGATGCCGGCGCCAACAGCGCGATCACGCAATATTTTTACAATGCCGATGCGTACTTTTATTTTATCGAGCAATGCAGCCAGGCGGGCATCGACAAACCAATTTATCCCGGCATTATGCCGATCATGAATTACGCCAATCTTGCGCGCTTTTCGCGTAATTGCGGTGCCGAGATTCCGCGCTGGATTGCAAAACGCCTTGAGCAATACGGCGACGATTTGCAAAGCCAGGCCGAATTTGGCGTCGAAGTCGTTACCCATCTGTGCGAACAATTACTGGCAGGCGGCGCGCCGGGATTGCACTTCTACACGATGAACCAGGTCGATCCGACGCGCACAATTTGGAACAACCTGAGATTACGCGGCTGATTTTCTTCTAAGCATGCCATCAACCGAAATACATCCCGATTTCATTGTCATCAACAGCGCGAGCACGATGCCCCATTCGAGGTGATCGTGCCACGCCGCTGGCGATTCGATCAGCACGTGGTAGTACGACGCAAACGCGACGATATTCAATACGAACAATGCGAGTGCAGATAACGGTGTGAATACGCCAAGCGCAAGCAGAATAGAAAAGCCCAATTCACCCGCCGTACCGCAAACCGCCGCAATTTCGGGCGGCAGCAGCGGTACGTGGTATTCCTCGCGAAATAAATACAGCGTGGTTTCCCAATCCTGAAATTTGTTGTGTCCCGACAGAAAAAATACGCGCGCGATATAAAGTCTGGCGACCAGATCGGCAACGGGCCGCAAACATTCGAGCCAGCCGCTCGCACGTTGTGTGTATCGATTAATGGCTGCGAGCATTATTTTTCTCCTCATCAGTATTAGCCCTCTCCCCCGGCCCCTCTCCCCGCGACGGGAGAGGGGAGAAGGTCAAGAGACCATGCTCTACCCACGTACGCATAAACGACGCCGCAGTTGCAACAGCGGCATTGGTGTTGGTGTCGGTATCGGCATCGCCGATTTTTTCCGCGCTCAATTGCTCGGCAACAAATGCACAAATGGCTGAGAAATTTTCACCGCGTGACCACAATTGAATAGCTTGCGCTTCACACGCATCGGCGCTGCGCCATTCGCTCGTTAAATCGCCGCCGCGATAGACAAACCAATAACGTGAAAAAGGTGCGGGGGTTGGCGGTACTTCTTCGGCATCGAGCGCACGCCAAACCTGCGGTGCGTTCCACTCGAAATGCAAAATTGTCAGCGATGGATGCACGTCACACGTAAACGCTTCCCACCGCTCTGCGGGTAACGATTGCAAATACTCCGTATCGATGCGCTTCGCATCGCCCGCATCGATGGTGTGGCGCAACGCCCATTCGAATTGCGCCAGCTCGGCAAAAATCGGCAGATCGCAATACGGTTTTTTATTGCGTAAATAATTCGGCAATTGCGCACCGAACCAGCGAATCGATGCCGTGGTCGGCGGCTGTGCGGCGGTAAACGCATACGCCAACTCGGCAAAATCGCTGTCGCCAAGCAATTGGTGCAGCGCCGGAAAATTACTGCGCAACGCTTCGTGCAAACGTTCGCGATACGCATTGGCGTAAATGCCGAGGCTGAGTTCGCGCGACAATCCATGGCTGCTCAGCGCAGGTTGATCGACACCCTCTTCGCCGAGCACCGCGCGTTGAAATTGCAATTGCCATTCACGCAACGGCATCGCACGCCTCCTTCATCGCGGTTTGCGCGTGTGTTCGCGCAATGTCGAGTTCAGCGATTAATTCGGCGAGCGGCGGAATGCGATCGTCGCGTTCCAATATCACCGGCACAACGCCCCACAACGTCACGCTGTCGCGATAGAGTGCCCACACGTCGTCGCAGACGGGATGATCGTGCGTATCGATGCAATGATCGCCGTGATCGGTGTGACCGGCGAGATGTAATTGGCGTATGCGTCGTTGTGGCAATTTCGCCAAATACGCGCGCGCATCGAAATGCAAATTGCGCGATGACACATAGACGTTATTGATATCGACGAGCAATTCGCAGTCTGCCGCTTCGGCGATGGCGCACACAAATTCGGCTTCGCTCAAATCGCCAGGCGCATTTGCATACGTCGATACATTTTCGATGACGAGTTTTCTGCCGAGCCTTTCTTGCACACGCAGAATGCGCTGCGCGACGTGCGTGACGGCTTCCTGCGTGTACGGCAGCGGTAATAAATCGTGTAGACGTTGGTTATCGACGCCCGTCCAGCATAGATGATCGGAAATTAATACCGGCTCGATGCGATCGGCCAATTTTTTAATCGCATCGATGTATTCGACATCGAGCGCATCGGTCGAGCCGATATTGAGCGCGACGCCGTGCATGGCCAGCGGATAATCGGCACGGATGCGATCGAGATACTGCAGCGGTTTACCGCCGGGCACTAAATAATTGTCGCTGAGAATTTCTAACCAATCGACGTTTGGTTTTGTCGTCAAAAATTCGGTGTAGTGCTCAGGGCGCAGACCCAATCCAAATGGTGTTTGCATAGCGCTGGCTTCTTGCTGAGTGAATCGAGAGAAAAAGAAGCGGCGTATCGCTGAACACGATACGCCAGCAAGTCAGCTTACTTGACGACTTTGCCGCCTTTCGCGGTGCAGTCTTTTTCGCTCGGCACCGGCAACCAACCGTGGCCTTTGCACGAATTCTGGCCCGCACACGCATTTTCTGCGGTGGCGCATTTCGATTGGCCTTTGCAGGCATTGATGCCCGAGCATTTCACGCTGGCGCTGCCGCCTTCGGCCGCGTGCACGGCGGGAACAACAGCTGCAGAGAACAATGCAGCAGCCGCGGTGGCGAGGGACAGTTTGCTGAGGTTGGTCGATTTCATGGTGTATCTCCGTATCTTGTTTAGCAGAGTGTTGATAAGTAGAGGTGCGCGGTGTTCGGCCCGCCCGAGGACGGTGTTTGTTCCGCACAGTAGAGATGCACGAACTTTGAATTCGTTACAACCGCGGTGGAGATTTTTTTTCTGAGGTGATTTTTTGTTGCTGATAGGCATCCGCCAATTTAGCGGCGAGCTCTTGTGTTGCAGGATCCGGAGGAAGCTTGTCAATCGGTGCGGATGCGATCGATGGGTTGCGTAACAGCACGCGCACTTTGCGCAGCTGCGCGACAAAGCGACGGCAGTTGTCGCACAGCATTAAATGAAAACGCACGCCCAGGCGCGCGCGCCAGCCCAATTGACCGTCGAGGTAATCGCTGGCGTGGCGATGCGCTAATTCGCGACAGCTCAACACGTTCCGGTCTCCTCGAAGTGCTCGACCATGCCATAGACGCGCAGGCGCGCGCGGTGCACAAGCACTCTGACATTGGATGCACTCACCCCCAAAACGTTACAGATATCGTCGAGTTCGAGGCCGTCCTGATCGCGCAGCATTAATGCCGTGCGCTGCGCGGCGGGCATCGCTGCCAACGTTTTTTCGAGGCAGCGACGAAAATCGTCCTGTGTCAGCAAGGCTTCGGGCGAATCGTCGTGCCACGCATTCGGGGCGTGCGACCAATGACCGTCGGCGAGAAAGCGATCGGCCGCAAACGCCTTGCCGGCATCGCCGATATTTTCCAGCACGATGGCATCGAGCGAAACTTCGCGCCGTGTTTTGCGCAGCCGCGTTTTGGCTTCGTTGCCGACAATCGCAAACAGCCAGGTTTTCAGGCTCGAACGGCTCTGAAAACTATCGAGGTTACGGATCACCGCAAGCCACGCTTCCTGCACGGTTTCTTCGGCCTGCGCTTCGCCGATAATCGCCGCGGCGAAATATTTCATCGGCGTATGATAAGCGCGCACCAACTCGACAAAGGCCTGTTTTTCGCCCGCGCGTAAACGCGTCAACAACTCGGCCTCGGTAAATGGGTAATCACTCATCGGGAAAGACTTCGAATTTTTGGATTGCGCATGGCGAATACGCCGCATGCTAATATCCGCCCATCGTTCAAGTCAAAATATCGATCTATGCGCTGTCCGCGAATTTACACACCCCAGTCTCTCGCTTCGAATGCCGATGCCCCGATCGCGCTTGATGCCGATGCCGCGCATCACGTCGCGCGCGTATTGCGCATGCAAAGCGGTGATGCGCTAAAGCTATTCAATGGCGATGGCGCCGAATACAGCGCATCGATCGTAAGCGTCGATAAAAAATCGGTGTACGTTGCGATCGAGTCGAAGAGTACGATCGATCGCGAATCGCCGCTCGCGATTCATCTCGGCATCGCCATATCGAAAGGCGAGCGCATGGACTGGGTGATTCAAAAGGCGACTGAACTCGGAGTAGCAGAAATTACTCCGCTGCAGACCGAGCGCGTCGAAGTGCGTTTGAATAACGAGCGCGAAGAAAAAAAATTATCGCATTGGCAGGCGATCGCGATTGCGGCGTGCGAACAATCGCAGCGCAATCGCATTCCGGTGATTCACTCGCCGCAATCTTTATCGAATTGGCTCGATAGTGTGCAGAGCGATGTGAAATTCGTGCTGCATCATCGCAGCGAAGTGAATCTCGCAGCAAACGCAGAAAAGCCACAAAGCGTGGCGCTGCTGATTGGCCCTGAAGGCGGCCTTAGCGACAGCGAAATTACATTGGCGGAAAAGAAATCATTTGCGCCGCTGCGGCTCGGTCCGCGCGTGTTGCGAACCGAAACCGCGCCGCTCGCGGCATTGAGCGTATTGCAGTTTTTGTGGGGCGATTTGCAGGCGTGACGATGATTTAACGCGGGCGCAGACCTTCCAGTACCGCACGCTCCTGCTCCATGCGCGCAACATATAACGGATGCGCGAACATACGCTGCAAGTACGCGGCGAGTTTCGGCCACAGGCGTACGTCCACTTCATAGCCCGCATACTTCGCGTTTAGAAACATCCCGGGCACACTCAAGTCAGCAATCGTTAAATCGCCCACCAAAAATCCTGTGCTCGGTATTTGCGTTTCCAAATAATCCTGAGCGGCGGGCAACGCTTTCAAACTTTTAGCGATGAGTTCTTCGTTGGGTTTGCGTTTTTGCAACACCGGCGCAACCAGACGTTCGAAAAACAATCCCGGGCCGAGCAAGGGTTGCAAATGCGAATCGGCATATTCCTCAAACCACAGCGCCTTTGCGCGCTCGACCGGCGTTTTCGGATACAGCGCGCACTGCGGATATTTGTGTTCGAGGTAATCACTAATCACCGACGAATCGGCGAGCGTGATGTATTCGTCTTTGAATGCGGGCACCTTGCGCAGCGGATTGAGCTTCACATAATCAGCCGGCGTACGAAACGGCAGAATATTTTCTTGCTGATACGGAATTTGTTTGTGTTCTAACACCATCAAGACTTTGCGCACGAACGGCGATAACGCCGCTCCATAAACGATATTCATCCTTCATCTCCCTTTTGATGTTCGCGATATTAATGCACGAAATAGCGCGACGAATTTATAGACGCGCACGAAAAGATTCGCGCCGCACAACAAGCGGCGACGTGAAGCGTATCAGAGTGGGGAGGATTTAAAGCAGTCTTAATACTTGCTGTTGAATGTAGGCAACGTTCGGAATACTCGCGCGTTCGCCGTTGACGAGTACACGACCAACTTCAGCCGGGCCGACGATGGCGTCTTCATCGTTGCCGATTTCATCGGGCAGCAAACGCATAAGACGCGGCAGACCTTCGGTGACGATGCCGCAGAAAGGCAGCGTGGGATCGCCGATAACATTGTTCAAAATCGCGATGCGGCGATTGTGTGTGCGGGCCGCGAAGGGTTCGTCGTTGATCGCTTCGAACGATACCAGCGGGACGAGCGTATTACGCCAACTGAAGCTGCCGAGATACCAGGTCGGCATATCGTCTTCAACGGTTGGCTCAGCGAACGGAATGATTTCAGCCACGGTGACGTTGGGCAGCACGAGTTGTTTGCCGCCCACGGGAATGAGCAGTGTCGCCATCTGCGTCACCGTGGGTTGCGTTTGCAACGCACCATTATTCACCATGCTGTTCACCACCTTCCCCCTCCACCGCCTGATCGTTGACGTACGGCGTATACGTTGCGCTGCAGCGAGCGCACATCCGTTTAGCCTATTGACTGTAGCGACTGTTCATCGCTTGCGCCAGTTGCGCGGGCGTTCCCTGGAAGCTGACGCTGCCCGTTGCCAGCGCAGCGTTGGGCATATCGGGACTCACGCACGACTCAGGTGACTGTACCCAGATTGCGCCACCGTTGGCCTGCATCACGCGGCAACCGAGCGCGCCGTCATCGCATAAACCGCTGAACACGATCACACCGCAATGCTGTTGATACAGCCGCGCGATACTGCCGACCACCTGATCGATCGCCGGCTGATAGCGGCCTTCCCACGGAGCGCGCGTTTCCAGCACGCGATGAAACGGCAGCACGCGCACCTGCTGATCCGCCGGCACCACGAGCAAACCGCCCTTACACAAATATTGTTCGCCGCGACACAGCGTGCTCGGGTAATGACTGTGCCGCTCCAATGCACTTTTGAGGACACGATCGAAACCCTGCTCGATGTGTTGCGCGTAAACCATCGCGATCGGTAAGCCCGGTCGCAACGCCGCGAGAAATTCACTCACCGCTTCAGGCCCGCCGGTCGATGCTGCGAGCACCCACACATCGAGCGGTGCTTCGATATCGGCATACGCGGGCGCTGTGACCGAAGCCGCTAACTCTTCCAGTTTATCGAGCACGCGACGTCGCCAATCGGCGAGCGCGTCGGGACTGCTCGGCGGATTTTCATCGTTGACCAAAAACGGCGTATTGGAGTTTTGCACGATGAGCGCGACGAGTTGATCGACATTGGGATCGCTCGAATCGAGCAGCCACGCATCGGGCTGGTTGGCATCTTCGAGCAAACATTGCGACAACGCTCCAGGTTCGATGCAGCGCGCGCCGTAACCGGAATCGAGCAATAGTTTTTTCAGTACATGGCGATTCAGATCGGCACCGGCAACGATGCCGATCTGAGGGCCCGATAGCTGCGTGCTCATGGCAGCGGTGATTTATCCCGATCGTCGTTCATACCTGCACCGCTAATCACACCGGCACCGACTGGCCGACCAGCTCTTGAATCGTTTCGAGCAGAATCATTTCCTGATACGGCTTGCCGAGATAACGGTTCACACCGAGCGAGAACGCGCGCTCGCGGTGTTTATCGCCAGTACGCGAGGTGATCATGATGATCGGAATATCCTGCAAGCGACTGGTGTGACGCACGCGGCTCGCGACTTCGAAACCGTCCATGCGCGGCATTTCGATATCGAGCAGCATCACATCGGGAATCTGCTCGACCTCTTGCAGCACCGCGATTGCATCGACGCCGTCTTTCGCGGTGATGACTTCCATCCCCTGACGTTCGAGGAAACGCGACGTCACCTTGCGCACGGTTACCGAATCGTCGACCACCATGACAAGCAGCGGACGCGTACGTTCGTGCGCGGCTTCGTCGTGCGCCAACGCGAGATCGCGATGCAGATGCATAGCATCGGCGCGAATCATCGCGAGCAAATCGAGAATCACCACCACCGAGCCATCGCCGAGCACGGTCGCGCCCGACAGGCCCTGCACCATGCCGAATTGCGGGCCGAGCGTTTTCACCACAATTTCGCGCGAACCCATGAGACCATCGACCTGCACCGCCACCGAGTGATCCGAACCGCGCACGAGCAATACCGGCAACGGCATCGTCACGCCCTCGAGTTTCGGTTTTTCGGTGGTGCGCAACAGCGCGCCCATGTAGCGCATCACATACGGTTGACCGGCGTATTCGAACATCGGCGCATCGGGTTGGTAATACGCTTCGAGTTCGAACGGACTCACGCGCACGATACCTTCGATCGAGTTGAGCGGAATCGCGTAAATATCGCCGGCGATATTCACCATCAACGCGCGGTTGACCGACACCGTGAACGGCAGACGAATCGTGAAGCGCGAGCCTTTGCCCCACGCCGAATCGATTTCGAGCGAACCGCCGAGCTGTTTGATTTCGCTGTAGACGACGTCCATACCGACGCCGCGACCCGAAATCTGCGTAACTTGTTTGGCGGTCGAGAAACCCGACTGCAAAATAAATTGCATGATTTCGTGATCGGATAAATTCGCGTTCGCTTCCATCAAACCGCGATCGATCGCTTTCGCGCGCACCGCTTGCAAATCGACACCGCGACCGTCGTCGCTCAAACGCATGACGATTTCGGAACCTTCGCGGCTCAAACTTAACACTACGGTGCCCTGCGGCGATTTGCCGGCGGCGATGCGATCGTTGACCGATTCGATACCGTGGTCGATCGCGTTACGCAGCATGTGTTCAAGCGGCGCGACCACGCGTTCGAGCACGGTTCTATCCAATTCGCCTTCGGCGTTGTCGACGTAGAAATCGACCTGCTTATCGAGTTCGCCGGCGACCTGTCTAACGATACGACGCAGGCGCGGCACCATACGCGCGAACTGCACCATACGCGAACGCATGAGGCCTTCCTGCAATTCGGTGTTGATACGCGACTGCTGCACCAGCAGCGTTTCCATATCGCGCGATTTTTCAGCGAGCGTGTTTTTGATGTCGACCAAGTCGGACGCCGATTCGAGCAGCGAACGCGACAATTGTTGCAGCAATGAATAGCGGTCGAATTCGAGCGGGTCGAAATCTTCCAGACCTTCACCCAATTGCTCCTGACGGAACAACATCTGCGCTTCGGTTTCGATATCGAGACGACGCACCTGATCGTGCAAACGATCGACCGTCATCTGCATTTCATCGAGCGAGTGCACGAATTCGTTAACTTGTTCTTCCGAACGCGAACGCGCGATCGAGGTTTCACCCGCGAGGTTGACCAATTGCTCAAGCAATTGCGCGGAAATTTTTACGACTTCCTGCGGGCCGCGACGCACTTGCGCGCCGACGCCTTCCTGCTCGGGCAGTCCTTCTGTTTCTCGTAAAGAGGCGGCCTCGCGCGGCTGCATGCGTCGTTCAACTTCGCGTGCGGCAGGCGGTTGGAACGGTGCGGGCTCGGGACGCGTGAATGGAATTACATTCGGTTCGCGCGTGACATTGCCTGCCGACGTCTCATCGACTGCATTATCGGTTGCTTCTTTCGCGGAGATTGGCGCAACGAAATCGTCCGGCGCCTCATTGTTATCTGCGGAATTGTCTTCTGCGGCGATGTCTTCCGGCAACTCGCCTGCAAATTCTGTTTCAACCGAGGCGATCGGTTCGACCGGCGTTGTCGCTTCCGACGTTTCAGCCGTCGTCAGCGCGCTATCGGCGGCGTGACCGCCTTTTTTCACCGCTTCAACTAAATGCGTTAATTGATCCTGATACGCCTGCACTTCGTTGAGGAATGGATCGTCGATCGCACGGCCTTGTTGCTGCGCGTTGATCAGCATCGTTTCGAAGTTGTGGCTCAGGTTGCCGAGATTTTTCAGACCGGCCAGACGCGCGCCGCCTTTGAGTGTGTGCAGCAAACGTTGCAGATCGTCGAGATAGAAACCGTTATCGCGATCGTCGGTCCAGTTGTGAATCGCTTCGTCGATACCTTCGAGCAGATCGCCGGCTTCTTCGAGGAAGATTTCGAGAATTTCCGCATCGATTTCTTCGTCTTCGTCGCTTTGCATATCGGCCGATGCCGAATATGCCGGCAACTCGGGCGCTTCATATCTAGGTACTTCTGTAGGTACTTCTCTAGGTATTTCACGCTCTGCAAATGCAGTAACGGGTTCGACGGGTTGTTCAGGTTCTTGCGATGCCTGCGGAACGACGAAATATTGTTCGCTCAATTCTTCCGCGAGGTTATTGTCTGCAACGTCAGCGGGTTCGCTGTCGGATGAATAAACCAGTTCAGTGATCGGCAGAGTATTTTCGCTTTCTTGCGAAACTGGCGTATCCGCTTCGAGGAACGCAGCCTCGTCGAACACGAACTCGTCTTCGTCGTGCGCTGTAATAAACTCAGCGCTATCCGCCTCGGTCGATTCTGCAACACTGACTTCACCGAGCGTAATTTCGTCTGCGCTGTCGGTTACATCGCCATCAGTTTCAGCGGTGATGACATTCTCGGCGCTGGAAACTTCATCGGCGAATTCGGCAAATGCTGCAAGTCCGTCGGCTTCGGAAACGCCCGGCATACTCAACTCAACAGCCGTTTCCTCGACGCTATCACTCAACTCAATGACAGCTGCATTGCTGTCTGCAGCATAAACATCTTCGGCAATAGTGATTTCTTCGTCATTGCTATCGACTAATTCTGCGCTGAACAGTTCTTCTTCCGCAGCGACGGGTTCGATTTCAACCACATCTTCCAACACAGGAATATCGAACGCAGGCTCTGCTATTGCTTCGGCATCTTCTTCAGCCAGCGCAATGAGTTCTTCTTCGACGGCCGCTAAATCTTCACCGTTCGATACAAAATTATCTGCAGCAAAGGTATCGCTGCCGAAATCGAATTCCTGCAACTCGGCAATCAATTCGTTTTCCGGTTGCGGCTGTTGATTTGCCGCGAGGCGATCGAGCATATCGATCAACGAATCGGCCGCGCGATTGGCGATATCGAAGAAGCGATCATCGACATAATGATCCGCGCCCTGACGCAACAAAGCCTGCAACGCCTGCGCGAGATCGGTGACCGACGTGAGATTCAAAATCTCGGCACTGTCGGCAACCTGACTGATCGTCGCCGCAAGTGTGTGTTGGCGCTCGTCGTCGAGACGCTGTTGTCGCCACAACTTGATATCGTCGCTAACGGCGGAAATCAGTTCGATCGCATCGGCGAGGAAATGATTGAGCGCTGCCGGCGCAATCGTCTCGGCGCTGACAAAACCTTCCTCTTCGATATGCGCGAGGTTGGCGTGATAGAGCGCCTCCACCCACTCGATAAATTCTTCGGTGCCAGCAAGCATGCGCTGCGGATCGCTATCGAGTTGCGCGAGACCGGCGCGGCACAACTGCGTGCATTGACGCAGCGCGGCGATAATATCGCTGCCCGCTTTAATCTGTGCCGCACGCATTTCTTTAATTAAATGTTCGAGCGGTGTAACGATCTGCGCGATCGGGCCGACATCGGCCATATGGGCGCTGCCTTTGAGTGTGTGCAACGCGCGCTGCAGATCGTCTTCCAATTCGGCCGGACCGGCGAGCTGTAGCGCGCGTACGATGAAACTCTCGACCGCTTCGATATGGGTAATGGCTTCACTCGCGAAAATATCGAGCAGCGTATCGTTTTCGTCCGCCTCACTCATTGTGCGCGGTGTGTGTACAGCCACCAATGGCGCTGCTTCTTCGAGCGTCGGCACTTCAACGTCGTTAATTTCCTCAACGATCGACTCGACCGCTGCAGCTTCAATAATTTCCGACTCATCGAAAGCATCGGCAACCGCAACGTCAGCAACAGACGTTTCAGCAACTGCCAGCGACGGCAATTCGGGTGCCTGTTCTTTGGATAACGCCAGCGCGCGATCCATGATGATTTGCACGATCGGTAATGCCAGTGGTTTGCGATGTTTGAACGCATCGACCATCGGCGCGACCACATCGACCGCCGCGCACAGAGTTTCGACGCGAGGCGTATCGATATGCACGGTGCCATCGATGACGCGGTTGAGCATATTTTCGATCGACCACGCGAGCTCGCCGATATCGATCGCGCCGACCATGCGACCGCTGCCTTTGAGCGTGTGGAATGCGCGACGAATCACCGTTAACGATTCAGCATCGCTCGGCGCATCTTTCCACTGCGGTAAATATTCGTTGATGGTATCGAGAACTTCGCCCGCTTCTTCGATAAAGATTTCGATAATTTCCGCATCTTCATCGTCTTCGCTGGCATCCGTGCTTGCGGCTGCAGCGATGTCCGCCATTTCTGTTGCGGCTACATCGACAAAACTTTCGCCGTTTTCTTCAACGGCATTTAGCGGCGCAGCTTCTTCAAATTGCGCAACCTGTTCAGCAACAATCTCTTCCGGTGCGTACGCGGTAGTTTCTTCATCCGCTTGAACTGAAAAATCATCGACAGGCTCTACTGCGAATTCTTCTGCCGGTGAATTTAAAATAGTGCCATTAGCATCCGCTTCGAGTGCTGCATCGACATCGACGTTGTCGTGGAAACGTTTTTCGTCAGCGGGCGTTGAACCTGGACGTTGAAATGGAATCACCTGCGCGCTCACCGGAGGTGGCGCTACCGTCGTACTCGGCGTATTGATTAATGTTGCAACGCTCTGCTCGGCGACGGTCAGAATACTTTCGCATTCGGCGTCGGCATCTTCGCTCAGGCGTTCGAGATAATAATCGACCGATGCGATCGCGTCGGCCAATGTATCGAGCAACTGCCACGCCGGAATTTTGCGATCTTCGAGCAAATCCTTGCGCACGTAATTTTCACACGCACCGAGTACAGCAGCCGCGCGATGCAAACCGGCCAGCGCGAAACTGCCCCGCACATTCGCCAATAATTCGGGCACTTCTTCGAGGCATTGATGACGCCACTGCGTCGCCACGAATTCGATGATCGCTTCTTTCGCCTGCTCAAGGCTGTTGCGCGATTCGAGCATGATCGCATCGAAGGCTTTATCGAGTTGCTCCTGCGCTTCTTCGCTGTCGTTAAACAACGGACGCGGTGCCAGCGGCCGTTGTTCGATTTCAAATTCCTCGGCGAGCTGACGCAGCATGCGCGCCGCCTCTTCCTTGGCAACCGAGTTGGTATTGAACGCGCTGCTCTGCAATTGCTGGACGAACGTACGCAACGAATTTTGTGCGCTGTTCATACCGAGCAATGCGGTGGTGTCCTGCGCGCGCTTCACCTCGGCGATCAGCGCGTGAGCCGGCGTGCCCTGCGTGATCCGATCGGCGATCGCCGCGAGCTGTTGCGCCAACGCCGCCTTAATCGATTGCGTGGCTTCGCTGCCGGCATCTTCGGTAAATTGCGCGGCATCGGGCAGCGCCTGACCGAGGTTGTAAGTCTGTTTGATTTCGTTGATGTAGCGCGAATTCGCTTCGCTCGCCGCGATGTAATACAGCAAATTTTTGAGCAGCGTCGCCGGCGCTTCGAGTTTCAATGCCGCCGCGCCCTGCTCGCTGAGCAATTTCAATTGGCCATCGACCTGACGCAGCAACGCTTTTACCGCTGCGGTCGGATGGATCGAGCGATTCAGCAAACCTTCGAATAGCGCGATGCAAATTTTCCACAACGCTTCCGACGGTTGACCATCGGCTAATTTGGCGAGACGCGCGCACACCTTCGCCAAATAATTCAGATTTTCGCGCGGCTCGTGATTGCGCAGAAAATTCAGCAGCGCCATTTGATACATCTGGCGCAGCTTCTTGGCAATTTCAGGTAAATCACTGCCGGCGTTGACCGGATTTGCACTCGCGCTCGCACTCGGCAGCGTCGGCGCAAATACCGCAGATTCCGACAACAACGCTTCGCCGCGCACAGCGCGCAGATCGTTCAGTATTGGCAACAACACCGCCGGTGCATCGCGACGTTGCGCTAATAATTGTTGTAAATAACTGGGTAATTTCGTGAGCGCCGCTTTGAGCGCATGCAGCGCATCGTCGCGTTGCGCTTCGCTGATCGTGTTCGAAAGCAGCGCCTGCACGACTTCTTCCATTTCGCCGGTCAGCAATGCCGCACCCGCAAATTCCACCATCTTCAGCGTGCCGTAGACTTGGTGGATGTAGGTCAGGCAGAAACGCAGACGCGTAATGTCGTCGCGGTGCTGCAGATATTCATCGAGCGCCGCAGCGGATTGCGCCAACGTTTCGGTGATCTCGTTGGCGACCCACTCCAGCGCTATGTAATCCCGACGCTCAGCGACCATTGTTTTCTACCTTGTCTGAATGTGTATGGAGCCGGTTTTGTGCGCCGACTCGATGGTATTCAATAAATTCGTCTGTGTGATTTTTGAATCGCTCGGTTTTGAATCGCTCACTGAGGATTCAACGCGGCGCAGCCATGCAGTGACGCCTTGATGCGCAGTGCGCACCAGCTCCGGGTGATGCCAATGCGCGCCTTCACCGGGACCCAATATCAATAAACCACCGGGCTTCAAACGCTCGACTAACGCATCGAGCACTTGCTTAACGCGCCAGCGCCGAAAATAGACGAGCACGTTCTGGCAAAAAATCACATCCATCAGCAGCGTTGGCAAATTCGCGGCATCGAGCAAATTGGTTTGTGCGAAACACATGCGCTGCTTGAGCGATGGCAGTGCGCAATAAAATTGTTCGTGCTGGCCACTGTGCTCTTTTTCTTCAACACGTTTTTCTTCTGCGCATTTTTCCTCTACGCGCTTTTCCTCTACAAAGAAACGTCGCCGCAATGCTTCGGGAATTTGTTCGAGCCGCTTCGCGCGAAAGCGCCCCGCGCGCGCATGCTGAAGTGCATCATTGCAAAGATCGGTCGCCAGCACGCCGAGAAAACAGGTGGCGCTTTCGCGTTCGATCACATCGGTGGCAACCATCGCCAATCCATACGCCTCTTCGCCGGTCGAACAGCCGACACTCCAGATATCGATCGTTTTCGTCCGGTGCACGCGCTTGCGCAAATAATTGCGCATCAATTCGAACGCAGCGGGTTGGCGAAAAAAACTCGTCTCTTTAACCGCGATGCTGTCGAGCAGCAGGCGCCATTCGTTGAGCCCTTCGGGCCAGCGCGTAACTTGATCGAAATAGGCGTCGTAATCGGTGTAACCGAGTTTGCGCATACGGCGGCTCAAGCCGCCTTGCAAAATCGGTCGATGCTGGGAAAGATCGATGCCCGTCGTGCTTTCGACCAGCTGCTGCCAATCGGCAAACTGCTGGTCGTTCAGCGGCGGCAGAGCGGGTTGCAGCCATGCCTCCATGATCGGACTCCCCATTCTGTTAAGTCAGGAGGCGACGGTTAACCTTAACCCGCCGCTCGCTTGCCCTCTTCCGGCAATTTGAAGCCCGCTACCGAGTTCTTCAATTCCTGCGCCATCAAGGCGAGATTACCGATCGACCGCGCGGTGGTGGTGGTACCGGTCGAGGTTTGCGTGGTGATCTCCTGAATGACATTCATGGTGTTGGAGATGTGGCCCGCCGACGACGCTTGTTGGCGCGCGGCGTTGGAGATGTTTTGAATCAATTCCGCGAGTTCCTGCGATACGGTCTCGATCTGTTCGAGCGCTTGACCGGCGTCCTGCGCCAGGCGGGCACCACGTACCACCTCGGTGGTGGTTTGTTCCATCGAGATAACCGCTTCGTTGGTATCGGATTGAATCGTTTTAACGAGTGCTTCGATCTGTTTCGTTGCAGCAGATGAACGTTCAGCGAGGCGTTGAACTTCGTCGGCAACAACCGCGAAGCCACGGCCCGCGTCGCCGGCCATCGACGCCTGAATCGCGGCGTTCAGAGCGAGAATGTTGGTCTGGTCGGCGATGTCGTTGATGAGGCTAACGATGTCACCGATCTCCTGCGACGATTCACCGAGACGTTTGATCCGTTTCGAGGTTTCCTGAATCTGTTCGCGGATGTTATCCATGCCTTTGATGGTGTTCTGTACGACTTCGGCGCCGGTGTTCGCGATCGCAACGGACCGCTCCGCCACGCTGGCCGATTCGGCAGCGTTCGAAGATACCTGGTCAATCGTCACGGCCATTTCGTTCACGGCCGCCGATGCCCCGGCGATTTCCTGCGCCTGGTGTTCCGACGCTTCGGCGAGATTGAGCGCGGTGCCCTGCGTTTCCTGCGCCGCTTGCGATACTTTCACCGCCGTGTCGTTGATCTGCGATACCAGAATACGGAGTTGGTCGATGGTGAAGTTGATCGAGTCCGCGATCGCACCGGTGAAGTCCTCGGTTACGGTGGCGGTGGTGGTCAAGTCACCGTCAGCGAGATAGGTCAGCTCGTCGAGCAGACGCAAAATCGCGTTCTGGTTCCGTTCGTTTTGTTCCGCAGTTTCACGCAGACGCGCACGGGTGTTGGTGAATTGCATCGCACCCATACCGCCGAGGGAGGCCAGAACGATAGCGACGAAAATCAGCAGGGTTGTGGTGTTGAGGAAGCGTGCGCCTTCGAGGCCGTTGATGCGATCGGCAAGTTTGCTGGTCGCTTCCATGATTTTCGGTGATTCAACCGCGATCGCCGTAGCCGCCTGGCTGGTTTTCGACAACTCTGGCGAGGCCTGGAAAATCTCGTCGACCGAGCCGCTTACGAATTGGAACAGCTTGTTGATTTCATCGAGACTGTTGCGCGCACTGCGATCGTTGACGCGCGAAATACGCATCGCCGCATTACCGTTCAACATCCCCTGCAACACGGTACCGAAGGTGCTGGCGTCGAGGTTGAACTGGTCGGCGGCCTGCGGCGCATCGGCCTGACCTTCGAGCATCTTGTCGACGTTGCGCGCGATACGTTCCGCCAGCCACGATTGACGCTGCGCGATCATCACCTGGTCGGCGCTGGTGCCCGTCGACGCAAGAATTTCGGCAACGTTGTTATATTCCTGTTGCAGTTCGGGGATCGAGTCGCTCAGCGTTTTCGCAACGTCGTGCAGGAACAATACCCGCTCGCGGTTGCTGACGATGGTGCCGGCCGCGCCGTTAACCTTACCCCACAAGCCGTTCAGCTCGGTCAGCTCGCCGCCCAATTTGTCCTGCGGGCTCGGCGCCTGATCGTCGCCCTTCACGAGTTGCTGCAGTACGCTATCGAATTCTTTCTGGCTCTTTTTGAGCGCATCGAATGACTTCGCATTACCCGCCGTCGCTTCGCGCGCCGAGGTCGCGATCTGTTGCGACAAAACGCGCATTTCGCCGGTCAGCTCGAGGTAATGCTGGTCGTAGTTGGCGTGTCGCAGCACGTACCATGCGTTGAACGCCGCACCGCCCAAACCGATCACCGCCGCAAATAACAGCCCCGCGACAACGGGGTTACCCGGCAAGTTTGCCAAAAAATTAGTGTCTCTAGCCATGACTCGGACTCCCACCCGAAGCGTTTTTTACCGCCACAAAATGAAGTGAATGAAGAAAGAAAAAGTTACGAATTCGCCGCTCGCTTTTACGTGCCCGCTCATCGCGCCGCCAACCCATGATGCTCATGCCGCCGCGTTGAAAAAGCGTTCGTCGCGCGCCAGCTTGAACGGGCTGAATACAGTCCAGTCGCGATTGTTGACGCGGTAGGCGCCGGCCAGAAAATGCTTCATCGGATCCAGTTCGTCGGCGATGCTGGTATGAAAACTGTCGACCGGAAAATGCTGCATGCCGTGGACTTCGCTGACGATGAGTCCGGTGAACATATCGCCGTATTCGAGCGCGAGTACGCGTTGCTGCTTGCGGTTGCCGCTCAGCGAACCGCCGAAAAATACTTCGAGATCGATCAGCGGCAGCAGGCGACCGCGCACGTTCGCCACACCGCGCACCCACGGCTTGACGCCGGGCAGACGCGTGCTGCTCGGCACCGAGAATATCTCCGCCACTTCCGCCATCGGCGCGACCATACGCTGGCCCGCCAGCGTGAAACCCACGCCACTCCAATGCGGCTTGATGTCGATCTGAGCCGGCAATCCGTGCGCGTTTTGCACGCTGCTCTGCGCGAGCGCAACCAGCGCGGCGAAAGGCTCTAAGGGTTCAGCCATGGACACTTACCAGTTTCTCCGTAAAATCCGCCTGAAATCTTAGGCCTTTAAAACGCTTTCGATCGTTTGCACGAGCACCTTACCGTCAACGGGCTTGGTCAAATAACCTTTGGCGCCCTGACGCTCGCCCCACAGGCGATCGGTTTCCTGATCTTTCGTCGTTACGATAATCACTGGGATATGGCTGGTCGCCGCATCTTTGCTGAGCTGGCGCGTCGCCTGAAAACCGTTGAGGCCGGGCATCACTACATCCATCAACACGACATCGGGCAATTCTTTTTTCGCCGCAGCAACGCCCTGTTCGCCGGTTTCGGCGGTCAGAATTTCATAGCCGTGCTTGCTCAGAATCGAGCTCATCTTGAACGTTTCAGTCGGCGAATCGTCGACAATCAATACCCGCGCCATCTATATCCTCCATACACGCCATCTCGCGGCGACTCATTATCATCTAGCTGTATTACGCATCTCGTCACAATCACATATCGCGTAACGATTGTATTTTGAAGATCAATGCGCGCTGGCAACGTGGGCCTGGATCGCACCCAGCAACTCGTTCTTGCTAAAAGGCTTGGTCAGGTATTGGTCGGAGCCGACAATACGTCCCTTCGCCTTATCAAATAATCCATCCTTGCTCGACAACATAATGACGGGAGTGGACTTGAATTCACTGTTGTTCTTGATGAGCGCGCAGGTTTGATAACCATCGAGGCGCGGCATCATGATGTCGACAAAAATAATATCGGGGCGCGTATCAGCGATTTTCGCCAGCGCATCGAAACCGTCGGTAGCGGTAATCACATCGCAGCCGACTTTTTTCAACAATGTCTCGGCAGTGCGGCGAATCGTCTTACTATCGTCGATGACCATCACTTTCAAATCTTGGAAATTCGGTTCCATGTTGGGACTGACCTCTCTGCCCTGTTTACACGACTTACATGACGTACACGACTGCAAAGCCGACCGTAATGCCCAGGCAAACTTAAGTATCGATGGGACTCATCGTCCCTTTTGTTGTTACATACGAGTGCCGTTAAAATGCTGACCGGAACAAATATAGACGAACACAGCTATCTTGCCTGTTTCAGCTACAAACCTGTTTCAGCTGCAAATCGGTAAGTGACAAACCAGTACGAGTGGGATGACAACGTTTAGATAGTATAGAAGTGGTCTGAAATAAAGCACGTCGCGCTTATTATGTGAAACCGCCTGCGGTAATTAGTGCGATGATCTGGCATTTCCACCATAGATGGCTGACATGGGTAGCAAAATGACGATATCGCTCGGGGTGGTGATGGATCCAATCGCATCCATCAACTACAAGAAAGACACGACATTGGCGCTGCTGTGGGCGGCGCAGGATCGCGGCTGGAAACTCTTCTACATGGAGCAGAGCGATCTCGTGTTGCAGGACGGCGAACCGCGCGCGCGCATGCGACCATTGCGCGTGCATCGCGATCCCGCGCATTGGTTCGATCTCGGCGAGGTTGAATTCGGTCTACTGGCAGACCTCGATGTTGTGCTGATGCGCAAAGATCCGCCGTTCGATAACGAATACATTTACAGCACCTACATTCTCGAAGCGGCAAAAAAATTGGGCGTACTCATCGTCAACGAGCCGCAAAGCCTGCGCGACTGCAACGAAAAGATGTTCGCAACCCAATTTCCGCAATGCTGCCCGCCGCTGCTCGTCAGTCGCGATAAAACATTGCTGAAAGATTTTCATCGCGCGCATGGCGATGTCGTCCTTAAACCGCTCGACGGCATGGGCGGCAGTTCGATATTTCGCGTGCGCAGCGACGATCCCAATCTCAACGTAATTATCGAAACGCTCACCAATCACGGCCGCAACACCATCATGGCGCAGAAATATCTGCCCGCCATCGTCGATGGCGACAAGCGCATTCTCATGATCGACGGCGAACCGGTGCCGTATTGTCTTGCGCGCGTGCCGATGGCGGGCGAAAGCCGCGGCAATCTCGCGGCCGGCGGCACCGGACGGCCGCAACCGCTCACCGAGCGCGACCGCTGGATCGCCGCGCAGGTCGGCCCGGAATTGCGTCGACGCGGTTTATTGTTCGTCGGACTCGATGTGATCGGCGATTACCTCACCGAAATCAACGTGACAAGCCCAACCTGCGCGCGCGAAATCGACGCACAGTACAACACCGACATTGGCAGTAAATTGATGGATTGCATCGCCGATAAATTACGGCAAAAGGTATAAGCGCAGGTGGCTTACGCAGCGGAACCGTTCGAACAACGTCACGACCTGCTCGGCTTCACGCTGCTGCTGGCGATGGCGTTGCACGCCGTGATTATTCTCGGCATCACCTTCGATAAAGAAACGCGCGATCGCGCCGCTTCATCGCTCAAAATCACGCTCGCGCAATACAGCAGTGACAAGTCGCCCAAGCGCGCCGATTTTCTCGCGCAGCACAATCAGGAAGGCAGCGGCACACTCGAAGAGCAAGCCGAATTAACCACGCGCAAAAAGGCCGATTTTCAGGACAACGTGATCCGCGATATCAGCCCGATGCAACAAACTGCTGCGCTGCAACAAAAAAGCGCGCAGCAGGCGCTGATCGCGACACACAATCGCTCCGAGCGAAAAACCGCACAGACCAACGATCAAAATACACCGCACCAGCAAGCGCAAAGCGATGTCACCATTCAGCAGCGCAGTCTGGAAATCGCCAGTCTCGAAGCGAAATTGGATATTCAACGTCAGGCCTACGCCGCGCGGCCGCGCATTCGCCGCTTAACCTCGGTGGCGACAAAAAAATCGGAGGATGCGCTCTATCTCAACGAATGGCGCGAACGCATCGAAGCGGTCGGCAATCGCAATTATCCCGAGCGTTCGCGCGAGCAGGGCATTTACGGTGAAGTGCGACTGATGGTGGCGCTGCTGCCCAATGGGGAAATCAGCGAGGTGAAAGTTTTACATTCATCGGGGCATAAATTATTGGACGAAGCGGCGATTCGCATCGCCCAACTCGCCGCGCCCTACGACGCCTTTCCTGCCGAGATGCGCAAGCATGTCGACGTGCTGGAAATTATTCGCACCTGGCGGTTTCATAAAGATCGGTTAACGTCGTCGCAATAATGCAATGATTTTTGCATATGCCTTGAGTTCGAGCACATCGACTCCAATAATGAATTCATGAAAACCACATTCGAAAGTCTCAAAGACCATTTCCTGGTGGCGATGCCGTCGCTGACCGAAGGTATTTTCGCGCACAGCGTGACCTATTTGTGCGAGCACAACGAACACGGTGCGATGGGCCTCATCATCAATCGGCCAATCGGTATCGCACTCGGCGAAATCCTCGAACAACTCGCGATCGACGATGTGCGCAATCACGGCACAGATCCGGTCATGGCCGGCGGCCCGGTGCAAATCGATCGCGGCTTCGTGCTGCACCGCACCAGCGAGCGGCAATGGGAATCGACGATGCCGATCACGCAAGAAATCAGCCTCACCACCTCGCGCGATATTCTCGACGCGCTCGCTCACAACGAAGGCCCCGAACGCGCACTCGTTGCGCTCGGCTATGCCGGTTGGGGCGCGGGACAACTCGAACAGGAACTCGCCGCCAATTCCTGGCTGACGATTCCCGCCGACAGCGCGATTATTTTTAATACGCCGGCCGATAAACGTTTCGATGCCGCCGTTGCCAAACTCGGCATCGACATCGCACAAATTGCCCCCGGCGCAGGTCACGCTTGAATCAATCCCTTTGTGTTTTAGCATTCGATTTCGGCACGCTGCGCATCGGCGTTGCGGTTGGCCAAAGCATCACCGGCACCGCCTCACCACTCCCCGCACTCAAAGCCAACGATGGTGTCCCGAATTGGGATCACATCGCTGCACTCATCAAAGAATGGCAACCACAAACGCTGCTCGTAGGTCTACCGCTCAATATGGACGACAGCGAATCGGAGCTATCCGCACGCGCGCGCAAATTCGCGAATCGCTTGCACGGGCGTTTTGGCCTGCCCATCGAATTATGGGACGAGCGTTTAAGTAGCTTCGAAGCGCGCGGCGAAATGCTCGCGCGCGGCCTCACTAATTTTAAAGACGGAAAAGTCGACAGCCTGAGCGCGTGTTTGATTTTGGAAGGGTGGTTTGCGCGTTAACGACGCTTGGTGGCTAGAAATAAGAGAAACGCCTACCTGAATATGATTAAAAAGGGCAATTAAAATTATGACCCAACAGCGAAAACACGGTATCGATTTACAAGGCGCTATCAATTCAACCCATACTCCCCGCCCAGCTTGGCTCAATCATTACATAAAAAATCGTCATAATTACTTAAATGTTTTAATTTTCAATTGCAAAGATATTCATAAATACAACGATGCGATTGCGCACTTAACTAAGCTGACTGAGGCGCTGTTCGATTCACCGATCGTGTCACAAACAAGTTTGTATGACGATAATTTGGGCGACGTAGAACATGCGAAATTGTTGCGCGCAAGAATACAAGAATCCCAAGATTATCTTGGGCGCGGCTCGCAAAAAAGCAAATTCGATTGGATGATTTATGTGAATTTTACTGCCGTCGATTATCAAGCGACTCAGGCAATGCTGGTAGATCACATTGAGAAAACGTTGAGCGCCCTGCCTATACCAGATTACATCGAGAAGATTAACTCGATTTTTCATATCGAAAATCATGTCATTATTCGACACGAAAATTACGATCCATTGAGCACGGCGCAGGGCATAGGCAGTCAAGAAAATAATGCGGCGCAAAAATTTACCAATTACGGTTTTTCGAAACCCGCTCGCGATGCATTTTCACCCAAGATGCAAACCGAGTATATCGATTGGTATCAAGAAGTTCGCCAGCATGATTCACTCAGGGCCAACTTCCCGTACGAAACGGGACGCATGTGGTTACAAATCAGCGCGGAAAAACCGTTCGACTATTGGTGTTTAACGTCTTACGAATATTGTGCAAAAGATTTGGATACGATCAAAAAGACAACAGGTGCAGCGTATTACGCGATGAATCGTTATCGCGGAGAAAAAGCGGATTTGTACCAACCACTTTACGAAGGTAGCTGTATCGTACTCGCGGAACACATGAAGCCCTATTGAGCCATGCGAACGACACGGCAAGCAATTCACATTGAGTACAAGCAGTTTTTTAGCTATTTATCCGATTATCTGAGCGCCTTATTTAGCGGCAGGCAACCGCAGATGCCCGCCTGCTCTTAAACCAGCTCTATTTATTCTGCTCAGTGATAATCTTGAGATTCATCAATCCAGTCTCGAAACTCGATCCCACCATTTTATCCATGCTGAAAAGCAGCCCCATCAATTTGTGCATATATGCATTCGAGCCATTCATCGTCCATACAACTTCCGTACCCGCGCCGTTTGGTTTGAAATTAAATGTCGCCGTGTTTCGCGCCGCGAATGGCTTGAGAAAATCGAGTTGAATAATAATTTGCGCTGCGGGTGTGGCGTTGAGAATTTCCATTCTGCCCGAGCCAACATTTTTATTGCCTTCCCAGGCGTAAACCGCACCAACACCGCTGACAGCGCCGCTGTAATCGCGTTTTAAATTGGGGTCGATATTTTCCCACGGCGACCATTGTCGCCACGCGTGAAAATCGTTGACGAGGGCGAATATTTTTTCGGGTGCTGCATTGATGATGAGAGAGCGCTCAACGCGAAATGTATCTGGTCTGGTCGCTGCAAACAGCAGCACTCCAACAATAATTGCGGCCAGAATTAATGCGATGGTCTTATACATAACGACTCTCCAAATATTAAATTTTAATAACGACCTTCGGTGCGCAATGTTTCTTCAACGGGGCGTACCTCGATAGTACCAAAACGCGCGCCCGGCCATTTCGATGCAATCTGCATCGCCGTATCGAGATCACTCGCCTCAATCAAGAAAAAGCCGCCCAACTGCTCTTTGGTTTCGGCAAACGGGCCGTCGGTGATCATCACTTTGCCCTCGCGAACTTTTACTTTCATTGAGGTTCGCGCGCTCTGCAGCGCATTGGTCAAAATCAAATGCCCACTGTGTTGTAGGTCATCGACGTAAGCCAGCGTTTCATCGCGCAGCTTTTCCCAGTCGGTAGTCGACATTGAAGTGAAAGTCTCTTCGGCTTCATAAGCCAGACACAGATATTTCATAGTGCTCTCCCATACCTGATATCCATTTGTCGAACGAACTTCTCTCAAATCGACAGCCGTGACAATATTTTTGGCAAAAAAAAGAGCGCCATAAAGGCGCCCTCTTATCAATGGGCTGTTAACGCCGCATCATGCGACCGCGATCGTTCTCATCGTCCATCTGCACGGTCAATCCGGCGACACCATTCACCAGTGCATTCGGATCGTTATCGCTGCCGAGTTTGATCATGAGGCGCAGATCGTTTTGCGAATCGGCGTGTGCGAGCGCATCTTCGTAAGTGATTTCACCCTGGCTGTACATTTCGTACAAGTGCTGGTCGAAGGTCTGCATACCGTGCTCGGTGGATTTCGACATCAAATCCTTGAGCATGTGCACTTCGCCTTTGCGAATTAAATCGGCGGCGAGCGGGGTGTTAATCAACACTTCGACGCACGCGCGACGGCCTTTGCCATCGGGGGTGGGAATTAATTGTTGCGCGACCATCGCTTTTAAATTGAGCGACAAGTCCATCCACAATTGCGAATGCCGATCGGACGGGAAGAAGTGAAGAATGCGATCGAGCGCCTGGTTGGCGTTGTTTGCGTGCAGCGTACACAAACACAGGTGACCGGTTTCGGCGAAGGTGACCGCGTGTTCCATCGTTTGGCGCGTGCGCACCTCGCCGATCATGATCACGTCGGGCGCTTGGCGCAGCATATTTTTCAAAGCGACTTCGAACGATTCGGTATCGATACCCACTTCGCGTTGCGTGACGATGCAACCTTCGTGTTGGTGGATATATTCGATCGGATCTTCGACAGAAATAATGTGGCCTTTCGAATTGCGATTGCGGTGACCGATCATCGACGCGAGCGATGTCGATTTACCCGCACCCGTCGCACCGACGAAAATGACCAAGCCGCGTTTGGTCATCGCCAGATCTTTGATGATGTCGGGCAATCCTAAATCTTCGATTTGCGGAATGCGCGTTTCGATGCGACGCAAAACCATTCCAGCCAAGTTGCGCTGATAAAACGCACTGACGCGAAAACGGCCGATACCGCGCGCAGAAATTGCGAAGTTCAATTCTTTCGCTTGTACGAATTCGCGGCGCTGCGTTTCGTTCATGACGCCGAGTACGGTTTCCCGCGTTTTTTCGGGCGACATCGGCGTGGTGGTGACGGGAACAACACGGCCATTGACCTTGATCGAAGGCGGCACGCCGGCAGTGATAAATAAATCCGATGCGCCTTTTTCGACAACCAGCTGTAATAGCTTTTCAATATCCACCGCAGTGCTCCATTTATATTTACGTACGCTTTTTTACGTACGAAGTTTGCGACGCTAACTATTAACCCGGCGGCTTTTATTGCCGGGTTAATAACGAACGCAGGATGCGTTTCGTGCGGCGTTAGCCGCTTAGATCAAATACATCAGGAAGATGTATTTGATTGCTTGGTTAATAGTTACCTGCGCCGCACGTTTTTTAGAATTTATCCGGGAAGCGTGCTTTCGTGCGCGCTTCGTCGCGTGTGACCAATCGTTTTTGCACGAGATCTGAAAGACATTGATCCATCGTCTGCATGCCGACGGCGCCGCCGGTTTGAATCGCCGAATACATTTGCGCGACTTTATCTTCGCGAATGAGGTTACGAATCGCCGAGGTGCCGATCATGATTTCGTGCGCAGCGATACGACCGCCACCGACTTTTTTCATCAGCGTCTGCGAAATAACCGCCTGCAGCGATTCCGATAACATCGAACGCACCATGTCTTTTTCCGCAGCCGGGAACACGTCAATGATACGGTCCATGGTTTTCGCGGCGGAGGTGGTGTGCAGTGTGCCGAACACCAAGTGACCAGTTTCCGCAGCGGTCAATGCGAGACGGATCGTTTCCAAATCGCGCATCTCGCCGACGAGGATGATGTCGGGGTCTTCCCGCAGCGCCGAACGCAGCGCTTCGTTGAAGCCGTGCGTATCGCGATGCACTTCGCGTTGGTTGATCAAACATTTTTTCGATTCGTGCACGAATTCGATCGGGTCTTCGATCGTCAGAATGTGTTCGTAACGCGAATCGTTGACGTAATCCATCATCGCCGCGAGCGTGGTCGATTTACCCGAGCCGGTCGGGCCGGTGACGAGTACGAGGCCGCGCGGGTTGTGGCAGATATCGCGGAAGACCTGGCCTAAACCTAAGTCTTCCATCGTTAATACTTTCGAAGGAATGGTCCGGAACACCCCACCCGCACCGCGGTTCTGGTTGAACGCGTTGACGCGGAAACGTGCGACGCCGGGCACTTCGAACGAGAAGTCGGTTTCGAGGAACTCTTCGTAATCCTTGCGCTGCTTGTCATTCATGATCTCGTAGATCAACGAATGCACCTGCTTGTGATCCATCGGCGGCAGGTTGATGCGGCGCACGTCACCATCGACGCGAATCATCGGCGGCAGCCCGGCGGAGAGGTGCAAGTCGGACGCGCCCTGTTTGGCGCTGAAGGCGAGCAGTTCGGTAATATCCATGTGAAACCCTTAGCGAGCCTACCGCGATGAGCGCGGCGGCGTGTTTATAATAGCCGCCCCGCGCAATCGCACCGCCGTAGTACTGGAAAAAGTACCGGCAAATGCGATGACAGTCACAGGTAGCGGCCACCTCATTGAAGAAGCCAGACCGCCGTGCAGGCGTGATTCGATGCCATTTGATATAGCAGAAAATATAGCAAACGTCCGAGAACGTATTCGGCAGGCGTGTTTACGCAGCAAACGGGCCGAGTCGGGCGTGACCTTGCTCGCCGTCAGTAAAGCGCAATCGGTCGCTGCGATTCGTCTAGCGGCGCAGGCCGGCATCGAGGCGATCGGTGAAAACTATGTGCAGGAAGCGCAGGAAAAAATCGCTGCGCTCGCGGATGACATCATCACCTGGCATTTCATCGGCCCGCTGCAATCGAACAAAACCGCCAGCGTTGCCGATACATTCGATTGGGTACAAAGCGTCGACCGGCTCAAAATTGCACAGCGATTGTCGGCACAGCGTCCTTCTCATCTGCCGCCGCTCAATGTCTGCGTGCAGGTGAATATCGATGACGAAAGCACCAAGTCGGGTGTTGCGCCCAGCGAGTTGCCGGCGTTGCTCGACGCGATCGCTGGGTTGCCGCATCTATCGCTGCGTGGATTGATGGCGATTCCGCTCGCCGACGCCGAACCCGAGCAACGCCGCGCGAGTTTCGCGCGCATGCGCGACTTATTCGAGGCGAATCGTCATCGCTCGGTGCAATTCGATACGCTGTCGATGGGCATGTCGGACGATTTCGACATCGCGATCGAAGAAGGCGCTACGCTGGTGCGTGTCGGCAGCGCTATTTTCGGTGCGCGTCCTGCAAAAATTACTCGGTGAAAAATTAAGGCAACCAATTGATGCCCTCCTCCTCTTCCCTCTGGCAACGTCTTCTGTTTATCGTGAAAGGGCAATGGTTTTTATTGGGAATGATCGCTGCCGTTGTGTTCGGCAGTTTATTTCCTTCATTCGGTGCCGACGGCGGCGCATTGCACAGTGAAATTACGGTCGATCTCGGTATTGCACTCGTTTTCTTTTTACACGGCGTCAATCTGCCGCTCGAAAGTTTGCGACGCGGCGTGCTCGCGTGGCGCGCACACGTCGTCGTGCAATGTTTAACGTATATTTTATTTCCGCTGTTGTGGATTGGATTTAACGCGGCATTCCACAAATGGATACCGAGCAATCTCATACTCGGCTTTTGTTATCTCGCCGCATTGCCATCGACGGTTTCGTCTTCTGTCGCGATGACCGCACTCGCACGCGGCGATATTCCCGTAGCAATTTTCAATGCGACGTTATCGAGTCTGCTTGGCATTGTGCTTACACCATTACTAATTGGCTGGTTAGGTGCTTTTTATTTACAAGACGTTGGGGACGCAAACAGCATGTCGCTCGGCGAAACCATGCTCAATATCGCGCGGATGCTGTTGTTACCGATTGTCATTGGTCAAATCGTGCGGCCGTTCGTTGGCCAGTGGTTTATGCGCCTCAAACCCTACACGAACAATCTCGATAAGCTCGTGATTCTTTTTATTGTCTACGCGGCGTTCTGCAATTCCGCAAAATCGGGCTTGTGGCAACAGAATGGTCTGCGCCTTATTTTGATGACGATTGCCGGCACCGCGCTTTTTCTCGCCGTCGTGTTGTGGTTCAGCACCATCGTCGCGCGCAAGTTGAAATTCAAACGCGAGCAGGAAATCGCCATCGTGTTCTGTGGCTCGAAAAAAACATTAGCCTCGGGCGTGCCGATGGCTGCATTGATTTTCGGCGCGCATCCTGCGCTTGGCATTATCGTGCTGCCAATCATGCTCTATCACCAGCTGCAATTATTCGTGTGTTCGTGGATGGCGAATCGCTACGCAAAAAGAACTCACGGCTAATCAATCGGGAAATTTTCGGTGGCCGAGCTCACGCATTATCAATTGTTATTGATCGCTCTGATTTTTGTTTGGAGTGGTTTCGTTCGCTCCGGCTTGGGCTTTGGTGGCTCGGTGTTATCGCTGCCTTTTTTATTGCTTGTCGATAATCGCCCGCTGATTTATCTACCCATCATCGCGCTGCAATTATTATTTTTCTCGTCGACGATCTGGCTGCAAAACCTATGGAACGCACGCAACGATCCCACGCAGCAAACCAGTGTCGATTGGGCCTATCTGAAAAAAGCACTCGGCATCATGATCGTGCCGAAACTGATCGGCGTGCTCGGCCTGCTGACGATTCCCGCCGCACTGATGGGAAAAATCATTTTCAGCATCGTCGGCTTTTACGCCATTTCGTACATCATCAATCGTCCGATTCAAAGCCGCAGCAAAGCATTCGATATCGCACTGCTCATGCTCGGCGCGTATGTGAGTGGCACTTCGCTGATCGGCGCACCGCTGATCATGATCGTGTTTGCAAAACATGTGGCCCGCCATCAACTGCGCGATACGTTATTCGTACTCTGGTTCATTCTCGTCTGCATCAAGGTCGGCGCATTCCTGCTTGCGAAAGTCGATTTACAGCTCGCGCAACAATTATGGCTGCTGCCGTGCGCGGCGGTCGGCCATGTTATCGGCCTGCGTTTTCACCTGTATTTATTGAAAGCCGATCAACGCATTTTCTTCCGTGTGTTGGGTAGTGTGTTATTGGCGATCAGCGCGATTGGTCTTTGGAGAAATTAACCGCCAAGTCGTTCGAACGATGGATTACGACTTTTCATTCGCGGCTTCGAAATTCAAAATGGCGCATGTAAACACCGCGCCGATAGAAACAAATAATATTTATTGTGCGCGCAGCGGATGTGTTGTCATGCGTTCGTCGTCAGGGTGACGACAGGGAGATTCGGCAGGAGGCCGTATGCACACCGCGCAATACCTTCTCTTCTCAAACCCATTCTGCAGAATTTTCTGTGTTGCTTCGCAGCGAACGCGATGCGGCTGACGCCGCGTGTTCGTTATTTTTCTTTTTCAGGACGTCTTTATAAGACTTGTCAGGAGGCTCTATGGACAGCGTTTTCCAACTATCCGATGTCATCGATATCGCGCGACCTGCGCTGAGCGATTACATCGCGAAATATTTTCTCCACCACGTCAAAATTCTCGTCGTCGTCGATGAGGAAATCAGTTTATCGCCGGGCGCCAATTCGTTCGGCGTTGAGCGCGTGATTCGTCTGTTGCGCGAATCGACCGTCGGCTGTCTGCATTTCCACGCCGATGTTGCCTTGCGTTCCGACGATCCATTTAGCGTCGTCGCCGCGCCGGCCGGCACCAACGCGAAATACATCGGCTTTCGCTTCGATAGCAAATTGGCCGACAACTCGAATGTGATCGATCACTACAACGAGGTGTGGTGCTTCGGCTTCAAACCCGACAATTTGAACAGCTCCGATGCCAATATCACGCAGCCCGGCGCGTTGCCCGCGAGCGATGCCGAACTCGCCGTGCTGACGACGTGGATGAATAACAAAGGCGGACTGTTCGCGACGGGTGATCACGATTATCTCGGCGCCTCGATGTGCCATCGCATCCCGCGCATCGGCACCATGCGCGCGTGGACCAACGCGCAGGGCGTGCCGCCTGCAGGCGGGCCGCTGCGCATTGACACCAATCGTCCGTTCAATGCGGCCGAAGCGGCGGGCACCGAAGAAATCGAGTTCGAACGCCAGAGCGACACCAAGCCGCAGCCGATCGAATGGACGCCGTGGCTCTCGTATTCACACGGCCTGCACGTGCATAAACGCCCCCACCCCGTCCTTTGTCATCCCTCGCTCGGGCCGATCAACGTCATGCCCGATCACCCGCACGAAGGCGTGGTGTTCGATCATGTCGCGCAGCCCGACGTCAATCTCGCCACGATTACGCTGGGCAACAGCTACAACTTCAATGGCGTCAGCGGCGACGAATATCCCACGGTTTCGGGCGTGCAACCATTGCCGTTGGTGATCGCGCACGGCCGCACGCTGTCCGATCCGCCGCTGCAGCACGAGAAGGGGATCTCGCCCGCCAAACGCTTTGCGATGATCAGCGTGTACGACGGCCATCGCGCCAATATCGGCCGCGTCGCGACCGATTCGACCTGGCATCACTGGATGAACATCAACCTCACCCAGCTCGAAGCGGCGGGCGGCAATAACTGGGAGAAAATTAAACGCTACTTCCTCAACCTCGCGATCTGGCTGGCGCCGCCCCACATCCATCGCCACTGTTTTCACTTCCACGCGCTGGAAAGTTTTTATTCGTATCCGGGCATCGAGGAGTTTCACAGTAAGGCCGATCTGCTCGAAGTCGGCACCGCGCTGCGCACGCGGCTGGCGAAGTGGTACGGCCCGTGTTGGGTGACGCAATTTACGTTCGACCTGAGCGGGTTGATCGATGTGCACTTGCGCGAGCGCTTACTTGAACGCTACACAGCCTTGCCGACACCGAAACGTCCAATCCCGCGGCCCGATCCATGCCTCACCTGCCCGCCGCCCGATATGATCGAAAAAGCGATTTTGGGCGGCGCCGTGCGTGCGCTGGCTGATACGGTGCGCGAAGGTGGTCTGCGTGCGGGATTGCATCGCCTGCGTGAGCTTAAGCCCGAACGTCTCGATGACTTCTTACTCTCCGGTGCTGCTGCCGGGCTGAAAGAGGTGCAGTCGATGTACGCCTCCTCGTTCAAACAATCGCAACCGCTGCTGAGTAAGTAAGTGCCGGAAGCCGTCGCCTGCGGCGGCTTCCTTTTTCCACCTATTGCACAACGCGCTCTAAATCTTCGCAATCACGACACCGGCTTTTAGCGGGAGGTTGCCATACCGCCGCCCCAATAGTACTATTCACAGCACCTTTAATCGCACGAAATAAAGCATTATGACTACGATCACGGCCAACGATCTGAAGACCAAAGGCATCTCGGTTGTCGAAGCCGATCTGGCCGCGGGCGAAGACGTCATCATCACGGTGCGCGGCCAGAGTAAATATGTGGTCATGGATATGGCCAAGTACGAAAAACTACGCGAATACGAATTGGAAATGGCGGTGCATGAAGCCAGAGCCGACTACGCGGCAGGCCGCTTCGTGAGCGAGAGTGCGGCCGATCACATCAAGCGACTGGACGATGACGTGACTGAGCGATGACGTATAAGCTCATTTTCCCCGAAAGCTATCTGCAACGCGCCCGCAAGTTCTTCAGCAAACACCCAGAGCTTCGCAAGCAATACCAAAAGACTCTCGAATTGCTCGAACTCAATCCACAGCATCCGTCGTTGCGTTTGCATAAGCTCGAAGGTCGATTAAGTGGATTGAGCTCTGTTTCGATCAATATGAGTTATCGCATCGTGGTCGAGATGATTATTCGCGAGCATGAAATCATCTTCATCAACGTCGGCAGCCATGATCAGCTCTACTAGAGCGCCATCAGGCCTATTAGCATCCTAGCCGCGCCGCTATACTGGGCCGGTTTTTTATTCGACGAATTCAACAGGAACAACTCGCGTGACCTCACCGCAACTTGCATTCATCGGCGGAGGCAATATGGCCTCGGCGCTTATCGGCGGACTCGTCAAACAAGGCTTCGCCGCCGATCGCATCGTCGCTACCGATCCGTTACCCGCCGCACTCGAAAAGCTTCGCAGCGTAGCGCCGGTGCGCACGACCTCCGACAATCTCGAAGCCGTCGCCAATGCCGATGTCATCGTGCTCGCGGTTAAACCGCAGGTCATGAAACAGGTATTGCAACCGCTCGCGAGCACTGTGCAACAACGCAAGCCGCTGATTATTTCGATCGCTGCCGGCATCGAAATCGGCAGCATCGCGCGCTGGCTTGGCGGCGATTTGCCGATCGTGCGCTGCATGCCGAATACACCAGCACTGGTACAACTCGGCGCGACCGGACTATTCGCCAATGCGCAGGTTAGTGCGGAACAGAAACAATTGGCCGATTCGATTTTGCGCGCGGTCGGCATTTCGTTGTGGGTCGATAGCGAAGCGCAGCTCGATGCGGTCACCGCCGTTTCCGGCAGCGGCCCCGCGTATTTCTTTTTAGTGATGGAAGCGATGCGCGATGCCGGCGAGAAACTCGGCTTGTCGCGCGACGTCGCCGAAAAACTCACGCTGCAAACTGCGCTCGGCGCCGCGCGCATGGCCGTCGATAGCGATGTCGATGTGGTCGAATTGCGCCGCCGCGTCACCTCGCCGAACGGCACTACCGAGCGTGCGATTGCGAGTTTCGAAAACGATAATCTGCGCGCAATTTTCCAGCGCGCGCTCGATGCGTGCGACGCGCGTTCGCGCGAACTCGCCAAAGATTTGGGTGCAGGCTGAGCGCAACGTAATTTCCATTTTTATTTTGACTTAGGCAGATAGACGACGTGGTAGCAGCGCTGATCGAAATTATTAGACTCATCATCAACACGCTGGGCGGCTTGTACCTGACCGCGATCATTCTGCGTTTCTTACTGCAACTCGCGCGTGCGGATTTTTACAATCCGATTTCGCAGGCACTCGTGCGCATCACCAATCCGGCGATCAAACCCTTGCGTCGCTTTATTCCCGGATTCTTCGGTATTGATATCGCCTCACTAGTGCTTGCCATTTTGGTCAAGCTCGCGATGATCCTCGTACTGTTCTTCGTGCAACGAGGCGATTTTAATGTCAGTGTCGCCGCGGCATTACTCGTTGCTGCGCTCAGCGTCTTCGTCACGATTTTCAATATTTATTTCGTGGCGATGATTGCGACAATTATTCTGAGCTGGGTCGCGCCCGGCAGTTACCACCCGGCCGCTGTCTTGATTCATCAAGTGGTCGAGCCCGTGATGGCGCCGTTTCGCAAAATTCTGCCGCCGATGGGAGGCATCGATTTTTCGCCGATGATCGCTTTTCTCGCGCTCAATGTGGTGAAGATTCTCTTCACTGGCCTGGCATTGCAGATCGGTTTGCATCCGCAATCGTTCCTGGGTTTGCTGGTGCTCGATATTTAAATGATCACCGCGTCTTCGCCATCGTCCATCGCAACCAGCAGTGTGGGCATCGTCACTCCGCACACGCAGCATTTCACCGAGCCCGTGATGCTCGCCTGTGGGCGCGAGCTGCGCGATTACGACATCGTTTACGAAACCTACGGGCAATTAAATAGCGATCGTTCGAATGCGGTTTTAATCTGTCATGCACTGAGCGGTCATCATCACGCCGCGGGCTTTCATTCTGCCGACGATAAAAAACCGGGCTGGTGGGACGATTACATCGGCCCCGGCAAGCCGATCGATACGCGCCATTTTTTTGTAGTGAGCCTCAATAATATCGGCGGCTGTCACGGCTCGACCGGACCGGCGTCGATCAATCCAGCCACTGGCAAACCGTGGGGCCCCGATTTTCCGAGTTTGCGCTGTCGCGATTGGGTGCATACGCAGCACCGCTTGATGCAGGTGCTGAATATTCCGCACTGGGCTGCGGTCATCGGCGGCAGCCTCGGCGGCATGCAGGCGATGCGCTGGTCGCTCGAATATCCCGAGCTTGTGCGCAATTGCATCGTCATCGCGAGCGCGATGAAATTATCGGCGCAAAATATCGCGTTCAATGAAATTGCGCGCAGCGCGATCACATCCGATCCGAATTTTTTCAACGGCCGCTACATCGAACACAACGCGGTTCCCGCACAGGGGCTCGCGCTCGCGCGCATGGTCGGCCACATCACTTATTTATCCGACGCGGGCATGATGGAAAAATTCGGCCGCGATTTGAAAGCGGGCGGATTCGACATCGGCAGCGATAACGTCGTCGAATTTCAGGTGCAAAGTTATTTGCGTTATCAGGGCGATGCGTTTTCGAAAGCGTTCGATGCCAACACCTATATGTTGATGACGCACGCACTCGATTATTTCGATCTCGCGCGCGAATACGGCGATGATCCCGTGCGCGCGTTTTCGCACGCGCAATGTGCGTTTCTGGTGATTTCATTCAGCAGCGACTGGCGGTTTTCGCCGGCGCGCTCGCGCGAAATTGTCGATGCACTGATCGCGGCCAAGCGGCCAGTAACGTATTGCAATATCGAATCGCCGCATGGGCACGATGCGTTCCTGGTACCCAATACGCGCTACGAAAATGTGTTCAACGCATTTATGCAAAACGCACGCGAGGAGATCGACTGATGCGTTTCGAACACACGCTGATTCAGGATTGGGTCGAGCGCGGCTCGCGCGTGCTCGATCTCGGTTGCGGCGATGGCACATTGCTCGCCGCGCTGCGCGACAATCGTCACGCCGAGGGGCTCGGCGTTGAAATCGATGCCGACGATATCACGCGCTGTATTGCGCGCGGCATCAGCGTGATCGAGCAGGATCTGAATGCCGATCTCGGCAATTTCCGCACGGGCAGTTTCGATGTAGTGATGATGACATTAGCGCTGCAAGCGCTGGTCTATCCGCACCGCGTGCTCGACGAAATGCTGCGCATCGGCAAGCGCGGCATCGTCACCTTTCCGAATTTCGGCCATTGGCGCGCGCGCTGGTATCTGATCAGCCGCGGCCGCATGCCCGTGTCGAAATTCCTGCCGTACACCTGGTACGACACGCCGAATATTCACTTCTGCACGGTGAAGGATTTCGAAGCGCTATGCGCGGAGAAAGGCATCGAGATTCTCGATCGCGCCATGATCGGCGGCGGCAATTCACAGGGTTGGCTCGCGCGCTTGTGGCCAAATCTCTTTGCCGTCACCGCCGTGTATCATATCAGCCGCTAATCGCCCATCGCGGGTACCGGCTTCACTCATCATTCGGAGGGACTATGCGCCCACTCCTCGCTGCATTCGCGCTGCTGAATGCGCTGTTATTTAACGTCGCCAGTGCGCAACCCAGTCAAGATGCAACGCCGCTCGAAACCAGTAAAAAATTCGGCGACTACGAAATATTCTTCAACGCGATTCCGTCGATGACGCTGTTGCCGGAGATGGCGGCGAAATATCGCATCGAGCGCGACAAAAATATCGCTTACATCAATATCACCGTGTTTAAAAAAAGCGGTAACGGCACGATCATGCAGGCGGCGACACTGAAAGGAACATCCAGCGATTTGATGACAAACAAGCCGCTGGCGTTTCGCGAAATGCGCGAGGCCGATTCGATCGGCTACGTCGCACAGGTGCGCTATAACAATCGCGAAGTGCTGCGCTTCGATGTGCAAGTTCAACCCGAATTAAAAGCGGGTGAAGTGGCGCCGATTGGATCGCCGTTTAACATTTCATTCACGCGCAAGTTTTATACGGAGCAATAGAGGGCTCTTTATGCAACGTCTCGTCCTCGCCAGCGGCAATCGCGGCAAGCTCGCCGAATTCCAGCAGCTACTGCACGAATGCGCGTTCGATGTCGTCGCGCAATCGGCACTGGAAATTCCCGATATCGAAGAGACCGGTTTGAGTTTTGTCGAGAATGCGATTTTAAAAGCGCGCAACGCCGCGCAGTATTCGGGGCTGCCCGCACTCGCCGATGATTCCGGTCTTGAGGTCGATGCCTTGCACGGTGCTCCGGGAATTTATTCAGCGCGCTACGCCGGCCTACCCGCGCGTGGCGATACAAAAAGTAATGATGCTGCGAATAATCAAAAGTTGCTCGATGCACTGACGTATGTGGAGAAGGAAAATCGTACCGCGCGCTATCAGTGCGTGCTGGTTTTTATGCGCCACGCGCGCGATCCATCGCCGCTGATTTGTCAGAGCAGCTGGGAGGGCGAAATTCTTACGGCGCCGCGCGGCAATCAGGGCTTCGGTTACGACCCGCTGTTTTATATTCCCGCCCTGGAAAAAACCGCTGCCGAATTACCGCCCGCGCAAAAAAATCAATTGAGCCACCGCGGTCAGGCCATGCGCGCATTGCTCGCCGCGTTGCGCGAGCGCAGATTTTCGGCGTGAACGCGGGCGATGCAGAGCGCGGCTGTCACAGCAAAGTGAGGCGGCCGTGAATAAAACATTTCGCGTATCGCTGCCCGATGGCGCCTGTTTTGATGCGGCTGAAAACGAAAGTTTATTGACTTCGGCACAGCGTGCGCAGTGGTTAGTGCGTTATGGCTGCCGCAATGGCAATTGCGATGCGTGCGCGGCGAAATTATTGGCAGGCAGCGTGCGCTTTCTCAAAAATTCGGGGGCTTTCAGCGCCGGCGATATTGTGAGCGCGCCGGCAGCGAAAATTTTATTGTGTCTATGTGAGCCGCTGAGCGAATTGCAGATCGCACTGCCGAGTGATCCTCGCCCCGGCAGTTTGGACCAATCGCTGCGCTGCTATGCGCGCCTCGATCGGCAAACGGTTTCTGCCAATGAAAGCGTTTTATATTTTGCACTACCCGCCGGCCGTAAACCCGCCTTACTTTCCGATCAAATAGCGTTGATCGAAACCGACAACGGTTTGTTGCAGGGAAATATCGATCATGCACAATCGCGCGGGCGCGAGCTGGTGGTGAAATTTGTTTTTGCATCGCTTTTACAGTCGGGTGGGTATTACCACGTGCGCTATCCCATCAGCGCAACTTCTTCGCAGGAGTCATGATGACGAAATTATTCAAGGGTATCGGCGTTCTATTGGCGGTAATTGTTTCCGCGTATTTTCTGCTGATCGATGGCTTGATCAAATCACAGCTCGAACGCTACGGCTCGCAAGCATTACACGCACCGCTCACGATCGGCAAAGTCACATTTCATCTACTGCCCACTTCTCTCACCTTGCGCGATGTGCAAATCGGCAATCAACGTTTACCCTCGCATAATTTGATTCAATTCGACGAGCTATCGCTGCCATTCTCGCTGCGCGATCTCATTGCGCATAAGCTGATCGTCGACACCATCGACGTGCGCGGTCTGCGGTTTCATCGTCCGCACGATGCGCAAAGTGCGGCCATGGCTGAAACGCAAACACCATCGAATTCACCGCAATTGCGCGAAGCCTTGCAGCGCGTGCAGCAGATGCGCAATAACCCGATGGCGAGCAATACCATCGATCCGAATATATCGCTCTCCGGCGCGCTATTTTCCGATCAATTCAAACCGCTACTGACGCAAATCTCGACGGCACTCAATGCGCTCACTGCAACGCCAAATAGTTTGGGCGATTGGCAAATCCTTGCGCGCCGCGTGAATCTCGATGGCACATTCGATGTCGGCAGCAGCGGTGTGCGCTTCCTCGGTACACTCGACAATGTCACGCCACAACCCGCGTTGTTCAACGTCGTCACGCAATTGGAATTGCAGCAAGCCGAGGGCGAAGTCGCAACCTTACGCGTCAAAGCCAGCCTGGATAAACGCAAACTCGCGCAAGCGACTTTGCGTTTCGATTTAGCCCGACTTCCTCTCAGCGATTATCCGCTCAGCACCGATCCCGCATTGAAGCTCGTCATCCGCAATGCAACGACCGATGCGCAGGCGATGCTGTCGTTGACGGGCAATCAATTCGATCTCAATGTCCTCACCACTTTGCAGCAAGTCCGTTTCGATATTGCCAACGGTGACGACGAGATCGCGCGCACGATAGCTGATGTGTGTCGACATACCACGATGTTCGATATTCACTTGCAGGCGAGCGGTGATTTGGCAAATCCTCGTTTGAAACTGAATTCCAGTCTCGATGTACCGCTCGCCAATGCACTTCAGCAATTGCAACCCACTGCGGCAATGCCATCATCCGCTGCATTTCCATCGCCATGATTCCCGCGCGTATCGATATCCTCTGCTGTGCGCTGCCTGACATAGAAGCAGGGCTGCTCGCGCATTACGAAAATTTATTGAGCGAGGACGAATTAAGACGGCTGCGCAGCTTTCGCTCGCCCTCGGGCGCAAAAGAATTTTTAGTCGGGCGCGCCTTGTTGCGCACTGCACTGGCCGAGCGCATAAATTGCAATCCGCACGATCTGCAATTCAGCAAAAATGCCGACGGCAAACCGACGCTGGCATCGCCGCAATCGCGCTGGCAATTCAATTTAACGCACAGTCACGATTGGGTTGCGCTGGCGTTGTGCGAAGGCTCGACCATCGGCATCGATATCGAATCGTATAAACGCCGCAATAATTTAAGCGGTATTGCCAAACGCTTTTTTTCCGATGCAGAAAATGCACAACTCAACCGTTGCGATGAAAGCGAATGGCTCGATCTATTTTTCGCCGTGTGGACTTTGAAAGAAGCGCATGCAAAAGCGCTGGGTTGCGGACTTCCGAAAATATTAAATTGCAGCAGCGTCGATGTCGACTTAGTGAACGCGACGATTGATTTTTCGCTGAGCGAAGCAGCCGTTACACCTCACTGCATATCGAGCTGGCTGTTCAAATTCGGCATTGAGGTTGCGGCTGACAACTGCGCATTGGCGCTGGTGGCGCATGGCGATCGCTTTGAAACGCCAAGATTACAGCGCTGTATACCACTACTTTCGATTGCGGATTTTGCAGTAGTCGAATTAGCGCGCGGTCAGCAACAAGGCCGCTGATTAAATCGGTATTTGCGCTTACGATTGCGGCGAATGCGTCAGGCCGCGCTCGAAATATTCCGCGCTGCGTTCGGTTTGGCCGAGACGTATCAGCAAGCGACCAAGCTCGATACAGGCTTCGGAATTATTTTCTAAATTCAAACTCTGCTCGAAATAATCGCGTGCCTTGCCCCACAATTGATTGCGCGCTGCGAGGCGGCCGAGGCAGAGCAGCAATACGGCGCTGCTGCCGTTGTCGCGCAGCCACTGTTCGGCATTGGCCAATTGCCGGCTGGCGTCGGACGCAGCGGCTTTGCCATACAACGCAACCAATTCCGCAGTCCAACTGCGCTTAAGCGCATTGCGCAACAGGATTTCCGCTTCGTCGTCGGCGCCGAGTACGATGAGACCGCGTGTGTAGGCGGCAACCACTTTCGTGTCGCGTTGCAATGCGCGTGAAAGCGATTGGAAGCGCTCGCGCATTTTTTCGATTTGCTTTTGTGCAGCGAGATCGTCAAACCACGCTGCGATCGCGCGTGCTTCGATATCAGCTGCAGTTTCGCGCGACATCAATTTGGCTTTGCGCAACTGCGGCAACAGTTCGATCACTTTTTCCCAATCGCGCAGATGCGTGTACACATCCTGCAATAATTTTAAAACGTAGGGATGCTTGGTGGCCTGACTGCGCAAACGGGTTAGTGCGGCAAGCGCCTCTTGCAATTTGCCCTGACGCAATTGCAATTCCGCTGCCGTTACCGCGACAGCGAAATCGGTGCCGTCGTCGCTGCGCTGCGCGCGCAATAAATATTGTTCGGCCATTTTGTATTCGCCGTGCGCAGCCGATGCACGTGCAGCGAGCAAATAATTGATGGCCGGTACTTCGGTGCGATTGGCGCCGCGATCGAGCACCACGCGCGCGCGTTCGAAATTGCCTTCGAGATAGGCGAGCAGACCGCGCTGCGTCAATTGACGGCCGCGCCGCTCGTTCCAGTTCGCGCGCCAACGGCTAAAAATACTGCCCTGACGCACGCTGCGATGCAGAATCAATATCGCGCAGTACATCGCCAACAAAATCAGCAGCAATAAGGCAATGCCCACCCACACCGTGGTTTCGAGCGTGTAGTTGCCGAAGGCGATAAGTACATAGCCCGGATCATAGGCGATCGCGGCCGCGAGCACCGCTGCAAACAATAGCGTGGCGAGTACTGCGATAAATAATCGCTTCACCGCGCTGCTCCCGCCGCCGTCGCCATTTTCACCTGACGCATTTTGATATAGGCCTTGAGTTCGCGGCGCGATTCGGAAATATCGGGCAGCGTGACTTCAACGTGCTTCGCAATCAGATCGTCGATTTGTGCGACCACGGCTTGGGTCGCGTGTTCATCGACGGTGTAATAGGTGATGAGCCAATCGCGCGCTTTCGTCAAACTGTGTTCGTACAATTTCTGATTGCGTGTGAGCAACGCAACCTGCGCCTGCTCGAAAGCGAGTTTCACATTCTGCTGCAACGCCGCTTCGTATTGCGGTGCGAGCAGCGGTCGATACGGCTCGTCGCGGCGGCGGATTTGTACCAGTTGATACAGTTTTTGCACGGCAGCGCGCAGGCCCGTCTGCAAACGTTGGCTTAACGTGCCCGCTTCGTTCACCGGTTCCGGTGACTTTTCCTGAATGTCGACCGCTTCGATCAGATGCAACTGCTGCGCTTGATTCGCGACCGCTTCGAGTTCGAAATAAATGCCTTCGGTGTCGACCACATCGACGGCTTTCAGCGCGGCGATGTCTTTCGCCAGTGCGGCACGTGCCGGCAACAAACCGGGATCGTCGACATCGTGAATAATATTGTCGGCACTCAATAATTGTTCGAGCGCGGTTTTCAAATCGCCACCCAGCAACAAGCGTTGATTGGCAAGCTGCAATAAATATTCGGCTTCGGTGAGCTGCCAATCGCTGCGATCCGCCGTAGCGAGATTGACGAGCTGTTGTTGTTGCGTGTCGACACGCTCGACCAGTTCGTTGAGACGTGCCGCGAATTGATCGCGCGTACCGCGATTGTCGCTGCGTTGCGCATCGAGTTGATTGCGCAATTGCGCCAGTGCCTCGGCCTGGTTTTGCAACGAAGTTTGCGTGCGAAAATCGGAGAGTTCGCGCTGGGTATCGTCGCGATAAAATAATGCGCCCGCGACGAGCATCGCCGTGATCGCAAAAATCAGCGCGAGAAAAGCGATGGCATTGCTACTCCGCGGCGCTGCAGCGACGACATGCGCAGCCGGCGCCGGTGGTGGCGCTGCGGTAGGCAGTGCTGTTGATTCCGTTTGATCGCTCACTGTTGAAATTTTCTCTCTGTTGTCGATATCGCAAATTCCCGCAGCGCATTAATCGTCGCGTCGGTGCCGGCATTCTTGGCAGCGATGACCTGCGTGAAGCCCAATTGTCGCGCCGCTGCGGCAACGCGCTCACTCGGTGCGATCAACGCGCGCTGACAGGCCAACTCGCGCGCCGATGGCGGTAAACACTGCCACAAATTCTGCAATGTCTCCTGGCTGTTGACGCTGATCGCATCGAACGCCATCGCCTGCAATTGCGTTTGTTGTTCCGCACTCAACACCGGCTCGCAGCGTCGATAGCATTCGGCATAATCGACCTGTGCGCCGCGTTCGCGCAACACCGTCGCCAATTGTTCGCGACCGCCCACACCGCGCAAAATCAAAATGCGTTCGCCGTGTAATTGTTGCAACTCTGCGCTTGCCAACAATGCTTCGCTCGTCATCGTCGACGCCGCGTGATCTTGTGTCACCACGCTATCTTGTTTCACTCGATTGCTGCGCGCCACCACACCGTAATCGGCAAACGCCGCCGTGGTCGCCGCGCCGATGCCATACCACATAATGTGCGCAGGCAATCGCGGCCAGAATTTTTTTATTACCGGCATGCTGAAGTGTAACGCATTCACGCTGATGGCGATGACGCGTTGATAACTGTCGAGCGCGCGCAAACGTTGTGCGGTCTTCGCATAAATCGCTGCATCGCGCTGCTCATCCAATGCCTCTACTACAAGCAGCGGAATATGTACCGCGCTGCCGCCCTGCGCTGCGATCGCGTCGATCAATGCATCGGCACGCCCTTGCGGACGCGTGACGAGTACACGCAACGATTGCAGCGAGCGCTCAGTCATGCTGTCGTCATTGGTTGCGATCAATGGTTGGGCTGGAATCAACCGTATTGGCGCCATACACCTCGTTGAGAATGGCTCCTGCACCCAACTGCAATAATTGTTCGGCCACCGCGATGCCGAGCGCTTCGGGGTCGACGCTCGCACCGCGCAACTGCGCACGCAAAACAGTGCTGCCATCGGGCGCGCCGACCAAGCCGCGCAAATGCATATCGCTGCCGTGCAATTGTGCGAACGCCGCAATCGGCACCTGACAGCCGCCCTGCAGATGTTTATTCAAGGCGCGCTCGGCGCGCACGCACAATGCGGTCGGTTCATGATGCAGCGGCTGCAATAATTGTTGTACGCGCGTATCGCCATTGCGGATTTCAATACCGACCGCGCCCTGCCCGGCTGCGGGCAGACTCGTTTGGGTATCGATACGCTCGCGAATGCGCGCGCTCAAATCGAGCCGCACCAATCCCGCCGTCGCGAGAATAATCGCGTCGTATTCATCGGCATCGAGTTTGGCCAGGCGCGTGTTGACGTTACCGCGCAGCGTGAGAATCTCGAGATCGGGTCGCAGCTCGCGCAATTGACACTGACGGCGCAGGCTCGATGTGCCGACACGCGCGCCACGCGGTAGATCCGCGAGCGTTGCATAGCGCGAACTCACGAACGCATCGCGCGGATCTTCGCGTTCGCAAATCGTCGACAGACCGAGGCCTTCAGGAAATTCCATCGGCACGTCTTTCATCGAATGCACGGCGATATCGGCACTGCCTTCGAGCAACGCGATTTCGAGCTCCTTGACGAATAAGCCTTTGCCGCCGATTTTTGCCAGCGGCGTATCGAGAATGACATCGCCGCGCGTGGTGAACGTGACGAGTTCGACGCGCAGATCGGGATGATGGCGTTGTAATTCGGCGCGCACGAATTCGGCCTGCCAGAGTGCGAGCGGGCTTTTGCGCGTAGCGATGCGAAGGAGATTGCTCATAGTGACCTGCCGGAAAAACAGGTCATATGATAACGCAGGATTGCGTAGGGGCGGACCTGCGTGTCCGCCCTGAATGACACGCCGATGAGTATTCGCAAATGAAAAAGGGCGGACACGCAGGTCCGCCCCTACGAGCACGAAAAAATTAACGGTTTTCGAGGTCTTTACGCACGTCGCTGAGATGACGGCGGCTGACGACGGGCCCGTGTTCGATATCCGCGAGTTTGACGCGGTATTGGCCCATGCCGATGCGTTCGAGCCCCTGCACCTGTTCGACCACGACGAGCGCATTGCGATGCACGCGCAATAATCTATCGCCGAATTCTTCTTCAAGATCTTTCAGCGTATCGTCGATCAGGACTTCGCCGAAGCGGTGGTAGACCGTCACGTATTTATGATCGGCGATGAAATAGCGCACTTCCGACAGCGGAATCATTTCCATGCCGCGCCGCGATTTCGCCGTGATGTGCGTGCGCGCTTCGGGCTGTGCCGCTACGGGTTTGAGCGCGTTCAATTGCGAAGCCGATAAGCGTTCGGCTTTTTGCAGCGCCGCCGCCAATTTTTCCTGGCTGACTGGCTTCAATAAATAACCGACCGCATTGGCATCGAAGGCTTCGACCGCATAGTCATCGTAAGCCGTGCAAAAAATCACTGCGGGCGATGTGGGTTTTTGCGCCAGTTTCAACGCCGCACTGAGGCCATCGAGCCCCGGCATACGAATATCCATCAGCACCACTTGCGGGCGCAAATTATCGCAGGCATTGAGCGCCTGCTCGCCGTTTTCGGCTTCACCGATGACTTCGATTGCGGGCAATTCGATAAGCTGCCGGCGCAGACGCGCGCGCGCGAGCGGCTCATCGTCGACAATCAATACTTTCATTTTCTCTATGCTCCTCGCCAACCCGCCGCGCGCCGGTTTAATCCACCTGCGCAATTAGTGTCGGGCTACGTCGGCCTGGTACTGATCCAGATCGACTCGATAATGTAAGCGCGCGATGTACACGCCTTCGCGTTGTTCACTGCTTACACCTGCTCCCTCGCCGTAGAGTGCTTGCAATCGTCGCGCGATATTGTCGAGCGCCATGCGATTGCCTTTTTGTGCGCTATTACTCTGTACGTTATTACCCAATGCTTTTTCCGCAGGTATGGGGTTGCGTACCTCGATCGCGATTTCGCCATCGCGATATTCACCGCAAACACTGATACATCCACCTTGCGGCAATGCCTGAATGCCGTGGTAAATGGCATTTTCGAGCAGCGGCTGCAAACTCAAACTCGGTATCGGCAATTTGATCGGCAGCGTGTCGATCTGCCAATCCAGTTGCAGACGCGCGCCTAAGCGCAACTGTTCGATACGCAAATAACGCCGGCAGACATCGAACTCTTCGTCGAGCGTGACCTGTGTCGATACCTGCGACAATGTCGCGCGAAACAGTGTCGCCAAATCCTCGATCGCGGCTTCCGCAGCTTTGGCATCGCTGCCGATCAGGCTGGCGATGCTGTTCATACTGTTAAATAAAAAATGCGGGCGGATACGCGACTGCAAGGCCTGAATACGCGCTTCGAGTTCTGCACGCTGACGCTGCCGCAATTCCTGCGCAAGATAGAAATAGCGCAACGCGATTCCCGCGAGCACAGCGCTGATCGTCAAATTGTCGAGCAGTCGCCATCCATCGATCGATGCGCCGCTACTCAGCACCGAGCCGACTAACCATTGCGCGCAAAGGCTGACCGCCGCAGTAACCGCGAGCACCCACACATAACTAAGCGCGGCGGCATACCCGCGCGGCCAATGCGAGAGACGCGGACGCAGCACGCAAAGACCCGCCGCACTCAGCAGCATGGTCCATTGCACGAACAGCGATACCGTGGCAAATCCCGGCCAGCTGAAACCGCGCAAACCACCGCGGCTCACACTCAATACGATGGCGAGCAATTCGCCGATCAGCACCAACAGAAATACCGACTGCACATTGCACAGATCGGGAATGAAAAAGCTGACTTTGTCGATAGCGTCGCTTTTGTTGCCGATTGACGCAGCACGCTTCCACGCGCGCGCACCGTTGGCGCCGGTCTGATCCTGCTGAGCTGGCATTTCCCGATCCACTGTCACTGTTCAGCAAGCGTAGACCATGCGCGAAAACAGCGCCCGCGCGCCGCGAGCGCCGATGAATTGGGCGTGAGGGAATTCAAAAAAATTGATGACTAATTGCGCTGATTTATAACGCTTCGCTCAGTTTTTTGAAAAAGTCTGAGCTAACGATAATAAGAAGGGATAATTATGATTGCGTTGGTTCGCGCGTTGACCGCTCCGAATCCGGTGTTGTTTTCGCTGCGGATTCGCGCTGCAACAGTGCGCGTTTGCGCTCGACACCCCAACGATAACCAGCGAGTTCGCCGCTGCCGCGAATCACGCGATGACACGGAATCGCCAACGCCAATTTATTGCTGGCGCAAGCTGTCGCCACCGCACGCACCGCTTTCGGTTTGCCGATACGCGCCGCAATGTCGGCATAACTCGCCGTCGAGCCGAGCGGAATATCGCGCAATGCCTGCCATACCTGACGCTGAAATGCGGTGCCCTGAATATCGAGCGGCAATTGCAGCGCGCTCTGTTGCAACACACCGTTCGGTTGCTCGATAAATTGCACCAGCTCGCGCAGCCAATGCTCGATTTGCGCATCCATCGGCAGCAATTGCGCGTGCGGAAAATGCGCGCGCAACGCTTCGATTAATGCCTGCGCGCCGTCGCCGATTTCAATGCTGCAAATACCTTTGTCGGTCGCGGCAATTAATAACACGCCTAACGTGCAGGGCGCGCTACCGTAGCGAATGGCGACGCCTTTGCCGCCGCTGCGATACTGCTGTGCTTGCATACCCAACAATTTGTCGGCATCGGTATAAAAGTGTCCCGACGAATTGAAACCGGCGGCGTAAATGGCATCGGTGACATTCACTTCAGCGCGCAGTGCGCGTTGCGTGCGAGCCAGACGCAAACCCTGTTGAAATTGCTTCGGTGTGATGCCGACGATTTTTTTGAAAATGCGCTGAAAATGAAATCGACTCATGCCAGCTTGTTCAGCGAGTTGGTCGAGTGCGAGTGTTTGCTCGCTGGACTCGATCAGGCGACAGATATTTGCGATCGTCTCGCGATGACGCGTGGTCGCTTCAGTTTCGTTCGCCTTCGGCATCGCGCGATTTCCTCTCACCGCACCATTTCTCTAGATGCTGCATCGTAAAACCGCGCTGCAGTGCACGCACTCTAAATCTTGCTATCGATGACGATGCGTCGTGTCAGCGGGAGAAAAATAGATAGGCGCCGGCGATGGCACCGAGCATGACGATGCCGAAAAGAATTCGCGTGCGCGTGCGCAACACGCCGATGGCGCTGACCAGACGCTGATTCTGCGCCGCCAGTTCGCTGACCAGATTGGATAATTCGAGCTGCTGCGCCTGCATATCCTGCAATTGCTGTTTTAATTCCTGTAACTCGCGCGCGGTTTGTTCGGGCGAATCAGGCGTCTGATCGATGACGATCGCATCGGTTTCCGCCTGTTCGGTTTTCACGCGCTGCCAGAGTTTCTGCGCACCATTCACCAGTTTCGGCGCGTATTCGATCATTTCACCCCAGGGCAAAATTTTAAGCGCGGTCAGCCAGCTCATGGTCTGCTCCTGTCACTGCACAGCGTTTGATGGCGCCGAATTGGATGCGGTCTCCGGCGCAGGCGCTGTCGGATTCGATTCGGCGGTGGCAACCGGTTGCGGCGCGCTCAATTGCTCGGTGCTGTGGCTCTGTGTAGTTTGGCTTTGTGTAGTTTGGCTCGGCGTTGTTTGACTCGGCGTAGCGTGGCTCGGCATACCGTGATTCTGGGCCGCCGGATTTTGCTCGCTTGCAACAGGCGGCGTTTCTATCGGTTTGGGTTGGGCGACTCTCGGTGTCGGCGGCGCCAGCAATGCGGGAATGATCTGTGTCTTGCAGCTCGATTGCGTCTGCCAATCCCTGTCGATCACCTCGTTTTTGTACGCCGGTGTGTTGATATCCTGCAGCGTAATATCGGTGATTTTATTGGCGTTGAATTTCACCAGCGCGCGCAAGGCATCGTCGCGTTCGTTCAATGTGTAAACGAGAAAACCTTCACTCTGGCCGATCTGGTGCGGCGCCTGATAAAAGCAACCGACGCCTTTGACTTTCAAACTGCTGAGCGCTTCCGCAACCTGGGTAAAGCCGCGACGCTCGGCGAGATTATCGGCGAACAGACTCGTCATCGGCCGCAGCACGATGTTGTCGTCGAATAGATCGCGAAATTCGATTTCAGCCTGCTGCGGTGAATTGTGCGATTGCAACAACGCATGCGCAAAATCGGGAAATAATTTTTGCGTGGTCTGCGTGAATGCGCGCGATGTGCGTTTCGCGTATTCGACATCGGATAATTTGATGATGTTGACGAGACCGGGGAACCAGCGATCGAGCACGCTCGCATAATCGCGCGCGCCGGCGGTGATGCAATTCGATTTCATGAATTTCGGATCGGTGCCCCAGTGATCGTTGATCTGCATAAGCGCTGCGTTGTACCAGATCGCGCGATCGGGCAACGTCAATGGCGCGGCGTCGATGATTTTACGAATTTCATCGCAACCGGTTTGGATCGGGCCGGAGCCACTCGCTTCGCGCGCGAGTTTCAACATCGGCGATGGCGTATCCGCATTTAATTTTTGCAGCAGCGATGGCTGCGTCACCGGCGCATTGGCCGCCGGTGCAATCACGCTCTTATCGGTCGGATCGATGCGCGGCAGAAATTCTTCACCATTGCGCTCGACATCGCGCGTGAACACCGACGGCGCGTACACCACTTTGAAATCCATGCGCAGCACGGGACGAATTTTCTTTTTGTATTTTTCCGGATTGTTGATGATGTCGGTGAACGAGCTGCCGAAACCGCTCTCTGCCATCTGCACGGTCACGCTCCAGCTATCGATACCTTCGCGCAGCGCCTTGTAATCAATCGGCAGCGTCACCCAGTCGGTCGCGGCGGCGCCCGCAATTTTTCCGTACGAGGTACTCATCGTCTGCATTGCATTCGAGCTCAGCGGCGCGGTGATCGCCGCCGCAGCGCCAACCGGCGTAAACGCCTGCATCACTGACATCGTCTGCGTGGCGAGACTCGACAGGTTTTCGCTTTTGTTATTCGAGTATTTGAACGCAACGCGAATCGTGCCGAAATCGTCGAGATCTTTCATCGGTGTGAACGGGATGACATCGACCACGCTCAACTCAGAGCCCGTGCAGGCCTGATTGCCGCTGGTGGCATCGCGCGTATAGATCGGTACCTCAACCGCGTTTGGCAAGGTGTCGATGCCTTTGGCCTGTGCGGTGATGAGAATCGACGATTGCTCCTTGACCCAGGAATCGCCGATAAAGCCGCAGAACATATCGCCCTCGCCGCCTTTCACCACATAAGTGTGCGCGACGATTTTGAAATAGCCCGGATCGTAGGCGAGATTGCCGAGCCAGCGCGGCTTTTGCGCATCGCTCAAGCTGGTGTGGGGAATATCGGCGCGCTTGGTTTGCTGATCGAGCATCAGCATTTTGGAACCGGCGTGCGCGCAACCGGTTCCGCTTAACAAGACCAGACCGACTGAGAGCAGGCGTATCGATCGCGTGTTGATAAGCCGTGTACTGGTCAACCGTGTATTCGTGAACCGTGTATTCGTGAACAATGTCATAACAACCCTCAGCACGGGGAACTGCGCGTATTAGACAGCGCCTGGGTAGTGCGTTCCCGCAAGAATATGGTCGCTATGATACCGCTCTGTGCCGATGCCGGCAGCCATCAACAATGCCAGCGGCTAGCGGCGGCCGCTACTTGGAGTAACCGACTTTGTGCTTGATATAGACCGGGGCGCTCGGCGGAGCCTTAAAAGCACGGCCTAGATAAAACTTTTCAAAACATTCCGCTTTTGGGGTTTGCACATTCGAAACCACCAGGTCGACAGCGCCGTCCTGATTGATGCGCAGAACCTGAGTCACCCCGTCACCGGGCAGTGCTTCGCACGCGTGTTTGGCTTCGGATGGATCGTTGGCTTCAACCATCATGCGCTCGTACAGATATGAGCGAGTGGCTGCGTCGTAAGGTTTGATGAGCTTTTCGGCCTCGGAAAAATCCAGCGCAGATACCGCCAATGGCATGACGAAAATAACGCTGCCAACGATCTTGATGACTTTCAGGCGAACAGCTCGCTGCGCAGCGCTGTCCACTACCACCCTTTTTTTCATGGTCACCCTCCTAGTTATTATGCGGGTCCACTGTATCGGCTTTACCTAACACTCTCTATACATCGGTAAGGCGGGCTCTATCAGTTTAGGACAAATGGACAGAGTTTAAATTCACTCCCCAACAGTTTGGTATTGCGGTCGACAGCCTTGCATAGGCCATATATCTTTTAGTGCGGTCGTCGATCATAGTTTTCGGGAGCCAATGAATGGCTGCACTAGCACCCACAACCCTCTTTGTACGGATCACAAGCGTGCTAGTCGTGTTGCTTGGCCTCTGTGTATTGATTGGCTGGCTGCTCGATCTTTCCGTACTCAAAAGCGTATTGCCCGGCGCGGTGGAAATGAAAGCCAACACTGCGCTCGCACTCGTGCTGGCCGGCAGTGCGCTCTTTATTTTCAATCGCGATTCCGAGCGTCAATGGCAATGGGTTGTCATCGTGCTTGCGCTGCTTATCGGCGCGATCGGTGCTGCAACGCTGAGCGAATATATCTTCGGTTGGCAGCTCGGTATCGACGAGTTGCTATTTGCCGATCGCGCCACTGCCTACAACACTTACCGTGGTCGCATGTCGCCATACAGTGCGGTGGCTTTCTGCGCGATCGGCGTTGCGTTGCTCGCAGCGCTGCATCGATCGCTGAATATTTTGGTCGGCGTACTCGGAACGTTCGTCGGCTCGATCGGCGCCATCAGCGCGCTCGGTTATCTGTGGCAGGCGAGTGAATTAACTACCGACCGCGTCATGCCGCCCGTTGCGATCAACACCGCCATCGCTTTCATTCTGCTCGGCATCGGCATTCCGCTGGCTAACAATCAGCGCCACCGCCCCGAATTGTTCTTAATTTCGCGCGCATCGGTGGAAATGAAAGTCGCCTGCGGTTTCGTTGCGGCGTTTTTGCTGCTGGTCATCGGCGGCGGTTTGAATTACCGCACCAACGATCAGTTTGGACGGGCGATGCAGTGGGTTACGCATACCGAAGAAGTGCGGCGACAACTCAGTCAGCTCGATGCGGCCATTGCCAAAGCGGAAGTTGCCACGCTCAGCTATTTGTTGGTGGGTGCACAAAACGATCGCAATGATTTTGCAACTTCTGTGGCGGAAATAAACCGACAGCTCGGAGTACTCGCCGATCTTTCGCGGGACAATATCGCGCAGGAGCAATTGATCGATCAGCTCACCGCGTTGATCAATCTGCGCGTGAAGCATCTGCAACAGTCGATCGATTCGTCTGAGGGAATGCCGCGTGCGCGGGCCGATCTCACCAACACACGCGGCTACGATCTTTCGTTGATCAATTCGATTCACGATTTGATACAGAAATTCGATAAAACCGAAGCGGCGTTGCTGGCTCAACGTGAGCGGGAAGTGATTTCGCATCAGCGCAGTCAACTGATCCTGCTGTTATTCACCTTGATGTGCACTGCCGCGCTGTTCCTGTTCTTCCTGAACGGAGTCCGCAATGAAATGCTCGCGCGTACACACGCGGAAAATAAATTGATTGCAGCGCGCCAGGAGGCCGAAACTGCCAACAAAGCAAAAAGCGTTTTTCTCGCCACTATGAGCCATGAAATCCGCACGCCAATGAATGCGATTATCGGCCTCTCCTATCTGTTGCAGGCGAATCACAAAAACGATAGCGACAGCCGCTCGATCGATTTGATCGCCAGCTCTTCCAAATATTTGCTGTCGATCATCGACAGTATTCTGGATTTTTCGAAAATCGAAGCCGGCCAACTGGTTTTGGAGGAAGACGATTTCGATATTCAGGTGTTGCCGTTCAATATCAGCTCGATGCTATCGCAACAGGCCAAGGTAAAAAATGTAGAACTTCGCACCGAAGTCGGCGATTTGCCGCGTTTCGTCCGCGGCGATGTCACCCGCGTGACGCAATCGTTTTTGAATTTGGCCAGCAATGCCGTGAAATTTACCAAGCAGGGATCGGTGACACTGCGGCTGCAACTCATCAAAGAAACCGAATCGCAATTGCTCGTTCGCTTTGAAGTGATCGATACCGGCATCGGTATCGATCCCGACGTGCTGCCAAAATTATTCACACAATTTCAACAGGCCGACAGTTCCACCACGCGCAACTTTGGCGGCACCGGTCTGGGCTTGGCGATTACCCGGCGCCTGGCCGAATTGATGGGCGGTGAAGCCGGCGCTGAAAGCACGCCCGGTCAAGGCAGTACCTTCTGGTTTACCGCATGGTTCAAAAAATCGAGCAAGGTGAGCCTCGACGATGCCCATGCAGCACCGGCAAATATTGCCGAAGCCAACGAAGCGGTGATCCTCGAAGAATTCAATGGCGCGCATGTTTTGCTGGCCGAAGACAACGTTATCAATCAAACCGTCGCCAAACTGTTGTTACAGCGCGCGGGTTTGCAAATCGATGTGGCCAACGACGGTCGCGAAGCCGTCGAGCGCGTTAAAGCGCAGGGCAGCGATTATTACGCGCTGGTGTTGATGGATGTGCAGATGCCGGGCATGAACGGTTTTGAAGCGACTAAACACATTCGCACGTTCGCGCCGAAACTACCCATTTTGGCGATGACAGCCAATGCCTTCGGCGAAGACCGCGAGCAGTGTCTGGCCTGCGGCATGAATGATTTTGTCGCCAAGCCGGTGCAACCGAAGTCGCTGTATTCGACATTGTTGCATTGGTTGCGCGCCGGCAAAGCGTAACCGACCGGCATTTAGCGATGGATAATTTGCGGCCGCATCGGCGCAAGAATTTTCAGTAATCGATTTTGCGCGCCGACAGAAATATGTTCGCGCTCCATCGCCAATTGCAGATCTTCCACCAACGCATTGAATTGCGCTTCGTCGATATGCATGCCGCCGTGCGATTTTTCCATGGTGTCGCCCGTGTATTGGCACGGACCGCCACTCACATTGCAAAACTGCTCGATGAGCATGCGGCGGAAGTGATCGATTTTGGTGTCTTTGAAAAAATGAAAAATACGATCGTCGTTGGCGATATTATCGAGAAACGCATCGACCAGTTTTTCAATACCGGGCTGGCCGCCGAGATCGCGATAGAGTTGATCCTGGGGCGTAGTCGCGCAGCCAGCAACGGCGATAACAATAAATATGAACAGGAATTTACGCATAGCGATCGCCCAGAAATGGTTTTGTATTAGAAGCTACCTTGCACGGAGAGGTACCAACCTTGCTGATTTTTCAGCGTGGCGATATCGCCGAGATCGACCCAGGCGCCGATCACACTCCATTGTTTGTTGGGAAACCAGCCGATAAATACATCGCGCCAATCCTGCTGTTCGGCAAACGATAAATTATCTGGATGCTGGCGATATTCGATACCGGTGGCCCAATGGCGATTGAGAAAAACGCCGATCGAGCCTTCGTACACGATTTCATGTTTATCGTCTTTGTCGCCGCCGAACCCAACCAACCCGCCCTGATTCGCACGCGTGGCGCGCGCAACGCCGTTCAACCAGATATTGCGATTGCCGAATAATTCGCCGGTGCCGCCGAGAAATAATTTGGTCGCGGCGACATACGCATCCCAGTCTTTATCTTTTTTCGCGCCCGCCGCTTTTGGAATGAAAAAATCTTCGTTGCTTTTGTATTGCAGCCCCGCGCTGATTTGCGGCCAATCGGTGTAAACGAGATCGCCGTATAAACGCACTTTGGCGCCGAAAATAGTTTGCGCGATGGTGTCGTCGCTCACACCCAATGCGCCGGCGAGTTTATTCAGATACAGCTCTTGTCGCGCCACCGAAATTTCGACGCGATTGTTCCAACTCCACGCGGCGCCGTAGACATCGAGTCGATAATCGTTGACTTGCGCGCGGCTGACGAAAGCCGTACCGCCCGACTGGCCGTTGTCGCCATAACCCGCGAGCACGGCGAGCGGCACCAGACCGCCGCCCGCGGTGCCTTCTATTTGACTGCCGCCGCCCGTGGCCAACAAGCGGCCTTGATCGGCATTGCCTTCGGCGAGCGCTGCCAGCGGTGTCACCAACAGCGAAACCAAGCTCAAGCAGCCAGCGGCAATCGATCGCATTAGTTTCAATTCAATTTCCTCTTCGCTGCACGCGCCGTCGCCCATTGTGAAAATTCATCGCCACTTATCGGTTTCGCGAGCAAATAGCCCTGCATCATGTCGCAGCCGAAGGTGCGCAATAGCTCGCGCGCGGCCTCGGTTTCGATGCCCTCGGCGACAATTTCCAAATCCATGTTATGACCGAGTTCGATGGTCGAGCGCACGATCACTTGATCGTCTTCGCTTTCATCCAATTTCAGCACAAACGATTTATCGATCTTGAGTTCGTCGATCGGCAGTTTTTTCAATTGCGCGAGCGATGAGTGACCGGTGCCGAAATCGTCGATCGATAAACGCAAACCCATATCGTGAAGACGCTGCAAACTTTCCATGCTGCGCTGCACCTCGAACATCACCGAGCTTTCGGTTAATTCCAGACACAACGAGCTGACATCGACGCCGTGTAATTTCAGCGTGGTCTGCAAATAGTCGGGCAGCGTGTCATCGAGTAGATCGAGCGCGGAAATATTCACCGACACTTTCACGACGATATTTTCGCGCGACCATTTGGCGATTTGCGCAACGGCGGTATCGATCACCCAGCGCGTCAGCGCGACGATATGGCCGGAGCTTTCGGCGAGCGGAATAAATTCATCGGGACCGATGAAGCCGAGCTGCGGGTGCTGCCAACGCACCAGCGCTTCGGCGCCGAGATAGTTCGATTGTTTGAAACTCAATTTTGGCTGATATTTCAGTTGCAAACCGTCGCTGTTGATCGCTTCGAGCAGATCGTGCACCAGCGCCAAACGGCGCAGCCGCAATTCTTCCCAGCCTTGTTGATAACTCGCGTAACGCAAACTCAGCGGATTTTTGCTGTTCTGTTTGCATAGCGTCATCGCGATGTCGGCGCGGCGAATCAACACTTCGGCCGCTTCGCTGTCTTCGGGACAGGTGGCGATGCCCGCGTGCGCGTCGATGTTGAATTTCAATTCGCCGAGTTGCAGCGGCGCCGCGATATTTTGCAGCAGACGCTGCGCGATAGTGATGGCCTGCGCTTTGTCGATCCCGGCGAGCACGACGAGAAATTCGTCGTTGCCAAGCCGCACCACGGTATCGCCGTGTTTCACCGAACTCAATGTGCGCTCGGCGACGTGGCACAGCACTTTGTCGCCGATGCCGTGACCGAAGGTATCGTTGATCGCTTTGAAGTGATTGATATCGATCACCACCACCGAAACCACGGGCGCACTGTTGTTGTGATTGTCTGCGTTGTCGTGCCTATCGTGATTGTCGTAACTGTCAGCATGGCCGATCGCTTCGATCAATTTGCGCGTCGCCACCACGCGGCTTGGCAAGCCTGTTAGACGATCGTGCTCGGCCTGAAACACGATGCGCTGCTCGCGATCGACAATCGCCTGCTGCATGGTGTTGAGCGTATCGGCCAGATCGCCGATTTCATCGCGCGAATCGGCGACCACAGTCTGACCGTAATCCCCCGTGGCGATGCGCGCGGTCGCAGATGCGAGTTGACGCACCGAATGCGTGAGCCGACGCGCCATGACGTACGCAATCGCTGCGGCCAACAATAATCCCGCGAGCGCGATCCAGCGCAACTGCTGCGTCAACCGATAATACGGTTGCAACGCCTGCTGCATCGGCAATTGCAGCACGGCGATCAGCGCTTCGCCGCCCTCGGTCAATTTCACCGCAGAGGTCATCGCCAAATTTTCACCGAGCATGAGTTGCGTCGGCGCGGCGGGTAAATGGCGCATCACCGCGGCGCGCAATAATTCGGCCTGCTCCGCGGTCAACGTGCCGCTGACATAGCGCGCCGTGTTGTCGCCGCCGATAAAAAAGGAAACGTCGAGCAGCGTCAGCCGTTTGATCGCTTCCGCTTCGCGATTGTCGAGTTTGAAACCCATCGCCACCCAGCCGATGCGCACGGGCGCGCGCACGGTGGACACCACATAGATATACGGCACGCCATCGACGACGAGATTGGCCGCCGCAATGCCGCTGCGGTCGGCGGCGGCCATTAATTCGGTAAACGTGTCCGCCGAAACCGCGCCCGTGCCCGTATCGGCGAGCCACTGACCACCGGCGTCGATCACCATCGCGCGATCGGCCTGAATGCGCGACGCCTGATTTTGCAGCGCCGATTCGATCGTCGCCGCATCGCGCGTGGCCACCGCTTCGCGAAAACCGAAATCATTCACCAGCACGCCGACCGAATTTTTCAATTGATCGGTGTGCGCCTGCATCGAATTGGCGAACACATCGACACCGATTTTCAGCGTGTTGCGCGCCGCGTTGACGGTCGATTCGAGCAGCGCCGCACGCGCCGCGAAATAGGTAACGGCTTGCAGCAGCACGACAATGCCGATGAACATCGCCAGCAGCTTGGTCAAAAAGCGCAGACGCGGCGCACGCATGAATTTAACCGTCATTGCCTTCAAAGCTAATGCCTTTAAAACTGTTACCCTAAAAACTAGGGATATTGACCGCGCCGCTCACCCCATCCGCGGGTGGAGGCAGGTTCGGGTGCTTGAATGATTTCAACCGCAGCATTATTGAATTCGATATTGACGCTACCGGTTGCGGGAATCGCGACATTTTTTCACCCGGCGCCGCATTCGCCGCAAGACCCGGATACCAGAGCTGCGCGCGATAATTGCCGGCGGGGACTGCCTTAATTTCCAGCGTGCCCGCGCTGTCGCTTTTCGCGAACCATTCGCTGTCGACAACGTAGATGTAGCCGAGCATGTTGTCGTGAATATTGCAGCCCAGCACAACCTCGCCGGCCTGATCGAACGTTTCAGGCTTGGCGGGAATACCGTGATACAGCGGCAAGTTGAAACGTTTCGCCGGAGAGAACGAATACACCTGATGGCGAATATCGTCGCTGTTGGGAAAACGCACCGACGCCCCGCGCTGCACCACCAGCACATGCGGTGCGAACTGGCGATCGCGCTGATCCATCGACGCTTCGGCCGGCGCTTTTGCAGTGGCATCGCCCGATTTTTGAGTGTTGTAAAGGGCGACCACCGCGTTGGCGACGGGCGCGCCCTTCGCATCGGTGACGCGCGCGATCAATTCGCCGGCGAGTGCCGTATCGATCATGCATGTGAGTGCAAATCCATACGCTAACCGGGAAAGCGCACCTTTGTTGTACTTCGATTGTGGCGTGTGCTGTCGCGACATGATCTGGCAAATTCCTCTGAAGGTAAAAATATAGACGCTAACCTCGCTCGCGGCATGGAAATGCTGCTATCCAAGCGCGTGTCGGCGCCGTTTTGTCGAGTGTGCAACGCGCCCATCGCAGGAGCGATTTATACTGGCGACCGACCGACAAACACCATTCATCAAATCCAAGCACGATGTATCAAGTCAAAGGAGAGCGAGACATGCGCAAAATGCATTTTGTGGTTGCGGCGGTGGCACTGATGTTGACCGCGTGCGGCAAAAAAGATGAACCCGTCCCCATCAATCAACCGGCTGCGATTGAGCCGCCAGCGGCAGCAACAACCACAGAGCCAAAAAAAGCCAGTGAAGCTCAGAGCGAAGATCCGGACATCGCGAAACGCAAAGCCGCAGTCGCATTTGCACTAGCCGAACAGGAAATCGCCGATAACCCCAATGGACAATGGGCAACAGGCGCAACTGCAAGCTCGACATTCAACGGCGCGAAAGAACAGGCTTCTTATTCAGAGTGGCAGGCGACCGGCGCACCCAACGTCGAGAGCTATGGCGATGTCGGCACCGCTTGGGCTCCTAAAGACGCCGACGCCGGCATCGAGTGGTTACAGGTCAGTTTTGCGAAACCTGTGCATGCAACGGCCATTAAAATTCGCCAAAACAACGCACCGGGCGCCATCATTAAAATCGAATTGATCGACGATCAAAATGGCAAGCACACTATTTTCGAAGGTGTCGATGAAACCAAATACCCTGCGAATACCATTGTCTGGTTCGATAAGACGTTCAATAAAACGGATTATGTAGTCACAGGCGCGAAAATTACGTTAGCAACCAACGCTGTGAATGGTTGGAATGAAATCGACGCGGTTCAACTGGTCGGCGAATAAACTATTCATCGTCTCGCCTTATTAATTTCTTATTATTGGTGGCGAAGGTGAGCATCTTCGCCACTGTTCCTAAGTTGCCTCATCAACTCCGCTTTAACGAGCGGAGTTATTAGTCGCCGGCTATTTGATGCGCCTGCAATGCAATGTTCGACTGCCAAAATGAGCTATCGGTCTTTAGAAAAAGCCACCGGTTTGACGAACTTCAACTTGCTCACCAGCTCCGGATTTTCATCATCTATTTTTGGCGACGATGTCGTGGCTTTCACCCAGTTTGTTTTACCGAAAGATTTTTGTCCTTTTGTACGAAACTTAGTACGCCGATCTTCCATGCTTCAGTCCTTCTTTGGATTTACCCGTTTAAATTTTTTCAATTCATCTTCGGACAGTAGAGGCGCGTCGTCATCCGACTTTGCGTTGTCCTCGATCTCTTTTTCCGTCAAACGCTTTAAGCGTTCATAATCCGTATTTCCATGTGTCGGATCGCCCTTGTGGCGTTTTATTTCAATATCTTTGGTCATAACGCCTCCCTATTTCATGAGCTTGTACATTGCACGTTCTTTTTGGCTGGCTGTTCTAGCAGAGATCATGCGCCGAGAAGTATTGTTCTTTCGCCACGTATAGACCGCCATTAAAACACCAGGTTTGGCCTCTCCAATGACTTGTATTCGAGTTTCCCCATAGTCATTGCGTGCATCAATCGCTTCAATGCGATCATCGTCATCAAATATCGTGATGGCATCATTAAAATCGATTCCATGTTTTTCGATATTTCTTTTATTCTTCGTCTCATCCCACTCAAATAACATGCTAGCCCTCCCTGATCGGAAAGGCCTAACCTTAGCAAAACTACTTCCTGAGTTGCATCAGCGCGATAACGTTATTGATAAATACACCACATAAAGCGGCAATCAACGCGATAAGCACACCGCTCAATAGAGTTCATCGGTATACGACTGATTCAAGCGCTCCTCGGTTTTGCGCACAGCCTCTTCGCCCGCCTGCGCGCCGCCGAATCCCAGCGAGGCAAAATGTTTTGCGCCGAGCGATTGCGTCGACGCATCCCACGATTCGGGATTCCACAATTTGGAGCGAATGAGCGCTTTGCCGCAATGCACAAAACATTCTTTCACCTCGACGCGCGTATAGAGCAACGCCGGTTTTCCGTTCGCTTGTAATTGGTTCAAAACGTCCGGATCGTTGTGCAGCGTGGCAACACCTTTAACACGCAACGTTTCGCGCTGATTGGGTACGACAAAGATCAATCCGATCTCACCATTGCGCAGAATATTGCGAAAACCAAACGTCAATCGATTGCCCGGACGCTCCGGAATCAACAGGTTACCGGCGGCGTCGATATGAATAAAACCATTCGGATCGCCTTTCGGAGAAATATCGACATGGCCGTTGGCATCGATGGTTGAAACAAACACCAGCGGTGCGCGCCGAACGAATTCCTTCATCACATCATCGAGCTGATGTTTGATTTTGACTTTCACGAACTCCATCGGCTTGCCGATTACCGCTTCCAGCTCGCTTTCACTGCGTATCGTATGTAAGTTATCCATGGCGCCTCCTGCTCTAAAAAATATTAATGTTATCGCGACAGGGTAATCGTCAAATAAATGATGTAGAGCGCGCCGTTGCCGAACAGCACCCACACCGGCAGACCGTGCGAGCGCCAATTAATGCGCAGCCAGGCAGCGGCAATCAATGTGATGATCACGCCGCTCAAAACTTCGATGCGCGGTTCCCACGGCGTCAGCATGATGCCGATGGCGGGCAGCAGTGTGCCCTGAAATACCATCGCGCCCGTGATATTGCCGAACGCGAGTGTGTCTTTGCCGCGACGAATCCACAGAATGCTGTTCACTTTTTCCGGCAATTCGGTGGCGATTGGAATAATCAGCAGCGATAACAACAGCGCGGAAATGCCGAGCATTTGCGAAAGGCCTTCGACGCCGTGAATAAATCCTTTCGCACCGGCAACCAGCAACGCTAAGCCGACGATGAGCTGCAATAAAATCGTCACCATATTTTCAGGCAAGCCGATGCGGCATAAAAACATTTTGTCTTCGGCCTCGGTGCCGTGACCGGCATCGACTAGATGTCTCGATGCGCGCAGTGTCAGCAGAATATAAATGAAATAGGTCAGCACTAAACCAGCGCTGAGCGCGACGCGAATAAAGTTGTGCTCGCGCGGCACATACATCGCCGCGGCAGCGATAACGAATGCGATCAGGAAAAAATGTAAATCGCGGTGAAAGCCGCTGCGTTCGGGGTGCACCCAACCGGTGAATTTGCGTCGACGCAATATCGCAATCGCCATCAGGCAGGTCGAGAGCGTCGACAACATCAGCGGCGCACCGAGAATCGCGCCGACGCCGATTTCCTCGTTGGTATTCACGTTTGTCGTGCCCGCGAATAATGCGAGCAGCGGCACCAGCGTTTCCGGCAACGCGGTGCCGACCGCAGCGAACAACGAACCGGTGACACCTTCGGATATTTTTAATTTTTCGCCGAGATGTTCGAGCGCATTGGTGAACACCTCCGCCGCAACGAGAATGATCAGCAGCGTGACGATGAGTTGCAGGACCAACGGCGTCATAGGAGGCTCTCTTCAAGGGAGGTGACGCCGAAGTTTACGGTGGGGTATTCAAATAAACAATTCGCGCTGAAGTTGGTGATGGAGACTTATTATGCTGTCACCGCGCTCGCAATCGCGTGACCGCCATCGACGGCGATACAGGCGCCCGTGGTGAATGAGGCGAGATCGCTGACGAGATACAACACCGCGCCGACAATTTCAGGCGGATTACCACCGCGACGCAGCGGCAGCACGCGCTCTGCGTGTTTGGCGAAGCCATCCGAGCGCGACCACGCGCTGGTCGCATCGGTATGAAATGGCCCCGGCATGACGGTGTTCACTCTCACCTTGGGGCCGAACTCTTTTGCGAACGTTATCGTCAATGTATTCACGCCCGCTTTTGCCGCAGCGTAAGGTGCGAAATTCGGTTCAGGCCGCAACGAACCGGTGGAGGAAATATTGACGATGGCACCACCGTCACGCGCAGCCATTTGCGTACCGAATAATGCCGACAAACGAAACGCCGAGCGCAAATTGATCGCGATAATTTTATCGAACAGTTCTTCGCTCGTTTCCAGCGATGACGGCGCTATCGGTGATTTACCGACATTGTTGACAAGAATATGTGCGCCGCCCCATTGCTCATTAACTTCTGCGAACAGACGATCGCAATCGTCCCAACGTCCCGCATCGAACGCATGCGCGGAGGCCTGTTTGCCATTCGCGATTAATTCGGCGACAACCGCTTCGCAACTTTCAATTTTGCGGCTGGCAACAACCACGGTGGCCCCTGCTGCCGATAAGCCGCGCGTAATCGCCAAACCCAAACCGCGACTGCCGCCGGTGACTACCGCAACTTTTCCGCTTAAATCGATCATTGGTAAATCCTCGAATTATTGCGAACAGATAGCTAAGAAGCGCTGGCCGCTTTTCGTTTGGCGCTGAAATGCAACGAGCCCGCGATAATCGGCGTGAAATAAACGACGCCTAGCGCGAGCGATATCACCACATCGAGAAATTTTGCCTGCGTTTGAATATACGGAATTGTCACAACAAGGAGCATGGTGAACATGCTCAAATTCGCGATCAGTGGCAGCCAGCCCAGAAATTGGCAATACAAGACGACCATAACGATGGCGGTAAATATCAGTCCGCCCATAGGCACTGCATTGCCGATGACATATTGCAATGCGTAGCCTAACAACACACCAAAGGCGCAGCCGATGATCGAGTGCGGCAGCCGTTTCACCTGGATTTTTTCCATCACCGTCCAGCACAGCAGAAAGACAAAGCCCGCATAGAAATCGTGATTACCTAATGCACCGCAGATCGCGATAAAGCCTGCGCTCATCGCCATCGCAGCGATCAATAAACCGAGTGCCTTGAGTTTGCTAAGTTGCTGCTGTTCGACACTTGCCTGCGGCTCGACTGCATTCATACATGATTCTCCTGCAATTATTTTTATCGCGAATTAGTTTTGTAGTAGATGGCCGAAGCGGGCGAGTGCTGCTTCGGTTTTCGTCGGAATATGTTCGGTGGGAAATAATCCCGGCGCCGGTTTCGCGGTTTTGAGTAATGCATTCGCGACTTGCACCTGATGCACTTCGGTTGGACCATCGGCCACCGCGAGCATCGGAATACCCATCCACATTTTGGCGAGCGGTGTATCGCGCGAAGTGCCAAGTGCGCCGTGTAAACGAATCGCGCGATCGACAATGCTGTGATACGTCTTCGCCATGGCGACTTTGCACATGCCGATATGCATGCGCGCGGCGCCGTGCGGTTCGTTATCGATCATCCACGCGGTTTTGAGCACCAGCAAGCGGAATTGTTCGAGCTCGATCGCCGAATCGGCAATCATGCCTTTGACGAATTGATGATCGCCGAGCTGACGGCCCTGCGTGCGTCGCGATACCGCGCGCTCTAACATCATATCGATGGCGCGACGGCACACACCGACCGTGCGCATCGCGTGGTGAATGCGGCCACCGCCGAGTCGCGCCTGCGCCACTTTAAAGGCTTCGCCGGGTTTGCCGAGCATCGCGTCGAGCGGCACGCGCACATTTTCATAGCGAACATAGCCGTGCGCGCCATCGTCAAGATCGTCATTCATGCCGGGCACGTTGCGCAGAATTTTTATACCGGGTGTTTCAGCGGGAACGATAAACATCGACATACGCTCGTGCGGCGCGTTCTCAGGATTCGTCACTGCCATCACGATATAGAACGACGCAAAACGCGCGTTCGACGAATACCATTTTTCACCTTCGATCACCCAGCTATCGCCGTCGCGAGTAGCCTTGCAGGTAAATTCTTTCGGATCGGCACCCGCCTGCGGTTCGGTCATCGAAAAACACGACACGATTTCGCCATCGAGCAACGGCTGCAAATAACGCTGCTTTTGCTCGGGTGTTCCATACAGCGCGAGAATTTCTGCGTTGCCGGTATCGGGTGCCGCGCAACCAAACACGGTCGGCGCCCATGAGCAGCCGCCGATAATTTCATTCATCAGCGCAAGTTTGAGTTGGCCATAACCTTTGCCGCCGAGCTCGGGCGGCAAGTGACACGCCCACAAACCTTGCGCCTTCACTTTGTCGCGGAGCGGTTTAATCGCCGCGCGCGCTTTTTTGTTTTGCGTGTCGTACATCGCGCTCGCGCTCGGAAACAGCAAATCGAGTGGCTCGACTTCCTCACGGATAAATGTGCTCATCCAATCGAGTTTTTGCTGAAATTCGGGATCGACTCTGAAGTCCATAATATTGCCTCGCAAAAAAATAGGATTAGCCCGCGATAATTTGTCGCGCTTTATTCATTAACCACAACGCATACGCATGCACGGATTGGCCGATATTTTCCGGAACTTGGCCCTGCTTCGAGCGTGCATACGTGCCTTCGAGTAGACACGCGAGCTTGTAGCACGCGAGCGCAAAGAACCACGGCATGTCATTCATATCGCGGCCACTGACATCGCCATACAGGCGCACAAGTTCGTCGCGCGATAAAAAGTTTTCCCACGGCTGCACCAGCGGTCGCTTGCCATCGGGATCGCCGTGCTCCCACCAACTCGTCAGAATCCAACCGAGATCGAGCAACGGATCGCCGAGCGAGGTGAGTTCCCAGTCGACCACGCCGGAAATGCGCGGCGCCTTGAGCGAAAACATCACGTTCGCAAATTGAAAATCGCCGTGGACGATGCCGATACGTTTTTCACGCGGAAGATTCGCTGAAAGCCAATGCGCGACTTCATCGACATGAGGTAATGCATCGTCGTAATTTGGCGTGCTGCGGTAGCTTTCGAGTTGCGAGCGCCAGCGCTCGACCTGACGCTCGTGCCAGCCTTCGGGTTTGCCGAGATCGGCAAGTCCCACCGCCACGTGATCGACTGCGCCAAGAGCTGCCGCCGCGCGTACGAGCTCTTCGCCCATCGCTTTGCGCCATGCGGCATCGGTGGCGTAATTGCCCGGCAGTTGCTGGCTCGGTGCAAAGCCTTCGAGTGGCTGCATCAGATAAAAACACGCGCCGATAACCGAGGCGTCATCGCACACCGCAAATACTTGCGGATGTGGAACGGCACTGCCTGCTAGTGCGTTGAGTACGCGCGCTTCGCGCAGCATGGTTTCGTTGCTACCGGGCCGCACATGTTTGGAAGGGCGTCGCAGCACGAACGATTCGCCGCCGCGTTCCAGCAAGAACACATTGTTCTGCACGCCACCTTTCAGTTTTTTGGCGGCGGTCACGGGGCCGGTTCCGGGAGCAGCCTGTGTTTCGAGCCAGGTATTGAGTTTGGTCCAGTCGATTAACCCGCCGAAATCATCCAACACTGCGCTCTCATTATTTTCAGCCATGTTCGGCTCCTCGCATGTCTTGTTACTTTGAGGCCGCCCGATATATAGCGGACGCGATCACGTGTGAGCGGCGATGTTGCGCCGACCCGCAAGGTGATGTCCAATGCATATTACTGCCGACTTTGATGAGTTTGATGAATATGGATCTACGCAGCCTCAAGCACGTGGTCGTGCTCTCGCAACAATTGAGTTATACGAAAGCCGCGCAGGATTTGTGCATCACGCAATCGGCGCTATCGCGCAGCATTCAGGCGATCGAGCACGAAGCGAAAGTGAAATTATTCGATCGCGACCGCAGCGGTGTGCATCTCACGGCGGTCGGTAAAGATTTTGTGAAGCGCGCGATGCAATTGTTGCGCGATGCCGATGATCTCACGCACATACTGCGCCGCAGCGCTAACGCCGAAATGGGCGAAGTGTCTTTCGGGCTGGGACCGCTTGCTGCGCAAGCATTACTTCCTAGCGTATTGCCCGATACCTTTACGACAAAACCCGAACTGCGCACGCACGTCATGGTGAGGCATGTCGAGGCGTTGCTGGCTTCGCTGTTGAATGAGGAACTTGAATTCGTCATCACCGCCGAAAGTGAATTGATGCAATCCGGCGCATTGAAAGGTGAATTTATTGGCTGGTTACCGATGTCATTAATCGTGCGCGCGCATCATCCGTTGCTGAAAAATTCTCCGCGCGCGCAGAAGTTAGATTATCCGCTGTTGTCACCCGGACACTTCCGCAATATCGACAAATGGCCTGTCCATTTTCGTTCGTATTTAGCTGGGCCGCTGCACATTATTGAAGATTATGGCGTCGCCTCAAGAATCACTGAGCTCACCGATGCGATATGGTTGAGTTCAACGTTGGCGGCGGCGTTCGAAATTCGCGCGGGCCGGCTAAAAGAAATTCCCATACCGAAACGACAAAAAGCGTTTCGTTTTAAAATGATGATTTACAGTTTCAATCGTCGCTCACTGTCGCCAGCAGCATTGATACTGAAAGAGTCATTTAAAAAGCAATTGAGTGCGATGGGTTAAATCGATTAACTAAATAATTCGAGTTGCGACTCGATACGATCTGCGGCCAGCCGCACGCCAACGCCGAGCAGCCGCACGGGTTTTTTCCCGCGTTGAAATCCGGTTTCGAGCAGCTGCTCGAAGCGGGATACTTGGGTGGATAGCGATGACTGCGCCGACGCAGCCGTATGCGCGATCGAACCAGCGCATTCGACCGTGGTGCGACTGAAATCGGCGAAACGGATTTTAAGAAAGAGTTTATTGGCGCTGTGCTCGGCGCGTGCGCGTTGAATGCGTTCGCGCAATTTTTCCAGCAAATGCGGCAGTTGCTGACGGCAAGCAGCAAGACTCGGCACGTCGTTGGGATAGGTTTCTTCGACGCTGATCGACTTGCGTTCGCGCGACGGATTCACTTCGCGCGTATCGATACCGCGACACAATTCGTATAAACGTTCACCGAAGCGCCCGAATTGCTGCTGTAATTTCGGAGGCGACCACGTGCGCAAATCCGCGCAGGTATACGCACCGAGCCGTTTCATTTTTTCCGCCGTAACTTTGCCGACACCGAATAATTTGTCGACCGGCAATTGCGCGACAAACTCATCGACCTGATCGGGTGTAACAACGAATTGTCCGTTTGGCTTATTCCAATCGCTGGCGATTTTTGCGATGAATTTATTCGGCGCGATTCCCGCCGATGCGGTAATGCCAACTTCTTTAGCAATACGCGAGCGAATTTCGCGCGCGATCAGGCTAGCACTGCCTTGGCATTGCGCGGCATTGGTGACATCTAAATAGGCTTCATCGAGCGAGAGCGGTTCGATGAGATCGGTGTAATCGTTATAAATCGCCAGAATTTGTTTCGACGCTTCACGATATTTTTCGAAAGACGGCGGTATCAACACGAGATCGGGACATAGTTTCAACGCATGCCCTGTCGCCATTGCCGAGCGCACACCAAAACGGCGCGCTTCGTAATTGCATGTCGCGATCACACCGCGTTGATTGGCACGACCACCCACGGCAATTGGCAGCATGCGCAGCGAAGGGTCGTCGCGCATTTCCACGGCCGCATAAAAACAATCGCAATCGCAGTGAATAATTTTGCGTGGCGCAGGCGTCATCATGACGAACCCAGGTAATTACGCAGCCACGACTAGCGCCAGAAGGCTCGAAACGCCGCTCGCGACAGGCAGCAGTGCCGCGACGCCATCGCTCTCGCCCCGCTGGCGCAGCCGGTGCTCATACAGCATGCCCGCCATGGCGCCGCTCAGCGCCAATAACAGGGAGGTACGCAACCAGAGCATCTGCACGCCGACGCCGATCAGGATCAATAACAGACCGCACAACAGCCCACCAAGCTGCGACCAGCGCAATAACATGACGTCTCTCGAATCACTCATGATGCTCACCTCATCAAACTGTACACACATACAGTAGTTTGCGTTTCCAATACTGTCAATTCATACAGTATTTTTCTTTGAATTGGCCGAGCCTGCGTCTCATAGGTATTGCCTATCGAAGGTATCGCGACAATCAATTTCCGCCTATCGAACAGACTCCCTAGTATCTGCCCTGTAGCGTTCAATCGCTGACCAAACAGTTCATCGGTCGTTTTACTTCACTGTCATTAGGAGACTGTCATGTCGCTTATCAACACCACTATCAAACCGTTCAAAGCCACCGCTTATCACAATGGCAAATTCGTTCCCGTGAGCGATGCCGATCTGAAAGGCAAATGGTCCGTCGTATTTTTCTATCCGGCAGACTTTACCTTCGTGTGCCCGACTGAGCTCGGCGATCTGGCCGATCATTACGACACCTTCAAAAAACTCGGCGTGGAAATTTATTCGGTATCGACCGACACGCATTTCACGCACAAGGCGTGGCACGACGCATCGGACACCATCAAGAAAATCCAATACCCGATGGTTGGCGATCCCACCGGCGCGATCACGCGCAATTTCGAAGTGATGATCGAAGAAGAAGGTCTGGCACTGCGCGGCACGTTCGTCATCAACCCGGAAGGGCAAATCAAAATCGTGGAAACGCACGATCTGGGCATCGGCCGTTCGGCAACTGAATTGATTCGCAAAATTCAGGCAGCGCAGTACGTAGCCACGCACGACGGCGAAGTATGTCCGGCAGCATGGCAACCCGGCGCAGAAACCTTGGCACCTTCGTTGGATTTGGTTGGGAAAATCTAAAGCTTCATCGCTGGATTTTTGTGCCAGCGAATCGCCGCTCAACCGGACTGTTTACGACGACACGCCGTAAATACATCCCTGTAGGCTCGGAGGCGTCATCCATGACGCCTACGGTCGCTGTAAACAGTCCGGTCGATCGGCTTGGCATCGCGCCATAACGAAATTTTTCTGGAGTCGATCATGTTAGACGCAAAATTGAAAGGCCAACTAAAGGCATACATGGAAAAACTTGTCGCGCCGATCGAAATTGTCGCCTCGATCGGCACCGATGCCCCGTCTCTAAAACCCAAGGCATTGGAATTGCAAAGCTTGTTGCGCGAAATCGCCGAGCTGTCACCTTCGATTACGTATCGTGAAAATGCAGATGCGAACGAACGTACACCGTCGTTTGCGATTGCGCGCAAAGGCGAAGCTGCTCGCGTCGGTTTCGCGGGCATTCCGATGGGTCACGAATTTACCTCGCTCATACTCGCGCTGCTGCAAGTGAGCGGCTACGCGCCGAAAATCGATGAAGCGCAAATCGAACAGATCAAAAATCTCAACGGCAAATTCGTTTTTGAAACGTATATTTCGCTGTCGTGCCAGATTTGTCCCGATGTCGTGCAGGCATTGAATGTGATCGCTGCGCTAAATCCGAATGCGCAGAGCACGATGATCGATGGCTCGCTGTTCCAGGATGAAGTCAACGCACGCAAAATCATGGCGGTGCCGACCGTGTATTTGAATGGCGAACCGTTCAGTCAGGGCCGTATCACGCTTGAAGAAATTCTCGCGAAAATCGACACCGGTGCTGGTGAGCGTGCAGCGGAAGAAATTTCTGCGAAAGCGCCGTTCGATATGCTCATCGTCGGCGGTGGACCGGCAGGCGCATCGGCGGCGATATATGCCGCGCGTAAAGGCATTCGCACAGGCGTTGTTGCCGAGCGTTTCGGTGGGCAGTTGCTCGACACCGTCGGTATCGAAAACTTTATTTCGGTGAAAGCGACCGAAGGCCCGAAACTCGTTGCCAATTTAGAGGCGCATGTGAAGGAATACGAGGTCGATGTGATGACTAACCAACGCGCGAAAAAATTAATCGCGGCGCAGGAAGAAGGCGGTCTCATCGAAATCGAATTGGAAAACGGTGCGCGCGTACAAAGCCGCAGCGTATTACTGGCGACAGGCGCGCGCTGGCGCGAAATGAATGTGCCGGGCGAAAAAGAATTTCGCGGACGCGGCGTTGCGTACTGCCCGCACTGCGACGGCCCGCTATTTAAAGGCAAGCGCGTGGCGGTAATCGGCGGCGGCAATTCCGGCATCGAAGCGGCAATCGATTTGGCCGGTATCGTTGCGCACGTCACCGTGCTCGAGTTCGACAATCAATTGCGCGCCGACGCGGTGTTGCAAAACAAAGCGCGATCATTGCCGAACGTCACCATCATCACCGGTGCGCAAACGACTGAAGTGATCGGCGACGACAAAGTGAAAGCGCTGAATTACAAAAACCGCGCAACGGGCGATTTACACACGGTCGAACTCGAAGGCATCTTCGTGCAGATCGGTCTGGTGCCGAACACCGATTGGCTGAAGGATTCGGTTGCGCTCACACAGCGCGGTGAAATCGCGGTGAATGCGCGCGGCGAAACCAGTGTGCCGGGCGTGTTCGCGGCGGGCGATGTGACCAACTCGGCGTTCAAGCAGATCATCATCGCGATGGGCAGCGGCGCCACAGCGGCACTCGGTGCGTTCGATTATTTAATTCGAACACCCGTTCCTTCAACCGAGAGATCTGAAGTGGCCAGTGCTGCGTAAACTATCTCAGCACAGTTACTTACACCTCAGAACACCCCTTCACAGCCGCGTAAGCGGCTTTTTTTATCGCGGCCCTTTTCTTTTCGTCCGAGCTTCAGGCTTTCGCGGTGCGGATTTTGCTGGGAAAAGGAGACTTCCATTGGCAGCTGTAGATCATGGAACTCACCGTAGCCAACATCATTCGCGCGGCCAAACAACGCGAAATCGACGAACTCAAACGCTTTGCTTCCAAAGCCGAGTTGGCCGGCTATATCGGTCATTTGATCGATGCGTTGCAGAGCGAGCGCGGCGCATCGAGTATTTATCTCGCCTCGGCCGGTGTGCGCTTCGATATCACCCGACGCGCACTGATCGCTACAGCGCAATCGATCGAGACCGTTCTGCGCACTCACATTGCCGAGCAATTGCAGCAACCGACGTTCGGCAACGCCAAAATTCTTTCGCTGATGAGCTGGGCATTGCTCGGTCTCGATGCCTTGCCCGAGCTGCGTGCGCAAATCGATGGCCATAAATTATCGGCGTATCAGGCGGTCGCTGCGTTCAGTCGTCTTATCGCCGGATTGATCGCACTCATTTTCGAATTGGCCGATGCCGCGATTCATCCGAATATTTCGCGCCTGCTGGTCGCTTATTTTAATTTTGTGCAAGGCAAAGAATTTGCGGGGCAAGAACGCGCCGTCGGCGCGCTGGGTTTTGCCTCGGGACAATGCGATAGCCAGCATCAGCAGCGCTTGCTGCATTTGATTGAAGCGCAGGAGCGGCATTTTCAGCTATTTCTCGAATTCACCGATGAGCCGCTCGGTACACGCTGGCAACAATTGCAAGTAGCACCCTGCGTTGCGCAACTGGAAAGATTGCGCCGCGTGCTCTCTACAGCCAAACCGGGCTCACAATTAAATTCGAATTTCAGCGATGTCTGGTTCGAGTGCTGCAGCGAACGCATCGCGCAGATGTGGTCGCTGCAATGTGCGCTAATGGAAATACTGACGCATTGCTGCACCACCTTGATTGCCGATGCCGAACGCGATCAGCTCGACGCCGAGGGTTTATTACAGACATTGCGTGAGCATCCGCCGGCGCCGGCCAATTCGGTCGATCGCTTTTTCGATCCGGATATACCGCTCGATCGCGCGTTGGCGTTTATTCCCAATGAAAGTTTTCGCGCTGGCTCCGCCGCATCGATGCTGGAAATGTTGCAGGATCAATCGGAGCGGCTCGCGCGCATGGAAGCAGAATTGGAATCGGCGCGGCGCGCGCTCAACGAACGCAAAACGATCGAGCGTGCCAAAGGCGTGTTGATGGCGCGACTCGATCTCAATGAAGAATGCGCTTACAAAATGTTACGCAAAACCGCGATGGATCAAAATCGGCGTTTGGTCGATGTCGCCGCAGCAACGTTATCGTTGCCAAGCTTCGTCGCTTCGAACGCAACGTCCAGCAATCCATGATTGTTGTTATAAATCTCTCGCCAATCGAAGGCCGACATTCATGTAACCGAAATCGGGCAAATTACCTTCGCGCGCATGCACGCGTACCGCTTTGGTTGAGTCGTTCCAGCCGCCGCCGCGAATGACGCGCAATTTGCATACACCGGTTTCCGCAAATTTCTTCGCGTCTTCTTCATCCTCAAAAAAACAATCCTGCGTCCACTGCGCCGCGTTGCCGCCCATGTCGAACAGCCCCCACGGGTTCGCCGCAAAACTGCCGACGGGCGCTGTGCTATCGCTATCCCATTCGCTGCCACAGCCGTCGCAATTCGCATTGTTCTTGCCGATGTCATCGCCCCAGAAATAATTAGTCTTGGTGCCGGCACGCGCGGCGTATTCCCATTCGGCTTCAGTCGGCAAGCGATATTTTTCGCCGGATTTTTTATTCAGCCATTCGATATACGCGAGCGCAGTGGTCATGCTCACATTGATGACAGGATCATTCGGTGTCTGCTTGAACAACGGTTTACGCCAACCTTTGCCGGCGTCGTAATTGGTCTCGGTAATGAATTGCTCGAACTCGGCGCGCGTCACTAAATGTTTGGCGAGCGCAAACGCTGTGATCGATTGCTCGTGCACGGCTTTATCGCCATCGGCGCCCATCTTAAAACTGCCCGCAGGAATTTTTACCATCGAGTCATCGGCGAGCGCGAGCGCTGAAGTTAGCAGCGCGCTACCGAAGATCGCCAAACAGTGAAATTTAATGTGTAATGGCTTCATCGTTCTTCTCTACCTTTGATATCTCGTCGACGTGCGTATTTTCGGCGACACTCATAAACTGCTTTTCAAATTCACGCAATTTTTTCTCGATTGCATGGCCTAGCGCAATTTGCGGATTCGATGGATCGTAACCCATGGCTTTTTCGCGCTCCGTGACCAATGCTTTCGCAGTAGCGAAGGCATCGATGAATGAAGAATTTTGCTTGAGCGCATCGTCGAAGTAGGCTTTGCCGAAATAGGTAAAGCTCTCTTCATCGCTGCAACCGAACGAGGTTTTATCGCGCGCGGCTGCAGTCATCACCAGTGTGTTATCGGCTTTGAGCGCGTCGATAAAGCCGCCGGAATAACACGCGGAAATGGCGATCACGCGCCATTTGATATGCGCCTCGTCGAGCATTTGTTTCAAATCGGTTGGCGTCACATCGTCGAGATGCAGCGGACCGAATTCAACCGACAAATGATGTTCGCGCGAACCGTGCGAGGTGAGGTAGAGAAATAAAATATCCTTGTCGCTATCCATCACCTGACCGAAACGCGTCAGTGCGCGCGCCAATGCGGTCTTGGTGGCGAGCGGTGCCGTATGCAGCGTTTGCGCATTATTGATCAGCGTCAGCGCATGCTCGGGCTTGGCGAAGCGCGTTTCGAACAGTGCACTCACCGAATTTATTTCGCGCATAAATACATTTTGGCTTGCATAGGGTGCGAAGCCAAGAAAGTATAATTGCGGTGTGGCATCGGTTGCGGGCTGCAATCGATCCAACGCCTGCGTTAATAATTGCGGCTGCAGATAGAGCACTTCTTCGCGCAAGGGTGCGCTGTAGCGCTCCAGACGCTCGGCATTTTGCGTGTTGTCGGTCACCGGCATCCAGATCGTGCGATCCCACATGATGTTTTGCCACACCACAATAATCAGCAGCGCAGTAAAAAAACTGATGCCGCGCAATTGCCAGCGCGATGTGGCGAGCAATCGCGACCAGGCAACCGCAACCGACATGGCCAGCCAGTAGGCGGATACCAGCGTAATCTGCTCGTAGTGCTCTTGGTAAAACGTGCCCCATTTTTTTTCGCGCAAACCATAAGGCAGTGCAATCGAGATCAGATCAAGCACGATTTCGGCGGCGAGAAAAATAATTAGCAGCGCACTCAACGTATCGCGCTGTCGACTAAATGTTGCAACGATCGCAGCGATAACAAAACCGAAGGTAAATACGATGAATACGCCGGCGATACCGTAGCTGTTGAATTGGCCGTGCAGGCCGATCGGCACTACTTGCTCGACCAGTGGCGGCAGCAAGAGCGCTAACACCAGCGCGGCCAACTGCAACGGCGAGACGCGTAAATGACTTTGGGTGACGCGCAGAAAAAGTATCGCGCGAATGCCCGCTAAGATATTGCAGCAAAAATTTCTTACGAAGGTCAGCGGCATGACAGCGGCAGATATTGCGCAGGAATAGTGGTTTGATTATCGCCCTTGATCGTCATTTTGTCGGGCGCAGTGGCATTGCCGCAAACCCACGTCACCGGCACCACGGGCGCATCGTCGATCACGGCAGGACGCAGCGTCAGCGTTTTATCTTTGATGAGCGGATGTGCGCGATTGCCGAACGTGATGTGAATGGCGCCGTCATCGATGCGCAATGCGCGCACATAATTATTGACGACTTTATCCGGCGTCGGCAGACCTGCACTCGCGTTGTCCGGCAGCATGGCGTGCGCTGCCGACCAATGCTTGGCGATCGGGTCCTTCGCGATATCGGCGAGGGTCAGCGATTCGCTGATTTGCGTGCGAATGAATTTGTCCTGTCCATTCGGCAGCGCAATCGCAGCAAGAATCGCGATGATCGCAATCACGACCAGCATTTCAATCAATGTGAAGCCGTGATTAGTGGATGTCATCGCGCCTCGCGCTTAAACCGCCTTCAGCAATTTTTTCACTTCGGCCCACAGCAGCCAGTAGCCGAGGCCCGATGGCGAGCTGCTCGAAAATACCGTGATCGGCGCACGGTGCACGCCCATCTGTTCCAGTGCACTGGCGTAGGGAATGTAGGTTTTCAAGCTTTCAGGATAGAGCTTTTTGCGGTTCTCGATCACTTCGCCCTGAATTTTGCGACGGCGATCAACCTGCGTGAAGAATGGCACGACTTTGAGATCGCTCCATTTCTTCTGGCCGAGAAACTCTTTGAGCTGATCGTAGGCACGCAGCGACAGCGGCGTCGGAATCAATGGCACCAGCAGAATATCGACCGCACTGAAAATCTGTTCGGCGGTACTCGACAGCGCGGGCGCGCAATCGAGAATGACGAGGTCCTGACCTTCGCCGATGGATTTGAGCAATGCTTTGAACGATTTATTGCTCTGTTCGGCGAGCAGCACATCGAGTTTGCGCGCGCTGAAATCGGAAGGAATCACCGAAAGATTTTCATGCCGCGTCGGCAATAACAATTCCGACGGCGCCAATTTGCCTTCGATGAGTTTGGCTGCGCGCTTTTCCAATTCGGCATCGTTGACGCCGAGATACCAGCCTGCACATCCCTGCGGGTCCAAATCCCACAGCGTTGTGCGCAATCCCGCTTGCGCTGCGAGATACGCCAAATTAACCGCCGACGTAGTTTTGCCGACCCCACCCTTGATATTAAATAGCGCGATTGTTTTCAATCTTGTCGCTCCCATCATTATTGTCGCCCGAAGCGTTATTGTCGTTCCGAGCGTTATCACGTCCCGAAGCGCGGTTAGAATAACAATTGCTCAATAGAAATCGAAGCAATTTTAACCACGCATGTAACGAATAAATAAAAAGTAACTAATACTCCGGCATTTTCTCATTTAATTCAGCGATCACTCGTGTATATCGCCATCCACATAAAACCAGTGGGCATTTTCGCGAATGAAACGACTGCTTTCGTGTAATACAAACGCGCGGCCGTTGATTTTGTAACGCGCTTTGAATTCGACGATGGCGCGATCGGCATCGAGCAATTCATAACGTTTGATTTGCAGGCCGATCCACTGCTGCTTTTCGCTGTTGTGTTTTTCACTGGCGCTGAACGCATGCAGCGGCGGTCGTTTCGATGCATGCCAGCTGCGCTGAATATATTCGTCGAGCCCGAGTGCAAACGCGCTGTAGCGCGAACGCATGAGCGCTTCGGCTGTGGCTGCGGGTTCGCCGCGATGGAGCGGCTCGCAACATTGCGCATAGATTTTCTTGCTGCCGCACGGGCATGGATTGCGGGAGTATGGATGCTTGTCGGGCGCGGCGTTAATCATGTCGTCGGGCTGCAAAAATGTGGACACATCGTAAGTGAACAATCGAGTTTCGGTTTGCTAGAGTAGCCGCTACACAATTCATCACATCATCATCGATTAAATCATCCAACGATCGAAAACGATTGACCGACCACCGTCGGCGGAGCGTATCAGATGCAAGACATGGGCAGCAGCGACGAGAAATGTCCGTTCACATTTAATTTCGACGCGGCCACGTTCAAAGTGGGCGATATGGTGAGTTACCGCGTGACCGAGCGTTTCGGCGATATGCCGTTTGTCGGGACGCTGCTTGAGGTGCACGACGATTACGTGGTGATTTCACCCAACGATCCCAGCGATCCCGGCCGCCGCATGCGCGGCACGCGTGCGAGTCGGCCCGAGGTTAGCGAGGCCGAGGCCATCGGCTGATCGGCTTAACGGCCCAAGGGGCATTACATACCGATCGCGCATTTACATTCCGATAGCTTTGGTGCCCCACCAGATCGCCGTCAATTGCGCCTCGGGAATCGGCGCGCTGAACAGATAACCCTGACCGCAGTCGCAGCCGAGCGAGCGCAGCAATTGCGCTTCGGCCTCGTGCTCCACGCCTTCCGCCGTTACGCTCAGCCCTAAACCGCGCGCGAGTACGATCGTCGCTTCGACGATCGCGCGGCTTTGCGAGTGCGTGAGCATTTCGGCGACGAACGAGCGATCGATCTTCAATGTGTGAATCGGGAAGCGCGCCAGATAGGCGAGCGACGAATAGCCGGTGCCGAAATCGTCGAGCGCCAGCGAAAAACCCGCATCGGCAAGACGCTGCAAGACCTGGGTGGCCGACGCCGGATCTTTGATTAGAATCGTCTCGGTAATTTCGAGCTGGATACGACGCGGCTCAACATCGAAGCGCTCGGCGGCGCGCAGCAGATAACCCGGCAATTCCGGATCGAGAATATTGCGCGCCGACAGATTGATCGCGATGCGGCTATCGATACCGTGCTGTTTCCAGCGCGCCGCGTCGGCCATCGCGATGTCGATCACGCGATGCGTAAGCGCGCGGATCAGATCGGTAGCTTCGACCAGCGGCATGAATTCGGCAGCGCCCACCAGACCGCGCGTCGGGTGCTGCCAGCGGATCAGGCCCTCGCAGCCTTCGATGGCGCCGGTCGTGAGATTGACGATGGGCTGATACAGCAGAATGAACTGGTCTTTCTGCAAACCTTCGTTGACGGCGGACAGCAGCGTCAGATGTTCGAGCTTGTATGCGTCGATATCGCGCTCGTAAAACGCGACGCCGATGCCGCCCTGCTTGGCGTGATACATCGCCACATCGGCGCAACGCAGCAATTCGTGACTGTTATCGCCGTGCTCGGGCGCCAGCGCCACACCGATCGACGCCGGTGTGCGCAGACTCAAATCGCCGATTTCGATCGGCTGCGCCACGATATTGAATAAATCGCGCGACAAAGCCTGCGCCTCTTTGTGCGCCGTGCTCGCAATCAATTCGTGAATCACCACGAACTCGTCGCCGCCGAGACGAAACAGTCGGGCCGGATGGCCGCGCAAAAATGCCTGCAGCCGATCCGCCATCGCGCGCAGCAATTTATCGCCCACCGCATGACCGAGCGCATCGTTCACCTGTTTGAAATGATCGAGATCGAACAGCATCACCGCGCAGTGGCGATCGATTTTATCGCTCAGATAATCGTGCAGCGCGGCGCGATTGCCGAGGCCCGTCAGCGTGTCGTGATTGGCGCGATGCGCCAGCTCGTACAAATTGCGCGCGTTGGCCAAACTGATGCCGATGACCTGGCCGAGGTTTTCGAGCGTGCGAATCTCCGTCGCCGGAAAATCGCGCCGTTTCGCATCGCGCATCACGATAATGCCGAGCACGCTGCCATCGTGCGTCACCGGAATCACCACCATGCTCGGCTCGGTGGCGACCAGCGGATGATCGCGAAAGGTGTCGGTCACACGCGGATCGTCCATCAGATTGACGGAATGGCAGACCTGACGCGTGCGCACGGCGGTGGCGATCATGCCGACATTCGGCGTCGCGATGGGCACACCGATTTGCACCTGGCGGCCCTCGATCTGACCCCGACTTGCGATGGGGATGAGCGTGATCGTATCGGACGCCACGATCGGCCGGAAAAACACGCCCTGGGTCCACGCCAGGCTCTGCGTTATCACCTTCAGCACGCGCTGAGCCAGATCGGCCTCGTCGGTCGCGCCCTGCAGTTGTTCGGTAATCTCATGCGACAGTTCCAGAAAGCGATTCTGATCCTGCAAGCGCGTCAACGAGCGCTGATACGCGGCAATCAGCAACGACAGCGCCGTGCAAATCGCCAGCAACCCGCTGAAGGCCGGGCTATGTCCGAACCAGCTCGAATACTGTGCCCAGCCCGTAATCGAAAACACAGCCAGCAGTACTTCGAAACCGCCGCGAATGGCAAAACACACTGCCGCAAGCCGTTCGATCTTGCCGAGCCGCCACATCAGCGTCGCCGACGCAAACAGTGCGATGATCATCGACGACACCACGATCAGCCGCGTCGCGCGCGGACCCACTACCTCGTAGGCACCGAAATACGCGGCGGACAGCGCGACCATCCAGATCACCGCATTCTGCCAACGCAAACCCTTGAATGCGCGATAGCTGAGCACGCCGGCCACCATGGCCGTCACTTGAATGGCGACATTCACGCAGGTCAGCAATGCGGCGACATCGGCCAGTGGAGTTTGCGAGCGCAAATAACCGGTCACTAATGCAGGCAACGGCGCGGTGACATGCGCGATAGACCACCACAGCGTGTAGGAACGCTCGCGATCTCCCAACCATAGGATTGCCAACGACAAGGCTGTGAGGAGCTCAACCGCCAGGAGCGCCAGTTCAGGGGACGACAAACCCATTTTTTATTCCGGGACATTTCTCGTGTTATGGACACCAAGTGTAGAAGTAAGCACCCAAAAAATCGCGTGATCGCGGAAACCTGCACCGGCAGTCCGGTGTCCCGACTCGCTCTAACATTTTCCCTTGCTAGTGAATTGAAATGACGAAAGAAGTGACGCGCTACAACCGGACCGCCAGCACGCTGATATTCCGCTTGCGCGCAGTGCCCAAAGCTTGTCGAGCTAATAAACGTTGGTTATTCTGCGACCTGGATTTGCTGAGGACACCGTCGTGGATATAGCGGAAATTCGTAACATCGTGATTGAAGAAGCTCAGCTTCGCATTGATGCCCAAACGATTTCAGACACTACGGATCTGGATGATGCCGGCATCACGTCTCTGGGTCGTATGAATGTCATTCTCGCGCTGGAAGACCGCTTCCAGATTACCTTTCCCGACGAAATGATGACGCGTAAAAACTTCGCCAGCATCACTGCCGTATCGAAAACGATCAATGCCTTGGTATCAAAAGTATGTGGCGTTATTGCCACGTATATCCCGATCGGTTGGCTCGATTTCCTTGAGACAGCAGCTATCGTTGCTTGAACCAACGCGCACCACTCTTATGTATTCAGCGGCAATCTATCACCGGCTTGCCGCCGATTGATTTCTACATTCACTTATACCTTGCGTATTTATGCCTTGCGCACAAATTCGGTTTTCAATTGCATCGCACCGATGCCGTCGATCTTGCAATCGATATCGTGATCGCCATCGATCAAGCGGATATTTTTAACTTTCGTTCCCACCTTCACCACCAACGATGAGCCCTTCACTTTCAAATCCTTGATCACGGTGACCGTGTCCCCGTCTTGCAGCACATTGCCATTGGCATCGCGAAACACTTTCACATCTTCGGCTTGCACTGCCGCAACTTTTGGCCACTCATGCGCGCACTCGGGACAGACGAAGTTATCGCCATCTTCGTACGTGTATTCGGTTTTGCATTGGGGGCACGCGGGTAAGCTATTCATACTGAGCCTTCATTTTGGATATATCGAGGGAGCGGCATTTTAACGCCTCGCCGGTCGGAATATCAGGTGTGACGCTAGGAAACAGAGTGCAGCGCTGGGTGAACGATTGGGGGATGTATGGGTTAAGCAAGCGGTGTGGACGGATGCTATATGGTGGGGTCTATGCGCTGAACCAGGTGGCGCAATGCCCTTCGATTACTGCGCCCTACAGCTCAAAAAACTGCATTAGTTTTTCTGTTCAATTTTATGTATGTCAGCTAATTGTTGATCGGTCTTTTTTAAATCTGACTCTATATCGCGCATCTTACCTTGGTAATCAGAAACACAGCGCTGCCACGATTTTCTCTTTTCATCGAAGAATCGATCTAATGCTGAATAAATTGGTTCTTTACCGCAAACGCTTTCTTGAGCACTCAACATTTCACCGAGATAAGTATTTAAACCCTCGCTTTTTCGTTCTAGGATCAGCCGCTCTTCTGCTGCAATTTTTCGCTGCGCTTGCACCCAATCGTATGCACACTGATTTTCTGCAAGCTTCGTCAAATTGTCATTATTGTACGTGGTCGATTCCGGCCTTCCGTAGCGATTGTATTGGTTCATCATTTTTGAAATTCGATCAATTTCATTTTTCCACTGACGCTCATAGTTAACGATCGTTCCATAAAAATTGGTGCTGCCGACGTCACGAGTCGGTAAGGCAATGCTTCCGCAATAGCTAACCGACCCAGTTTTCGTGACTTTAATTTTATTGCTATAACCTTCATTGATTTCAACAGCTTCCGCTTTTACTCTTTCTGCCGTCATTGGCTTTTGGTTCGTGTATGAAACTCGTCCTTGTGAGTCAACAATCTTATAAACTTCTGCGTGGGAAATTAATGGCATAGCAACAAACAGAGCAACGACCAAATATACTCTTGCCAACATTCTCGAATTCCTTTCTGAAGTTATCGCTAAACAGATATTCAACTTGTGATATTAGACTTATTCCACAGTCACGCTCTTCGCCAAATTCCTCGGCTGATCCACATCAGTGCCTTTCAACACCGCCACGTGATACGACAACAACTGCAGCGGAATTGTGTAGATCATCGGGGCGATAACATCAGGCGCGTGCGGGACGTTGATGACGTGCACGCCCGGTTCGTTTTCGAAGCCGGCGTCTTTGTCGGCGAATACAAATAATTCGCCGCCGCGCGCCTGCACTTCCTGCAAATTCGATTTGAGTTTTTCGAGCAGTTCGTCGTTGGGTGCAACGGTGATGACAGGCATGTCGCTATCGACCAGTGCGAGCGGGCCGTGTTTGAGTTCGCCCGCTGCGTACGATTCAGCGTGAATATACGAAATCTCTTTGATTTTGAGTGCGCCTTCCATCGCGACGGGCCACATGATGCCGCGACCCAAAAACAATGCGTGGTGTTTCTCGACAAACTTTTCTGCCAGCACTTCGATTTCCGCATTCAGTGCGAGAGCTTCTTCGAGAATGCGCGGCAATTGATGCAGTGCGTGCACGATGCTCTCTTCATCTTTCGCGCTCAATTTATTGCGGCGGCCCAACGCTACGGTGAGCAGCAGCAATGCAACGAGTTGAGTGGTGAATGCTTTGGTTGAAGCGACACCGATTTCACGACCCGCTTGCGTCATCAACACCAAATCGGATTCGCGCACAAGCGACGATTGTGCGACGTTACAAATTGCGAGGGTCGATGCGAAGCCCGATTCTTTGGCGAGGCGCAATGCTGCGAGTGTGTCAGCGGTTTCGCCCGATTGCGAAATACTCACGAACAATGTGTTCGGGCTGACAACGAATTTGCGATAGCGAAACTCGCTCGCGATTTCGACCTGACACGGAATGCCGGCCAAACTTTCCAACCAATATTTCGCCACGAGGCCCGAGTGATAGCTGGTGCCACACGCAACGATGCGCACGACTTTGACGCTGTCGAGAATCGCTTTGGCTTCGGCGCCAAACGCTTCTTCCAAAATGGCGTGCGCGCCGATGCGGCCTTGCAAGGTGTTATTCACGACTTTCGGTTGCTCAAAAATTTCTTTGAGCATGTAGTGGCGGAATTTGCCTTTGTCCGCTGAATCGATGGCGTCGTTGATTTCTTCAACACCGCGTTTCTGCTCGACGCCGTCTTTATCCCAGATGCGATACGAGTCTGGAGTAATTTCGGCGATATCGCCTTCTTCGAGATAAATAAAACGATCGGTGACCTGACGCAACGCGAGTTGATCGGACGCTAAAAAGTTTTCACCGAGACCGAGACCGAGAACGAGCGGGCTACCACTGCGTGCACAGACAACGCGCTCGGGCTCGTCGGTGCTGATCACCGCAACGCCGTAAGCGCCGTGCAATTGTTTAACGACGCTCTTCAACGCATCGACCAGTTTTTTGCCATCCTTCATTTCGTGATCGAGCAGGTGCACGATGACTTCGGTATCGGTTTGCGATTTGAATTCGTAACCGAGGCTTTTCAAACGCGCGCGCAATTCTTCGTGATTTTCGATAATGCCATTGTGTACGAGTGCGAGTTTGTTGCCCGACATATGCGGATGCGCATTGGCTTCGGTGGGTTTGCCATGCGTCGCCCAGCGCGTGTGCGAAATGCCGGTATGGCCACGAAGCGGCTCTTGGCTTTGCGCTTCGCCGAGTACACCCACTTTACCGACACGACGATAGCGGCCGATATGCCGATCGCTATCGATGATTGCGACTCCCGCCGAATCGTAACCGCGATATTCAAGACGACGCAGACCTTCAATCAAAATGGGGGCGACTTCGCGCCGCGCTGCTGCTCCGACAATGCCACACATGCTATTGATCCTTTAAATCAAAATTTTCAAAAATTTATTTTTTTGTTGGTCGCTGCCAACCTTCGATATTTTTCTGTCTGCCGCGCGCAACCGCGAGTTGTTCGTCGGGCACGTTTTCGGTGACCACCGAACCAGCACCGACCGTTGCATTTTTTCCGATCGACACAGGCGCAACGAGCGAACTGTTCGAGCCAATGAAAGCACCGTCGCCGATCTGCGTTTTGAATTTATTCACGCCGTCGTAGTTGCACGTGATCGTGCCGGCGCCGACGTTCGCGTCAACGCCGATCGTGCAATCGCCGACGTAGGTTAAATGATTTACTTTCGAACCTTCACCGATGTAGGTTTTTTTGGTTTCGACGAAATTACCCACTTTGGCTTTCGCGGCTAATTCAGTGCCTGGGCGCAAACGTGCGAATGGGCCGATATGGGCTTTCGCGCCGACAATACTTTCGTCGATGAGCGAGTGCGATTCGATATCGACGTCGTTAGCAATCGTCGCGTTGCGAATCACGCAATTCGGACCGATGCGCACGTTGTCGCCAAGCGTGACATCGCCTTCGAATACACAATTCACATCGATGAAAATATCGCGACCTGTTTTCAAAGTACCGCGTACATCGATACGTGCGGGATCGGCGAGCGTAACGCCATCGGTCATCAGTTGCTCGGCGATGGTTTTTTGATAATGGCGTTCGAGTTCGGCGAGTTGCAGGCGGTTGTTCACGCCTTGCACTTCTTGCGGCGATTGCGGTTGCTGGGCAGCAACGGAAATGCCTTGTTTGACGGCAAGGCCGATAATATCCGTTAAATAATATTCACCCTGTGCATTGTTCGCGGAAAGTTGCGGCAACCACTGCTTCATTAATTTCGCGGGTACAGCAAGAATGCCGGTATTGCCTTCGCGAATTTTGCGCTGTTCTTCGGTTGCGTCTTTTTGTTCGACGATGGCGACGATGCGATTATTCGCGTCGCGCAGAATGCGGCCGTAACCGGTCGGGTCGTCGAGATTGACAGTGAGCAACGCGATTTGTTGGTCGTTCACTTCGCTCAATAATTTTTGCAGCGTTTCGGTTTTCACCAGCGGCACATCGCCGTACAACACCAGCACGACGCTATCGTCCGCAACCGCCGGCATTGCCTGCGCAACGGCGTGGCCGGTGCCGAGTTGTTTTTCCTGCAAGGCCCAACGTGTCGGCAATTGTTGTAAATGCTGCTGGACTTTCTCAGCACCGTGACCGATGACGGTATGTATCGCTGCGGCGTTTAACGCGCTGGCAGTATCGATGACGTGATGAACCATCGCTTTGCCAGCGAGAGGATGCAGTACTTTGGGTAGCGCCGAGCGCATGCGCGTGCCTTGGCCCGCGGCGAGAATGATGACTTCAAGTTTCACAGATCGATCCCTTGATTTGACGGCTTTTTATTATAGAGGCGCATTGTGAAAAACGCCTGAAAGTGAGACAGCCTAAACGGTTGATTGCTCAAAACAAAAAGGGGCAGCTTTACGCCGCCCCTTTTCTTGTATTGCTTCTTTAAGCTGGCCGAGTCGATATAGACCTCAGCTTTTGCCCATTTTCTTGCGAATTTGCTGAATTGTACGCAACTGCGCCGCAGCAGCAGCGAGTTCGGCGGCAGCGCGGCCATAATCGATCTCGGCCTGTTTTTCCGACAGCGAATGCAGGGCTGTTTTCTGCGCTTCGATGGCGGCAGCCTCGTCGAGATCTCCGGCACGCACGGCGGTATCGGCGAGAATCGTCACTACGCCGGGTTGTACTTCCAGGAAGCCGCCCGATACGTAGTAAATCTGCTCCTCACCACCCTGCACTTTGACGCGCACGGAGCCTGGTTCGAGCGCAGTCAGCAATGGCGCATGACCGTATTCGATACCGAGATCACCCAGCGTGCCATGCGCGACGACCATCTCGGCCAAACCCGAGAAGATCGCCTCTTCTGCACTGACAATATCGCAATGAAGCGTCATGGCCATGTTCTCTTTACCCTCGTTTCTCTAAGTTTCAGCCTTGGTTAATGGCGTTGACTTAGAGAGTCTTCGCTTTTTCGATCGCTTCGTCGATTGAGCCGACCATGTAGAACGCCTGCTCAGGCAGGTGATCGTATTCACCGGCCAGAATGCCTTTGAAGCCACGGATGGTTTCTTTGAGCGGCACGTACTTACCAGGCGAGCCAGTGAATACTTCGGCGACGTGGAACGGCTGCGACAGGAAGCGTTCGATTTTACGGGCGCGGAATACGACTTGTTTATCGTCTTCCGAGAGCTCGTCCATACCGAGAATCGCGATGATGTCTTTAAGTTCTTTGTAGCGCTGCAATACGTTCTGTACACCGCGCGCCACTTCGTAGTGCTCGCTGCCGATGATGAGCGGATCGAGCTGACGCGAGGTCGAATCGAGCGGATCAACCGCGGGATAAATACCTTTCGCAGCGATATCGCGGCTCAATACAACGGTCGAGTCCAAGTGCGCGAAGGTCGTTGCCGGCGACGGGTCAGTCAAGTCATCGGCAGGAACGTAAACGGCCTGTACCGAGGTGATCGAGCCGGTTTTGGTCGAGGTGATGCGTTCTTGCAGTACGCCCATCTCTTCCGCGAGTGTCGGCTGATAACCTACCGCCGACGGCATACGGCCGAGCAGCGCGGATACTTCGGTACCAGCCAGGGTGTAACGGTAGATGTTGTCGACGAAGAGCAGAACGTCACGGCCTTCGTCACGGAAGCTTTCCGCCATGGTCAGACCGGTCAACGCTACGCGCAAACGGTTTCCTGGTGGCTCGTTCATCTGACCGTAAACCATCGCCACTTTGTCGAGAACGTTAGAGTCTTTCATCTCGTGGTAGAAGTCGTTACCTTCACGAGTACGCTCACCCACGCCAGCGAACACCGAGAGACCCGAGTGCGCTTTCGCGATGTTGTTGATGAGTTCCATCATGTTGACGGTCTTGCCGACACCGGCGCCACCGAACAGACCGACTTTACCGCCTTTTGCGAACGGGCAAACCAGGTCGATAACTTTGATGCCGGTTTCGAGCAGATCGGCCGACGCGGCGAGTTCTTCGTACGCCGGTGCCTTGCGGTGAATGACCGAACGCGCTTTCTCGCCGATCGGACCCGCTTCGTCGATTGGGTTGCCGAGTACGTCCATGATGCGGCCGAGCGTTTCGTGGCCGACCGGTACTTTGATCGCTTCTTTGGTGTTGGTCACCGGCAGACCGCGCTTCAAACCTTCTGAAGAGCCGAGTGCGATGGTACGCACAACGCCGTCGCCCAATTGCTGTTGCACTTCGAGCGTGAGACCGCCCTCAACTTTCAGCGCGTCATACACCTGCGGTACGGCATCGCGCGGAAATTCCACGTCGATAACGGCGCCGATGATTTGTACGATACGTCCGCTACTCATGTCCGATTCCTCTACTTTCAATCTTTAAAATTCAAAAATTCGTTCGCTGTTACGTGGCTTAAACCGCTGCTGCGCCGCCGACGATTTCGGCAAGCTCTTGCGTGATCGCTGCCTGACGCGCTTTGTTGTAAGCGAGTTGCAAACCACCGATTAATTCACCCGCGTTGTCGGTCGCGTTTTTCATCGCGATCATTCGCGCTGCTTGTTCCGCAGCGCCGTTTTCAACGACGGCCTGGTGCAATTGCGATTCGATGTAACGCGTGAGCAGACCATCGAGCAATGCCTGCGCATCGGGCTCGTAGATGTAATCCCAATGGTGCTGCAATTTTTTGTTGTCTTCCGCGACGAGTGGCAACAACTGATTCACGTACGGCGTCTGCGTCATCGTGTTAACGAATTCATTGCCGACGAGATACAAACGATCGATTTTGCCTTCGTTGTAGGCATCGAGCATGACTTTGACGCTGCCGATGAGATCGGCCATCGCCGGTGACTCGCCGATATCGCGCACCGCGGCCACAACATTGCCGCCGACGCTGCGGAAAAACGAAGCCGCTTTACCACCGATCAGACACAGATCGGTCGCTACGCCTTGATCGGCCCATTCCTTCATCGAGCGCAGTGCCGCCTTGAACACGTTGATGTTCAAACCACCGCAGAGACCACGATCGGTCGATACCACGATATAGCCGACACGCTTCACTTCGCGCTCGACCATGAATTGGTGCTTGTATTCGGGATTGGCGTTGGCGATATGACCAATCACTGCGCGAATGCGTTGCGCGTAGGGTTTCCCTACCTGCATGCGTTCTTGCGCCTTACGCATTTTGCTCGCAGCCACCATTTCCATTGCACTGGTGATTTTCTGCGTGCTTTTAATGCTGGATATCTGTGTGCGGATCTCTTTGGCGCCGGCCATGAGTCTTCCTCAAACGTTAATCGTTAAGTCCCTCTCCTTTAGACCCTTTAGGGCCCGCTCGGGAGAGGGATTTAGGGAGAGGGCAAACTTAAAGAAGCTCTCTCCCCCGACCCCTCTCGCTGATGAGAGAGGGGAGTTTTTCAATTACCAAGTCTGCGTCGCTTTGAACTTGGTGATCGTCGCCTTGAATTTGGCTTCGATATCGCCGTTCCAATCGCCTGTCGCTACGATTTGTTTCATCAAATCGCCGATTTCGCTGTGCGCGTAGGCGAGTAAAGCGTCTTCGAACGGAAGGATTTTCTTCACGTCGATATCTTTCAGATAACCTTCGTTCGCTGCGTAGAGTACGAGACCCATTTCAGCGACCGAACGCGGCGAGTATTGCTTCTGCTTCATCAACTCGGTGACGCGCGCACCGTGATCGAGCTGCGCTTTGGTCGCATCGTCGAGGTCGGAAGCGAACTGCGAGAACGCGGCGAGTTCGCGGTATTGCGCGAGAGCGGTACGAATACCACCAGCGAGTTTCTTGATGATCTTGGTCTGAGCTGCACCACCGACGCGAGATACCGAAATACCCGCGTTCATCGCTGGGCGCACGCCCGCGTTGAACATGCTCGATTCCAAGAAGATCTGACCGTCGGTGATCGAGATCACGTTGGTCGGAACGAACGCGGAGACGTCACCGGCTTGCGTTTCGATAATCGGCAACGCGGTCAACGAACCGGTTTGGCCTTTCACGGCACCGTTGGTGAATTTCTCAACATAATCGGCCGATACGCGCGCAGCGCGCTCGAGCAGACGCGAGTGGAGATAGAACACATCGCCAGGATACGCTTCACGTCCTGGCGGACGGCGCAACAGCAACGAAATCTGACGATACGCCCACGCTTGCTTGGTGAGATCGTCGTAAATGATCAGCGCGTCTTGACCGCGGTCGCGGTAGTACTCACCCATCGTGCAACCTGCGAATGCCGCGAGGTATTGCATCGACGCCGGATCAGAAGCAGTCGCGGCGATAACAACGGTGTGAGCCATCGCGCCGTGTTCTTCGAGTTTGCGCACAACCGCAGCAACCGACGAAGCCTTCTGACCGATCGCAACGTAAATACACTTAATGCCCGAACCTTTCTGGTTGATGATCGCGTCAACCGCGATAGCGGTTTTACCGATCTGACGGTCACCGATGATCAATTCGCGTTGACCGCGTCCGATCGGCACCATCGCGTCGATTGCTTTCAAACCGATTTGCACCGGTTGGTCAACCGACTTACGCCAGATTACGCCCGGTGCAACTTTTTCGATCGCATCGGTGAGTTTGTTGTTGAGCGGGCCTTTGCCGTCGATCGGGTTGCCGAGTGCGTCGAGTACGCGACCTTCCAGTTCCGGACCAACCGGCACTTCGAGGATGCGGCCCGTGCATTTGCACTTCTGCCCTTCAGCGATCGAGAGGTAGTCGCCGAGAACAACGGCGCCAACCGAATCGCGCTCGAGGTTGAGCGCCATGCCGTAGCGGCCGCCTTCGAACTCAATCATCTCACCGTACATAACGTCGGTGAGGCCGTGGATGCGCACGATACCGTCCGAGACGGAAACAACGGTACCTTCGTTGCGCGCTTGCGAAGTCACATCGAGCTGGTCGATGCGCTGTTTGATGATTTCGCTAATCTCGGATGGATTCAGCTGTTGCATGTCAATTCCTCAATCCTGTTTCAATCAGGAGTTCATAGCCTTGGCGAGTTTTTCGAGGCGACCGCGCACGGAGCCGTCGATGACGATGTCACCGGAACGCACCAACACACCGCCGAGCAGACTCTTATCAACCACTGTGTTAATTGTGACTTCGCGTTGCAATTTGCCGCGCAATGCTTGCGCCAAACGATCGGACGCTGCGCTGTCGAGCGGGAACGCCGATGCAATTTCAACGTTAACGCTGTTTTCGCGCTGCGTTTTCAAATGCTCGAATAACTCGGCAATTTCCGGCAGCAGCGGCAAACGTTTATTCGATGCCAATGCGCGAATGAAATTACGCACTTTTTCCGACAGATCGTCACCGCAAAGCGCGATCAACGTATTCGCTTGTTGCTCGGAAGTGAGCGACGGCGATGCAATCACGCTTTTAACTTTGTCACTGCCAGCAACGCTCGCTGCTAATTGCAGCTGGCGCAGCCAATCGCCGAGCGCATTTTGCTCGGCGGCATAGCTAAACGCGGCATTGGCGTAAGGTCGCGCGAGGGTAATCCACTCAGCCATGGATCATTCCTCTCACAGGCCAGCGGCCAGTTTGTCGACCAGCGCTTTATGCGCATTTTCGTCGATCGATGCTTCGAGCACTTTGCTCGCACCGGCCAACACCAGCGCACCGACTTGCTTGCGCAATGCTTCTTTGGCGCGATTCGCTTCGAGCGCAACTTCCGCTTCGGCGGCAGCCTTGATACGAGCGGCTTCTTCGCGCGCTTTCTCTTTGGCTTCTTCGACGATTTGGTTTGCACGCTTGTTAGCGGCTTCGACGATACCTGCGGCCTCTTCTTTGGCTTGCCGCAATTGCTGCGCGGCTTTGTCTTGCGCCAATTCGAGATCGCGGCTCGCGCGATCGGCGGCTTCTAAACCGTCAGCGATCTTTTTCTCGCGCTCGGCCATCATGTTCCGGATCGCTTTCCACACAAATGCGTGGCAGAACCACCAGAAGATGAGGAACGTGATGGACTGGCCGATAAGGGTGAGATTGATGTTCACGCCGTTACCTCTGCTCCAAGAATGAGTTAGCCCCTTGGGGTTTCAACTCGTTGATTTCGACTCGGACTTATTAAGCGGCCAGGGTCGGAACGATAACGAACAGAACGTACATGCCGATACCAACACCGATCATCGGAACGGCGTCGAGCAGACCAGCGATGAGGAACATCTTGCCTTGCAGCATCGGCGCCAGTTCAGGCTGACGTGCCGAACCTTCGAGCAGTTTGCCGCCGAGCAGAGCGAAGCCCAGAGCAGTACCCAGAGCACCCAGACCAATCAACAGTGCAACAGCGATCAGAGCCAAACCCATTTTGTTTCTCCCAGTTGGATCAAAGTGAAGTGAAATAAAACCGTTTACTTAAATTAATTCGCCAACAATTAGTGATCGAATTGATCTTCATCTTCGACATGGTGCGCGCTCGCCATGTAGACGATCGTGAGTACCATGAAGACAAATGCCTGTAGCGTGATGACGAGGATGTGGAATACCGCCCACGCCCACTGCAGTACGCCTGCGAAGATGCCGAGCAACAGACCAGCGCCGAACATAAGCGCAATCAGGATGAAGATCATTTCACCCGCGTACATGTTTCCGAACAACCGCAGACCGAGCGAAATCGGCTTCGAAACGAGAGCGATGGTTTCGAGTACGAGGTTAATCAGGATAAGGATCGGCGCGAACAAAATACCGATGCCGTGGAAAGACGGATGGAACGGATGGAACGTTAATTCTTTGATGAAACCGATCAAACCTTTCTTCGCGATACCGAACACAATGATCAGCATGAACACGGTCATACTCATGCCAATGGTGATATTCGGATCGGTGGTCGGTACGACTTTGAGGTATTGGTGCGGGTTGCCAGTGATCAATGCGGCGAGTTGTGGCAGCCAATCGACGGGCAGCAAGTCCATCGTGTTCATGAGGAAGATCCACATGAAGATAGTCAATGCAAGCGGGGCGATCGTCGGGTTTTTGTAGTGGAAACCTTCACGCACGGTGTTGTCGATGAATTCGACGATCATTTCGATCGCGCTTTGCAAACCGCGCGGAACACCCGCGTGCATTTTGCGGGCAACTGACGCGAACAATGCGGCGAAAATCAAACCGAGCACAATCGACCAGCCCATCGAGTCAACATGGATAGCCATGAAACCCATCGCTTTGGCTTCAGCGGGGCTGTGTGCCATGGTCCAGGTATCTTGTTCTAATTTCTCGACGTGGCCGTGGTGATCAACACGCTCGTAACCCGCTGGCAATTTGCCATAGGTGAGGTTGGTCAAATGGTGCTGGATATAGTCGGTACTGCTGGCGCCTGACATAGGGAATCTCGTGTTACCTAATGTGTCGGTGTCTATTTGTAATCGTTCTTGCAAATCTCAGTGGTCAGCGCACGCCCATGCGTACCGCCAACACGTAGTGGACGAGCAGCGCCACCACATACGCCAGCCAAAGCGCTATCAGATTGAGCGGTTTGACCAGCGTGAAAATCAGTGCAAATGCCATCGCCGTTAGCACGAACTTGGTGGTTTCGCCCCGGTAAAACGCGTGAGCAATACGCCGCACCGCTTGGGCACCGCGAAAACGGAACGCCTGACGTGCGAAGAAACCAGTCGGTACTATGAAGGTGAGGCCGCCGAGCAACACGGAATACGCGGTGATTGTGTCCACCGAGAGCAAGCAGAGACTGGCTGCTGACAGAAGCGCGATCTGTGCCGCGAACAGTTTCCCCAGTGCAGGTCCTTTGATGCTGGCGCCCGCCTGTCGAATACCAGGCTGATGTGCCATGGGCAAAGTCCTCGAGGGGATTCTGCGGAGTTAGCTTCGTCGCTGCCGCTTACTCATCGCCGATGATGCAAAGCGGGCGCGATTATAGGGGGATTGAAAGAGCGGTTCAACCGCTTTGCTCGACGAAATTGCCGCGAAAAAACGGGCCTCTCTGCGCTTTTTGGCGATTGACTCTATCGAACACAGGATATGGTGGTGGATTATTTTTCCACCACTAAATAGCCGTTTATTTAAGCAGCTTGTGCGGCACAAAATTTAATTGATGTGATTCAAAATACCGTCGAGCTCATCGAGGCTGTTGTAGTGCAAAACCAATTTGCCCTTGCCTTTGGCAGTGTGTTGAATCAAGACCTGCGCGCCAATTTTTTCCGATAGCGAATCCTGCAGACGCTTGATATCGGCATCAGCACTGACTTTATCGTCGGCCTTAGGCGCGGGTTTGTCTTCGAGCATTTTGCGCACGAGCGACTCGGTTTGGCGTACCGATAAACCTTTGCTAACCACCTGATGTGCTGTGCTCGCTTGCAGCTCAGGCGTCAAACTCAGCAACGCACGGGCATGGCCCATTTCGATATCGCCGTGCTCCAGCAATTTCTGCACATCGTCGCGCAGCGACATCAAGCGCAATAAATTGGTGACCGTAGCGCGCGATTTACCGACGGCATCGGCGATCTGCTGATGTGTGAGCTCGAATTCTTTTTGCAGACGCGATAATGCAATCGCCTCTTCCATCGGATTCAAATCTTCGCGCTGAATATTTTCGATCAGCGCCATCGCAATGGCCGCTTCATCCGGCACTTCGCGAATCACGACAGGGACTTTATCGAGACCGGCGAGTTGACTCGCGCGCCAGCGGCGTTCGCCGGCGATAATTTCGTATTTATCGGGACCGATCAGGCGCACCACGATCGGCTGCATCACACCCTGTGCGCGAATCGAATTGGCGAGTTCTTCGAGCGCTTCCTGATTCATATCGCGGCGCGGCTGATATTTACCGCGCTGAATGAATTCGACCGGCAGATGGCGCAGCTGACCGTCTTTGATCTCGCCGCTATCGGTCGCTGTTTCAGCAGTCGCGGCCGCCGCTTCTGCGGCGACTTGCTTGGCGGCATTGTGACTGCCGAGCAGTGCGTCGAGTCCCCGTCCCAGTCCGCGTTTTTTCATCATATTCTTTTCCGCACTCATTATTTCCAAGCCTTCGCCCCTAACCAGAATCGTTAGGGAAAATTATTTCATGGCCAACGGTTTTTAGTGAAAGAGCGTTACTCTTCTGGTTACCGCAGTGATTCCGACAAAACCGGCATTTACCCGAGTGCCGGTACCGCATCCTGACTCATATTGTAATTATCGTTACGCCGCAGCATTTCCCCTGCCAACGCCAGATAAGCCATCGCACCTTTCGATTGCTTATCGTAGGACAACACTGGCATACCAAAACTCGGGGCTTCAGCAAGGCGAATATTGCGCGGAATTACCGTGCGATACAGGCGATCGCCAAAATGCTCGCTCAACTGCGCCGACACATCGTTGGTCAAACTGTTGCGCGGATCGTACATCGTGCGCAGCAGACCTTCGATTTGCAATTGTGGATTCAACACCTGCTGCACGCGCTGCACCGTATCGAGCAGCGCCGTCAAACCTTCGAGCGCGTAATATTCGCATTGCATCGGAATGACGACGCCATCGGCTGCGACAAGTGCATTGACGGTGAGCATGTTCAGCGACGGCGGACAATCGATGATGATGTAATCGTAAGCGGCTCGTTCAATTGCCAGTGCATCGCGCAGGCGAAATTCTTTTTCGTCGACATTGAGCAATTCGACTTCGGCAGCGGTGAGATCGCCGTTGGCAGGAATGATGTCATAACCGGCATTGTCGGAACGCAAGGCGACTTCGACGACTGGCTGACGATGCACGAGCACGTCGTAAATACTGCCTGCCACCGCGTTCTTATCGATGCCGGAACCCATGGTCGCGTTGCCTTGCGGATCCATATCGATGAGCAGAACTTTTTTACGTGTGGCAACCAATGACGCAGCAAGATTCACGCAGGTCGTCGTTTTGCCGACCCCGCCCTTTTGGTTGGTTACTGCGAGAATTTTGCCCACTTATCGATTTCCCCACACAGAATGTCCCGATACAGAATTCGTTGGGGACATACAAATTTAGGACTTGCAAACTCGGCATTAGCCGATACGAATTTCGATTAAATGCCGCTGCCCCGCTTCGTTCGGAACTTTCAGCGCATGACATGCAGCGACTTTAAAACGTTCCGGCAGTTCGCTCAATTCCTGTTGTGGATAAACTCCCTTCATCGCGAGCATGACGCCCTGCGTCGCCACCACCTGTTCGCAACCCTGCGCCATATCGGCGAGCGTCGCGAAGGCGCGCGATAACACCACATCGTACGCTTGCTCCGGCTGCATGCTCTCAATCCGGCACTGTATCGCCTTTACATTTTTCAAACCTAATTCGGCGATCGCCTGTGCGATAAAACGAATTTTTTTGCCGTTGCTATCGATCAATGTGAATTGTTTTTGCGGCAAAGCAATCGCGAGCGGAATACCCGGTAAACCCGCACCCGTTCCAACATCCGCACAATGATCGCCGTGCACGTAGGGAGCAACCGCCAAACTGTCCAGCAAATGCCGTGACACCATTTCCGCAGGATCACGCACCGCCGTCAGGTTATACGCGCGATTCCATTTGTGTAGCAACGCGAGATATTGCAAGAGCTGCGCAATTGCGGTTTCCGGCAATGTTAACGGTAACTCGGCAATACCGTTTTGCAGTTGTTCACGTAGCTGCTGTTGGTTTAACGACGACGAGCTGGGCAAATTATTCACATCGATGACGCTTTAACGACTCAAGCGCTGATCTGTTGAGCGTGAGCGCGATCGAGCAGCCCGCGTTTTTTCAAATAAATCAGCAACAGCGACACCGCTGCCGGTGTCACGCCCGGAATTCGCGATGCCTGGGCGAGAGTTTCTGGTTTACCGGTATTTAATTTTTGTTTGACTTCGTTCGACAAACCTTCGACACCGTTGAAATCCAAATCCTGCGGCAAGCGCATATTTTCGTAATGGCGCAGACGCTCGATTTCTTCGGCCTGACGATCGATATAGCCCGCGTATTTGATTTGAATTTCAACTTGCTCGGCGACTTGTTCATCGCGCGTGCCTTCGCCTTTCAGCGAGGCAATATCGGCGTAAACGATGCCGGGGCGTTTCAATAAATCGCGCAGGTTATATTCGCGCGCAATCGGCTGTTCAAGTTTCGGATTAATCTGTTCCGCTTCAGCGCTATTCGGCTGAATCCACGTCGTCGCCAAACGCTGCGATTCGCGTTCGATCGCTTCGCGTTTTTCGCAGAAACGTTGCCAGCGCACATCATCGACAAGACCGAGTGCTCGGCCCTGCTCGGTCAAACGCAGATCGGCATTGTCTTCGCGCAACAACAAACGGTATTCGGCGCGCGAGGTGAACATGCGATATGGCTCGCGCGTGCCGAGCGTAATTAAATCGTCGACGAGTACGCCGATATACGCTTCGTCGCGGCGCGGCGACCAGGCGTCTTTGTCCTGCGCACGCAATCCGGCGTTGATACCCGCCAATAAACCTTGCGCTGCCGCTTCTTCGTACCCGGTGGTGCCGTTGATTTGGCCCGCGAAAAACAGATTTTTGATGTAACGCGTTTCCAGCGAATGCAGCAAATCCTGCGGATTGAAATAATCGTATTCGATTGCGTAACCGGGTCGCGTGATATGCGCGTTTTCGAAACCTTTAATCGAGCGTACCAACGCGAGCTGCACATCGAACGGCAAGCTCGTCGAAATACCGTTCGGATACAGTTCGTGCGTATTTAACCCTTCCGGTTCGATAAAAATCTGGTGCGTACCCTTGTCGGCGAAGCGATGAATTTTATCTTCGATCGACGGGCAATAACGCGGGCCGATACCTTCGATCACACCCGTGTACATCGGCGAACGATCGAGGCCGCCGCGAATGATGTCGTGTGTCTGTGCATTGGTGTGCGTAACCCAGCAGCAGGTTTGCTGCGGATGTTCGCTCGCCGAACCGATGAAACTCATCACCGGAATCGGCGTATCGCCCCACTGCTGCTGCAGGCCTTCGAAATTCACCGAACGTGCATCGATGCGCGGCGGCGTGCCGGTTTTCAAGCGATCGACACGTAGCGGTAATTCACGCAAACGTTGCGCTAAGGCAATCGACGGCGGATCACCGGCACGACCGCCCGAATGATTGTCGAGGCCGATGTGAATTTTGCCGCCCAAAAAAGTGCCGGTACACAACACGACGCTTTTGCCGAAAAAGCGAATACCCGTTTGTGTAACGACGCCTTCCACGCGGTCACCGGTGACGACTAAATCATCGACGGCCTGTTGGAAAATTGTCAGGTTGGGCTGATTTTCGAGAATCGAACGCACAGCGGCTTTGTAGAGCACGCGGTCAGCCTGCGCGCGCGTTGCGCGGACAGCGGGACCTTTGCTGGCGTTGAGGATACGGAATTGGATGCCGCCGCGATCGGTGGCGATGGCCATCGCGCCGCCGAGCGCATCGACTTCCTTGACGAGATGACTTTTGCCGATGCCGCCGATGGCAGGGTTGCAGGACATCTGTCCCAGCGTTTCGACATTGTGCGTCAACAGCAGCGTTTTGCAGCCCATGCGCGCAGCGGCGAGGCAGGCCTCGGTGCCGGCGTGACCGCCGCCGATGACGATGACGTCAAAACGCTCGGGATAATTCACCGCAACACCTGAGATAAAACAATCGAAAAGGGCTGGCGATTATACGGTAGCCAATTGGCGACGCAAGAAGTTGTTGAAAATTTCACCGACCTGAAAGGTAAGGTTTTATAAGTAAGTAATTAAGTTAAATATATTGAGTAGATAGAAGATTAATGATTAGTAGATGTTATTTAGATCGTCGAATATTGTTGAAAAGGTAATAAATCGACGCTGGATCAAGGGTTTGGGATAGGTATAAATACATAGATAACACCCGTACAAGTTCGGTATGGCACGAGTATGAATTGGGGATATTTATTCCTGTGCGGCCACCAGTCGATAAACAAGCCGATTTCAAGTGCATTTGTTAACAGCTTTTAAGAACTCAATTTGAAAATGGATGCGCAGTTGATCGGTAGCTGTGCAGATGTCGCCGCACAATCTGTGCGTAACTATTTCAAAACGTGGGGTAGGTCTAAAGGCTGTGGAAAATGCCTGTATATCTTCTTAATAAGTACTGTGTAGCCTGTAAGAAAACTTATTCAGGTTTCCTGTTTGGCGCGCAGCCAGCCGCTCAATTTTTCGCGCAGGATTAGCATCGTGATCGGTTTGCTTAAATAGTCGTTCATGCCGGCGGCAAGACATTGATCGCGATCTTCGGTCATTGCATTGGCGGTGAGCGCAATGATCGGAATATTCGCAAAATCCGGCCGCTGGTCGCTGCGGATACGCTGCGTGCATTGGAAGCCATTCATCTCTGGCATCTGACAGTCCATCAAAATCAAGTCGAATGCGTTTTTCTCGAGCATGGCCAGCGCTTCGAGGCCATTGCTCGCGGTTTTGGCTTCGACGCCGAGAACCTCGAGCATATTGGCAACGACCAGTTGATTGATGGCGTTGTCCTCGACGATCAATACATTGGCCGGCGGCAACGGCACGATGGTCGCGGGTGCTTGCTCGGTCTGCGTGACGCGCCGGGCCTCGGCATTGAATTTGACGCTGAAGGTTGAACCGCGGCCAGGCTTGCTGTTGACCTCGATCGTGGCCTGCATCAATTCGCAGAGTTTCTGCACGATCGCCAAGCCGAGTCCCGAACCGCCAAAGCGGCGCAAGGTGGAACCATCGGCCTGTTGGAACGGATTGAATATCACTGCCTGTTTGTCTTCGGCGATGCCAATGCCGGTGTCGATGACGGCGATTTCGATGTGCGCCGTCATGGCGTCGAGCCAACGACAATGCACGATGACTTGCACACTGCCCGAGAACGTAAATTTAATCGCATTGCTGATTAGGTTGACCACGATCTGGCGCAACCGCGTCGGATCGATCAGCAAGCTCATTTCTGCCAGTATGGGATCTGCGAGATAAATCAAATCCAGATGCTTTTGCTGCGCAGTCAATTGAAACGAACTCATCACCTGTTTGAATAACGAATGCACATCGGTGTGGATCGGTTCGAGCTGCATGAGACCGCGTTCGATACGCGAAAAATCGAGGACATCGCTGACCACGGTCAATAGATGTTGTGTCGAATCAATCGCAATAGTGGCATATTGCAATTGTTGCGGATTCAAGTTGGTGTTTTTCAGTAATTCGAGCATACCTAGCGCGCCGTTCATCGGTGTGCGCAGTTCGTGACTCATCGTCGCTAAAAATTCACTCTTTGCATTGTTCGCCTGCTCGGCATTAATTCGTGCTTCTTCGAGCTGTTTTACATTTTCACGCAATTCATCGTGAGTTTTCTGCAGCGCGGACGCCATTTGATTGATAGAGGTTTGCAATGTATGAATTTCGCCGCGCGCGTTCTCTTCGCAGCGCACATGAAAATTGCCTTGGGCCAGTTCAACGGTCGTCCGTGTAATGGCACTGATGGGATGCGCCAATCGCTTGCCGAGATACCAAACCAGAATTAACCCAAACAACAGAAAACTGCTGGCGACAATCAAGCTGATAAAAATGGTTTGATTGCGATTGGCAATGATGTCATCGCGCGATAGGGTGATCTTAATACGTCCAATTTGACGTGGTTGGCTCGTTGTTTGTGGATCGAAGTCAATTTGTTCATCGATAGCGATAGGCACCATTTCGATGGGCGCGGAGAAAATATCGACAGCATCCGGATTTTTTCCATTCGATAGCGAAACGAGAAGATTTTCCGAAGCGTCCCATACATCGATAGCTGCAACTGAACCTGACAGTGATTGCCGTAACATATCGCGGAGTTGCTGCTGATTTCCGGTAACCACGGCAAACTCACTGGCAACGGCTAACTGTTTTGCCAGCAGTTCGCCATGTTCATTCTGTAAACGATCTTGATCATTCAGTCGTGCATTAAGTAAATAACTGAATACTGCGATAAAAAGCACGAACATCGGTGTCATGCTTAATAGAAAAATATGATGCGAAATTTTTAAACGTCGCCAGCGCTTTTTAGCAACCATGACCGCATTCTCCAGAATTATTTTGCAGCCATGCCGATAATTCGCTTTCATCCGGGATAGAAATATTTAAGGAATTTCCTACTTGCTTGTTGATGGCAACTCGAAATGCTTTTGGATATTGCGCTTCGGGGATTCGATGTTCACGGATAATGATCGTCACCATATCGACGAGTTGTTGCAAATATTGGTCGGTCGAGGTGTAACACGACGCTAAACTGCCCGCATTGACGAAAGCTTTCGAGGGCCCGATCAGGCTCTTTCCTTGTCGGTAAGTGGTGAGCAAAATTCCACGAATGGTTTCACCGTTATAGATCTTCTGATCCTCGATCCCCAACAAAGCATCGGTTTCTCGCAGAGAAAGTGAAAGCGATTTCAGCCAATCGGAATTTTTATCAATATTGATTTCGTCGACACCGATCTGCAAATTACGCTGGATTTCTTTGGAAACGGGAGTTGGAAAATCCGCGCTGTGCAGAACACTGATGCGCTTAAGGTTGGGCAGGAGAAACTTCGCAAGTTTCAATTGCCTCGATAGCGGTTGATCGCGAAATAGCGCGGTGGATCGTTGCTCGGATTTGGTTTGTGTTAAGAATTTATTGGCGCTGACATGAAACGCGACGGTCGCGGCGAACGGGTTTTTTTGTTCGCTCAACCAAGGTAGCGAATTGTCGCCAATCGTAATGACAAGCGTCGTAGCGGGATTCGTATTTTTGTAATCATCGGGTTTTTGAATATGGGTATCAACATCGAGTTTGGCGCTGACCAATGCGTATTGGATGCCTTTGGCCAGTTCGGCAATGGCGGTATTGCCACTCGAAGCGATGATATCGATGCGCGTAATATCCTGTTCCGCTGCGGCGAGCAGCGGTATCGATAACCACAAAATCAAACACAGCAATCGCTTCAAAAATTCATTCCGTTGTCTTTAGAAATGCCGGTCACGAACCATCGCTTCCAAGTAAACCCATGCGAAATCATTATCGCGAAATAATCATTTAAAACATGAGATCTGCTGAAAAATAGATTCGATTCAATCCATCATAAACATTGTCGCGTAAGAGATCCGTATTTTCGTCGCGATAATGTTGGATGACGGCGCTTACAGTCAGTTTACTGCTCAAAATATTCCACGATTTGGCAACGCGGTTGTCCCAGCGCGCAAAAAGCGCATCGTTAATTCTATTTTGGTAATAGTAGAAACTCGATAGCTGCCACTGCGGTGTTAATTGATAGATCACACCGATACTTCCCGATGTATGAGGAGTGATGGTCTCTTCTCTAAATGTGTTTGCGGAAGAGTCGATAACAGCACCGCTAAAATGCAGCACGAAGGTATCGTTGATGTGCAGTTTGACTTCGGTTTCACCACCACGCTGTTCAGCTATCCCGGCGTTATCCGGGGAATATCCGGAATAGGTAACATTGTCGGAAATGAGATTATCCATCTCGTCATTAAATAGCTTGATATCCCATTCCAAACGACGGTTCCACCATAAACTGTAATAGCCGAGTTCGCGTGAACGAATGCGCTCGGGCTCCAAGTTTTCTGGTGTGTAAAGAGTATCAAGAACATACTGGCTGGGTAGCTGGGTCAGATTAGCCGGTACCGTTTCAATATTACTGACGATGTAATGCCATTTCAGGCGGCTTTCGAATAAATCCGGTGTGCGAATGGCTTCAGAGTAGACAGCGCGGATCGAATGGTTTTCGTTGGGAAGAAACAGCAAAGCCAGGCGTGGCGAAAATTCGTGTCTGCCCTGCTCGAAATATTCTTGTGAGCCCCCCACATTGAGCAACAATTCTGGGAGCAAACGGTATTCGATATTCGCGAATAGCTGATAGGTATCGCGCTGTTCCGCGCCACTGTAGAACGTTTCTGACTTTACGTTTTGATATTGAATATGAGCACCTGACACAACTTTCCATGGACCTTCGCTTAACCACGTGTCTTGTATGTCGAGATCAACGCGCTCATTGCGGGAGTTTTCGTTGACATCGCCGCACAGTAGCCAGTCGTCGGGAGCGGCGCTGAAACTGGAGCTGAGTTGATTTAGCGATTCGCAGGTACGCCATTCCAGTTTGTTAACGCTACGCGCAAGATCGAGTTGCCATTTGAGCGAATTGGTCGTCGATAAAAAATGCTGCGAGCGCACACTCGTGAAATAGCTGTCGACATCCTGATCACGCGGCGAAAAATCGTAGCCATTTTTGTCGTCTTGTTTAACGCCCGTTTTATAACCCGCTTGCAGATCCAATTGCCAATCTTCGGTGGGCATCAAAATCCAGCGACCGTTGATGAATTTCGTATCTTTACCATCGCGCCGCGTTTCTCCCGATGCCTTTTCGTCAAAACCGGAATCGCGTTTGGTGGCGGCGGTAAGCCGGTAACTGCCTGAGCCCAACGTATCGGAAGTTGACGCATAAAAGTCATTGGTAGCGTTGTTTCCGCTGGTTGCTTTTACGCGCAGTTGCGGATTGTCATCGGGGTGTTTGGTGATGATGTTGATAATGCCAAGAAACGAATTCGCACCGTAGGCCGCCGTGTTAGGGCCCCGAGTCACTTCTATGCGCTCGATATCTTCCATTGCCAATGGAATATCGCTCCAATCAATATTCGCAAGACCCGCTTGATATATCGAACGGCCATCGATCATGACCTGCATGCGATGGCTGTTGTAGCGATTCATGCCGTGGTAGCTGACGATGTAATCCCAGCCCGAGCGCGCGCCCACGGCCATGCCCGGAATCAGACGAAATATTTCCGGCAATTCGCGAATTCCAGAAGCGGCAATCATATTGGCGTCGATCACCGAAACGCTCGCGGGTACTTCGGTGCGCGGCTGCTTCAAACGTACCGGTGTAAGCACTTCGGGAATGATTGTTTCGGGAGTTAACGCGTCGGGAAGCGGTACGTCATTTAACGATTCGGTATCGGCAGCGGCGATATGTCCGGCAATGCTCGAAAGAAGTAGAAAGGCGGCGGGTACTACGCACCGTGTTATTTTTGATTTTTTCATGTGATATACGACCAACGCTATATCCGCTTGAAACAGCCTCCCTAATCACGGTCGATTGTACAGATAATGTGTATTCGAGCAATCGCAGTGTGCAGTTTAGGCGCGCGGGATTATTTGCCGATGCAAAACGACGAGAAAATGCGGCCGAGCAACATGTCCGGGCTGACCGCGCCGGTGATTTCGCCGAGTGCTTGCTGGCACAGACGCAAATCTTCCGCGAGCAGTTCGCCAGCATGGTGAAATGTTAGTTGACGTTGGCCGTGTAGCAATAATTCGCGCGCACGTTGCAATGCGTCGAGATGGCGCCGACGTGCCAGAAATAATCCTTCGCTGGCGCCACGAAAGCCGATGCAGTCTTTGAGATGTTGACGCAGTAAGTCGATACCCTCGCCGGTTTTTGCACTCAGAATAATCTGGCTCGGTGAACCTGTTACAAGACCCGGCTTGTTTGTACTGAGATCGCACTTATTTCGAATGACGGTGATGGGTCGGTCCGCAAATGCCGCGCGGGTTGTTTCGGGCCAACCGGTTGCGGTGAATAACGCCGGTAAATCGTGTGCGCTATCGCTATCGTCGACCACCAACAAGATGTGATCGGCCTGCTCGATCTCGCGCAATGCGCGACGAATTCCCTCGCGCTCGACTTCATCGGGGCTTTCACGTAAACCCGCAGTATCGATGATGTGCAACGGCAAACCATCGATTTGAATCTGTTCGCGCAAGACATCGCGTGTGGTTCCCGCAATCGCGGTGACGATGGCGCGATCGGCACCTGCAAGCGCATTGAGCAAACTCGATTTGCCGGCATTCGGCGCGCCGGCGATGACGATGGTCATGCCTTCGCGCAGCAAACTGCCCTGCGTTGCGTTATCGATGACGGCGTTGAGCGCGTCGAAAAGATTTTGGATATCGCGAGCAATTTTTCCGTCGCTCAGAAAATCGATTTCTTCTTCGGGAAAATCGATCGCCGCTTCGACGTACATGCGCAATTGCGTGAGCGCTTCGATAAGCGCCTCGATACGTCGGCTGAAATCGCCTTGCAGCGATCGCAGTGCTGAACGCGCGGCTTGTTCCGATGTGCTGTCGATCAGATCGGCAATTGCTTCGGCTTGTGCGAGGTCGAGTTTGTCATTGAGAAAGGCGCGCTCGGAAAACTCACCGGGTTTGGCGAGACGCGCGCCGAGGCGAATCACTTCGCGCAATAGACAATCGAGAATGATGGGTCCGCCGTGACCCTGCAATTCAAGAACGTCTTCGCCTGTGAACGAATTGGGACCCGGAAAAAATAATGCGATGCCTTGATCGAGAATCGAAGAATTAGCCGATTGCTCAGCGTTTTCGTAAAAGGCACCGTAGTGAGCAAAACGCGGCGGCAGCGATTTACCGACAACGCGCTGCATGATTTCCTGTGCACGCGGCCCCGATATACGCACGATGCCGACACCGCCGCGACCCGCTGGTGTCGCAATCGCGGCAATGGTGTCGGTGTTGGGATTCATGCGCGTGTGCTCGCGACAATAAATATCGGTTTATTCTTTCACGATACGTTTGGTGATGATGTACTGCTGACCGATCGACAATACGTTGTTGACGATGTAGTACAGCACCAGGCCGGCCGGGAACCATAAAAAGAAGAATGTGAACATGATCGGCATGTATTGCATCATTTTTGCCTGCATGGGATCGGGCGGCGGCGGATTCAATTTTTGCTGCAGGAACATGGTCGCGCCCATGATGATGGGCAACACGTAGTAAGGATCCATCGCCGACAGATCTTTAATCCACAAAATCCACGGCGCGTGACGCAATTCGACGCTTTCCAGCAACATCCAATACAGCGCGAGAAATACCGGCATTTGCAATAGCATCGGCAAACAGCCGCCGAGCGGATTGATTTTCTCGGTCTTGTAGAGATTCATCATCTCTTGCGATTGCTTTTGTTTGTCGTCGGCGTAGCGTTCGCGAATTTCGACGAGTTTCGGCTGCACACGACGCATATTCGCCATCGACACATACGCTTTCGCATTGAGCCAGAACAGCGCAACTTTCACACCGAGGGTGAGCACCATGATCGACCAGCCCCAGTTGCCGATCCAGCCATGAATTTTGGTAAGGAAGAAAAACAGCGGTTGCGCGATCCACCAGAGAAAACCGTAATCGACGGCAAGGTCGAGGCCCGGTGAGATTTTCCGCAGACGATATTGATCTTTGGGCCCTGCATAAAATTGCGCGTTGAAATCGGCACTCGTATTTGGGGCGATGGTTTTCGCTGAGCCCGTAAACCAACCCAGATGCATACCGTCTTGGGTGTTGGTTTTGGTTTCGAAATTATTTTGCTGATCGGCGGCAGGAATCCATGCACTCATAAAATAGTGCTGAACGAATGCAAGCCAACCGCCCTGCTGCTGAACTTTTAGTGGCTTTTCCGCCATGTCTTTAAATGGCAGCTTGTGATAGCCGTCGATTTTGGTCGAGGTGGGATCGATTTTGTTGGTCGCTGCGCCGAGGAACGAGCTGATACCAAAACCGCCGCTGATTACGCTCGGATCTTTGCTGTCATCGCGCTTCAAGCGGCCATACATATTGCCCTGCCACGGCGCTTCACTGTTATTTTCGACGTGATAACTCACATCGACGAGGTAATCGCCGCGGCGGAATTTAAAGATTTTTTGTACGACAATGTGCTGCTCGGTCTCGAAGCTAAGCGAAACCGTTAGATCATCGGTTCCCTGGGCGAGCGAATAATCGCTGCTCGCGCTTTGATAGAGCGGACGACCGCTATTGCTGTCGATGCCGATCAAACCGCTTTGCGCAATGTAAACGCGCTTATCGTCCTGCTGTAACAGCACGAACGGTTGATCCGGCGTATCGAGTTTTGCTGTGTATTTCGGCAATGCGGCATACACGATGTCGCCGCCCTTGCGATCGATTTGAATATCGAGCACATCGGTGCGCACGCGTATCAGGCGATTTTGTTCTGCCGGCGAAGCAGTCGTTGCGGAATTATTTTCCGGCACGGAAGCATTCGCGCTGACATTGGCGGGTACATCGCTGTCCAGTGTCGGAGTCGTGGCAGCCGGCGCCGTGGCGACTGCAACATCCACCTGTTTTTGCTGAAAGTGCGTCCACTCCACCACCAGCATATAAGAAAGAACGGCGATGGCACCGATCAGCAGATAACGTTGAAAATCCATAACCACTATGCCTTATAAATGAAAGAAGACCTCAGCGATGAAACGAGGCTTTTTGCAAATCGGTTGAGACCTTACGCGGTGGCGAAAGGTTTACGTGTTGCTGCGATGAAGACCCGCAGTTGCAGGGCGGCACTGGATCGTACCCGCCGGGATGCCACGGATGGCAGCGGCCCAAGCGCGCGACAGTTAACCACATTGCGCGGACTAATGAATGCGTTTGCAATGCTTCGATTGCGTACTGCGAACAACTCGGATGAAAACGGCAGCGTTGGCCAAGCAGCGGGCTGATACACCAGCGGTAACCATAGATCATTGCGACGAAGATTCGGCTCAGCATGAGATTACTCCGCTGACGTTTTCGATTGAGTGGGCGGTTGCTGCTTCGACGCCTTGCGCTGCAATTGCTGCCAAAGCTGGCGCAACAAAGTATGCAATGCAGGATTGTCGAGCTTATCGAGTCCGCTGCGCGCGAGCACAATCGCATCGACACCATGGTTGGTCAGCGTCTGTTGTTGAACACGAAAGCTTTCGCGGATAACGCGTTTGATGCGATTGCGCTGTGTGGCAAGGCGGATATGTTTCTTGGCGATGACAAGACCCAGCCGCGGTCGATTCAGACGATTGGGCCGAGCCAGTATCAACATTTCTTTATTGGAGACGCGCAGATCTGCGGCGTCGAATACCTGCTTAAAGTCGGCGGGCGTCAATAGACGCAATGCTTTGGGAAAACCAAGTTCGCCCACTACGCGCCGCCACTGTCAGGACAGATGATTAGATGGCGATCTGATGACGGCCTTTGGCGCGACGACGCGACAGAACTTTGCGACCGTTGGCGGTTGCCATGCGCGCACGGAAACCATGGACGCGGGCACGTTTGATATTGCTGGGCTGGAAGGTTCTTTTCATGGCGATGCTCTATATAAAGGATGAAGTTGCCAAAAATTTCGATGCTGGCCGGCTTCCGCACAGCCTTTTGCGGCTGCTGCAACAGAGGCTGCGGCACCCGGAAAAATGAACGCGGCATTCTATAGAAATCAACGCCAGCGTGCAATTGATTCCAGCCGCTACTCCGACAATCTGCACCATCACAATTTGGCAGCAGCGCAATCATCATCTTAGTCATAGCTAGTCCATAGGTTATTCACAGCCTTTTAGCATAGTTATCCACAGCGACGAAACCATCGCTCCTTTTGGCCGAATGTCAATACAGCTTTTGTCTCAAGCTATTGAATATTATTAAAAATTAATTCTTAAAATCGGCCTTGAGTTTCACCTTTTTTGTGGATAACTTGCCTGCCGCAAGAGTAAAATGCGCTCCTTAAAATCGCCAATCCCGCCGTAAAACATAATTAAAGAAAAAGAACAAAGGCAACCAGCATGTTTGGATCGATTACTAAAGAATTGGAAGAGTGGGGAAATGATTTGCCGGAATTAACGTGGCAGAAGTGTATTGAGTTCTTGCAAGACGAACTACCGGCACAGCAATTCAACACCTGGATTCGCCCATTGACGGTAAGCGGTAACGAAACCGAATTGCGCTTGCTGGCGCCTAACCGTTTCGTCAAGGATTGGGTGAACGACAAGTTTCTCGCGCGTATTCGAGAAATCGTCGCCGAGCTCTCGCCTAAGCAACCCATCTCCGTGGTGCTCGATGTCGGTTCGCGCGCGGCAGCAACGCCCGCAATATCGCGCGTGCCCGAAAAGCCGGTTGTTGTTTCGGCAACACCAATTGCAATGCCGACAAATCGTCTTTCCGGTGCGCGCCAAGTGCAGGTTGAAGGCAGCATCAAGCATCAGAGCAGTCTGATCGAAAACTATACGTTTACCAATTTTGTCGAGGGCAAGTCGAACCAGCTGGCTAGAGCGGCGGCGATGCAGGTCGTCGAAAATCCGGGCGGCGCCTACAATCCCCTCTTTCTATATGGCGGCGTCGGTCTCGGCAAAACGCATTTAATGCACGCGGTCGGCAACGCGCTGTTGCAGCAGAATCCCAACGCGAAAATCGTCTATCTCCATTCCGAGCGTTTCGTCGCGGATATGGTGAAAGCGCTTCAGCTCAATGCGATCAACGAATTCAAACGTTACTACCGTTCGGTCGATGCGCTGCTGATCGACGATATCCAGTTTTTTGCGAACAAGGAGCGCTCGCAAGAAGAGTTTTTCCATACCTTTAATGCGCTGCTCGAGGGCGGGCAGCAAATGATCCTGACCTGCGATCGTTATCCCAAGGAGATCAATGGTCTGGAGGAACGACTGAAGTCGCGTTTCGGTTGGGGCCTTACGGTGGCCGTCGAGCCGCCCGAGCTGGAAACCCGCGTGGCGATTCTGATGAAGAAGGCCGAGCAGGCGCAGATGGAGTTGCCGCCGGACGCCGCATTTTTCCTCGCCCAGCGCATTCGCTCCAATGTGCGTGAGCTCGAAGGTGCATTGAAGCGCGTGATTGCGAGCGCTCACTTCACGGCGCGCAGTATCGATATTCCGCTGATTAAAGATTCATTGAAGGATTTACTTGCGCTGCAGGACAAGCAAGTCAGTCTAGAGAACATTCAGCGCACGGTCACCGAGTACTACAAAATCAAAATGGCCGAACTCATGTCGAAGCGACGCAGTCGTTCGGTCGCACGTCCGCGGCAGGTGGCGATGGCGTTGGCGAAAGAACTGACCAATCACAGCCTGCCCGAAATCGGCGATAGTTTCGGTGGCCGCGACCATACGACGGTGCTGCATGCGTGCCGAAAAATTAAGGAAATGCGTGAAACCGACGCCGATATTCGCGAAGATTATCAAAATCTGTTGCGACTGCTCACCACGTGATACATTCGCATAATGTGCGTGGAATCCCTTTCCACACCCGATAAAAACTCGTTGATGAAAGTTTGTTGAAGAAGAAGCCACTATGAAATTTGTTATTCCCCGCGAAGCGTTATTGAAGCCACTGAATTTGGCAGCAGGCGTGGTCGAGCGCCGTCAGACGCTCCCGATTTTGGCGAATGTGCTGTTGGCGCTGAATGGTCGTCGCTTGTCGATTACAGGCACCGATCTCGAAGTTGAATTGGTCGGTCATGTTGAGTTGGAAGTGGAGCCTGAGGCGCAGGGCGAAATCACTGTGCCCGCGCGTAAGCTCGTCGATATTTGTAAGTCGCTGCCCGATGGTTCGCAGTTGGAGTTCGCGTTGGACGATCAACGCCTGGTGATTCGCTCGGGGCGCAGCCGCTTCACCCTCTCCACCCTGCCGGCAGCGGATTTCCCAAGCGTGCAAAATAGCGCGGGCAGTGTCGAGCTCGAGCTCAAGCAATCCGATCTCAAACGCCTGATCGACCGCACCGGCTTTGCGATGGCGCAGCAAGATGTTCGCTACTACCTCAACGGCATGTTGTGGGAAGTGAGCCCCGACAATTTGCGCTCGGTCGCCACCGATGGCCATCGTTTGGCGATGTGCACGCTCAAGCGCGACAACGCGGTGAGTGGTGAAGGTTTGCAAGTGATTCTGCCGCGCAAAGGTGTGGCCGAACTGGCGCGACTTCTCACCGACAACGACGGTTCGGTGGTGGTTGTAATCGGTACCAATCATTTTCGCGCGAACGCGGGTGCGTTCCAGTTCACGTCGAAATTGGTCGACGGAAAATTCCCGGACTATGAGCGCGTCCTGCCGCGTGTCACCTCGAAGATCGTTTATGGCGATCGTGAGGAGTTGCGTCATTCGTTCCAGCGCGTATCGATCCTCTCCAACGAGAAATACCGCGGTGTCCGCCTCAATCTGAGCTCGGCCAGCTTGCGCATCATCGCCAACAACCCGGAGCAGGAAGAGGCGGAAGAAGAGGTTTCGGTAGATTATCAGGGCGAGCCGTTAGAGATTGGCTTCAACGTCTCGTATTTGCTCGATGTGCTCGGTGTGCTCTCCGATCGCAACGTGAAGTTGTCGCTGTCCGATGCCAATAGCAGCGTGCTATTGGAGGAAGCCGAAAGCGGCGATTCGTTATATGTCGTGATGCCGATGCGTTTGTAATCGAAATCCGCGACCTCTCTCCCATTCTTTTCATGCAAATCCGGCGGCTCCAGGTCACCAATGTTCGTAACTTGGGCCGCACCTCCCTACCCCTTCAAACGATCAATCTCTTCTACGGCGCTAATGGCAGCGGCAAAACGTCGCTTCTGGAAGCCGTCCATTTGCTGTTGATGGGGCGATCTTTTCGGCAGACGCAGTTGCGACCGCTGGTTTGCGACGGCGAGGAGCAATGCACAGTTTTCGCCGAGCTGGAAACCGAGCACTCGGGAGCGGTGGCGCTAGGCGTGAGCCGTCAGCGCGATGGCAGTAAGCCGGCAATCAAGCTCAATGGTGAGATGCTCAAGTCTCTATCTGAGCTGGTTGAAATTGCCCCGATCCAGGTATTGAGTGCAGATTCGTTCGACATGTTGATTGGCGGGCCCTCAAATCGGCGTAGCTTTCTGGATTGGGGATTGTTCCACGTGGAACCAGAGTTCTACCCCGCCTGGCGATTGGCGCAACGTGCATTAAAGCAGCGCAACTCCCTGATCCGACATGGTAAAATTCCCCGCGATCAGCTGACGCTGTGGACGCATGAGTACGCGCGCTACGGTGAAATCGTTGATCAACAGCGGCAGGCCTTCGTAGAGCGCCTATTACCTCTGGTTCGCGCCATCTCCGCTACGTTGCTGCCCCAAATCGAGGGGCGTTTGGATATCACGTATGCGCGTGGCTGGCCAAAAGAGTTGTCGTTGGCAGAGGCTTTGGAGCAAGGGCTTGAGGGCGATCTGCAGCAGGGTCATACGCGCTCCGGTCCGCACCGGGCGGATTTGCGAGTTACAGCCGGGCAATATGCGGCCGCCGACGTGCTGTCACGCGGCCAATTGAAGTTGCTGGTAGCCGCGCTGTATCTGACTCAGACCGAGTTGCTACAGCAGCTTGCGGGAAAGCGCAGCATCTTTTTGGTCGATGACCTCGCTGCGGAGTTGGATGAAGCCAATCGGCGCCGCGTATGCGCCGAGCTGGAGCGGCTGCAGGTGCAGGTGTTGGCGACGAGCATTGAAATGACGGATTTGCTGGGGTGCTGGACCAGGCCTGAGCAAGTACAAGTGTTCCACGTGGAACACGGAAACATCAGCGCGACAAATAGTGCTTACTAAATTGGGGATGTGTACATGAGCGAGAATGAAAGCGGCGATAACAAAGGTAGCGAAAACAAGAGCTACGATGCGTCCTCGATTACCGTTCTCAAGGGACTCGATGCAGTCCGTAAGCGGCCTGGCATGTACATCGGTGACACTGATGACGGCACCGGCCTGCACCATATGGTCTTCGAAGTTGTCGATAACTCTATCGACGAGGCACTAGCCGGTTACTGCTCGAAGATCGTTGTTTCGATTCACGCGGACGAGTCCATTACCGTTACCGATAACGGCCGTGGCATTCCCACCGATATGCACGAAGAGGGTGTCTCCGCCGCCGAAGTCATCATGACGGTGCTCCACGCCGGCGGTAAATTCGATGACAACACCTACAAAGTTTCCGGCGGCCTGCACGGCGTGGGTGTTTCGGTGGTGAATGCGCTGTCGGAAGAGCTGAAGCTCACGATTCGTCGAGCGGGCAAATTGCACGAACAAGTCTACCGTCACGGTGTGCCGCAGGCTCCGCTGACGGTAATCGGCGATAGCGATACCACCGGTACCGAGATTCGTTTCAAGCCCTCATCCGAGACCTTTACCAATATCGAATTCCACTTCGACTATCTGGCCAAACGCCTGCGCGAACTCGCGTTCCTGAACTCCGGTGTCAATATCGATCTGGTCGACGAGCGCACTGGGCAAAAGGAAAACTTCAATTACGACGGCGGCCTGCGCGCCTTCGTCGAATATCTCAACCAGAATAAAACGCCGATCAACCGCGTCTTCCATTTCACGGCAGACAGCGAAGGCGTTGGTGTCGAAGTGGCAATGCAGTGGAACGACGGTTTCCAGGAAGGTGTGTACTGCTACACCAACAACATTCCACAGCGCGACGGCGGCACGCACATGGCCGGCTTCCGCGCAGCCCTCACCCGTTGCCTGAATACCTACATCGAAAGCGAAGGTCTGGCGAAGAAAGCAAAAATTTCGACCAGTGGCGACGATGCGCGCGAAGGCTTAACCGCCATCATCTCGGTCAAAGTGCCTGATCCGAAATTCTCGTCGCAGACCAAAGATAAACTCGTATCGTCCGAGGTCAAAACGGCGGTCGAACAGGCTATGGCGCAGTACTTCAACGACTACCTGCTCGAATTTCCGCAGGATGCCAAAATCATCGTCGGCAAAATGCTCGATGCCGCGCGCGCGCGTGAAGCCGCACGCAAGGCCCGCGAAATGACACGCCGCAAAGGCGCGCTCGATATCGCCGGCCTGCCCGGCAAGCTCGCCGATTGTCAGGAGAAAGATCCTGCGCTTTCCGAACTCTATCTCGTCGAGGGTGATTCTGCGGGTGGTTCAGCCAAGCAAGGTCGCGATCGCCGCTCTCAAGCGATCCTGCCGCTCAAGGGTAAGATTCTGAACGTAGAAAAAGCGCGCTTCGACAAAATGCTCTCCTCCGCCGAGGTCGGAACGCTGGTGACAGCGCTCGGCTGCGGTATCGGCAAGGACGAATTCAATATCGATAAGCTGCGCTATCACAGCATCATCATCATGACCGACGCCGACGTCGACGGTTCGCACATCCGCACCCTGCTGCTCACCTTCTTCTTCCGGCAGATGCCCGAGCTGATCGAGCGCGGCTATATCTACATTGCACAGCCGCCGCTGTACAAAATCGCCAAAGGCAAGCAGCACCAATATCTGAAAGACGAAGCAGCGCTGGCGCAATATCTGACGCAGTCGGCGCTCGACGAAGCGGCGCTTTACGTCAATGCCGAGGCGCCACCGATTACGGGTTTGGCGCTGGAAGAGCTGGTCAACGAATACCGCTCGGTTCAGCACCGCATCGAGCGGTTATCGCGCATCTACCCCGAAGTTGCGCTGCAACAATTCGTCTACCTTCCGGCGCTCACGGTGGCTGATCTTTCCGACCGCCAAAAAGTGCAGGATTGGGTGGTTCAATTCAGTGCTCGTTTGGCGGTCGCTACCGCGAATGATCGCGGCAGCCGCTATGAAGTAATTGTCGAAGAGGATACCGAGCGCCATCTGTTCCTGCCAGCGATCAATGCCGTCGCGCACGGAGTTAGTACACACTATCGTCTGAACCAAGACTTTTTCGGCTCTGCCGATTACCAGCTGCTCTGCAAGTTGGGCGCAACACTCAATGGCCTCATCGAAGAAGGCGCCTATATCCGTCGCGGCGAAAAGACTCAGCCCATTTCGAACTTCGCCGAAGCATTGGCATGGTTGATGGCACAGGCCGAACGTGGCTATACCATCCAGCGCTACAAAGGTCTCGGCGAAATGAATCCTGAGCAGCTTTGGGAGACGACGATGGACGCCAACGTGCGCCGCATGCTGCAAGTGCGTATTGAGGACGCCATCGCGGCGGATCAGATCTTCACCTGTCTAATGGGCGATGCAGTCGAACCTCGCCGCGAATTTATTGAGGACAATGCGCTGCGGGTAGCGAACTTGGATATTTGATAACTATTGAATGTGTGAATGAACCCATAAAAACGGATGTAGTACCCATAAAAACGGATAATCCCGACTAAATTAGACGGGATTACGTTTTTAAGTGACTGTTTTTAAAGGGGTTATTTTTCGCGTTCACGTAGATAGAAAACGACACGAAAAAATCCTGCGTTCGAACTGCTCATGAAGTTGCCAAAATTTGTGCTTCGAAGAGCACATTTGCGACAGAGCTAGTTCCGGTCAAAAATAGCCCGCTTTTGGCGGGCTTTATCTTTTTATGGAAACTAACCCATTGTTTTTATGTGATTTCTCGGGTGGTATGGCCAGCCGTTTCGATTTGCTAAGCGTGGTCACTACTTCTGGCACTGGAAATGGACCTTATAATTCCAGACAATGGAGCTTGCCCGTATACCATATATAAGTCGAAGCCTCTCGTAAGGACACATACACCCCAATGGATAAGAAGAGCCTCACCGAGAGGGACATCTGCACCAAGTTCATATCCCCCGCTATTTCCAACGCTGGTTGGGATATCCAGACTCAAGTCCGTGAAGAGGTTACCTTCACCAAAGGCCGAGTGATTGTGCGAGGTCGCCTGCATGCTCGTGGTGAATCGCGTCGTGCGGATTACGTTCTTTACCATCAGCCCAATCTCCCCATTGCCGTCATTGAGGCCAAGGACAACAACCACTCGGTCGGCGCCGGCATGCAGCAGGCACTGAGTTATGCCGATGCGCTCGACGTGTCTTTTGTGTTTTCTTCAAACGGTGACGGTTTCCTATTCCACGATCGTTCGGGCACGGGCAGCAAAACCGAAGTTGAGCTGGGACTCGACGCATTTCCAAGCCCTACCGAACTTTGGCAGCGCTACTGTCAGTGGAAAGGTTTCAACGCGGAAGCACAGACAACCGTTGAGTCGCCCTACTACGATGACGGCAGTGGTCGATCGCCTCGTTACTACCAGATGACAGCGATCAACCGCACTGTCGAAGCGGTCGCGCGTGGACAGCAGCGCGTCTTACTCGTGATGGCGACCGGTACGGGAAAAACCTACACGGCTTTTCAAATTATCTGGCGATTGTGGAAGTCGGGGCAGAAAAAACGCATTTTGTTTTTGGCCGATCGCAATATTCTGGTCGACCAAACCAAGAGTAATGATTTCAAACCATTTGGCGCAGCGATGACAAAAATCAGCAAGCGCCAGATCGATAAGAGCTACGAAATTTATTTATCGCTGTATCAGGCTGTCACGGGTACCGAAGAAGAAAAGAATATCTACAAACAATTCTCGCGCGATTTTTTCGACCTCATTGTGATCGATGAGTGTCATCGTGGCAGCGCTGCCGAAGATTCTGCCTGGCGCGAAATACTCGATTATTTTTCGAATGCCACGCATGTTGGTTTAACCGCCACACCCAAAGAAACCAAAGACGTTTCGAATATCCATTATTTTGGCGAGCCGGTTTACACCTACTCGCTCAAGCAAGGTATCGACGATGGATTTCTCGCGCCGTACAAAGTAGTGCGCATCGATTTCGATAAAGACTTGCAGGGTTGGCGGCCCGAAAAAGGCAAGAAAGATAAACACGGCAATGTGGTTGAAGACCGCATCTACAACCAGAAAGATTTCGACCGCAATCTCGTGTTGGAGAAACGCACGGAATTAGTCGCGAGAAAAATCACCGATTTTCTCGAAGCCACCGATCCGTATCAGAAGACCATCGTTTTCTGCGACGACATCAATCACGCCGAACGCATGCGTCAGGCGCTGGTAAATTTAAATCCGGATCGCGTGCGCGAAAATCGCAAATACGTCATGCGCATTACGGGCGATGAAAACGAAGGCAAGGCCGAACTCGATAATTTCATCAACCCCGAAGAACGCTACCCCGTAATCGCGACGACTTCGAAACTGATGACAACGGGCGTCGATGCGCAAACCTGCAAATTGATCGTGCTCGATCAGCGCATTCAATCGATGACCGAATTCAAACAGATCATTGGGCGCGGCACGCGCATCAATGAGGATTACGACAAATACTGGTTCACCATCATGGATTTCAAGAAGGCTACCGAATTGTTCGCCGATCCAGCGTTCGATGGTGATCCGGTGCAGGTGTACGAGCCCAAGGCCGATGAATCGCCGGTGCCGCCCGATGAAGCAGAGCCGAAAGAACCCGAAGAAGGTAATACCCCAGATACATCACCCGATTTACCCAAAGGCGGCGATTCGCAGCCGCGCATCAAATACGTGATCAACGATGTGCCCGTTTATGTCGTTGCCGAGCGCGTGCAGTTTTACGGCCCCGATGGCAAATTGATCACCGAGTCGATGCGCGATTACACGCGCAGTTGTGTGCGCAAACACTACGCGTCGATGAATGATTTTCTGCGTCGCTGGAGTGATGCCGATCAGAAGAAAATCATTGTCGAAGAGTTGGCCGCGCAAGGTGTACTGTGGGAGCCGTTGTCGAAAGAGGTTGAAAATAAACTCGGCAAATCACTCGATGCTTTCGATTTAATTTGCCACGTCGCTTTCGACCAGCCCCCGCTCTCGCGGCGAGAGCGGGCGGAAAATGTGAAGAAGAAAAACTACTTCGCCAAGTACGGCGCGCAGGCGCGGCTGGTATTGGAAGCCTTGCTCGATAAATATGCCGATACCGGCATCGAAAATATCGAAGACATCAAGGTGCTGACCATCGACCCCTTCAGCAAGCTGGGCACAGCGCCCGAGTTGGTCGAAGCCTTCGGCGGTAAGAAAGAATATCTCGAAGCACTGCGCGAATTAGAACAGCAGCTGTATCAATAAACCCCTTTTCAGTAAGCAGTAGGTTCCATGTCAATTTCCACCACGATCAAATCCATTCAAGACATTATGCGCAAGGATGTGGGCGTCGATGGCGATGCGCAGCGTCTGAGCCAATTGGTATGGATGTTGTTCCTGAAAATATTCGACGATCGCGAACAGGAGTGGGAGCTGCTCGACGACGATTACGTTTCGCCGCTGCCCAAATATTTGCGCTGGCGTAATTGGGCCGCCGATCCTGAAGGCATGACCGGCACCGAGCTGAAAGACTTTATCGATAACACGCTGTTTCCAAAATTGCAGCAGTTGCCAGCGAAAGGCGGCGATCAGCGCGCCTATGTGATTCGCAGTGTGTTTGAAGATGCTTACAACTACATGAAGTCGGGCCAGCTGATTCGGCAGGTCATCAATAAATTAGAAGAAGGCGTTCATTTCAACAAAGCCAAAGAGCGCCATCTGTTCGGCGATATGTACGAACAATTGCTGCGCGATTTGCAGGCCGCTGGTAACGCCGGCGAGTTTTACACACCGCGCGCAGTGACCGAATTTATGGTGCGCATGGTTAACCCGCGCCTCGGCGAAAAAATCATGGACCCCGCCTGCGGCACCGGTGGTTTTCTCGCCTGCGCCATCGAACATATTCGCAACAAGGATGTGAAAACCGTCGAGGATGAAGCTCAGCTGAAAGCGAGCGTTTTCGGCATCGAGAAAAAACCGCTGCCGCATTTGCTCTGCACCACCAACATGATCCTGCACGGCATCGATGTGCCGAGCAATATCAAACACGACAACACGCTCGCCCGTCCGTTAAGAGACTGGGGACTTTCAGAGCGTGTCGAAGTGGTCGTCACCAACCCGCCCTTCGGCGGCATGGAAGAAGACGGCATCGAAACCAATTTCCCCGCCACCTTTCGCACGCGCGAAACTGCCGATCTGTTCCTCGTCTTGATCATGCAATTGCTCAAGCCAGGCGGACGCGCGGCGGTGGTGTTGCCCGATGGTTTTCTGTTCGGCGAAGGCATTAAAACGCGCATCAAAGAAAAGCTGCTCGAAGACTGCAACCTGCACACCATCGTGCGCCTGCCCAACAGTGTGTTTGCGCCCTACACCGGCATCAAAACCAATCTGCTGTTTTTCGCCAAGGGCACGCCGACCAAACACATCTGGTATTACGAACACACCCTGCCCGCCGGTGTGAAGGCCTACAACAAAACACGGCCGATGAAAGTTGAAGAATTAGAGCCGATCGAACAATGGTGGGGCAAGGAAAAAGACGGCTTCAAAAAGCGCGTTGAAAGTGAGGTGGCGTGGAAGGTCAGCCTTGAAGACATCAAGGCGCGCAATTACAACCTCGATTGCAAAAACCCGCATGTCGCAGCGGAAGAATCGCACGACCCTGAAGAGCTGCTCGCGCAATACCAGACCATGCAGAACGACATCGCCGCGCTGCGCAATCAGCTCAAAACCATTTTGGGCGATGCACTCACCGCCACGGCAAAACAGGGTTGAGTGGCATGAGCGCAATTCAGCAATTGATTACCGACCATATCGCTATCTGGACGGCGGCCGACACCGAGAAAAAATCGGGGCGCGGCCGCAGCGCGGACAATGGCAATAGCGTTTACGGCGTGAAGAAATTGCGCGAGCTGATTTTGGAATTGGCCGTGCGTGGCAAGCTGGTGCCGCAAGACCCGAAGGACGAGCCGGCAAGTGAGTTGCTGAAAAAGATTCAAGCCGAAAAATCGAAGTTGATTGCTGATGGGAAATTAAGAAAAAGCCAACCGCTACCGTTGGTGTCAGAAGAAGAAAAGCCATTTGAGCTGCCAGATGGATGGATGTGGGTAAGACTAGGTCAGCTTGGCGATTGGGGCGCCGGTGCAACTCCTTTGCGGAGCGTGTCTAGTTATTACGGCGGGGAAATGCCGTGGTTCAAATCGGGCGAGTTATCGGCAGATTTTATTGATAGTTCTGAAGAAACAATAACCGAGCTTGCGCTAAAAGAGTGTTCTTTGCGATTAAATCAACCAGGCGACGTTTTAATTGCAATGTATGGTGCAACGATCGGTAAAGCAGCAATACTCAAAGTTGCAGGAACAACCAATCAAGCCGTTTGCGCATGTACGCCATTTTCCGGAATCCTTAATAGATATCTTTTAACATTGTTAAAAGCTATGCGATCTAATTTTATTGGCCAGGGCGCAGGCGGTGCGCAGCCAAATATTTCACGCGAAAAAATAATTGCAACTGTTGTGGCATATCCTCCAGAGGCAGAGCAACACCGCATTGTTGCCAAAGTCGATGAGCTGATGGCGCTCTGCGACCAACTCGAAACCCAACACAACAACGCCGCCGAAGCCCACGAAAAACTCGTCACGCAATTACTCGCCACGCTCACGCAATCACAAAATGCCGGTGAATTCAGCGAAAACTGGCAACGTATCGCCGCGCATTTCGACACGCTTTTTACCGCTGAAGCGAGCATCGACGCACTCAAACAAACCCTGCTGCAATTGGCGGTGATGGGCAAGCTCGTACCGCAAGATCCGAAAGATGAACCGGCGAGTGAGTTGCTGAAAAAAATTCAGACGGAAAAAGCGAAGTTAATTGCGGAAGGGAAAATAAAAAAAGAAAAGCCGTTGCCGCCGATTAGTGACGGGGAAAAGCCATTTGTACTACCAGCTGGATGGTTTTGGGTGAAATTTCCAGAGGTATATTTTTTTCAGGAAGGGCCAGGAATTAGAAATTGGCAATTTCGTGAGCGAGGAATAAAACTTTTAAATGTTCAAAATATCGTTAACGATAGCCTTGTTCTTGACAATACTGATAAGCACATCGAAATAGACGAATATGAGAAGAAATATCGTCATTTCACGATTGAGGAAAATGATTTGTTATTCGCCAGCTCGGGCGGCAGTTGGGGAAAGACAGCTTTTTTTAAAGACCCTGGATACAAGGTAATTGTTAACACAAGCACGGTCAGAATGCGCCCGTTGTTTGACCTGTGCTCCAGATTTTTCATGCGAGATTTTATTAAAACACAGTTTTTTAAAGATCAGATGGTTGCTCAGTTGGTAGGGATACAGCCGAATTTTGGTAGTACGCACCTATCGAAAATAGTACTGCCTCTTCCACCTCTTGCGGAACAGCACCGCATCGTCGCCAAAGTCGACGAACTAATGACCCTCTGCGAAAAACTAAAATCCCGCATCACCGAAGCCAATCGGCTGCAACAAAAACTGGCCGATGCGGTGGTCGAGCAGGCCCTTAACTCAGCAAATCAGGAAGTAGAAATTGCAGTGCCGAACCGCAATGAAGCCCGCGCCCTTCTCGGTGCCGAGATTATTCATCAGCTCCATAGTGAGAAAACATTTGGGCAAGTTAAGCTACAGAAAATCGTTCACCTCTGCGAATATTTTGCAGACCTCGAAACGGTTGCTGGTGAATACAAGCGCTACGCCGCTGGTCCTCACGATCCAGAATTGATTTCTGATATCGAATCGAGCGTCCAACAAAACGAATGGTACGAGGAATTTCAGCGCGATAAATTCGGCCATGCCTATCGACCATTGAGTCACGCTGGTGAGCATCGCAAAAAAATGGGAGATTATTGGCAGGCTAAATTGCCGATCATTCAAAAGCTCATCGATGCAATGCGCAAATGGGACACCGAGCGCTGCGAAATCTTTTCGACACTCTATGCAGCGTGGAACGATTTGTTGATCTTTGGAAAGCCTGTTTCCGATGAGGCAATATTATCGGAGGTTTTAGAGCGGTGGCACGACAGCAAAACAAAAATTACGCAGAAGAGTTGGCTTGAAGGATTGGAGTGGATGCGCAAAGAAGGCTTCATTCCGAAAGGTACAGGACGAGCGACACGCGTGGAAGGGTTATTTGATTAATTCAATATGGTAGAGATCAAGGAGTGAGAGACTATGGATTTCGATCGGCAGCGCGAGTTAGAGAAATGCCAAGAACTTCTTGATTCGATCATAAATACACTGCAGTCATCTGGTGTTTCTCGATCCGAGGCAATTAGTCTCGGACAGGACATCTTCGATAGTTACATATCGACTACCGCTCCCGAGGCAAAATCGCTTTTCACCGAGTTTATTGTCATGGGCCGGATGGGTGAAGGCGGTGGTAAAAGCACAAAAGCGGGAAATATAAGGCTCAATATCGGTAAATTTATGGAGGCTGTTGCCTCTGGCGCGCTCACTGCCGTAGGTGCAATACAAATCCCAATCACTGCGCCACTAGCTGCGTTAGTCATTTGGTGTTCGCTACGGCGCTCCGCGCAAGTAGATATTTCTGAAACTGAAGCCACCGTTCTTTATACCATGTGGGTTTTCAAGGATGAAAACCGCGATGTTCCGAATGAAGGGCTTCTGGAAAAATGTAATTCGCTCTTATCTAAATACGGAAGACAGGCGCTAACCCAGCAGATCTTGGTGCGCTCGCTGAAAACTCTAGAAAAGATAGAGACGATCGAGAAGTCTCCTCGGAAAAACGATACTTGGTGGCTACGAGAGTGGGTTAGTGTTTCGTACCGCTAATATACGCGCGGTGCGCAAATCCTATCAGCTTGCTGCACAATCGGTTGCTACGTATTTTTTTGTCACACGTATCGGTTGTTGGAGCAATTACGATATTGGTAGAGTGTTGAATCGACGGAGGCCGTGTTATTATTGGACCGCCTTTGGTGCTAGATCAAAGGGGGTATCGCTGGATGTCAACACAAGCGTAAACAGTTAACAGTCTGAATGCGCATGGCATCCGCGACGTGATGAAGCCGATGACGCTTACCATTAAGTGTTCCTCTCCTTGAGTCACGCCGACATGATACAACATGTCCAGCAAAACGCGGCGTACGCAGAAATGTGTAGCAATGGCGGTTTTATTTATCGCTCGGTTATGCCGGAAGAGGGTTAGTGGAAGGCCGCAGTCCCTACCTCTTCCGGTTTGGCTAAAAATATGGAAATGGCAAAAAGAAAGGGAACGCCAAAATGGTTTAAGTCGAGGGGTTATCCCCATTTCGACAAACCAGTTTCTTTTAACACGATCAATAAGCTTGTAAGTGATCCCTTATGGGTTAAACGCCATGCGTTTTATCCATTCATCTCTTACATTGTAACTACCCAAAAAATTACGAAGGACAATGCTTCCGGTAAGGCAATAGCTAAGCCTCCAAAACGCCGTCCTATTTCCTATGCAAGTCATATAGATTCACATATCTATGCATATTACGCTGAAATTCTTCAGGAAAAATACGAACAAGCATTACGCGCCCGAAATTTACAGAATTCTGTTCTGGCCTTTCGACGGCTGGGAAAATCAAATATTGATTTTGCCAACCAAGCCTTTGAGGAGGTTATTCAGCGTGGAACCTGCGGTGTTGTTGCGCTTGATGTAACGGGATTTTTTGATAACTTGGATCATGAGTTACTGAAGTCCGCTTGGAAAAATATTCTCGATACAGCGGAATTACCCGATGACCACTATGCTGTCTTTAAATCAATAACGAAATACTCGTCTGTAATGCGAGGTGAGCTTTACGCCCTTCTAAAAATTCCGGCCTCTAGAATTTTATATGCATCAGATGGGATTTGCACTGCAAAGGAGTTTCGTGAGTTAGTAAGGTCAGCGGGAAAAATAAACCAGAATCGTGAAAAGAAAGGAATTCCCCAAGGCTCTCCAATAAGTGCTTTGTTATCCAATATATACATGTTGGATTTTGACACCGAAATTCAAAAAACGGTTGATGACGTCGGCGGTGTTTATTTTCGCTACTGCGATGACATACTAATAATAGTGCAGCTACCTTTCCTTAAAGATATTGAGGATTACGTAGAAAATAAAATCAAAGAATGGAAGCTGGAAGTTAATGTACAAAAAACTGAAACCACAACATTTGCATTTGATAAGAAAAATAAGCGACTTGCCTTAACCAGCAAAAAGCCAATGCAGTATCTTGGGTTTACCTTTGACGGCGAGCGGAAATTGATTCGCTCCGCAGCTCTGGCAAAATATTCCAATAGAATGAAGAGCGGTGTTAGTTTGGCGATGCAAACTGCACGGAAGCACAACACCATGAGGGTCACCAAAGGTATTCCGCAAGAAAGAATCTATCGCCGCGGCCTTTACGAAAAATATTCCCATCTTGGGAAACGTAATTTCGTCACCTATGCTCTGAAAGCCTCAAGAGCGATGCAATCAAAATCAATACGCAAGCAGGTGAAACCATTATGGGCGAGATTAAGGAAAGAAATATATTTGCTCGAAGACCAGCTTAAATCATCGACGATGACATTTTGAGCTTGTAAAGCTTGTAGATCTAAACCATAAGCGGTTAAAAATCTTTTAAAACATCGCGGCTATAAACTATCTGTCGACACTTATCTATAGCCGGACCCACTACAGGGTGGACGTTGAATTTAGCTAGTTTGATTACCAGAGATCTCGAGGTAGTCAATCTTGCTCTAGCGAGATCGCGAGCAAAACAATATTCATTTTGAAATTGGCGCAACGCCGCTGTCGTGACTCGTCTACCTAGTCGACCAAAATCTTCGGCTACGATAATATTTTTTTTAATCAGGTGATAACCGACCTCTTGTTTAATATTTAATATCCGACAGACCTCAGGTATCGAAAACCCCATATCACCTTTCTCAATCCATTGGTTGAATGAAGTTACTTCAATATGAAGCTGGCCAAAGTTTCTCGATCGAGCACTAGTTGGCCAAGCGGAAACAATTTCGCCGGCACTTATAGCCTCAATGAATTGCACAAAATCCATATGCTTGGCCCAGCGGTGACGCAATATCTGGTTAATTGTTAGATAATCGGTATCGGGCCTAAGATTGGATTCAGTAAACTTGAGCGAGCAGATTAATCGGTCCAACTCAGAACAATGAATCTGCCACAGCGCACCTGCGGCTGGGGTGTCCGCTATTATGACTCTGGCTTGTAGCAATTCCCGTAGTCTTTTCTCAGGCAAGCCCACGTATTCGGCGGCCATCTCCAAATTAAATCGATTTTTCAAATTCGTAATTTTCTTTAGCTGATCCTTTCGAATGGCTATCTGTACACGCCCACTGGGTAATTTATGGATAGTCCCTTCTAATTGCCCGGACTGAACCCACAGTCGTAATTGCTTTGAGCGCACAGAGGCTTGCTTGGCCAATACCGTCGCACTGATGTAGGGCTGATCTCTCAATTTGTTTTCAAGCCAACGGCTCTTGGCGTCGAGGAGATCAGGCCATTGATCGATTAACATGGCGTCGAATGCTTCACGAAAAAATGCAAATTCAGGTTCGGCAAAATCCTTATGGACACCGATATATAAATATCCCAATTGCGAACGAACACTGCGAGATTTCCGGGGATTTATATCCGATATTAATTGCTCCAAGCCCGTGGGCCACTCAGATAAAACTGCGGCAGCACCGGTGAGCACAGCCAGTGCAATTTCGGGATTCCCCTTGATAGATAATTTTCTAGGCTTACTGAGAGTGCGAAACGCTTTATAAGCGCCAAGAAAAAGTACCTGGCGATTGAGCTCCAAATCCGATAACGCGGCAAGCTCATTCGCAAAATGTAAGTTGTGACACTGCGTAGATGACTCGCTCAGTTTGAGCATTAGCGACGCCAATGCACATGCTTGATCGTCGATATGTAGGCTATTTACATCCACCTCACGCAAGTCGGCGTCGCATTCGCAATGAAAAAGACGCGTATGTGAATTACGCAATAATCGAGTACAGACCGGGCATTTTGCGACTAGTGCTCGTCGATGCTCTGTACAGATTGGCACTAGTCCGCATTCCCATTGCTCGCGCCAATACCCGTATTCCCTTAAGCAGTCAGGGCAGCAGCGGACGTGATGCATCAATCTATGAGCATCGTGGCCTGAAAGATCATTCGTCGCATTTACTTCGATTACTTTTTGTAAGGGGTCGTCCGCCCACTGAAGATGTCCACCTCGACCAATTTTGAATGCGTTGAGTAAATGCTGCGCATCGCGATAGCCATTGGAATACGCAATGCGACGAACATAACCCCATGCGCTCTCTCCATTAAGCGGCACGGGACGAATCGGCAGCTGGCAGAGCTCAATACGCATTACAAATTACGCGAAAGCATCGCACGTATAACGCACATGGGTGTTACTGGTAGCGATAAAACACTTTTATTTTTTTGCCGACGATCTAGGTAGGCGAGCAATCGCTCGATATAGCCTCTCGCCTGACTAGAGGCTAAAAAATTGCTTGGATCCTCTCGTAGAAAATCGGCGGCAATCGATTTTTGCAGCGACAGCACCTCATCGAGCTCCTCCTGCGAAAACTCCGCCTGATGGTTAGGGATCGGGAGCATGCCGGTACGAATCCCGTAAGCGATCAGCTCACCTTCGTCATAGAGGAAGTCCGAAGCCAATGGAATACCATGTATTTCGCAGATGGGGTTCCAAATCAGCTGCCAACTGGCTCGATGATATGGTTGTTCTGCCCAGCAGCGTGGGCAACCATTGATAGACGATGTTAGGTGCGAGTGCTCTAACAATTGATCACCAAAAGTATATCGACGCGATCGTAGACGATAGAGTTTCAGCTCAGCGAGTATCCGATCGGGATGTCCTGTCCATCTCTGAACAAGTTCGCGCCATAATAACGGTGAGTCGTATAGAAAATCGTTTGCCGCAGAAGCGGCTAATCGGCGGGCATTTTCGAAGCCATTGTTAACCGCTAGGCGCTGGATATATCCCAAGACACTTTCATCGGCATACGGTAATGGACGAACGGGCAATCTCATGCGGCAGTCTCCATACCCTCGAATGGCTCACCCGAATAATGCAGCGGTCTACACTCAAAATCTTTGCTAAACGGATTGGTCGCTGGTGTTGCACCACAAAAAATATGTGTTTCAAAGGCCGCTTTAAATTCCCGTTGTGTAATGGCCGTTCTCTTGTTTTTAAGAGCTTCCGCAGCAGTGGCCGCCACAAGCATATTGATGTAGGCGATATTGCCATTGGTCGCAAAATGGAATCGCACCCAAAACTCCTCATCGAGGGAGTCAACCGATAACCCGCTCTTCGACTCCTCCAATAAAGCAATGACTGTGGGACGTAAGATATCAACCGCGTGCTCGGTCATCGCCACCGGCTTTAAATAGACATGGGTTGATGAACGACGGCGCAATTGGGAATTGCAGCTGAAAATCTTCAAGAGATTGGTCGTGCCGCTAAAAATAATCAGCAGTCCCATATCGATCAGCACTTTCATGTCGTCCGCAGTTGTGCGGATGGAGCCAATCCTCCGACCTTCTTCCACAAAATGTTGCGCATCATCAAGGATGATGACATGCGTTTTACACGCAGCTATTTGTGTTTTCAGTATTCGAATCAAATCTTGTTCGGTGTCCGACTTCCTAATAGGAAGCCCGAATTCCTTTAATACACCTTGCAGGATCCCTTTGATGGTTGGCTTGGAGGTTAGCTGATAGTAAATAATCGGCACGATGGATTTTTCAGGTGTTTCGATGCGAGGGAAATCTCTCAGGACGCGTTCACTCAGCGTTGATTTACCTGTGCCAGTATCACCGCAGAGAACACAGGCACTTTTAAATCCGTGCTCGACTGCCATCGTGATGCGGTATTTGAGTTGTTCGTACGCAACCTCATGAGGTTCATACTTCACACGGGTTTGTGCAATACGGCTTTCCAGTTGGGCTCGATCGAGAGCATTGCTCATGGGAAAATCTCCTTTTTAAGCTGCGGCGGAATTGGGGGTTTTCTTTTCCAGCCAGGGCGCTACGGCGTAGATGCTGGGCTTTTTGGGGGTTGGCTTTTTCGTTGTACCGTTCATTTGCATGTCGCTGGTTGGTGCTGCTTTGCGTCCTTTGGCTTTGCGTAACTTCGCGTTGGCCTTTTTCTGTAGCGCATTGATTTCTATTTGATGAAAATCGAAAGCTGCGCAGAGGGCTTCATCAGGCTCCATTTCACGTAATCGTTTATCCGCATTGATATGGGCGCGGTATTGGAGGTGTTCCTCGAGAGAAACCGCCTGTTGGCGATATCGGCTACAGCTGCATTGCGCCTCAATGATCTCCCTGCTTTCAGGATCAACGACAAATATTTTGCCGAGATCGAACGGATTGTAATAAAACGAAAGTTTGATACTGAAGCCGAGGCGTTGAGCTAATTTCAAGAGCGCCGGCGACTTGAAGCGAAGTGTTTCAAATTGCAATCCCCATTTTTGCAGTGTGGCCACTTTCGATCGCCATAAAAGTCGCTCTAAATCTTTTGATCTTCCCGGCAAGCGCGTTGAACCGTGCATGGCAATACAATCTTTCCACTTTTCGCGAGGAGTCATTTGAAGTCGGTCTTGATACGTATTGTGATAAATATCAACAACCCAACAGGTAAATAATTCGGTGAGCTTATTCATGCTAAGAACGGCATTGCGCATTGCAAATTTCTCTTCATCATCCTGGGTGTAAGCGCCCGGAAGTGTAGAAATATAAGTTTCCTTTATTGTTCTGAATAATCGCTCAATATGGGGCTTCAACGATCCCTGCGCAGGCGGCACATAGTGCATTTCCATATTCAGTAGGTCTGTACAGACATTCTGAAAATCATGAGTATGATTTTCTAGGCTATTGTCGAGAACGACTTCTTGAAAAATACCTTGAACCTTCCAATCGCTTTTTAATGCAGGAAATTGCTTTCGCAAAAAAGTCATGTCCTTCGGCCGTATAGCCATATAAAGGATACGCGGCAGCATATTGCCATCGAGGCGCTTGAGAGATAGATGGAACCAGACAATCATACCGCTGGTGACATCAATACCCATGGTTAGCCAGGGTCGGCCGATTTGTTCCCCCGTTTTTTCATCGACGACATACAAATTCAATTGTGTCTGATCGATTTCAACCCGTTCGAGTAAATAGATCGGCTCATCTTTATGAAAGCCTGAGGGAAATTCGTTACGAAATTTCTTGTAGCCCTTGCGCTCGTGAAATATCTCAGCAACGGGAAGGGAGTTTACATAGTTGCGAACCGTCTTATAGCTAACATGGCGAACCGTGTAGATGTCTGGGTGTTTTCGCAATTCAGCATTAATAAGCTTGCACGATTCCTTAATGCTTTCACCATTTCTACGCAAATATTTGGTCTTTACGATTTTTGCGATGAGTTCGTGGACCTTCTCGGGCAATTTTGCATTACGATTCCCACGCTTACTATTGCGATCAAGCAAAGACAATGGATTCCCATTACTTGCGATGTATCTCTGGCACCATTGCCTTACGGTTTTGGTGGTAGGACATCGCGCGTCATTAGTGCTGAGTGTATGCTCGCGAATCGATATTTCGCAGTCATGTACGTCGAGCACGCGCTGATTGCGTATGCAGCAGTTTACGTAGCCCTGCTTCCGAGCTATTTGTTTACGCTGGTTATCGCTTAAATCGTGGTCGATAAACGGTGGCTTGATATCACCAGCTTTCAGGGTTTGTGTCGAGGCATCTCCAAAGGCGACTTCATCGCGAGCGTATTTTTCCATTAACTTCTGAAATGAAGTCGTGAATATTTTGCCGTCATTTAATGCAATTTGTACTTTGCCGGTATCGAGAAAATGTTGTTGTACAACGCCGATTTGGCGTCCGTAGTGAATGGGTGTGCCTGCGTCGATGGTAGTGTTCATAGCGTCTCCCTTAACTCATGCTTCGTTAAATGAAAGCTAGGTAATCGGTTGGCTCAGATTTTCTTACGATCGTCTCGAGCGTTATTAGCCGCGAGAAGTCGCAATACAATTCCTGCCTTGCAAGAAGTCGGTAAACATCGCCTTCACTACCGAGTTTTTCAGCAAGATCTCTAATGCCAAACGGTTTGTTGGCAGGTAGCCAATCGATTTCAGGAAGAGGAGATTCGTCAAGGCGGTAGCCGAGGAGACGGCGGAAATTACGCAGTTTGTTAGGGTCGCGTCGGATTTGCTTATCAGTGATGATGCGATACCGCCTCCCCATATGTGCGAACTGCGTCTGAATATTTCGATACTTATCTTTTAAGCCCGGCTTCTCTAGTTCATCTGCATATTTGATTTCAAGAAGCTCAGAGCTGTTATCGATATAGTTGACCTCTAGATCAGGAGTGGCCTCTATATCTTTGTCTGTACCTGAGTAAGTCAGCGTCAGTGGTTGTGATGTAAATGAGGCAATGCGCGAGCAGAAATGGCAAAGCATCATTGCATCACGCTCAAGCAATGAATCTGCTAATTCAGCATCCGAATTATTTGGCGATGGCACTAAAATGCGGTGCGTTGCCCGCGTCCTGCGCGGACGCTGCACCTTAGTTCGACGTACAATAACCCCAGTGCATGATTTTTTTCCGGTTTTACCCATGACTATCTCCCTATTTCCTTACGCGAGATAAAAAATTTGCAAAAGACAGCGCCCCACAACTGAAAATTAAGGTCAGTCGCGCTAGCGTATTTCTTGACGGGGATTTGAGTGCGCGGGGATAATGACGGTGCTTAATTCGTAATATCCTTGGCTCTCGCTTCCGTTAATCTGCTGATTTTTTTACATGCTTCCCCCCTCGCTTTGCCGATGACGCGTTGGCGTCCATCACTTCGAAAAACAATATACCATGGAAAATTTTTGCTGATTAAAAAGTGTACAGTCGCTAATTTTTACGCAGAAATTAGCGGACAGGCATACATTGAGTACGAAAATTGTTTTTCAAGGTGAGCGGCGCAAATTTAATTCAGCAAGGCTCACTCATCGCGTAACTCAAATAAATTTACTGTCTATAAATTCCTCGTCACATCGAATAAATAGTGGGATATAAGGTTCATTACACTATTAATTGTTCGTTAGATTCTGCTTGGCGTTTAAATAAAAATGCGCTTCGCGCAGAAAAGTATTGTTCAGCGCTATACTTTTCCTTCCTCAGAAACTTCAAAAAGTATGGTAATTCACTATACTTTTTTGACGAATTTTTGAACTCGAAAATCGATTTGAACTTGAATCTACGGCATTTAAATTTGATTTGGTAGATGGTCTTTTATCGATAAATCTTGCCGAGCCTGATAAAAATCTTTCTTAAAAAGTATCGTAAAAATTCAAGAATCACAGGTAGTTACCCTCCATTAATACCAGACTGCCATAGACGGTAATAAAATCCGGCCATATAAGAGCGCCGCATTAGCGTTATTTAATCGATGGAAAATTTGCGCAATTAAAGAAGAATAAGCGTGAAGACAGGCTACAAGCTGTGATGACAGATCAGCGATGGATGTATGCAAGTGGTCAATACGTGCGTGATCGATTTCGAAGCATCTGGTCTGCACCGACCTAGTTACCCAATCCAGGTTGGGATTACCAATGGCAATCGAATATCACCCATTGATTCAACCGATGCCGCATTGGCAATTTGAGAACGATCAATCTGAGCAGATGCACGGTATACAAAGGCTGTAGCTCATCGGCGATCGCACCGATACGGTGGAGATCGGTAAGCATAATTCGTTGCCGAAAACGTGTACTGAGACTGAAAGCCGTGATGAGGGGTTCCGAAGTTCGTGACGAATAAATTATCACGGCACCATGCTAGTGCGGCGTTGCGTTGGCTAAATTCAATGCGCGACAAACGTGCGTGGAACCTGCGCGTTAGCGAGCAACGGATATTACTGGGCGGCATTAAGCCCCACACGTATTTGAAATGGCGCCGACTTTCTCTCCGAGGAGAGCCTGTAGATGTTCCACATGACACGATGGAGAGGTTAACTGCACTACTAGGGATTTATGTCGCGCTTAAAAGGATAGCTCCTAATGAGCGGCCATCGCTGGCACTGCGATGGTTTAGCATGCCGATTAGTAGCAATCCCTTTTGTGGGATGTCGCCGAAGCAGTATGTGATTAGTGTTGGCAGCATACACGCACTTTATTTTATTCGTAGGTATTTTGAGTCTACCTCTTATGATTAAGATCGGATGCATATGTGGCCGATGAAAATTAAATGACGAAGAACGCATAACCGATTTTGAAGACATTAACAGAATAGATCTGTGTGCGTCGTAAATGTCGGTGTATTTTCGCTGCTGCGCAATGCGAAATTACAATTAGTGATTGATCGACGACGGCCGCTCCCTAATCTTGGCGTATGAGTGAGGCTAATATGGAAGCCAGCCAGCGAGAAGACCTCGAATACCGAATGAAATATCGCGCCGAAATGCACGTTCTAAATGGAGCACGCTGGCTGACCACATCGCAGATATCCGAAATGATGATGTGCACGAATCCGAATAGATTACTCGACGAATGGAAATCTAGTGGTCGTATCTTTTCAATTGAACACAACGGCATTGAATACTTTCCTGCGTATGGATTGGATTCGGGAGCCACGTGTCACCCGCTGCAGGTGATTGCGAAGCTAATAACTATTTTTCAAGCAAGAAAAACCAGCTGGGATATCGCAATTTGGTGTCAATTTCCAAATAGTTTTCTCGCAGGGAAGCGGCCAAAAGATGTTTTGGCTGTTGACCCGGAGTCAGTGGTGGATGCTGCTCGCCATGAAGCCGCGGGAGTTTTGCATGGTTAACTCAAAGCAAATTGTGGTTGGCGAGAGTCTTATAAATGCAGGACGGTAAATATGAACATTCTTGAAAAGTTTGCTGATGTGCTCTATCAAGATGGTGATGTCTGCGATCACGGTATCGAGGAGGGCGATCTCGACCGACTGATAAAAATCGCACGCAAAATCGATGCTAATAAACCGATTCGAGCGGTAAAGGATTGGTCGATTTGGGATTTAGACGTTCCCGATTCGGTACGCGATCAATTGTCCTGTCAAGGGCTGATGGCAACCGTCATCAACGCAAATTATGTTCTCTACGATAGCACAGGCCAATTCCAAATCGGGTCGTGGGTGCGAACCACAGCCTTAAAAGCATTTCATCTCAACGCGATATTTGAATCAAAGAATACACTTTATATTTTAGTTGGGCGTGGGGACCGAAAGAAGGTTGATCCGAATATTGCGCTTGCGTTTTTTTAATTGATATTCACGATCGCAAACTAAAGAAATCCGCACTGTAGTGCCGATTCAGATTCACCGCAGTTTTGCATCGCTTCAGTTTTGTGAACACAAAGTACCGTTACGAAAGCTTGCTAGAACCTCTTTGCTCATTGGCCAAATAAATTTTTGAAGTTGTAGCTCCAGCGCTCATGATCAGATCACTGGGTTCAGTGAAGATTAGCTCACATTGATGCCGACCTGAAAGTCGGCTTTGGGCATCGCCTGACTATTGGGAAAGTGGAAATTGATTTTTTTGCGGGATTTAAAGATGAGAAAAAAATTCAAAAACGTCAAACGCTGTGAAGTATACGTTGCGCGCTTCCGAAGAAATTTTGTTGGCTTGTGCCGTAGGCTCAATAGTCCGCAACGCGATCTAGAAGAAATTGCCATAAAATCACGACGAACCGAGCAGACGATAATGGTCATGATGTCGGCTAAATCGTATAGCAACCAAATATCTCGTTTGAAAGTATCAAGCGAAAAGGACTAAACCGCATAGCCCTGCGTTGACATTCGTTGTTTTTTATTGGGGAAGTAGAAGTCGCAGGGGAATTTAGGGGATTTTCCAGGGATTTATATCGCTCGGCTACGCGATGCCGTATACCCCCTGCACGCGTTCCAAAAGCAAACGCAGAAGACAAGCGGACGTGATATCGATATCGCCAAACAGATACTCCGCGAATTACTGCGAGGTGAGGCATGACCAAAACTAAAAGCGTGACCTACGACAGTGTGTGGGATGCTATCACCGACACACCTGTGGAAGCGGCTAATCTGCGCGTGCGTGCCGATTTGATCCACAAAATTGCCGATGTTATCGAAGCCAAAAAATGGAAGCTGGCTGAAGCTGCTACCCATTGCGGTATTACTCAACCGCGTCAGAATGATTTGTTATGCGGCCGCATTGCCCGCTTCTCGCTCGACTCCTTGGTGAATATCGCGACATCATTAGGCTTTGTGGTATCCATCGAGCTGCGTAACCTCTCATTTGATACTCAATCGGCCTGGGTGTGACGGCTTTGTAGGATTAGTGAGGCGGTAGCGAAGTCGCTGTAGGATCGGTAATGAATGGTCAAGCACTGATAGCTGCGGTCAAGTCAGCCCGAACAACTGGTCAAATCCTTGCGATTTCACACTCTTCGTCAATGCACAGAAGAATAATTTTCTCCTTTTGCTAAGAGGGTGAAGAATAAATTTGACTGATAAACGCAGAGATTATTTCAAAACTATGTAGAACTTGGTTGTGCAGCATAGTGCTCCCATGAGCGCATTCGTTTCGTATTTTATTGGTGTGGTGGATTAGATGCTGCACATGATCATAATTTGAATCTGGCGGTAATTTTTCGATATTAATATTGGGCAATTCAATTTCACTTGCCCCGGTTTTTTCCAATTCCGCCATAGCCCGCGCGAATCGCTCGGCATTGGACACATAATATACATTTCTGTCCTTCATTGCCAAAACGAGACGAATTTTTTTCTGGCGGGCAGCCAAGATGGTCAAATTTATTTTGAATGGATTGAATTATCTTGAGGGCATAGAATTTAGGGCTTCTTGAATTTTGGCTATAAAATAAGTAAGTCGAGGCACATCTGTAACTAATTTTATTGTTACGTATATAGATCCCAGCGCAAGCAGAAACATTAAAACAACTGACAATGTTCGCGGTATTGCGTGAAAAATTCTTGTTAGATCACGAATTATTGAAGATTTCTTCCATGGAATAACGCCTTCGTACATCAACAACATGGTGACAACAGAGGTTATTAAAGCAAGCGAATAAATTGGGTGGTTAATTATTAATTCAGCGGTTTCCTTGACGTAATTGAATTTGCCATCGATTTGAATTTTGGCATCATCATCAATTAGTTGAGTAAGGCTCGCAAGAGATACAAGGAAGCTGGCAATACTTATTAAAGTATTTTTAAAGGTGTCGGACAAGCGGCTCCGTCTATTTACACCCGCTTGATATTCTGTTTGGCTTGCATTTATAGAGCATTCCAAAGTTTCATTATTTCGAAGAGCAAGTAAATCCACTTCCGTAGGTTTTACTTCTTTTTTTGCAATTTCGGCAAAAGCTTTTACGTACGCCATAACCCCTAAGGCTGCGGCGTGTATTTCTTCATCTTTAATACGCTTATATTCCAAAATTTTTGAATACAACACCCTCAAAGTATTATTCATCCATCCCAAATCGGTTTCGGATACATCTTTTCTATAAAGGCGAACAATCGTGTCTGTAGTGGGGTGATGGTGTTGATGGACGTGAGCAATATCTTTTAAAAAATAAAATATTTGGGACGAGACTCTGTCTTGAAGGTCGGCATCAGACAAAATTTGATTACGGAAATATTCAAGATCTGTTGTTGGGTTTTTGAATATCGATGCGGTTGAGGGTTGAATTGTAATGAGTCCATTTCGTTGTAATTCAAAATCCGCGTAATAGATGGCGTGTACCGCAACACTGGCAAGCTGCTTATTTATGTAATTATTGTAATAGTCATCTAATGGCAACTGGCGATCATATTGATTAAGACTATTTTGCGCAGGCTTGACTATAGGCTCGACAGAATTTTTCCACGTTTTTTTATTTTGAAAAATATAAACCGTCCCAGTTAGGGGTTTGTTTAAATTATTCGAATCATTTTCACTTCGAGCAACACACAAAAAACGAAACTCGCTTTCCAACGAGAAAAGCAATTTCGCCAAATTGTGTTTGAAAAATGGAATTGCACTATCGAGCAATGAAGGGCGGTATTGATAGCAAATAATTCGTCTGGTTTTTTCATCGGCAACATTGCTGGTAATTGCAGATGTGGGATGTTTTGAATGGCCAATAATGCTGAAGGACAACCGCTGTCCTACGGTAGGCACCCATCCCTTATATTCAAATTGGGGCATTCAAGAACTATCCAATTCTTTTAATTGTTCGGCCAAAATAAAAAAGGGTGCGAGGAATGAGCCTGCACCCTTCGGTACCTTTTTAAACTTTTTACTTCAAAATCGAGTTTATCGCATCGTCAGAAAGAGTGTTCTGAGGAATGAGTTTTCTGTTCTTCTTATCAACAGCCAAGCCTTCCCGGATGTTACAGCAAGAACTGTAACTCGTAATCCGAGTTGTTCCCTTCAGCACATTGAGAAGTCCGCCGACCTCTACACGATTCTGCTTGTAAGCATTCTGGTCAGCGAAAAGGGTCTTGAGCGCGAGTGTGAAAAAAACGAAAAATAACGCGCTTCCAATGCCTGCTATAAGCAACTGGATAAACAGAGTTCCCATTATCTTGGCCTTATGATCCGATCTACCCTACCAGGGGCGGCTGATTATAAGCTGAGCTAAAAAAAACTCAACCCATACAGCTTTGGGCTTCCAAAGCAAGTTAGCATATTTTTCATTCAAATAAAGGGCGCCCTTAGATTAAAACATTATTATTCTATTGCCTTATATATATCTTATGAATCAATGAGATATAAAGAGTTTCGCATGTTTTGCACAACCCAAGCTCGCGGCGGCATTAATGATTGTGAACCGTGAGCCCTACCGTTGGCCCGCTTATGAAAGATAATAACGATGGATATTACCTATAGCTATCTTTTGGCCGGCTTGCCTAGCCAAGAAGTCCTTGATTTTAAACATCTAAGCGTCAGAATCAGCTGAAAAGTACGGATGGGTCAAGATGTCTATTACCCGTGCTGTTCGATTAAGTGGCGAATTAATCGATGCCGCTGAGACTATTGGCAACGCGGAAGGCAGATTCGCTGCCGGCCAAATTGAGTTTTGGGCCAACATTGGTCGTCAGCTTGCACCTCATCTTTCACCGACCGATCTTGTTGCAATACAACTTGGACAAGTACATATACATGTCGAGGCCATGCCTTCGCCACGCGTGAATCCGCAAGATTTTTTTACAGAAGTGAAGTTTCAATAAAATAAGCCATTCGTCAGCACAGCGGTTAACCACTGTTGTAGGCGTTATATATGTTGAAAGTGTTCCTCATAATTAGTTTGCGATCGACGCTTGGTTTAAGTATCTCAGTTCATCTTCCAGCCTTTGCTCATTTCCTGAGCGGGAATTACATGCGTTGAGCCGCTGAAGTTAGATGCGGTACTTTTCATTTGCTATAAATGCGTGTGCTAGAAATACTTATTAAATTTATATTTCAGGCTTTTTTTTGACCTAAAGATATGTATGCTTGGACACATTAGGATGTGTGGTGCAAAGTGAATATGGACTGAAGTGTATAAACGGAGCCGTTCTTTTTGGAAATGAGTGAAGAGGACAGCCAGCTCCTATTCCTACCGCCTCTAGCCATTTTTCGCTAACACTTTTATTTAATATCTATCAGGAATTTGTTTTCAGGGAGGCTCAATGTCTAGCCATAAAAATAATAAGTCCTTATTTGTGGTAAATAAAAATCAAAAACTGCGAAATTTATTGGTACATGTATTTACCACCCCAGTGATTCTGCTTCTTTCGTCAACAATTGCTTATTCTCAGGTTGAACCACCGTTCAAACCCGAAGCAAAGGCCAATCTAATCATTGGTATTGGAAGATTAAGTGTTACGACTGGCCGACTTGTCGTTAGTGGTATTGAAGGTCCACCTAAAGTTGCTTCTTCGACACATCCGTATGCGTTGGTCGCTCAGGGATATAAAAACCGCATCTACGAAGGGCAGATGGCGAGCGGAACAATTAGCGTCATTGGCGGTTCAATCGCCACAACACTTGATTACGCCGGCGCCATTGATCCAGATCCATTTAGCAAAGTCGCCACCTTAGTATCTGCACAAGCGGTACGCTCAGGTACTGATTTTTTAGCGGGTCAAGCGATGGAAGCAAGCAACCAGCAGGCATTAAAGATTTTGACGATCGCTGTAGATGGCGATGCTGCCAAGCTCAAACACTTGCAAACGCTTGCTTTGGATTCGAATCCTGAATTGTTGGCCAAAGAGCTTAATAATATTACTGAAGGCCAGTCGATTTTGAATAATGAAATTGGATCAGACGCGAACGCCAAACATTTATTGGAAGCTAATTTTCGAAATACCGTTAATCGTAAACTCGATGTAACAGCGTTTATCGGAAAGGTTAATGGGGAAAAATTGGATGAGCTTGCGGGAGACTTCAAAAAGCACGCTAAGGAAACTAAAGCGTTCATGGAACAGCTTAATTATACGCTGGAAAAGCAAGCTGACACATTAACCGATATCCAAACCAATATTCAGTCCATCACCATTACTGTAACTGATACAAAAAAGCTCGTCGCTGAAAATCTCGAATCCACACGAAGCATGGCCAGCATCGAGTTTATGAATTGGACTCCGCAACAGAAGTTGCAGGCACTCGATTCGAATTTATTTCCTGGTCTGACACCGGAAATGCGTGATCAGCAAAAAACAGCGCTTCAAAAACAGATACAACTGCAGGAGCGTTTAAAAACGGTTAATGAATTCTCTAGTGATCTTGGTAAGTTGGCCGCTCTTGGATCCAATCTCGGCGTTGATCCAGGTACGATTCAAGCGATAAGCACAGTGCAGACTGCAGCCACCGCGATTGGGCAATATATGTCCGGTGACGTTCTTGGTGCAGCAGTGTCAGTGAGCGGTATGTTTGGTGCAAAGAAACCTGATCCTAATGCCGCAATGATGCGTTACATGCAGCAAGAGTTTGCAAAAGTTAATGCAAAGCTCGAAAAGATCACAGAGTTACAAGTCAAAACTCTTGAATCTATCCAGAATCTGCAACAGATCACAATAACGTTACATGATGAACAGATGCAGGCGCTTTACGATATTCAATACGACATAAATACAATATCTAACCAAGTTCGCCAATTGCAACTCGCCCCCTTCAATGACTGTTGGATTATGGTCGATGCAGATCATCTAAATGGAAAGCACACAATCACGACAAAACAAGAGTTACTTTTGATTCTTGGAAGTCCTACTGCCGCACCTAGTGGTGCGAAGTGTTTTACTAATTTGCACGGTGCGCTTAGTAATACAGTCGTTAATTTAGATTTGAAAGGGAGCTTGTTTTCAACAGAAATTCAGAATGAGGGAGCTGGGAAAGAAAAGGAGGAGCGAGAAGCATTCAATAAATATTACAAAGATCTTGCGGATACATATAGCCGCATTGTAGTTCTCTACGAAAAAAGAGGGCGACTTGGTAGCAACTTCGAAAAAACGTATTTATCATTACTTGAACCTACCATTAGTGTCTCTGCGTATGATGCAAAGCGATCCAGTATTGATGCAGCATTTAAAAATGACGCGAAACCGAAAATTTGTACAAAAGAAAATCCATTCAAAATAAACCGCCCTGCTTTTAATTTACTCTGTTTAGGGCAGGTTAATGGAGAGCCCTCTAAAGAGCGCGAAAACAAGATAATTTCAGCAAAAATTGTTGGCCCTCATATTAATTTTGCAATGGAGATGGTGCAGCCATTGGTAACACTGATGGACTTCAGTGTTTCCATTCCTACCAAGTTTATTTCTGCTGAAGATATTAAAAGCCCGAAAGAAAATGGTCTAAAAAGAATTTTGTCGACAATGTCGAAGCAGACCGGCGATCCGCTGCTTTCGGAGCTCAGCCAACTCAATGAGTTGACCGTTCTGCAGCAGTCGCTCCTATATGGTGATGAAACAATCGCTGTCCTTTATGAGACTTTAAAGAAGGAAGACGGCACGCTCTGGAAAACAACTGACGATCTCACCAATAAAGATGACGTAAAAATCGCGCTAGAAATCATCAAAAATAATTCTGTACTTGCTCAAGGCGTTGTAGCGATGGCTTTCCATCGAATTGCAAAAAAAGATGAAGTTGTTAATTATTATTTTTATCAGAGCGCATTTGAGTCTGCGGTGAAGCAAACACCTTATGCAGGAAAAATTTGCAATACCGAGCTATCTCATCGCTTGCTTAAACAAATGATGGGCGCTGGTTGGGATTTTGAAATGCGAATGCCGCGTTCAGCGATAACTAATACCTTACTAGCGACGGATGGATGCCGATTCGTGGACGCGAGTGCAAATGCTGGTGTTGTCGTGAAATTAGGGGATTTAGCGGCACCCATTCCACTTCCTGAAGCACTTCAAGATGGCCGGTTTGGAGTCGCTCCCGCACTGGCGGAAACCCTGCATCGTCGCCGCCATCTTACGCAGTTAGCTCTAGATAGAAGCTTTTATGAAACCTCGCCGCAAATTCTGCAGTCTGCATATGATTCAGTTGTTCTGGATATGCTAACTACTAATTTAGTTGGTGAAAACCCGTGATCTTCAGGAGGATTTAATATGCTAGTGATTGCTCTCCGCGTGTGCGTAATTTTTAATGCGCTACTTTTTTTGCCTTTAACCGCGTACGCACAATTTCAAATAGCAGTTCCAAATCCCGTCGCTTTCAACAATGAACCACCAGTAAATGAGCTTGGTATTGTTGTGGCGAACATTGGAGGCAAACGTACGGCATGCAAGCAGCACTCATTATATACATGGGATCAAGTGACGATACTTGGCTGCGCTGAAATCATGCCGATTGAAACGATGGACACAATTCTTAAAGTAAAATCCGATGCGCAGGCAGATAACCAAAAACAGAATGAAAGCGATCAAGCAATTCTCGACTTGATTAAAAAGCAGTCTCTTGAGCTTTCTGTTCTTCGTGAGCAATTAAATGCAATTAGCGGAAAAATCCCTAAGTGAGCTTGGCTCTATAAATAGAAGTATAAAAAATTAGTTAAAAATAAGAGATTTTCAAAAATGCTTAATTTTCGACAAATACGAGCAGCCGCAAGAGTTCTTTCTTTTTTTGGCTTTTTGTTTTCGGCGAAATTTGTATACTCGCAGATCTCGCTTCCGGTTATCGATCCACATCTTCTGTATTCGGCAATGCCAGGAACCCTGCAGCCGAACGGCTTGTATCATATTCCTGCTGAGACGGTCACTATCATAGGAAATGTCCAAAGCGTCATCCCGGAACGGTATTGCCTGCCTGGAATTTCCGCCACGTCTGGATACTACCCAGGAGTACAGTGTGCCCAGCTGCCTTTGCAAATCATAGAGAGGGTAATGAACGTTGATGTCCTTAGCTCAGAAGTGCAGAAGTTGAAGGAAAAAAATGATCAGCTCCTTACGCTCATACAAGCTCAATCGCAACTTATTTCCAAACAGCGTGAAGAGTTAGAGTTGCTGAAGACTAAATGAATCTACATTTACCTAGGCTCATAAAATCGCATTCTTGAAAGCGAAAACTACGCGGCATCACGATTTTGATTTAAACCTGTTAAAGATGAAATTTCAGTTATTGCCTGAAACTCTGTCAAATATTCAGGATAGTTTTCCGACATCCACATAACAATTTTTGCATTATTTAGTAGTTTTCTCAGATATCCCTGAGTAACCGTTAACAGCAGAGTATCTTCTCCAAAGGTTTCTTCGATACCTTTCAGATTGACTTGCAATGCGGCCAATTCTTTTTCTTGTCTAGCCATAATTTCACGAAGTGACTCGTCCCCGATCTTTTGAGCTTCCTTCTTTATCAATTCATGCGGCTTTGATGACGATAAAATCGCGTTGGAAAAAATCACTGAATAATTTGCACTGCCCATCATCAGTTCCGCTGCTTCGATTTGTCTTAACGGTGTCATATCGCGAAGAATGCTGAAGATTTTCATGGGACAAGGCTTATCGGCTAGCATATCGCGCACCTCATCGCAAATTCCGTCCAGCAATTTAACGCGTCGCCGAATGCTACTAATGTCTAAGCCAAGCGTATCGGCAATGCGCTGCTGAGGTACGCCCCGATTAATTGCTTGCACAATCATGCGGCGATCCTGAGCAGCGGCTAATCGATTAACTCGCCGATTGTAGGTGTAAGTGTCGTCAGTTTTAGAGAGCAGGCATTCAACTTTATCGATGTTTAATTCTTTCAGCGCTTCGACTCTTAAATTGCCGTCAAGTATGTAAAAGGTGTTGGAATCATTTCTGTTTGCGAGAATGACGGGAGGCTCAACAATGCCAATGGCGTGAATAGAGGCAACGATTTGCTGATATTTTTTGGTTTTCTTCACTCGAGCTTGAAAAGGCTTAAACGGTGTCAGCGATGCGATAGGTACTACAACACAATCGCGTTCGAATCCTATCGTTAATTCCGAATTATGACCGTTCATGTCTATGCCCTCCTATTAATACGCATATCCAATTGACGTGGCAACGTGCGCAAGTTTTCGGATTCGAGTAATATTGTGAATTCAATGTTGTCGGTTAGTAATTCTTTAAGGGCGTGCACCGCAAACGTTAATCGTTGTTGAAAAAATCGGCTTTCTTAATCCAAAGGCGATGCTTTTCTGCTTCGGTTTGATAAAAACGCCGAAGGTCCTCTACGCTTGTTTTCTTACGTGGCGCTCGCGGCGATGCGCTATTTGCACGCCCTCGTGGTTGTTTCTTCCGTTGGTCTAGTAGTCGGCGAACAGCAGCTAATTTCTTTCCGCGAAATTGACCCTTGGTATAAGCCTCCGTGAGTAATTCTTGAGTTTCGGCGTCGCTACTGCGCGCAATATCTGTTGCTAGGCTGAGCGGAATTAGTCCCGACTCCACTCCGCGTAAAAGTCGCTGTTCACCGTTATCTAATAAGTTGGTAATCATGGTTACCCATGAAGGTGAAACACCCAATTTTTCCGCAATATCGCTGCCGCTATATCCGCGCTCCTTCAATCTAGAAACTTCTTGCAGTTGCTCGATCGGTGAATGCAGCCGACGCGCAACGTTTTCAACAAGGCTTTTTAATAAACAGTCTTCTTGCGAGGCTTCAACGACAATGGCAGGAATTTCACTTTGATTGAGCGCCCGAAAAGCTTCTAGCCGACCTTGGCCGCAAACGAGATCGTATTGCGGTAAGCCATTACGCATGTCACGGCGACTTACCGTAATGGGCTTTTTCAAGCCGATCGCACGAATGTTTTCCACGATCTCTTGATGCTGTTTACGGTTCCTCACCCGTGGGTTAATGACGGTGATACGGTCGATCGGAATCATTTCAACATGCTGTGCGATAAGGGTGTCCATCACGCGACCTCCGACAATGCAATGCGCTGACATAAGGAGTAAAAACTATCAAGCGAGTCAAAGCGATAAGCATCCAGCGACAAATTATTTTCTTCGTCGAGTCGCGCACCGATTAATGGCAGATCAATGCGAGGAAAAATGTAGTAATCGAGAGGGTGTTCATTGTCGGACATCATGCGTACGACAATTGAAAGGTCTGGCGTCAGCTGGCGGTCGAAACGGATACGCCAGCTGTATCGTCCTGAATAACTTTCGATACAGCGAGCGATGACGACGGAGACAGTAAATTCATCATTGACATACAGTAGCTCGGAGGATGGTTGCTGATAAACATCCGCTCCCGCTGTTAGCAGTCCTTCTTTAATAGTTTTGACGACTCCTGGGAGCATCTTTCGCAATGCTTTATTGATTTCGAGATAGTTGTAATCACGATCTGGCTCAAAGCCAATCAAAGTATAAGCACGTAATAAACTTCCGAAGCGACGACGATAGCAGTTACTGGATGGCAAGCCCTCTTGCTCGTCAATGACAATTCCAGAGAGTAAGCCAATTTGTTCGTAGAGCTTGCGAAGACGATCGAGCATTTGCTCGTCAGTGGGTGATGTGAACGCGCGGCAATAATCGCCTGAGCTTGCGCAAAATAACCGGGATCGACAATAGCTTCGAAAGCGCCATCGGCGCGAACCCACTTGTCAGGAGTGTTGCGTACGCGTTTAACTTTGAGCTTGTACGAAACGCGGTTGAATACATTATTGCCGACGTATTTTTCGTTGGTGAGTATTTGGTGTACAACGCCGCGCGTCCAAAGCCGGTCCAAATCCGTTTTTAATTCTTCGGCATTTAACGCATCGGCAATTTGTTGCTCGGGTTTACGATGCACTACAAATAATTGATAAATACGTTGAACCACCGCAATCTCCTCCGGTGGCCCTGGAATGAGAATCACGCGATCGGTTTGCAGGCTTTTATGTTCGCCTCGCGCCAGTTCGGTTTTTGGCACACGTTCCGCATTGACCAATAATCGGCGCAATCCAAACCCAGCGGGCCCGCCTTGGCGAAAGCCCAATTCAATAAGTCGGCATTGGCCAATAAATACTTTGTTGGATAGTTCGCGGCTGTATTCACCTGCCATAACACGTTTGAGATTTTTCATGACGGTGGATGGCATGCTGCCGTCATTGGCGAATTGCTCCGCGCAATAGATCACCTGTATCCCGGCTCGTTTACAAATATATTCGTAATAGGCGCTTTCGTCGGAATCCTGAAAGCGCCCCCATCGACTAATGTCATAAACAAGGATGGCTTTAAACGGTGCATTATTACTTTGCACATCATCAATTAATGTTTTGAGTGCATCTCGGCCATCGAAACTTAGTCCACTACGCCCTGCATCTGAATAGGTTTTAACGATCAACATACCATGGCGTTCGGCATATTGATAAATGGCGTCAGCTTGGTTTTCGGTGGAATAGCGTTGATGATCAGTAGACATGCGTATGTACTGCGCTGCAGGTGTACGCACATCGATATCGGGCGAAGAGGAGTCAATAGGCATAGCTAAAACCAGCAAGCCAATGCGCAAGAGATGTGATGCTGAAACTTTAGAAAATAAAACGCAATGATTATTAAATGCTAAAAATTACTATGTATTTTTATAGAAAAGCATTAAAACAAAGGGGTCATCTGGCATTATTTCTTAAGATAAATATTTCGTGTAATTAATTGTCAATATTTTGATTTTTGATTGGGATCTCACTAAATTTCCTAGAAGAAGAGATTTAATATTTACATTATTAGAAATAGGTTGTGATCAATACTTTGAAGTTTCGACATTTATCTTTTATTGATAAATTCCATCGCCCATGGTTTTAAGTTCTCTGCTTGATAGCATAGTCCACCGCCAACGTATTCTAGTTGGCAGTTAAATGACCCAAGCCGGTGGCTGTTGTCAAAGATGACAAGGCGATCTACAAGGGGTATCGAAGCTTGAATATTTTTTACTAGGCGTTCAAGTCGTCCAGCTACTTTTTCATCAGGAACATAGTGGCCGCCTTCGACTACTCGTTGGCTAATACGAGCGATATTTAATTGAACGTTATCCAAGTGAATGAACACCATGATGATTTCGTAACCGAGTGACTGGGCGTGTTGTACGAATTCGATTTTCGATGGGTGCGAAAATACGGTTTCGAAACAGAATGAAATGCCTTTGCTCAAAAGATCGAGCCGGATTTGTTCCGCTATTTGTGCGGCTTCATAGGAGACAGCTTCGGGCTGATCGGGAGCTATGTCGCGCGCGATAAGATCAGCATTAATGAAGTGAATGCCGAGTGGCTCGAGGAACTTGTAATAGAACGTCGTCTTACCTGATCCATTACCGCCTACGAGCATCCATAGCTGAGGGCGGTTGGTCATTTAGGAACGAATTGACCATCAATCATTTTGCCAGTGGTTCGAGTGCCATCCGCATCGACCCTATCGATGTACCCTGCGGTTTGGCTAGACTCATATTGAAATGGGGCAGGATTCGCTGCCGTGCTGACAAATGATGTATTCCGATGTTGTGCCACAGCCGCAAAAACAGCATCAGGATCAACTCTAGGCGAGGGTCCTGTTTCAATACGAACTCGGGCTAGCCCTTGACCTATTGCCACCAAGTCATTGGGCGATAAACTAGGGGCTATTCGGCGGCCGATCGAAGCCCAAAATTCGATTTGGCTTGGAGCGGACCGATGGGCGGCCTTACCTTGTACTTCGGCAGCTTCGATCAATTCAACATCTAGGCGGATTGGGCGACTGGCAGACATGGCGTTACCCCTTGCATCACTATGTAGCAAAACGCTACATAGTGATTATAGAATGAGCAGAGAGTAAAGTTAAGGAGAATTAAGATGGTTGGTCCACGAGTACAGTAATAGCCTGTCACGCATCTTTGTAACCCGCTGAATTTCCATAAAAATTCAGACTTTATGGGCGCATAAAAAATGTAAGCGCTCTTATGGGTAGCTTTAATAGACTTGTAGCTCACCTATATTTTTGAAAAAATCCTATAAAATCAAAGAGATGTGTAGCTTAGAAATGGGCTCATTCACATGAATGTTGTCGCTAAATCAAAAAGTCAGGGATGACTTGACCAAACGATTTCTAAAACTCCGACAACTGGCGTTGACATTCGAATTCATTTGAATACAATTGATTTCAATGTACTTGGTTTCAGGAGATACCATGGTTCGGGCCTCATCGATGGAGCCGGTTTCCGCCCGCCTCCCCAGCGATATTTACCTGTGGTTGGCCAGCCTAGAAATCGAAGGTGCTCCAACCAACAGCGATAAGATTCGAGTATTGCTTTCGCAGCTAAAGCGTCAGCACGATGGAGCGCTAGATCTTGCCACCGCCCACACGTGGGTCCGCGAGCTCATGAGCCGCACCCGCGATGGCTTGGTGGCGGCGGAATTGGAAGCGGGCCGCCACTCCGACGTTCTCCTCGCTATTCTCGATCATTTGACCGCGCTGCTCGCGGTGACGATTTCTTCGCGCATCACCAACTCCGCCGAAGCTGCCCAACTGGAAGACACGCTTGTCCGCCGCGCATTTTCTCTAACAGAAAGCTTGTTGCGCCAAGGTGCAACCCAAGAGGCATCGGCATTCGATCCGACCGTCGTGCGCAGGCATATACCCGCTACGCTGGAATTGGCGAACTTACTGAACAACACATCCAACCATGAAGGATAAGGAGACACACATGGCCGATTCTCTGGGTTCTCGCGTCGGGCGCGTAATTGCCGGCAGTGCACATGCTTTGATAGATCGCCTCGAATCGGCCGCTCCCGCTGCCGTGATGGAGCAGACTCTGCGCGAAATCGATGATGTCATTAACGACGTACGCCACGAGCTCGGTTTAGTAGCTGCAAATCGTCACCTTGCCCAGCAACAGCACGTGTCATTGAATCAACAACATGCTGAGCTTGCCGGAAAAATCGAGCAAAGCTTATCAAGCCAGCGCGAAGATCTAGCGCGAGCAGCCGTTGGGCGGCAGCTTGATATCGAAGCGCAAATCCCAATTCTGGAAAAATCATTGGCTGAACTAGCTGCACGAGAAACCGAGCTAAAAGGCTATCTCAACGCACTGATTGCCAAGCGCCGTGAAATGCTTGATGCATTGGAGAGTTTTCGCAACTCTCAAAAAGCCGCTTCGCAGGCCAATACTCGCGCTGGGGAATCACAACAAAATGAGCAAAAGCTGGACAGTGCCACCGCTGCATTCGATCGGATCTATCAGCGCCATACCGGTCTTTCCCCAGCAGCAGCTGGGGCGAGCCTAGAACAGGCTGCTCGGCTTAAAGAGTTGGATGATATGGTGCGCGATAATCAAATCGATGAGCGGTTGGCAAAACTCAAGGCGCAACAACAATGATGTTGTTCACCGCTGCGCAAAATATTCCTTTCGGAATTGCACTCGCGTTGATGCTGGGCCTTGCTGTCATTGAAGTCATTGGCCTTGCGATTGCCATGAGCCCAAGCACATGGATTGATACCACTTTGTTGCCGGATCTTTCCGCAGATGGAACTGAAGGTGCGTTGGGCTGGTTGCATGTCGGTAAGGTTCCAACCCTCGTCCTGCTGGTGATTTTTCTCGCGAGCTTTGCAATTACCGGTTACTTAGTACAAATCGTTGCACGCAATATCGTCGGTTTTTATTTGCCGGCTGTCATCGCGAGCCTACCTGCTTTTGCTATGGGTATTACAGGGGTTCGCACGCTGGGGGCGTTGCTTGCGCGAGTAATTCCGCGCGATGAAAGCTTCAGTGTCAGCGAAAGCGAATTCATTGGACGAGTGGCAATTATCACCGCTGCAAGCGGCAACGCGGACTTGGCTTCGCAAGCGCGTTTGAAAGATAACTACGGACGTACACATTACATACTGGCCGAGCCTGATCTTCCCGATCTGACCCTGCGTGATGGCATGGATGTGCTGATAGTCAGAAAAGTGGGGGCGCATTACCGAGTTATCGAAAACCCGCACCCCACTCTTATATAAATCAACAATAAATTTTTTGACCGACCACTGGAGTAAAGCATGGATAGTTTGTTAGAAATTCTGGAATTAGCCGGTATAGCACTACTTGCCCTTATTATTGTGGGCGTCATTCTCGCTCGCCTTTACAAACGCTCCACCAAGGAAACGGCTTTCGTTCGCACCGGTTTAGGCGGGCAGAAAGTTATTATGGATGGGGGCGCCATCGTGTTGCCGGTTTTTCATGAGCTCATCATGGTCAACATGAATACGCTCAAGCTGGAAGTGATCCGCCGCGAACGAGAAAGCCTTATCACCAAAGATCGTATGCGTGTTGATGTCACTGCAGCCTTTTTCGTCCGTGTAAAACAAACGACAGAGGCGATTAGCACGGCCGCACAAACGCTCGGTGCTCGCACATTGAGTCCCGAAGAGTTGAAAGCTTTGGTCGAAGATAAATTCGTCGACTCATTACGTGCGACCGCTGCGACCATGTCGATCCAAGAATTACAGGATAAGCGCCGCGATTTCGTTCAAGCTGTACAAAATGCGGTAGCTGAAGATCTCGAGAAAAACGGCCTCGAATTGGAATCGGTTTCGCTCACCAGTCTCGATCAAACCGATAAGCAATTCTTCAATCCAAACAACGCGTTTGATGCGGAAGGTTTAACACGGTTAACCGAGCAAACTGAATCACGTCGCAAGCAGCGCAACGACGTTGAGCAGGATACGGAAGTACAGGTTCGAACAAAAAATCTCGAAGCCTCACGACAAAAATTGCTGATTGAAAAAGATCAAGAGTTCGCAACGTTGAATCAGCAACGCGAGGTCGAAACCGCTCGCGCAGAACAAAGTGCACAAATTGCGCAGCAACAAGCTGAGCGTTCACGTGAAGCGGAAACCGCCAAGATCGAAGCCGAGCGTCAAGTAAGTCAAACACGTATTGCTGCAGAGCGGGAAATTAAAGCGGCAGAAATCGAGAAAAATCTTGCGGTGCAAACTCGCACCATCGAAAGTGAACGTCAAACGGAAGTTCAACGCGCTGAGCAACGCAAGCAAGTCGAAATTGCGCGACAAGACACACAAATTGCCATTGCCAATAAATCGCGCGAGCAGTCAGATGCCGATGCGCTTGCCAACACTGCGCGAGCAGAAGCTGTAAAAGCCGAAGAAGGTGTTTCGACTGCGCGCGAAGTTGCGGTCGCTGAGCGTCTTAAAGAAATTGAGCTGATCGAAGCGGAAAAAGAAGCACAACAAAAAGCGATTTCCGTGCGAGTGGCGGCATCTGCTGAGAAAGATGCCACCTTGGATCGTGCGGAAGCTATTCGAGTCGAAGCTGCAGCTCGTCAAGATGCGGCGCTTGCTGAAGCTGCTGGTCGGCGCGCGCTCAACGAGGCGCTCAATACATTATCCAATGCGCAGATTGATCTGCAGGTACGTAGTCAGTTGCTCCAGCAACTGCCGCAAATTATTGCCCAAGCAGTCAAGCCAATGGAGAAAATCGATTCCATTCGCATCTTCCAAGTAAATGGACTTGGTCAACAAGAAGGCGCGGCTACCAGCAGCGGCGATGCACAAACAGCAGCAGGAACGTTCCCGGAACAGGTAGTGAATTCGGCACTGCAGTATCAGATTGCCAAACCCATCATCGATGCGGTCATGAAAGATGCCGGCCTCAATAATGAAGGGATTACAGGAATATCGCAGGCAGTCGCAGCGATGATGCCGCAAACTAAGGTTCAAGAGTTGGAGTAGTGTTCTTCGCTATAAAACTAGCAAATATCGAAGATTCAGTACGTTAAAGTTCTCATTAAAAACGAGATTCCACCTTGATGATTTTGCAGGACTGAATAGGCGTTGGCGTCGTAGCTATACAAATTTTATCTTTGTAAGCCGACGCCTACCGCGCGAAGAAAATTATTTCGCCGCCTCTATTTCTCTAAACGCCTCCTCCATCGCGGCGCGCGCGGTATTGCTCGCCGGTATTCCACAATAGGGAACGCTTGAGTAAAGAATTTCTTGAATTTCCGCTTTGCTCAGGCCGTTCTTCATGCCCATTTTGGTGTGATATTTAATTTCGTCGTATTGGCGCAGCGCGATCATCATGCCGAGTACTGCGCAGCTGCGTGATTTGCGTTCGAGCGCTTCGCGTGTCCACACCGAGCCGAAATTGAAATCAGTCGACCAGCGAATGCACTCGACGCCGAATCGATCCGATTCCATCACTGCGACCAGACCATCGGCCGCTTTATCGCCGTAGATTTCCCGAAACAGCGCGACGCCTTTTTCACGATCGCCAGTCATATCGATTACCTCATTTGTTTAATTTGAAATGTGTGCGTATTGAAATGTATGGGTATTGAAAATAAGCGCGCTCACAGACGGATGTATTAAACGACGCTCGGCAAAATTGCGCGTGACCATGTGTGCATGCGATTCCAGAATACATGGCGCGTGCTGGCAAAGGTCTGGCAATGGGCGGAGCGCGGCAATAAAAACATCGTGAAATCCGGGCAGCAGGGAAAAGCGCGCGCTTCTGCGTGAGGCTCGGGAGATACATCGCGCTCGCCGTTGCCAAAAAATACCGGCACATCGATTTTCGCTGCATCGGCTTTAATGATGTCGATGCGAATCGAATCGAGGCCGATGCTGGTCGGAGTTTCGACGGCGAGCGTGTCGTCAAACAGAATCACATCCTGCGGAACGTCGCCCCAATAAAAATTAAACCGTTGCGCTTTGCGATCGTTAGTCGCGTAATCGATATATGGTTCTGCCGGCATGTAATCGCCGGCACGAACGCGCTGATCGCCGTGATAAAAATGCACGCCTTGCGTGGTGTAACCGAGAAACATAATGGCGTCGAAAGTGCGATGCGCAGATTGTTGCGTGACGATTTGCATCGCGCCCATCGAATGGCCGCCGCCGATTTTCACCGCGTTATTCAACGCTGGTAATGCGGGATGTAAATCGCTGCACGCGAGACGCTCATGAAATTGCGTAACTGCGTTATGCATGGCGAGCGCGCAAATCTGACGTGTGGCGAGTTTCTGATTGGGTGCGCGCGAACTTTCGCCGACGCCGAGATGATCGGCCAGCAACACAATATTGCCGAGCGCGGCGAGATGCTCGGCTGCGCTGTAGCCGGAATGACCGGGCACCACCGCGTGGTGATAGCGCTTGTCGTAGCTGCCCCCGGCGAGCAGGGTCATGGTGATGGGTCTTGCGCCGAGCTTGGATAAATCGTCGGGAATGAACAGCCAGGCAGCAATGGTGAGGCGCTGTCCCTGAGTCACGTCGGCTGGCAGCGCGGCGGACACATCAAACGTCATTGGAATCGGGCCCATACCTACTCTCCTCGTAAACTAATCCGGTCGTTTGAAGCCGGCGGGAAGGCGCGGCCGGCCCAAATCGCCGCGAGCAAACTCGTCGATTTTCGATTGAATGAAGGCATCGGGATCGGCCCAGTGCCGGGACAGCGTTTCCCACACTTCGTCGTGCGAAGGAATCAGCACGCGACCGGCCTCCATGCCGTCGGCCAGCGTGATCGCTACGTCTTCTGCCGTCTTGATCCCGAGGTGACTGCCGGGGCCGCGCATTTCCACATTGGCCGACCAGTTCTTCATGCCCTCCAGCACGCCGGTCATCACCGGCCCGGGACAGAGGCAGCTGACCCGAATGCCTTGCGGCTGCAGGTACACCGCCAGCGATTCGGACAGCGCTATCACCGCCGCTTTGGCAGCGACATATGGCATGCGCGTCGTCGCGAACGGATAGAGGCCCGCGAAGGATGCGGTATTGACGATGAAGCCGCTGCCGCGCGCGAGCATTTTCGGTAGGAACACGGCGTTGCTGCGCACGATCGACATCAGGTTCAGGTCCCACATGCGCTGCCATTCGGACAGCGGAATATCCTCGGGATTACCGTTGAGGATGCTGCCGACATTGTTCATGACGATGTCGATGGGCCCCAGCGCGATCTCGGCGCCGACGGCCGCTTCGCGCACCGAGGCATCGTTGGTCACATCGCAGCGCAGCCCCACCGCCTTGCCGCCGCTGTTCTCGATGAGCCCGCCTGTTTCCTGGGCGCCACTCAAATCGATATCGGCGATAGCGACCTGCGCGCCGCGTCGGGCAAATTCGAGTGCGACGGCTCGGCCGATGCCTTTGGCTGCGCCATAGATCAGCGCGATCTTGCCGCTGAAAGTGGTGCTCTGTTGTGTCATGGTCGGCGCCTCGTTTGCGGTTTATGGTGAGCTGCGGGATTTTACTCTCGTAATAAATATCTTAATTTGCCTATCTGTGTAAAATAAACACTAGATTAGGCCATTGAAATATCTTTTTGAGACTTTTTTCGGTCTTGCTTGGTTTTTGTGAGGGGCAGACATGCGCATATCTACCGCCAATTCGAATCTCAGCGACACCGTCAGCCGCCTGCGCGAACGGGTGCTGGCCTGTGCGGAGGGTGAATTTCTCGGTAGTGAAGAGGTGTTGGAGCGCGAGCTGGGGGTATCGAAGCCAACGATTCGTCAGGCGGCGCGCGTGCTGGAGCGTGAGGGCATGTTGCGCGTCAAGCGCGGCAATAACGGTGGCTATTTCAGCGCGCGTCCCGACGCCGGTTTTATCGAGGAAACGGTAGCGAGTTACCTGGAGGTTCTGCGCGCCCGCCCGGAAGATCTCACCCGCGTGGCGACTGCATTGTGGATTGAGACGGTGCGCCAAGCGGCGTCACTTCCCAAGCCGCCGAACGCTGAACTGCTGCCACCACTGAAACGCGCGATCGCCCGACTGCCCGAAGCCTCGCAGTTCAGCGATGTGTCGGCACTCGATCAAAAAATCCGGCGGGTAATTTTCGATATCGCCGATGCTCCCTACGTCGAACTGATTTTCAACATCAACGCCAATTTTGCGCGGCGGCGGTTTGCCGAATCGCCAGCGGCTGTCGATGACAGTCACGGCGAGTTTGTGGAGGCCTGGCGCCATGCGACGATATTAATGCTCGACGCGATTTTTACCGGCGATACCGAAGTGGCGGTGCTTGCTGCCAATCGCGCCCGCAATGCATTTCATCGCCGTCTCTGGCCCAACACGTGAGCGCGCGCGATTCATTCAAAGCGCGACTCGATGAGAAATAGAAGTCGGCCTGTAAAAAACCGGCGCTCGATATTCGTGTCGGCGAGTCGATATGGGATACTGCGAGCATCCTCATCAGGCCATGTATTCCCATGTCGAAACCATCGAAATCACAGCCGAGCGATCAACTCGTCAAAGCCTCCTACAACGCCGGTTATGCGAGCGGTCGTTTAGAGGCGACCGAGGAAAGCATGGACGCGGTCGCGGCGCTGATATTCAAAGCGGAAACCCTGCAGGCGAGACGGGCCAGCGGTGACGATTCGGCACTGCAGGAAAATGCGCGACATACGCTACAAGCGTTGCATCTCGCCTTCGCTGCGGTCACGGGTTCGGTCAATGGCAGCGCAGGTTTTCACGATTTATTAGCGCAATCCCGGCAACGTTTGATCACACATTGATCCATCGCAACATCGCTGTGGCTGTACAGACAATATGTCCTGATATATTTTGTCCGAAAAAGCGCTATTTCCCCAATAAAACCGCGGGTTGTGCAACAAGTCAGCACGCGTTGTCCGGACATATTGCTGGCTGTTTTTTGTTGCACAACACCGTTGTCGGCGTTATGCTTCGATGCCACACTTTCCGCTAGCTATCCAAGGCCTTGGCCTTGCGCCGACAACCGCCACACAACGACGAGGTTATTCCAGCCATGGGCGTAAAAGTCTACGAACGCATCCTTGATCTCTTCGAAGCAGAAGATATCGATACCCTCTTCGGCATCCCCGATCCAAACTTCGTCCATCTGTTCGATGCGGCGGAAAGACGCGGCTGGAAAATCGTTACCCCGCACCACGAGCTTTCCGCAGGTTTCATGGCGGAAGGTTATGCGCGCATGACCGGCAGACCGGCCGTGTGTATTGCCACGCTCGGCCCAGGTATCGCTCTGACAGCAGGTTCGATGATGAACTCGCTGGTTGAAAACTCGCCGGTGATTTATATCGGTGGTCAGCGTGCTCGTATTACTGAACAGCGCGTGCGTCGCGGTCGTATCCAGTTCGTACAGCAGAAAGCCCTGTTCGAGAACTCGGTAAAATACAGCGCCAGCATCGAATACCCTGAGCAGACCGACGAAATCATTCGTCACGCATTGCGTGTTTGCCAGTCCGGCACGCCAGGCCCGGTCTACATCGAATATCCATCGCACATCATTCAGCAAGAGCTGGACGCAAAACCGGTGCTGCCGCCAAGCGCATACCGTTTAGTTGAGCCAGGTGCAGACGGCGATGGCGTAGCCAAAGCGGCCGAGCTGATCAAAGGCGCTAAAAACCCAATTCTGCTGGTAGGTCACGCGGTGCAGTGCACTCGCGCCGGTCAGAAAGTTCGCGAACTGGCTGAGTTGATGGGTTGCCCAATTATTCAGACCTCCGGCGGCAGCGCGTTCATCGAAGGCGTTGAAGACCGCACCTTCCCGTACATGTTCTCCGAAGTCGCCAACGAAATCGTTACCAAGTCCGACGTCGTCGTCGCTATCGGTACCGAAATCGGCGAACCCGTGCATTACGGCGTTGGCATGTATTGGAAAGAAGGCAACGCCAATCGCAAATGGGTTTACGTCGAGTTAGACGCGGAAGCCATCGGCCAGAACCGCCCAATCGATATTCCTCTGATCGGCGACCTGCGCACTGTGGTGCCGCAATTGTCGCGTGCGCTGAAAGGCTCGCCTCGCGCCGAACACCCAGAACTCGCGCGCTGGATCAAAGAAGACAAAGAGCGTCTGGTTGCTCTGGCGAAGCAAGATTTCACCACGCCGAGCGGACGTGTCCATACCGGTCAGTGGGTTATCGAAGCGACCAAGGCCATGCCGGAAAATGCCATCCACGTTCGCGATGGCGGCTGTACGGTAATCTTCACGTGGACCTATTTGCAGAGCAAACCGCACGACGTTATCTGGAACCAGAACTTCGGTTGCCTCGGCACCGGCCTGCCCTACGCGGTGGGTGCTTCGGTTGCCGATGGCGGCAAACGCCCCGTTCTGTTCACCACCAGTGACTCGGCATTCCTGTACCACATCGGCGAGCTGGAAGTGGTACACCGCCTCAACCTGCCGATGGTTATCGTGGTTGCTGTCGATAATGCGTGGGGCTTGGAAGTGGGCGTCTATAAGCGCACTTTCGGTCACGGCAAATCCACCGAGCCAGGCGTGCACTGGAGCAAAGACGTTCGCTTCGACCAGATCGCTAAAGGTCTCGGCTGCGAAGGTGTTTACGTTGAGAAAGGCGAGGACATCGGCGCGGCGATCACCGCAGCGTTCGCGAGCGGCAAGCCAACCGTTATCCACGTGCCGATCGATCCAGTGATTAACCACGGCGGTAACGAAAACAAAGATACGCCGAACTACGAACGTTTCCGTACCTGGTACGCGGAAGGCCAGCAGTAATCGGCTTTCTGGTTCGAGAAAAAACCGCGCTTCGGCGCGGTTTTTTTATGTCCGTCAAATTTGGCTGGAGATTGACAGCCAGCTTAAGGTGAACACGATGCGCGTATTATTAGTCCCAAATAGATTGGCACATGAAATCTGAATACGATCTTTCAAAAATGAAGTCCCGTAAAAATCCCTATGCATCAGAGCAGGAGTTGCTCGATCAATTTAAGGCAGGCGAATTCAAATCAATAATGACGCCTGCGCGCAAAAAGGCGGTGCAGGCTGCGGCGGAAGAAACGTTAAAGAAAAAAAAGGGAAAATATGTATCGGGTAGTTTGCAGGATAAAGTGAGCTAGGATTTTTCCAATAAAAAAGCCGTCGCATGCGACGGCTTATTCTTCCTGCGACTTTTTATTTCCAACGAATTAATAATTCCCAATGCTCGATGAATTCGCCCACGATTTAATAAGATCGCCATCGGGTTTCAGCAAGAAGCCTTTCAGCACAGCGCCATCCACCGAATTATTCACCGCCGCGACATACGTCGCATGATTCGGATACAAGCTCATCAACTGCGTACTGCTCAGCAATTGAGTAGTGCCGAACAATTTGCACAGCGTATTTTTATTATCGTCGGGAATCAGGGCGCTAAACGAATTGCCCTCGCCAGACAGCGTTGCCATCGGCGCGTCGACATAGGGTGTGCGAATGCCGCCTAACGCGTTACCCACACTATCGCGCACGAACGCAGCAGGGCTGCCCGTGAGTTGCAAACGCGGCGCATTGGTCGGTGCATAGCCGGTACGAATCCAATTGTCGAGCGCTGCAATCGCCGCATTCGCGACAAAATGCTGCGGACCCGAGTTGATGTTTCTATCGCACGTCACAAGAACCGGGACGGCATTTTTGTTCTCGACCACCTTTGCAATAGCAGGGTCAGTACCTTTATCGGCAAGACCACTCGTCGAAACATAATCGTCTGCATGCGCCGCACCGGCAATTTCCCATGTGCGAATATTTTTCGAATCATCCTGACGATCGGGCAATGCACCGAGGAATGTCAGATCGGTTTCGGTCATAAGCATCATCGAAGGCACGCCCAAATCGTCGCGTAATTTCATGGTCGCGCGCGACGAAAAATTCATGATGGGATTGCTATCCGGCGTCAAACCGACCGTGCCATGCACGCGGCTGTGAATGAAATAACCGTTGAACAATTTGTCGATCGGCGCAACCGCGTTCGCGTACGTCAGCATGAAATCCGCCGATTGGGATTCGCCAGCGGCGATGGCGCGTTTGACCGTCAAACCTTTTAAGGGATTAGGCTCCCACCAGTTCGGACGAACGACCGCGCGTGCGACTTGCGAGAACATATCGAACGAATATTTATCGCCGGGATGTACCAGCGTTAGATAACGCACGAGATTAAGTAATTTCAGCGGCAGCGATAATCCGGATAGGCTGACACCACCGCCATCGATTCCCGCTTTTTGCGCAGATACGCCAACCCACGCGTAGCCTTTCCGAATTAATTCAGCGTGCGTCATGATCCACTGCGAAGACGCTTCAGTGCCACCGCTGACGTTGAACCATTCGACAATGACCGTGCCGTTAAATTTGGCAGGATCGCTCGGGCGATAAACCACGAAGCGCGTTTTGTAGTATGCGGTATCGGCAACCGAAACCGACCACTTGCCATTGGTTGCGAGCGGAACCGCGCTTTTGTAACTTTTAGCCGTGCCGGAAATGAAATATTCGCTTTGTTCGTAGCCAACATCCGACAACTTAAATGACGTCGTGCCGAGCAGTGTCGGATCGCCGAGCAGCGGACCATCGACGTCCGCGTAGGTTGCTGGTGCGACAGCAAGCAGAGCGGCGGCGGTGGACGCTACAAAGTATTTGCGTGAGTTTAGAAATAACTTTTTTACCGCGAATTTTATTATTAGCATCTTCGCATCTCCAAAGATTGAGTGGGTTGGATCGATCGTGACCCTACCCTGCCCGACTTTAAAGAGCCCGATGCGCGCATGGCAACGAGAGCGGATTTTGATTTCCGGCGCTTTGATTTGAATTGCGACTGCGAGTGAACCAAAACGCGATGCATTTCACACGGCTTTGCGAAACTCGCCGGGAGAGGTACCTGTCATCGATCGAAATGCGTTGGAAAAATTGGCCGGTGTACTGAAACCAATGCGATAAGCAATTTCCTTGAGCGGGAGATCGGTTTCGAGCAACAAGCTTTTTGCTTTCAGTAACTGCACCGATTTTATGTATTGCCCGATCGTACATTTCATTTGCTCGCGAAATAATTTCGCAAAATAACGCTCGCTGAAACCGCACGCCGCAGCCAGTTCTGCGACGCTCGGCGATGCGCCAGAAAAGTCGCCAAGAAATTCCTCGATAATATTGAGATGACGTGCAGTCAAGCGGCCGCTGCGATTCGATGCCACCGCCTCCACCGATAACCAATGTGCGCATTCGACCAATAATGCGCGACCAAAAGACTCGATCACCGATTCTTGCAACGGACCGGGGTGCAGTGCTTCGTGCATAAGTCGCAACAAAATGGCTGATATAAGCGAACTGCGCATATCGAGTGAAGCGGCGATTTGCTGCGCCGACAAATCAGTCAGCGGACCCAAAATCGATTCGGCGTAAACGGGTTCGAACGAACAGGTAATGGCACGCGCGGTACCGGCGGTTTGTTGGCTGTGGATGACCTTGCCTGGCAGCATAAATAGCACTTGGCCGAGTTGCCCGGCTTTCGATAAATTACCGCCAAAACCGTATTCGATCGACGCAGCGGGCGACGCGGACAAAAGCGAACTGAATCCCGGCCGATGTGGCGTGAATTCAAGAGCGGTCGGTTCAGTCCAGGTCAATTCGGTAACGATGACATGGGTTGTCGGTGTACCGAGCATGCCGAGCACGTTGACGAAAGTCGAATCGCAGTGTTCGTCGAGTCGCTCCGAACAATTGTAGGTTTCGGCAACACGTCCCGACGCATTATTCAACTCAACTAAAAAGTCCGGCGTTATTGCTTCGTGACATTTCATGATAGATGTCCCGTAGGCCGTCATTCCATTTATCGATTATTTTTGCTTGGATGAATGTGCAGCGCGGCTCATCTTAGCTCAGAGCTTTATAGAAAAAAACGGACTTCATTTGAGGGATAGCGTCTGCTCGATTACGCAAAGTTCACAGGCATAAAAAAACCGCGCCGAAGCGCGGTTTCATGTGTTCGGTTAATCACCTACTGCGGTTGATAACCCAACAGCGATTTAATTTCCACATATTCATGGAAACCAAACTCGCCCCACTCGCGGCCATTACCCGATTTTTTGTAACCGCCGAACGACGCGTGGAAATCGAAACCGTCGTTGATCGAGACCCAGCCCGAACGAATTTGGCGTGCAACGTCGCGCGCTTTATTCAAATCAGCGCCTGCAACGTTTCCTGCCAAGCCAAAAGGCGAATCGTTGGCGATATCGATCGCATCATCGACATTGTCGTAACCGATGATCACGAGTACCGGTCCGAAAATTTCTTCGCGCGCGATGACCATTTGATTGGTGACATTCGCGAATACGGTCGGTTTGACGTAGAAACCTTTGGTTAAACCCTCGGGGCGACCGGGACCGCCAGCAACGAGCGTTGCGCCTTCTTCGATGCCTTTGTTGATGTATTCCTGAATCGAATTGAATTGTGCTTTCGAAACGACGGGGCCCATAAATACATCGGTAGTAGGATCACCGACAGTCACGGTTGCAGCGGCTTCTTTCGCGACACTGATCGCTTCGTTCATGCGCGATTTCGGCACCAGCATGCGCGATGTCGCGGAGCAAGTTTGTCCCGAATTCACCATCATGCCGGTAACGCCTTTCGCGACATTTTTCGCGAAATCGGCGTCGTCTAAAATAATATTCGCGCTCTTGCCACCGAGTTCCTGGCATACGCGTTTAACGGTATCGGCTGCAGCTTTCGCCACTTCAATACCTGCGCCTTCGGAGCCTGTGATCGACACCATATCGATATCGGGATGACGCGCGATCGCATCGCCAACCACCGAGCCTTTGCCTTGAATCATGTTGAACACGCCGGCGGGTACTTTCGCCGCGTCGAAAATTTCCGCGAGAATTTGCGCGGAATAATGCGATTCTTGCGAAGGCTTTAATACCACGGTGCAACCCGCCGCGATCGCCGGAAATACTTTGACGGTGACTTGGTTGATCGGCCAATTCCAAGGCGTGATCATGCCGACGACACCGATCGGATCTTTTACGATCATGGTGCCGCCGCGTAATTCTTCGAATTTAAATTTTTTCAGTACGTCGATCGCAGTGGCCAAATGGCCCGCGCCGAGACCGATATGAAAACCGCCCGCCAAACCTTTCGGCGCACCCATCTCTTCAGTCACCGCTTTGGCGAGATCGTCGCTGCGTTTTTGATATTCGGTTTGAATGCGTTCGAGCACAGCGAGGCGTTCTTCGCGTGTGGTGCGCGACCAGGTTTTGAACGCTTTGCGCGCGGCTTTGACGGCGCGATCGACATCGGCGACACCGCCGAGTGCGATGGTGCCCGACGGTTCTTCGGTTGCGGGGTTGATTGGATTCACGGTTTTGAATTCAATCGGATCGACCCACTGACCATCGACATAAAACTTGAGATATTCGCGCATCGCTGTGACCTCTTCGTAAACGTTATTAACAATAAAATTATTTGAGAAATTAGCGCCCTAAAATCGAACTACCAGAAACGACAACGCCGCAATTGAAAAATTGCGGCGCATCGATCAGTCGAAATGATCAGTACGCATCTTCTGCTTCGGCACCGTAACCTGCTTTAAAATCCGTATACCACGATTTAAATTCTTCGTAGTTCGGTGCATCCATCGCGTTCGCATACGGCTCGACCGGCACTTGAATCACCACGGGCTTTTTGTTCGCCATGGCGTACTCGATGGCCGCAGCCACGGTCGGCGCGATATCTTGTTCGCGCTCGACGTAATGCCCTTGCGCACCGAAACCTTCGGCGATTTTATCGAAGCGCACCCAGTTGCCCCAATGCGCTTCGGTTTCCGGCGAATTTGGGCCGACCTGTTTTTTCCAGCAACCGACTTCGAGACCCCACGCGTAATCGCACGCGACCACGGTGACGATCGGCAATTTCTTGCGCACGGCAGTTTCGAGTTCGTTCAGCGAAAACATGAATGACGAATCGCCGGTGACGAATACGACGGGACGTTTACCATCGGTGGCTAACGCCGCACCAATTGCATACGGCAAACCGGTACCAAGGTGACCCGTGTTCTGGTTCCACACCAAATCCTCGGGTTTGTATTGCGAATAGGTCCAACCGTAAATCGTGGTGGAGCCGCCGTCCGCTGCGTAAATCGCATTACCCGGAATGACTTTGGTCGCTTCGACGATCAAACGCGCCGGATGCACGGGTGAACCGCCGGTCGGTACTTCGGTGAGTAATTTCGCGCGCCATTCTTTTTGCATGACTTTCCAGCTGTCGAATTCGGCGCTGCCTTTGCGTTGAAAATCGCCGAGTGCTTCGATCAATTGCGGAATGATGTCGCGCATGCAACCGACTAACGGCGCATCTATGGGGCGGTTAACGCCGATAGCTGCGGCATCGCGCTCGACATAAATCCACTTGCGATTGGCGTCGCCCTTTTCCCAGTGACGGCCGATGCCCATGTGCACGGGTTCGCCGAGTTCGGTGCCGATGGCGATGCACAGATCGGATTCACCCGCAGCGGCGCGACCGGCTGGCGAGAAACCGTAAGCGAAGGTGCGCTCTTCCTGACCTTTGATCGTCATCGAGCAGCCGGAGGTTTGCAGAATCGGGCAATCTAATTTTTCGGCGAGCTGCGCGACGAGTGCGTGCGAGCGCGAGGTGAACATGCCCTGACCGACCAACAGCACGGGATTTTTCGCGGCTTTGATCAGCGCCACGGCTTTCTTGATCATGTTGCCGGATGCAGCCTGCTCGACCATGCGGTATTTTTCGGGCGCTTGCACGGGCGGCCAGTTGTAAGTTTCGTGAATCACCGAGAGCGGCAATTCGATATACACGGGGCCGGGTTTGCCGGTGGTGCACTGGCGAATCGCTTCGCGAATAATTTCATCGACCTGATCGGGCTCTTCAATAATCGCCGCGTATTTCACCAGCGGTTTGAAATGATCGAGCTGGTTCATGTACTGAATACGACCGACGCGTGCGCGTTGATTGGCGGTGCGCGAACGATTGCCGCCGAAGAAAATCGTTGGCGAACCTTCTTTTTTCGCGACGATCATCGCCGTCGCTAAATTGGAAACACCGGGACCTTGCGTGCCGAAACACACACCGGGTTTGCCCGTCATGCGTGACCACGCATCGGCCATGAACGCGCCGTTTTGTTCGTGGTGCGGTGCGACGACTTTCCAGCCGCGTTTCTCGCACACCATCGCCATGTGAATGAAGCCTGGGTCAGGAATACCGAACAACGTATTGATGCCTTCGGCTTCTAACAGATGAACTATGCGTTCATGAACCGGAACAGTCGCTGACATTTAAATGCTCTCTACTTAATTAATCTGACCAAAATTCCCCCCTTTGAAAAAGGGGGGTTAGGGGGGATTTAAATCGCAACTAAAATCCCCCTCGATCCCCCTTTAATTAAAGGGGGAAGTATCTTTGCCTATTTCTTATTTAACAATTTGGGCGAACCACGGCCCATAAATTTCGATAACACGCGATGGAAGTTGGTGACTTTCTGTTCCTGATGCGGATTCGGCAACGTGCCGCGGAAACCACGCGATTTCATGCCTTTCTGCACCCATTCCATATTGGCGAAATCCTGCGCCAGCACCATGCCCCACTTTTCGGCGGTCGGCTCTGCATAAACCCATTCGGATTTCGGCTCTTCGCCTTCGGGGAAGCGTTCGAGCGCATACGATTCGAAAATACATTTATTCGGATCGTCGCCGTATGGACGTGTGCGATAACACAGCGCGAACGTCACGCCCTGCAAAATCGTTTGATTCGGGAACAGGCTCCAGGCGAGACCCGCTTCGGACATTTGCGCAGGAGTCAGTTCCGGCCAGATCACGCCGCGTTTGGCATCGTCGGCTTTCGCTGATGCGAGCCAGTGTTTGATGACGTCGGCTGCGGGTGTGCCTTCGGGTAATTCATCGACTAAACGGCTCGCGGCTTTCACCAGCGTATCGGTCGAAGCGGCGTAATTCACCGTCTCGTAATTTTCGCGCGCGAGTTCGTAGGTGGATTTACGCGGATCGCCTAAGCCAGCGCGTGTCACCGACGTGCTCTGCGCCATTTTCATGCTCGGATCGCGCTCGTCGAAACCACTCACACCGTGATAACCATACGGTTTGCTATACGCGTAAAACTGGCCGTATTTCAATAATTGCGAATGCGTGCCCGCGACGTGATACGGCTCCATGAACGCCTCTATCGCGGTTTTCCAGTTGCACGGATAAATCGCCCACTGCCGCCATTTGTAACGCATTTTTTCAAATTGGAACGGGCTCAGAATGCGATCGACTTCGCCGAGGAAATCGAGCAGCGGTTCGCAATTCGGATCCATGTTGATATAGATCCAACCTGCCCACGTATCGACTTTTACCGGCGAAAGACAGGTGCGCTCGGGATTGTCGAGCGCACCTTTCCAATCCTGTTTATCGAGGATGTGAGTGTTCTGTCCGTCGAGATTGAAATTCCAACCGTGAAAGCCGCAGACGAAATTCTTTTTCTTACCTTTTACGCAGTTAACATCGTCGGGCGTGTTGACGAGTTGACGACCGCGATGCGGACACACGTTGTAAAACGCGTTGAGCTTGTCGGGCGCGACGCGAATGATGATGATCGATTCATCGCGAATGTTGTAAGTGATGAAATCGCCGACCTCGGGAATATCTTCGAGGCGCGCGGCCATCTGCCACACTTTGCCCCACAGCAATTCGTCTTCGGCTTGCGCATATTCGCGCGAAAGAAATGCTTCGGTGCCGTAGGTCAACGGCTCGGCCAGATCTTCCGGTGTAATTTCTTTATCGTTGCTCATGACATCCACCTAATCGTTATGACATCAGCGATGTTGCGTCACTCCCGCGCAAGCGGGAGTCCATTCTTTTACGAACTTACTGCATCCCCGCCTGCGCGGGGATGACCGACCGAAAATTATTTTTCGAGTTTCAATCCGGCGAGATCGCCTTTATCGCGCCATTCTTTCAACAGATTTTCGAAAGCCGTCCAACCCGGGCCGTAGCCTTCGCCGAGGAACCAGCGATATTTTTTCTCGCCTTTCTCGTCTTCGACTTTCGCGCCTTCGTTGTTGTAATAACTCGGCGTGCACTCGGCCTGGAAGTCGGTGAGATCGACAGCGGTTTCGCGAATATGTTTCACGTAAGCGGCTTCGGCTTCGACCGTAGGTTCGACCGCAGAAATGCCGCGCGCCAGTGCTTCTTTAATGATGTAAGCGATATGCGCGCCCTGACGACCGTACTGTTCGGTGGTGCTGGCGTTGATGCCGCCCTGGTAATAACCGATGAAATACTGGTTCGGGAAATTCGTCGTCATCACACCGTGCAGTGTTTTGTAACCGTACTGCCAATGTTTGTAGATCGATTCGCCGTTGCGACCTTCAAAGGTTTCGATGCCCCAGCGGCGATCGAGATCGGAGGTCACTTCGAAGCCTGACGCGAAAATCATGCAATCGACTTCGTATTCGACGCCGTCGTGCATGAAACCTTTTTCGGTCATGCACTCAACGCCTTGCGTTGCCGAGACGTCGATGAGTTTCACGTTTGGACGATTGAAGGTGTCGTAGTAATCGTCGTTCGACAATGGGCGCTTACACAGGAAGCGATACCACGGCTTCAAGGCTTCCGCGGTTTCTTTATCTTTGACTAACGCTTCGACTCGGCGGCGCATACGCTCCATCACGCGGTAGTCCATTTGTTCGCGGCGCTGCACGAATTCGAGCAGCGACAGTTGCGGCCAGCCTTCGGCTTCGAGCTCGGCCGACATATTGCGCGCGATCTCGGTCCAGAAATCCTGCACCAGATCGGGTTCGCCCGGCGCGAACATTTCCATCGCTGCGCGGTGGAAGTTGGCCTGGCGCTCAGCCTGCCAACCCGGCTTCAAGCTCTTCTTCCACTCCGGATCGGTCGGCAGGTTGTTGCGCTGATCGACCGGCGACGGCGTGCGCTGCAATACGTAAACCTGCTTGGCGTATTTGCCGAGATACGGAATCGCCTGAATCGCGGTCGCACCGGTACCGATGATCGCCACGCGTTTATCGGCCAGTTTATCGAGCACGGGTTTGCGGTATTCGCCGCCCGTGTATTCGTAGTCCCAGCGCGAAGTATGGAACATCTTGCCTTTAAAGGAGTGAATACCGGGAATGCTCGGCAACTTCGGAATGTTGAGCAGACCGTTGGCCATGATGACGTGGCGCGCGCGGATTTCGTCGCCGCGATCGGTGCTGATGCGCCAGCGTTTGATGCTTTCGTCCCAGCGTATCGAGGTGATCAGCGTATGGAACAGCGCGCCTTCACCGAGCTTGAATTTGTCGGCGATGATTTTGAAATAGTCGTAAATCTCGTAGCCGTCGGAATACTTCTTCGACGGCATGAAGCCGGTTTCTTCGAGTAGTGGCAGGTAGCAATACGCGTCGTTATCGCACTGAATGCCGGGATAGCGGTTCCAATACCACACTCCGCCCCAGTCGCCGGCGTGATCGATCACGCGGAAGGTCGATACACCGAGCTTTTTCAGATGGTACGCGGCCAAAATGCCCGACCAGCCACCGCCGAGTACGGCGACATCGAGATCCTCGGAGATCGCATCGCGCGGTACGACCGGCATATGCGGATCGGCGAAGTAGCTGTCACTCACATCCTTATTGGCACTGACGTCTTTAGTCGCCTGATGATGCTCCGTGGTTTTGGCGTACTGCGTCTGCGCGTCTTTACGGATGCGCTTATCGCGTTCGTAGCGGTATTTCTCGCGCAGCGCGGGAATATCGACTTCGGAAATGGGCGGCACATTGGTCGGTTTGCAGACGGTCATAGCGAGTCTCTTGGTAGGCGCGGTTCCGCTCTAAAGGCGGAATCTGGGTCATGAAAAAGTCGGAGGATGGTATTCTGAATCAACAGTGTTGTCTACTGTCCAGTTTATAAGCAGGTCAGACAGTAGACAAGACGCACAACGTACCGAGCTTAGCCGAAAGATGTGGGGCTTCGCCGAACGGTACCGGGTTTCGCTGATCGGCGGTCAGCCTTATTGCATGTAACGGCCACCGTTGACGCTCAGCGTGAGGCCGGTAATGAAACCGGACGCCTCGGACGCCAGGAACGCCACGGCGTTGGCGATATCTTCGGGCTGGCCGACGCGTTTCACCGGAATTGTCGCGTTGACATAGCCCTGCAGCCCATCCGGAAAGCGCGATTCCACCGACTTCAATCCGTCGGTATAGACCGTGCTCGGCGGCACATTGTTCACGGTGATGCCGTGCGGCCCCATCTCCTGCGCCAGCGATTTGGTGAACGCGATAACGCCGCCCTTGGTCGCCGCGTAATGCACCATGCGTTTCGCGCCGGACTGCGCGCTCGACGACGAGATATTGATGATGCGCCCCCACTTGGCGTCGATCATGTCGCCGATCACCGCCTGCGTACACATGAACACGCCCTTCATGTTTACATCAAAAACTTTTGCCCACTCATCGAGCGTGATATCGACGAAATCTTTCTCGGGAGAAATACCGGCGTTGTTGACGAGAATGCCGATGCGTCCCAATTTTTCGCGCACGGTTTTGACGGCGGACTCGACATCGTCGGGATTCGACACATCGACTTTGCAAACGACAACCTTGCGACCCATCGCGGTAATTTCATCGACGATCGGTTGCGCGCCGCTGATATTCCAATCCCAAATTGCGATGTCGGCGCCGTCGCGCGCGAGAAAACGACAAATCGCCGCGCCGATTCCGGCTGCACCACCTGTCACCACAGCTACTCTATTAGTCATTTCATTCACCATTTAAAAAATTAAATACAAAAATTTGCTCGAAGTGTTTATTCCCCCCTTTAGTTAAAGGGGGGTTAGGGGGGATTTAAATCACACACAAAAATCCCCCTCATTCCCCCTTTGATCAAAGGGGGAGGCAGATCTAATTACGCAAACGCTTCCGTACCCATAATCGTCGTGCGATGCATCAAGCGTCCGGAATCTTCGGTATACGGATAGGCTTTATGCAGCAGGCCGCAATTATTCCAAATCACCATGTCGCCCTTTTTCCACTGATGGCGATAGCAATATTTTTCCTGCGTGGCGAATTCGAGTAATTCATCGAGCAATGCGCGACTTTCTTTGGGATCCATACCGACGATATATTCCGCCGTCGAACCGATGACCAACGAACGGCGGCCATCTTTTTGTTTCCACACCAGCGGTTGTTCCGTGGGTGGACCGTCTTTTTGCCATCGTTGAAAATCTTCTTCGGTGGGATTCGGGTAATACCGCGAAACGGCTGCGGCTGCGGTGTGTACCACGCGCAAATTTTCGAGCGGCAATTTTTTTGAATCGGGAAGATCGCGATACGCGGCGAATAAATTCGCAAAGCCCGTATCGCCACCGCTGCTCGGTGCTTGCTCGCATTTTAAATTGGTGGCTTTCGGTGGGATCGCATATTTGGTGCCGTCGATATGCCAATGCTCGTTCGAATAAATGTAATCGAGATTCTTGACGCGAGTTTTATCGAGCGTGACGGGATAGATTCCCATCTTGTCGGCTTTGTTGTCCGAGCCTGCGCTGACTAGCGAGCTTTGCATTTTGCCGAGACGATTGCTGAACGCGATTTGCACTTCATCGCTGCAATTGATTTGCGGGAATACAATGACGCCGTGAGCGTTAAGCAGTTCCAAGCATTTTTCAGGAACGCCTTCATCGAGCAGATGATCGGCGGAAATCAAGATATTCACGCCCAGATTGGGTGTGATGGGTTTAATCGGAATATCGGTCATATCGCTGTCCTCCAACGCAGTTGGGCGGTGCCAGCACTCCGACATTCAGCGGCTACGCCCGGTTATCTAATTTGCATTTTGTGTTCGCATATGCGAATAAAAGTCTGCATTTGCAAATACGCATTTCGATTGTACGACAGGCGAAGCAATTTTCAACTAGCTCGTAATCGCGGCGGCCACGCCTTTGAGCGCCTGCGAATACGCTTTCAGATTTTTCTGCATGCGCGGAATCGGTCCCGCCATACCGATGGCCAATTGATTTCCCTGAATTTTTACCGGTACTGCCAGCGCCATGACATCGGCCACGTGTTCACCGATCGTGGTGTAAATTCCCTGCTTCTCGCATTCGATTAAATTTTCCTTCAAATCCTTTTTGCGTGTGATCGTATGTTCGCTATAGCGATTCAATTTCAATTCGGTGATCAACTGGTTTTGCGCAGCTTCATCGAGACTGCCCAGCAATGCCTTGCCGAGCGCGCTCGCGTGAATCGCTTTCAAATCGCCGGAATTCGCCGTGAAGCGCATCGCGTGCGTGCCTTCGAATACAGCGGTATACGCCACCTGATTGCCCTGCAACCTGCCGATAAAAATCGTTTCACCCGTGCTATCGCGCAAGCCTTCGAGCGCGTTGTGTACTTTTTCCTTGATCGGATTAAATTCATTGATCTGCGCAGCGGTGTCGTACAGGCGGCGCGACGGGTAATAACTTTTTCCGCCATCGATACCGATGATGTAGCCGAGATGCATGAGTGTTTGAATCAATTCAAAGCAACTACTCTTCGGTGCTTTCATGCGCTCGGCAATTTCCGCAAGCGAAAGCGGCTGCTTTTTCTCGGCAAAAACAGAAAATAATTGCACCGTGCGGATCGCCGATTTAACGACCTTTTGTTTTTTGGTCGAACTGGTCGGCTCAGAATTTTTCATTGTCGTGTGCTCTTTCTTAGTGACCTTTTACGAATGCTGTTTTAAAAATCGATTGACCGATTCGCGCAGCAATTTTCCCAATTCATCGCTGCGCTTTTCAACGCGCGACATCGGCGCGCCGATCACGATCGAATTGCGGCGATTGCCGAACGGAAACGGCACGCCGATACCGGCCAGACCATCCGCATACACACCGAAATTCACGAACCAGCCCTTCTTCGCATTTTTTTGAATTTCCTGCTCGACCGATTCCGGCGTCGCGAAAACTTTATTGTCGTAGCGATCGTAGGCAATGCGCTCGAGCGTCGCTGCGCGTTCGGCCGGCGAATACAGCGACAAAATCGCCTTTCCTGCAGCGGTCAAATGAATCGGCATCTGCTGGCCGACATTCGCGGTGTAGCGGACCACCGCCGGTGATTCCACCACATCGAGCAACACCACATTCGCGCCTTCGGCCGCCGCGAGACTCAATGTTTCGCCGGTTTTATTCATCAGCTCGACGAGCAATTCATGCACCGATTCCGGCAGCGGCTCCGCCTCGGAAAACCCACGCACTAATTCCATCCAGCGTGCGGTGGGGTAATAACCGCCGCGCGGTACAGGCTGATAGAGATAACCGCGCTCCACCATCGTGGACACGATGTTGAACGCACTCGATCGCGGCCAAGAAAACGTCTCAACGATTTCTCGGACCGAAAGCGGTTTTTTCGCGCGCACGAACAACTCCATCAAATCGAAAAGGTTATCGATCTGTTTGACATGCATGGACAGTCTGCTCCAATATATCCAACATAGTGATATTTATAGTCCACTATATTGGACTATAAATGAATAGTCAACCGTCGAATCACAGGCCAAGCCGAGGAGAACGACATGGCAATAGGAAAAGTGCTGGAGCCAACCGCGCTGCGTACCGACGACATTACCTCGCCCGGTCCCGATGCAGGACCGCTGGCGGGCAAAGTGATTGGTTTTCGCCTCGACGAAATCTGGCGCGCGTGGGATTGGGTGGCAGAAATCTGGGGCAATGAATTCGAAAAAGCCGGCGCGACCGTAAAGTTCTGGCGCTCGAATCAGGCGCGCACGGGTGCCGAAGGCGATCGCATTGCTAAGGCGTTAGATGAGTTTCTCGATTCGATCGATATCGCTGTCGTTGGCCTCGGCAATTGCGGTTCATGCACGGGCTGGACGATTCGCGACGCGCTGGCTGCAGCGGAAAAAGGTCTGCCCACCACCGCGATTTGCACCGAAGTCTTCGAAGAGCTCGGTCATAACCTTGCTGCCGCTGGTGGTCGCTCGGGTCTGCGCATTCACATCCTGCCGTATCCGCTCAATGAAAAATTGAAAGCGGAAGTCGATCCCGTGGCTTATGAACATTTCCAACCGGTCTTGAAAACAATGGGTGCTCTGATCGAAGCACAATCAAAAAAAGCGGAGCGTGCATAAATGAGCAGAACGATTCGAGCGAGCGCGACTACTCCACAAGCGCCGAAGAAAGAAGTGAATTTACGCGATTGCGGTCCCGAAGGCTGCGCGATCGATTGGCTGTCGAGCCAGCGTCACGAAGTCGAAGTCGATGACGTTATGGAATTTACGCGGTACGCGATGAGCAAAGGGTGGGGCGATGGTTTGCCATTAATTCCGCCGACCGAAACGCGCGTGCGTACCATGCTGGCCGCAAATAATCGTTACCCTGATGAAGTGATTTGCAAATTGCCGCCGTCGGATGCGGATTGCACCGTCGAAAAAATTGCGATCAATGCGGTGATGGCTGGCGCACCCGATGAATCATTGCCATTAATTATCGCGTCGCTCGAAGCGATGTCCGATCCAAATTTTGAATTGTTCGGTTTGAACGCAACGACAGCGCCAGTCATTCCACTCACGCTCGTCAACGGACCGATCCGCGACAAATTAAATATTCCGTACAAGCACGGTTGTCTCGGCGGTGCGCCGTCGCAATCGGTCGCAATCGGTCGCGCAATCCGTTTGATCATCAAAAATGTCGCAGGCCAGGAAGTTAACGTCACCTGCCAAACCACGTTCGGTTCGCCCGGTCGTATTCCCGGCATTATGTTTGCCGAATGGGAAGAGCGTTCGCCATGGGCGCCGTTTGCGGAACGTCGCGGTGTGAAAGGCGATGCGGTTTCTGTTTATGGAACGATGGGCACGCAAAATATTATCGACACCACTTCGCAAAAAGGTCCCGAGTTTTTGGAGATGATCGGCAAATCGCTCGCGTATCCAGGCGCGAATGGTTTTTCGCCGGCGATGCCTTATGCCGAAATGATGGTGGCAATCAATCCCGTATGGGGCGATATTTTCAAGCGCGACATTCCAAACATCGAAGACGTGCAAGAGTTGATTTGGAAACACGCGAGCATCGATGCGAATCATTTAACGCCGCGTCATCGCGAGCAACTCGAAGCACAAAATCGCGTGATCGGCGGCCGTGTATATGTTGCGGTAGAGCCGAAAGACGTGCTCGTTATTTGCTGCGGCGGTACCGGTGGTTTGCACGCAACGGGCTTCCACAGTTTCGGTAGCTGCTTGACGCAAACGCGCGCGATTCTGCCAGGCCCTAACAAATCGTAGGCGTTATTCGTGAGCTATTTTTTCGAAATGTAATGTTTTTGAAAAAAGTGTAATGATTTTGAAAATGCCGCGATCAGGTCTCCCTATTCGAGGCTTTCCCACGTGCTCAACAAGTCCGCCGAGCACGTGGTCTTTTATTTCTATTGGCCCCATTGTTTTTATAGGGCCTGCGCGTAGGAATCTATAATGTCCGTCTTCGTTTACGAACGCGTTTTACAATTGATGGAAGCCGAAGGCATCAACACCTTATTCGGTATTCCCGATCCCAGTTTCTTTCATATGTTTACCGTCGCGGAAAAACGCGGCTGGCAAGTGATTGCACCGCATCACGAAGAAGCCGGCGCATTCATGGCCGAAGGTTTGTGGCGCATGACCGGCAAGCCCGGCGTTATCGTCGGCAATCAAGGCCCGGGTGTTGCGAATTTAGTACCCGCAGTCATTAACGCGGCAAAAGAAAATGCGCCCGTAATTTTTATCGGCGGACAACGCGCACAAATCGCGTCGCAACGCGTAAAACGCGGCCGCATTCAATACACGCATCAATACCGCTATTTCGAAGAAGCGGTGAAATACGTCGGCATCATTCAATATCCGGAGCAGTGCGACGAAATTATTCGCGAAGCCTTTCGTCGCGCGTTATCGGGAACGCCGGGTCCGGTGTATATCGAAATTCCGATGAACGCGATGCAAGCGCAAGTCGAAGACACACCGCCGCGCGCACCGGGAACGTATCGCTTAATGCATCAACCCGCGCCCGCGCCAGCAATCAACGCAGCGACGGATTTAATTCGCAAAGCCAAAGCGCCGATCATGTTAGTGGGGCAAGGTGCATTCACTGCACGCGCGCACGAATCACTCGCTGCGCTTGCGAGTATTTTGCAATGCCCCGTGATTCACACGTATCCGGTGAGTTCGTATTTGGAAGGTGCAGAAGATCGCACATTCCCGTGCGGATTTTCTCCAGCGGGCGCGCAAGCGGTGGCGGATGCCGATGTCGTTATCGCTATCGGTACCGAGCTTGGCGAAACCGTGCATCACGGTATCGGTGGCCGCTGGGCGAACGGCAATGTCGATCGCAAATGGATTTATATCGAAATCGATCCGATGGCGATCGGCGTCAATCGACCCATCGATGTGCCACTGATCGGCGATTTGCGCGACATCGTTCCGCAATTAGTCGACGCATTGAAAAACGAACCGCGCGCACGCACAGCGGCAGTCGAAGAATTAATTAAACAGCACGCCGAATACAAAGCGAGCTTCGTAAAATCCGCACCGTCGAATCAAGCGCTCATTCATCCGGGCAAATTAATGGTTGAAGCGACCAGCGCGATTCCGAAAGATTCGGTATTCGTGCGCGATGGCGGCGCCACCAGTATTTACACGTGGACGTATTCGCAAATCGCGCCGCGCGATTCGATCTGGAATCAAAACTTCGGCCATCTTGGCACCGGTCTGCCCTACGCTATCGGTGCACAGCTCGCCGTGGGCAATAAACGCCGCGTGGTGCTCGTCTCCGGCGATTCCGCATTTCTATTCCACACCTCCGAACTCGAAACCGCCGTGCGCAAAAATCTGCCGATTATTTGCATTGTCGCTTCCGACTTCGCGTGGGGAGTGGAAGTGCGCGGCTATCGCGGCATGTTGGGCGAAGGCAGCGCGGAAACCGAAGCGCATTGGGGCAAACAAGTACGCCTCGATAAAGTTGCCGAAGGTTATGGCGCACACGGTGAATATGTCGAGCGCGAAGAAGATATTCGCCCTGCGATTGAGCGCGCATTGGCGAGCGGTAAACCTGCCGTGGTGCAAGTGCGTATCGATCCCGATGCGAATGCGCGCGATGTTCCAGGGCACGAAGAATATTCAACGTGGTACAACGACTTCTGGTATTAGGAAAAAATTATGAAATTAAAAGATCAAGTCGCCATCGTCACGGGCGGCAGTCGCGGTATCGGCCGAGGCATTTCGCTGAAATTCGCCGAAGAAGGCGCGCGTGTCGCTATCGCTGTGACCACGCTCGAACCTGCGTTGGAAGTCGTAAAAGAAATCGAAGCGATGGGCGGCAAAGCCATCGCGATTCAAACCGACGTCAGCAATTTCGATAACGTGAAAAGCATGGTGGCGAAAGTCATCGCCGAATTCGGCAAGGTCGATATTCTCGTCAACAATGCTGGCGGTAGCGCGCGCGAAAAAATGTCGCTGTTTTGCGATTCCGAACAAAGCACTTGGGATTACGTGCTCGGCACCAATTTAAACGGCGTGTTCTACGCAACGCGCGCGGTGATTAATCATCTGCTCGAACAAGGTCACGGCAGCATTATCAATATCGGTTCAGTCGCGGGCATGATTGGTCTCGCGAGCCAGGTCGATTATTCCGCAGCGAAGGGTGCGGTGATCGCATTCACCAAAGCGTTGGCAAAAGAAACCTCGATGCGCGGTGTGCGCGTCAATTGCGTTTCACCGGGGCCGATCACCAGCGCAGCAGGCCGCAATTTCACGCCAGAACAACGCGCCAAGCTCGCGCAAAACTCCATCGCGAAATCGACCGGCTTCGGCCATTTTGGCGAGCCTGAAGACATTGCCAATCTTGTTGCGTTTCTTGCATCGGACGATTCGAAATTTATTACCGGACAAAATTACGCAGTGTGCGGCGTGATGAATTTGGGGCTTGCGGAATCGTTGAGTGGTTAATGCAGACCGCCGCAGCCGTAGGCTGCGATTGCAGCGGTTTGTATTACCATGAGGTGGCCTTGCTGACACTAAATCCATTTACAAGGCCTTTTTCGTCATGTATTTCAATCGTAATAATTTCATCCCAAAAAGCATACTGCATGTCTTTTACTTTATTGCTCACTATTTCCTCTTGAGTGAATGGAATTTTATTCCAATAAGTAAACGTCAATCCTTCTTTGGTATGCGGATTCTTTGGTAAAGATGACAGCGCACTCTCCGTTTTCATGCCTATTTTTAGAGATGCAAGCTTCAAGCCCGCGCTACCCGCTTCATTTACATTGCCGCAGGGGAATTTATGCTCTAATCCTGCTGTAAATTTGTAACTAAGCAGAGTTTCGCCTCCGCCCATTTCGCCTGACTCAAAGTAAACCGTTACATTTTGTTTAGGATAGTGATAACAAATAGCTGTATAGGAATCCCCGGCATCACCTTCCTGGTGTATTTCAGTCACACCATACGATTTCAGAACATCCTGAATGGTAGTTTTTTCTAGCTGAAAACCATTAAAAGTGAGATATGAATTTATATCCTCTTCGGCAAATGACGATATCGAAAAAATTAAAATGAGCGAGATTATTGCCGACTTCACATTACACCCATCCATTATCGAGCAGCCGCATCTGTAGATCTTGATTAATTAACTGGCGCTCTGCGTGTCAGCGTCGGCTCATCCGCCCCAGGCATATTCGGTGGCGGGCCGTAATCGGGGCTCGGCACCAAATCGGCGGATAAATCGATCGGGCCGCGATAATGCAAACTAAAATGGCGCCATTGAAAACGCCAGCGTCCGCCTTCTTCGACATAACGATCGTAATAAACACCGAGCGTCATCGCGGAACTGCCATCGGCCATCTTCGCCAGTTCGGTAACGTTGACTCTGCCCGAGACGCCACCGTTTTCAATATCGAGCACCGGCGTGCCCATGATGATTTGTACGCGTGCGCAAATCGCTAACAGTTTGCCAAACAGCGGGCCGATTTCATTGCGCCCGCGAATATGCATGCCCGCGATTTTCCATTCGGCGTTTTCGGCAAAACATTGCGCGAAAGCTTCGGCATCTTTGCGAAACACGGCGTCGATAAAACGCGCGTGCAATTGGCGAATGCCAGACTCTGCGATTATGAAATCGGAGGCCGCGATTGAATCAGTCATATCCACCCCATTATTTGAATTCAATACCGTGAATAGTCGCTTTGCCGCGATGAGATACCATTCTGACAAAAGAATCAGCGCGCCGACAGCCCTTCGTTGCCAGTGCTTAAACGCAGGCGCAGTGAATTCTGAACATACGTCACCAGCGTGAACTGGCCGATTAGCACAATCAATTCGAATAATTGTTTTTCGCTGAACGTTTTTGCGAGCACACTCCAGGTCGCATCGGAGAGCATCGCATCTTCATGCAACTCTTCTGCAGCTTTGAGTAGCGCCCGTTCGTGCTCGCTCCAGTTTGCCGCCGTTGATCCTTGGGTGATGCTTTCGATTTCCGCGCTGGTGATTCCAAATTTTTTAGCGATGCGCACATGCTCGCCCCAATTGTAAGGCGACTGGCATAGCCAATCCGTGCGCAGCACTACCAGTTCGAAATCGCGTTTTGGCAATGTGCTTTTTGCGAGCAATTGTACCGATACCGCCGCCATGCGTTCGTAGAGATCGGCATCGCAACCGAGCAGCGTCACTACCATCTCCGGAATATCGGCGATGGCTACGGGCGCGGTACTTTGCGCAGAACCGCCGCGCAATTTCGCGGTGTGTTCCTGCGCGGCTTTGATAATTTCTGCAGAATGTTTGGGCAAGATTCGCGGCGGTTGGCCGAGAATACTTTGTTGGCGCTGCTCAATGGTATCGATCATTTCGATTTCTCAGTGAAAATAAAGTTACCAGCGCACACCTTCGGTTTTGGGTTTGGCGATAAATGGGCGCTCGTAGGAAGGGTCGTCCTTGCTCCAGAGACCCTTGAGAAATCCTTTGACGAATTTCGAATGCACCCAGCTCGCATCGGCATCGGCTGTCATTTCGATGGTGCAGCGCCGCGTCAGCAAACGCCATTCGCCATCGCGTTTTTCCAATCGATCCAAATAGCGTCCCATTGCAATCGTTGTCGTTTTTCCATCGAGCCAAAATAATCCGCCGATCACATAGGATTCGCAGTGAGCGGTGTTGCCATCGATCTCACAGAGATGATTGGTGATGTTATGGCTGGTCAAATGAAACAGCCCTTTGTGCCCGGCATTTGTGCGCGCCGCGTAGTCGGGAAATTGAATTAAGTTTGGACCGTGCTCATCGACAGCGTCCTCCCACCAACAACGTTCCATCATTTCTACGTCCTGACGATCGCGCGCGCGGCTTTCGCGCACAATGCAATCGTGAATCGCTTGCCGGTCTTTGAGCATTTGCACGTCGCGTTGCAATTGTTCCAAATCGATAGCGCTCATACGTTTCACCTGAAAAATAATTTTCGGAATTAACGAATAATGTTGGGATATTGCGTGTGCGGTTCGACTTTGTGAGTGTCGCGATACGATGTCGGCTGTCGTCCGCCGAGATCTTGAATGCCATACTTGACGCCCATTTCTGCACCGATCACCGTTTTGCCCGATATTTCCATCAGCGCGGGATCGTTATAGAGCGCCCAAATAATGTGCCCGGTGAATTCCGGAGTCTCCGCGAATTGCTCGATGTAGCCGTATTTTTTTGGATCGGAAGCGATCACCATTTTTAAACGATCGGTGAGTAGCGCGCCCATCCATATCGATAGCGCGGCGACGTTAGATTCTTTGAGATCGACGGCCATGTCGGCGGCCATTTTGTCCTGACTGGCTTTATGTGCGCCGTAAGCGGGACCATAAACGTAATGCACCGCGCCCGAACCCGACGTGAAAATTATTAAACCGTGTTTGCGTTTCACCATCAGCGGTGCTGCGTACCAGCTCGCGATATAACTGCTGCGCACACCGACATCGAGCATGTCGGCGAGTTTGCGCGGCTTCTCCCAAAAATTACCCGGTGTGGTGAGTTCGTCATAAATTGCACAGGCATTATTGACGAGAATATCGATGCGACCGTGTTCGTTTTCGACTTGCTGGAATAGCGCTTCGACTTGCGCATCGTCAGTGTGATCGACGCGCACGGCGATACCGCGCCCGCCCGCTGCCGTCACTGCGGCTGCAGTTTCGTGAATGGTGCCTGGCAAGGTTGCATCGCCGATTTTTTCCGAACGGCCTGTCACATAAACGGTACAGCCGTGACATCCGAGTGCAATCGCAATGCCGCGACCCGCGCCTCGACTTGCGCCTGTGACAATCGCAACAGGATTGGCTTTCGACATGGCAAATTCCTCATCGAATTACTAAATGTGTTGCACGCATGTTCAATTATTTTCCTGCAAGCGATCGAGCCAATATTCAACGAATGCTTTCGCTTCTTTATGCCCACAAGAAATGCCCAACCCTTCTTCCATCACCAGCGTTCTCGCGACGCTGACCAATAACACACTCAATCCAGCAGGACTGCAGTTACTCGGCTCGATTGCTTTCGTATCAATGATTTTGGCCAATGCCTCGGCGCGACGTTTGCGCGTGCGTTCGGTGTAGGCGGCAATTTCCTGCTTGATAACTTTTCGGTGATTGCCGAGCGCCATAAATTCCATCGCGAGCGCAGTGCGATTTTTATTGCGATACGAATTCCACAGATTTTTGAGCGCCTGTTCGGAATTAAAAGCAGAGTCCTGCTTTTCGATCTCTGCATCGATTACGCGTTGAAACGCAGCAAGAAATAAATCGTCGGTGGTCGGAAAATAATAATGGACGAGCGATGGCCGAATATCCGCCTCTTTGGCGACACGCCGCGTAGTGACGGCACCGTAGCCCTCATCCAGCATCAATTGCTCGGTGATGTCGAGAATTAGTGCGCGTGTTTCCGCCTGCTCGGAGCCGATACGTCGCGTTGTTGCCGCTTTTTTCTTTACCGGAGCCGATTTCTTTTTCGCAGTGTCTGTCATTTATCGTTCCGTGTATTAGGCAAAAGGTTCATCGCCCGCAACTTGCGTGCGATACATTAAACGACCGCTATCGAATGGATAGGCAATTGCGCGGTGCATGGTGCCGGTGTTATCCCAAATGACGAGGTCGCCCAGTTTCCATTCGTGGCGATAAACAAATGGCGGTTGCGTGGCCCATTCGCGCAAGCGCGTGAGCAATGCCTGACCTTCGCGTAAATCCATGCCTTCGATATGCGATGCGGTGGAGCCGAGTACGAGCGATTTTCTGCCGGAGCGATGCGTCCACACCAGCGGCAGCACGTTGGGTTGGTGTTCCTGCCACGCGCGCAATTGTGCATACGTCGGTTCTGGGGTGACGTAGCGCTGCGCGGTCTCGAACATGTGCACGACTTTGAGTTTCGCGAGCGCGGATTTTTCCGAATCCGGCAAATCGTCGTAAGCCGCATAGGTATTACTGAATTCGGTTTGCCCGCCGATCGTTGATAAACGCCGCGAACTCATTACCGAGGCGAACACCGGAATATCGAGCATGGTGCCATCGATATGCCAGTAGAAAGCGCCCTTGATGTAATCCGCGTTCGGATTTTCCAGCGGGTCCATCGTGATCTTGGTGATTTTGTATTTTTCGGAAGCGGTATTGCCGAGCGTCATCGTAAACGCGAGCTGCTGTTCGTCGCTCAGATTGAGTTCGCGCAACGCAACGACGCCGCGCTGTTCGAGCAATGCGCGAATTTCGTTAGAAAATTGTCCGCTGATGAGTGCCGCAATATCGGCTTTAAGTTCACTGCCAATGCGCGGCGTCAGATCAATTCGTGTAAGCCCGTTAGCCATAACGCTCCCCGCCAGCGGCGGCTGAAGTTGAACACCTGTTCAGCACTATAGCCGAACATTGAACAGGTGTTCAACTCTCAGTGAGAGCTAACGGTGGAAAGCGCAAGCTAACGGGAGAGAGCTCAGAGCTTGCGCGGTGCACCCATCTGCATGTAATCGGCAAGATTGCGATGCAGGTTGCTGACTTTCCGTTCCTGCCAGGGGTTCGGCAGAATGCCGGGGAAGCCGCGCGATTTCATGCCCTTCTGTACTTCGACCATATTGGAAATATCCTGGCCGATCACGTAAGGCCATTTTTCCGGATCTTGCGGCAGGAAGGTCCACTCGGTTTTGGGTTCCTGTCCTGCTGGGAAACGATCAAGCGCAATCGCTTCGTAAATGCATTGATCCGGATTGTTCTTGTAGGGACGCACGCGGTAATAGAGTAAAAACGTCGGGCCCGGCAGAAAATTCATGTTCGGGAAAATACTTTGCGCGAGTCCTGCATCCGACATTTGTTTATCGGAAATTTCCGGCCAGCTCACACCGCGTGCTTCATCATCGCGACGCGCGGATTCGAGCCAGTGATGATGCACTTCCGCCGCCGGTGTGCCTTCGGGTAATTCATCGACTAAACGCTGCGCCGCTTTCACCATCGTTTCCGATGTGGCTGCGCCGATGGTGTCCCAAAATTCCTGCTGCATTTGTGCGATCGACACGCGCGCGTCATTGCCTTTCGCCGCGCGATGCACACTTGTATCCACCGATGCGCCTTCGCCTTCGGCTTTATGCGTTTTGGTGTCGTAACCATCGTGACCGTGTTTGCCGAGTGCACGACTCCACGCATAAAAATCGCCGTACTTGGTTAATTGCGGATGCGTGCCGGCAACGTGATACGGTTCGAGAAACGCTTCGAGCGCGACTTTCCAGTTGCAATCGAAAATGCCCCACACGCGAAAGCGATAACGCATTTTTTCAAATTCGAATGGATCGAGCAGCGAAGCAACGGGTTCGAGAAATTCGCGCAGCGGTTCGCAATCGCGATCCATGTTGATAAAAATCCAACCGGCCCAGGTATCGACTTTCACTTCGCGCAAACTCGTGCAGACGTCGGTGAGTTTTCCTTTCCAGTCGTCTTTATCGAGAATGTAAGTCGCTTTGCCGTCGAGATCGAAATTCCACGCGTGATAACCGCACACGAATTTCGATTTCTTGCCGCAGGCGCTGTGTGCACCATCGGGTGTGCTGACTAAGCGACGACCGCGATGCGTGCACACATTGTGATACGCCTTGATGGTATCGGGCGCAGTGCGCACGATCAGAATCGAATCGTTGCAGATTTCATAGGTGATGAAATTGCCGACTTCCGGAATTTCTTCGACGCGACCCGCTTGCTGCCATACTTTGGCCCACAGGCGATCGCCTTCGGCCTCTGCGTATTCGCGCGATGTAAACGCTTCAACGGGAATCAGCAGCGGTTCTGCTAAATCTTCAACGCGAATATTTTCAAGTTTATTCATGGCCTGACCTCTGATTGGTCATTCCCGCGCAAGCGGGAATCCAGTAATACCCGTAAAATATGGGTTCCCGTTTTCACGGGAACGACGGAGGTTTTCTACGATTTAGTTAATTTCAGTCCAGCCAATTCGCCTTCATCGCGCCACTTCTGCAGCATATCTTCGAATGCGTAATAACCTTCGCCCCACGGCTCGCCGAAAATGAAACGCTTCTTGGTTTGATCGCCTTCGTTGTTGAAATAGCTCGGTGTGCATTCGTTGGTAAACGCCGAGTTATCGACAGCAACAGCGCGCAATTTTTTGAGATAAGCATCCTGTGCTTCTTGCGTGGGTTCGACGACGGCAGCACCGCGTTTCAACGCTTCGCTGGCGACATAGCCGATATGGAAACCTTGATCGATAAAGGTTTTCGAGTTAGTCGCGTTCGCACCGGCTTGCGTGAATCCCGTGAAAAACATATTCGGAAAATTGTGCGCCATCATGCCCTGGAAGGTTTGGAAACCTTCTTTCCAGTAGTCGTAAATCGACAAACCATTGCGGCCTTCGATTTTGTCGATGCCCCACCGGCGATCGAGATCGTTCGTCACTTCGTAACCCGAGGCGAGAATCAAACAATCGATTTCGTATTCTTTGCCTTGATGCACGAAACCTTTTTCGGTTAAGCGCTCCACCCCTTGCGTTTCGGCGACATCGATGAGTTTTACATTTGGACGATTGAACGTCGGCAAATAATCGTCGTTCGAAGTCGGGCGTTTGCAGAGGAAACGGTAATACGGTTTCAACGATTCAGCGGTTGCAGGATCTTTGACGATTTCATCGACGCGGCGGCGCAAACGTTCCATCACGCGATAGTCCATCACCTCGCGACGCTTCATAAATTCTTCAGGTGTTTCAGGCCAGCCGGTGTCGGCGAATTCTGCGGATAAATTGCGGCTGATTTCAGTCCAGATATCGCAAATATTATCGGCTTCGCCCGGTGCGAGCATTTCCATCGCGGCGTGATGGAAATTTTTGATGCGCTCGTTTTGCCAGCCCGATGGCAACGATTTGTACCACTCGGGATCGGTCGGACGATTCGCGCGCACATCGACTGACGATGGCGTGCGTTGAATGACGTAAAGTTCTTTCGCGTATTTACCGAGATACGGCACCACTTGAATCGCGGTGGCGCCGGTGCCGATGATCGCGACTTTTTTATCGCCCAATTTATCGAGCACGGGATTTTTCCACTCGCCGCCCGTGTAATCGTAATCCCAACGCGCAGTGTGAAAAATTTTGCCTTTGAATTGATCGAGCCCGGCGATACCGGGCAATTTCGGTTTATTAAGCGGGCCCATCGCCAGCACGACAAAACGCGCTTTAATGTCATCGCCGCGATTGGTGCCGACACGCCAGCGATTCAGCGACGCATCCCATTTCAAGGTTTTAATCAGCGTGTGAAATAACGCGTTCGGATACAGATCGAATGTATCGGCGATGATGCGGCAGTGATTTTGAATTTCATAACCGTCAGTGAATTTTTTCGACGGCATGTATTTGGTTTCTTCGAGCAGTGGCATGTAGCAGTACGCGTCGTTATCGCACTGGATGCCGGGGTAGCGGTTCCAGTACCAGGTGCCGCCGAAATCGCCGCCGTGGTCGATGTTGTAGAAATTGTTGAGGCCGGCTTTCTTGAGCTGAATCGCCGCCATCATGCCGCAGTAACCGCCGCCGAGAATCACGACATCGGTTTCGCCGGTGATCGCTTCGCGCGAGGCGACGGCGTTGTAGGGGTCGTGCTCGTAGATCTCGGCCCATTTACCGCTCGCGGCAACGTACTGATCGTTGTGATTTTTCTTGATGCGGCGATCGCGCTCGTGCAGATACTTGGCGCGCATCGCGGGAATATCGATTTCCGAAGCGGGCGGGCATTGGGTTGGTTTGCAGGTCATTTCGAACTCCTCGTCGGGCGCGGCCCTGAGTATTTGGTTATTCAATCAATCAACAACACTGTTGATTAACATGATTGTCGAAGTCGGCCGGGCCGGCATTGACTTGAATCAATGACTTGCCGTGAACTTGGGAGCAGCGGTGTTTTGGGGTTTTGAGTGCCCCCCTTAGCAAAGGGGGGGGGAAGGGGGGATTTAGTTGCGGCGGCCAAATCCCCCTCGGTCCCCCTTTGAATAAAGGGGGAGGAAATTCAGACGCAATCTGTGGATTACTGAATCGGCTCTTCGCCGGCGGTCTTGGTGCGGTGCAGCAAGCGGCCGCAGTTCGGGTCGTACGGCATCGCGCGGTGCATGGTGCCGGTGTTGTCCCACATTACCGCATCGCCTTTCGACCACTCGTGGCTGTAAACAAATTGCGGTTGCGTTGCCCATGCGCGCAGACGCACGAGCAGCTTCGTGCTCTCGGTCGGATCCATGCCGAGCACGTGGTGCGCGGTGCAGCCAAGCACGAGCGATTTGCGACCGGTTTTATGTTTCCACACCAGGGGCAAATCGATTTCGCCGATGCGAATCATCTCGCAGAGTTTTTCGTAGCTCGGCTCGGGCTCGTAATAGAACAGCGAGGTCCACGCTGAATGCATCGCTTTGAGAGAGGCGATGAGCTTTTTATCGTCGTCGGAAAGATATTCGTACGCGGCGTAGGTATTACAGAATTCGGTATTACCGCCCCACGTCGGCAACACATGGCTAGTCAGAATCGCAACGCCGATCGGTACTTTGTTCATGGTGCCGTCGGCGTGCCAGTACAACGAGCCCTTCAGATAATCGGATTTTTGATTGAGTTTCTGATCGAGCGTGATGTTGTAAATCTCCTGCCCTTCCATTTCCGGCAAGAACGTCCCCATCGTTTTAGTAAACGCGATCTGCTCGGCGTCGGTGAAATTGATTTCTTTAAACACGAGCACGCCGCGACGTTCGAGCAATTCCTTTAGATCCGCCGCGTATTCGCCACTTAGCAGCTCCGCTTTGCTGAGATGCACGCGGCTGGCGATATGCGGAGAAATATCTTCGGCTTTCAAACGTTCTTCAAGGTTGGCAGTAGCTTCCAAAGTGGCGGCAGACATGTTTTTTCCTCCGACGTCGTTGCGTCTCAATAGTTTTGATTACAAGTTTCGAGAGTTGTAGCGATTGGCATGGTGGTAACGATGGACTTAGCCGCGCACTCTGGCATTGATTTCGATCAACGCCGTTGCTTATTCCCTCCCCTACGATAACTACATCTACACAACGCGCTATTGGCTATGCGCCGACGGCCACAATTCCTGATCCCAAATATCAGGCATAAAACAAAACAGAAGAGGCAAACCTCATGAGCAACGTGATCGCGAAGAGTTCGACTAACTCCGCAAACGCGGGAGCGGATTGGCCCAAAAGCTGGCAAACACTGAGTCAGGGTTTAGGGGTTGGGCGCTATATCGATCCGGAATTTTTGCGTCTGGAATTCGATAAATTGTGGAATCGCGTGTGGCAGGTCGCCGCGCGCGTCGATGAAATTCCTGCGGTGGGCGATTTCACCACGTACAAAATTGCCGACCAATCGATTCTGTTAGTGCGCGCCGCCGAAGATTCGGTGAAGGCGTATTACAACTTTTGCCCGCATCGTGGCACTACGCTTGGCGAAGGCTGTGGTCATTTCAAAGAAGGCAAAATCATCTGCCCATTCCACGGCTGGCGTTGGGATCTCAACGGCAACATCAAAATGGTGCTGGAGCGCAATGAATTCAATAACGGCAATTTGAAAGACAGCGATGTGGCGATGCGCGAAGTACACTCGCAAGTCTATGCCGGTTTCGTATTCATTAATTTGAGCGAAAATCCCGAGCCGTTCGAGCAATTCATCGCACCGATGAAACAATTCCTCGACGATTTCGTCATCGGCGACATGCACCACATGTGGTGGAAACGTGCAGAAATTCCGTGCAACTGGAAAGTTGCACAAGAAGCGTTTTACGAGGCTTATCACGTCTCCGCTACACACCCCCAATTAGAAAAAGTTGGCGCGGAGGTTGTGTATGGCGATCTCGAAGACGGCGAAATGTTCTACAAAGATCTCACCTACACCGCGCTCGAAAATGGCCACGGTTATTTTTACGGCGGCGAGAAAACGCCGATTGCGGGCCATGTGCAGGATAAAGTTGTCGACATCAATGGCCTCATCGATGCGATGGCGACGCGCATGAATCTCACCGCCGAAGGTTTGGGTGCGATGATTATCAAAGACGATATCGAACTCGTGCGCTCACTCAAAAATAAAAATCTATCGGCAAATGCGAATGTCGGCGCTGAATATGTGAAATTGCAGTACGCGACTGCTGCAGAGTTAAAACGCCCGATGCCAAAATTAACACCCGAACATCTCGCGCGTTGGGGTGGCGTGAATATTATTTTCCCGAATATTCTCGTACTGGTGCAGGCAGGCAGCGCGGCGATTTATCGCGTATTGCCGCATCCGACTGATCCGGATAAATGCACGTTCGAAATTCGCTCGGTAAAAACGTATCCAGCGGCTGAAAAATGGGAGCGTTCCACCGTGGAAGAAGTCACCGATCCGATGCAGGTTGGCCTGATTCCACGTCAGGACCTCGGCAATTTACCGCGCGTGCAGATCGGTTTGCATTCGAAAGGCATGAAACACGTGTGGCTCGCGGGTAATCAGGAGAAACTGATTTTGAATATGCACCAAGAGTTGGATCGGTATTTGAAATCCTAGGCCAGTCGCAATCGTAAAAATACCGGCCTTGCGCCGGTATTTTTTTGGCTGGATGCATGAAAACCCAAATCGCACAGGATCTGAAGGGGCATTCCCTAGGCTATACAGATTCCCAGGACGATACATAAAAGAAGTTTAATAAAGCCCGTGGGCTGATGTTGATACTATCCGCGCTGATTGCAGCGGCACGCGCGGTAGAAAAGCATGAGTAGAATCCTCGGCACTCCGGTTCACCAAGCCTACGTCTATCCGAATTTCGATGCGGCACTGGAGCGCTTTGCGCGCGGCGGCATCGGGCCTTTCTACATCATGCAGACTGGCGGAGTGGGCAGATATCGCGGCGAAGATCATCCTCTCAGCGTCAAGGTTGCCTTTGTCTATACCGGCGATACCTGTTTTGAGATCATGACCCCCAATGGCGAGCGAGCGCAGCAGTCCGCTTACGACGAATTTCTGCGTCGCAATCCCGAAGGTGGCTTGCACCACATCGCGTATTACTCCGAGGACTTCGAAAAAACCTTGGCGATATTCGAGGCCGAGGGCATGCCGCTGCGGCGCGTGCAGGAATTTCCTGATGGCAAAGGCGGCCTCATCGAAATTTATTGCGAACCGATCGGCGTAGATAACCCGATACTCTTTCAATTTATTCGCCCGGGTTTGTTTGAACCCTGGTTTGATGCGATGCGTACTGCGGCGGCCAATTGGGATGGCGCCGATCCATTCCGCGATGCCCGCCCGCTCATGGCTGCGGCCATGTCTGCTGCGCAGAATAAAAAGTAATACAACATAAGCTGAAAACACCCAATGGCTGGATGCATTGGGTGAATGGTGTCTTGGCGAGCAGGCGGCAGAAATCAATGGCAGTAGAAAAATCAAATAACGACTTGAATACAACGAGAGCATTACTCCAACAATTACTGAATCTCGCCATTCCGATATTTATCGGCGGTGCGGTTCAGGCGGGTTATCAGCTCATTAATTCGTTTTGGGTCGGTCGGCTGGGTACTGCCGCTGTGGCGGTCATTTCGGTCTGCATGCCGATCAATTTATTGCTGATTTCATTTGGCAGTGGATTGTCGCTCGCAGGTTCGATATTAACCGCGCAATCGCACGGTGCCCGCAATCATCGCCAAGTCGAGCGAATCGCCGCACAGACGTTCCTGGCGATGAGCAGTTTCGCTCTGATGTTGAGTGTCGCGGGTTATTTTCTGTCGCCGGATATCTTGCGGCTCATGCGTGTGAGCGACGAAATATTCGTAGATGCCACTCACTATTTGCGCGTTTCATTTCTCGGGCAGCTATTTCTTTTTGCGGGCGCAATGTACCAAGCGATTCTGCGCGGTATTGGAGAATCGAAAGCACCATTACGGATTGTGGTTACCGGCGTGATTATAAATGCAGCGTTAGACCCGCTATTCATTTACGGACTCGGACCCTTGCCGGCTTTCGGTGTCGGCGGCGCCGCGTATGCAACGCTCATCACGCAAATCGTAACGGCTGTTGCCGGTGTCGGTTTAATGTTACGACCACGATTTGGTTTGCGATTCACCGTAGATGCACTGATACCGGATTGGAAGTTAATAACGCAAATATTTCGTTTAGGCTTTCCGGTTTCGATTGAGCAATCCATGCAGGCATTAACAGTCACGTTGATTACGATATTTGCTGCCAAATTCGGTACGCTCACTCTCGCAAGCTACGGCCTCGCTTTTCGTGTGATCACGTTTTTGATTATTTATTCGTTCAGCATTTCTATGGCCATATCAATATTGGTGGGGCAAAGTATCGGTGCGCGCAACTTAGAAAAAGTTACTCGCGTTACTCGCGTGGGGACGATTTTTAATTTTTGCTCGATGGCACTGGTGGGCGCAGTCATCTTCTTTCTTGCCGAACACGTCATCAGCTTTTTCGTACCGCACGATGCTTCACTCATCGCGCATGGCGCCACAGCGCTGCGAATTTTTTCGCTGTCGTTTGCATTTACGGCAGCTCAACTTGCGCTCGGTGGCGCATTTCGAGGTGCAGGCGCTACGTTTTCCGCAATGGTATTGACGCTATTTGGCGCTTGGGCAATACAAGTCCCTGCGGCCTATGTGCTATCGCACTTCACTTCGCTCGGTGAGCTGGGGTTATGGTGGGCAACACCTATCGCCGCTGTGGTTAACGCTGGAGTCGCAGCGCTACTTTTTAAGAGTCAGCGTTGGATGCGTATTTGAAGTCCTGATGACTTTTCGTGGAAGCAGCTTTGCACTGCTTCCTTCGGGATAGAAACCGATTATTAAGGCTTTTCGGGTTGGCGCTTTTGATTTTCGATCGCTAGTTGTTCTTTTGATTCCTGTGAAATAAGGCTCGCCCAAGACGTTTTGCCAGATTCCCTGCGCAGTTGCTCAAGAGATTTTCTTGTTACATTTTCCGATTTCATTTTCCATTTTCCTTTTTAACCGGGGGATGCAGCTCTTTAATCTCGTCATCGGTCAAATATGGTGTGTCAGGATCAGCGATAGATTGCTCCATAATTTCTTTTTCGCTGGTCTGTTTAAAGCGTTCAATATCTGTTTTGCTTTTCAGCTTCTTTAATTCATCCAGTGTGTATGTCTTGCTCATGCGAACCTCCCCATTTTGAAAGTTCTTTTTTCGTACTCTTCCCGTTCTTTTTTGCTGGCCTTACGAACGGAAATAATACGGTTCACTTCCTGACCATTTTCATTAACTCTTTGTGTATATACAACGAGCAATATTCCAAATTTCACCTTTCCTATGGTCTGAACGCGAACTTCGCCATAATTTACTCGGCTATCTACGCGCTCCTGTCTGGATGGATCGGCCCAAACCAGCGCGGCGTCGATAAAGTCTATGCCTCTTTCCAATAGGGTCTTTTTGCGCTTGTTTTCATCCCATTCGAATAACATATCTGACTCCCTGAATGATTAACGATTCAAATCGCTTACAAATCCACTATAACAATTTAAGATTTTGTCGACGGTGAAATACTCCACACCCCCGTCGCTTCCATCACATCGACGCCGTCGACACGCAATGTACCGCGTGCAAATGCGGTGCTTTTTCCCTGCTTCAAAATTTTGCCATCGAGTTCAATAAACGCCGGTGCGCGTACCGCTTTCAAAAAATGCGAATCGAGATGCACGGTCGAACACATCGCGCGGCCTGACGCTTCCCAAATCATCAGCGATAGCGCGTGATCGACGAAAGTCATGAGCACGCCGCCGTGAATCATGCCCTGCGCATTGCAATGGCTTGCGTCGAGTTGTAGACCATAGCGCCAGCTATCACCCTCTTTTTTGGTCCACAGCGCCTCGACGGCGCCGGGTAATCCTTTCATTGCTTTGCGCGTCCAACCTTCGGGCGCGCTCGTATTCACTGCGTCTGAATTCATTGACTACTCCAAAACTAAATCAGCAACGCAAAATTTTATTGAGCGCGCAACGCGAGCACGCTGCCGTCGCCATCGGCGGAAATATAGAGCGTGCCGTCGGCGCTGGCGGCGATACCCGCGAAATTGCCCATCGATCCCGATAATGGCGGGAATGGTTTGAGGAATTTCGGCGTAACGCCGGCAGGTGCGCCGAGTGGCAAACCGCTGGCGATAACACGTTGCGATTTTTTCGCGAGGTTATATTCGACAATTTCCTTCGCGCCTGCATCGACGATATAAAGCGAATCGCCGCGCGCGAGCAGGCCTTGCGGTTGCTGCAAACCGTCGAGCACAAGTTCGGTTTTGCCACGGCCGACGCTGAGAACGCGGCCGGTATTTTCTTCGCTGACGAAGCAGGTGCCATCGGCAGCAATTGCGATACCTTTTGGTTCTTGCAAATCGCTCGCGAGAATTTCCACGCCGCTCGATTGAATCGCAATCACACGGCCGGTACCTGCATCGGCAAATATCGCGGTGCCATTCGCTGTGAGAGCAACGCCGTAAGGACGATCGAAACCTTCGGCCAATACTTCATGTTCTTGTTGCGCGGGCCACCAGCGCGACACTTGCCCGTTCGAGGTGGTGACAACGAATTCGCCCGCAGCGGCGTTGACGATGCCGCGCACATAACCGGGATAACCCGGCGTGAAAAACATGCCGAGCGCGTGACGCTTTCCGTTTTTTAGCGCGTAAGTGAAACCACCGTCGGCGATCAGCAATGTGCCATCGGTATCGACAGCCAAACCGAGCGGAAACAATAAGCTGTCCGGAACTACCGAGCGCGATGTGCCATCGCCGAGCACTTCATCGATGGTGCCGCCGATATTGGAAACGAATAAACGCTCGCCGACGAAGGTGAGGTTATCGAGCCCCGGCGATAATTGCGCGAGTATGGCTTTTTCGCCGGTGCGTGGATCGATGCGTAGCACCTGACCGCTCGCGACTTGCGTCGACACGATAAAACCTTGCGCATCGAATTTCACCGAATCGGGAACGCCGAGATCGCCCGCGACTTTTTCGACGGGACCGCCATCCAAACTCACGCGACAAATTTCATTCGTCACCATTTGCGGAAAATATAATTTTCCATCGGGGCCGACTTCCATCGCGTTCGGCATCATTAAATTGTCGGCGATAACGCGTCCAGGTCCGCCGTTCAAATCCAATTCCATAATGCGCCCGCCGGGGCGGCACTCGCCTGCAAATAATCGGCCGTTGTAAAACGTGATTGGATTTGCGCACGGCATCTCGCCATTTACCACACGGTAATTACCTTTGGTGTCGCGCATGCCGACGCGGCCTTCGGAAATTTCGGTGACGTACAAATTGCCTTGCGGATCGAATACCAAATCGTCGGGCGCGATAATGTCGCCGCCTAACGGACTGATCGTTTCGATGTCGCCTGTGTTCACATCGATCGCGCTGACCTGGCTACCGGAAACCTGCGCCACATAAATGCGGCCATCGGCGCCTTTGCGCAAACCATTCGCGCCGAACAAGCGACTCGGCTGCGTCATTCTTTCGAGTGTCCAACCGCTGGCAATTTTTGCGGCGATCGATGATTTAAAGCGACTGGTTTGTTGTGTCATGGGTATCTCCAGCAATTTTTAGAATTAAGATTTCGACGCCATCGCGAAACTGTATTTGAGATGATCGAGTTGGCCCGATGGCACCGGCTCGAAAATTACCGGTGTATCGGTGCCGCGAATCGGATCGATATTTTCGGCAATATCTTCGATGCTCCATTCGGGGCGATACACGCCGTGCGTTTCTGCGACATATGCGCGCGCAACACGACCCGCTGCGGAAATTAATAATTCGCCGGAAATCGAGCACGATTCGTGGCTCAGCCAACCGACCGCCGCCGCCACCATTTCGGGTGGCATCGGTGGAAATTTCGAGGTGTCGACACCTTCGGACATGCGCGTTACTGCAGCGGGCAAAATCACATTGCTTTTTACATTGTGCGCGGCGCCTTCGAGCGCGACGACATGCGATAGCGCATGCGTGCCGCCTTTCGCCGCGCTGTAATTCGCGTTCTGATAATTGCCATATAAACCGTTGATCGAACCCGTCATCACCACGCGGCCATAACCGGCTTTGCACATGTGCGGGAATGCTGCGCGCACGACATGAAATGCGCCGCGCAAATGCACATCGAGCACGAATTCAAAATCTTCGTACGACATTTCCGCGAGCGGCGCGCGGCGCACGACGCCGGCGTTATGAATTAAAATATCGATGCGTCCGAAATGATCGAGTGCGGATTGAATAATCGCTTTGCCGCCTTCGGGCGTGGCTACCGAATCTTTATTTGCGACGGCTTCGCCACCGGCTGCTTTGATCGCGGCGACCGTTTCGCTCGCGGGATCTTCCGCGACGCCATCACCCTTCAAACTCACGCCGGGATCGTTAATTACCACTTTCGCGCCGCGAGCGGCGAGCAATTCGGCGTAGGCGCGGCCCAAGCCTCGGCCCGCTCCCGTAATGACAGCGACACGGCCATCGAATCTGAGTTGCGACATGGAAACCCCCCGTATTTATTCACGGTATTGAATGAATGCGGCTGGCTGCTCATTGCAGTGAAAATGAGATCCGGCGCATCAAAAAAGGCGAATCATTATCGGTGTTTTTATAGTGAAAGTCGCGTAGCCTGTGGTGCCGAAGAATAATCAAAAAAGTGAGGAGGTAGCATGAACGACCTTTCGAAAAGCCTCGATTATTTCTATGCCGATATGTCAGACGATCCGTATTGGACCGAAAGTTCGTGGTTCTCGTGGGCGATTCCCGAACAAGGCATCAACGGTTTTTTCTACAATCATTTTCGGCCCAATATGAATTGCATGCTCGGCGGCCCTGCGATGTGGGATCGCTCGGGGCAGCACGTGTGGGATTTTCGTTTTTTCGATTGGCAGGCGATGCGTGTGTTGCCGCGCGGCCAATGGGGCGTCGATTACAACAAATACGATTTCGTCACGCCGTGGTCGATGTCGATTCGCATGCTCGAACCGCTGAAAAAATATCAGCTCGGCTACGACCGCGAAGGATTCAAACTCGATTTAATTTTTACTGCTGTCGCGCCGCCGCACATGATGCACGCGATGAGCCCCGAACAATTAAAAGGCGCATTCAAAACGCATTTCGAACAACCTGGCCGCATTCAAGGCACCGTCCAATTGGATGGACAAAAATTCGATGTCGATTGCTTCGGTGTTCGCGATGGCGGACACGGTCCACGTTTTCTCGAAAAATCGCCACCCGGTGGTTATGCGTGGTCGACAGCCGACGATAAAAACGGTTTTCATATCCTCGCGCCAAATGCGACCACGGGACACACCACCAAAGCGCTCGCGGGATATATTTTACGCGATGGCGAAATGTCATCGATTGTCGAAGGCCATCGCCGTGTGCTCGAACGCAATGGTGCGCGGCCATGTGCAGTGGAAATCAAAGCACGCGATAAACTCGGCCGCGAATTGCACGCGATCGGCCGCGAACAGGCGCCTGCCGAATTCATGCTATTTCCCGACCGCGGTCAGTGGTGGTCGTTGTATCAGTGGGAATACGATGGTTTTAAAAACGCGGTCGGTGAAGATCAGGAATATTACGGTATTCAAGAGTTCCGGCGCTGGCATCGCGCGGGTGCGGACGCATGGAAATTGCGTTAGGCGCAGCCAAATCATTTGGCGAAAATAAATCAAAACTGATTGTGCTAGAGAAATAAGAAATAGTGACATAAGAAACAGAAAAATAACCGACGTGAGATAAATGATGGCAACCGGAAAATTATTATTGATCACCGGCACCACGGGCAGCGGCAAAACCACCACCTGCAAAGAATTCGTCGCGCGACAGGATGAGTTGTGGTTGCACTTTGGCGCCGATCAATTTCTCGGTGGCGTCATGCCGCGTAAATTCGTCGATGGCGGTGCGCGTGCACAAGATGGTTTGCAAAAAGTGCCCGACGATCCAAACAACCCCGATGGGCCGCGCCATTTAAAACTCGGCCGCTACGGCTTGCAGATGTTCAACACATTTCACGCGATGATCGCAGCGGGTGTGCGTTCGGGTTCGAATATCATCGTCGATCACATCACCACGCTGGAACCGCCGTTACTGCAAAGTTGCATCAAGCATTTTCGTGATCTGCCGGTATTTTTTGTCGCACTGAAACCACCGCTCGCAGTGATTCCCGATCGTCTCGATGCGCGTCTCGATAAAATCGTCAGTAATCTCGATCGCACGCAAGCGAATATTGCCAATCAAAATACCAAACGCATGGCGGATTTTTTATATCAACAAATATTCGCGCACGAACACTTCGACTTGATCGTCGATTCGAATGCGAATAGTCCGAGTGAAGTAGCGGATTTAATTGCGGCGGGGTTGCGGGAAAAATCGGGTAAGGCGTTTGCCGAGCTCGCATGTAAATTCGATGCGAGCCAGGCGCCTTTTAATTCGCGTTAATCTTCGCTAATCGAAATGGCGTTCGATGGACATTGCACGACTGCTGTGCGCACCTGGTCCTCGAACTCCGGCGGTACTTCGACCACACGGACGACGGCATAACCGTCGTCGTGCAGCTCGAACACTTCGGGGCAAAGCCCTAAGCAAACGCTGAAACCGGCGCAGATGCTTGGGTCGACACGCACTTTCATTTCGCCGCTCCCGATTTAGAGATCGGATCGAACTCAATATTAATGTGCGTCAATCCGCGCAGGATGAACGTCGGCAAGTAGCTGTAACGGCGTGCGCCAGCCGGCCCGTGGACTTTCTCGGAGATGCGGATATCGCTGGTTCTGTCGAACATGCAATTGATGGCGATGACCGTTTCCGCCCGTGCCAACGGTGCGCCGGGGCAGGTGTGGCGGCCGCGGCCGAACGACACATTCAAACGCGCGCTTTCGCGGTTCAGCTGGAACTCGGCGGGATTGTTGAATTGGCGGGGGTCGCGGTTGGCGGCGCTATTGGCCATGTACAAAAAGCTGCCGGCGGGAATATCAACGCCCGCGACCTGGGTCGGTTTTTTCGCCAAGCGGAAGTCGCCTTTGACCGGCCCTTCCATGCGCAGGCATTCCTCGACGAAATTCGGAATGAGGCTGCGGTCTTCGCGCAGTTTTTTCTGCAAATCGGGACGCTCGCCGAGCACTTGGAACGAGTAGCTGAGCAGTCGCACCGTGGTTTCCTGTCCGGCTGCGAACAGGTTAGCGGCAATGCGCGCCACATCGAGCGGCGTCGGCAAGGACTTGTCGGGGAAGGTGGCGGCGGCAAGTCCCGACAGAATATCGCCCGTCGGATTTTTACGGCGGTCTTCGATATACGCCGAGAAGGTTTTGTAGAGCCATTCGAGCGGTGAGTGATGGGCTTCTCTATCATCCACGCCGCCAATGCCGGCGCCCTCTTGCTCCTGGCGTATCAGTTGTTTGCGGAACTGGATGCGGTCCTCGGCGGGCACACCCAATAGGTCAGAGACGACGAGCACGGCGAATGGCTGCGCGAAAGCGGCCATCCACTCGCACTCACCTTTATCGATGAAAGTAGCAATTTGCTGATCGGCCAATTCCCACATGAACTCTTCGTTCTGCTTGAGGCGCATCGGTGTGATCAGAGCCGACAGCAGCGCGCGATGCTTGGAATGATCGGGCGGATCCATGGTCGTGATCTGATCGCTGAACGGCGTCTTGTCGCGGTTGGCTGCGATCAGCTCGGAAATATCCTCGTTCTCGTGACCCTCCAGCGGGATGGCGTTGCCGGCGAACGGTCCGGTCGTCGACATACAGGAGGAGAAGCGATCGGCATCGTTGTAGATCTCCAGCAGCTCGTTGTAGCCAGTCACCATGAAGATGCCCTGATGTGGCTCGCGCAGTACTGGCGATTTCGCTCTCAGAAAATCAAAGTAGGAGTAGGGATCGTTGATGAAACGGTCGCTGCGGAAGAAATCGTACTTTTCAAACTCTTGCTGCATATCGTTCATGGGGGCTCCTTATTTGAGTCTCTACCGACGGCGTTTACCAACAGAAGGCGGAGTATAAGTAAACAACGGTGTTGACTCCAAATATTCTGGCTATTTTTTGTTTGCGTGATATTTAGGCCACGGTTTTCGATTGGTGTAGTGCTGCTATTTGCTCAGCTGAAAGCCCCAGCACTTCTCGCAAGACTTCTTCCGTATGCTGCCCCAATACCGGGGGGGCGCTCGGAATCGGTTGCGGCGCATCGACATATTTAATCGAGCGATTGACGATAGGAATTTTGCCGAGTGTCTTGTGCTCGGTTTCGACGACCATTTCGCGCACGACAGCTTGTGGCTGCGACAGTGCTTCTTTCACGCCGAGAATCGGCGCGTGGGGCACTTCGTATTGCGTGAAAATTTCCACGAGCTCAGCCACGGTTCTTTGCCGGGTGAATTCGGCAACCATGTCGTTAACTTGCGCGCGGCGGTCGCGGCGCTTTTCGATCATGTCGAATTGCGGATCGCTGATCCACTCGGGATGTTCGAGCGCTTTGCAAATACGTTCCCAAAAACTATTCGTTAGACACGCAACGATAATCGAACCGTCTTTCGCGGGGAATGCGCCATACGGAACGAGGTTAGGATGCTGCGAGCCCTGCGGCTGCGGGTCCTGGCCCGTGAAAAATGCGAGCTGGGCGATATAACCGAGCATGCCAATCATGCCATCCATCAAGCTGATGTCGATCAGGCGACCACGGCCCGTGGTATTGCGTTCGTGCAGCGCGGCGAGAATTCCAATCGGCCCGTTAATGCCGCCGATCAAATCGCCAAGTGGAATGCCCAGTTTGGTCGGCAAGCCGCCGGGTTCGCCGTTAACACTCAACGCGCCTGACAAGGCTTGCAGCACGATATCGAACGACGGCAAATCCTTGAGCGGACCGTTCATGCCGAAGCCGGAAATCGCGCAATAAATCAAACGCGGATTAATTGCTGACAGTGTTTTGTAACCGAGGCCGAGGCGATCCATCACGCCGGGTCGATAATTTTCGATCACGATATCGCATTTCGCGGCGAGATCTTTGACGAGTGCAACGCCCTCGGCCGATTTTAAATCGATGACGATACTTTTTTTGCCGCGATTGATCGCGATGTAGTAATGGCTTTCACCTTCGCGAAAGGGTGGAAATGCACGCGTTTCATCGCCGGTGCCTGGCGGTTCGATTTTAATGACCTCGGCGCCGAGATCGGCGAGCGCGAGCGCGCACGAAGGTCCTGCCAATACGCGCGTGAAATCGAGCACGCGAATACCTTGTAACGGACCTGCCCACGTTGTGTTTTTATTGTCTGACATATTGTTAACCGCATAAAAAAATGGCTCCTGCAATGAGGAGCCATTTCATGTTGCTTACATCGATTTGCCCATTAGCCACGGCTTGGCAATTGGACGATCGATACGCCCGATGCCGACAATTCGCCGCGATGAGTTTCTGCTTTCTGCGCGATTTCAACGTAATGCTTGCCGTTCTCGACGAACTTGCGAGTGACGGTGCCGTTGATCACGATCACGTCGCCATCCGGATTGTGGCGGCGGATCTGGCACTTGCTCTTGTGCAGGAAGCCGTCGTCGCCGGCCCAGTTGGTGGCGTGGTGTGTCAACCACGAGCAACGTTCGGGGCCGTAGTCATACGCGCCGGGTGCGCCGACTTCGAGTGCGAACGCTTCGTCCCAATGCACACGCTCAGGACAATCGGGCACATTGAAGCGGTTTTTGATGCCGGTGCCTGGGTGCTTCTGTTGCATTTCCCACGCGAGTTTGTTGGCGCGAATGTAGAGACCGCCCCAGCCTTGCGCGTAGCAAATAAAGCCAGTGACGGTCATCGGGCCTTTGAGCATCGATGGCAATGCTTCGCCTTCTTTCACGTCTTCCCAGTAACGGGTTTTCGCGCCGCGAATTTCTTCGTTTTCGTAGAGCTTGTAGAACTCGGCCAGCTCTTCGTCTTTGAACGGCACCACTTTGCCTTTCACGTCGGTGTATTTGGTGCCGCGCTCGCGTGCTTCGTCGCGATCGGTACGGAATACCCAGCTGTCAGCTTCGGCAACCATTTCACCGTTTTGGTTGTAGAAATCGACGTGATAAATCTGTTGGAACGCTCGGCCCGCGAAGCGGGTTTGGTGTTCAACGAGATCTTTCAAATACGCCTGCGTGGTGATGGTGTCGTTGCGCAGAACCGGCTTGTGCCAGGTCCAATCCGCGCCGGCCCACATCGCGTGAACGCCAGACAAGCCGCCGCAATAACCGGAGATGATACGGCTGGTGGTGAACAGGAAGCTCGGCAGTGCCACGAGCGAACCGTATTTGGTTTTTGCCGCGTATTCGGGATCGCACCACAGCGGGTTGTTGTCGCCGATACCGTGCGCGTAGTGACGAATCGCATCGCGAGTGGCTTCGTAGTTCCACGGCTCGATGGTGTTGGTGATCTTCACGCCGATGCGCTTGCGCAGATCGTCCAGACCTTCCTCAGTGATTTTTGGAAACTTTGCAGTAGACATAGCGTCTCTCCTCTAACGGATTCATTTTAACCTAGCGATCAAATACATCTTCGTGATGTATTTGATCTACGCGGCTAACGCCGCACGAAACGCATCCTGCGTTTGTTATTAACTCGCCAATAAAATCGTCGAGTTAATAACTAGCGGCAGCTGCCACTTATTTACCTTCCAGCTTTCGCAGCTTCGCGATCGCGTAATACTTTGCGGTGAACCTTGCCTGCCGGCGTTTTCGGAAGTTCACTCACAAATTCGACATGGCGCGGAAATTCATGCTGACTCAATTTCTCGCGCGTGAAGTTTTGCAACTCGGTAATGAATTCATCGCTCGGTGCTCGATCGGTAACGACGAATGCTTTGACGACTTGACCGCGGGTCGCATCGGGCACGCCGATGACACCCACTTCTTTTACATCAGGATGTTTGAGCATCGTATGTTCGATTTCCACCGCGCTCATAGTCCAGCCAGCAGAAATGATCACATCATCGGCGCGGCCACAATGATACAGATAGCCTTCGGCGTCGACGCGTGCGCGATCCTTCGTCGTTTCCCAATGATCTTTTTTCCACAGCATTAATTCGCCGACTTCTTCGGGGCCGGTCTGCGTGCCATCGGGACGATGTACTTCGAGCTTTAAACCCGGAATCGGTTTGCCGAGCGAGCCGGGCTTAACCACATAATCTTCGGCGCCCGGATAATTCACCAGCACCACTCCGATTTCGGTGGTGCCGTACATGCTGCACGCGGGCACATGGAACGTTTGGTCGATAAATTCGAGCGTGGCCGGATCGATCGGCTCGCCCGTGAACGATAATTTTTTGAAATAGAATTTGAATTCGCCCGCCTTGCCGGTGTTTTTCATCATGCGATAGTGAGTCGCAGCGGCGGACATATTGGTGATTTTGAAATCCTGCAGTGCTTTCATCAAGCGCACCGCATCGAATTTACCGGCGAATGTTCCGGTGGAAACGCCGAGCGCGAGCGGCGCCAAAGTGCCGTGCCACAAACCGTGTCCCCACGCGGGCGACGACGGGCAGAAAAATTCATCACCGGGGCGAATACCCGAACCGTACAGCGCGGCGAACATCAACGTCATTACCGCTTTATGCGTGTGTTTCACCGCAGCCGGTAATTCGCGCGTGGTGCCCGAGGTGTATTGAAACACCGCGAGATCGCTGGCCGAGGTTTTCGGCTGATACGTCGCCGGGAATTTCGCGATTTCATCGAGCAGGCTTTGATCGGCGATGATGACGCGCAGACCTTGTTTACCCTGCACCATTTCCGCTTTTTCTGCGTTGGTGATGAGGATCGACGGTTTGCAGTCGTCGATACGCAGACGCAGAGCATCCGGTCCGAACAACGTAAACAGAGGCACCGAAATCGCGCCGGTCTGCATCGCGCCGAATAAGCACACATAAAACGGCAGCGACGGTTCGAGCATGAACGCGATGCGATCGCCCTTCTTCACGCCTTCGGCATCGAGCCAATGCGCGAAGCGCGCGGCGCCGGCGGAAAGCGTATCGAAACTCAGAATTTCATCGGTGCCATCGGCGCGGGCAATGCGCACTGCTGCGCGGCCGGAGCCGTCGGCATGGCGCGTAATACATTCGTGCGCGATGTTGAAGTGCTGATCGTCGCCATCGAACAGATCCCACAGCGCTTCGCGCTTCGCGTATTTCTGGGCATCTGCGTAAGACGTGTAATCGGTGAGCTTTGCCATCAAACCACCAGCTTTCGGAAAGTTTTGCCTAGGCGCCGGCCCTTGTTTTGGAGGGCCTGGAGCGCCCTTCTAGAGCGGACAGCCATCATGCCGCAAAAGATTTTTGTTGTAAATAGTGAATAGCATTCTATATATTGAATATCGATGCGTACTTAATCCCCCTTTTTTGTTATCAACAAAGAGCAGAAGCGACCGTGGATACTGCCAGCAACGAAAGCCAAATGAAGGAAAACCAAACCAAAGAAAACAAAGCGCCCGCCATCGCCCGCGCCGCCGCGATTTTGCGCCTGCTCGGCAAGAGCGATGCCCCACTCGGCCTGCAGCCGATTGCGCGCACACTGAATCTGGTGCCGAGTACCTGCCTTTACGTGCTGCGCGCACTCGTCGCTGAAGAGCTGGTCGCCTTCGACCCCGACACCAAACGCTATTCGCTCGAAGCCGGTGTGCTCACGCTCGCGCGTCATTGGCTGCGCCGCAACGAATTCACCGACGTCGCGCAACCCGTCCTCGATCGCATCAGCCAAACGTTTGAAGTGTCGATGCTCGGTGTGCAAATCGTCGGCCTCGAACACATGGTCGTCGTTGCAACTTCACAGCTGGGCAATAATTTTCAAATCAGCGCGCAGGTCGGTAGCCGCTTCCCGGCGCTGATTAGTGCAACGGGCCGCTGTCTCGCCGCATTCGGAAATTTTTCAGAAAGTGAAATTGAAAAACGCTTCAACAAATTACGCTGGGATGAACCGCCGACTTTCGACGAATGGAAAGCACAGGTCGCGCAAACAAAAACGCAGGGCTTTGCTGTCGATACCGGCAATTACATTTCCGGCGTCACCGTTGTCGCCGCGCCTGTTTGGAAATCGCGTGGAAAATTAAGTCACGCACTCGTCGCGATCGGCATCGGCAGCGCGCTGAAGCGCAATGGTTTGCCGGAGTTGCAAGAGGCGATGTTGGTCTCGGCGAAGCATTTGTCGAATCAGTTGTGTGGGGATGTATCGCTGTAATTCAAAAAGCTAGCACGTAGGGCGCAATAACATTGCGCTATCCACGAAACCTTGCGGCGCAATGCATTTCATTTATTGCGCCCTACAAGAGTCAGCATTATGAATGCCATTGAACGATTGAGCGCTATCGAAGAAATTAAACAATTAAAAGCGCGTTATTTTCGCGGCGTCGATACTGGTGATGGTGATCTGGTGCGCGGCGTTTTGGCGGAGGATTGCGTGCTCGATTACACCGGTTGTTGCACCGATCCGGCGAGCGGCAGAGATTTTATCCCGGCCATGAATATCGTTCTGCGCGGGCGCGATTCCTGGCGTTCGGATGGTTTGTCGAAGCTCGGCATAGTTAGCATTCACCACGGCCATAATTTCGAGGTGGAATTCGATTCGGATACAGCCGCGCATGGAATTTGGTCGATGACGGATAGACTTTATTTTCCGCCGGGCGGCGCTTTTGCGCTGATGACAGGCTACGGCCATTACATCGAAACCTACGAAAAAATCAGCGATAAGTGGCAGCTGAAAACCAGCCGCATTACGCGCATTCGCGTCGAGGTGTCTTGAACCATCTCATCAGTCCATAATATTTCCTTAAGGGTACCGAGATAAAGTCACGCGCAACGACACGCATCCTGTAGTGAAACGGGCGCATTATGAAAACTTTAATGCCGGCAACCGCGTTGCTCATTACTTTTCATTTGCTAACCGGCTGCGCATCAATCGGTAATCCGTATATTCCAACTAAAAATGACTGGAAGCAGTCAGCGTCAGCTGCGGCTGAAAATCCTGCGAGTTGGCTGCCCGTTGTCGGCGCCATTGCGATAGTTGCTACCAATAGCGATGGCAATCTTTCTAATTACGCGTCATCGCATAACCCTGTCTTTGGCTCGGGAGAAAACGCGGAAAAATTTGCTAAAGATGGCAAAACTGCTTTGGAGGCACTCGCATTTGGTAGCGTGTTGATAACACCGCAGAGCCAACCCAAGCTCAATTGGTTTGAGGAAAAAGGTAGGAATCTTGTAGCCGCCTATGCCGCACAAAGCTTCGCTAATGGAGCGACCGGCGCGTTGAAAGGGTGGACTGATCGGGAGCGGCCCAATGGAAGAAATAATCACAGTTTTCCTTCGGGGCATGCCAGTGTGGCGGCGGCATCTGCTGCAATAATCGCGTCGAATATCGATCAATTTCAGCTCGATCCACTACCGCGCGTTCTGTTGAAAACTACAGCATACGCAGCATCAACCGGTGTCGCTTGGGCGCGCGTGGAGTCTCAAGCGCATTATCCAACCGATATATTGGTTGGATTAGGGCTCGGTAATTTTATTTCCGAAACGATCTACGATGCCTTTTTGCATGCAGGTCTAGCGAACACTCAAGTCGCTTTTATACCAATGGAAGGAGGTGCGCTGTTAACTCTGCACGTTGGGTTTTAATCCGGTCGAGCACTCGCGTGTATCAAAAATTATTAGATTATTTTTCGAGTCAACTTATGGCTAGTGGGGTCAATGCCGAATAAAAAGAAAATCTTCGGCATCGTAAAAAGGATTTTCAAATTACGATCGACGTTTTAAGCCCCCCAATCCAATTAAGCTTGAACCGAACAACCAAATAGCAGCAGGGATTGGTACGACATCTGTGGAATAACGGTAATTAGCACCGGAGGCCGATACCAATTCGTAATCGGTTAATTCCACGCCATCAATCGTGATGGATGAAATGCCGCCCCAATAAATCGTATCGGCAAATCCCGCCTCCGTTGAATAGGCACCGGCAATTAACGGGCAAGTCGAACACGCTTGCGCACCCCTCGCAGTGCCATTGGAATTCAACTGTACATACATCGACAACGAGACAACGGCCCAACCATCCGCACCAAAGAAAATCGGTGCATGGATGAGATGCGTACCGCCGCCCACATTCGACTCCTCATGATAGCCATTGGTGCCTAGCGTGATACCTCCCGATTGCGAAGCATTGGCGCTGTTTAACGACAACTGTGCCGAGTAGCTTGAGCCTGCTGCTGTGGTCGTATCCGGCGAGCCGTTCACTGTCGCGCCGACACCGCCGCTAATCACGAAACTACCGTTCAATATTCCGGAGCTATTCGCGATACCGTGAATAGCAAAATAATCCGTCGTGCCGACATTCAGTGTCGCACCGGTCCCCAATGTCGTCGTGCTAGTGGCATGGCCTGTGGTGCTGGCGTGTATCGCACCCATGCCAGCAATGGCGTTTGCGGTAGCTTCATAACCCAGCGTGCCGGTACCGCCGTCCCCTACCGAACAGCCGCCGGAAATCAATCCGCTGCCGTAAATCGTGGGACCGACGCAATTTTCCCCGGCGGCCAAATTGCCACCGGACGCTTGGTAGGAGATTGAGCTGGTGGAGATTCCCAGTACTGGAGCAGCCTGGGCGGCGAAAGCTGCCAGCGAAAGTGTTCCGGCGGTGCAAAAGTGGGTTAAAGATGAGCGCACATTTACATTCAGTGAGGGCATGGCAGCATCCTTGAAAGTGTTATTTTTACAGACGTCGGTTTGAGGTTGTATGTAATTTGAGCGATTGAGGCTATCACTAGCGTCGATAACTCGCAACAGATTGCGGTGGACGCTGGATAGGTGTCCGCCGATCGCCATTTTTGCGCGCGTTGTCCAAAATTTAAAACGGTAACTGGTACAACTCCGCCGCATTGCGTTCGAGCACACGTTTGCGAATCGAATAATCGTAGCCGCCCAATGTATCCACGATGTGCTCCTGCACACCCGGATACAATGAAGTCGGATGCGGGAAATCGGTCTCGAATAAAACCTTGTTGACGCCGAGTGTTTCCAGCATGGTTTTCGGCGCAATTTTTTCGAACCAATACGTCGCCCAGAAATGATCGCGGAAATAATCCCACGGTCGACGCTTCAACATGCCTACTTTGCTCGGCAGCATTTCGTCGAATTGATGTTCGAGCGCTTCGAGTGCGAAAGGAATCCAGCCCATGCCGCTTTCGACCAACGCGATTTTCAATTTCGAAAATTGATCGAGTCTGCCGCTGACGATCCAATTGCCGAGTGTCGCGGCATTGCCAATCGAAAACATCGTCGCAACGACCGATAACGTTTGCTCGAATGAAAAACCTTCCCACGTTAACGTGTTCGGGTCCATCGCCGCGTTTAAATGGAAATTGAGCGGTGTGCCCGTGTCGTTGCACATTTCCAAAAACGGCGTCCAATAATCGTGTACGAATGACGGCACACCGACGCGCTCAGGAGTGTCGGGCAATACAAAACCTTTCAAACCCATATCGATGCAGCGGCGCGCTTCGGCTTCCATCGCTTTTTTATCCCAAATCGGCAAATGTGCCATCGTGAATAAGCGATCGCCCGATTCTTTTTGCCGTTCGATGGCCGCGTCGTTAAATAATTTAATGACGGTGATGGCGAGATCATTGTCGCCGAGCGTCATTAACGCGCCGGCCTGCGTCACGCCCGAATTGTGATAACAAATTTGCGCCCACACGCCCATGTCATCCATGGCTTGCAAGCGCGGTTTGATTTCATGGCCGCCGGGATGCGCCTCTTCGAGTGCGGGAAACGCAAGTCGCCCGAGCAATTTGTTGTTGTCGTTGCGAATCACGTTACCGCCGAGCGTGCCGAAATCGCGCTCGCCCATAAACCAGCGATCGACACCGTTAACACGACGTACCTGCGGCATTTTGTCTTTCATCGATGCCGGTGCGCGCGAGGTGAACAGATCGGGCGCTTCGGTGAAATGCGTATCGCAATCGACGATCTTGATGCCCTGCAAACTCGGGTGCAGCCCTGTCGACGCGGCGGCGTAATCGACTTCGCGCACCACGCCACCCGGCGTATAACCTTCGGCTGACCAATATTTACGCGCCGAACTGCTCATTTCGTCGGTGGAGCTGCTCGTTTTGGATGGTGCTTGCTTCGACATGATCGTCACCTTTCGCTGTGGGGTTTGATGCAAATCTTTTGATGTAGATCAACTTAGCGCCTCGCGATTTGGCCTGCGCGTCGATAAAGGCCATACTTTCCACTTTGACGGCCAAGTTGAATTCGGGGTTGAGGGGATATGCAAGTCGATTACAGCCCGATGCGCTCCGCCGATAGCACCATTCGGGCGGGCGCGTTCAACAGTGCCGGCATCGAAATCGAAACGCCGTGGCACTACCACGATCTGCATCAATTGATGTACGCGTTCGAAGGTTCGGTGGAAGTCGAGGATCAAACCGCGCGTTACAAAGTGCCGCATCAATTTGCCGCGTGGATTCCGGCGAAGCATGTTCATCGCACCGCGATACACAACGTGCGCTCGGGTTCGATTTTCTTTCGACCCGACATGATCGATTGGCCCGTGAATGGTCTGCGTGTCATACCGGTCTCGAATCTCATGCGCGAAATGATCATGCACGCGATGCGTTACCCGATTAACGGCAGCGACGACGAAAACAGCATCGCCTATTTCGATTGCTTCGCACGTCTATGTCGCGAATGGATTACTCACGAAGTCACCCTCGTGTTGCCATCGACCGACGATGCGCGCATCAACGCCATCATTGATTTCACGCGCAAGAATTTAGCGACGGTGACGCTGCAGGAGGTTTGCAAAACCATCGGCATATCGGAACGTTCGCTGCGCCGGCATTTTCTGAAAGCGATGGGTATTAGCTGGGAGGATTTTCGTTTACGTCTGCGAATTTATCGCGCCATCGACGATCTCGATAACACCAAAAAGCCGATCGGCCAGATAGCCGCAGACATCGGCTATACCAGTCAAACGGCGTTTGCAAAAACGTTTAAAACCATTATGGGAATTGGGCCGACGGCGTATCGGCGAGCGCGGTCTTGAACAAACCGAATTTATGCATTCTGGGAAGTCATACATTTGCGATGCATTTGCATAACATTAAAATATTTCTGTTTGATGACAGAAAAATTAAAAGTCGTGTTTCGTTAAATTTCACCCCGCGATTTTTGTTATTCATCTAACGATTATCTATAGTTTCGACTCGCCGCAATGAGCCCATATCATGAATTTGCGAGTCACCAATCAGATTGCTTCAGCTGCACTACTCATCACTTCAGCCACACTGGCCGCTATCGTGTTGTGGGGTTTAAGCCAGCTGCAAAGTACCTACCGTTCGGCGCAGATGTACTATCAATTTCGCGAATCGCTCAGTGGCGATTGGCGCTCGCTGATCGAAGACTATTTAAATAGCGGCGACAGTGTGAAACTCGAAGCCGGAATTCATAAGCTAGATGAAATTGTCGCCAATCGATTGCAGCAAATGCCCGCAACAGTGCAGGAGCAATTGTCACCGCGCATCGCCGCGCTGCAGCAAACGCTGAATGTCGATTTGCGCGGCGCGGGTAAATTAGCCGGCGATCCACAGGTGTTGCTCAGCAATGCGGAAAGTGAGCTGAAAGGTAAATTGGCGCTGTTATCGCAACTCGCGTTGGACAAACGTGGTGCCAATCCGGGTTTGGCGATTTCGTATTTTTCCATCATCAACGAAATGCACGAACTGGTCATAGAAACCATTCATGGGCGGCAACGTCATTTTCAGCACTCCAGTGCAGACACACAAAAAAATATGACCGATCACATCAATCAATTGATGGAGCGCCAGCGCGCATTGGCTGGGCTTGCCTCGCTGCAGATATTCGAGAAAAAACAAGCCGGCGAGTTCGACCTTCTAGACGAATCGAACACCGAGCCGGAAGAAAAAAGCCTAGAAATTCGCCGTGAAATCGGCTCGATACTCCATCGCTACGCAAACGACATGGGCCGCACCACCGAGATGCTTGCCGCGAGTTCTTCGGCAAAATCCAAAGTTCGCGCTGAAATTGCCGAACTGTTAAGCACGCTCTCTGTGCTGGAAGAGAGCATCACGACTCATCAATCCACCATTCGTATTCGTGTGCAAATCGCCTTGCTGAGTTTAACGGGATTGGTTTTAGTCGTTTGCGCGATTTTGTTTTCGTTGCAATATCGATTGAGCGTGGTTGCGCGCGCTGTCGGTGCTCAGCAGAAAAAACTCGCAGCGGGCGATTTGCGTGGTTCGCTGCAGTTGGAGAGCCGTATCGATGAGATCAATGAGCTAACGCAATCCACGCAGACACTACAGTCGTCGCTGACGACGTTGAGTCAGGATTTGAATACGCGTAGTGCTCAGGTTGGCGAAGCCAGTCAGCAAATTCTACGATCCTCGCAAGAACTGCAGGCGAGCTTGCAGAATCAGTTGACGCAGAGCAGGCAGGCTTCGCGTGCCATCGGCGAGATGACGGAGGCGAGCCGCATGGTGGCCAACGAAGTGACCGCCGTCGTCGAAACCGCAAGCGCCGCCGATACGACGCTGACAAGCGGCATGCAACGCGTCGAGCGTATGATCGAAGGAATATCAGCGGTAACAGCGGAAGTGAGCGCAACGATTTCCGTGCTCAAGGAATTGCAGTTGCACGCATCGAGCATTCACTCCTTCGTCGGCAATATTCAGGCGATCGCAGATCAAACCAATTTGCTGGCATTGAACGCAGCGATCGAAGCGGCTCGCGCCGGCGAGCAGGGTCGCGGCTTTGCAGTGGTTGCGGACGAGGTGCGTACGCTGGCGCAACGCAGTAGTCAGGCCACCGTTGAAATTGAACGGCTCATCGATAAAGTGAATTTATCGACGGGCCACCTCGAAAGCGCGATGCAAAAACAAATCACTAGCGCGCACCAAACCGCTGATGAAATTCACGCAGTGGGCGAAGCCTATCGCGACTGGGGAGCTGGCGTATCGCGTATCCGCAGTGCGGTTTCCGGTATCGCCGAACGTATCGAGCAGCAAAAGCAGGCGACCTATTCGCTCAACAATTTTATCAACGATACGGTTGTTGCCGCGCAGCAAAACAATGCGCGCAGCCAGGAGAGCCTGGCGATCAGTATTCATCTTGATCAAATCGGCGGTGAGGTCAGAGCATTGGCGCAGCAGTTTACGACTTGAGTTTTATCGTGATTCAAATATCGAATTTAATTCCCTGTGCTAACGGCAACTGCGTGCCGTAATTGATTGTGTTGGTTGCGCGGCGCATATAAGCCTTCCACGAATCGGAACCGGATTCGCGACCGCCGCCCGTTTCTTTTTCACCGCCGAACGCGCCGCCAATTTCTGCGCCTGAGGGTCCGATATTGATGTTGGCAATGCCGCAGTCGCTGCCGGCTGTCGATTGGAAAAATTCCGCTTCGCGCAAATCCAGCGTAAACAAACTCGATGACAAACCTTGTGGCACTGCATTGTTGAGTGCCACTGCTTCCTCGATGCTGCGATAAGCCATCACATAAAGAATCGGTGCGAATATTTCCGTGCGTACAATTTCGGTTTGTGCTGGCATCTCGACAATTGCGGGAGTGACGTAATACGCATCGGGAAATTGTTCCGCTAATACGCGTGCACCGCCGAAAATAATTCCGCCTTCTGTGGCTGCCGTGCGCAGCGCATTTTGCATCGATTCAAAACTGCGACGATCGATCAGTGGTCCTACTAAATTGCCTGCGGCTAATGGATTTCCAATCGAAATATTTCTGTACGCATTTTTCAATCGATCGACGACAACCTTTTTAATCGATTCATGAACGATCAAGCGCCGCAATGTCGTGCAACGTTGTCCGGCTGTTCCAGCGGCAGAAAAAACAATCGCGCGCACGGCAAGATCGAGATCCGCCGAAGGTGCAACGATCGCCGCATTGTTGCCGCCGAGCTCCAACAAGCTGCGCCCAAATCGCGCTGCGATAATCGGCGCAATCGCTCTACCCATCGCGCAGCTACCGGTAGCGCTGATCAAAGTTAAGCGATGATCGGCAGCGAATTGTTCGCTCGCCGATTTTCCACCGAGCACGACAGAAATTAATCCTCTGGGCACATCACCGAATCGGCGCGCGGCTTTTTCGAAAAGTCCCACGCACGCCAGTGCGCAGTACGGCGTTTTTTCCGAAGGTTTCCACACCACGGGATCGCCGCACACCAGCGCCAATGCGGCATTCCACATCCACACCGCGACGGGAAAATTAAAGGCTGAAATAACACCGATTGCCGATAGCGGATGCCAGGTCTCCATCATGCGATGATCGGGCCGCTCGGTACTGATCGTGAGGCCATAAAGCTGCCGCGAAAGCCCGACGGCGAAATCGCAGATGTCGATCATCTCCTGCACTTCGCCGCGCCCTTCTTCCAAAATCTTGCCGCATTCCCACGTGACGATTCGCGCCAAGGTTTCTTTCGCTGCACGCAACTCCTCGGCGTATAGGCGAACTAATTCGCCGCGTTTCGGCGCCGGTATATTTCGCCAAACACGAAATGCATTGTCAGCTTCGGCAATTGTTTTATCGATGGTGTTTGCATCATCGCTCTGCAACGTGCCGAGCACGGAACCGTCGATCGGCGTGCGCACAACGATATCACCGCTGACAATATTCGGTTTGGCGAGTCCCAATGCGCTGAATAACGAATCGATTTCGCTCATGACGATGGTGTGTTTACAGGATTAGGAATGCTGATGATGTGATTGGATTGCGGCTGAAAAATCTTGCCGAAACGATTGCCGAGCAAATCGGGTAATGAACAATCTTCCTGCCGCACGAATCCCGCTTGCGGCAATTTTCCCGCAACGAATAAATCGATCATGGCGCACACGCCCGCGGAAGTCGTCGCCTGAATCGCGCTCAATTTTTTAACGCCATACACTTTGATGTTGAACGTACGTTGCAACAAACGGCCTTCGTGCTCGCCGATGGCGTTGACCATAATCACCACGACATCCTGTTCGGTTTCCGGAATAGCGCGTTCGAAAATGCGGCGCAACGTTTCTCTGTCTTCGCGTAAATTCAAATCGTGCAATAACAAATGCACGATGGTGCGATGACCGGGATAGCGAATGGTTTTGTAATCGAGATTTCTGACGCGCCCTTCCAATGTTTTCGGCAACGTGCCGAGACCGCCCGAAGTATTGAAGGCTTCGTAATCGACACCGTCGAGCGAAAACGCTTCGAGCCCTTCGAGCGGCAATAAATCGACTTTCTCGCTATCGCGCAGCGCTTCGCACGCATTGCAATATTCGTTGATCAAACCTTCGGTCGACCACGACAAATTGTATTTGAGCGCATTGGTGGGATAGAGCGGCAACGCGCCGACGCGCATGTGTACATCGAAGGTTTTTTCGAACATGAGCGCCATGTGATGACCGATGATGCCGATCGCTCCCGGCGCCAATCCGCATTGCGGAACGAACGCCGTGTTGGCATCGTGCGCCAGCTCGGCGATGCGTGCCGTGGTTTTCACGTCTTCGGTGAGATCGAAATAATGCACACCGCAATCGCGCGCGGCCTCGGCAATACCGACATTGAGAAAAAATGGCAGCGCACTGACCACGACATCCTGTCCGGCGAGTGCCACGCGCAACGCCTTCGGATCGGTGACATCCAGCACGCGAAACACCACGCGCTCGGCGATGGAATAGGCAGCGCAGCGATCGTTTTTCTGATCGGCCAGCGTAACGTGATAAGCCCCGGTTTCAGCCAATGAACTCGCGATCACCGAACCGATATGACCGGCACCGAGAATGATGACATTCTTCATGAGCGCGCTCCCCACCACTGGGATGATTTCGCCCGCTACGACATGACACTTATTATTTACTGTAGACGGTGAAACTCACTTCGGGCAAAGAAGATTTTCTGCGGGGTATTGGGTTTTTACTGCTAGGAGTTTTTTCGGCTAGGTATACTGAAGTTGTGTGACTTTGGGGTACCTGCATATATGAGTTAAGCGGCGTTTGCGGAATGCTTAAAGAGATAATGTAGGTTGGTCTACGGTATCGACAAACGCGGCGCTGAAAAAAATGCTAAAAAGTAGTTTCATGCTGAACAAACAAGGACTTGGAGGGCTTGTGTCTCAAAATATAAATAAAATCATCACAGTATTGTTTTTAATTGCGATAGCCTTTCTATTTATATCTGGTAACGAGCCGATAATTCCAATTCTAGAAAATACTCTATTGGCTCCTATTTTGTATTCTCTAAGCTGGCCCAATTCGATCGTATTTAATCTTTCAATCGGATATATCTCGTCAGTAATATTTTGGATACTGGTTGTTTATTTGCCCGACAAGCATAGACGTAAATTACTTCGTGAAAATCTGGCGATACGGTGTCGCGATTTCAGGTATGAGATTGTGCAAGTTTTGATATGGGCAGCAGGTGGAAGTGAGACCACTAAGCTAATAGATGAGCTGGCCAGCAACCATATAAAATTCAATGAATACTTTAGTGCTAATAATCGCGAGCGGTGGTACGCAGCCTTGAATGGAATACAGGGCAGCGAAATGCGAATGCATGAGCTTTTGCTAGCGATGAGAATTTTCTCAGACGAAGTTGCATATGTAATAAACAATGTCGCTATTGATGACCCAACTGCCCATCGGATGTTTAGGGGGCTTAGTGAAAGCATTTATCGCTTACAGGAGTCTGAAGCAGATTTATATGATCGTGTTAAATCCTTTGGCGGTTCTCTATGGGGAATACTTGCTAGATGGAATTTTATAGATGGCCAGCTCGAAGAAGATGTAATTGAAAAAATGATTAATAGAATTTAATCAGTATCGAAAGTGTTTCTCTTAGGGCGCAGGCGAATCACTTATTGCGCCCTAAGATTACAACCCCTTCGCACAAGCCACCCGCGAAGCAGGCTTCCGATTCAAAAACTCACTGATATACCGCGAAGCATTGAGCAATCCATCCATACTCACACCGGTTTCAATGCCTAAACCATTGAGCATATAGAGCACATCTTCCGTCGCGACATTTCCCGTTGCGCCTTTTGCGTAAGGGCAGCCGCCGAGCCCTGCAACAGAACTATCGACTACGCCAATGCCGCATTCGAGAGCGGCATAAATATTTGCGAGTGCTTGGCCATACGTGTCGTGAAAATGCACGGCGAGTGCTTCGAGCGGGACGACATTTGCAACGGCTTCGATGACCGATTTCACTTTGCCCGGTGTGGCGACGCCGATGGTGTCGCAGATGACGATTTCATAGCAGCCCATGTCGTATAACTGCTTCGACACTTCGACAACTTTCGCTACTGACACATCGCCTTCATACGGACAGCCCAACGCGGTCGATACATACATGCGCACGGGTAAATTATTTTTCTTCGCTGTGTCGAGCACAGGCGTGAAACGCTCGATGCTCTCAGCGATCGAGCAATTGATGTTTTTTTGAGTAAAGCTTTCAGACGCTGCGCCGAACACGGCGACTTCGCTGACCTTGGCTTCGATGGCGGCTTCGAGGCCTTTCATATTCGGCGTGAGTGCGGAATAAATGACGCCCGATTTGCGCTTAATGCCTTTCATCACGTCGGTCGAGGTCGCCATTTGCGGCACCCATTTCGGCGAGACGAAACTCGCCGATTCGATCACGGGAATTCCTGCATCGGCGAGTCGCTCGATCAAGCCGATTTTAATTTCCGCGGGCACTTGCTGCGCTTCGTTTTGCAAACCGTCGCGCGGACCGACTTCGAAAATTTTGACGTGTTTCGGTAATGCCATTTTTATTTGGCCTCCGCTTTCTCGAAGTTCAACAATTCGGCGCCACCGGCGACGAGATTGCCTTTCGCGTAATAGAACTCGACGACTTTGCCGTCTTGCGGCGCACGAATCGTGTGTTCCATCTTCATCGCTTCCATCACCAGTAGTGCATCGCCTTTTTTCACGTCGCTGCCCGCTTCCACCAACAATGTAACGATAGTGCCATTCATTGGCGCAGTGAGTGCGCCTTCGCCATGGCCTGCGTCTTCTTCACCGAGATCGACGGCAGCTAGGCTGAATTGCAGCGCGCTGTTTTGCGTGTACACCGTGTAAACGCCATCGTAAGCGGCGACAACAACGCGCGAACGATAGCCATCGATATCGGCGTACAGTTCCGTCCCTTGCGATGCAGAGCCTTCCAATTTACCTTGCGCACGCACGGTTTTATTCGCGGCGGTGATGTTGTAACTCGTGGCGTTGGCCTGCCCGAGCTGTTCGATCACGACAGGATATTCCTGGCCCGCGAATGTGAGATTGAATTTATGCACGTGCGGTTCGTTCAAACGCCACGCGTTGGTGAAATTCCACGGCGAATGTGGGTCGGCTGCTGCTGCGTTGGATGTCTGCGCGCGTTGTGCTTGCGCGAGCACGAGATACAACGCGCCGAGTGCAACACCTTGCGCGATATCTTTTTCACCGACGTGGAAAATTTTCTCGCGATGTTTATTGATGAAACCGGTATCGAGATCGGCTTGTTTGAATGGCTCGCACGTCGCGAGGTTGTAGAGAAAATCGACGTTGGTTTTCATACCGCTGATGCGGTACTCGCTGAGCGCTTTGCCGAGGCGCCGCAGTGCCTGATCGCGATCTTCGTCCCACACGATCAATTTCGCGATCATCGGATCGTAGAACACGCTGACTTCGTCGCCCTGCAGCACGCCAGTATCGACACGTACGTGATCGGTTTCTGTTGGCGGTTGTAAGAAAGAAAGTTTTCCTGTCACCGGCAAGAAATCGTTATCAGGATCTTCAGCGTAGATACGCGCTTCGAACGCGTGGCCGTTGATTTGAACTTGTTCCTGCGTGAGCGGTAATTTTTCGCCGAAGGCGACGCGCAATTGCCACTCGACCAAATCTTGCCCCGTGATCATTTCGGTGACGGGATGTTCGACCTGCAAGCGCGTATTCATTTCCATGAAATAGAACGAGCCGTCGTAATCCAATAAAAACTCGACCGTGCCCGCGCCTTCGTAATTAATCGCTTGCGCGGCTTTAATTGCAGCTTCGCCCATTTTCTTGCGCAGCTCGGGAGTCATGCCGGGCGCTGGGGCTTCTTCGATCACTTTCTGATGGCGACGTTGCACCGAACAATCGCGCTCGGCTAAATACACTGCGTTGCCGTGCGTATCGCAGAACACTTGAATTTCGACGTGGCGCGGGCGCGTTAAATATTTTTCGACGAGCATTTTGTCGTCGCCGAAACTATTCATCGATTCGCGTTTTGCCGCCGCCAGTGCTTCATCGAACTCGGCGGCGGACCACACTTGACGCATGCCTTTACCGCCGCCGCCGGCGGCAGCTTTCAACAATACGGGATAGCCCATCTCGTTGGCGGCTTTACGCAGAATTTCCGGGTTTTGATCTTCGCCGTGATAACCAGGTACGAGCGGCACATTCGCTTTTTCCATGATGCGCTTCGCGGCGGATTTTGAGCCCATCGCTTCGATCGCAGGAACGGGTGGGCCGATGAAAACGATATTGGCTTCTTTACACGCGAAACAGAATTCGGAATTTTCGGAAAGAAAACCGTAGCCGGGGTGAATCGCTTCGGCGCCGGTTTTTTTCGCGGCTTCGATCACGCGATCGATACGCAGATACGATTCGCGCGTTGGTGCTGCACCGATATAAACGGCTTCGTCGGCCATTGCGACGTGCAATGCATTCGTATCGGCATCGGAATAAACGGCAACAGTGCGAATGCCGAGTTTGCGCGCGGTTTTAATCACGCGACATGCAATTTCGCCACGGTTTGCGATAAGAATTTTGTTAAACATATTTTTTCTCCGTTCGCAGCCAGGCTTACATGCGGAACACGCCGAACTGCGTGTCCTCGATGGGTTTATTGAGTGATGCAGACAGTGCGAGACCTAATGTCATGCGCGTTTCAGCCGGATCGATGACACCGTCGTCCCACAAACGTGCCGACGCGTAATACGGATGACCTTGATTTTCGTAAGTGTCTAGAATCGGTTGTTTGATCGCGGCTTCTTCTTCCGCGCTCAACGTTCCACCTTTTTTCTCCAATTGCTCGCGACGCAATTGCGCCATCACGCCCGCCGCTTGTTCGCCACCCATCACTGAAATGCGCGCGTTCGGCCACATGAACATGAAGCGCGGATCGTAAGCGCGGCCGCACATGCCGTAATTGCCTGCGCCGAACGAGCCACCGATGAGTACAGTTAATTTCGGTACTTGCGCGCATGCTACTGCGGTCACCATTTTCGCGCCGTGCTTGGCGATGCCACCCGCTTCGTATTGTTGGCCGACCATGAAGCCCGTGATGTTTTGCAAAAAGATCAGCGGAATTTTTCGTTGCGCACACAGTTCGATGAAGTGAGCGCCTTTCTGTGCGGATTCGGAAAATAAAATACCGTTGTTGGCGACGATGCCGACGGGATATCCAAACAAGCGCGCAAATCCCGTAACGAGCGTGGTGCCGTACAGCGCTTTGAATTCATGAAATTCGGAGCCATCGACAACGCGAGCGATAATTTCGCGCACGTCATACGGTTTGCGCGAATCTTTCGGCACGATGCCGTAAATTTCTTCAGGCGCGTACAAAGGCTCGACCGATTCTTTGATATCCATGTGAACCGGTTTCACGCGGTTCAAACGTGCGATGCAGTCGCGCGTTAATTGCAATGCATGATGATCGTTTTGCGCGTAATGATCGGAAACGCCTGATGTTCTGCAATGCACATCGGCGCCGCCCAAATCTTCCGCACTCACCACTTCACCGGTCGCCGCTTTTACGAGCGGAGGACCTGCGAGAAAAATCGTCCCCTGATTTTTCACGATGATCGATTCATCGGCCATTGCCGGGACGTAAGCACCACCTGCGGTACACGAACCCATTACGCACGCGATCTGCGGAATACCCTTCGCCGACATATTCGCTTGATTGAAGAAAATGCGACCGAAATGTTCGCGGTCGGGAAATACATCGTCCTGACGCGGCAAATTCGCACCGCCCGAATCGACGAGATAAATACACGGCAAATGGTTTTGCTCGGCGATGGTTTGCGCGCGCAAATGTTTTTTCACGGTAAGCGGATAATACGAACCGCCTTTCACCGTCGCGTCATTGCAGACGATCACGCATTCCTGCCCTGCAACGCGACCGATGCCGGTGATGATGCCCGCAGCCGGAACATCTTCGTCGTACACGTTGTACGCAGCGAGTTGCGACAGTTCTAAAAACGGCGAGCCGGGATCGAGCAATTGATTGATGCGCTCGCGCGGCAATAATTTTCCGCGCGAGGTGTGGCGCTCTTGATAGGTTTTGCCGCCGCCGAGTTTGATCGTTTCGAGTTTGTCACGCAGATCGCCTACCAGCGATTGCATATGCGCTGAATTCGTCGCAAATTCTTCGCTGCGTGCATTAATTTTGGTTTTGATTGTGGCCATAGTGAGTACCGTCAAAAAGCGAATTGAAATTCGAATTCGTTAAGGGATTAACCGGCTTTGCTTGAAGACGCTTGTTGGTGTTTGTCCGCGAGCGCCTCAAGACATTTTTCTTCGGCGCCGCGCAGATCGAGCATCATCGCTTCGATGTCGTTGAGCTGCACTTTGAGTTGTTCCTGCTTTTCGCGAATCTTCGCGAGCAGCGATTTCAATTGCTCGGAGTTGTCGTGCTCCGGGTCGTACATTTCGATGATCGAGCGGCTTTCGTCGAGCGAAAAGCCGAGGCGGTTGCCGCGCAGAATCAATTTGAGTTTGGTGCGATCGGCCGGCGTGTAGATGCGCGAATTGCCCTCGCGGCGCGGTTGCAGCAATCCCTTTTCTTCGTAAAAGCGAATCGTGCGCGTGGTGATATCGAACTCCGCCGCGAGGTCGGAGATGGTGTATTCGTTTGCCATAAGCTGGGGTCGTGAGATTGGGCGATAGTGGCCCGAATACTAGATGACGTTGACGTTAACGTCAATCTGGCGACCAAGCACGAAAGCATTCGGGCTAAAGCGGAAAAATTTAATTAATTCAGCTGGTTGAGTAAGCTCTTAGTAGTTGTGACCGCCGCTTGCAGTCGTTCAATCGGGCTTTTGCCGGCTTGAGCCTGCGCCAGCATGGGGAGTTCGAGACCGACGACAAGGTTGCGCGGAGTTGCTGCAAGAAAATCCTTCAGCGGTAACTCGCCTTGGCCCGGCGCCAAACGTTCGTAGCGCGCCTCATACATGTAGTGCTCGTATGGGCAGGTCTGCGGTACATCGCAGAGCTGGATATGGCCGATCAGATTGGGGTCGAGCTTTGCCAAATCGGCCGCCGTCGAACCGGAGCGGAAGAAGTGCATCGCATCGAGCAATAAACGGAAATTCGGTTGGTCCACCGCACGCAAAATATCGAGCGCATGCTGCAAATTGGAAGCTGCGCCTAAATACGGACCGAATTCCAGCGTGCTTTCCATGCCCAATTTATTCGCCATGTCTACGAGCACACCGCACTGATCGATATTGCGTGCGAGGTCGGGGTCGATGCTGACGATATTGACGCGCTTGATATTCAGTTCGCGCATGATTTCCAGATCGGGTAATGAGGTGTCGCGAAAATCCGCATCGGGGCGAATCATGTAGCACTCGCCCATTGCGATATCGACGTTGTAATCGTCGAGCGCTTTCAATAAATCGCGACGTAATTGTTTATCGCTGCGCAACGACCACGGTGCGTAAGCGATATGTTTGGTGTGCATCGGTTCGAGTGCAAGGCTGATATGACGGCAGCCGAGCTGCGCTGTGAATTTTACAATGTCGATGGGGTTGTCGTTGAAGTAGCTAATGAATTCGATGCCAACGCGATCGCTTTGTGCGCTCATATTCAACTCCACGATATTTAGAAATTATTATTGGGACGATTCGCGCTTGGCGAATCGTCCCTGACAGTGACGCTTAATTAATTGCCTTGTGGCTTAATGATTGTTCTTTCGATTAATTAAAATAACGACCGCCGTTGACGCTGAGTGTGTGACCGGTGATGTAGCCCGCGTCATCGGATGCCAGGAACGCACACGCCGCGGCGATATCGTCGGGACTGCCTGCGCGCTTCATCGGCGCTTGCTCGATTTGCGATTGGATCGCCGCTTCGCTCAAGGTTGCGCGCAGCAACGGTGTGTCGACGAATCCGGGCGGCACATTGTTGACCGTGATGCCTTTATCGGCGTACTCGCGTGCGAGTGCTTTGGTGAAGCCGATGACGCCGCCTTTCGAAGCAACGTAATGCGTCATTTTCGGTGAGCCGGTTTGCGTGCTTGACGAAGAAATATTCACAACGCGCCCCCAACCTGCTGCGAGCATATCGGGAATTACCGCTTGCGTAACGAGGAACACGCTTTTCAGGTTGATGTTGATCATGCGGTCCCATTGTTCTTCGGTCATTTCGAGGAAACCAATGTAATTCGAAATACCCGCGTTGTTGACGAGAATATTGATCGGGCCGAATTGCTTACGAATGCTGTTGGTCGCTGCTTCGATTTGCGCGCGATTGGAAACATCGACACCGAAGCCCACCGCTTTGCCGCCCGCCGCCACTAATTCGGCTGCCGCTTTTTGCGCGCCGGCTTCGTTGATATCCCATACCGCAACCACGGCACCTTCGCGCGCAAAACGTTGACTGATGGCGAGGCCAATACCTGAAGCGCCGCCTGTGACGATTGCAATTTTGCCAGCCAGTTTCATAGTAATCTCCGCAGTTGAGTGATCTAAATCGATCGCTCATTTGTTGTGATTGAGTCGATTCGATGGGTGTTAAGGATGTGATAAAAGCGGCAATCCCGTTGCCGCCGAAAGAGTGATCCTGAAAAGCGTGATGCTGGAAAAATAATTAAAGAATAAATCGCGCAGTGGTTTTCGCCGTCACTTCATCTGCGGTTACACCGGGTGCGAGTTCGATCAATTTAAATTCGCTGTTGTGATCGGGGCGCGCGAACACGCACAGATCGGTGATGATCATGTCGACGACATTTTTTCCTGTCAGCGGCAGCGTGCATTCGGGAATGAATTTCGGCGAACCGTCTTTCGCGGTGTGCTCCATCACGACGATAATTTTTTTCACGCCCGCGACTAAATCCATCGCGCCGCCCATACCTTTAATCATCTTGCCCGGAATCATCCAGTTGGCGATGTCGCCTTTCTCGGAAATTTCCATCGCACCGAGCACGGTCAAATCGATATGGCCGCCGCGAATCATCGCGAAACTATCGGACGAACTGAAATAACACGATAGCGGCAATTCGCTGATCGTTTGTTTGCCGGCGTTAATCAAATCGGGATCGACATCATCGTCGTAGGGGAACGGACCGATGCCGAGCATCCCGTTTTCGCTTTGCAGCGTGACTTCGACGCCGGCGGGAATGTAATTCGCAACGAGTGTTGGAATGCCGATGCCGAGGTTGACGTAGAAACCATCTTTCAATTCTTTCGCCGCGCGCGCGGCCATTTCATCGCGAGTCCAGGCCATTACACGGTCTCCTTAGCGCGCGTGGTGCGGAATTCGATTTTCTTCTCGTACGGTGCGCCGCAAATCAAACGCTTCACGTAGATGCCGGGCAAATGAATTTGATCGGGATCAAGCGAACCGACCGGCACGATTTCTTCGACTTCGGCAACGCAGATTTTGCCGGCGGTGGCCATCGGTTGATTAAAGTTACGCGCGGTTTTGCGGAAAATCAGATTGCCGGACTCGTCGGCTTTGTAACCTTTGATGATGCAGAGATCGGCGTAGATGCCGCGTTCCAAAATGTATTCCTGCCCGTCGAACACTTTCACTTCTTTACCCTCGGCGACTTTGGTGCCGACGCCGGTTTTGGTGTAGAAGCCGGGAATGCCCGCGCCACCAGCACGGCAGCGTTCGGCGAGTGTGCCCTGCGGGCAGAATTCGACTTCGAGTTCGCCCGACAAATATTGGCGCTCGAATTCTTTGTTCTCGCCAACGTACGAGCTCATCATTTTTTTGATCTGACGCGAACGCAGCAGCTTGCCTAAGCCGACGCCATCGATACCGGCATTATTCGATGCAACGGTCAGACCTTTCACGCCGCTCGCGAGCAGCGCATCGATCAGTCGTTCGGGAATACCGCAGAGGCCGAAGCCGCCTGCGCAGATCATCATGTTGTCGAAGAGCAGGCCTTCGAGCGCTGCTTCGGCATTGGGATAAATTTTTTTGCTCACCGCATTCCTCGATCTTGTTGATGGGCCGATCTTTCAAGGCGTGTTCGTTGAAGAGCCTAATTGCACCGGCCGGCAAGAATAATTGTCTGGACAGGAAGGGTCAAACGCATCCTTCCCATCCAGGTTTCCCTTCAGGCATCAGTCGGCTGCATATATCGATCCATTTCCTGATGCATGTTCAGGATCAGCTTTTCGTAGTAATCGGCCAGCCACACCTGTTTGCAGCCTTTGGTGTGCAAACCTTTTTGAATACGCGGGACGTTGCCGAAATCCTGACGCGGAATCTGACGGAACTGCTCGGGGTCGGAGACATCGCTCATCGGCTCGACCACAGCGCGTGGAATCGGCTGCGCCGCCGGATAGCTCTTGGTCGAGAAGATTTCGAAGATGCATGAATCGGGATCGAAACCGTTGGGGCGCACGCGATAAATCATGCAGTTGCCGGCCTGCGGCAGAATCAGCAGATTCGGGAAGACGAAAATCTCGCCGCCCCATTGATTGAGGATTTCGCGGTCGAGCTTGGGCATCGGCCGGTTCTGCGCCGCAGCGGTGGCATACAACGCTTTCACATACTCGCCGCCGAGCGATGAGCCTTCGGGAATCGGCTTGCCCTTGAGCGAGCGCACGAGTTCGACATCTTCCTTGAGCACCATGGCGTCCATACCTTCGACCAGCAGATTTAGCCGCGCTGCCATCGCATCGACGGGATCGCCCTGCAATTTGGTCTGGCCCTGCATCGGCGTTTTCTCGCCGCCGAGGAAACGGCCGTGGCCGTTCGGGAAGGTTTCGTAGACGTGGTCGAGATGTGCGTATTGCGGTGTTTTACCGGTAACGTCGTCGCCATAAATGAAGTCGGCCGAAGGCGGCTCGAGTTGCGGGTGCGTCGCCGGAACGTGGTAACCCTCCAGAAACGCCTCGACCGCGACTTTCCAATTGCACGGCGCGGTGACCGATTTCCACCAGTAATGGTGCATCTGATCAACGGCGAGGCCTTCGAGTAGCGCTCTAACCGGCGCGATAAATTCGGCGAAAGGCTGAGGGTCTTTGGCGAAGTTGATGAAGACGAAGCCGCCGAAAATTTCGTGCTTCACTTCGCGCAGCGCAACATCGGCATCCTGCAGCTGGCCGCTGCGGAATTGATGGCGTTCGAGCACGTATTGATTGTTGCCTTCAAGGTCCCAGCGCCAACCGTGGAACGGGCAGATGATGCGGCATTTTTCGAAGGCGCCTTGGCCTTCTTCCGCCAGGGCGGTACCGCGATGCGGGCAGAAGTTGTGGTAGGCCTTGATCGTGTTCTCGTCGACGCGGACGACCATTACCGATTCGTGGCCGATTTCGTAAACGGTGTAATCGCCTTTTTGGGGGATCTCGTCGAGCCGCGCAGCCATCTGCCAGACGTTGCTCCACAGTTTTTCATGTTCGAGCTTGGCGAACGCGGGATCGGTGTAACGGCCGCTACGGATGCCGTGTTCGAGCGTTTTCCAGCTATCGGGCCAATTTTCCATGCTGCTTCCTCTCTACGTTGCACTCTCTCATTTTCGATCGCGCAACGCGTGCCGTCTATACGCTATTCGCAGCTGTTGTCGGTGGATTCGAGAGTAGCGTTATCTGTTAAATTTGTACGGACAAGATGAGGGTTCAAGTTGCCAGCAACGCGCCGTGAAATTGCGACTGCGCTTGTTGAAGCTTAGTAATATAGCGGTTTGTACAGATGGCGAACGTTAACAAGAAATTACAGTATGTCTATTTGTCTGGACATGACCGCAGTGACTATCGATAATATCAATACACAACTATGTTGTATACACGGCTTGCCGGGGGCAATTCAAGCCCACCGGCGGGTTTGTTGTTGATTGATTTAGCGGCACGCTGTTCTCAGGTGACACTTGTTCTTAGGCGGCACTCGTTCTCGGGCGACGGTGTGAGCGACACAGATTCTGGGCAAATACCTTTGACCCCAAATCCAATGGTGAGGAGTAAGTTTGTATGGCATTGGTTACGAGAGATATTAAGCCGCGTATCGGCACTGAAATTCGCGCGGACAAGAAGGAATTATTGAGTGGTGAGCATTCTGCGCAACTTCGCGAGATGCTCGAATTGCGCGGTGTGTTGGTGTTTCCGCAAATCAATTTTACCGATGAAGAGCAGGTCGAGTTCACCAAGACCCTCGGCACCTATGCACCGGAAGCCAAAGACGGTTCGGTGACCAAAATTACCCTCGATACCAAGGAAAATCCCTCCTCGGCCGAGTATTTAAAAGGTTCGTTGTACTGGCATATCGATGGTACCCGTAACGATGTACCCATCTTTGCCTCGATTCTTTCCTGCAAGAAGCCGAGCCCGAAAGGCACTGGCAATACGGGTTTTTCGAATACCTACGCCGCTTACGATGCGCTGCCGGATGACAAAAAGGCCGAGTACGAAAAACTGCGCGTGCTGCACGCGCCGTGGGCGTCGTTGTTCTATTACGAGCCGGAGCCGAGCCTGGCCAAGCTCAAGGGCATGATGTCGATCGGCGAAAAAGAATTGCCGCTGGTGTGGAAACACAAATCGGGCCGCAAATCGCTCGTCATCGGTTGCACCGCTCATCACGTTGTCGGTGTCGATTACGCCAAAAGCGCGGAAATCATCGTCGGCTTGCGCGAATGGGCGACCGGCGAAGAATTCACTTACAGCCACGAGTGGACCGCTGGCGATCTGGTGATTTGGGATAACACCGGCACCATGCATCGCGCCGAATGGTACGACCCGACTTGCGGCCGCATGATGCACCGCACCAAGCTCGAAGGCGAAGAGGCTTTTGCTTACGCCTAAGTGCGTTTCGGCTGAGCGTGAATAAAGGTCTGAGCACAGACAAAAACGCCTCGCAATGCGAGGCGTTTTTTATTGCGCATCGTTTTAGTTTTTTACGCGCCGCATCGTCATTGAGTGCTGAAACAGCGCGGCGGGATGGGTGTTGATGGTGATCTGTGCAATTTTGCCGTCGGCGGTTTTATAGCTGCGCAGCACCTCCAGTGCGGCCGAACCGGCTTTGACTTTGAGGCTAGTCGCCAGCGTCGGTGAAATCAGTGTGGCTGAAATTTGCTGGTGCACCTCGGTAATGGTCTGGCCGAACATATCTTCGATCAGCGAAAAAATCGGACCGGTATGGCGCTGCAGCAGTCGGCCGACGGCGGCGTAAGCGCGATTGATGTAGTACTCCGCCCAGCAGAGCGGCGAATCCGCGTCCTCCGCGTGGCGATAGCCGCGCACTTCCAGCCATTCCTCTCCGATAGGCAGGCCGGTACGCGCGGCCAGCTTCTCGTCGATCGTAACGGTGCTGATCGATTCGATCGCAAAGCGCGTATCGGTTCCGAACGCAACGAGATCGTTGATCGACATGACTTGTTGGATATCGGAGTCCGATGCGCGCGGCGGAATAACGATGGTGCCTGCACCCTGGCGCGATGCAACCAGCCCATCGTCGCGCAATAACCGCAATGCTTCGCGCACGGTGTAGCGGCTGACATCGAAGCGCTTGCACAGCTCATCTTCGCTCGGCAATTGCGAGCCGACCGGATAGGCGCCGCTGACGATTTCTTCCCTCAGCGCATTGGCGACTTGGAGGTAGAGCGGTGACTCCGTTTTGGCCTTGGTTTTCTGGGCGCCTTTGCGCATCGGTGTGCTGCCTGAATGTGTGATCAGTTTTGTGCGCAAGAGCGCGTTACTTGTTGGGAATCATACTTTGCATTTGTCCGTACAACAATGACTAAAAGCGCAAATTTATTGATATATTCGCCTGACTGTGACATCTTTTATGTACGGACATTTGAGCTTTCCCTAAATCGCTAATCTTCGAGTGGAGAACGTCATGACCAATGCTGCTGACCCAGGAAAGGAAGCTCTGTCTGACGCCATGACCTATTCGGTGGATGCCTATATCTCCGAAGAATATGCGCGCGCCGAGCGCGATAAGCTCTGGCGCAAAGTGTGGCTGCAGGTCGGCCGCGTCGAAGAGCTGGCCGACGTCGGCGACTTCCTCACCTACGATATCCTCGACGATTCGATCGTCATCGTGCGCACCGGAGCAAGCGGGCAAGCAGGCGCCGATCAGTTCCGCGCCTATCACAATGTCTGCCCGCATCGCGGCCGCCGCCTTGTCGATACGCCAAAGGGTCAGCGCAACGCCAAAGGCAAACGCAATCAATTCATCTGCGGATTCCACGGCTGGCGTTTCGACCTCGACGGCAACAACACCCACATTCCGCACAAAGATGACTGGAACGGTGCGCTGAGCAGCGAGTGTTCCGGTCTCAGCAAAATCAAACTCGATACCTGGGGCGGCTGGATCTGGATCAACATGGATCCGAACAGCGAATCGCTGCGATCGTATCTCGGCGTCATTCCCGAAATGCTCGATCCGTTCCAATTGCAAAACATGCGTTTCCGTTGGCGCAAATGGGGCATCTTCGATTGCAATTGGAAAGTCGCGCTCGAAGCGTTCAACGAAACCTATCACGTGCAACAAACACATCCTGAATTCAATAAATTCGGCGAATTCCGCGGTTGGGCGCGTGTGCAAGGTCAGCACAGCCATATCGGTTACGAAGCGCCGAAAAACGTCGACGGCAACCAAGCGGGTAAATTGCGTATTGGCACCGGCGATGCGCGCATCTCCACCGCCGAAATGCAGGTCTACACCTGGGAAAAAGCCAACACCAACACCACGCAAACGATGGTCGATGCCGCATTGCGTTTGAAAGACGAATTACCCGCAGAAACGCCGCCCGGGGAAGTGCTGCAGCATTGGATTGCCTCGGCCAAGCGCGACGACGCCGCGCGCGGTGTGATCTGGCCGACGGTCGATCCCGCGCATGTCGGCAAAAGCGGCACCGCGTGGCAGATTTTCCCGAACTTCCAAATCGGTCACGCGGTTAACAACATGCTTTGTTATAGCGCGCGCCCGCACGGTTACGATCCGGATAAGTGCATTTTTGAAGCGGCGGTTTATCAGCTGTATCCAACCGGCGAAGAACCGCAGACCGAGTGGGAATTTTGCCCGCCGACCGAAGAAGCGTGGTGCTACGTGTTGGGACAAGATTTCGGCAACATGGCCGCAGTGCAACAAGGCATGAAATCGTTCGGTTTCAGCGGGCCAAAACCCAATCCATATATGGAGCGCGCTACCGCTAACTTGCATTTCAATTTAGCGAAATACATGGGCACGGGCGCGCCGAAAAAACTCAAATGATTTTTGTCGCGCAATTTCATGCGAAGTGATTTGCGCGATTTGAAAATCTAACGCTCCGCTCAGTCGGAGCTTTTTAACGAGAAGCCAATTCACTCCATGAAAAACAATGAATCAGGCATGAAAGCGAATAAATCCGGACCGCTCAAAGGCGTGCGCGTTATCGACCTTACCGCGATGGTGATGGGCCCCTATTCGACGCAAATCATGGCCGATATGGGCGCCGAAGTAATTAAGGTCGAACCGCCCGCCGGCGACAACACGCGCTACATTTCTGCCGGTCCTGTCGCTGGCATGAGCGGCGTGTTCGTCAACGTGAATCGCGGCAAGCGCAGCATCGTGCTCGATCTGCAAACCGAAGAAGGCAAAAATGCGCTGCGCGAATTGATCAAACACGGCGATGTATTTATTCATTCGATGCGCGGCAAAGCGATCGACAAACTCGGCTTCAGTTACGAAAAAGTCGCGGAAATAAATCCATCGATTATTTACACCAATTGTTATGGCTACAGCCGTCGTGGTCCAGACGGTGATTTGCCCGCGTACGACGATACGATTCAAGCTGAATGCGGTTTGCCGATCGTGCAACAAATGCTGACCGGCGAGGCGAATTACATCGGCACCATCATGGCCGATAAAGTTGCGGGCCTCACCGTTTTGTACGCGACGCTCGCTGCGTTATTTCACCGCGAGCGCACAGGCGAAGGCCAGGAAGTCGAAGTCGGTATGTTCGAAACGATGGCGTCGTTCATGCTCGTCGAACATGCCAACGGCGCGTTGTTCCAACCGCCGCTCGGTCCGGCGAATTATCATCGTGCCGTCGCGCCGAATCGCCGCCCTTACAAAACCAAAGACGGCCAAATTTCTGCGCTCATTTACAACGATAAACATTGGAAAGCGTTTGTCGATGCCGTAAAACCCGCGTGGAATAGCCCCGAGTTCGATACGCTCGCGCAGCGCGCGAAACAGATCAACAAAGTCTATGGTTTGCTCGGTGAAACTATTGCCGAGCGCACCACGCAGGAATGGCTCGACTTGTTCCGCAAATTAAATATTCCTGCCGCGCCGTTACGCACGCCCGATGAATTATTCGAGAACGAACATCTCAACGCGGTTGGGTTTTTCGAAGAAGTCGATTCGTCGTACGGCAAGGTACGCTTCCCCGGCATTCCAACATGGTTCTCGCGCACGCCAGGAAAAATCGCTGGCCCGACCCCCGAACTCGGTGCCGATACCCACGCAGTGTTCGAAGAGTTTGGATTGCATGGGCGCGAAGAAGAAGGTCATCCGAGCGGCGTACAGCCCACCGATGTGGTGTAGTTATTCATTCGTTTAGCGATGCGCGCGCATACAAGGCGCGCGTTTTAAAATAGCCGAGGCTTAAGATCGTGGACTTTTCACTTACCGAAGACCAACAAAATATTCGCGATGCGGTTTTGAAAATCTGCTCGCAATTCACCGACGAATACTGGCTCGATGTTGATCATAAAGCCGAATGGCCGTTCGAATTTCACAAGACGATGGCCGAAGCCGGTTGGCTCGGCGTGGCGATGCCCGAATCGGTTGGCGGTTCGGGTCTCGGTATCACTGAAGCCGCGATCATGATGCAAGCCGTTTCCGAATCGGGCGGCGGCATGACGGCGGCGTCCGCGATTCACGGTCCTGTATTTAGTTTGGAGCCCATCGCGTTGTTCGGTACGGAAGAACAGCAACAGCGCATGATTCCGAAAATTTTATCGGGCGAGCAGAAAATGTGTTTCGCCGTCACCGAGCCGAACGTCGGTCTCGACACGACGAAACTAAAAACGCGCGCGGAAAAAGTCGAAGGCGGTTATCGCGTCAACGGCGAAAAAATCTGGATCACCAACGCGCACGTTGCCGACAAAATGATGCTGCTCGCGCGCACTACGCCGCTCGATCAATGCAAACGTAAAACCGACGGTCTGTCGTTGTTTTTCACCGATCTCAATCGCGCGAACATCGAGCATCAATTAATTCCGAAAATGGGTCGCCACGCGGTCGGTTCGAATATGCTCTTCATCGAGGATCTATTCATTCCCGAAGAAGATCGCATCGGTGCTGAAGGCGACGGTTTCAAAATTATTCTCAAGGGCCTTAACCCCGAGCGCATTTTGCTCGGCGCGGAAGCGATTGGTTTGGGCCGCGTCGCCATTCAAAAAGCAGCGCGTTACGCACGCGAACGTGTCGTGTTCGATCGCCCCATCGGCATGAACCAAGGTATTCAACATCCGCTCGCGAAATGCTGGGCACAAGTTGAAGCCGCGAATCTGATGGTGATGAAAGCCGCAACGCTTTTCGACAAGGGAGTGGATTGCGGTACCGAAGCCAACACAGGTAAATATCTTGCCGCCGAAGCCGGTTTCGAAGCCTGCCACACTGCGATGCTCACACTCGGCGGCATGGGTTACGCGCAGGAATATCATGTCGAGCGTTATCTGCGTGAAGTATTGATTCCGCGCACCGCTCCGGTCAGCCCGCATATGATTTTGAATTTCATTGCGGAAAAAGTGTTGGAATTGCCGAAGTCATACTAATCGTCGGGACGCAGCCCATGCCGGAAGTATTTCCAGCACCGGTGCAAGTACATCCCTGTAACCTGCGTCGGCGACGTCGTGTCGCCGACGCTGCTGAAAATACTTCCGGCACGTGCTGCTAGCACTGCGTAGAAAATCTGCTGAGAGAAAAATATGGCAAACGAAATTTTTAACGCACGTTCGTGGTTATTCGCACCCGGTGATAGCGAAAAGAAAATGGCGAAAGCCACCGGCACCGCTGCGGATATCGTTATTTTCGATCTCGAAGACGCCGTCGCTCCCGAAAACAAACCGCTCGCGCGCACGATGATTGCCGATTTTCTTAAATCGCAAACAGAAAATCGCGATCGTTTGTGGGTGCGCGTAAATCCACTCGATGGTCCGCACACACTCGTCGACCTCGCCGCAGTCATGCCCGCAAAGCCGGGTGGAATTATGTTGCCCAAATCCAGGGGGCGCGCGGACGTTGAGCTTCTCGATCATTATCTCTCTGCTTTCGAAGTGGCTAACGGCATTGAGCAAGGCTCAACCAAAGTTCTCGTGCTCGTCACCGAAACAGCGGAAGGCATGCTCAACACCGGCGTCTATAAAAATGCGCCGCGCGTCGTTGCTTTGAGCTGGGGTGCGGAGGATCTCGCTGACGATTTAGGCGCGAGCGAAAATCGCAATCCTGATGGCAGTTACGGTTTCACCTACGAACTCGCGCGCAGTTTGTGTTTGCTCGGCGCTGCAACCGCAGGTGTGCTCGCGATCGAAACCATTCAAGGCGATTTCAAAGATACAGACGGTTTACGCAAACGTGCGGAAATGGTTCGTCGCGCCGGTTATCGCGGCATGCTCGCGATTCATCCCGCGCAAGTCGATGTGATTAATGCCGCATTTACGCCGACTGCCGAAGAAATTGCGGCAGCGCAAGAAATTATCGATGTGTTCGCGGCGAATCCTGGCGTCGGCACCATCGGCCACAAAGGTGCGATGCTCGATCGTCCGCACCTTGCGCGTGCACAGGCTCTTTTAAAACTCGTAAATAAATAAAATTGGTAAATAGACAATGACAGTTAAGACGGACGCCGCCGGACTCGATCTTACAAAATTTCTGCGCAAAGGCGATCGCATTATTATCGGTCAAGCCTGCGGTGAGCCGACGACATTAATCGAAGCATTGATTAAACAAGGTCGCGACATCGGCAATTTGTCTGCATTCGTCGCCACCAATTTTTCGGGAATATTCACTCCCGAAACTGCGGAAAGTTTTTCTCTGTCGAGCATGGGCGCAATCGGCGCACTGCGCACGATGGCGAAGGCGAACAAGCTCAACATTATTCCGTGTCATGTGAGCTTGATCGGTCGCATGATCGAAGCTGGCACGCTCGGTTGTGATGTCGCCTTTATTCAGGTCAGCCCAGCCGATGAAAACGGCAATCACAGTTTTGGCTTGATCAGCGATCACGTAAAAATCGCCGCCGAAAAAGCCCGTGTCGTTATCGCTGAAGTGAACGATCAGGTGCCGTTCACGTATGGCGAATCGATCCACGCGTCGGAAATCGATGTCGCCGTTCACGTATCGCGCACACCCGTGCAAGTGCCCGCCGCAAAAATCGGCGAGAACGATGAAGCCATCGCACGCTTCGCCGCGAAATACATCGAAGACGGCTCCGTGATTCAAACCGGTGTCGGCGCAGTACCCGATGCAATTTTGCGTTTGCTCGGCGATCGCAAAGATCTCGGCGTGCATTCGGGCATGCTCGGCGATGGCCTCGTCGATTTATTCCAAGCCGGTGTCATTACCAATGCACGCAAAGAAATCGACAAAGGTATTTCGATTAACGGTGCGTTGATCGGTACTAAAAAACTGTATGACTTCGCGAATAAGAATTCTTCGATTCGCATGTGTACGACATCGTATACGCACGATGCCGCAGTGCTCGCGCAACTCAGCAAACTCGTCACCATTAATTCCGCACTCGAAGTTGATCTCACCGGACAAGTGAATGCGGAGCAAAGCGGTTCGGCTTACATGGGCGGCACGGGCGGACAAGTCGATTTCGTGCGTGCGGGCAATCGCTCGAAAGGCGGCCATTCGATTATCGCGCTGCCCGCTACGGCAAAAGAGCATTCAATTAGTCGAATTTGCGTGAATTTATCGGGGCCGGTTACCACCGCGCGTTCCGATGTGGATATTATTGTCACCGAATTCGGCGCTGCTGAACTTCGAGGACAATCGCTCGCTGAGCGCACACGTCGTTTGATTGCGATTGCGCATCCGAATTTCCGCGAAGAGCTCGAGCGAGCTGCTCACGCGATTCAACAGCGCGGGTTTTGAATTTCCGACACAAAATGTGGTGGTCGGTATCGGAGAGTCCATGAATATTCTGAGCTTGCTTGCCGACTTCGCCGCAGGGATATTTCTGTGTAATTGCATTCCGCATTTGGCCGCAGGCTTGCGCGGCGAATTATTTCCCTCCCCGTTTGCTTCGCCGCCGGGTATCGGCAATTCACACCCCATCGCCAATGTCTTCTGGGGTACCTCGAATGCAGTCGTCGGTTTATTGCTGCTGAGTTACGCACCCGTTTCGATTGGATTGAATTTACCCTTTTTGTCGGCTGTGTCGGGCGCGTATATTGGCGGCAGTTTTGTCGCCCTGCATTTCGACCGCGTGCGCAAAAGCCGAGAAAATCATTAATTGAATACAGTGAGATAGCCGAATGACAGACGCCGTTCTATTTGATGCCCGCGCCGATGGCATCGCCATTATCACGATCAACCGTCCCGAGCAGCGCAACTGTCTGAGCCGCGAAGTGCGCGACGGTTTGCGTGCGGCGTGGGAGCGTTTCGAGCGCGACGACGCATTGCGTATTGCGATTCTCACGGGCTCGGGCGAAAAAGCATTTTGCGCAGGCGGCGATTTGAAAGAAATGGTCGAGCGCAAATTGAAAGTGCCGCCGCGCGATATGTTTCCCCTGCCCTACGACAATATCGAATTATCGAAACCGACGATTGCTGCAGTGAATGGCGTTGCCTTCGCGGGCGGTTGGATGATCGCGCAGGCGTGCGATTTGTGCGTTGCGAGCACCGCTGCAAAATTCGCGATCACCGAAGTGAAAGTCGGTCGCGGTTCGCCGTGGGCAGCGCCGCTCATTCACATGATTCCGCAGCGCATCATGATGGAAATTATTTTGACCGGTAAGCCGATCACCGCGCAGCGCGCTTACGAAATTGGCCTCGTCAATCGCATCGCCGAGCCAGCAGCGTTGATGGATGCTGCGCTCGAATTGGCGAAAGAAGTGCTCGAAGGTGCGCCGTTATCGGTGAAAGCCGGCCGCGAAACCGTCATGCTCGCCACCGAAATGGGTCGCGCTGCGGCGTTGCAAGCGGCGCGCGCTGCACACGAGCTCACCTACAACAGTTACGATGCGCAGGAAGGTCCACGCGCGTTTGCCGAAAAACGCAAGCCCGAGTGGAAGGGCGAGTAAAGGAAAGGCGCATAATAACCGCGACAATATTTTTATTTTCTCGTCAGGAGAAATCGATGAACGAGCGGCTCGATGTAACGATTCACGGACATGTGGCGCAGCTCGTTTTTCAAAACCCGCCGAATAATTTCGCGACGGTCGGTTTGTTACGGCTTATCGCCGATGCGCTCGAAAAACTCGATGCCGATGCGCAAATACGCGCCATCGTTTTAGCGTCGGAAGGAAAACCCTTTTGCGCGGGTGCTGATTTAGTTTCACCGAATGGTTTCGGCGCGCAGGGTAGCGATCCGTTGCGCGAATTCTATGATCAAGCCCTGCGTATTTTTGCTGCACGCAAACCGATTATTGCTGCGGTGCAAGGCGCGGCGATCGGTGCGGGTTTGGGATTGGTGGTCGCTGCGGATTTTCGTGTCGCTTCAGTGGAGGCCCGCTTCTCCGCGAATTTCACCAAATTGGGTTTTCACCCCGGCTTCGGCCTCACCTGCACGTTGCCACGCATCATCGGTCAACAGCGCGCTGCCGAAATGTTTTTAACTGCTGAGCGTTACAAAGCTGAAGATGTCGCCGCGTGGGGTTTGGTCGATCGCATCGTCGATGCAAGAAATTTACGCGAATCTGCACTCGCCTTCGCCAATGAAATTGCCGTGAATGCACCGCTGTCACTGTTGGCGACGCGCGCAACACTGCGCGGAAATTTAGTCGAGCAAGTGCGGGCGACACTCGTGCATGAGCACGCCGAACAAATCAAATTGCAGCCGACGGAAGATTTCGCGGAAGGTATTCGTGCGGTTGGCGAGCGTCGCCCCGGCAACTTTGTTGGCCGCTGATTACTGCCGATTTCGTCATCAAATCAATAAAAATCGAAGAGCAATATTTATGAGCAATTCTCGCAACGCCATCGCCGAATGGCGCAGCTTTTGGTTCCTGCCGCTGGCTGCCGCGCTCGGTTACGCCACGTCCGTCATTCATGTGTATTCGCTCGGCCCATTTATTCAGCCGCTGCAAGAAACGTTCGGCTGGTCGCGTGCGCAAATTTCTGTCGGCCTCACGGTGCAGTGCATAGTGAGTGCGATTTTTTGTATTCCCATCGGCATGGTGATCGATCGCATCGGCCCGCGTCGGGTCGCGCTGGTCGGTGTACTGACCATGTCGGGTGCGTTCGCGTTGGTCGGCACCGCGACCGGGACGACGGGTAACTGGCTGCTGCTGTGGATTGGCATTGCGCTCGGCGGTCTCGGCGTGCAGGCGCCGATCTGGACCAGCGCGGTCGCGACGCGCTTCGAAGTGTCGCGCGGTCTCGCCTTTGCGGTCACGCTATGCGGTGCTTCCGTGGCGGCGGCGATCTTTCCCGTGCTGGCGACGTGGCTTATCGATCTTTACGGTTGGCGGCAGGCATTCTCCGTGCTGGGCATGGTGTGGGCTGCATGCGTATTTCCCTTGCTGTTTTTATTTTTCCGCAGCGCGCGCGATCGCAGTGTGAAGCCCGCCGAGACTGCCGTGGCGGCACCCGCGCGCGCGCTCACTGGCGTCACGCTGGCCGAAGGTCTGCGCTCGCCGACGTTGTATAAGTTGCTGCTCGCGGGCGGGCTCGTCGCGTTTACGGTGATCGGCGCGATGGTGCATTTCGTGCCGATTCTCAAAGGCGCGGGCGCTTCGCCGCTGGCCGCTGCGGGGGTGGCATCGTTGATCGGTTTGTTCTCGATCGTTGGCCGTCTCGGCACCGGTTTTCTACTCGACCGTTTTCCCGGTCATATCGTCGGCGGCACCGTGGTTTTGCTGCCGATCATTGCGGCGCTGATGCTGCTATTCGATGGCGCCAATCCTGTCAGCCAAATGATTGCTGCTGCGGCGCTCGGCTTTACCGTCGGCTCGGAGGTGGACGTGGTCGCCTTCCTCGCTTCGAAGCATTTCGGCTTGAAGAATTTCGGCGCGTTATACGGGGCACTCGTGGCTGCGTTGACATTGGGCACGGCGTTCGGTCCGCTCACGGCGGGTGCCGTGTTCGATCATTTCGGCAATTACGAACAGTTCCTGTGGGGAACGATTGTGCTCATGCTGCTAGGGGCATTGGCGCTGTTCAGTCTTGGCCACCCGCCAAAATTGGAAGAGGCCGCGCCGGTGGTGGAGTAACCGGCCACCGCCGATAAAGCGCAGGGTGGCGATGCCGAATCGGGCAATCATTTAGGTTGTTCTTGTTATTGCGACGACGTGGGCGCATCGACACTCTTTCGCAACACTGACCGGAGTGAGCACATGTCGATAACCATAACAACGAGTGCACGGCAGGAGTGGCGAAGCTTTTGGTTTTTACCGCTCGCCGCTGCGCTGGGCTATTCCATTTCCATTATTCACGTCTACGCGCTCGGCCCGTTTATTCAGCCGCTGCAGCAGGAGTTTGGCTGGTCGCGCGCACAGATCACCGTCGGTCTCACCATCACGGCTTGTCTGGCCGCCTTGTTCTGCGTTCCGATTGGCATGCTGGTCGATCGGGTCGGGCCGCGTCGTGTCGGTTTGATCGGTGCGCTGCTCATGACAGGCGCGTCGGCGATGCTCGGCACCGCCACGGGCACCACGCTGAATTGGATCATGCTCTGGGCGCTGATCGCGTTCGGCTGTATTTGGGTGCAGGCGACCGTATGGACCAGCGCGGTAGCGACTCGCTTCGAAGCTTCGCGCGGGCTGGCCTTTGCAGTCACGCTCTCCGGCGCTTCGCTCGCCGCCATCGTGCTTCCACTGCTTGCGACCTGGCTGATCGGTGCGTTCGGCTGGCGCATCGGTTTCGTGGCATTGCCGTTGATCTGGGGCGCTTTGGTATTTCCGGCGCTGTTCTTCGGTTTTCGAGGTGCTCGCGATGGTAAACACACGGCGAATGCAGTCGAACAAGGTCCCGCCCCCGTACTTTCCGGTCTCACATTAGCGGAGGGTTTTCGGTCCCCGGCACTCTACAAATTACTGCTGGCGGGCGGTTTATTTGCCTTCACCGCGTTCGGTGCAGTCGTGCATTTCGTCCCAATTCTGACCGGCAGCGGAGCGACCAAATTGGCCGCTGCTGGCATTGCCGCGTTGGTGGGTATCTTTTCGATTGTGGGCCGACTCGGAACCGGGTTGTTGCTCGATCGATTCGCCGGTCATGTGGTCGGCGGTATTGCCTTCATCCTGCCGAGCGTCGCTCTCGCATTATTGTTGCTCGATGGCGGCAACCCACTCTGTCAGATGGCCGCTGCCGCTGCGATTGGTTTGACGGTCGGCTCGGAAGTCGATGTCATCGCCTATCTCGCCGCGAAGCATTTCGGGTTGAAGAATTTCGGTGCGCTGTATGGTGTGCTGGTGATGGCGCTTGCGGTGGGCATTGCTGGCGGACCACTTGCCGCCGGAGCCGTGTTCGATCACTACGGCAGCTATGAGCCATTCTTGAAATTAGCCATTGTGCTGATGATCGGCGGCGCGCTTGCGCTATTCAGTCTTGGCGCGCCGCCGAAAACCAGCGCGTTCGCTGCGCAAATGGCGGATTGAGCGCATCAAAGCTTAAAAAACTGTAAGCCTTTGAGCGCGATGTTTTATCTAGAATGAGGCATCGTCGAGTCACGGAGGTAGATCATGTTCAAGCAAATCTGTTTTTTCAGAAAACGCCCGGATATGACACTCGATGAGTTCATGGATTACTACGAAAATCAGCACTCGCAATTGGCCAAACGCACGGGACGCAAATCAGCTATGCCCAACGCGCAGCGTTATGTGCGGCGTTATCTGAAGCCCGAAAAAAATCCAGTTACCGGCGAAGTGCTCGATCCGGGTTACGACTGTCTCATGGAAATTTGGTGGAATTCGCGCGAGGATTTTGAAGCCTCGCAACGCATCATCAGCGATCCGGAACGCCGCGCGGCGATCATGGACGACGAGAAAAATCTGTTTGCTTCAAGCAGCAATCCGGTCTGCAGCGTGATCGAATACGACTCGCCAGTCGGTCCCGAAGGGCAGATTCCGGATTGCACGCCGCGATTTGAATAGCGCGTTTTGAAAATTACGCGTTTTGAAAATTAAGAGCCGGCAGCTCAAAGCTGCCGGCTGCCGGTGGCGTCGGATTCCTTGAATACCTCGATCTCGGCGATCGGTTTCATCATCACCAGCGGAATCAGACGTTCCGTGGACGCCTGATAATTGGCGTAGAACGGATAGCAGTCCACCATGAAATCCCACACCTTTTTGCGCTCGTCGCCGCTCGGCTCGCGCCAGGTTGCGCGAAACGCCTGCGTGGCGATCTGAAATTCCACTTCCGTGGTATCGCGAATGTTGAGATACCACGCCGGGTGCTCATCGGCACCGCCTTTCGAGGCGACGATCACCACTTCGCCGCCGATATCGCCATAGCAAAGCGGCGTGATAAAAATCTTGCCACTCTTGCGGCCCTTGTACTTGATCATGCAGTGCGTGCCAAACGAGTGAGCGCCTACTGCCGTCAGATCCATGATGTGGCCTTGGGCACCACCCGACTGCAGATACATCGCGCGGTGTTTGATCATCCACTCCATGCGGGCATCGCGAATTTCTGCGCTGGATTCGTCACTCATCTCATTGCTCCGTTAGCTGCTTTGATACAGGGTTGTATCGGGTTGATGTTGGGCGTGCTTCAGTGATTCACAGAGGTAATCAGCTCGCAGGAATATTCAACTTGCGTTTATTCACCAGCGGCTGCTGATACGAAGGATCATCCTTGCTGCGCGACGGCGCGCCATTCAGATCGATGCCCGCAATATCGGTGAAGGGTATCGGCAATGTCGGCACCAGGCCCGACCATTCGATCGCGTTGGTGCGCATTGCGATCTTCCACTCCCCGTCACGTTTTTCCATACGGTCGATGTAGCGCCCGCCCGCGATCCAGTTGCTGTCGTCGCGGTTGCGGCCGACGAACAGGTAATAGGTTTCGACGTGGGCAGTGTCGCCGTCGATATCGCAGGTCTGATTGAGCAGGTTGTGTTGGGTGGCGACCTGCCCGTGCTCGTGCAGGCCCGAGGCCCAATCGTAGAGAGCTGCCGGGCCGCCGACGAAGGGGCCGGCGGCGATGGTGGCGTCGGCATGAAATGCCGAGAGGAAGAGTTCGCGATCGAAACGATCCATGCCGCGCGCGAAGCGCACCTGACAATCGAGAATGTCCTGGCGGTCGAGCAGGTGTTGCAGTCTGTCGGAAGGAATCGTTGCGCTCATCGCCAACCTCTACTTGTTTTTCGCGGCCATGCCGAAGGTGTATTTGAGGTGATCGAGGTGACCGTGCAGGCCGAAGTCGATGATCTCGCTTTTGTTGCGGATATCCGCGATGCGCTCGCCGACTTGCGCCATGGTCCATGAGGGTTGATAGACGCCGGGGACTTCGGCGATGTAAGCCCTCGCTACGCGGCCAGCCCCCGCTGCGTACATCTCGCCGGTCACTGAACAGCTTTCGTGGGCGAGCCAGCCGACGGTTGGCGCGACCAGTTCGGGGTCCATCGGCGGGTACATCGAAGTGTCGAGGCCATCGGCCATGCGCGTCACCGCCGCCGGCAGAATGATGTTGCTCTTCACGCCTTCGGCCTCGCCTTCGAGTGCGATGATGTTGTTGAGACCGACCATGCCCGACTTCGACATGCCGTAATTCACGCAGCGGTTATTGCCGTAGAGCCCGCCGATCGACGAGGTCAGCACGACGCGACCGTACTGCTGTTCGCACATGAGCGGGAAGGCCGGACGCACCACGTTGAACGCACCCATGAAATGCACATCGATAACTGCTTTGAAATCCTCGTAGCTGATTTCTTTCAGCGAGCCGTAACGCACGTTGCCGGCGTTGTGGATGAGGATGTCGATTTTGCCGAAGGCATCGAGCGCCGCTTGAATGATGGCCTTACCGCCTTCGGGAGTGGCAACCGAGTCATTGTTGGCGACTGCATGCCCGCCCGCCGCCTTGATCTCCGCCACGACTTCCGCCGCCGGGTCGCCGATGATGGCGTCGCCCTTCACGCTGCCGCCGACGTCGTTGACCACGACCTTGCAGCCCTGCTTGGCGAGCAACAGCGCGTAGGCGCGCCCCAGGCCACGGCCGGCTCCGGTGATGACGGCGACGCGATTATCGAATCTGAGTTCTGACATGGTGGTTCCTCTGAAAAATTTTCGACGGTAGGGGCGCTGCTTGCTGCGCCCGGTTGGTCATTGTTATTTGGGCGCGGCAAGCAGCGCCCCTACGAGTTAAATCGGCGACCAGATCGGCGCGCCGCGCGTGGCGCGCAGCGAGGGAATCGTCTTGCCGTCGATGTCTTTAATGCCGTACTCCTGCGCGAGTTCGGCGGTGATGAAGGTGCCGCCGCTGTGTTTCATGACGTTCGGATCATTGGCCAGCGCGGCGATGACCAGCCCTGGAAATTCGGGCGTGCAGCCGTCTTCGGGGCGCGTCGCCGAACGGCCTTTGAGGCCGGCGATATTGGCGAGATTGTGCTCCGCGCGCTCGGTAAATGTGAGGCCCTGCCATAGCGAAATCGAGGCGACGTTGTACGGTTTCAGCTCGACCGCCATATCGCGCGCCATGCGATCGGCCGCCGATTTCGCTGTGCCGAACACCACGCCATAGGTGTAAGAGACGCCGGTGTAACCCGAGATGCAGACGATCAAGCCGGATTGCTGCGGCGCCATGATCTTGGCCGCGTGCCAGGCGGCGACGTAATTCGAGCGCACGCCGACATCGATCATTTCCCAGTTGCTGAGTGACTTTTCCCAGAACGGTTTCGGCTCGGTCAGATCGTCTGACAACGAAAAGGCGTTGTTGACGAGGATATCGAGGCGGCCCTGCTCGCGCTTGACCTGCTCGAACAGCGCGGCGACCTGTTCGTCGTTGGCGTGATCGACCTGCACGGCGATGCCTTTGCCGCCGCGCTTATCGCATTCGGCCGCCGTTTCGCCAACCGTGCCAGGTAATGGATACGAGCCGGGAGTGACGGTTCGTCCCGTGACATAAATGGTCGCACCCTGCGCCGCCAGCGCGAGCGCGATGCCCTTGCCGATGCCACGGCTGGCGCCGGTAACTACCGCGACCTTTCCCGCTAACGGTTTCTGATCAGAAGGTGAACCCATCTTTCCGCTCCTCACAAAAATGTTGGTCTTCGCAGTGCTGGCTTCGATCGGCTCAAACACTCGCTTGACCTGGATCAACGCAGTCTCGGTGGCGACGGTTCAGGATGACGACATCTGATATGTCCAGATAGGTTGTCTGAACTATATCACACCGAATTCGGCTTAATTTCTAGCTTTCTCAAATGTAATTATCAAATGTCCGGACAAATTTGACGGGCATTATCAAGAACAAGTCACGAGGAGAAGCATCATGAACAACCCCAATTTCTGTCCTGAAAAAGAGCAGCCCGAACAAATCATCGCCGCCACCGATGCATCTCCCGAACCTGTGATCTGCCCGGTCGAAGCGTACATCTCCGAAGACTACGCGCGCGCCGAGCGCGACAAACTGTGGCGCAAGGTCTGGTTGCAGGCAGGACGCGTCGAAGACATTCCCGAGCCCGGCAACTACATCACCTACGACATCCTCGACGACTCGGTGCTCATCGTGCGCACCAGCTCCGGTGAGATCAAAGCGCATCACAACGTCTGCACGCATCGCGGCCGCCGTCTCGTCGATACGCCACCCGGTGCTCGCAATGCGCGCGGCAGCAAAATGAAATTCGTCTGCGGCTTCCACGCCTGGAATTTCGATCTCGACGGCCATTGCACGGGCATCGCGCAAAAGGACGACTGGCAAGGCACGCTGACCGACGAGCGCACGCAGCTCGGCAAAGTCAGCGTCGATACCTGGGGCGGCTTCATCTGGATCAATCTCGATCCCAACTGCGAGCCCTTACGCAATTATCTTGAGCCCGCTGCGACGATGCTCGACCCGTTCCAGCTGCAAAATCTGCGTCCGCGCTGGCGCTTCTGGACCGTCTTCGACTGCAACTGGAAAGTCGCGCTCGAAGCCTTCAACGAAACCTATCACGTGCCCGGAACGCACCCCGAATTCACACCGTTTGGCGACTTCCGGGGCTGGGGCAAGCCGCAGGGCAAACACAGCTTCATCGGCTACGATACCGGCGCAGGCCCCAAAGAAAATGCCTCCAAACTGCGTCTCGGCAAAGGCGACCCACGCGTTACCACTGCGCAATTGCAGAAGTACACCTGGGAAGGCGTGAACACCAACACCACGCAAACGCTCGTCGATGTCGCCCAGACCCTGCCCGACGTTCTACCCGAAGGCACGCCGGCCAACGAGGTACTGCAATACTGGCTCGATACCGCACGCGCCATCGACGAAAAACGCGGCGTGGTCTGGCCGAAAGTCGATGCCGAGCACGTCGCCAAAAGCGGCACAGCCTGGCAGATCTTCCCGAATCAGCAGATCGGCCACGCCGTCAACAACATGCTCTGCTATCAGGCGCGTCCTTACGGCTACAACCCCGACAAGTGCTACTTCGAGGTTGCCGTTTATGAACTCTATCCAGAAGGCGGCGCGCCCGCGACCGAGTGGACCTACGCCGAGCCGAAGGATTTCCCGCACGTGCTCACGCAGGATTTCTCCAACATGGCCGCCGTGCAGCGCGGCATGAAAAACGTCGGCTACAAGGGCAACATCCCGAACCCGAAAGCCGAGGGCGCGGTGATCAGCCTGCACCGCAACCTCGCGAAATACATGGGCACCGGAGCGCCCGAAAAAATGGACTAGTGGCCAGTTAGCGTCGCTGGCTTTAGCGGCGTTAGTTAGCGCCGACTGGTTTTAACGACGACCAGGCTGCGCCATCATGCGTGCCTTGAGTGCGGGATCGAGCGGTTCCAGATCTTTATCGAAAGGCACTTTGAAACTGTTGAACACCATCGCCATCATTTCGTAGCAGCCGATCGAGTACACCAGATCGAGCATCTGCTGGGTATTGAAATGCTGGCTCAGGCGGTTCCACGTCGCGTCCGAGATGAACGCATCGGCATTCAATTCATCGACCGCGCGCAGCAGATCGGCATCGACCGGGTCCCAGCCCAGCGCATCGGGGCCTTCGGTGATGCGCGCAACTTCTTCGTCGGTGAGGCCGGCGCGCTTGCCCAGAATGATGTGCTGCGCGAATTCGTACTCGGATTTGCGCAGCCAGCCGATCCGTAAAATCAGCATTTCGCAAATGCGCTTCGACAGCGAATTGGTCGCGGCGACGTGATTGTTGAAGGTCAGAAACGCCTTCGCCAGCGTCGGGTTGTTCATCATCACCGCAACGCCGTTGAGGCCGCGCGAAATACCATCGGGCCAGTTGCTCAATACGAAATTTTTTACGTGCGGAAATGTCGAGATCGCATCATGGTGTGCTTCGGTCCATTCTGGTGGGTATAACATTGGCGCGCGTGCAGTTGGTTTGTCAGTCATGTAAATCAGCCTTTGTAAGAGTGAGGCAACGCTGTGGAGAGCGGCGTGTCATGAGTTCGATGTGAATTTGCCCGCTAATGATACGAGCGCGACTATTTTTTTTGGCACTATTTTTTGGACAGTGCTCGGAAAAAAGTTTCGCTGTAATCGCCCACCGCGCGACCTGAAAAATGCTCGGCGCTAAACGGCATACCCATCACGCCTTGCGACCAATCTATCGAAACACCCCAATCCTGGAACCAGTCATACAACATCGTGCGCTGCGCAATGCGCCACTCGCCGCCGCGTTTTTCGAGGCGATCCAAATAACGACCGCCGATCACGGTATCGCGCTCTTCGACGCCCATGTTCACGCGATGATATGAGGTGACGTGCGTTTCGGTCAGCGCGACGTCGCCCTGCAATTCGATCAGCGTCTGGCCGAGGCTATGTTGCGTGTTCGGAATCGCGGGCGAGCCGGGAATCACCCACGCGAAATACTCGTCGAACGAGCCAGCGAAAATACCGAAGTCAGTGCTCGCATCGGGCCAGAAGCACGCGCGGACGAGCTCAGCGTCGCGGCGATCTTCGCCGCGCGCGAGCCGGATGATGCAGTTGCGGATGCTTTCGCGGGCGAGCAGCGCCTGCAATTCGGCGTTGAGTGGGGAATTAAGTGCGGCGGTAAGTTCGCTCATATCGGCTCCCTATTTCTTCGGCAACTCGATTTCGGCTTTGGCGGTCGCACTCGTAACGCCGAGTTGGTTAACCATTTTGAAATCGACATGCACGAGGTGGCGACCTTCGGCATCGACGGACTTCTCGGTTACGCTCGCGTTCATCACGGTGATATCGCCGGTGAACGACGGGCCACGGTAGTTGCAGTTGGAGTGAATGATCTGACCCCACTCGCCGGCCCAGCCGCCGAAGTAATCGAGAATCCACGCACCCATCGACGCGCCGTAACCGTAGCCGCGCGGGAAGCCAATTTGACGCGCATAACGCGCGAACAAATGCCCGCGCGATGGGCCGATGTAGGCGCCATCGGTCATTTCCGGGTTATCGAGTTCGAGCACCGGATCTTGCTCTTTACCCGCCATATCGCCGGTAAAGCCGAGCGCTTCGATATCGAGGTCGGTACGGCGTTTTACGCCACACCACGTAGTGAACAAGTAAGCGCGCCACTCGGTGGTGAAGCTGGCGATGCTGTGCGGGCCGATGATGCGGGTCGGCAGTTTGTCGCCGATGTTGACGTCATCCCAGTAGCGTTTGCCGTGGCCGAGGTCGTGGAGCATTTTGATCCACTCGTACTTCTGGTCTTCGAGCTTGCGCAGATCGGCGTCGCTCCACTCGGGATCGTCGGCGCCTTCCATGTTGATGTTTTCGCGCGCGAGATCCGGGCGGTAGCGAATGGCGGTCGAGCGCTGCGTCGCGATCAGATCGCCGGCCTGGTTGTAGTAGTAATTGTCGCCGCGCTGGAAGCAGGTCGGGCCGGCGAACTTGGTTTCCTTGACGGTGTAATCGACCGGTACGCGGTGGTTGTGCAGTGTGTCGCCGGCGAATACGCGCGGGCCGTGGAACCACCACTCGTCGCCGCCGAAAATTAAATGCGAGTTCGGAATGCAGCCGACGCACGAGGGGCCGGTGCCGTGCGCATCGTCCATCGCCACGGGGAACGATTGCGGCGCCACCAGACGACCGAAGCGGCTTTCCGCGGCGTAATTGACGTCGTAATGCAGGCGATTCGGGTAATGCATCGCCTGCGCCCAGCGGCGGATATCCATATTGGCAAACGGCTCCTGCATGCGCGCGGGTTGGATGGGCACGCCCATGAGTCGGTCGAGATCGGAGCAATCCAGGGTTGCGTTACCGGGGGTCTTATCAGTCATGTGCGGCTCCAGAGAGGTGTGGCGCTGAGTCTCAGCGCGCATTCACAGTCCGCAAAGCGAGGGTTGACTCGATCGCGCCTGTGTTACATAGTGATATATTGGTATCGATTAGTGACACGATTATACGTACCCCTTTAAACACGGGTCAATTTACAACCGATGTTTTTCCGGGCCGTTTGCTTTGGTAGAGGTCGTTCGTTTTGCGGAGAGAGAATTCCCTTGGCGGTTAAACGCAGTCACAGCGGATCGCGCATTCTGGCCGTGTTCGACGCCGTCGCGGCCAATCAGCCGATCGGCGTGAGTGCGCTCGCGCGGTTGCTCGACGACGACAAAAGCGCGATTCAGCGCGCGTTGATGACGCTGGCCGACGAAGGCTGGATTCGCGCATCGAGCGAACCGCCGACGCGCTGGGAAGTCACCGCGCATATTCTTGCGCTCGCCTACGCCGCATACGGCAGCGACGATTTGCGTCGCCGCGCGCGTCCCGTGCTCGAACGGCTGCGCGACGAAACCGGCGAAACGGTTTTGCTCGTGGTGCCCGATATTCACAACTTCGTCATCGCCGATGTCGTCGAAAGTCGTCAGGTGTTGCGCATGGTGCCGCACGTCGGCGATCTCGTCACCGCACGCAATACCGCGACCGGACGCGCGATGCTTCCGTTCATGAGCGACGAACAGCAATTAGCGATGCTCGGCGAAGCTGTCGACGAAACATTGTTGGCGGGTTTCGAAACGACACGCGCATACGGTTACGCGGTAAGTGAAGGCGAAATCAACGCAGCCGCGACCAATATCGCCGCGCCGATTTTCGATGTGGCAAAGCAGGCCGTCGCCGCGATTGTGGTGTGCGGACCGCGCGAACGGTTCGATGCTTCACTGCATGCATCGGTCGGCAGGCAATTGATAAATGCTGCTCAAGAGCTTTGCACTGCACGCGTTCAGGCAACAAAAGCGCGTGCGCCGCGTGTATGATCGCGCGATGCTCGAATGGATTACTGTAAATAGGCATCGCCAATTACTTTCGGCATCGCCAACTAAAAGCATCGCCAGCAAACAAAAACGCAAACGTTAATGGATTACTGCCAATATGTGGCGCGACCTGCTTCGACAAACTCCCGTCGCGATCACCTCAACGCAGCGAATCCCTCATCCCGCTTTATTCTCGCCTCACGGACTTAGCGAAGTATTCCTATGACATCGATAATTATCACGACACTGAGAAAAATTCTCGGAACGATGGGCCGCCTGTTGATCGGTTTGCTCACGATTTTATTCGGTCATTGGCAATGGCGAGCGCCGATTTGGCTGCGCTGGATAAACAGTTTGCTCGCGCGCGGTTGGCAGCGCGCATGTGCACGGCCCAAGCGCAGCGCGACTATCGGCGTGCTGCTGATCGCGACGGTGGCTGCCGGGTTCGCAGGTTATCGTTGGTATCAACATTTACCGAAGCCGGTCGAAACGACATTTGTCGTCACCCCGCCGCCGTTGACTGCGTGGAGCGATAGCAAAAACAAATTCGAAACCTTTCCATTGCAGGTTGAGTTCAGCGATTCCGCCGCGCCGCTCGATGCGATAGGACAAACGGTAAAACAAGGCATTGCGATTTCACCGAGCATCGCCGGCGTGTGGAAATGGCAGAGCGATAAAAAATTAATTTTCCAACCGAATGCCGATTGGCCGGTGGGTGCAGAATTCAGTGTCGATATCGACAAAAAGAAATTGCTGCCCGCGCATATTCGTCTCAAAGAAAACTCCTTCGAGTTTCGTACGGCGGCATTCACCGCCAATATCGATAGCGCCGAGTTTTATCAGGATCCGGTCGATCCGCAATTGAAGAAACTGGTCGCGACGGTGACGTTTTCACATCCGGTCGATACCGCAGAGTTTGAAAAACACATCGATATCAGTTTGGCAAAAGACGCTGCGTTCCTCGGTTTAAGTAGCGAAGCGAGCGGATTTATCGTTAATTACGACAAACAAAAACTGCACGCGTATGTGCATTCGAAAACGCTGACGCTGCCACGCGAAGATGTGCGCATGACGTTGACGCTCGAAAAAGGCATCCGCAGCGCGCGCGGTGGCGATGGTACTGCGGCGGAACAGGCAAAAAGTATCACCGTGCCGGGCCGTTACAGTTTGCGCTTCGATAATTTTTCGATGACGCTCGTCGATAACGAACGCTTCGAGCCCGAACAAGTATTGCTGATGGAAAGCACGGCGCCGCTGTCGGCGGATGCTTTGAAAGGCAAAATCAAAGCGTGGTTGTTGCCGCCCTATCGCCTCAATGCGAGCGCGCCAGAAAAACAATATCTGCACAACTGGTCGCAAACGGAAATCAATCGCGAAGTATTAGCGGCTTCGCAAACTCTGCCGATCGAATTCGTGCCGGGCGAAGACCCCGCGCAAACGCTGCACAGTTTTAAATTCCGCGCACCGGTCGGCCGCACGTTGTATGTCGAAGTTGCCGAGGGAGTGCAGGCAGTCGGCGGTTCGCAATCGGGAAAAATGTTCAGCGATACCGTTATGGTTCAGCCGTATCCGCGCTCGCTGAAAATGTTGGGCGACGGCGCAATTCTATCGCTCACGGGCGAGCGCAAAGTCGGCTTCAGCACGCGCGGTATCGAAGCCGTACAAATCGAAGTCGGTCGCTTGCTGTCCGATCAGTTGCACCAACTCGTCGATGTGAATTACGGCGCTTACGCACAACCGCAATTAAATATTGCTGCCGCTGATCGTCTGGTCGAACGCAGTATCGAAAAACGCAAATTAGTTGTGCAAGGACCCGATAAGCCGCTCTACGACAGCATCGATCTGGCGAGTTATCTCAAAGATAAAAGCCATTCGCGCTACGGCATTTTTCTGATCAAGGTGAGCGAAACCAATCTCGATAATCAGGATGATCAGAACGGCGAGGGCGAAAGTTCTGGTGAACCCGAATACGGTTACGAAGATTCTTACTCGCCTTCCGCGTATGGCCGCACCTATGGCGTCGAAAGCGATTCGCGTTTAATTGTTATCACCGATCTCGGTCTGGTGGTTAAGCGCGAACTCGACGGCAGTCAGGTTGCATTCGTGCAATCGCTGCGCAGCGGTCAGCCGGTGGAAGGGGCGAAGGTCAGCATCCTGGGGCGCAATGGTCTTTCGGTACAAACGCGAATGACCGATGCCAGCGGCGCGGCGCGTTTTGCTCCGGTCGATAAATTGATTCGCGAAAAAACGCCGCTGCTATTTGTGGTCGAGCACGAAGACGATATGTCGTTTCTGCCGCTCAATCGAGGCGATCGCCAACTCAATTTTTCGCGCTTCGATATCGGCGGCATCGAAAACAATGTCGATCCGAATCGGCTCTCGACATTTTTATTTTCCGATCGCGGCATTTATCGCCCCGGAGAAACCGTGCATATCGGCAGCATCGTGCGCACGCAGGATTGGAAAACACAACTGAACGGCGTGCCGGTCGAAATGGAAGTGATCGATCCACGCGGCATGGTCTTGCTGCGTAAAAAAATGGAGGTCGGCAAACAGGGCTTCGATGAATTCAATTGGTCGACGCAGGCAACCTCGCCGACCGGCCAATATCAGGTATCGATGTACCTGATTAAAAATGGCAACACCGATATTCAACTCGGTACCACCACGGTAAAAGTTCAGGAGTTCGAACCCGACCGCATGAAAGTCAGCGCGCAACTCGCCGCGGGTCCGAGCGAAGGTTGGCTCACGCCCGAACAGGTTCAGGCGAGTGTGAAAGTCATGCAATTGTTCGGCGCGCCCGCTGCAGGCCGTCGCGTCGAAGGCGAAATGACGGTAGCGCCTGCATTACCTGCGTTCGCGCGCTATCGCGATTACATGTTCTTCGATCGCTCCAAATTAAAAGAGCAATATCAGGAAAAACTCGCGAGTGCGACCACCAACGATAACGGCGAAGCCGGTTTTGATTTGCATCTCGAACGCTTCGAAAAATCGACGTACCGTTTATCGTTGCTCGCGCGTGCATTCGAGGCCGAAGGCGGTCGCAATGTCGCGTCGTACAGCGCCGCACTCGTTTCGAGCGCGCCGTATTTAGTCGGCATCAAAGCTGAAGACGAACTCGGCTATCTGCAGCGCGATAGTCAGCATGTCGCGCGCTGGATTGCGATCGATCAAAAGCTTGCGAGCATCGCACTCGCCGATGCCCAACTCGAATGGGTGCAACGCAAATTTGTTTCAGTACTGACCAAGCAAAATAACGGCACGTATCGCTATCAATCGCGCCGCAAAGATATTGTGCGCGACACGAAACCGTTTGCGCTTGCCGCAGGCGGCAGCGAGACGGCGTTGCCAACTGCGGAGCCGGGCGATTTTTCGCTGGTGCTGCGCGATAAGGACGGGTTCGAATTAAATCGTGTCGATTACAGCGTGGTCGGTCAGGCGAATTTAAGTCGCTCGCTCGAACGCAATGCCGAATTGCAAATCAAGCTCGATAAAAAAGATTACAACCCGGGCGAAACGATCGAGCTGAGTATTCAAGCGCCGTATGTCGGTGCAGGTCTGATTACGATCGAGCGCGATCGCGTTTATCAGCACGTGTGGTTCAAAACCACGACGACCAGTTCGGTGCAAAAAATTAAATTGCCGGACGATTTCGAGGGCAACGGTTACATCAACGTGCAATTCCTGCGCGATCCGGGTTCCGACGAAATCTTTATGAGCCCGCTGTCGTATGGCGTGGTGCCGTTTGCCGTATCGCTGCAACATCGCACGGAAATGGTGAAGGTTGAAACGCCGAGCGTGATCAAACCGGGCAGCGATTTGCGTTTGCGCGTGAGCACGGAACGCCCGGCGCGCGTCGCCGTATTTGCAATCGATGAAGGCATATTGCAGGTGGCGGGTTACAAAAAACCCGAACCGCTGCCCTATTTCTTCCAGAAGCGCATGTTGGATGTGCGCACCGCGCAAATTCTCGACATGATTTTGCCGGAGTTTCAACAATTGCTCGCGGCCGCTGCGCCGGGTGGCGATGGCGACGCTGCGCTCGCGCGTCACGTCAATCCGTTCAAACGCAAAAATCGGCCGCCGACCGCGTATTGGTCCGGCATCGTCGAGGTCGATGGCAGCGGCAAGGATTTACATTACAGCGTGCCCGATTATTTCAACGGCAAATTGCATGTGTTCGCGGTGGCTGTGACGGCGAATAGCATCGGTGTATTCGACGGCGGCACCGAAGTGCGCGGCGATTTAATTCTGTCGCCGAATTTACCGGCGATGGTGGCACCGGGCGATGAATTCAACGTCAGCGTTTCCATCTTCAATAATAGCGTGAACGGGAAAACGCCGATTTCATTGCAGGTGGTGCCTACACCGGGCTTGACGGTTATCGGCGACAATAAAATTCAATTGACTATCGCCGAACAAAAAGAAGGCGTGGCGCAATTGCGTTTGCGCGCGACGGAAACACTCGGCTCTGCCGATCTCAAATTCATTGCGCGCGGCGGCGATAAGCAGGCGCAGCTCAGCGAGAGTGTGAGTGTGCGCCCGGCGACGCCGTATCGTGTGCAGGTGTCAGTCAATCGACAAACGCGTTCCGATCTAACGGTTAATTTAAGCCGCGATCTGCACCGCGAATATCGCGCCGTGGACATCGGTTACGGAAACTCGCCGCTGGTGTGGTCGAGCGGCTTGAACGCGTATCTCGGTCATTATCCGTATTCGTGCACCGAGCAGCTGGTCAGTCAGGGAATTCCGATGCTGCTGTTCGGCAAACATCCGGAACTCGGCAAGTTGAATTATGAAAATTCAAACAGCGCCGATCAGCAATTTGATGAATTGATTAAAGCCCTGCGCTCGCGTCAAACCGACGACGGCGGTTTCGGTTTATGGTCGCTCGCGAGTCCGATCGAAACCCTGCCTTCGCTGCACGCGGTGCAATTTTTGGTGGAGGCTAAAGAGCGCGGTTACGCGGTGCCGGCCGATATGTTCGCGCACGCCAATCAATGGCTGCGCCGCGTTGCCGGTCCGCGCGGCAACAGTCTCGACGATATGCGTCAGCGTGCGTACGCAATTTATCTGCTGACGCGACAGGGTGTGGTCGGCACCGAATTGCTCGGCACGTTGCAACAGGAACTCGCCGCGCGCTACGCAAAAGAATGGCCGCAGGATTTGACCGCAGCGTATGTGGCGTCGAGTTATCGCCTGCTGCAGAAAAACGATGTGGCCGATAAATTCATCAAAGGCGTCGAGTGGTCGGATCGTGTGTCGATAAAAGGTCATTACAACGATTACTACGACGATCTCACGCATGACGCGCAATTGCTGTATTTAACTGCGCGTCATTTCCCCGATCGTCTGCGCGCGATTCCGGGCAATGTCATGGACGGTTTCGGCAAACGCATTTCCGCGAATCGCTACAACTCGTTATCGGCAGCGAATTTATTGCTGGCGATGGAAGCTTATGCGAGCGCGGCGCCCGCTGCGGAAATGCAGTTGAGTGCAGCGTCGATCGATAAAAACGGCAAAGCCACGGCGTTATCGCTGAGCAAAGATTTGTTGGGTCGCGCTGCCATCGGTGAAGACGCCAAAGCCGTGAAGCTCAGCAAGAGCGGCGATCTGCCGGCGTTCTACACGCTGGTCGAAAATGGTTTCGATCGCACCGTGCCGGCAAAAGAAGCGCGCGAAGGTATCGAAATTCAGCGCGAATATCTTGATGTGAACGGCAATGCCATCAGCGAAATTCCGGTCGGAGAGGAATTCCTCGTGCGTTTGCGCTTGCGTGCCATTGATGCCGATAGCACGACGCAGGTTGCCGTGGTCGATTTATTGCCGGGCGGTGTCGAACCAGTAATTGAGCGTGCGGTGGCGGTTGATCCGAACAGTGCGAGCGAAGGCGAAACGGAAAGCGAAGGCGACGTGGAAATCGAAGCGCCGTCGCCAACAGCGTTGCCGATCGGTGTCGCTGCGCAATCGACCTGGCAACCGCAATTTGCCGAAGTGCGTGACGATCGCATGGTGCTTTACGGCTATTTGTCGCGCGATCTCGCGAGCTTTGTGTATCGCGTGCGCGCAACCAATGCAGGCGTTTATCAAACGCCGCCGCCGTATGCGGAAGGCATGTATCGCCGCGAATTGTATGCGCGCGGTCTCGCCGGCAAATTAACCATCGTTGCGCCGAATTAATACAGCGATGCGATGGTTAGGTAAACGTGCACGGTGGTGGCTGGCGACATTTGCCATCATCCTGCTGGCGGTGCGTTTCTGGCCGCATACACCGCTGTCGCAACGCTTGCCGCAATCGCACGCGTTTTATTCGGCCAATGGTGAATTGCTGCGGTTGACGCTGGCCGACGACGAACAATATCGATTGTGGGTGCCGCTCGAAGACATGTCGCCCACATTGATCGCGGCGGTGAAAATGCAGGAGGACCGCTGGTTCGCGTGGCATCCCGGTGTCAATCCGGTTTCGCTGCTGCGCGGTGCATTGCGCACGTATGCGTACGACAATCGTCAGGGCGGTTCCACCTTGACGATGCAGTTGGCGCGTTTGCTGTATCAACTCAACACGCGCACGCCTCTCGGCAAATTACGCCAAGTCGGATATGCGTTGTGGTTGGAGGCGCGCTACAGCAAGCACGATATTCTCGAGGCGTATTTAAATTACGCGCCCTACGGCGGCAACGTGCAGGGTGTTGCCGCTGCCAGTTTGATTTATTTCGATAAAACCCCGCAGCATTTAACGCTGCTCGAAGCATTGACGCTGGCGGTGATTCCGCAACAGCCCAATCAGCGCGCCGGTTTGCAGCGCAGTGCGCGCGGTGCGCAAGCGTTGAATAAAGCGCGCACGCGATTGTTGCGGCGCTGGCAGCAAAAAAATACTGTCGATGCCGCAGAGCGAAGTCTCGCCGAATTGCCGTTGGAATTGCGCGGCGCGTCGAAGCTGCCGTTTCTGGCGCCGCATTTTGTCGATATGTTGCAGGCGCGCGGTCGTTTGCCGGCGCGCATCGAGACCACACTCGATACCAACGTGCAGCGATTGCTGGAAAGACAAGTCGATAATTATTTGCGGCAGCGCGGCGATAACGGTGTTCACAATGCAGTGGCGTTGGTGATCGATAGTCGCGATATGTCGGTTAAAGCGTGGCTGGGTTCGGCGAATTATTTCAACGAGCGTATCGATGGTCAGGTCAACGGCGTGCAAGCGAAACGATCGCCCGGTTCGACACTGAAGCCGCTGATTTATGGTCTCGCGCTCGATCAGGGTTTGTTGCATCCGCTAACGATATTGAAAGATGCGCCGGTCTCCTTCGGTCCTTTTTCGCCGGAGAATTTCGATGGCCGTTTTGTCGGCCCGATCACAGCGCAGGATGCGTTGATTCGCAGCCGCAACGTGCCGGCGGTTTGGATCGCCGCGCAATTGCATAATCCCAATCTGTATCAATTTTTGAAAAGCGCTGGCGTGGCGCAAATGAAGTCGGAAGATTTTTACGGTTTGTCGCTCGTGCTCGGCGGTGGCGAAGTCACTATGGAGGAATTGAGCGCGCTGTATGCGATGCTGATGAATCGCGGTGAATTAAAACCGATTCGTTACACCGCCGACGATGCGTTGCAGCCGGGGCCGAAATTGCTGAGCGCGGAAGCGAGTTTTATCGTGCTCGATATGCTCAGACATAATGCGCGGCCCGATACCGATTTGAGTTTCGCGCCGAATCAGCGTTTACCTATCGCGTGGAAAACGGGAACATCGTGGGGTTTTCGTGATGCGTGGACAGTCGGTGCAGTCGGTAATTATGTGCTCGCGGTGTGGGTCGGCAATTTCGATGGCAGCGGCAACCCTGCATTTGTCGGCATCGATACGGCGGCGCCGCTATTTTTTCGCATCGCCGATGCGCTCGTGCTGACGTATCCCGACGTAGCTAATCGCCGCGAAATGCCGCCGGCCGGTGTGAGTCGCGTCGATGTGTGTGCAGCGAGCGGTGATTTGCCGAACGTGTATTGTCCGCATACCGAAAGCACCTGGTACATTCCCGGCAAATCGCCGATCAAAGTCAGCACATTGCATCGGCCGGTATTTATCGATACGCGCACGGGGCGGCCCACCTGCGCGCAAAATCAAAGCGCGAATACGCGGCGCGAAATTTATGAATTCTGGAGCTCCGATATGCTGCGTTTATTTCGCGAAGCGGGCGTGCCGCGTCGCCCGCCACCAAAAATCAATTGCGCTGACGGCGGTGGCGATGCGCCGCAAATTCTTTCGCCCTTGCGCGATGTGGTTTACTCGTTGCGACGCTCTCGCAGCGAAGAAAATATTGCGCTGCACGCCACGGCTGGCGGCGGTGTGAAAGAATTGCACTGGTTTGCCGGCAATGCTTATCTGGGGCGGGTCGCTGCGCAGAAATCGCTGGCGTGGCGACCGGCGCAGGCCGGCTGGTATTCGCTGAGTGTGGTCGATGATCGCGGCATGTCGGTGACGCGCGATGTGCGCGTAGAGATCGTGCCCTAAATTCGATTTTTAATCACATTTATTCTTCGAGGTTTTTCGTATGAAAGCCGCACGTATTCGCCAGCCCGCGGGATTTGAAAATATTTATTTCGATATAGTGGAAGCCGCTGCTCCGGCGCGCGGAGAAATTAAAGTGCGCATCCGCGCGGCGTCGATTAATTTTCGCGATGGTCTGGTCGCGAAGGGATTTTTTCCTGTCGCCGATGGTTTGATTCTGTTGTCGGATGGCGCAGGCGAAGTCGTCGAAATCGGCGAAGGCGTCAGCGAATTTAAAATCGGTGATCACGTCGTTTCAACATTTCATCCGAAATGGCTCGATGGTCACATGGATCGCGCTGAGTTAAATAATGCGCCGGGCGGCCCTGCCGATGGTTTTGCGTGCGAATTCGCGACGCGGCCCGTTACGCATTTCACGCACGCGCCGAAAAATTTAAGTTTCGCCGAAGCTGCAACGCTCACCTGCGCGGGTGTCACCGCGTGGCGTGCAGTGATTACTGACGGCAAAGTGAAGCCAGGCGATCGCGTTTTAATTCAAGGCACGGGCGGTGTTTCGTTATTCGCATTGCAGTTTGCGAAAGCAGCGGGTGCGACAGTTATCGCGACGACATCGAGCGCAGAAAAAGGTGAACGGTTAAAATCGCTCGGCGCCGATCACGTGATTAATTATCGCGAAACCGAAAAGTGGGGCGAAGCGGTGCTCGCATTAACGGGTGGACTTGGTGTCGAGCATGTGATTGAAGTTGGCGGGCCGAATACGATCGGTCAATCATTTATTGCAGCACGCACGGGTGCGCATATCGCGATCATCGGTGCAGTCGGTGGTTTTAATATCGATACGATGCCGTTCGCGATCGTGCAGGCGAAACGTCTGTGTTTGCAGGCAGTGACAGTGGGAAGTCGTCGCGATCAAATTGATATGGTGCGCGCGATCGAAGCGAACAATATCAAGCCCGTGATCGGTAAAACATTCGCGTTAGAGCAATTGGTAGATGCGTTTCGCTGTCTCGACTCTGCCGAACACATCGGCAAAATCGCCATAACCATATAATTTTCGCGAAAACAAAAACGCCGCGTGGGTTATGTACGCGGCGTTTTCGATCGATCCATAAGCGAAGCGAAATTTATTCGCCGTTCTTTTATTAGCTCAGTTGTCTATTCGCCCTTCATCGCTTTCAGAAACGCTTCATTGGTGACGAGGGTCGGCGTGTTGTCTTCGGCGAGATGCGACCATTTCAGATTGATGCCGCCATCGACCGTCAACGTTTGGCCCGTCATATAGCCCGCAAGATCGGACAATAAAAATAACGCGGTGCCCGCGACTTCCTGCATGCTGCCTTTGCGGCCCATCGGGATCGCTTTGCGTTCGAGCACGGGATCGGGCGGCAACAATGACGTCGGCACGGCCATCGCGCCGGGTGCGATCGCATTGACGCGAATATTCGACGCCGCCATTTCCAGTGCCAGCGTGCGCACTACCGACAAGAGTGCAGTTTTCGCCGCGCCATAGGCAATGTTGTACGGCTGTGAGCTGAGTGCGGTGATCGAAGAAATCGCCACGATCGAGCCCGGCAATTTTTTCTCTTTAAGTTCGGCCGCTACGGCTTGGGCGATGAAGAATGTCGATTCGACATTTTGCGAAAACAGCGCCTTCCAATTTTCGCGCGTGGTTTTCGTTGCGGGTCCCCATGTCGCGGGTGCACCGCCGCCGAGGACGCTGACGAGGCCATACAGCGTGCCGGGGGTGCTGCGCACTTTTGCCATCGTCGCGGCAACCCCTTCCTCGGTTTCCAGATCGGCTGCGACCGGAATCACCTTCAAACCCTCTGCGATCATCGGGCCGAGGAACTGATCGAGATTCGATTGGCGACGGCTCACGCCGATCACGGTCGCGCCCGCTTCGGCGGCCAGCCGCGTGATGGCGGTGCCGAGTCCGCCGCCGCCGGCACCGGCGACCACGACGATGCGTCCGTTAAGCTGCAATAAATTCTGTCCCATGGTGTTCATTCTCAATTTAAAGGTCGTGGTTAAACGATGCCGGTTTGGCGCAGTGTGTCGATTTCTTCGTTGGATAATTTGAGCAGGCCGCGCAGCACTTCATCGTTATGCTGGCCGATGGTCGGCGGTGCGGTGTAACGCATCGGCGAGCCAGACATGTACGCGAGCGGGCTGGCGATCAAAGTCACTTCGCCCGATACCGGGTGCGGAATCGTCACTTTCAGATTGCGGTGCTGCACCTGCTCGTCCTTCCACACATCGGGCAGCTCGTTGTAGCGCGCGGCCGGAATGCCGAGCTTGTCGAGGCCCGCGAGCAGATCGGCTGCCTGCCAGCCCATGCTCCACTGGTTGATGATGGCGACGAGTTCGTTGCGGTTGGTGCCGCGCTTGGGATTGGTATCAAAACGCGGGTCGCGGTACAGATCGGGGCGTTCCATCAGTTCGCAGAGCAGGCGCCAGTGTTCCTCGGTGCCCGCGGTGATGTAGATGATGCCGTCTTTGCAGTTGATGAGGTCGGCTGGACCGCCGCCGTTACCGCCGTTGCCGAGGCGCGGCGGTGGATTACCGGAGACGAGGTAGTCCTGCATGATGTGCGAGACCATCGCCACCGAGCAGTCGAGCAGCGCAACGTCGATGTACTGGCCTTTGCCGGTGCTATGGCGCTGGTTGAGCGCGCCGAGAATCGCGAGCGCGGCGTTGTGGCCGGTGAACACATCGACCAGGCTTGGGCCGGCTTTGAGCGGGCCGGCGCCGGGTTGGCCTGCCGGAATACCCGTCACCGCCATCATGCCGCCGGTAGCCTGGAATAAACCGTCGTAACCCGGACGTTCGGCCATCGGGCCGGTCTGACCGTAACCCGTGATCGAGCAGTAAATGAGGCGCGGATTCACTTGCTTGAGGCTGTCGTAATCGAGGCCATACCGGGCGAGGTTGCCGACCTTGTAGTTCTCGATGAGTACGTCGCACTCGGCGGCGAGTTTGCGGATCAGCGCCTGCCCTTCCGGCTTGGAGAGGTTGCAGGTGACCGATTTTTTATTGCGGTTGGCGGTGAGATAGAACGCCGACTCGCGCGTCGCCTTGCCGTCTTTATCCTTGAGTTGCGAGAAGCCGTACATGCGGCCGTCATCGCCCGCGCCGGGGCGCTCCACTTTGATGACTTCGGCGCCGAGGTCGCCGAGGATTTGGCCGCAGAACGGGCCGGCCAGAACGCGGGTCAAGTCGAGTACGCGTACGCCTTGCAGTGCTTGCGAGTCGGTCATGTGAATCCTCTAAATCGGAAGGCGCGGCCTATTGGAAAAAGGCGCATAGACCGCGAAAAGTCGAGGCGGCAATGATACACAACAGTGTTGTTATCCGAAACGCGACGACCCGCGTGCATCGGGCGTCGCATGAGGCCGGTTACTGCATCAGAATCCTTAGTGCATAAGCCGGTTTACTGCATAACGAAGTGTTCCATGCTGCCGCCTTGCGAGAACGGGCGCAGTATCGCCAGCAATTCGGGAAAAGTGGGCGCTTTGGTGAACGCGGTGTGATCGTCCATGGTCGCCCACTCGACGAGCAGCATGAATTTATCGGGATTCTCGACACCGCGACCGAGGCTCACCGATTCCACGCCGGGCAAACTCGATAGCAGCGGAATGCCGCGCTCGTTCATCGCAGCCATGAATTCCTCTTCCAGACCTTTTTTGATGATTAACTCGGAGCGTTCTAGCAGCATGGATTTTTCCTTACGTGATTTTGTTAAAGCAGCGAACCGCCGTCGATCGACCAGACCTGGCCGGTGACAAAGCTGGCGCGATCCGAAGCGAGATAGGCGACGAGGCCCGACATTTCTTCCGGCGTGGCGAAAGGTCGGCCCAGCACCGGTTTACGCAGGCGCATCGATTTGTCGTAGTCGTTCATCGCCGGCGCATGCTTGGTGAAAAACGCATTGTCAGGATTGAAGCGACTGCCTTTGCTGAAAGCGGTGGGATCTTTGGCGAAAGTCGCATAAGGGGCGACGGCATTGATGCGAACACCGTGCTGACCGACCTCTTTTGCGAGCACGATGGTGAAGCTGTGCACTGCGCCTTTCATCGCCGAGTAAACCGGCAACATGTAATCGCCCACTAAGCCGGCAGTCGAGCCGATATTGACGATGCTGCCGTATTTTCGCTCGATCATGCCGGGCAATACCGCATGCGTCATGCGCAACACCGTACCGAAATTCAGGTCGATATCGCCCTGCCATTTTTCCGGATCTGAATTGACGAAGAGATTTTGATCGACATTGCCGCCGACATTATTGATCAGTGCCGAAACCGGCCCCAGCTTTTCCGCTTCCGCCAGAATATGTTTCGGCGCAGCGGGGTCGAGCAAATCGGCAGCGACGAAAATCGCTTGTTCGGCGCCGCACTTGCGCGCTTGTTCAACCAAACGCGCTCCCGCTTCTGCATCGCGACCAACTGCGACCAGGCTGGCGCCTTCTTCCGCCAACTGCAACGCGATAGCGCGACCGATATTGGCGGTCGCTCCGGTAACGATGACAACCTTTCCACGCAATCCCAAATCCACGATGACTCTCCTCGCGCCGAGCCGGCGCGTAAAACCACGTTGATAATCGAGACGGATTTTTGCGCGCAACGCAGCCGCATCACAACAATGTTAGATGCTGAAATGCGGTCAGTGTGTATGAAACCAGCCCCGGTGAAGGGGCTGGTGGAGTAGGCGGGAGTAAATCGGAAAAATTATTTGCCCTGCAAATAGCGATCGAGTTCTTGGTGCATGTTCACGATCATTTTTTCCTGATCTTCCGCCAGCCAGATATGGCGAATCGCCTTCGTGCGCAGACCTTTTTGAATGCGCGGAATATTGCCGAGATCCTGGCGTGGAATCAGACGCACCTGCTGCGGATCTTTCATATCGGTCACCGGCGTAATTTCCGCGCGCGGCGATTTCACATTTTTCGGATACGTTTTCGTCGACATGATTTCAAACGTGCATTGATTGGGATCGACCGGATCGGGAATGACGCGATAAATCATCGCATTGCCCGCCTGCGGCAGAATCATCAAATTCGGATACAAAAATATTTCGCCGCCCCACATGCCGAGAATTTCCGGCGTCGGTTTCGGCATCGGACGACCCTGCGCTGCGGCAGTGCCGTACAGCAATTTCACGTACTCGCCGCCGAGGCTCGAACCTTCCGGAATCGGCTTGCCTTTCATCGAGCGTATAAGGTCGACGTCCTCTTGCAGCACCATCGCATCCATACCGTCGACGAGTAATTGCAGGCGATCGGCCATCGTATCGACGGGATCTTCTTTCACATCGTTGACGTGGCCCGCCATCGGTGATTTTTTGCCGGCGTAGAAACGGCCGTGTCCGAACGGAAAGTTTTCGTAGACGACATTGCGGTGCGCGTATTCGAAATCGTTGCGCATGGCGCGCACGGCTTCCTCGCCGGCTTTTTCGAGTTGCGGATGTGTTTCCGGCACGTGATAAGTTTCGAAAAACGCTTCCTGCGCAATTTTCCAGTTAGATGCGACCGGAATCGCTTTCCACCAATAGTGGCGCATATCGCCGATCGCGAGATCTTCGATAACGGTGCGCACCGGCGCGATAAAATCGTCGAACGGAATTGGATTCGCATCGAAATTAATAAAAATAAATCCGGCGAAAATAACGCTGTTGATTTCTTTCAGGGCGACATCGCTATCGCGCAATTCGCCGCCGCGAAATTGTTCGCGTTCGAGTACGAATTGAATCTGGCCTTCGAGATTCCAGCGCCAGCCGTGGAACGGGCATTTAATGCGGCCTTCGTCGAAATGGCCGCAACCCTGACCGAGTGCGGTGCCGCGATGCGGGCAGACATTGTGATAGGCCTTGATGGTGTTTGCGTCGGTGCGCACCAGCAGCACCGAGCGGTAGCCGATATCGTAAACAAAATAATCGCCGACTTCGGGAATCGCATCGACACGCGCCGCCACTTGCCACACCTTGCTCCACAGCTTTTCGAATTCGAGCGCGAGAAATTGGGGGTCGGTGTAGCGCGCTACGCTGATTCCGTGCGAGAGCGTTTTCCAGTGGGCCGGCCATTCGCCTTCTTTGTCGGCAACAGTATTGCTTGAGCAAATGACGTTTTGTTGGTTTTCGCTCATGTCTTGAAGTCTCCGGAAATCGAAATCGGCTAACCGCCGAGAGCTAAATAATCGAGGTTGGCTTTGATACCTGCAATCGTGACTGACGGTCAAGAGCCGTTACTGCGACAGACTTGTCTGAAGGTGCAGGCGCCGCGAGCGGGCATGGTCGCATTGATCGAAAGGACGCGGTGCAAGATGAACAAAGCTTCATAAATTGCTGCGGATACATCCACTATCCTGCCAAATCAATGCCTGTGCTCCTCAATACATCGATGCGGACGATAACAATGAATAAGACCGACCCCAGCGCCAGCCATCCCGCACACATCCCCAGTGCGGCGATTTATGACTTCGATATGTTCCGCGACGCTGCATTATTCAATGCGCCGCACGAACGTGTCTTGCAGCTATCGCGCGAAGCTCCGCCGGTATTTTGGACGCCGCACAATGGCGGCCACTGGTTGGTGATGAATTATGCCGACGTGCAAACGGTACTGCGCACGCCGGAGATTTTTTCGAGCGAGCTGATTCCGCCGGAACAGGCCGCAATGATGCGAGCAATGATCCCCGCTGGTGCGCCGCGCTTGCCGATGCTCACGCCGATCATGATGGACCCGCCTGCGCACACTAAATATCGGGCGCCGTTACAGCGCGCATTTTCGCCAAAAGCAATCACGGCGCTGCAAGAGCAAATCGCGACGCTCGCCTATCAATTGATTGATGATGTGATCGCGCAAGGTCACTGCGAATTTATTGCCGCCGTCGCCGAACAATTTCCCGTGCGCATTTTTTTAAAAATGATGGGACTGCCCGAGGAGAGGCTGCTCGAATTCCGGGCATTGGCGCACGAAGCGTTTATGCCGCGCGAGCGTGAAAACGAAGCGATGGTGTTCATGCAGATGCGCAAAATCGCCGATGCGATGCACGATGTGATTCTTGCGCGCCGCGAGAATCCGCAAAACGATCTCATCAGTGTGCTGTGGTCGACCGAAATCGACGGCGCGCCGATGACGATGGAGTTGATGGAAGATTATTGCACGCTACTTTTTCTTGCCGGACTCGACACCGTCGTCATCGCGATTTCATTCGGCATGCATCACCTTGCGCGTCACCCCGAATTACAGAATCAATTGCGCGCGAATCCGCCATTGATTGCCGATGCCACCGAAGAATTATTGCGTCGCTATACGTTCACGGTCCCGGTTCGTCGCGTGGTGCAGGACACCACATTGGGCGGTTGGGATTTAAAAGTGGGCGATCGCGTCATGCTGTATCTGCCGGCCGCCGATCTCGATTCACGCATATTTCCGAACCCGGAAGTATTCGATGTTGCTCGCGAAAATAGAGCGCACATGTTATTTGGTAACGGACCGCATCATTGTGTCGGTGTACATCTGGCGCGACTCGAATTGCAAACACTGTATCGCGTAGTGCTCGAACGCCTGCCCGAATTTCGTCTCGATCCGGATAAGCCGGCGCAATATCGCGTGACTCAGAATTTACTGATGACATCGTTGAATTTACGTTGGGACTAGCTGTGTCGATAAGTTAAAAATGCCCGCTAAATGCGGACATTTTTGCAGGCACAATTAATTCAGCGAAGCTTGCGTTGCGCGCGCCGGTGTAATTCTCGGCACCAGCATCGGTACTTCTCGGCGATACGCTGCATACTCTGGATGCGCAGCAGCGAGGTCGCGCTCCTCAAATTGAATTGCAATCAATATGTAGAGCGTGGTCATCACCGCGAAAAATAAATGCGTTGCGGTCATCGTCGGCGTCGCCCAAAACACCAGTAGCCAACCGACATACAGCGGATGCCGCACAATGCGATAGGGGCCCGGCGTAACGAATTTCAGCGTTGTGTAGGGCTTGCCGATAAATTGCAGCCAGACCTGACGCAATCCAAATAAATCGAAGTGATTGATCAGATACGTTGAGGTGAAAACCAGCAGCCAACCTGCAGCGTAGAGCGCATATAGCGCAATACGTGCGCCGGAATTTTCCGCATGCCAAATCATGCCGCCGAGCGGTTGCCAGTAAATAAACAATGCGATCAAAGCGAGGCTCGATGCGAGTACATACGTGCTGCGCTCTGCGCTCTCGGCAATGAAGCGTGTCCACCAGCGTTTGAAAGCCGGTCGCGCCATCACGCTGTGCTGTAAAGCGAACAATGCCAACAATAGCGCATCGATCGACAGCGCCTGCCACAACGGCAACTGCGTCGCACCGTCGATGGTTTTTGGTATGACTAAATTGCCGAGAGAATGAAAATTACCAATAAAGCCGATTGAGTAGAGTGCAGTGAAGAAAAAGGCAATGTAACTGACAATGCCGTAACCGAGAATTGCGATGCGTTTGATCATGGCGATTCCATCCTTCAAATAATTTGTGTGTGTCACAGGTGACAGCAATGCAGCGCACTAGGCGCTGCATGTTGCGGTGGTGGGATCGATAATGGTGTCGATCTCGAAAATGCGATTGGCTGGAAAGCCGCTCATGTCGGCGTGCTCGCGTACCAGCGATTCGTCGGTGGCGAGATACACGCAGAACAAGCGGTCTTGTCCGCGATACGAATGCTGCCATTGAATGGCGGTTCCCAGCGCATTGAGCACTGCGTTGGATTTTTGCGCGGCGGCGGTCAGTTCGTCCGCATTCAATTTGCCGACGCCCGGAATATTTCGCTCGATAACAAAACGTTTCATGATCGTGTCCTTTCAATAATCAAAATGGTCATTGGAAATTTCTGGCCGCTTCCCGCACATTGAATGGCGTTGTTGAATGTTTCGATCAAATCGATATTCAATACACCTGTTTTTTGCGTGAGATGCGTGAGGCCAGTATGGTCACGCGAATCATGGTCATGAATGATCGAGCGTCCAGATTATTTGAGCGGGACGCCTGAATTGCGGAGCCAGCGTCATGGATGCTCTTTCGGATGTGTTGCAGGTGGTGCGTTTAGGCGGTGCGGTTTATCTGCACGGTGAATTCTCTGCGCCGTGGAGTGTGGCGGGACAATCGCATAGCGAATTGTGCGCAAGTTTTCTGCCGCCGGCCGAACGTATTATTTCGTATCACCTGGTGACCAAAGGCAGTTGTTGGGCGCAGCTGGCCGATGACCCTGCTTCGGCTATGGAAATAAAAGCGGGCGAATTATTGGTGGTGCCGCAGGGCGAGCCGCATATTCTGGCCAGCGCGCTCGATCTTGAGCCGACTTCGGCTCAAGAGATGCTGGACAATCATTTGCAAACATCGCCCGGAGAAATTATTCGTGTGGCGTACGGCGGTGGTGGCGATGAAGTGCATCTTGTCTGCGGATTTCTCGCCTGCAACGAAACGCTGAGCAATCCGCTCATTGCGATGTTGCCGCGCATTTTCAAAGTCGATATGCGCAACGATCCGCGCTCGGCGTGGCTCGAATCGTCATTGCAATTCGCTGTCACCGAAGCTGCAGAGTGGCGCGCGGGCAGCACATTGGTGCTCGGCAAATTATCGGAATTGTTATTCGTTGAAGCGATTCGTCGCTGCATCGATTCCTTGCCAGCAGAAAAAGAAGGTTGGTTGATGGGTTTGCGCGATCGTTTTGTCGGTCGCGCGCTTGCCTTTATGCATGCACAACCCGCGCGCGATTGGACGGTCGATGAGTTGGCCAAGCAAGTGGGTCTATCGCGCTCGGCGTTGGCGCAGCGTTTTACCGATCTCGTCGGCCAGCCGCCCATGCAATATTTAACGCGCTGGCGATTGCAACTCGCGGCGCGTGAACTCGTGATGGCGGGCAAACCGTTACTCGCGATCGCAACGCAAATCGGTTATGACTCCGAAGCGGCATTTACCCGCGCATTCAAACGCGAATTCGGCATGCCGCCGTCGAGCTGGAGAAAAGAGCGCGCGCTGGGTTAAGACGCTGTTCGCGTGATCGTGGCAAATCCACCGCCTGCCGTGCGGAAATTGGTGGTTTGTCCGCGCCATAAACGCGCAGCCGTGAGTTGAATTTTGCCGCGATAGACATAGCAGCGCACATCGACTTTCAATTCGATCGTTTCACCATCGACGAGCGCATTGCGCAGCGTCGGCTCCACTTCGCGCTGTGCAACATAATCATCGTGCAGCAATTGTTCGAAGGTGCCGCGCGTTAATTTGGCACCGCGATAGGCGCCTTTCCCACCGTAAGCCGTGGCGGGTTTGAAGAAAAATGTTTTGCGCTCGGCCCACAATTGTTTGGCATGCGCAGCATCGACGACGCGTGTTTGCGGAATGCCGTTGAGCAAAATACCTTGCGTGATGTTGTCGATATGCAAAGCGTCGAGTGCGCTTGCGTCGGATAACAGTGCGAGGTGGCGCTTGTCGGCGTACAACGCGTGATGATGAGGATTGGGCGTAACGACAACCTGATCGTTTTCGTAAGCGCGACGCAATGCGGCGAGCGATTCGTCTTCGAGATAAAAATCGGTCAGGCGGTTGTAGATCAGATCGACCGGTTTTCCGTGCAAGATCAAACCATCGTTTGTCGCGATGAGTTCCGACGGATCGGCAATCGCAACGGCAAAGCCGCGTGCCCGCAACAATTCGGCGAAGCGCAAAAATTCCGGATACAAATATTGCGCAGTGGGATTGATATCGACGATTGCGATCGAGCGCGGCTCACGATGTCCGCGCGCCATGGCGAAATCGTCGAGCAAGCTGTCGACGATCGCGTCCTCGGCCTGCTGCGCCTGACAGGCGGGTGCGGCCATCGCCGGATCGGTGCAACAACCCGATTGTGTGCGTAGCACCTGCGCGACGATGAGCGCTCCGCCCGCGTTGGTATTGATTTCGATGAGCTTGGGGCCATCCGCGCTCAAATGAAAATCGTAGCCATATAAAACGCCGGCATTTCCCGGCTTGCGCTGCGCGATATCTGGGGCGGTGGCCAGAACCTTGCGCTGCCATCGATCGCTGTGAACGACAGATTCAATGGCGCCGATGAGTTGCGACATGCGCTCGATATCGGCGGAGGGCAGAAAGACGGGCACCGCTGCGATCTGCAGCCCGGTGGGCGTCGGTGACGGCTCCTGCGGGCATAGGCAGTAGGTGTTGAGGCGTTGTGCATCGAGTGTGTCGTTGCAGTCGCAGGCGCTGGTTTCCGGAGCTGTCATTGTGCCCATCTGGCGCGGTTTTCCATTCAGCAATGGCGTAAGGATAGCGGGTGCCGACCCGAACAATTCGGCATACGAACAATCTGGTGACGCACGCGGAGAATACAAGCATTCATATCATGTATGTCGAAAATAGAATCTATCAATTTTTCTTATAGAGGTCGGCTGCGTAGACTGCGCTCATTGAAGTTACGTCGTTCCCAATGGAGTCAGTCATGTCTACCCAGAATTACTCAAGCATTGCCGATCAAGCCGCCACCACCATTTCGATGAATGGTCCGAGCTGGAACGCGATCAGCCCCGAATACGTGGCGCGCATGCGTCTGCAGAACCGCTTCAAGACCGGCCTCGATGTCGCCCGCTACACCGCGAAAATCATGCGCCAGGACATGGCCGACTACGACAAGGACTCCGCTAACTACACCCAATCGCTCGGTTGCTGGCACGGCTTCATCGGTCAACAAAAACTGATCGCGATCAAGAAACACCACGGCACCACCAAAAAACGCTACCTCTACCTCTCCGGCTGGATGATTGCCGCGCTCCGCTCCGAATTCGGACCGTTGCCCGACCAATCCATGCACGAGAAAACCTCGGTTCCCGCGCTGATCGAAGAGCTGTACACCTTCTTGCGTCAGGCCGATGCACGCGAACTCGGCGGTTTGTTCCGCGAGCTCGATGCAGCGCGTGAAGCGAAAGATGCCGCGAAAGAAAAAGATTTGCTGACCCGTATCGATAATTTCGAAACGCACGTTGTGCCTATCATCGCTGACATCGACGCTGGTTTCGGTAACGCGGAAGCGACCTACCTGCTCGCGAAGAAAATGATCGAAGCAGGCGCCTGCTGTATCCAAATCGAAAACCAAGTGTCCGACGAAAAACAATGCGGTCACCAGGACGGCAAAGTCACGGTTCCGCACGAAGATTTCCTCGCGAAAATCCGTGCAGTGCGTTACGCGTTCATGGAACTCGGCGTTGACGACGGCGTTATCGTTGCGCGTACCGATTCGCTCGGCGCTGGCTTGACCAAGCAAATCGCTTACACGACCGAACCGGGTGATTTGGGCGACCAATACAACAGCTTCCTCGATTGCGAAGAAGTCTCGCCAGCGACGATGAAAAACGGCGACGTCATCATCAATCGCAACGGCAAATTGTTGCGTCCGAAACGTTTGCCTAGCAACCTGTTCCAATTCCGCAAAGGCACCGGTGAAGATCGTTGCGTACTCGACTCGATCACCAGCCTGCAAAACGGCGCTGACTTGTTGTGGATCGAAACCGAGAAGCCGCACATCGGCCAGATCAAAGGCATGGTCGATCGCATTCGCCAGGTGATTCCGAACGCGAAACTCGTTTACAACAACAGCCCGTCGTTCAACTGGACGCTGAATTTCCGCCAGCAGGTATTCGATGCGTGGGAAAAAGAAGGCAAAAACGTTTCGGCGTACGACCGTGCGAAATTGATGAGCGCGGATTACGACGCCACTGAGCTCGCGCAAGAAGCGGATCGTCGCATTCAGACTTTCCAACGCGACGGTTCACGCGATGCCGGTATTTTCCACCACCTCATCACGTTGCCGACTTACCATACCGCAGCGCTGTCGACCAACGATCTCGCTAAAGGTTACTTCGGCGAAGAAGGTATGCTCGCGTATGTTGCTGGCGTGCAGCGCAAAGAAATTCGTCAAGGTATCGCGTGTGTTAAACACCAAAACATGTCGGGCTCCGACATCGGTGACGACCACAAAGAATACTTCGCTGGCGAAGCAGCACTGAAAGCAGCGGGCAAAGACAACACGATGAATCAGTTTTCTTAATATCGTGTCAGCGAAAATAAAAAGACCGGCTTGATGCCGGTCTTTTTATTTAGTATCGATAACTTCAACTTGTCGTACCTTCTCGGCTACCCATTCTTAGCCAAAGCTTGAGATGTTTCTTCTATCAGAGATTCAAAAAGCGCTGCCGCATTTTTATGGCGAAGTAGTGGCGCAGCCTGTCCTGACCAGAGTGACATGAGATCGAATCTATTCTGTGCAATAGCGGCCGTCTTCACTTGCGCCGTTAACCAATTCTGTATGGGATAGATCGGAAGCCGATCGGTGTGTTGCTGCATTTCATCCATAAAACGGTTGCGAATACCTCGCGCCAAGCGTCCGCTAAATGTTCGTGTGAGCGCCGTGAATTTTGCATTTGCGCTAAAAAGTTGCTCGCGATGAACATTGCTGGCTGCGGATTCTTGGCATGCGAGAAATGCAGTACCGATTTGTACACCGTCCGCACCTAACGCGAGTGCGGCCGCAATTCCTCGACCATCGGCAATACCGCCTGCGGCGATCACCGGCACCTTGACCGCATCGACGACCTGCGGAATAAGCGCGAACGTTCCAGTGAGCGAATCCTCGGCGCTACGCAAAAAAGAAACTCGATGGCCTCCCGCTTCGAAACCGGTTGCGACAATCATGTCGACACCAGCCTGTTCCAGCGCGATGGCTTCGTCAGGCGTTGTTGCAGCACCAAGAGTCACAATATTCAGCTCGCGGCAGCGTGTTAAAACTTCTCTCGACGGAATACCAAAAACAAAACTGAAAACCGCCGGTCTTGCCTCTAACAATGCCTCGATTTGCTCGTCGTAGTGCGGCGAAAAACGCGCAGGGCGCGAAGGTGGCGCGATGTTCAACTCTTTAAAATACGGCGCGAGCATACTAACGGCATCTTGAAATTTATCATTGCTGATAGGTGGGTCATCGCTTTCCTGGTAGGGAATCCATAAGTTAAGAGCAAATGGTCTAGATGTTTTTTTGCGAATAGCTTGCGCCACTTCGCGCAGTTGTGTGCCCGATAAATGGTGAACGCCGAACGACCCAAGCCCGCCTGCTTGAGAAACGGTTGCGGCGAGATCGACGGAGGAAAGTCCACCGCCAAATGGACCTTGCACAATGGGAGCTTTGAGATCGAGCCGTCGTGAAACTTCGTTATTGCGCCACATGATTTCTATCTCGCATGGCGATGCACCGGCGCTTGCGTCAGTGCATCGTTGTTTTTATGAATTATCTAGAAATGGTTATTTCAATAATCCTTCTGCACGCAATGCCTCCTGCACTTTCGGGCGCGCGCTTACGCGGCCAACATATTCCGTTAGTGCTGGCCAGTTGCCGATATCGACACCCACATGTTTGCCCCAGCCGAGCACGGTGAATAAATACGCATCGGCCACACTGAACTGATCGCCCAATAAATATTGTTTGCCTTTAAGTTTGTCGACGACAAAATTCAGTCGCTTAGAAATGTTGGCGAGCACAGCAGATTTCCAATCGTCAGAAATATTTTTGTTGAACAGCGCGCCGAAATTTTTGTGCAGTTCGCTGGTGATGAAGTTCAGCCATTCCTGCAGGCGGTAGCGTTCGATCGTTCCATTTTTTGGTGCGAGATTGCTATCGGGATTTTGATCGGCGATGTATTGGACGATCGCAGGGCCCTCCGTGAGTACGTCGCCGTTCGGCAATTCGAGCACGGGTACATAACCCTTGGCATTGATTGCGGTGAAATTGCCGCCGCCCTCAATGGCTTTGCTGCCGAGATCGACCTTTTTAAGTTCGACCGGTACGCCGGCTTCGCGCAAAACGATATGTGGGGATAATGAACATGCGCCAGGTGCGAAATACAGTTTCATAAGAAACTCCTTGTGAATGCGGAATGAATGAAGCGATCGCTATCGCACATTTTTCTTCGCGGCGATTGCGTGAACGGAAATGTAACCCCATACTTACCCGATAAAAAGTACTTACCTTTTGGTAAGTGTGGGGTTTGTGAAAACTTATTCTCGATGTGTGGAGCGGTACATCACTTTTAAGAGCGCTCTAAAAGATCTTTTGTGCCGGAGGTCGTTTTGGCTAACGCAAACGTAAAACCCGATATTTGCAATGCGATGTGCCCCTCGCGCGAATTGCTCGAATTGCTCGCCGAAAAATGGGCGCTGTTGGTGATTTTTAGGCTCAATGTGAAACCGCATCGTACCGCTGAGTTGCGTCGAGAGATCGGCGGTGTGTCGGAAAAAATGTTGATTCAGACTCTTCGCAAGCTGGAGCGTCACGGTCTGGTGCTCCGCCATGATTATGCAGAAGTGCCGCCGCGTGTTGAGTATCAACTCACGCCGCTAGGTTTTTCGCTGGCCGAACCCGTACGCCAGGTCGAGCGTTGGGTGTCGGAAAATATGAAGGACGTAATGAAGGCGAAACAGCGCTTCGATACAAAAATAGCTGCCGTAAAAAAATAAACCGACTGCGCGAGTCGATTATGGCGAGATCAGTTCTTGCCGCGATACAAGTGCAAACGCCCTGCGCGCTTGTGCAAATACATGGCGCGATCGGCAGCATCGAACCAGGCATCGACCGAATCCATTTGCGGCGATAATTCGGCAACGCCGATGGCGAAATCGAGCGCAATCGTCGTCTCGCAGTTGGCGGTATCGGTATAGGTAAACTGCGGCGCATCGGCGCGCAGTTTTGCGGCGACGAATTGCGCGTCGCTGCTGCTGGTGTCGCGCAATAAAATCGCAAATTCATCGCCGCCGAGTCGCGCAATCATGTCGATGGTGCGCAATTGCGACGAAAAATAATCGGCAGCATTCGTCAGTAAACGATCGCCCACGGCATGACCGAGTGTGTCGTTGATGTGCTTGAAGTGATTGAGGTCGATGACGATGAGCGAGGAAATGCGTCCGCTTCGATGAAATAACTCCAATTCGCATTCCAATGTTTCGTCGAGCGCAAAACGATTGAACACGCCGGTGAGCTGATCCATGCGCAATTGCGTGCGCAACGTTTGATTTTCCTGCTCGAGTTTTTTTAGTGCGCGCAATAGATCGCGCTGACTGTATTGCGCGGCGCGCATGCGCGCCTGCTCGATCGGGCTACGCGGCGTTTTTACCACGGTCAGCGCGGGTTTTTTTCTGGATGAATGCGTGCGTGAAGGGGAGCGTGCCATCGTCGTCATCCTCTATTTCGAGCGTTGATCGGTTCACCGCGTAAGCGGCGTATTCATGGCTTCGATATTGCCGCACTGCGCGCGCGGACGAGCGCAATCACGCCCGCGGCGAGCAGAGCGAATCGCGGCCAGTCGAAAGCGCTATTGGGTGCGGTATCGGGGAGCAGCGCATCGGTACCGAAAATACCGGCGGTGCTCGCCGAAGCCAGCAGCGGCAGCGCAGCGAGTAAAACGAGCAATGATGTTTTAGTGAGTTGGGATACATCCCGACGTTGTGTGAGCTGTTTCATCCTGAGACATCCTGTGTGTTTTTTTCGCACTGACTTTTTCAGTGCTGATCTGTTCTATTAATTAGCAGATCGAATACCTCTTCCTGATGTATTCGATCTGCGCGGCTAACGCCGCATGAAACGCATCCTGCGTTCACTAGTAACCCAGCAATAAATGCCGCCGGGTTACTAGTGAGCGCAGTATGGATGGGGCATGTATCAATTGAATTTCTGACCAAGCCCTTTTGTGTTTCATTTGTTTCAAGCGTGTTCGTTTCGGCGGTGTTCGTTTTAACTGATGGTGGCGTTGATACGCGCTGTAACGAGCATGATGAGATTCGGGCCGAAGAAAAACAGGGCCGCGATTATCGCGGCCCAAACACTCAAGAGTAATGCGGATTCGTATTGGGTCAGCCAGGCGCCGAAAGGGTGATCCATCAGGCTTTCGCGTAGCGACTTCAACAACTGATTTACGGCAACGGCGGTGAGTGTCAGTGCGATCAACAACACGCAGCTGGCAAACACAAAAGCGATATTCACAACACTGTCTCTACGGCTTGTTCAGACAGCTCCAGTGTGGCGGGGCGATGTATCAGTTTGACTTCAACGCAACCGGTTTTTTGTTTCGATTGTTTCAGTCGGTTGTTTTCAGCTTGGTCGATTCAGCTCGATCGATTCAGTCCGCTTCGAGCTGCACGGCCAATTCCAATACCGATTCGGGCGTGAAGGGTTTTTCCAGCCACGGTTGCCCCGTTTCGCGCAGGAAGGGTTCGATGCTGGCAGAGAACGTATCTCCCGTAACGAAGGCGAGGCGACGCGTGATCTCGGGAAAGCGCGCCTGCAGTTCGCGCCACAGCGCGGGGCCGTCCATGCCGGGCATGCGCACATCGCAGAACATCAGATCGCAATCGTTTTTTTCCAGCCACGCGAGTGCTTCTTCGCCGCCGCCCGTAATCGCGGTGCGATAGCCGGCGGAGGCCAGAATATCGGAGAGCACTTCAGCCACCTCCGCCTCGTCGTCGACAATCAGTGCGTGGCCGGGGCGCGGCTCGGTCGCGGCGTTGGCGCGCGCGGCCGTCGCCGGCATCTGCGCGCCGAGCGGCAGCCGCAGCAGGAAGCTGGCGCCCACTGCGGTATTTTCGAGAATGAGTTCGCCGCCGTGTTCGCGCGCGATGGCGCGGCTGACCGACAGGCCGATCCCAGTGCCGGTGCCTTCGGGTTTGGTGGTGAAGAACGGGTCGAAAATGCGCTCGCGCAATTCGTCTGGCACACCGGGGCCGTTGTCGGCGACACGCACGATCAGGCAGTTATCCTCGTGTGCGGTGCTGATCACGATTTGCCGCGCGCCCGGCTGTTCGGCCAATACCTGCTGCGCGTTGACGAGGAAATTCACCACGACCTGGCCGATCTGATCGGCGTCCATTTCGATCTCGGGTAGCTCCGGATCGAGCTGCACGTGCACGTCGATACCCGCAGTGCGTAGGTTGTAGCCAAGTAAATCGAGCGCGCCCTGCACTGCCGTATTGAGTTGTGCGGTGTGGCGCTGCGCCGGTTTCTTGCGCGCCATCGATAAAAACGTACGCACGATGCGGCCGCAGCGATCGGCCGCAGCTTTAATGCGCGCGGCGTCTTCGCGCACGGCGGGGTCGGTGGCTTTGTCTTCGAGCAGTGCCGCACGTCCCATGAGAATGGCGAGCGGATTGTTGAGTTCGTGCGCGACACCCGCGAGCATCGCCCCCATCGCCGACAACTTTTCGCTCTGGCGCAGCGCCTCGCGCTGGCGGGCCATTTGTTCTTCCGCACGCACGCGATCCGAGAGATCGACGACGAAGGCGGTGGCGAATCGTTTCTCGCCCAGTCGCGCGGCAGATATCGAGAGTTCCACCGGAAATTCCGTACCGTCGGCGCGTAGCCCCGCTATTACTTTGGGCTGACGTGGCGGCAGCGGTGTTTCGCTGGCTCGATATTTCGCCAAGGAGTGATAGTGCGCGCCGTGGAAGCGCTCGGGCAGAATCAGATGCGCTAAATCCTGATAGAGAACGTCTTGTTTAGCGCGACCGAACATACGCTCGGCAGCGCGATTGAATTCGACGATGCGGCCGTATTCATCCATCGTAATTACCGCCATCAAGGCGTTTTCGACAGCGGCCGACATAAAGTTTTCGTGATCGCGCAGTTTTCGACTCGATTCAACATTGTCCGAAAACGCGCGCGCCACGGCGTGCGCCCAGGCTTGCCACAAACGCGGCAGCGCCGGTTCGGGTTCGGTGGGATTGCGCGAGGCACGCTGAATGTAATTCACCAGTTCGAGTGCCGGATTGATGAATTCGCGCCGCAATAAATACAGCGCCAGCAGGAAGGTGCCGCCGAGCATCGCCAGAATCACTACATAAGGCACCATGCGCGGCAGCAGCAGAGCATCGATTTCGCTGTTGTCGATAATGTAGAGCAGCGTCCACGGCGCATGCTGAATCTGCTGGCGCAGCGCGACCGATTTACCCGTGTCGTGCGCTTCATCCATCGGCGCCGCTGCAATCGCGGCAGCATCGAGTTCAGCGGGCAACACTTGCGACAATGTGAGCGCGGTATTGCTGGGTGAACCGGCACTGTCGGCGAGCACGTATTGCTGATCGTCCACCACCCACAATCGACCGACGCGACGCGGCAACGTTTGCAATAATTTTTCCAGTGTCGCCAGGCGCAAATCGGTGCCGACCACACCCTGGAAACGACCGTCGAGATACACCGGGGCGCCGTGCAATATCAGTGTGCCGCTGCCGCTGGCATCCGCGTGCGGTTGCGTCCAGTAGAACGACCGTGTCGGATTTTTTTCCGGCGTGCCCTTGGTGTAGTGCTCGTACTCAAAAAAATGCGGCATTCCCTGCAGCAAATTCGGCAGACCCTGATCTTCGACCAGCGTCTGCGATTTAGCCCATGGATAAATCGCGATGAAATGTCGATCGGCGGGCAGAAAGAACGACCAGTGAAAATACGGCGAGACTTCGTGCGTCAGTCGCACCACCGAGAAAAAATCGAGCGCCATATCCAATTGAGCACGCGACTCGGATCGGCCGGGCGACATCGTATCGATCCAGAAAATTTGCCCTGCACGATTTTGCATACTGCTCGGAATGGTATCGAGCGTATAGCCGTCGGGTAGCCCCACGGCATTTTTGCGCTGCGTGAAATAAGCACTCAGCGTATTGGTGGATGTTATCGGTGGCGCACTGAGATAAGCCTCGGTCCACGATTGCATTTGCGTTACATGGTCGCTGGCCAGCTTGGCCATGCTTTCTACGGTGAGTGCGTAATTTTCACTGTCGCTTTTCAGCGCGTCCAAAACCTGTCGACGTTGATCCGCATATTGCGTAATCGCGAGCGCGAGCACGACGAAAAATAGCGGCAGCGTAACCGCCAGCAATAAGCGGCGATAGCGCTGCGCCAGGCGCGAGTCCACACCCGGCGTCTGTTCGTTCAGCGGTGTCGTTGTTGCGCTCGCGTCTTCGGTTTGATTCATAGATTGGTTTCCGCGATGAACATGTAACCAACCCCGCGCACGGTTTTAATCACTTCGGGTTTTTCCGGATCGGGTTCGATTTTTCTGCGCAGGCGCATGATGCGCAAATCGATCGAGCGATCGAACACATCCCAGCCTTTGTGATGCGCGAGTTCCATCAATTGATCGCGGTTCAGCACGCGACCGGCGTTGGCGGCGAATACTTTGAGTAGATCGAACTCCATCGCGGTTAGTGCGGTGGAGTCGCCTTGCTCGTCGAGCAATACGCGCATTTCCAGATCCAGCTCACAACGGCCGAAACGAATGCGCCCGGGTTTGGCCTGATCGGTTTGCGGAGCGGGATTTTTTTCGGTGAGGCGGCGCATCACACTTTTTGCGCGCGCCAATAATTCGCGTAATTCAAACGGCTTGGAGACGTAATCGTCCGCACCCATTTCGAGACCGACGATGCGATCGACCACATCGGCGGCGGTGGTGAGCATGATGATGCCGACGCTGCCGTGCTGTTGGCGAATCCAGCGCGCGAGCGATAAACCGTCTTCGCCGGGCATATGAATATCGAGAATGCACAGCTGCGGTAATGCGCTGTCGAACGCGGCGCGTGCTGCAACGGCATTGCCGGCGCTGCGCACCTCGAAACCCTGTCCGCAAAAATATTCCACGAGAATTGCAACGAGTTCAGGTTCGTCATCCACGACTAGCAAGCTGGGTTTCGAAGGCATGATTATTATCCCGAATAATCGGCGCTCACGCGCCCTGAGTCATTTGCGCTCGTCTGCCGTCATCGCCAAGTAATCGCATTCTTTCAACAGTATACGCGGCATCAACAGTATGCGCGGCGTGGCAGGAGCGCAGAAGCGTTTTGAAACAATTGAAACAAACCGCTGGATTTTTTTAGCACGTGATCGCCTGCGGTGTTGTCTTAATGATCGGTTTTAAGCGCGCGCACTGCGCAATTGTGTGAGCTGCGCGAGAATCGCGATGGCGATTTCTGGCGGGCGCTTGCTGCCGATTTTGAGCCCGACCGGCGCGTGCAGTTTAGCGATTTGCGCATCGCTCAAATCGAGTTGCGCAAGACGCTGCCTGCGCGCGGCCGAGGTGCGTTCGGAGCCGAGTGCGCCGACATAAAATAAATCGTGCTGCAACGCTTCCATCAATGCCATGTCGTCGATGCGCGGATCGTGCGTGAGCGTGATGACGATGCTGTGCGCATCGTCTTTGCAATGTTCGCGCACGGCGTCATCGGGCATGCAATTCAATAATTCGACCTCGTCGAGACTCCACTGCGCAATCAGATGCGGTCGCGGGTCGCACACGAGTACGCGGTAATCGAGCATCTGCGCCATCGCGGCGAGGCTGCGTGCGATTTCTCCCGCGCCGATCAATAACAATTGAAAGCGCGGGCCGTAATGCTGAACGAGATGGCTCAATGTTAAATCGAGCGGAGAAAATTTCTGTGCTTCTTCGATGCGCCACACACCATTCGTCAGATCGAGATAACGTGCGGCGACTTTGCGCTGCTGCAATAACGCATGGAGATGCTCGACTTGCGCGCGCACGCTGTCGTTCGCCGGCCAATGCTCGACGAGTACCTGCAAGCGACCGCCGCAGGGCAGACCGAGGCGCTCGTTTTCCTCGGCGCTGACACCGTATTCGAGAATTTGCGGCTTATCGATTTTGAGTTCGCCGCTGCGCAGCTTCGCGAGTAAATCGTCTTCGACACAGCCACCCGACAGCGAGCCCGCCAATTCGCCGTCTTCGCTGTATGCCAGCAGCGAGCCGATCGGCCGCGGTGCCGCACCGATCGTGGCGACGACGGTGCACAGCCAGCACGACGTATCGACATTGAGCCAGTGCCGCACTTGCTGAAAAACCTGTTGATCGATGCTGTCCATTTTTTCTCGCTAAAAATTATTCAATATCGGCCGGCCAACGCAGTGACTTTCCGGTTCGGGCGATGAACGCCGCGATATCATCGGCCGAATCGATGTCGATTCGATAATGTTCATTCGCCGTCTGCCAGCGATAAACGCGCTCGCTATTTTCTTGTTGCCACTGCTTGCAACCGAACGCGTCGTCGCGATTCAAAATTGCTGTGCGCACGGCATCGCTGAAGATAACCGGATTTCCCGGTCGCTGATCGCTCATCGGTACCACGACCTCGGCTGTCTGCGGACGATTTCGATAGGCGCGCAATAAATCATCGATATCCTGCGCTGCGATGAGCGGCTGGTCGGCGAGCAAAACCATAACCGCGTCGAGCGATTGTGGCAGTGCGCGCAAACCGCAATGCAGCGAAGAATTCTGTCCCGCATCGGGATTGGCATTATGCGCCAGCGTCACCGGCAGCCGGGTGACGATGGGTTTAATTTGCTCGGCGTAATGACCGAGCACGACGACGATTGAGTTTATCCCCGCGTGCAAGGTCGCGTGCACTAACCGTTGAAGCAGCGGTTCGTTATTGAGTTCCAGCAAACATTTGGGGCGATGGCCGATACGCGATGCAGAACCGGCTGCGAGTATGATCGCACCGATATTGTTTTTTGATTTGGAAAATAAGGCATCGCGCACGAATTCGATCTCATCCCAAGGCGAGCTGTCCGAGTTTGGCCAAGGCTTTTTCAGTTCTGCCATTCCATGGCACCGCGCAATTCAAACGAATGAAATTGCGATATTTGCGTGTCGCCGAAAACATCGGCCCCGGTGCAATGCAAATGCCGTTTTGCAGGGCACGCTCGTACAATGCTTCCGAATCGACGTGATTGGAAAGCTCCACCCACAACACAAAACCGCCTTCCGGCTGAGTGACGCGCGTGCCTTCCGGAAAATATTTATCCACCGCCTGCGTCATGCGATAAACCGCTTGAGCATAATCGGCGCGAGCCTGCCGCAGGTAGCGATCATAACCGCCGTGCTCCAACAGATCGGCGACAGCGAGCTGCGGAGCGGTCGGTGTAGCGAGATTCGAAACGTATTTTAAATATTCGATACGCTCCTGAAATTTTCCCGGCGCAATCCAGCCGACACGCAAACCCGGCGCCAGTGTTTTGGTGAACGAGCTGCAATAAATCACGGTGTCGCCGCGCGGATCGAAACGGCGTGCAGCGGTTGGACGCTCATGCGCTTTGGATGTCGCTGAAAAACTCAGATCGCCGTAGATATCGTCTTCGATCAGTGCAATTTGGCGCGAGGCCAATAATTTCACCAGCGCGCGTTTGCGTTGATCGCTCATAAAACTGCCAAGTGGATTGCTGAAATTCGGCGTGGCGATCACCGCTTTGATCGGCCATTGCTCCAATGCAAATTCAATCGATTCGATACTGATGCCATCGCGCGGATGCGTCGGAATTTCCAGCGCCTTCAAACCCAGAAAATCGAGTACTTGAAACAGGCCGTAATACGTCGGCGATTCCACCGCGACTACATCGCCGGGTTGCGTCAGCACGCGCAGCGCCAAACACAGCGCTTCCTGACAGCCGTTGGTGATAATCAATTCCTGCGGATCGATCGGACAGCCGAATTCGGTCATGCGCCGCGCGATTTGTCGGCGCAAATTCAAATCGCCCGGTGGAAATTCGTATTGACCCGCACGCATACCGTGTTCGCGCAGCGCGCGTTGCATCGCCTGATTGACGGCGCGAATCGGCAAATAATCCGCGGTCGGTACGGCGGCGCCGAACGAAATCAATTTCGGGTTATTCGCGGCCTTCACCAATTGCAATGCCATTTCCTGCCCGCGTACCAGATGCGGACGCTTGGGCGGATTCGACATTGCGGGCTCGGACGCTTTTTGATGGGCGATGGTGCGAACGAAAAACCCCGAGCGCAAACGCGCTTCCAAGCGGCCCTGATCTTCCAGCAGGCGACACGCTTCCAGCGCCGTGGAGATGCTGACGCGATATTGCTGCGCGAGACGGCGCACGCCGGGCAAGCGTTCACCGGGTTGATAAATATCGCGCTCGATATCGCGGGTAATGTCGCGGGCAATTTGGTGATAGAGCGTCGGCATGACTTTCAATTGCTCATCAGGGTGGATCGATGACCGATATTTCGAGACCAGTACAGAGGTGCGATTTCGAGACCAGTACAGATTGGTGTTCGCGAATTCTGTACTGGTATAAAACGAAAATACCTGAATCTGTTATAGCTCGCACCCCTTTTCTTACACTGCCTGTCTCGAATTTATTTCATCGACCGAGGAGCGCAACAAATGGAAAACGGGCGGCTAGGGAAAAGTCTGTGCTGGCAAAACGGAAAAATTATCGATGCTGAAGCCGCGACGATTTCGGTGCTCGATCACGGCTTACTCTACGGCGACGGTATTTTCGAAGGCATTCGTTTTTATCGCCGCGTGCCGTTTCGCTTGGATGCGCATTTGAATCGCTTGTTCGACTCGGCGCGAGCTATCGGTTTGCTTCCTCCGCTCTCGGCAGATGCAATGCGGGCGGCTATCGCACAGCTTATCGATGCATTCGCCGACGATAACGGCTATCTGCGTTTAGTGGTAACGCGCGGTAAAGGACCGATGGGGCTCGATCCGAGTCGCTGCGAAGCGCCGCATATTTTTATCGTCGCGAGCGATCTGCAATTGATTCCGCCCGAGCGATTGCGCGCGGGTGCCAAGGTCATCATTGCCTCCACCCGACGGCTCGGTGCCGACGGTCTCGATCCGCGCATCAAGAGTTTGAATTATCTGAATCATATTCTCGCGCGCATGGAGGCTAACTACGCACAGGCCGACGAAGCGATTCTGCTCAATCGCGAAGGCCGTGTCGCCGAAGGCAGTGCCGATAATATTTTCATCGTCAGAAATCACACGCTATTCACACCGCCCGTCACCGAAGGCGCACTCGACGGCATTACCCGCGGCGTCGTATTGGAGCTTGCGCGCGAATTGAATATCGACGCACGCGAGATTCCGCTCGCGCCCTACGATTTGTATACCGCCGACGAATGCTTTCTCACCGGCACCGGTGCCGAATTGATTCCCGTGCGCGAGGTGGATGGGCGTGCGCTCACGCAATGTCCGGGCCCGGTATTTACCCGCATCAGCGATGCTTTTCAACGCGCGATTTACGTCGAAGCCGAGCGATAAAAAAATGAATGCGATAACTCTTCATCCGCCGAATGCCAGCGCGCAACATCGCGGCATCTGGCTGTGCGGCCTTTTCGGTATTGCGGGATTCAGTCTGACCCTGCCGATGACGCGGCTGGCATTAACGGCATTCGATCCGATCGTGTTGACGCTCGGGCGCGCACTCATTGCGGCGGTGCTGAGCGCGGTTGTGTTATTTGCCGCGCGACAGAAAATTCCGCCATTCCGTTGTTGGTGGCGATTTGCGGTGGTGAGTGCGGGAGTGATTTATGGATTTCCGCTGCTGTCCTCGATGGCAATGCAACAGGTGCCGGCCTCGCATGGCGCAGCGATCACGGGACTCACGCCATTGGTAACGGCGTTGATCGCTGTGCTGCGCGGTGACGAGCGGCCATCCTCGACCCAATGGGCGACATTATTCGGCTGTTGTCTTGTGGTGTTGGCTTTTGCGGTGGCCAGCGGAGCGGGGCGCGTGCAGGCGGCCGATCTGCTCATGTTTGCTGCGGTGATTGTGGTCGGGATCGGCTACGCCGAAGGTGCGTTGCTCGCACGTCAATTCGGCTATTGGCAAACGATTTGTTGGGCGTTGCTACTGTCGGTGCCCGTCAGTGTCGCCGGCTTGGTTTATCATGGTGTGCAGCTGCCATCGCTAAAAACTTTTTCTGATTTATTGCCGGCGTTGGGTGGCTTTATGTATCTCGGCACCATCAGCATGTTTGCCGCGTTTATGCTGTGGTATCGCGGGCTGGCACTCGGCGGTATTGCGCGAGTCGGTCAATTGCAATTTCTGCAGCCCTTCATGACGATTGCAGCCGCATCGCTGTTGTTTGGAGAGGCATTGCATGCGCGAGCCATTGCCTGCGTGTGCGGAATTTCGCTGCTGATTCTGGTGGGCAATAATTTTAAGCGACGGTGACGAATGGGAATATTAAATAGCTGGAACTCGCGATGTCGGCGCGTCGTTGGAAATCCCGTGTAGATGCAAAATTTCATCGTTATTGCCGTTTTTCTCGCGCTCGGCGCGCTGAGCAAACGCTTGTTTGCCCTGCCCGAAAAAGCGCCGCTCTATATCAACAAATTCATCATCAACTGTGCGTTGCCGGCGGTGATTCTGCTGAAACTGCCGCAACTGGCGCTCGATAAAAATGCACTGCTGCCGATGTTGGCGCCGTGGGCGCTTGCCATTGTGCTATCCGCAGTGATTTTCTTTTTGGCGCGCCGACTAAAATGGCCGCGTGGAATCGTGGGCGCTGTATTGATTCTCTCGCTTTACAGCAACAGCTCGTATCTCGGTTTTCCGATGGTGCGCGCATTTTTCGGCGATGCGGGCATGCCGTACGCGATCATGTTCGATCAGCTCGGCAACTTCATTATGTTTGCGGTGGGTACGCCGATCTTGCTTGCGCTATTTGTTGAGAGCGAACAAAAAATTTCTGCGCTCGCCATCGTTAAGCGCATTTTTAGTTTTCCGCCGTTTTATGCCTTGCTCGCGGGACTCGCGCTCAACGGGGTGCAGTATCCGGCGGCGATCGAGCAAATGTTGTCGTGGCTCGGTTTAACACTGGCGCCACTGGCGATGTTTATTGTCGGTTTGCAATTGTCGTGGCATGTGCCCACGCAATTTCGTCAGCCGTTGATTGTTGTGCTGGCGCTGCGCTTACTCATTTCGCCTGCGCTTGCGCTCGCCTTTTTTATGCTGACGGGTCACCGCGAATTAGCTGCGCGCGTTACGGTATTCGAAGCGGCGATGCCGACGATGGTAACGGCAGCGATTATGGCGATCGGCACCAACCTGTCGCCGCGATTGTGCACCGCGGCGGTTGGCTTCGGTCTGATTTTATCGTTCGTAACACTACCGCTCTGGTTTGCGCTCGCGAACTGGCTGCTTTAATGCGCGCTCGCTTTTTTTAATTCGGCCACTTTGTCAGCATCGACCGGCTCGAATACTCCCAGCCCGCAAGACGCACCCGGCAATAGCTCGCCGGTGGTGCTGTTCAGCACGCGAATAACATCGGTATTACACAATTCGCTCTGCGACGTTTCGTATTGAAACGCATTGCCCACGGCCAGCCCGCCGCAGCGATGCGGTAAGTGGTTGTTGTAGATCTTTTTGTTGCGCACATAAAACAGAATGTTTTGATTGTCGACCACTTCGGTACGGCGGATATCCTTGATTTGAATGCAGCGCTCGTTGCCACCTGCCGCTGCGGGCGTATCCGCCGCATAACTGGCGCTGGCGAGTGCCAGGCCGAGAAGGCAGAGCCATTTTTTACCGGTCGAAATTCTTATCGTCGAGAACATCATAATCTGCTCCTCCGCTCAATTATCTATCGCCACCCATTATTGCCGGGATGCGCGCGAAATACCTAGCGTACTTCGCATCGCTCGCTGTGTAGACCGCTGCCAGGGCTTTTAATTTCCACAAAAACTACGCATGCTGTCGATCACTATAGATGCACACAATGGAAGAACTCATGCAGCAAAGACTGGCGCAACCTTCTTTTCTCATACTCCTGGTCATCGTCACGTTGCTGTTCGGTTGGATCATGCAACCATTTTTTGGTGCGCTGATGTGGGCCGCCGTCATCGCCATCGTATTCCATCCCGTGCAGCGTCGATTGGCACCGCGCTTTGGCCAGCGCAAAAACCTGCTCGCATTAACGATTTTATTGCTCAGCACGTTGATGGTGATTCTGCCGCTGCTGTTCCTGACATTTTCTCTGGTGCAAGAAGGCAGAGGTTTATACGAGCGCGTGCACAGCGGCGAAGTCGATCCCAATATTTATATCGATAAGGCCAAGAGCAGTATTCCCGCATTGCATCGCCTGCTGCAGCCGCTCGGTGTCAATCTCGATAGTTTGCAAGCGTATTTGACGACTGCGATCAAAGAAGCGGGCAGCTACATGACCACACAAGCGCTGACCTTCGGCGAAAATGCGGCGCAGTTCTGTATCAGTTTTATTCTGATGCTCTATCTCGCGTTCTTTTTTATGCGCGATGGCGAATCGCTTATAGAGCTGTTGATTCGAGCACTGCCGCTCGGCGATCAACGCGAGCGCCTGTTGCTGCACAAAATTACTGAAGTCACTGCGGCCACCATCAAAGGCAATATGGTAGTCGCCGCCGTGCAAGGTGCACTCGGTGGATTTATTTTTTGGGTGTTCGATGTGCAGGCAGCATTGCTCTGGGGCGTGGTGATGGCGTTTGCATCGCTGCTGCCATCGGTGGGGTCAGCATTGGTTTGGGGGCCGGTCGCGATTTATTTTCTTATTTCCGGTGCGGTTTGGCAGGGTGCAGTCCTCATCGCGTTCGGCGCGGGTGTTATCGGATTGGTCGACAATATATTGCGCCCGATATTGGTGGGGCGCTCCACACAGATGCCGGATTATTTGGTGCTGTTGTCGACACTGGGCGGTATTGCCGTATTCGGTCTGAATGGTTTTGTACTGGGCCCGCTCATCGCCGGTGTGTTTATCGTGTTCTGGGAAATTTTCATTCGCGAATTCAATCCGTAGTGCGTGAACGTGACGATGACACCCGAATATTGGCAAGAGGCCTGCGCGCATTTAAGTAAGCGCTGCAAGGTGATGAAAAAGCTCATCGCGAGTTATCCCGAAGCCGCGCTGCGCACGCGCGGCAATCCGTTTCAAACGCTTGCGCGCGCCATTGTCGGTCAGCAAATTTCAGTGAAAGCGGCGCAATCGGTTTGGAATAAATTCGAAATCGCCATCGATAAAGTCACGCCTGAAAATGTGCTGGCGGCAAGCGATGAAGTCCTGCGCGCTGCGGGCTTGTCGCGTCAGAAAGTTTTATACCTGCGCGATCTCTCCACGCATTTTTCTACCGGAAAAATCAAACCGCGCCGCTGGCATTCGATGGAAGATGAAGCGGTCATCGCCGAATTATGCGATGTCAAAGGCATCGGTCGCTGGACCGCCGAAATGTTTTTGATTTTCTATTTAATGCGCCCGAATGTATGGCCAGTCGATGACATCGGTTTGATTCGCGCAGTAGAAAAACATTATTTCGGCGGCGAGCGCATCAGTAAGCAACAGGTACGCGACCATCTCGATCGATACGCGCCATGGGCAACGGTAGCGACGTGGTATTTATGGCGCTCGCTTGATCCGATACCGGTGGAGTATTGAGCTTTTTGGCGGAACGAACAGGGTCGAATGTCTTCGTCGGTCCTCTGAATGGTTGGGTCTAAAGTGGAATTGGATAACATCATGAATGGAAAAACCCCAGGAAATGATCAAGTTGGCTCTCAGTTAGTCGACAAGAAAATTGCAAGCCTCGTAGCGTGGCAAGCGCAAACGTTGAGCCACGTGCGCCAACTGATTAAGCAGGTCGTTCCCGATGTTTTAGAAGACTGCAAATGGGCCAAAGCCACCAACCCTACAGGGGTTCCGGTTTGGTCTTATCACGGCATCATTTGCACTGGGGAGACCTATAAAACATCGGTCAAGCTAACATTTATGAATGGCGCCTCCCTTAAAGATCCTGCGAATATTTTTAACTCCAGTCTCGACGGTAACACGAGGCGTGCGATTGATATTCGCGAGGGAGAAAAAATAAACGAAGAAGCTTTTAAGTCGCTCATTAAATCTGCAGTTGCCTTCAACATCGCATCAAAAAAGAAAAAATAAAAACTATTTGAAAAATTCGCCCCAGATGTCGATTAGCCATGGCCATGATCGACTATATGCACAATGTGTTTAATCATAAAACTCTGAGTGGAAGACGATCATGGCAAAGTATCTAATTTCATTTCCAAGCGCCGCAATGAATGTACCCGATAGTGAGTTGGAGGCGGTGGGTCGAGACGCGCGTGATGAGATACGCAAAGCAAAAGAAGCGGGCGTCTATGTTTTCGGCGGTGGTATTGACGAAACGGTGCCGCCAGTTCTGGTTTCGGCCACTGGCTTGGTTGCTGAGGGCGGCTACCCATGGGCGCCGTCGCTCAATGGTGGATTTACGGTACTTGAGCTGCCTTCAAGAGAGGAGGCGATTGCATGGGCCGCGCGTATTGCCAAAGCGTGTCGCTGCGATCAGGAGTTGCGAATATTTGGGTTTGATCCAGAGTCGTGAGGTAGCATTGTCGCCTTACAAATTGGCGCAGGGTTACATGGATAAGCCAAGACCCCATCGCTCAATTAACCTCGGCACACCCACCGAAGCCTTCTCTTTCAACCACACAAAATCACGTTGCGGCTCGCTACTTAAATCGAGCGTGACGATATATTTCTCGGCATCGGGTCGTACGAATTGCAACAGTGATGCCGCCGGATAAACTGCGAGCGAAGTGCCGACGACGAGAAAAATATCGGCGCGCATCGTCAACTCAATCGCAGGTTCCATCATCGGTACCGCTTCCCCGAACCACACCACATGCGGGCGCAATTGTGCGCCGCGCGGGCATGAATCGCCGCGCACAATATCGTTGCCGTGCGTGTCGTAAAGTTCGCCATCGAGCGTGCTGCGCGCTTTCATGATTTCGCCGTGCAGATGTAAAACCTGTGCCGAACCGGCACGCTCATGCAAATCGTCGATATTTTGCGTGATGATTTTTACATCGGCGAATTGTTCGAGTTTGGCGAGTGCGATATGTGCAGCGTTCGGTTGCGCTTTCGCAACACCGCGACGCCTTTCGTTGTAAAAGCGCAAAACGAGATCGGGATCGCGTCGCCAGGCATCGGGCGTCGCTACATCCTCAACGCGATGTTCTTCCCACAAGCCATCGGCAGCGCGAAATGTTTTTAAGCCGCTCTCGGCGCTGATACCCGCGCCGGTAAAAACCACAATGTTTTTTCTATTCATCGAAAAATATGTCGCAAAAATGTTGCGCGCTGCTCGATTGCCGCTTTGGCAATACGCGATTGCGGAACCAGTGCATCGAATCCGTGAACGGTGCCTTTAGTTTCGTTCAGTTCGACTGCAACACCGTTGGCTGCGAGCGCCTTCGCATAGTTGATGCCTTCGTCGCGCAGCGGATCGTATTCGCCGGTTTCAACATAGGCCGGTGCAAGATCTTTCAAATTACTGTGAAGCGGCGAAGCGTAAGCTGGAACTCCGGACGTGGGTGGATGCCCCAGATAAGCTTCCCACATTTTCACTAACGAAAATTGCTTGAAGGGAGGCACGTCGGCGAAGCCGGTTCCCGATGTCGTTTTGCAATCGCTATCGGCAACGGGATATATCAACAATTGCCCGCGCAAAGACAGTTTGTTTTCGTGCGCAACTTTCTGTGCGACGCCAGCGGCGATTGCACCGCCTGCGCTGTCGCCACCGATCGCGATGCGCTGCTTGTCGATGCCGAGCTTCTCGGCATTTTGGCTTGCCCACATCAGTGTCGAATAGCAATCGTTAAAGCCGGCCGGAAATGGATTTTGCGGTGCGAGGCGGTAGTCGACGAATAACACGCAACAGTTGGCGTCCTCGGCATAGCGAATCGCATTTTCGATGTGCTGCGGCGAATGTTTGATGACAAAGGCGCCGCCGTGACAGTACACCAGGGCCGGGGCTATTGCGGTGACGTGGGCGGGCCTGATTAACCATACCGCGACGCGATGCCCGTCGATGCCGGTGACGACATGCTTTTTTGCAATTGCTTTGTATTTTGACCACTTGCGCGCAGCCGCTAAATGCAGCATTGCATTCATGACACTTAACATCATCGAACTGAATGAAAGCTTCATGCCGCGAATTTTTTGAAAGTCGGGATGGATATTTATCGGCGTTGACATGTTGTCTTTCCGTTCCAATTTGCGATGACGCAGTATACCGCGCTTTATATTGCATCCGAAGTTTTGGCTTGGAGCGTTCTCTAATCGTTAAAAGTAATTTCGCGACTAAAACCCATTCCAAAATCATTGCTGGCGCTTTTGGGATGCTGTGTTATCAATTAAATAAGACGTAAATGTGTTGTTGCATTGACGTACTTGTACTGGTTTTGCGTTTTCCAACAAACGGCGAGTGAACTGCTCGCGCGGTTCGCTTATTAATAATGCGGCTTTATTAATAATAAGTCTGGAGAAAAACCATGTCCTATCAGCATTCCGCCTCATCCATTCATGCCACACATCCATTGCGTCGAGGTTCCGGTTTACTCTTCGTGATTGCGCTGCATCTGGCGGTCATCGTCGCTATCAACAATGGAACTCAAATTACAGGAGTGATTGCAAGTGTTACGCCGGTAAACCTTTTGCCGGTGACAGATATGCCGAAGCCGCCGCCGATACCGGTGAATCCAACGAAGCCTGTCATGCCGATGACAACCACTTTCACGCTTCCGATACCGAGTGATCCTGTTGTCGAATCAGTGCCATCCGCGACGGATACTTCGACGACCACCGAGTCGCGAGGTGAGAGTCATGAGGGGCAATTTGCATCGAGTATCGTGAGTGCGCGAGTCGATCCATCGCGACCTTTGACCCAGCCGGCTTATCCGACGGCGTCGCGACGCAATAGCGAGCAGGGTCGTGTCGAGTTGATGCTATATATTCTCGCCAACGGAAAAGTCGCTGACGCAAAAATCGCGCAGAGCAGTGGCTATTCGCGTCTGGATGAGTCTGCTGTGCGCGAGGCATTGCGCTCATGGAAGTTTATTCCGCAGCAGGAGAACGGTGTTGCTACGCCGAGTTGGCAGCGTTTTGCGATTACCTTTCGATTAGATAATTAAGTTCATCTAGAAAATTAATGACAGGGTATTCAGTTGGAATTGGTGGAGGTCGTGATGGCCTCCACTTTACCGTCGATTGCTATTCATCTTTCAGTTGAACGACCGATTCGATTTTCGTTCCATTCCAAACAAACTCGTAATGCTGTGTCTGCAAAACCGATTTAACTAAATGCGGTGAAAACAGCGCGTAACAATCTTTACCCGGTTTGCGCACCGAGTCGTACCATAGCCCATCTTTATCCGCCTGCTTGATGGCGGCGCCGAGCTGTCGCGCAGCGCTGTAATCGTTCGCGTCGTACCAGCCGTATTGTTCGATTTTCGGCGAACAGATATTAATAAGAGATCCTGAAAATTTTAATTTCAAACCGCGCATGATGATGCGATCGTATTTGAGGCCGAGCACCTGCGTTTGAAAATAGCGCTGCTGGTGATAGTGCGTTTCGGCGAGTGCCGTATCCATCGTCTCGGCGGCGTAGAGAATACCGAATTCGCCGCGCGAAAAGCGCGAGCCCAATTGATTGATGTGCGTAAATGGCGCGAGTGCATAATTGCAGCCGGCGATACCGAATGGTCTGCGTTCGGGTTTGATTAAACGAATATGTCCGATTTCATCGAGCAGGCGCGGATTGGTTTTCGCTTGCAGCCGATACAGCGCTTCGAATTCCTCGTTATCGGCAACGTCATCGAAAATCGCAATCGGCGGAAATTTACTGTTGACGAGTCGATACGCCGTTTTTTCGCGAAAACGTTTTGATGGCAGCGCATCCAGCGCTGAAAAATTCCAATCTACCACTGACCGCCCCGCAAGCCATCGACATGCCGAAACACTTCATATAACGCGGCGCAGCGGCCGGATTGCATAAATTGCATCGGCGTTAAGCCATTGAACGGTGCGCTGTGATTTTCGAGGCGCACGAAGCCGTACACATTTTCGGGATTGCTGAACAGCAACCGCAGCGCGTGATGAATATTGAGCAGATAGCTCACGCGCTCGGCGAGATCGTTGCTGGCGCGCGCGGAATTGGGATCGTCCTGGTACTTATGCAACGTCGAACGCTTGATGCCGAGCAGCGCCTGCTTTTCGGCTTCGCTGCACTGCCATTTCTGCAAAAGATTGAGCACAGCTTTGAGTCCGACACGCACATCGTCGTCGCTGTGATCCAGGGGCGCGGCCGCCGCCGCTTTTGTAGGCGATTTGGGCATGATTTGACCTCGATCCAAATATAGACAAATAAATTGATTATGTCTATATGAGGATTTTGGCATTGCGTAGGGGTAGGCCAGTGTGTCTACCCTGTGTGGACGCGGTACCCATTTGATCGGGCAGATAAAAAAGGGCGGACACACAGGTCCGCCCCTACGGTTCGTCGAATTTAATACGTGAGATTTTCCACCGCCATCGCCAGCGGTTTGCCGCGTATGCGCTCGATCAGTTGCGTAATCACTTCCACATCGTTATCGAACGAGCCGTGCGCGAGCCGGATTTGATTGGAGCCGGTTGAAACGAATTTGCGACTCTTGTTGTGCAGGCGCAGGCTGGTGCCGGTGGAAAGTTGCAGCCAGGTATCGACGGCATCCTGTGCGAATTTATCGCGCGCCCAGATATTTTTCAGCGTTTTATTCCACGCGCCTTCCATGCCGAGCAATGGCATTTTGTGATAACTCTCCAGTGCGCGGCTGACGAGATAGAGCAGCGATTTTCCGTAAGGCCCGACCGAATCGGCCAGCTCGCGTTCGTCATCCATGATATCGACATGAAAATTTTTCGCGGTGACACGGCCGCTGGCGATAGCATCGCCATAATGTTTGTTGGCAAATTCCACGGTGCAGGCTGGTGCAAATAAAGTCAGCGTCGACGCGGTGAGATTCTGCAGCTGCGACAACAAATGCCCGAGTACGATCGATCCCGCCGAATGCCCGGCCAAATGAATTTCAACATCGGGCATTTGTTGTTTGAGTGTGACGAAAAGATCGGCGAGCAATTTTATGCCGCCGATACCGCTCGCCGCCGCGTCGGCATTTTGCTTGATCTGCGACCATATCGGTTTGACGAGAATGCGCTCGCTCGCCGCTTCGATCGCACGGTCGCGCGCCTCCGCCAATTTCTCTTTCAATTTATCGAGCACCGAAGCGTCCGGTAGATCGGCATCGCTGCGAAATATCTCGCTGGTCGAATCCTGCAGAATATCGACAATGCTTTCCCAGGCGCCGGTTTTCCACGTAATGAAAATCGGATAAATGCCATTGCCGAGAAAATACGGCGCCATAAATTGTACGCGCGTAATCGAATCGGCTTCGCTATTGAGGCCGCCATGTACATACAGCGCGATTTTTTTCGATTTATTATTCTTGAGCCATTCGAGAGGCCGCTTGAGCGCGACGTGCTCGGTGGCGTCGATCGCATTTTCTGCGATCAGAATTTTATTGATCGGAATACCATTGTTGTCGAGCACAACGGTGTGAAAGTAGGCTTCGCCCTCGCCGATGGGCTCTGCTGCTTTATTGCTGTAAGTGAAACTCGATTTTTGCCGCGCTTGCGCGGAGCTTTTTTCTTGCAGCGAGGCTGTGGTGAACGCGCTCGCACCTTTTACAACGCGCATCGGTGCACCGAGCACCGCCACCCAGGCGTCATCGCCGTTGTGTACCCAATCCTCGTAACTGAGGATTGCAAAACCGAAATATCCCCAATCGGGACCCCATGAGTTTTGCACGATGAAACCGTCTTCGTTGTAACCGACGATGGCAAACGCATGGCCGCCGACGCGTTTGCGCTGAAATGGTATTACGCTCAGTGCCTTCTGTTTATCGAGATACCAGCCGTCGTGCACGCTGGCAGAAACATAAACCGCACCGACCTCCAGAATCGCGGATTGCATGTCGACAATACTTTTGATGTCGATGCGGTAATACGCGCCGAGCGGTCGCAGCGCGGCATCGAGCGCCCAATCCGATTTGGGCGAAAGAAAACGAATTCTTCCTTTCGCATCGCGATACGGCCATAGCGCTTCGGTGCAAACGCCGTGGCGATGCCAGCCTTTCATCGCGCCGCGACAGCTCGAACCTTCATAATCCTCGCCGGCCCACTCGTCATACAATTTCGCGAGGTGGTAAATCATGCGCGGGCTGACCGATTGCAAACCCTTCGTGTCGAAATTGTTATTGCGCCACTGCAAATAATTAATCGTCGCAGCCAGACCGAATCCGGTACAGGCGCCCTCCTTGCCTTGATCGAGAATAAATTGCTTCGCGTATTTGCCGATTTTATCGAGCATCAACTCGATGTCGGGTGCGCGCTGCGGTAAGCAAGTCAGTTTAGGTTGGTACATGCGATCGCGCAGGTCGATGCGATCGGGGCGGGCGTCGAAGGTGCGTTGTTTATGGGTGATGGTAGGCATGATTAATCCCTTGTTGCCGAGAGGTGAGTTGCTGTAACCACGAAGCCGACATCCAAAGCGCACGACGTGGTGTTGCGACATCTTAAATTATCGATCGATGTGTTGTCAGGTGACCCGATTTGAATTTATCGTGCTTGAAGCGGCATTGATGCACATCAAACAAAGGATAAAGGGAGATTTGTGATGCTGACCGAATTACAAAAGCGCACCATCCAATCCATCGTAAATATTTATGAGACGGGTGTGGTCTTAGGCGATTATGGTTGCGTGACCGTCATCGAGAAAGATCCGGGCCATCTCACCTACGGTCGTTCGCAGACGACATTGGTTTCAGGCAATCTGCATACATTGATCAAGCAATATTGCGATCAGACCGGAGCGCGGTTTGCGAAACGTCTGCGTCAATGGTTGCCGCAATTACAGGCAAAAGATCTGGCGCTCGATGTCGATAAGAAATTACACAATGTGCTGCGCGCGGCTGCCGACGATCCGATTATGCGTAGCGTGCAGGATAGTTTTTTCGACAGTTGCTATTGGGTTGCTGCGGAGCAGGCAGCGCAACGCGCCAAGCTGAGCTGTGCAGCGGGAATGGCGATCGCCTACGACAGCACTGTGCACGGCTCGTGGGATTTCATCCGTAAAAGAACCAATCAGCAAATCGGCGTCATCGAAATAATCGGCGAACAGGAATGGATTCGTGCCTATGTGCGCACGCGCCGCGAATGGCTAGCCAATCACGCCAATAGCCTGCTGCGCAAAACCATGTATCGCATGGATGCGTTCAGTGCCATGATCGAGATGAATAATTGGAATCTCGAACTGCCGCTGGTGGTGCGCGGTGCTGAAATTTCTACGGCTTCACTGAGTGCGAATCCGCCGAATTGTTTCGATGGTCCCGAGCCAGGCAGTCGCGCACTCGACAGTAAACAATCGCCGTTACCGCGTGGTTTGGATGTGCGTTTGTTGCAACTCGCGTTATCGGATTGGGGCGCGAATGTAAAAGCCGATGGCATTTTCGGCCCCGGCACTGCCACTTGCTTAAGCAATTTTCAAAAAGCGAAAGGTCTGCCGGCGAATGGCACGGCAGATCGCAATCGGGTGAAACAAATGGCGGAAAGTTGTTACGGGTAAGTGCGCTCGATCAAATCGTCGCTGGCATTTGCTCATCGTTCAATTTGCGATGATCGCGCGCAAGCAGCGTGTAGAACACCGGCAACACGAACAATGTAAACAAGGTGCCGATCGACATACCGCAGACGATGACTAAACCGATATTGAAGCGGCTTTCCGCGCCGGCGCCGCTGGCGAATAGCAGCGGAATCAAACCGACCACCATCGCTGCGGTTGTCATCAGAATCGGGCGCAGACGCACTTGTGCAGCTTTGACGATCGCATCGAATTTATTGAGCTTTTCTTCGTGCTGCATTTTGTTGGCGAAATCGACCATCAAAATGCCGTGTTTGCTGATGAGGCCGATCAGCGTGACGAGACCGATCTGCGTGTAGATATTCAAGGTGACGAAGCCCAGGAAAATCGGTACCAGCGCGCCGAAAATTGACAGCGGAACGGTGACGAGGATGATGATGGGATCGCGCAGCGAATCGAATTGCGCGGCGAGCACGAGAAAAATCACCACCAATGCAATACCGAATATCGCCACCAGACGATTGCCTTCCTGCACATATTGACGCGAATCGCTGAGCCAGTCGTAGCCAAAGCCCGCCGGTAAGATTTGTTTCGCCTGCGCTTCAAGAAATTTTACGGCGTCGCCCATGGTGACGCCCGGTGCGGGCATCGCCTGCAAGGTCGCCGAATTCAATTGCGCGTATTGCGTGAGCGCATTCGGTTGAATTTCTGATTTGAGCGTTACCACGGTCGATAACGGCACCTGCGCGCCGCTCGCCGTTGGCACATAAAATTGCGCGAGATCATCCGGGCTGAAACGATACTCGCGCGGCACCTGCATGATTACATCGTACGAGCGGCCCTGCAGATTGAAGCGATTGATGTAATTGCCGCCGATAAAAAGCGAAAGCGTGTTGCCGATCGTTTGCATGTCGATGCCTAACGCATTGGCTTTGCTGCGATCGATCTGCACGCGCGTGGTTGGATTGTCGAACGCAAGATCGCTGTCCACCACCACGAACATGCCGCTTTTGCGCGCGGCATCTTTGAGTTTTTCCATGGTGTCAAAAATGGTGCTGTACGGCGCCGAGCTGTTGATGACCATTTGCACGGGCAGGCCGCCGGTCGAACCTGGCAGCGCGGGCAATAAAAATGCAAATACATTTTGACCGATGACATTGCTAAGCGCGCCTTGCAATTGCGGCAGCACGGCCTGAGCACTTTGTTCGCGTTCCTCCCACGGTTTGAACAGTACGCCGCCAAAGCCGCCGTTTTGTCCGCCGATGCCGGAGAATGCAAACGTGAAGAACGTGCCGGGCATGCTCGCCATCACGTGCGAGGCTTCAATCATATAGGCCTCGGTGTAATCGACGTTGGTCGAGCGCGGGCCTTTCGATGAAATCAGAATGGTGCCCTTGTCTTCGGGTGGCGCGAGTTCGGTACGCGAGCCCGTGTAGAGAAACCACAAGCTTGCGATTACGGTGACGGCAACTAACAGCGTCACCGGTCGATAGTCGAGCGAGCCATGCAGTTTTTTACCGTAAGCATTCGCCAAATTCGAAAAGGCGTGATCGACCCAGCGCGCGAACGGGCCGTTGAGCGATTCGCGTTTGAGCAACAATGAACTCATCACCGGCGATAGCGTTAAAGCAATAACACCGGAAACAATGACTGAGCCAGCGAGCGTGAGCGCAAATTCTTTAAATAATGCGCCGGTGAGACCGCCCATCACGCCGATCGGTGTGTAAACCGCAGCGAGCGTAATCGTCATCGCGATCACGGGGCCGATAATTTCGCGCGCGCCCTGCAGCGCCGCTTCAAGCGGCGACAAACCTTCTTCCATATGGCGATGCACATTTTCGACGACGACAATCGCATCGTCGACCACCAGACCGATTGCCATCACCATCGCGAGCAAGGTCAGCAAATTGATCGAAAACCCCATCGCCAGCATGAGTGCGACAGTGCCAATCAGCGACAGTGGAATAGTGACGACCGGAATCAATACGGAGCGGAACGAACCTAAAAATAAAAATATCAGCAGCACCACAATCGCAATCGATTCGATCAGCGTTGCGCGCACTTCGCTGATCGCGGCTTTCACGAAACGCGCAACGTCGAAATCGATACGCGCGATCATGGTCGGTGGCAACGTGCGCTGAATTTCCGGCAATTTTTCGCGAATGATGCGCACGATTTCGAGCGGGTTGCCGGTGGGCGTCGCATACACCGGAATGTACACAGCGGGTTTGGCATTCATTAAACCGCGCACATCGTAACTTTGCGAGCCGAGTTCTATCGTCGCAATATCTTCGAGCCGCACCAGTGCATCACCTTCGGTATGCACCACCATTTGTTTGAATTCCTGCACCGTGGTCAGATCGGTTTCGGCGCGAATATCTTTAACGACAAACGAACCTTTAACCTGCCCCGGTGCCGCCTGAAAATTATTGCGCTGGATCGCATCGGATACCTGTGCTGCGGACAAACCGCGCGCGGCCATGCGTTTGGGATCGAGCCACACACGCAGCGCAAAAATCTGCCGATCCTCGACATTGGCCTTGGAAACGCCGGGCACGCTGCTGATAATCGGTTGCACCGCGCGCGTCACGTAATCATTGACCTGCCCCGGCGTTAATTGCTCGCTGGAAAAGCCGATGTACAAAATTGCGGACGGATCGCCTGTAGTTTTTTCGATGACGGGATCGAAGGCTTCACGCGGTAATTTGTATTTTACTTCGTTGAGCTTGGCCATGATTTCCGTCATGGCTTGATTCGAATCGGCATTCAATTTCAAGCGCGCAGTAATCGTGCTCGCGCCGGCTGTTGAGGATGAGGATAAATATTCGATACCCGTTGCGGTGGAAATCGCCTGTGCGATCGGCGTGGTGATAAAACCCTGAATGGTTTCTGCGGTGCCGCCCGGATATTGCGTGCTGATGGTGATGGTCGCGTTTTCCATGAGCGGAAATTCGCGAATCGGCACACTGCGTATCGCCGCAATGCCGAGTAAGAAAATCAGCGCATTAATGACAAGCGCGAGGATCGGCCGTTGAATAAACGTATCGGTAAACGCGGCCATTATTCTGCGCGCCCCTGAATTTGCTTCGCTGCATCGGTGAGCGTTTTATCCTGCACGATTTGCACTTGAGCGCCTTCGTGCAATTTCACCTGGCCGCTGGTGACGATGGCATCGCCGGCTTTGAGGCCGCTGTGTATAACGACGCGATCGCCGAATTGACTACCGACTTTTACCAGTGCGCGGCTTACCGTAGTTTTGTCGTTGCTTTTGCCGATTAAATAAACCGAATCGCCGTGGATGCTGTAGTCGACCGCAATTGCAGGCACGCTCACCACATTCTGTTCGGTGGGTAGTTGCAGCGCTGCGCGCGCAAACATGCCGGGCGTCAATAAACGTTTGGGATTGTCGAACTGCGCCTGCAATTTGATCGCGCGCGTATCGACGCCGATCTGCGGCTCGATGGCGATAATCTTCGCTTTGAAGGATTGATTTGGTAGTGCGTCGACAGAAAACACCACATCCTGACCGGTATGCAGGCGACCATGCCATTGCTCCGGCAGCGTCATATTCAAATACAGCGTGTTCAAATCGGTGAGCGTGATTAGCGGCGTACCCGCATTCACATAATCGCCGAGATGCACGCGCTGCACACCGAGCTGGCCGCTGAACGGTGCGCGAATCGCTTTCTGTGCGATGAGTGCTTCGGTGCGCGCGATCTCGCCTTCGGTGGCATCGAGTGAAGCCTGTTGCGAATCGATATCGCTTTGCGAAATTGCGAGCGGCAATAATTTTTGCGAGCGTTCGAGATTGATGCGCGCCAATTTTGCCTGCGCACGCAGACGCTGCAAATCGCCCTGCTCGGGCCCATCGTTTAATTGCAGCAGCGGCGCGCCTGCTTTCACTTCATTGCCGGGCGTGAAATGCAGCGCCGTGATACGCCCGCTGACTTCGGGAGCAATCGTCACTTGCCGCACTGCTTCGAGCGAGCCGATGGCTTCGACGCTGCGCGGCACTTCGCCCGCGACAACCTGTTCGATGGTCACCGGAATGGGCGGCGGCTGATACGAGGCAAAATGTTTGCCCATCATGATTTTTCGAAACATGTCGAAGCCAAACAGACCGCCGAAAATAACGATCAAACCAAGCCCTACAATAAGTAGGCGTTTTCGTAATTGAGGATTGCTCATCGTGAGGCAAACGTTCCGCTGCGGAGGGAGGTGAGCGTATCTAAAAAGAATGCGGTGGGTTTTACAACTTAAATAATTCTTAAGAGGTGGGAATGATAAGTAGCAGAGATGTTACGAATTTGCGACAAAACGCTTCAGGGTCATAACGGTGACGATAAATAGCGCGCACGCGCCGATCGCTGCGATTTGTTCGATCGGCCTTGGCGGAATGATGAAAATAAATCCCTGGCCTTTGATGAGCGATGAGAAACTCGACACACCAAACGGCATCATGAACAGACGAAACGTCTGCCAGCGATCGGTCGGCGCATCCGCCGATTTGGATACGCTCAACATCAGCGCGAAGCCGATGATCAGACTGATGCCGAGCGAATTGAGCCACAAGCGCGGCGATGGATCGAAATAAAAATACACGGTAGTGCAATACCAGATGAGGTAGCACCAGAGCACGATTTTTCCTTTGGGGAGGTTTGCGAAATAGCTGAGCATATCGGCGGTCTTCTAAAGCTTATCGGCTCTGTAGTGAGACATTGGATTCTATAATGAGGCATTGGATAGTGGAGTAGTCGATAAATTAGTCGCGAAAAACTGCGTTATCGATCGATTGAATTCATCGTGAAAATTCTGGCGATTAAATCCTTGCGTATCTGCGCAAATATCGCTGGTGCCGAACCAGTGCATGACGGTGATGATCGAACGCAACTTCCAATCGCAGGGTCGCAGAAAAGCAAAATGGTCTGCGTTGGCGACAACCTGATACTCAGGCGTTCTAGGCAATAGATCGCGTACGATTGCTGCGCTGTTGTCTACCACGCTGTCGTTCTGCGCATTCCATAATTGAACAGGAATATTCACGCCGGCCAATCCATTCGGCACGAAGCTGTAGCCGACTGCAGGCGCAGCAATCACGATGGCTTTAACGCGAGCATCGGCAGCGTCGGCGGGCATCGGTGCGCGTTTATTCGGTGCGCCATTGTTGCGTAGATAAATGCACTCCCACGCGTTGGGTTGGGCGCGGCAATGCTCGGCGGTGAGATCGAGATTGGGTTTGCCGCCGCCGATAACGAGCGCGGTGAAGCCGCCCGCCGAAAATCCAAACATACCGATGCGTGCGGGATCGATTTGTTGATGTGCGCGCCACGTCGTCAGCATGTGATCGATCGTTCGCGACACATGCCGTGGGCGGCTGGTTAAATTCTTGCCGAGGCGCACGTAACTGTTGTCGCGATAGTTGTTGCCGGGGTGAAGGACCGCTGCAACGATAAATCCTGCGTCGGCGAGTGCGCGTGCGGTGTCTTCATGATCTTCGCTGGTGCCACCAGCGCCGTGCGATATCACCACCAGAGGAATGCGTCGTGCGTTCGCCTTCGCTGCGAGCGCATCCGGAAGCCACAGATGCAGCGAAATTTCGCCATCGACTTTATCGGGAAACGAAATTTTCTGTTCGCTGTAGGCGTGCGCGTTCCCGGCGACGAGGATCATCAGTAATACGCCTGAAAAAATCTTCATCCTGCTATACACAACTATTTCCTCTTATTGGTCGTATTCCAGATTTCAACGCCTCGGCCCTTATCCTTGGCGCTCATAGCCGCTTCTGCGCCTTAAGGCCATTTAATCTTAAAGCCCCACGGCTGCCTGCCGCTATCCCGATCACGGCGAGAACTGCGCAGGGCTCATGTGTCGAGTCCATGCGCGCCCCTGACGCGGGAGACTTACACAATGAACATGACCCCATCCAATGTTGGCCATCATCGTTTTCATTCTCACGATCGCGATTATGCCAACCGCAATAATTCGGCTGCTGCTGCGACCACTAACGTTGCGGTCACCACGAATGGCGCGCCGACCACGATTGCGCCTGTAGAAGCCGCGGCCACGGTCGACAAGCCCGCCTTCGATGCCGAAGCGCTGGCCAAATCGATTCTGTCATTTGTGCAGAATCGATTGGCGAAAGAAGTGGACGCGGGCGCTTCGAAAGATGCGTTGACGGCGTTATTGAAGCAAGCGCGCGACGGCGTAGCGGCGGGATTCGATCAGGCGGTTAAAGAGCTGAAAGACAGCGGCTCGCTAACGGATGAGCTAAGCAGCGGCATCAGCAGCGCGTTGCAAAAAGTCGATAGCGGTCTCGATGATCTGGCCAAACAATTCGGTTTGACCGATGCGGCGCCGACCGGCGACAACACGTCGCCCACCACAGCAAAAACACCGAGCGTTGTCGATGCGCAGACGAATACCACAGCGGTGCCACAAACGGGATCGCTTTCTCAACTGGCAGCCGCGTACAAAAGCAGTTTTTCGAGCAAGCAGAGCGCTGAGCTATTGGTGAAAACCGCCGATGGCGACACCGTGCGTTTGCAGCTCGGCGTCAAACAAAAACAATCGATCAGCGCGAGTTATTTGAGCGACAGCAACGGCCAGCAGTTGTCGTTGTCGTCGCGCGAAAAAAGCAGTGGCAGTTTGAGCATTTCTGTCGATGGCAATCTCGATGCCGGCGAATTGCAGGCGCTCGGCGATTTGCTCAATCAAATCGGCGATCTGGCCGATAGTTTTTTCAATGGCGACATGAGCGCAGCATTGGAAAAAGCCGGTGCATTGGATTTCAGCAATCCGGAACTGAGCGCGATGTCGCTCGATTTACGCAGCGAGATCACCACGCGCTCAGCCATCGCCGCGTACTCGGCGGTGCAGTCATTGACGGATACACCATCGTCAGCGCCAGCAGTGACATTGCCTGATTTGGCCGATGCGCTCACATCGTTATTGCCGAAAGCATCGGTAGCCGATAATCCTGCAAGTTTGTTGAAGCAATTATTGGCAGCGCAGTTGGGGGCTAATGATCAGCAAAATAATCCACTCGTGGATTTTGCGAATCGTTTACTCGACGCGCTGGGGGCGAGCAAAACTGCCGAGGCATCGGTCGCCGATGTCGATAGCGCCGCAATCACCGATACCGCTACTACTCCTGCTGCGGACGAAACGCAAACTGACACTGCCTCAGTTTGATTTTTTCAAGCACTGCGACATAAACGCTTTCCTCTCGTCGCCGGTTTTACCGGCGGCGTCTTTGTTGCACTGCGTCATTCTTTCCTGCTGCGCTGTCGGCTTGTCCTTTTTCAGGCAATTGGACATGAACGCCTTGCGCTCGTCGCCCTTCATGCCCTCCGCAGCTTTATTGCAGGTGACCATTTTATTTTGTTGATCGGTGTTGTCGGCCAATGCGGCGTTTGTTGTTGCGACCAACGCCAAAAATAAAAAACCGATAAATTTCATGATGATTGTTCTCTGTGATATACGCCCGGCGTGATAGGTGCGAATATCGTATCAGCAAACATGGCGTTGCAACATTGTCGCTGCCGTTAAATAATTCAAACTCTATTGAGGTCTGGGAGAACAAAGCGATGAAGCGGGTGCGTGGTGTTTTTAAGCAGAACCAATATCCATATCCGCTCGATGAAAAAACCGGAAGCGATCTCGATGAATTATTTTCCTATTTGTTCTCTGGCAATAAAACGGGCGAGATCGATCAGTCGCATATTGGCGTTGCCATTGCTGCGCAAAATCCACGCTTGGCTTTAATGCTGACACAGATGAGTCGCTTTATGGCGCTGGAGTTGCCGTGGTGTCAGCGCGCCGATTTGCGCGAGCTGGCGATCCAAACCGTCAATGTCCATTTTCGCTCAGATTATTCATTCAATACGCGCGCTAAAACCGCATTGGCATGCGGAATTAGCATCGAGCAGCAGCATGCTATTGCCGATTACGAGCAGACAAATTTATTTTCGCCGGAGCAAAAGCTCGTTATTGAATACGCCAACGCGGTGGTGCGTGGCAGAGTCGAAGATTCATTGTTTGCGCGAGCCAAAGAATCATTCGGCGAGAAGGCTGTGGTTGAGATGACCAGTGTTATTGGCTTGTGGTCATTCTGGGCCATGTTTTTGAATGCAACTTATGCAGAGCTTTAAAGCGTGCCTGCCTCAAGCTGATCCAGATAGATAAATTCTGGCGCTTTCACGCCGGCCTCTTCGCGAATTTTTACCAGCTTCGGCGATTCGAAAAATGCCTTCGCATTTTCCAGCGAAGTCCAAGTCGAGAAGTGAACGATTTTATTGGCATCGTTTTCATACTTCAAAACCTGATAGGTTCTCTCGCCCGCTTCTTTTCTGATGCCTGCGGCATTGTCGAAAATAATTTTCCAGGCGGAGTAATCTTCGACTTCATGGATGATTAAAACGTATTGCATAAAAACCACCTAACCTACGACGCGTACGATGTAAATCAGTACGGTGTTCCGTCTTTATGTGTGAACTGCCATTTGCCATCGATCATATTTGCGCAGATGTCCTCGTCGGGATAGCTCGCTGCATCGCCCGGCGTGCGGTCGCCCACTTCCAGATATAAAACTTCTTCGTTGGTATCGTTGACAAGTCGATGCGCGTTGCCAGTGCCAGCTTTGAAACCCGCACACATTCCGGGCGATAGTCGTGTCACGCCTTCATCGGTATGCAATGCAGGTGTTCCCTGCAGAATATAAATGAATTCATCCTGCTTCGTATGTGCGTGGCGCAATGCGGAAACGGCGTTCGGCACCATCCGCGTGAGATTTACGCCAAAATTGGTCAGACCAAAAAAATCGCCGAGCTGGCGCTTCACACGGCCATTCATTTGCGAGGCGAAAGGCTCCGGATAAACCGAAGGTTTAGTGCGCGGCGGAATGCCGATTGCGGCAATGGCGATGGGCGCTTTTTTCTCTTCCGACATGTTGTCCTCTCCAAGATAATTTTGCTGCTTGAGATTAAACCGCCTGAAGGCATTCCAGCAACGATTGCAAAAAATCGTCGGGTCGATTCATTTGCACGAAATGATGACAGCCTTCGATGCAGATAAATTTCTTTCGCGGTGCCTTGATGGCATCAAAATATTCTTTGGCAAGCTCCATCGGCGTTTGCTGATCGTATTCGCCCATGATGCAGAACATCGGAATATCAAAATCGAATCCGAGTGCGGGCAGATCGATCGCGCAAAACTCCTCGTACAACTGACTGCCGGTAAACATGAAGCCCTTCATCAGGGCATCGCGATCCTCTGCGGAAAAATCGGTACTCGGCAGTGGCGGCCGCGGTCGCACATCATCGCCATTACCCGGCACCAGCACATCGGCCCACTCGCGCAATATTCTGAGCTTGTTGAGGTCGCGATACGGCGGCGGTCCGATTTCATTCAGCGCCGCTAACGCTGCACCATTGCCGGCTGCACGCGCCCATTGCAGTTGCCGGGTATAGTTAAATTCTTCGTTACGCTGCAGATTGACGAGTTGTCCCGTGCTGACAAAAGCGGCAAACAATTCCGGCCGCCGCTTTACCATGTGAATACCGAGCACCGATCCCCACGAGTGTCCGATCAGAATAATTTTATCTTTGCGAAAATGCGCGCGCAGAAATTCCACAACCTCGATGCCATCGGCAATCATGCGCTCCAGCGTTAATTTGCCGCAGCCTTCCGCACCATTGCGCTCGAAAGTTTTGCCCGCGCCGCGCTGATCCCAATGCGCCACCGTGAAATAACGCTCCCACGATTTCCACGCGGCCGCCGCCATGCGCGTCGAACCACCGGGGCCGCCGTGCAGAAATAGCAGCACCGGATTGTCGGCGTTGTCGCCCTCAATCTGAATCCATTGCTCGATACCGCCGATTAGAATGTACATTTTTATCTTAAAATTCACAAAGTGAATAATAGTTTTCTATGTTCGAAGAGGTATGTCTGAAACAATGATTTTCTCTTCGGGTTTTGGCACTTCTGATTTAACAAGAACGGAATAAAATGCATCAAACATTGCTAGAGGAAATTGTGTGGGGCCAATTAAAACCCCATTCAATATTTCGGGTATGCTAAGCCCGCTGATTTCTAGTTCTTTACTATTTTTTAAGGGAATCTTATAGATTATCTGTGGAATTCCATGTATGGATTCAATGGATTTTTCAATCCATGATTCATTTGGTGCCATAGAAGGCAAAAAAATAAGACGCCATTCTTTTTCTTCAATGAATCCTGGATGTTTTAGGCATACGGCTAAAAGAATCAAAGAAATTATAACCGTTCCCGCGATTGTTTCTTTCTGTAGGCTCTTGAGATAATCGATATTTTCGGAAATTGACCGCGCAATTCTGAAAAGCATTTTGTCGAGTTCTTCTTGGGTAAAATAGGCTGCAGGATGAAGAATTACACCGAGCTTTTTATTTGACCTTGGTGGTGTATTAAAAATCAATCCAACCTTTCCGCTTTGGCTTCCATAAGCTCGCCACATTGATAGCCTTCCATGTCTACTCTCTTGAGGGTGATGTTCCGAAATAGAAGCTATAAAAGTGCTATTACGTATTTTCTTCCACCATTCATCAAATCCGTTAAGAATTAGTTCGGATATTCCTGATTCGTAAGCGTCTAATGATTCAGTAAATATTTTTCGATTATTTTCATTACAGAAAAAGTTCAGAAGCATTTGATGGCCGTGTGCGATTTCCATGTAATCATTCATGCACGCAGGGCTTCGCATCCATATTTCTTTTGAGTCGAGAATGTTCAGTGCATTTTCTGCTGATGTGTAATGAATGAAGCTATAATTATTTTTTCTTTTCTGTGCCAAAAGAGGCATGAAAATGTTTTCTAGCCTATCTATGGTTTCTTGGTTTTCTAGTTCATTCTTCGCCAGTTGAAAAGTATCCATAAATAGTCACCAAATTATAGCTGTCCTTCCGAGCCCGCATTTTAGCCATAATGACATCCAGTTGGCCGCATTTCGTTGAGAGAGGAGTACAATCGGCCCAGCAATTGTCAAAGGCCAACCATGCCCACCACCCTCTTCCACCCCGCAGTCACCGCCTGGCTCGAAAGTGCTTTCGAGTCCGCGACGCCGACTCAATTGCAGGCGTGGCCCGCGATCAAGTCGGGGCGCGATGTGTTGATCGCGGCGCCGACCGGTTCGGGTAAGACGCTGGCGGCGTTTATGAGTGCGCTCGATACGCTGGTGTGTGAGGGTGCTCAGGGTTTTCTCGCGGATAAAACCACCGTCCTTTATATATCGCCGCTGAAAGCGCTATCGAACGATATTCAGCGCAACCTCGAATGGCCGCTCAAGGGTATTCGCGAGCAGCTCGAAAAATTAAATCTGCCTGATGTCGCGATTCGCAGCTGGGTGCGCACAGGGGATACCACGCAGGCTGAGCGCAGCGCGGTGCGTAAAGTCGCGCCGCATATCACCATCACCACGCCCGAATCGCTTTATATTTTGCTCGGCTCCGAATCGGGCCGCGATATGTTGCGCAGTGTGCGCACGGTGATCGTCGACGAAATTCACGCGCTGGTGAATAGCAAGCGCGGCTCGCATCTGGCGCTGTCGCTTGAACGTTTACAGGCATTGACGAAGGAACCGCTGCAACGCATCGGTTTATCGGCGACGCAAAAACCTATCGATGTCGTTGCGAAATTTTTAATCGGTGCGAGTAGAAAATTAGACGACTGCGTGATTGTCGATAGCGGCCATGTACGTAAACGCGATTTGCAAATTATTACACCGCCCACGCCACTCGAAGCCGTGCTCTCGAATGAACAGTGGGAGCAGATTTACGATCAGGTCACGCAATTAATTCACGCGCACAAAACCACGTTGATCTTCGTCAACACACGCCGGCACGCCGAGCGCGTGGCGCGGCATTTATCCGAGCGCATCGGCCCTGAATTTGTCACTGCACATCACGGCAGTCTGTCGAAGGAATTGCGTTTCGATGCCGAGCAGCGTTTGAAAGCGGGCGAATTGAAAGCACTGGTCGCCACCGCATCGCTCGAACTTGGTATCGATATCGGCGATGTAAATCTCGTGTGTCAAATCGGTTCGTGCCGTTCGATCGCGACTTTTTTACAGCGTGCGGGCCGCGCCGGTCACTCGGTCGCGGGTTTGCCGAAAGCGCGCTTATTTCCACTCTCGCGCGATGAATTGGTTGAGTGTGCGGCGTTGTTCGATGCAATTCGTCGCGATGAACTCGATCATTTAATTATTCCTGTGCAGCCGCTCGATGTACTCGCGCAGCAGATCGTTGCCGAAGTCGCTGCGCAGGAATGGAATGAAGACGAATTATTCGAGCTCATGCGCCGCGCGTATCCGTATCGCGATTTAACGCGTGCAAAATACGATGAAATTATTCAGTTGCTCGCCGAAGGCTACGGCATGAAGCGCGGGCAATTGCGCCAATATATTCATCACGACGCCGTGAATAAACAATTGCGCGGTCGGCGCGGCGCGCGTTTAACCGCGCTCACCTGCGGCGGCACCATTCCCGATAACGCCGATTACATGGTGGTACTCGAACCCGAGGGCATCACGGTCGGCACCGTCAATGAAGATTTCGCGGTCGAGAGTATGGCTGGCGATATTTTTCAGCTCGGTAATACCTCGTATCGTATCGTGCGCGTTGAAGCCGGTCGCGTGCGCGTCGAAGATGCACAGGGTTTGCCACCGTCGATTCCGTTCTGGCTCGGTGAGGCACCGGGGCGCAGCGACGAGTTGTCACACGCGGTGGCGCGTCTGCGTGGCACTATCGAAACCTTCGATGATCGCGCGACCAGTTTGCAGTGGCTGGAAAATGAGGTCGGCATCGATGCGATTGCTGCGTTACAAATCGTCGATTATTTAACGGCTGCGAAAATTGCGCTCGGTACATTGCCGACGCAGGACAAAATTATTTTCGAGCGCTTCTTCGATGAATCGGGCGGTATGCAGCTCGTCATTCACGCGCCGTTCGGCAGCCGCATCAATCGTGCATGGGGATTGGCGTTGCGCAAACGCTTCTGCCGCAAATTCGATTTCGAACTGCAGGCGGCGGCGACCGAAGATTCGATTATTTTGTCGCTGTCGACGAGTCACAGTTTTCCGCTCGAAGAGGTCGCGCATTATCTTAATGCAAAATCGGTGCGCGATATTCTTGTGCAGGCATTGCTTGCCGCACCGATGTTCGCGGCGCGCTGGCGCTGGTCGATGGCTATCGCACTGGCGATTCCACGATTTCGCGCCGGTAAAAAAGTCGTGCCGCAATTGCAGCGCATGTATGCCGAAGATTTATTGGCCGATGTATTTCCCGATCAAATCGCCTGCGCGGAAAATTTATCCGGCCCGCGCGAAATTCCCGAGCATGCGTTAGTGCAGCAGACGATTGAAGATTGCCTGACCGAAGCGATGGATATCGATGGCTTGATTGCGCTGCTCGATCGTATCGAAAATCACAAGATAGAAATCGTCGCACGCGATGTCACCGAGCCATCGCCGCTGGCATTGCAGGTGCTCGCAGCAAGGCCGTATCAATTTCTCGACGATGCTCCGCTGGAGGAGCGCCGCACGCAGGCGGTGATGAGTCGGCGTTGGCTCGATCCGGCGAGCGCAAATGATTTGGGCCAGCTCGATACGCTGGCGATCGAGCGCGTGCGCGCCGAGGCTTATCCCGATGCGAGCAGCGCCGATGAGTTGCATGATGCGTTGATGTGGTGCGGCTTTCTTACCGAGCACGAAATTGAAAATCGGTTGGGGTGGAAGCCGTTAATTTCGCAGTTGGTGTTTGCGAAAAGGGCAACGCGGTTAAGTGTTGTGCCAACGAATCGCTGCTCTGCCGGTTCGTTTACGACGACACGCCGTGAATATGTCCCTATAGGCTCGGAGCCGGCATCCATGCCGGCTACGGTCGCTGTAAACGAACCGGCAGATCAGCTTGATTGTGTAGCTTCGTTATGGATCGCAACTGAGCGCCTGCCCCGCTTTCAAGTGCTTTTTCCTAAAACGACATTTTCACCGGCTGTTGTTGTGCCTGAATCGTATGCAAACGAAACGATGACGCGCGAACAAGCGTTAATCGAAATTGTGCGCGGTCGCCTCGAAATTTCGGGGCCGATCACCGCGCAAAAATTAGCCGAGCCACTCGGTCTCGATAAAAGCGAAATCGATATTGCATTAATAGCGCTCGAAACCGAAGGCTTCGTACTGCGCGGGAAATTCACGCCGTCGCTTGTTTCACAAGAACGGGCCGACGATGTGACCGAATGGTGTGAGCGCGGATTGCTCGCACGTATTCATCGCTACACGGTGAACCGTCTGCGCGCGGAAATCGAACCCGTTACCGCGCAGGATTTCATGCGTTTCTTATTTAAATGGCAGAGTGTGGCGAGCGATGCGCGCAAGGAAGGTCCAGATGCGCTCGCAGCTGTGCTCGCCAATCTCGAAGGTTTTGAGGCGGCGGCGATTGCGTGGGAAAGCGAAATTCTGCCGGCGCGTTTACAAAATTACGATTTCGCATGGCTCGACGAATTGTGTTTATCGGGGCGCGCGGGCTGGGCGCGGTTGCAAAAGCCGAAAAATAGCGATGGCAGTAAACGCGCAGGCCCGGTGCGCAGTACGCCGATCGCTTTGGTGACGCGGCGCAATTTACCGATATGGAGCGGCGCTGCCAGTTCGCAGTTACAAAGCAGGGCGCAAATTCAAAACGCTGAAGCACTCACTATCAGTTCGCGCGCCGAACGCGTGCTCGATTATTTGAAACAAAACGGCGCGTCTTTCTTCGATGAAATTGTCGATGGTGAGCGCATGTTGCCGAGTGAAGTCGAAGAGGCATTGGCTGAACTCGTCGCCGTCGGTCGTATCACCTCGGATAGTTTCGCGGGCATTCGCGCGCTGTTATTACCACTCGATAAACGCAAACCGCTCACGGGGCATGGCGGTGCGCGCAAACGCGGACGCACCGCTTTGTTCGGTATTCAAGACGCGGGGCGTTGGTCGCTCTTGAAGGAATATAAAGGCAGCGATGCCGAATCGCTCGAATACATTGCGCGTGCATTATTGCGTCGCTACGGCGTGATTTTCTGGCGCATGCTCGCGCGTGAAGCGGAATGGCTGCCGCCGTGGCGCGATTTGTTGCGTGTATTTCGCAAGCTCGAAGCGCGCGGTGAAATTCGCGGTGGGCGTTTTGTCGGTGGCATTAGCGGCGAACAATTCGCGTTGCCCGAAGCGCTCGCCGAGTTGCGCGCGTTGAGGAAGGAAAGTGCGCAGGGTGAGTTGATTTGTGTGAGCGGCGCCGATCCGCTCAATCTCGTCGGTATTTTGGTGCCCGGAACGAAAGTGCCTGCGCTCGCGGGTAATCGCGTGCTCTACCGCGATGGCGTTGCGATCGGCGTTTTAATTGCCGATGAAATTCAGTGGCTCGAAAAAATCGATAAAGAAGATGAAAGCGATTTGAAAGCGGCGCTGATCATGCGCACGCCGGGCGCACCGCAGTTGCGACTCTTGCGCGCGAAGGGTTATACATCCCGCCCATAAAAAAACCGACAAGAAAAATCCTGTCGGTTTTTTGAGATGGGTATTGTCGATTCTTGCTGTATAAATTTATTTTGCGATATCCGAATTCGCCGCTTCGATAAGCATACGAATCGCATCACTTTTCAAAATAAATCCCTGGTTCTCCACCGCTTTGGTTGCACGGGCGAAGCGCATCACGTAATTACCGTGATTCCGATAAACCGCTTTCGCGCTAGCAGGCTCCGTAGCGTTAACTGTATCGGTTGGATCCACTGCCGGATCCGCGCCGCCATCGAACGCATCCCATTGTGGAAATGTCGCGAGCTGAATTTGACCGATGGGTGTGGTGATGAAGCACGCATACGATGGCGTATTGCGCCCCGTCGGCACTTCTTGTTGCGGCAGACGGATACCGCCGAGCGCATTGCCGTATTGATCGCGCTGAATCACACCCACATTCGGATTCGTCGGCGACGGTGTCATATCGATGAGCGGAGCCTGCGGCGGTACGCGCCCGTGGCGAATCCACGCATCGACATGCACGACCGCTGCGCGCATCACCGGATCGATCGGCGCAGGACCGCCCGGCCCTTCATACGGAAACGGACAATCGGGAAAACTGCCGCGCACCAGCCGCAATAAATCGTGAGCGTAATCGTTGCTTTCGAGTGGTTGATGCGCGGTGCCCGGCACTTCCCAATAGCGATACAGCGAATCCGCTACGTTGCGATAGGCGTAAAAGTTCGGCGCTTCGTTTTCCGAATTCAATTGCAGAATCGGCACCGGAAAACGCGAAGGTGCGGCACCGCCTGCATGCGGAATAAAGCCCGCATAAATCGGTTCGAGCGAAATTCCGTGTACGCTATTGATGAAAGTGATGAGCCGCCCCGACGATTGCGACTGACCGATCGCAATCAAACGTTGCGCATGCAATCCGCCAAGTGGATCGATCTGGCCGTCGTTATCGAGCAGCGCTTTTCCCGCCTGCGCGAAAACTTCATTCGCAGCGGCTTGCGTCGGCGTATCGCTCATAGTGAGTGTGCTGTAACGATCGGGGTATCGCGCTTTTAAAAAATTCACTGTGACTTGTTGTGAGGTCACGCCCACATAGGCGTAGCCGCGCTCGGCAAGCAGTGGCAGCAACGAAAGAAATTCAACGTCGATATCGTTGCCTGAACTCGCGTTCATCCACTCGACAATGACGGTACCGTTGAATCGTCGCGGATTAACGGGCTTGCGCACGATCATTCGGCTTTTATAAGTGCCGACTGCGGTGCTGCCTTCGAAAAAAAATTCTTTTTCTTCGAGGCCGTATTTCGTCAGATCTTTCGGCGAGGTATTGAAGACCGTACCGACATTCGGCGGTAACGATACGACGGGTGTGGGTACTGCAGATGCAGCGTGCGTTTCATTCGAAATAATTATATTGGTCAAGCCTGCGAAAAAAATAAAAATTGAGATGAAGCGTTTTATGGCTGGATACGAACAGCGGTTGCGATGCGACATGGCGATCCTCCCGGTTGTGTGCGATGTTATTGTTAAAATCCGGTCTGAGTTTGAGAGTGTTCCGCTATGAAAAATAGTCACCTCATTTCGGAGCCCGCCGCTTACGCGGCGCTGGCCAGTTTCGCGAACGGTTGCGAGAGCGGACGCGGCTCCTCGGCGTGGATCGCGTGGTCGCTGGAGGATCGGGCATTGCGCGAAGGCTGGCCCGAGGGGCGTTTCTTCGGCGTCGAGTCGGAATTGATCGCCCATTTCGGCACCAGCCGAGAAACGTTGCGCGAGGCCATCAGCATGCTCGAAGCGCACGGTTCGATGCGCATGCGGCGCGGTCGTCACGGAGGGTTGCAGCTGGTTTCACCCGCGATGGAGCAGGCTGCCAGCACACTCGCAACCTATTTGCGCGCGGTGGGTTGCACGAATGACGAATTAATCGAAACGGCGCAAGTTGCCGAGCCGTTACTTAATGAATTGCATGACGATGAGCCGTGCGCGTTGTTATTTAAAACGACGCTGGCATTCCTCTTGTCCGATCGAGAAAAAAACAGCTGCGACAACAACTACCGCGACAACAAATCGCAACGTCACATACGAGCCCCCGGCATTGCCTTCGATATTGTTCGCAGTGCTTTGCCTATTCCAGCGATCGGCGTGGCACTCGGTTCAGAAGCGGAGCTCTGCATTAAATTCAACAGTTGCCGCTCGATTCTGCGGCAGGCGTTGCGAATACTCGACGATCTGGAAATGTTGCAGGTGCGTTACGGCCGCGGCGGCGGTTATATGTTGAAGCCGCCATCGCCGGTGGGGATGATTCGCCATTTATTCGCATTATTCGCGTCACGGCGTCAGGTGTTGCCGGATACTAATCGCGCGATATCGATGTTGAATCTGATCAGCTTGCGATTGGCGATGCGGCGTTTAGAAAAATTTGATGGCGATATGAAAATGCAGTGCTGCGATTCTTTATCGGCGCATCTCGCGCACGCTGCGGAACCACGACGTTGGGGGGAATTGCAGCGAGCGTTGTCGACAATCGCCGATAGCAAAATCGTCAACACCTTGCAGTATGCGATGGTGGCCTATCAAGTGCGTTTGGCGCGCCCGCAAGCAAAATCCAAACAGCTCGACAACGAACTGAAAATTATTGAACAAGATCTCGTAACTTCGTTGCGTCGCGGCCAGTATGACAAGGCTGAGCGTCTGCAACGAATTGCGCAGGCACGCTTATCGGAGATGCTGGAAAATATTGCGCGCTAAAAGCTATGGCGTGAAATTTTTCGGCCGATGCTGATTGGTGCGCGATAAAGTGCGCTCAAAAAAAGTCAAAATCAGGCCGCGGCTTGCGCATTGATTGTGCCGTCCTGGATCGAATCTGCTGAAACTTTGAAGAATCGAATGGTTTGTTGCAATTGCAGTGCTTGTGCGCTGAGCTCTTCCGAAGTCGCAGCGAGTTCTTCCGATGCGGCAGCAGTAGTTTGCGTCGTGGTTGATAACTGCGCGAGCGCGTTATTAATTTGACCGATGCCAGATGATTGTTCCGCTGATGCGGACGAAATTTCCTGAATCAGATCCGAGGTTTTTGAAATCGACGGCAGTAATTTTTCAAGCTGCTCTCCCGCCAACTCCGCGATCGAAACACTGCTGCTAGCGAGCTCACCAATTTCTTTTGATGCGATTTGCGAGCGCTCGGCCAGCTTGCGCACTTCGGCCGCGACCACCGCGAAACCTTTACCGTGGTCGCCCGCACGTGCTGCTTCAATCGCGGCGTTCAGTGCAAGCAGGTTGGTTTGATAGGCGATGTCGTCAATGATGCCAATCTTTTGAGCGATCTTGCGCATCGCATCGAGTGTCTGCCGGACCGCATCGCCACCTTCGCGCGCATTGACCGATGAGGACGTCGCCATACTCTCGGTGACTTGTGCATTTTCAGCATTTTGTGCGACGGTCGCCGAAATTTGTTCGACGGATGCGCTGGTTTCCTCAACACTGGCAGCTGCTTCCGATGCGCTTTGGCTCAATGCTTGCGATGACGATGAAACTTGTTCGGACGCTGCCGCTAGTCCATCGGCAGACGTTGTAATATCGCCGGTAATCGAACGTAGTTTATTTACCATCTGCGCCATGGCAAAAAGCATGCTGCGGTTATCTTTTGCTTTTAATACCACGTCAAACGTTAAGTCTCCGCTAGCGACACGTCTAACGACTTCCGCCGCATACGAGGGTTCTCCGCCCAGTTGCCGCGTAATACCGAGCGTGATGGCTATAGCGATCGCGGTTCCAAGTACGATGCTAATTGCGATGGTCAAGGCAACGAGCTTTTGAGAGCTCGCGTAGACGAGATCACCTTCCTCGCTAGCGGCGTTGCCGCCATCGACATTTATTTTCACCAATGCGAGCAATTGATCTGAAGCTTTGTCGAATAATTCGCGTCCTTGGCCATTCAATATCACTACCGCTTCTTTAGTTTTCATTTGTCGCGATAATGCAATCGCATGCTCGTGCGCTGCTAAATATTCGCCCCAAAGCTTGGCAAAATTATCGTAGCCCGCTTTTTCTTCGGGAGAGGAAATCAGTTTTTCATACGCAGCCCGATTCTTGCTTAGGGTGTCCAGTAGCGTTGCCATTTGTTGCTCGAAGTGCTGCATGTCGTCAGCTTTGTCTGCAATCACATGCTGAAGCTCGGCAACACGAAAATCGGACGTGTTCGTATTGATCTCTTCCACTACGCGAATGCTGGGCATCCAGTTTTTGGCCATGTTGGTAGATTGTTCGTTGACGCGGTTCATGCGATTGATGGTCACTGCACCCATGACCAGCATCAGTATCAGAACAATGCCAAAACCCAAGCCCATCTTTGCGGCTACTGTTAAATTTTTCATGCGTGAGAAGCCCAGAGTTTTAGGGGGTGTGTGCGAGAGGCCGTGCGAATGCATGACTCTGCATAACGAAGTTATTTGCAATAAATCGTTAGATTTATAGTTGAGTAGAGGGTGATGTCAAACCGAGGGCTGTGAGAGGCGCAATAAGTTAAATAGCCTTTGAGCTGCTTATTTCTGGTCGATATATGCATCCAATAATTTGCGCACGATTTTCGAAGCATTGTCGGCGGGCCCTTCCTGACACGCGAATGACAAACGCGACATCGCGCCGCCTTCGGCCAACAACGTCAACGCATCGCCCAATTGATCGGGAGTGCTCGCGCCGGCTTGCTTGGCGAGCTTGCGGAAACGACGGCGTTTTTCCGCCTTCGCTTTGTGAACCACTTCGAGGCCTGGATGATCGGCCTCGCGAATTTCCACGGCAGCGTTAACGAACGCACAGCCATGGCCATCCTGTTTGCGCGATTTGATGACCCAGGCATCGAACAGCGCTTCGATCTGACGGCGCGCGTCGCCTGCATACGGCGCGATGGTTTCGTCCCACCACGCCCAGTGTTCTTCTTCCAGGGACTTCAAATACTCCGCGACCAATACATCTTTTGAAGCAAAGTTGCGGTAGAAGCTCATTTTATTGGTGCCAGCTTCGCTGGCGATGGCATCGACCCCGACGCAGCGAATGCCCTGCTTGTAGAACATGTCGCACGCGGTTTCGAAGATGCGGTCACGCACACGCATTTTGGGTTCGCAGCACTTGCTTGAGCTGGCTTCGGTCTCTGGCTTACTCATGGATGACATATGCCCGTGGCAAAAATTTTCTTGACAAACTGTTACCGCCTAGTAACATTTAAAATGTTACTTACCGGTAACTAACATTAGCATAGCAGCTATCGGTCGATACTCACAAACCTGCTACTTGATTTAAGACAACAGAATGACCCGTTTTATCGATCTTCTGGTCATTGCAAGCGCGCGTAGTTTACCTGATGCATTACCTAATGACTGTATTACCTATTGGAGCAGCCGCCATGAACCAGCCGGCATCGATTGTAAATGAACTCTCCTCTCCATCTGTCTCGGTATGGAGCCGAATCCATGCCCGTCCACTACATGCGCTGGCGCTTACCGTGGGTGTGGCGCTCATCGCCTTTGGTTTGAGCGCATGCAGTAAAAACAGCGCTGCAGCTAATGCCGCGCCACCGCCGACCCCCGTGCATGTGGCAACGGTGACTGCGAGCGAAGTCACCGATTGGGATACGTTCACAGGCCGCTTTGAGGCGGTCGACGCCGTGAAATTGCGTCCGCGTGTGAGCGGTTATATCGATCAGGTGAAGTTCGCCGAAGGCAAAGAAGTGAAAAAGGGTGATGTGTTGTTCGTCATCGATCCGCGCCCTTACCGCGTGCAATTCGAGCGCACTCAGGCGGAATTCGTGCGTGCGCAGGCGCGTGCCGAGCTCGCGCAAACCGAACTCGCGCGCTCGCAAAAATTATTGGCGGCGCGTGCCGTGTCGCAGGAGGAGTTCGATCAGCGTGCGAGCGATCTCAATCAAGCGCGCGCCGACCAGCTTGCGGCGCGTGCAGCGATGGATGCCGCCAAACTTGATCTCGAATACACGCAGGTAACGGCGCCGATCGATGGCCGCGTTTCGCGCGCGGAAATTACCGTGGGTAACTACGTCAATGCGGGCGAAACGATTTTGACCTCGGTGGTATCGCTCGATCCGATCTACGTCTATTTCGAAGGCGACGAGCAAACCTATTTGAAATACGCCGCTCTAGCAAAAAGTGGTGAGCGCCCGAGTTCGCGCGATGTGGCGAATCCGGTCTTCATCGGTCTCGCTAACGAAAATGATTTTCCGCACGCAGGCAAAATGAATTTCGTCGATAACGCGTTGAATCCGGAAACCGGAACGATTCGCGCACGTGCGCTGCTCGACAATCCCGAACATTTATTCACGCCCGGCATGCTCGCGCGCGTGAAATTGCAGGGCAGCGGCAAATATACGGCAACGCTCATCGACGATGAAGCCGTTGCGACCGATCAGGATCGCAAATACGTGATGGTGGTGAATGCGCAAAATGCGATCGAGTATCGCCCCGTCGAACTCGGCGGCATTCACGATAATCGCCGCATTGTGCGCAGCGGTTTGCAGCAGGGTGAGCGCATCGTTGTCGGCGGTCTGCAACGTGTGCGTCCGGGGATGACGGTGACGCCGCAGGAAAATAGCGCGACTGCTAACGCAGAAACGGCGCCGAAAACCGAATCGAGCAAGGACGGCGTGCGCAAAGTGACGGCCATCGTCGGTGAAGAAAAAGCGCCGCCGAAAAAAGTTCAGCTTTAAATATTTTTTGCTCGGCGCCTCTTCCGCAATCGAAGAGGGAGAACAACACAAATTTTGGATCAGCATCATGAAGCTCACCCATTTTTTTATTGAGCGGCCGATATTCGCCAGCGTGATCTCGTTTTTGATTTTGATCGCGGGTGCCATCGCTGCGTTTACATTGCCGATTGCCGAATACCCCGAAGTCAGTCCGCCGACGATTGTTGTTTCGGCGCAGTACCCGGGCGCAAACCCGCAGGTGATTTCCGATACGGTGTCAGCGCCGCTCGAACAGGAAATCACCGGCGTCGAGGACATGATTTACATGAACTCGCAGGCTCAGCAGGACGGCACGCTGCAGCTCACCGTGGTATTCAAGCTCGGCGCCGATATCGATCGCGCGCAGGTGCAAGTGCAAAACCGCGTATCGCAAGCGTTGCCGCGGTTGCCGGAAGAAGTGCGCGCGCTCGGTGTCACCGCGAAAAAAAGTTCGCCCGATTTGACGATGGTCGTGCATTTATTCTCGCCCGATAATCGCTACGACGGTTTGTATCTGCGCAATTACGCGCTTATTCAAGTGCGCGACGCGCTCGCGCGTTTGCCTGGTGCAGGCGATGTGCGCATTTTCGGTTCGGGCGATTATGCGATGCGCGTGTGGCTCGATCCGCAAAAAATGGCGGCGCGCAATCTCGTCACCAGCGACGTGATCAACGCCGTGCGCGAGCAGAATGTGCAGGTTGCTGCGGGTTCGATCGGCGCTGCGCCGATGAAAAATTCGGTCGAATTTCAATTCGCCGTGAACACGCAGGGCCGCCTGCGCGATGAAGCGCAATTCGGCGACATCATCATCAAGGCGAGCGATAACGGTGAAGTCACGCATCTGCGCGATGTTGCGCGTATCGAAATGGGTGCCGGCGAATACGCATTGCGCAGCTTGCTCGATAACAAGCAAGCCGTGGCGATTCCGATATTTTTACAGCCGGGCGCCAATGCGCTTGAACTCGCCGCCGATGTGCGCGCAAAAATGGCTGAATTGAAAACGCGCTTTCCCGAAGGCGTCGATTATTCCATCGTGTATGACCCGACCGTATTCGTGAGCGATTCGATCGAGTCGGTTATTCACACATTGCTCGAAGCGACCCTGCTCGTCGTCATCGTCGTCATCGTATTTTTGCAAAAATGGCGCGCCGCGTTGATTCCGATTATCGCGGTGCCGGTGTCGATCGTCGGCACGCTCGCGGCGTTACAGTTGTTCGGTTTCTCGATCAATACGCTGACATTGCTCGGCCTGGTTTTAGCAGTCGGTATCGTGGTCGACGATGCGATCGTCGTCGTTGAAAACGTTGAGCGCGGCATTGTCGACGGTTTAACGCCGCATGCCGCCGCACGGCGCTCGATGGATGAAGTCGCAGGGCCGATTATTGCGATCTCGCTGGTGTTGTGCGCGGTGTTCGTGCCGCCTGCGTTTGTGCCCGGATTCAACGGCGCGTTCTATCGCCAATTCGCGCTGACGATTGCATTTGCATCGATCATTTCGGCAATTTGTTCGCTGACTTTATCGCCGGCCATGTGCGCGCTGTTATTGAAATCGCACGATGCAAAACCCGATGCGGTGCAACGTTTCATCGATCGTTCGCTCGGCTGGTTTTTCACGCCGTTCAATCGCACGTTCGGCAATTTATCCGAGCGTTATCAGCGCGGCGTGCAAAAAGTATTGCGCGCCAGTGTGATCGGTTTAATCGTCTACGGCGGCTTGGTGTTATTGGCGGGGTTCAGCTTTTCGAAAGCGCCCGGCGGTTTTGTGCCCGCGCAGGACAAAGGCTATCTGGTTGCCGTCGTGCAATTGCCGCCCGCGGCGTCGATCGAGCGCACACAGGAAGTGGTGAAGCGTCTCGGTGAAATCGCTTTGCAAGAGCCCGGTGTTTTGCACGCCGTGCAATTTCCGGGATTGTCGATCAACGGGTTTACGCGCAGCTCTAACAGCGCTGTCGTGTTTTTAACGTTGAAGCCGTTCGAGGAGCGCGGCCGCCAATTGACGGGCGATGCGATCACCGCGTCGCTCAACAAGAAATTCGCCGGCGCCATCGACGATGCTTTTATCTTCGTCCTCGCGGCACCGCCGATTCGCGGTTTCGGTCCCGCTGGCGGATTTAAATTGCAGCTCGAAGATCGCAATGCAATCGGTTCTGATGAGCTCTACAAAGTCGCGCAGGACGTTTTGGCGAAGACGCGTACTGCGCCAGAACTATTCGGTTTGTTTACTAATTTTGAAGTCAATGCGCCGCAATATTACGCCGATGTCGATCGCGTCAAAGCGAAACGCATGGGTGTCGAATTGGGCGATGTGTTTCAGACCCTGCAGGCGTATCTCGGCTCCTACTACGTCAACGACTTCAATAAATTTGGAAGAACATTCCGCGTCATGGTGCAAGCGGATTCGACATTTCGCGAGCGGCCCGAAGATGCGTTGTTATTAAAGACGCGCAACGACCGCGGTGAAATGGTGCCGCTCGGCACATTGATGACGATGAAAAACAGTCATGGTCCGATCACGGTGCAACGCTATAACGGTTTTGCGTCGGCCGATATCAGCGGCAAACCGGCGCCGGGTTATAGCTCGGGTCAGGCAATCGCCGCGCTCGAAAAAATCGTGCGCGAAACCGTGCCGCCCGGAATGACGTTCAACTGGACTGAAATCACCTATCAACAAGTAGCTGCGAGCGGAGCACTCGGTGTGGTATTTCCGCTCTGCGTGCTGCTCGTGTTCTTGGTGCTCGCGGCGCAGTATGAAAGTTTGTCGCTGCCGCTCGCGGTGATTTTGATTGTGCCGATGTGTTTGCTGAGTGCGGTGATAGGCATTTTCATCATGAAATCGGAAATCAATATTTTCACCCAGATCGGCCTGTTCGTACTCGTTGCGCTCGCTGCGAAAAACGCGATTCTCATCGTCGAGTTCGCGCGCGAATTGCACGAGCGCGGCGCATCGGTTGTCGATGCGGCGCTTGAAGCCTGTCGCTTGCGGTTGCGTCCGATTCTGATGACATCGTTCGCGTTTATTTTCGGTGTGTTGCCGTTGGTGATTGCAACTGGTGCTGGCGCGGAAATTCGGCAGGCGATGGGTATCGCTGTGTTCTTCGGCATGATCGGTGTGACCTTCTTCGGTATTTTCCTCACGCCGCTGTTCTATGTCGTGATTCAGCAATTCGTCGCGAGAAAAAAATCTGCGGTAAATGATGCGCAAGGCCCAAGCGTCGCGCTGGAAAACTAGGGAGTCTGTCATGAATAAGTTGTTCGAGAAAAAATGCTGCAATGGCAGTGCTGCAAAAGACGACGCGCGCGAGGTTGAAATTTCGGTGCACGAAAAAACGCGGCAAGAAAAATTGCGTTTGTGGAAAGTTTCTTTTTTGACGCTCGCCACCATCATCAGTGGCTGTGCAATCGGCCCCGATTACGAGCGTCCGAAAACAGAAACGCCGACGGCATTTTCTGCAGAGGATTCGGCGTACGCTGTCGATGCGCCAATCGCTGAGTTCTGGACGGTATTCAATGACGACACGCTCAACGCGCTGGTCGGTTTTGCATTGCAGCGCAATCATGATCTGCGCATCGCGCTCGCTAATTTGAATCAGGCGCGTGCGCTGCGTAACGAAACGCAATTCGATTTACTGCCAACGTTGACGATGCAGGCTGCGCATACCAAATCGCGTGTCAGTGCCGATCAATCGCTCGATGGCTTGCCGCATTCGTCCAAACTAAATACGGGCAGCATCGATGCGGTGTGGGAGCTCGATGTGTGGGGGCGCGTGCGCCGCGAAATCGAATCGAGTAAAGCCGGTGAACAAGCCGCTGTCGCCGATCTGCACGCGGTGCAAGTGAGCGTGGCGGCGGAAGTGGCGCGCAATTATTTCGAATTGCGCGGCCTGCAGGAACAATTCGCCGTGGCGCAGCGCAATGCCGACAATCAGCGCGAAACGTTGAAAATTGCCGAGGTTCGTCTCGATGCAGGACGCGGCACTGAATTCGATACGGCGCGCGCGCAGGCGCAATTGAACAATACATTGGCGACGCTGCCGGCGTTGCAGGCGTCGATCGAAAATACCATGCACCGCTTGGCGGTTCTCGTCGGCGAGCAACCGAATGCGTTGAGCGCAACGCTGGCACCGAAAGTCGATCTGCCGGCACTGCCGCGCTTGGTGAATATCGGTAAGCCCGAAGATTTATTGCGCCGCCGTCCCGATGTGAGTGCGGCTGAACGTCGTCTCGCCGCAGCGACGGCCGATATCGGTGTGGCGAAAGGCGAATGGTTTCCGCGCGTCAATTTTGTCGGCGAAATCGGCTCTGCCGCGAGCGATATCAATCGCTTCGGCGATGCTGCGTACGCTACGTATGCGTATGGTCCGAGTATTCAATGGTCGATTCTCGATTTCGGTCACGTCAATGCGCGCGTCAATCAAGTGAAGGCGCGCGAACAGGGCGTGCTCGCAGCGTATGAACAGAGCGTGTTAAAGGCGCTCGAAGAAACCGAAAATGCGCTGGTGTCGTATCGCGAAACGCGCAAGCAGCTCGATTATCTGCAAGCGAGCGCGAATGCGAGTGCACGCGCTACCCAATTGGCGCATCTGCGTTTCGAAAATGGCAGCTCGGATTTTCTCGATGTGCTCGATGTCGAGCGCACGCAACTCGAAACCGATGCGAGTTTCGCACGCGCGCGCACCAACGCGGCAACGAGTTTGATCGCGTTGTATAAAGCGTTGGGCGGCGGTTGGGAAGTCGGCGAAAAAACTGCGTCGCGGTAATTATCATTCCCCTTTTGCAAAGGGGGATGATAATTACGTAATCAACGGCATCTTGCGTTCGATCACGCGGCGAATGCCATCGCGCTCCATCTGCGAGCGCGTGCCTAATTCGCTGAGTTTGACGCGATGCAAATGCAGCATCGGCATGCGGTGCTGAAATTCGCGCAGGTCGCCTTTCATCAATACCGGCAACAGCGGGTCGTGCGGCGGTCGCTTGCTATTGATGACGCGCAGCGCCGATTGCAGCGCGATGACTTTCGATTTGCGCACGCCATTGCTGACAACCGGCACGGTTAGAAAAAGTCCGGTTTTGCCGACCACTTCGCCCGGTACGATATTCATGCCGGTTTTGGTCACGGCTGCCGGCGGAATATTCTGAAAAGTATCGTGATAAGCGTACGGGTCGGGCAGGATGACCATGCGCCGATTTTCGTCTTCGGGAAAGAAAATCGTGTAGTTGGTGTAGAGCTGCTCGACCGAATCCGAATAAACGCAGAGTTTATTTTCGAAGCGCTTGATGAAATTGGCGGCTAGTTGGCGGCTGTGAAAAGCGTCCAGGTCCCAGACGAGGTCTTTATTTTCTTGGTCGTAACTCATTAAGGCGTCCCGGACGACAGACATGTCGCGAGAGATTCAGCTCATGCATTGCGACGCAATCAGTGTAATGTGCAGTTTGCGGTGTTGCCAGTGCAGCGCCGCCAGTAACACCGCCGCCAGTAACAACGCAAAAGCGTTTATACCCAGTTGCCGCCGCCGGGACCCATCGGCGGGCGACCGGCGCCGAGAAACACGCTGATCAGAAAGCTGAGTACGGCGATAAAAATAGCCGCGAAAAATGCCGTCCAGAATCCCGAAACAGTGAAACCGCTGACCAGCGCCGACACCAGCAAGATCATCAGTGCATTGATGACGAGCAGAAAGAAGCCGAGCGTTACCAGTGTCAGCGGCAGCGTCAGCAGTATTAACAGTGGCCGCACGATCGCGTTGGCGAATCCGAGCAGCAAGGCAGAGACGATGAGCGCTCCGGTGCTCGCGAATTTGATACCGTCGAAAACATAACTCGCCGCCCACAGCGACAGCGAAGTGATCGCCCAATGCAATAAAAACGGTGGCAATGTTCCCATCATGTTGCGCGTCTCCGAGTGTGGGCGTGATGTTATCCGCATCATAACAAGAGTTTAATGCGGTGGTAGGAGTCAGCGCGCGCGGCTTATGCTGCACGCGGTCGAATCGGCGGCGGCAACGCGATATTTGTTCTCGACCCCGATCAAGGCAAAGATGTCTATTTGCGGATAAGCTTATTTAAAGTCCCATGACCAAGCATTCAATGGATCAACCGTCGTCCCCTTCCTCCAAGCTGCAGTATTTTCCGCATCCCCGGCTTGGATCGCGCTATCACTTCGTGCGTCAGATCGCGGGGTTGGTGAGCCCTTATTGGCGCTCCGAGGATAAGTGGCGCATTCGTGCGGTGACGTTGGCGCTAGTTTTACTGACGCTGGCGCAGGTCGCGCTGGCGGTGTGGACGACGTATTGGAATCGCGCACTGTTCGATGCGCTTGAAGCGCGCTCGCTGACCGCTTTTCTGTTGCAGCTCGGCACCTTCGCGTTGATTTTTGCACTCACGATCGGCGTCACCGCCTTGCATCTGCATGCGAAGCGCTGGTTGCAGATCGGTTGGCGCAATTGGCTCACCGAACGTTTGCTGCAGCGCTGGCTATCGCGCGGGCATCACTACCAGCTCTTGTATCTGCCCGGCGAGCACGATAATCCCGACGGCCGCATCGCCGAAGATATTCGCATCGCCACCGAAGTAGCCATTGCGCTCGGTCATACCCTGCTCTACTCGCTCGCGATTCTGGCCAGCCTTGTTGAAATTCTGTTGTCGCTGTCGGGTGCGATCGAAGTGCCTGGCACGCAGCTGCATGTGCCGGGGTATATGGTGGTGCTCGCGTTCATGTACGCGGGTACCGGCACCGTTCTCGGATTGGTGTTTGGGCGACCGCTGATTCGTTCGACCAATATGCTGCAAACCGCCGAGGCGAATTTTCGCTTTGGCTTGACGCGTGCGCGCGAGAATTCCGAATCGATTGCGCTCATGCGCGGCGAAGGTATCGAGCGCGAGCACTCGGCGCATTTATTTACCGACGTGCGTGCGCGATGGAATCGGCAGACGTGGGCATTTCTCGGTATCGTCGCCTTCTCCGCCGGATACGGTACGCTGCTGCCGGTATTTCCGATTCTCATTGCGGCGCCACAATATATCGCGGGCACGATGACGCTCGGTGTGTTGATGCAAGTGGCGCTCGCGTTTCAAAAATTGACCTCGGCGCTATCGTGGCCGATCGACAATCTCGGCGAAATTGCGCGCTGTCGCGCCTCGGCTGATCGCGTGTACACGCTGTATCGCGACCTCGAACAACTCGATGATCAGGAAGAGCAAAAACAACCGCGCGGTATTGTATTTAACGTCGCTGAAAAATCGATACTGAGTTTGCGCAATGTGACGATCGCGAATTCATCGGGTCGTGTGTTGCTCGATGCCTTCAATACCGAATTTCACCACGGCGATCGCGTTCTTATCGCGGGTGATCCGACCGTCACCAGCGCGCTGTTCAAAACCGTGGCCGGTTTATGGCCGTGGGCAAAAGGCGAAATCGATTTGCCGCGGCAGCAGACCATCGCCTTTTTGCCGCAGCGTCCATTTTTACCGCACGGCACCTTGCGTGCGTTGCTGACGTATCCGGCGACGAGTTCCCAATTCAGCGATGCGCAATTGCATCACGCGCTCGAATGTACGGGTGTCGCCTGGTTGGCGCCGCGCCTGGATGAGCATGATGTGTGGGATCGCATGTTGCCGCTGCGCACGCAGCAACGGCTCGCATTTGCGCGATTATTATTGCAAAAACCTTGCTGGGTATTTATCGAAGAAGCGAGTGATGCGCTCGATATTCGCGCCGAACAGAATTTGATGGAGATACTGCTGCGCGAGTTGGGCAATGCCTGCATCATCACCATCAGTTTTCATCAAGGGCTTGAGCAATTGCATCAACGCAAAATCGTCTTGAATCGTCTCTGTGAGGAAAAATTTCTATTTAACGGGGCTGCGGGAGAGGCGCATAACTCATGAAAAAGCCTGAATCGATAATTTCCCCGGATAAAAAATTATCCGTGATTTTTCGTGTTGAACCAGGTTGCCTTGGCCCTGAAGGAAGGGACCATATTGTCGAGTTTTGTCGATTTTCAGAAGAGCAGCTTGGGGCGTTGGATTCGCACTTCGTGCAATGGCAACTCATCCCACGATTGGATAAAACGCTGCCAGAAATAGAATACTTGACGGCAGCTAAAAAAATGAACCGCGAACAAGCGGAAAAATATCTTGCGGTGTTCGGTCGAGAAATCGACGAGTTTGAAGAAGCTCTGCAGGAAAATATTTCACTCTTCGCCGATCAGTTCTTTGGCCGCTAATTAAACTGTTTGGTTGAAATCTCCGATAGCGCGTAGGGCGCAATAACCGAAGAGCATTGCGCCATTTCGAAAATCGTGGCGCAATGCAGCTTTGCCTTATTGCGCCCTACGAAGTCAATTGAACTTGTTCGGCAACCACCCGCGCTGCACGCAATCTCTAAAACACCAGGCCGGTGTCGTTTCGGTTTTGTAATTCCAGAAAAACCAGCCACGGTATTTTTCAAACGCCATCAATTGCGCGGCGCCATACGCGCGATTCGCGGTGTCCTGTTGAAAAGCATCCATGTGTTCGAGTGCGTGGTTGTATGGGCCGGGCGCCCACAGTGAAACCACTTTTAAATCGAGGCCCAAACTCCATTCGCCGCAGATCGTCGGCATTTTCAATTCGCGGTGAATCGTATTCGCCTCATCGCTCCATTCATTGGCGGCTTTGCGAATGTGACCGTAGATATCCATGTCGATATCCTCGCGGGCGAAACATTGATAGCGATGAATATCGAAAATCGCATTGTCGAACTGTGCGGTTGAAAATAGCGGAATGAATTCGCGGTGCGAGCGGAAGCCATCGTGAAAAATTACTGCGACAGTTTCCGCTGAGCAATGTTGGCGAATGCGCGCATAGGCGAGTCGATAGTAATTTTCCAGATAAGCGGTTGGCACGTCCCAGCGCGGCTCGTTCAATACTTCGATGGCGTGCAGGCAGCGCTGGTTGCGATAGCGCTGTGCCAGTTTTTCTAACACGTCGAGCGAGTGCTGCAGATACTCGTCTTTGGTGTGCCATTCGCACACATCCTTGATGCCGCCATTGTCGAAACCGTTTTGACAGCCGGGCGCTGCGTGCAGGTCGAGCACAATGCGCAAATCGAATTCACTGGCCCAGGCAAAGGCGTTGTCGAGGATATCGATGCCGCCTTCGACGAACGGAAATGGGTTCGCGCCATAGCTGCGGTGGTAGGGATACGGCGGGCCAAAAATCCAATGTCCGACCGGAATGCGCACCGCGTTGATGCCGATGCCGGCGAGCCAGGCGAAATCGTCACGGGTGATAAAGCTGCGCCAATGCGCCTGTAGTTTATCGCGCGCCTGCGCGCCGAGTTCGGCGCACCACGTCGTTTCATCGGTGGCGGCGAGACCTTCGAATAGACTCGGCACCATCCATTTTTCGAGGACGAGCCAGGAGCCGAGATTGACGCCGCGTAAATGCGTGCCGTCAGCAATAAGTTGATTCATGAAAAGACGCTCCGCTTATGCCATTTGGCGTGGCCCAGATTGAATTAAGCCCGTCGCCCTGAGCCGTTCGCGCTGAACCGTTCTGTTCTAGACTATTAACCAGGCGATCAAATACATCTTCCTGATGTATTTGATCTACGCGGCCAAAGCCGCATGAAACGCATCCTGCGTTCATTATTAACCCGGCAATAAAAGTCGTCGGGTTAATAATTGAGTCATTGCGTACGCAATGGTCGAGATATCTGCAATAAGACTAGATCAAAAGTTGCTGCTGCGACCGGCGCTGGCGATGCTCCAAGGGACTCTGTAATAATCGCCGCCACTATGCGTGCGTAGTTTTCACACACCCATAATGACGCTCGGCAAATCGAAGGACGCTAGCAATGAGAAACGCCGTTACGCGGTTGGCAAGGTCGCTCGCGCTTCTCGTCATAATGTTTGGAATCGCCCCTGCGCATGCTGATTTGTCGCTCAAAGACGATGCTATCGTGCTGCGCGATAGCGGCGAACTCGAATATCTCATCGATACTGAAAACACGCTTACCCTGGCGCAGGCCCAGCAGGCTGGTCGCTGGCAGCGAGTCACCGGCAGCACGCAGGTGCCGCGTCGCGATCCCTCGACGCTGTGGTTGCACACGGCAATACAACCCAGTGAGTCCGATCGTTATTTGGTTTTGTTTCAAGCCGTGCCACGGCGTAATGAAGTGGTTTTATATGCAGGAAACAGCGGCGAACTCCAGCGCGGTGCGATTGAATCGATCCAGCCACTGCCCTACTCGCGTTATCTGTTTCCTATTCATATAGCGGCGGGCGAGCGTGTAGATATTTATGTTCAGGCACGCGGCAATTTGTCGGAGGCCATGAATCATTTGCAATTGTGGCCTTACGAAAAATTGATATTGGCACTGCCTAAATTGAGTGCCGTTGAGTGGGCCAATATCAGCATTCTGCTGTTGGTGATCGTCAGTTCATTCGTGATGTGGCTGTTTGCGCGTCAATCAATCTTCGGCTTGTTCGCACTGCTGATCTTGGCGCAATTGCTGACATATGTGACTGCGCAAGGTTACACCGCGCTGTGGCTGGGTTGGGGCTCGACGACAATGAGCGATCTTGCCTTTCAGTTGACCATTCCGCTCTTCACGATTGTCGGCATTGCCTTTGTGATCGCGTTTCTCGATTTGCGCCGACACGCGCGCCGGCTCGATTATGTGGCGAAGGGATTGGTAATTATTTTTGCCATACTCGGCATCATGATGCTTTGGCTACCGCAATGGTCCGAGCTGATCTCCATCGCGATTATTCCGTTGAATTGGCTGGTGCTGATCGGCATTAGCGCATATCTCTATATTCGCGGTATCAATCGCGGACATGCCGGTGTGCTGCTGGTTTGCTGGCTGACCTGGGTGACCGTTATTTTACTGTTCGTGCTGTCGGCTTATTTCGATACCGATCGCGGAGCACTGCGTTACGTCAGCGATATTTCGGTGCAACTGCGCACGATTTTATTCGTCATCTGTCTCGGCTATCACTATCGGCATACGGTGCGCAGCGAAGAAACTGCGCGTGCCGAGGCGCGTACGAAAAGCGAATTTCTCGCGCGCATGAGTCATGAAATTCGCACGCCGATGAACGGTATTCTCGGTATGTCGGAATTGCTGCGCGATTCCGGACTCAGCAATGCGCAGCGCCGCTACAACGACATCGTGTATTCCTCGGCGACAGCATTGCTCACCGTCATCAACGATATTCTCGATTTCAGTAAAATTCAGGCGGGACGCATGTCGGTGGAAAAAATTCCATTTGATCTGCACCGCGTTGCCGTCGACACACTCACACTGTTTCGTCTCAAGGCCGACGAAAAAAATGTCGAGCTGCTCTGCGATATCAGCGCGAGCGTGCCGGCCTGGGTCATTGGCGATCCCACCCGCATTCGACAGATTCTGATTAATTTTTTGAGCAACGCGATCAAATTCACCGATAGCGGCGAAATTACTTTGCGTATCGAGAGGCATCACGAATCGGTACGGTTGGCGGTGGTGGATACCGGCCCCGGCATCGCGCCCGAAATTCAATCGCGTTTGTTCGAGTCGTTCATGCAAGCCGATGTCAGTGTCGCGCGCCGTCATGGCGGCACCGGCCTCGGTCTTTCAATTACCGCGCAATTAGCCGAATTGATGGGCGGCAGTGTCGGTGTCGACAGCAGAATCGGTCGGGGCAGTACCTTCTGGGTCGATTTGCCATTGCCGCCGACCGCGAAGCAGGAACCCGCGCCGATCGAAGTCGACCTCGCCGGAAAGTCGATTCTGGTGGTCGACGACAATCAGCATTTCTGCGAGATGATTGCGCAGCATATAAAAAGTTGGGGCATGCAATTGCAGCTCGCGCATTCGGGAGTCGAGGCGCTGGCGCATGTGCGTGAGGCGAAAGCGAAAAATAAATCGTTCGATCTGATTTCGATCGATTTAAAAATGCCGGGCATGAACGGTATCGATCTGGCTTACGCGCTCAAGGCCGAATACGGCGAAGCGTTACCACCGGTGTTGTTGCTGACCGCCACCATCGATATTCCGCAGAGTGCTATTCGCCGCGCCGCCGGCATTGTGATGGCCGAAGAAAAACCACTGCTTGCGCGCGATTTGCGCGCAGCGTTCGGGCGCGCGTTGGGGCTGGTGAAAATAGCCGCGACCAAGTCGTTGCAATCAAGTGCCTTCGAGCAACCACAGCAGGCACTGACCTTGTTGGTGGTGGAAGACAATCCGACTAATCAAGTGGTTATTCAATCGATGCTGCGCAAGCTGGGGCACGATTGTCTGGTGGCAGCGAGCGGCGAAGAGGCCGTTGCCATCTACCAGGAAGATTCCGCGGAATTTGATTTGATATTAATGGATTGTGAAATGCCGGGCATGACGGGCTACGAAGCGACGCAAAAAATTCGCGCGTATGAGCGAGAGAAAAAATTGCCGCATAAATACATCGTGGCGTTGACGGCGCATACGCTCGACGAGCACGTCGAGCAGTGTCGTCGCAGCGGTATGGATGGTCATCTCGCGAAGCCTTTAAGCATGAATCAGTTGCACGATTTTCTTGAGCCGATCGTAAAAACCGCAGCGATCGCCACTGGGCATTAACCGCAGAGAATAAGCATGCAATGACGAATCTAATGCGGTGGATAAGTGGATGGCTGCTGGCCTGCTGGCTGCTGCCGGTGTACGCCGCGCTGCCGGTGCCCGACGACGGCGTGTTGTTGCGCACGAGCGGTGAGCTCGATTATTTTTTTGACGATAGCGCTGCGCTGACGCTCGAGGATTTGGTGCGCGGTGAGGGGCAGTGGCAATCCGTCGAATCGATTGTTCGTGTGCCGCGTTCATCCGATGTTCCAATGTGGTTGCGCCTGCGCGTTGCGGCGCCCACGCGCGATAAAGAACTGGTGCTTTACCATCCGGTTGCGCGGCAATTGGAGCTGGATGTCTACGCAATCGAAAATGGCCGTGTGATTGCCGATTATCAGACCGGCATCGTGCTCCCATTTAATACCCGTCCACTTAATTACCGTAATTATCTGTTTCCGATTTCCGCGCATGCGGGGCAGCCGCTCGATATTTACGTGCGCGTGCACGGCTATCCCGGACGCACGCTCGCGGTGCTGCAATTGTGGCCCGAACAAAAATTGCTGGCGGCGTTGCCGGCCTATGATGCATTCGAGTGGGCGAATCTCGGTGTGCTGGTCGTCAGCACGGTGGGCACATTGATCGTCTGGTTGTTTGCGCGCGAGCGTTTGTTTGGATTGTTCGCGTTATTCGTCGGCATTCAGATGTTCAGTTTTGTGGTGACGCGCGGCTATGCGTTTCAATGGTTTTGGCCGAATTCGCCACAGCTCAATGTTATCTCGGAGCCGCTGAGCATCGCGCTGTCGCTCATGATCAATGTCGGCTTTTCGATTGCGTTTCTCAATATGCGCACGCACACGCCACGTCTGCATCGTCTCGCATTGGCGGTTATCGGGTTGGGTGGCGTACTGTTGTTGGCATCGCCGTTCTATCCGGTCCCGGTCGAAACGATCAGCGTTATCGCATTGCTGGTGATGTATTTATTTTTGCTGGGCGTCGCGCTGTTTTTGTTTTATCAGCGTAAAAATCGTATCGATGCCGCGATGTTTTTATTGTCGTTCGGTATTTATATCGTCTTTATGACCACGGTGATGACGACGACGCTCACCGGTTTTAATAATTGGTGGCACTCCGCGCACCTGGTCGATATCGGTCAGCTGCTGCGCATGTTTTTATTGGCCGGCTGTTTGGGTTATCGCTTTCGCGAAACCGTGCGCAATGAAGAGCGTGCCCGCGCCGATGCGCGTGCCAAGAGTGAATTTCTCGCGCGCATGAGTCATGAAATTCGCACGCCGATGAATGGCATTCTCGGCATGTCGGAATTATTGCGCGACGCTGGCCTCAACAGCACCCAGCGGCGTTACAACGACATCGTTTATTCGTCGGCGACATCGCTGCTCACCATCATCAACGACATTCTCGATTTCAGTAAAATTCAGGCGGGTCGCATGACCCTCGAAAAAGTCCCGCTCGATCTGCATCGATTGGCGGTGGAAGTGCTGACGCTGTTTCGTCTCAAGGCCGACGAAAAAAATATCGAATTGCTGCTGGATATTCGTCCGAACGTCGCGGCGTGGGTGATGGGCGATCCGACGCGGCTGCGCCAGATTCTTATCAATTTTTTAAGCAACGCGATTAAATTTACCGAGGCCGGCGAAATTCGTCTGCGTATCAGCAAGAGCAATCCGGGCGATAAATTCGATTACGGCGTGCGTCTGGCGATCGAGGACACCGGCCCCGGAATTCCCAGTGCTGCGCAGACGCGTCTGTTCGAATCGTTCATGCAGGCCGATGCCTCGGTGGCGCGTCACTACGGCGGCACCGGTCTCGGTCTCGCGATCACATTGCAACTCGCCGAATTGATGGGCGGTAAAGTCGGCGTGCAAAGCGAGCTCGGTGTGGGCAGCGTATTTTGGGTGGAGTTACCGCTGCCAGCGACAGCGAGGCAGGAAGAAAAGTCGCTGTTGTCGCTGCAGGGCAAAACCGTATTGGTGGTCGATGACAATCTGCATTTCTGCGAGTTGGTGGCAGAGCAGGTGCGCAATTGGGATATGCAATTGAAAATTGCCAACTCCGGCGCCGAGGCGCTGGCGCAAATGCGCGAGTATGCGCGCGCGGGCATCTTGATCGATCTGATTTCACTTGATTTGAAAATGCCGAATATGAACGGCATCGAACTCGCACAAATTCTAAAAGCCGAATACGGCGCGGCATTGCCGCCGATGTTGTTGCTCACTGCGGCGACCGATATTCCCGATGCCGCTGCGTTGCGCAGCGCGGGAATTTTATTCGCGCAGGAGAAACCGTTGCTGGCGACGGATTTGCGCGATGCGTTCGCGCGCGCGCTGGGATTGATGGCGCAACCGGCAATAGCGCGGCCTGCGGTCGCATCGGTTGCGCTGCCGGATAAAGCGCTTATCGTGATGGTGGTCGAGGACAATCCCACCAATCAAATCGTCATTCAATCGATGTTGAAAAAACTCGGGCATGCCTGCGTGCTGGCCTCGGGTGGCATCGAAGCCGTTGCGCTTTACGAGCAGCGGCACCGCGAAATTGATGTGATCCTGATGGACTGCGATATGCCCGATATCGACGGTTTTGAAGCGACCCGGCGGATTCGCGTGTTCGAGCGGGCGCAGCAATTGGCGCGCAAACCCATTGTCGCGTTGACGGCGCATACGCTGGAGGATCAGATTCGGCATTGTTATGAGGCGGGCATGGATGGGCACCTCGCCAAACCGCTCGGTCTGGAACGGCTGCGCGAATTCCTGCAGCAGATGAGCGATTCCGGCGTTAGCTGACTGGCGCCGGCAGGGCGTGCCGACAATAATTAAGTGCTGACAGTAATTAAGTGTCGATAGTAATTAAGTGCCGATAGTAGTTAAGTGTCGCTAGGCATCAACTGCCGGCAATCGAGCAGCAAGTTCGCGCATACCGTGTCACAACGCACCCACAGGGACGATCGATTCCGATAAGGATAGAAAAACAAAGGTCGTTCATGACAAAAACACTGTGGTGGTGGGTCAGGGTCTTACTTCTTTTTTGCTGGCTGCTGCCCGCGGAAGCGGCGCTGCCTGTTCCCGACGATGGCGTGCTGCTGCGCAGCACCGATGAACTTCGTTATCTCTACGATGAAACCGATCGGCTGACGCTGGAGGATTTGCGCCGCGCCGATACGCCGTGGCACGCGGTAAGTTCGCGTGCAGCACTGCCGCGCGGCAGTATGAAGCCGGTGTGGGTTCACCTGCGCATCGCCGCACCGACGCGCGATCAGGCGCTCGTGCTGTATCAGCCGATTGCGCGGCAGATTGTGCTCGATGTCTACCTGTTCGAGGGCGACAAGCAGGTCGCGAGTTATGAGACCGGCAACTCGCGCCCGTACAGTTCGCGCCCGCTGCCCTATCGCTGTTTTCTTTTTCCGATCGCAATGCGCGCGGGCCAGCCCGTCGATATGTACATACGTGTGCGCGGCTATCCGTCGCGCACGATCGATTTTTTACAACTGTGGCCGGAGCGAAAGCTGCTCACCCATTTGCCCGGAGAAAGTTCTTTCGAGTGGGCGAATATCGGCGTGATGACGGTAACAACGGTGGCGGCCATTTTGCTGTGGCTGCTGGTGCGGCAGAGTCTAACCGGGTTGTTCGCGTTATTCGTCAGCACGCAGCTGTACGGCTATATCGTTTCGCGCGGCTATGGTTTCGAGTGGTTGTGGCCCGATTGGCCGGCGTTCGATGTGGCTTCCGAGCCGCTCATTGTTTCGATTTCGCTGATTGTGAACGTCAGCTTCTCCATCGTTTTTCTCGATTTGAAGAGCCATCTTCCGCGCCTTTATAAAACGGTTAGATGGGTGTTGATCGGCTTGTTCGCACTGCCGCTGGCTGCGCCTTTCTGGCCGATCGCCGTGGAAGGTATCAGCGTTTCGATGCTGCTGTTGATGTATCTGGCGCTGCTGCTGATCAGCGGCTACATGTTCGTCACCCATCGCAATCGCAGCGATGCCGGTGTGTTTCTGCTGTGTTCCGGCGCCTACATCGTGTTCATCGCGGTTGTCTTGTTGACCTCGCTATTGGGTTCGTATGTCTGGTGGTACCCCTCGCACCTGATCGATTTCGGACAATTGTTGCGCACATTATTGTTCGCGGCGTGTCTGGGTTATCGCTTTCGCAAAATCGTGCGCAGCGAAGAAGTTGCGCGCGCCGATGCCAGTGCCAAAACCGAATTTCTGGCGCGCATGAGTCACGAAATTCGCACGCCGATGAACGGCATTCTCGGCATGTCGGAAATGCTGCGCGAAACCCGCCTCGATGCCACGCAGCGTCGCTACAACGAGATTGTGTATTCCTCGGCAACATCGCTGCTCACCATCATCGATGACATCCTGGATTTCAGCAAAATTCAGGCGGGTCGATTGGACGTGGAAACCGTTCCATTCGATTTGCATCAGTTGGCGACCGATGCGCTGGTGCTGTTTCGCAATAAAGCCGAGTCGAAACAGATTGCCTTGAAGCTCGATATCGGCGCCGATGTACCGGTCTGGGTCAGCGGCGATCCCACGCGTCTGCGCCAAATCCTCATCAACTTTTTGAGCAACGCCGTGAAATTCACCAAGGCGGGAGAAATCCGGCTGAGTTTGCGTAAAGCGAATTCCGATTCGATACGGCTGTCGGTGCACGACACCGGGCCGGGAATTCCGGCGGATGCGCAACCGTTTTTATTTCAGGCGTTCATGCAGGCCGATGCGAGCATTGCGCGGCAACACGGCGGCACCGGTTTAGGCCTCGCAATCTCGCGTCAGCTTACCAAGCTGATGGGCGGATCGATCTCGGTTAGCAGCAAGGAAGGCGTCGGCAGCGTATTTTCGGTCGAGTTGCCGCTTATGCAAACCGAGCCACCGCAAGCGTCGGCAACCGCAGTGATTGCGCTGACCGAACAGCCGCTGAATATATTGGTCGCCGAAGATAATCTGACTAATCAGGTCGTTGTCGAAGCGATGCTGGAGCGCCTCGGTCATCGCTATACGATCGTATCGAGTGGTGCCGAGGCGATGGCGTTTTACGAAATGCATCACGCCGACATCGATTTAATTTTTATGGATTGCGAAATGCCGGGCATGAGTGGTTTTGAAGCCACGCGGCGGATTCGCGCATTTGAGCTGAAATATCATCTGCATCCCAAACCGATTACTGCGCTCACCGCGCACGCGCTGGAAGAGCATATCCAGCAGTGTCGCCAAGCCGGTATGGACGATCATCTGGCCAAGCCGCTCATCATCGAGGCGTTGCAGCAGTATTTGAAGCGCTTTACCGAAATGAAACTGTCGATGAAGCCCGTGCGTCACTAAATATCCAGCGTGATGCTCACCGGGCAGTGATCGCTGCCCATGATATCGGGATGAATTTCCGCATTGTTGACCTTGTCCTTGAGCGCTGCAGAAACCAGCACGTAATCGATTCTCCACCCGACATTGCGCTCGCGCGAATTGGCGTAATGGCTCCACCACGTGTAGTAGCCGTTGCCCTGCTTGAATAAGCGCAAGGTGTCGACAAATCCCGCGTCGATAAAACTCTGAAAGCCTTCGCGCTCTTCGAGCGTAAACCCTTTCTTGCCGCGATTGGGTTTGGGGTTGGCGAGATCGAGTTCGGTGTGAGCGACATTGAGATCGCCGCAGAAAATTACCGGCTTCTTTTTTTCGAGATGTTTGCAGTAGGCGAGGAATGCCGGGTCCCAATGCTTGTGGCGCAGATCGAGTCGGCTGAGATCTTCTTTTGCATTCGGCGTGTATACCGTCACCACATAAAACTTTTCATATTCGGCAGCGATGACGCGGCCTTCGGTGGTGGCATCGCGCGCGGCATCGTCGACAAAATCATAACGTTGTGTGCCGTGCTGGGCGGCATCGAGGAAATCCTCGGAAAAACCATGGATGACCGCGAGCGGTTGCCGCTTGCTGAAAATCGCGGTGCCCGAGTAGCCTTTTTTCTCGGCCGAATTCCAGTATTCGCAATAATCCGGCAGATCGATTTCCACCTGGCCGCGTTCGGCTTTGGTTTCCTGCAGGCATAAAATATCGGGTGCGTGCGTTTCGAGAAACGGCGTGAATACACCTTTCTTCAATACCGCGCGAATGCCGTTCACGTTCCACGAGTAGATCTTCATAAGCGTTCCGCAATTAATCTGTGGTTAAGCCGGCCGTGATTATATGCGCTTTTAACGAAAGGCTTGACGCTGGAACCCGCCCAGCGGAACATCGCGCGCCAATCCCTGTCACAAGTGGCGTTTGTCACAAGAGTCTTTATTTCCGAGAATGTCTATGCCCGGTGCCAACACCAAACTCGCCGCCTCCCCGCATCGCAATACGCTGGGGGCCGACACGCTCTATCTCTTGCTGAATGCCGTCGTATTCATCGCACTATTCACCGTCGCGCGTGGCTTGTTGCTGTGGCGCAATCACGAGCTGCTCGGCGATATTCCGCTGGCCGATGTCATCACCGCGTTCGCCACCGGTTTTCGTTTCGATCTCATCATGACGTGCTATGCGCTAGCGCCACTGGTCATCGCGATGCTGTTGCCGAGCGGTCTGGCGCGTCGACGCTGGTGCAACAATTGGCTGATCGGTGTGGCCCTGTTGTACAGCTTTCTCGCCGCGCTGGAGTTGGATTTCTACCGCGAATTTCACGCGCGTTTGAACAGTCTGGTTTTCCAGTACATCAAGGAAGACCCGAAAACCGTGGTGAATATGTTGTGGTACGGCTTTCCCGTGCTGCGCTATCTCGCGCTGTGTGTTGCGCTCACTGGTATTTGCGCATGGGCGATCTGGCGCATCGATCGTGCCACGCGAAAACCGCAATCGCAGAATGTAAAGTACGGCATGCGCCTGGCGCTCGCGTTGGTGCTGGTATTTACCACCGCGGCCTGCTCGCGCGGCACGTTTCGTTCGGGTCCGCCGCTGCGCTGGGCCGATGCGTATAAAACGGAGCATTTATTTACCAATCACCTCGCGTTAAATGGTTCGTTCACGCTGCTCAAAGCCGCGCAGCAGGAAATTAAAAAGTCGGAAAAAAATCCCTGGCTCAAAATGATGCCCGATGCGCAGGCGCTGCAGTTGGTGCAAGAAAACTGGGTGATGCCGCAGGAAAAATTACTCGAACCGAATTCGTTGCCGCTGCTTCGCCACGTGACTGCTCGCGATAATGAGACGGCGTCTCCTTATAAAAATGTCGTGCTGATTATCGATGAGAGTTTCAGTGCGCAGCGCACTGGCGTGTTTGGTAATACGCAACAGATCACGCCGCGCTTCGATGAGCTTACACACGAAGGCCTGTTATTCGAGCGTTTCTTTTCGCAAGGTACGCACACACATCAGGGTATGTTTGCGACGGCGGCGTGTTTCCCCAATCTGCCGCATTACGAATATCTGATGAAGCAGCCGCAAGGCCTGAATAATTTTTCAGGTATCACGAAATTACTCGCCGCGCGCGGCTACCAAAGCCTCTACGTCTACAACGGTGATTTTGCCTGGGACAATCAATCGGGATTTTTCGGCGCCCAGGGTATGCAGCGCTTCATCGGTCGCCACGATTTCGTCAATCCGCGTTTCTCCGATCGCACTTGGGGTGTATCGGATGAAGATATGTTCGATCGCGGTTTTGAAGAGCTTGCGAAATTACAGCAAAGCGGCAAACCGTATTTCGCGCTGCTGCAAACCTTATCGAATCACGCACCGTATGCGTTGCCGCCGCAATTGCCGATGCCGGAGGTGACAGTGAATGGACAGCGCGACGAACATTTAACCGCGATGCGTTACAACGATTATGCGCTCGGTGTGTTCTTCGATCGCGTCAAAGCGTTCAGTCGCGATAATCCGCAATTCAGTTTTGACAACACACTATTTGTTTTCGTTGGCGATCATGGTTTCGGCGGCGGCGAACAGATTACCGATATCGATTTGTGGCGTTTCCATGTGCCGCTGCTGATCTGGGGTAAAGATATTCAGCAACGCTATGGCAAGACGCGCGCGGTGGTGGGTTCGCAAGTCGATGTTGCACCGACCATCATGGGTATTCTCGGCGGCGATTACGAACATCATTGCTGGGGGCGCGATTTGTTGTCATTGCCTGCGGACGATCAAGGTCGCGCGTTTATCAAACCGTCGGGTACCGATTTCACCACGGCATTTATCGAGGGCGATAAAATTTTGGTGCAGCCGCCGAATGCCACGCCGCGTTTATACAATTACACGACGCTGCCGCATTTAGTAGCGACGCCGATCGAAGACGAAGCGGCACAGAAGCACATGAACACGCTCATGAACGCTTATATTCAGACGGCGACGCGGGCACTTATCGACAACCGCGTCGGCCACGGCAATCACGTGCTGCAGGCATTGGATAACAAGCAATAAAGGTAGAATTCGCCGCTCGGCGACAGGTGAGAAAACCCGTCCAGCGCAATCCTGTCCTGCGAAAAGTCATCGGTGGTCGTCGGCGAAAAATAGTGTGCGTCGCGATCACCGCGTGCGAAATTGGAAAGGAATCCTATTCCACACAGGCTGGCTCCGATCAGAAATTGTCGTCGCTGAATGTCTATCATCGCATGCTTGGTCAGGCCGTTTGCATGGAAGCACTGCTCAAACGATCCGCGTCGTGCAAATCCTCTTCCTGTTGCAGCTTCCACATCTCCGCAAATTTGCCTTTCAGTTCGATCAACTGCTGGAAGTTGCCGCGCTCGACAATGCGGCCCTGTTCCATCACCAGAATTTGATTCGCATCGACCACGGTCGATAGGCGATGGGCAATGACTAGCGTTGTGCGCGTTGCCGAAATTTCTTTCAGCTCGGCTTGAATCGCTTTTTCGGTGCGTGAGTCGAGCGCCGATGTCGCTTCGTCGAAAATTAAAATCGCCGGTCTTTTTAAAATCGTGCGCGCAATGGCGACGCGCTGTTTTTCGCCGCCCGATAACTTCAAGCCGCGTTCGCCGACCATGGTGTCGTAGCCATCCGGCGATTGCTCGATGAAGTGATGAATGTGCGCGGCCTTCGCGGCGGCGATCACTTCGTCGCGTGTGGCCTCGGGTCGGCCGTAGGCGATGTTGTAGTAAATCGTGTCGTTAAACAGCACGGTATCCTGCGGCACGATGCCTAAAACTGCGCGCAACGTGCTTTGTTGCACGGCACGAATATCCTGTCCGTCGATTAAAATGCGTCCGTTGTTAACATCATAAAACCGGAATAACAGTCGCGATAACGTCGACTTGCCCGCGCCGCTCGAACCGACCACAGCGACGGTGTGCCCCGGTGGAATTTCGAAACTCGCATCGAAAAGAATTTGTCGCTTTTTATCGTAGCCGAAATCGACGTGCTCGAAGCGGATGCCGGCCCCCTGCGAAACATCGAGCGGTTTTGCATCGGCCGTGTCTTGAACTTCGCGATTCTGATTGAGCAGACCGAACATTTTTTCCATGTCGGTGAGTGCCTGCTTGATTTCGCGATACATCACGCCGAGAAAATTGAGCGGGATATACAGTTGCACGAGCAAGCCGTTAATCATGACCAGATCGCCGATGGTCATTTTGCCGTCGACAATGCTCGCCGAAGCGCGCCACATCAATAATGAAACCGCGAGTGCGATAACAAAACTCTGTGCGCAATTGAGCAGTCCGAGCGAGGTTTCATTTTTTACCGCTGCAGTTTCGAAGCGCTGTAAATTTTTATCGTAGCGCTGTGCTTCGTATTCTTCGTTACTGAAATATTTGACGGTCTCATAGTTAAGTAACGAATCGATCGCTTTGGTGTTTGCTTTCGAATCCATGTCGTTCATGGTGCGGCGATGTTGCGTGCGCCATTCGGTGATCGCAATTGTTGCGCCGATATAAATCGCGAGTGCGACGAACGTAATCAGCGAAAACCAGATATCGAATTTCACAAATAAAAGGCCGCACACCAGCGCGATTTCAAGCAGCGTTGGAATAATGCTGAACAGTGTGAAACTCATCAGCGTGGCGATGCCGCGTGTGCCGCGTTCGATATCGCGGGAGACGCCGCCGGTCTGGCGTTCGAGATGAAAACGCAAACTCAATGCATGCAGATGGCGAAATACGGTGAGCGCGACACGTCGCATCGCGCGCTGAGTGACGCGCACAAAAACCACATCGCGCAACTCGGCAAACAAAGTCGATGACAATCGCAACAAGCCGTAAATAACGAGCAGCGTTACCGGTACAGCGAGCATTGCCGTGGTCGGTGTCAGCGCATCGACGATGCGTTTCATCAACAGCGGTACGCCGATATTGGCGAGTTTCGCAATGACGAGAAAGGTCATCGCGACGATGACGCGGCCGCGATATTCCAACAGATACGGCAGCAGCATGCGGATAACACGCCAATCGCCTGTGGCGATGTGCGGGCTGTCTGGCATCGAGCGCGAATGCGGGTTGCGGTTCATCTGGAAATCCCGAATATTTTTCTAGTGCTACCTATTATCGGGGCTGACAGGTATTTGGGCGAGTTAAAAAGCGGTAAAGGGTCCCTGCGGATCGGTTTCAAAGCCGGTGTAGACCTTGCGACCGTAAAAGAACGGCAGGCCCCAATCGAAGGTGCCGCTCAAGTAGCCTGCGAGATTGTTAAAGGCGTTGAAGTTGCCGTTCAGCGATTCGGTATTGGCGACGCTGAAAGGAATGCTCATCGTGCTGTTATTTTGTCCGATGATGGTGCCGCTCAACGACAGCGTGCTGGCGGGGCAATAGAAGCCGGTGGAAATCGTGCATGAAGGAATACTGCTGTCGGCGAAAAATAACCCATTCGAGCCGCTGTCGATAAAGCTGTAGGTGTAATTGGTACCTTTGTACTGTGTAGTGATGAGGCCGTTGCTGCTGGTGGTAAAAACAGTTTTTCCGTTCAGTGAATTATTGCTTTGTGTCCCGATGCCAAAAATTATCGATCCAGTGACGCTAAGCGAGCCATTACTGGGAACCGATGGTAAATCGAGAATGACGCCGTTGTTGTTGCTGGGGAAAAGTGCGATTGGATTCTGTAGTTGAATATTGGCCGCAGCTACCGATTGTATACAGCCGTTGTTACAGCTGAAATAGTATTCGTTGCTGGAAATGTAAGTGCAATAAACGCCGCAATCCTCACGAAAATACCCGATGCCGATGATGCCATTGCCACCCATGCTTGCCACGGTGGAAAGATTGTCGGCACTGTTGCCACCACCGCAGCTGGTGGGCTCGGAGTTAGATCCGACATCACCGACAACTTGAATGGGGATATTGCTCGCGGTGTAGTTGCTCAGTTTGACATCGGCGCGTCGAACCGGGCCCCAGGCGTGCGATAGGTCGACGAATTCGACACAGTTAAATAATGCGTTTCCGTTAGCGGCCGTTTGCGCGGGCAAATTCAATGAGCCCAATGCCGACGGTACCAGCCGCAAGCCGACCGAACCTGTATCGACGATGACATTATCGATGGTCTGGCATTGCGATGTATTCGGCACGCAGACCGTCACGCTGGTGAACGCCAAATTGGGAATGCCCAAAGGGCCGCCGTTGACGGTGATGGGATGCGTATTTTCACCTGTTGTCGTGGTGGTGGTCGTGCTGGTGAATACCTGCGTGCTGTCGCCACCACCGCCTCCCCCGCCACCACAAGCGGTAAGGCAAAGCGAGAGTGTTAGGGAGAGCAAGGATGCCAAGACAATTTTCACGATCGCACCGTCACTGAATTTCTTCAATGGAAACTTGTGGCGGCAATAAATTCGGTGCATAGGCGCGACCGCTGAATTCGCGCATGTGTCCGCGCGACTCCACCACCAGATCATTTTGTTGCAGCATCACCGGGCCGCGCACGCCGCGTTGACGACGCTCCGCCATCGCGGCGTGAAATTGCGGAAAATAGCCGCCGAGAAATTGCTGCAGATCGGGCATGCTCGGACCGCTCCACGTCACGGCAAAGACAACTCCCTGCTGCGAGGCATATTCGCGCACCGTGACACCCGCTTCGGTGACCGATTCGTGCACGGTGTAGCCATTGCTCGGAATCGTGCGCACTTGGGCGCGCACAACGGCTTGGTTGTTCGAGTTTGTGACTGATTCGACATTACCGCCGAGCGCAGCAAATGCACTCGGCGATATTGCGATGAGAGCGAGTAGGAGTGAGTGAGAGAAACCGCGCATGTTCAGTCACAGATCAGCTTGGAACGAGAGTGACTAACAGTATTGCAGCTACGGCTCAGGATTCCATTTTGCTTTGCAAATAATTTTGCAATCCGACCTGATCGATCAGGCTTAGCTGCGTTTCGAGATAATCGATATGTTCTTCTTCGCTTTCGAGAATATCTTCGAGCAGCTCGCGGCTGATGTAATCGCCAACCTGTTCACAATATGCGATACCGGCCTTTAGATCTGGCAGCGCTTGTTGTTCGAGTTTCAAATCGCAGCGCAGCGCTTCGACGACGCTTTCGCCGATCAGCAATTTGCCGAGCTGTTGCAGATTGGGGAGGCCTTCCAGAAAGAAAATGCGTTTGACGAGATTGTCGGCGTGTTTCATTTCGTCGATCGATTCGTGGTACTCATACGATTCGAGCGCCTTCAATCCCCAATTGCCGAACATACGCGAATGCAAAAAATATTGGTTGATTGCGATGAGCTCGTTACCGAGAACCTTGTTCAGAATTTCAATGACTTTCGCGTCGCCCTTCATGCCTGCTCTCCAAATGCGCAAATAAACAAAACTGGGAATGGAAAAAATCGGGAATGCGCGAGATTGTCCGCGTCAGCGCAACAGGTGTCAAACTTCGGTAAGTGAGGTAAAAATGCGAATAATTTGTATTGCTAGTAAGTGGTTGGGAAGCGGAGATAAAGCGTGCTCGGCGATCGCTGCTTACGCGACCGCGGCATCGTAGAAAAGCGAGGAGTCGATATTGGCCAACGCGTCGTTGAAAACTTCCTTGGCGTGCATGCCACACTTGCCGCATTGCGTGCTAAGTCCCAGCGCGCTGCGCAGCTCGCGATAATTGGTCATGCCCTCCGCCACCGCAGTGCGGATTTGCGAGTCGGTGATGCCTTTACACAAACAGACGTACATGGCGCTATCTCATCGTTGGCGTGATGGGAGCTTTAAGCTGCGTGATACGAACTCTAAGATAAATGATAATCGTTGTCAATTGAGACTGCGACGCAGTTGAGCCAGATCAAACTCTTTTGCACAAAAGTGCCGAATTCGCCGCCGAGTCGGGGTATAGTGCGCGACTTTCGCTTCAGGATACTGACATCAATGTGGTTGCCGCCTCGATCAAGACTATTCCCGCCGGTACCGCTGATTCTGGTGGCGCTCCAAAGCGGCCTTGCAGCGGCTGGCTTGCGCAGTGAGGTCGTCGTAACCGCCACGCGTAGCGAGCAGGCGAGTTTCGCGCTGCCGATGGCGATCGATACGATTTCGGCGGACGCGATCAATACCCGCCAATTGCAGGTCAATCTGTCAGAGACATTGCCGCAGATTCCGGGCGTGGTTGCGCACAACCGCCAGAACTACGCGCAGGATTTGCAGGTGTCGATTCGCGGCTTCGGCGCGCGTTCGACCTTTGGGGTGCGCGGCGTGCGTATTTATGTCGATGGTATTCCGGCGACGATGCCCGATGGTCAAGGCCAGCTCTCGCACATCGATTTGACGTCGGCACAACGCATCGAAGTATTGCGCGGCCCTTTTTCCTCGCTGTACGGCAACGCCTCGGGTGGTGCCATTGCGATATTTACGGCGCCGGGTAAATCCGGCACCCAAGCGCAGCTCGATTTGCTGGCGGGCAGTTACGACACTCGCCGCGAAGCGGTGCGCGTTGGCGGCGCGCATGGCGATTTTAATTACAACGCTGCGATAAATAATTTCAGCAGCGAAGGTTATCGCGATCACAGCGCCGTGCGACGCAGCAACGGCAATGTGAATGTGAATTTTGCGTTGGACGAAAAATCGCAACTCAAACTCATCGCGAATGCGGTTGATATGCCCGAAGCGCAAGATCCGCTCGGCTTGACGCGCGCGCAGCTCAATACCGATCGCAAGCAGGCAGGCGATAACGCGGAATTATTCAACACGCGTAAATCCGTGCGCCAGCAACAACTCGGCGCCAACTATCATCGCGCGATCGGCGATAGCGATGCCTTCGATGCGATGGTATATCGCGGTCAGCGCAGCACCGTGCAATATCAGGCGATTCCGACGGGCGCGCAGAATGCAGCGACGACTGCCGGCGGTGTGATCGATCTCAATCGCGATTATTGGGGAATCGATAGCCATTGGATGCACACCGATAATTTATTCGGCGGTGCATTTGAAATTACCGGCGGACTCGATTTCGATAATCTCGATGAAGATCGGCTGGGTTATCGAAATTTCATCGGCAGCACGCTCGGTGTGAAAGGCGATTTGCGTCGCGATGAATCGAATCGCGTGTACAACTTCGATCAATATGTACAAGCGCAGTGGCAATTCGCACAGGATTGGCTGCTCGCACTCGGTGTGCGCAATAGCCGTGTGCGTGTTGATTCAAACGATCATTACATCGTGCCCGGCAATGGCGACGACAGCGGTGCGAAAACGTTTCATGCCACCACGCCGACATTGGGGTTGAGTTGGGGGGTGAGCGATGCCGCGCGATTATATTTTTCCTATGGCAAAGGTTTTGAAACGCCGACGTTCAACGAACTCTCTTATAAAAGTATCAGCGGAGCGAATACCGGTTTGAATTTGGATCTCGATCCAAGTCGCAGTGAGAATTATGAAATCGGCAGTAAGGTATTGCTCGATGAAAACAGTCGTATCGACTTCGCGGTATTTCATATCATCACCTACGATGAACTGGCAGTGCTGGCTAATAGCGTCGGTCGCTCTGTGTATCAGAATGCGGGGAAAACACAGCGCGATGGCGTCGAATGGCAATACGCTGGCGAGTGGGATAACGGTATCGGTTTAAAGCTCGCGTACACATTTTTGCGCGCAAAGTACGCTGAGGATTTTATGTCATCGTCGCAGCTCGTCGAAACAGGCAACCGCATTCCCGGCGTGCCGATGCGTGCGATATTTGGTGAATTATCATGGCGCGAAGCGCGCAGCGGCTTTAACACCGCGCTTGCGGTGCGACGCGAATCGAAGCTCTACGTCAACGATATCAACAGCGAGGCGACGAATGACTACACCGTGCTCGATTGGAGCGCAGGGTTTACGCAGACGTTGGCGAATTGGCAGTTCGACGAATTCGTGCGTGTCGATAATCTCACCGATCGCGAGTACGTCGGTTCGGTGATCGTTAATGAAAGCAATGCGCGTTATTTCGAGCCGGCTCCAGAGCGCGCCGCGTATTTAGGTGTAAAAATAAAAGCGCAGTTTTAATGGCTGCGCTTTTTAGATTTGCGATAAATTTTTTAGCTCACGACAAATTCGTGTGTACCGTCGACGTCGCATTCCAGAACCAATAGAAATAGCCGTTCTCTGCTTGCAGCAATGTGTGGGTCGACAGACTGTTCTGATGCAGGTGCCCCCAGCAGGCGCGCGCCGAATTGCGATTGTTATGCAGATCGAGGCATTCCTGTCCTAGCAGTGCCGGCTTCGGTGGAATATATAAAGCACTGCCGCGCGGCACCCACAAATCCGCCAGCCGAATTTTTCCCAGCTTCGGCCAGTAGCGCCCCACCGAAATTACCAGAGGCAGGTTGGGATCGGTCGATGCAAATATGTGCGGGAAATCGTGGTGTTCGAGATCGGTACAAACAATCGTGAGCAGCTGATTGCCGGTGTCTTGATACGGCGACCAGTGCCCCGCAAAGGCACCATATTCATATTCGACTTGCGACAATTTTGCGACCGGGCTGGACAGCGCAACCGCTTGGCCTTTTTCAACGAGCGTGATTCCAAATGCTGCGGCACGATCGCGTGTGGCCCACATCGGCTCATAGATAATTTCTTTGCCGACGAAACCGAGCTGCGTTTCGATGCCATAAGGCGGAGTCGGTTTAACACCGATGACCTCCGAGACAATATATTCATTGCCGATTCCTACGCTGGGATCAGTTTTCGCCGGTATCAGTGGTGTGATGCCGGACGGTAATTGCTTCAGATAAGTGGGGTTGCCGTTATCGTTGTAGAAAAAAGGTGTATTTGAGATGTCGATATCGATTTCGCTTTTTTCGATTTCGAACACTGGAGCATCGAAATATCCATTGGCCAATTTTTCTCTCCTTGCTGTTTTAGAAAAAACGCTTAGATCGAAATGTATAGCAGAAAAATTTTAGGCGCGTGAAGAAGATTCCGGCTGCGCAACTCGGGCGGCAAATAAAAGCGCGATGCCGAGTAAAAGTGTCGCCAGCAAAAATGGCGCACCCGGTAAATGCATTGGCCGAGAAGGTCCGATGAATAATGCGAAGGTGTGAGTGAAAATAGTCGGGCCTATCAGCATGGCGATGCCATTCAAGCTGCTGTTAGCACCTTGCAGTCTGCCCTGCTCATTCGCGCCAACGCAGCGCGTCATCAAGCCCATTCCCGCCGGGCCAGCCATTCCCCAAATCGTGGTAAATACAATGCCGATTAAAAAAACGGTGCCGTTTGGTGCTAATCCAAAAATGGTGAACCCCAACGCGCCGGCGCTCAGGCCACACAATAGTGCTGCGCGTTCGCCGAATTGGCGCACGAACGGTCGCACCAATCCACCCTGCACGATCATGCTGCAAATACCGACGAGTGCCATCGCAAAACCGACATCGCGTTCGCTCCACTGATAGCGATAACCCGCATACAAAACGAATGTGCTGTTGAGGACGACGTGCGACAGATTCGATAAAAATCCGATGCTGGCGAGTCCGATTAAATTGCGGTGCGAGCGCAATAATTGCAGAGCGGCGAGCGGGTTCGCGCGGCTCCAGCTAAATGCCGTGCGCTTTTCGCGCGGTAGTGATTCGGGAATTACGAACAAGCCGTAACACGCATTCAATAAACTCAGCGCGGCCGAAATCCAGAATGGTAAATGCGGGTCGATATTGCCGAGCACGCCGCCGAGCGCGGGGCCGAAGGTAAAACCGAGACCGAACGCGGCGCCCATCATGCCGAATGCACCGGCGCGTTTATCGGTGGGTGTGACATCGGCGATATACGCATACGAGGTGCTGATGCTCGCCGCGCAAATTCCTGAAATGACGCGACCCGCGAACAGCCAACCTAAATTCGGTGCGAGTGCCATCAAAATGTAATCGAGGCCGAGCCCGAAGTTCGACAGCAAAATGATCGGGCGACGGCCGAATCGATCGGACAGCGCGCCTAAAATCGGCGAGCAAAGAAATTGCATCAATGCCCATACGGTGCCGAATAAGCCAAAAATTTCGGCGCCGCGCGCGGTGTCGCCGCCGGTGAAATCGACGACGAGTTTCGGCAATACCGGAATGATCATGCCGAGCGCGAGCATGTCGAGCACGACGGTGAAGAAAACAAAAATAAACGTAGGTTTGCGCATTATGCGGCTTGAATCGATGGCGCGATTTGCGCCGGCTGCGCATTCATGTTTGCGATTTCGGTTTCGATCCAGTTTTTCACCTGTTCGGTGAGTGCGCGGCTGTCGCCACTCGATGTGTCGATGGGCGCGCCGATTACGATTTCAATAACGCCCGGGTATTTCAAAAATTTTTTCGATGGCCAGAATAATCCGGCATTGTGCGCTACGGGTACGATCGGTACGCCCGCCTTGCATGCGAGCATGGCGCCGCTGCGTGCGTAATTGCCGATCTCGCCGGGTGGTGTGCGTGTGCCCTCGGGGAAAATCATGATCGAGCGGCCGAGTTTCACGCGCTGCACGCCCTGCTCCAAAATATCTTTTATCGCCTGTTTGGGATTGCTGCGATCGATAGCGATAGGCTCGAGCAATCCCAAACCCCATCCAAAAAAGGGCACGCGCAATAATTCTTTTTTAAGAATGGTCGCGATCGGTGGATGTAGTACCTGCAAATAAAACGTTTCCCACTGGCTTTGATGTTTCGACATCAATACCACGGGGCCCTGCGGCAATAATTCGCGGCCACGTACTTTGAAGGTGATACCGCAGGTGAGGCACAGCCAGCGCATGACCAGAAAATTCCAGCCGGTGAGGTAAGTGTCGCGCACGCGATACGGCAGGAAGCGGCAAAACAGCACCCCGGTGAAACTGAACCATACGGTCAGCAGCGAATAGCCGAAATAGAAAATGGCGGCGCGAATGCCGAGCCAGAGTTTTTGCGGTAGCGATAGGGGTCGTTGAGACAGCGGTATCGATGGCATCAGTTGTTTTCCGGGCGTATCAATTGGTCACCGTTGCGATCAGTGCGGATGCAGCCGCAGCCAAGTCATCGAATATTTTCACGTCGCGCCAGTGCAAGCTCGTACTTTGAGAATCGGTGGCCGCCGCTAATTTTTCTTCGGTGCGTTTGCCTTTGCCGGTGCGCACCAACACGGGCACGCACCCTTTGCTCATTCCCGCTTCGAGGTCGCGCTGCGAATCGCCGATGATCCACGCGCCGCGCGCCGAGGTATTGAATTCGCGCTCGATCGCATCGATCAGGCCGTGTTTGGGTTTGCGGCAATCGCAATGATCGTCGGGTGTGTGCGGGCAATAAAAAATGCCGCCGACATGGCCGCCTTCGGTTTCGACCATTTCGCATAAACGGTGATGCATCGCTTCAAGATCGTCGAGCGTGAATAAGCCGCGACCCAATCCGGATTGATTGGTAGCGACGACAACCGTGAAACCGTGTTTGCTTAGGCGTGCAATTGCATCGATAGAGCCCGGAATGGGGCGCCATTCATCGAGTGATTTGATGTACGCGTCCGAGTCTTCGTTGATAACGCCGTCGCGGTCGAGGATTACGAGCATAATGTTCCGTAGTGGCAGCGACAGGCGAATTCATTGCAAAAACGCTGCAAGTACATCCCTGTAAGCTCCGTCGGCGACATCGTGTCGCCGGCGGTTTTGCAATGAACCCGCCTGCCCCTGCTGCGAAGTCCGAGGTTCGTTATTTTGCGGTTGATGCCAACAGCGAAATATCCGCCACTTCCAAAAATAAATTGCGCAGCTGTGACAACAAAGCCAGGCGATTGTTGCGCACCGCTTCATCGTCGCACATCACCATCACGTTATCGAAAAACGCATCGACGGTTGCACGCAGGGTCGCGAGTTTTTCCAGGCCCTCGCGGTATTTGCGCTGTGCGAACAAGGGTGTGACTACGGCGGCGAGTGTCGCCACTTCGCCGGCAAGTTTTTTCTCGGCGTCTTCTTGCAGCAAATCGATACGCAAAGCCGGGAGTGCATTCGCATCGGCTTGCTTGGCGAGAATATTCGATACGCGCTTATTGGCCGCGGCGAGTGCCTGCGCTTCGGGCAATTGGCTGAAACGATGCACCGCTTGCACGCGCTGATGAATATCGAGTGGCGCGCCCAATTGTTTTGCGCTCACGGCGAGGAATACCTCGGCTGGAATATTTTCGTCTTCGTACCATGCGCGGAAACGTTCGATCACATAATCGAAAATGGTTTGGCGCACATTCGCTGGCGCTGCACCCATCACCGCATTCGGAAATAAATGACTCGCGAAGCTGATGCACGAGCGCAAATCGAGATCGAGTCCGCGTTCGACGATGATGCGCAAAATGCCGAGCGCGGCGCGACGTAAACCGAACGGGTCTTTCGATCCGGTTGGCGGTTGCCCGATCAGAAAAATACCGACCAGCGTATCGAGCCGGTCAGCGAGCGCAATCGCGATACCGGTTTTGGTGTGCGGTAATTCATCGCCCGCGAAACGCGGCAGGTAATGTTCGCGAATCGCTTCGGCCACTTCGTGTGGCTCGCCGTCGTGGCGCGCGTAATACGCACCGGCGATGCCTTGCATCTCGTCAAACTCACCGACCATATTGCTGACGAGATCGGCTTTGCTGAGTTGGCCGGCGCGCTGGGCGAATTGCACATCGCCGCCGATCTGCTCGGCGATCGATGCGGCCAGTTTGGCAACGCGTTCGGTTTTATCGAATACCGTGCCGAGTTTTTCCTGAAATACTACCGTCTTCAATTGCTCGCGGCGCGATGCCAGCGGTGCTTTCAAATCGGTTTCGTAGAAAAATGCAGCGTCGCTCAGGCGTGGACGAATCACGCGCTCGTTGCCGTCGATAATTTTGCGCGGGTCTTTGCTTTCGATATTGGCGACCGTGATGAAATGCGGCAGCAATTTTCCGTTGGCATCGACCACGTGAAAATATTTTTGATGGCCTTTCATCGATGAGATCAGCGCCTCCTGCGGTACTTTCAGGAAGCGTTCCTCGAAACTACCACTCAACGCGACGGGCCATTCGACCAGTGCGGTGACTTCATCGAGTAAATCTTCGTCGATGACCGCGGTGCCATTTAATTTCTGGCCTTCCATTTCCACTTGTTTGCGCACATGGCCGCGACGCTCGTTGAAATCGGCGATGACATACGCTTTATTTTCGAGCGTTAGCTGATATTCGCTGGCGTGATTGAGCGCAATTGATTGATTGCAATGGAAGCGATGGCCGCGTGTTTCGCGTCCGGATTTAATGCCGAGAATTTCGCAATCGATTATTTGCTTGCCGAACAGCATGACGAGCCAATGCGCAGGTCGCACGAATTCGTCGCGGCGCGCGCCCCAACGCATGCGTTTGGGAATCGGCAATTGATCGAGCGCAGCTGAAACAATCGCAGGCAATAATTCGATGGTGAGTTTGCCCGCTTGTGTGCTGCGAAATACCAGGCGCTCGCCTTTGTCGGTCTGCGTGCGTTGCAACTGAGAAACTTCGATACCGCACGAGCGTGCAAAGCCTTCGGTCGCTTTGGTCGGTTTGCCTTCGCCGTCGAACGCATTGCTGACATTGGGGCCGAGTTTTTCGATCGCTTGATCGGGCTGCGTTTCGTTCAGTTCTTCGATAAGCACAGCGAGGCGGCGCGGCGCGGCGAATACATGTGTTTTACCGAAGGTGATATTCGCAGCTTTCAAACCATCGGCGATCGATTGCTCGAAGCTGAGCGATAAGTTCTTCAATGCTTTCGGTGGCAGTTCTTCGGTGCCGAGTTCAACGAGGAATGTCTGGCTCACGCTGCGGCTCCCTTGTTTTTTTGTTGCGAAGAATTTTTATCTGCATTGTTTTCGAGAGCTGCCAACACTTCATTGCGCAACGCTTCGGGTGCGAGAGGAAAACCGAGCGCTTTGCGCGCATCGAAATACGCCTGCGCTACGGCGCGCGCCAAGCCGCGCACGCGCAAAATAAAACGTTGGCGTTCGGTGACAGAAATCGCTTTGCGCGCATCGAGCAAATTGAACGTGTGCGATGCCTTCATCACCATTTCATACGCGGGCAGCGCCAATTGTTTTTCGATCAGACGCTGGCTTTCGCTTTCGTAGAAATCGAACAGCTCGAATAATTTCGCCACGTTCGCTTCTTCGAAATTGAAGCGCGACATTTCCACTTCGTTTTGATGGAACACGTCGCCGTAGGTCACCACACCCTCTGGCCCTTTCGCCCACACCAGATCGTAAACGCTGTTGACGCCCTGCAAATACATGGCGAGGCGTTCGAGGCCGTAAGTGATTTCGCCGGTGACGGGATAGCACTCGATGCCGCCGACTTGTTGGAAGTAAGTGAACTGCGTGACTTCCATACCGTTGAGCCACACTTCCCAGCCGAGTCCCCACGCGCCGAGCGTCGGCGATTCCCAGTTGTCTTCGACGAAACGAATATCGTTGACCAGCGGATCGAAACCGAGCAGGCGCAGAGATTCGAGATACAGCTCCTGGATATTCGCGGGTGACGGCTTCATCACTACCTGAAACTGGTAGTAATGCTGCAAGCGATTCGGGTTTTCGCCGTAGCGTCCATCGGCGGGACGGCGGCTCGGTTGCACGTACGCCGAATTCCACGTCTCCGGTCCAAGCGCGCGCAAAAATGTCGCGGGGTGGAAGGTGCCGGCGCCCACTTCCATATCGAGCGGCTGCAAAATCACGCAGCCCTGCTCGGCCCAGAATTGTTGAAGGGCGAGAATCAGGCCCTGAAATGTGCTGATATCCGGTGATCGGGTGTTAGGTGACTTGGTGTCGGGCACGCTCACAGCGGGCTCCTTAATTTTGATGACAAAGAGGCTGGCGAAACGCGGAGGGCAAATCGCACGAGGGCGCAATTATACAGAGGACGTGGCGTTGCGGCAGTTTCCAGTACAATCCGTTCCAGTAAAATGCGCCGCGTTTTCTCTTTCTCATGCGAGCTGTCGAGTGTCGGGTATAAAGATTTCACTATTGCGTGCACTGATGCGTGGTCTGGCGGCGTTGCCGTGGTCCTGGTTGCACGCGTTGGGGCGACTGCTCGGTCATCTGTTTTGGCGTTTCGATACGCGCGAAAAGCAGATCACACAAACCAATATCGCGTTGTGCTTGCCGGAGCTGATGCCGCAGCAGCAGGCCGATCTCGTCCGCGAAAGTCTGATCGATTTCGGCCAGACCGCGTTTGAAATGCCCAAGCTTTGGTTGTCGCCGCCGGAGGCGACGCTGGCGGCCATCGCGGAAATCGATGGCGAAGCATTGCTCCAGCAATATCTCGCCGAGGGCCGCGGTGTGTTGGTGTTGGCGCCGCATCACGGCAACTGGGAGATGGTCGGTCTCTATCTCGGTCAGCGTTACGGCATCACCTCGATGTATTTGCCGTCGGATAACGAAGCGATCAACGAGCTGGTGCGCCTCGGTCGCAGCCGCAGCGGCGCGACGCTGGTACCGGCGGATACCTCCGGTGTGCGCGCGGTGCTGAAAATACTGAAGAAAGGCGGTATCGCCGGCATGCTGCCCGATCAGGTACCCAAAGGCGCGGGCGCCGAACCCGCCGCCTTCTTCGGTCATCCGGCATTGACGATGACACTGGCCAGCAATCTGCTGCAGAAAACCGGCGCTCGCGCGATAGTCGTCTACGCGCTGCGTCAGTCGCGCGGTGGTTTCAAGCTGGTGTTTCGCGCCCCCGATGACGCCATCTACTCGGACGATCTGGCGCAATCCCTTGCTGGTTTGAATGCCAGCGTGGAGGCGACCGCGCGCGATTGTCCGGCGCAATACCAATGGGAATACAAACGCTTCAAAGGACCGTCGCGGCGTCAGCGCGATGATGTCGAAGATGCGCGCTCGAATCGCGAGGTTGCAGGGTGATTATCGGTAAGATCTTCGGTGCGATCTTCGGATTTTTATTGACGCGCAATTGGCTCGGCATCGTCTTCGGTATCATCATCGGCCACTATTTCGATAAGGGTCTGCGCGGTTTAAAAACGCAGGCCGCTGACACTCGCAATATTCCGCTCGCACAGCATCCCTTCTTTTCCACGGTATTTACGCTTGTCGGTTGTTTGGCGAAAGCCGATGGGCGGATCAGCGAAGAGGAAATTGCCGGTGCCGAGCGTTTGATGGCCGAACTCGGTTTGAGCGGCGAAGCGCGCAGCGAAGCCATCGCATTATTCAAGCGCGGCGCGGCGCCCGAGTTTCAGATCGAGCCGCAAATATCGAGTTTTTTACAGCACGCGATTTTTCGACCGGAATTGCGCAACGTACTGATCGAATATCTGGTGCGTTTCGCGTTGGCCGACGGTGTGATTCATCAGGTCGAAGCCGATATTCTGCAACGCGTCGCGCAGTATCTCGGTTTTGATCGCGCGCAATTTTTGCAATTTCTCGACATGCTGCAGGCGCAGCAGCGTTTTCATCAGCAGGGTTATGGCACGAATCAAGCGACATCGCGCGACGCACTCGCCGATGCCTATCGCGCGCTCGGCGTGAGCAGCGATGCGAGCGATGCCGAGATCAAGAAGGCGTATCGCAAACTGATGAGCCAACATCACCCCGATAAACTCATCGCGCAGGGCGTGCCGCCCGATATGGTGAAACTCGCGACAGAGAAAACGCAGGAAATTCAGGCGGCGTACGAGTTGATCGAAAAGTCGCGCAAATAAAAATAATTAATCAGTCGCGCGCTGAATATTTTTTCAGCCATTTACCAAACTCGCCGGCGGGCAATGGCTTGGTGTAGAAATAGCCTTGGCCCAGATGACATTCGCGATCGCGAATAAAATCGGCCTGCAGTTCGGTTTCGACGCCCTCGCCGATCACTTCCATGCCGAGATTGTGCGCCATCGCGATGATGGTTCGAACCAGACCGGCGGCTTCTTTATTGTGTTCGATATCCTTGATGAAACTGCGATCGATTTTGAGCACATCGAAATCGTAGCGCTGCAAATAGCTCAGCGACGAAAAGCCGGTGCCGAAATCGTCGAGCGAAAGACGCGCGCCGAGTTTTTTCAAACGTTCGAGCGAGCGGCGCGTCAGTGGTGCATCGTTGAGCAGCAAGCCTTCGGTGATTTCGAGTTCGAGCAGCGAGGGATTCAGTCCCGATTCGCGCAACGCATCCTCGACCGCATGCACCACATTACCGCCGACAAATTGTTTGGTTGAAATATTGACCGCCACGCGCAACGGCGCATGGCCTTCGTGCTGCCAGGCGACGGCTTGCAGGCAAGCTTCACGCAATACCCACTGCCCGATCGAAATGATCAGCCCGCTTTCTTCCGCGATAGGAATGAAGCGATCGGGCGGTGGATTATTCAATTCCGCATTGTGCCAGCGCAGCAGCGCCTCCATGCCGACGACTTCGCCGCTTTCGAGATTGATCAACGGCTGGTAATGCAAAACCAATTCGTTGCGTTCGATGGCGTGGCGCAAATGCGTTTCGAGATTGAGCCGCTCCAGCGCGCGCGTATTCATCTCGGGTGTGAAAAAATGATACGAATTTTGTCCCTGCGATTTTGCGATATGCAGTGCAGAGTCGGCGTTGCGCAATAAATCCGCAGCGGTGGTGCCATCGTCGGGATACACCGTCAGCCCGATGCTCGCGGTGACATTCAATTCGCGCCCTTCGACATAAAACGGATTGGCGATCGTGTCGATGATTTTATTCGCGGCGAGAGAGGCATCGGTATTCATCCGCTGGTTGACGAGCAAAATCAAAAACTCATCGCCGCCGAGACGGGCCACGGTGTCTTCATCGCGCATGCACTGCTGCAAGCGCAACGCGGTTTCGGTGAGCAATAAATCGCCGACGCGATGGCCGAGTGTGTCGTTGATGGTTTTGAAGCGATCGAGGCCGACGAAGAGCACGGTTACCATGCGCTGATGGCGCTCGGCGCTATTGATCGCCTGCGCCAAACGATCGAGGGCGAGTTCGCGATTCGGCAATCCGGTTAATTTGTCGAAATTTGTCTGTCGAAACAGGTGCTCGCGATAGGCGACGCGATCGGAAATATCTTCGAGCAGAGCGACAATCTGATTGGTTTTACCATCGCGGCCGTCGATGCGATGAAATGTCGCCGCTGCGTAGAACGAGCCTTCGCCGCGGCGCTGATAGCGCAGTTCGCCCTGCCATGTCGAACCGCTGGTCGCCGCCGCCAGAATTTCAGCGTAGGTTTCGCCGGCGATGGTTGCGTGCAACAGTTGACCGAGATTGTGGCCGAATAATTCGTCCTCCGAATAATTCAACGCGCTGCAAAATTTCGGGTTCGCGTATTCGATCATGCCGCGCATATCGAGAATGGCGACCGCGGCAGGATTTTGTTCGACGACGAGCGAGAGTTTTTGCAGTTCGATTTCGGCGAGATGGCGCGCCCAGTTTTCGTGTTGATAAAGCCGCGTGCGGCGCCAGAAGTTAATGCAGAGCGCGAGACATAATAAAAGGCTGCATGACAACACCGGCGCGGTCCAGGGCGAGTCCAGACGCGTGTCCTCAAATAGCCCCAGTGCTGCGGCGACGGCAGTGAGCGTAATGGTCGTGCCCAAGTAGAGCACAAGCTCCAGTTCGGGCCGAGTTGAGGGCAATTTATACGGCATGCGCAAAAATAATCGGTCTGGCGGAGACGCACGTTCCTGTGCCGATAGCCGCGTTTATTGACTTATTCAAGAGTTACGGTTTGAAAAAATTAAAGTGCTTCGCAATTTAAGAAGATGTTTTACACAGCGGGTCGTCAGCGTGGCGATTTTGAGAACTGATTCTCGTTTGAGAGGAGGAATTTCGTGGGAATGCCTGCTTGTCGCGTGAAAGCAGTCAATTTTCAAACAATGTCACGTTGGCTGCGTGGGGATGCGCTTTCGCAGCAGCGCGTAATAGAAACCATCCTGACCATTTACGGTTGGAAGTAATTGTCGCCCGGCGGGTTGTGGCATGCCCCACTCCGCCGCGATCGGAATCAGCTCGACGTCGCATTGCGCTGTGCAGAATTGTTCGACGACCTCGCTATTTTCCTGCGGCATGACCGAGCACGTCGCGTACAGTAAATAGCCGTTCGGTGCAAGCAGCGGCCATAGCGTTTGCAATAGTTGCAGCTGCAGCGTCGCCAATTGTTCGATATCGGTCGGCGTGCGCAGCAATTTGATATCGGGATGGCGGCGGATAACGCCCGTTCCCGAGCACGGCGCATCGAGCAAAATGCGATCGAACGCGATGCCATCCCACCACGATGAAGGTGTTAGAGCATCGCCCGCTATTACGCTGGCTTGCAAGTTCAGGCGAGTGAGATTGGCAGTGACGCGTTGCAAGCGTTCGCTCGACACATCGAGTGCGAACATGTGCGCGCTCGGTTGCGTCTCCAGAATATGCGCGGTTTTTCCGCCCGGCGCGCAGCACGCGTCGAGTATGCGTTCATGCGGCTGTGCATCGAGTAAAAATGCCGCGAGCTGCGCGGCTTCATCCTGAACACTGACCACGCCGTCTTTAAATCCGGGCAGTGCATCGACTGCGCACGGCTGTTCGAGTCGCAAACCGCTCGGACTGAATTCGCACGGCGTTGCAGCAATGCCCTGCTCGTCCAGCATCTGCAAATAATCAGCGCGATTTTTATGCAGCGCATTGACGCGCAAACACATGGGTGGATGCGCGTTATTCGCTTCGAAGATTTGCTCGGCCTGTTGCGGCCAGGCTTTTCGAATCGATTCCCAAAACCATTGCGGATGCGCGACGCGTTGCGATGGCGTCAATCGTGCGATTCGATCGTCGCTCTCGCGCTGAATTTTTCGCATAACGGCGTTGATTAAACCGCTCGCCCAATTTTTCTGTAAATGGCGGCTCGCCTCGACCGCTGAGTTGATCGCCGCGTGCGCAGGAATCCGTGTGTGCAGTAATTGATAGGCGCCGACGATGAGCAATTGCTCGATATCGCTATCGCGCGCCTTGAGCGGTTTTTGCAGTAGCGGTTTGATGATTGCGCCGAGTTGAATGTGCCAGCGCAAGCTGCCGTAACACAATTCGCGCAGCAGTGCGCGATCGCGTTCGCGCACCGCGGGTTCGATGCGTGCGATGACGCGATCGAGCGTTTCGCCCGCGACAACCGCAGCCAGTATTTGCGCGGCAGCGGCGCGGCAATCGAGTTCACGCATCGTTGTGGTTTGAATTGATGGCGTCGAACGAACGGCCCGGTTTGAAAACATCGGCGCGGCCATTGAGCACTTCGCCGGCGCTCAATACTTTTCCGCCCGGTAATTGCAAATCGAAAATGCGCAAACAAGAATTCTCGCCGCAGCCTACGACGATGCCATGTTTATCGGCGCTAATAATTTCACCGGCCGTGCTGCCCGATTTCAATTCTGGCTGGGCCCGATAAATTTTCACCCGCTCGCCATCGATGGCGGTGTAGGCAACCGGCGTTGGATTGAACGCGCGAATCTGGCGATCGAGCAACGCGGCCGATTGAGTCCAATCAAGTACTGCTTCTTCTTTGTTAATTTTTGCCGCGTAACAAGTGAGCGCGTCGTTTTGTTTTTCCGGCGTTGCAGAATTATTGGCGAGTTGTTCGAGTGTTGCGATCAATGCAGGCGCGCCGATGACGGCGAGTTTGTCATGCAGCGTGCCGGCAGTTTCGTCATTGTTAATTTTGCAGCGCACGATGTTGAGCATATCGCCGGTATCGAGCCCCACATCCATTTGCATGATAGTGACGCCGGTTTCGGCATCACCGGCTTCGATCGCGCGTTGAATCGGCGCGGCGCCACGCCAGCGCGGCAGAATCGATGCGTGCACATTCACACAACCCAATCGCGGTGTCTGCAAAACGGCTTCCGGCAAAATCAAACCGTACGCAACCACAACCATGATGTCGGCGTTCAATGCGCGCAATTCTTCCTGCGCTTCGGCGCTGCGCAGCGTGAGCGGCTGAAACACGGGAAGGTTGTGCAGCAGCGCGAGTTCTTTTACGGGGCTCATCGCCAGTTTCTTGCCGCGCCCGGCCGGGCGATCGGGCTGCGAGTACACGGCGATGATTTCACCGCCCTGCCAATCGAGCAGCGCACGCAGGTGCGCCGCCGCGAATTCGGGCGTGCCCGCAAAAACGATACGCAGCCGTGAAGTGTCGGTCATGAATTCAGTCGCTAATACTAGAGATCAGGCGCTGTGGCGCTGTTGCTTCAAAAGTTTGGTGCGGATGCGATTGCGTTTCAGCGACGAGATGTGATCGACATACAGTTTGCCGAGCAGGTGATCGACTTCGTGCTGGATGCAAACCGCGAGCAGGCCTTCCGGAATCATTTCGAACGGCTTGCCATGACGATCGAGCGCTTTCACTTTGACACGCGCCGGACGGCAGACGGTTTCGTAGAAGCCCGGAACGGAGAGGCAGCCTTCGTCGTACTCGCTGAGTTCGTCGCTCAGCACTTCTATGGTCGGATTGATGAAGACCAGCGGCTGGTTTTTCTCTTCGCTGACATCGATGACGATGAGCTGTTTGTGCACATCGATTTGCGTCGCGGCCAAGCCGACACCGGGCGCTGCGTACATCGTTTCGAACATATCGTCGATCAGCTTTTGCAGAGCTGCATCGAAGGTTTTGACCGGTGTTGCCACTGTGCGCAAACGCGAGTCCGGGTATTCGAGGATCTTGAGGATTGCCATCGTCTTTGTGAAGCGGTTCCAGTGTAATTCTAAAAACGGCTGCTAAAGTTATGATCGACCAAGTAAATACGCAACTTGAGCAAGGCCGACCGAGCGCGTTTCGCCTGCTATAGTATACGGGTTTCCATCCTGGGGCTGCGGCCATAAAAGGAATGATGCTATGAAAAAAATGTTACTGGGCGGATTGTTAGCACTGTCGTGCGCCTTTTCTGCATTGGCCGACGTGCTGACTTTGAAGCCCGATCATCCCGAGACCTATGTCGTGAAAAAAGGCGACACCCTCTGGGATATTTCGAATGCCTTTCTGAACAGCCCGTGGCAGTGGCCCCAACTGTGGCATGTGAATCCTCAGGTTAAAAATCCGCATCTGATTTATCCGGGCGATGTGCTCAATCTCGTTTATATCGACGGCAAACCGCAGTTGGTGTTGTCGCGCGGCGCGGGCGGCGATGTGAAGTTGGAGCCCGAAGTGCGCTCGACGGCGTTGGCTCGCGCGATTCCGGCGATTCCGCTGGAAGCCGTAAATGCCTTCCTGAATCGCGGTCGTATCGTGAAGCCTGGTGTGTTGGAAGATGCTCCATACGTGTTGATTGGTAAGGAAGGTCACATCGTTGCCGGCGCGGGCGATGAGATCTATGGTCGCGGCAAGTTCGATCAAAGCAATTCGAGTTACGGCATCTATCGCAAAGGTGAAACCTTTGTCGATCCAGATACCAACGAAGTGCTCGGCGTGCAGGCGTTGGATATCGGTCTCGGCAAGTTGTTGTCGGTCGAGAAAGATGTCGCTACGTTATCGTTAAATCGCTCAACTCAAGAGATTCGTCGTAGCGATCGCCTCTTGCCGGAAGAAGAGCGTGCGCTGAATGCCAATTTCTTCCCGAGCGCACCCGAGCGGGATTTGAAGGGGCGTCTGCTGGCGGTTGAAGGTGGGGTCAGCCAGATCGGCGCGATGAATGTCGTGGTGATCAGCAAGGGCGCCCGCGAAGGTATAAAGGAAGGCAATCTGCTGGCGATTTACAAGGTGGGCGAGCAAGTGGTCGATCCTACGAATAATGATGTAGTGAAAACGCCGGATTTCCGCGCTGGCCTGCTCATGGTTTTCCGCGTGTTCGATAAGGTAAGCTACGGCCTGGTGCTGCGTACCGAGCGCCCACTCAAAGTGAACGATATCGTCCGCAATCCCTAATTGTCCGCGATTCATAAGGGATCGTTAGTTTTCTAATTTGTTGTCATGAGCCGCCGGAGTGCGGCTTTCAGGAGTCAAGGATGACCGCCAGCCCTCCCCTATTTCCCTGGTTATTGTTGCAGCAAATGCCCGGCATGAAGCCGGCTTTGCTGCGTCGCCTTTTTGCTGCCGATCCACAGTGTACCGATCCGTTGAGCTGGCTCGATTGGTCGCCCGCACGGCTGCGTGCGCTCGGTGCTCGGGCTGAGTTGCTTGCGGCCATCGCCGAATGGCGTACCCGCGGCGACGCTTCTTCGTTCGCTAAAAAAGCACGGCGCGACGAGGATTGGATGCGCGCTCGTGGAGTGCGTTTGGTGTCGCTCAGCGACCCGCACTACCCGCCGCTGCTGCTGGAAATCGCCGATCCGCCCCCGCTGCTTTATGTCTGGGGTGGGCTGCAATGTCTGAGCGTCCCGCAGTTGGCGGTGGTCGGCAGTCGCCGCCCTTCGCGCCAGGGGATTAGCGATAGCAGCGACTTCGCGAGAGCACTCACCGCGGGTGGTTTTGTTATCACCAGCGGCTTGGCTTATGGCATCGACGCTGCGGCCCATCAGGCCGCGCTCGATGTCGGTGGTCAAACCATCGCGGTGCTCGGTAGCGGCGTCGATACGCTCTACCCTGCTGCGCATAGCGAGCTGGCGGATGCCATCAGTCGGCAAGGCGCTGTGATTTCCGAGTTCCCGTTGGGTACGCCGCCGCGGGCCAATCAGTTTCCCAGCCGCAATCGCATCATCAGCGGCTTGAGTCTGGGCGTTCTGGTGGTCGAGGCGGCGATGCAGAGTGGCTCGCTTGTCACGGCTCGTCTCGCGGCAGAGCAAAATCGCGAAGTGTTTGCGCTGCCGGGGTCGATCCACAATCCGGTCAGTCGCGGTTGCAATAGCCTGATTCGCCAGGGCGCGACGCTGGTGCAAAGCGCGGACGATATTTTCTCTGAGCTGCGCGGTTGGTTGAGTGCGCAGCCGGCTGCGGAGCTGTCGGCGAAAACGGCTTCGATCGATGCGGTCGGGAATTCGTCAATTGCGGTTCCTGAGTTGGCCGAAGAGGAGGCGCAGGTGTTTGCGCTGCTGGGCGAGCAGCCACTCTCGCTCGATGAAATTCTTATCGGCGCCGAGCAGTCTTTGCCCGCACTGCTGGCGGTGCTCGCGGAACTGGAACTGATGGGACTGATCGAGAGCCGTGCCGGGTCGTATTGTCGAGCGCCAGACGCTTGCGTGCGCTGAAGGGGTTCAGTAAGTTTGCGCATCCTTTCTAGCGGCTGTTTTCGTAATGTCCTCGATTCATGTTCGCCAAGCCGTCCAGGCTCTGCGTCGCGGCGGCGTTATCGCCTATCCCACCGAGGGAGTGTGGGGGCTGGGCTGCAATCCCTTCGATCCCGATGCCGTCGCCAAAGTGCTCGAGCTCAAGCAGCGCGAGGTCAGCAAGGGTTTGATCCTGATCGCAGCAACAATCGAACAATGCGAGTCATTTTTGCGTGCAGCGACTCCGGCGCAGCGGAGTGCGCTCGAGCGCAGTTGGCCCGGCCCGCAAACCTGGGTCGTTCCGCATGGCGGTACTCTCCCTGATTGGGTGACGGGTTTCAAATCCACGGTCGCGCTGAGGGTGAGCGCTCACCCATTGGTGGCGGCACTATGCCGCGCATATGGTGGGCCGATTGTGTCTACCTCGGCCAATCCGAGCGGGCGCGAGCCGGCCAGAAATAGCCTGCAGGTGCGGCACTACTTTTCGGATCGCCTGGACTACATCTTGCCTGGAAAGCTGGGCGGTCAGCTCGGACCGACGCCGATTCGCGATCTCGTCAGCGGTCAGCTATTGCGCGGTGTCTAGTGATTGCGCAATGCCTGAAACGGTTCTGGTGGTAAACTCGCCGCGCCTTTCGGCGGGAGCCGAAACATAGAGTAGGTCGGCGCCGGGTGATTTGAGTGAGGGTGTATGAGCGCGGTCGATAGCACAGCGGTGAAAAGTTATCTGCGCGATTTGCAGGATCGCATCTGCGACGCGATTGCAGCTGTCGATGGCGGCGCCAGTTTTCGCGAAGAAAGTTGGGAGCGTCCGGGTGGTGGTGGCGGTCGTTCGCGCGTGCTGGCGGAGGGTGCGGTGTTTGAAAAAGCCGGTGTCGGTTTTTCGCACGTGCACGGTACCCAAATGCCGCCTTCGGCGACCGCGCATCGCCCTGAATTAGTGGGTGCGAAATGGCAGGCGCTCGGCGTTTCGCTCGTCATCCATCCGCGCAATCCTTATGTGCCGACCAGTCACGCCAATGTGCGTTTTTTTGTGGCGGAGCCGAACGATGCGCCGCCGCAATGGTGGTTCGGCGGCGGCTACGATCTGACGCCTTACTATGCCTTTGAAACTGATTGCGTGCATTGGCATCAAACCGCAAAGTCGGCGTGCGATCCCTTCGGCGCTGACGTTTATCCGCGTTACAAACGCTGGTGCGATGACTATTTCTTTTTAAAGCATCGCAATGAGCCGCGCGGCATCGGCGGATTATTTTTCGATGATTTGAATGAGGGCGGCTTCGAGCGCTGCTTCGCTTTTCAGCGCGCTGTGGGCGATTCGTATATCGATGCCTATTTGCCGATTGTTGAGCGCCGCAAAGACACGCCGTATGGCGAGCGCGAGCGTCAATTTCAGTTAATGCGGCGCGGGCGTTACGCGGAATTCAATCTCGTTTACGACCGCGGCACGGTGTTCGGTTTGCAAACAGGCGGTCGCACCGAATCGATCCTGATGTCGTTACCGCCGCTGGTGCGTTGGGAATACAACTGGCAGCCAGAGCCAGGCAGCGCAGAGGCTGAGCTGACCGAAAAATTTCTTGTCCCGCGCGATTGGGTTGCGCTCGCCGAATAACGGCATTGATTAAAGATCACGGCATGAATGTACAGCACGAAGTAAATATGGAGAACGCGGATCGCTATGTGGTGTTCGGCAATCCGATCAAGCACAGTCGCTCGCCGCAAATTCACGCCGCTTTCGCCGAACAGACGGGGCAGCGCTTAACCTATCGACCGCAGCTCGTCGAACTCGATCACTTTGCGGAAGCAGCGCAGGAATTTTTTCGCAGCGGCGGTAAAGGTTGCAATATCACGGTGCCATTCAAACTCGATGCCTATGCATTTGCGGGCGAGCTCAGCGGGCGTGCGCGGCGCGCGGGCGCGGTCAATACGCTGGCGTTGCAAAATGATGGCAGCATTTATGGCGACAACACCGACGGTGTTGGTCTTGTGCGCGATATCGAACAAAATCTCGCGTGGGAAATTAATAACAAGCGCGTGCTGGTGATCGGTGCCGGCGGCGCAGTGCGCGGTGTGCTTGAGCCGCTGTTGCGGCGGCATCCGCAATTTGTGGTTATTGCCAATCGAACGGTCGAAAAGGCCGAACAACTCGCGCGCGAATTCAGCGATCTCGGTGAGGTGCGCGCCTGTGCGTTCGACGCGTTGGGTGCGGAGCAATTCGATCTCATCATCAATGCTACGAGCGCGGGGCTGCACGGTGAGTCATTGGATTTGCCGGCGAGTATGCTGGCGCAGGATTGTTGCTGTTACGACCTGACCTACGGTGCGCAGCCCACACCTTTCATGCGCTGGGCGGCGAGCGAGGCGGCGTGGGCGGTGGCGGATGGCCTCGGTATGCTGGTCGAGCAGGCGGCGGAATCGTTTTGTATTTGGCGCGGCGTGCGTCCGCAGACGCGCCCGGTGATCGATATGTTGCGCGCCAGTTTGCATGCCTAAGAGGTTTTAAGTGACGACGAATAATCCGTTTTTAAAAGATGCCGAGCTGCCGGATTTTGCGGCACTGCAACCGCAGTTCGTCGAGCCTGCGCTCGCCCAGGTGCTCGACGATAATCGTCGCGCCATTAACGATCTGTTAGAAAAAATCGCTGAGCCGCGCTGGAATAATTTCGCTCTGCCGATCGAAGAGCTGGAGGATCGGCTTGAAAAAGTGTGGTCGCCCGTCGGCCATCTCAATGGCGTGATGAATACGCCGGAATGGCGCCAAGCCTATGAAGCGGTGCTGCCGAAGCTCACTGAGTACCACACCGAACTCGGTCAGAATCGCAAGCTCTATGAAGCGTATAAAAAACTTGCTGAAAGCACCGAGTACGCGCGGCTCGACGAAGCACGCAGAAAAGTTATCGATAATGCGCTGCGCGATTTTCGCCTCTCAGGTGTTGCGCTCGAAGGTGAGGCTAAAAAGCGTTACGGCGAGTTGCGCAAGGTGCTCGCCGAATTGACGACAAAGTTTTCGAATAACGTGCTCGATGCAACGCAAGGTTGGTTTAAGCACATTGTTGATGTTAATGATTTGCACGGCATTCCCGACACGGCAAAGCAGATGTATCAGCAAGCGGCGAAGTTGCGTTCGCTCGATGGCTTCGTTATTACCCTCGACGCGCCCGCGTATTTGCCGGCGATGCAATATGCGGACAATCGCGAATTGCGCCGCGAGTTATACACGGCTTACAGCACGCGTGCGTCCGATCAGGGACCGCAGGCGGGGCAGTGGGACAATTCAGAATTGATGATGCAGATACTCGCGGCGCGGCATGAGCTTGCGCAGCTGCTGGGTTTTGCCAATTACGCGGAATATTCACTCGCGACCAAAATGGCCGAAAGCACGACAGAGGTTGTCGAGTTTCTCGAGGATTTGGCGCAGCGCTCGCGCGCAATGGCGGCGAATGAATATCGCGAGTTGCAAGAATTTGCCGCGCGCGAATTGGCGATTGTTGACTTGCAGGTGTGGGATGTGCCGTATGCGAGCGAAAAGTTGCGGCTCGCACGTTACGCGTTGTCGCAGGAAGAATTGCGCCCTTATTTTCCGGCCGCAAAAGTCATCGATGGTCTGTTTGCGATTGTCGAAAAATTATTTGGTGTGCGTTTCGTCGAAGACAAATCGATCGCGACCTGGCACGACGATGTGCACGTATTCAATTTGCAGCGCGATGGAAAATTGATTGCGCGTTGCTATCTCGATTTATATGCGCGCAGTGGCAAGCGCGGTGGTGCATGGATGGATAATTGCCGTTCGCGACGCACGCGTGCCGACGGCAGTTTGCAATTGCCGGTGGCTTATCTTGTCTGTAATTTCACGCCGCCAACCGAATCGTTGCCATCGTTGCTGACGCATTCCGAAGTAACGACGTTGTTTCATGAATTTGGCCACGGTTTGCATCACATGCTGACGCAGATTGATGCCTTATCCGTTGCCGGAATTAACGGCGTGGCGTGGGATGCGGTCGAATTGCCGAGCCAGTTTTTGGAGAATTGGTGTTGGGAGCCTGAGGCAATTCCTTTGTTGTCGTCGCATCACGAAACCGGGGCGCCATTGCCGCAAGAGCTGCTCGATAAAATGCTCGCCGCGAAAAATTTCCAAGCCGGTTTATTTATGGTGAGGCAACTCGAGTTCGCGTTGTTCGATTTTAAATTGCATCGCGATTATCTGCCGGACGCTGGCCATGTGCAGTCGCCGCGCTCAGTGCAGGCTGTCATCGACGAAGTGCGGCGCAGTGTGGCGGTGTATCCATTGCCGGCATTCAATCGATTTCAGCACAGCTTCACGCATATTTTCGCGGGGGGGTACGCGGCGGGTTATTACAGCTACAAATGGGCCGAGGTGTTATCCGCCGATGCGTATTCCGCCTTCGAGGAAGAAGGGATTTTCAATATCGACATGGGGCGGCGTTTCCTGCACGAAATTCTTGAGCGTGGTGGTGCGCGCGAGCCGATGGCGTTGTTCGTGGCGTTTCGCGGTCGCAAGCCTAATGTCGATGCGCTGTTGCGTCATTCTGGCATCGTGGAGTGCGCGGCATGATGCAGCGACGTTTCATTGCTGGCGCGGTTTGTCCGCGTTGTTCCGAGATGGACAAAATCGTCATGTACGACAACGAGCTCGGCGAGCGTGTGCGCGAATGCGTTAGTTGCGGTTATCGCGACGCGCTCGATGAGCGCGGCAATCCCACCGAGCTTGCTACGCGAGTCAATCAGCCTCGCGCGGGTGAGAAGCCTCTATCGCACGAAGATGAAGTGCGCGTTATCAATATCGTCGATGCCAGTAGCGGAGCGAAGCGGCGCGATCATTGACGCCGCATGTGCGTTTCTGGAGCGTAGTGCAAGGTTGTTGCGCCGGTAGCGGGCAAATATCTTCGTCGCAGGTCAGACACGCTGCCCGCTGCGCACCGTTCATCCAGGCAGCAGTGCTGCTTTCCCGCAGATATTACGGATGTTTGGTTTTTCTGCGTTCCTGCGCCTGATTGGCGCCCATCCTGCATATCCAGCTTTCGGCCCTGAGGGGTTGCACCGGTTCATCTGATGTGAACCTCATAGTGTTGAAGTTGGGGTGGTGATGACGACTGACGAAAAGTTTGGCGCAGCGGCGCATTTATATGTTCTCTTGCGACGCAAATGCGGTCGCGTGATCGATACCGTTTGGTTGCTGCAAAGCAAAGACTATGCGCTTGAAGTATTACGCCTGGCGCGCGAGCAATCGGACGATGAAATTCTCAAGCTGGCCGATCGCTTTGAGGTGATGGTGTTCGGTGAGCGCGCGCCAGAGAGTGTGCGTCCATCGTCTGAATTGCCACAAAAATATGTTTATACCCTGCGCGGATAATGACCTAGGGTATCGAAATTCTCCGCCCTGATGCGCTGAAACGCTGCGCGCATGCACCATATTTTGTGGTGTCCTGGGTCAGTTTGCACAGCGGGTTGTGCGGCGTTTCGTGATTGAATATCCACAGATTTTTGTGTGGCAATTTTGTGGCATAAGCTAATGCGCCGAGGTTATAATCGCGGCGTTTTGCCGCACCCCTCCATGCTTGCGGCGATTGCCCGTCGCGCAGTGGCCGCCGCCGCTGTGTTTCGCAGAACAATAAGTTTTTGCTGTTTCAATGCAGGTCAGTGCTGATCTTCATAGGACCGGTCGTTGTCGGGTATCGCCAAAAACATGCTCGGGTTTTAATCAACTCAACTTTGGAGACACGGGAAGATGTTCCTAAAAGCGAAGCGGCTTTCCCAGCTCGCGCTTGGTCCTGTGCTGTTACTGCTCAGTTCGATTTCCCAGTATGCGTTTGCGTCTGCGCCCGCCGCAGAAACTGCATCTTGGCGTCGCCCGTTTCAGGTGAATCTGCCGGAAACGGCGACCGAAGTCGGCAAGCAGATGCACGACTTGCATATGTTCGTATTCTGGATTTGTGTGGTCATTGCCGTCGTGGTTTTCGGCGTGATGTTTTACACGGTCTTCGCGCATCGCAAGTCGCGAGGCGTGGTGCCTGCGCAGTTCCATGAGAGTACAACGCTTGAAATTGCCTGGACCATCGTCCCGTTTCTTATCCTGATCGTTCTCGCTGTACCCGCGACGAAAACGTTGCTCGAAATCTACGACAACAAAAATGCCGATATGGATATTCTCGTCACCGGTTATCAGTGGAAATGGAAATACGAGTACATCGATCCGGAAGGCAAAAACAATGTGAGCTTCTTCAGCGCATTGCGCACGCCGCAATCCGAAATCTACAACGAAGAGCCAAAAGGCGAAGATTACCTGCTCGAGGTCGATGAGCCGGTGTATATGCCGGTGAACAAGAAGGTTCGCCTGCTGCTTACCGGTAACGATGTTATCCATGCCTGGTGGGTTCCGGAACTCGCGGTTAAAAAAGACGCGATTCCTGGCTTCGTGAACGAGGCGCATACCACGCCGACCAAGATCGGCATCTACCGTGGTCAGTGCGCTGAGCTTTGCGGTCGCGATCATGGCTTCATGCCAATCGTGGTCAATGTTGTCTCCCAAGAGGAATACAACACCTGGCTTGGCAAGAAAAAAGCGGAAGCGGCCGAGCTGAAGGCTTTAATGGATAAGCAATTCACGTTGCCAGAATTGGTTGAGCGCGGCAAAGGCGTTTACGAGCGCACGTGCGTGGCTTGCCATGGCGCAAACGGTGAAGGCGGCGTCGGTAAACCTATTGCCAAGAGCCCAATCGCAACGGGCGATTTGCATAAGCATCTCGATATCGTCGTGCACGGTAAAGCAGGCACAGCGATGCAGGCATTCGGCGGTCAGCTCAGCGAAGTTGATTTGGCAGCGGTCGTCACCTATCAGCGCAACGCCTTCGGTAACAACATGGGCGATATGGCGCAGCCGGTCGATGTGTACAAATTTAAGAAAGGTCAGTAAGGGGAATCGTCATGGGTAATGCTCACGCTGATCATCACCACGGCCCTGCGCACGGTTTGCTGCGCTGGGTTTTCACCACCAACCATAAAGACATCGGCACGCTGTACCTCTGGTTCAGTTTTGCGATGTTCATCCTGGGCGGTTCGTTCGCGATGATTATTCGCGCCGAGTTATTCCAGCCCGGCATGCAGCTCGTTCGTCCTGAGTTCTTCAACCAGATGACCACGATGCACGGCCTTGTGATGGTATTCGGTGCCATCATGCCGGCGTTCGTCGGCCTCGCCAACTGGATGATCCCGCTCATGATCGGCGCGCCGGATATGGCGCTGCCGCGTATGAACAACCTAAGCTTCTGGATTCTGCCGTTCGCGTTCGCGATGCTCGCATCGACGCTGTTCATGGAGGGCGGTGCACCTAACTTCGGTTGGACGTTCTACGCGCCGTTGTCGACGACCTACGCGCCGCCGAGCGTTACGTTCTTCATTTTCGCGGTGCACATCATGGGTGCGTCGTCGATCATGGGTTCGATCAACATCATCGCGACCATCATCAACCTGCGCGCACCCGGCATGACCTACATGAAAATGCCGCTGTTCGTATGGACCTGGTTTATCACTGCATTCCTGCTCGTTGCAGTCATGCCGGTTCTTGCTGGTGCGGTAACGATGATGCTGATGGATATTCACTTCGGCACGTCGTTCTTCTCGGCGGCCGGTGGTGGTGACCCCGTATTGTTCCAGCACGTGTTCTGGTTCTTCGGTCACCCCGAGGTTTACATCATCATCCTGCCGGGGTTCGGTGTCGTGTCGCAGATCATTCCGACCTTCGCGCGCAAGCCGCTGTTCGGTTACGCCTCGATGGTTTACGCGACTGCGTCGATCGCATTCCTCTCGTTTATCGTGTGGGCTCACCACATGTACACGGTCGGTATGCCGGTGACGGGTGAGTTGTTCTTTATGTACGCGACGCTGCTTATCGCAGTCCCGACCGGCGTGAAGGTGTTCAACTGGATTACCACGATGTTCAAGGGCGCGATGACCTTCGAGACGCCAATGTTGTTTTCGATCGCATTCGTGTTCCTGTTCACTATTGGCGGGTTGTCAGGCGTAATGCTGGCGATGGCGCCGGTCGACTTCCAGTATCAGGACAGCTACTTCGTGGTGGCGCACTTCCATTACACGATGGTGGCAGGCGCGATCTTCTCGATGTCGGCCTCGGTGTATTACTGGCTGCCGAAGTGGTGCGGCAAGATGTACAACGAAACTATGGGTAAAACCCATTTCTGGATTTCGTTCGTCGGCTTCAACCTGACCTTCTTCCCGCAGCATTTCGTCGGTCTGGCAGGTATGCCGCGCCGTATTCCTGATTACGCATTGCAATTCGCCGACTTCAACATGATGTCGTCGATCGGCGCGTTTATTTACGGTTCGAGCCAGATCCTGTTCCTGTTCAACGTGATTCGTACCGTTGTTGCGGGCAAGCCGATCAGCGATCCGAAGGTTTGGGAAGGCGCGGAAGGCTTGGAGTGGACAGTGCCGACACCGGCGCCGTATCACACCTTCAGCACGCCCCCAGAAGTGAAGTAACACAGTTAGTAATCGATCGGGCAACACGGATGTTGCCAGTGGTACCGTTTAACTGAGAGCGCGAATATGGCGGATAGAGACATCGCCAAAACGGTTGGCAAATTATCGCTTGTCGTCGTCGGAATGTTTGCGTTCGTGTTTGTGGTGATGGTGCCGCTGTACAACACGCTTTGCGAAGCGTTGGGTATCAACGGCAAATACAGCGGTAAGCAATATCAGGTTGTAGAGGCAAAGCCCGACATTACGCGCACGATCAAAGTGCAATTTGTCGCGCAAAATGCCGAAGGCATGCCGTGGCGATTTGAACCGGTGCAAGGCTTTGTTGAAGTCCATCCCGGCGCGGTGACCACCATCGAATACTACGCGAAGAACGTCACCGGCAAAGACATGGTGGCGCAGGCAGTACCGAGTTTTGTGCCGGCGCGTTCGGCGCAGTATTTTCATAAAACGGAGTGCTTCTGTTTTCGGCGGCAACCGCTGAAAGCGGGCGAAGAAGTAAAAATGCCGATGCAATTCATTGTTGATCAAGAGTTGCCGGCGGAGGTCAGCGAAATCACGCTGTCCTACACCATCTTCGATGTGACGGAGCTGGATAAAAGTAGCGGTGGTGCCGTAGGCGCACGCTGAGAACGAAAGAATTGAATTATTGTGTTGTGCACTGCAGCGCAAAAACCAATTTAAAGAAAAGCGGAGAAACAGCATGGCAGGTCATAGCAGTTCGGGGCATGAGCATTACTACGTCCCGGAGCAAAGCAAATTAGCGATTTGCACCGCATTCGGATTGTTCTTATCCGTTTACGGCGCCGCCAGAGTCATCAATGACGCGCATTACCATGCCGGCGAATCGACCAATTCAAGCTTCTTCTTGTTTGCTGGTTTGGCGATGTTCATCGCGACCCTCTTTGCATGGTTTCGCACCACTATCAAAGAAAATCTGGCCGGTATGAATAGCGCGCAGCTGAAGCATTCGTATGTCATCGGCATGCAGTGGTTCATTTTTTCGGAGGTAATGTTCTTCCTCGCTTTCTTCGGCGCGCTGTTCTACGTGCGAGTATTGGCGGGCCCGTGGCTTGCGAGTCAGGGCGATAAGGTCATGAACCATCTGCTCTGGGGCGATTTCAAATACAGCTGGCCGTTGATGGAGACTCCGCAGCAAGCCGTGGGTATCGCTAAACAGTACATGGCGAACAACGGAACCTTCTCGGGCCCGCACGAAAATCTGTCGTTCCCAGGTTGGGATAAGCTGACGCATTGGCTGCCGCTTTGGAACACCGTTGTGTTGTTATCGTCGAGCTTCACCGTTCACATCGCGCATATTGCGTTAAAGCAAGGCAATCGCGCGAAGCTCAAGGCATGGTTGGGTATTACCGTTTTGCTCGGCTTTTTCTTCGTGTTTTTGCAATACAAGGAATATCACCACGCCCTCACCGAGCTTGGCTTGACGCTTAAGTCGGGTATTTACGGCACCACATTCTTCATGCTGACGGGTTTCCACGGTTTCCACGTCATCATGGGCGCAACGATTCTGCTCATTCAATTTTTGCGCGTAACGGCGGCCAACCACTTTACCCCAGAGGATCAATTCGGCTTCGAAGCGGCATCGTGGTACTGGCACTTCGTCGACGTGGTGTGGGTTGGTTTGTTCCTCTTCGTTTATATCCTGTAACTGCTATCGAACCGAAAACTATTTAGACTCGACCGTGGGATGCAATTGTGCGTCCCACGGTGCTTTTGAACCGAGTTGCCCCGTATATACGCCATAGATTAAAAAGCCCATCAGCAAGGCCGCTAACATCAATCGCACTGAAAGCGAATTCCACGTGCGACGGGTTGTACCCTTATCTTTGAGTAGAAATACATAACCGCTGAACAGGCTCACTACGAGCGCGATGAACAGCAGGACAATGATTAGCTTGATCCACATGAATGCGTTCTCCGAAAAGCGCTCAGCTCTGTTGTGTGAGGCGCGCAGTATACCGCTCGTTGAGTCCGGCTCGACACGCTAACCATGATTTCCTCGCTGCGTTGGAATATTCACAAACCGTCAACCGCGTTTGCGTTGTTGGGGTTGGCGTTGCTGCTGAGTTTGGGCGTGTGGCAACTGCGTCGCGCCGACGAAAAGCGGCAGGTGCAGATTGCGTTCGACGCGCAGCGATCAGCCGCGCCGATTACTTTGTCGCAGTTGCCGGAACAGCCGCCACAGTACACGCGTTTGTCTATGCGCGGTCACTACGACAATGCCCGAAGCTTTCTGCTCGATAATCGCGTGATGCACAGCCGCTTCGGCTATGAGGTGCTCACGGTATTCATTCCTGTCGCGAGTGAAAAGGTGGTGCTGGTCAATCGCGGTTGGGTTGAGGGCGATCCATCGCGCATGCAACGGCCGCAAATTGCTGCGGTCGAAGGTGAGGTGCAAATCAGCGGTGCAGTTTATCGCGATACCGCGAAATTTCATTTCATCGATAACGCGCATGAAACGAGCTGGCCGAAATTAATTCAGTATTTACAAAGCGACGATTTACAGCAGCAGATAGGCGGCCCTGCATTTCCGTTTACCGTGCGTTTGGATGAAGGTATGCCGGGCGCTTATCGTATCGAGTGGCAAGTGGTCGCTGAGGGGTTCGGTCCCGAGCGGCACATCGCTTATGCGGTCACCTGGTTTACGCTGGCCGTGGCGCTGATTGTGGTCTGGTTGTTATCGAATACCAACATCGCTCAATTATTAACGAGGGAATCGCATGGCGAATGACGTAAAGCCAGCGGCGAAAAACCGCCTGGTGCCAGCCATTATGATGGGGTCACTGGTTTTGGTGGTGTTGACGTCGACACTGTTATTTCGCGCAGCGGTTAAAGGCGATATCGATTTGCCCGCGTTGCTCGGCACTAAAAATAATGGTGTGCTGATTCGCCCGCCGCGCGCGATTGCCGAATTGCCGCTGCGGACGAGTACTGGCGAATCCTTCGATTTTGCCAAACAGCCAAAGCAATGGAGCATCGTGATTCCGGTGGCATCGCATTGCGATGAGCAATGTCAGCATATGCTCTATATCACACGACAAATTCACGTTGCGCTCGGTAAGCATGCCGATCGCGTGCGCCGTTATCTGATTGCTACCGAATTTCCGCTCGACGCGGAATTTGAAGAGTTGCTGAAACAGCATCCCAAACTCGAAATGTTGCGCGCTGACAGCGCCGAATTTTCTGCCTATTTCGCGAGCAGTGAATTACAGCCGCTGCAAAATCATCAGTATTTACTGCTCGATCCAGAGGGCTGGTTCATGATGACGTACGAGGCACAGCAAGACGGCAAAGCTGTCATGAAAGACATGAAGTTTTTACTCACCAATTCGCATGAGAATGAGGCAGGTAATTAATGGCTTTATTCAACTCCGCACAAAATCGTAAGCCCGGATTTAAATTAGCAGTGATCGCGAGCTTGCTCGCGGTGGTGGTGGTTGGCTTGGGTGCGTTCACGCGACTTGTGCATGCAGGGTTGGGCTGTCCCGATTGGCCGGGTTGTTACGGTCACATCTGGGCGCCTGACGAAGCGCATGAAATTGCGCAGGCGAATGAAGCGCATCCTGATATGCCGGTGAATCTCGAAAAAACCTGGCCGGAAATGGTTCATCGCTATTTTGCCGGCAGTTTGGTGGTGCTCACGCTCGCGATTTTATTTCTCGCGATTAAACACCGTCACAAGCCGGGCCAGCCGCTGAAATTACCGATATTTATTCTCGCGTTTATTTTGCTGCAGGCCGCGTTTGGGATGTGGACGGTTACTTTGAAATTGTGGCCGCAAGTCGTCACAGCACATTTGCTTGGCGGCTTCACCATGCTGAGTTTGTTGTGGTTGCTGACACTGCGTCTCAACAATCAAGGTTGGCAGCTCGGCGATCGCGACGTCGGCAAAATTTCATCGCTGCGCCCTTGGGTTGTGCTCGGTCTTGTTATCGTCATTGCCCAAATTACGCTGGGCGGTTGGACGACATCGAATTACGCCGCGCTTGCCTGTCCAGATTTTCCGACCTGCCACACGGCTTGGTTGCCGCCGCTCGATTTCGCCGAGGGATTTAACGTGATGCAACACGTCGGCCCAAATTATCTTGGCGGCATCATGGATAATGCCGCGCGCGTGACAATTCATTTCATGCATCGCGTCGGCGCAGTGGTGACGACAATTTATACGCTGTTGCTGGTGGCGCGTTTATTTGCACTCGGCTTGAGCGAAACCCGGCGCATGGCGCTGGTGCTGCTCGCGGTGCTCGGTGCGCAGATTGCGCTGGGTATCAGCAACGTCGTATTCGGACTGCCGCTCGCGGTTGCTGTCGCACATAATCTGACCGGTGCTGTATTATTGCTCGCCTTTGTGACCCTCAATCACCGTGTTTTCACGGCGCAGCCGCGCTAAGAGTCGAACGCCATGTCTAAAACCTCAATCGGTGCGCTAACTGCCCACGCTACCTGGCGCGACTATTACGAATTATGCAAGCCGCGCGTCGTTTTACTCATGCTGCTGACCTCGATCATCGGCATGTTCATGGCGACACCGGGTATGGTGCCATGGCAGGTTTTGGTTTTCGGAAATCTCGGTATTGCGCTGTGCGCAGGTTCGGCGGCAGCGGTCAATCATCTCGTCGATCGCCGCATCGATTTAATCATGGCGCGCACGCATGATCGTCCGGTCGCGCAAGGCCGTGTCGATGCTACCCATGCGATTTTATTTGCGCTCGTGCTCGGCGTGCTCGGCATGGCGATATTGATCACGCAAATCAATCAACTCACTGCATGGCTGACACTCGCATCACTGCTCGGTTATGCCGTGATTTACACGCTCTGGCTCAAGCGCGCGACACCGCAAAATATCGTCATCGGTGGCTTGGCGGGCGCCGCACCGCCATTGCTGGGCTGGACGGCGGTCACCAATTCCATCGATGGTCACGGGCTGTTACTGGTGCTGATTATTTTTGCGTGGACGCCGCCGCACTTTTGGGCGCTTGCTGTGCATCGACGCGATGAATACGCCAAGGCCGATATTCCGATGCTGCCGGTGACGCACGGGATTAAATACACGAAATTGCACACGCTGTTATACACGCTGATTTTATTCGCGGTGACGCTGCTGCCATTCGCTACGCACATGAGCGGGCCGCTGTATTTGCTCGGCGCGATTGTGCTTGGTCTCGGTTTCCTCTACTGGGCAATCGTGATGTTGATCGGCAAAAATCCGCAAGCAGCGATGCAGACATTTAAATATTCGATTATTTATTTAATGGCGCTGTTCATCATCATGCTCGCCGACCACTATATTTTTCCGATGAAGATCGTCATGGAGTTGCAAGGCTGATGGCGTATCCAGAGCGGCAAGCGGAGGTCACGGAGGTACATCGTCGCGGCATTCGCTTAACAGTTGCCGTCGTTTTGATTTTTGTCGCGGTTGTCGTCAGTAGTTTCGTTTATAAAATGGCAAAGCCGCGCGGTATGAGCGATAGCGCATTGCGCGAAAACAACGCATTCATGTTCGAGGCGGTGCGCAATATCGGTGATTTTGCCTTGGTGGATGATAACGGCGAGCCGTTTACGCCGGCCGATTTACAGGGAAAGTGGTCGTTGCTGTTTTTTGGTTTTACTTACTGCCCCGATGTTTGCCCAACGACAATGGCGCAACTCAATCAGTTTTATAAAGAATTAGATTCGCAGTACAGCGGCGACACGCAGATCATCATGGTGAGTGTCGATCCGGCGCGCGACGATGCGGCCAAATTGCATGAGTATGTACGTTATTTCAATCCGCAGTTTCGAGGCGTGACCGGCGAGTTTCTCGCGTTGCAAAAATTTGCCACGTCCTTGAATGTTCCGTTCGTGAAAGTGCCGGGTGGCGGTGAGAATTATCAGATTGAGCACAGCGGCAATATTGTCATTGTGAATCCGCAGGGTTATTACGTCGGCTTTTTCAAGGCGCCGCATGAACTGGCAAAATTACACGCGAATTACCGCTCGATCCGGTTGTCGCGTGATCGATGAGTACCACGTGATCAATAAGTCTCGCCATCGATAATCGATTCGCCATTCTCACCCAGCATCGATCGAAAACTGTTTTTCCTTTCCGCTCAGCGGACATTTGAACGTTAGCGATATCGCACGCAGCGCGAGCGGTTCGCCGCTGCGGCCATAGCGATAATCGCCGATCACAGGAAATCCCTCGGCGGCCAAATGCCGGCGAATTTGGTGTTTGCGCCCCGTAATCAAGCGAATGTCCAGTGTGGTGCGATCGCGTGTCGCGTCATGCGCAATGATTTCGATATGCGTTTCGCTGGTTTTTCCATCGAGTGGCGTATCGATAATTTTGCGCTCGCCGATTTCGCCAAATTTTCCGTACACGGTAACGCGGTAATGCTTTTCGATATCGCGGCGCTGCCAGAGTTGTGAAAAGGCATCGGCCGCTTTGCGCGTATGCGCGATAAGCATCAGTCCCTCGGCTTCGCGATCGAGTCGATGCACCAGAAAGCAATCGCGCGCGGGTTCGAAATGTTTTTCGCAATGGCGCAGCAACGCACAGTGATCGCCAAAGCGCGTACCCTGCGCGAGCAGGCCTGCCGGTTTATTCCACAGGCTGTATGCGCGCTCATCCGCAATCAGCTGCGGTTGCGGTGATTCGAGTGCGAGCAAATCGGGATCGTAATACAGCGATAGGCGATCGCCGCGACGCAGCGCTTTTGTCGCTCGGCGCAGGCGCTGTTCTTTGCCGCGTGCATGCAACCACACGGCGCCTTTGGTGAGCGCATCTTTTATTCGCGCTTTCGGCAATTGCGTCGCGTCGGCGAGCAAATCAATCGCACGCGCGCCGTCGCTGTCGATGGTGATATGAAATTCCTGTGCGCTCATTGCTGTGGCCGCGAACTCGAAATCCATCTGCGCGCGCTATGCGACACAGCGAATAACAGCGCCGCGCATAACACGACCGAAGCGCCGGTCGGTGTATCGAGCCACATCGATAGCGCGATGCCGAGCAATACCGCGCACACACCGAATAAGGCGGCGAATGCGGACATTTGTTCGGGCGTGCGCGACCACGGCCGCGCGCAATTGGCAGGGATGATAAGCAGTGCGGTGACGAGCAGCACGCCGACGACTTTCATCGCCACCGCGACGAGCAGCGCGAGCAATAATAATTGCAGCAATCGCAGGCGATCGACATTCAACCCTTCGACTGCAGCCAATTCGGCGTGCACAGTGATGGCAAGTAATTTATCCCAATAGCGATACAGCACGATCGCAATCAATACAGCGAGCGCGGCGATAAGTGCCAAGTCATCGGCGGTGACGGCGAGTAAATCGCCGAATAAAAAACTGTTTAAATCGACGCGCGTGGTGCTGAAGCTGAACACGACGAGCCCCAGCGCAAGCCCGCCGTGCGCGATGATGCCGAGCAGGCTGTCCGCACTGACGGCCAGGCGGCGTTGCAGCAGCGCCAATATCGCGCCGACGACGAGCGCCACAATAAATACGCTGAGCCAGATATTGATGTGCAGCATTAAGCCGATCGCGGTGCCGAGCAGTGCCGCATGCGCGAGCGTGTCGCCAAAATAGGCGAGCCGCTGCCACACGACGAGCGTGCCGAGCGGTGCTGCAATCATTGCGACGATGACGCCGGCGGCCAGTGCCAGCCATAAAAAATCAGCCATGGTGATGTCCGTGCTCCGAGTGATCGCCATCGCCCCCAGAGTGGTTTAAACAGACGGCGCCGTGCAGGTCGTGCGCGTGATTGTGATGATGATGGTAAGGCGCGATCGCGGTGACGGCGGTATCGCCGAAAAGTGCGCGATAAGCGGGATCGCTGCCGACCTGTTCGGGGTGACCTTCGCAGCACACGTGTTGATTGAGGCAGAGCACGTGATCGGTCTGCGCCATGACCCAATGCAAATCGTGCGACACCATCAGTACGCCGCAATGATGGCGGTGACGTAACTCGGCGATCAGTGCGTACATTTCCGTTTGGCCGCTGACGTCAACGCCTTGTACGGGTTCATCGAGCACGAGTAAATCCGGGTTGCGCAGCAGCGCGCGCGCGAGCAAGACGCGCTGCATTTCGCCGCCCGATAGTGATTGCACCGCGTTATGTTCTAGCCCGGTCGCACCGACTTCGGCGAGCGCGGCTTGAATCGCCGCTGTTTCGGCGCCGCCAAGTTGTAAAAAACGCAGCGTACTCAGCGGCAGATTGGCGTCGATATGCAGCTGCTGCGGCATGTAGCCGATGCGCAGGCTGGATGCCTTTCTAACACTTCCGCTTGTTGGTGAGAGAAGTCCGAGCGCGAGTTTCAGCAGCGTTGATTTGCCGGCACCATTGGGGCCGATGATCGTGATGATTTCGCCGCGTTGCAGGGTTAGCGAAATATTGTCGAGAATTTTACGGCCGTCGCGAACAATCGAAACGCTGTCGAGGGTCAGTAGGGCTTCACTCATCTTATTGGGTCTGAGGCGGAAAATTTCTGATGATGCTCGTTGTAATGAGGGTGAAATCGATTACACAAAAATAATGGTAAAGTGCCGCGTTTCAATAAGGGGCTATCGTCGCATGCTTTCTGGGTTGCGTGTACTGCTATTTGCGCTGCTGTTCGTGCCGGCATTATCGGCGATGGCGGAAACGCCGCTGCGCGTGTTGACCAGCATCAAGCCGTTGCAATTGATCGCTATCGCGGTGGGCGGCGATGCGGTGCATGTCGAGGCACTGCTCGATCCACAATTTTCTCCACACGATTACCAGTTGCGGCCCTCCGATCGCATGAAGTTGAATGATGCGGCGATCGTCTTTTGGGTGGGGCCAGAGCTCGAAGCATTTTTACAACAGCCGCTCAAGTCGTTGGAAGGGCGTGCGGTCGTCATTGGTTTGCAGGATGCGGACGTCGATCCGCATGTGTGGATGGATCCGCTGATGGCGATCTCAATGGCGCAGCGGATGGCGGAGGCAATGTCGAGCGCGCGTCCCGAAAAGCGCGCGTATTTTGCAGCCAATAGCGAACGGCTTGCGGCAGCGCTGCGGCAGCAGGATGCGGAGCATCGCGCCCAGCTGCGGCGGGCGGGAGCACTGCGTGGATTTATGGTGAGTCACGATGCCTATAGCCGATTCGAGCGGCGCTATGGTCTTGCGCACCGAGCCGCATTAACCGACGCCGCGGACATGCCGCCGAGTGTGAAGACGCTGATGGGTATCGAGCAAGAACTCGCGGATGGCCGTATCGCCTGCATCTGGCGGCAGCCGCACGAAAGCAAGCTCTATGAGCGTGTGGTTGCGGGGAAAAATATCCGTGTAACAACGATCGACGCCATGGCGGCCGAAGTGCTGGTTGATGTACGCGGGATTGAGATCTTCTATCAGCGCCTATGGCAGGCGGTGATGGGGTGTGTGGCGGGCTAGTGGTTCAATGCGGGGTGAGCCAGATGCGCTGGCGTCGGATTTACGATACCAGCGCTAGAGCTGATCACAGCACATAGTCGAGTCCCCGTTACATCGAGGCGACAGCAATCGACGGCTGCTCGACGATGTCGTCGGTGCGGTTGGCGGTTACGGTGACAACCTCAACCTCTTCGACGGTGATTTTACCTTTGGGCAGCGATGCTTCGCGTGCTTTGAGGATGCCTTCCGCGCCGACGACTCCGACCAGGGCTGCGGTTAATACTGCTACTGCTACTTTGCGTCTCATGGACTTTCTCCTTGGTTTGGTGGCTTCAACCAGCTTTTGGCCGGTCTCTTCCGGTGTGTTACTTCATTGATACAAATGGTAACAGTTGATTTTCGTCTCAGCAAGGCGACTTTATTAATTTTTTGTTACTTCGGTAGCACGATTCCGCATAAGCGATACGTAACCATGCGTTACTTTGGAATTTAATTGATTGTTTTTATTGATTTAATGGAGTGTTACCGGAGTTTTGTTACCTGTATCACAGTTGAGTTGAGTGACAGTTCGCTCAATTAACTCTCGGTAACATTTTTGTTGCGCTAAGGTTTCAAGCATTGCGCTAAGGCTTCAGGGCCATTGGCTGCCGGCGGTGGCGTAAAAGGAGGCGTCGATAAGGCAGGGGATTCTTGCCGCGGCCGGGCGGCGCATGCGTGCCGGCCAGCAACTGCTCGTTCAGGCGCGAAACCCAGAAACGCAGTGCGGCGATTCGGAGCAAGCGCCCCCAGTGCCGGACTTCCGCGGGCTGCGGCTGTCGTGTGGCGCGATAGGCTGAGATCAGGGCGTGGTAGCAGATTGCGTCAAAATTATCCTCGGCGTCGAAACACCAGTCGTTGACGGCAATCGCGAGGTCGAGCAAGACATAGCCGCTGCCCGCACTGAAAAAGTCGATCAGCGCGGTGATGTGCTCGCCCTCGACCAAAACGTTATCGCGAAACAAATCGCCATGAATGATCGCCTGCGGCAACTCGGTACCGGTACCAACGAAGTCTTTTAGGTGTGCGAGCTCCTCTGCGAGCAGCGTGCTGTCGTTCTTATTCAAATGTGGCAACAGGTTGCGGGCGCAGGTCTCTACCCACTGCAGAGAGCGATGACTCTCGTGCGTATCGTGGAGATCGAGTGTCACGAGGTGCAGCTTGGCGAGTGTTTCGCCGAGTTGATTGCAGAGCGCTGGCGTTGCCGAGATCGGGTGCGTGCCAGCAACGCGAGGTACCAGCAGCACCGGTTTTCCATGGATCAACAGCACGGCATCTCGTGCACTGAACACGTTGCCGAAAAATGCGGGGGCGGGCACGGGTAATCCGCGTGCGCTGAGTATCTGCATTAACGACGCGATAAATTCGAGGTCGGTTCGCGACAGGGTTTCGGCGATGGTTAACACGTATTGGTCGATAACGGAATGTTGGTTCTGTGTGTCGACAAAGTAGGTGGTATTTTCGACGCCAGCGGCGATGCCTTCGGCGCGAATCAATCGCCCCAACGCCATCGGTGCGATGAGCGTTGCGATTTCATCGAATTCCAGTTGTGTGTAAACCGCCATGGTCGATCAACCAACCGGACTAAAAAGGTCTGCGTGATACACTTTGCCGCCTCGCGAATAAAACTGCCAGCGGATTTCTATGACAACCCCTGATTTGATGGAAACAAGAAGGCCCCCGCTCATCCTTGTCGATGGCTCTTCTTATTTATATCGCGCATTTCACGCGCTACCACCGCTGACTACCTCCAAGGGTATGCCCACCGGTGCGGTGAAAGGCGTCGTCAATATGCTGCGCAAATTGCAAAAAGATTATCCGGGCAGCGAAGTTGTGGTGGTGTTCGATGCGAAAGGCAAAACTTTTCGCGACGAATTGTTCGAGCATTACAAATCGCATCGTCCGCCGATGCCCGACGATTTGCGCGCGCAGATCGAGCCGTTGCACAGCGTGGTGCGCGCGCTGGGTTTTCCGCTGTTAATTATCGATGGCGTGGAAGCGGACGATGTCATCGGTACGCTCGCCTGTGCAGCTGCTGCGAATCATCATGCGGTGGTGATATCGACGGGCGATAAAGATATGGCGCAGCTGGTAAATGCGCATATCACGCTGTTCAACACGATGACTAATACCAAGCTCGACGCCGCGGGTGTGAAAGAAAAATTCGGCGTGCCGCCAACGTTGATCATCGATTATCTCGCGCTGGTCGGCGACACCAGCGACAACATTCCTGGCGTCAGCGGTATCGGCGAAAAAACCGCAGTGCCGTTGCTCACGCAAATCGGTGGGCTCGACGCGTTGTATCAAAATCTCGAAAAGATTCCCGAGCTCGATGTTCGCGGCGCAAAAAAGTTACCGGAGAAATTACAGGCCGAGCGCGAGCAAGCGTATTTGTCGTATCAGCTCGCCACGATTAAAACCGATGTCGAACTGCCGTTTAAATATGATGAGTTAAAAGCGGGCGCAGTCGATCCGGTTGCGCTGCGTGAATTGTATTCCCAGCTCGAATTTAAAAGCTGGTTGGTTGAGCTGGGTGATTCGGCTGCATCGTCGTCGACAGTGGTCGAAAATAATAATCAGTCGCCTGCAGTAGAAAAAAAATCGCGCAACTACCAAGCTATTTTTTCCGAAGCAGAATTGCAAAGTTGGATTAAGCGCCTCGCGGCTGCCGATGTATTCGCGTTCGATACCGAAACGACGAGTCTCGATTATATGCAGGCGGAGATTGTCGGTGTTTCGTTTGCGATAAATTCCGGCGAGGCGGCGTATGTTCCCGTGGCGCACGATTATCCGGGTGCACCCGATCAGTTGTCGCGCGACTACGTACTCAATCAATTAAAGCCGCTGCTCGAAAATTCTGCGCATGCCAAGGTCGGTCAGAATTTAAAATACGACAAGAGTGTTCTCGCCAATCACGGCATCGAATTGAACGGCATTGTTTACGACACGATGCTCGAATCGTACGTGCTCGATGCGGTGGGTACGCGCCACGATATGGATTCGCTCGCGCTGAAATATCTTGGCGTTGAAACGATTCATTTCGAGGATGTTGCAGGTAAGGGCGCCAAGCAAATCGGTTTCAGTCAGGTTGCAGTCGATGTCGCTACCGAATATGCGGCAGAAGATGCCGACATCACCTTGCAGCTACACGGTGTGTTGTGGCCGAAATTGCAGGCGGAGCCGGCGTTGCGTTCGGTGTTCGAAAATATCGATATGCCGCTGGTGCCGGTGTTGTCACGTGTCGAGCGCAACGGCGCGCTGGTCAGTCGCGAATTGCTTTCACAGCAAAGTCATGAACTCGGTTTGCGTTTGCTCGAATTGGAACAGCAGGCATTCGAGGTCGCTGGACAAAAATTCAATCTTGGTTCGCCAAAACAACTCGGCGAAATTCTCTATAACAAGCTCGGTATTCCCATTATCAAAAAAACGCCGACAGGCGCACCGTCGACAGCGGAGGAAGTGCTTGCAGAGCTTGCGGAAGAATATGAATTGCCGCGCGTGTTGATGGAGTATCGCGGCTTGTCGAAATTAAAATCGACCTATACCGATAAATTGCCTGAGATGATCAATCCGCGCACGGGTCGTATTCATACGTCATATCATCAAGCGGTGGCGGCAACGGGGCGGTTGTCGTCGACCGATCCGAATTTACAAAATATTCCCGTGCGCACGGCGGAGGGGCGTCGAATTCGTCAGGCATTTATCGCAGCGCCCGGATATAAAATCGTGGCGGCGGATTATTCACAAATCGAATTGCGCATCATGGCGCATCTTTCCGCAGATGGTGGATTGCTCAATGCATTTGCGCACGGCGAAGATGTGCATCGCGCAACCGCGGCAGAAGTTTTCGGTGTGACGCGCGATGCGGTGACCAGCGATCAGCGACGCAGTGCGAAGGCGATTAATTTCGGTTTGATTTACGGCATGTCCGCATTCGGTTTGGCGAAGCAATTACATGTCGGTCGAGGTGAGGCGCAGCAATACGTCGATTTGTATTTCGCGCGCTATCCGGGAGTGAAAGAGTTTATGGATCGTACGCGCACGCAAGCGGCGGAGCGCGGCTATGTGGAAACGTTATTCGGTCGGCGTTTATATCTGCCTGAAATTACTTCGACCAATGCGCAGCGTCGTCAGGCTGCCGAACGCGCGGCGATCAATGCGCCGATGCAGGGTACCGCAGCCGATATCATCAAGCGCGCGATGATTTCACTCAATGATTGGTTGTGCAGAGAATCGATCGATGCGCGCATGATCATGCAGGTGCACGACGAACTCGTCTTCGAGGTGAAGGCGGATTTGGTGGACGGCTTCCGCGCCGAGGTGATCAAGCGCATGTCGGCTGCCGCTGAACTTGCGGTGCCATTGATTGTCGAGGCCGGTGTCGGCATGAATTGGGATGAGGCCCATTAAAAAGATTTTAAAAGTTGTGAACTTTTAAAATAGGCTTCAGTCCTATATTGCGTGGTTAGAGTTATCGTCTGTTTAGATGCCGATCTTAGAGAGGTTGGATATTTGAGCAGACTCCTCCAGGTTCCCCAGAGCTAGAGCTGATCGCCCGATACATGTACCCCAACCGTGTATCGGGCTTTTTTTTGCGCCGATTTTATTCGCCGTCTTCCGCCAGCAGCCAGCCGTCGAGATGCTGCTGCAACTCTTCCAGTCCCTGTCCGTTATGCGCAGAAAATAATTGCGAGGTAGCGTTCAATCCAGGCATTGCCTTCATCGCTTTCTGCGTTTGCAGCAACGCTGTTTTGCCGGCGCCGTAGGTAAGTTTGTCGGCCTTGGTGAGCAGGGCATGCACGGGCATCTTGCCACGCGCGGCCCATTCGAGCAGCAGGGTGTCGAAGGGTTGCAGTGGATGGCGAATATCCATTAGCAGAACCAGTCCGCGCAGGCTTTGGCGTGCGCTGAGATAGGCGTCGAGATGCTGCTGCCACTCGTTTTTTACCGCCAGCGGCACTTTGGCGAAACCATAGCCCGGCAGGTCGACGAGGCGCCGCTGCTCGTCGAGGCTGAAAAAGTTGAGTAATTGCGTGCGCCCCGGCGTTTTACTAGTGCGTGCGAGTTTGCTGTTACCGGTGAGGGTATTGATTGCGCTCGATTTGCCCGCGTTAGAGCGACCGGCAAAGGCGACTTCGGCACCTTCATCCGGTGGGCATTCGCGCAGCGTCGGCGCGCTTTTGAGAAACTGCGCGCGGCGGTAATCGAGAATGGATTTCGGGATTTCTGACATGAAAATTCGAGTCGCTAGTGGGGTTTATAAGCGGGCAGGGATAGTGATTCGCAACGCCTATCAGTTATAATGCCGCCGCTTTTTGTGCGGGTAATCGAGGTCGCTATCGTGCTCCGCATTACCGCCGCCTCGCAAAGTGTCGGCTATCATACCTACCGCTATTGGCACCCGTAAGAGGTTCTGTGATGAAAAAGTCTTTGCTGGCAGTGCTGTTTGCCGTGGCTTCAATGACTGCGGTGGCGGATCCGGTAGCGGATCGCTACAACAAGGCCTGTACGTTCTGTCACGCAGCGGGTGTTTCCAACGCGCCGAAAACCTTCGACGCCGAAGCGTGGAAGCCGCGTTTGGCCAAAGGGATGGATAAGCTCGTCGCCAGCGTGAAGAATGGTTTTAATGCGATGCCGCCAAAAGGTATGTGTGCCGATTGTACCGATGCCGATTACAAAGCCCTGATTACCTACATGTCGACGCCGAAAAAGTAATTGCGCAAGCCGGCGTGTCGATGAGAACAAGCAACTAGTGCAACCGTTTTCGAGAACGAATCCATGAAAAAAGTTTTGTTGGCCAGTGTGATTGCGTTGGGTGTGATGAGCCAGGCGGCAATGGCTGCTGGCGATGCCGCAGCGGGTAAGACCAAAGCTTCGGCGTGCTTTGCCTGTCATGGCGCGGATGGCAATAGTGCTGCCCCGACCTTTCCAAAGTTGGCGGGCCAAAGCGAGCGCTACCTGATCAAACAAATACAGGACATCAAAGCCGGCGCGCGTTCGGTGCCGGCTATGGCGGGCCAGACCGATAACCTCGGTGCGCAGGATATTGCAGACATCGCTGCCTACTTTGCCGGCCAGAACTCCTCGGTGAATCAGGCGAAAAAAGATCTGGTCGCGAAAGGCGAGCAAATCTATCGCGCAGGCCTGAAAGATCGGGGCATCCCAGCGTGTACCGCATGCCATTCGCCGACGGGCGCGGGCAACGGTCCGGCTGGCTTTCCACGTTTGGGTGGTCAGCATGCCGATTACATCGCAACCCAGTTGAAAGCGTATCGCGCTGCGGCGGATGGCGCCGATGGTCGCTCGAATGACGGCGACACCAAGCCGATGCGTACCGTTGCGGCTCATTTGACTGACAGCGAGATCGCTGCGGTAGCCAACTACGTGTCCGGATTGCACTAAGTGGTGTTTGCAAAAAAGGTGGCATAAAGCCACCTTTTTTTTGTCTGAATTTTCTATGCTTGTGCAGTCCAATGGTGTGAGCGGCCTATTCACGCATTGATGGGCGCACAGGCTGATCAGATGTACTGGTGCGCCAGCGCATGGTCCGTATCAACTAATAGTTATCGATATCAACTAATAATTGTCTGTACAACTAAGGGAAGTCGCCATGTTTCGCAAACACTCTCCTATTTTCGCCGGACTGTTGCTGCTGTGTGCCATTTTTTCCGCGCAGGCACAGCCGATGCTGCCGGAGCCCTTTCAACTGGGGCGCGATTATTTCGCGCTGCCGCAGCCGATCAGCCCGCGCGATCCGAAAAAAATCGAAGTTATGGAAATTTTTCGCTACGGCTGCATTCACTGCTACAGGTTCGATCCAATCGTGACCAAGTGGAAAAAAACGCTGGCGCAGGATGTCGATTTTTATCCGCTGCCGGTCGTTTGGGATGCCGAAACCGAATTGCAGGCGCGCGCGTTGTTCACTGCGCAGGCATTTGGCATTGGCGATAAGATTCACGAAGCCTTATTCAATGCGATTTGGAGTGCGCCGGGTGCACCCGCGCCGTTGAATTCGGCGTCACGTATCAAACAGCTTTTCCTCAATGAAAAAATCGACGCCGATAAATTCGACAAGACTTTCGAAAAGTCGCCGGCGATCAATGCGCGTCTCAAAGAAGCGAAACTGCGTGTGCAGGCCTGCAAAATCGAAGGCACACCGGAAATCGTTGTCGCCGGAAAATATCGGATTACGGGCTCGGCCTTTCGCGGTGCGAGCGAGCAGGATGCATTTGCCAAAATGCTCGTTGTTGCCGATTATTTAGTTGCTAAAGAGCGCAAAGAGCTGCCGGCCAAAGCGGGGAAATAACATTGCAATAACGGTTGGCGCGTGAAAAATCATTCACAATAATCCAGTGCCCCATAACAACAAGTGCGACCACAATGGCCTCAGATGCTCGCGGTAACGGGAAACGTAGTGACGATGCGCAATTAGTTCGCCTGCTCTGCCGGGCGTTGTCGCGCCTGGCGGTTGCCGCTCATGGCATCGATCGTCGGCTCGACGAAATGCTCGGCGAGCTGCGTCAATTATTGCGGCGCGATATCAGCGATCCGCAGCCATTATCGTCGTTGATCGATGCCATCGACGCGCGCATCAAAGTCGTTGATGATGAGCGCGATCAGCGCGGCGATCTGCTGCACGGCGCTGCCAAAAGTCTCATCGATCAATTGCTCGCGACAAAACCCGAAGCGGATATCGCGCGCCAGTTGAAGGCTTTGCAAAAAGAATTCAAACAAAACGCGGCGGATGGCGAGGAGCTGAAATTACTCGCACGTCTGCCCGCACTGCAGGCGCATGTGCTTGCCGGTGCAACCAATGGCAGCGCGCGAGGTGGCATATTGTCGCGCCTGTTCGGCCGCGACGATGTGCCTGCGTCGACGAGCAAAAAAACACGCGACGACGATAGTGACTCTGACGCTTCGAGCGATAGCGACGAAGCCTCGGAGTCTCGCATCGAAGCTGCACGCGAAACTGTGGCGATAGCAACGTCGGTTGCAGCAAAACCGTCATCGGAGTCCGTGGTTGAAGCGCCATCGCGTACTGAAACAGTGCAATCGGCTGCGGTCGATTTATCGATAGCCGATCAGCCCGATGATGAGCCACCGTTCGCGCGCATCGCCACGGCGGTGTGTCAGGTGCTCGATGATTTGCTGCAGCAAATCGATCCCCCGCCCACAGCCACCGACAATTATCGCCATGCGCGCGAGCAGATCGCGAAAGGCCTGAACTGGTACGAACTGGTTTCGACGCTGGAAGAAATCGGCGTGATCGTTCTCGCCGCACTCGATCGCGGTCAGGGTGAGTTTCAGGAATTTCTCGTTGGTATCAGCAAGCGCCTCGATGAAGCGCATCAGGTGATCAAGGCTTCGCGCCAGAATCAATCGAATCGCCAGCAGGATGACGACACGCTCAATCAAGTCGTGCGCAGCGAAGTGCAACAGATGCAGGTGCAAGTTGCGGCAGCAACACAGTTGGAAGCGTTGCGCACAGACATCGGTCAGCGCCTCGATGGCATCGTCGGTGCGCTCGATCAACATCGTGAATCGTCGGTGCAGCGCCAAGCGGATCTTGAACAGCAGCTGGGTACGTTGACGCAGCGTTTGCGCGATATGGAAGCGCAATCCGCAGCGATGGAAAAGCGCATGATCGAGCAGCAGCGGCTGGCGTTGATCGATACATTAACGCAGTTGCCCAATCGCAAAGCCTATGATCAGCGCGCGCTTGAAGAATGTGAACGTTGGAAGCGTTATGGTCGGCCGCTGACGCTGGCGGTGTGCGATCTCGATCATTTCAAATCGATCAACGACAAGTTCGGCCATTTGGCTGGCGATAAAGTGTTGCGCATCATCGCAAAAACATTGCGGCAGCGTTTGCGCAAATCCGATTTCATCGCGCGTTTCGGCGGTGAGGAGTTTGTGATTCTGCTGCCGGAAACCGATGCACATGAATCGCAGCGCGCGCTTGAAACCCTGCGCGAAGCGGTCGTTCAATGCCCATTCCATTTTCGCGACGAGCGTGTCGCGGTCACCGTATCGATCGGCATCGCCAGCTTCAATGCCGGCTCCACGCCGGAATCCGTTTTCGAGCGCGCCGACGCCGCGTTGTATCGCGCCAAGGAAGCGGGTCGCAATCGTTGCATTATCGCGGGCGATTAAGTACGGTCGCATATCAGCGAATCTAATTTTCGAAACAGCCGTCTTCCCGTTTTCTTCAGTGATTTGAGGCAGAAATACCATGACCAATTTGGCAGGCAAAACCGTTGTGATTACCGGCGCGAATGGCGGACTCGGTAAAACTGTGGCCGATACCGCGCGCGGCTATGGCGCGAAACTCGTACTGCTCGATGTGTCGTTCAGTGCGGAGCAACTGGCCGCTAACGGTTCTGCACAAAGTACGGCTGACATTCGCCGCTTCAATGTCGATCTGAGCAGCGCAAAAGCGACGCGCGATTGCATCGATCAGATCGGCGCCTTCGATGCCGTTTTCAATTTGGCGGGTGGTTTCACCATGGGGCCAACCGTGTATGAAACCACCGACGAAGAGTGGGACTTTTTATTCAAGATGAATGTGAGCACGATGCACAATGTGGTGCGCGCAGCGGTGCCGAAATTAATTGCGCAGGGTCGCGGCGCCATTGTCAACGTCGGCGCACTTGGTGCGCTCAAAGGCATCGGTCATATGGGCGCCTACTGCGCATCGAAAAGTGTCGTAATGAAATTGACCGAATCGCTGTCGGAAGAAGTGAAACACAAAGGCGTCAACGTCAACGCAGTGTTACCGAGCTTGATCGATACGCCGCGCAATCGCGCCGATATGCCCGATGCCGATTTCAGCAAATGGCTCGCGCCTGCCGATCTCGCTAACGTGATTTGCTTTCTCGCGTCCGATGCCGCGCGTGCTGTTCATGGCGCGTTAATTCCTGTCACTGCGTTGGTCTAGAAATTCTCCCCTCTCCCCAAGTGGGCCCTAAAGGGTCTAAAGGAGAGGGGATTTAACTCACGATCCCACCTGACCTAAATTCGCGTGCATTACCGCGCCGTTGATAACGGGGTTTTGCGCGCAGAAATAAATCGTATTGGCAATTTCTTCGGGTCGAATCAACCGTTTTTGGATTACGCGCTCGCTGAGGCTTTCGAGTATTTCTTCGCTGTGGCCTACATGCGCACGCAGCATTTCGGTGTCGGTAAAACCCGGGCAGACGCACGCCGTGTGAATATTCGTGCCGATAAGATCCTGGCAGGTCGAGCGCATCAAACCGATGAGTGCGTGTTTCGAAGTCACGTAGGCACAGCTGTTCGGTACGGCGATTTCGCCGAGTGTCGATCCCACATAAATAATCGACGAGCCCGCGCGCATACTCGGCAGGATTAAATGCGATAACAATGCCGGCGCAACCACATTGATATTGAGTACGCGCTTGAAGGCTTCGACATCGAGTGTCTGCAGCGAGTCTTTGATAATCGCGCCCGCGTTATGTACCAGTACGATTTGTTTGGCGCCGCTCAACTTTGGCAGTAATTGCGGTGCAACGGATTTGTCCCAATCAGCGCTGCTCAAATCGGCGTCGATATGTTCGACACCGGCCGCTGGCGAAGCCGAGCGCGATAAATTGATTACGCGAAAACCATTGCTCAAAAATAGTTGGGCAGTGGCGAGGCCGATGCCGCGACTCGCACCCGTGATAACCAAAATCTTGCTCATGAAATTTGCTCGCTCGTTCTTCAAATAAAAATCAAAACTCAAAGCCAATCGCTGATTAAAAAGCCGAGACCAATGCTTTGAATGTGATGGTTGTAATCGATAAGGCTTTCGCCGTAGCCATTGAAATATTTCACATACCCTTTCAACTTCGTTTTGCCGATAGGAAAGCTGTAACCAAGCTCAAGCGCACCTTTGTTGTCGCTGCGCAAATTATTGCGCAGCATCAGGCTCAGCGTTTGGCCGTGCTCGACTTGGTAGATGCCGCGCAATTCAAAATTGCCGAGATACTTCTCGATATCGGGATTGTCATCGCCGACGGGATCGTCTGGAGAGTCTTTATCGTCTTCAGGAACGCGATACCACGGCATGAATGACAGCACAAAATTGTCGCGTTCCCATATGCTGTTGAGCATCAGCCGATTCCAGCTGCGCGACAATTCACCGTCGCGGCCATTGGATTGATGATTCAGAATAAATTGGTTTGCAGAGTTCCGTGCGCCGAAAATTTCCCAATTGTTTTCGAAGGTAATAAAAAGCTCGGGCTCGTGAATCGTTTCGCGAAATGCGGCGGACACATCGCGATTGTACGCCTGCCAGAACGAGTGATTGGTGTAGGCGAATGATAGATGCCCGTTGCGACCGATCAGGTTTTCGGCAACCAGCACCTTGAGACTCAATTGAAATTGTACTTCGGTGTGCTGCAGATCCTCGTTGTCGCCCAGCGATGTGCGGTCGGGATGGCTGGTATAGACCGCAGGCAGTAAATAATTGGGTCGATGCGGTGTCAGCACGAACGGATTGTCGTGGCTATAGCGCTCAAGAGCTAACCGCTTTTCGACAACACCGTCGGCCTGTGCGGCAGTGGCTGCAGCATGTTCGATCGCGACCGAGGGCTCGTCAGCGGTATGCTGCTGACGCTCGGTGCACAGCGTGCGTAATTCGCCGACGGTGGTGCTTTCGGTCGCCGATTGCACGGCGTGCAGTAAGCATTCGTCAAAGCTTTCGGCTAGCGCTGCATTCATGAAGCATAGACAACTGATCATGCTGGCCGAAAAAATAACACGCATGGTTTTCTTCTCCATGTTGGAGCGTGCAGTGTACGGTCTTTCGGTCAACGCAAACAAATACGATATGGACACCGACATGCTTGAGAAGCTTGCGGGCTTGATCGACAATGCCTCGCGGAAGCAATAACACAGATAAATGGGAGGAAACGATCGTGCGACTTCGAATGATGTTTAATCTACTGTTCGCCACTTTGTTAATTGCGGTTAAACCGGCGTATGCCGCATTCGATGACGAGTTGTCGTCGTTGCAGCAGCGCTGGGCTACGGCGCGCTATCAGGTCAGTGGCGATGAGCGTAAAAAGCAATTGGAGAAATTGATCGTTGAGGCCGACAGCCTCGCGAAAAAATACAGCGACAAAGCCGATGGTTATTTGTGGGCGGGCGTCGTTCGCGGTTCGCTCGCCGAAGCGATCAATGGTCTCGGTGCGCTCAGCATCGTTAAAGAAGCAAAAACGCAATTGGAAAAAGCCATCGCGATCGACGGCAAAGCGGAAGACAGTTACGCATTCGGCGTGCTCGGTTTGATGTACGCGAAAGTGCCCGGCTGGCCGGTGGGATTTGGCGACGACAAGAAGGCCAAAGAATTGTTAAAGAAAGGTATTGAAGCCAGTCCCGAAGGTATGAATATCAATTATCTCTACGCGAGTTATTTGTTCGAGCAGGGCGAAGCGAAGAAAGCTCAGCCCTATATCGAAAAAGCGCTGCATGCGACACCGCCGGCGCCCGCTGAAATGTGGGTCGGTCGTCAGCAGGAAATTCGCGAGCTCGCGGAAAAAATCAAAAAAGAAATGCAGTGAATGCCATGAGCGCAGAAAAATCCACACGTCCGCTCGAAGGTGTGCGCGTACTTGAGCTCGGGCAATTAATTGCCGGCCCGTTCACGGGTTCGATGCTTGCGTATTTCGGTGCCGAAGTGATTAAAGTCGAGCCGCCCGGCAAAGGTGATCCGATTCGGCAGTGGCGCGTAGTGCGCGATGGTTCATCGCTGTGGTGGCATTCGGTCGGTCGTAATAAAAAATGTATTACGATCGATCTAAAACAGGAGAAAGGTCGCGAACTCGTGCGCGACCTTGCGAAACACTGCGATGTGCTCGTCGAGAATTTCAAACCGGGTGTGATGGAAGCGTGGCAGCTCGGTCCCGACGATATCAAGAAAATAAATCCCGATTTAATTTACACCCGCATCTCCGGTTATGGCCAAACCGGTCCGTATGCGAATAAGCCGGGATTTGCCTCGGTGTGCGAGGGCATTAGCGGTTTTCGTTACGTCAATGGTTTTCCGGATGAAGCGCCGGTGCGACCTAATTTGAGCATCGGTGACACCATCGCTGCGCTGCATGCTGTGCTCGGCACCACGCTGGCCCTGTTAGCGCGTAGCAAGAATAGAAATCCGAATAATGCAAAAACCGTTGGCGGCCAGGTTGTCGATGTCGCAATTTACGAAGCGATGTTCAATTTACTCGAAGCCGTCGTTCCGGAATATTCGGGTGCGGGCGTGATTCGCGAGCCAGCCGGCACTACGGTCACCGGCATCGTGCCGACGAATACGTATCGCTGCAAAGATAATAAATACGTCGTCATCGGCGGCAATGGCGATTCGATTTACAAACGCTTGATGCACGCGATCGGTCGCGCTGATCTCGGTGATGATCCCGAACTTGCGCACAATCCAGGTCGCGTCATACGCGAGCGTGAAATCGATGCAGCGATTGCGCATTGGTGTGCGGGCATTAATTCAACACAAGTCATTGCCTTGCTCGATAACGCGCAAGTTCCCGTCGGACCGATTTATAGCGTTGCCGATATGTTCGAAGATCCGCATTTTCAGGCGCGCGAATTGTTCGAAGAATTCACCGTGAACGATAAAAAACTCGCGATTCCGGCGATGGTGCCGCGCCTGACGGAAACGCCGGGTCGTACCGATTGGACCGGACCCGCGATCGGCAGTCATAACGACGAAATTTTCGCAGAGCTGTTGGGCCTGTCTGCAGCGAGACAGCAGCAATTAAAGGCGAGCGGTATTATTTAAGCCAAACATTTTCAATCGCGATGTGGAGAGATAAGTCATGCGTGACGATGGACGTGAAAGCGATAATGTTGAAGATCGCCGCGGGCAATCCGGTCGTCGCATCGGTGGGCGCGGCGGTGTCGGTATCGGCACCATCGCGATCGCGCTGGCCGCATGGTATTTCGGCATCGATCCCAATATTGTGTTGCAAGGTTTGAATCAAGCGCAGCAACCCGTCGATGAATCGCCTGCGGTCGCGCCGCCGGCCGATGATAAGCCTGCGCATTTTGTGTCGATGGTGTTGGCCGATACCGAAGATACCTGGCGCGACATTTTCGCGGCGGGCGGTAAACAATATCGCGATCCGAAATTGGTGTTGTTCAGCGGCAGCTATCCCACTGCATGCGGTATGGGCGATGCAGCGATGGGTCCGTTTTATTGTCCGGGCGATCAGAAAGTTTACATCGACCTTGCGTTTTACGATGAATTGAAAAATCGTTTTCACGCACCGGGCGATTTTGCGCAGGCCTATGTGATCGCGCACGAAGTCGGTCATCACGTACAAAATCTTCTTGGTATTTCCGAAAAAGTTCAGCGCGCACGTCAGCGTGCGACGGCTGCGCAGTCGAATGCGCTATCGGTGCATCTGGAATTGCAGGCCGATTGTTTTGCCGGGTTGTGGGCCAATCACGCCGATCGTGCACGGCAGGTATTGGAGCAGGGCGATGTCGAAGAAGCGCTGCAAGCGGCGACGTCGATCGGTGATGATACCTTGCAAAAACAGGCGCGCGGTTATGCCGTGCCTGAAACATTTACCCACGGTACCGCAGAACAACGTGTGCGCTGGTTTCGACGAGGGCTGGAATCGGGTTCGATTAAAAGTTGCGATACGTTTGCCAAAGGCATCATGCTGTAAAAGCGAAAGGTTTTCTTAATTTAGGCGGTTGAGAAAAATAAAAAAGCGCGAGCAGAGCTCGCGCGTTAAAGGATCGTTTGATTTCTATTTCACATCAAAGCGATCGAGCTCCATCACCTTCGTCCACGCCGCGATAAAGTCGTGCACAAATTTCTCTTTCGCATCGCTCTGCGCATACACCTCGGCAATCGCGCGCAATTGCGAGTTGGAACCGAACACAAGGTCGACGCGCGTGCCTGTCCATTTCACTGCGCCGGTTTTGCGATCGCGACCTTCGTAGGCATTATCACCAACCGGTGTCCACGCCGTGCTCATGTCGAGCAAGTTCACGAAGAAATCATTCGTCAATTGCCCCGCTCGCTGTGTGAACACGCCGTGCTTCGAGTTGCCAGCATTCGCACCGAGCCCCCGCAAGCCGCCGATCAACACCGTCATTTCCGGCGCGCTGAGCGTAAGTAATTGCGCCTTGTCGACGAGCATTTCTTCCGGCGAAACGCGATACGCCTGTTTCCGATAATTGCGAAATCCATCGGCCTGTGGTTCGAGCACAGCGAATGATTCGACATCAGTCTGCGCTTGCGATGCATCCATACGTCCCGGTGTGAACGGCACCGTCGCGCTGTGCCCCGCTGCTTTCGCTGCCGCTTCAATCGCAGCGCTGCCGCCGAGTACGATCAAATCCGCGAGCGATATTTTTTTACCGCCATGCGCAGCGAATGATTTTTGAATTGTTTCGAGCGTTGCCAACACTTTTTGCAATTGCGCGGGCTGATTCACTTCCCAATCTTTCTGCGGTGCAAGACGAATGCGCGCACCATTGGCGCCGCCGCGTTTATCCGAGCCGCGGAATGTCGAAGCGGAAGCCCACGCCGTGCTGACTAATTCGGCAATCGATAAACCCGAGGCGAGAATTTTCGCTTTGAGATCGGCAATATCTTTGGCATCGACGAGTGCATGATCCACTGCCGGAATCGGGTCCTGCCAAATCAAATTTTCTGCGGGCACTTCCGGGCCGAGGTATAAATTTTTCGGACCCATATCGCGATGCGTCAATTTGAACCACGCACGCGCGAATGCATTGGCGAATGCTTGCGGATCTTTGTGGAAGCGGCGTGAAATCGGTTCGTAAATCGGATCGAAGCGCAGCGACAAATCCGCCGTCGTCATCATCGGCGCATGTTTCTTCGATGGATCGTGCGCATCGGGAATCATATGCTCGGGCTTCACATTTTTTGCACGCCATTGATGCGCACCGGCCGGGCTTTTCACTAACTCCCATTCGTAGCCGAACAACATGTCGAAGTAGCCGTTATCCCATTGTGTGGGATTGGGTTTCCAGGCGCCTTCGATACCGCTCGTGGTGGTATGCACGCCTTTGCCCGAGCCGTAGCTGTTGATCCAGCCAAAGCCCTGCGCTTCGATCGGTGCGGCTTCGGGTTCCGGGCCGACCAATTTCGGATCGCCCGCGCCGTGTGCCTTGCCGAAGGTATGTCCGCCCGCGACGAGCGCGACGGTTTCTTCATCGTTCATCGCCATGCGCGCAAAGGTTTCGCGCACATCGCGGCCCGAGGCGACGGGATCGGGATTGCCGTCTGGGCCTTCCGGGTTCACGTAGATCAAGCCCATCTGCACGGCGGCGAGCGGGTTTTCCAATTCGCGATTGCCGGAGTAACGGCTGTTGGGTTTATCGCTGGTGGCGAGCCATTGATTTTCGGCGCCCCAGTAAATGTCTTCTTCGGGTTGATAAATATCGGCGCGGCCGCCGCCGAAACCAAAGGTTTTGAAACCCATCGATTCGAGCGCGCAGTTACCGGCGAGAATCATCAAATCCGCCCACGAAATTTTATTGCCGTATTTCTGCTTAATCGGCCAAAGCAAGCGCCGCGCTTTGTCGAGGTTGCCGTTATCGGGCCAACTGTTGAGCGGTGCGAAACGTTGATTGCCGGTACCGGCGCCACCGCGACCGTCGGCGGTGCGATATGTGCCCGCGCTGTGCCACGCCATGCGAATAAACAAACCGCCGTAGTGACCCCAGTCGGCCGGCCACCAATCCTGCGATTCGGTCATCAGGGCGTACAAATCTTTTTTCAGCGCGGAATAATCGAGTTTCTTGAATGCTTCGGCGTAATCGAAATCGGCGCCGAGCGGATTCGAGGCGGGCGCATGCTGATGAAGGATGCTGAGATTGAGTTGGTTGGGCCACCAGTCGCGATTCGACTGGGTGCCAGCGTTAGTGCTTGCAGTATGTTGCCCTGCGAATGGGCATTTGCTTTCGCTGCTCATGATTTGACTCCTCTCCGCTGGTGAATAGCTGGTATACGACACGTCGCGGAAAAGAGATTAACCAAACCGGATGACAGCTTGAATTGAAATGATCCAATCGGCCCGATAGGCGATCGCTATAAAGCGCGCCTATAGGCCATTGAAAATCTATTAATTGGATTTGCTCAGAACAAAAACGGATTAGTTGGCGGCTTGTAATAGCTTGTACAGCTCATCTTTCAGCGACAGCCGCTTTTTCTTCAAATTTTCGAGATATTCATCGGAGGTTTTGAAATCCTGTTCAATGTTATGAATTTCCTTATCGACATCATGGTACTCGTTTGCAAGTCGTGCGAAATGGTGATCATGCATCTTAAGGTGATGAATGCGCTCCCTGTGCTCAGGAAATTCTTTATTTAAGCTGTGGTTTTCGATGCTCATGGATTCGCTCCTGTCGTTACGAGTCCATTGTGCGGGCTCGGTGATCGCGAGGTGTTGAGATAAATCAAAACATTCCCAATTCGAGTTTCGCCACTTCCGACAACATGCTGCGATTCCAGGTCGGCGTGAATACCAGATTCACTTCGACATTTTCGACATTCGGTACTTGTTTCAATCTGCGCGCAACTTCCGCGCGCAATACATCGCCCATGCCGCAGGCGGGCGCGGTGAGTGTCATATCGATCGAAATGGTTTTGCCTTCGACGCGGCGCGCGTATACCAAGCCGAGATCGAGAATATTGACGGGAATTTCGGGGTCGTAAACTGTGCGTAAAACTTTATCGACGTGTTCGAGTTTGATAATGCCGGGTTCAGCATCGTCGAATTTAATTTCGAGCGTGGGTTTGCCGAGCGCATCGGCATCGAGACCGTCGATGCGATATAAACGGCCTTCGTATTCGATGGAAAAGCTACCGCCGAGTGCCTGCGTAATCGCCACTTCAGCGGTTGCCGGTAAATTCGTAACTTCGCCGCTCGGTACGCGCAGAGCGATTACCGCGCGCGATAACGTGATGCGTTCACGCGGAGAGTTGGGCTTGGACCTCGGGATTAACGGTGAAGCTTTCTCCGCATCCGCAGTAAGATCCCGCATTGGGATTATCGAATTTGATGGTTTCATTGAGACCCTCTTTCACCAGCCGCAACGTGCTGCCCGATAACGCGGGCACGCTTTTCGAATCGATGAATAATGTGAGACCGTCGCCGATATCGAGACGCAATGTGTCCTGTGGCGCTTGTTCGGTTAAATCGAGTACATAGGCGTAGCCCGAGCAGCCGCTGTCTTTCACGCCGATATGTACGCCGATCGATTTTGGCGATTTGCTTAAATAGCGCAGCAAATGTTTCGCCGCATCGCTATCGACTTGCAGAATTTGGTCTTGATCGAATGTGGCTACCGACATCTTCAACTCCTACCGGTTATTCAGTCGAAACCGATTGATGATCGCCTTTCAACATATGATCGAGCGTGTGCCACGCAAGCGTTGCGCATTTCACCCGTGCCGGAAAATCCTTAACGCCCGCGAGAATTTCAAGCCGGCCAATAGCGCCAGCTTCGGCTTGACCAGTCACCATCTCATGAAAACGGGTGAATAATTGTTCGGCGTGACTGCAGGGTTTGCCTTCGACTTCGTCACACATCATCGACGCCGATGCGACCGAGATGGCGCAGCCCTTGCCGTCGAATTGAATATTTTTTACCTCGTCGTTTTCAATCGTCGCGTACAGCGTCAAGCGATCGCCGCACAAGGGGTTGAACGCTTCGAGTTTATGCGTGAATTGCGCAGGCGCGCCGAAATGCCGCGGGCGTCGCCCGTGGTCGAGAATCATCTCTTGGTACAGCGCGCGTAATTCGGGGTTCATTTCAATTCTCTTTACGCAAAAATTCTTTATGCAAATGTTTTGCAGACAGATTCAATCGCAGCGATCAACGCATCGACTTCTTCCATGGTGTTGTAAATCGCGAACGACGCACGCGCCGTCGCCGGCACATCGAAGCGCTGCATCACCGGCATCGCACAATGGTGACCCGCGCGCACAGCGACGCCTTCGAAATCGAGAAAGGTGCCGATATCGTGCGGATGAATATTGTCGAGCGTGAACGACAATACCGCTGCTTTTTTGGCGGCGGTGCCGATAATTTTCAAGCCGGGAATTTGCAGCGCGCGTTCAGTGGCGTAATCGAGCAAACGGTTTTCGTGTTCGACCAATGCCGCCCACGGCAGCGACGTTAAATAATTGATCGCCGCGCCGAGGCCGATAATACCAGCGATATGCGGCGTGCCCGCTTCGAATTTATGCGGAATTGGCGCGAAGGTGGTTTTCTCGAACGTGACGATGCGAATCATATCGCCGCCGGTTTGATAAACCGGCAATTTATCGAGCCATTCGCGCTTGCCGTACAAAACACCGGTGCCGGTGGGGCCATACAGTTTGTGGCCCGAGAATACATAGAAGTCGCAATCAAGTTGCTGCACATCGACGGGCGCATGCGCGACTGCTTGCGCGCCGTCGATCAATACCGCAGCGCCAACCGCTTTTGCGAATGCAATCAAATCAACAATCGGGTTAATGGTACCGAGTGCATTCGATACATGCGTGAACGCGGCGATTTTTGTGCGCGATGACAATTTGCGTTTGAAATCGTCGAGATCGAGTTCACCGCTGTCGGTGATGTTGGCGACTTGCAATGTGGCGCCGCTGAATTCGCACGCCTGTTGCCACGGTACGATATTGGCGTGGTGCTCCATGCCGGTGATGAGCACTTCATCGCCTGGCTTTAAAAAAGCGCGCGCAAAACCGTTCGCGACGATATTGATCGACGCTGTCGTGCCCGGTGTAAAAATAATTTCCGCTTCTTCGCGCGCGTTGATAAAGCTTTGCACAATGCCGCGCACCGCTTCCATCTTGGCCGTAGCGCGCTCACTCAGCGTGTGTACGCCGCGATGCACATTGGAGTTGTCATGCGCATAATAATTATCGATAGCATCGATTACTGCGCGCGGCTTCTGAGTAGTCGCGGCGTTATCGAGATAGACGAGCGGGCGATCGTGCACGCGCTGGTCGAGCACGGGGAAATCGCGGCGCAGCCCAGCGATATCGACGACGCCTTTTTCAAGAGCGGTCATGACGATGCTCCCGAGGTATTCGGCGCATTCACTTTTGGAAGTGTCTCGAGCATCTGCCGCTGCAGAAATTCGTTGAGCATTGTATTGCCGCAATCGAGCAGACCGGCTTTGAGAAAACCTTCGGTCAATAAGATGACGGCTTGCTCGCGATCGATACCGCGCGTTTGCATATAAAACAATTGCTCTTCGTCGAGTTGGCCGACAGTCGCACCGTGAGCGCAGCTTACTTCGTCGGCGTAGATTTCGAGCTCGGGTTTGGCGTTGATTTCCGCCGTCGCCGATAACAATAAATTGTGCGAGGTGAAATGGCCGTCGTTCGCGCGCGTATTTTTGCCGATATAAATTCGACCGTTAACAATGCCGCGACTTGCATCTGCGGCGAGGCCTTGCATCAAAACATCGCTGCGGCCGTGATCGCTATTGTGATTCACGCAGAAATGGTAATCGACGTGTTGCATATCGCTCGCGGCGAATGCGCCACGTGCGATGAACTCGGCATTCGGTTCGGCGAGATCGACATAAATACCGTTGCGAATGCGATTGTGCTGCTGTTTGCCGCAGCCATTTTCGAGTACTTGTAATTGCAGGCGCGCATCGCGCCCAAGCTGGGCATCGAAAGTGCCGAGATGTTGGCCGCGATCGCTATCGCGATTGATGCGCACGTGCGTCAATTTGCTGTTGTGATCGAGACGTGTTGCTGTGCGCGCATGTTGCAGGTATTCGCTCGCGCTATCGGCGGCAAAATGCTCGACCACTGTCGCTTCTGCGCCTGCCTGCATCCACACGATAAGCTGGCTGATTTGGCTGCCAGTTTTGGTATTGCGGTGCGAGAAAATAATCGGCTGCTTCACGCGAGCATTCGCTTCTACGATCAATACCCATGTTTCCGGTGCCAGCGCGATCGCAAGATTAGCGAGTGGATCGGCAGGTTCCAGCGCAGCGAGCCACGTAATTAATGGCGCGTGTTTTTTTTCGTCGAGTTGTGCGAGCGGCAATAAAGAAAATGCCTGACGCTCATTGCCCAGATCGGCGTGCTCATCGTTCTGCAGTTGCTGATCGACAAGATAGCCGTGATTGAAATGGATGTGATGGCCTGCCGGTAGATCGTGCGAATGTTCTGCAGATAAATCCGGCGTGATCGGAGCGAGCGTTTGCTTCTGTGCAAATTGCGATAGCCACGAATCAGCCGCGCTGTAATGCCAGCTTTCCCAGCGACGGGTCGGCAAACCCGATTGCTGCAAACGCGCGGCAGCGCTTTCGCGCAATTGCTTGAGCCACGCGGGATCGCGTTGTTGCAAGCGCGTTGCAATTAACGCGCTGTATTGTTCGAGAATTTGTTCGGAGGCGCCCATCGAATCAATCCGCAGAAAAATTAAGCCGCGATACCGCGATAACCGTTGCGTTCGAGTTCTTCGGCCAACTCCATGCCGCCGCTCGCAACGATTTTGCCGGCGGTGAGAATATGCACGCGATCGGGCGGAATATGATCGAGCAGACGACGATAGTGGGTAATTAACAGAAAGCTGCGATCTTTATCGCGCATGCCGTTGACGACATCGCCGACCACTTTTAGTGCGTCGATATCGAGACCCGAATCAGCCTCATCGAGCAAACATAATTTTGGTTCGAGCAAAATCATTTGCAGCAATTCGTTGCGCTTTTTCTCGCCGCCGGAAAAGCCTTCGTTGACGCCGCGCTGTAAAAACGAATCGTCGAGATTCACGCGTTTCAATCCGTCGCGCGCGCGCTCAAGTAATTGCAGTGCATCGAGTGGCCCCAAGCCCTGCGTGGCGCGATGTGCATTGATCGCGGCTTTCAAAAATTGAATATTGCCGACGCCAGGAATCGAAACAGGATATTGATAACTCAGAAATAAGCCGACGCGAGCGCGCTCCTCTGCAGCTTTCGCCAGCAAATCTTCGCCATTGAATTCGACGCTGCCACTCAGCACTTCATAGCGTGGGTCGCCACTCAATACGCGCGTGAGCGTGCTTTTTCCCGAACCGTTCGGCCCCATGATGGCGTGCACTTCGCCGCTCGGAATTTCGAGCGTAAGCCCGTTGAGAATTTGTTTGCCGTCGATGGCGGCGTGCAAATCGGTGATTTTCAGCATTTGATAATTCTCGTTAACCCACTGTGCCTTCGAGGCTCAGTTCCAATAATTTTTGCGCTTCGACGGCAAATTCCATCGGCAATTGATCGAAGACTTCTTTGCAGAAGCCATTGACGATCATGGCCACCGCTTGCTCGGCGTCGATGCCACGGCTTTGCAGATAAAACAATTGTTCTTCGTTGATGCGCGAGGTGCTGGCTTCGTGTTCAAGCGTGGCACTCGGCTGTTTCGATTCGATATACGGAAACGTGTGCGCGCCACATTGACTGCCGATCAGCAGCGAATCGCACTGCGTGAAGTTGCGCGCTTTTTCTGCGCGTGGCGATACACGCACGAGTCCGCGATAGGTGTTTTGACTTTTTCCCGCCGAAATACCTTTCGAGATGATCGAGCTTTTGGTGTTGCGGCCCATGTGAATCATCTTGGTGCCGGTGTCGGCCTGTTGCATGTGTTTGGTTAGCGCGACCGAATAAAATTCGCCGACGCTATCGTCGCCGCGCAATACCACGCTCGGATATTTCCACGTAATCGCGGAGCCAGTTTCGACCTGCGTCCACGAAATTTTCGAGCGCGCGCCGAGGCACACACCGCGCTTGGTCACGAAGTTGTAAATACCGCCACGACCGTTTTCGTCACCGGGATACCAATTCTGTACGGTCGAATATTTAATTTCGGCATCGTCGAGCGCGATCAATTCGACCACGGCGGCGTGCAACTGATTTTCATCGCGCTTCGGCGCTGTGCAGCCTTCCAAATATGAAACGTAGCTGCCTTTGTCGGCGATGATGAGCGTGCGCTCGAATTGGCCGGTGTTCTGCGCGTTGATGCGGAAGTACGTCGACAGTTCGAGCGGGCAGCGCACGCCTTCCGGAATGTAGACGAACGAGCCATCGGAAAATACCGCCGAGTTGAGTGCGGCGTAAAAGTTGTCGTTCTGCGGCACCACCGAGCCCAGATATTTCTGAATCAGCTCGGGGTGTTTCACCACGGCTTCGGAAATCGGGCAGAAAATCACGCCGGCTTTGGTCAGCGTATCTTTGAATGTCGTTGCGACGGATACCGAATCGAATACCGCATCGACTGCCACACCTGCCAGCATCAATTGTTCGTGCAGTGGGATGCCGAGCTTTTCGTAGGTGCGCAGCAATTCCGGGTCGACTTCGTCGAGGCTTTTGGGGCCGTCGGCCATCGACTTGGGTGCGGAGTAATAGGTGATCGCTTCGAAATCGATCGGCGCGATTTTCAATTTCGCCCAATCGGGCAGCGGCATTTCGCGCCATTTGCGGAAAGCCTTGAGGCGCCATTCGAGCACATACTCGGGCTCGTTTTTCTTGGCCGAGATCTGGCGCACCACGTCCTCGCTGAGTCCGGGCAGGATGCGATCTTCTTCGATGTCGGTGTAGAAGCCGTGCTCGTACTCGCTCTGAACGAGTGCGTCGAGCGTGGCGTTGGAGTCGCTGACTTTGGTATCGGTCATGGGGGCGCTTGCAGGGGCGGCGGAATTGGGTGCTGACGCACTGGTGGACATTGGCTACTCCCGCGCAACGGCAGAAATAAGGGAGGTTGGCTGATGGAAAGAATACTAATCTGGTAAGGTATTTAAATCAATACCAAATTGGTATATTCTCGGGTTCGTGCGTGGCGCATGGAGAAGTTTCATCTTGGGACACGCGGCCCTCTTTGTTTTAAAAACAAGGGGGTCCCTGTAGCTCCTCGGCGACATCCTTGTCGCCGAGGGTCCCAAGATGAAACTTCTCCACGCACCTCCAAGCTATCGAGAATATGTAACTTTATGTTGCGAATAGGAAAACTGGCGGATTACAGCCTGCTCATCGCCGATTGCCTGGCCAGTGAGCACGACCAGATGACGACCGAAGACATCGTCCAGCACACCGGGCTGCCCGATGCCACGGTGCGTAAACTGCTGCGCCTGTTGGTCGATTCCGGTCTCGTCAGTTCGCGTCGCGGTCTTAAAGGCGGCTATCGTCTGAGCCGCGAGCCCGACCGCATTTCCGTCGCCGAACTGATCGCCGCCATCGAAGGTCCGATCGGTCTCACCGAATGCAATCACGAAGACACCAACACCTGCAGCCTCACCGACAACTGCGGTCAGCGTAACAACTGGGGTGTCATCAACGACCTTATCAACCGCCAGCTCGCGACGATCACGCTGGCCGATATGCTTGGCGATTTGAGCCGGCGCGGTGGAAGTCGTATATCTGTGGTACAAACTGCTTAATTTGTAATTTCATCTGCTGTTGTATTTTTTGCGCTGACGCTTCTTAATAATTGCACGGGGCGTTTACGTTATTTGCGCGCCGGTTTGCGATAAAAATAATAATTTGATGAGATGTGTGAATCATGGAATTCAAAACTCTCCCCGCGCTGATGCCGCAGCGCGAGATTAATCGTCTATTGTCTTTTCTCGAATATTATTTTGCGAGTATCGGTCGCAGTTCGTTTTCGCAGGAAGGCGATTGCGAAATTATCACTATCATCGAAGGCGAGAGTCGCGTTACTCGCAGTGAATGGGAAGCGGCGCTCGCGAAAGTGGTCGATGCAAATCCCGCGTGTCGATTGCGCATTGTAGGAAGGCGACAAAATGCGCGCTGGTCTAGCGATGGGGTGGGGACGCGCATTCGTCATATTGAGAGTTGCGCCTGGGATGGCCGCTCGCACATTGGTGCGGAATTTATTAAGGCCACGCATCTCGATTTGGAAAATGGTCCGACGAGCGAGTTGATTATTGCGAAGGGTGAGCCCGATCGCATCATGATTCGCGCACATCACGCGGTCATGGATGGCATGGGTATCGTTTATTTTTTTCAGGAATTATTTCGCGCCTTGCGCGGTGAGCCACTGCTCGGCACCAATGCCATATTTTCTGACGCGGACCTGATGCAAAGTGTCGCCGCGCAACGTCCGCCGAAACTCGAAGGCAAGCCTGCAAGCCTGACTGGAGGTGTACGTAGAGCACAAAGAGGGAATGTTTGGCGTCGAATCAGTGCCACGGGCGTAAAGCCGAATTATTTATTGGGCAAGCTAGCGGTTTGGATAAAACAATTCGCCGAGCGGTATTCGAATCTGCCCGTACGTATCATGCTGCCAGTCAATCTGCGCAGGCATTGCGATGGTTTGAATTCAATGCTGAATTTCACGGGTATTGTTATCGTTGAAGTGTCATCGACCGACGGTGCTGATGAATTTCGCCGCAAATTGCGCGATCTGCTCAAGATAAATGCTGAGGCTAATTACTCGCCCACTATCGAAAAGTTCAGATATTTGCCGATGGCATGGCTCGATTGGGTCGGCGCTAAATTCGCACGTCATGAAAATACAAAGGACACGGTCGGTGTTTCCAATTTCGGTGTGGTGAAGCCTGAGCACTATCGTTGCGAAAATTTTTCTCCGCGGGCAATGTTTGCCTTACCGGCGTTCGATGGGAATGCTTTTATCGTGATCGCCATAATGAATAATACGGCCGAAATTTCTGTGGGCATGCCGCTGGGGTTGGCATCGGACGGCCGTTTTGATGCGTTGATGAATTATTTGGGCGAGCAGCTTCAGCAATAGCGCAATTTAACTTCGCAGCGACAACAATTCGCGATTCAATTTACGCAAATGCTCGCCGATCTCCGGTCCCTTGGTGTGCGCAACGCCCACCGCGAGAATATCGATCACGGCCATGTGTGCGAGTCGTGATGGCAACGGTGTGTAGTTTTCCGCATCTTCTTCGACATCGATATGAATCGGAATATCGCACTGCTGCGCGACAGGCGTGCCGCTCGGCGCGAGTCCGATAATGCACGCGCCGCCTTGATGCGCAAGCGCCATCGCTTCCAATAATGCGCTCGTGCGACCGCTCTGCGAAATCGCGACGACGACATCCTCTTTGCCGAGCGATAGCGCAGACATCGCTTGAATGTGCGGATCGGAATACGCCGCGCTCGAAATCTGCAGCCGGAAAAATTTGTGCTGCGCATCGACGGCGACAGCGCTTGAGGCGCCAAAGCCATAAAACTCGACGCGGCGCGCGCGCGATAATTCGCTCACGGCTTTTTCAATCGCTTCGATATCAATGTGTTCGCGTACGCGTTGCAGCGTATTGAGCAGTGCATCGAATACCTTGAAAGTGTAATCGCGAACCGAATCCTTTTCGTCGAGACTGAATTGTTCGAGCGGTGGATTGTTGGCGAGGTATTGCGCGAGTTCGAGTTTGAATGCCTGAAAACTATTGCAATCGATCGCGCGACAGAAGCGCACCACGGTGGGTTCGCTCACTGCGGCTGCCTGTGCGAGATCGACGATGCGCATGTGAATCACGTCGTGCGGATTTTGCGTCACATAGTCGGCGACTTTTCGTTCCGATTTGCGCAGATTCTCGCGGGCGGCGTTGATGCTTTGAAAGATCGTTGCGGTCAAGCTGGTTCACTCTTTAGCCGCTGTATCGTTAGTCGAGGCATTGTAGAGCATTTAATACAGTGGAGAACATTCAGTGCGCGCTGGGCGGGTTTGATAGAATGGACGCATGGACGTCTCTCATATTCTCAACGATCTCAATGATGCGCAGCGCCAGGCCGTCACCGCCGAGGCCAGCAACATGCTTGTGCTCGCGGGTGCCGGTTCGGGTAAGACGCGAGTGCTGGTGCATCGTATCGCCTGGCTGGTGCAGGCCGAAGGTATGTCACCGCACAGCATTCTGGCGGTGACATTCACCAACAAAGCTGCGCGTGAAATGCGCGAGCGTATCGATCACCTGTTAGGCCCCCATTCTTCTTTGGGCATAAGCACGCGCGGCATGTGGGTTGGCACTTTTCACGGTCTTGCGCATCGCCTGCTCAAAGCGCATTGGCGTGAAGCGGGTCTGGTCGAAAATTTTCAGATTCTCGATTCCGACGATCAGCTGCGTATGCTCAAGCGTATTCATCGTGAATTGGAAATCGATGAAGCGCGCTGGCCGCCGAAACAATCGCAATGGTTTATCAATGCGCAGAAAGACGAAGGTCTGCGTGCAGCTCATCTCGATCACAACACGCGCGATTTGTTTTTGCAGGTGATGATCAAGGTCTATCACGCATACGAGCAGGCGTGCGAGCGTCAGGGCGTGGTCGACTTTGCTGAGTTGTTATTGCGCGCGCACGAATTGTGGCTCAAACAGCCCGCGGTGTTGCAGCATTATCAAAATCGGTTTCGCTATATTCTCGTCGACGAGTTTCAGGATACCAACGCGGTGCAATACGCGTGGTTGCGTGTGCTCGCTGGCAATCGCGTGCCGGTGGCAGCGGTTGGCGATGACGACCAGTCGATTTACGGTTGGCGCGGCGCGCGTATCGAAAATATTCAGCAGTTCTCGAAAGATTTTCCCGGCACGCAATTCATTCGACTTGAGCAGAATTATCGCTCGACGCAAACCATTCTCGCTGCTGCGAATGCAGTGATCGCACACAATCACGGTCGTCTGGGTAAAGAGTTGTGGACGAGCGGCGAAGAGGGCGAGCCGATTTCGCTGTACACCGCGTACAACGAAATGGATGAGGCGCGCTTCGTGGTCGAGCGTTTGCAGGATTGGCACGAGAGCGGCAACGCGCGTTCGAGTTCGGCGATTCTGTATCGCTCGAATGCGCAATCGCGCGTGCTCGAAGAGGCGCTGATTCGCGCGGGTGTGCCGTATCGCATCTACGGCGGTCTGCGTTTTTACGATCGTCTTGAAATCAAAAATGCAGTGGCGTACTTGCGTCTGTTGGTGAATCGCGATGACGACACCGCGATCGAGCGTGTGATCAATACGCCGACTCGCGGCATCGGCGATAAAACTGTCGAGACCGTGCGTCTTTACGCGCGCGAGCAGGCGGTATCGATGTGGCGAGCTGCAAGTGAGGTCATCGAGAAAAAATTATTGCCAGCGCGCGCAGCGAATGCACTGCTGCAATTCATGCAATTGATCGATCGCCTGGATGCAGAAACCGACGAAATGTCGCTCGAAGATCTCACCGATCACGTGGTGCGCGAATCGGGTCTGCTCGAATTTCATAAAAATGAAAAAGGTGAAAAGGGGCAGGCGCGCGTCGAAAACTTGCAGGAGTTGGTGGTTGCGACGAGCGAATTCGATGTCGAGGACGATGATGTGCCGCTGCTTAATGCATTTCTCGATCAAGCCGCGCTCGATGCCGGCGAGCACGAAGCCGCCGAATACGAAGACAGTGTGCAATTGATGACGATGCACTCGGCGAAGGGGCTCGAATTTCCGCTCGTGTTTATCGTCGGTCTCGAAGAAAATTTATTTCCGCACAAAATGTCGATGGATGATCCGACGCAGATCGAAGAGGAGCGGCGTCTGTGTTACGTCGGCATCACGCGTGCGATGCGAAAACTCGTACTGACCTATGCCGAGTCGCGGCGGTTATACGGGGAAGATAATTACCATTCGCCGTCGCGTTTCCTGCGCGAAATTCCAAAAACGCTGGTGCAGGAAGTGCGTTTGCAATCGAGCGTGACGCGCCCGCTGTCGATGCACAGCAGTCTCACTCCGGAAATGCCGGCAGGTATCAATCTCGGTCAGCGCGTCTATCACGAAATTTTTGGCGAGGGCGTGGTGCTGAATTTCGAAGGCCGCGGCGCGGCGGCGCGCGTGCAGGTAAATTTCGCTGATGAAGGCAGCAAGTGGTTGGTGCTGCAGTACGCCAATTTACAAATGTTGGCGTAATCGTAGGGGCGCTGCTTGCTGCGCCCTCTCTGTCGTTTGCAGATAACAGGGCGCAGCGAGCAGCGCCCCTGCGGGGTGGCAATAAAATTTTTAGCGCGGAATGTGACGGGTGCGGCCCTTTTCGTCGATGGCCACGAAAACGAATTCGCCTTCAGTCACTTTCACGCGCTCGGTCTCGCGTGGGCGCATGATCCACACTTCAACATTGATGCGGATCGAGCTGCGGCCGACTTCGAGTACGTCGGTAAAGCAGCTCACGACCGAGCCCACCTGCACCGGCGTGTAAAACGCCATGCCGTTGATAGCGACCGTGGCGACGCGACCTTGGGCGATGCGCGCGGCGGCAAGCATCGAGGCCAAGTCCATTTGCGACACAAGCCAGCCTGCGAAAATGTCGCCGTTGGAGTTGGTATCTTTCGGCATCGCTACGGTTTTTAGGGTCAATTCGCCGCTAGGGGTTGGGGTATCGTCGAGTTCGCTGTCGTGCATGGTGTGGCCTGCTGCTAATGTGATTGGTGCTGAGGTTGTTGCCGGATGTCGTTAGTATTTTTTGCAGTGTATCAGGCGAATTGCTCGCCGGTGAACCGCAATGCGAAAATGCTCGCATAATTGCGCGTAAAATCACGCGCGGCGTTCATGGCTTAGTGTGTTTTCTGCGGCGTTGCCGCGAAATCAAAGTGGCTCAGGAAGATGTGCTTTGATGTTGAATTGATGAATCGAGAAAGTTATGCAATCCGGTACTGAATTGAATGGTGCGACCGGCATCGAACTGAGTTTGCTGGCGGGCATCCATCCTAACGGGCAGCCTGTGGTCGAAAAGGTTCGCGCGCTGCAAGCGGCTGCACTGAAAGAGTCCGAGGCGAAACCGTCGGACGCAAATCAATTTCGTCTATTGCAATCGCCGTTGTTCGTCTCGGGGGCGGCGTGCGGCGATTTGATCGAGATGCTCGCTAATAATCCCGGCCGTTTTCGTGTGCGCGAGCGCAGCGGTCAACTGGCGGTGCGCGTGTTGTGTCGCGACGATATTTCCGCGTTGGCAGAGATCCTGACGCCGGAGGTCGAGAAGCTTGATGGCTCGCTCGATGTGCAAGCGCCGCGCGCGTTGGTGTACAGCATTCACGTCGCGGTTGGCTTCAACGAAATCGAGCGCGTATTCGATGCGGCGCTTGCGCAGCATCCAACGGCCCCGTCTCCCGCAGCCCAGTGGTCATACGGCAATGTGTACGATCCCGAAACCGGTGCGCCGCTCAATTGGTGGGAGTCGCTGTTGAATCCTTGAGTGTGTGGCAACCGGATCGGTGGCCACGAAAACTCAGCGGTGAGCTAATCGCTGCTCACCCAACTCAACCACGCGCTCTAGAAATTCGCTTGGGCGCATTTTAATTTCCGGCGTCACCGCAGCTTGCGTGAAGGTCACGGTGGCCATCGATAATCCTGGCAGCGAATTCACTTCGATCAACACTAACTCGTCTTTCGGTGGAATATAAAACACGTCGATGCGCGCATAGCCTTCGATACCGATCGCATTGGCGTATTGCGCGATGCGCGCGCGAATGCTGGTGATTTGTTGCGGTGTCAGTATCGGCGGCGGGGTGAGATTGCGGCCGATGCCTTTGCAGAATTTCTCTTCGACGGTGAGGCCCGAAAAATCCGACGGCGTTTCCGAGGGCAGCAGCGAAACAATTTCGCCGCGCATGCCGAGTACCGCCACCGTCATTTCGATACAGGCGCTGCGACCGTAGTGGTGTGGAATATTTTCTTCGAGCAGTAATTCCTGCATCGGTTCGGCCGGCATTCGCAATGCGAAATCGTTGTCTTTTCCAGCGCCACCGTTCGCAAGTTCGATGCGTGGAATAAATTCGATACCCGCGAGCACAGCGAGCAAATAAATCGGCAAATCGTTATACGGCTCGCGCGTGACGAGCACGCCGCTTGAGCAGCCGTCTGCCGCTGGCTTCAACACCAATCCGCCTGGCGACTTCACCAGTTGTGCCCAGGCTGCGGCTCGTGCCTGCATGGTGCGGCGAATCGTCGCAAACGCAGGGTCATTGCGCACGGCGGAAAAATTATTCGCGCGCACGTAGTCGAGCACGCGATTCAGCGCAGTTTCGTCGATACCGTTATCGCGCAATTCGCTGATGATGCTCGATACGGGAATCTGCGTTTGAATCGGTGCGCGAAACCCCGGAATTTTTTTCGAGGTCAATGCAATCGCGGTGCGATTTTTATTCATGCACAGCTTCGAAGTTGCTGAGCTCGAGCCGTTGTAGGGAATGCCGAGTTCATCGAGTTCCGCTTGCAGCGTGCCGTCTTCGCCGAAACCGCCGTGCAGCGCGATAAAAATAAAATCGATGGTGTTTTTCAGTTGTGCGAGCGAAGTTTCGCGCGGGGCAAAATTGTCGGTGTCGATACGCTCGCGCAGCCACGGTGAAAATGTGGCCGCGCGTTGCTGCCAGCGTTCACAAGCTTGAAGGTAAAGGCTCGGATCGGCGATTAGTTCTTCGATCTCTTCTACGGTGTGTTGCAGCGAAATAAATGCAGAGACATCGTAGTACTTGCCATTTGTGTCGACAAAAACGCGAGCGACGCGATTTTTTCCCGACACCGACAGCTTGTGCATGACATTGAGCCAGCTCATGCGCGACACCGCGCGCTCCGACGAGGCGCCGCCGCCGAGCACGGCGAGATTGCGATGCGTTTTCGATTGCAGCGTTTGCGCAGCAAGCGTTTTGCCTTCGCGATTTAAGCAACGCTCAAGCAATAACAATGAAATGGCGCGCTGGCTGAAGCCGGCAATCGCTGCTTGCTGAAACAGAAAGCCGTCAACCCCATAACCGGGGATGCCGTTGATTTCGCTCCACACGATTTCGTTGGTGTCTCTGCGAATAAAACCATCGAAGCGCGCCCAGTCGCGCAATTCGGCTTCGCCAAATATTTTTTGCGCTTGCGCTCGAATTTTTTCGATTAATTCGGCAGGGACGGGTAACGGTGTGTGATGTTTTGCGCCAGAGCCCGGCATGTATTTCTGCAGGCGCGTATATACGGGCGTGTCGTGCGTGGCGCCCGTGGGCACTTGCGGAATAACGGCGGTCGGCTCGAACACGATCACGTTGTCGTCGATGTCTTGAATCGCGACGACCGAAAATTCGAGACCTTGAATCAATTCCTCGATAACGACATCGCTCGAAAATTCGCGTGCTGTCGCAATCGCTTTTGGCAGATCGCGCGCTGTGACAATCGAAACGCCATCCGATGAACCACCGCGCGCAGGTTTGACTACGACAGCGGCTTCTTTTCCGGCCACGGCATAGGATTGTGTGAGCGTGGAAATATCGATGCGATCGATGGCGTCGCTGGGTTCAATCGCGATTTGCCTGGCGGTGGTGTAACCGTGCTGCACATACCAGCGGTGCGTTTTCGATTTCGAAAAGGTGAGATCGAGCGGCGCCGGTTTCGAGCCGAGATATGCACTGCGTTTTTCGTCTTCACAAATTTGTGCAAGAGCGCCGTCTTCGCCGAACACGCCGTGCACGAAACAGCAGATCGCATCGACATCGCGCAGGCATTCACGAATATCTGTCATCGGCCGGAGCACACCGCGCGAATACGTATCGTCGTTGCGCATGCCGTCGGTTTTTATGTCTTCAAAGAGCGGCCAGAAATCGCCAATCGTATTCGAGTACAGCCAATCGATACTGATGCGATACGGCGCGAGCGTTTCCGAGAGAAAAAATACGCGCAGGTTTTCGTCGGCAATACCGCCGCGTACGGCGTCGACGAAGGTGCGGCAGCTATCGAGAGAAATATCTTTTTCTGACGAGGGGCCGCCGAAAAATACGGCAATGCGCGGCGATGTCAGCGGTGTGTGCATGCGGTGATGCCTCGATGTGAAAACGGAGAGAAATATCGGCGCTTCAGCGCGGATTTTTTTCGAGAATTTTTTCGACGATTTTAGTGGTCGACATGTCGTCGAAGAACGACAGCACACGCACGCTGCCGCCATAACCTTCGACGATTTCCCAGCCGACGACTTGCTGCTTGGTGTAGTCGCCACCTTTGACCAGAATATCGGGGCGCAGTTTTTCGAGCAGCGGTTCGGGCGTGTCATCCTCGAATGCGATGACCCAATCGACGGCTTCGAGTCCTGCCAGCACGGCCATGCGGCGATCGACCGGATTGATCGGGCGGCCCGGACCTTTGAGTCGGCTCACGGAGGCATCGCTGTTGACGCCGACGATCAGCCGATCGCCCAGCGCGCGCGCCTGCTGCAAGTAGCCAACGTGACCCGCGTGCAAGATATCGAAGCAGCCATTGGTGAAAACGATTTTTTCGCCCTGTGCGCGCGCATCGTCGATGGCGGCGAGCAATTGTTCGAGATTCATCGCGCCGCGCGCGCGTCCCTGTTGTTGCTGCAGGGCTCGGCGTAACTCGGCGGCACTGACCACGGCGGTGCCGAGTTTGCCAACCACGATACCGGCCGCGATATTCGACAGCATCACCGCGTCGGGCAGGGATTCGCCAGCGGCCAATGCAGTGGCGAGCACGGCGATAACGGTATCGCCCGCGCCGGTCACATCGAATACTTCGCGCGCCTGCGCCGGCAGATGCAATTCGGGGCGTCCGGGCTGCCCCGGATTTTTATTGGCTTCCAACAGCGTCATGCCCTGTTCGCCGCGAGTGATCAACAGCGCGTCGAGTTGCAGATCGTTCAGCAGCTTATGGCCTTTCTCGACCAGCTCGTTTTCATCCGCGCAGCGGCCGACGATGGTTTCGAATTCGGAGAGATTGGGCGTCAGCAGTGTCGCGCCGCGGTAGCGCGCAAAATCGCTGCCCTTTGGATCGACGAGCACGGGTACGTTCGCCGCGCGCGCCGCGCGAATCAACGGTTGCGGATCGACCAGCGCACCTTTGGCGTAATCGGACAGAATGATGGCTTTGCAGCTCGTGATCGCAGTCTGTGCTTGCGTGCTCAATGTATGAGCGCTTGCAGTGTCGAACGGCTGCTCGAAATCCATGCGTAACAATTGTTGTTGCCGACTGATTACGCGCAATTTGGTGATCGTGGGTAGCGCCTCGACGCGATGAAAATGGCAGGCGACCGACGCAGCAGTTAATTGAGTGGTCAGTGCATCGGCGGCTTCATCGTTGCCGGTCAGGCCGAATAACTCGGCCTTGGCGCCGAGCGCGGCGATATTGAGAGCAACGTTGCCGCTGCCGCCGGGGCGGTCCTCGATATCTTCCACTTTGACCACGGGTACGGGTGCCTCGGGGGAAATTCGGGCGGTTCCACCATGCCAGTAGCGATCGAGCATGACATCGCCGACGACAAGGACGCGGGCATTATCGAAGCGGGGCACGGTGGTCATATCGAGAAATAAATCCGCAAAAGAGGGAGGCCAAAAACGGCGCGATAATAACACAGCGCATCAACTGCACTGTGGGCTGCGTCGGAGGCTGCATAAACCTTGCATCTGAAAACCGTATACTGTGCAAAACCAGTCGCACAAATAAAGAGGAGTTTGCTGTGCACGATAATAAAAAACCGCTGGTAGTCGATCTCGATGGCACTTTACTTAATTCCGATATGTTGCTCGAAACCGGGTTGGCATTTTTGCGCAAACAGCCGGCGCGATTCTATCTGCCGCTGCTGTGGCTGCTGCGCGGAGGCAAGGCTGGATTAAAGGCCAATCTCGCCCAGGAAGTTCATGTCGATGTCACAAACCTGCCTTTCAATGAGGCGGTGCTCGATTGGCTGCGCGAAGAAAAGTTGAGGGGTCGTTCATTGGTGCTGGCGACGGCGACGCATCGCATCTACGCCGAAAAAATCGGCGAGCATTTGGGGTTGTTCGATCGCGTATTGGCGACCGCGGAGACGACCAATCTATCCGCACAGCGTAAGCGCGATGCGCTGGTCGAAGCGTTTGGCGCTGAGGGGTTCGATTATGTCGGCAACTCGCACGACGATATCGCTGTGTGGGAAGCGGCGGACGCCGCCATTGTGGTGAATCCCGATATCGGCGTTACCGAGCGCGCGGCGGCGGTGGCGAATAATATTCGCGTCATGGAAACGCGTGGCGGTGCCGCCAGAGCCTGGCTGAAGCAACTGCGCTTGCATCAATGGCTCAAGAATGTATTGATTTTTATTCCGCTGGTGGCCGCGCATAAAGTCGGTTCGCTGCCGCTATTGTTGAATGCCGTGCTCGCATTTTTCTTTTTCAGCCTGTGCGCATCGAGCGTTTATGTGCTCAATGATTTGCTCGATTTAAATGAGGATCGCAAACATCCGCGCAAGCGCTATCGGCCTTTTGCTGCAGGTACCTTGCCGATCAAAGCCGGCATGCTGGTTTGCCCTGCGTTATTACTGACCGCTTTCCTTGGCAGCTATGTGCTGTTGCCGCCGATGTTCACTGCGGGTTTGGCATTGTATTACGTGGTGACGCTGGCCTATTCGCTGTTGCTCAAGCGCGCGATGATAGTCGATGTGGTAACGCTCGCAGCGTTGTATACGATTCGCATCATCGCGGGAGCGTTTGCGACGGGGCTCGAATTAACATTTTGGTTGCTCGCGTTTTCGATGTTCATGTTTTTGAGTTTGGCGCTCGTCAAACGTTACGCCGAGCTGCTTATATCAAAAAGCAAAGCGAGTGAGGAAAAAATTTCCGGTCGTGGTTATTATCCGGGCGATCTCGACATGTTAGCGTCGCTCGGTGCAGCATCGGGCTATCTCTCGGTAATGGTTTTGGCGCTGTACATTCAGGAAGGGTCGACTGCACATTTGTATGCCCATCCCAAATACATTTGGTTGGCGTGTCCGTTGTTATTGTTTTGGGTCAGTCGCACCTGGATGCTTACGCATCGCGGTCATATGCACGATGATCCGGTGGTATTTGCCGTGAAAGATCGCATCAGTTTGTTGACGGGGGCTTTGATGGTGCTGGCCTTTTGGATTGCGGTCTGATGTCGCAATCCATGCAGTCGTGGGGACGTTATCCCTATTTTTCTCAGCAGATCGAGCGCGTGCATTGGCGCGACGAGCTGGAATCTGCGCTCGCGAATTTGCGCACGCAACACGCGCACACGCTGCCGTATGGCAACGGTCGCAGCTACGGCGATTCCTGTTTGGCAGCGAGCGATTGTCTGCTGCAAACGCGCGGGCTCAATCGCTTTATTTCAGCAAACTGGCAGCACGGAATTATTCGCGCCGAAGCGGGGGTGACGCTCGAAGAAATCTTGCAGGTCGCTATTCCGCGCGGTTGGTTTCTGCCGGTGACGCCGGGCACGAAATTCGTGACGCTCGGCGGCGCGGTGGCCAACGATGTGCACGGCAAGAATCATCACGTGCGCGGCACGTTTGGTCTGCATGTTCGACGCTTTGCTCTGCTGCGTTCCGATCACGGCATCATCGAATGCTCGGAACATGAGCATGGCGATTTATTCGCAGCGACGATTGGCGGGCTCGGGCTGACGGGAGTTATCGTCTGGGTCGAATTGTCGTTGCTGCCGATACAGTCGAGCGCAATCGACACGATTAATTTTCGCTTCGATAACCTCGATGAGTTTTTTGTGCTGTCGGATCAATACGATCCCGAACACGAATACAGCGTCGCGTGGATCGATTGTCTCGCTTCGGGCGATGCGTTGGGGCGCGGGCATTTTACCGTCGGCAACCACGCGAAGGATGGCGAGTTAAATCTTTCTTCGCGCCGCAAATTATCGATGCCGTTGACGCCGCCGCTATCGCTGGTCAATGCGTGGTCGTTGCGTGCGTTTAATCAGTTTTATTATCACCGTCAGCGCGAGCGTGAACGGCATTTTCGCAGCGATTACGACAGTTTTTTTTATCCGCTCGATGCGATCGCGCATTGGAATCGCATGTATGGTCCGCGCGGCTTTCAGCAGTATCAGTGTGTGATTCCCACTGCGCAGGCGCGCGATGCACTGCCGCAAGTGTTGCGAGCCATTGCAGCGCACAACGCCGGCTCTTTTCTCGCGGTGCTCAAACGTTGTGGCGATAAAGCATCGCCGGGGCTGTTGTCGTTTCCGTTGCCTGGCGTGTCGTTGGCGCTCGATTTTCCGCAGCGCGAAAAGCAAAACGAGAAATTATTTGCGCGGCTTGATGCCATCGTGCACGAAAGCGGCGGGCGTCTTTATCCGGCGAAAGATGCACATATGCGCGGCAGTGATTTTCGCAAAGCTTATCCCGCATGGGAGCGCATCGAGGCGCTGCGAGATCCATTTTTGCTCTCGCGCTTCTGGCAGCGCGTGACGCGCGATATTTGATTGAAGGAATTACGGAATGAATGTGAGCGAACAGCATATAGCCATTATCGGTGCGACTTCCGGCATTGCCGAAGCCTGTGCGCGGCGCTGGTCGGCGCAATCGGCGCATTTCTTTCTCGTCGCACGCAATGCGGCGCGATTGGAAAATATCAAAAGCGATTTGGTGGCGCGCGGTGCTCGCGCCGATAGCTACGTGCTCGATGTGAATGATTTGCCCGCCTGCTCCGCTATGGTTGAAGCTGCGCAGCGCACACTCGGCCGTATCGATCTCGTGTTGATTGCGCACGGTGCGTTATCTGATCAAAAAGCCTGCGAAGCTTCGCCGGCACTCGCCGCTGCCGATGTATTAACCAACGGCACCTCGGTCATCGTGCTGCTCACCGATTTTGCCAATGCGCTCGAAGCGCAGCGTTCCGGCACGCTGGCGGTGATTTCATCGGTGGCGGGCGAGCGCGGTCGGCCTAGTAATTATGTGTATGGCGCGGCCAAAGCCATGGTCACGGCGTTTTGCGAGGGGTTGCGGGCGCGCATGTATAAGGTGGGAGTGCATGTCCTTGTCATCAAACCCGGTTTTGTCGCCACGCCGATGACGGCGCATCTGCAGTTGCCGCCACTGCTCACCGCGAGTCCGGAGGCCGCGGCTGCGGATATCGACGCGGCGATACGGCGCCGAAGCGATGTGGTGTTCACGCGCTGGTTCTGGCGCTGGATCATGCTGATTATTCGTACGCTGCCGACGGCTCTATTCAAGCGTCTGTCGCTCTGACTGAATTGTCGGGCCGGAACCCGTATACTGCACAGCTGATTTGTCTGACTCAGTCTGCGCCTATTTATGAATTCTGCTACTCCCGTTGAATACAGCCGCCTTCAGGTCTACTGGCGGCTGCTCGCCTATCTCAAACCGTATACTGGAATTTTCATTCTCAGTCTCTGTGGATTTCTGGTGTTCGGCTTGACCGAGCCGCTGCAGGCCAAAATGCTCGGCGTGTTTACGCATGCAGTGCAGGAAAAAGATTACAACGCGCGCTATTACATACCGCTGATGTTGATCGGTTTGTATTTGCTGCGCGGCGTCAGCTCATTTATCGGCGCCTACTGTTTATCGAAAGTGTCGAATGGCATTGTGCATGATTTACGTGTGCAGGCATTCCAGCATGTCGTTTATTTACCGACGCGGTTTTACGAAGACAATAATTCCGGCCACATCATTTCGCAGATTATCTACAACACGGGGCAGGTCACTGCGGCGGTCACCGATGCGTTGCGCACCGTCGTACGTGAAGGTTTCACCGTGCTTGGTTTGTTTGCCTACGTCTTTTACCTCAACTGGAAAATGTCGCTGATTTTTATTGCTGTTGCACCTATCGTGGGGTTTTTAGTGGCGAGAGTTGGTAACAAATTGCGCTCGCTCAGCAAAAAAATGCAACGCTCCGCAGCAGAATTGACGCAAATATGTAATGAAATGATTTCCGGTCATCGCGTCGTGCGCAGCTTTCGCGGTGAAGAATACGAAGTCAATCGCTTTAAAAAGGTCAGCTACGATAGCCTGCGGCGTGCTTTGAAAATGACGCAAGTATCCTCTATGAGCACGCCGATTTTGCAGCTCGTATTGATGTGCGCGATGGGCTTCATCATGTTTTTGATTTTACAGCCAGCGTTCATGAGTCAAATGAGCGCACCCGATTACATTACCTATGTCGGTGCTATTGCGCTGCTTGCCAAGCCGATGCGCCAGTTGGGCGAAATCAACGGCGTTATCCAAAAAGGTATCGCAGCGGCTGAAAGCGTATTCGAAGTTCTCGATTTAGACCCCGAAGTCAATACGGGTACGAAGAGCGGCGAGCATATTCGCGGTGATGTTGAAATTCGCAATCTCTCGTTCGCATATCCTGAGGCAGAAAAGCGGGCGCTCGATAATATCAATTTGAGTATCAAGCCTGGTCAAACCGTGGCGCTGGTCGGGCGCTCAGGTAGCGGCAAATCGACGCTCGCCAGTTTGATGACGCAGTTTTATCGGCATGAGCAAGGTGCGATTCTGATCGATGGTGTCGAAGTTCATGATTACGACATCTACGCACTGAGAGAAAAAATTTCAGTGGTGACGCAATCGGTGACGTTATTCAACGATACCATCGCCAATAACATTGCTTACGGGGTTAATGCTCAGAAATACGATATGGCTGCAATTCGTGAAGCCGCGAAACAGGCCTATGCGTTGGATTTTATCGAAGCACTGCCCGAGCAATTCAATACCATCATCGGTGAAAATGGCGTGAAGTTGTCGGGTGGACAAAAGCAGCGCATCGCCATTGCGCGGGCGTTGTTAAAGAATGCTCCCATCCTGTTGCTTGATGAAGCGACTTCCGCACTCGATAACGAATCGGAACGATATATTCAGTTGGCGCTTGAGCACGCAAAAATCGGCCGTACAACGATTGTCATTGCACATCGCTTGTCCACCATTGAGTCGGCGGATTTGATTGCTGTTATGGATCAGGGAAAAATCGTCGAAAGCGGAACGCACCATGAGCTGATAGCCAGACGTGGCCACTATGCTCGTTTATATGAGCAGGGATTTAACGAGTAACTGGTCTTTTGCGATGACTGATTTGCCGCTGGTTAGTATTGTTCTGGCTGTATTCAATGGTGAAAGATTTCTGCGAGAACAGCTGGACAGTCTGGTTTCTCAGACTTATGCAAACATCGAAATCATCGCGGTAGACGATGCATCGACAGATGGCTCACCTTTAATCTTGAAAGAATTTTCCAGGCGGCATAGCAATATTGTTGTGGACGTATCGCCGGAAAATGGTGGTCAGATTGCTGCGCTGGAGCGTGGCCTGGGGTTGGCGCGCGGAGACTACATTGCAATTTCCGATCAGGATGATATCTGGCTTCCGGAAAAAATATCAAAATTACTGGATTGTATTCAACGTTCTGCGGCAGTTTTCTCGGATAGCGCGCTTATCGATGAGAATGGAAATTCATTAAATAAGTCACTGATAAAGGATTTTGTTCGGATAAATCCAGTGGTGGTTTTAAATGATCCCATTGCACTGGTTGCCAAAAATACCACTTCCGGTCATGCGGTTTTGTTTAGGCGAGAGTTGCTTAGAGTTTTGCTCCCGTTCTCAAAAGAGATTATGTACGACCAGCAAATCGCAATAACGTCTGTCGCAGCGGGTGGTTTGAGATATCTTGATGAGCCATTAGTTTTGCATAGGCAGCACAGCGGTAATACAACAAATAAATTGGTTGATAAGGGCACATTTGCGCGGACGAAAGATCGATCTATTGTGCGAAGAGTGGGGAAGGCAAAAGCATTTTATAGAGCTCTGAAGTTTACGATGAGTATCTGCCTTCGGGAGGATATCCGCCGAACTTTGAATGATGATGGAATATATGTGCAGGCTGCAAAGCTTGAAGGTTGGCTCGGAAAGCCAGGATTGGCCGCTGTTTTTGGTCGGTTAAGTTTTTTGCTGCGGTACCGTTCTCGATTGTTTCACTCCGTGGGTGCGATTAAAGGAATCCAGAAGTCTTGGAGGTTGGCGGTGGATGGGTGTTATGAGTAGTTCAGGGAAAAAACGTGCAGTTATCTTTGTTCACTTCGATAAAGATGGAATTCTGGACCCGCATGTACAGTTTTGTTTGGGCGAGCTACGCAAGCATTGTGCGACTCTGATTTTTGTGAGCGCGTCGATTCTGCCTGCGGAGTTAGAAAAGGCGGCACGCATTTGTGATAAGGCAATAAGTCGCGAAAACGAAGGGTATGACTTTGTAAGCTGGAAAGTCGGGCTTGGTCTATTGGAGTCCCCTGAAAGTTACGACGAAATTACTTTCGTAAACGATAGTTGTTATGGGCCTTTGTTTGATCTCGGAAAGGTTTTTAAGCGGGCTGATGCCAAGGTGTGCGATATGTGGGGTTTGACTTATAGTCATGATATTTCGCCGCACATACAGTCCTTTTTCTTTTCCTTCCGAAAAAAAATTATCTCCAGTTTAGATTTTAAAGGCTTTTGGGATTCGGTTGAGTCTCTAGATCATAAAGCAGAAATTGTCCGAAAATATGAAGTTGGAATGACTAGCTATTTTCGGGAAAGGGGCTACAGGATCTTTGCGTTTTTCGATATTTTTTCAATGAGTTTTATGGAAAGGTTTGTTGCCGCCTTTTACAACGGGCCGTATTTACATCGAAAGTTTACTCGTGTATTTAGGGGGTTTTTAAGAGGTAAACGGGTTCGAAATCCAATGCACGCCTATTGGTGCTCGGTGCTGAATAGAGGTGTTCCCTTTGTTAAGGTCGAACTTCTCCGAGATAATCCTCTGAAAGTTGAATTGCCACGGGTCTGGCATTTTTTGAAAAAATGCGAAAGGTATGACGAGGGGCTGGCTCGCCGTCATCTAGAGCGTATCAACTCTTAAATATCTTGATCGCTCCCGAAGCGAAAGAATCAATAAAACTTACAGGGTGTCGAAATGAAAAAAAGTCGTATTTTTCGCCGAGCAAAAAAAATTATCCAATCGTTTAGACAGCGCAGTCCTCTTGCCTACCAGCGACCAAGCGGCCCTTTTACTTTGTTGGGCGGCGAGGCGACGAGCTCTGTGGCGATGTCGGTAAACAGTGCGGAGGAATCGCGCCCAAAGGGTGAGCTTTATCGAATCTGGCAGGGCATTCCCGGTGGGCACAAGTGGTGGCATTACTTTGATGCCTATGAGCGGTTTTTGGGTGAGTTCAAATCCAAGCCAATACGCTTCCTCGAAGTCGGTGTTTATAACGGGGGATCTTTGGCGATGTGGAGGCAGTACCTCCATAAAGACTCGATTATTGTTGGTTTGGATATCGACACTAAATGCGCACAGTACGAAGATAAATCGGCAAATGTGCATGTCCGCATTGGAGATCAATCAGACAAGGTGTTTTTGGCAGAGGTTATTAAAGAGTTCGGCCCATTCGATGTTATTTTGGATGACGGAAGTCACATTTGCTCTCACATGATAAAAACCTTTGAGTATGCATTTCTCAATGGATTAACTGAGAGCGGTATCTATATCGCTGAAGATACCCACAGCAATTTTTGGTTATCGTACAGAGATCAGGAGTACTCGTTTATAGATCTCTGCAAGGATTTAATCGATATCTCCCATAGCCATTACCACAATCACGACAATATTTACTCTTTTACACTTGGTAGTGGGCATCGATTGAAATCAATTGACGTTCCTCGCATTGGGGCGGAAATTCAAGAAATAAGTTTTTTGGACTCAATTGTCGTCATAAAGAGAAATCGACACCGAGGCCTGCCAACTACTGAGCACTTGTAGATGGTGAAAAGTATAGGCAGGGCAGTGCTCAGGCAGATCCTTTCTTGCTATGAAGGTTGCTGTGAATCTTTCCTGCCGTTAAAAAGTGGATAGACATTGTGTTGTGCAACTGCGGATCTAGCAGCTTCTTTCAGGTCAATAACTTCATGCGGGTGAGTAGCTTTAAATCCGCGAACAATCTCTTCCAGCACGGTTTGTGCGGCGGATAAATCCTCGGCCTGAACCGCGCGTTTCAATGTTGCAAGACTTCCGCGCAGTTGTTCTTCTGGAATAAATTCCTCGTGAGCACGCATAATTTTCGGGTGCCCTGTGCCCGAGGTGTTGTTGCCCAGCAAAAGCTCTTCGACAAGTTTTTCACCGGGCCGTAATCCGGTGATGTCTATTTCGATATTCCCATTTGGATGCTCGGCATTTTTCTCAACATGCCCCATCAATGCAATCATGCGGCGAGCGAGATCGATGATATGCACCGGCTCGCCCATGTCGAGTACAAAAATATCGCCATGCCCGCCCATCGCGCCAGCCTGTAGCACCAACTGCGCTGCTTCGGGAATTGTCATGAAATAGCGTTGAACCTCAGGATGGGTCACAGTGACAGGGCCGCCTTGATTAATTTGCTCGCGAAAAAGTGGCACCACCGAGCCGGATGAGCCGAGCACATTGCCAAACCGCACCACGCAGTAATTGGCTTTGGTTTTCTTGCTTGCATGGGCTTGGACGATAAGCTCCGCAACGCGTTTCGATGCGCCCATGATATTGGTGGGACGGACGGCTTTGTCGGTGGAGATCAGAACAAAGGTCTCGACATTCGCCGTGTCCGCTGCGCGCGTCGCTGCCAGCGTGCCAAATACGTTGTTTTCGATTCCCTCGCACACATTGCCTTCAACGATGGGGACGTGTTTGTAGGCTGCTGCGTGGTAAACCGTCTGCACCTGAAATTTCGAGAAAATATGGAGTAGCTTGTCTTCGTTTTGCACGTTGGCCAATAGTGGCACGAGTTGTACCAATAGGTTTTTGCGCCCACAAATTTCATCGAGTTCGCGATGAATTGCGTAGAGATTATATTCGGCAACATCGAGCAGGATCAGTGCTTGTGGATTGCAGCGAATAATCTGTCGGCATAATTCACTGCCGATGGAGCCGCCTGCGCCGGTCACCAGCACAACTTTATTGGTGATGCATTTGCCGAGCAGCCCGGGTTTGGGTGGCACAATCTCGCGCCCCAGCAGATCTTCGATATCGACATCGAGAATATCGCCGAGCTTGGCGATGCCCGAAGCCAGCGCTGAAAATGTGGGAATGGTTTTTACGTGGACTCGCAATTGGGTGAGCTGATTAATGATGGCGCGTTTACGTTCGCGATCGATATTGGGGAGCGCCAGCAGTACATGAGTAATATCCATGCCTGAAATGAGTTGCGGTAACTCGCGTGGATCGTAGACGGGAATGCCGTTAATGACGGTGCCGTGGAGGTTCGGGTTGTCATCGACAAATACCATCGGTGCAAATTCGCCGCTGTGAAAAAGCGGTTGCAAGAGTTGGTGACCGGAATTGCCGGCGCCGTAGATCGCCAATTTCTTTCCAGTCCAGCGTTTCATGTTTTGATAGCTGGTGCGAACGAGTAAGCGACTACCGCCGATAATTAACAGCGTGATGGCCCAGTAAATCAGTGGCACCGAGCGCGGTATTTCGCTGCGAATAACAAATAGGGTGAGCGCCAGAATGATCGCTGACCACGAAATATCCTTGAGGATGGTCATGATCGCTTGCTGCCCCATGTACCGCACCATCGCGCGATAAAGGCCGGTGCGTATGAAAATGACGGCAGAAGCGATAACGGTAATTAATGATGCAATGACTTCTCGCTCGGCAAAGTTGAATGAGAAGCTGCCCCATCGCAACGCAGTCGCTAACCACACGGCAAAGGGAATGACGCACAAATCGAAAATCAGAAGCAGGCTTTGTTTGGTGGGACGCGAGAGGCTGTAGAGGCGATCGGTTAATGTCGCAGGCGACTGCTCACGATTGTGATCCATGGTCCGGTCCATCCTTTATCCGTGCCCAACATCGGTGGTGAAGCCTGGTTTTATACCTCGGCTTTTGCAGGAATGCCAGCTTTAAGCCAGTAACAGCCGATGATGAGCGGCAGATAAGCAAGAGCGAGTCCGAAAACTTGATGCAAGGTACGGGCCTGCACCAGCCAGGCGATTGGCAGCAACCAACCAAGATTGACGATCATCAACACGCACGTGGTGCGAAAGTGGTTTGCATTCAATCGTGTTGCCAGTTGTTGATAGGCGTGGAGTCGGTGCGCTTCATGCCATTTCTGTCGGGTGATGATGCGGACGAATAATGTATAGCTGGCGTCGCCGATAAATATCGCCAGCAAAATCAGCCAGACCGTGACGGATGGTCCCTGTAATTGATATGACCACAGCGCCAGTATGCCGAGAAAAAAACCGAGGAAGGCGCTGCCGGCATCGCCCATAAAAATTTTGCCAGCGGGGAAGTTCCACACCAGGAAGCCAACAAGTATTGCGCTTGCGAAGAGATGGGTGTGCGAGAAGGTATGTCCGTATACCGTGCTGTGACCGAGCCAATTAATTGCAATCAATACAAAAACTGCCTCAAGTGCAGCCAATCCATTAATGCCATCCATAAAGTTGTATAGATTGATCAGCCAGGTCACGCCGAGAGTGCCTAATAAAGCAAACAGGCTTATTGCAATGAGATTTAGGTGAGGTCCATCTGCAATTAGCAGCGTGGCTGTCAGCGCGATTGCTGCGTAAAGCACTAAGCGAATTTGCGGTGCGCAGCCTCGAATATCGTCCCACCATCCAGCGAGCGCAATGGCAGCGCCAATGAGTATCGGTGTGAAAGACATGTGCTGAAGATGCAGTTGCCAGCTCGTTGCGATGATAATGAGCGATGAGAAAATTATTCCCGCTCCACGCGGTGTGGTGACTGCATGTGAGCTGCGTTGATTGGGATGATCGAGCCAGCGATAACGCAGTGCAAGCTGGCGGTAAGCTCCAATAAGGATGAGCGAAATGACGGCGCCGCCGATGAGAGCCATCATCGTTTGCTCCGGGCATCGCCGCGCAGAATTTGTTCCATCGTGAATGGCGGCTTCCAGTTGAGTGCGCGGTATGTCTCGCTGCAATCCATCGTAAAGTCGTCGAACAGGCGTTTGGATACCGAGTTGCCGAGTAATTTTTTTAATGCGAAAAGTAGTGGAGCAGGCAATCGAAATACATTGGCTTCACGATTCATTGCGCGCCGTATCGCGATAACAATATCTGCCAATGAGTAAAACTGTGCGTCGGCACACAGCCAGGTTTTTCCTGCGGCATCAGGATGTGTCAGGCAAAGCGTAATTAGATCGATGAGGTTGTCGATGCCAATCATTGCGCGTCGATTGTTGATATTGGCGATCGGCAGAGGGATTGGCAATTTCGCCAGTTTCAGCAGAGCGGCAAAGTTGGCTTTCGCGTCGCACCCATAAACTAAGGGTGGTCGCAGAATAACGATCTCCATCAGGTGCGCGAATCGCTCCATCAACATTTGCTCGGCCTGCCATTTCGATTGTGCGTAGGCATCTTCTGGCGCAGGTGTCGACGCGTCGCGATAAATCGACTCGCCGCCTTCGCCGAATACTTTCGCCGAGCTTATGAAAATGAAGCGTTTCACTCCAGCAGCGTGTGCGGCGGTAGCAATATGTAATGTGCCATCGCGATTGATTTTAAAATAGGCGGCGTTGTCTATGGTTTTGCCGCGTTGATGGGCGAGACCGGCGAGATGGATGATACTGTCGGCTTTCTCAAAATCGGCCGCCCAATGCGTATACTGGCCAATCTTGCGAGAAATGCCTGTGACTCGATGTCCGCTGTCACGCAAACGGGCCACAAGCGGTTTGCCAATAAATCCATTGGCTCCGGTTACGACAATTTTTTTTTCGCAGTCAGTGTCGTCAGTTGTCATGACGTCTAGTTGTAAGAGATGAGCGCGTCAATGGATGTCTCGGTAATCATCGTGAACTACAACACGGCGGATTTGCTGGCAGCATCCGTTGATTCCGTGCTTTGCCAGAGCGGTGTATCTTTCGAAATTATTGTTATCGATAATGCCAGCCAAGATCGAAGTCGTGCAACTATCGCAGCGTACGGCAATCGCATAAAGACAATATTGAACGCCCACAACGTGGGTTTCGGCAAAGCAAACAATATGGCATTCGAGCAAAGCGATGGCAGATATATTTATCTGTTGAATCCGGACGCTGTGTTGCAGGCATCGGATGGCTTGGCAAAGTTGGTCGGCTATATGGATGCGAACACTTCCGTTGGTATTGCCGGGAGCCGGTTAATAAAAAACGGCGAAGTTCGAGAATATATGCCCAAGCTGCACTATCCGGGTGAGAAATATCTTTCAAAACCTTTGGAAAAATTGCCGGGTGTGTTTGCCTGGATTTTAGGGGCTAGCCTGATTATTCGTCGGGAGGTTTACGCGTTAGCAAAAGGTTTTGATGAGGAGTTTTTTCTATATGGTGAGGAGGCCGATTTATGCCTTCGCGTGCGCAGGCTCGGTTATTCTATCGGTTTTTGCGCGGATGTGACCGTCGAGCATGTCGGTGGTGCCAGCGAGCGGTCGAGCGATGTTGAGGTGGTGCAGAGAAAAAAACAGCAAGCGCTGCATAAGTTTTATCGTAAGCACTATGCGCGAGATGACGTTGTGAGGCTGCTCAGAAAAAGTCGTCGCCGAGCAGCTGTCCAATTGCTGTTGATAGCTATCAAAAAGAGATTGGTTGGGCTGGATGAGCGGCAGTCTTCGAGATTGAGTACATACAAGGTTATTTTCGATAGCGCCAGCGCCTTTCTGCTCGATTACAAGGCCAGTGATCGAGCGGGAGAGCGAAGAAGTTATTAATGGTTATCCCCGCGTATCCCCCCCGCTTCTTTGCTGTTTCGGATAACCACGATAACGCGATTGGATTGCTCGAATCGCTTTTCTTCGACGCCGTGAATTTTCTCGATGAGCAAGGGCAGTTCTTTGGCTTCCTTGCGATTTACGAGAAGTGCAAGACGATCATACTGTGCAAGCTTTTCCGAGTGTTCAAGCCAGTTTTCATTGTCATCGACCTGTACGGCTTTCGAGTTGTCAGCGCTTTTTGCGTAAAAAGAAATCGCCAAATTGTTTGTGAAAACTGACCCGGGAGTGTGGGATAGCCATAATCCCGCATCTCGCTGAATAGAATCGATGGTTAACTCACGCAAATTTTTGACGACAAAGAATAAAGAAATAATACCTATGACAATGCTGCGTCGAGCGCTTGGGCGAATTTTTTCAATAAGGGAGATTAGCTTGGGTGGGACAAAAAGTAGTGCCAACAGAGAAAATGCTAATACGTAGCGCGAGGTTAAGAAACGATATTTCAGTATGAATAAAATGGGCGCCACTATCGCGCACAGGCAGTAGCAAATACTGATTTTCTTATCGATATCCGCTAGTCCGGCTCTTGTGTTCCTTGCAAGCCATAGAACTACCGAGTAAACGGGAGTTAGTGTGTTGATTATCGTGCCAATGAGGACGGTGATGAAAATGGCTATTAATCCTTCCTGAGCGTAATCTTTCGAGAATTCGGATAGTGCAGAAGCCGCTATAACATTGGTCGATTTATTGAATTCAGTAATGAAGTCCGTTGTGTAATAGCGAAGCCAAAATAGCGGCGAGTGATGATCGATGGATTGTGTCTGGCTAAGGAATAATATGCCGGCAGCGGCGCCGCCGATTATTAAGAGCAATGCAGGCAAATATCTTTTTTGGCTTGCATTACTCCACAGCAGCATCGCTGGGCCAGCCAGAAAAAAAAGTGCGGCCTCTGGTCGAAAAAAGGCCGACAAAGTAATGGAGATCGCCCACGCGGCAAGCAGGAGTGGTTTCTGGTTGCGGGAAAAGTTGATGATTGCGAGAAGAGACAGCAGCATGAATGCAAGGTGACCATTGTCGCGAAAAAATGATTCGCGCATGAAGTTGATGCGCGGTAGAAATAATATGATGGCGACAGCTAAATAATGTATCCGCTTCGAATGTGGGTAGAGAGCTTCTGTAATCGAAACAAATGTAAAAGAAATAATCGCAAAAAAAATGAGGTTGAGGGTATGTGCTGCGGCCTCGAGAGAAAAGCCCAGTTTGGCGACATACGCGATTAAAATCGGGTAAAAGGGCAGGTTGTAGATCTGCGTGGCTGCAGTGAGGCCGTGTGAGTTATACGCCGCCGCAGTGTCAAGGTAGATAACGCCGTCTGTATTGATCGACGTTCCGCCGATCCAGACCCAAAGCGACAGGCACGCGCTGCCAATGAGGGCGAGCATCGTTGGGGGTATGGTTCTGAATATGCGAATGGGCATGGTGAGTCGTGCTGCGCTCGCGGTGGTGTGTTTATGGTTCGCAATTGTATACTGCTTCGGAATTACTTAGTGTTCTCTCGTCGATGCCTAATCCTCTCGTCACCATAATAATTCCCAGCTACAACCACGCCGCTTACATTCAAAAAACCGTTGAAAGCGTCGTGCGGCAGACATATAAACCGATCGAGCTGATTGTCATTGATGATGGCTCTACTGATGGCAGTCAAACATTGTTGGCGGGATTGGCTGCTGAGTACGGGTTCTGTTTTGAATCTCAGGCCAACCAAGGTTTGTCTCGAACGTTAAACAAGGGCATCGCGCTAGCGCAAGGCAAATACATTTGTACGGTCGGCTCCGACGATATTCTGTTGCTCGATAAAACAGAACGACAAGTCGCCTTTATGGAAAGTAACCCGACTGTTGCTGTGTGTGGCGGCAATCAACTGATTATCGATAGCGATGGGATCATTGTGAACAAGCGGCAGCGATTTGAGCCGTACCGAGAGTTTTCATTCGATGATTTGTTTCTGGGGCGCAAAGCGTTGATCGCTGCATCGAGCGCGATGTTTCGGGCTGATGTGTTGGCGGAGCAGGGTGGTTATGATCCGGATATTCCACTCGAAGATATGTATATGTGGCTTAAATTAAGTTCGCGAGGCTGTCGCATCGTCGGACTTAACGATGTGCTGATTTACTATCGAAAACACGCATCGAATAGCTATAAAAACGCGAAATATATGATGGATAGCATGGAGAAGACGTATGCCGCCTATGCGCGCCATCCCCAATATTCGAGAGTGATAAACGATTACCGGAGATCGATGTTTTTACGCGCGGCGAAGTACGATCGCCAAGCCGCGGTAGCTATTTTGCGCAAATTGCCGCTGCGGTTTTTTAACCTGAAAGTGATGCGAGGTTTGTTTTACTGCTTGCGTGGTTGAATTAAGCATTTAAGTTGAGACCATAGCGATTTTTGCTGGGGCTCTGTTCTTGCACGCAAATCTTGTCGTATCGCGTTAGCGACTTGGGCGCCCAGCGTTTCAAACGTGAAGTTTTTCTCCACAAGTTCCTGGCCAGCGGCGGCAATCCTGTCGCCCAATTCGAGGCTCGATCTGAGAATTGCGAGCTTTTCTCGCAAGCTTTTGAGGTCGCGATACAGCACCACATTGACCATGTCCTCGAAGCCAAAGGCGATATTTTCTTCGGCACCTTGGTCGTAAGTCAATAACACGCAGCCAGCGGCCATGGCTTCGAAATTCTTGATCATGTATTCGCCCATGCCGACATCGGCGGATACGAAATAACGGATCGTATTTAATTTATCGACATAGTCTTGCCCCGACTCTGTGCGAACGATTTCGATAGGCTCGATCCGTGCGAGCTGCTCTAAGAACTCTTTACGCTGATAATAGATTGCATTGTTGGTCGAGCCGACAAAAGCGAGTTCAATTGTGCGTGGTCGGCGAAGATTTTGAATAAGTTTCTGATCGTAACCCTTCGGCACAAAAATACAATCGAGTCCCTCAGACTGAAATGACTGTGTATGTTGTTTGCCTGAGCAAATAATTCGCGCCCATGGAACCGAGCGGTATAGCTGACTGAACTTGCCACGGTATTTGCAATCGGCAAAATTCTGCCAGGCATCGTGTTCGAGAAAAACGAGATTTGGAATTGAGCTAAAAAAGCTGCGTTGAGCAAACGCCTTCTTGCAACGAATGAAAACGACAATACGGCTATACGCAGCAACATCGACGTGCTCTACGAAATATTTTTTGAGATCGGCCTGCTCATCGTCGGTTAGCTGGCGTACATCGCAGTCATCGAGATGTTGTGCGATGGCGGCGTAAAAATTATCGAGCAGAGCACGCTGCTCTTTCATGACCAGCATTAATACTTTCATGCCGACTCCATCTGTTTCTGTGCGTGGAGGGAGGGATGGTCAATCAAGACGGCAGTGACTTCATCGACCGAGAGATCTGTCAGACTTTGCTTTTGCAAGATGCGGTAATTATCGCGCATCGGATAGGGACCGGTGACATTCAGGTCGGTCGGTCCCCACAAGGCAATGACGCCTACTTCGCGGGCGCAGGCAACATGCATCGCACCCGTATCCGAGGTGATAAACAGGGCAAGACTATCCATCAGTGCAGCGAGATCAAGAACCGAGGTTTTGTCGATTAAGTTGATGCTATGTGGCGCGCGCTTTATAAATTTATTTCCCAGCTGTTTTTCGCCTTGCGAACCGGTGAGAACGAAGCGGATACGAGGATTGATTGCGCGCAGTTTTTTTTCTAACGCGACAAAGTTTTCAAATGGCCATACCTTGGGGTGTGTTAGCGAACGCCAAAATTTGAGTCCGCGTTTGGCAATACTGTGGCAGCCGATGTGACAGCCAATCAAAATATCGTCTGCACTTGCACCACTCTCGGCTAACAGCCGATCGATTGCGGTGAAGTTGGTTGGGTCCGGCGATAAATCATAGCCAGCATCGACGCTTTGCGGGTCTGCGCCTAACAGCGAGCAGGTAAATTCAAGCGAGTGCCGGCTCCAGTGTCGTGGACTGGCCGGTGAATTGATCGCAATAGTTTCAAGTCCAAGCCAATCGGCGTATTTTCTTGCGGCCGCATGTGTGTGCAGGAGTAGTGTGACGTCGTAATTCGTTGCCAGTCGCGCCGTTTCCCGTTCGTTTGGCAATACGTAAACCGCATCAATATACGGATTATTGCGTAACACCTCGGCACATAATGGAGATAGTGCGACGACGCCGAGTTTGATCTGTGGGCGCAGCAATTTAATTGTGCGCAATGACGGCGTATGAAAAAGCGAATCGCCTAGTCGCTCCGGCAAAATGGCAATTACGCTTGTGTAATCAAACATCAAAAGTCCCTGTATGAATGTCTTTGGTTAAGGCAGTACCTGATGAAGCATGGCATTAATTTGTTGCCGGACGTGGTTGCTGTCAGGCCAATTGCGCAGCAATCTCGCCATATCGCGGGCAAATGCAGATTGCCACTTGCGTTCGTTGGTGTGCTCGCGCATGGCGTCGAGATCGATTAAAGCCACACCGCTGCCGGTCAGGATGAGATTGTTGGCTTTGAAATCGCCATGGCTGAGATGGGTGTCGCGCATTATTTCTAGCAGGGTTTTCACGTGATTGATTTCTTTATCGGTTAATTGGCGATGCTGACCGGTTGCCAGCAAATCGTCGCCTTCGATCCAGCTGCCGACAAAATACGCGGTGCTGCGCAGCCAGCCGAAGCGTTTTTCGATGAGTGCGATCGGCTTCATGCTTTCAATGCCAGCGAGTTCGAGCCAGTGCGCGTAGAGCCACGAGTGCTCGGCGCGTGTCGGGCGCAATGCGCGGCTGATGGCATGCCGCCAATTTTTGATGTTGTAGCGTTTGATGATAATCGGTTTGCCGTTGAGTTCGGCTTTGACTACTGTCGCGGTGTTTCCGGCTTTTAACAGTTTTCCGCTTTGCATGAAGCGATCAGGATTCGCGCAAAGTTGAGTCATTGCTTCGCCAAGCCAAGTGCGACGAATCGCTTGTCGCTGCGAAAACGATTGCTTGAAGGCGGTGAGCTTGCACTCGCGCAACGCTTTATCTAAATAATCGTGTTTGCGCAGTTGCCAGCTGTGGGTGATTGCATCGCTGAGTTCATGCTGAAATGGCGGATCGTCAGGCCATTGTCGCTCCGCGAGATATGCGGCGATTGCTTTGGAAAATAATTGACGCTCACCCAGGCTGAACTGCGCAATCAAGGCGCCGAGATTGGCAATGCTCTGCTTGCGTGTCAGTGGTGCCGTTGTGCAGACAACACTGCCGAGATCGAGCAGATACAGCGCATCCTGCTTGAGTAAAAAATTATCGGCGTGAATATCGCTTTGATAAACGCCTTGTTGATGCAGGCTAAGCATCGTCTGAACGATTTTTTGCAGCCACAATTGCCTTGTATTGGTATCAAGGGCGGGCCAGTGCGCACTGAGTGGCATGGCATCGATGAATTCGTAAAGAACGCCTTCGAAGCGTTCGCATTGCGTGGTGAATGTGCCGAGTAATTGCGGATGTTGCACACCGCATTTCATCAAGGCGGCGTGACCGGCGTGCTCGCGAACGACGTGGCGCTGGCTGCTCGATGAGCGCACGAATAATTTGGCGACCACGGTTTGGTTGTCGAGCGTGCCTTTAACCACGAGCCGCTTGCGCGGTAATAAACGCAACACCGAATCGATTCGCAAGGATTGGATTTGGCCGTCGATGCGTAACGAAAGTTGGGTGGGTGTGATTAAGTTGCGCTCGCCTTGCAGAAAAGCATCGAGTGCTGAGCGCTGTAAATGCCAAGCAGCTGATTGCGGCTCGCGGCGATGATCGCGAACGTAAATGCGTCGCGCGCGCGCGCGTACTGCCAGCCAGAATTCTTGTTCATTGTTTAAGAGGTCGCGCAGCGAGCGCTGTGTGTACGCGCGCATGAAGCGAAAAATATCGCGCTTGTTCAAGCCGATATCGAGCGCAGAATAATACAGGCCGCCGATATCTTTGATTTGCCAGCGTTGCGGCACGCGATGGCGAATTTGTGCGCGGTGCAAGTCCATTAAAAATAGTTTGCGCCGCTCGATAGCGGCAGCACCGTCGCCTTCGAGTAAGAAATGGCACAAATAAAAATCGCGGTGATTGATTCCGCTGCCATGCATCAGTCGCGCTACATTTGCCACACGTTCAATGAGTTGTTTTTTGAAAGTGAATGTGGGGGGGTGTTGTGGCCAGCGGCCACAAATATCCTCAAGTGTTTCGACGTTATCTAATTCGTCGGTAATCAGGAAGGAGAGTTGGGTTGCCGGGTTCGCGCCTTGTTTGCCGTAAGCGGCAATGGAGAGGGTGTCGATACCGAGTGTTTCGAATGCGCGAATCGCGCGGTATTCGTTTTCGGCGCCCAGTACCGGCGAGCGTCCTTGCGCAAGATTTTTAAAAATCTCTTTCCAGCCTACGCCTTGATGTAACTTGAGAAAGTAGGCTCTGCCGTCGTGTTCGAAGCGAAGTGTGCGGCGGCCTTCTTTGTCGCGAAAAATCTTTCCCGTTTGAGCTTGCGCAGCCTGAAAAGGATCGCGACCCTGCCACATGGCGGCCACGTCTTCCCGCAGATAGAGATCATTGCGGGTATCGCTGGTCATGTATGCGAGCTCGAGGGTGGTTGCTGTCGGTTGCGTTGAGCGGCTTCCTCGATAACCTCGGCTGCGCGTTTTGGCATTGAAAAAACATCCGCGCGCTCGATGAAAAGTTTGCTGCGCTCGTGCCAAGTGGTGCGATTTTCGGCGACTACAGCAGAAATTGCTGCAGCGACATCACGCGGAGAAATCGGATCTTTCAATTCGCGGCCAAGCGCGTGTTCGCTGACATAATGCGCATGCCCGCAAACGGCTGAGGCGATGACGGGTACACCCGCGGCCATTGCCTCGAGCAATACCAAGCCTGCTGCTTCGCTGTAGGCGGGATGCAATAATAAATCGGCGGCCCATAATAGTTGCGGCACATCATCGCGCGCGCCGAGAAAACTAATGCACTGTTCGATTTCTAGCGAGCGTGCAAGATTTACAAATGCGGTGGATTTATCCTGGCCGATTACCCAGAGCTTAACGCGGCTGCGTAGTGTGGGATTGAGTGCGGCGATGCCTCGCAATGCGCGGTCGAGTCCCTTGCGGCGATAATCAGAACCGATAAATAGAATTAAAATATCGCTGGCATTTAATTGATGCTGCTCGCGTACCTGTGCGCGCTGAAATTCATAGTCGCTTGGCATGACGCAGTCGCGGCGTACACTGGGTGGCAGCAAGTGCATGCGCTCGCGCTGCGTGTGATAGTACTGCTGATAAAAACCGATTTGTGCTTCCGTGATCATCAAGATCTCGGTATTGCTGTTAGGAGAAAATACGGCCTTTTCGAGCGCGAGAAACGCGCGACAACGCGGCGTCAATCGATAGAAAAAATTACGTTCCTCATTGGCTTTTTTAGCGAAGCAGGTATCGGCAGCGTAATACACATCGAGCCCCGGCATTTTGTTGAAGCCGATCATCGCGTCGAGTTCGGGGTCGCGCTCTTTTTCTAAACGTACTGCGAATTCGTGGGCTCGTGCGTGATTGGTACGCGCACGTAATGCGAGTTCAACCACTTTCATGTCGCGGGGTTTTTCGCCCTGCCAGTGGCCGGTGTAAATGGTAATGTCATGCCCGCGCTCGCGACAGGTGCGTGCGATGGTAAGCATGTCGCGCTCGAGTCCGCCGTACGGAAAATAATGAAACAGCGCAAAACCCAGATTCATAAACACCCGCTCATGGCTGCTTTATGTCCGCTTAAGGCTTTCTTCATAACATCCGCTCATGGCTGTATCTCAATCGGCGTACCGACTTCAACGGCTTCCCAGATTTCGTCCATGTCATTGTCGGCGACGGCGATGCAGCCGTCGGTCCAGTTGAATTTCTGCGCCTGCTTCTTGGTTTTTTCGTTCCAGCTATTTTTCATGCCGTGAATCATGATCCAGTTGCCAGGATCGACATTGTATTTCTGGGCGCGCTCGATATCGAATGCATTCGGATACGATACACGAATCGATTTGTAAAAGCGGCTGTTCGGATTTTTTCGGTCAAGCGTGTAGTGGCCTTCGGGCGTGCGCTCATCGCCTTCCATCAGCTTTGGACCTTTCGGTTTCGGGCCGAGCATAATTTTGTAATGCTTCAGCACCTGTCCTTCGCGCAATAAATACAGTGAACGTTCAGCTTTTTTAACCAGCACGGCATCGGCGCGTTCGACCGCATGGCATGCGCTTGCATGTGTCAGCGAAAGAGCGATGGCTATGGACGATAGTGTGAGTGCGATGGTTTGGCGCAGGCCGAGCTTGTTCAAAGTGATGCCTCGGTGTGTTGATGCAGTGCCGATTGCAAAGCGCTCCATACGATATCCGGCGTCAGCGGCGCCATGATGGCGGGATCGGTCTCGGTAGTTACCGGCGGAAAATTATCGACATGCAAATGCGTTTGATGCAAACCGTAAGTGCCGATTTTAGCGGGGTCGGTTGGGCCATAGAGTGCGATCGCGGGTACATCGAGTGCGGCAGTCAAATGCCCCAGTCCGCTATCGACGGTCACCACCGCGGAGCAAGTCGCAATTTCGGCAGCGAGCTGGGACAGATTCATGCGCGGCAATATATTCGCATTGCTCGCGGTGGCAGCGAGGCGCTGCGCGCGCGCTTTTTCGGTGTCGTTGCCCCATGGCAGCAGCACGCGATAGCCGGCATCGTTCACGCGCTTGCACAGTTGCTGCCAATACGCTTCGGGCCAGTGTTTATCGGCGCGCGTGGTGCCGTGCAGAAATAGCACGCGGCGTTCGCGCGGCACGATATCGACGAAGCTGTTTTTATCGAGGCCATAATCGCCGCGCGTTTCTGGCAATGGATAGCCAAGTGCTTGCGCAAACAAATTACGTACGCGTTCGACGGCGTGCAGATTTTTCGGCACATCGAATGTGTAACGATAAAACCACGCGGCTGCGGGTTCGCGTACGGAATTTTTATCGAGCCCGTAAATCGGCGCGCGCGCCTGTCGGGCGATCCACACACTTTTGAGTAAACCCTGTGCATCGATCACGCAATCGTAGTGATTGCTGCGCAGCCGATATTTGCATTCGCGCCATTCGCGACCGAATAAAAATGTCGTCGTCGATTTGCGCCAGCGTCGCAGTGCCACCGGAATCACTTCGCGCACAGCAGGATGCCATGCCGGCACTTCCTGAAACGCTTCTTCGACGGCCCAGTCGAAGACTGCATAGGGCATCGCGCGCATCGCATCGGTGAGCGCAGGCAGCGTGTGAATCACATCGCCGAGCGAAGAAGTTTTCACCACGAGTATGCGCATTACATTATTCCGGAACAGCGATTGTGCTTTTACTGAGCAATTTATCGAGTGCTGCGATCGCGCGCGACGGCGCCAATTCGCGCAGGCATTTTAAATGACCGAGCGGGCATTCGCGCTGAAAACAGGGGCCGCAATCGACCGGCAATTGCAAAATTTCAACCTGCTCGGCGAGCGGTGGCGTAAATTTCGGCGAGGTCGAGCCGTACACCACCACGAGCGGTCGGCCCGTCGCGGCGGCGATGTGCATCAAGCCCGAGTCGTTCGTCACCACGGCAGTGGCAGCCGACAAAATATCAACCGCCTGTTCGAGTTTGGTCACGCCGGCGAGATTGATTACGCGCGTGCGCGCAGGCTCGGAAATTAAATCGATAATGCTTTTTGCAACGGGCCGGTCTTTTTCCGAGCCGAAAATTGCTACTTGCCAACCGCGCGCGATCATCGTTTTCGCAACGTCAGCGTAATGCGCTTCGGGCCAGCGTTTAGCGGGGCCGAATTCGGCGCCTGGGCAGAGTGCCAATAACGGTGTGTTCGCCTCGATATTGAATTTTGCGAATAATTGTTCGCGCGCCACGATATCAATCGTCAACTGCGGATTCGGTAACTGCGCGGGCAAGTCGGCATTCGGCTCGAAGGCGAGCGCGGCAAAGCGCTGCACCATCAACGGATATTTCTGTTTGTCGAGTATGCGCAAATCGTTGAGCAGGCCATAGCGCATTTCCCCGCGCCAGCCCGTGCGCTTTTTGATTTTCGCAAACCAAGGGACGAGCCCGGATTTGAGCGAATTGGGCAGCAGAATCGCCTGATCGTAATGCCGTTTGCGTAATTCCTTGCCGAGTTGATAACGCACACCGAGTTCCAGCTTGCCATGACCTAGCGGCATCGCAATCGCGTTGCGCACCTCAGGCATGCGCGCGAGCAGCGGCAGGCTCCACGCTGGAGCGAGCACGTCGATGGCGAGATTGGGATTGTGCTGGACGAGCAGTTTGAACAGCGTTTGCGCCATCACCATGTCGCCGACCCACGCGGGGCCGACGACAAGGCAGGAGCCTACTGCGCTCGACATAACATCGTTGCGCTTAGGCGACAGGGGTGAGCCACTCGGCGAACTGGCTGCGGCGACCTTTCACTTGATCGAAATAGAGCGCCTGCAGTTTTTCGGTGATCGGACCGCGGCGGCCGGCGCCGATGATGCGGCCATCGAGTTCACGAATCGGTACGACTTCCGCTGCGGTGCCGGTGAAGAAAGCTTCATCGGCGATATACACCTCATCGCGCGTGATGCGTTTTTCGACGAGCTGATAACCGCATTCTTTGGCGAGATGGAACACCGTATTGCGCGTGATGCCGTTGAGGCAGGCGGTCAGTTCGGGGGTGTAAATGATGCCATCGCGTACGATGAACACGTTTTCGCCAGAGCCTTCGGCCACGTAGCCTTCGGGATCGAGCAGTAAGGCTTCATCTGCACCGGCGCTTAATGCTTCCTGCAAAGCGAGCATCGAATTGATGTAGTGACCGCTCGCCTTTGCTCGCGTCATCGAAATGTTGACGTGGTGGCGGGTATAAGAAGAAGTGCGAACCTTGATGCCGAGTTCGCGGGTTTCGGGCGCCATATAAGATGGCCAGCTCCACGCGGCGACAGCAACGTGCACTTTCAGGCCGGCGGCGCGCAGGCCCATGCCTTCGGAGCCCAGGAAAATCAGCGGGCGGATATAGGCCTCGCTCAATTTGTTTTCGCGAACTGCGGCGCGCTGTGCTTCATTCAACTCTTCTTTGCTGAATGGCACGGCCATGTTCATGATCTTGGCCGAATCGAGCAGGCGTGTGGTGTGCTCGTTGAGACGGAAAATGCAGGTGCCGCGTTTTTCGGTCTGGTAGGCACGCACACCCTCGAACACACCCATGCCGTAATGCAATGTGTGAGTGAGCACATGAACCTGGGCATCGCGCCAGGGAACCATCTCGCCGTCAAACCAGATCAGACCATCGCGGTCGGCCATGGACATAGTCGAACTCCTGCAGATTATGCGTTGCTGGTGCGCCAGCCAGTTGGAGCGTCGGCTGGGCCACACGAATTTATGGCGGAAAAAAGAGGGTGCTATTGGATCATAAAACGGCTTTTTCTGGTAGCGCGGGCTTGTGTCAATCCTGCTTTGATAAAGCTGATCCCGATTGATTTAAAATCGCATCAACTGTATTACAAGTGTGCTCACTCGTAGATGAGTTTCAGTACTCAAGAGTTTATATTGGCGAGCGCTATTGCTGGCAATTGGAATTGGCAAGCTAGATCGAGTGATTGTGGGAAATCATGAATCATAAGACGGTTTTTTTGTCGCACGGGCATTGCTAACTCGCTGTGGCATAGTAGTTGCGGGTAAACGATAAGAATTAACAGAAAGTCCTCTGAGGGGCCTCCAGTGCAACTTGCAATTCTCTACGCGATTCTCGCGGCTATTTCTATGAGTAGCAATTTCTGTAGTCAGCGATTGGTTGATTACCTTTATGACGGGCCTTACGCTTTTCTAATAGCGCTGATCGTGGGGACGGGGGTCGGGCTAATAACGAAGTATGTATTGGATAAGCGATACATATTCCGCTTCAGGGCTGAAAATGTTGTCCATGACGCCCATACATTTTTTCTTTATTCGTTCATGGGGGTATTTACCACTGTGATATTTTGGGGTTTTGAAGCGGGGTTCAAATTTCTATTTCAAACCGATGCCCTACGCTATGCGGGAGGGGCGATAGGTTTGACAATTGGGTATGTGGTTAAGTATCACTTAGATAAAAAGTTTGTCTTCCGAAAAAAATAAAGCAGAGATACCCGGTTATTACGAGGCCAGCCACATGGTACAGATAAAAATTACACCTGCGGTTAGGCTGGTACGATCCTTAACAGCAAAAACCACCGGGTCATCATGCATCTGATCTCGCGACGCCTTTAGCCATATCCAAGTGATCCAGAATAATAATGTTGGCATGGTTAGCCACAACATCTCCGGATGGTGGTAAAGCTGCAAAACCTCGTGACTATTCAAGTAAAGCGCCATTACTACGGTTGCTGCGAAGCCAGACGATAAGCCGATTGATTGCAGTAATTGCAGATCACCAGCAACATAACCGCGACCATGTGCAGAATTTTTACCGGATTTTAAGGTTGATAGTAGCTCTGTGTAGCGTTTGACGAACGCTAGCGATAAAAATAGAAATAACGAAAAGGCTAGCAGCCAAAACGACATGCTCTGATTGATTGCACTGCCGCCGGCTATGATGCGCAATGTATAAAGCCCGGCAAGCGATAAACAGTCAATTAGAGGGAAATTGTTTTAGCAAAAATGAATAAGTGGTAGTTAGTACGGCATAAACGAGTAGCCACATAAGAAAATATTGGCCGAGAAACGTAGCAATACAGAATGCGCTAATAAATAGGGTCGCGGATGCGATGATGCCTGTTGGAATTGAAAGCGTGCCAGCGGCAAAGGGGCGCGATTTTTTACGCGGATGCTGGCGATCGCTTTCGAGATCAAGTAGATCGTTGAGTACATATACTGCTGAAGCGCAGAGGCTAAAGCTGGCAAATGCAAGGAGGGCGTCTACGATGGCAGAGCTATCCAGCCAGCGATGGGAGCCCATTAACGGCAAAAATACCAGTAGGTTCTTTAACCACTGATGCAGGCGAAGAGCCCGCATCCAGGTCCTTGTGTAAGTAACTGCAGTTGGGGCGATATGTCGCTCCACGATGCTGACGCGGGTGGCTTTGTCTAAAATATTTTTATTACCCACCACGATAGAGCGGTTTGCCTTTGCCCACACGGCTAGATCGGCAGATGAATTACCGACGTAGTCAAAGCCCTTTTCGCCAAAGCGTGCAACTAGCGCAGCGACCTTGTTGCCAGCGGATAAATTTGTTGTGCCATTGCTTGCCATTACTTCGTCAAAAATTTCGAGGTGGGCAGCAACCGCATGTGCATACTTCGTATCAGAGGCGGTACATAGAATCAATTTACGACCGCTGGCCCGTTCCAGCTTAAGCCATTCGAGCAGCTCGTTGTTATATGGCAGTAACTGCACATCAATCTCAGCGGCAGCAGCTATTTTTTGTTTCAGATGAGCTTTGCCACGCATCAGCCACCCGGGTATCGCGGCGATATGCCAGGGGCTATTTTTGGCAAATGTGATTGATGACTCATGCAACATATCGCTGCGAATCAGGCTGCCGTCCAAGTCAACACACAGAGGAATGTTAACCGTCACGCTTTTTTCTCTTGGAGCTTGGGGGTATTGGTCGTGGCTGAAGGTTTTCTGGCAACTACAAGAAACTGTTTTCCAAGAATGCGCCAAACAACGGGAAATTTTAGATAGATAGCGACAAGAAAAGGCGACTGCGGGAGCCTCGATTGTGTCGTATAGGGTAAAAATTTGTCGATCGCTGTTTCAATCTCAAACCCACCCAGTTGTAACGCTTCGATAAGCGAAAGATGGCTGAGCGGTAAGTGGTGATCGATGAAGTCCCAGTATTCTGCGTACAAATATTTTATGTTAGGTCCCATAACGATAAACTTTCCGTCTACTTTAAGTACCCTGTTTATTTCTGAAAATACTCGAGTAAGAACTTCTTTGGATGGAAGGTGTTCAAGAAAATTTGATGTGAACGCAATGTCGACAGAGTTATTTTTTAATGCGGACATATTGTCAGCTGGAAGTGCGTAAAAATTAATGTCTTTTGCCAGAAAGTTTGGAGTGTCTGGGTTGAGATCAATAGCCAGCTTCTTGCGACATTCTATTGCGTTAATGAATTCACCATAGCCGCAAGCGACGTCGAGTACGGTTGCAGTTTCCGGAATGAATTTCTGAAAAAAAGCTTGGCACAGCGTTTCCCAAATTCGACGCTTGGGCGCGAGTTCATTTTCCTGAAAGCGATGCCGGTACAGGGATGCGAGGTCAGTCATCTATTTATTCCGTTGATTTAATCAGCAAAAGTTTTGAATTTATGTAGTAGAAATGCGCCAAACACGGGAAGCATGATGGCAATGCCATGCGCAATGCCTTCCTCGTAGTGATGGATACCTAAATTGGGTAGTGCCCATCGTGCCAATATGACGGAGGCTGCCCAGACGATTGGTAAAAACGCCAAATTTACGCTGATAAAATAGCTAACTTGAATTGCAATCGGTTTGTTCGAAAGTGGGAATACAAAAGCCCGATTCAGCGCAAACGCTGTCGCAATCCCTACAAAGTATGCCAGCGCTACAGCGAAAGAAAAAGGCATGTAAATGCTCAAAAAAAAGCGAGCGAACCAATGAATAGCGGCTGCAGTACCGCCAACCATTAGGAAGCGGAGAAACTCTGCCGTCAGGAAGTGGCGGATCCATGAAGTCGTTGCATCAGTCATGGTTGGGCCATTGCCAGCTCAGCAAGCTTACAGCCGACTTGCAAGCTTTCCGTGATGGAGCGATCTTCCGGATAGTAGTGTGAGGTGTCAGCCAAAAAGAGTCCTGTCACGGCACTTTGCATGGGTGGGAGCGCATCGTAAAAATTAGGGCTACATACGGTTTGTGAATACTCGTACCGCGATGCAGTTGCTGCCAGCACTTCTTGAGCTGGATCGAAGTCAGGCCTTATCAGCTTCATGTAGGCCAGTGTTTCGTCGATAAATGCTTGCGGGTCGCGCATGTATTTGGGGTTTGTTTGCGGCATGTAATAGGGTGCGTAAACAATTGCATGACCGAGTGGATTGAGATTTGAATATTCAATTAGTCCGGGGATTTCAATGCGCGGATCGTTGATATTCATCCAGAAATTATGCGTGAACGCATTCTTTAGTTTTAGAATCACGCACACTACGCCAACGTTGCGAATAGCTGCAATTTTTTCGTGCTCCGCAGGAGGTAATGCCGGAGCCATTTTGACGAGGTAGGGTAGTGGGGCTGTAGAAATAACTTGATCGAAATGCCGTACGTCATCGCCAATACGCACGCCCTGAACCTTGCCGTCTTGAATGACGATCTCATCGATACCTTGCGCCAGACGAATTTCGCAATTCAGTGCGCGCAAATTTTTTTCCAGCGCAACCAATAGCGTATCTGACCCGCCTTCGAGATAACCCATTTCTTCAACGAGCAAGCTTTTGCGCGATAGTGCGACCCGTTTGATTCTTGTGCCGAGCCATGCGGCAGAAAGCTCGTTCTGTAGCTCGTAAAATTTGTAATAGAACAGGCTGCGCCAAAGTACGTCATAGCCCTTTATTCCCAGCCATTTGTGCAGCCATTCGGTTGCGGAAATTTTATCGAGCGCGCGCCAATCCTTAATGCTCCGCGTATACATCACGTGCAATGCATAACGAGCTTTCGCAACCAGTCCCAACCCATCGAACTTTAACAATGCAAACGGATGGCCCCAGTCATATAGTCGCCCGTTGAAGTAGAAACCCATGCGGGTTTTAGTCCAATGCAATGCTTTGGTAATGCCGAGTTCATCGAGATAGCGAAATAGTGTGTGGTCAGTGGCACAAACAAAATGGTAATAACGTTCGATTTGCAAACCATCAAAATCAAAGCTCACCGACATGCCGCCGATCTGTGCCGCTTTTTCAAAAATGGTGACGTGGTGACCTCGTTTTGATAGCTCGTAGGCTGCAGCGAGGCCCATCGGGCCGGCACCGATAATGGCAATTTTTTTAGCTGGGCTCATGTACGTTCCACAACGTATTGGGAATAAACCGGGTGGCAAAATGTTTCGTTGATGCCATACGAAAAAGGGGTGGGTTTAAACCCAAATGTTTTTTCGATATCTACGCCTTTGAAATCATCGCCAGCGGTAAGTGCCTTCAGCTGACTGGCAGTGAATGGTGGTTTATCGCTGAAGAGTGCGTATATTTTCAACAAAACGCTAAATAAGTGATAGGGGATTTTAACGATAGGTGTTTTGAGGCCCTTCGCATCGCGAATGGAGCGAATGATGTCAATGTAGTCAATACGGTCCTGTCCGACCAGGTCGTAAATTTCGCCTTTTGGCTGGTTTTCCAAGCACCATATAATCGCGCGGCAAAAATCCCTCTCGTAGAGAGGTTGGCGCATGTAGCGGCCGTGCCCGGGTATAGGAAACACTGGCGCTTTCTCCATGAATCGCGAAAGCCAGCCGAAATGTTTTGGATCAAACCATCCGTACATTAAGGTCGGGCGCAATACGCATCCATTAAGACCGCTTTGGAGGAAGAGCTTTTCCTGTGCTTTTTTTGTGTTCGTATAATCGTCATCGGCAACTGAATTCACGACGGACGAGCTGATATGAATAACAAAAGGTACCTGCTTTTCGCGCAGAACATCAAAAACGATGGCTGAGGCATCAATGTTATTACGAACAAAAGTTGTCGAATCCTTTGCTGTGATTTGTGCATGCAGAATAATGGCGGTATGGCAGTCTTCGAACGCGTCCGCCCAGGCGGTCTTTTGCGCGACATCCGCATGAATAATGCCTGTGCCCGGATTTAACTTCGCGAGCAGCTGCAGGTTGATGGCATGCTTGTCGATAACGGTCAAATTGTTGTAGCCGAGTTCGCGCAACATTAAGACGAGATTTTGTCCGACGAGGCCGGCGCCTCCGGTAATTACGATTTTCTGCTGCATTGTCTATGCTGGTCTCTTGAGCCTTGCGAGGGGTGGCATGATATTCGACTAGTTAGGGGCTATGGTGGTGTTTTTTGGATCAGTATTATTTTCTACAACATTCCTTTTACGTTAGTTGCAACGTGAAGGTCGGCATAGGGTGATGTCAAGACCAATTCGGCGGCTACTTGTGCTTTAGCTGAAATGACCAATTAGTGCCTCCAGGCCAAACTTCTACGTCACAAGGCCTAATGTCTTCACAGCGACTTACCCTGGCGTACCATGATTCACCTGAAATCAACCCATTTTTCCAATTTACAGAATGAGCCTGCTTAATGCTCGAAAGCATCATAGTAATAAGGAGTAGAAGCGCAAATTTAGAGGCTATTGTTGATTCGCCCGAAGCAGCAAACCCGAGCATAATCACGAAACAGACTGCGCCCAAAAAGAAATAGCGGCCCCCAGCCCAGCCCGAAATCAATCCGTTTTGGTCGCCGAGAGATCCAAAAACATTCAATACAGAAACACCAAGCCAAATCCCGAAAAGCATGAAGGGGATATATTTGTGCTTAAGTTTATTTCTTGCGGTAAAAATCGCGAAGGCTGCAAGGGATAGGGACGCGACATATATCGCCGCATTCAAAATTCCATACCCCTCCTTCCCAAGCAATATAACCACACGATCAACTGCTTCCCCTCCAATAAGCGGGGACCATATTGATTGCAGGGCTAGGGGGAAGGTTAAGATAAATAAGTCTAAAGGGAATGTGCGATCCGGGTGTGCGTTCGCTAAAATAATTACTCCATGTAACACCGCGCAGCAGCTCAGTATCAGTCCAATTTTGAAATGAAATTGTGATGGCGATATACACTTTCTAAGAATGAACGCAGGAGCAAGCATTGCCGAGCAAACACCGGTTAAACCAGAAATTGCCGCGAAGATATAAATTGCGATTTTGCGAGAGCTGCTCCAGTCTTTAGTATCTAAAAGGCTAATAACTAGCAGGCAAGCTGGGCAGATCCACTGAACGTTGGTGCCGGTAAGGTATATCTCATAACCCTGCGGCAGCAGTGCAAGAATAACAATGACTATTCCGCTCAGTAGTGGTGGCCAGTTGCGCTGGATGGAAAGTAGCCCGACAAGGCCAGCAAAAAATCCCAACAATAAAAGTGAAATGTAAGTTGAAACATATGCGGCAAATTTTGCAGGAACTAAGGTTGCGAAATACGCTATCCAGTTGGTTAATAGCTGGAAATTCCCTCGAATAATGAGAGTGAAAGTAGAGAAAAAGTTTTCATCCTGGAGATTGGAATAATAATACTTTCCCTCTTCCGCCCAAAAACGAGGGCTCAAAAAAAGGGCGGGAGATCTCCAGAAAAGAGTGCTCCAGAATAGCGCTACTAGAATAAAAATTTTTTTTTGTGCGGATAGCTGCAATTCTCTACTTCCCCGGTAGTGAGATAGCACTAAATTAGAGTTTCCCATATTTGTGCGAATTTTATATTGATTGAACTAGAAGTCGAACTCGAAATTATCCCTTTGATAGCAGTATCAAGCAGTCGCTAATTCTCTCTAGCCGCCAACCTGCTTCCACTTTTAATCGGTCATCAACGTCTGTTGTACTTGGGAAGCTGTCTGTAACCGGACAGACGACAATTGCCCCAAGTTCTATATCGCCCAGGTAGTGAGTCGGGTTTTTCCACAGTTCCCTGTACTCTTTAAACCAGGGCGGTGCGGTCATTGACTTTCTTTTTGCTTGATAGGCGATTTCGCTGCTGTAGTCTTGACCGAAAATAACCAATCCCTGATCTATCGGTACCGCTTTCTCAAGGTATTTGCCTACTCTGTAAGCCTGCACTGATCGAGGGTCTAGTTCGTCTAACGAGCGCGCTGTTACGACGCCATAAGATTTGCTAAAAAAATAAACATTTGAGATAACAAAAACCAAAGTGATAACTGGAATAGTAATCGAATTATATGGGAGTTGATTTGTCCATCCACCAACTATCAGCGCTATCGCCATCAACAAGAATGATAGGCATGCAACCTGATAGTACTCGTGAACAAAATGTACATTGGTGAAAATTATCAGTGGCAGGATGAATAGCGCAAGGGCTAGGCCCGAAAGGTTCCGATATCTCGTGTCTTTGCCAGGAAATAGCCATGGTGCGATAAGAATCATCAAGCCAATGGGGCCAGCTGCATTCCATTTTAGGCAGCGTTCCCAAACAATGAGTGACCACGTTGATGCGGAGAGCCTTTGCTGGAGCGTGCCAAAATTCCATTGGTTGAGCGATTGCGAAGTTAGCTGCGAACCCATTGGGTTTCTCATTTTAATGAGATCGGCATAATGCGTCCAAACTATTCCGATCATTAATGGAGCAGCTATTAGTACTACAGTCCGAAAAAACATGGCTAGGTGCAAGCGTCTAGAAGATGTGTCTGCTCGCAAATAATCCACGATAATAAGCGAACCTAAAAATAATATTATTGGGGCGCCCGTGGTGGCTTTTTGCAGCATGGCTGCAGTGCCAAAAAATAGATAAAAGAAGATGCTTTTCCATTTCGATTTCCTCTGGATCAAATCAAGTGCGAAAGGAATAGCCGCAAGAGAGAAAAATAATGCGGCTGTTTCGATCATGAAAGTCCGGCCCCAATACAAGTTAGTGGGTGCGCTCCACAGCAGCGCACAAAATACAAGAGGAGTCGGTGTTGCAAGATTCAGTCGTTTACTAATGGCGAATGCTGGCCAGGCACAGGCTAATAGAAAGAAGAAGCTTAGCGCTCGCCCGATTGGCTCGATAGAAAGCCCGGTCATTTTAGCAATGAAGGCTATCAAAAATTGGTAAATGGGAAACTCAAACGGGATTGACCAAGGATAACCAATTACCGGGGTTAAATAGTTGAGCTTGAAACCCTCTTTAATCATCCAAAAGCTAGTGAGAGCTGTCTGTGTTTGCCGGAAAGCATGAACATCCACCAATGGTTGGTTTATGTAGCGAATAGCCACATAACTTGAAAAAATTAGCGTCCCCAACACAATAAAATAGGGCAGATATTTCCAGCCTGATAAATTGTTAAGGCTATTTAGCCGATAACTGTTGGGGAATAGTTTGAGAAAACGCTGAAATTTTATGGTGGGGAGTGCAATATTCTGGCTTAAAGGGCTGTGAGCTGGTTGGCTTTTTAAGAATAGGTACGATAAAAGTATCATGGCGGTTAATATCGCGCCAATATCAATCGAGATTGCGTTGTGTAGTGGCTGAATAATCCATACCGTACCTAAATATGCAAGCTGAATGACAAAGGCAAGACGAAATATTTTTGGAAAAAAATGATAGACAATAATAATTGCCCCGAGTGCGGATCCTAGCAAAGCAGCTTGAGGCCAAACGATTAAAACTGGTGGCACAAGAAAAATAAGAGTTGTAAGAAGCCACGAGCTCCACGAAAGGTAAATTAAAGCCCACATTGGGGATAAAAGCTTTAATTTGATTTTCTCATTTGGCGTATATCCGACAGCAAGTAATCCTGCTGCAAGCAAGGTAAAGATAGGAATGGCAGCATTTCCCTTCGATAGCAGCATGAAATCCCAAGAGCGTAATTTATCAATGGTGTCTCCGCCATAATCAGAGTTCAGTCCTATTTGCGCTATTGGGTGTTGGGTTGGCCAAAAGGCTTGGGTAAGCATGACACGTTTTACTTGAAGCCATTCAGTAAGCCCTAGTCTTTGATATTGCGATTTTAAAATATCTAAAATTGATGCGCTCTTTTGATTGAAACCATAGTCTCCCGCAAGGGCATATTTGGTAAGTGGGTCTGAGCTTGGTAGTACGAGTGATTTGTAAGCCTCCCAGCTTCCAAGAATCGTCAATCCTAAAAACATTCCGAGTAATATGGCTTTAAAATTCTTTTTTGAGCCTAGTATGAGGAAGGCCAAGCCTAGTGGCGCTAGAAAGAGAGTGGCTGACATGTGGGCCATTAAAGATAATGTCCCGAGCAGAAAAAAACTAATGCTCTCGTATTTTTTGTATTTGCGATCGACGCTGATTGTAGTTTGCCACCACAAGCCAAAGGCCATAAGTGAAAATGCAGCTCCGTACGCTTTAGGCCATCCATAGATTGAATTGAAAAATATAAACGGTATGCAGGTCATGAATGCAACGATTTTTATTCGTTCTGTTTGATCCATCCATTTTATGAAAGAAGCAAGTAGCCAGATTACGGCGGGCATCCAAAGCGAATTAAGTGGAATCGCTGCAGCATTGTAGGTCGCGCCCACTAGATACCGACCATCGTTGTTGGTCTGAAGCAAATCAAACACATCAGATAGTACTAAGTACGAGCCCGCCATTAGTGGCGGTCGATCGGTCGGGAGCCAACCGCCGCCGAAAAGTCCCTTTAAATCTCCTTGTGTTCGAATGGCCTCCGCAAACATCCAGGGCAATTCGTTATCCGAAGACCAAGCTGCGGGCCAAAAGCGAAAGTTTGGTTCCCAGTTCCCTAGCCCGTTATAAGTGAAGCTTCCAATAATGAAGAGTATTAAGCTACCTAGAAACCATACATGCCCATATGGCAGCAGTATTCGAAATGTTCTGCCACGTGCTTCCCGGCCAGCCGCAAAAATGATCGTACCCAAGCCGACAATTATTGAGGCAATAACAAGGCAATGTAATTGTGGTGGCAGGCCCGCTCTGGAATACAAGCTGGAGGAAAAAAAGGTCAATAAAGACGTTAGCCCCAATGATATGAATGCGGCCGGCAAGGGGTCCTTTGATGGCATCCTCGAATAAAAAAAAGATGCTCCCGCAAACATTACGTAAGCAAATGTCAAAAACGAAATAAGAAAATAAGGAAGTCGCCCAATAAAGCTTTGTTTCAAGTAGGAAAGCATCGATATTGCATAAACGCCACCTATACCAACATTCACTTCGCGCTCTGAGGACTCTAAAACGATGTGAGCCTTTCCTGGGCACCAATCCATCGGCAGCGCAACGATTGACTCATTCACATTAACATTCACACTGCCTCTAAATATATTTATTCTTGCCTTGTTGAATTCGCACTCTAGGTAACTGGTAACCAGTCCTTTCTGAGTCTGAGTGGTGCCGGTAACCGGTATAACCATGTACTTGGTGGGTATGAATGAGCTCGATGTCAAATTGAACGGAACAACTCCGTGGTCGGGTGTCCACGATCGAAAAATGACGCTGTTTTCTAGCGTAGCAATTGATTGCCTTGTATGCAGAAATTGTCTAGGAATAGACTGCAACGGAACGACGCTGGAGGGTGCCCCATTAAACGTCGATAGGTCAGGAGTGGTTAACAAGCGGGCTGGGCGCTCAGGTAATGCCGCTATCAAAAACATAGCAGTCAGCAGTATGCAGGCAGCTATGGAGTTAAGTTTTACTCTTTTAATTGCATTAAGGTATTTATTCAATGAAAACGCCTCGGCCATTGTCACAAATGGCGTACCCAGCTGGGAAGTTTGTTTGGGTTTGATATCCACGGATAATCGAAACAATATCCACCGTTCTCTAGTAGCAACCCTTTTCCATTGCGGGCTGAAGGAAGTTTGTGGATATCCGGGTAACCCAGCAAGGACGTGTAATGTGTAACATAAGATTTTCTCGTCAAATCATCGCGAAGAATTTCCGTGCCCTCATGAGAAAGATTGCCGTGCCAGAGTAAAACGTCGCCTTTTTTAGGGCAAAATACGTGAGGGGTGCAGTTGGCCTGCTGCATCTGCGATTTTAAGTACGCTGAAAAATGGTGAGGCTGCTGGACGCTACTAGGCTCATAGAGAATGCTGCCATTTCCCCAATCGAAAAATCCCGAAACCTCCGTGTGATGTGAGCCAGCATAATATGCAAGTGGGCCAGCTTCGGGATGGATATCTTCTAAAGCTATCCATGATGCGGCAAGGTGGGCCAGTTGAGTTTGGCAGCGCACATAGGGATAGTCTATATGGATCGATTGCTGACTACCTTTTTTGAATGTTAATGATTGAAGTACGCAGGCAGGCGACTCAAATATATGGCTAAGAAATATGGGGATCTCTTTCGTTAAGCTGAGCTTTGCTGCAGCAAGCGATACTGAATGGATGCTATTTATTTTAACGCCATCAAGTTCAAGTTCTTCAGAGCGGAACTCTTGAATTGGTTTTATGCTTCCGCGTAATTCGGCAAAAACCTGAAAATCTTTGTAATGTTTTATTAAATGCTCGATATCGTAATTGAGCGCATCAATGAGTTCATTAGATACAACGCCCTCGAAAATTACGAAACCTTTTTTTCGCCACTCGACAAGTTTTGAGTGTAAATCGAAGTCAAGCGGCGTGTCCAATCGCTCCATATATTTATCAATATTGGCACCTTCCCTGTCTATCCAGGGTTGGCTTTGAAGCCATGGGTTTGTCATAATGATATTCTTGTTCCGTTTTTATCTAATTTTGGATGTTAGCTAGTAATTCAGGGTGTTGATAAAAATTGGGGTGATTTGAATTCGACAAGCCGAATTGATCATAGAGGCTTTGAGCATAGATTCGAGACTTCGTCTTCATATTATGGCTAACGTTGTGTTGCTCTATTGTTTTCTGTTGAATGCTAATTATTTCGCGAAGTTGCTGGATATTGAAGCCACCGATAGTGACGCTATTCTGGTGTCGGCGGTGCGAGTTGAGTGATTGCGGGCAGTAGGCGATTGATCCATTTTCGAGCACTTTTAAATAAGTCACCCAGTCGCCCGCGACACGATAAGATGCAATAAGATCCCCATAATCATTGAGAGTTTTCTTTAAGATTTTGTGGTCGAACACGGCTGCGCTAACATTCGGAATAGTGTTCTTGACGCATAGCGCGGTTCTAATCTCTTCGATGCCTTGTGCTACGTAGGGTTTTCTCCACCGCTCCTCGCAGATATCAGATACATACTCTAGATAATGGTTGCAAAGTATTGTGCCGTCTGATGCGATTTGGCGAGACTGGCAATAGCTAAGAACTACGTCAGCATTTTTGAAGCCGTCCAGAACATTCGAAAGAAAACTTGGGTCGGCGACGTCGTCCGCCTCGGCAATCCAGGCGAAATCCCCTTTGGCCAGATTTACGCCTTTAATCCATTGTCGAAATACTGACCCGGAATTTTTTTTATTAACGACTACAGTAATTGGAATCGATATACCTTCAATGCAGTGATTTATGATCTCGAGGCTTTCATCCGTCGAGGCATCATCGAGAATGATTAGCTCGTAAATAGGAGAATGCTGTTTGAGTATCGAGCTGATGCGCTCGGGTAGGTATTTAGCGTAATTGAAGTTAGGCACGATCGTCGAAACCTTCGGTAACGAATGGCCGGCGTATCCAAGTAAATCAAAAATGTAGTGGTGAAATGAGAATTCTCGCTCAACCCTTTCCTTTGCATATTGGCTTATGGAAGTTGTCTTGTCTTGATTCGTTATCAAGTCCAGAAGAGCTCGCGCAAACTCGTAAGTGTTTTCAAATGAGACGAGTGAGCCACAGCCTTCTCTAAGCAAGCTGCAGAAGCCTCCTGCGCCATCAAATGCAACAACCGGCAGTCCAACTTCCATTGCTTCCAAGACTACGGATGGGAATGGGTCCTCTCGTGATGTTAGCGCCAGAGCATCTGCACCTGCATAATAAACGTCCGTTTTTTCAGTCAGACCGGTAAAGTGCAGATGAGCTTGTAAATCCGGATCAGCGGCTACAATAGATGAAATTAGCTGTTCCATTTCAATATGCCAGTGGCCTATCCATATGAAGTGAGTGGCCGGATTTGCCTTAATAATTTCTTCACAAATATTTACAAATAAATCTATTCCTTTACGCCGGTCCGCGAATCCGACGCCAATTATGATACTGGCATTTTCGGGAATTGAGTGTCGTTTTTTAATTATTTGTCGTGCCTCGTCTTTTTGTTTTGCAAACGAATTGTGCTTATATAGCCCCTGAGGCCTAATCGCTATTTTGCGCTTATCAATAGTTGCAAACTGCTCAAATGATGCAAGAACTTCTTTGGCTGGGAAAACGATACAGTCAGCGTGTTCGGCGATCTTCATGGCATGCTTTTGTAAAGAGTTATCTCGAATTACACCTGCAAGCTCATGAATTAATGAAACACATCTGATGCCGCCTGCGCTAAGTGTGTGCAGAAAAACACCGCTCACCGTCGTGTTTACGATTGCCGATGTGAATCCTCGCGTCTTTAAATTCATGGCGAGGTCTTGGGCATGCCTACCTGCTGGATCTTGGTTGCTAAGGTCATGGAGGTGGCCAATCTCGGCGAAGGCGTGTTTGAGTTGCCCATCGCCGAGGCAAACTATCTCCACCGCGAAGCGCATTTGCGATACCAAATGCCGAGCGATTGCCAGCGCGAGCAATTGGGCTCCGTGCGGATATGCATCGTGGGTTACAACTATGATTCGGTTTTGATGCGAATCCTGACGTGTACTTTGAAGGGCTTTAGATGTTGCCTGTAGCCACGCATGACCATATTTTTGATCTGGCTCTAGATGAGCGCCTTCCGCCCATTCATTCCACGCATTTACAAAGACTAGCCGGTTACTCGGATTCGTAAATCGCTCGACGGTATCTCTACAGGCGTTGCTTAGCCACTCCTCGTAAAGCTCGGGGCTTGAATTATGGAATACGGCGCCTCCATTTGGTCGTCTCGCAGTGTTGTCCCAGGAAGGGCAGACGCTGCGGAACAGGGTGTAGTCGGGCGACGAATAAAATCGGCTTCTTTCTACGAAAATCTTCCAGTCGTAGACGATGCCGGTGAAATTCTCGTTGAGCTGTTCAACCGTTTCGGTAATAACTGGGGGGGCGCTATTGTTAGGCGGAAATTCGATAGCGGCATCGAATCCATAAACAGCGGGATTGGTAACTTCAAATGACTGGGTGTAGGCGAGATAAATTTCGCCAATACCGGCTTCCTTGCACCATTGCCGCCAGCGTTCTGCCGTTTCGCTGGGTGACGGAATAAGGCTCGGTCGATAGACCAGCAACAACGGTTTTCCGTCGATACGTATATAGCGAGGATCACGCAGGTAGGCGGCGATGTACTCGATGAAGGCAATATCATCTTCTGGGGAATGACTCTGGCCGACGAGAATATCTTGATCCAAGCCATTCCAGCGCCTGCTCCAGTTTTCGTTTGCCCAGCACAGGCAGAATGGCAGGTCGAGCGCTGTATTCTCCAGATATTGTTTTATCGGCGTTTCAAGAAGCCGCTTTCCGCCAAACCAATAGAAATAGAAACAGAAGCCGCCAAGTCCATATTGCTTTGCGAGTTCGACTTGCTGCCGCTGAACATCCGGTACACGCAGGTCGTAGAAACCAAGATCTGCGGGAAGATGAGGTTGGTAATGGCCGACAAACTGTGGCTTGGCGCGGGTTACATTTGTCCATTCCGTAAAGCCTTTCCCCCACCACTCGTCATTTTCTGGGATGGGGTGATATTGCGGCAAATAAAATGCGATGAGCTTGATAGCGCCTTCCAGCGACGAAGACGAAGCGACGCAGGATGGCGCGGTGTGCGCCGTCGATCTGCTGGGGTTTGGGTTGAGTTCTGCAGAGTTATATTTTTGAAACGCGAGCCAGTCGCGATACGCAACTGTCTTCGAGAATATCCATGGCAACTTTTGAAATAATTGCTCTTTGACCTGTCGTTTTATTTTGGGGTGAATCGGTGAAAAGCGCCAAATTGCTCGTGCTGTGTTTGATAAATGTTGCCGTACGAACCATTTTGTTTGGTTTGGAAGTCTGCGTATGGCTCGCAACGGTCTCGTTAGTTGCCAGGATTTACTTGCATACACTAAGTTTAGGTTTTTCTCAAATTGAACGATGGATAGTTGCAATTGCGCGATTTCTGCATCACGTTGAATTTCAATGCTGCGCAAGTGATCGATCAATGAGTCGCGCTCGGTAAGTGTAGATGCTAGTTCTTGCGCTGCTTCTTCGTGGGATGCGTTGGCGCGTTGCAATTCTTGAATCGCTGAGGCGCTCTCTGCGAGCTTGGCTGTTAGGCTATCAATGCCCGAGTTTTTCTCCGCGATCACGCGGTTAAGTTCCTGAGATGCACCTTCTCTTTCATTGATGATTTCTTGCAGTTGGAGGATTTTTTTCTGGCTGCTCAAATTGGATTGCCGTAGTTGCTGCACCTGTTCATCCAATTCATTTGCTTGCGCGTGAAAGTCTTTGACCTGGGTCGCATGCACGCTTTGTAGGCCCTCAATAGTCGCAACATGCTCGGTTAACTGAATCGCCAGCTTGGCAATTTGCGCTTTTTGCTCCGCGATTACGCGATTAAGTTCCTGGGATACTCTTTCCCTTTCATTGAGAATCTCTTGCAGCTGGACGATTTCTTGCTGGCCGCTCAAATTGGATTGCCGCAGCTGATGTATGTGCTCATCCCATTCTGTTACTTGCGTGCGCAGCCCCGCTATGAGCGTGTCGCGCTCGCTCACAGCCTTGTATGTGTCGGCAAGAGCGCTATCACGATCCAGTAGCCCGCGCTGCATACTTGAGATCTGGTCATCGCGGATGCCAACGGCTTCGTAAAGGCTCGCGACTTTTTTGTTGAAATCGGCAACTTGCTGGTTTAATGCAGCAAGTTGTAAATCATAATTGCCAACTGTTTTATAAAGTCCTGCGCGCTCTTCCTCCAGCGCATTTGCATATGCGAAGGCTGGTGAAAAGTCCTCCAGCCTCTTACAAAGTTCTTCTGTATGATCCCAGAATTGCTGGTCATCTATCTCGACGGAGTCTTGTGATGCTGATCGGAGCAGCTGATAAGTCGTGCGAACATCGGCAGGTAGCCGGCAGTCACGCGTGAGGTCTTCCAGCGAAAACTGGCTGTGATTAAGTCCGTGGTCGAGGAATTCCTCTATGTAGGCCTTAACCGCAGGGCTACTTGTATCAAGTTGTGGCAGACCAAGATGCGATGAAATGCGCAGCAGCTCATGAGCTGGATTGTCTAGCAAAAGATCAAAATCGACGATCAGTCGGTGCGCTCCCCGGGTTTTTCTGACCGCCGGCAGCATGTGCTGGAGCCATAGGAAGTAACTCTTCTCGAACGGAATGTGATTGCGCCGCTGCAGTGACGATGCGACGCTCAATGGATTTCGCAGTGCAATAATGTAGCTAGTACTGCATCCGCAAGCGCTAAAGATTTCTTGCCAGAATGGCAGCAAGCGACAGGTTCTTGGATCCTTAAATCCCCACATTCCATTGTTTTCTGCCAGCTTACGAGAGATGAGTTGAGTGGCCTGAATTTTTAGCGCGCTAACCACTGAATCTTCCTGAAAACTTTCCCACGCTAAATCAAGGCGATCATATGCAGAGCCGAGGTGGCCCAGCAGATCCTCATTGATTTGCAGGCATTCACGGTCTTCCCAAAAACCTTTTGGGTTGTCGAATCCCGCAGGGTGTAAATTATTGCCGAGCTTTATGTCGAATAGCTCTAAAGCGCGTGTGATTGCGCTAGTGCCACTTCGATGCATGCCAAGGACGACAAATAATTTATTGGTTTTCATTACACTGACGTTTCATGATCGATTGAATTAAGAATAAAAAACTGTGGCGTACATTCAAGGTCGATGAGTGCTGTTGCTATATCGTTCTGCATAGGCATGACCTTAAGCATTACAGCATCAAGTATTCGGTGAAGGTATGTATCGACTTCGTTACGCATACCCAGCACTCCGGCATTTAAAAAATAAGCTCCCGGATTCATCAGGCATTTGAATTTGAATTCAATAGCGATCTTTGTTCCGGCGGAGATGTATGTATTGTGCTCGCCAGTTATTGGTTTAGTTTCCGCGCCGCCGAGCTCGAGGCCTGTGATTGATTTTATCAGCATGCCAAAGCGTACATTTGTGGCGGCCGACAGAAATCTAACAGAATATGTATATCGATAGGTTTCGCCGCGTCTTAAGCAGTTAACCTGTTTCCCCTCCATAGTCAAAATCTTTGTTTCTTCGATACATGCGCCTTGAGGTGCGTAACTAAGGATGCTTTGACTAATGAGGTGGGGATCATAGAAAGATTCAAGTTCGACACATGGCGCCGGATTTTCTGCCGGCACTTGTTGATCTTCGTTTTTATCCGTGCCGGAATACTCTGCGCACGATCTGATCTCTGCTCGAATATGAAGGCGCTGTTCGTTTGGCGCATAGATAAGCTTTTGGTATTTGCCGACTATCGATTTTGGTGAGCCGGAGCACAGTAGTTCTGCAGAGTCAAGCAAGATTGCTCGGTCGCACAATTCCACCACGGCGCTGCCTGAATGAGATACGAATAGTATGGTGGCTCCGCGTTCCTTTATCTGCGAGATGCGTGCAAAACACTTGCGTTGAAACAGCTCATCACCAACCGATAGGGCCTCATCAACAACCAATATTTGTGGATCGACATTAATTGCTACGGCAAATGCTAATCGAACCACCATTCCGCTTGAGTAGGTTTTGACGGGTTGATTGATGAATTCGCCAATATCAGCAAACGCTGCGATATCGTCGAATCGTGCGTCAATTTCTTGCGCGGTCAATCCGAGAATTGAGCCGTTCATGTAAACATTTTCACGTCCTGTAAATTCCGGATTAAATCCTGAGCCCAGCTCCAGGAGGGCGGCTATGCGGCCCTGGGTTTGGAGACTTCCACTGGTGGGGTTGAGTGTGCCGCAGATCAGCTGCAGTAGCGTTGATTTTCCACTGCCATTGCGGCCAATAATTCCAACAGTTTCACCTTTGTGGACATTGAAAGAGATGTTTTTGAGGGCCCAAAATTCGCGGTAATAAGCTTGTGAGTCTCTGCCTATGAGTCTACCCAGCTTCGGCAGCACAAATTGCTTAAGTCGATCACGTGGTTGATCATAAATTGCGTAGCACTTGGAGAGATCGTTGACCTGAATCGCGATACCATCAGAGGACATCGGCAAAACCCTTCCGTGTCTTCTGGAACCAGGCAAACCCCATCCATGCGACAGCACATGCAATGGCGGTATAAATGCCTAGTGCCTGCCAGTCGGGCATTTTTCCCCAAACAAGAACAGCGCGGGCCTGCTCCATAATGAGTGAGAGTGGGTTGAGCATGATAAGTGGCCGAATTGTTTCAGGCAGTGCGTCGATGGGGTAAAACATGGGCGACAAAAACATCATAACCGTGATGAGAATGCCAATACCTTGTCCTACATCGCGAATAAACACACCCATGGAAGCCAGTAGCCAAGCAATACCTATAGCTAAAATGGCGAGTGGGAGCAGAACGATCGGTATAAGAAGTACCGTCCAATACAGCTGTGAGGTGGCTGCAATTGTTGTGATAAGAACAAGCAAGCTTATTGTTGTGTGAAACAGTGCCGTACTTAATGAAATTGCGGGCAATACCTCAAGCGGAAAAACCACTTTCTTAACATAATTTGTATTTGTAAGAACTAAGTCCGGCGCCTTGGATAGGCACTCGGAAAATAGACTGTGCACGATCATGCCGACGAATACTAGAATCGCAAAATTAGCCCGTCCCTCTTCGCCACCCACACCAACACCCCAGCGTGCCTTGAATACCACGCTGAACACAAATGTATACACGGCTAACATCAGGATTGGATGAAAAAACGACCACGCAAGCCCCAGTATTGATCCGCGATAGAGCCCCAGAACTTCACGTCGGGTCATTTGCTTAATCAAATTGCGATTTCGCCAAAGGCTTGCATACATTTCTCGCGGCGCAATCGAAAAATCCCGCATTACGAAAAAACCTCAGCCTCTTTCAAAGTTTTTCCTGCGTTGTCTTTTGCAGAGAGCGTTGGCCCGGTAGAGATAGGCCAATCGATTGCAATGGTTGAATCATTCCAAGCAATCGAACGCTCGTGCTCTGGAAACCAGTAATCGGTGGTTTTGTAAAGAAACTCTGCCGTTTCGGATAATACGACGAAGCCGTGCGCAAAGCCTTCCGGAACCCACAATTGTTTTTTGTTTTCCGCCGAAAGAATTTCGCCCACCCATTTGCCGAAAGTCGGAGAGTTTTTGCGAATATCGACTGCGACGTCGAAGACTTCACCCGCCACTACGCGAACTAATTTTCCTTGTGCATGTTGGATTTGATAGTGCAGGCCGCGTAAAACACCCTTGGCCGATTTGGAGTGGTTGTCCTGTACGAAATTTACAGTCCGTCCGATAGCCTCTTCGAATTTTTTTTGATTGAAGCTCTCATAAAAAAAGCCACGCGCATCGCCAAATACTTTGGGTTCGATGAGGAATACATCGGAAATTGATAAAGCGGTAACCTGCATCAAAACACCTTTTCCTGTAACAGCCGTAATAGATATTTACCGTAGCCATTCTTGCTGAGCGGAGCCGCCAGCTTTTGCAGTTGTGCGGAGTCAATCCAACTCTGATGCCAGGCAATTTCTTCAGGGCATGCGACTTTTAAACCTTGGCGGTTTTCTATCGTTTGAATGAATTGCGATGCTTCGAGCAGTGAATCGTGCGTGCCGGTATCGAGCCAGGCATAACCACGGCCCATGATTTCAACCGACAGTGTGTCGGATTCCAGATACAGTCGATTGAGATCGGTAATTTCGTATTCGCCGCGTGCTGATGGCTTGAGTTGTTTGGCGTATTCAACGGCGCGTTGATCGTAAAAATACAATCCCGTCACTGCATAATTCGATTTTGGTTTTGTGGGTTTTTCTTCAAGGCTGACTGCTTTGCCGCCCGCTTCGAATTCGACCACGCCGTAGCGTTCAGGATCGAGCACGTGATAGGCAAAAACAGTGGCGCCTTCTTCGCGGCTTGTCGCATTGGCGAGTAATTGCTGGAAATCGTGCCCGTAAAAAATATTGTCGCCCAGGACGAGAGCGCTCGGCGCGCCGTTCAGAAATTTTTCGCCGATGATAAATGCTTGCGCTAAACCGTCGGGTGAGGGCTGCACCGCATACGATAATTGCAGTCCCCATTGCGAGCCATCGCCGAGCAATTGTTGAAAACGCGGCGTGTCTTGTGGCGTCGATATGACGAGAATTTCACGAATGCCCGCCAGCATCAGTGTCGACAGCGGGTAATAAATCATCGGTTTATCGAAAACCGGCATCAACTGCTTCGAGACGGCGAGTGTCGCTGGATACAGTCGAGTGCCGGAGCCGCCGGCTAAAATAATGCCTTTGCGTTGAAGTGCCATTTCATTGTCCAGTTAATTCGGTGAGCATGTGCTCAACATGATGCTGCCAATGCGGCAACAAAAGGTTGAAGGTCGATTCTAGCCTTGCACAATTCATGCGCGAATTCATCGGCCTTGCTGCGGGTGTCGGATAATCGCTCGTAGCGATCGGCTCAATATGGGTCGTCTTGATTGCGGCACCTTTAGTGGCTGCGCGCTCGATCACGAACTTGGCATATTCATGCCAATTCGTTTCACCGCCGGCGGCAAGATGATAAATGCCCGGTGGCGCCATGTGTTGCCGATGCAGAGCGTGAGCAGTCACGTCGGCGATGAGCGCGGCGCTGGTGGGTGCGCCCCATTGATCAGAGACAACGCGCAGTTTTTCCTGTGTCCCCGCTAAGCGCAGCATGGTCTTGGCGAAGTTGGCGCCGCGTGTAGCGAATACCCAGCTGGTACGAAAGATATAGTGCGCGCAGCCGCTCGCGATGATGGCCTGCTCGCCTTGATATTTGCTTTTGCCGTACACCGATAACGGATTCACGGTATCGGTCTCTACGTATGGCAAATTATTTGTGCCATCGAAAACGTAGTCCGTGGAGTAGTGCACAAGCAGCGCATTCTGTTTTGCGGCGAAATTCGCCATCACACCGACGGCTTCGGTGTTGATTCGATAAGCGTTGTCCGCATCGGCTTCGGCGCGATCTACTGCTGTATACGCCGCAGCATTGACGATAATGTCCGGAGCGGTTGCGTCGATTGTTTGTGCGAGGGTTTTTGTGTCGGCCAGATCGCAAGTGTTGCGATCGTGCATGATTAGTTGTCCGAGCGGGGCGAGCGCGCGTTGCAGCTCCCATCCCACCTGGCCATTTTTACCGAGAAGAAGAATTCGTTTGCTCATCCGATTTTCGCTGTCGATTATACTGTTCAGCAACTTTCCATGATATGAGCTGAGGAAGCGCAACAGCTCTCTATGATGCCGGATTATAGTGGATGACGGTTTCCAGCAGTAGCCCTTTGCTTGCTCGATCGGTCGGTGTTGTGATCGTCAATTTTTATACTGCAGATTATCTGCGACGCTGCTTATCTGCACTAATGGAGCAAACGCGGCCGGTCGATGCAATTGTTATCGTTAACAACGGCGATCTACCGGGAGCTATGGATTTTATCGAACAGGATTGTCCTGCAGCGCAAGTGATACATCAGCCAAATATAGGATTTGCAGCGGCTAACAATCTTGCTATCGGTGTATTGGCTTCACACGAATGGATTGCGTTACTAAATCCAGATGCATTCCCGGAGCCGGATTGGCTGGAGCAGCTGTTGCTCGCGGCCAGTACCCATCCTGATATCGACGTATTCTCGTCACTGCTATTGCGGGCCGATAATAAACAGATCATAGATGGCGATGGCGATTCATATCATGTGTCAGGCTTGGCGTGGCGACATAATCATGATCGTCCAATCCAGCGCGCTGGAAAAATGCGGGAAGTATTTTCTGCGTGTGCGGCTGCGGCATTGTATCGTCGCGATGCGCTGCTAAGCGTACAAGGATTCGATGAATCCTATTTTTGTTATTTCGAAGATATCGATCTCGGATTTCGTTTGCGGTTGCATGGGTATCGCTGTATTCATATTCCTGACGCAAGGGCTCATCACGTGGGCTCAGCTACGTCAGGAGGAAAAAGGCACAGCGATTTTGCGTTGTATCATGGCCATCGCAATCTTATCTGGACATATGTAAAAAATATGCCAGGGTATCTATTCTGGTTGTTTCTTCCCGTGCATATCGCGCTTAATATTTTTTCCATCGTATGGTTTGCGCTGCGTGGCAAAGGAAAGGTTATCTTGCGAGCCAAGTACGATGCGCTCAGGAAACTGCCGCAGGTTTGGCGGCAGCGCAGCCAGATTCAGGCTGAGAGAACGATATCACCACATGATCTCCCCAAACTCTTTTGTTATTTGCCGCATCGTTAGCAGGTTGGCATGACAGCCTTTCTCCGAATAAGCATTGTTTGTTATGCAAGTGATAAGCGTGAATTGTGGCGGACGCTTCACTCATTGCAGCGCTCTTGCGAAGAGGCTATCAACCGGGGGTATCTAAAGTCAGCTGAGCTGATGTTAGTTGATAATGGCCCCGGACCACTGGAGCGAAAAAAAATTGATGCATTGCTCGGGCGTTTGCCCGATCTGGTAAGCGCTCCTCTCAGGTGTTTCGTACTTGGTGATGGTACAAATATTGGCTTTGGAAGGGGGCATAATCTTACGTTTGACGTGAGTGCGTGCGACTTTCATTTAGTGCTCAATCCAGATACTGAGCTGACGCTCGATGCCGTCTCGTGTGCGCTGCAATTTATGCGAGACAACGATGCTTGCGGCGCACTTGCTCCGTCAGTAGTCAATTTATCAGGCGAGCGTGAGTATTTGTGCAAACGCTATCCAGCACTGTTTGATTTCTTTTTGCGAGGTTTTGCTCCACATTGGCTGAGGAAAAAAAATACACAACGACTCGCATACTATGAGATGCGCGATATGCCATCGCAGGCTGTGTATTGGGATCCTCCAATTATTGGGGGGTGTTTCATGTTGTTGCGTTCGAGTGTACTGGAAAAAATTGCGGGATTTGATCCTGATTACTTCCTGTATTTTGAAGACTTCGACTTAAGTTTGCGTGTGGCGGAGGTTTCGCGCATTGCCTACGTGCCGACCGTAAAAATCATGCATGCAGGGGGCGGAGCGGCACGTAAAGGCTTGCGCCATATTTGGCTGTTTTCTCGGTCAGCTTTCACCTTCTTTAACCGGCATGGATGGAGGTTGTATTGATTAATGCACAACTTTTTCTGGAGTTGAGCGGATCATTTCACGGTTAGGTTGACGCCATCTTCACAGGTTTCGATGCGATCCCCGAAGCGTTGAACAACTTCGATTTTGTAAACTCCTGGTTCAATGGCATCGGTTTTCGCCTGTAGCTGGAAGCCTCCTGCCAGACTAGGATCTATTCTCAGATATTGATTTGCATCGCTGCGCATTGTGCGAGTTGTAGTAACAGCAAAGTAGGACTCTACTACACCTATTAATTGCACGTAGATTTCAGGTGATGCTTTTTTCCCGTCGTCTGAAAATGCCCAGCCTTGTATTTCTATTTGCTCTCCGCGTCTGATGTCCCAACCAATCTTGGGTTTGCGCAATTGACCGTTGATGGAATCAAGTGAGCATTTTTCTGCTTTGCTTAAAGATCCCTTTATTGCGCTGGGTTCGGTAGAGAAAAATTGCCCAGGTTGAATGACAACAGTTTCGGCTTGCTCATCTTTCTGATTGCAGCCATTCAATGAAATGCTTAGGAGTATGAAACAGACTGAAAAGATAATATTTTTCATTGTTCGCCTCAAGATTAAAAAGTGTTTGTGGTGAAGAGTTGAGTCCAAATAGCAGCTGTGGATTTACGCTCCTTTTCAAAATCATCAATGGCTGCGACGCCGGCCCTCTGCTGCAAACTAAGCCGATGCGCAGCACTTCGATAACTCTTATAAGCTTCAATCAACGCCACTGCAGTTTTTTCATCGAAAAGTCTTTCCTGCTGCAATGTCTCCAAAATTCGGATGTTATCCGTCCAGCGCGTCAATGCGGGATGATCGTGCGCCCATGCGAGTACGGCGTATTGCACGATGAATTCGATGTCGACGATGGCGCCGCTGCCGTGTTTCAAGTCGAAGACGGGATGCTCCGGGGTTTCGGTATTGCGCGGTTTGAGTTGCTCGCGCATTTTTTGGCGCATGGTGACCACATCGTCGCGCAATTTGGATTGATCGCGAGCCAGGCACAAAACATCGTGGCGCACTTGCGCGAAGGCTTTGGTCAGTTCGCTATCGCCGGTGATGACACGTGCGCGCACTAGGGCCTGATGTTCCCAGGTCCACGCGCGCTGAAGTTGGTATTCGTTAAATGCCTTCAGGGTGCTGACGAGTAATCCGGAATTTCCGGAGGGGCGCAGGCGCATGTCGACTTCGTACAGCGGGCCGAGCATGGTTTGCGCGGTGAGAATATGAATCATGCGCTGGCCGAGCCGCGTGAAGAAGGTGCCGTTATCGATTTCGACGCTGCCATCCGTGGTTTGATTGGGGTCGGCGGCGTGGATGAAAACGAGATCGAGATCAGAGCTGTGGCTCAGTTCGATGCCGCCGAATTTTCCGTAGGCGACGACAATGAATTTTTTACCGCACGATGAGCCGTCGGCATTGCGCGGTTCGCCGTGTTTTTCGATAAGTTGCTGCCACGCGAGTTCGAGTACGTGCTCGATGATCGTTTCGGCAATCCATGTTAAATAGTCGCTGACTTTCATCAGTGGCAGCGTGCCGCCGATTTCCGAGGCAATCACGCGCAAACTATGCGCGAGTTTGAAATAGCGCAGCGCATCCATCTGCCCTTCAAGATCGCTCCACTCGAAACGCAAAAGTTGCTGTCGCAGGTCGTGTTGCAAAGTGGCTTTATCGGGCGGGGAATAGAGTCGCTCGGCGTTGAGCAATTCATCGAGCAGCACGGGATTTTTGGCGAGCTGTTCGGCAACCCAGGGGCTGGCTGCGCACAGCGCTATTAATTCGCGCAGTGCCGTTGGATTTTCGATGAGCAGCACTAAATAAGCGGTGCGACGCAGTACCGCTTCCACCAGCGGCAAAATACGCAGCAGCGTCGTGCCGCGTTGCTCGACCGACAAAAGTGCGAGCAACAATTGCGGCACGAACGCATCGAGTCGCGCACGCGCCGTCGTCTGCAGGGATTTAACGGCCTTGCTTTCGCGCAAGCCGAGCAGGCGGCGTGCGACCTCATCGGCATTATCGAACCCAGCAGTACTGAATTGCTGCGCGGCAGCTTCGAGCGTTAATTCGCTATCGAGCCAAAATGTTTTCCATGCGCTGTTAATTGGCTGCGAGGATTCCTGCTGTTGCGCGGGCGGTGCAATCACATCGGCGAAATGCGTGCTGACACGTTGGCGATGCCGATTCAATTCGGCAAGAAACTCGTCCCATGCGGTGAAGCCCATCGCATAGGCGAGCGCACTGCGCGGTAGATCTGCCGTGGGAAAATTTTGCGTTTGCTGATCGAGCCATGCCTGCAGTGCGTGCTCGGTGTCGCGTAAAAAAAGATAGGCCGCGTGCAATTCGGTGGCAGCGCTGTTCGGCAGATATTGCAATTCGCTGAGTGTTTTTAATACTTGCAATAATTGCCGTTCTTGCAGTTGTGGTTCGCGTCCGCCGCGAATTAATTGAAAACATTGCGCGATGAATTCGATTTCGCGAATACCACCAGCACCGAGTTTGATATTGTCCTGCAAGCGGCGACGTTGCACATCGCGTTGAATCAGCGCTTTCATTTCTCGCAGCGATTCAAACGCGGAATAATCGAGATAGCGGCGATAGGTAAATGGCCGCAGCATGTTGATAAGTTTTTCGCCGGCTGGAAAATTTGTGCACACCGTAGCGCCGCCCGTGCTTTCGGCAACCGGGCGCGCTTTGATCATTGCGTAGCGTTCCCAATCGCGGCCTTGATCCTGGTAATACTCTTCGAGCGCATCGAAATTCAGCGCGAGTGCGCCGCTATCGCCGTAAGGCCGCAAGCGCATATCGACACGAAATACAAAACCGTCGGCGGTGTTGTTATCGAGCGACTTAATCAGCAATTGACCGAGTCGAATAAAAAATTCCTGATTGGAAACTGAGCGCGTATCGCCATTCGTTTCTCCGCCGTCGGGATACGCAAAAATCAAATCGACATCGGACGATAAATTCAATTCGCGCGCGCCGAGTTTGCCCATGCCGATCACGATAAGCGGTTGCACGCTGCCGTCCTGACCTGAGCGTGGTTCGCCCCATTCTTTTTGCAATTGCGCGTAATGGAAATCGAGGGCGGCTTGAATCGTGGTTTCGGCTACCGAGCTGATGTCGGCGGTGGTTTCGATGGTGTCGGCAATGCGATTCAGATCGCGCCAGATAATGCGCAGATATTCGCGATTGCGAAATTGTCGCAGTGTGCGATCGAGTGTTTCGACATTATCGCAACCGCTGAGTTTGTCCGTGAGCCGAGCGAAGAAATCGGCTTGACTGAACGAACGGTGCAGATCGCCGCTGTCATGCAGTTCAAGTAGCCACTCGGGATTGCGCCGGCATAATTGCGCAGCGAATTGCGAGCAGACGAATAGTTTCGCCAACCGCGTTGCGAATGCACTGTCGCCCAGCAGCGACAGATAGGCGGCGCGCTGTGTTGCATCGCCGGCTTCGAGCAGAAATGAAAGCGTTGTTTCTGCTTCGCGCTGTAGGGCTGTGGGTAATGCAGAAACCGATTGCTGCCAAACCGTATTCATCGTGCTGCTGCCGTTGCGTGTTCGATGATCGAATTATGCCATGCACCCTCTGGCGACAAGAGTGATCGATCGCAAAGGTTATTGGGTTTCCAGCCAAAAAATTATGCGATCGGAGCCGCGATAGGTGCCGAAGCTTGCAGTTGCGCTGACATTTCCGTCGAGACTGCCGTCACCATTCCAATCGATTTGCAGCCACGGCCATGGATTGACAAAGCTGACGCCAACGCTGCCCTCGTTGCCATTTCCGGGTGCATTGAGTTGTAACAGCGAAGAGGCTTTGCCGCTAGTGATGAAGCCGCTGGTGTTGGCGAAGCCGGTTTCGCCGCTGTTTAAATTGCCGCTGTAAGGGCCGAGAGTGACTGTGGAGTTATTGATGGCGATCGTGGTGCAACTTGTATCGGCTAAATTCGTAATGAAACCGGTGCCGTTCCAATATTCAGTTGTCATCGGAATTGCCAACGGCAAATTCGCAGGGCCGCTCATGCTATCGAGCCGCAAGCGCCCGTAACGTAATTCGGTGGTATTGCCGACTTGACGATGATCGTTGACGATTGGTGTGACAGCGGGCGCATCGGTGTCGAGATTCAATCCGGTAACAGTCACACCATCGCTGTCTTGTGGCGCGATACCAAATGCAGTTGGAGTAAATGGTCCGATTGGCGTTGTGGGCTTATTGATATAAATCGGTATGTTGACTTGTGCTTCGCCATTCGCAAATGGAGCCGCTGGTTCGCTGCCTGCAAATGTTGGAGTAAAGCTGGTACGTATCGGTGTGACGAGTGGCGCAGTTGGTGTGTAAATCGCCTTTACGTTCAACCCTGCATAACTGTTATCAAGCTTCATGAAAGCTTCTTTGTAGTTTTGCGTGACGGCATTAGAGGCATTTTGTGCTGACAGTGTGAAATTGAGATTTAGATTTTCGCCGATGTACGTGAATGGATGCAGGAGCAGGGGGCAGCTTGTTGAACGATTGATGAGACTGTCGGCGCTGACTCCAAAATGGTGTGGAATAAAACGACCGATCGGTAAATTTTTTCCAGAGGGAACAGCGACGCCATTATAATTTGGTGCAGTAACGACAAATTCAAAAACGCCAACTTCGCTTTCTGTCACATTGCTAATGGTCGTCGGTGACACCACTCCATTGTTGGTCGCAGATAAATTAAATTGTTGGGGAGAAACAGCGCCGTTGATGTTATTCGATGGATTGGCTGCCGTCGGCGCAATAACCGCTGATCCCAATCCTAGGTTATTTTGCTGATAATTCGGCGTGGTGCCGTTGCCTGTGCAGAAATCGGTATCGGTATCGGACTCCCAGCTTGCCGCCGCGATATTCAACACGAAATTATTTCCAGCAGGGGCAAATGCCGAGCAATTCGAATAGTTCGAAGTGCAGCTCAGGTAAGTTGTCGGTGCTGAAGTCTGTGCACCGCGCACACAAAATCCTGCGGGCGTAGAAACAAAACTATCGCTGCCACTCAATACCAATCCCGCATAGGTGCCACTGCCGTTGTACTGAGCATTGAGTGCCATCAATCCCGCATCTTGGTAGCGCGCTTCAAATGTCGTTTCGCCATTCGCATCGAAATTTAAATTCAGTGCAGTAGGCGATGCAGAATTTCCGCTGATGCCGGCAAATGTTCCGCTGCCACTGCCTGAGCGCAATTCCACCGCGCGCGTGCCTGTAGTTGGCGTTGTATAGGTGGACCAGAAATTTATGGCTTGCGTTGTATTTTGAAATAATGCGACGCACGAATTGCTCGCGTCGCCGGAATTTCGCACCGCGCGCAAACGCACTGCGCCAGAGGGTTTATTCGCGAGCAAATTAGGTACATCAAAAGCGAGGCCTGCATTCACGAATGGCAAATTACACGTATTGTTATTCACACCATTGCATTTGTTTGTGCTGAATGGCTTTGCGCCCGGTGAGCTGCTTGCAATAGAAATCGCTGCGGTGCCTGCCGTTGTCTGTCTCAATTGCAATGTGGTCGATCCCGTAAATGTCACCGGGTTGCTGCTCCATCCGCCACTGGGATTGAGATTGGCGGTGACGGGCACCGACATCAATGTCGAGCAATCGGCATTCGCGCACGCGCGAATCGTCACATTTTCCGCTTCGCAGGTGAGTCCCTGTCCATCGTGTGTAATTTCAAAATGATCGACTTGGTTGGTGGTGTTGATGGTCGATGCACACACCGACAAATTGCCGATCTCGTGCGTGTTCGTTGAGCCGCCTGTCGAGCCTGTAAAGGAGAGCATTAAATTTGCGGGAATGGTGGCTTGCGCTGCCGATCCTTCGACGTTGAACGTTGGAATTAAATTGGTGTAACTGGTACCCGCGCCGGTCGTATCGCGATCGACCGTCACGTAGGTTTGTCCTGCTGCCGCCGCGTCGATGACGATGCGATAGCGATGTCCCGGGCCGGGTGTTGTGCTGCTATCGACACCGGGATTTAAATTCGCCGCTGTGCCTGCCAAATACGGATAGCCGGTTAAACCCGAGCCTGAACCGCGAATCGCCACCGAATCGACGCGAAAGCCGGGGCCGCCATTGCGACCTTCGGTGGGGTTCGAGTAATTGCCGTATTCGTCGAGTGCGATACCGACCCAGCCACCGGCAAAGCCGTTGATGCCGCCGCCATCGCTGCGCTGCGCATAACCGAGCGAACCGCCGAAGCCGCCAGCCTGCGGTGTGATGCTCGCATCCGATAATGTCACCGCAATGCCATCGGCGCCGCCCGAATTCGGGTACGCGTAATAATCGAACTCGACGTAAATTAAATTGCTGGTCGGAAATAAACGCTGCAAGGTTGCGGCAGTGGAGATGTTGCCGTTGTTGCTCGTCAAACGTAAACGCCCGCCAGTGACCATCGGTGTGAATGCGGTGGAGCCGACCGATGTGGTTACCCAGTTTTGTCCAAACGCGGTGGTGCTGGAAAAACTATCGCTGTAACACGTGGTTGGTTTGCTCAACGTAGATTCGGTTAACAACACCGAATGAATGACGAAGCGCGCGCTGCTCGTCGCGTTAATGATATCGGTGGTGGTAGTGCCTGCGCCCGAAATAGCGCGGCTACCGGAAAATAATGTCGCTGACGAATTTGCTGCGGCGCTCACATGAGTGGTCAGCGTGGTGCTGGTTAACGAGTTAGTACTGCGGTGGCCGTAGAAGCGCAGTAAACGTCCCGGTGCAGTGGCAGTCATCGCCGGTGCGGTCATCGCGGTGCCGTTGCCGGTGGTGCTGGACGATGTGCCGAGCACAACACTGCGGCCACCGAGATCGCTGCGATAGCCGGTCATCGATGCAACGACGTTGGTGCTGGCCGATAACCCCCAACTCGTCGATGCGCCGGCGGTGTCGCTCGAAGTGGCGACGCGGTAATAAATAAATTGCCGCAGTGTGTTGCCGCCGCCGGTTGAGCTGTCGTCGTCGAGTTGAGTCCAGCCGCTGGGAACGGTGTTTACGGTAACGCTCGAACTCACCGTGATTTGTACGAATAATAAATCGCCGACATTGACGGAACTCGGTCGATTCAATGTAAACGAAGAAACCGTACTGCTGCCGCTGGCGAAGCTGGTACCGGTTGCGCTCGAAACAATGGCTGCGTGTGCGATCGTTGCGATAAAGAAAACGATGAGCGTTGCGATTAATTTGCGCATCACAAACTCCGCAATCCAACCGTAATGCGACGGCGCGCGTAATCGTTGCTGCCGACGCTGCAGCGGCCCTCGCTGGTGATCGTATACACCGTGCGACCGGCGGCATTGCTTACCGCGCAGGTTAAATTGGCAGAGCAATTATTCAATCCGCCCACGGCAAATACTTTTGGCGTCGTCACCGCGCCGCATCCGGGCGTATTACCGCTGATGGGGAATAATTGCATCGCTGCGATCTGCGCGCCGCTTTCTGCTGCGAACAAGGCGCGTGTCGATTGAATTTCCATACTCACGGCATTCGAACCGCCGCGATTTAATTGTGCGATGGCAGCGACGAGTAAACTCACCACCACCAATAAAAATAAAACCAGAATCAGACTTACGCCACGCTGAGCGCGACGTGCGGAAATAATGTTATCGCTGAGGAGATTACTGTGCATTGCGCAGCCACACCTCGTGATCGAATTGCAGCGTTTCGTTATTCGCCTGCTGAATCGTAAACGCAATCGTGACCAGCGCATTGTTCTGCCAGTTACCGGCTTGATACGTGAATGCGCCTGCGTTCGGAGTTAATTTATCGACGAGCAGCGCCGCATTTTGCAGATTCGCACTCGGCGGCACCGGCTGTGTGGCGGAAATCGGTCCGGTGTAACGCAGTAATTGCGTGCCGGAAAAACAATAACTCACCGGAGTACTCACCACATACAAGCGCTCGCCGGGCGAAAGGCGCGGCGCTGGAAATCCTGAAGCGAGTGTAATCGTGCGCAAACCATTGGCATCCACGCCAGATATATTCGAGATGGGCTTTAGCGCTACCGTTGGCGATGCGGTGTTATAAAGTTCGTCGGCACTTATCGGATAAACCACGGCAGAAAAACCGTTGCCGGCGGGCGCTGCAAAATCCATCACCGAAACCGTTGTTTTGTTCGCATCAAGCGATGTGTACACCGTGCTGGCGGTGATCGGCAAATATTGCAGACAGCTGCCACTGATACGTATCGACTGCGGTACCGCTTCGCGCAATTCGCGCGCCATGCGATCGAGTGCAATGCGCGCAATCGCCGCTGAATCCTGTCGATTGGCAGTATCGAGATAGCCGCGCACGCTGCCGGTAATCAATACCGTGAACGTTACGGCGGTGATGCCGAGTAGAACAATCACGACCACAAGTTCGATCAACGTAAATCCGCGCTGTTTCTTTCGTATGCAAACAGTCATCGTCAGAAATTCGTTTTGTACGCGCTGAAAACGGTCTGCGCGCCGCGTGGGTCGGTGATGGTCACATCGACGCGCTTGGCATCGGTGCTATTGGGTAAGCCGATTTCGGTGCCGGCGTAGACGACAGAAGCAGTGACCATGAAGCCGACATAATTTTGCCGCGCTGTGCCATTTTGGTTGGTGGGTGCTGTGGTTGGGCTGCCGTCGGTGAAGCCGTTGTAATCATCGAAATCATCGAAAGTCGTGTGAGTGGTTTCTCCCGCATCGGGGCCGAGTGAGCCACATGCGGGTTGTCCACTGGCATTACAGCGCAGCGAATTTCCCTGCGGACTGCTTTCCGCATAACGTTTGCCAAGCATTTCTTCGAGATACGATTGCCCGAGTTCGGCAGCGCGCATGCTGAATAATGGATCGGTGCCGCGAACGACTTGTGGTGCGAAAATTCCCGTGATTAAAGCCATCAGCACCCCGAAGGCGACGATGCTCACGATAATTTCGACGAGCGTGAATCCCCTCGAATTTTTAACAAGCGCGCGCATAACCCGTGACTCCAGTTACGCAGACATTGCGATTATTTTTCACGGCAATCGTGCCGTCGAAGTCGACGCTACCTAAGCGTGTGAAAGTCAGTGTGCGATTGCCGAGTGGTACATCATCGGGAAGACTTTTAGGATAGCCCTGTGCAGGAGTGGTACCATCAAGCACGTTGATTAGATTGGCGCTGGTGACAAGTGTAATTGTGCGATCAGTTCGACTCATCGCAAGCTGCTGCGCGAATCGAATCGATTGAATTAAATCTTGCTGAACGGTGAGTTCGGAGTAACCGCTGCGCCCGGTGAACCGGGGCACGATATAGGCGGCAAGAATTCCAAGTAAAACTAAAACGACGACGAGTTCAACCAATGTGAACCCGTCCTCTTTTTGAGTCATGACATCAAACGATGAAAAGCTATTTAGTTAACAGCCGGCGGTGTTAGTTGCAACAGTTGGTGCCGCACCCGCTGCTGCTTGAGTGTATTGCACTTGGCAGGTCGCAGCATTCGTTGCTCCATTAACGCTCCAAGTTGCCGACGCCCCGCCAGCGACACCAGCCGTCTCAGTTATGTTGTTGCTAACATCAATAAGGGTGGCGATTGATGCATTGTCTGGATAGCCGTTCACAACAGCTAGGTTGCCAGCTATGCCCTCAATGTTGCCGCCAGGAATGTTGCCGGTAGTGACGCCAAGAGCTAGCGCTTTTGCATGCACGAGTTGAGCAGCACTGTTAACTGATGCTTCGATGCCACGAGCAACAGCAATTCGAGCGTCATTTTGTATATTCACAAATCTCGGCACGGCAACCGCTGCCAAAATACCGAGAATAACAATGACCACCACCAATTCGATTAACGTAAAACCTTGCTGTTTGGTATTCATGGGTAGCTCCGAAAAATTATCTTTTAAAAACACAACCATTAATTCGTAAAGGCCGAGCCTTTGAATTGCGTATCAGCCCACACCTTTCCGGTGGCTGGATCGTAGCTGATACTCATGCTTCCACCATGCACGTAACTATAGACACAAATAGCAGAATTTCCTGTCTTGGCGCCCGAATTTCCCAATGAAACTCGGTAGTTTCGTGTGCTGTCGTTCTCGCTCTCCGTGGAATTACCGGTGGAGTTGGCAGCGGGATTGGCATCGAGCACCGCCCCCCAAATCTCTGCGCAATGTTTCTCGATCAAACGATCGCCCGGTTTGCGCGAGGTGCCGGCAGGAAATCCACCCGCCGATAGATCGAGCGTGCCATCGCCGAAGCGCTGCAGGTTATATGTTTTCCCCGATAACCCATTGAGCATCTGTATCGCCTTTGCGCGCTCAACGCCATCGTGCAATGCACGCGCACCAAGTTGCACGGCGGTTTCGTGCGCCTGTTTAAGATTTTTCTCCGCATACGGCAATATGAGCGACATCGTTACCGCGAAAATGCAGATCACCACAACCAGCTCGATCAGGCTGAAGCCATATTGCTTCATTGCGAGCTGTTTCATTGCGCGCTGCATAATTCGTTCAGCCGCCACCGCGCGCGGCACTCGCCATATCCCACATCGGCAGAAATACACCGAGCGCGAGAATTAAAACCAGAATGCCAACGAATACAATCATCATCGGCTCGATACGATCGGATAAGCGCTTCAAATCGTAATCGACTTCGCGATCGTAAAAATCCGCCACCTCTTCGAGCAGTTCGTCGATCGCGCCAGTTTCTTCACCGACGGCGAGCATTTGCAATACGAGCGGGCTGAACATATTGGTGGCTGCGGCGTTACGGGTGATCGATTCGCCGCGCTCGATACCGACGCTCATGCCGCGAATTTTTTCGCCGACAAATGAATTGTCGACCACGCGCGACACCACATTGAGTGCGGTGGGTAACGGTACGCCGGCACGGCTCATCGTCGCAAACGTGCGCGCGAAGCGGCCGAGCAGGGCGCGATGCACAATATCGCCGATAGCCGGAATGCGCAGTTTTTTCTGATCCCAAAACAAACGGCCTTTTTCGGTGGCCGTATAATTTCGCCACCAAAACGCGCCGCCGATAATGCCGACCGCCAACAATGGCCAGTACGTTACAAAAAAATGCGAAGTGCCGAGCAGTACGCGCGTCGCCCACGGTAATTCGGCGTGAAAGCTCGCGAATATTTTTGCGAATGCCGGAATGACCATGATGTTGATAATGGCAATTGCGACACTGATTGCGATCAACACAAAACTTGGATAACGAAACGCAGCCGCGATGCGTTTGCGCGTTTCGAGATCGCGTTCGAGATGATTGGCGAGTTGCATGAATACGGTATCGAGGCGACCGGTATTTTCACCGACGTGCACCATCGCGACATAAAATGGCGAAAATACTTTGTCGTATTTCGACATCGACGTCGCGATATTTTGTCCGCTCGCAAGATCGTCGCCGACCATGCGCAACACTTTGCCGAGTTCAGGATTTGCGGCGCTGTCCGCCAAGGAAATAAATGCGCGCAGGATCGGCACGCCTGCGCGCGACAGACTGTACATCTGCCGCGAAAACATAATCAGATCGGGCAGGTCGACTTTGCGTTTGAATAATTGATTGATCGAAGTGCCGCCGCTCGTTGGCGTGTCTTCGGATTTTTCTTCGATCGCGAGCGGAATCACGCCGTCATTCGACAAGCGTGTCGCTGCCGCGCTGGCGTTGGCAGCTTCGACACTGCCTTCGACCAATGCGCCTTGCGTGTTGCGACCGCGATATGCGAAGAGAACCATCGTTTAATTCAGCTCCGCTATTCCAATTCGAGCGCCGGTGACGGCGCGATTTCATCGCTCAATGCTTCAGTAATGCGCATGACTTCTTCGATGGTGGTTAAACCATCGCGCGCATAATCGAGCGCAATCAATGCAAGCGGACGATAGCCTGGCGACAGACGTGCAGCGACGGTAAATCCACCGGCGTCATTACGGCGCAATGCATCGGCCATTTGTTCGTTCATCGTCAATAATTCGTACACACCGACGCGGCCGTAATAACCCGTGTTGTTGCATTGCGGGCAGCCGATGCCGTGGCTGTAAAAATTATCGCCAGCGCCTTCACCCGCAAGAGCGGTAAGCCAAATGCGTTCGCTGGCATCGAGTTCATAATGTTCTTTGCAATGCGGACAAATACGCCGCAATAAACGCTGCGCAATAATGCAACGCAACGCGGAGGCAGCGAGATAACCATCGGCGCCCATGTCGATTAAACGCAGCGCCGAGCTCACCGCATCGTTGGTGTGCAATGTCGATAACACTAAGTGACCCGTCATCGCGGCGCGCAAGCCGATTTCTGCTGTTTCCTGATCGCGCATCTCGCCGACCATCACGATGTCCGGGTCTTGCCGCAACACCGAGCGCAACACGCGCGCAAATGACAAATCGATTTTCGAATTGATCTGCACTTGATTGACGCGCGGCAAGCGATACTCGACCGGATCTTCAACCGTGATAATTTTGACTTCGGGTTTATTCAATTCATTCAGCGCGGCGTACAGCGTTGTGGTTTTACCCGAACCGGTGGGGCCGGTGGCGAGCACAAGGCCGTGCGGGCGCGTAAACGCCTGACGAAAACGCTGCATCATTTCAGGTGGCATGCCGAGTTGATCGAGTCGCAACGCGCCTGCGGTTTGATCGAGAATCCGCATCACCACCGCTTCGCCGTATAACACCGGCATCGTCGACATCCGCACATCGAGTTGATGACCGCGCGCGTTGATAAAGAAACGTCCGTCCTGCGGCAAACGTTTTTCGGCGATATCCATACCCGCCAATAATTTCAAACGCAACACCAGCGCGGGCGCGATGCGCGTTTCTTTCATCACCTGTTCTTGCAAAACACCATCGACGCGCAAGCGAATGCGCAGCACCTTATCGTCGGGTTCGAGATGAATATCGGACGCGCGCACTTGTACGGCATCTTCGAATATCGATTGCAGTAATTTAACGACAGGTGCATCGGCGGTGGCAGCTTCGTTACTGATCGCACCGATTTCAAATAAATTGTCGCCGAGTTCTTCGCCCAGTTTTTCTGCGAGCGTTTCGATCTCGGCGCTCTTCCGATAAAACAAATCGATGGTGCGCAGAATATCGTCTTCGCGCGCAATTGCGAGTTGCAGTGGGCGTTTGAGAATGCGTTCGAGTTCGTCGAGTGCAGTCAGATCGGTGGGGTCGGCCATCACCACCATGTAGGTGCCGGGACGTTCGTCGAGTACCAGTGCGCGAAAACGCCGCGCGTGTACTTCGGACAGTGCGCGCAAATGCGTTTCGTTAATTTTGAATTGACCGAGATCGATCAGCGGCAATTTAAATTGTTCGGCGAGAAATTCGAGCAGCTTCTGTTCGCTCAGAATGCCCATGCCGATCAGCGTCGCGCCGAGTTTGCGTCCGGTTTCTTTTTGCGCAGCGAGCGCCTGCTGCAATTGCTCGGCGGAAATCACGCCGCCATTCACGAGCATATCGCCGATACGAATTTTGGGTTTGGCTTCGGCCATGATTACTGCTCCGCCGAATGACTGAGCGCGGCAATGCGCGCTGCGGCATATTGATGCGCCGCTTCCGGTAATGAATTTAATTGCACTGCGTGTTGATACGCAGCGAGTGCTTCGCTGCTGCGATGCGCGCCGTCGAGGGACTGATTCTGGTCAAGAGACAGAGCTAATCCCAGCCACCAGCTCGCTTGATTCTGGTCAATCATTAATAACTGTTGATAGCGCAGGCCCGCGTCGGCGTAATGCCCCAACTGTTGCTCGGCTGCGGCGAGCACGGCGTGATAATCGCTGTTGTTGGCGAGTGCGGGTGGATTGTCGCGCAATAATTCATAGGCACGCTGCGGTTGATTTTGTGCGAGTGCATTGCGTGCGAGCTGATAACGTTCTGCATTTAGATCATCGGTAGAATTTCGTTCTTGTTTGATGATGGGTGCGGGAGTTCTTGTCTCCACATCTTGAACAATAGATTGCTTAACAGGTCGAGTTTCGGATTTTTGTTTTTCTGGGCTAGAAGTTCTCTGCGATTCAAGCTGATTGACCGAAGCATTTGCAGCGACCGTAGGCGGCATGGATGCCGCCTCCGAGCCCCCAGGGATGCTTTTTGTTTCTGAGAAAGTACGGCGTGTCGTCGCAAATGCTTCGGTTAAGCGGCGATTTTCTTGCTCAATAACTGGAGCCGCTTTCGCAGAATCTATTTCAGTGACTACAGATTTAGGTTGCGCAGATTGTGCTTCGATTTTTACATCGTCGACTTGCATCGGCGCATTTGTTTTGACAGCCTCCTTCGATCGCTGTCCCCAGCTCAAAATCACCAAAACGATCAACACGCACAAGGCTATCGCTGAACGAGGCGCAATGCGTTTAGGGTGTACGAGCGTGGGCTGCACATTCGCTTTCACAGGCATTGGCGCTTGTCGGCGATCGAGATCGCGCAGCATCGAATTAATCACGCTCATAGCGCATGCCCCAATATCGCAGCAGCGGTCGCACCGACTGCAAGCGCGCCCAAGCCACCTGCTACCAATAGTTTCTGCCAGTGCATAAAGCGAATGCGCACATCGTCGGTATCGCGCGCCGCTGCAAATGCTTCGCGCAGTCCCGCACTCGATAGACCTTTCCCGAATGCAGCAATCAACGCTTTGTGCGCGAGCACATGACCGAGGCGAGGAATGCCGCGACTCAGCAGCGCAATCGCAAACAACGCCGCATTGCTAAAAGGTACAGGATCATTTCGCCCCGATAATTGCACGCGATGCGATAAATACGCCGTCATCTGCTCAATATTCAATTGCGGCAAGTGATACGAAAACGCGATGCGCTGGCGCAATTGCCGAAATTTTTCGCTGTTGAGGCGACGATTCAATTCGGGCTGACCGAACAACACAATCTGCAACAACTTGTGGCGCTCGGTTTCGAGATTCGATAACAGGCGCAACGCCTCCAGCGAATCATCCGGCAACGATTGCGCTTCATCGATAATTAAAATGACGGGCCGACCGTGCTGTGCAATTTCTAGCAATTTCAATTCGAGTCGGCGGGCAAGCAGTGCATCCGATTCGTTAGCATCGAGCGACAAGCCGATTTCATGCGCGATTGCGATGCGCAATTCGTGTGGTGTTAAAACGGGATTGGGAATATACGCGCACAGTGCTCGTTGTTCCGGCGGCAGCGTATCGAGATCGCCAAGCAATTTTCGGCAGAGCAGAGTTTTACCCGTGCCGACTTCGCCGGTGATTTTAATAAAGCCTTCACCGCTGGCGAGCGCAACGTGCAATACATTCAATGCGGCGCGGTGCCCCGGCAATTCGCAGAAATATGCCGTGTCGGGAGTGAGCCCGAACGGTAAACGCTGCATGCCGAAGTGATAGAGGTACATGGATCTATTTCACCCGCATCACGGCAGAAATTTTTGCTTAAGCGGCGGATGCATATCGTCCATACGCTCACGCGCCTTGCTCACTTGTTCTTCCCATTGCGCATCGTTCGGTACGATTGGACGCAACAAAATCACTAACTCACTCTTCGTCGTTGCTTTGCGTTTTTGTTTGAACAGATAACCGAGCACTGGCACATCGGCCAACACGGGTGCACCGGCCTGACTGGTATCGTCCTTGTTTTGCATGAGGCCGCCGATGACAACGACTTGCCCATTTTTAGCACGCACGATCGTATCCGTTTCGCGACTGGTGGAATACGCGAGCGGCAATTCGAAATCCTGATCGAAAACTTTCAATTGTTTTTGCTGATCGGTTACTTGCGTGACTGACGGATGCACGTGCAAGGTGATTTGTCCCTGCTCGCTGATCTGCGGAGTTACATCGAGTGCGATACCGGAGAAAAATGGCGTCAGCGTAACGTTCGGTGTCGTCGTTGTTCCGCTGCTGGTGGTGTTGCTATTCGACGAAATTGCAGTCACAAAAAACTCATCCGAGCCAACTTTGATCACCGCTTTTTGATTGTTCACGGTCGATACGCGTGGGCTCGATAACACTTGCACCGAGCCCTGCGTTTTCAATAGTTCGATGGCACCATCGAAATTCGCCGACGAGTAGGTGCCGCTGAAAACACCGCCGAGAGGATTCAAATCAGTCGGTGTAATCGTGCCGAAAGGTAATGTTGGCGTGGCGCCGCCGAGCGATGCGCCGGAAAGACCGATATTGAGTGGATTGCCGCCAGCACTGCCGAGTTTTGACCAGTTGATGCCGGATTGAAAACCATCGTCGAGCGTGACTTCGATAATTTTCGCTTCGAGAATAACTTGCCGTTCCAGACTTAATTGCGCGCGTTTGAGAAAATCTTCCACAGCACTTAATTCGCGCGACGGTGCGCGCACGACGACCATGCCAGTCTGCGGGCTCACCACAACCTGCTTGCCGTCGCCTTCGCCAACCAATGTTTTTAACGTGGTTTGCAATTCCACCCACACATCGGCTTCGGTGTCGGTATTGATTTCGGTCGAAGGAATTTGAACGACGTTGCTGCTGTTGGTGCCATTGCTGTTGTTGCTTGACGATGTGTTGCTGCTGCCGTTGCCGCTCTGCGCGAGCTGTCCGGAATTCACGCGCGCACGCGACATGCCCATGCGCTTGAGATTCAAATAATCGATCGGGAAAAATCGCGTCGCCATGCCGCCCGGCATCACTTCGAAAATGCCATTGCGATAGGTGAAATCGTAGCCGTACACGTTGCGCACCGCTTCCATCACTTCGGGTACGCTCACATTTTTCAAGCTCATCGTAATTTTGCCGCCGACACCGGGTTGCACCAGCATGTTGTATGGCGTGCCTTCGACGAGGCCCATAAAGAAATCGGTGGCATCGGCGTCTTTCACCGAAATATCGAAGCGCGAAATATTCGAACGAGCGTCGCGCGTTGTCGATGCCGTTTCGCTCGGCAGCAACGCCGCATTGACCGCAGGCGGTGGTGCGACGGTTGCACCGTTCGTCGCGAGTGTATTCGCCGGCGTCGATGGTTCGCGCATCGCTTTATCGATATCTTTAGTCACCGGTGGGTTGGCCTGACATGCGGCGAGCAGTAGGGCGATCGTGGAAAAACTAGCGCGCGTGTATTTAGAGGTCAGCGGATTCATAGTTAGCGATTCTGCACAGAATATGTCGAAGAAGGTTTGCGGATGGCTGGCGCGAGATGCAGCACAGTGCGCCCGTTAGGGCCGCTCAAAACAGCGCTCGTTGCTTGCAGCGACAGCAGGCGATGGCCTGCGATCAACTCGCCAGGCGTTACCGTTTTGCCATTGATGACGGCTTGTGGCTCTGTGCCCAAACGAATGAGTGTCAGCGTCAATTTTTCACTGGGATTTGCCCGTGCGCTGGCGTTCTCGCTATAGCCGCTCGGTCGCGTTGGATCGGCGAGATTGCTTTCCGCATAGGCTGCCGATGCAATCAGAAGCGCGCCGATCGAAATGAGCGGTAGCAAGCGCGGCAGTTGAATATTACGCACCGATCCAGCTCTCCCGATTGCTCAGGGTGTAGACCTTGAGTGTGACGATGGCATCGGGATATTTATCGACTTTGTAATCGAGTTTTTCCCAGTAAAAATGCCACTGCAAATTTTCGAGCGCCTGCAAATATTCGACGATATCGAAATAGCGGCCCTTGAGTTCGAGCGTGAGACCGTGACGATAAATCGCAACGCGCTCGCGTTCGGCGTTGTCCTGTGTGCTGGTCGTCGTGTCGGTGGTGTTTGTGTTGTCAGCCTCGGTGTCGGCTTTGGGCGTGAATGCCGGCTCGACGGGTTCGTTGCGCAGCGCGAGTAATTGCAGATTGCCGCGCTTGCTGATCATCGTGTGCAGCACGTTCGCCATTTCTTCGGGCGGAATTAAATCGACGGTCAGTTTTGCGAGCTGTTCGTTTTGTTTGGCGACGCGCTCGATAACGGCTTCGAGGTTGCGCTGCAATTCGGCGTTGGGATCCTCGGCGAGTTTGGCGTTGATGGCAGCATGCGCGGCTTTGAATTGATCGAGTTGTTGCTGCGATTCGGCGATGGCAGTTTTCTGCTGTTTATTGCTGCGCGTGAGCGGATCCCACAGCAATTGATCGCACAGCATCAGCACAATCGCCACGCCAGCAATCATGATCAGCAACTGTTCGCGCGGCTTCAACGCATTGAAGCGCGCTTCCCACTGCTGCCACTGCGGTTTGAAATTAAAGGATTTCAGTGCATTCATTATTCAGCTCGTCCGGTTCATCGCACTGTCGTCGCAGGATTCGTGCTGCGGTGGCCGCGCAGAGCAAATTCGAGCAGACCGTTTTCGTTGGCTTTGACAGCGAGGCTTTCGTAACCGCGCGGGCCGAAATCGGTAGCGCTGACAATCTTGTCGATATAAATCGGAATCAAATCGGGTTTGCGCGCATTGCCGGCGAGATTCACATCGCCGCTGACGATTTCGATCTGGTTTAGCCAAAGACCATCGATGGTGTTTTGTCCGAGGCTGGTGAGGATTGGTGCGTAGCCAGCGCTGCCGCTCAAGATTCCGGTTTTCAGCGCGGCGAGCAATTCGGTTTTGGCGGCTTCTTCCGCCTGGCGCCGCTGTAATTGTTGAGTGAGTTCGGGAGAGGGTACGCGCGCAGCTAATTCGGTTTGTGCGGTATTCAGCGCGTTCTGTTCGGTTTGCAATTGCGCCTGCAATTCGCTGGCGTCGTGATTCAGCGCGCGGTTGTGCCAGGCGAGCGCAGCGGTGATGAGAAGGCCTGCAGCGAGAGTGCCGCCGCAGAGCTGCACACCACGTTGCAGCGACAGCCATTCGCGACGCGGATGAAATTCTTCGGTATAGAGATTGATTTGCTGGGCGACATCGTCGCGACGCAGAGCCGCGCCTAATGCAATGAAGCAGCGCTCGAATGTTTCTGAGGATAAATTCTCGGCGCCTTTGACGATGCTGGCGAACTGCAACTGTCGAGCCGGCAGATTAATTGTCGCCGATAAGCCGTCGAGCAGCGGGCGTGTTTCTGTCTGCAGCGGTTGCAGAAAAATTGCAGCAGGCGGGCGCTGGCGCAATTGGCTGTCGTAGTAATCGAGCGTGCGCAGCAGTTCCAATCCCAATTGTTCGATCAGTCGCGGCGCAGTGAGTGGGTGGCCCGCATCGGCGAGGCTGCTGATCCCCGCGAGTTGGCGCGTGACGTAGAGTTCGCCGCCGCGATACATCGCAACGCTCACTCCGCGCGAGTTTTGACTGACGAGGCCGACGCCGATTGCATCTTCTTCCAGCTGCTTGATCACATTGCGCTGGCTCAGCTCGGGGATTTCGATAGCGCCGAGTTCGAGTCCGGCGCCGAGCACGGCATCGACGATGAGCCGAATGCGTGCCTTGCGCGCGGTGACGGCCTGGCGGATTGTCTTACCCGAGCGATGGATGCCGGTCGCCGAAGGAAAGCTGTCGATGGCGGTGTCTTCGGGTTTGCTGTCGATGACATCGCGCAGTCCCCACAGCAGCGCCTGATTGATTTCCGCTTCCGGAACGGCGGGGCTTTCGGTGGATACCAGCTTGTAATCGTCGGGCCCGAGGCTGACGTAGCAAATTCGGCCTTTGAGGTTGTGATCGCGAGCCCATTGCAGTAGCGAGTCTGCAAGCCCTGATTCATTGGAGATTGCTTGAAAGTGGGTGCTAACTATTTTGTTGGCAGCACTATCTACTACGCATGCGGCGAAACCGCCAGCGTACAGGCTTAACCCAATCCGTTCGGTTGATGTGGACTTATGCGAGTTGAACCAGAGCGCCATTGCGTATTCCGGCTTTCCGAAAAATTAAGAATAATAAAGGGGTTGCATTAGATTTTTATGTGCTGCAGCAACTTTAATAGCTAAAGCCTAGCAAATAAAAGACTTTTGTGAAGTTTGTGGTCCTGCTGGCTGTTGCACAGGCGAGTTGTTGGAAATCGGGAGTCGTGTGGCCGTGCGAATATTTTGCGCGCCACGTTGCGATGGCGGGGGGGTTCTGGTATAAAGTCGCGCTCCGTTGCGCCGGGGTCCGGAAATTCTGCGATCCAGGCTGCTGAAACTCTTACATTCGATTTAAAAGCTGGAAGACATCATCATGTCCAGAGTCTGTCAGGTGACCGGCAAGCGTCCAATTGTCGGCAACAATGTTTCTCACGCAAAGAACCGCACCAAGCGTCGTTTCTTGCCGAATCTGCATCACCACCGTTTCTGGGTTGAGAGCGAAAAGCGTTTCATCACGCTGCGCGTTTCCAGCAAAGGTATGCGTATCATCGATAAGCGCGGTATCGACGCGGTTCTCGCTGATATCCGTGCTAATGGCGAACAGGTTTAAAAGCGCCTGCGGCGCATTTGAGAGATTGAGGAAAAAATCATGGCGAAGAAAGGTGCATCCGATCTGATCCGTCTCGTGTCGACTGCCGGTACCGGCCATTTCTACACAACGGCAAAGAATAAGCGCAACACCCCGGACAAATTCGAATTCTCGAAATACGATCCGGTTGTGCGCAAACACGTGATCTACAAAGAAGCCAAAATCAAATAATTTGATTTTGATTCAAGAGCCCGCCCATGAGGCGGGTTTTTTATGCGCGTCAGAACCGTATTGATCATTCGCGAATGGTTTTTGTTGTTATGTTTGTCATTACGTTTTAACGTAGCGCGTCTTCAAATTTCAGAGCAACGCGGTGTTCGGGTTATGACCCGAGCTTAAATGGGAAGTCAGTGCAAACCTGACGCTGCCCCCGCAACGGTAAAAACGGCGATGCCGTTTGAGTCCGACACCAGCCCGGTGCTCTTCCTCAACAAGCTGCGGTGGGCGGTTTGGGCAGGGCACTCGGCCGTTCTCTGTCTCGTCCTTCCGTTTGTTCTGTTCGACCACCTCCGGATTGGGAGTGGTTGTGCTGTTTAATTTTTTTCTTGTGGCATGTGTTGATGCTCGACGTGGCATCGACATGCATCACGCGAGCGCCATCATTAAGAGTGCGGTCGGACTTGTCGCCGCCACGTCATTCTCTTCAGCGCAACGCCCAACCTAAAAAATTTCTTTTTATCGATGAATGAAATCGAGGGGGGCTGGATGTATTGCGGCACTGATGAAAACACGACACGAAAATATACAGTTCCAGTTCTGATTGCGCTGTGTGGCGTGTGCTTTGAAGCACACGCTTTGAATGACGAAGTCATTGTGTACGGTCGTAATGAATTGCAAATCGGAATCGCTAGCTCAGCCAGTGAAGGTGCTGTCGCTGGGGCTGATTTAGAAACTCGTCCGCTATTGCGTGCGGCCGAGTTATTGGAGGCGGTGCCTGGAATGATCGCCGCGCAGCATTCGGGTAGCGGAAAAGCCAACCAATATTTTTTGCGGGGTTTTAACCTCGATCACGGTACGGATTTCACGGCATACGTCGATGACGTGCCGATGAATTTGCGCAGTCACGGCCATGGTCAGGGTTATCTTGATTTGAATGGGATGATTCCCGAAATGGTCGAGCGCATCGATTATCGCAAAGGTCCTTATCGCGCTGATCTGGGCGATTTTGCGATGGCGGGAGCTGGCTTGATCAGCAGTAAAAGTAGTTTGCAGCCATTTGTTGCGCTTGAAGTTGGCGAATATGGTTGGCGTCGTTTGGTTGCGGGTGGGTCACAAATTGCTGGCGCTGGAGAATTAACGGCGGTGGCGCAAGTGCGCGAATACGATGGTCCGTGGCAACAACCCGAAGATCTTGAGCACCAATCCATTTTTGGTAAATACACACAGGTGATGGACTGGGGAAAATTCAGCGCGAGCCTGTGGGAGTATCACGCCAGTTGGAGACCCACCGAACAAATTCCAGAGCGGGTGATTGGTTCGGCGGTGTGTGCTGATCGTTTCTGTTCGCTCGATTCTTCCGCAACCGGCGAAACCGATCGATTCATTGCTACATTGCATGTGGAAGGTGATGATTGGCGCGCGACGTTTTACGGTCAGTATTACGATTGGCAAATGTTTTCCAATCCCACGTACGATTTTCAAATTAAGCAGTTCGATACGCGCCAAATTTACGGTGGACGTTTTGAGCGCCTGGTCGTCGAAAACGAAAAAATTACGGTGCGCGCGGGTACAGAAGCGCGCTATGACGATATCAGTGATGTTGGCGTAGAGCACACGGAGCAGCGTACGTTGATCGAAACGATCGGTCGTAATGCTATCGACGAAAGTTCGCTCGGTATCTATAGCGAACTCATCTGGCATCCGCTTAATCCACTGCGTGTGCTCATTGGTTTGCGTGGTGATCGCTACGATTTTGATGTGCGGACGCTGGCTGAAAACTCTGCTGATGGAAGCGAGCGCGATCAGCGCTTATCACCAAAACTCGGTGTGGCTTACGCGCTCGATGCGGAGTGGGAGTTGTACGCGAATGCCGGTCGCGGTTTTCATTCCAACGATGCGCGCGGTGTCGTGAATACTGAAACACCGGTGCAAGGATTGGTGCCGGGCCGAGGAGAAGAGGTGGGGGTGCGCTTCCAGCGCGATACTTTCAATATCACTGCGACGTATTGGTGGCTAGCGCTCGATAGTGAATTGAAATTTGTCGGTGATTCAAACTCGGTCGAGCCATCGAATCCATCTCGTCGTCGCGGTTACGAATTGGTGGGCTTTTGGCGTCCGTATTCGTGGCTTGCATTCGATGCAGTATGGACGCGCAGTCACGCCCGTTTCGACAATGCCGGCGATGCGTCGTTTATTCCGGGCGCGCTTGAAGGTGCGGGCGAGCTCGGTGTGTCGGCAACCTATGGCGATTGGGAAGTTGGGATGCGCGCACGCTATTTAGGCGCCTATCCATTGATCGAAGATAACTCTGAACGCGCTGGTGCAGAAACAATTGTTAATTTGCGTGCCGCATGGTCCCCGGGGCCACTCAGTATCTACGGTGAGTTGCTCAATGTCTTCAATCGCGAAGGTGAAGAGATTGCCTATTTTTACGAAAGCAATGTGCCGGGTTTCGATCCGGCCGGCACTTCCGTTGAAGGGCGAATGAGTCGCACCATCGAGCCGCGTACATTGCGTGTCGGCATGAAATACACATGGCGCTGACGATTCAGCGCCTTATTCAATCGACAATGATTTCGATCACCCTCCTAAATAAGCGATAACGTGTCGCAGTTCCGCAGTAGTGCGAATACCTGCAGCGGCGTCGCACACTGCAGGCACTGCATTCGCTGCGCGGTGTGCAGTTAGGCCCGGCATCACCGCGCCGTATTGTTCGAGTGGAATCGGAAAGCGAATACGCACATCGAGCGGTGTGTCGCCTTTTACTTGCACACGCCAGCCCGTTTCACCTAATTCCCAATCTTCGACAATTTCTTTCGTCGCATACCAGTTCATACGCATCTGCATGAACGATTTGCCGTTGCGATAACACGTCATCACGATGCGCTGTGCGCCGACGGTGCCTTTTTCTAGAGTGCCGGCAGCAATTTTGATGTTGTCGCGCGTCAGCGCATTTTCACCTTTGATTTCGATCGAGTCGATCGGCGTGCCAATCGCATCGGCGAGCATCGACAGCGAATGCGCGAAACCTTCTTTCACATGAGCGAGGCGTTGCTCGCCGAATTCGCTCGGCGCTTTACCGTAACCCATCACATTGAAAAGTAAATCGGGTGAGTCGCGCTGGGTGAGATCGGCGAATTCATCGATGATGAGTTCATCGAGGCGACGTTGGAGCGAAAGCAGCGGAATCGGCAATGCTTCGGTGACGAAACCGGGGCTGCTGCCGGTGCTGTGAATCGATGAGTTGCCTTTTTTACAGGCGGCTTCGATGCGTGTGCGAATCGCTGCATCGAGCGTCGGTGGATTATGGAATTCGACACGCGTGGTGACGATGTTGGTGCCTGATTCGAGAATGCGGCAGATGTCGTCGATATTTGCGCCCTGCTGCATATACAAAACGCAATCGGCTTTGAGCGAGAGAATTTCGTCGATACTGCGCGTGGCTTTCACGCCTGTTGGTGGCAAGCCGCATAACTCGCCTGCGTCTTTACCTGCTTTGCTTTCGGAGTGAACGAGAAGTCCAACCAGTTGGAGTTGCGGATGTTCGATCACCGTGCGCAGCGAGCGTGTGCCGATATTACCTGTTGCCCATTGCACGACGCGGTAGATCTTCTTCGCATTCGGATGGCTCATATCCGGACTCCTCGCTGTGATTATTATCGAAGCTCAATTCTGACGCTTCGGGAGTCCGGAATGAAGTTACGAAGTTGTTAATTACGTTTAACGCGATTGCAGTTTGTTCAGTGCGCGTTGCGCCGCTGCCTTGACTTGCACCGGCGCCGTACCGCCGATGTGATTGCGCGCTGCCACCGACCCTTCCAGCGTCAACACCGCAAATACATCTTGCTCGATTATTGCACCGAATTGTTTTAATTCATCGAGCGACATATCGGCCAAGTCTTTGCCCGTTTTTACGCCGTAGCCAACCGCTTTGCCGACAATTTCATGCGCATCGCGAAATGCCACGCCTTTGCGCACGAGATAATCGGCGAGATCGGTGGCGGTCGAAAAACCTCTGCGCGCTGCTTCGCGCATGACATCTTGTTTCGGTTGAATTGCGGGCACCATATCGGCATACGCTTTCAAACAATCTTTCACGGTATCGATAGTATCGAACAGAGGTTCTTTGTCTTCTTGATTGTCTTTGTTGTACGCGAGTGGCTGCCCTTTCATCAGCGTGAGCAGGCTAATTAAATGCCCGTTCACGCGTCCGACTTTGCCGCGAATCAATTCAGGTACGTCGGGATTTTTTTTCTGCGGCATGATCGATGAGCCGGTGCAGAAACGATCGGGCAGAAACACGAAATTAAATTGCGAGCTGGTCCAGAGAATTAATTCTTCGCTGAAGCGCGACATATGCGTGAGCAGCATGCTCGCAAACGAGCAAAATTCGATGGCGAAATCGCGATCGGATACGGAATCGAGCGAGTTTTCGGTCGGCTTGTCGAAACCCAATAATTCCGCCGTGTAATTTCTGTCGATCGGATAGGTGGTGCCAGCGAGTGCAGCGGCGCCGAGCGGGTTTTGATTGAGGCGTTTACGGCAGTCGAGCAGGCGGCCGTAATCGCGCTCTAACATTTCATTCCAGGCGAGCAGATGATGGCCAAACGTCACCGGCTGCGCGGTTTGCAAATGCGTGAAGCCCGGCATGATCGTATCGGCATGTTTGGTTGCCAACTCAATTAAACCGATTTGCAGGCGTGTAATTTCTTTCGCGATCGCATCGATTTCATCGCGCAGATACAAACGTACATCGGTGGCTACCTGATCGTTGCGCGAACGGCCCGTATGCAATTTTTTGCCGGCGATGCCGATTTTATCGGTGAGACGCGCTTCGATATTCATGTGCACGTCTTCGAGCGTCACCGACCACTCGAAATTGCCCGCTTCGATATCGCTGCGAATTTCTTCGAGGCCTTGTTGAATTGCGTTGAATTCGTTGGCGGTCAACACGCCGACTTTGGCGAGCATCTGCGCGTGCGCGAGCGAGCCATTGATGTCGTGATGATAGAGGCGCTTATCGAAAGTGACGGACGCGGTGAAGCGCTCAACGAAGGCATCGGTCGGTTCGGAGAAGCGTCCGCCCCAGGGCTTGATGGTTTTATCGTCACTCATGCAAATCGCACCACGAAAGGTTTCAAAGGTGCGCGATTATATCAGTGTCGGGCGACGCGCATTCAAATGCGCGGACGCCCTAAAATTCGAACTCCAACTGGCCGCGCCAAGTGCGCTCGGGCGCGTCTTTACCTGTGCCGATGATGACACCGAATTCCCATTTCAGCTTTTGTCTCTCGCCGAGCCGGAACAAACCCGTTAGCACGGGGCCGGCTCCCTCGGTGTATTCATCGACGTAATATTCGAGTGCGGGTTCCAGCGCTTCGCGCCAGCGCCAGCGCCACTGCGCGGCGATTTCGGTATCGAGTTCGTCGTCTACGCCGCTGCCATACTCGTACTCCGCCATGAAATTGAGCGCAAGGCTGGTGGCGCCGAATTCTTTCTCGGCGACGAGGCCACCGCCCACGTGCGAGATATTGCGGTCGGCATCGCGTTCGAATTCGGTAAGCAGCGCGAGGTCGACCGGGTACTCGCCGGCCTCGCCGATTTGGTACATCGCCTCCAGTTCGAAACCGCTGAGCTTGAGACTGTCCGTATCGGTTTTGCGACCAATCACATAGCCCTCGGCGAATAGCTTTTCGCCGAGCGCACGACCGATCGCGAGCCTCTGCATGGTTTGTCCATCGTAGGGCGAATTGCCGCCGTCCCCGACCGTGGTGCGCCATTCGATTTCGGTTTCGAGCGGCGTGACATACGGATGATAAACGCGATCGATTTCGGCAAAGGCCGGTTGCAGCGATGCGCTCGCCAGCGCGGCGGCGGTTAATAAGGCGCGAGGGGCAAAATTATTTACACGCTTGCTCATGCATCGGCCTCCGGTTTCACGCGCAAAGCGCCGAGGCCGCTGATGAAAAGAAATGTCAGCGCATAGGCTATCAGTTGCAGCAGAGTGGGCGTCGCCTCGTAACCGATCAGTGCGTGCAGGATCTGGCCGCCGATGGAGTCTTCAGCGATCCAGCTCGACGTATTCCAAAACGGTGGCTGTGCGGGAATGAGGCCGGCTTGGTCGAAATAGCCAACCGCTTCGGCACCCATGCCGGCGGCGATCAACGCCAACAGGATCGAGGAGATCAGCAGCGCGAGTCGGGACGGTTGGTACGCCAGAAAATAATACAGCAGTGCGCCGATGCTGAGACCGATGCCGGTGCCGATGGTGCCGCCGATGAGCACGGGAATAAATGCGGAGAAGCTCGCGCTGAAACTCGATGCGTAAATGATGATTTCGGACACTTCGCGCGATACGGCGCAGGCGATGGCGCCAGCGGCGCACCATCCGAACAGTGGCGGCCCATCGAGTAGATTACTGACGCTGGCGCCGGCGAGCATTGCGATGATGCCGATGTCGAGCGTGGCGTTAAGCAATTCCTGACCGACACCGTCGTTGAAATTGGAAATCGACACCATGTTGTTGGCGATCAGGAGCGCGCCGCCGATACCGAAGAAAAGCCCAAGCATGAGCGTGCGCGGAGAAATATTTTTGATGCGGGCTGTTGCCAGCAGTGCGCTGATAATAAGACCTGCTTCGAGCACTTCACGCAAAATAATAATTAATGCGCTCAGCATGATGTTCTCCGTTCACTTAATAACAATCTGCTCATTCAACAACGATGGTGCCGAGCGCGGTTTTTGGGTGGTATTCGCCAAAAAATGGATACTCGCCGGGCGGCAGCGGGCCGACGAATAAAATCGATTGGCGTCCGCCCATGATGACTTTTTCGCGATTGAGTTCGTAGCTTTCGAATTCCTCGGGTGTCGCATCGCGATTGATCACGATCAGTTTCACTTTTTGATTGCGCGGAATGGTAAGGCGCATCGGGTAAAACAAATGGTCGCGAATTTCCAGCGTGTATTCCTGCGTGTCGGCCCAGGCGCACGTTATCGTGAGCAGGAGCGCGCCGCATGTCCATGCCCATCGCCGCGCAGCGGAGTGCGAACGATTCATTGCAGTTCTCCTGTTTGCTTGCCCTGCGTAAAGCGCACGATGACCTCGAGTCCGCCTTGCGGTGGTGCGGCCAGTTCGATCTGTGCGCCGTGCAAATCGGCAATCTGACGGACGATCGATAAACCGAGGCCGGAACCGGTGGTGTTGGAGGAATGTCGATCGCCGCCGATGCGATAAAAGCGTTCGAATACGCGCTCGCGTTCGAATTCGGGAATGCCGGGGCCGTTATCGACGACACGCAAAAGAGGAGCTCCATTTTTGAGTTCGACATACACCGCGATATGCGCGCCGTTAGGGCAGTATTTACTGGCATTACCGATCAGGTTTTGCAGCAGAATCTCAATGCCGAAGACATCGCCATAGAGTGTGGTCGGTTCGCCGAGCAGCTCGATCGATTGCGATTTTTTCTGCAGATCCGGAAATAAATCCTGAATGACTTTTTGCGCGGTCGCGTACAGGTCGAGATTGCTCATCTGCGCGAGGTAATGATCGGGCGCCATGCGATTGAGCGTGAGCAATTGTTCGACGAGACGGCTCAGGCGATCGATGCCGCGATTGAGTTGAATCAGTGTTTCACTCGGAACGGTTTCGCCGGATGCATTTGCTGCTGAAGCGCGCGCTTCGGCGAGCAAATTGGCGGCGTGAATTTTCAACGCGGCGAGCGGATTGCGCAGTTCGTGCGCGGCATCGGCGGTGAAGCGTTTCTCGCGTTCGAACGATTCGGCGAGGCGGCGAAACAATTCGTTGACCGAGCGTGTGAGCGTAATGAGTTCAGAAGGGATTTGTTGTGTCGGCAGCGGCGATAAATCGGTCGCTTCCTTTTCGCTGATATTGGCCGCGAGTGTGCGCAGCGGGTTTAAACCGAAACTGACTACCGCCCATGTCAATAATGCGAGCAGCGGCAGCGCGATGATGAGCGGCAACAGCGATTCCAAAATAATACTGTCGGCCAGCGCGTAGCGAATATCGTGGCGCTCGGCGACCACAATCCACAATCGCGTCGTGCTGTTGAAATCGGTGAGTGCACGCCAGCGATAACCTTGATAATTGATATCGCTGAAGCCTGAATGAAAAATTGCTGCGGTTGATGAATCCAATGCCGAGCCGGTCAACGCGTACGCTGGCGCCGTTGCCGATTTCAATAATAATTCGCCGCGTTCGTTCCAGATTTGAAAGGCGGACTCTAACTGGTATTCCTCGTCGAACACGGTGAGGTGCAGATACGGGTTCGGGTCGATTTGGTAATCGCCATCGGCGGGTGGGCGACGTGAAATCTGATCGTCGATGAGTTTGCCGAGCAAGTGCAGCTCCTGCATGAGTTCGGCATCGAATAATCGCTCGGCCTGGGCAACGCTCTCCTGATAACCGCGCAGCGCGGCGAGAAACATGACGAGCGTAATCGTGGAAATCAGCACGATCACCAGAAACGTGCGAATCGATTTCATGCCTGGGCAACCGTGTAACCGATACCGCGCACGGTCTGAATGAAATTCGCGGGAAGTTTTTTGCGCAGATTGTGAATGTGCACTTCGATGGTGTTACTGCTGACTTCTTCGCCCCAGCTATACAGTTTGGATTCGAGCATCTGCTTGGTTTGAATGGCGCCGGCATTTTCCATCAGTGCTTTGAGCAGCCCGAATTCGCGCATCGATAAGGATGTGTCCTGTCCATCGACGAATAATTTATACGTTGCGGTATTCAGCGATACCGACCCGATCACAATCTCCGCGCTCGCGGCATTGCCGAGACGGCGTTCGAGCACGCGCAAACGCGCGAGCAATTCGTCGAGTTCAAATGGCTTGGTGAGATAATCGTCGGCGCCGAGGTCGAGGCCTTTGACTTTGACATCGAGCGCATCGCGCGCGGTCAAAATCAAAATCGGCAACGTCATTTTTTGTGCGCGCACGCGGCGCAGCAGATCGAGGCCATCCATATCGGGCAGGCCTAAATCGAGTACCACGATATCGGGCGGCTCGGCCTTGATACGACTCAGTGCAGTGGCACCGGTGGCGACATGATGGACCGCAAAACCATTGCGTTTGAGCGCATTGACGATGCCGCCCGCGAGCAGGTTGTCATCCTCGACTAATAATATTTGCATACGCTGTGCTTGCTCCCCGTTAATCCCTCTCTCCCAGAGAAAGGGCGGGAGAGTGGGCAGATCAATTCATTTTCTTTTTCACTTGCGCAATCGCCACATCGATTTCGGCATGACGACCCTGATCGGCGAGAGCGCGATTGGGACGCGGCGGCGCAGCTTTGGCTTTTTCCAATGCAGCCAGCGCTTGCGGGTATTCTTTCTGCTCTAGCAAAAACAAGCCATAAAAATAATTGGGATCGATGCCGTCGGGATTGAGTGCCAGCGCTTTTTTGAGCAGATCGCGCGCTTTATCCTCGTCGCCGAATCCCACTGGCCAGCCCGGCACTTTGAAATAGAGTGTGCCGAGGCTCGTCAATGCCGAACCGTGCAATGCAGTCTGGTCGATCGCGATGGCTTTTTCCAAATCCTGTTTCGATGCCTTGGCTAGCGATAGCGCACCGAGTCCGCCTTTGGCGCCCGCATACGACGACTTGATGATACCGCTCCAAATCCACAACGGTGCGGCATTGGGATTTGCTTTTACTGCGGCTTCGGCGGTTGCCGATAATTCTTCGAAGGCTTTGATTTGCGCATCGTCTTTCATTTGGTAATTCACTTCGGCCCAGCGTGTTTGCAGGGTGGCGACTTGATCGTCGATAGCATCGGCTTTGGCGAATGCGCCGGTACTTAAACACAGCGCCATGATCGCCAATCGTTTCAATCTATTTGTAAGTGCTTTCATGTTATTCCTCGCGGGTGATTCTCAAATGCGTTCTGATTTTTTGTGGGGGAAAAATGAGCGGATGACGCCGAGCTGTTTCTTGAGCGCGTTATCGACAATGCCCGGCAGAATTTGATTGACGCGCACGAATAATTTTTCCGGCCAACCGATATAACGCGCACTGCCGCCGTTTTCGATCAGCGCGACGAGTGCATCGGCAACAATGCTGGGATCGTCAACGGCATTGCCGAGTGCGGCGTTGAGTGCGTCCACGGTCGGTGAATTAAGTCCGGTGTGCGTTGCGCGCGGGGCGAGATAGTGCACGCGAATATTGCTGTCGGCGAGTTCGCGGCGCAGTGCTTCGGTAAACCCGCGCAAGCCGAATTTACTCGCGCAATAACCCGAAAATCCCGGATAGCCGATACTGCCGAAGGTCGAGCCAACATTCACAATCGCTGCGTGTTCGCGCCCGTCTTTGCAACGATCGTGCAGCAGCGGCAGCAAATCGCGCGTCACCAGCATCGGCACCAGTAAATTAATCGTCAGCAGCGATTGCAATTCATCGGCGCCGGTCGCATTGATCGGTGCAAATACACTGCTGCCCGCATTGTTGATGACGCCATCGATCGAAGCGGGCAGTGCGCGACAGTGTTCGACCAATGCGTGCCTAACTGTTACATCGGTGAGATCGCCGACAACAAAACTGTGTCGTTGCGCACCGATTTCGTTTTGTAGCTTCTCCAGGCGATCGCGATTGCGCCCGAGTAAAACTAACTTCGCGCCGGCGGCCGATAATCGTTTCGCCATCGCTGCACCGATACCGCCCGTTGCGCCGGTGAGTACGAAGGTTTTTCCATTGAGGGCAAAGGTTTTTCCATTGAGTTGCATGCGTTCTCTCTATTTAATTTTTTTGATCATGCGGCCTGTTCGCGGCGGGGAATCGTGCACGGTGTATTCGCCACCGATGCGAAGATCGCTGCGTACAAATGATAAAATCGATTGGCCGCGTGCACGATAATTTGCTGCTCGCGCGGATCGTCGATGCGATCCATCAATTTCTCGAAAAATTGCACGTGATCCTGATCGAGCGCGCCGTGCGAGCGCAAATACGAAAACGCATTCGCGGGCAGCGCCAATTTTTCCTTAATGATTCCGGCGGCGCGATCGGCCAATGCAATGCTGGTGCCTTCGAGTACCAGCACCATGCCGAAAAAGCCGAGCGGGTTGACGCGCTGCACCATGTCGTAAGCATAGGCCACCATGAGTTCGGTGGCGAAATGCGGCGTTTGCCGGCGCGCGACTTCTTTATCGAAGCCGCATGCGGCGATGTCGTTGAGAATCCATTCCTGATGACCGCATTCCTCTTCGATATATTCGGCCACCGCTTCGCGCAACCATTCTTTTTCTTCGGGCAGACGTGAGCCCACTGCCATCAGCAAAGGCACCGTGTGTTTGACGTGATGATAAGCCTGGCCGAGAAAGCCGACGTAATCATCGAGTGTGACTTCACTAGAGAGTGCGCGTTGAATCAGCGGTGTTTTGAGCATCGCCTCGCGAGCGGATTGCGTTTGCTCAAGCAGAGCGTGATAAAAGCCCATCGTTATCTCCTGCGCCGGCAGCATCTGCGGCGGGTGAGTAGAGAGAATTAATTTCGTCGTGGTAATGCGCGGCGATTGCATCGCGGCGCGGTCGACCATTTGCGGTTAATAGTTCGGGTTGTGCGCCGAGCGAATTTTCGAGGCAGTGCCAACGTTTGATTTGCGCGTATTCGGGCAGATTGCGATTGGCAGCGGCCATTGCCGCGGCGATAGCGATGGGTGTTGCGTGCGGCAATGGGTCGAGCAACGCAACGCAAAACGGCTGTGCATCGCCGAACACCACGCAGTGACGAAATAAACCGCTAGCCATTAATTCGGTCTCGGGCCATTCCGGCGAAATATTGCGGCCGTAGGAAGAAATCAGCAGATTCTTCGAGCGGCCTGCGATAGCGAGAAAACCGTTGGCATCGAGCGCGCCGAGATCGCCCGTGCGCACCGGTGTATCAGCGGTTCGCGGTGTTTCACCGCTGCCGCCATTAACATCAAGGTAGCCCAGATAACTGTTGCCGTGTACAACGATTTCATCGTTCTCAATCGTCACTTTGCAGTGCGGCAAAACCCGCCCGACCATGCCGGGGCAATCGTGACCGGGTGTGTTGAGTGCGACGACCGAAGCGCACTCCGATAATCCATACCCTTCGTAAACCGGCAGGCCGAGTGCGCGCACGGCATGCAACCACGCTACCGGCACCTTGCCACCGCCGACCGCAATAAATTGCAGCGATGTTGGAATTTGCCAGCCATTGCGCGCGGCGTGAATGAGCAGCGGTAAAAACTGCGGCAGCACGATAAGACTGTTAGGTTGTTGCTCGCTGAGCGCCTGCAGAAATTGCTGCGGTTGTTCAAGCCGCGCGCCGTTGAAGCCGATCTGCGCTGAAGGCAGTGCGACGATGGTGGCGCCGCGCAATAACGGTAAATAAATTCCCGCGATATTTTCGAGCAGCGTGGCGTAGGGCAATACGCTGAAATGACGCTCTGCTTTGATGTCTGCAGTGACATCGCGCAGACCTGATGCGACCGCGAATTGCGCTGCGGCGCTCAAACACACGCCTTTGGGGGTGCCGCTCGATCCCGAGGTGAACGTGATTTTATCGGTGCCCACCGGCATCGATGGCGTCGCTGCGTTTGGCACCGTCCAAACCGATAATCGACTCAGCGTTTTTTCCAATTGTGCAGATGGAGTGATCTGCGCGATGCGCACCGCATCGTCGCTGGCGATTAAATCGGCGCCGCTCGCGTGCAATGTGTTACGCAATTGCGCGTCGGAAAAAAATCCCGGTAGCGGAATGCACGTGATTTGCGCGGCCAGACAGGCGAGATCGAATACGATCCAGTCGGATGAATTGTCGGCGAGTAGCGCCAACGTTTTGCAGCGCATCGTGCGCAGCTCGCGAGCCAGCGCATCGATACGCTCGATCAGCGTTGCGTAGGTAATCGCACCGCAGCCGTCTTCTACGGCGAGGTGATGCGGCTGTTGCGCGGCAACCGCGCGAATCGTGTCGAGTAAATTCATTCAGGCCTGTGCCGCGAAAGACGTCCCCGGCGCAAGCATGTCGATCACGCGCGCCAGATCGTCGCGATGGTGTTTGAATGTGCGTGCCAGCACCGGACGCTCGCGCACCGACTGCGCAGCGGGCGCCACGCGGTAGGCGACCACACGCGGAGCTGTTTCGTAGTAGCTGCCCCACTGGCTCAGTTGCGGGCCAAGTCGATTTCCATCGGCGTCGCACAGCGTGGTCAGCTCGCAGCCGGCCTTGCAGAGCAGTTGTTGTACGTGGGTGGTGGCGGTGAACACGCCGGTATCGCAGCCAAGGCTGTCGAGCAATTCGGCGAGGAGGATGAATAGCAGCTGGCTGCAACCTGCGCGTGTCGATACCAGATTGCCGACTTCGACGATGGCGGAATTGGGTAGGCCATGCGCGGCCAGCTCGGCTTCAACGCTTTGATCGAGATAATGTTCGAGGAACAGCGGACGCTGATCGCCAAAACGCAGGCCGAGGGCGGCTTCGATCTGGTGGTCGGTTTCGATGGTCAGCAGTACCGGCATGAAATGCTCGATATGTGCGTCATATTGCTCGCGAAAGGCGTCGGCAATATAGGCTTCGACGGCGTGGCGACCCGGTGTGCTTGCGGTGTAGCAGCACAATTGTCGAACTCTGTGCTCGGCTTTGGCGGGGCTTTTGTGCAGACGCTGGATAAATGAAAAGGCCGGCGTTTGATTCAGTACAGCAGACGACATGACAACCTCACAACGCAACTGGCGAAACAATCTCTGATCGTTGATGGGGAGAATAGGTGGCCAGTCTTAAAGGTCGCTTAAGGGAGATAAAAAGCGCTTTTTTTGCCAAGAATTGTGAATGAATCCCGTTTCGGCTCATGCCACTCGGTGTAACCGGCTCATGCCAATCGGTGCAGCCGACTCATGCCACTCGGTGCAACCGATATTGTTGGGGCGATACGCCGATCACGCGTTTGAACAGGCGCGAGAAATAGTGCGGATCGTTGTAGCCGAGCCGGTTGGCGACGAGTTTGATCGGCTCCTGCGTTGAATCGAGCAATTGGCAGGCGTGCTGCATTTTCAGGTGGATGAAATGCTGGATCGGCGCGTGTCCCGTGAGTTGCTTGAATTTGCGTACAAAATGAAATTTGGACAGGTTGGCGGCCTTGGCCAGCGCGTCGAGATTGAGATCGCGGTCGAGCCGGCGCTGCATGATCTGCTGGATCAGTTCGAGGTTGATGCGCGAGCCGCTGCTGCGGTTGTCGTGCGCGGCGATGAGCGCGGCGATATCGGTCAGCATCGTCTTCAAAATGCTGGCGGTGTGGACGAGTTTGCGCTCATTCAGCCCGGCGCCACGCAGTGCGAACAGCGCTTCAAAATCGGCCAGCAGGCGCGGCTGCACGCCGATCGGTGCCACCGGCTGGGCCAGGCCAAGAAACTCCGTGTACTGCGCGGCCAGCGTACCTTCGTAATGAACCCAGTACAGCGACCACGGCTTGCGCGGGTCGGCGGCATAACTGTGAGCGGTGCCGGTGGGGAGCAGAATGAGATCGCCGGCCTGCACCGGCCAATCGCCGGTTTGCGTGTGCAGGGTGCCGCTGCCTTCGGCGCAGTAGGCCAGCAGGTTATCGCCGTGCTGGCGCCGGCGCATGCTGTGCCCGGCGGCGCGCGGATAGTAGCCGGCCGCGAGCGGATAGAGATCGCGGCTTAAAGGATGTTCGCTGAGCAATTTTGTCAGGGCTTCGGGCACCAGAATGCGTACGCCCTGCTCGGGGAGGGGCCAGCCAGACGTGATATCTGCGTCTATTTCGGGGCGATGGGGTATCGGCATGGAGGATTCGATTTGAACGATGCTGGCGCAATATAGTCCATTAAGCGCACAATATCGTCAATTCAGCGCATGCGGGGTTTGTGCTCTAATCCGTAGCCCTTCAGAATGCGCGCTTTTCGCTTCGATATTTCACCGAAAAGACGCATTCGAAAATGCGTTGCCCGCAATCATCGTGCAGGAGATAGTCATGGCCAACACCCCAGAGCTTGAAACCAATCCCGTTGCTCTCGAAGTCAAAGCATTGGTTGAACGCTCGCGCAAAGCGCAGCAGCAGATCGAGAATTACACCCAGAAGCAGGTCGATGAACTGATCCGCGCGATGGTGTGGTCGATCGCTCAACCTGAAATCGCCGAAAAAATCGCGCGCATGACGGTGGAAGAAAGCCAGCTCGGCAACTACGACGGCAAATACCTGAAGATTTTCCGCAAAACCCGCGCGGCGCTGTACGACATCATCGACGACAAATCGGTCGGCATTATCGACGAAGACAAGGCGCGCAATATCGTCAAAATCGCCAAGCCGGTCGGTGTGATCGGTGCGCTGTCGCCGTCGACCAACCCCGAAGCGACGCCCGTAATTAAATCGATTGCTGCGGTAAAAGGCCGCAACTCGATCATCATCGCGCCACACCCTCGCGCGAAACTCACCAACAAATTCATTTGCGATCGCATGCGCGAAGCCATCGTCAAAATGGGTGCGCCGGCCGATCTCGTGATCCCGATCGAAGCGCCATCGGTGGAGAAAACCAACGAGCTGATGAAGCAGTGCGATCGCGTTCTCGCCACCGGCGGTAGCGCGATGGTCACCGCCGCGTATTCGAGCGGTACGCCGGCGCTCGGCGTTGGTGTGGGCAATGCGGTTATCACCGTCGACAACACCGCGAACCTCGACGATGCCGCCGAAAAAATTCGCATTTCGAAAACGCTCGATCTCGCCGCTTCGTGCTCGTCCGATAACTCGGTCGTGTTGTTCGATGGTATCTACGAAGATATGGTGAAAAAATTGGTCGCTCAGGGCGGCTACGTCGTATCGCCTGAGGAAAAAGTGCGCCTGCAAAATACGCTGTGGGTCGACGGCCACTTGAATACGGAAATCGTTGCACAACCTGCCGAGAAAATTGCGTCGATGGCCAATATCGATCTGCCGGAAGGTGTGACATTCTTGATCGTGCCGGAAACCGGTGCTGGTCCTGAGCATCCGTTCTCCGGCGAAAAATTATCGGTCGTGATGGCGCTTTATCGAGTGAAAAATATCGATGAAGCGATCGCGTTGACGAATAAAATCCAAGCCTACCAAGGTCAGGGTCACTCCTGCGGTATCTATTCGACCAACGACGACAACATCATGAAACTCGCGATGCAGACCAAAACATCGCGCGTGATGGTCAACCAACCGCAAGCGCCGTCGAACTCTGGCAACTTGTGGAATGGTATGCGCCAAACATTCTCGCTGGGTTGTGGTTCGTGGGGCGGCAACGCCACCAACAACAACATCACCTGGCGCGATCTCATCAATGAGACGTGGGTTTCCAAACCGCTGGCGACACCGAAAGTGCTGCCGTCCGATGAAGAATTGTTTGGCGATGTGATCGAGCGCCTGAAATAAGGTCTGTGATCTGTGTCCGTGCCATCGTGCACGGACACACCAACAATTCCTCGGTGTGTTATGGATTTTCAGCTCAACGAAGACCAACTTGCCTTTCAACAAGCCGCCCGCGATTTTGCCCGCGGTGAAATGGCACCTCTCGCTGCCCATTGGGACGAAGAGAAAGTATTTCCTGTCGATGTCATACGCAAAGCCGGCGAACTCGGTTTTTGCGGCATGTACTGCCCCGAAGAAAATGGCGGCATGGCGTTATCGCGTTTAGATACGTCGATCATTCTTGAAGAATTATCGAGCGCATGTACTTCGACCGCAGCATTCATTTCGATTCACAATATGGCCACGTGGATGATTTGCACGTGGGGTCAGGAATCATTAAAAAATGAATGGGCTGCGAATTTAACCTCCGGTGAAAGACTCGCGTCGTATTGCTTGACTGAGCCGAACGCGGGCTCGGATGCGGGCTCATTGCGCACCACCGCAAAACGCGATGGCGATTTTTACGTTATCAACGGCAGCAAAATGTTTATTTCGGGCGCAGGCTCGACGCAGATGCTCGTGGTGATGACACGCACGGGCACGCAGGAAGAAGGGCCGTCTGGCATTACTGCCATCGCAATTCCGGCTGACCTTCCCGGTATTCATTACGGTAAAAACGAAACCAAAATGGGTTGGAATTCGCAGCCGACGAAATTGATTACATTCGAAGATGTGCGCGTTCCCGTCGCCAATCGTCTCGGCGATGAAGGCGAAGGTTTTAAAATTGCGATGAAAGGCCTCGATGGTGGCCGCGTGAATATCGCCACGTGTTCGATCGGCGCCGCGCAAGCAACGCTCGACCACGCACAAAAATATATGCATGAGCGCAAGCAATTCGGCAAACCGCTCGCGGCATTTCAAGCATTGCAATTCAAACTGGCGGATATGACCACCGAGCTTGTTGCAGCGCGCCAGATGGTGCGTTTGGCTGCATCGTACATCGATAACGATCACCCGGAAAAAACCGTGTACTGCGCGATGGCGAAACGTTTTGCGACGGATATCGGTTTTCAGGTCTGTAACGACGCGATGCAATTGCACGGCGGTTACGGTTATATTCGCGAATACCCTATCGAGCGTTTTTTCCGCGATGCGCGCGTGCATCAAATTCTCGAAGGCACTAACGAAATCATGCGGCTGATTATCGGCCGCCGTATCTTAGATGAAGGCGCAACGGAGATTATTCGATGAGCGAGCCCATTTCTTGTAATGAATTGATTCTCGAAAAACGCGGCCATACCGCAATTATCACCATCAACAATCCACCCGCGAACACGTGGACGCCGGATAGCTTGAAACAGCTCAAAGCTATCGTCGAAGACTTGAATGCCGATCTCGACAACTATGCGCTGATTTTGACGAGCAACAACGAAAAGTTTTTCAGCGCCGGTGCCGATCTCAATCGCTTCCAAAATAGCGAGAAAGGTTTTGCGTTCGAATTCGCCACCTATTTCGGCGAAGCATTTCAGGCGTTGACGAATTATCGCGGCGTATCGATTGCTGCGATCACCGGTTTCGCGATGGGCGGCGGTTTGGAAGCAGCGATGTGTTGCGATATTCGTATCGCCGAAGCGCATGCGCAAATGGCATTGCCCGAAGCGACTGTTGGCCTCTTGCCCGCGGGTTTGGGTACACAGCATTTAACATTGCTCGTCGGCGAGCAATGGGCGAAGCGCATGGTGTTGCTCGGCGAGCGTTTAAAAGCCGAGAAGGCATTGGAAATCGGTTTGATTTCCGAAATCGTGCCGACGGGTACTGCGCTCGAAAAAGCGCTTGAGCTTACTGCGAAAGTGGAAAAGCAAAGCCCGACCTCCGTGCGTTATTGCAAGCAGCTCATCCACGAAGCGCGCAACAATCCAGTCAACAGCAACTTCCCGCTTGAACGTCAGTTGTTCGTGAAATTGTGGGACAGCGAAGATCAGAAAGAAGGCGTGAATGCGTTTATCGAGAAGCGCGCGCCGCAGTGGAAAAATCGCTGAGTTGTTTTTGTAGGGCGCAATAACCGAAGGGCGTTGCGCCATTATTTCCTACGGCGCAATGCATTGCATTTATTGCGCCCTACTTTGAGTTGAGCATCGTGTCTGACTCCCCCGTAGTGTTCGAGACCATCCCCTCCGCGAACGGCAAAAAAATCGCCGTTGCCACGCTGAATTCCGAAAAATCGCTCAACTCGCTTTCATTGGCGATGATCGATTTGCTGCAGCCGCAGCTCACGCAATGGGAAAGCGACGACAGTATCGCTTGCGTGGTGTTGCGCGGTGCAGGCGATAAAGCCTTCTGCGCGGGCGGTGATGTGGTGCAACTCTATAATTCGGCGTGTGCACAGGATGGAGTGGCTGCCAAATTTTTCGAACGTGAATATCGCCTCGACTATCACATCCATATTTACAAAAAGCCGCTCATCCTTTGGGGCAACGGCATCGTCATGGGTGGCGGTCTCGGTTTGATGAGCGGTGCGAGTCATCGCGTGGTCACCGCAACCAGTCGCATTGCTATGCCAGAAGTGACGATCGGTTTATATCCCGATGTCGGCGGTACTTGGTTCTTGAATCGTGCGCCGGGCAAAACCGGTTTATTCCTCGCGCTTACTGGCGCATCGATTAACGCGGCGGATGCATTGTTCCTCGGTATCGCCGATCGTTTTGTTGCACATGAGAAATACGTCGATGTGATTGCTGCTCTCGCAACGACAAGCTGGTCAAATAATTCTGCAGAACACAATGGTCAAGTTAGTCACGTATTACGTGGTTTTGAAAAACAATCTATCGATCAGTTACCGCCAAGCGTTGTACGCGAACACTACGATTTAATTCAGCAGCTCTGCGATGGCGATAGCACTCAGGAGGTTGTCGCCAATATTCTTGCGTGGAGCGGTGACGATAAATGGATGAGTAAGGCGGTGAAAACACTGGCTGCCGGCTGTCCGACCTCGGTGCTCGTTATCGCTGAGCAACTCAAGCGCGGTAAGCATTTGTCGCTGACAGAAATATTTCAATCCGAATTGATTTTGTCGTGTAACTGCATGCGCTTCGGTAATTTCCGCGAAGGCGTGCGCGCGTTGCTGATCGACAAAGATAATGCACCGAAATTCGAACCAGCGAAATTGGAAGACGTGAAGCCGGAGTTTGTTGCCGAGCATTTCGTGGCGCCGTGGGGTAATGCGGCGAATCCGCTGTCGAATCTTAAATAAATTAGAAATTTTCGAGGAATTCATCATGGCACAAACCGTTGCATTTATCGGTCTCGGCAATATGGGCGGTCCGATGGCGGGCAATCTCGTCAAAGCGGGTTTCAAGGTTAATGCATTTGATCTTGTCGAAGCAGCGCGCAAGCAAGCGCAAGAGGTGGGTTGTGCCACACCTGGAACCGCCGTTGAGGCCGTGAAGGGTGCTGATTTTGTGGTGACGATGTTGCCGTCCGGCCCCATTGTTGAATCGGTCATGATCGATAAAGATGCGTTGCTCGATAAAATTGAAAAACATGCGCTTGTGATTGATTGCTCGACGGTTGCGCCGGAAAATTCAAAGCGCGTTGCGGCAGAAGCGAAAAAGCGCGGCCTGCGTTTTGTCGATGCGCCCGTTTCTGGCGGTGTTGCGGCAGCGGCAGCCGGTACGCTCGCATTTATGTGCGGCGGTCCTGCGGAAGATTTCGAGAGTGCGAAAGCCGTGCTCAATCACATGGGCAAAAATATTTTTCATGCCGGTGATTACGGTGCGGGTTCGGTCGCGAAAATCTGCAACAACATGTTGCTCGCGATTCATATGATCGGCACTGCGGAAGCATTGCAGCTCGGTATTAACAACGGCCTCGATCCGAAAGTGTTGTCGGAAATTATGTTGAAAAGTTCGGGGGCAAACTGGTCGCTGGAAAAATACAACCCAGTGCCGGGTGTTATGGAAAACGTTCCAGCAAGTCGCGATTACAAAGGCGGCTTCATGGTGAAATTGATGCAGAAGGATTTGGGTCTTGCGCTCGGTGCCGCGCGCTCAAGCAATTCGACGATTCCGCTCGGTGCGCTCTGCAACAATCTTTACGGCATTCATGCGAAGTCGAAAGAGGGCGTTGCCGATCTCGATTTCTCCAGCATTTTGCATATGTTTCAGCAGTCGTAATACGCGCTAAATTTAAAAAACTAAAAAGGCCGGCTAGCGACAACTAGCCGGCCTTTTCTTTGTATCGACCTTTAGCTGATAACGGCGTGCAAACGCGTTAGCACAGAGGTTTGAATCAGCCACTCGCCGTCGACTTTGCGATAGGTCTCCCGATAGTGCCCCCAGCCATTGAGCGAGTTAAATGGTTTTTGCACTGTGTCATCCCTTTTCCACAAGCGATCCTCCATCGCCCAGATGACATTGGCGGTGGTGTCCGACGTGAATTCGATTTCCGGTGTGTGGCCGTGGTGCACAGTGATCATGCCGTCGAGCGATTTCGAAACGAAACCGACAATCGCGTCGCGACCGGTGAATAGATAATCGGGATTGCGCGACTCCTGACGCACATCCAATTGCGCATCGGGCGTGAAGGCCGATGCATAATGATTCCAGTCCTTTGTATCGAGGCCGCGAAAATATCGTGCCTTTGCTTGTTTGATCGATTCGATGGCGAGCAGTTTTTCAATATCGTTCATGCCGTGCTCCGGTAGTTAGCAATTGTGCGGTCATTCTTCCCAGACCCAGCGAATCGGTTCGCCGAAATCGTCGTAGATATATTTTTTGCGCGGACGCCGGGAGGCACGCTTAGGTGGTTCGGATGGTTTGCGGCGTGCCTCGATGCCGGCGATGACGTCGGTCAAATACTCTCTGGGGTTGCGCTCACCCGAGCCCACGAAAGGTGCATTCGGCAACGGGCCGTCGGCGTTGGCGCGGCCACTGATTCCGCGCGGAATTTCGTGTACCGCGCCGCCTTCGCGCAAATAGGCATCGACCTGCTGGTCGAGCTCACGGCGCAGATCGGCTTTCGACGGGGGTAATGGTTTCAATGAATCTATCCAGATGGAAATCCGACCACGTAGCATAACGAAAGTCTGTGAACTTTAAAATTCGCGGTCGATGAGAGGTCTCGCGAGTAGCATTCTTAGCTCGATCGCTGGGTATAATGCGGGAAAACGCAATTGCGATGGGGCGCTATGTCTAATCTCACCACGATGCTCTCTAATTTCACGACGATCGAGATCAGCAAGGAAGACATCAAGTTTTCCGCTGCACATTTCACCATTTTCAACGCGACCGAACGCGAGCGTCTGCACGGCCATAATTACGCGGTGTATCTGGCGGTCACTTCGCCCGTCGGCGACGACGGCATTTGTTTCAGTTATCGCGACGTGAAAACGCGGCTTCGCGAAATTTGCGAAAGCCTCGATGAGTACACACTGCTACCGCAATATTCGCCGTATCTAAAAATCGAAGAGGAAGATGATTTTTATATCGCGTGGTTTAACGGCGAAAAAATCCCATTGCGTAAATCCGATACATTGTTACTGCCGGTGCGCAACAGCACCGTCGAAGAGTTTGCGCGGCACCTGCGCGATCTATTTATCGGTGATGAGAGTTTCGTACGCGATCGTAATATCTGCAAAATTGTAGTTAAGGTGTCGTCGGGGCCGGGGCAGTCAGGTTCGGCGGAATGGGCTGCGTGAGAGGTCTATTTTGTTTCAAATATTAATCGCACGAGAGCTTTTTTCTGTATAAATCTAGACGAGCCGCTAACACAGATTTTTTTAAATTAATGGCCAGCTCATCTTCGCCTTGTGATTGTTTTGTCTGTGCTAGGGTCAGTTTTAATGGTGTATCGTCCGCCATATCTTTAGTTAAGTAGTGATCGCCAATTTCAAGAATTCCTTGATCGATAAGCGAAAGGGCTTTTGTTATGTCTTTCGCTGCAATCGCTTCATTGGCTTCGCTCAACAAATAGAGAGCTGTTGTGGATAAATCGTTCATGCAGTTATCACTAGCCATTAGATTTTCGCAGAAAATAGCAAAACTGAATGTTGCGACAAGAGCGCCGATTCGTCTAAGGATGGATGCGTTTAAAAACTCTTCCCTCACTTTCATGATTTAGAGGCTCATTTCTTATCGCCGTTTTAGTAGCCGCTACCTTGCTGGGCTGACTAAAATCACATCCGTTTTTTAGTAGATCTGCTATTCGTTTTTTCCTATTGCCAGTCGCCGGAACCATAAGCTTGCTGTCGGTATATGTGAGGCTTAAGAAATCGGAGAAAGGCTGCATCAAAAATAAATGCGGCAATACTTCATTTATCCGCCACTTCCATTACCGAGATATATTTAAACTCGTTTTTGGGGACAGTCTAGCCTCAACTTTTTCTGTAACTGCATTGTATACAAGATACGTGTACGAAATTTCGTATGTGTGAGTCCCGCTTAGAAGCCCGTAATCGAGATCGATTCGTATTTTCCTGGCTTCTTTGCTGCCGCTTTTTAACTCGTAGAAATCCGACTGTTGGAGTGGTTTAAGTTTCGCCATTGCCCCTATGTAGGGTATGTTTTTTCCCTCTGCTGAAATCAAAAATTCTTGACCAAGAGCCCTCTCTCTGACGGGAGGGACTGTTTGTACGAGCCAAGAAAAGTCAGAAGAGTTTTCAATATCAACCAAAATATATATGGCATCCTTTTCTTGAGCCATTTTTTGTGTGACAACGAGATCATCGCTGAGCGACATACATAAACCTCCTATTGCGAGGAAGAAACTAAAAAAAATAATTGTCTTGAGCGCTTATTTGGCATTTTCTAAATAATACTGAAATGAGTCCGCATGCTGAACTGCCTGGCTACTGTTTGTCTTTGCCAGTTCGAGTGAGTCACTCACTCCATAAATTGCTGGCTGCGGAAATCCATCTTTTGTGCCGCCAATGTCATTAAAGTGGGACATTTCGTGAGAGAGCGTTTCCCCCAGTTGAGTCAATCCCGCTCGGTGATGATTTCCAGAACTGATCTCCGAGATAAATTGTATGGTCTTTGTCATTGGGATAGACATACGCAAATAGCCCCGGGCTGCTATTTTCTGGTGTTGCATGTTTGAAGTTTTTAAGCGACATGCCTTTGTTAAGTTCAAGCATTTTATCTATACGCTTTGATATTGTATTTCGCGATGTTTCATCAGTTGCTCCAAAGGCGGTTTTGAAGTTTTTTTGTGCCGTTTCATCCCACTTTTCTAGTTCGAGCTTCTTTGCTTTCAAAAGACTTTTTTATTGCTTAAGCGCGCCCAAGATCTTCTGCTTTTGACCTTTGTCAAAAGGGGGAGCTGGATCAGTATCAGTCTTATCAGATCCTTCCCCTTGTTTGTCTTTGTAGGTAATAAATTCATCAGCCAGCGGCATCATCGGCACAGCAACGCTTCCACCGCCACCGCCACCGCCGACATGCACAAAACTAGCTGCCTTCATGCTCAACTTGCCAGGGCAGTGAATCTCGACATTGCCACCGCTTACGCGAATGTAACCGCCGCCGCTCTGCAGTAAAAACTCTTTTTCTGCACTTGCGGTCAGCGTGTTTTTACAGGCGGTGATTTTGACATTCTTGTCAGCAGTGATTTCGACATCGTTGCTTTGTGCTTGGACGAGTACATCGCCTTTCGCTGCGATTAACTTCATTGCAGTTTTGTTTGGTTTGCGCATTCGCCACAAATATCGAGGCCGATTCACCGACATTGTGAATCCAGCGTCTGCCGCTGGTTTGATGCGTATCGCGTGGGCTGACTTGATTCAAATCTTTACCTGTCGCCAGCGTGACGGATTTCGGTGTGGTGATTGCTGCACCGCCGTGACCGTGCAGAAGGATGTGCGGCTTCTTGTCTTTGAGTTGATCGGCGTTCAACGCAGGATCGGGATTGGGCTTGTTCGCGCGTTGCTGCGCGGTATCCCCCAACTGCTTCGTCAAATTTTGCGCCGCTTCGAGTTGCGCAAGGGCAGGGCTGCGGTCGAGTTGTTTGCCGCGTGCATTCTGTTGTGCTTCGGTGGTTAGCAATAGACCTTGTGCGGATCTTATCGCGCCAGCATTGTCAGTTCGCAATTCAAAACCTTCGCCGCGCGGTGCACCTTTGCCCTCGCTCCTTGGGTGAATCAAAAAGCCTTGGTTGAGCTGGGTTTTGCCGTGTTCGGTGGAAAGCGTGGTGCGAATTTCGTTGGTTGTATCATCGAAAATAATTTCGTTGTGGCGACCGCCTTTGTATTCGTGCGTTTTGATGCCCGATAGGGTTTTATTCGCAGGCAGCGAGCCGGCACTTTGAAAGGTCGGTGGATTTTGCTGACCGTTGTGAATGACGTGCGTGACAACTCTATTTTTTTTGCATTGTTGTTGACTCCAGAACGTCACCTTTTTCATCGAGGTATTCGATATTAACGAGGGTCGCTTTTTCCTTTGCTACAAAACCGCCATCCATGCCAATAGGACGAATTCGGATTTCACGAACAGGAACCTTCGTGACAACATCCTTCCCATCGACAATTCTACGCCTATTTTTAAATTGTATTGATTGCGGGAAATCAGACGCCGGCTTCATTTCTCGTGTGTCATTAGAGAAATCAACTACGAGTATCGTGTGATTGTTTAGCTGATTAGTTTTTTGGTCTGATTGTTCGCTCATGCTGCTACTAACTCCATCTCGTTGCCAACTGTCTTTTAGTGCACAACCAAAAAAAATATAAGTACTAACCAGTACTGAAAAGAATCTCTTTATAAGCCTAGCATTAACCATTGGCATAAATCTTTTCAAGCGCGACATAGCGATTAGGATATAGCGCTTTCGCGGTAGCTTCGCACGGTGTGCCTTTGCTTGCTATATACATAGCGTGGCTCTCTGAAAAATCCTCGCCAAGTGAAGCCTGTGCATATTTCGATGGTGCTGTCGGATCCGATTTAACAGCCTTTTCCCATGTGGCCTTTTGATCTGGGTTTTGTTGCCAATTTGGTATTGAATAAGTGTGCCCAGCTTCATGAGCCATAATGCGATCGATATCGGACTGCGGTTGCTGAAATGTTGATGGGTAATATGTAACAACACCATCATCGCCACCTGTGGCTGCAGATCGGAATCCGGGCATTTTATATTCTTTTGCCCAATAGGCATCGTCGGGGTTTTGATTTGGGCTTATCACAACCTTTGAAATGCTTCCCAAAGTTTCGTCGGGTAAAACACTAAGGCTGTCTTTAACTTGCTCAGAAGTTGCAAGTGTTGTATTTGGATCTGTTGCTAAATTACCTTTGGGATAAATGATGTTGACCGTCTTGTTGCCAACAGTAACCGCTTGCTGAAGTGCGGTGGTTTCAGAAGTATCGCCCGGAAATAGTGTTTTAATTTCGGTCGGTGCAGAAATTGTGGCGGGCCGTCGCCCCTTATCAAAAGCAGCTTGAGGTGGTGTAACTAAATCATTACTCGGATCAAGATAGCTGCACTCTTTAGGTATGACAACTTGGGAGGATTGTGCCGCTTTAGCGGCGTCAGCAGAGTTTCCAGTTGCATCATTTGCAGGAGTCGGCTTTTTGCCATTTGTCGCATTTTGATTAGTCTGCTTTCCAGCAGGACTCATAGCAACAGCCGCCGCAGCCAAACTCAAACCGCCCCCACTCGGCATAATCGGCTTCTCAACCGAACCCCCACCGCCACCGACATGCACAAAACTAGCGGCCTTCATGCTCAACTTGCCAGGGCAGTGAATCTCGACATTGCCACCGCTTACGCGAATGTAACCGCCGCCGCTCTGCAGTAAAAACTCTTTGCCAGCACTTGCGGTTAGTGTGCTTTTACACGCAGTGATTTTGACATTCTTGTCAGCAGTGATTTCAACATCATTGCTTTGCGCTTGGACGAGTACATCGCCTTTCGCTGCGATTAACTTCATCGCAGTTTTGATTTTGGTTTGCGCATTCGCCACAAATATCGAGGCTGATTCGCCGACGTTGTGTATCCAGCGTCTGCCGCTGGTTTGATTTGTATCGCGCAGGCTGACTTGATTTAAATCTTTACCTGTCGCCAGTGTGACCGATTTCGGTGTCGTGATCGCGGCCCCGCCGTGACCGTGCAGGAGGATGTGCGGCTTTTTGTCTTTGAGCTGATCGGCGTTCAACGCAGGATCGGGATTGGATTTGTTCGCGCGTTGCTGCTGCGCGGTATCCCCCAACTGCTTCGTCAAATTTTGCGCCGCTTCAAGTTGTGCAAGGGCGGGGCTGCGGTCAAGTTGTTTGCCGCGTGCGTTTTGTTGCGCTTCGGTGGTGACGAGCAAGCCTTGTGTTGCTCGTATCGCGCCAGCGTTGTCGGTGCGCAATTCAAAACCTTCGCCGCGCGGCGTGCCTTTGCCTTCGCTGCGTGGATGAATCAAATAGCCCTGATTGAGTTGTGTCTTGCCGTGCTCGGTGGAAAGCGTGGCGCGAATTTCGTTGGTCGTATCATCGAAAACAATTTCGTTGTGGCGACCGCCTTTGTATTCGTGCGTTTTAATGCCCGATAGGGTTTTATTCGCAGGCAGCGAGCCGGCACTTTGAAAGGTCGGTGGAGTTTGCTGGCCGTTGTGAATGACGTGCGTGACAATCGGGCGATCGATATCGCCTTCGATAAAATCGACCAACACTTCCTGGCCGATGCGCGGAATAAATTGATGGCCCCATTGCGCACCGGCGCTCGGCATTTGCACGCGCACCCAGCACGAGCTGAAATCGTCGTTCGCTGCGCTGGCGCCGTGTTTGCCGGTGTCGTGATCCTGCGGTCTTGCCCAATGAAATTGGATTTTGATGCGACCTAATTCATCGGTGTAAATCTCTTCGCCAGCGGGGCCGACCACGGTAGCGGTTTGTATGCCGCGCGCAGTGGGTTTGCTGTATTTTTCATTCGCGTAAGCCGGAGCGATGGGGATATGTTTGCGTACCGCTTCGAAATTGTTTTTGTAACCGGCCTCATCGAGCGTGAAGGGCTTGGCTGCGATGTTCGCGGCCGGATGATCGTCGAATTCACCCGGTAAATTATTGCGTGCTTCCAGCGTTTGCGAGAGCACCACGAATTCATTATCGCCCTCGTGATGGGGATGCTGCATCAGCGCAAAGGTTTGACCAGCGCCCAGGCCGCGAACAGAGCCTGCACCGCTGAACGATTTGCTGCGCATATCCTTGGCTTGCTGGCGCAGACCGGCGTAGCGACTCAATTCGCTGTTGTCAGCGCCGTAATACAGCGACTGAGGATCGTAATCCACCAGCGCACTCACCAAACCGCTGCCGCTATCGCCATGGTCTGCCGCAGTTTTAGTGTCGCCCTGCTGTGTGTAAACGCCTTTATAGTCGAAGCTCGCAACTGTCGTAGCACCGCTTTGGAGTTGACGCGACGCATGCCATTGCGTGATCGAATCTTCTTCCTCGGTGGCATCGGCGCGATGAAAGCGAATGGTATTGTGCTGAGCGGAATTTAATTGGCTACCTGCGTCGAAAAGTACAAACGTATGTAAACCGATTTCGCTATCGCCGTGCTCGAAGTCGAAATAATACGAAATGCCCTCTTCGCGTAATAAGCGTGTGATGAAATCGAAATCACTCTCGCGATATTGCTGACAGTAGCTGCGTGATGGATAGCTTTGTGCGAGCTGCGATTTGTGACGAAAACATTGCGCGAACACCGAATTGTTTTGAATGTGTTCGTCGAGAATTAAACCGACAATATCGACAACGGATTTGTCCTGAAAAACGCGGCTGTTTCGGCGCAGCTTCAATGCGGTGAGCGCAGGCTCGATGGTTAAACCATAGCGCGCGAAACCACCATCCGAACCTAATTGCCGTGCCTGGGTAACGATGCCTGAAATGACACGATCGTCGTCATCGCGGTGAATCGCGATATCGACACCCAGGCCGATCAGCGATTTGAGTTCGATCGCCGCATCCGACGACAGGCATTCAACGACAAATTGAAATGGCGACGACACCGACTCCGTACCGCTCAAGGTGTGCGGCAGCAACTGCCCATCAAGCCAGTGTTCGGCGAAGTGCAGAGAGAATAAGCGTTGGTCTTGTTGAAAAGCTGAGGCAAAGCTGGCGAGCAGCGCGTTCAGGGCGTCCATATCGTAGCGGCTCCTAAGTCCTTGTCGCTGATGGGTCCGTAATTGATAGCGGGCCAATATAACGAATCCCGCCCGGCTGCTCTAGCGGTGGGGTGGCCGATGTGAAGCGGGTCACATTTGGGCGATCATCTGCCGTGGGATCAGTAGCGGACTTCCGCCCAGCCGTTGAATTGCTTGGCCAGGTAGGTCGCGTAGTTGTCGGTCATACCAGCGATGAAATCGACCGCACGCATGATGCATTGATAGCGCTTTTCCATCGTATCGAGTTGTTCGAGATTGGGCGGGAACGTGTGTTCGCCCATTAAGTTAATGAGCCGCTGATGACGAAAATTACTGAGATCATTTTCCGCTTTGGCAATCGCGGCTTCGATCAGGCTGTCCAGCAATGTTCCTATCACTTGATACGCGCCGATTTCCAATTCGATTTTGAGCGGGTGTTCGAAGACGCGCGTTTTTGCCAATTGCTTCGAGCCTTCAACCGCATCGCGCACGGGTGCTGCGCACAGTGAAATTAAATCGCTATCGATATTGCCTGCGAGTAGTTCGTCGTGATGATGCATGAAGGCATTTACGCCGGCGTCGATGAAATGTTCGATGATGCTGCCGCGCAATAAAGCCGCTTTGCGACCGGGACGAAAATCCGATTGCACCAAATCGATGATTTCACGATTGTGCGGCAATATCGGTTGCAGCAGCGGAAATACATCGCTCCAGTGCAGCAGATTCATTTCGAGACCGTCTTCGAGATCGATGATCGCGTAACAAAAATCGTCGGCGGCTTCGACTAAAAATGCGAGCGGATGACGGCTATAAAAAATCTGATTTTCAAAATCGGTGGCGCGTTGGCGCAATCCCGTTGCGTTGCAAACTTCGATGAGCGCACTTTTTTCCGCACCGAATGCGCTGAATTTTTCGCGGCGCGGTGTGATGCCGGATTTTGCTGTTTCAGCGAGCCACGGATATTTCAAAAAGGTTGCGAGGGTTGCATACGTGAGTCGCATGCCATCGTTGTACTGGTGGTATTCGGATTTAGTGAGAATGCGAAATCCCTGCGCGTTGCCTTCGAAGCTTTCGAGATCTGCACGTTGTGACGCATTGAGCCCCGCGAGATATTTTTGGCCGCGTTCAAGAAACCATGAACGAATGGCGCGCTCGCCAGTGTGACCGAACGGCGGATTGCCGATGTCGTGTGCGAGACAGGCCGATTGCACGATGTCGCCCAGGTCGGTCGCGTCGATTTGATCGGGTAATAAACCGTGCCCGCGCAAGGCTTCGCCGACGCGAATGCCGAGCGTGCGCCCAACGCACGACACTTCGAGGCTGTGCGTCAGGCGATTGTGAATATGATCGTTGCTGGCGAGCGGGTGTACTTGCGTTTTGCGCGCGAGGCGGCGAAATGCACCCGAAAAAATTATTTTGTCGTGATCGCGTAAAAATGCGTTGCGACCGGATTCGTCTTTCGCGGGTCGGTTGCCGAGTCGGGTTTTGTTGAGAAGCTGCTGCCAATTCATACTGATAGAGCGCGTCATGATGCCGATGAAGATTCTTCGATTTTTTTACCGATGCGATAACTGTCGACAACTCCCGCTATCCAGCAGCCAAGCAATACATAGCCTGCTAGCGCAAACGGTTGGCGATCGATATGGTTTACCGCGTTCGTGGCTTGCGTAATCAGATATTCGAGATCGATAACGCCACCGGCATTGATTTCAGCGAGCAACTGGTCGCGGATGATGTCGGCTTCGTGCCAGGCTCTGCGAATAAAATCGGCAAGAGCAACGACGGAAATGACGGCGAGAACGATACCGCGCATATAGCTGCGCAAATATAAATGGCCAGCGCCCGGAAATACCAGGGCCGACAGCAATGCCGCATTTATGCTTCTCGCCATGCACCGTTCCGCCAAGATCTATTCATGTCCGTGCGCAACTTTAAACTGATTGGTCCGCGATTGCACTCCAGCGGATTATCGCCGTAGCGGGGGCTGTTAAAGCACACCGCTCATCTTCATCTGCCAATACTGGTTGACTAACTCGCGATGTAAGTGTTGTGGCAGCGCATCGATTAAATTGACGCGTTGTTGGCGCAGGCGTGCAAACAAATTTTGTTGTGCATTTTGAGCTTGAGCGATGCCAGCATAAAGCAGTGCGCTATTCAATGTGGTAATTGGTTGCTGCATCTTCTGTTCGAGCTCGCATTCACGCAGATTAGCGACGAGTACCAGATGCTTACGTTGTAGCAGTGCCAGTGCTGCTTGCAAATCCTCGCTATCCTCTGCGCGGATTGCTGTCATTAGTACAATAAGAGCGCGTTTGCGCTGCCGAGTGATTAATTGTTGGGCGGCAGAGAGAAAGTCGCTGGTGGCAGTTGAACTGTGCAGGTCGTAAACACGATGTAGCAAGCGTTCGATATTGCTTCGCCCTTTTAGCGGAGCGAACCAGCGTTCGTTACCCGCAAAACTGAGTAATCCAACCGCATCGCCCTGGCGCAGGGCAACGTGACTTGTTACCAGCATTGCATTCAGGGCGTGATCGAAATGGCTAAGCTCACCATCTTTGGCGCGCATGCGCCGACCACAATCCAGCAGAAAGATAATCTCCTGATCGCGCTCTTCCTGATATTCGCGCGAAATTGGTTTTTGATAACGCGCACTCGCTTTCCAATCAATCTGGCGCATGGCGTCTCCTTCGCGAAATGCGCGCAGCTGATGAAAGTCCATTCCCTCGCCGCGTCGGTGGACACGGTGCACGCCGAGTGCGCCTATCTGACGTGAGAAATCCATCCCGGCAAGCCAGATCAGCGGTACGAAATTGGGGAATACATGCACGGTGTTGCGCACATCGGGGCGCAGAAAAACTCCCACAATTGCCAGCGCGAACGCAGGCGCAGCCAGGGTCTACCGAGTTCGGCATCACCTCTGCATCTCGGTGTGCAGCGATAATGCAATGTCGCGTTTCCTTCACCGGGTAAGACTAGTGTTGCGGGCAGGCCATCTATATCGATAGTGGTCGGATGATCTTCGACAATATCCAGCTGTACCGCATGTGCATTGCGATTGCGCACAATGAATTCAGCATGATTGCCGACACCTACGGCAAAACTATCGGGTAAATTACGTTGTACCTCTATTCGATTGACCCAATTGCGACGGGACATATCGATCACCGCAGTGATGAGCAGCACGCCGCCAATGCTCCACCAAACGATACATGCGATGGGCAATATTTCTGCGTGCAGCAAACGCAAGGTCGCAAGACCAAGCGCCAACGTTAGCCAAAGGGCGAGCAGTTTTAGCAGTCGTACAGATGGTTTCATAAACGGCCCCGAAATTTCATAGGCGTGGCGCGGCAACCGTTTCAAAGACTTTTTGCAATACTTGATCGGCGTTGAGTCCGTCGATTTCCATCTCTGCGCTTAAAGCGATGCGGTGACGCAGTACGGGCGCAGCCATGGCTTTGATGTCGTCAGGCAATACAAAATTCTCGCCGCGCAGAAGAGCGTGTGCGCGACCGCAGCGAATCAACGCGATACAGGCGCGGGTTCCGGCGCCGCGCAATAGCGCGCCGTGTTCGCGAGTGGCGCGCACGAGTCGCACGGCATATGCAAACACCTGCTCATCGACCGCAACTGCCGCAGTGGTTGCCTGCAACATCCTCACATCCTCTGCTGTGATGAGGGCGCTATTCGTTACCGCGTCGGGGATGGTCTTTGTCATCACTTTGGCAATGGCAATTTCATCGTCGAGTGATGGATAGTCGATAAAAATTTTCATTAAAAAGCGATCGAGCTCTGCTTCGGGTAACGGATAGGTACCCTCATGATCGATCGGGTTTTGAGTCGCCAATACCATGAACGGTTGCGGCACTGGCTGAGCGTTGCCTTCGATAGTGACTTGCTGCTCCTGCATAACTTCGAGCAAGGCTGCCTGAGTTTTTGCAGGTGCGCGATTAATTTCGTCAGCGAGCAGTAGATTGGTGAAAATCGGCCCGCGGCGTATGCGAAAACGACTTTCCTTCATATCGTACAGCACATGTCCGGTGATATCGGCCGGCATAAGATCGGGAGTGAATTGAATGCGTTTGAATTCGCCGCTGAAGCATTCAGACAGCGTGCGTACCAATAAGGTTTTGCCTAATCCAGGTACGCCTTCGAGAAGGACATGACCGCCCGCAAATAGCGCAATTAAAATTTGATCGACGACAATCGGTTGTCCGATAAGTTGTCGATTGATATGTGCGCGCAATTGCTGTGCAATTTGGGCGGCGTGCGAAAATGCTTCGGGTTCAAGTGCGCTCATAAATGACGTCTCAGCTGCTGTAAGGTGGTAATACATTCGCAAAATTGATCAGAATCGTCTGTTGTGGACATATGTAATGCAGTGCGCAGTATGTCCTTTGAGAGATGACTTTCGGCGCTGAGCACGGTTATCTGTTCATGCTCCGACCATTGTTCGAAACCGGGAAAGCGCAATGCTGCTTGTTTGATGATGGTCGCACGTACAGCATCAATGAGAGCGGCGGCCTGATCGTTTTGCCATTGATAACGTGCTGCAGCCAGCCAGTGCTCGCTACTCGCACGGCGTTGATCGCTGGTGGCATCGAGTGTCGATCCAAAACGGCGCCCTCGATAAACCAGCCAGGCGAGTAGTAGTAGCACTCCCGCACACAGAGCTTCATAGGCGTTGCGCCATAGGAGAGTTGTCAGGCTCGGCATGTTGACGCCGTATAGGAAGTGTACGGGATGTGATGGATCGATCAGCGCATCAAGCAGCAGCGCGTGGTCGTAATCAGCAATTTCTTTACGTGTCCAAATGCTGATATCTGAAAGCACGGTTAATTTGCCCGCGCCTAGAGTAAATTGAGTCAAATGAACACCCGATTGGTTACGGATAAAAAAAGTGGGCTTGTGTACATCGGCAGCGGGCTTGTTATCTCCGTTTCTAAAGTAAGGCTGTTCAAGTCTCGAATAGTTAGAAAACTGCGCCTGGATAATGTGGCTGTTGCCGGGTAGTTGAATATTTGTCAGCCTGGTGGGGTCGGGCGTAGGGCATTGCCTGTCTTTCGAATCGTTCGAATCCTGCACAGATTTATTCTGCTTAATTTTTTCGTTGTACTCGCGCAGGCGTTGGCTGAGTTTCTTTTCTGTCAGCGCATCATCATCGTCTTCTGCAGTCTCTTCGGATTTGGCTGCGGGTGTAGGAGGTTGTTCAGCTTCAGCGACTGGTTTGGGTTCGTCGTTTGCAGATGAATTGTCTCCTTCATCTTCATCTTCGCTGCCCCAATTTTTGGTGATGTGGAGTTTTGTCAGCAGAAGCTCATTATCAGCATCGTCACTGGCCTCAACAATTAAGTGCCCGCCGTGCTCGACCCAGTCCAAGATTTTTTCGGCAAGAAACTCATTTTTTACTGCCGTCGAACTCATTAATACCAAGGTACCGCGTGTGGCGAGATCTTCACGCGGCGAGAGTTCGGCATCGCTGCGGACAACAACGTGCTGTTCTTCGAGATAACGTTGTGCGGCGAGAAATGGATTATTCAGTGCTGCTTCGCTCCACGGGCCCTGTTCGGACTTCTTGTAGAATTCGATGCGGTCATATAGGGCATAAACACCCACGGCGGCGAGTAGTACGCACAGCAGAAGCGGGGTATTAATGCGCATCGGCGAAAGCCTCGCGCCATTGCATGCAGAGATGTTCGATGACCTCACTGCGCGGTAGTTGATGTGCGTAGGCTAGTCGTTGCCAGGTTGCGGTAAGTTCATGAAAGAAGGGCGCAAGGTGCGGAGGTGCCGTGTTTTCAACAATTGCAGCACACTCAAGCTCGGTGTGATCGCTGTGGAATGGCAGTGAGAAGCGCGTTAGCAACTGAGCCAGTGTCGCTCGATAGAGCAGACTCAATGCTGTACGTGGTTGTTCGCTGCGCCAGAGCTGAAGCACTTCGGCGGGCACGTCGTCTGGCAAGTTTTCAGTGCGTACGTCAAGACCAAATAATATATCCGGTGTGGTATGACGTGTTTTTTTTGTCGGTAGGTGCAGCCAGCGTCGCGTTATATCGCGATACCGATAAAGTAGATAAATCGCTAGGGATATCAAAGTGACGGCGAGTATGAAGCGAATTACTTGTGCCGCGTCGACAAAGTAATTGCGCTTTCCGCTGAGTTTTTCTAGCCACTCGACACAGCGAATTAACCACTCCGGTACGGCGCTTTGCGTGGTGGCCTCTTCCGATTTGTTTTTTAAACGCCAATGCCAAGTTTCGGTTTGCGTGTTGAAATCGCTTGAGTCGATTATTCTTGCGATGCGTTGATGTGAAACTATTTCCTGAGTATCGACTGTATCTTCCGCTTGAGCTTGCGTACTCGAGCCACCGCAAAATATCGCTATGAGTAGTAATGCAGTCGCGGTGACAGCGTTGTGCGGGTGTTGTCGGCTGCGTTTGGTGGCGATATGGCGAAAACGGATCTCGATATCCCAGCCCTCCAGCTCGATACGCCGGCTGATATACAACGCGAAACCTGCCATTGTGTAAAACGGGGCAATGAGTGCCGATGTGAAAAATGTGAAAAGCCCGCTGATCAATTGCACGGGTGCAGTCTGTTTGTTTAATAGCAAAAACGGGTTGAATTGAAAGCTCTCGGGCACCATCCAAAATAGGAACACCAATGTGCCGAAATAGAGAATCATCTCGGCGTTACCACAGGTTATGGTCAACCACGTTGCGCTACTGCCGATATTTCTATGGAGTATAGAGAGACGTTTGCGCCTTTCGTTACCGCGCAGGTTTTCCAGCAGTGTCACGGGCATATCCACCGAACGCGAAACGTTGAAACGTCGCCATGTGAGCCATGCGATAGTTTCAGATCCAAGTGTGCGTGGAATGGTTCGCCACGCATCGCGCAGTCGTATGTTTTCGCCAAATAAACGTTGGCTCGCAATATACAGCGGCGCGCAATCCCAGATCGGCTTCAGCCACCAAATGATCATTGGATTGATCCACCACCAGCTCGATGGGATGACGATGAATAAAACGCATAGCAGCACCGCGCTCGGAACTAACCAGGCGAGGAATAATTCACGCCACCAGGCACGCGCAAGTAAAAAGCCAAGATCGATAGCTTCCCAGGCACTGCGCGCGCGCGGCTCTATAACAATGCGATCAAGCTGCACGATTACGCCCCATGCCTACAGCATAAAGAATCACAGCACACCAAAGTGCGATGCCCGCTGAATATTTGATCGAGTTGGGTAGGTTGGCTTGCGACGACCAAAAGCCCTCTAGAAAAGCCGCGATCGTCAGCATTGCGATAACACCGTACATCAATACCATCGCTTCGCGGCCCGCCATTCGCAATGCGGTGAGACGGCTGAACTGCCCCGGAGCGAGCACGGCCAATCCTAATTTCAGGCCTGCGGCACCGCTAAATACGATCGCGGTCAATTCGAATGCACCGTGGCCAATCACGAATGGGAAAAAGGTATTGGTATAGCCGTGAGAGCTGATGTAGCCCGTCACGGCGCCCATCATCACACCGTTATAAATCATGAAAAAAATACTGCCGACACCGAGTAGCATTCCGCTGGCAAATGTACGAAATGCAACGCCGATATTGTTTTTGATGTAATAGCCGAACATGAGCAAATCGGTATCGGTCTGCCTGTTGCGACCAATGCGTTGCAAGCCGGGGCGATACATCTCGTCGAAATGCTGCACTTGTTCGATCGATAGTACGCTGTAAATTAAATCACGATGCCAATAGCAGCCTAAGCCAATTGCGATTGCGGGCAAAATAAATAGAGCGGCAGACAGTGCAATTAGCAGGGCATTAGCCCGCAGTGCCTGCGGAAAATCGATGACAAAAAATCGCAGCCAGCGACCGCGTTCACGTCCGTAGTCGGAATAAAAACGATGATGCGCGAGCAGTGCGATGCGATTCAGTCGCTCGACAAGGTGTGTGCTGTAACGGCGCTGCTTAGCAATGGCAAGCTGGTGGCAAAGCGCGCGGTACCGTGTTGGAAATTCCAGAGCAATGCTATTGGTTTTTGCTGCACGTTCTGGTGAGGGCAGTTGTAACCACTCTTCGAGTGTTTGCCATTGCGACTCGTAGCGCTGCTCGAACTCCTGTTGCTTCATTTTCTAATTCCCGAATGTTCAGCGCTCACCTGATAACCATAGCCCCATGCCCTGCAATTGCACGAGAGTTTCGTCGTTATCGTCTTTATCCAGTAGCGGCGCGAGAATGGCGGCGAGTTCGCGTTGGCGATCGATGGATAATTCCTTATGGCGTTGCGCAAAATTAATAATGGCTAATTGATCATCACTCGATAGATACGCAGGCGGTGGCAGGGCGCGGCATTCCGGTAGCATTTGTCGAGCGTGTGCTTTACTGCGATGTATGACTAGCGTGCCCGCAGCGAGATCACCGAGTCGCTGAAAGCGTGTAGAGAGTGTCATGCTGAGAAGCCCGCCAAGAAATCCGAATGGCAAAAAATCGACTACGCGCAAAAGATTGCGCATCAGCGCTGCACTCCAGCGCACAGGCGTAAAATCATCGTTAACAACGGCGAGATGTAGCCATTTTTTTCCTGGTGTTTGACCGCCGCGATAAACTTCATAACATGCGGGATACAGCCATTCAAAAAAAAATGAAATTAATAACCAAATAGCGACGCCGCTGTGACCCGGAATGAAACGCAGTGCAATGCCGAGTACGGCCAGAATGATGCTGCGCAAGCCCAAATCGATTGCGTACGCGAGCATGCGCGGCACGGGGCCGGCAATATCCGCTTGTAAATCGATACCTTCCGGGGTCTCGATCTGATACGCAGTATCTATGCGCATGCTGCAAAGATGGGCTTGGATGAAATGAATATGTCTATTCGGAAATGGTCTCTATTTCGCAGCCGAAAATGTTGCGATAAAGAATGCCTACCGCAATGATTGACATCGGAATGGTCCAAATAAGGCCGATGCCCAGTGTGAGAATTGTTGCGGCGTTAAGCAGTGTAATCGTGAGAAATAAACCAAATACGCTGAACCAATGCTTGCCGATGGCTTTACGCGATGTATTCAAAGCTTCCATTGGCCCCATTTTTTTATCCAGTGCCAGCGGTAATGCTAAGCAAAGGGCAATCGAAAGATAGATGCCCGGGATGATGAGCAAAAGAAAACCGATTATTGTGGCGATGTAGAGAAGCACCTGAGTTATTGCGAGTGCAGCAAAGCGGTTGTAGTGCCCGAGAATCATTGTTGCACTGATTGGTGCCGCAACAGATCGGCGTACACCCAGCATGAAAAGACCGACGCCGATTGGCGCAACAATCGCCATCATTAACACACTGCTGAGCTGGGTTTTCAAGAGTGTCGAAACAATGGCGTCAGGCGCTGGTTGTGGTGGGGTTGGTGAAAAATTACCGTTAAATAAAAAACTAAGCGCAACAGCAACGAGCAAATAAATCACTGCGTACAGCGTAACTGCAACATGCAATGTCCACTTTGCGCCTTTGGTCTTTGCCCATGCTTCTTTCAGTACGGCGCCTACTGATACTTCGTAATCGCCATTAATGCCTCGCTCGATTGAGCCGTATTGTCCTATAGAGGGTGTTTCTGAGAGCTGCGAGTTGGGCGTGGAATAAATATTATTGTCCATTGATACATATCCTTTGTCGAAAATACGTTTCAGGCTGAAATATGTACATCCGCGAATTGTGTGCGATACGAGTTTGCTCGCAATATATCGGATTAGTCTAGCTGTACTTTTCGACAATACAAAACCAGGCGTTTAAGAAATATTGAGTGCGCCGCGGATAAGGCAGCGCCAATGCGTTAGATTGTGCAGATGTGAATGACCGCAATTAAAAAAGCGCGCCCAGAGGCGCGCAGGTGGGCTACGGAAGCTTTATCACTCCGGCTGTGTTTTATCCTCCAAACAAAAACCAACGGTGTCTTGCGCGTGAATACCGATGGCGGCGCTGTTGACGATGGCGCGATTCGACGCGGTTACGCGCAGCACATAGCCGCAAGGTTTCATGCCGGTGGTATCGAGACTCCAGTTATCGCCCGGCAGTGGCAGCGTATTCGATGTGCCCGAGCTGGGTGCCGGTACACCGATCGGTGCTGTATTAACCGGTGGATCGATCGCGAGACCGTAGCTGGAAAGATAATCGTCGCGCGCAACGAAATTACCTTGCAGCACGGTGCCGATCGGGAATTTTCCGCAATCGCCGGTGCCTGCGAATATCGTCACCTTATGCACATCGGGCGCGCTGTTGTGCAGTTGCACGATATGCACATCGGGTGCGCCGACGGGATTGTTCGCGCTGTCGTAAACCTGCAACGTCACGCGCCAACGATCGTCGCCCGTGGTATCCCAGTAAGCGAGATGCGTGTTGATGTTGTGATTGAAATCCTGATAGTCGAACAACTTCGTCACGGGATCGGCGTTGAGCGTGTGCGTGGAGAGATCCGACCATTCCATATGCAGCGATGTGACGACAGGTGCCGGTGCGCCAGTCGGATTATTCGCTGCATCGACCGGCGTCACTTCCACTTTGTATTTGTGATTGAGCACCGGGAAGCCGCGAACAACCACGCGCCGTGCGAACGGACAGGCATCGGGTAATGGCAAACCGTTGTGCGCGAATTGCGCGCCCGGCAAGGTCAGCCCCGTGGCATTGCTGATGAATGGCGTCAGCACGCTGCCGATATGGCTGATTTTTCCCGCGGCGACACCCGTGCTCGGCGCGATGTTGATGAGCGTCTCTTCGCGGTTGCCCCATGTCGGCACGTGATTCGGATTATTGTTTGGCGCAGGGCTATTCCACGACATGATCGCGCGAATGCGCACGACCACTGGACCTTCGTGGCAATCTTTGCGGTATTTGCTGAGATCGACCGGTAAGCGCACCGCGTAGTGAACGCCATCGGGCGGAATATTGGCGATGTCGTAAACGCGCACATCGCTGGTGCCGAGATACGTTTCGAAGCTGCCGTTATTGTCGATATCGGCCCACCACGTCACGTATTCGCGGCTGCCCTGTGTGCACGGCCCGCCGGAATATCCCGAGTTTTTCTTTACTTTGATGACACCGATCAGCGCATCCGGTGAATTCGGATCGAGACCGATGCAGGTCAATTCCTCGTAGCTGATATCGCCGTCGGTTTTTGGAAAAAGAATATCGATGATTTTTGAGTCGAGCTGAATTTCCGGAAATTGCGTTTTGAACATTTCCGCAGTCAGCAGCGATTTTCCCGAGGCGTATTGCGCGAGTTCTTTGTGCGCGAAGCGATGCACGGGCACGCCTTTGTCTTTGTACAGCACCGATAATTGCGCGACGTTGAGGGCTTTGGGCTGCGTCGCAATCGGTTTGTCGAGCGCGAGAATTTCGCCGAGCGCCTCCGGAATTTTTACTTTCGCTGCTTTCAATGCGTCGAGCGGAAAAATAAGGCGGCGCGGTTCGACTTGAATGGTCGCTTCGCGCACATTGCCCCAGATCGGATTCCAGTTCGGCTGATTCGCTGGCGGCGGATTATTCCACGACAAAATCGCACGCGCTTTAATCAAATGCGCGCCGAAGAAACAAAATGTTCGCGCAGGATCGACTTTGAGCGATACGGCGTATTCAAGACGTTTGCTGCCTTCGGTACCTTGCGGAATGTCGTAGGCCTGAAAACTCGTGAGTCCTTGATCCTGCCACGACGCGCCGTTGTCGAACGATAAATAGAAGCGCACGTATTCGGTAGATCCCGAACCGCAAATTCCGCTGCTATAACCCGATGGTTGATAGATATACACCACGCCTTCGAGCTGTTCCTGTTGTGGGTGATAACCGACGCAGCCGAGCTCTTCGTAATGCGTGTTGCCGCTGAGCGGAAATATTGGCGTAAAGGCGCTTTCGCTTAAATTGCCGAAATAGTTCGGATTGGTCAGCAGCAGGGTTTTGAAATTGTTGCGCTGTTCGGTGTGCGCCGCTTGCGTCGATGCTCGCGATTTCTGCACAGCTTTTTTGATTTCATCGTTCATGATGTGAAACTCCGTTTTCCGAGCGAAATGAATCGCTCTTGCTGAGGATTTACGGAGCAAGCACGAGCAATAAATAGGAATCGATGGCGGAGACTAAGCTGAGGTGGCGCAGAACGCTAAAACTATCAATACGAAAAGCTTTAGCGCATGAGAAAACAATCCGCTGTTCACTACAACTCCTGCCGCAATCCTTATCGCAATCGCACTTGATCCGTGTGCGCCGCCATTCATTGACGGTGCCCGCATTATTCGCGAGAAAACGGTGCTGATCCACCGTTAATTGCACTCTGGTTAAACGATGTTTTTCTTAGGCGACGATCGACGTCAATGAGTTTATGAATAACCATCCAATAAAAAATTGCAGGGAGCAATTTTTAGCGTCGCGCCAGCGACGACCCGAAGGGTGGCCGCCACAGGAATGGCAGGCCATAAAAAAGCCCTGATATTTCTATCAAGGCTTTAAGATTTAACGGTGATTATTTATGGCGACGGCGTGCACCGACGAGGCCGATAATCGCCGAACCCATCAGCCATGCTGAGGCGGGAACGGGCACCGGCAATACTTCAAAATGCGTTGCGAAAGTAACGCGATCGTTGCCAGACAAATTAAATTGCAGGCGTGTGCCGATGCTGGTATTTACGCCTGCAACAGGGATGTACGCAGGCATTTGCGACTCGCTGGAATTCGCGCTGCAATTAACGCCGGCGCAGCTCAGCACTTGAGCAAACATCACGAGCGTTGTATTGGCGCCATCAATACGGCCGAAATAAATCGGATTGCTGGTGCTGCCTTGTGGTTGCAAGGTGGCCGAGCCATTGCCGTTGAGATCGTAAACCGTGGCGTCGATCGAACCGCCCATCAGGCCCGGTGCGAATGCAGGAGTCACCGGCAAGCTCAGATTGACTGTGAAATTCTGCGCGGAGCTGCTCAAGTTGGTAATAGTGATGAAGCCATCGATATAGGGATCGGGATTCATCATCAGATTCCAATCCACTGAAAAACCCGCCAACGTCTGATTACCTTCAACTGAAAAATCGTTTGATCCGTTATTGTTGGTAATGGGGGTGGAAATCAGATCGCCGCTGCTGTTTACGCTCAACCACGCATCCCACGTAGGAAGATAGGGCGCTGCAGTGCCAGCAAAAGCCGATGAGCTGATTAAGCCCAATGCCGAAGTGATAGCGGCAGACATCGCCAGCTTATGTAGAGTCCCCATGGTTTCTCTCCTGCTCGTTGTTATTAGTGTATGAGATCAGCTGCCTAAGCGCCGATGCGTTCGCCCAGCTTTAATTAAATACGCAAAACTTTGCCGTTTTATTGCTGCTGCGTATCACCTTGAAGAATATCCGATGACGCAGCCGATACCGGCGCGTTGTTAAAGCGATGTGAATTAAAATCCGTGAACTTGAGAAGCTACAGCGTCAGCGTCTTTTATAGAACTTATCGCTTACTGCAAACAGACGAGTAATGGCCGCTAAGATACGAAGTGTCGAATCAATTGACAATCGCTTTAATAGATCACTTTTATATACCCTGCAGGGTATCAATGCTTTTTTAGCTGCAAGCTGCAGATTTTTGCGTATTTATTACGTTTGCGTAATTATTTCGCGTTGATAACCTGCATCTTTTTTATTATTGATCCGCTTTATTTTGGAATAGACATTTTCCTGTGCCTTCATCGCGCTCGTTAAATCCTCTGCTATGGCTGGTGGCTGTCGGCTTTTTCATGCAGACACTCGATACCACCATCGTCAACACCGCATTGCCCGCAATGGCGCGCAGCATGGGCGAGCGTCCGCTGCGCATGCAGGCGGTGGTCGTTGCGTATTCGCTGACGATGGCGATGCTGATTCCCGCCACCGGTTGGCTGGCCGATCGCTTCGGCACTCGGCGTCTGTTTATGACAGCGATTGGATTGTTCGTCGCCGGTTCCGTCTGCTGCGCATTTTCGCAATCGCTGCCGCAGTTGGTGGCGGCGCGCGTGCTACAGGGTTTGGGTGGGGCGATGCTGATGCCGGTCGGCAGGCTCGCCGTGCTGCGCGCATTTCCCAAAGAAAAATTTCTGCGCGCGATGAGTTACGTCACCATGCCGGCGTTGATCGGTCCGTTACTCGGGCCGACGCTGGGCGGTCTGTTGGTGCAGATCGCGGAATGGCCGTGGATATTTTGGATCAATGTTCCGATCGGCGTGGTCGGTCTGTTCGCCACCCACTTTTATATGCCGGATAGCCGCGAGCCAGCGCCGCAACCGTTCGATCGTACCGGTTATGTGTTGCTCGCGTTCGGCATGGTGACGATATCGCTCGCACTCGATGGTCTCGCCGGTCTCGGTATGCAGACCGCAACGATTCATGTCTTGCTCGTGTTTGGTCTCGCCAGCATCGCTGCGTATTGTTTGCAGGCAATGCGCAAACCCCATCCGCTGTTTTCGCCAGCGCTATTTCGCATCCCGACTTTTCGCGTCGGTGTGCTCGGTAATTTATTCGCGCGCATCGGTTGTGGGGCGATGGCATTTTTAAATCCACTCCTGTTTCAAGTCGGGCTCGGCTACAGTCCATTTGCAGCGGGCTTGATGATGTTGCCGATGGCGATTGCCGCGCTGTCGGCCAAACCTGTTGCTGCACGCTTGATTAAACGCACCGGCTATCGGCGCTTTCTTATTGCAAATACTGTGTTGCTCGGTGTCGTGATCGCATCGTTTGCCTTTATCAATGTGAATCAGCCGCTATGGCTACGCATCGTGCAGCTCGCGATTTTCGGCTGCATCAACTCGATGCAATTCACCGCGATGAATACGGTAACGCTCAAAGATCTGCAGGGACCTCTGGCCAGTGCAGGCAATAGTTTATTGTCGATGGTGATGATGCTGTCACTCGGTCTTGCGGTGGCAACTGCAGGCGCGTTGCTCGCCAATTTCGAGGATTACTTTCGCCTGCACGTTGATGTGGGTGGCGCATCAATTACCCAAGTGCTGTCGGCATTTCATGCGACATTCGTCGGGATGGGATTGATTACGATCGCGTCGACGTGGATTTTTTGGCAATTGTCAGAGGACGATGATAGTAACGACAGCAGCGACAAAAAAATTGAGCGTGTCGCCATCGATTGATAAGACGTGCACAGTTATAAGCTGAGAAAGAAATAATATTTTTCAGCGCGTGACCGCCTGCCTATGCTGCACGCTCGATCAATCGAGATGGATGCGTAAGGCTATGAGCGGCGTGATCATCGCACCGGGTCTGCATAACAGTGGGCCAAATCACTGGCAGACGTTGTGGCAGCAACGCCTCGTTGATGCGGCGCGCATCGATCTGCAGCGCTGGGAATTGCCGATTTATTGCGCGGGCAATGCTGGCCATATCAATGCAGAATCCGGTCACGGCGATTGGCCTAAAGGTTGGGAGTTATTGCAGCGCTTGTTGCGCATTGGAAAAGCTGCGCCATCCACGTCATGTATAGAGCCACCGATAGAAAAAAATTCGATTCGCGATTCATTTACACGAACTGCTCTTGCGTATTAAGTGGTCATTTTTTTAATTGTTTAATGCTCGAAGTCTTTAAGCCGCCGCTGGCGGCTTTTTTATTGTCCTATTTTTATTTATCGATTTTTAAGGTCATCGATTTCTTTCTGAATCTAAAATAATTTTTCATCGGTAATAAGCTAAGTAAAAAATAGTATTTTTGCACGCGAAATAATTTATCTATCGTTGCCTCGTCCGATAAATCTGAGTGAGTTACGTGGCGATGTCCGAATACGGCAACGAAAAATTTCCTACGCATACCGAAGGCACTACGGTCGACCGCCGAGTGCTGGAGGAGATTTCGCGTGCACTCGCCAATCTTCGTTTTGGTTCGATTGAGATCACCGTTCACGACGGTCGAGTCACTCAAATCGAAAGCAAACGAAAAATAAGACTCAGCTAATCACTTTCTTCCCGTTCACGCTACCGGACTACCGATGCGAATCATCCTTACAAAAATCTTGAGATCGACCGGAATACCGGAGGTCCGTCCGCATGCCATCAGGGGAACAACATGAGACAAGCATTATTTAAAGCCACTGCGCTGAGTGTCGCGCTTGGCGCATTTACTCCGCTATCGATTGCCGCGCCAACGACTAACGCCGATGTTGCCAAGCAGCTCGAAGCATTGAGCAAGCGTGTGCAGGAGTTGGAGCAGCAGTTATCCGAAAGGAAAGTTGCAGAAAAAAATGCAGCAGCAACGCCAGTAGTTGATCAGGGCACCGATCAGCGTATCCGCGTGCTGGGTCGTAAATTGGAGCTCGCCGAAGAGGAAACCAAGGCCGTTAAAACCGCAGCAGCGAAAACGCAATCCGATCTCGATAAAAAAGCGAAGGTGTTGACGCTGTACGGAAAAATTAATGTTGCTCTCGAAGATCGCGATCTCGAAGGCGCGGAAAATATCGTCGCCGGAAATGCACGGGGATTGCGTAATCATCGTCGCGGCCTAGAGTCGTTCGCATCGCGTTTGGGGGTGCGCGGTGAAGCCGATCTCGGCGCGGGCGATTTGAAAGCGGTTTATCAAGCCGAATACGAATTGAACACCGACGACGGTGCCGATGGCAGCACAGCATTTTCGCAGCGCAATACCTTCGCGGGTTTGAAGAGCGCAACGTGGGGGCAGGTCATCGCCGGCAAGATCGATACACCGTTTAAATCTGCGGAAGGCAAATTCGATCAGTTCAATGATCTGCGCGCCGATATCGATAATTTAATCGGCGGTCAAAATCGCGCTTCCAATATTGTCATTTTAAGCTCGCCGAAATTATTCGACGCACTCACCGTCAATGTCGGTTTGATTCAGGCGGAAGGCACTTCCGGTGATATCGATTACGACGGCCACGTCGATCACGGCATTGGCGATGGCATTTCTGCTTCGGTTGTCTACGAGCAGGATATTTTTTATGGCGCACTCGCGTACGACAAAAATGGCTTGGCGCGCCGCAGCGTCGATCAAACGGTTCCGGTAGCACTGACCACTGCGCCCACGGGTTATGCGAAAGCGTACACCGATGCGTGGCGCTTAGTCGGCGGTATTAAATCCGGCATCTGGGAAGGCGGTGTGTTGTTGCAAAAATCGAAGGATCAGCGCCACGAAGCAGCGAACGGTGTCGGTCAGCGCGAAGATAAAGCGTATCTGCTATCGGGCGCAGTCACCGTACTCGAAAAAATCAAATTGAAAGCGCAATACGGTATTGCTGACGGTGATTACGCCGATGAGACCGGCACGTTGGCGGCGCTCGGTGCCGATTACAACTTCACGCCAAAGACCAAGGTTTACACCTATTACTCGACGCTCGATATCGATGAAGCCAAAGCGAAGGACAAAACCCTCGCGCTCGGTCTTGATCACAGTTTCTAAAAATTGCCTGAATTTTGTAAAAACTTAGTGGAGCAAATGCAATGAAAACCAAAATACGCGCAGCACTGGCCGCGCTGATTATCGGCGCGAGCGGTGCATTGCACGCAGCCGATGTGACCTTGCTCAATGTGTCCTACGACCCGACACGCGAATTGTACGAGCAATACAACGCCGCATTCGCAAAATATTGGAAAGGAAAAACCAGCGATAACGTCACCGTAAAACAATCGCACGGTGGCTCTGGCAAACAGGCGCGTTCGGTGATCGATGGTCTTGAAGCCGATGTAGTAACACTTGCACTCGCCGATGATATCGATGCGATCGCTGAGAAAGGCAAGCTGCTGTCGACCGATTGGCAAAAAGCATTACCGAAAAATAGCTCGCCGTATACATCGACCATCGTATTTTTGGTGCGCAAAGGCAATCCGAAAAATATCAAGGATTGGGACGATCTGACGCGCAAAGGCGTATCGGTGATTACACCAAATCCGAAAACCTCCGGTGGTGCACGCTGGAATTTCATCGCAGCGTGGGAATACGCGAAGCGTAAATTCGGCAGCGAAGATAAAGCCAAAGAATTTATTGCCAAGTTGTATCAGAACGTACCGGTACTCGATTCGGGCGCACGCGGCTCGACTACCACGTTTGTCGAACGCGGTGTTGGCGATGTGCTGATCTCGTGGGAAAACGAAGCCTTCCTCGCCGTTCGCGAACTCGGTCCCGATAAATTCGACATTATCGCGCCGCCGTTATCGGTATTGGCGGAGCCATCGGTTGCGGTGGTCGAGAAAAATGCGAAGAAGCATAAAACGACAGACGTGGCCAAAGCCTATCTCGAATATCTGTATTCGGATGAAGGGCAGGACATCGCCGGTAAAAATTATTACCGCCCGAGCGATGCCAAAGCGGCAGCGAAATACGCGAGTCAATTTCCGAAGCTGGAGCTGTTCACGATCGATAGCATCGGTGGCTGGAAAGCGGTATCGCAGAAATTCTTCGTCGACGGCGCCATCTTCGATCAGATTTATTTGAAGTAACCCTGCTTGGTTGAAGTGACGTTATCTATTTGAAGTAAAGCTGTCTATTTGAAGTGAAAAAGCAGAAGCGAGTTAATAAATGCCACTGGTCAAACATTCACTACTGCCGGGCTTTCGGCCCGCACTCGGTTTCACGGTGCTGTATCTCAGCTTGTTGGTATTGATTCCGCTGGGCGCATTGCTGTTGAAATCGCTGGGTTACGGTCCCGCGCAGTGGTGGACGTTGCTGACCAGTCCGCGCGTGCTCGCTTCATTTCGCGTGAGCTTAACCACGTCGTTGCTGGCGGCCTCGACCAATGTTGCATTGGGGCTGCTGCTGGCGTGGGTGCTCGTGCGTTATCCATTGCCATTCAAGCGCTTGTTTGATGCGTTGATCGATTTGCCGTTTGCGTTGCCGACTGCGGTGGCCGGTATCGTGTTGACCGCGATCTACGCGAAGAACGGTTGGATCGGCCAATATCTCGAACCGCTCGGCTATCAGGTGGCGTTTACGCCGACTGGAATTACCGTCGCGCTGATATTTATCGGGTTGCCCTTTGTGGTGCGCACGGTGCAGCCCGTGCTTGAAGATCTTGACGCCGCCGAAGAAGAAGCAGCGTCGAGTCTCGGTGCATCGCGCTGGCAGGTTTTTCAGAAAATTATTTTCCCGAATATTTTGCCCGCACTGCTTACGGGATTTGCGCTCGCATTTGCGCGCGGCATCGGTGAATACGGCTCGGTGATTTTTATTGCAGGTAACCGTCCGCTCGTTTCGGAAGTGGTGCCGCTGCTCATCATGACCAAACTCGAACAATACGATTATGTCGGTGCCACGGTGATCGGCATGGGCATGTTGATCATTTCTTTCATCCTGCTGCTCGCGATCAATGTGTTGCAAGCGTGGACGCGTCGTCGCGCGGGAGCGCTGTGAACATGAGTCATATTGTCGAAGCGACTTACGTAAAACCGCGGCAGAGCATCGATTGGGTACGCTGGTTACTGACCGGCTCGGCCCTGGTCGTGATCGCACTATTTTTGATATTGCCGCTGCTGACGGTGATCGTCGAAGGCTTGCGCAAAGGTGTCGATGTCTATTTCGCTGCGCTGACCGAGCCCAACACCTTAGCGGCGATTAAATTGACGCTGATCGTTGCCGCGATTGCAGTTCCACTCAATACGGTATTCGGTGTTGCAGCTGCGTGGGTCATCGCGCGCTTCGATTTCATCGGCAAGAATGTCTTGCTGACATTGATCGATCTGCCGTTTTCGGTTTCGCCTGTTATCGCCGGTTTGATTTACGTGTTGGTGTTTGGCAGTCAGGGTTGGCTGGGGCCGTGGCTCAGCGAGCACGATATTAAAATTTTATTCGCCGTCCCCGGATTGGTGCTGGCGACAATTTTTGTGACATTTCCTTTCGTTGCGCGCGAATTGATTCCACTGATGCAGGAGCAGGGGCGCGATGAAGAAGAGGCCGCGCTTTCGCTCGGCGCCAGCGGTTGGCAAATGTTTTTCAAAGTGACGCTGCCGAATATCAAGTGGGCATTGTTGTACGGCGTGATTCTTTGTAATGCGCGTGCGATGGGTGAGTTCGGCGCGGTGTCGGTGGTATCCGGTCATATTCGCGGGCTCACCAATACGCTGCCGTTGCACGTGGAAATTCTCTACAACGAATACAACTTCGCGGCCTCGTTCGCGGTCGCTTCGCTGCTGGCGTTGTTGGCGGTGGCGACATTGATCTTCAAAAGCATTTTCGAATGGAAGCAAGAGCAGGATCGAAAGGCAGCAAAAGCGGTGAGTGCGAACCAGTAAGCTGAGCGTGCAAATGAGTAAATCGACAGTGCAAACGAGTAATTCAAATTCGATTTCATTGGATTTTCCGATATGAGTATCAAAGTAGAAAACATCAACAAGAAATTCGGTGACTTTGTCGCGCTGAATAATGTCACGCTGGAAATCCCCGAAGGCGAACTCATCGCACTGCTCGGCCCATCCGGTTGCGGAAAGACTTCGCTGCTGCGCGTGATCGCAGGGCTTGAGCAGCCCGATTCGGGTCGCGTGCTGCTCAATGGTGTCGATCAGACCAGCGCGCATGTGCGCGAGCGCGAGATCGGTTTTGTGTTTCAGCATTACGCGCTGTTTCGCCACATGACCGTGTTCGACAATATCGCGTTTGGTCTGCGTGTGAAGAAACGCCCCGAACGCCCGAGCGAAGCGCAGATCAAAAAGAAGGTTTTCGATTTGTTGAAGCTTGTTCAACTCGATTGGTTGGCCGATCGTTTTCCCGATCAATTATCGGGCGGTCAGCGCCAACGGATCGCGCTCGCTCGTGCACTGGCGGTCGAGCCGAAAGTGTTGCTGCTCGACGAGCCGTTCGGCGCGCTCGATGCGAATGTGCGTAAGGAATTACGCCGTTGGTTGCGTCGCCTGCACGATGAATTGCACGTTACCAGTATTTTCGTGACGCACGATCAGGAAGAGGCGATGGAAGTATCGAGCCGCATCGTGGTGATGAATAAAGGCGTGGTCGAGCAGGTCGGCACACCTGAAGAAGTGTACGAGCACCCGCGCAGTCCGTTCGTGTCACGCTTCCTCGGCGATGTGAATATTTTTCACGGTCGCCTCGATCACGGTTATCTCGATATCGATGGTTGGCGCGTTGAAGCACCTGCTGGTGCCGAGCCGCGCGAACAAGTCGCGGCATATGTGCGTCCGCACGATGTGCATTTAACGCGCGATGCGGAACCGCATTTGCCGGCAGCGCGCATTCGTCATGTGCACAATGCCGGTTCGGTATTTAAATTGGAATTGGATGTGCTCGATCACGATCGCGAAGAATCGATCGAGGTAGAAATTTCTCGCCGTGAATTTCAGGCATTGCAGGTACAGACGGGCGATGAGGTTTATATTCGTCTCGTCAATCCGCGCATTTATCCGCTCGAAGGTGGCGAGCCGTCGAACAAAAATGCCATCGCGCAGGTTCCCACTGGAGATACATGGAGTGCTGCGCAACCGAATACGGCCTCACTGTAATTCAAGGCGCAAATAACGAATGGCTAAATAGACTTCGCGCAAAAAGCAGAGCAGCCCGCAGACCAGCGATAGCATGGCGGAGATAAAAAGCAGCGCGACGATCTGCGCCATACTGGTCGTTAAAAAGTCACCGATAAATATCAGACAAATCAATGTGCATACGAGCAGCGCACACACCGTGCACAATGCAATTGCCCAGTAGGTGAGACGCGCACGCCGCGATAGCCGGCGCAATTCGATATGAATATCCGCGTGCTTGGGAGTTGGCGTGCTCGGTAAATCCTCTTCCAGCTTCCGCGCGCGATCGACGATGCGTCCAACTCGCCCGGCCAGCACGCCCAAAATTGCACCGACACCCGTCAATAAAAATACCGGCGCAACCGATAGCTGAATTAAATGCGAAATGGAGGTTACGGTGGATTCGGCAAGCATGGCGGGAGTTTTCCTCTAATTTGCAATCGCTGCTGTACGCACTGCCAGCCTCGGCAGCGGCGTATTTGTATACCTGTTTCTAGCCCGCCATAATGTCCTCGCCTGTTACGATCGCCGCGCGGCGAAAACTATGGAGCGTGCCGTCATGAGCATACAGCATCTTTTGCATTCCTTCGATTTAAGCGGACGCACAGCGCTGGTTACCGGCGCATCGAGTGGATTGGGTGCGCACTTCTGCAAGGTGTTTGCTCAAGCCGGCGCGCGCGTCATTGCCTGCGCGCGACGGCTCGATCGACTCGAAAAACTCGTCGCCGAAATTAACGATGCCGACGGCAATGCGTATGCAATCGCAATGGACGTCGCCGATGCCGACAGCGTTGCGCGCGCGTTCGAGCAAATCGATAAATTGCCGAGCGGTGTCGATATACTCGTCAACAATGCCGGTGTCGGCAGTTCGCATCGTTTTGTCAAAACCACCGAAGCCGATTGGGATGCGTTCATGGAAACCAATCTCAAATCGGTGTGGCGTGTATCGCGACAGTGCATCGATCGCATGCGTGCTCGCGATAGCGGCGGCAGCATTATCAATATCGCTTCGATTTTGGGTTTGCAGCCCGCGCTCGGCTTATCGCTGTACGCCACGTCAAAGGCTGGCGTAATTCAACTGACAAAAACCATGGCGCTCGAATTGGCGGGCGATCGCATTCGCGTCAATGCCATCTGCCCCGGCTATTTTCATACCGAAATGAACGCGGCATTTTTCAATACCGAGCGCGGTCTCGAATTTATTCGCAGTACACCGGCAGGGCGTTGGGGTGAATTGCACGAATTGACCGGGCCATTATTGCTACTCGCATCGGACGCCGGTTCGTTCATCAACGGCGTGGCGTTACCGGTCGATGGCGGGCATTTGGTGCAGTCGTTGTAAAGCGCTACAACTGCGTATCTAACGGCAACTCCGTTGTATTTTTAATTTCCGTCACTGCAATATGCGAATGCATTTCGCGAATGACCGGCATCGTTAGCAAATGCTGGCGAATGAATTGCTCGTAGTGACGCACATCGCGCACGAGGATTTTGAGCATGTAATCCCATGCGCCTGTCATCGTGTAGCACTCCATGACTTCCGGAAATTTCAGAATATCGCGCTCAAAATGTTCGACGTGCTCACGGTCATGCATGGATAAGTTGAGTGTGGCGAATACCACTACATCCATGCCGAGCTTTTCGCGGTCGAGCAGCGCAACTCGTCTTCGTATGAGACCTTCCTGTTCGATGTGGTTGATACGCCGCCAGCAGGGCGATTGGGAAAGATTCAAGCGCTCGGCGATAGCGGTTGAGGTGAGGCTGGCATCCTGTTGTAGCAATCGCAGAATCGCGACATCTTTTGGAGTGAGTTCAATAGGCTTTTGATTCAAGTCGATAGGCATTTTGTTGCCTCCGAAACCAAAGGAACTGCATGAGTTATGCGCTCAGTATAGTTTTCGGTTGGCAAATAACATAAAAATTTCCAGCTCTAGCAACTAAGCTTTTTAAAAGAAAATCGGCTTTTTAAAAGAAAACGGGCTTTTTAAAAGAAAATGTAAAAGCAAAGCGTTGAATCAGAAGGCCTGCGTGCCAGGAGTTTGATGCGATGTTGCACTCGTCCTCTTTGAACGATCGTCCTATTTCTCTCGATCATAAGTGGTCGCTCGATAGCACCTGCGCCTACATGACAGGTATCGAAGCGCTGGTGCGATTGCCGATTCTGCAGCATCAGCGCGATGTCGAGCGCGGACTCAACACCGCCGGTTTTATTTCGGGTTATCGTGGTTCGCCGTTGGCCGGCTTAGATCAAACGCTGTGGAAAGCGCGACCATTTCTGCAAAAACACCATATCCACTTTCAACCCGGCGTGAACGAAGATCTCGCGGCGACGGCGGTGTGGGGCTCGCAGCAGGTCAATATTTTTGAGGGTGCAAAATACGACGGTGTGTTCGGCATGTGGTACGGCAAGGGGCCGGGTGTCGATCGCAGTATGGATGCGATCAAGCACGCCAACATGTTTGGCACTTCGCGCTACGGCGGTGTGCTCGCCATTGCAGGCGACGATCACGCCGCACGTTCATCCTCCGTGCCGCATCAGTCCGAGCACATGTTCATCGCCGCATCAATTCCGGTATTGAATCCTGCCAATGTGCAGGAGGTGTTGGATCTCGGTATTTATGGCTGGGAATTATCGCGCTACTGCGGCGCGTGGGTGGCGTTGAAAGCGGTGACCGATAATATGGATTCGGCGATTTCTGCCGAGATCGATCCGCATCGCGTCAATATTATTATCCCTGACGGTTTTGCGTTACCGACTGACGGTGTGCATGCGCGTTGGCCCGATACGCCGCTTGCGCAAGAAAAGCGTCTCAATAAATACAAAATTTACGCGGCGCGCGAATTTGCGCGCGTGAATAAATTGAATCGCATTGTGATCGACAGCGAGCGTCCGCGTCTCGGCATTATTACCACGGGTAAGGCCTATCTCGATGTGATGCAGGCGCTGGAGGATTTAGGCATCGATGATCGCGAAGCGGCGCGTATCGGACTGCGTGTTTACAAACTCGGCATGAGCTGGCCGCTCGAGCCGGTGATGACCCACGAATTTGCGCGCGGTCTCGAAGAAATTCTCGTCGTCGAGGAAAAGCGCTCAATTGTTGAAGATCAACTGACGAGCCAATTGTATAACTGGCCCGTGGCAGAACGTCCGCGTGTGATCGGCGAATTCGATGAGCACGGCAACGATTTATTGCCGAATACCGGTGAGCTGACTCCGGCGATGGTCGCGCAAGTCATCGCTGCGCGTATTCGCCGTTTTTACACCAGTGCGACGATTGAAAAACGCCTGAATTCTCTACGAGAGAAAGAGAGCACACTGAATGCGCGCGCTCCCCTTGCTGAACGCCTGCCGCATTATTGTTCGGGTTGCCCGCACAATACCTCGACCCGCGTTCCCGAGGGCAGCCGCGCAGTCGGTGGCATTGGCTGTCATTACATGGCGACATGGATGCCTGATCGTAACACGCTCACGTTTACGCAAATGGGTGGTGAAGGTACGCCGTGGGTGGGGCAGGCAGCATTCACCGACACGCCGCATATTTTCCAGAATTTGGGTGACGGAACCTATTTTCACTCGGGGATTCTTGCGATTCGGCAAACGATTGCTGCCGGCGTGAATATCACGTACAAAATTTTGCACAACGATGCCGTGGCGATGACGGGCGGGCAAAAAGTCGATGGCGATTTAAGTCTGGAAAAATTGATTTATCAATTACGTGGCGAAGGTGTGCAACGCATCGCGATCGTTTCTGATAATCCCAATGAATTTCGCCGCACATTGCCGAAGTTTCCCGGTCTCACCATCGATCATCGCCGTCGTCTCGATAGTATTCAAAAGGAATTGCGCGAAACCCAAGGTACAACCGTACTGATTTATCGGCAGACCTGCGCTGCGGAAAAGCGTCGTCGCCGCAAAAATAAATCGCTGGCCGATTTACCCAAGCGCGCGTTTATCAACGCGGCGGTTTGTGAAGGTTGCGGCGATTGCAGCAAAACCTCGAATTGCTTATCGGTGCTGCCGTTCGAAACCGAACTCGGCCGTAAGCGCCGTATCGATCAGGATGCCTGCAATAAAGATTTCAGCTGCGTCGATGGCTTCTGTCCTTCGTTCGTCACCGTGCATGGCGGTACGCTGCGAAAACCACAACCCGTTGCTGTTGATTCTCTGCCTAAATTGGTTAATCCAAAATTACCGAAATTATTTATGCCGTGGAATATTGTCGTCGCCGGTGTCGGCGGTACGGGCGTATTAACCGCGGCGGCATTGATTGCGATGGCTGCGCATATCGAAGGCAAAGGCTGCGCGACGATGAATCAAACCGGACTCGCGCAAAAATTCGGTGCGGTGGTGAGTCATGTGCGCATTGCGGCGAAACAAAGTGATATCAAAGCTGTGCGCATTCCTGCGTGTGACGCCGATCTATTGATCGGTTGCGATCTTGTTGTAGCGGCATCGGATGATTCGCTGACACGGGTTATTGCCGATCGCTCGCACGCAGTCGTCAACACGGCGATGGCGCCGACAGCGGCGTTCGTGTTCGATCCGGATGTGACGGTTTCCGAAAACGCATTGCGCGATTCGATAGCGAAAGAAGTGGGCGTCGAAAAAACTGCGTTCGTCAGCGCAACGGAACTTTCCCAAAAGTTGATGGGTAGCACGGCCTACACCAATATTTTCCTGTTGGGATTCGCTTACCAAAAAGGCTTGTTGCCAGTGAGTGCGGAAGCGCTGCTTAAAGCGATTGCGCTCAACGGTGTAGAGATTGAGGAAAATCAGCGTGCGTTTACCTGGGGGCGGCATGCGGCGGTCGATATCGTTGCGCTGTATAAGCATGCCGGCTTTGATGAAAAAGTTTGGCAGCCGCTGGAGAATCTCGACGACATTATCGCCGATCGCCGCGCGCGATTGGTTGATTATCAAGATGAGCAATACGCGCAAGCCTATGTCGATTGTGTCGAGCAGGTTCGTCGTCGCGAAGCAGTGGTGAGTGGCGATGCCGGTTTCGCGTTGAGCAAAACGGTGGCTCGCAATCTGTATAAGTTGATGGCGTACAAGGATGAATATGAAGTCGCGCGCCTTTACAGCAACGGTGATTTTAAAAAACAGCTCGATGAGAGCTTTGAAGGCGATTACGAGTTGAAAATCTATCTGTCACCGCCGATGTTTTCACCGATTGATAAGGCGACAGGTCGTCCACGTAAATATGCGCTGCCGGGCTGGGTGTTGAAAACGTTTGGCCTGCTGGCGAAATTCAAATCGCTGCGTGCAACGGCGCTTGACCCGTTTGGTTACACGCAGGAGCGAAAAGCCGAAAGAGACCTAATTGGTCATTATCGCGATACCGTGCAGTATGTTTTGCAGAATTTAACTCAGGGCAATCATTCGATTGCTGTCGATATTGCGGCGATTCCAGAAAAAATCCGCGGTTATGGTCCGGTAAAAATGAAGGCGATCGAGCAAGCAGGGCTGCGCGAGAAAGAGTTGCTGGCGCAGTTTAATTCGCCCGCATCGCCCCTTATTTTTTATCGTGCAGCGTAATGCACTAGGCCCGATTAATTTTCAGCAATTACGGTAACCGAAGGTCCGTTGTGCTGTTGAAGAAAATTTTCAATCTGTAGCGCATCGAGTGGATGGCTGTATAGAAAACCTTGGGCGCTATTGCAGTTGTGTTCAATAAGAAAATTACGTTGCGCGAGTGTCTCTACTCCCTCTGCGGTGACATCGAGATTGAGACTGCGCCCCATCGCGATGATGGCCGTGGTTACGGCGGCGCTATTGGCATCGTCGATTGCGTTGCGCACGAAGCTCTGATCGATCTTGATGCGATCGATCGGGAAGCGGGTGACGTACGACAGGCTGGAAAACCCTGTCCCGAAATCGTCGATTGCAATACGAACACCGAGTTCGCGAATTTCCTGCAATTGATGACTGATTTCTTCGGTGTTATGAATCAGCATATTTTCGGTGATTTCGAGTTCGAGCGAAGAAGGCGCGAGACCGCTGCTGAAAAGCGCCGAACGCACTACCGCAACCAGGTTTTTCTGGCTGAGCTGACGGGGCGATAAATTCACTGCCATGATCAGTGGGCGGCCCGCGATATGTTCGAGGCGTCGCGCCTGCGCGCAAGCCTTGTGCAAAACCCATTCGCCAATCGGCACGATAAAACCTGATTCTTCCGCGATCGGAATAAATTGTGCGGGAGCGAAGGTGCCTTTCTCAGGGTGATGCCAGCGCAGCAGGCACTCGATACCGATAATGGTTTGATCGCGCAGCGATATCTGCGGTTGAAACACCAGCGTGAGTTGATCAAGTTCGAGTACATGGCGCAAGGCCTGCTCGATTTCCATGCGTGCCGAAATCGAATTCGCCATCGACAGCGAAAATATCTGCATGTTGCAGCGGCCTTTATTTTTGGCGGCGTACATGGCGGTATCGGCATTTTTGAGTAGCGCGGTGGCGTCATTGCCATCGTCCGGAAATACCGAAACACCCACGCTGGGCGTCACTTGCAAATGGTGATGACCGATATGGATCGGCTCGGCAACGTCGCTGACAATTTTTTCGGCGACAATTTTTATCTGTTCTAGCGTTTCGACATCGGAGAGCACCATCACGAATTCATCGCCGCCCATGCGTGCGACGGTGTCGCTCGAACGCACGCACGCGGATAACCGCTGTGCAACGACGATGAGCAATTGATCGCCCATGTGATGGCCGAGCGAATCGTTGATGCGCTTGAAGTGATCGAGATCAACCATCATCAGTGCCACGCGATGATTGAAGCGGCGCGCGCGTTCGATCGCAATCGTCAATCGATCCTGTAGCAGTGTGCGGTTCGGTAAGCTCGTTAACGCATCGTGATGGGCGAGATAGCGAATGTAATCGTCGTTGCGTTTGCGCTCGCTGATGTCGTAAGCGATACCGAGAAAACCCTGTAGTTGATGATCGGGGCCGCGCAGTGCCGTCACCGTTAATTGCACCGGCAGGCGCGAGCCGTCTTTGCGAATATAGGTCCACTCGCGCGATTCGGTGAGTCCGCGTTTGGCTTTCGCCACGAACGCATCAAACCCCGGTGGGATAATTTCACCGAGCTCGATACTGAGCTCTTCCGCAGCGAGTATCACTTCCTGTGCGTCGTGAAGGATTTCGGGCGTGCAATTGCCGACCAATTCCTCGGAGCGATACCACAGCATGCGTTCAGCGGCGGGACTCATCGCGATGATTTTTCCGTGCGCGTCGGTGGCGATGATGCTGAATGGCGCGCTGTGAATAATCGATTGCATGAGCCGATTCGCTTCGCGCAATTCCGCAGTGCGCATCACGCGTTCGGAGGCGTCGGTTATCGTCGCCACCACATTCATGCCGCGCCATGACGGGCGTGGACTCAGCGCGACCTCAATCGGAATTTCGCGGCCATTTTTATGCAGGCCGTGCAGTTCGCGGCTCGACATCGGCTGCGGATACGGCGATTTGCTGTAATTGTCGCGCATGCGCGCATGGCGGGTGCGTTCGGTCTGCGGTACCAGAATTTCCATACGCTGCCCGATCAGTTCGCCGGGCCCGTAGCCGAATAATGTTTCGAGATGATGATTGGTGGCGCGGATGCATCCCTGACGATCGATCATCAGCATCGGCAATGGCGCCTCTTCGAGCGGATAAGTCAATTGCCGACGCTGTCGGAGACATTGATACAGTAGTGCTGTCAGTGCCGCTAAGCCGAACCCGCTGCTTCCAATTGCAATCGCCGGCAAAAAAGTTGCGTCGAACAAGTCGGTGATCACTCGTTAAAATCAGTCGCCACAATAACGTTGGGGCGATTCCATAACGAGAAAAGGTGACGTGAACTGACGCTTTCATTGCGTTAGCTCAATGAAAGGCGATTGAGTGGCTGACGTTTTTGTAATGTTTGGTAACACGGCAACGGCTTTCAGGTTTCCTTGTTTCCGGTCAGCATGGCCTTGATCAGTTTTTCTCGATGCAGCGCGCTGGCAACGATCACACCGGCAATGTGCAGGAACACGAGCCCCAGCGTTAGGTTGACGAACAGCTCGTGGATCTCCTCCCAAAACTCTTCGCCTTCGCGGTTTGCGCCGCTGTGTTCGCCCTCTTCATGCGCATAAGCGGGAGTAATCACGCTAAGCGAAGTTGCTCCGGCCAGCGGACCTTTGCCGTCCTCCTCGGCATAGAGCTTCAAACCGCTGTAGCAGGTGAGCGATAACGAGATCAACAAGGCGATGACCATGAGTCCGCCGAGCGGGTTGTGGCCGAGATAATGTTTCGGCGAACCGGCTGCGAGCGAACGCGCATACCCGAATATTCGCGAGGGCGAGTAAATGAAGTCGGCAAAACGCGCGTGTCGGGTGCCGACGAAACCCCAGATCAGGCGAAACAGCAGCAAGCCGATGATGGTGTATCCGGAATAGACGTGAATAGTCTCGCTTTCCTCGCCGCTGAAATAGGAAGTCATAAATGCAGCGACAAGCGACCAATGAAAAATACGAATCGCGATATCCCAAACTTTTATCGTTGCCATTGCTGCCTCCGCACGCAGATGAATTGTCGGCGCGATTATGGAGCCAGTTGCTTAATTCAAAATTAATTTACCGCAAACAAATAAGGAGAGATTGTGCAATTGTTCACCTGCGTTGTGGGTAAAAATCGCTGATGCAGACGCCGCGCGCCAAGATTGCAGTGTTGATAGCAATTTTGCCTATAATGCTGAGTGCCGGTGTGGTTTTGGCCGCAATTTTTCATAATGCGCTGGGCAGGGAGCTCGATTCGATCCATGCGTACCGATAGCTATCCGTTTCTCACCGAAGTACCCGATCTGATGCTCAATGCGGTCTGTGTTGTCGATAGGGCTGGGCACTTCGTTTATGTCAATGCTGCATTCGAACGCGTTTTTGGCTACACGCCTGCCGAAGTTATCGGCACTTCAATGCTGGCCTTGGTGTTCGATGATGACCGCCCTCAAACACTGCAAGCCGTCGATGAAATTCTGAGCGGCGAACAAAAATTCAATTTCGAAAATCGCTGGATACGCAAGGATGGACGCATCGTTCATATCCTGTGGTCGGCGCGTTGGTCGGAAGCACATCAGGTGCGAATCGCGGTGGCGCACGATATTTCCGATCGCAAGCAATTGGAGTTGCGACTGGAGCATATGGCGCAACACGATGCGCTGACAGGGCTGCCCAATCGCACTTTATTTCTCGATCGTCTGCAGACAGCGATGCATCGTGCGCATCGCGACGATACCGGTCTCGCACTTCTATTCATCGATCTGGATTTATTCAAAAACGTCAACGATCAGCACGGCCATATCGTTGGCGATGCGCTACTGATAGAAATGGCGCAACGCCTGCTGGCCAGCATTCGTGAATCGGATACGGCCGGGCGCATGGGCGGCGACGAATTTCTGGTGCTGCTCAATACCGTGCACGCTGCCGAACATGCGCAGCAGATTGCGGAAAAAATTCGCGCGACCTTGATGCGGCCGTACCTGATTAACGGTCTGTCGTTGTGTATTTCTCCGAGTATTGGTGTTGCGTTGTTTCCCGAGCATGGCAGCGAAGGTCAACTGCTCATACAGCGATCCGATGAGGCGATGTATACCGCAAAGAAATCCGGTGGCAATTGCGTGCAATTGTTTCCGGTAGTGATTCGATGAGCGCGAGTTTCGTCGAAGGGGCGGTGGAGTATCGCAAGTTCAATAAGTGAGTGCGCCGCTGCATGCGGCGTTATAGCGGCAGCGTGCGCGTATCGGCAATCGCCGGTTTTTCGCCAAGCGATGTGCCGAGTAATTTCGCCACCAATTCCGCGGTGTGTCGATAGGTGGTGAGCTTGCCGCCATAAATACTGATAAGCGGTGAGCCATTCGCGTCGAAATTTTCAATCACACTTTCGCGCGCGCGGCTGAATGCACGACCCTTGCCGGCAGGAAGTACGCGCACACCGGCGAAGCTATCCAATAGCGTGCAATCGAGCGCAGGAAAATACGCGCGCACAGTTTCCAATAAATACTCGATTTCTTCCGTCGTCGGTGGCGCTGCCGGTGTGTTGATTTCCATCTCGGTGGTGCCGACCAATGTTTTTCCTTTCCACGGCATCACGAATACGGCGCGGCCATCGCGCGGGGCTTCCAGATAAAAAATTCCCGGCAGTGTCGTTGGCGGCAGCACGATGTGCGTACCTTTGACGAAACTCATCGCATGTGCGGGCGGTGTCGGCTCGCAGCGCTTGAGTAATTCGTTGACCCAGGGGCCCGTTGCATTGACCACGGCGCGCGCCGAGCAATGCCACTCGATGTCATGCGTTTTAATGCGAAGATCGAAATGCTTGCGCTTTTGCAGCGCGATCAATTCGCTGTCTTCAATCGCAATCGTGCGGAGTTGTCGTGCCGAACTCACTACCGCACGCGTCAGCGCGGCATCGTCGGTCTGTCCGTCCCAATATTGGAATACCGCCTGTAAATTATCCTGCCGAATACCGCCGAGTTGATTCCATTCATCGCGTGCAATTTTTTTAAAATAAGCCTGTGGCTGCAAACCCGTGAGCAATGCGTACAGACTCAAGCCGATACGAATTTGCCACGGCCTGCGGCGCGTGTTGCGATAAATCGGAATGAAAAATTTAACGGGCTTGACGAGTGAAGGCGCGTTGCGAAATAAACGCTGGCGCTCCTGCAAGCTGTGATACACCAGATTGAATTGCGCGCTCTCCAGATAACGCAGACCGCCGTGCACCAATTTACTCGACCAGCGCGAGGTTGCGCTGGCCCAGTCGTCGCGCTCGATCAGCAGTGTGCGATAGCCCGCCGCCGCCGCTGCCTGCGCGGTGCCTGCGCCCTGAATGCCGCCGCCGATGACAGCAACATCGAATAATTGGTTATGCGGCAATTCGGCAGACGCTGCGGAGTTCATGCATCGGTTTCCAGTAATTCACCGACGGTAAATGTTTCGACGCGTTGCACACCCCGTTGCAGCAAATTGTTGGCGATGTGGGCATCTTGAACTTCGTAAACCACCAACGGATGCGGAATTGCTCGCAAGTCACGCTGTGCGGGAATATCGTGCACATCGCAGAAAACGACTGCAGGTTTTAATGCGGCGAGTGCTGGGCTATCGATTTCTTCCCAACGATTGAGTACGGGGCCGACAGCGGACCAGCCGCGCGTGGTGGCGTAGTGCAAAAAATCGAAGACAAAACTGATGATAGTGCAGCGCCCGCGAATTTTTTCGATGTAAGGCAGTACGGCGTTGTAAGTGATTTCGTTGCCGAATTTGATAACGGGATTATCTTTGATTTCGAGATATAGATGCGCGTGCGGATATTGCTCGAACAGCGCGACTAAATCGCGCAGGTGAGTGATCGGCGTGCCGAGAAATTGTTCGCCAAAACGATCGGGCTCGTAAGCAGAAAATTGTTGCAGTTGTGCGTACTTGTAATCGGCAATCGCACCGCGCTGGCGGCAGAGCCGATCGAGTGTGTCGTCGTGAAATAAAACCGGCTCGCCATCGGCGGTGACCTGCACATCGATTTCGATATAGCGCGCGCCCGCGTCGAGCGCTCCCTTCACCGCGATCAACGTATTTTCAGGAAAACGATGGCGCCAACCGCGGTGCGCGACAAGAAATTCTGCATTCATGATCTGGCTCGATAGTAAAAAACCGGCAATGGAAAACGATAGCGAATGAAATCGAATCGCGCATCACTGACAGTGTAATCCAGAGCGAGCGGTACTGCCTCTCGCGTTCGCGTGGCGGTTGTTATTTTTGCGCCCGCGCGTAACGGTGCCGCGAAGCGATTTCGGTGCCCGCGATACAGATAGCGAGCCAGGCAGTGCCCGAGCAGAATCCGGCGATGACATCCGTGAAATAATGCACTTGCAAAATAATGCGGCTGCCGCCGACCAAATGAATGATGGTGATCGCGCCGAGCACCAGCGGTAGATGCCAGACGCGATCGCTACGACGCAGCGCGAGATAGGCGAGCATGCCGTAGGCGACCAGCGCTCCTGAGGAATGGCCGCTCGGAAAACTCCAGCCATCGGCAATGGCAAAGCCGTGATCGTGGAGCGGGCGTACGCGTTGAAAGCATAACTTCAATGAAATATTCAGCAGGCCATTGCCGATCAGCGCCAGCAGCCAGCCGCCGAGCGATAACCATTGTCGTCGCCACGCGAGCCATGCGGCGACAATGGCGCCGAGTAAAATGAGCGTTATCTTGTCGCCGAGATGAGTGATATAAGCGAAAAATGTATAGGTGCCCGGCTGCAACGTGACACGCAGTGCAGACGCCAACGCAGTATCGAATTGGCCGATGGCATCGCGCTCGTCCAGCTCGTCGGCAAATTCGATAAAACCCAACACGGCTACAAACGCAATCGCAAAGCCGGCGAGCGCATGAATGCCCAGATAATTTTTTTGGATGAAGCGCAACACGCGCCACTGCGATATTTCGCGGCCGCGCGGCAGCAATAAATCGAGTACGCGAGTCAGTGCGGTGCCGACATTCAATATCCACTGCCACCAGCTTTCGCCGTAACGTTCGAGCAAGCGCCATAACGCGGCGGCGAGCGCGAGCATACTGGCGATACCAAATAAAAACAGCCAGATGATGTGGGTGCCGATGAAATAGGCGATAGATTCAATCGTCATGGTTTTTCGCGGTCGTTAGTCTCGCGCCAGATCGAGATCGGTGCGCAAGGCAAGATGAAAAGCGCCGTGCGCCGCAGCATAGTCCCACTGTTCGACGCAGCATGCGCGTAGAGCCTGATCGTAGCGAATGATATTCACCGAATTCGGCACGTTGTCGCGCACGCGCCATGAGATCGCGGTGCCGGCCTGCACTGCCCACGCCGGTTGCGCGAAACCTTCGCTGCGCAACGAGCGCACGTAAGGTAGATGAATATGCCCGCCGAGAATTAAATCGACGCCGCACTCGACCCAGGCCTCGATCGCCTCGCGGTAGCCGTGCAGCAAATTGATTTCATCGCTGGGATTGACCACGAGCACGGGCTGATGGGTGACAATAATTTTCAGTTGCGCCGGGTGCGCGCAGGCGAGGCGTTCGCACACGTAGCGAATTTGATCGGCGGAAACTTCACCGTCGATATGACGGTGCGGCCGCGTGGTATTCACACCGATTACGCATAGATCGTGCGCAATAAATTCGGGCTGCAACTCCTGCCCAAACGCGCGCGAGTAGTTGGCGTAAGGTGCAAGCAATCGCAACACAACATTGAATAACGGAATATCGTGATTGCCGGGTATGACGAGCGCAGGTGTTCCCAGGCGAGAAAAAAATTGCGTCGCAGCATGAAATTGCGAACGCCGAGCGCGCTGCGTGATATCGCCAGAGGCAATGACCAAGTCGGGTTTTTCGTTAGCGTGTAATTGCAAGAGGGCCGTCACTACCGCGGCTTGTTCGGTACCAAAATGGGTGTCGGAAATATGCAGAACGGTGCTCATCTCGGAAGTTCTATCAGCGCTTTAATAGCTGCAACGGACGCGGTGTAAGAGCGAAGCGCAATGGGCTGTCGAACCAAAAAATTTCGCCATCGATAGCCACTTTGATGCGCTTGCGCCCGTACGGCAGGCGCGGTCGCACGGTAAGTTGCGTGAATGCAAAGCTCTCGATTTGATCGGAGGCACCTAAATTACCGAGTGCGCCGCGCAGCAGCAGGCTCAGCATTTTCATTTTACTGCCGGGGCGTACCGCCACTGCTGTCAATTGGTCCGGAACCGCTTCGGCTTCATCGATACCGACCTGCTGCAATTGCAGTGCATTATTGCCGACAAACAATGTCGAGGTGAAAAGCATTTTTTTGCTTTCGTTCGATTCGATTTGCAACAGCAGCGCGCGATGATCTTGCAGTAAGGTTTTTACACTGGCCGCGAAGGCAACGATACGGCTGCGTCCAAATTGCTGTTTGTACGCTTCGCGATCCTGCAGCAGGCGTGGGTATAGGCCGAGGCTTGCATTCACCAGAAATAAATGACCGTTGACTTCGCCCACTTGCACGTCGTGTGTTCTCGCCTGCAATAACGCATCCACTGCAGCAGCAGTGCCTTCAGGAATTTGATGATTGCGGCCAAAATAATTGAAGGTGCCTTGCGGAAGTGCGCCGAATGGGCGATCGACTGCGTACGCTTGCTGGGCTACGAGGTTGAGTGTGCCATCACCGCCCGCACCGATAATGGCGCCATTTCTGCGTCGTGCATTATTTGCAGCTTGCTCGGCGAGCGCCGGTAATTGTTTGGGATTGTCAGCGATATAGAGCTCGAACTCGCGATCTGCAGCGCTGAGTTTTGCTCGCACAGTCTGAATGGCTTGTTGGGTATCGCCGCGACCCGAACCGGCATTCATCACGATAAAGAGTGGAAGATTTTCTTGCGCGTCATACGCCATACGGCACCTGATTTTTGATTTTCACTTTGCGATTGGGGCAAAGTTCTGAAAATGTTGAATCGTATGATTGACGCCGTTCGCCGCGTGTTTTGTACGCCATTATTGGTTTGCGATGAGAATGTCCGACGCATGATGGGCGAGCTGCGCGAATATATCGTCATAGTCTCTGGACGAGCTAATCCGCTCTTGCTGACTTTTCAGCACGCGAGAGCTTTTCACGTCTTCGAGAATCCAGCTCACTTCCAGTATCGATTCACCATTGTCTAATGTGTCGAGGTCAACAATATCGATGCGCAGGGCATAATCCGGCGCAGCGTTTTGTCGCCACGGAAAATTGCGTGTCTGCGCGCCAGTGAGCGCAGCCATGTTTTGCACTAGCACGCGTTGAATACCCTGATCGAGCGGTTCACCCCAGCGTTTATTTTCGTCGAGGCGCAATTGTGTAGTGCCACCATGAGTCACGATTTGTGGGCGTTGTAAAAACTGTGCGATCTGCACCGGACCGATGCCGATAGCTTTTCCTGCTAACGGTGTTGTCGTGCTGCGCTCGGCGCGCGCGGTGAGCAATTGATACTGCACGGGCTCGCTGCGACCGCCGATACACGCCGACAGCGAAATTGCGATAACACAGGCGGCAGCACATTTGATTGACGAAAAAAATTCGCGGCGCGGCATCGTTTTATTTCTCCTGCTTGCCATATATCAATGACTCGGGTTGGCGTTCGAGCGTATCCGACAAATGCCGCACCTGCTGCGCTGCTGCATTGACGCTGGCAGCGGCGCGCTCGATACGGAACAGCAGCGGCGAATCTTCCGAGGTTAAATACGTCGTGTTGGCGGTGGTTTTTTCCAGCGATGCTGCGGTCTGCTGCAGCGCGAGCATGGTGGTGTCGAGCTTGGTCACCAATTCGGGCAGCACGCGATTGAGTTCGGTCACCGTGGTGTCGGCATTTTGTGCCAGCGGTACGATCGACGCGTTGATATTGTCCGCTGCAGTGCGCACCGAATCGGCGGCGGCTTGCATGTCATCGAGCGTTTTCTCGACGTTGCCCATCACGGTTTGCAGCGATTTGTCGTTGATGAATTTATTCACGCCGTCGACGATCTGCTGCAAATTCTGACCGAGTTTATTGATGTCGATCGATTCGAGATCCTGTGTGAGTTGTTCGAGATCAGTGCGCGTGGTTGGAATTTGCTGATACGGTGTTGGCACATCTTTCGATAAGCGGGATTTGTCGGGTCGAAAATCGACATCGACATAGAGCAGACCTGTAAGCAGGCTTTGCAAGCGCAATTGTGCACTGAGACCGCGCTTGATCATGTCGTTCATTAATTCCCGGCTGTTTTCGCGTGTGTCTTCGCGTTCAAGCATCTTCGGGTCGATTTCAATAATGACGTTATTGAATACAGCGAGCGAGTCGCCGTACATGCGCGCCTTGATGTCGGTCACCTCGCCGATTTTTACGCCTTTAAGCGTCACCGGTGCGCCGATATTGAGGCCTTTGATCGAGGTGTCGTAGACCAGCGTGTAGCGATCGCGCTTGCTGAACCAGCTGCCGCCGGTGAAAAACAATATGAGCAGAAAGGCGAGCACCAGCATGCCGAGCACGAAGGCGCCGATGGCGACGGGATTGGCGCTGCGGCTCATGCGAGTTCTCCTCGGGAAAGAAAGCGGCGCACGACATCGTGCTGACTGTGTTTCAGTAATTCGCGCGGATCGCCGTAATCGAGTTGGGTTTTGGTATCGGCGTCGAGATAAACGGAATTATTGGCGATCGAAAAAATACTCGCCAATTCGTGTGTGACAATCACCACCGTGCCTCCCATCGATTCGCGGATTTGCACAATCAATTCGTCGAGCCGCTGTGAGCTGAGCGGGTCGAGCCCCGCTGAAGGCTCGTCGAAAAATAATAGCTCGGGGTCGAGCGCCAGTGCGCGCGCGAGTGCCGCGCGTTTTTGCATGCCGCCGCTGATTTCAGACGGATAGTAATTTTCAAAACCGGCGAGTCCAACCAGCGCCAGTTTGTAAGCGATGGTGTCGCGAATTTCCGGCGCCGTTAGTTGCGTGTATTGCTGCAGCGGTACCGCAACATTTTCGGCGAGGGTGAGATCGCTGAATAAGCCGCCGCGTTGATAGGTGATGCCCCATTGGCGCCGCATCGCGAGTTGGCGTTCGGGCGTGGCGGTATAAAAATTTTCGCCATCGATCAGTATTTCGCCCGCTGCCGGTTGCAGTAAACCGATCATGTGACGCAGCAAGGTGCTTTTGCCGCAGCCGCTGCCGCCCATAATCACAAATACATCGCCGCGATTGATCGAGAAATTCAAATCGCGTTGAATCACTCGACCGCCATATTGCATGGTGAGGTCGCGCACTTCGATGTGCGTATTCACGGAATTAGAAATCGAGTCGGTCATAGGCGATATTCAATGCCGCATCGGCGATGACGAGATAGACAATGGCGTTGACCACTGCGCGTGTGGTGGCGCGGCCGACTGCATCGGCGCTGCGCCCGCTTTGCAAACCGGCCTGGCAGCCTGCAGTGGCGATCAATACGGCGAACACCAAACCTTTGATGACGCCGCTCGCAATATCCTGAAAATCGACGGCGCCGCGCGCCTGATAAATAAACGCTACGCTGCTGACATCCATGCTGGTGGCGATTAACGCACCGCCGAGCAGGCAGAGCACATCGGCGAATATGCAGAGCAATGGCATCGCAGCGAGTAATGCGAGCATGCGCGGCAGCACCAGATATTCGAGTGGCGAGATGCCGAGCGTTGTCACTGCGTCGATTTCTTCATTCGCCTGCATCGATCCCAATTGTGCGGCGAAGGCGGCGCCGGTGCGTCCTGCCATAATTACTGCCGTCATCAGCGGACCCATTTCGCGCACCGCGCCGATGGCGACGAGATTGGCGATATAAACTTCGGCGCCGAATTGGCGTAATTGCACCGAGCCCAAATACGCGAGAATCATCCCAACCAGTACGCTGATCAGCGCGACGATACCGAGCGCCTGTGCACCGCATTGTTCGAAGAAATAAAAAAAATCGCGCACGCGCATATAAGTGCGGCCGCGCAATAAATTAATGAATGCGAGTACGACACCGCCGACAAAATCGAATAAATCGATGAAGTGATCGCGCAGCGCGCTGATTGATTTCCGCCAATGGTCGCGCGGGCTGGATGTCGACGCCGTAGTGGCTTGCGGTTTAACCGCGGTGGCGACGTCGAGTAATTTACGGATGCCGCTCGGCAGCGTTGCCATATCCAGCGTGATATTTTTTTCGGCGCAATGTCTCGCGCATAAAAACAGCCGCGTCATGCAGGCGCTGTCCCAACTGAAATCCGCGCCCGCTGCGATACGCCAGTTGCGATTGGAATGTTCTTCGAGTGCACTGCGCATCGCATCGAAGCTTGGTAATTGCTGATCGCTTTTCCATGCGCCGAATAATTGCATTTCCGCACAATCGGTTTCGGCAGTGCGCACGGCGAAATGCGGATGGGCGGAAGGGTTAACGTTATCCATAAGCAGTCGCTGCTGAGGTGTGGCGATAGTGTGCCATCGCCGCGCGCGGGATGCGAGTGTCGCCCACACACATCGCTATCGATGCTGAGGACGTTTGCTATGCTCAATCTCTGACACACTTATTTACTGGATCGTCTTCGCTTAACGCTCTTCAGTGGATGCTCTTCGCGGAATGGCCGATGTTCTCGTGTGACGGAATGAAAAAGAAAGGACCGATGCGTTGTGCAGTGTGCGCTGCAATACTGTTCGCTGTCAGCAATAGTGCGGTGGCGCAGGATGCCGACGAAACAAACGCTGCTGCGCAAGCAAGTGCCGCAGCGGAAGCGAACATTACTGCGGAAACGAACATAACTGGGCAAACACAGAACGCGCCGGCCGAACGCTATTCGTGGCTGGAGAGGTATTTACCCTACGAGCGCCGTGTCGCTGGCTGGGTCGATAATACTGCGCGCGGTATCGATCAGTTTTTCGGAACCGACGATGCCTGGCGCGTCGATAACGAATCCTATTTGCGCGTTACCAACAGTGTGCGCTGGGACGAGGGCGAAGGCGTCAACAATAAACTGCGCCCGCGTTTGAAGCTGGATTTGCCTACCGCGAGTAAACGCCTGCGTCTGCTGGTGGAGAGCGATGCGCCCGAGCAGCGCACGGCGGCGGAAGACGCCATTCCGGGTGCGCAAACGAGTGAGGATCGGCGCAGAACGACAGTGCTTGGTGTGGGCACCAATTTCGAAGGTTGGTTTCCTGAGTGGAAAAAACAATTGCAAAGCGGTGTGCGCGTGCGCCTGCCGTTAGATCCCTATGTGCGTTTTATCGCGCGGCGCGATATTCCACTGACCGGAAAGTGGGAACTCAATTCGTACAATCGTCTGGCATGGTTTAACAGCGATGGCTATTCGGCAAAGAGTGCGATAACGATCGGCGAGCCGATTGCCGCGAATTGGCGTTTATTTTATTCGACCAACTTCGCCTGGCGCGAAGAGAACGATTATCTGGAGTTTGCGCAGAGCGCCAATCTTGCGCAGGTGCTTTCATCGCGTAGTGCAATTACCTATACCGCAGGGTTCGGCGGTTTGGGTTTTTCCGATCCGCATATCGCCAATTATTTTTTGGCGGCGAATTATCGCCGCAACGTTTCGCGAAAAATTGTGTTCATCGACGTGATTCCGGAAATGAATTTTACCGATGCCAACGATTTCAAGCCGCGCCTCGCACTGACGCTGCAATTGGAATTGTATTTTCAGAAAAAGATCGAAGCTGACGATTGATCGCCAGCGTGTGTTCCATCGTTAATCCGCCAGCTTGTTACGCCTGTTCAGGTTGTAACATCGAGTCATGTAGTCACGTCTAGTTATGTTGTCACGCTTGGTTATGTTGTCACAATAAGGCGCAATGCCTGCAATTGCAGCGTCGCTTGCGCCATCGCCTGCAAGCCGTCTTTTAATTGCGTGCGGAAAAATTCGATCTCGTCGTTGCGAATCGCCGGGTTGACGGCTTGCAATGCCTGCAAGCGTTCGCTTTCGGCGGTGAGCGCCTGCGTCATCGCTGCGCACGCCGAGTTGAGCAATTGCGGCAATTCGACGCTGGCGAGTTTCGCTGCATGTTCCTGCATGACCGCAATGTCGGTGCGCACGCGCGCGATGATGGCTGGCGCGGCGGTGCGCGGCACATTGCTGCACAGCGCATTAAGTTTCGCGTGCGGCAATACCGCGCTGAGATTTTTGCCATTGCGATCGACGATGAAGCGCAGTGGTGTCGCCGGCAAAAAGCGTTCGACTTGCAGCGCTCGCGGTGCGGGGCAGTGCGGGCTGTATACGGCTTCGAGCAATAGCGTGCCGGGCGGCAAGCCTTTCACGGTGATGCTGGCGATCGCGGCGTTGCCGTATTCGCCACCGACGATCATTTCCATCGCGCCGCGCGTGTGCGGATGTTCCCAGCTCAAAAATTCCATGTCGTCGCGCGACAGTGCGAGCGCGCGCTCGCACGTGGCGGTGAAACCCTCTTCGCTCAATTCGGGAAAGTGGCTGACCAGCATTTGTTCGGAGGGGCGTACCACCACAGCATGTTCGGAATGCGTTTCGTGATCGACACCGAAATTATCCCAGATGCGTTCGAGATAGCCGTGCAGCGTTTCGCTATTTTCGTTGGCGATGACGGCATCGATCATGCGTTGCGCTTCGGTTTTGTTGCATGAATTCAATTCGAGCAAGGCATCGCGGCCTTCTTCCAGCGCAGTGTGCAATGCCTCGGCATCGCGTGCAGTCGCTTGCAGCAGTTGTTCGAGTTGCTCGGCATCGATCGCTTGTAATTGCGCGAGCAGTGCCTGCTCGTATTTTTCATAGAGCGCGAAACCGACGGCGCAGGTGCGCTGAAACGCATCGAGCCCTTCGTGATACCAGCGAAACAACACGTGCTGCGCAGTGTCTTGTAAATACGGCACGTGAATATCGATGTACGCGCCCTGGCCAATGCGGTCGAGACGGCCGATGCGCTGTTCGAGTAAATCCGGGTTGCTCGGCAAATCGAATAAAACGAGATGCTGCGCAAATTGGAAATTGCGACCTTCGCTGCCGATTTCCGAACACACGAGCGTCTGTGCGCCGAGATCGGTTTCGGCAAACCACGCGGCGGCGCGATCGCGCTCGATCAGCGTTAAACCTTCGTGGAATGCCGCGCTGCGAATGCCAGCGCGCAAATGCAAATGCTGTTCGAGGGCGATCGCCGTGTGCGCGTTTGCGCAAATGACGAGAACTTTCTCCGGGCGCAAAGCTTTCAATAATTGTTCGAGCCACTGCACGCGCGGATCGTGTTTGAGCCACTGAGCTTCTGCAGCCCGTGTTTCAGTGATCTGTGTTTCGGGATAAAGCTGATCGTGTAATTCGTTATAGATTTCCGGCGAGGGCAGCGCGTGCACATGCAGGCGTCGTTCGGGAAATCCCTGCACGGCGGCGCGAGTGTTGCGAAATAATACGCGGCCGGTGCCGTGGCGATCGAGCAGTTGCTGAATTAATTCGCTGCTCGAACACTGGCTGAAATCGATTTCGCTGCCGTTTTTATCCGTATTTAAAAAATCGCGTAATTGCGGTGCGAGCTGCGCTGCGGCATCGGGATTGGTCAGCAGTTGTTGCACGATAGCGTTCAGCGCAGGATAGCGCGCGGTCTCGGCTTTGAATTGGGCGAGATCGTGAAAGCGCGCCGGGTCGAGCAGACGCAATCGCGCAAAATGACTTTCGATGCCCGCTTGTTCCGGCGTGGCGGTGAGCAGAATCAAACCGGCGCTGCGCGCGGCGAGTTGTTCGACGCAGCGATATTCGATGCTCGATTGCTGGGTGCCCTCATCGGCGAAATCGCAATGCAGGTGATGCGCTTCATCGACGATGGTCAAATCCCAATTCGCTGCGAGCGCATGTTGCAATGCTTCGGGTGCGTGGGCGAGCCAGTCGATTGCACACAGCACGAGTTGTTCGCTTTCAAAGGGATTGCTATCGCCGCTTTCAAGCGAAGCCGCATAGCGTTCGGCGTCGAATAATGAGAAACGTAAATTGAAACGCCGCAGCATTTCGACCAGCCATTGATGCTGCAAATTCGTTGGCAGCAACAACAACACGCGCTGCGCACGTCCGCTCAGTAATTGCTGATGCGCGATCATGCCGGCTTCGATAGTTTTGCCGAGACCGACTTCATCGGCGAGCAGTACGCGCGGTGCGAAACGCTGCGCGACGCGCTGCGCGATATACACCTGATGCGGCAATAAATTCGTGCGCGCGCCGATCAATCCGGTGCTGTTCGATTGCTGCAGACGCTGTAAATGTTCGAGCGTTTCTACCCGCAGTGCGAATAAGGTATTGCTGTCGCACTGTCCGCTGCTCAATCGTTGTTGCGGCGAATGTAATTGCACCAGCGCATTCAATTGCAATTCGGCGACGCGGTGTTCGTTGCCATCGGCATCGATCCCGGTGTACATCAACAGTCCGCGTACCTCATCGACGGCAGTGACCGTCAATTCCAATTCATCGCGCACGCCAATGCTGTCGCCGATACGAAATGCGATGCGCGACAGCGGCGCGTTATCGAGCGAATACGTGCGCTCTTCGCCTACGGCGGGAAACAACACACTGATGCGACGGATTTCTACTGCGGTGATGATGCCCAAACCGAGCTGTGGATCGGCGTGACTGAGCCAGCGTTGCCCTACAACAAAATTCATACTGCCCAACTGAATGTAAGTAAACGATGAACGGGGTGAGAGATGATGCGGCGCCGCCAGCAATGGCGTCTGGCGCTGCGCGGGGCGCGCATTCTAGCACAGGGTATTTTCGGGGATAGGCTTTTGTGAGATTGCGGGCGAGGCGGCTGCGTTGGTGATCGGGCGCTCTGAAAGCGAGCGCCGTAGCAGGAGAGGCGAGGTGGGCTGGTCGAAGTCGCTGACTGCGCCCAACCGATTACTGCGCGGTGGCGGTGTCGGCCGCAGGTTCAGCCGCTGCGCATTCGAATCCCCAGCCCTTTTGTTTTTCGATGAATTCCGCCGCGTGGGGTGCGCAATACGTGCTGCGTGCGGAGCTCCACAGCGTTTTGCTTTCGTCGCCCTTGGTATAGTTTACTTGGCAGCCCTGATCGTTTTCGATCAGTTCAATTTTGCGTTCCTGTCCGTGAGCCTTACAGAGCGTGGTTTGACTGGCGGTGGCAACACCGGCAGCGAGAGTGCTGATAGCGACAGCGAGACAGAGCGTAACGAGATTTTTCATTGGGAATATCCTCCTGATAAACGATGCCTTGGGTGTTAACGTGCAGCATGTTGAAGTGCAGGATGTTGACGTGCAAACAACGATTGCGTGCGAAATGCGCTAAGAGCATAGCGATGTCATCGAACGACGACAACGGTTGGTTCGTATACATGATTCGTTGCGACGATGACCGTTTGTATACCGGTATTACCACCGATATGGTCCGCCGCTGGCGCGAGCACAGTGGCGTGCATCAGCGCGACGTACGTCAGAACGAAGAGATGCGTGTTGGCGATGTCGATCGCTGCAGTAGCGGGCGATGCAAGGAGGGAGTGAGCGCTGCGGAAACTGTGCGCTCGCCGAATCGCGGCGCCAAGTTTTTTCGCGGGCGCAAACCCTTGCAGTTGGCGTATATCGAAAGCGGTCACGATCGCAGTTCGGCATCGCGGCGCGAGGCCGCCATCAAGCGTTTGCCTCGCGCCGCCAAACTGCAATTACTGACAGCAGATCATAACGAACTGCACACCTTGGATCGCGCGCTGCTGCCGATCATCGATAGCTCAAGACGGTCTTAATCGACAGCACGCGGTGGTCTTAGAAGCCGACCGTGATGGAACCGTGGATTTCTCCATCGCGGTCATAATCACGACCGTAATACGCCGGACGCTCGTAATAGACCGGGCGTTCGTAGTACACGGGGCGCTCGTAGTACACCGGTCGCGAGTAGACGACGGGTCGCGCAACGAATACCGGACGATAGCCCCAGCCACGGTGGTAGCCATGATCGTGGTGATGGTGATATTCGCGATAACCGCGATCGCCATCCCAATCGCCATGGCGCCCATGATCTCCGGCCTGAGCTGCGTTACCGGCCAGCAAGCAGGCGGCGGCGAAAGCGCTTAACCAGAGTTTTTTCATGATGTCGTTCCTCTTCTTTTCCTTGGTTGGCCGCTTTTTGCGGCTTGCAGGATCAGAATAGGTTTCTGCCCCTGAACCGATCCTGAATGCGGCAAGAAAAAATTCGATAAAAATTGCGCCGCCGTCGTGCGATGGGCAGACTGCGCATCTGTTCGCGCCATCAAGTTCTGTCGAGTCGATCACATGCTGAGTTATCGCCACGCTTTTCACGCCGGCAATCACGCCGATGTTCTCAAGCACGCCGTGCTGGCGTTGGTCATCGACTATCTGAAACAAAAAGAAAAACCTTTCTGGTACATCGATACGCACGCGGGCGCCGGTGTGTATGCGTTGGATAGCAGCGAGGCGAAAAAAAATGCCGAGTTCAAAACCGGTATCGAACGCCTGCTCGAACATCGCGACGAGCTGCCCGCATCATTGCAACCGTATATCGCGGCGATCGATGAATTGCGCAGAGTCATTCCGCGCGGCTATCCAGGTTCGCCGATGATTGCCGAATATTTGTTGCGCGACGATGACCGCCTGCGTTTATTTGAGCTGCATCCGCAGGATGTCGAATTATTGAAAGAAAATTTCGAAGGCGATCGGCGTGCGCACATAGCGCAAAGCGATGGCTTCGCTGGATTGAAAGCGCTGTTGCCGCCACCACCGCGCCGCGCGGTGGTACTGATCGATCCGCCCTACGAATTGAAAGACGATTACGAGCATGTCGTGCGCGCATTGCAGGATGCCTTGCAGCGTTTCAGCACGGGCACCTACATCGTCTGGTATCCGCTGCTGTCGCGCGCTGAAGCGCAGCGGCTGCCGAAAAAACTCGCGGAGTTGAAAGTGTCGTCATTGCGCGTTGAATTGAAAGTCGAAAATCCGCAAGGCGAGTTCGGCATGTTCGGCAGCGGTCTATTTATTATCAATCCGCCATGGGTGTTGCACGATCAGCTAAAAGTGCTGATGCCGGAATTGCAAACATTGCTGGGGAAAGCAGGCGAGGCCGAATTCCTGCTCGAAGCGAAGGATTAGATCAGTCAGATTTTTTGACCGGGTTGCGCGCTAACCAGCGGTCGAGTGCATTCGCGAATTTCGCTTTGTCGGCATTATCGAGCGGAGGTGGGCCGCCGGTCATTTGACCCGTCGCGCGAATTTCTTCCATCAGATTGCGCACGCGTAAACGTTCGCGCACATTTTCTTTGTCGAGAATTTCGCCGCGTGTATTGATCACCGCGACGCCATTCGGAATGACGTTTGCAGCGAGCGGAATATCGTTGGTGATGACGAGATCGCCTTTGCCGGCGTTTTCTTCGATATAGCGATCGGCCGCATCGAAACCCGGTTCAACCTGCACACGGCGAATCCATTCCGATACGGGAATTTGCAGTGCTTGATGCGCTACAAAAATCAGCGGCCGCTGCAGGCGTATGGCTGCGCGGCACAACACATCTTTCAGTATGCGCGGACAGGCGTCGGCGTCGATCCAGATTGTGCTCAATTTATATTTTTACCATTTCTACATGTGCACCATTTCCGGCGGCACATCATCGTCGCGAGACGGATCGATCATTTGCAATTTGGGTTTTTCTTTACTGTAGTGCACGGTCATCTGCGGGAATGGAATTTCCCAGCCGTGTTTGTTGGCGCAGTCGATCGCAAATTTTTGCAGCCAACGCTGAATGCGGAAATACATTTCCGCCGCGTTGCCGTTGAAGGTGGCGCTAATGCGGAAGTCGAGCGACGAGGCGCCCGCAATTTTCGTTTCGACGTTGGTGGCGAGATTGTGTTCGCCGAATTCGGTATCGCGGATCGCACCTTCGAGTTCATAGCGCAGGGTGTCGACAATTGTGCTTGTCGCTTCGTGCCGATGTTGATAATCGATACCGAAATCGGTGCCGACAGTGAAGCCGCGCTTGGTGAGATTCTGCGGGCGCTGATTCAGAAATTGTTCGGTGCGATAGTGCACCATCGCTTCGCCAAAATTCACCTGCACCGTTTCCGGCGTTTGAAATTCGACGCGGCCAAACATGCCGTCGAGCAGCAACACATAATCGCCCACTTCGGTGGGAAACCACGGCTCGTTGGGTTGCGATGGCCGCGAGCTCATTTTCGAAATCTGCATGAGCGGCATGCGCATGAATGCGTTCAGTGAGGGATTATGCAGCAGCGTATACACATCGAGCGCGACGATCCGCCACGGCAGTCCGTTCAATATCAGCCGCTCGTTTTGTCGCAGCGAACCGAGATTGAGCAGTGTGCGCATTTCCATGACGTAGGTCGGTACCATGCTGCGCAAGCTCAGCACTAAGCCAAGCGTAATGATCAGAAATAATGCAAACAAAACCCAAGCATCGACCGCGTATAGCACGGCCAGAAAGCTGAGTACGGCGAATATCGCGCTCAATACCTGCGTCAGCAAATGCACGCCACGTTCGACAAAAATCAAACGCTCATCGTAACGGTCAAGAATCGCCTTGCCGATTAATTTGCCGATAAGTCTCACGATTAAAAATATCGCCAGACTTACTGCTGCAGCGAGCAATAGATAGAGACCGACATTGATTGCAAACGAGCGCACACCGGCTGCAAACGCTGCGGAAAATTCCGATGGCCGCTCGCGCAATTCCTGCAATTGCCGATCGAGCACGTTGAGCTTTTGATCGATATCGGCATGCCGTTCGTTGATGTTCGCGGCAAGCGATTTGAGCGAGCGCAAAACCTGCGGATTGGTAACGCCGGTTTGCAATTTCTGCAGATTGGCAAGGCTGCTTTCCAGATCGGCCGCCTGCTCGCGATACAGGTTGATCTCGCCGTTGAGCTTTTCGATCATGCGCGGCCGCTCGGTCAGATCTTTCATTTCGCGCAGCAGCGGATGAATGATCTGAATAATATCTTTTTGCCAATTGATATCGACTTGCGGTGCCGGGTTGATGGGGGACAGACTGAAATTGAAATTGTTGGTAGCGAGTTGCTGAAATTGCTCGCGCAGATCGTTGAGCTGTTTTTGTGTCGCTTCGATTTCGTTATCGACTTGCACACTCGCCATCCCGGCCGGCAATTCAGCGCGGCGTTTGCCGAGTGCGTCGAGCGCGCGTTGTTTTCTTTCGGCACTCTCAAGTAATTGCGTCAGCTGTTGTTCAAGACTTGGCTGGATGGTTGTCTCCGCCGGTGTCGATTCTTGACTCACGGCAACGGGAGAAGCGCACAGCGCGGCGAGCACTAAAAAAATGGTAGCGATAGAGTTGCGCATCGAAGGCTCTCAATGATCGGGTTATGCGGGAGACATCGCGGGCGTAGTATGCCGCATGCGCTTGGTGCGACCAAGCCGGACTTCTGCTCGACGTGCAGCGGTTGTGAGCGCGTTCGAGAATTTATGCGAGCGGTATAAAAAAGGCCGCTTGCGCGGCCAAGGTTTCTCTCTGGAGGGTAAATCGAGAATGCGGTGTGTTAACGGTGGCTGTGCTTGTCGCCATGCCCATCATTGTCGTGGCGAGGGCACATTTCCTCGTCGTGTTGTTTGCGCTGCGCTTCAAAGGCCTGTTGCTGTTTCGGAGTCAACACGCCGTTGACCTGTGTATGCGTCTGCTCATGCAGTTTTTTCATGTCGGCATGAAACGCTTCGAATTGCGGCTTGTATTTCTCGTCGATCGCATTGCGTTGCTTCTCGCTGTCTTCAAATAACTTCTTGATCTTTGCGGTCTGCTCGTCGCTCAGTTGCAAGGTCTTTTGCAAATGCGCTGCGCGCTCGGCGGGATCGAATTTGTGCTCGCGCATCATCCGATGCTTTTCCATGGGTTGATCGTTGTTCGTTGTTTGTGGCTGTTGTGCGTTTGCAGCGATGGCGGCCAGAGAGATGGCGCCGATCAGGCCGCAAACAGTCAGAAATTTTTTCATCGCAATTTCCTCGTTGAAATAGGTGCGGTTTGTGTGGCTACGTGCGTATGACCACCTGTGGTCATTGCCTTTAGCTGGTATCAGGTTAGCGCTACTTTGTGTAGAAATTATGCAAACAATACGCAGAAAAAAGGAATGCACGTTGATCTGCATTAAAGGTCTGTGAGTTCAAAGCGATATCCGGCGCCGTATACCGAATGCACGAACTCATGCTCAGGCCATATCTCTGAGAGTTTTTTGCGCAGCTTCTTGATATGACTGTCGATGGTGCGGTCGCTGACGATGCGATGGTCGTTATACATCGTCGACATCAAATGATCGCGCGAAAAAATTCGGCCCGGCTCGCTGGCCAGGTGCGCGAGCAATTGGAACTCCACTGCAGTTAGTGCGGTCGATCGCTGCTCGAAGCGCACTTCGAGTCGATGCTCGTCGAGAACGAAGCCATCGTCGATTTTTGCATCATTGCTGCGTATGCGGCGCAACACCGCTTTCACACGCGATACAACTTCGCGCGGGCTAAACGGTTTGCAGATGTAATCGTCGGCGCCGAGTTCCAAACCGAGCAATCGATCGACTTCTTCAACGCGTGCCGTCACCATCAAAATCGGCACTTGCGAAAATGTGCGAATATCGCGGCACAAACTGATGCCATCGCGGCCGGGCAACATGAGATCGAGCAGCACAGCGGCGGGTTGCAGCGTTTTAATCGTATCGATGACGCGATTGCCGTCGTCGACAATATGCGGCTCAAATTCCGCTTGCCGCAAATAATCGGCCAGTAAACTCGCCAATTTGGGTTCGTCTTCAACGATGAGAATCGTATTGTCTGCGCTCATGGTAATTACCGATGCCGAAACAAGTTATCGATAAGGAAAAAATACGCGCACCAATAATCCACCCAAGGTCGATGGCGATGCGCTGATTTCGCCTTCGTGCGCAACGACGATGCGCTGGCAGATCGCGAGGCCGAGACCGGAGCCGCCGGTGGCGCGATTGCGCGAATCCTCGACACGAAATAAATGGTCGAATAATTTGGGTAATGCCGAATCCGGCACGCCTGGCGCCGTGTCCTGCACGATCAATTCAACACCATTCGGTAGCGCGTTAACGTCGACGCGAACGGTGCCGCCGGCCGAGGTGTATTTGCGGCTGTTGTCGAGCAGGTTGTCGAGCAACTGACGCAGACGATCTTCATCGGCGTACAGATCGATTTCCTGTTCGGGAATTTGGACTGACAGCGTCAATTGCGCAGCAGCGAATTTGGGTTGATGCGCGGCGCATTGATCGCGCCACAATTCGGCGACATCGCATTGTGTTTTGCGATATTGCAGCCCGCCGATATCCGCCGTGGTCAGCGCATGCAGATCGTCGACCAGTCGGCTGAGATGTTGGATTTCCTGATGCAGCGATTGCAGATGCGCGCTGTCGGCGGGGCGTACGCCGTCGAGAATCGCTTCGAGCTCGCCGCGCAAAATCGACAGCGGCGTACGCAATTCATGCGAAATATCCGCGAGCCAGCGTTTGCGGCTGCTGTCGTTGGCTTGCAGTGTCAGTGCAAGTTCGTTGAAGTTGCGCGCGAGTTCGCCGAGTTCATCGCGACGCGTTGTCGGTAAGCTGACCGCGTAATTGCCATGCGTAAGTTCGTCGGTGCCGTGCGCTAATTGTCGAATCGGTTTTACCAGATGTCGCGCGAGTGGAAACGCAATGATCGCGGCAACGGCGATTAATGCGGTGCCGATGATGACGAGTGCGGTTCGTTGTCGCCGCAAAAATTCGCGCTCGAAGCCGGTATTGATTTCGCGCACTTGCGGCACCACGAGCCAGCCGACATTAACGCCATCGAGTTCGACGGCGACCAACTTGATGGGCGGTGGCGGCGGCATTCCCGCGACCAGTTGCTGATTCTGATCGACGAGTGCGAGTGGAATTGGCGGTCGCGGTAAGCGACCGCCGCGATTGTGCCCATCGTGCGAGTCCAGTGCCTCGAAGACGATGCCTCGAAATAATCGCGGGTCGTTGCGTAGCGGCTCCCAGCTACCGACATCGTGGTAAAACTCTTTGAGCTCTTCGGCCACTTCGTTGGCGCGCTGTATTTGCCGATTGTTGACGTAATCGAGCATGCCCGTCGTCACGCTCCATTGAAATAACAGGAGTACGGCCGCGACCAGCAGCAGGCTGGAGCCGAGAATCGCCAGAAATATTTTGGATTGAATGCGCACGCTAGCGGGGTTCGATCATGGAGTGATCGTTAGCGTATCGCGTAATGAAAAGGCCCGCTATGGCGGGCCTCGGTATTCATGGTTTTTGCACAATCGTCTCGTTATGGACGACTCAGCCGTAAGTGCAGAGATAGGCAGTATCTTGTTGTACTTGCAGTTGGAATTTCACATTCGCCGCGACTTCAAACGAGGCGCCGCGCGCAAAGGTTTTCCATTCGCTTGCGCCCGGTAGCTTAACAGTCAGCGCACCGCTGATGACGGTCATGACTTCGCGCTGGCTGGTGCCGAATTCGTATTCGCCAGGTGCCATCACGCCGACGGTTGCCGGCAATTGCTCGCCTTGAAACGCGATCGATTTAACATTGCCGCCGAAATATTCGTTTACTTTAAACACGATTAAAACTCCGATGGATGGTTAGCTGTTATTGGCTTTGTTAATTATCCGGCCTTTTTTAAGGCCGGATAATCGATGTTAACGAAAAACTATTTTGCCTTAAGCGCGAGGCGTTTGCGCGGTGCGCTTTCGCCGGCGAATTTGCGTGACGGTTCACGCGCTTCGCGACCCTCTCGTCCTTCGCGTGGCGCGCGCGAGGTCGAGCTGCCGTAATGTTTTTTGCGCGGTGCCGGCGCATCGCCGCTGCTGCCGCCACCGGCGAACGGTGCGATATTCATCATGTGGCCGCGCAGGCGCACGCTTTTCAGTGTCTCGAAAATATCTTTCGGCATGCCCTGTGGCAAATCGACCGTGCTGTAATCGTCAAACAATTGAATGCGGCCGATATTGGCGCTGTTGATGCCGGCTTCGTTGGCAATCGCGCCGACGATATCGCTCACGCGAACTTCCTGCACGCGACCGACGGCGATGCGATAGCGATCCATCGGTGCATCCGAGCGCTCGCTGCGTTCGCGACGCGGGCGATCCGAGCTAACGTTTCTGTCGTGGCGCGAACCGCGATCACCGCGTTCGTGACGATCGCCGCGATCAAAACGCTCGGTCGGAACGGGCGCCGGCGCCGCTGGCAATTTCGCGTTCACACCTTGCTGATCGGCGAGCAGTGCGAGCATGCCCGCTGCCAATTCGTCGAGCGTCAGCCCGAGTTCGTTGCGCAATTCCTCAACCGCACCGCCCCACGATGCAGAATCGGCGTGGCCGAGTTTTTCTGCCAGCGTTTGCCGGAAGCGATTGTTGCGGCGCTGTTTGATTTCGGCGTCGCTCGGCAATTGCAGTTCCAGCAGCGGCTGGCGCGTGAATTGTTCGAGACCGCGTACACCGCGACGATCGCGCGGATCGGCGAGCAATACGGCACGACCGCTGCGACCGGCGCGACCGGTGCGGCCGATGCGATGCACATAGGTATCGGGTTCGTGTGCGAGATCGTAGTTAATGACGAGGCTGATACGCTCGACATCGAGACCGCGCGCGGCGACATCGGTGGCGACAAGAATATCGATTTTGCCCGATTTCAATAAGGCAATCGTCTGTTCGCGTTGCGATTGATTCATATCGCCATTAATTGCCGTGGCGGCATAACCCGCGTTGGAAAGATATTCGGCAATTTCAGTGGTGGCTTCGCGGGTGCGCGCAAAAATAATCGCGGCGTCAAAATCTTCAGCAGCGAGTAAGCGTGCAACAGCGAGCGGTTTTTCGCGTTGGCGCGCCCACACCACGTGCTGTGCGATGCTCGATACGGTTGCCGTCGCAGCAGGAATAACGATGCGCTCAGGTTCGCGCAAATAGCGGTCGGCAATATTTTTAATTCGCGGCGGCATCGTCGCGGAAAATAATGCGGTCTGCTGCGTGCCGCCGGTGTGCGCGAGAATCGCTTCGACATCGTCGATGAAACCCATGCGCAACATTTCGTCGGCTTCGTCCATCACCACGGTGCGCAGTGAGGAGAGGTCGAGGCTCTTGCGATTTAAATGATCGAGCAGGCGACCCGGTGTGCCGACGACGATTTGCACGCCGCGTTTTAATTCCTGCAATTGGTCGCGCATCGATTGGCCGCCATAAACAGCCAGTACTTTGCAGCGGCCGAGATTTTCGCTGTAGCGCGTAAACGCTTCGGCCACTTGCATCGCGAGTTCGCGTGTCGGTGTCAGAATCAGCGCCTGCGGCTTAGCGGAAGTGTTATCCATCGTCGCGAGGATCGGCAGCGCGAACGCAGCGGTTTTACCGGTACCGGTCTGCGCCTGGCCGATCAGATCGCGGCCGGCCAGCAATAGTGGAATCGCCTGCGCCTGAATCGGCGAGGGCTTCTGGTAGCCAAGGGAAGTTAAAGTAGAAAGCAAAGTCTCGGGAAGGCCGAGACCCGTGAAGGTCGGTTCGCTCATCGTTCTCATCTGCATTGGGCGCTACGCTATGCCCAGGCCCTATGCAGTGGACAATCAGTAGCGACTTTGTCGAGGCGCGCATTCTATAGAAGCGCGCCGGCTTTGGCGATGATTTTCGACGTGAGGGGAAGTACCTATCGACCAGCGGTCGCCGGGCCGGCTCAGGACAACGCGCCGGCAGCGTGTGTGTCGAGCGGTATGTGGATGTCGATAATCAGGCCGTTGTCATTGCTGAGATTGATCGTGGCGTTATGCACCTTGCACACCGCCGCCACCAGGCTCAGTCCCAGCCCCGTCCCTTTTTGGCTGCGGTGTTTTTCAAGGCGGTAAAAACGTTTGAACACATTGCGCTGTTCGTTTTCGGGAATTCCCGGCCCGGTATCGCGAATCTGCAAACCAATCGTTGTCGCCTCGCGTTGTAATTCGATGCTGACCGCGCCGCCCGCGGGCGTGTATTTGTAGGCGTTGTCGAGCAAGTTGCTCACGGCCTGCAACCACAAATCGCGATCGCCATACGCGGGGAATAGCGTATCGGTATTGGCGTTGATTTCAAATCGAATATTTTTATCGGCAAATACCAGCTCGTAGATATCGCGAACCTGTTGCAGCACCGAATTGAAATCGAAGTGAATAAATACCTGCCGCCGTGTGCCCTGTTCGAGTTGGGCGATACGCAATAATGCATTGAAGGCATTGAGCACGAGATCGGCTTCGGCGATCACGGCATCGATCGCATCGTCGCTGCGCTCGGAAATGCTCAGCAATAATTCGAGCTGGCCGCGCAAACGCGCGAGCGGTGTTTTCAAATCGTGCGCGATGGCGTCGGAGACTTCGCGCACGCCATCCATTAATTGCTCGATTTGATCGAGCATATTGTTGATGGCGGTGGCGATGCGTTCGAAATCGTTGCCGACCGTACCGCGCAGCATGATGCGCTGTTTGAGATCGCCCGAGGCGACGCGATCACAGATATCGAGAATATCGCGGATCTGACGCGTCGCACCGATGGTGATGATGGTGAATGTTATGAGCGGCACGATGGCGGTGATGAATAATCCCCAGAACCGCAATTTGTCGAGCGTGCGAATCGTGTCGATGTAATTGTCGAATGGCACACCGTAAATCAGGCGGCCACCATCGGCGAGGATGCGTTCGGTGACGAGGCAGGTGGCAGCGCCGCCTGCGCTGTCGTTCTGCCATTTATGCCCGGTGAACGATGCCGTGAAGTAATTGCGGTAACTGAATTCGGGCTCTTGTTTGTGATTGATATTGGCGATCTGGGTTTCGCCGTCGCTATCGAGCAGCGCGACACAATCCTGCATATCGGCAATTTCCACCGCGAAACGGCGATACAGCCAACTGGTGACGCCGGCGTGTTGTGGCAAACCTTTGGGCCATTCGGCGAGGCGCTTGTCGATTTTGGTTTCTATGTTGCGGCCGAGATTGCTCACCAGTGCGCGCATGGTGAATTCGTGCAGCGCGAGCACCACCGCGCCGTTGAGCAGCCACATGCAGAAACTGGTGATCAGCGCGAGTCGCAGCCAGGAGCTGTGCCACCAGTCGCGCATGTTGGTCGATAGTGAGTGTGGTGGTGTCGGAGCGCCGTTCCTTTTTGTGCGTGCAGCGCTCGTTGCATTCGGGGTCGCTGACATGGCGGGATCAGTTTTCACGGATGACATAGCCCGAGCCTCTAACGGTATGAATGAGGCGCACGGTATAGCCTTTATCGACTTTGCCGCGCAGGCGGCTCATGTGAACTTCGACCACGTTGGTCTGCGGATCGAAACTTAAATTCCAGACGTTTTCGAGCAGCATGTTGCGCGTGACCACCTGGCCGGCGTTACGCATCAAATACTCGAGTAGCTTATATTCGAGCGGCCACAGCTCGATGTGTTGTCCATTGCGGGTGACATTGTGCGAAATCAGATCGAGATGCAGATCGGCGATCTGCAGCGAAGTCGCTTCGCTTTTACCGCCGTCGCGGCGATGCAGTGCCTCGATGCGCGCGGCCAATTCGATGAATGAAAACGGTTTGGCGAGATAATCGTCGGCGCCGTGCTGCAGGCCGGCGACGCGGTGATCGACATCGCCCAGCGCACTCAGCATCAACACCGGCGTAATGATGCCGCGTGCGCGCAAGGTGCTGAGCACTTCGAGGCCGTCCATTTCGGGCAGCATGCGATCGAGCACGATGACATCGTACGGCTGTTGCGCCGCGATCAAGCCGCGCGCACCGTCTTCGGCTGTATCGACGCGATGACTCTCGCGAGTGAGTCCCTGCACGAGAAAATCGCGCATTTCCGGATCGTCTTCAATCACGAGAATATTCATGACGCTAGCGTGCAGCCGTTTTTATGATTGGGTTGGTTTTATGATCGGGTTAGTCCAACGAGAGTCAGCCTTGAGGCCGGTCTTATGAACTTGGGTGCCGGTCTTATGAATCAGTCCAAAGAATAAACTGCCGGCGGAATAAATCAAAGTTTTGCAGCGGCAAAACAATTGTCTATCGCCCGTGCAGCAATTGCCTAACGGTTCGAAACCGACTAGCGTTGGCCATCGTCTGCATGAAGCGAATCCATGTCCCCCGAATCCACTCTCGATTTCACCGCGACTATCGACACGATTGCCGAGTCATTGCGCGGCGACGGTTGGCTGGTGTTGCCCGAATTTTTGCCGCTGCCGTGGTGCGAGGTGTTGCTGGCGGATTGTCTGGCGCGGCGCGCTGAATTTGCGAGTGCAGCGATAGGGCGCGGCAATCAGCGCCAGCATGTGAGCGAACAGCGGCGCGACGCGACGTTGTGGCTCAGCGAAGCGGCGCCGGTACAGCGCGACTATCTTGCAGCGATGGATGAGCTGCGCGCGGAAATTAATCGTCGACTGTTTTTGGGTTTGCGCGATTACGAAGCGCATTACGCGCACTATGCGCCCGGCGCATTTTATCGCCGTCATCGCGATGCGTTCGCGCAGACACAAGCGAATGCCGTTGCTTCGGGAAGTCATGGCGCACCACAACGAATCTTGACCACGGTGGCGTATTTGAACGCGAGTGTCGGCGGAGAATTGGTGATTTACCGCGACGAGCATGAAATTGCGCGCGTCACCCCAGCGGCGGGAACTGCGGTATTTTTTCTGAGTGCCGAATTTCCACACGAAGTATTGCCTGCGCAATCCGATCGCTACAGCATTTCTGGATGGTTTCGCAATTGAGTGAGCGTGTCGATAAAGCTGCGCAGGATATAAATCCGCTGCTCGCCGTCGTGTTACGCGCGCTGCGCGAACAAGCGTCGGGCATCAGCGAATACGAGCTGCTCAAATACATCGAAGCCGATGGCGCGCATTTCACGCCAGCTCAAGGCGCGCGTTTTTCTCAAACCGATGGCGATGCGCAGCTCGCGTTATTCCAAAAGCATTTTATGATCATGAATGCACTGTATCGATTGCAGGATTCGCTGTGGCGCGATGAATCGGTGTGGTTGACGATATCGCCGCTGCGCATTGCGATCGAAACAAAAACCGATGCGCGTGATCAGCAGGTGGCAGCGCATGGCGACGACGCGCTGCGCAATTACTATCTCGATTGGCAGCAGTTTCTCGCCACCGACAGCGCAGCGGTTAGTGAATTGCTCGCGAGTTTCTGGACGCGTTATGCCGCGCACGATCAACGCGCCGCCGCGCTCGCTACGCTGCAGCTGGGTGATGAGGCGGATTGGAATGCGATCAGGCAGCAATATCGTCGGCTCGCTGCAGCCAGCCATCCCGATCGCGGTGGCGATGCTGCTCAATTTCTTGCGGTGCGCGCAGCCTACGAAATTTTACGAGAATTAACTTAGCCGTTATCCACTGATGAGGTGATGTGTGCCTTCGGTCATTGTACAAACAACCTTTCTGCTGATTTGCTCAAACGTGTTTATGACCTTCGCTTGGTACGCGCATCTGCGCAATTTGCAGGGTAAGGCCTGGTGGATAGCGGCGCTCGCGAGTTGGGGAATCGCGCTGTTCGAATATCTGTTGCAAGTGCCGGCGAATCGTATCGGCTATACGGTGCTGAATTTATCGCAGCTAAAAATTCTGCAGGAAGTGATCACGCTGTCGGTATTTGTGCCATTTGCGATTTTTTATATGAAGCAACCGTTTCGACTGGATTTTGTCTGGGCGGGATTGTGTCTGCTCGGCGCAGTGTATTTCATGTTCAGGCAGCCGATGGTGTAAATAGGAAAAATTATTTCATGTGGGGGCAGACCTGTGTGTCTGCCCTGGTTTAATTGGAATTATTTCGTCGATAAATTGATAAACGGCGTGTTGCCGCCGCTGACCTGCGGCAATCGACCATCCCACTTTTCAATCGCTTTCAGTTGCACATATTCGGCGCCGCCTTGCTCCTTGATGGCTTGGGCCTGAATCTGAATGGTCTTTGCTTCGGCTTCCGCTAACGCAATTTTTTGTTGCGCTTCGACTTTAATCCGCTCCAAATCGTTTTTCGCTTTCAGTGCTTGCTGTTCGGCGGTTTGCTTCGCTTCGATCGCGGCATCGAACGCATGCGAAAAACTGAAGTTGGTGATTTGAATATCTTCGACGGTGATGTTATACGCAATCAGCGAGCTGCGCAGGCCCGCTGCAATTTCGCTTTTCACGTCTTCGCGTTTGGTCAGCAATTCTTCGGCAGAAAAACGCGCGACCACGGCTTTGACGATTTCCTGAATACGCGGGTCGATGACTTTATTTTCCACATCCAGGCCTACGCGCGAATAGGTGTCTGCGAGTGAGTCAGCGACTAAGTGATAATTGAGTGCGACCTCGGTTTTCACAGTCTGCAAATCTCTGGTGCCCGCATCGGCGGGGGAGTGTGCTTTCTGCGTGCGGATATCGACGATTCGGTAATTTTCGATCAGTGGAATTTTTAAATGCAGGCCGTCGGATACGACATTTTGTACCTGACCAAAGCGAAACACGATCGCACGCTCACCCGATCTCACGGTGAAGAACGAGCCAAAAAGCAGCATCAGCACCACTAAAGCGATCGCGGCAATGGCGGCGATGCGACCGATATTACCGATGTTGTTTGGGCGCATATCGTTATTGATAGCCAGTGCCATGATCTATCTCCGTTAGTGGTATGGCGGATTGGTATTAGGGTTTTGCGGTTGTCGATTCTTGCGCTGCGGGCGCGGCAGGTATTTCTTGTGGAGCGCTCGGGGTTGCAGCGGGCGCCGCATCTTCTGGCATCAATACATTGCCGCTGCTTTCGATGACGTGCTCGCTGCTGATCCCGGTTTTGCCGAGCAGCGCTTCTTCCACCGATTTTTTCAGTACCAGAATCGCGATGCGACGGTTGATGGGGGCGAGTGGTTGGTCGGCATCGAATGGTGCCGCCGAGCCCATGCCCTGCACATTGATAATTTTCTCTTCGGGATAGCCACCGTCGACCAGTGCGCGTCGCGCGGTATTGGCGCGATCGGCCGACAATTCCCAGTTCGAGTAAATCGCACCGTCGCCGTATTTGGCGGCGTCGGTGTGGCCAGTAATTGAAAGATGGTTGGGTACGCTATCGAGCAGCGGCGCCAGCGCTTCGAGCACGGCGAGCGAATAGTCTTTCATTTTCGCTTTGCCGGTATCGAACATCGGCCGTTGTTCTTTATCGACGATTTGCACGCGCAGACCGAGACCAGTGTAATCAATCAAAATCTGATCGCGCACTTCGCGCAACACCGAATCGCTTTTATCCAATTCTTCCTGCAATTGCTCTTTGAGTTTTTGCAGGTTTTCTTTTTCCTGTTTTTCGTACTGCTCGCGCGCCTGTTGCTCGGTGAGCGGAATCATCGAATTCTGATCGATGCCTTCGCCTTTGTTGCGTTCGTTCTCGCCGCCTTGCGTTTCATTTTTCATGGTCGGCGGCTGCATGGGTTCGTGCGAGGATTCGGGATTATCGAGTTGAATCACACCCGAGTTGGCGCCGCCGGGACCGACGAGACCGCCGCCGACATCATTGAAATAACCCGCGATCGCTTTTTTCTGCGGATCGTTCGCCGCAGCCATCAGCCACATGAGCAGAAAGAACGCCATCATCGCCGTCATGAAATCGGCAAACGCAACTTTCCACCCACCGCCATGGTGACCATGGCCGTGGCCTTTCTTTTTCTTGATGATGATGGGCTGCATCGACGTGCTCATGACGGCAGCCTCTCTTTAGATGCGTTCCGGGTGGCCATTATTTCTGACGCACGCGCTCGTCGACTTCGGCATAGCTCGGGCGCACTTCGTGGAAGAGCACTTTGCGGCCGAATTCGATCGCGATCTGCGGTGCAGCGCCATTCAGCGTTGCGATCAGCGATACCTTGATGCATTCGTAGAATTTGGATTCCTCGCGCACCTTGTGTTCAAGCAGTGCTGCAATCGGACCGAACACGCCATACGCGAGCAGAATGCCGAGGAAGGTACCGACGAGAGCCGCCGCGACGTGGTGGCCGATCTCTTCGGGCGGGCCGCCGAGCGCGCCCATGGTGATGACGATACCCATCACCGCGGCGACGATACCGAAGCCGGGCAGGCCATCGGCCATTTTGGTCATCGCGGCGGGGATCAGGCCGGCTTCGGCGTGGTGCGACTCAAGTTCGGCGTCTATGAGCGATTCGAGTTCGTGACCGGCGATGCTGCCGATCATCATCACGCGCAGATAATCGACGATGAACTCGATTGAGCCATGAATTTTTTCCACATTCGGATATTTAGTGAACAGCGGGCTGGCGTGGGGGTCGTCGATATCGGCTTCAACCGCGAGCATGCCTTCGCGGCGCATCTTGTTGAACAGGTCATAGAGCAGCGCGAGTAAATCGAGGTAGAGCGCCTTGTTGAACGGCGATCCCTTGAATGCTGAGCCGACCGATTTGAGTGTGGCAATAGTGACCGGTAGCGGGTTCGAGACGAACATCGCGCCGATCGCGGCACCGAGAATGATCAGCAATTCGTACGGTTGCACCAGTGCCATGAGCTGGCCGCCGGACAATAAAAAGCCGGCGATGCAGGCCCCGAACAGGAGAGCCAGGCCAACGATCACATTCATGCAGAAGAACTCCAGACCGGACGGAACAGCGCAAACTTATCGTGGCGTAAGCTGCTTCCGAGTGTATCGACATCCTTCCCAAGGATAGCGGAGAAGTTCGATCTTGCTAGTCGAGGTTTTTCCGGGTTGCGTCAATGTAGGCAAAAACTTCTGTTGCCGTGTGCGTTTTAAAAACCAGGAATTCGCAGTGTCGGTAAAACCTGTGTGTTGGGCGGAAAGTCGATATCGCGCGCGCCCGAGCGTTGCTCCACTGTCACAAGCGCGAGGTCGTTGCCCTGCCGCAATAAACCGCCGACACCCGTGCGCGGAATTTTTGCGAGCAGCCTTTGCAGTTGCGCACTTTGTTCGGCGCCGAGACTGCTCGAAAGTTTGATGGCGAGTGTGCGCCAGCCATTGGTCAGCGCCAGAATATCGGGGTGATCGGTCAATACGACTTCGGTTGTCTGATCGCCGGCGCTCAATGTGTAAACCCGGCCTTGATAGCCCGCCACCGTTTCTTTGCGTCCGGTATCGCGCAATTGCACTTCGTCGCTCGGAACTTTGATCTCATCGCCGCGCGCTGCTTTCAATAAAGCGCCTGCCTGATTTGCATCCACCGCGAACCATTGTCCATTCTGGCGATGCAACAGCCATGAATCGGTGCCTTTCAATAGCAATTGTTGCTGATCGGCGTAATTAGCGCGCAGATGATTGTCGTCGAGGTAATACAAATCCAGTGATTGTTTGGTTTGTTGCAGGCGATAGGTGGCTTTTAATTCCGCGAGAGCCGTTAGCGGTGATAGCAATACCATGAATGAACAAAAGCCAACGATGTGGACGCGGAAGATGGAACAAAATGAACGCTTGCTGGGCATGAAAATAATCTCGTTTGGTTACGAGTGATATTCGACAAAAAATCGCTGCTGCTGTTCGCGAAATAATTTTGATCGTCGTGAATTTAACGCGGCCAGCGCATGCTGAAGCGCGCACCGCCCAATGCGCTGGTGCCGATATCGAGTTCGGCGGCGTAGCTATCGATAATATCGATGACCACAGCGAGGCCGATGCCTTGCCCCGGCTGATAGGTGTCGGCGCGCTGACCGCGTTGCAAAATGCTCGCGCGATTTTGCTCCGGAATGCCGGGGCCATCGTCTTCGATCACGATCAGCAGCCAGCGTTCGCTGTCGCTCGCGCTGATGCGAATTTGTTTGCGGCAGGCCTTGCAGGCATTGTCGAGCAGATTGCCGAGTACTTCTAACAGATCGGCTTCGTCGGCGCGGCATTCGCAATCGTCGGCCACGACCGTGTGAAATTGCAGTTGCTTGTCGAAATACACTTTGCTGAAAGTCGCGATCAGTTTGTCGATGAGCGGGCGCAGCAAAATTTTTTGTTGCAGCCGATGCGGGCTGCTCGCCACTGCGCGCTGCAATTGATAGCCGATCAATTGATCCATGCGCGCGATTTGTTCTTCGAGCAACGCTCGATCCGGCGTGTCGGCCGCACTCTGCTGACGCAGCACCGCGAGCGGTGTTTTCAAACTGTGCGCGAGATCGCCGAGCGTGTTGCGATAACGCTCGCGCTGTTTTTGTTCGCGTTCGAGCAATTGATTCAAATTGGTTGCGAGTGGCTGCAACTCTTCGGGATAGCGATCGGGTAATTCGGCGCGCTTGCCCTGCTCCAGATCGGTGAGATCGTGCGCAAGCCGGCGCAGCGGCTGCAAGCCCCAGCGCAGAATCACTGCCTGCGCGATCGTCAATAAAATCGCGGCGCTGCCAAGCCCCAGCCAGAGCTGACGTTTGAACGCGCGCAATTCGACTTGCAGCGTGCTTTGATCTTCGAGAATGGTGAAGACGAGCGGAATATCTTCACCGTCATCGCTTTCCCACACGGTTTGATATTGAAAACGCAAATAGGCGGCGTTATGAGCGATGGTGTCGAAACGTTCGTGACCGGCGCGCGGCGGATTATCGCTTGCCAATAAATCCTTACTGAGTTCGAGCGCTTGGCTCGAAGGCGATTCCCACAGAATTTCGCCCTGCGGGCGTTGAATCGTTGCATATAAACCGGAATTGATTTGGCGCAGACGCGGATCGCCGGTGTGCGGGCTGATCTTGATGCCATCGCTATCGAATTCGGTCGCGCCCAGCAGCGCGTAAAATTGCACGCGATAACGTTCGAGTGCAGCGGTGAGTTGGCTCGCCTCGAACGAGCGCGACAAAAACCAACCGATGCTGGCGAGATAGAGCGGCAACACAATCATACTCGCGAGCAGCAGGCGCCGGCCGATCGAATTAGGCGCCGGTATTTTCTGCAACTGCGCGATGAGTTTTTGTGCGTACGGGTGCGCGAGCGTGCGTGAGAGCGTATTCGAGAGATGGCTGTAATCGCGTGCGCGTACAAAAAAATGCCGTAAGCGAGGCGTCAATTGTCGAAGACGCTCACTCAACATGCGCAGGCTCATTCGCCATCGCTTGAATTGGCAGCCTCAGGATTGGCCGACGCGAGCTCAAAACGATAACCGCGTCCGCGCACCGTGCTGATCGGATTCAGTGTGTGTTCGGGGTCGAGTTTTTTGCGCAGGCGACCGATGAACACTTCGATCACATTGCTATCGCGATCGAAATCCTGATCGTATAAATGTTCGGTCAATTCGGTTTTGGAAACGACCTGACCGTGGCGGTGCGCGAGATAGAGCAGAGCTTTGTATTCGAACGCGGTCAATTCGATGGCATTGTTCTGCACGGTGACTTCTTGTTTCGCGGTATCGATGACGAGCGGATCGAATTGCAGTAACGGACTCGCGAAACCTCCGCTGCGACGCAACAATGCATTTAAACGCGCGAGCACTTCTTCGATGTGAAAAGGCTTAACGACGTAATCGTCGCCGCCCGCTTCAAGTCCCTCGACTTTATCCTGCCAGCGACCGCGCGCAGTGAGTACCAGAATCGGAAAGCGTTTTTGCTGTTCGCGGATTTTGCGAATCACGGTAATGCCATCGACGAGCGGCAAGCCGAGATCGATCACAGCGAGGTCATAATTGAATTCGCGCACGAGGTACAGTGCTTCTTTTCCGTCGGCAGCGGCGTCGACGGCGTAGCCGTTCTCCTGCAAATGTTTGGCAAGTTGTTCGCGCAGCGGGGCTTCATCTTCAACGAGTAGTAGTCGCATTGTTGAGTCGTATTTTCGTTGGTTGGTGGTAGTGATGAATTTTCAGGGGTGCGGCGCTCTCAGCGTTAGCGACCGCGTTCTTTATCGCGCTTGGCCGGTACGTGCAGGGTTTTGACGCGACCTCCTTCCTGTAACACGCGCACACGATACATATCCTCGTTGCTGCGCGGCGGTTGTACATCGACCACGTGCCCGCGGTAGTTTTGCTCGACCTCGCCGACGACATCGCGCACGGCGCGGCGGTCGCCCGAGCGCTCGTCGCGGCGTTGCTCGCGCCACTGTGGCGGCTCTGCCAACGCTGCAGTGCTGGCGATGGCCAGTGCCGTAGCGGCAACGAGCAATTTAACGGGACGCATGTTGAACAAAGCAGTACCTGCGCGCTCAATAAGTGATCGAGGTTATTCGGTGCGAATCACATCGTCGCATGGCGCAATATGCTACCACCGAACGCTATGAATGCCGTGCGATGCGTCTGGCCTTGCACGAGCTTCATGTTGAGCAAAGACTAGCCGGCTACACATGAACCTGCACTGAATGCGTCGGTGAGCGCTTGCGTTGCGAGCAATGCATGGGTGAATATCCGGTCGTTTAGCAGCGATAGCGTGAGCTGATCTCGAGAGGAGGAACAACGATGCAGCGAAACATGAAACGCTGGTGCGGTCTTGCAGTGATCGCCGCCATGTTGAATACCGCAGCCTGTGGTTATCTCATTTTTCCCGAGCGCCAAGGCATACGCGGTGATCGGGTTGATGGCACGGTGGTCGCGCTCGATGCTATCGGCCTGCTGTTTTTTATCCTTCCGGGCGTCATTGCATTCGCGGTGGATTTTTCCACCGGCTGTATTTATCTGCCGCAAGGGCACGATGGCGCGTTCAGCATGAACACGCGAACGAATTTCCATGTTGCGCCCGACGAGTGGGTGAAGGTCGCGCAGGTCGCACCGTTTCCGGACGACGCAACCATCGCGGCTGCGCTGCAAAATTATTTGCAGATTAGCGATCGAAATCTGTCATCGGCGCGTATCGAATGGCAGCCAGCTTCAGTTTTTTCAACCCCGACTCTGGCCGCATCGGGGCTTTCAGAAACACGCCAAGCCCATTGAGAGATTCTTATAGCGATAATGGTGAGTGAGTGTATTTATGGCGGTAACTAAAAGCCGGTGGCGGATCGGCGCAGTTGTGTGCGTTTCATTGTGGATGAGCGGTTGCGTTGTGGAGCCACCGAAGCCGACGGAACCCTCCAAACCGTTACCGCCCGTGGTGGCGCCACCGACAACTCCACCACAGGCGTTGCCACCCGGGCCCAAGGTTTACAGCGGATCTTATCCGGACCGATTGGAAGCTGCTGCTCGCGATACATTTGCGGCCACATCGGTGCGGGTGCAACGCAATGCCAATACCGTCAAATTGATAATTCCTGCGAACATTGCATTTGCTGCGAACAGCGTGCAGCCGCAACAACGCTTTCTCGGTACGCTCGATGCGGTGATGCGGCTGTGTCGTGACTACACTAAAACGACGATTGTCGTGAAGGGCTTTACCGATAGCACCGGCAGCTTCGAGCACAATCAGCAATTATCCGAGCAGCGTGCGCAGAGTATCGGTGCGTATTTAAGTCGCGAAGTTGCCGCCGCGCGTATCAAAACCTCCGGTTATGGGCCGCGCTACCCGATCGCGGATAACAAGACCGATGTGGGGCGGATGCAGAACCGACGCATTGAAATCGAGATGGTGTCTTCTCCTTGAAGCGGTATGTGATGTTCGACGTCGTGAAATATTGTAAATCGTGTGTGCTGCTCACGCTGTCGGTTGCCGTGATGGGCTGCGCCATGTTGCAGGACGATCTCGTCGCGCCGGATGTTTCTGTGTCGGCTTTGCGCAAAGGAACTGGCGATGGCTTGTCGCAGACTGTGCTGGTCGATTTGATGATTGCTAACCCCAATCAGGTGGCGCTGAAATTCAATGCCATTTCATATCGCGTGCGCCTTGAAGGTCGCGACTTGGTGAACGGTGTCAGTCGCGAGCCGCTCGAAATTGCTGCTGGCGGCACGCAAAAATATACCGTGCCGGCCACGATCAATTTGATGAGTGGATTTGGTTTGATACGCGATTTATTTGCCAAACCGAAAAATAAAATCGCTTACGAATTGAACGCGACGCTTGAACCAAGTGGCTTGTTCTCAATCCCGCTCAGTGTCAGAAAGGTCGATACGATAACGATTCAATAACGGCGTGCAGCTAGGCGTTGATGGCAAAAATATGACGATTTGAAGGCAAAAAAAGACCCCTCGTCCGCACAGGGTGGGTGATGGACGAGGGGTTGCCCGAGAACCGTTGAAATATCAAGGAGGGTGTTAGAAAAACTGCAACCTCCGTTTGTCAGTGAGCGATTGTGCTGGGTGTCAATCGTGTTACAAATCAATCGCGTTACAAAATTTTGAAAACTGTATTTTTAAAGCCGTGTTTTGAAATACCGTATTTTTAAAACTGTATCTTGAACACTGTCGAAATCAGTCGCGTAAATGTTTACGCAATTCATGGTGCTACGTTAACGCCGCAGACGATCTGCAGCAACGGAGTAACCGGAATTTGTTCACATAATTCATCCGTTGTTTAAGATGAATTTCGAATGTCACTCAGGGCTTGTCTACCGCAGAACGTAATTTCGCTTGTCGCATTTCCGCGCGTTGCAAAATTTTCGCACGCTCGTCGCTGCTCGCTTGGTGCCAACGCAAGATATCGTCGATGTGTCGCCCGCAACCCATGCAAAAATCTTCGCCGTCGAGACAGCAATTGCGCACGCAAGGAGATTCGATCGTGGGTCGGTTTTTACGGTTCGGCATTCATGGCTCCAGCGTAGGCATCGCTCTGCAGAATACTGCACGGCACGGCCGAATTGCAGCCGTGGCAGGAGCCATGGCATTTGCAATACGGTCGCGGTAGTATGCGGCAAGTTTTCCGCGATGAGCGTTACTGCCTAAATGCAGCCATTTGAAAAGTGGTCTTTTGAAAAACAGCGCGAAGAAACTCTGCTCCGCTTTCTCGATCAGTTAAATACGCGCGACGCGGTGCTGAATTACTCCCAAATCCAGGGCCTGCTTTTCGCGATGGCTTGTTCCCCCGAGCCGATCAAACCCGCCGAGTGGTTTGAGCTGGTCTGGCTCAACGATGATCCGCAGTTTGAAAGCGTCGCCGACGCCAAGCGCTTCTATGAGCTGCTGGTTGAGCTCTTCGGCGCCATCTCCACCGATGTCCAACGCAATCGTTTCCAGTTGGAGAACACCGCAAATATTCGCGACAGCGCGCTTGTGCTGGCCGACTGGTGCGATGGTTTCTTGATGGGGCACCAATATTTGGAGGATGTCTGGGGCGCTGCACTGGACGAACTCGATGAGGATGAGCTGTTCATCCAGGTCGAGGAGACACTCGACTGCGCGGTCGCTTTCGTTTCCGGCGAAAATGCCGAGTGGGAAGAGGACAGCGAATACATGCTGACGGAGCGCGTGCGCTTTCAGCAATTGCTCGAAGATTATCGCGTCATCCATACGCGCTGCCGCGAGGGGCGCTCACGCTGGACGGTTGAGCAACTCTTCGTGGAAATGCAGCCGGTTCCGGCTGGCTCGGAATGTCCGTGCGGCTCGGGCCGGGCGTTCAAGGATTGCTGCTTACACTAAAAACAAATCAAAGAAGGCATCACTATGGCGGGTGTGAAGAAAGGCGAGAGCGAATTGATCGAGCGCATCCTCGCGGAAGTGCGGGCGACGCTGCCTCAGGTTTTGTCGCCGCAGATCAATGAGCAACTGCGCCAGCGACTCGGCCACGCGCTGACTGAATCCGGCGCGCGCGAATACCCGGCTGAGCGGCGTCTGCTGACCGCGATAGTGGCTGAGCTGCGTGGATTCGACGATTTTGCCGCGCAATACGAACCGACCTCGGTTATCAATCTATTCAATCGCTATTTGACGCAGATGAGCGAGGTGGTCGCGCGTCACGGCGGCGTCATCACTCAGGCCAGCGGCGAGGCGCTGACGATTTTGTTCGATGCGCGCGCTCCGCAGAGCGATCACGCGACGCGCGCGTTAGCCTGTTCGGCAGAGATGCAGCAGGCGATGTCGCGCTGCAATCAACAAAATGAAATTCTGCGTCTGCCGCCGCTCTACATGGGGATCGGTATTCACAGCGCTGAGCTGGTGACCGGCGGAGTGGGTGCGATTGTCCAGCGCGAATGGGCTGCGCTCGGCGCGGGTCTAGAAACCGCTGCACGCATCGCCAAGCAAAGCCTGCGCGGTCAAGTGCTGCTGAGCGATAACACGTATCGTCTCGTCCACGATTTTATCTTGGTCGGCGAATTGAATACGTTGCGTGTGCGCGGTCGACGCACGCCCGTAACGGTTTATGAATTGCTGGGCACCACACGCCCGCGCGCACTCACGGTACCGCGCCGAGAAATTCGCAAAAGCCCGCGCGTATTGGTGCAGATGCCCTGCTATTTTCAGCGCGTCAAAGGCGCCAGCACGTTGGGCGCGATGCATTGCGGCCAGGTTGTCGATATGGGCTATCACGGTTTGCGCATGATCAGTCCGGTGCCGCTCGAAGCGACCGGCGAGGTGATGATGTCGTTGTCGTTGCAGTTACTCGGAAATCGCACCAGCGACATTTATGCGCGTATCGTGGCGGCTGACCCGGAGCAGCAGGGATATCGATGCAGCATGGAGTTTACGGGTATCGATCTCGTGGGTCGCCAGACCATCAAACAATTTGTCGACAATCATGTCGGCGCCAATTAAGTTATTGCCCTTCAAAAAAGAGAAGTCGTTTTTCCGATGACCGAACCCGAAGATTCCGACTTGGCGGCTCAACTGCTGCAATTGCAGGAGCGCCATCGCGAGTTGGACGCCGAGATTGAGCGTCTGGAAGCGTTTCCCTATCAAGACCAATTGCATCTGCGTCGGCTGAAAAAAGATAAGTTGCGCCTCAAGGATACGATCGAGCGGGTGCGCACGATGCTGATCCCCGATCTCGACGCGTGAAGTGAAATCGGCGCCGTTGCGGCTGGTTTTTGCTGTGCTTGAGATGTTTTTTTCTGGTTTTATTGCGTTGTGAGATATTTCTCACAACGTGTAATGGTGTCGTCTGCTGGTTCAAGCCCTGCCAATGTGGAAAATACGTACTGTCACGGACGTACTAGATCGCTGGCAGGGAGCTTGGCGTGACAGTGGATGTCAAGTTACGAAAACAAAGCCGGGTTTTACCCGGCTTTGTCTTTTCTGTATTTCAGCTTTTCAGCCCTGAGAGCAAATCGCATTAGCCGGGCGGCCAACGCATGCTGCGGCCACCGAGCAAATGCAGGTGAATATGAAATACGGTTTGGCCGCCATCCTCATTGCAATTCATCACCAGTCGGTAACCATCTTCCGCAATCCCTTCGGCCTGAGCCAGTCGTTGTCCGGTAAACACCATGTGCCCAACGAGGGGCGCATGTTCTTCCTGCATCTCGTTGACGGTGCTGATGTGTTGCTTGGGGATAACCAAGACGTGCACAGGCGCCTGCGGATTGATGTCGCGAAACGCGATCACCTTCTCGTCTTCGTAAATCACCTTCGCCGGGATTTGCTTCGCGGCAATTTTACAAAATAAACAATCAGACATTTCTGCGACTCGCGATGGCTGGGATTTTTATCATACTCGCCACCGCTTGCGATCGTCGATTCGTGCAGCATGCGGTATCGAGTTCGAACCCGCCTCTTTTTTGATCGGTCTTGCACTTCGCTGGTGCTATGTGCGGGCCTTCTCTGCTGGCGACCGAAAAGTGATGGGAGCGTACCGCATCGTTTTCTGCAGGTTGCGCATCATCGATGCGGGTGTAGCTGCGAAAGTATTGCGATAAAAGGTTTTTCGTATCGATAAAGCGTCGTGGTTAACGTCGTATTTGAATGAAGATGTGTAATTTTCATTACCAAATTTTCTGATTTAAATGTGCCGGAGATAGTTGGCTCGAATGGGAACAGCTTTTGCTCACTAATATCCAGCGAAGCAAACTTACGTGGTAGCGAGTTGTTTCGGTATGGGTTTCAAACTTTTGCCCCCGCGCGGGGTTCTGCTTAGTTTAGCGAGGAGAAGTTCCATGGCCGTTATCGAAAGCATCAAGGAAAAAGCCGGCATGTTGAAAGGAAAGGCTGGTGTCCTTCTGTCGTCCGTCGGCGATCTCAACAAGATGGCGATCGACAAAATGGAAGAAGTATCGAAAATGAATTTGTCCGCAGCAGGTTATTACAGCGAGCTCGGCATCAAGCAGATGCGCGCTGTAACATCGATCAAGGATCTCGATTCGCTGCGCAAATTTACCGCAGACAGCATTTCGTTGAGCGGTGAAGTCGCCAAGAAAATGCTCGACGACAGCAAGAGCTGGATGGGTGTGGGTGCTGATGTCAAAGACAAAATCACCGACATGTTCACCTCGAAAGACGAAGTTGCCTCCAAGAAAAAGGTAGCTAAAGCGGCTGCCTGATCGCGGGCGGGGATGTTCAGCACGTCCTCGTTCTTACCGTTTTGTGCGCGAAATTAACCCGACTGCTTTGTGGTCGGGTTAATGATGGACATGTCAATTTACGTATCACTTCAGTGAGCGAGCGCGAGTGCTCATCTGCTTTGGGTAGCGTTCACTCGGGCTTGAGAATCGACTGAAGCTCGGAGGAATTATCGTGCTCGACTGGTTTTCGCAGTACGCATCCGTTATCGACCGCATCTGCGAATTTCAAAAGAGTGTCGCCGACGAATTATTCGATCAGGTGCAAGGCGATACCGATTCGCACAAAGCAGCGATAGAGACCGGTGCCGAATGCTGCCGCAACCTCTATAACGGCGTCACGCAAAATCCGACGCGCATTATCGAACAGCAAATCAGCTATTGGCAGAGCCAGCTCAAGCTCAGCAATAACTTGCTGCTGAAATTGATCGGCGAAAAAGTCGAGCCGGCGGTTCGTCCCAAGGTGGGCGATCGCCGCTTCATGGATAACGCGTGGGAGGAAAATCCGCTATTCGATTTTATCAAGCAAAGTTATCTGCTCGCTTCCGAAAATGTTCTCGATTGTGTGCGCAATCTCGATGGTGTCGACGACGATGCCCGAGAGCGTTTGCAGTATTACGTAAGGCAAGCTGTGAATGCGATGGCGCCGACCAATTTCGCGCTGACCAATCCCGAAGTGTTGCGCAAAACGCTCGAAACCAAGGGCGAAAATTTGCTGCAGGGCTTGCAGATGATGGTCGAGGATAAAAAGAAGAGCGCCGATATCCTCAATGTGTGCATGAGTCAACCCGATGCCTTCGAGCTCGGGAAAAATATCGCGACATCACGTGGCGCCGTCGTTTTCGAAAACGAACTGATGCAATTGATTCAATACGAGGCGACGACTGCGGATGTGTACAGCACGCCGGTTTTGTTGGTGCCATCGTGGGTGAATAAATATTACGTCCTCGATTTGTCCGAGAAAAACAGCTACGTCAAATGGCTCACCGATCAGGGTTACACGGTGTTTATGATTTCGTGGATAAATCCCGATAGCGGCATGCGTGCAACCCGTTTCGACGATTACATGCGGCTGGGACCGTTGGCGGCAAGCGATGTCATCGAACGCCTGACCGGTCAAAAGCAAGTTTCTGCGATCGGCTATTGCCTCGGCGGTATTTTGCTCGCATGTACACTCGCCTATTGCGATGCGAACGATGAAAAGCGGTTTGCGTCGGCAACTTATCTCGCGGCGAGTATGGATTTTCGTGATCCGGGCGACATCGGTATTTTGGTCGACGAACGCAGTGTCGAAGCCGTCGAAAGATACATGGCAAAAACCGGATTCTTCGACGGTCGCATGCTGTCGGTTGGATTCAATCTGCTCAAAGAAAACGATCTATTCTGGAACTACTACGTCATCAATTATCTGAAAGGCGAGCGTCCTGCTGCATTCGATTTATTGCACTGGAATTGCGATAACACCAATGTGCCTGAGGAAACGCAGCGCTTTGTTATGCGCGAGTTGCATTTGCATAACAAATTGGCCGAGCAAAAACCGCTGACATTGAGTGGGCGCAATATCGCTTTGCGCAATATTTCGACGCCAACCTATGTGTTGGCTGCGGATAAGGATCACATTGCGAATTGGCGATCGTGCTATGCCGCGACGCAATTGCAATCGGGCGGTGTGCGTTTTGTCCTGGCGGGCTCAGGACATATTGCCGGTGTGATCAATCCGCCGAGCGGCAATAAATATTATTACTATCGCAATCCGCACAATGCGTTATCGCCGGATGAGTGGCTTGATAGTGCGTTCAAGGTCGAAGGCAGTTGGTGGCCCGATTGGGCTGAGTGGCAGCTTGCGGTCGCTGGTGAGCGCATACCCGCGCGTGCAATCGATCCACAATGCATTATCGAGCCGGCGCCGGGTCGCTACGTACTTCGCAGGCTCGACGATGCCGATTGGGACGACGATCGCCAACAGGCCGCCTGAGCGAATAACGAACGCCCGATGTGCTTTTCGCAGCGTTAACCGCGTTATCAAATACATCAGGAAGATGTAGTTGCTGGTTTGGTTATTAATCCGCGGGAATCGTGCGCTCGCTGGCCCAGTTGCGCAGCCATTCGATTTTTTCTGCAAGCATCGTAGCTAATGGCACCGTGCTGTCGATGGCGTTTTCGATGTGCGCCGTCGTCATTGGTTCGCGCCGCGCCGAGCAGGTGTAAATGCTGGTGACGATGACCTGCTCGATTTCGGCGCCGGAAAATTTCTCCGCGCGCGCAGCGAGCGCGGTCAGATCAAAACGCGCGGGATCAAAATTTCTCTGCTGCAAGTGAATTGCAAAAATATCTGCACGCACGCGGGCATCGGGTAAATCGACAAAAAATATTTCATCGAAGCGACCTTTGCGTAATAACTCAGGTGGCAAGCCTTGGACATCGTTTGCCGTCGCTACCATGAATACCTGGCTGGTGCGTTCGGCCATCCATGTCAGCAATGTGCCGAGAATACGTTGCGAAGTGCCTTCATCGTTGTTGCCGCCCGCTAATCCTTTTTCGATTTCGTCGATCCACAACACGCACGGCGCCATCACCTCAGCCTGCTCCAATGCGCTGCGTAAATTCTTTTCGGTTTCGCCGATGAATTTGTTGTAGAGCGTGGCCATATCGAGCCGCAGTAGCGGCAATCCCCACATGCCGGCAATCGCTTTCGCAGCGAGACTTTTACCGCCGCCCTGCACACCGAGCAGCAGCACGCCCTTGGGGCGATCGCGCTGTTGCGAATGCACGGCGTGCTCGCGCACTTTGAGCCATTCCTGCAGGCGCTTGAGTCCGCCGATAGCGGAAAATTTGGCGGTGTCGTATTCGTAGCTCAACACACCGCTCATATCGAGCAATTCGAATTTCGCGCGATTTACCGAGCGAATATCGGCGGGTGTAATCGCGCCATCGTTGTGAATGGCTCCGTGCGCCAGTCGTCGCGCGTCGGCTTCGGTGAGGCCGCGCAAGTTGCGCATCAATTGTTTTACCAGCGCGGGGTCGGGTTGCAGCGGCTGTTGCGGGTGCTTGTGATTCCACGCGGTCACTTCGTCGCGAATGATCGCGAGTAATTGCGCGTCGTTCGGTAATGCGAGTTGAAACTTCGCGCTGTGCCGACGCAGCTCCGGTGGCAATTCGATTTCATGACTGACCAGCACCAGGATATGACCGAGGCGAGCGTGCGCCAGTGCAATATCTTTGAGTAGGCGCACGTGTTCGGGCTGATTTTGAAGAAAGGGATGAAAATCGCAGAGTGCAAATAATGCGGGCGAAGTTTGTTTCTTGATTTGTTTCAGCACATCGGTGGGCGATGTCGCGTTGTCGGCAAAGTCGCCGCTGAATCCGAGCCGATTTAAACCTTCCGTGATCGACCAGCAAAAATAGCCGAGTCGGCGTTGCATGGCGACGCGCGTGAGCATTTGCAGCGCTGCGGGCTCATCGTGAGTTTCGAGCGCGATAATGGGCACGTTGGAGTCGAGAATGAGCGCTAAATCTTTTACGTCCTGCGACATGGGCGGGTCCTGAATGCCGGTTTGAGATAACGGTGTTGTCAGAGCAAGAGACTAGCAGAGGAATGCGAACCGAGGCGCGCAACCAACGATGGTTTGGTTGGGTGTGTGATAAGCGTTGCAGATAAAAAGACTAAACGGTCGCGAGCAATTTTTCTTGCAGCAGCGTTTCGATTTGAGCGACATCCACGGCCGGCGCGAAATAATATCCCTGCACCTGATCGCAATGGTTTTGCCAGAGGAATTGTACCTGCTCGATGCTTTCGACTCCCTCGGCAATGACGCTGAGTTGCAGGCTGTGCGCGAGGCTGATGATCGCTTTGACGATAATCGCATCGTCTTTATCGTTGGGGAGATTGCGCACGAAGCTGCGATCGATTTTCAGTGCGGAAATCGGCAGCCGCTGCATGTGCGCGAACGACGAATAGCCCGTGCCGAAATCGTCGAGCGAAAACGAAATGCCGAGTTGCGAGAGCGCCATCATGCTGTGATAGGTCTGCTCGGCATTCATGAGAATCGCAGTTTCGGTGAGTTCGAATTCGATGCGATGCAAATCGAGCCCGCTTTCCGTGAGGATGCGCGCCGCTGTCTCGGCGAATTTCTCGTCCTGTAATTGTTTCACCGAAATATTGATCGCGAGGTCGATGCTGCGGCCACAGCGGCGCTGCAAGTCGCGCATATCGCGGCACGCCTGCTGAATCGTCCAATAGCCGATCGGCACGATGAGGCCGGTCTCTTCGGCGAGCGGGACGAAGTCGCTCGGCGCGAGCAAGCCGCGTTGTGGGTGGCGCCAGCGAATCAAGCATTCGACGCCGACGAGTTGGCCGCTTTCGAGTTCGACGCGCGGCTGATAAAACAATTCGAATTCGTTGCGGCGCAGTGCGCGGCGCATTTCGGTTTCGAGATGCATCTGATTGCGCGCTTCGAGATTCATCTGCTCGGTGTAGAAATGATAATGACAACCGCGCATTTGTTTGGCTTGCTGGCGCGCGAGTTCGGCGTTGCGCAATAACGCATCGACGTGAAAACCCGCTTCCGGAAATACCGCGATGCCGACACTGGTACCGAGTACGAGCGGCGTATCGCCGATCTGATACGGTTGCGCCATCGCCGTGACAATTTTTTCGGCGACGGCGGTGACATCGGGAATATGGCGCACGTCTTCGATTAAAACCGTAAATTCATCGGCGCCGATGCGCGCGAGGCTATCGGTTTTGCGCACGCATTGAATAAGTCGTTGCGCCGCCAGTGCAATCAATTCATCGCCGACGCTGTGGCCGAACGATTCATTGACGCGGCGAAAGCCATCGAGATCGACATGCAGCAGAGCGAAGCGGCCGCTGTCGCGCTGCGCGCGCGTGACCGCGTGTTCGAGATGCTCGCGAAACATGTGGCGATTCGGCAGATCGGTGAGCGCATCGAAACGCGCGCGATGCATGAGCTGCAAGTCGTTTTTCTTGCGCTGCAAGGCGTGGCGTATGCTGCGTTCGAGTTGCGCGGCATCGAGTTCGCTCTTGAGCAGATAGTCAGAGGCGCCATGGCTCAACGCAATAAGGTCGAGTTCGTCGTCGAGCACATCGGTCATGACGATGATGGGCGCGTGGCAATCGCTGAGCGCGGCGCTCTTAAGCAGCTCTCGGGCTTGGCCGGGCTGGCGTTGGCAATCGAGCAGGATGACGTCGTATTCGCCGGAAAGCATGGTGGCGAGCGCGCTCTCGAGCTGGTCGCACCAACTGACGAGATGATCGCGCTGAATCGCGGCGGCGACATGGGCAATGTGCATGTATTCCGCTGGCTCTTCATTCACCAGAAGAATGCGCACTGCCGGTTCAGACATGTCGCGAATAGCCTTAGTGTGCGGCGTGGGTTTGTCGGTCCATCGCCGTACATCCACCCAAGTAGTCATGGTTCTATTTTTTTAAAATAATTCATGACTTTATAAACAAAATTTGAATCAGTTTCTAGACTTTTACGAAAAAATAATGCTGGGCTTGGGATTTTTGTTGCCGGTGCTAGAATGCCGGCCCGATTCGGAGGCGTTTTCTGCGTTTCCGGCCTCTCTGTCTGTGTCGGGTTATCGTTCTTTTTGGGTTGTCTTGAGCCCGCCTTATTGAGATCGTGCTGTGACCAGTTTGAACCCCCGCCAACGCGAAGCCGTCCGCTACATCGACGGCCCCTTACTGGTCCTCGCCGGCGCTGGCAGCGGTAAAACCAGCGTGATCACCCGCAAGATTGCGTACCTCATCGAAGAGTGCGGTATCGAAGCGCGTCATATCGCCGCTGTTACCTTCACCAACAAAGCTGCGCGCGAAATGCGCGAGCGCATAAGCAAACTCGTTAGTGGTCCTGCCGCGAAAGGTTTGATGGTGTCGACGTTCCACACGCTCGGTCTAACGATCTTGCGCAGGGAGCATCGCGCGCTCGGTTTCAAATCCGGATTTTCGATTTTCGATTCCGAAGATGCGATGGGATTGATCCGCGATATTTTAGTAGCCGAGCACGGCGGCGATTCCGATCAGGCCGGCGTCATTCAACAAAAAATTTCCGCGTGGAAAAACGATCTCGTTACCCCTGAGCAAGCTGCGGAACTCGCGCAGGGTCCGGCTGATATGTTGTGCGCGCAGGCGTATATCCGCTATCAGCGCGCATTGAAAGCCTACAACGCGGTCGATTTTGACGATTTGATTTTGCGCCCCGCCGAATTGTTCGCGAGCAATGCCGAAGTATTGGAGCGATGGCGCTCGCGTATTCGCTATCTGCTCGTCGATGAATATCAGGACACCAATGGCGCGCAATACCAATTAGTGAAACTGTTAGTCGGCAATCGCCAGGGTTTGACCGTGGTCGGCGACGACGATCAATCGATTTACGCATGGCGCGGTGCGCGCCCGGAAAATCTTGCGCAATTGCAAACGGATTATCCGCATTTGAAAGTCGTTAAGCTCGAACAGAATTACCGTTCGACGGGACGCATTCTGCGCGCAGCCAATACTGTCATCGCCAATAACGCGCACGTGTTCGAAAAATCATTGTGGAGCGAGTTCGGTCCCGGCGATCCGATTCGTATCGTGCGTTGTGCGAGCGAAGAGGTCGAATGCGAGCGCGTGGTCACGGAAATTCTCGATCATAAGCTGCGCCATCGCACGCGCTTTGGCGATTACGCGGTGCTCTATCGCGGCAACCACCAATCGAAACTGTTAGAGCTGAAGCTGCAGGAATTTCAGGTGCCGTACAAAATCAGCGGCGGCACGTCGTTTTTTGCGCGCAATGAAATCAAGGATGTGATGGCGTATCTGCGTCTGCTCATCAATCCCGACGACGACAACGCGTTTCTGCGTATCGTCAATGTGCCGCGCCGCAAAATCGGCGCATCGACGCTCGAAGGGCTCGGCACTTACGCCACTGATCGCGGCATCAGCATGCACGCCGCGTGCGAAGAAATCGGTTTGCAAAGTCATCTGCCCGAAGCGGCGATTTCGCGGCTGCGCGAATTCGTCGATTGGTTGTGGGCGACGCGCCGCGCCATGCAAGGCGACGATGCGATCGATGCGATCAAAGGCATGCTGCGCGATATCGATTACGAAGATTGGTTGCAGCAGAACAGTTCGAGCCCGACTGTCGCCGAGCGCCGATTCGCGAATGTGATGACACTCGTTGGCAGTCTGGAAAAATCACTGAAGCGCGCTGATGAAGACAACGAGCGCGAAAGCGGCGACACCGGCGGCGACGGCTCTGGTGATGACAATGGCATCGAAGCCGCGATTACCAAACTCGTGCTGCGCGATTTGCTCGAACGTCAACAGGATGAAGAAGAGAGCGACGATCGCGTGCAATTGATGACCTTGCATGCGGCGAAGGGGCTCGAATTTCCGCACGTGTATATCATCGGTGTGGAGGAAGAAATTCTGCCGCATCGCAACAGCATCGATGGCGATAGCATCGAAGAAGAGCGCCGGCTCTGTTACGTCGGCATCACGCGCGCGCAACGCACGCTGACGCTCACGCTGTGCGCCAAGCGCAAACAATTCGGCGAAATGCAGCACTGCGAGCCGAGCCGTTTTCTCGCTGAATTGCCGAGCGAGGATGTGGTCTGGGAAGGCCGTGATGCGCCCGATCCCGAGCAGAGCAAGTCGCGCGCGCGCGACACGCTCGCGGGATTGCGCAATTTGCTCGATTGAATGCGCACGTCATCCTTCTCGATTTGATACGGCGTCGTCTGTTTAAATTTTCTTAATACTGCGTTTCGCTGAGGACGCAGTGACATAATCCCCGCTTTCTAGCCACCTCCACCACGCCACTACTCCACCGCTCGTCGCGTTGCCATGCAGCGATTGAATCGAGCGCATAATAAAAGCTGGGAGATGAAGATGAAGGTTCAACCCGCCGCCTTTCTGCGCACGACGTTGCCGCTAGCGCTCGATCAAATCGATGCGCTCGACAGTGGGCGTTATCACTCGATCTGGTTGCCCGACCACATGGTGAGCTTCTGGCCCGATGCGATCTGGACGCCCGAATTCACCGATCTCGCCACGATTTCACCCTCGCCGCATCGGCATCTTGACGCGATGGCTGTCGCCGGTGCCGCTGCTGTATTAACGAAGCGCGTGCCGATTATCACGAGTGTGGTCGATACCGTGCGCCGTCATCCTTCGTTGCTCGCGCAAAGTGCGCTGACGCTCAGTCATCTTTCTCGCGGGCGATTTATTCTCGGTCTCGGCAGCGGCGAAACTGAAAACACCGTGCCGTACGGTTTTGATTTCTCCAAACCGGTCGGACGTTTCGAAGAGGCGCTCACCGTGATGAAATTGCTGTGGGAAAGCGAAGGCCCTGTCGATTTCGACGGACAGTTTTTTCATTTGCATCACGCGCGTCTCGATACCGAACCATTCGAAAATCAATTTCCGAAAATTTGGATTGGCGCGAGCGGCCCGCGCATGTTGGAAATTACCGGACGCTTCGCCGATGGCTGGTGGCCTGCCGGTGCGTATTCGCCAGAAGAATATGCGGCGAAATTGAAAATCGTGCGCGATTCCGCCGAGCGCGCGGGGCGCGATCCGATGGCGATCGTTCCCGCATTTATTCAAACCTGTTTGATCGGCAACGATGACGCAGAGCTGGCAGAAATTGTCAGCGCGCCGCTCGTCAAAGCGCTGATCATGCAAATTTCCGCCGATGTGCTCAAGGCGCGCGGCTTCGAACATCCGCTCGGCGAAAACTGGCGCGGCTATCAAGATATCAATCCGGCGATTCTCAATCGCGAACGTATTTTGACGATGCTCGAAAAAACGCGGCCGGAAATGATTCTCGCGGTGACGCCACACGGCACGCCGAAACAAGTCGCGAAAGTTGTGAAGAATTTTGTCGATGCGGGTTTGCGCGTGCCGAAAATTCTCGATTACAGCGGCATGGCGGGTTTGAAATATTCGGCAAGTTCCGCACAAAAAGTTCGCGAAGCGGAAGATGAGTTGTTGCGTTTGGTGAATCAATAGTTGATAGGTGGCGAATGATTGCAAACAATATTTTACACGCCGATAAATTGCTGAGCGCTGCGCAAGCGGCAACGGGTCTTTCCGATTGGGGTGACGACACTTTGCCCGAACGCTTTCAGATGGCGGTGGAATTATTGCGCAATGCCGATATGGATGCGGTAGGCCAACAAAAAGCCGCTGATATTTGTCATGGGTTGTTAACATCGCGCCTGCAATTTTTCGACGATCACAAGCGATTTAATCTCGACCAAGAAAAAATCGAGCGACCGCTATTTGCTACAGGCGAACCGCGTGCGGGTACGACGTTATTGCACGCACTGTTATCAGTCGATCCTCACGCGCGCGCATTGCGTTTCTGGGAGGTGATGTATCCATCGCCACCTCCCGGATTTGCAAAACCTGACGACCCGCGTCGCGCGCGCGCCGATAACGATTGGCGCGAAATTTTGCAGCGTCTGCCGTTCTGGCTCATCAGTCATCCCTACAACGATATGTTGGGCAATGGTTTGCCCGAATGCGAGCGAACCTGGGCGTTCGATTTTCGCGTGATGACGCCGACCGCATGGTGGCGTGCGCCGATGGGTATGGTGATCGGCGGTTTGCCGACCGATGCGCGCGCGCAATATCGCATTCATAAAATGATGTTGCAGCATTGTCAGTCTGATATGTCGACACAAGCGCACGATAAAAAATATTGGGTGCTGAAAGGTTTTCACAGCATGCGCCTCGAAGCATTATTCGAAACCTATCCGGATGCGCGCATTATCTGGACGCACCGCGATCCCGTGCAAACGATCGCTTCGCGTATTGTATTGACTGGTGAGTTGGTGGAAGGCCTTTCAGGTCATGTCGACTGGAAAGCGCAGGCGAAATTGCAGCTCGCCGCATCGCGCGCGAGTTTTAATGCGACGATGAATAATCCGCTGGTCGACGATCCGCGCATTCATCATGTGCGCTACCCTGATTTCGTCGCCGATCCGGTCGGCACGATTCGCGGCTATTACGAATTTGCGGATGTGCCGTTCAAATCTGAAACTGAAAATGCGATGCGCGATTATTTACGCAACAACAAAGGCGATCGCTACGGCAAGTTTAAATATTCGACCGATATTATCGGCGAAAATATCGAAGCATTGCATGCCGAGTTCGAACCGTATCGCAAACGTTTTGGTCTCGATATCGAGCAGCGCGGGTAGTTCATCGTGAACGAGCGATCATTGATGAAACACAACAGACTGTCGGTCAATCAAATCTGTTTTCCGGGCGCCACGATCGCGCAGCTCGAAAGTTACTGGCAGCAATTGCAGTTGCAGCGCGTCAGCTGTCTGAGCACACTGCTCGAAAACGATGATGGAGTGCTCGCCGATGTGCTCAGCCGTAATCGCTTTCAGCTCGAAACCATCGCGCATGTTTTTTTATCGAGCGGTAATTTGTCGATCAGCGAATCGGTGCAGGCGGGTCGCGCACGTCTCACTGAGCTGATCCGTAAAGCTGAGCAAGTCAATGCGCATTCCATTTACATGATGACTGGTGGTCGCGGTAATTTAAGTTGGGAGCAAGCGGCGGATAGTTTTAGCGAAGCGATTGCGCCGTGTATTGAACAGGCAAAAAATGCCGGTATTAAACTCGCCATCGAGAATGCGCCTGCCGTATATGCTGACGTAACACTCGCGCATACGCTGCGCGATGCGATCGCTCTCGCCGAAATGGCCGGCATTGGTATTTGTATCGAGCTATTTGCGTGCTGGGCTGAAGCGGGTTTGCGCGAATTATTCGAGCGCGCATTGCCGCGCTGCGTGCTCGTGCAAGTGAGCGATTATGTTTACGGTGATCGCGCATTGCCTGCGCGCGCGGTGCCAGGCGATGGCGTGATTCCGCTGCGGCAAATTGTCGAGTGGTTGCAGGGCATCGGATATCGAGGTGCGTTCGATCTGGAAATCATTGGTCCACGTATCGATCGCGAGGGCTGTTTTCCGGCGGCGCAGCGTGCAGCGAATTATCTCGATCAGATACTGCGCGAGTTGTTGGTTTAACTGTTCATGACGGTGAATGGCGATGGCGTTTGGCGATAGCGACGACGATTTCGCATTACGCGCGGCGTGGCAGCAATTCTGCAAACAATTGCAGCAAGCAGGCGAGCGCGTGTTCAAGGATGAAAATCCCGTGACGCCGTTGCATCGCGCCGATGCGTTCCGCTTTCTCACTCAGAATCTATCGCAGGCCTTCGATTTAGCGCTTGAAACCAAAGATACAAAATATCCTGCATTGCACGCGTTCTGCGCACCGAACAGAAAGCTCGGCGGCGATGCGGCGGATCTCGTTTATCTGCAGGCGTGGATCGACGGCGAATCGATTTACAAAGTTACCGGCAATAAAGGTACTGCGCGTTTTTTGAATTTCACCGTGCAAGGCGCGCGACCTGAAAAACAACCCGGTACAGAAATACCGAGTTTGCACGAACCGTTCGGCGATATTCCCGAGGCCAATTTATTCGGGCATCAATTGCATACCGACACCGACGGCAATTTCGAATTAATTATCGGCGGGACTAAACCCGAAAAAACTGACGATTCTGGGTGCGAAAAAAATTGGTTACCCACAACGCGCGAATCGCGAAAATTATTTATTCGCCAGGGTTTCGATTGCTGGGACGAAATTCCGGCACGCATGCGTATCGAGCGCATCGATATGAATACGCCGCGACCTCTGCCAACGCCGCAGACGATGGTTGCTGCGATGCAATGGGCTGGCGAATTTGTCGCGGGTGTAATGAATGATTGGCCCGATCATCCGTATCAATTCAGTCCGCTGGTCGATCCCATTCACGTGAATCAATTTCCGACCGATTCATCGGCAGATAGCGCGGATAACAGGCGCGGCCGCGCCGTCGCGCATCTGTGCTGGCAATTGGCGAATGACGAAGCATTGATCATCGAGTTCGATAACCATAATGATTTCTGGATGGTGTCGAACATGGGCGTATTTTTTAACAGCATGGACTATCTCTATCGCTCCGTGAGCTACACACCGAGCCGCACGCATGTCGACAGCGATAATAAAATTCGTTTGATTCTCTGCCACGACGACCCCGGTTACCACAATTGGCTGGATACGCAGGGTTTCGAGCGCGGCAATCTTACGTATCGTGCATTTCTCTCTAGTGCGGCAACGACATTTCGCACGCAACTGGTCAAGCGAACGGAGTTGGTGAAGGCGTTGCCAGCCGATAGCGCAACGATCAGCCCCGCGGAAAGAATCCGACAGATGCATATACGCTTCGATAGCATTCGGCAGCGTTACTCGCTTTGAGAGCCGCTGTGCTTGCTGATGGTGTCGAACCCCTTTCCACTTCGAGCGGATATTGAGGCTCGATTTTTCGATAACTTATTGGTGCTGCAGCGTTTTATTGATCAGGCCCAATTATTGCGACGCAGTTCACAAAAATCAGAACGAGGCGTCGTCATGGCTATTAGTCGTGTCAGTGGAAATGTGGATGTAACGACTCCGGCATGGCTCTACGAGCTGTTGCCATTTATTTATTTGGCCGTGGGGTTGGTGGTATTTGTCAGCTTGAGTGGTCTGCTGTCGTTTTTAAGTGGTGGACTTTTTTTTGCGGCAGGTACGCAGGTTTTGCTAATGCGTAATCGCTATCGCAAAGCGATCAGGCATCCGCGTCGAGTTCCGGTTCGCGCCCGTCGCTAAGACCAAACATAACAATTGCAATAAGAGCGTGTGAATCGCGTGATTCGCACGCTGTTATTTGTGTCGAAAAAAATGCTGCTGAATTAATTCGATTCGCGGGAAATTGCGTTCGGGCTGAATATGCTGCGATAAATTTTCCACTTGCCATCGACGCGTTTGAATACGTTCATATATTTTCCTGTATCCAAATCTTCGTTGCGCGCGATATCGCGTATTCGATAATTGCCTTCATCGTACGCGAGATCGCCGCTCATCGTGCTGTTCTCTGAATTGATCCAGAATTGCAGTTGTCGCCGTAACGATTTCTCCATGTAGAGTTTGATGGCGGCTTTTCCTTTAACCGGAGTACTGAATCCTGCGAGCATTTCGCCGTCGTCGGTGAATAATTCGGAGGCGGCGCCAGCATCGCCGGAGTTTAATGTGGTGCGCAGCGCAGTCGTTACTTCGGAGGGTTGGGCCTTATCCTGCGGGACGCAGGCGGTGAGCGATAGCAGAGCAAAAAGAAATGCAAACAGCACAGTGTGAATTTTTTTCATGATGGATTCCTCAGCTCAAGAAGATTCTGAAGCATCGAGCCCCGTGCCGCGTTGGCTCTACTCAAGCATAGACCGTTCTGCGGTTGTGGGAGGTATCAGCGACGAAAGGATATGGCTGTGCCGGGCGGATATAGCCGAAGCGGATTTTTATGCGTGTACGAGACGGGGGTGTTGAGCGAGAGATGGGTGGATGTTAATGGTGCCCAGGGGCAGAATCGAACTGCCGACACAAGGATTTTCAATCCTTTGCTCTACCGACTGAGCTACCTGGGCTTGGAAAGATTCTCGCCGGATCGCGAGAGGCGCGTATTAAACCGTTATGACCCTTGCGAGTCAAGTTGAATGATGCGTCGAAAGAATGTGGCTATTTTTTCGGCGGAGCAGGATTTGTCGGTGGGACATAGCCTTCCGCTTTGGCGAAGTCCTCGCCGGCGAAGAATTTATCCATTTCCGCTTGCAGGAATTTGCGTGAGGCGGGGTCCAGCATCGATAAGCGTTTTTCGTTGATGAGTTGGGTCTGGTGTTCCTGCCACTCCTGCCAGGCCTGCCTCGATATATGTTCGAAAATTTCCTGACCTTTCGCGCCGGGATACGGCGGCATGCTCAGTCCTTCCATTTCGCGTTGATACTTTTTGCAGAACACCATGCGCGTCATTCACGTGGCCTCATTGTTCGAGCTTTTTTAGCAGTTTAACGACCGGCGCCGCTAAGCCGATTGCAGCGGGGGTGCGCAGGTTATACCAAAGCTGCCCGCCATTCTCGTTGATTGTTGCGGGTTGCTTTTTCAGTCGCAGCAGCACGGGCTCGATATCGAAATGGTAATGGCTGAAGGTGTGGCGATACGTATTCCAGTGTTCGCCAAATTCCACATTGAGCTGCAATTGATCTGCGCAGTATGCGATTGGGTCGCTGTCGGATTCGATTTGCGGAAATACCCATAGGCTCGACCAGATGCCGGTGGGCGGGCGCTTCTCCAGCAGAATATCGCCGTGCTTATCGATGATGATCAGCATCTGCGCACTTTTCACCGGCAGTGCTTTCTTGGGCTTTTTCCCGGGAAATTCTGCGGTGCGGCCGGTTCGTTGCGCGATGCAATCATCGTTGAGCGGGCAGATTCCGCAGGCAGGTTTGCTGCGCGTGCACAACGTTGCGCCGAGATCCATCATCGCCTGGGTGTAATCGGCAATGCGCTTTTTCGGTGTATGCGTCTCGGCGAAATCCCACAATCTGTTGTGCACGGCGGTTTCGCCTGGATAGCCTTCGACGCCGTGAAAACGCGCGAGCACGCGTTTGACGTTGCCATCGAGAATCGCTGCGCGCTTGCCGAAGGCGATCGATGCGACCGCGCCTGCGGTCGAGCGGCCGATACCGGGCAGATCGCTTAAGTGCTCGACATCGTCGGGAAATTCGCCGCCGTATTGCTCGCACACGATCTGCGCAGTGCGCTGCAGATTGCGCGCGCGGCTGTAATAGCCGAGGCCGGTCCACAGATGCATGACATGATCGGGCTCGGCGGCGGCCAGATCCTGCACGCTGGGTAATTCGCGCATAAAGCGCTCGTAATAGGGGATGACGGTTTGTACCTGGGTCTGTTGCAGCATGATCTCGGAAACCCAGACGCGGTACGGTGAAATCGCCTGCTGCCACGGCAGATTTTTGCGGCCGTGACGATCGAACCAGGCGAGCACTCGCTTGGCGATGTCGATTTCACAGCGATTCAGTGTGTCCACAGTATTCATGTACTCACAGCGTCAATGCACCCATTGCCAACCGGTCGCGGTGTGCGTGAAGCCGAGTTGTTGCCACAGCGTGGCGAGGGTTTCATCGCGGACTTCCAGCTTCGGCAGCTGAAATTGCGCCGCGCTGGTTTGCAGGAGTTGCAGCAACTGCCGGGCGGTGCCGCGCCGACGTGTCGAAGCGCGCACGCATAAATGCGTTAAAAGCCCATTTTTATCGACAAACAGCGAAGCCAGAATATGGCCGTTGAAACGTCCGGCAATCAGCGTTTGCCCATTGTCGCGCTGTGCATCGATCCATGCCGTCAGCGATTGCACGGGCGGTAGCGGGTAGTCTGCGTAGATCTTTTCAAGGTCGGCGAGATCGTTGGCGTCGGGACGGTTAATGATTTCGAGGATGACAGGCATAAGGCCTCGTGCAAAGTGAATGAAGGATGGTATCGCTTGAGGTAAATCCAAAGTGAGTTCTCTATAATACCGATTTACTTATCTGGAGAGCGACATGGGTTCGCCTAGAGAACCAATCGGGCGCAAAGCCACCGTCACCCGCGATACCCTCGAAACCCAAATCACGGTCAGCATCAACCTCGATGGCACGGGCCAGTCCCGTTTTGCCATCGGCGTGCCATTTCTCGAGCACATGCTCGATCAGATTGCGCGCCACGGCTTGATCGATATCGACATCGAAGCCAAAGGCGATCTGCACATCGACGATCACCACACCGTTGAAGATGTCGGCATCACGCTGGGCCAGGCATTCGCGCAAGCGGTTGGCGATAAAAAAGGCATGACGCGTTACGGTCATTCCTATGTGCCACTCGATGAAGCGTTGTCGCGCGTGTGTATCGATTTCTCCGGCCGTCCCGGTCTTGAATTGCATGTGCCGTTCACGCGTGCGCGCATCGGCAATTTCGATGTCGATTTATTCGGCGAGTTTTTTCGCGGCTTCGTCAATCACGCGAAGGTGACGTTGCACATCGATAATTTGCGTGGCGTAAACAGTCACCACCAAGCTGAAACTGTTTTTAAAGCGTTCGGTCGCGCGTTGCGTATGGCGTGCGAACTCGATCCGCGCATGGCCGGCGTTATGCCATCGACGAAGGGTACTCTGTAGTTGAAAGGTAATCAGTAATGTCGAGCGTTGCGGTAATCGATTACGGCATGGGCAATTTGCACTCGGTGGCGAGTGCGCTGCGCAAAGTAAATCCTGCGGTCGAAATTTTCGTTACGAGCGATGCGCAAACGATCGCGAGCGCCGATCGCGTGATATTTCCCGGCGTCGGTGCGATTCGCGATTGCATGGCTGAAATTCTGCGACTGAATATCGATAAAGTCGTGTGTGATGTGATCGCGAGCGGCAAACCGATCCTGGGGATTTGCGTCGGTATGCAGGCGCTTATGCAGCACAGTGAAGAAAATGGCGGCGTCGATTGTTTGTCAATTCTACCGGGGCAGGTGAAGTTCTTTGGCGATCCGCTCAAAGATGCGAACGGCGAAAAACTCAAAGTGCCGCACATGGGTTGGAATCAAGTCAATCAAACAATCGCACACCCGTTGTGGAATGGCATCGCGCAAGACAGTCGTTTTTATTTTGTGCACAGCTATTACATTCATTGCGATGAACCCGAATATGTTGCCGCGACTGCGCAATATGGCGTGAAAATTCACGCTGCGCTCGCGCGTAATAACTTATTTGCCGTGCAATTCCACCCTGAAAAAAGCAGCGACGCCGGTTTGCAGTTGCTGAAGAATTTTCTGGTGTGGGACGGCAAGCACTAGTTTTAGGTCCATAGCCCCCTTTGATCAAAGGGGGCAGCTCGCATAGCGAGCGGGGGATTTTTTCTCGTATTTAAATCCCCCCTAGCCCCCCTTTAAATAAAGGGGGGAATTTCAATTAGAGTGAGTAGAAGTTTTCATGTTAGTTATTCCTGCAATCGATTTAAAAGACGGCAAATGTGTACGCTTGCGCCAGGGTTTGATGGATGATTCGACCGTGTACGGCGATGATCCTGTGTCGATGGCGCAACGCTGGGTTGACGCGGGTGCGCGTCGATTGCATTTGGTCGATCTCAACGGCGCATTTGCGGGTACGCCCGTGAATGGCGAAGCGGTCACGGCGATTGCGAAAAAATTTCCGAAATTGCCGATTCAAATCGGCGGCGGTATTCGCAGCATCGAAATCATCGAGCAATATTTGAATGCGGGTGTGAGCTACGTGATCATCGGCACCAAGGCCGTGAAAGAGCCGCAATTTATCGCAGAGGTTTGCAAAAAGTTTCCCAATCGCATCATCGTCGGTATCGATGCGAAAAATGGTTTGGTTGCTACCGATGGCTGGGCCGAAGTGTCGAGTGTAAAGGCCACCGATCTTGCCAAACGTTTCGAACAGGATGGCGTCACTGCGATCGTTTACACCGACATCAGCCGTGACGGCATGATGCAAGGTGTGAATGTCGAGGCGACGGTTGCGCTCGCGGAAGCATCGACGATTCCTGTGATTGCATCGGGCGGCGTTACCAATATGAATGATATTCGCGCGCTCAAAGCTGTGGCTGCGAAAGGTATTCTCGGTGCGATCACCGGTCGCGCAATTTACGAAAACACACTGAATCTCACTGAAGCACAAGCTTATTGTGATCAGTGATAATCACGGGCATTAGCCATGGTCAGTATCGGCACACCGCTGAGTAAATCAGCAAAAAAAATTCTGCTGCTCGGTTCGGGCGAACTTGGTAAAGAGGTTGCAATCGAGGCGCAACGTTTTGGCGTTGAGGTTATCGCTGTCGATCGTTATGCGAATGCGCCCGCGATGCAAGTCGCGCATCGCAGCCATGTGGTGTCGATGCTCGATGGCGCTGCGTTGCGTAAAATTATCGAAAGCGAAAAGCCGGATTTAATTGTTCCCGAAATCGAAGCAATCGCAACCGATACTTTGCTTCAGCTGGAGGCTGAAGGCTTTCATGTCGTGCCGACTGCGCGCGCGGCAAAGCTCACGATGAATCGCGAAGGTATTCGTCGTCTTGCGGCCGAAGAATTAAAGCTGCCGACGTCGCCGTACCGTTTTGCCGAAACCGAGACCGAGTTTCGCGCTGCGATTCATGAAATCGGTATTCCCTGTGTCGTAAAGCCCATCATGAGTTCGTCGGGTAAAGGTCAGTCGGTGGTTAAAAGCGAAGCCGATATCGATCACGCTTGGCGTTACGCGCAAGAGGGTGGCCGTGCAGGCGCGGGGCGTGTCATCGTCGAAGGTTTTATCGAGTTCGATTATGAAATTACCTTGCTGACCGTTCGAGGAAAGTCGGGTACGCAGTTTTGTGCGCCGATCGGTCATTTGCAAATCGCTGGCGATTATCGCGAGTCGTGGCAGCCGCAGCCGATGTCTGCACTTGCATTGCAGCGTTCGGAACAAATCGCACGCGCCATTACCGATGCGTTAGGCGGTTCCGGTTTGTTCGGTGTGGAATTGTTCGTGCGCGGCGACGAGGTGATTTTCAGCGAGGTATCGCCGCGTCCGCACGATACCGGTCTGGTTACATTAATTTCTCAGGATTTGTCCGAGTTCGCGCTGCATGTGCGCGCAATTCTCAGTTTGCCGATTCCAGCCATTCGCCAGCAGGGCGCATCGGCGTCGTGTGCTTTGCTCGTCGAAGGCGATTCGGATTGCGTTCGTTTTTCTAATCTCGATAAAGCGCTGGAACAGACCGATACGGCACTGCGCTTATTCGGTAAACCCGAAGCGCACGGGCAGCGGCGCATGGGTGTTGGCCTCGCGCGTGCGGAAACAATCGAAGAGGCGCGTGCAAAAGCGCGCGCGATCATTGCTGCCATTCAAGTGGAGTTGTGATTGTGGGTTTAGCCAAACGCATTATTCCCTGTCTCGATGTCGATAAAGGTCGCGTCGTTAAAGGCGTCAATTTTGTCGATATTCGCGACGCAGGCGATCCCGTTGAAATCGCCAAGCGTTACAACGATCAAGGCGCTGACGAAATTACGTTTCTCGATATCACCGCGAGCAACGAAGAGCGTGACACCACCGTGCACACGGTGGAAAAAATCGCCGAAGAGGTTTTCATTCCGCTCACGGTCGGTGGTGGCATTCGTACGGTGAAAGACATCCGCACCATGCTCAATGCGGGCGCCGATAAAGTCAGCATCAATACCGCTGCGATTCACAATCCTGATTTTGTGAAAGAAGCCGCTGATCGATTCGGTTCGCAATGCATTGTCGTGGCGATAGACACCAAACAGGTCGCGGAAAATCGCTGGGAAATTTTCACGCACGGCGGTCGTCGTCCAACCGGCATCAACGCTGTCGAATGGGCGATCAAGATGGTCGCAAACGGCGCTGGCGAATTATTGTTGACGAGCATGGATCGCGATGGCACCAAAGCCGGTTTCGATTTAGCGGTCACGCGGGCGATCAGCGATGCGGTGCCGGTGCCGGTTATCGCTTCGGGGGGCGTCGGCAATCTGCAGCATTTAGTCGATGGTGTGAAAATCGGCGGGGCGGATGCGGTACTGGCGGCGAGTATTTTTCACTTCGGGCAGTTCAGCGTGCCTGAAGCCAAGCGCTTCATGCAGGGGCGGGGTGTCGAAGTGCGCCTCTGACGAGGCGCGCTCCGGAAATGAATTACTGGGTTAGTGCAGCGTAGAGGCGCGACAGCGTTTTCGGCTCTGCCAGCGTCATGAACTCAAGAAAGTCGTAGAGGCCTTGCTCGGCTTCGCGACGATCGTCGAAGGGGCCCATAGGCGCGCCTTCACGGGTCTTGAAATACCAGTCGCCGCCGACAACAAAGAACCGGTTGCGTCGTGGTGGAATGTCGTTGCTCATTTCGCCAGCACGGTTTATCGGGATGGGCATGGTCGGCTCTCACCTGGGGTTTATATAACCAAAGTCCCCATAATTCTACGCAGGAATCACAATTTGTACATCGATATCCGTTGCCGGTTCGCCAAAGAGTTGGCTAAATCGCTAGTTTGCAACCGACGATTTTGAGTGTGACGAAATATTGTGCGCTTCGTCACACTTTTTGGCCGGAATATTGTCGCTACGGAGTGACCGTTTCTCCGGTTTGCGTGGCGATCGAATGGCTATCGAAACTCGGTACCATTCCCAATACATTGAGCCCTTTGAGCAGGTTCAGCGCCTCATAAAGCTGGTTATCGCTACTCAGCAGCTTGTCCTGCGGCTCATCCTTGCGGGATTTGCTGTCGCTTTCCTTGCTGCTGCCATTGCGCAGATGCCCTTCCAGGTCCGCCTCGGTGAGATTGTCTCCACGCGGTAATGCTTCGATTTTTGCACGCTCAACCACTATATCTGGCTCGATGCCATGGGCCTGAATCGAGCGCCCATTTGGTGTGTAATAGCGTGCGGTGGTGAGTTTGATGGCGCTCGTTTCCGACAGCGGCATGACGGTTTGCACCGAGCCCTTGCCGAAGCTATCGGTGCCCATAATGACCGCGCGTTTGTGATCCTGTAGCGATCCAGCAACGATTTCTGAAGCCGAGGCGGAGCCGCCATTAATCAGCACGACGATGGGTTTGCCGTTTGCGGTGTCGTCGGGCGTGGCTTTGAATTGCGATTTCGAGTTCGGCAGACGGCCTTCGGTATACACGATCAAACCGTCGCGCACGAAGGCATCGACGACATCGACCGCAGCCTGTAAAACGCCGCCGGGATTGTTACGCAAATCGATGACGAAACCTTTGAGGTCTTTGTTTTCTTTTTTGAGTTTTTCCACTGCGCGGCGCACCTCAGTGCCGGTGTTAGCCTGGAACTGGGCGATACGGATGTAGCCGTAACCGGTTTGCAGCGTGCGGCTCTTAACCGAGAGTACTTTGATCGTGTCGCGTTTGAGTTTGATATCGAACGGTTGGCGCACACTTTCGCGCACGATGGTCAATTCGATCTCACTGCCGCGTGGCCCGCGCATGCTGTCGACCGCTTCATTCAGGCTCATGCCTTTGACCGGTTTGCCGTCGATTTTGATGATGAGATCGCCCGCTTCGATGCCGGCTTTTTGCGCGGGCGTATCGTCGAGCGGACTGATGACTTTGACGAAGCCGTTTTCGAGTCCAACTTCCAAGCCGAGACCGCCAAACTCGCCGGTCGTATTCATCTGTAATTCGTCAAACGATTTGGCGTCGAGATAGGTCGAGTGCGGATCGAGTCCCGATAGCATGCCGCGGATCGCATTTTCCAGCAGCGTTTTATCGTCGACCTCTTCGACATAGCTTTGTTTGATCTGATTGAATACGTCGGCGAAGCGGCGCAGCTCGTCGAGCGGTAGTTTGCCCTCATCCGGATTTGTGTCTTGAGCGTACGCACCATTGACTGCGCAAACTGCGAGCGCCAGTGCGCCTAACCAGTGCCGATACTGCTTGATCATGATTGCCTCGGGCCGAGAAATACTAATTAGAGTAGGTGGATATTACGCGCAGTCAGCCGCGTCGACACCAATCCGCAGGATCGGTCGGTGCGCCTTTGTGACGGATTTCGAAATAGAGGCCGGTGTGTTGCTCGCCACCGGTGTCGCCGACAGTGGCGATGGGCTCGCCGCCTTTAACCGCATCGCCAACATTTTTCAGCAATGTCTGATTGTGTGCGTACAGGCTCAAATAATCATTGCCATGATCGACGATGATGAGCAGCCCAGAGCCGCGCAGCCAGTCAGCAAAGACGATACGGCCGTTATGAATCGCGCGCACCGGTTCGCCTTCGCGTGCGTCGATATTTACGCCCTGCCAGCGCATGTCGCTGCCCTCGCGCAGAGAGCCAAATTGATTGACCAATTTGCCATTGGTCGGCCACGGTAATTGCCCGCGCAATTCGCGAAATGGTTGTCCGCTCAGAATGGGTTCGAGTTGCGTGCGTGCGATCGCCGTGCGCTGCTTGGTTTCGCGCTCTTTCGCATCGCGTTCGATTTTGCGCAGCACTTGTTCGAGCGCTTCGCGATCGCGTGAGCGCTGCTTCAATTCGTCGCTTTTGTTTTGTATGGAACTGTTGATCTGCGCGAGTGTGCGTTGACGTTCGCCGCGCGCGTTGACCAGCTCTTTGCGTTGCGCATCGAGTTCGGATTTTGCAGCGCTAAGCTCTTGGGCTTTCTGTTCGATTTGCGGCTGAATTAAATCAAGCTTGCTGATCAGCTCGATGTAGGCATCGATCTGCTCGCTGCGTGCGCGATTGAAATAATCGTAATAGGCGAGTGCGCGTCCGATTTTGTTGGGGTCTTCCTGGTTGAGCAGCGCTTTGAGTTTATTTTGCTGGCCCAATTCATAAGCTGCGCGCACTTGTTGCGCGATTTGCTGCTGTTGCTCGGATTTATTTTGCTGCAACGTTTGGCGTTGTTGCTGCAGCTTTTGCAATTGCTGTTGCTGCTCGCGCAATTGCTGCTCGATCTGCTGAATTTTTTTCTGTGTTGCGCTGATATCGGTTTCAGATTTTTGCAGATCGCCGCGCAGCTTCGAGCGCTCGTCCTTGAATTGCTGCAACATCTGCTGCAGCTTATTCATTTCGCTCTTCAATTGGTCGAGTTGTTCGCGGGTTTCGCCTTTGTCTGCGGCACGCGCGATGGATGGAGTGCCCGCAACGATGGCTGCAACAGCGAATGCGGCGAAGAGCGGTCGAAGTAGGGCGGTCAATCGATGCGACAAGAACGTATCCTTTAGTTGAATCGAACTCGGGTCTTTAATCAAATCGAATCAGGGCCTGACCGGTCATTTCTGCAGGCTGAGGAATTCCCATCAGCGCGAGCAGTGTCGGTGCAACGTCGGCCAACTTACCGCCACTCGGCTGCAGCTGCAGTTTACGATCGCCAATATAAATGAATGGAACCAAATCGGTCGTGTGCTGGGTATGCGGCTGATTGCTATCGTAATCCTGCATTTGCTCGCAGTTGCCATGGTCGGCTGTGATCAGGGCTTCGCCGCCCACTTCTTCCACTGCATCGATCACGCGGCGCAGACATGTATCGACCGCTTCGACGGCTTTTACCGCTGCACTAAATACGCCGGTGTGGCCGACCATATCGCCATTGGCATAATTGCACACGATTAAATCGTATTTGCCGCTTTTAATCGCCGCGACCAATTTGTCAGTGACTTCGGGCGCGCTCATTTCTGGCTGCAGATCGTAGGTGGCGACTTTGGGGGAGGGCACCAGGATGCGGTCTTCACCGGCGTACAACTCTTCGCGACCGCCGCTGAAGAAAAATGTTACGTGCGCGTATTTTTCCGTTTCGGCGATGCGCAATTGTGTTTTGTGCAGATCGGATAAATATTCGCCAAGTGAATTTTTCATCGATTGCGGTGCGTAGGCGCAGCTCGCCTGAATGTCGGACGCATATTCGGTGGTCATGACAAAATCGGCAAGGCGCGGTGTTTTTGTGCGTACGAAGCCGTCGAAATTGTTATCGGTGAATGCGCGCGTGATTTCGCGTGCGCGATCGGCGCGGAAATTCATGAAGATAACAGCATCGCCTTCATTGATCGATGCATCGGTTTCGCCGCTGCGTTGAATCACCGTAGCTTTGACAAACTCATCGTTTTCATCGCGCTCATAAGCAGCGCGCAGAGCGTCTACGGCATTATCGGCGCGATATTCCGCCTTCATCTGCGTGAGCAAGTCGTAGGCGAGTTGCACGCGGTCCCAGCGATTGTCGCGATCCATGGCGTAGTAGCGGCCGATAATTGATGCGATGCGACCGCAGTGCAATTGCTCGAATTTTTCGCTCAGCGCACGCAGCGAGTTTTCTGCGCTGCGCGGCGGCGTGTCGCGGCCATCGAGAAATGCGTGGACATAAACGCGCTTGGCGCCGCGTTGCGCGGCCAACTCGACCATCGCGTGAATATGACTTTCGTGGCTGTGCACACCGCCGGTAGAGAGCAGTCCGAGCACATGCACGGCGCCGTTGTTTGCAATCGCTTTATCGATGGCAGCGATATAAACCGGGTTTTTAAAGAAAGCGCCTGAGGCAATTTCCTGATCGATGCGCGTGATGCTTTGAAAGTCGACGCGGCCTGAGCCGAGCGCCATGTGTCCCACTTCCGAGTTGCCGAACTGTCCATCCGGCAGACCCACATCGAGTCCTGATCCCGAAATCAATGTTTTCGGGCGGTGTGCCCAGATGTCATCCCAGGTCGGTGTGTCGGCTTGATAAATCGCGTTGTCCTCGGGTGCGGCGCGATAGCCCCAGCCGTCGAGAATGATGAGTACGTGCGGTTTTTTGCGGGATTCCATGGTCATGAAACTACACAGCAGCGAAAGACTGGATTGTAGCTGGATGCTCAATGAATAACCACGCCGCGCGCTGTGCAGCCAATGTGTCCACGACTATCGATGAAAGCGCGGGCCGGCGTGTATACTTACGCGCCTCAACTTTTAGGTTCCGGTTTTTTCCGATGTTTCTCGAATTTGTATTGCAACAGTGGCCGCTGGTCGGCGCTTTAGTGGTCGCAGTGATTCTGTTGATATTTCACGAATCGCGTCGTGCCGGCGCAACCGTGACGCCGCAACAACTGACCAATCTGGTGAATCAGCAGCAAGCGACCGTGATCGATTTGCGCGATCAGGCAGAATTTCGTAAAGGTCACATCGTCGATGCGATCAATATTCCCTACGCCAAATTAAACGAGCGTGTCGGCGAGCTGGAAAATCTGCGCGAACGGCCGCTGATTCTGGTGTGCAAGCTGGGCCAGTATTCATCGGCGGCAGGCAAGCAATTGATGCAGCAGGGATTCAAGCAGGTATACCGCTTGAGCGGCGGCATCAGTGAATGGCAGGGTGCGCAATTGCCATTAATCAAGGCGTAGTATTTTTGCGCATGAGCGGCGTAACGATTTATACAACGCGAACCTGCCCGTACTGCATCGCAGCCAAGCGTTTGCTCGATCGTAAAGGTGTGAAGTACGACGAGATCGCGGTCGATAGTAATTTCACCTTGCGCGCCGAGATGGAGCAGCGCAGCGGGCGTTATACCGTGCCGCAGATTTGGATCGGCGAACAGCATATTGGTGGTTGTGACGATCTGTATGCGCTCGATCGGGCGGGACAGCTCGACGACATGCTGGGCACGCTCGAACCGTAACATGCGAACAGTAATATGTATTTCAATTCAATAATGATGGTGAGGAGTTTTCGATGAGTGACAATCAAGCGGCGGCAGCCCAAGAACAGCAATTTGCCTTGCAGCGTATTTATATGAAGGATTGCTCGTTCGAAGCACCGCTCGGCGCAAAAGCATTTACCAAACAATGGCAGCCACAGGTGTCGGTTGATTTGAACACTGCGGCGGAGCGTGTCGAGGGCGATAATTTTGAAGTGGTGTTGACCATTACCATCACTGCAAAACTTGGCGAAGAAACGGCATTTCTTATCGAGATTCATCAGGCGGGCATATTTCATATCAAAGGGCTCGATGGTGAGCAGTTGCGCCGTGTGCTGATGATCGTCTGTCCGAATATTCTCTTCCCTTATGCGCGCGAGGCGGTCGATTCGCTAGCTATTCGCGGCAGTTTCCCTCCGATGTCATTGCAGCCGGTAAACTTCGAAGCGGTGTATTTGCAATCGCAACAGCAAGCCGCGCAGCATTAATCGCACAAAATAAAAAAGGCGGCTTTTGCCGCCTTTTTTATTGGTGAAAGATTTTATTGCCCTTCGCAATACGACCATTGGCGCCAGACTTCAAAGACTGCGATGGCTACCGTGTTGGATAAATTCAGGCTGCGACTTTCGGCGCGCATCGGCAGGCGTAGTACTTGTTCGGGTGGCAGAGACTGCAATATCTTGAGAGGTAGGCCTCTGCTTTCGGGTCCAAATAATAGCGCGTCGCCAGGTTGGTATTCGACGGTGCCGAAATGCTGCTTGCCTTTAGTGCTGAACGCGAACATCCGCTTTGGTTTGCGCGTTTCAATATAGGCGGTCAGATTTCGATGAATTTGCACATCGGCCCATTCGCGGTAATCAAGACCGGCGCGGCGTAATTTTTTGTCGTCGAGTTCAAAGCCGAGCGGTTCAATCAAATGCAGTTTTGCGCCGGTATTTGCGCACAGGCGAATGACGTTACCGGTGTTTGGCGGAATTTCCGGTTCAAAAAGTACGACGTCGAGATTCATGGTGCCGGGCGATAGACTTTGATATTGCGAAAGCCTTGCTCTACCAGATGCGCGGCGTGCAGCTTGCTCATCACGCCTTTTTCGCAGTAAAGCAAATACGTTTTGTCTTTGTCGAGTTCAGAAAATTTCGTTTGCAGTTCGTAGAATGGAATTTTCTCGATGCGAACATTGCCGGCATTGAGAGGTTTTCTCTCGGTCTCGTTGGGATGGCGGATGTCGATAACGGCTGAATCGAAAACCGGCGCGCTCAAAATCTCCACATCGATATTTTCAGTTTCCGTGTTGGCGACTTCGTCGATATTGAGATATTGCGCATTGGCAAGCGCGCGTTCAAGGATATCGAAATCGAATTTGGTCTCTTCGTGTTCGATCCGAAATAGTTTTGCGCGTGTTGTCGGCTTAACCGAAATCACGCCGCAGTACTCGGGCATTTGCGCCGCGTAATCGGCGGTGCCGATTTCTTGCGCCTTGCTGATGATTTCGCCTTTGCTCATCGTGATGAGCGGGCGCAGTACGAGCATATCGGTGGCGCGATCGATGACGCTTAAGTTGAGCAGCGTCTGGCTCGATACCTGCGCGACCGCTTCCCCGGTGACGAGCGCTTGCGCATCGAGCGTTTCGGCAACTCGCGTGGCTGCGCGCAGCATCATGCGTTTGAGAATAACGCCCATCTGCGAGTCGTCGATATTTTTTAAGATTTCAGCGACAACCTCATCAAATGGCACAGCAATAAATTTTACGCGCGACGATGCACCATATTTCGACCACAAATAATAGGCGACCTCTTTAACGCCCAATTCGTGCTGGCTGCCGCCGAGATTGAAGAAGCAAAAATGCGTGCGCATACCGCGGCGCATGGTAAAAAAACTCGCGACGGTGGAATCGAAGCCGCCGGAAATGAGCGAGACCACGGAATCTTGCGAGCCGATTGGATAGCCGCCAATGCCTTCGAAGCGCTCATTGACGATATATAGGCGATCGTCGCGCACGTCGATGCGCACTGTTTCGTCCGGGTTGCGTAATTCAACGCCGCGCGCCTGGCTGTGCTGATTCAGCAGTCCGCCGATCTGACGTTCGACATCGAGTGACGAGAAGGTGTGATTGCCGGTGCGTTTGCAGCGTACCGCAAAAGTTTTCCCGTTCAGTCGATCGAGCCACAGTGCGGCCGTTTTCGCGTAGATGTCGTCGAGGTCGACGAGCGGATACTCGAGGACGTCGAGAAAATAGGCGATGCCGGCCGTTTGGCTGAGGATGTCGATAATCTGCGCGCGCCGAGCCGCATCGCTGCCGTCGGTGACGACGGTGAGTTGATCCCAGTCGCGAATGATTTCGATATTTGGATCGATCGGTTTGAGTAAGGTGCGCAGATTGTCGCGTAGCTGTTTAGCGAGCTGCTTGCGCACGATGCGACTTTTGATCGTGATTTCGGGAAAGAATTTGATAAGAAATTGCATGGCCCACCCAGCCATTTTGCGAGGGGCGGCGATTATACTCCGCTACTGCGTTGAACAGTGGAATCGCGGATTGCACCATTATGGTTCGCGTAGGTTTATAATGGTGCATAGTGGCGCTGGCCTGTGCTGGCGATCGCTCCAAAATCTCCCAGATTCAGCCATTTAGTCGTGACAGGTGCGTGGCATAGAGTTTGCGTCAGCTCGGCCAGCTCCTGAATCGTAATAGCAGTGAGTAAATTCCCGATTTGGCCTTATAATCGCTCGCCCTGATAACTCGGCGACAGAGCCTTACGTAACTAAAATCCTGATGGAGGAAATCCAGAAATGTCAGAGAAAACTCTGCAGCTTATTAAAGATAATGAAGCGAAGTGGGTCGACTTTCGTTTCACCGATACCCACGGTAAAGAGCAACACGTTACGTATCCGGCTAAAACGGTAGACGCTGGCACTTTTACCTCTGGCAAGATGTTCGACGGTTCTTCCATCGCTGGTTGGAAAGGCATTAACGAATCCGACATGATTTTGATGCCGGACGATTCGACGTCTTTCATGGACCCCTTCTTCGATGATCCGACCGTCGTGTTGCGCTGCACCGTTGTTGAGCCTGCAACCGGCCAAGGTTACGAGCGCGATCCACGCTCGGTAGGTCAGCGCGCTGAGGCTTATCTGAAGTCTACTGGCATTGCGGACAGTGCTCTGTTCGGACCGGAACCTGAATTCTTCATTTTCGACGACGTTAAATGGCACGCTGATATTTCTGGCGTTGGCTATTCGATCAACTCGTCGGAAGCGGCCTGGTCGTCGAACAAAGAGTTCGAAGAAGGCAATACCGGTCACCGCCCAGGTATCAAAGGCGGCTATTTCCCCGTTCCGCCAGTTGATTCGCTCCATGACATTCGCGCTGCAATGTGCGATGCCGCCGAAGCGATGGGTCTCGACATCGAAGTTCACCACCACGAAGTCGCGACCGCTGGTCAGTGCGAAATCGGCGTTGGTCCTAACACCCTCGTGAAAAAAGCCGACGAAGTACAGATCCTCAAGTACGCGATTCACAACGTTGCGCACGCTTACGGCAAAACTGCTACCTTCATGCCGAAGCCGCTCGTGGGCGACAACGGTTCGGGTATGCACGTTCACCAGTCGATTTCGAAAAACGGCGTTAACCTGTTCGCAGGTGATGCATATGCTGGCCTGTCCGAAACCGCTCTCTATTACATCGGCGGTATCATCAAGCACGCTCGTGCATTGAATGCGTTCTGTAACCCAGGCACCAACTCGTACAAGCGTCTGGTTCCAGGCTTCGAAGCCCCCGTAATGCTGGCTTACTCGGCTCGTAACCGTTCGGCATCGATCCGTATTCCGTACGTGACCAACCCGAAAGCGCGTCGTATCGAAACCCGCTTCCCGGATCCTTCGGCGAACCCATACCTCTGCTTCGCAGCATTGTTGATGGCTGGTATCGACGGTATCCAAAACAAGATCCACCCCGGCGATGCAGCCGACAAAGATCTGTACGATCTGGAGCCGGAAGAAGCAGCAGCGATTCCGACCGTATCGCACACGCTGGAAATGTCGCTGGCAGCACTCGATGCGGATCGTGGCTTCCTCACCGCAGGCGGCGTATTCACCAACGACATGATCGATGCTTACATCGGTCTGAAACAGCAGCAAGTTGAGAAGCTGAACATGACCACTCACCCGGTCGAGTTCGCGATGTACTACTCCTGCTAATTCGAACGAAGTTGGCTGCGCGATTATCGGCAGCCTGAAAAGCCCGCCTTACGGCGGGCTTTTTTTTGCCCCGAAACAGTCCAATAATGAGGGCGCTTTATAAATTGGAGTTAATCATGATTCGTACATTGCATCGTTATGGCTGGCGTGGTTGCGTAGCGGCGGCAGTATTGTTGGCGGCTGGCGGGGTTGTCGCGCAAACCGTGTACAAATCCGTCGACGAAAAGGGCAATGTGATTTATTCCGAGAGCCCGCCCACCAAAAGTAAAAATGGTGCGATCAAGTCGACGAAAGAGCTGGCTATAGACCCGAATCAAAATGTGATGCCAGCAACCCCGGTGTCGAATACTCCGTCGTCGTCTGGAGCGGATACGGGTGGCGCCGCCGCTGCGAGTGATATCGCTACCGCCAGGGCGGCATTGGAGGAGGCGGAGGCTAATCTCAAGGCTGGCAGCGAAACGCAACCGGGTGACTTCATCGGCAGGGCGGGCGGCGGGGTGGGGCCATCCCCGCAGCGTTTGCAACGCTTGCAGGAATTGCAGCGAGCGGTCGATGAGGCGCGCGAGCAGTTGCGCCAGGCTGGCGGCTGAGTGCATCAGGTTGGTTGCACTGTTGTGGTGCGACGATAAAATCGCTATACGTCTGTGTTGGTGCGCATCGCCAGGAAAGTCTACGGCATGCGCACTAAATCGATGAGTTTTCCCTTGGTATCGCCTGCAATGGCGCGCTCTGGCCGCGCGCTTGCCCGAAGTCGTGGCGTGTGGCGCGAAGCTGGTTTGGAAATTGCACCGCCCGTTCGGTAAGCACGCATCCGATCATCACCCGACGTTTTTCTCGTTAGAAGCAGACTTAGACGCAGACAATGGCTCCCGAAACACTCCACACGCGTATTCTCGACAACCTCAGAACGGCGATTCTGCTGGTCGAGACCGATCTGAAAGTGGGGTATATCAACTCGGCTGCCGAAGCATTGCTCGAAGTTTCCAAGAGCCGCATTCTCGGCGAGCCGGTAACCTCGCTGCTGATTGAGCAGGGCGATGTCGCTGCAGGATTGCGCGAAGCGATTCGGGCGGGCAGCGCCTACACCAAACGCGAAACCTTGTTGAAACTGCCGGGCGGTCAAACCATCACGGTTGACTACGCGGTCAGCCCCGTGCTTCAGGACGATTCGGAATTCGCACTGGTTCTGGAGATTCAGCCGCTCGATCGCATGCTGCGCATCAGTCGCGAAGAGGGCTTGCTGAGTTCGCAGCAAAACACGCGCGCGCTGGTGCGCGGTTTGGCGCACGAAATTAAAAATCCGCTCGGTGGATTGCGCGGCGCAGCACAACTGTTAGCGCGCGAGCTGCCGGATACCGCGCTCAAGGATTACACCAATATCATCATTGAAGAGGCCGATCGGCTGCGCAATCTCGTCGATCAAATGCTCGGTCCGCACAAGGTACCGGACAAAAAGCCGATGAATATTCACGAAGTTGTCGAGCGCGTTCGTCATCTGCTGGAGGCGGAAACGAAGGGATTGATTTCGTTCGTGCGCGATTACGATCCGAGCATTCCCGATTTGCTCGGCGATAAAGAGCAGCTGATTCAAGCGGTGTTGAATGTGGTGCGCAACGCGGTCGAGGCGATCAATGGCATGCAGAAAAAGCCGCCGCGCCCGACGATTTTATTGCGCACGCGTTCGCTGCGGCAATTTACGATCGGCACGCAACGCCATCGACTCATCGTGAAAATCGATATCGTCGATAACGGCCCTGGTGTTCCACCCGATTTACAGGAAGCGATTTTTCTGCCGATGGTGAGCGGTCGTTCCGATGGCACGGGGTTGGGTTTATCGATTGCGCAGTCGATCATCAATCGACACAACGGCCTGATCGAATGCCACAGTCAGCCGGGTAGTACCACGTTTTCGTTGTACATCCCGCTAGAGGCGAATTGATTTTGCTGCGAGCGATGCAGCGGTTTGAATTTAGCGAATGAACGGATGCTGTCATTGAGAAAAATTGTGATGTGGCTGGGTGCCGCATTCATCGATTATTGATTGGAGTTGTGAGGAAATGAGTAAAGCGAACACCGTATGGATTGTGGATGATGATCGCTCAATTCGCTGGGTGCTGGAGAAAGCGTTGAATCAAGCCGGTATTCGCACCGAAGTTTTCGATAGTGCCGAATCGATCAGCCAAGAACTTGCGAATTCACAACCCGATGCAGTGATCAGCGATATTCGTATGCCCGGCATCGACGGTCTCGAATTGCTCGGTCGTCTCGGCAAAGATTTTCCCGGCTTGCCTGTGATTATCACCACCGCGCATTCCGATCTCGACAGTGCGGTTGCGTCGTATCAAGGCGGCGCGTTCGAATATTTACCGAAGCCGTTCGATATCGACGAAGCGGTTGCCGTCACCAAGCGTGCATTAGCGCATGCGCGCGAACGCCGCATTCAACCCGAGCCCGAACAGCCGCAAGTGACCCCGGAGATTATTGGCGAAGCGCCGGCAATGCAGGAAGTGTTTCGCGCGATCGGCCGTCTCTCGCATTCGAATATCACCGTGTTGATCAACGGCGAATCCGGTACGGGTAAAGAATTGGTTGCGCGCGCATTGCATCGCCACAGTCCGCGTTCAAGCAAACCTTTTATTGCATTGAACATGGCGGCGATTCCGCGCGATTTGATGGAGTCGGAATTATTCGGTCACGAAAAAGGCGCGTTCACCGGCGCGACAGCGCAGCGCCAAGGTCGCTTCGAGCAGGCCGATGGCGGCAGTTTATTTCTCGATGAAATCGGCGACATGCCAGCGGAAACGCAAACGCGATTATTGCGCGTGTTAGCGGACGGCGAATTTTATCGCGTCGGCGGTCACACGCCGGTGAAAGTCGATGTGCGCATCATCGCAGCGACGCACCAGAATCTCGAAAAGCTGGTGCAGGATCATAAATTCCGCGAAGACTTGTTCCATCGTCTCAATGTGATTCGCATCCACATTCCGAAATTATCGGATCGTCGCGAAGACATTCCGAAGCTGATGGGGTATTTCTTCAAAAAGGCAGCGGAAGAACTCAGCGTCGAATCAAAAACGCTGACGCCCGAGGCCGAAGCGTTTCTCACCAAGCTCGATTGGCCCGGCAACGTGCGTCAACTCGAAAACACCTGTCGCTGGATTACGGTGATGGCGTCGGGGCGCGAAGTGCACGTCAGCGATTTACCGCCCGAACTGCTCAATCAAAGTCATGAAGTGGCGGCAGCGGCGGGTGGCGAGTGGCAGGAAGGTTTGCGCCGTTGGGCCGATCAGGAATTGGGTTTAGGGCATCGCAATCTGCTCGATGTCGCGGTGCCGACATTCGAGCGCATCATGATCGAAACTGCGCTCAAGCATACAAGTGGTCGCCGGCGCGATGCCGCGGTATTGCTCGGTTGGGGCCGCAATACGCTCACGCGCAAGATCAAAGAGCTCGGTATGGGCGACGATGACGAGGGTGACGATGAGGATTGATGGCTGAATCTGCGCCGACGTTATTGGTGCAGATCGAAAAATCATTCCGCGTGATCGTGGAAAATAATTCGCTAAGTCATCGAATATCGCTCATTCAATCGAATAGCGCACATTAAATAGTTGCGAGTGCTCGCGTAAGCGCGACAATGGTGGCCCCATAGATCGAAGCCGTTAGCCACTCGCATGTCACTCTTCGCCAAACCCGACCCTACCATCTTGCATCGACCATTTACCGGCATGCCCGGCTGGTTGATTTTGCTCGGCGTGCTGACTGCGGTCGGCTCGTTATCGGTCGATATGTATCTGCCGAGTTTTCCAGCCATTGTCGAAGCGCTGCACACCGATGCGGGATCGGTGCAGCGCACGCTCTCCATGTTTTTTATCGGTCTCGGTTCCGGTCAATTGCTGTACGGTCCGCTCAGCGATCGCTTCGGTCGCAAGCCGCCGCTCCTATTCGGCATGGCGCTGTACACGCTGGCATCGCTGATTTGCATGCTGGCACCGAGCATCGAAGCGCTGCAGTCGGGACGTTTGCTGCAGGCTCTGGGTGGCTGTGCGGGCATCATTATTCCGCGTGCGACGATTCGCGATCGCTGCGATGCGATGAGTGCCGCGCGTGCGTTGTCTCTGGTGGTGCTGATCATGGGTGCCGCGCCGATTTTGGCGCCGCTATTGGGTTCGGTCGTATTGCACTGGCTCAATTGGCGCGCGATTTTCGGCGTGCTTGCGCTGTTCGGTTTTTTGAGTCTGGGCGCAATTTATTTCGGCATGGAAGAAACGGTCGATCGCACCTTGGCGCCGCGCTTAAATATTCAGTCGGTATTTCGCAATTACCGCGAATTGATCTGCGATCGTCATTTTCTAACATTTTCGCTATGCGGCAGTTTTGCCAGCGCCGGTATGTTCTCCTATATCGCCGGATCGCCGTTCGTGCTGATGGACCACTACCGTGTTTCGGCGCAGACGTATGCGTGGGTGTTTGGTACGAATGCGGTGGGTCTGGTGATCGGATCGCAGATCAATGCACGGCTGCTCAGTCATTATTCGCCGCGCAAAATTTTGTCGTACGCCGTCGTCATTCCATCGCTCGCAGGTGCGGTGATATTGCTGTCGCGACTCGGCGATTTCGCATGCCTGCCGATATTATTGCCGGCATTGTTCATGGCGGTGAGCAGTTTGGGTTTTATCACGCCGGATAGCACGGCGTTGGCGTTGCAGCATCAAGGCGCGCGGGCTGGTGCGGCGACTGCGTTGCTCGGTGCCATGCAATTGGGGCTGGCGACAGTGAGCAGCGCGGCGATGAGTTGGTGGTCGATCGATGCCGAAATATCGCTCGGCGCGATCATTTTGTGTTGCGGTGTCGGTGCGCTCGCGGCGCAGCGTTTTTCACCGCGCGAGTGAATCAATGCGCAATCACTGCGTTTGCGCGGCGACAAGAGCGCGAAACTCGGGCGAGTGTTCGCGTAAATAATCGACCGAGCCGGCGGCGAGCAGCACACCGTGATCGAGCAGCAGCACTTCGTCGAAGCGGTCCAGTAAATTAAGGCGATGGATCGACGACACGATGCAGCTATCGGCAAACGCGGCGAAGAGATTCGAATAAACGGCGCGTTCGGTTTCGGGGTCGAGACTGGCGGTGGGCTCGTCGAGCAAAAGTAATTGGCAGTTTTGCGCCGCGATAGCGCCGCGCGCCAATGCCACGCGTTGTCGCTGCCCGCCCGACCAGTTGGCGCCGTGCTCGGCGACGTGCGCATCGAGATCGCCGACGAAACTATCGGCGCGCGTGGTTTCGAGTAATTGCCAAATCATTTTGATTGGTAACAGCTCGGCATTTTCCGGCAGCTGTAAATTTTCGAGCAGCGTGCCTTCGAAAATTTCCGATTCCTGCGGAATCAGCGTCGCACTCGCACGCAATCGCAATGCGGCGTCGACCGGCGATGTGGTCGAATCAGCGTCGAGAGACAAATCGATGTGCTGCGCGGAATACAATCCCGAAAGGATGCGCAGCAAGGTACTTTTGCCGGAGCCGCTGCCGCCAATCAATGCATAGCGCTTGCCGCGCTTTAAAGCGATGGCGATATTTTTCAGCGTGGGTTGTGCCTCGGGCCGGTGCCGAAATTCGAGTTGCTGAATTCGCAGTGTTTGCCACCGCGTGAGTGACAACGGCGCTGCAGCCAAATGGGAAGGCGCTTCATTCCATATCGTATCGCCGCTGGCGTAATCGGCTTGCTGGCGCGCAAAACTCGCGAGATGCGCCGCAATGGCGGTAATTACTCCACCTGCTTCGGCAGAATATTGATACACCATAAATAAATTGCCGAGCGGCAAATCGGGTTTGGTATCGTCGCTGAGTTGAACCGGTATATGCGCGCCGGTTGCAATTAAATAAACATACAGCGCAACGAGCGCTGAGCTGAGTGCAACGCTCAATATATCAACGGTGCACCATTTCCATTCGTTGAGCACGATTGATTTTCGTAGCGGTTCGTAAATCGCCAATAGTCTGCGTTCAACCAATTGTTGAATGCCATGAATCATGCGCAGTGCGTACACGCTGAATACATTGCCGAAACCATCGAGCACGGCAGCGGCGTAGCGGCGCTCGCTGGCATTTTCGTCGTGCGCGAGTTTCACCATGGCTTTATCGAAGCGCGCGATGATGAGGGCGATGATCGAATAGCCGATCACTGCGAAAATGCCGATCTGCGGCATGATCCACCACAGCGCGATAATCGGGCCGATCAATTTCACCGCATTTTGCAGATAAATAAACTGGCTCTGTGCGAATTCGTATAACGCGCCGCTGCTTTGACGAATGCGATGCGAGGTTTCGCCGGAGTGATGTTGCGTGTGCCATGCGAGCGGCAGCGTGAGCGCGTGTTCAATCAATGCGCTCGATTGGCGGCGGCGGGTTTCGAGTGCGACATTGCGTTCGAGCACACGACCGGGGCCGTGTAGTAGCCAGCTGATGACCGTCACGGAAAAAATAATCAGCACTAGCGTGCCGGCTTCGCGCGCACCGGCGAGTCCGTGTTGTTGGAGTGCGTTGATGGCGCGTCCCGTCAAATACGGAACAACGAGTTTGAGCAGTTGTGAGGTAAGCAGTAATGCGAAAGCCGCGAAAATCAATCGGCGGCTGGCGCCGGCGAAATGCCAAAGATCGCGATACAGCCGCGCCAATCCAGAGGATTGCGCGCGGCGTGACGTGTGATCGATCAACTATCTTCGCTTCGGTAAATTTATTGTTTCTTCAGCAGATCGCGAATTTCCATTAGCAGTTCTTGATCTTTGGTCGGTGCGGGGGGCGGCGCATCGGCAGCAGGCGGAGCAGGGCGCTTGAGTTTATTGATGCCTTTGAGGGCCATGAAAATTACAAAGGCGACGATGGTGAAGTCGACGATGGTTTGAACGAATTTGCCATACGCGATGACGACGGGTTTGCCATCGGCGCTTTCGTGGATCGTCGCTGCCAGGCTGCTGAAATCCATCCCGCCAAGTAATACACCGATAGGTGGCATCAATACATCGCCAACCAATGAGCTGACGATTTTGCCGAATGCTGCACCGACGATGACGCCGACGGCCATGTCGACGACGTTGCCCTTCATCGCAAATTCTTTGAATTCTTGTAGCAGGCTCATGCTGTTCTCCCGAGTCGTTATTAATACCGCATTGGTTGATGAAAATTGGTTGATGAAATACGTTGCGTATTGCTAAGCCTAACTGAGCGCAATCATTTTGCGATGAGAGCATCGCGCATTCAACTGTTGGTTAAGGCGTTGCCGCGGTGGCACTGATATTGGGCGAGCCGAAACTGAAATTGTAAATTTGAAAACGACCTTGGCTGGCGATAAGCGTGATCGCCAGCGAAGCATTGCCATGCTCGAAGCGCACAGTGCCGTGATAGCTCAGCAAAATGTTCGAACTGAAAAAAGATAATGCGGCAGTGAGTCGCGCGAACTGTAAATCGTCAACGCGTTTAAATGCCCCCAATCCGCGATAACGTTCGATCAAGGCATCGATTTGCTTGTCGTCGATATTGGCGAGTGCGGCCGGTGTCAAATGCTGTTTGATGTTGTCGCGCTGCCATGAGCTGATGTCGCTCAGCGACTGCTGCAGGTAGCGCTGCGCGGCGACATCGTAATGATCCCGCTGTTGTTCCGAGTACCAATACAACAGGCCGACCGCAAACAGCGCGACAATAATAAGGATGCGCAGTGGTTTCATATTCATGGCGGTTTATGCGACGTTGGTGGCTTTGCGCGCGCCGTAAGCGAAATAAATCGCTATGCCGATGGCCATCCACACCACGAGGCGCACCCAGGTGTCGCCCGGTAAACCCAGCATCAAGCCGAGCGCGGACAATGCGCCGAGCGGTGCAACAATTTTAATGGCGGGTGCGCGGAATGGGCGCTGTAAATCGGGGCGCGTTTTGCGCAGTACAAGCACGCCGATGCAAACAATCACGAACGCGAATAAAGTGCCGATCGACACCAGTTCGCCGACGAGGCCGATCGGAAATAATCCGGCGAGAATCGATACGACAACACCAGTCCACAAGGTAGTCGCGAACGGCGTACGAAAACGCGGATGCACGGTGGAAAATATTTTCGGCAATAAACCGTCGCGCGACATCGAATAAAAAATTCGCGCCTGCCCTAACAGCAAAACCATCACCACGGTCGTTAATCCGCAAATTGCGCCGAATTTGACGATGGGGGAAAACCAGGTGAGGCCGAGTGCATCGATGCCGACCGCGATCGGATCGGGCACATCGAGCTTGTCGTAGGGCACGACGCCGGTGAGCACATACGCCACGGCAGCGTATAAGCCCGAGCACAACAGCAGTGAGCCGATAATGCCGAGCGGCATATCGCGCTGCGGATTTTTCGCTTCCTGTGCGGCGCAGGAAACGGCATCGAAACCGATGTACGCAAAAAACACGACGCCAGCGCCGCGCAATACGCCGCCCCAACCGAAATTGCCGTGCTCGTCGACCGGCGGAATAAAATTGCCTTCGGGATTGGCGGCGGTAATCCAATTGGCATGATCGACCGCGCCGATACCGAGCACGATAAACGCGATCACGACGGCGAGTTTCACGATCACGATGACATCGTTCACCTTCGCCGATTCGCGTGTGCCAATCGCGAGCAAAGTGCTCACCGCGAGTACGACAAGCATCGCGGGAATATTCAACAACGCCCCCGTTGTCGACCAGTCGCCCGTCACCGCGTTATAGGTCAGCGGTCCCTGTGCCCACTGCGCGGGAATGATGATGCCGATATTTTTCAAAAAGCTAACGACATAGCCCGACCAACCGATCGCGACCGATACGGCGGCGACGCCGTATTCGAGGATGAGATCCCAGCCGATGATCCACGCCATCATTTGGCCCATCGTGGCGTAGGCGTAGGTATAGGCAGAGCCGGCGACAGGAACGGTCGATGCCATTTCGGCGTAACACAATCCCGCGAACACACACACGAATGCCCCGGCAATAAAGGAGAGCACCACGGCTGGGCCGGCGGCTTCGGCCGCAGCATGACCGCTTAATACGAAAATACCGGCGCCGATAATGCAGCCGATGCCCAGCGTGACGAGATTCCAGGCCGACAAGGAACGTTTGAGACCGTGCTCGCTATCGGCGATACCTGCGTGCAACGCTTCGACCGATTTGCGGGACCAGTGATTACTCATGCATTTATCTCCGTTCGGGGCTTTTTTATTGGGGCTGGTATTAGAGGGGGTGCCCGTTTTGTGCGCGTAGTGTCGGGTAAGTGTATTGATTTTAAAAGCAGAAATTGCGCCATACCCCATCTGTCGCTCCTGATTTATGTCGGATCACATCGAACAGACAGCCGGTAAATACCTAGCATGCGTGTCATCCGGCTTAGGGTATAATGCGCGGCTTTTTTCGCCAGCCCGTACCCTGAAAGTGTCAGCGGGCGGTCGTTTTCTTCTCCTTTGAGGTTTTTGTTGTGATCGAGAAACTCCGCAATATCGCCATTATCGCCCACGTCGACCATGGTAAAACCACGCTCGTCGACAAGCTGCTTAAGCAATCGGGCACGCTCGATCGCCGCAATATCGACACCGAGCGCATCATGGACTCGAACGATCAGGAGAAGGAGCGCGGCATTACCATTCTCGCGAAAAACACCGCGATCAATTGGAATGGCTACCGCATCAATATCGTCGATACCCCCGGCCACGCCGATTTCGGTGGTGAAGTCGAACGCGTATTGTCGATGGTCGATTCGGTATTGCTGCTAGTCGATGCGGTCGATGGCCCAATGCCGCAAACGCGTTTCGTTACGCAGAAAGCGTTTGAGAATGGTTTGAATCCAATCGTCGTCGTCAACAAGGTTGACCGCGATGGCTCGCGTCCGGATTGGGTGGTCGATCAGGTATTCGATCTGTTCGATCGCCTTGGTGCGACCGATGAGCAACTCGACTTCCCGATTATTTTCGCCTCGGCATTGCTCGGCAAAGCGGGCGAAGATTACGCGCATCTCGCCGATGATCTGACGCCGCTGTATCAGGCGATCGTCGATAAAGTGCCGGCGCCGAAAGTCGATGTCGACGGCCCGTTCCAGATGCAGATTTCCGCGCTCGATTATTCGAGCTACGTCGGCGTTATCGGTGTCGGTCGCGTTACGCGCGGTTCGATCAAACCGAATACGCAAGTGACGGTGGTGAGTGCGGACGGCGGCACGCGCAACGGTCGCGTGTTACAGGTGATGGGTTATCTCGGTCTTGAGCGCAACGATGTCGAGCTTGCTGAAGCGGGCGACATTATTTGTATCACCGGCATCGACGGTCTGAAAATTTCCGACACGATTTGCGATCCGCAAAATCCCGAAGCATTGCCGCCGCTCACCGTCGATGAGCCCACCGTGAGCATGACGTTCCAGGTGAACGATTCGCCGTTTGCGGGTAAGGAAGGCAAATACGTTACCTCGCGCAATATCAAAGATCGTCTCGATCGCGAATTGATTGCGAACGTGGCGTTGCGCGTTGAGCAAGGCGACAGCCCCGATAAATTCCGCGTGTTCGGTCGCGGTGAATTGCATTTGTCGGTACTGATCGAAAATATGCGTCGCGAAGGTTTTGAAATGGGCGTGTCGCGCGCCGAAGTCGTACAGAAAGTTGTTGATGGCGAAGTGCAAGAGCCGTACGAGCAAGTCGTTATCGATTGCGAAGAACAGCATCAGGGCGCGGTGATGGAAGAGCTCGGCCGCCGCAAAGCCGATCTGAAAAATATGATTCCGGACGGCAAAGGTCGTGTGCGTTTGGAATTCATCGTGCCGTCGCGCGGCATCATCGGTTTCCGCTCGCAATTCCTGACGATGACGCAGGGCGGCGGCATCATGACCAGCGTGTTCGATCACTACGGTCCGGTAAAAGTCGGTGAAGTGGCGCAGCGTCCGAACGGCGTGATGATTTCGATGGTTGAAGGCAAAGCGCTTGGTTTCTCGCTGTTCGCATTGCAAGAGCGCGGTCGTATGTTCATCGAGCCGAACGTCGAAGTGTACGAAGGCCAAATCATCGGACTGCACGCGCGCGGCAACGACCTTGTCGTCAATCCGACCAAAGGTAAAAAGCTCACCAATATGCGCGCGTCGGGTTCGGACGAAAATATCGTGCTGACTCCGCCGATTCGTCACTCGCTTGAACAGGCGCTCGAATTTATCGATGATGATGAGTTGGTTGAAGTTACGCCGCAAAGCATTCGTTTGCGCAAAAAATATTTAACGGAAATCGATCGCAAGCGTGCCGGTGTGAATAAGGTTTAACAATCGAATTTTGATTTTATCGATAACGCTAAAACGAGGAGTGCTAGCAGCGTGGATATGATGGCAGCGATGAGTTGGGTGAGCGATCCGCAGGCGTGGATTGCGTTGGTTACCTTAACTGCACTCGAAATTGTGCTCGGTATCGATAACATCATTTTCATTTCGATTCTGGTCGGCCGCTTACCGAAGGCACAACAGCAATCGGCGCGCGTGATGGGACTGGGTCTCGCCATGTTCACGCGCATTCTGTTGTTGTTGTCGCTGGCGTGGGTGATGGGCTTGACCGAGCCGTTATTTGCAGTCGCGGGCTATGAAATTTCGGGCCGCGATTTAATTCTGCTCGGCGGTGGTTTGTTCTTGTTATGGAAAAGCTCGAACGAAATTTTCACGAGCCTTGAAGGTGAAGAGGAGCACGCAACCAAGGGGGCCGCTAAAGCTGCATTTGCTGCCACCCTGGTGCAAATCGCAATTATCGATATCGTGTTTTCGCTCGACTCGGTGATCACTGCGGTCGGTATGGCAAAACATCTGCCAGTCATGGTGCTCGCGATTGTTATCGCAGTCGGCGTGATGATGCTCGCGGCGAAATCGATTTCCGATTTCGTCGATGCGCATCCGTCGATCAAAATGCTCGCGTTGAGTTTTTTGATTATGGTCGGCGTGGCGTTGATCGGCGAAGGTCTCGAATTCCATATCCCCAAAGGCTACATCTATTTTGCGATGGCGTTTTCGCTGGCGGTCGAAGTGCTCAATATTCGTCTGCGCAAAAAGCGTGGTGCTGCGGTGGCATTGCGCCATCCTGATGCGCCCTGAGTATCGCAATGATGTGGGCCGGTAATGCCCGGAATTTCAGCGCAATAAAAAAGGCCGCCATTCGATCAGAGTGGCGGCCTTTTTGTTTCGGTCGAATTACTTGCTTTTCGAGATCATGTAATCGACAGCGGCGATAATTTCATCATCGGAACAAGTTGCGCAGGTGCCTTTCGGTGGCATTGCGCGAATTCCGTTGATCGCGTGGTCGTGCAGAGTTTTCGCGCCTTGGCTGATGCGCGCCGCCCATGCACCTTTATCGCCAAATTTTGGTGCACCGCCAACGCCCGCGCCGTGGCACATTGCGCAGGGGCCGTTGTAAACCTCTTCGCCAGATTTGGGCTTGCCGCCAGCGGCTGCAACGGCTGCGCCGCAGGTGTTGTCGCCTTCTAGGCACAGAGTACCGGCCGGTTTGATGCGGTCTTCCATTTCTTTCTTTTGCTTATCGGTCAGCGCGTGGCCGGACAGGCTCAACAGCGCGCCGAGACTGAATATGGCGAACAATGCAGCAGTTCTTTTCGACATCAATTTGCTCACTATGAAATCCTCAAGCCGAAATGCTTTTGCCTCTGCACCTGTCGGCACAGGGCCCAGATGGGCGGGCGGCGGGAAAAACTGGCGCGAATTATATCCAGTAAGCGCGGCTAAAACCAATCAAAACGAAGGGTTAAGATGGACTGAAAGCATGCTCGCCGGTATCATGCCGCACGCTTAAGCTATCTAAAAAAGCGCCCGTAGCTCAGCTGGATAGAGTACTGCCCTCCGAAGGCAGGGGTCGTGGGTTCGAATCCCGCCGGGCGCGCCAAACAAAAAGAAAAGGTCATCTTCAGATGGCCTTTTCTTTTTGTTCCGCCCAAGGGGCTTTGTTCTAATCGGTTCGACAAAATTGCGCAGCAATTTTGGACGTCCGGAGCGAAGCGACGGCGCCCGCAGGGCGAGCGCTATTAGCGCGAGTCAATCCCTCTTTGGGATCGGCGATTGCGATTTATCTCTCGCTCTTAATCTTACGTATCGATTTCGCCGGAATTCCCACCACCGTATCGCCCGCAGTGACGTCGCTCAAGACCACCGCGTTAGCGCCGATCGTTGCATCCGATCCAATCGTGATGCCGCCCAAAAGCTTGGCCCCGGCGCCGATATTTACTCGCGCGCCCAACGTCGGGGCTTCAAACGGCTTATCTAGATAGCGATTACCGAGCGTGACACCCTGCCGGATGATGCATTGATCGCCGATGATACTGTTGCCGTGAATAACAATCGCGCTTTGATGCTCGATCACCACACCGCTGCCCACTTTCACACTATGCGGCAGCTCTATCCCGTAGCCATTGCGCACTCTGCGAAACAGAAAACGATAGATCAGCATGAACGGGCCGCGCAGCAATCGTTGTTGGATGCCGGCGCACCAAACGCCGTAGCGATAAACCGCCAATGCGCGAAACCCGGGCTTACTCCAATCGCAACCATTCGCGAGCCAGTCATTTTTTATTGTTGCGAGAAAATTGTTATCGGCCATCGTGCAAAATCACTTTGAGCAAAATCATTTCAACATGACTCATTTCAACCAGAGTCATTTCAACAAAGTCCATTTGCATAATAGTGAGTTCTTCATGAAATCCTTAAAAAAATGCGGGGGCATATTGAGCTTCTCGCGCCGCAGCTGCGCCTTGGTCTTTGATAAACCAAAGGCAGTGATCCACGCGATGTCGGCGATCAATAATCCGCAGACACCGTATTGTTTGCGAAAAAAACGCTGCCTCGATTCGAACCAATAAGCCGGCCTGCGTGGCGCGGTTTTTCGATGATCGGAGATCCCCGTCGCAGCGCCCACTTGATGAATGACGCGACTCGTTGGCACATACAGCACGCCGAAGCCTGCCCGCTGCGCCTCCTGGCAATAATCGACTTCTTCGTAATAGAGAAAATAATGCTCATCCATCGGCCCGATTTTTTTTATCAGCTCGGCTTTCAACATCATCGAAGCGCCGGCGACCCAATCCGCAGGCTCTATGTGGGTGGCAATCGGTTTTCGGATCAGAAGGCGCGGAAATAATTTGTCGATGATGCCGATGTTGGCAGTATTGATGAACTCGCCGCTCGGCGTCGGAAAATTAAATGCAGAAATTTGTGGAGTCCCATCCGGATCTTCGAGTCGGCTTCCTGCGATGCCAGTATCGGGATGGCTCTCTAGCGCATTAATTAATTCGCGCGCAGCACCGGGCAGGATTTGCGTGTCGGGATTGAGCAGCCAAATACATTTGCAGTCGGTGGCCATTAATTTTTTGATCGCAATATTGTTGCCGTATGAATAGCCGCCATTTTTTTCTGCAGCAATAATTTCGATCCAGCTCTGCCATTCCCTCTCGGTAATAAATTGGATCAGGGTTTCGAACGAGCCGTCGCGAGAATCGTTGTCGACAACGATCACCTGCAGCGGCAATGTCGCAGATTGTTCAGCCTCCAGACTGATCAGGCAATCGATGACCAGTCGCGCGGTTTTATAGTTGACGATCGATATTCCGACGGTTGCGCTCATTTCGTTCCTATCGTAAATCCCATTTTCTCTCTGGGCTCTGGCCCCAAATTATTCCGCGGCTCCAAATTGTTCCGGCCCGAAATAACTATGTTTGAGCATGAACTGCGCCAACTCGTAGCAGCGGGCTTCGATGCGCGAAGATGCCCGCGTTAGATGGTTAGGTATAAAACCTGCATTGGCTTTCGGTGCGTGTTGAAGGATTCGATCTTCAAATGTGTAACAGACGGCGAAGAGAAAACAGAGATAGCGATTAAATGCCCAATTTTTTTGCGTACTTCATGTTGGCCGTGTGGCCAATTCTTGGAGTACTCATTGCCCGAAAAAAGGAGCCTGACGTCGCCGTCATTCTTCTGTTTCTGGTGCCCTATTTAATTTTACCGCCGCTGATTCTGCTGCCGATCACTTCATCGCTCGACAAAAATACGATCACTGCGCTGACGGCGCTGTTGATCATGCGCGTCAAATACGGCCCCATGCGATTTCGGCCGAACAGTCCAGTCATTTTCGTATTGATCGCGCTGCTGATCATCAGTCCTTTTCTCACCTATTTGTTCAACCGTGATCCGGTGCCGCTGTCGGGCTGGACGCTTCCGGGGCTGTCGTTCAACGACGTGATCAACGCGGAATTTCATAACCTCTGTCGCAAGTACATTCCGCTGCTGTTGGGATTCGTATGGCTGAGTGATCCCAAAACGCATCCAAAACTGCTGGCTACTCTCTCTGTGGCTGGATTGATTTATTCAATTCCCATGCTCTGGGAAGTGCGTATGAGTCCTCAGCTGAACATCAAGCTCTACGGCTATTTTCCGGGTGGATTTGAGCAGTCTATTCGCGCTGGGGGATTTCGGCCCGTGGTGTTTCTCGAACATGGATTACGCGTCGCCGTATTCTTCTTCATGAGCATAACGGCCACGATGGCCATCTACAGAGCTGCACAGGAAAAAAATAGAAAACCGGAAAATGAAAATTCCCTCAGGTTTGACGATGCTGCGCATCTGCATCTGGCTGAAAAAAACAGCAGAAAAGAGAGAAAGGAACTGAGTAAATATCGCTATAAGCTGCTCTATATGTTTGTGGTTTTGTTTCTGTGCAAGACATGGAGCGCACTGATTTATACGGCTGTTGCCTATGCATTGATCTTTTATACAAAGCCAAGAGTATGGGTCAAATTTTCAGTCGTTATCCTAATGCTGGTTTTCATTTTTCCTGCTGTGCGCAGCGCGGGCTGGATACCCACGCAGCAGATTTCGAATTTCTTCTCGCAATACAGCGATGAGCGATCGGATAGCTTGCAATACCGATTCGATAATGAAGATATTTTGTTGGAAAGAGCTAATGAGAGACCGCTGGCAGGGTGGGGTGGTTGGGGTAGAAATCGGATTTACAACGAACTCGGGCAGGATGTGAGTGTCACCGACGGCGAATGGATCATCGTCTACGGCACTACGGGCTGGGTTGGCTATATCGCCGGATTTGGTTTGCTGGTGTTTCCCGTGTTGTTGGTATCGAGAAAGCTGAACGCAAAAAAAGATCGCGACATTCCGATTTGTACGGCGGGTATTTTCATTATTCTCGCTATCAATATGCTCGATTTAATTCCCAACTCATCGATGTCGCCGCTCATGTATTTGTTATCTGGCACGTTGCTCGGCTATGCGAAGTGGTTGGGTCAGGATTGTCAGGTTACCGATAGCAATGCAAAAACTGTGGCCTGGCGCAAACGGACTCCTGCGCTGCGTCTTCGTCACGAAGGATTTTCCCGTGGTTGAAAAAAACAGACACAGAAATTTTAGCTGCACCAGTGCAAAGCACTGAGATGGAGAAAATGGCGGTGAAATACAATCCGGCGCTGGATGGAGTGCGAGCGATCGCGGTGCTGATGGTGATGTGCTTTCATGCAGGTGTCCCTCGAATTGCCGGCGGATTTATGGGTGTGGATGTTTTCTTTGTGCTCAGCGGCTATTTGATAACGTCGTTGCTCATGGATGAATACGAGCGCTCGGGTACGATTCGATTAGGGTTTTTCTACCAAAGACGATTTGCGCGATTGACACCGCCGCTGGTGGTGATGCTTTTGGTTTATCTCCTACTCGCGGGTTACCTTTGGGCCGGCATGACGACGGCAAGCACACTTCGAGACGTATTCGCTGCGTTGTTTTACGTATCCAATTACACGCTTACTTTCTGGAATTTTCCTGGGCATCTTGCGCATACATGGTCGTTGGCGGTGGAAGAGCAATTTTATTTACTTTGGCCACTCGTGATTCTGTTTATCTGTCGGCCCAACCGAAATCGACACGCGTTTAAAATATTGGTGGCGACCTATTTCGCGATAACGTGCTGGCGAATTGGCTGGGCCGTTGTCAGCGAGCATCCGTATCAGCAAGCGTATTATCGATTCGATACTCGACTCACAGGGCTCATTCTCGGCGCGCTGGTCGCTATGTTTGCAAAGCGCCAGCCGCACATTTCTCTGCCGATGAAGCCCGAGTTGCTGGGCGCAGCTTCAATTTTTCTGCTTGCGCTTTACTCGTGGAAATTCGGCAACACGCATGTAGTCGGTTTGACTCTCGGTATTCCGATGGCGGAATGGATTTCAACGGTTCTAATTGCCATCTGCATCTGGTCGGATAAGCAAACGCTTGCCTACAAGCTACTTTCAAATCGACTGCCGGTATTTGTCGGGAAAATGTCCTACGGTCTCTATCTGTGGCACTTCCCGATATTTATGTATATGGGGGAGCGCTATTCGTGGCAGGTAACTTTCGTTATCGGCGGTTCACTCGCACTGATTTTTTCGGTGGTCTCCTATTACACCGTAGAAAAAATGGCCCGTGTCAAAATTCGCGAACTGAAAGCAATACCCGTAGCGAATTAAATGACGCTCGAAAATTTGCATAATTGATTCTAGGTGTTCGGAATGTGCACATGAAAAATTACCGGGTACTCGTTCTTGCTGAAGCGGCTAACCCTGATTGGACAAGCGTTCCACTGCTCGGATGGTTTCACACAGCGGCATTGAAAAAAGTTTGCTCTGTTCATCTGGCTACGCAGATACGCAATCGCAGCGCGATACTCAACGCTGGCTGGAAAGAGGGCGAGGATTTTTCTGCGATAGATTCAGAAAGCATCATGCGACCGCTTCACAACTTCGCGAGCTTTTTGCGCGGCGGCGATCAGGTCGGCTGGACCATTTCTACTGCACTCCAGAGTATCGGATATCTCTATTTCGAATACCTGGTTTGGCATCAATTCAAAAAGCGTTTGGAAAATGGCGAGTTCGATATCGTTCATCGCATAACCCCTGTCAGCCCAACTGCGCCGAGTTGGATTGCGAAGAAGTTAAAAAAGATTGGTGTTCCGTTCGTGGTGGGGCCGCTCAATGGCGGTGTACCGTGGCCAAAACAATTCCGATCGGCGCAGCATCAGGAAAAGGAATGGCTGAGTTACATACGCGATTTTTACAAACTGTTGCCGGGATACTCGGCAACTCGCCGCGACAGCTCGGCCATTATCGTCGGCTCAAAAGCGACGTATGAACAGATGGCAGATTTTGCGAAAGGAAAATGCGTATTTCTTCCCGAGAATGGCGTCAACGAGCAGCGCTTTAGTTTGAAACGCAGTGGAGCCTACGGCTTGCCATTGAAAGCTACGTTTGTCGGCCGCTTGGTGCCCTACAAAGGAGCTGATATGGCAATCGAAGCGATGCGGGAGCTGGTTGAGGCGGGCGTGTTGGAGTATCACATTTACGGCGATGGGCCGGAACGCGCTCGACTCCAGGAAATGATCGATAAATACGGTTTGCGTGATAAGGTGGTTCTGCACGGGTTTGTGAAAAATGAAAATTTACAACACGAATTATCGAAATGCGATTTGCTGGTGTTTCCGAGTATCAGGGAATTTGGCGGCGGCGCCGTGCTTGAAGCGATGGCGCTCGGCATAGTGCCGGTGGTCGTGGATTACGGCGGTCCGGCGGATTTGGTGAGTGATGCTGAAGGGTATTTGATACCGCTGGGCGAGCGCGCGCAGATAGTGGCGAGCCTGCGAGCAACGCTATCCGCGATTTGCAGTAGTCCCGAAATCCTGTCCCGCAAAAGCGCATTATGCGTCGACAAGATAAATAATTCGCTGACGTGGGATGCGAAAGTCAAACAGGTGATCGACATCTACGACTGGATCTCTGAAGGCGGTGAGAAGCCTGCAGCGCTCGATCCGGCAGCCTAATTTTTCAATCAAGCTTCGGCGCGACGGATTCGATTTAATGAAAGTGGGTTACATGGTTCCCGAATTTCCGGGGCAGACACATACATTTTTCTGGAGGGAAATTCTGCATCTGCAAAAGCAGGGCATTGAGGTCGATCTCGTCTCCACGCGAAAACCTAAGGCGGCGATTTTTGCAAAGCACGACTGGGCCGCCGCTGCACAAAAAAAGACGACATATCTTTCGCCGCTAAGCATTAATTTCTTGGCGATAGCTTTATATGCAGCGAAAAGAGCGGGTGGTATTTGGCGCTGTAAAAAACTCATATTGAGTGCAAGCGATACGCGATCAAAAGAAAAAATAAAATTATTTCTAGTGATTATCTATTCGTTGAAGATGGCGAAACTGGCCGAGGATAGAGACTGGAATCATATCCACTCGCATTTTTGCTATACCGCTTCAGATATCGTTTTATTTGCTTCGATCATCAGCGGCATCAGCTACAGCATTTCCAAGCACGGTCCGGATTTCGATTATGGAAATCAAAACAATAAATGGCATCTGGCATCGTTCGGTACCGTGATTACCCGGCGAATGAAAAGTGAATTACTTGCCGAGAGGGGGGGGGGTCTTAGAGCGAAAAATTTTCATTGTAAGCATGGGGGTGGACAGCGAATTTTTCAAACGCAGCACGCCGTATGTCTATCCATCCCTAAATTCTCCCGTAAGAATATTTTGTTGCGCGAGAATAAATCCATCGAAAGGTCAGGCCGACTTAATCGAGTTGGCGGGTGCGCTGTTGGCTAGGGGGATTCGGTCGGAAATTCGAATTGCCGGAGCTGCGACTGGCGGACAATTTTATCTTGAAGAATTAAAGCAGCGTGCAAAGGCGCTCGGCGTTGAGGATTGCATAACGTTCCTTGGCGGATTGTCCGAGCTGGAAATCAAGCAGGAGCTGGAAAAAGCACAGATTTTTATATTGCCTAGCAGAGACGAGCCCTTGGGTGTTGCGTACATGGAAGCGATGTCAATGGAATTGCCAACAGTGGGTTATGCAGCGGGTGGTGTTCCCGAATTGATCAGCGATAAAGAAAATGGATTTCTGTGCCCGTTGCAAAGTCTTTCATGTTTGGCCGACACGGTGGAGTACATCATAAAAAACAGGGATCGAATAGAAATGATACGGGTGCAGGCGAGAAGCACAATTATCGCCAACTACGACAGCAGCATCGGTGCAAAAAAAATGGCGGATTTATTTGCGAAGAAATCGATCGGCCTCGTTTAGAGGCCGATCTGCGTGAGGATTATTTCTGAACTACCGATAATCAGTTAATCGTAATTGGCTGCAATACGGGAGCCGATGGTGGAGAAGCCACGGGCACAGGCGTGGCCGTCGTGGACGAGCACGTCTGTCCCGTCACGCAAAAGCCGGCGCGAATATAGTTATTGATCGTATCGGCGCTATACGTGGTGCTCCAGTTAAACTTGGACTGCTGAACCAAAATGCTGGCCAGAGTGGCTGTGCTTGCTGTTTGTCCGAGTGCGGTCAAATATGTTTTTGCCGTTCTTGAACTATCAACGAAGCTTTTCGTACCGATCGCAGAACTGCCTTCTTTGGTGTTGGATACCCATGTGCTCAGGGTCGTTCCCGCGCTGGCAAGAGTAACAACATTACCGGTCGATGCGGTGCTATATAAATTGCTTGTAAACGTCGGGCCATTACCGTCGATAGTCAGTAGAGGGCCTCCGCGCGGCATAGCTAAAATGTTATTTGACCAGGTGGTGCCGCTCTCCTTGGATACATCCTTGATTTTTACCAGCGGGTTGCCGCTTTGCCACGTTCCGATGGTTGAAATATCGTAAAAGATATTTCCGGTGACGGGGACGTTGGTCATGGTGCCGCTGATATCTATCGCATAAGTATTATTGACCGTGGTGCTTCCCCAGTGAGCCATGATGTTGTTGCTGATCAGACCGGTTTTCCAATCGGCAATATCGATGCCCCAGCCCACTCCGCGATTGGTCGGCAAGGTTGCACCGACATCCAGCGCAACGTTATTGGTCATGTAGACATTGCCGAAGCGCGGACCATTGTTGTAGTTGGTGTTTCCGCTCACGCTCATCGCAATCTCACCTTCCAAAATCAAATTGTTATCGATGAGAAGATTGTTAAGAACAACGGCGTTCTGTCCGTTGGCGCCGTCGGCTCTGAATTTCATGCTGATACTGCCGGTGCGCAAAATAATATTTTTTCGAGCAATGGAGTTGCTCGCGTTGTCGATATAGGTGCCCTGGCTCAAGACATTCGCCTGGCCATTGGTGCCGCTACCACCGCCGCTGGTTGATTGCTGATACCAGCCGTTGTGATCGAAAATATTTTCCTCCAGTAATACGGGCTGACGATACACGTACAGTCCGTAGCCCTTACCGTTAATGCCGGAATAATTATTCATGATGATGTTTCTTCGGAGCGTGATGTTCGCGGTCGAATAGGTTGTGGGGTTGTAATAAACCTGAATGACGTTTTGAACAAAATAATTGAACTTACAGTCTTCGATCAAAATTCCGAAAAACTGCGCATCGTTGGCGCTCGCAATACTAAAGCCCATCAGGTTTTCGTTGGTGCTGGAAAAACCCACGAATGACGATGACGTTGGATCGTGTTGGAAACCATAAAACTCGATGCCCATTACCGCGGAATAATTGCCGCTGTTGTAGTAATTGAGCCCTTGCCAAACCGTCTCGGGAACTTTCACTAGCGGACGCGCGGTGCTGCTGCCGTAATAGGCGACGACCGAGCGATCGCTATACGAGCGACCCGGTTTGGGTGAAATCGGCGCGGTTATTGTCCAGCTATCTCCGCGCTTAAGTAGAACGTAATCGGGATAACCGCTGCGCGTCTGCGCCATCGCCGCTTCGATGGTTGCGTAAGGCTTGATGGCGCCCACCGGTTGATAAACGTTGGATCCGATCGCCGGATCGGACGGTGAGTAGACCGCAGCGGTGCTGTTATTACCCGATGATGCAGACACATAAATAATTCGTGAGTCCGCAGCTGGGGTCAGAACTGACCACCCGTTAGCGTCTTGTGCGGGAAGATTGAACTGACTCTCCCATGCGACGGAATAATTGGTGGCTGCGTTTGCGTTCAGCCCTACGAAAAAACTCATTAAAACCAGAAGCGCTTTGGTGATACCGCAGTTAGAAGCACCAGAGCGCGAACCAAAATTGCACACCATAAAGACCACCTTCATTTTCAAACCCGATTAGAGGAGCATCATGTGCCTCAATTTGGGTTACGGTATCCGGGGAGATTGCTCGGGTTCGCCTGCAATGTGTGAGGTGAACGCCATTGATCCATTACGCGACAAATTAGCAGGGTGGTTGGAGGCCAGCAATTGCGGTTGTTTTTTTTTAGTTCAGTTCACATTAAAGCTGCGTGGTTTCGCTATTCCGCCCGCATTTGGTGCGAAAAATTCGGAATATTTTGGAAAATAAGATTTTTAAAATACCTCAAAACACTTGAATATCGCATGATGTTTTTTGGTGCGGCTTCGCGGTTTGGTGCAATTTTATGGGGCATTTTTGATTTTTAAATGAAGCCTCAATAAATAAATTCCATCGTTATTGTGTGAGTTTGAATTGGTGGCGGTGTGGTACATCCGTTGCAGAATCTTAACGATGCGATGAACAACGCAAATGCGTTAAGAAGCGCCGACCGTTTTCTCAGGAATCCAAAAATGCAATCGAAGAACACATTGCTGTTGGTGCTTCCCGCATTGCAGGCGAAAGCGATCAACGGCGCACGCTTTTATGAGAAGCAAGCCGCCAACGGCATTTCGCGCTGGGCGGAAAATTTTGATGCGGTCACGGTGGCATGTCCGGCGCTCGCGTATGAAGATCGCGGCACGGCGATCGAATACACCGCGTTGGCCGACATCGAGCACATCGAAAGAATCCAATTTATCGAGCTGCCGCACTCATGGGGATTGTTTAAATTTCTAACGCTCTACAAAAGTACGCAGCAGATTTTGTCGGACCTGATTTCCAGGCACCAATTTCTCAGTTTCAGTATCGGCGGTCTTATCGGTGATTGGGGATCGGTTGCGTGTATGCAAGCGCATCGCATGCGAAGAAAATATTCGGTGTGGACCGATCGGGTCGAGCATAAAGTGGTAAAAGGGTCTTATCGCGATAGGCGTGGCATTGGTCGACTGACGCGATGGGCGCGGGCGCACATTGAAGCACCGCTGATGGCTGCGTTGGAAAAAGCCGTGATCAAGCGGTCAGCGCTGGGATTATTTCACGGGGCCGACTGCTTCGAAGCTTACTCTCCTTACAGCAAGCGTCCATTTCTGGTTCACGACATTCATTTAAAAAAATGCGATCAGGCTTCCGATCAGTCGATCGATAAAAAATGCGATGTCGTGTTATCGGGCGGACTCATAGAAATTGTCTATGCCGGCCGGATCGCTGCGATGAAAGGTCCCCTGGAATGGATTGAAGCGCTTCACACCGTTTACAAGGCAGGTATTAAATTTCGCGCAACGTGGCTCGGCGATGGGCCTCTGATGAGTGAGGCGAAAGCGAAAGTTGCAGAGCTGAAATTAAATGACAGTATTCATTTCGCGGGGATGCTGACTAACCGGGACGAATTGTTAGCGCGACTGCGAGCTGCACATGTGTTTGTGTTTTGCCACAAAACGCCGGAGTCGCCGCGATCGCTTATCGAAGCGTTGATGGCAGCGACCCCGATCGTTGGGTATCAATCGCACTATGCTGCCGATCTGCTCGGCAATGGGGATTTATCGCGACAGCTGTTGGTTGGTCATAATGCGCAGCAGTTGGGAGAAAAGCTCTGTGAAATTATTTCGGATCGTCCCGCGCTGATCGATCTCATCAGAGCGAGTGCGCAGATCGGCAAGCAGTTCTCGGACGACGCTGTGTTCAAACACAGAAGCGAGCTGATTAAAGAATACAGCGCGGCTTAAATATCATTTGGCTGAAACGTGAAGAAAGGCATTTTCAAAATCGGATCGTAGTACGCCAGCGAAAAATTGAATCGATCCATTTCAGCGCGAATACCTTCCTCGGCGAGACTATGGCGAAGGTAGTTTTTAATGTCGGCGTCGGTCTGCGGCGGTTGCTCTGCGCTCATATATTCGAACCCGGCAATGCAATCGATGCCGCGCGAATAAGCCAGCGACAACATTTTTCCTGCCTTGTGCGCTTTCTGGGCTTCAACATCCGTCGCGAATGCAAAACCGTGCAGGTTGGGTACATCGAGCAGAAAGGCAGTGATTCCGTCATCGAAATTAATGATGCCGTGCACGCCATGGCTACTGATCTCGTGGCGTATTTCGGCTTGTCGCTCCCAGAATTTCACTGCGGGATCATTTGGGCTTTTATAAACGATGCTCGAGTAGTATTGCGATCCGGAAAGTAGCAGCAGCGAAACATAGAGCGCAAACAAACCGCGGCGCGCGATAGTGTTATCTTTTATGCCGATCCACGCGCCTTTAAGTGCAACTGCGCCGAGTACGCTCAAGCAGAGATTGATAAAAGTGAAATACCAGCTCGCCTGGTGCCACGGGTGCACATTGAGAAAGTTATAACCCTCCTTGAATACGATATAGAGACAAAGCGCGAGCAGCACGAAGGCCTGGGGTTTGTGTCGCCAGTAGCGTCTGATGGCGATGGCTCCAAAGACGGCGGCAATCATTGGGTAAGCGACCTCGACGAAGCGGAAGCTGTTGGTGAATATCGCTGCGCCGTCGCTCGGTGTGTGGGTGAGCAAGCTCTTGAGATCGAGCAGTGGCGGCAGGTGAATCGCAGCGATCAGGTACGCCGATAGAAATCCGACAAATCCGGCCTTGGTGCCGCCGCTGAGCGGCATTGCGACACCGACGGTAGATAGGTTGTAAATCAGGTAACACAGCACGGCGATGCTGCTCGGCACAACGATCCATAATCCCGCCGTTATTTTTTTTCGCAGTGGTTCATTCGTGGTGAGCAGCGCAAGCAGAAATGCGGGAAGAATAAATACATCGTCGAGTCGCGACAGAATCAGGAACGGCAAGACGAGGCCGAGTGCGCGGCAAAGCGGTACCGTTTCGATCGATTCAGTGGATATCCGCGCGTGCGAATATCGGCTGAAGAGAAAAAAGAATATTCCGCCGAACAGCAATGAAAACGCGGATTCCATACCGTCTAGCGCAGACCACACCGACAGCGTGCGCACATGCACGCCGACGGTCAGATAAAACAGACCGGGAACGATGAGCAGGCCGAGAAAATATTGATTGGTCATGCGCACGACGGCAACGGCGGTCAGTGCGATACCGATCGTCGCCGATATCAACGCCATCCACATCACGGCGATGGCCTGACTTTCATGACTCTGCAGATCGAATGCCGCAAACAAACCGCGAATCGCGTACTGCCATAAAGGATGAAAGCCATTGGTCACACTCACGCCGTCGTAAGTGTAGATGTGCGCGATATTGGCTTTTCTGGCAATCGCCAAATAATGGTAAGAGTCCCCTGTCAACGAGCGAATGATAATTTCGGTGCCATGAACGAGGCTGGCATAAAGCAATGGCCAGGCGAATGCGAGGCCGATCAAAGCCGCAAATAAGCAGAGCATCGTTGTCGATTGTGTCTGCGGTGCAGAAATAGTCGACGCATAAGGTTTTTCGCTGTTGAAAATAGTCATCGTATCGATCGGCTCTCAAACAGTTTTATTGCGGGTGTGAGTCATCGGCGTCGAGCAGATATTTGGCGTTGAAGTAATAAAGCAATCTTCGCACTTTGCGATTCGAACCAACGATCGACAGCGACAGTCCGGTTTCCATGCGGCATTTTTTCAGCAGCAGTAATGCCCCCAAAAACATCGCATCGAAATATTCGCAGCACTGCATATCGATGACAATGGGTGAGCGGGCGTGCATCGCATCGACAAATATCGCGCGGGTCTTTTCGATATTGGCAGCGCCGAAACTTCCGCTGAGCACTATTCGCGTCGACGTTGCCGTTCTCGACATCGTTAATTCGCCCGTCGCCGTTCGAGACGCATTCAATTGCAGAAATTTGTATGGAATGGCTTTGAGCAGCAAATAATTCGCGAGAAATACGGCGTCTTTGAAATAGCGCGACGCCAACTGCGGTTCCTGATAAATGCGCCATACCCATTCGAGGCTCATGCGCTGCAAAACGCGCGGCGCTCGTTGGACTGTGCCAGCGAAAAAATTCACCACCGCGCCGAGGTGGCTGATCACCGTTGCGTTCAGCCGATGTCGATTGCGCACGATCCAGGCCTGACCTCTAACTGCGCCGAGGGACACGATGACAAAGTCCGGTGCGCTATCGTTGATCGCATCGAGCAGGCGTTGCTCGGACATCTCGTCAATGCTGCCATAACCGGGATTGATACCGCCCACGGCGCGCATTGGCAGGGCTGCAGCGTTGACCCGCTCCACCGCGACTTCGGCGTTATTGTTGTCGCCACCGAAGAAGAAGATATTCATCCGACTGGTTTGCGACAGCACGTCGATGAGATCGCTGCCGGCAACCCGCTGCGTGACCGGAATCGACAGGAGGCGCGCCAACAGAACGACCGGCATGCCATCGGCGATGGAGAGATCGCTGAGCAACACAGATGCTCGGAACTCCGCATTTTCGTGCGCCGTGCGCAGCCAATTTAAGTTTGGTGTGGAGAGAAATAACTTTTCTTTCCGTTGAATCGATGCAGTGATTCTTTCAGCGGCTTCGGCTAAGGAAACAGCGTCGAACGGTAGTCCCAGAATGCAAAAAACATCTCTGGAAAATACCTGCTGATAATCCATTGCGGCCCCTTATTTGAAATTAAGTGACAAGTTCGTACCCCAAGTAACAGCAAATAGTGGGCCGCTCTGTCGGAGCTGAAAATCGTTTGGCGCAGAAAGTGCTTATTTGTCGGTGGTGGCTTTGGCTCTTTTTAACAGCCCGTTTATTTTTAACCCCGTTGATTTTTAAACTCGGTGATTTTTAAAACAGCAACGAAAGGATGTAGCAAAGAGGCTCTGAACATGTACGCGCTGAATCACAATCAGATGCTGCCCTTGGCCAAGCTAAAAGAAATTGCGGACGCCGAAGCAACCAATTACCAGCGAGCGTTCCCGTTTGCTCACGGTGTTTTTGACAACCTGTTTTCGGAAGAGCTGCTCGATAAGGTTATCGAAGAATTCGAAGTGGGCGAAAAGCAGTGGCGCGAATTCGAGAGCAAGTACGAAAAAAAACTTCAGATGAATCACGATGTGAATCTGCAGCCAGTGACGCGCGCATTTATTCATAATTTAAATTCCGAGCCGTTTCTTTCCTTTCTGGAAAAGCTGACGGGTATCGAAGGCTTGATTCCCGATCCCTATTTGGAGGGCGCGGGTCTGCACAAAATTCCGCGCGGTGGCAAGTTGGGCGTGCATGTCGATTTCAATGAACATCGAAAAATGAATCTTTATCGCCGTCTCAACGTCATTATTTATCTCAATAAAGACTGGAGAGAGGAATACGGCGGCCACTTTGAGTTGTGGAGCGAAAATAAAAATCAGTGTGAAAAAAAACTGCTGCCGATTTTTAATCGCATGGCCATCTTCAATACCACGGCGACCAGCTTCCACGGTCACCCCGAGCCGTTGACGTGTCCCGAAGACCGCAGCCGAATTTCGTTGGCGCTTTATTACTATACGGCGCGAGAGCGCGGCGAGCAGCAGGCGAAATCACACAGCACTCAGTTTCTAACGACTGCCGGTAAGCGCGAGGAATTGGGCGGCGCCGTCAGCCTTGCGGGCAAGGCGCGCAATAAATTGGTGAAAATCATGGGGCTTTCTCGTTGATTATGGCGGCGCGTTAAAAATGAGAACGCGCTGAAAGTGGGGATAGAGGAAATCAGATGTTGAATCTACCGAATTTGAGTTTCATGGTTCGTATCGGTCAGGTGCGTGCCATTCAAGCGCTGTACGAGGCGAAGGAGCAGCGCAATCCCGATTACCTGGCATCGCGCATATTGCCGATATCCCAGCGGGTGGGATGTTTTATTCGCGGCCGCTTTTTTCTGAAACGGATGCGCGGTCAGCCCTTCTATCAATACGTCCTTGCGCGGACGCGTTACTACGACCAGATTTTTTCCGATGCGATTGCGCAGCAGGGTGTTCGCTATATCGTGAATATCGGCTGTGGCGGCGACACGCGTGCGTACCGATTCCTATTGCAGTTATCGCAAAACAATGTCAACGTGCTGGAGTGCGATCAAGCCGAAGCGATACACGTCAAGCAAGCAGTATTGCATCAGCAGCTTGGCGATAATTCGCATCTCGAATTTCAGGCCATCGATCTCAACAATAAGGAGTGGCCCGAGCTTGCCGCTTGGTTGGAGCAGCGCCGCGATGAAAAAATTCTCGTCATGCTCGAAGGTGTTAGCCCCTATGTCAATCGCAGTAATTTTGAGGCATTTCTTGCATTTCTTTTCGATCGCTTAAAACCCGGCAGCCGACTCGCTTACGATTACAAACGTGAAGGCGTAGTTGCCGAGTTCGGCAAAAGCGATCGCACGCTGGAGCCGTTTCGTTTGCGTGCCGATGCCGATGTGTCCGCCAAATTTCATCAGCAGGTAGGATTTGAACAACAGGCTTTCGAGCTGAGCGAAAATCTTAGCGAGCGCTTGGCTCCGGGCGCTAAACAGGGTTGCGCACCGTTTGCTGAAGATTGTTTGATACAACTGCTGCGCATTTAAACCCCATCCAAGAATTTATGACGTAATGCGCATTGCCTACTTTATCAATCAATATCCGAAAGTCAGTCACACTTTTATCCGACGCGAAATACAGGCGCTCGAGCGTCGCGGCGTCGAAGTCATTCGCTTCGCCGCGAGAGCGGCTTCGGATGAACTGATCGATCCTGAAGATCTCAGTGAATTGCGCCGTACCCGGGTATTGTTGAACGCGGGATTTGTGTCATTTGTTATTGCGTTGAGCTCGATTGCGCTACGCAGACCGATTCGATTGTGCGGCGCAATTTGCACAGCAGTGCAGCTTGGCCGCCACGGTGAGACGGGCGTTATCCGCTATTTGATCTATCTGCTGGAGGCATGTTGGCTGGTACGCGCGGCGGAATCGGAAAATATCTCGCACATCCATGCGCACTTTGGAACCAATTCTGCGGCTGTCGTTTTGCTTGCGCGAGCGCTGAATGGCCCGACGTATAGCATTACGGTGCACGGTCCCGAAGAATTCGATATGCCGCGCTCGTTATCGTTGGCGAAAAAAATAGAAAACTCGAATTTCACGATCGCCATTTCCTCGTTTTGTCGCAGTCAGATTTATCGTTGGATCGAGCCGGCGTATTGGGATCGTATTCACGAAGTTCATTGTGCGGTCGATATTTCGCAGCTGGCCGCTGCAGTCGAGCCGGTTAAAGACACGTCGGCGTTTCTCTGCATCGGTCGGCTAGCTCCGGAAAAGGGGCAATTAATTCAACTGCAAGCACTCAAATTGCTGGTCGAGCAGGGGCTCGATTTGCATATCACTTTTGCGGGTGACGGCCCCTTGCGTCAGTTGCTCGAAGACTACGTGAAAAAATGGGGGCTCGAAAATCGAGTCACGTTCACGGGTTGGATCGACGAACGTCGCATCGCCGAATTGTTGCGCGATTGCCGCGCGCTGATTGTTTCCAGTTTTGCCGAAGGCTTGCCCGTGGTGTTGATGGAAGCGTTGGCGATGGGGCGGCCGGCAATTTCGACCAGCATTGCCGGCATACCCGAGTTAGTTGAGCACGGTGAGAGCGGGTGGTTGGTGGCGCCTGCCGATGTGCAGGCGCTGGCTGCTGCAATTCGCGAAGCGTATTTCACCCGTCCGGAACGTTTAAGCGAGATGGGTTTGAAGGGGCGCAGCCGCGTTATCGAGCGGCATAACGTGGATCGCGAAGCCGATAAATTACACCAATTATTAAAAATAACTATGCAGTAGGTTGAGTGGCCTCAACTAATGTTTTACCTACAACCGCTGAGTGACGTCACGCTCAAAGCAGAGACAACGAATTGTGGGGCGACGCTGGCGCCGGAAAGCACCTGGTAGCTTTCCGTAGCGTTAGTGGTGATGGCGCGCTCGCACTGTGAAATGCCTGCAGCGAATTGCACCGTGCGCGCAACGTTGGAAGTATTGATCAAAATAGTCGTGATCGCATTCTCGGCCGGCGAAGAAAAGGCGAGCACCAATAAATCCGGATCAGTGGACATGGCCGACACTCTCACAAATCCAGGTTGAACGAATCGATAAAACTGTTTGGACACGTAATACAAATACGTGGGTCGTCCGTCGACGATCAAGCCGTCGCCTTTGTTGACGCTCATCTGCCAATAGAGCCATACCGAAGCATTTCCAAATGTAATCGCGTCGTGAATCGAGCGAGCCAAAGCAATCGCGCTTTCGATGGAGTGGTCTTCGTAGCCCGAGGTTTCGGTCATCCAAACGGCTTTGTCTGCAGCGCTCGCAATTTTTGCTAAAGCCTCCCAGCTTTTGATGTTGTCGGCTTGCGGTCGAATTCCATCGGCTTTGTAATCGTGAACGGCAAAAGCGGTCACGTACTGATTGGCGCCAGAGTTCTGAATGATCTCGTTCAAAAAGGGTGTGACATAGGCAGGAATGTTCACGTCTTCCGGTGCGAATATTTTCGTCGCAATATCTTCCTCGCGAAATCGATCGCCAACGGTTTGAATGAGGTCCGCCAGACTTTGCGGGTCATAAACTGCAGAGGCATAAAATTGCGAAAAGCGTGGCTCGTTCTGCAGACTGATGGCGTAAAGATCGATACCGGTTTTGAGTTTCAGCAGTTTGATATAAGCCACGCAATATTCCGCAAACTCCGCGTATCTATCGCGCTGAAGTTGGTTGGTGAATGCGTTGGGTTGGCGTGAATATGCAGGCGCACTATTGGTGCGCTCCGACCCATTATTGAGCTGTCGGTTGTGCTTCATCCATGGCGGCGGCGACCAGATGCTGACGATCAATTTTTGCAGTCCTGCGTCGTGCATCGCTTTTAAATAATGGAAGTGCTCGATGGGCGGTGCTTCATCACCCGCGATGCGCGCGCTTAAGTCGACGCTGAAGAGGTCGAGGTTTCTGCTGCTGAAATTATCGGGCGCGGTGGCGAATAATCCGAAGGGCACCGAATCGCGTAGCATCGTAATGCCGAGGTCATTGATGAGCATATCGATGAACGCGCGATCGAAGTGCGGCGGTGTATGCCACCAGACATCTTTCGCACCGTAGCCGCCAAATCCCTCCATGGTTTGAAATCTCTGCTGTCGATCGATACGAATGGCGACGAGCTGTTTATTTTTCTTTGCAGCAAGAAGCCCGTTCGAGAATACATAATTTGAGCCCATCAGGATTTGCTCCCGGGAGAGCAAGATTAGGCCGATGAGAACAACCGCTGCGGTCAGTGCCATTCTGATTTTAACGGGGTTCGCTTTCATATTTTGCTCGGAATATCCGTAGGGTATTCATAAAGTATTGGCCTATTCCGTGCTAATTATTTTGTGCCAAAGCGCAATTGACGAGTTTTAGTGGCCCTGGCGATATTTCGAGATTTCTAACGCGTGCCATACGAGGCGAAAGCAGACGGGAAAATCAATGACTAGCCTCGGCAGTATCTACTTGCGCGCGCGATCGAAATTTCAAGGCGACGGCTTGCACGCAAAAGCGCTAAGGGGTTCGACGTGGTCAACGCTCGGCCATGGTGCGCAGCAACTGTTGCGCCTCGCGTCGAATATGATTATGGCGCGTCTTCTCTTCCCCGATGCGTTCGGTTTAATTTCCCTTGCTTATATTTTCATGACCGGCCTGGAAATGTTCAGCGATGTCGGTATCCAGCCATCCATCATTCGCAGCAAGCGCGGTGAAGACATCCATTTTCTGAATACCGCCTGGACCTTGCAGGTGATTCGCGGATTTGTGCTGTGGGCCATTTCGTGTTTACTCGCGTATCCCGCTTCGCTGCTTTATAACGAGCCGCAGCTATTTCCCGTCCTCTGTCTGATCGGGTCCACTTCTGCGATTCGCGGATTTCAAACCACCGGCTATGCGAGCAGCAATCGAAAATTGCAATTCGGCAAGCTGACGATGGCTGAATTGATCGCGCAATTGTTGGGCAGCATCACCATGATTATCTGGGCCGTTTTCAGCCCTACGGTGTGGGCGTTGGCCATCGGCGGTGTCGTTTCATCGTGCGCGGTGGTCGCACTTGCACATCGCTGGCTCAACACGCACCGCCATCAATTTGCGTGGGATAGATCAGCCGTCAGCGAATTAATTCATTTTGGCAAATGGATATTCCTGGCCACGGCACTGACCTATATCGGCGGTCAGGGATTGCGTCTGGTGCAGGGCGCCTTGGTGTCGATCGAAACCATCGGGGTTATTTCGATCGCCAGTATGTTCGCGCTGGCGCTGAGTACGCTGGTTGGAAAAATCAATACGTCCGTGTTGTTTCCAGTATTTTCCGATACGCAAAGAAGAAACCCACAGCAATTGGCGGGGCAGTTGATCAAATCGAGAAAGCTGATTTTTTTGATGACATGTCCGGCATTTCTTGTTTTGATTTTGTTCAGTCAGCCAATTATTTCTTTGCTATACGATGAGCGATATCACGCTGCGGGTTTGTATTTGATGGTGATGGCGGTCGGGGCCGCGATGTCATCACTGCGCGATCCATTCGGCATGACGCTGTTGGCGATTGGTGACTCCGCCAGTCATTTCATCAATATGATCGCGATGGCCACATTCCGTCTAAGCGGTGTTTTTATTGGCTATCGCATGGGTGGGGTGTTGGGCATGTTGATCGCCGATGTGATCGCTGAGGCGTGCGTTTATCCCGTGGAAGCCTATCGGCTCAGAAAGCATAATCTCTGGTTTCCGGCCTTCGACATTTTTTCGTATGCGTTTTATGCGCTTGTCGGAGTGTTGTCGTATCACTTTTTGTTTCAGTGAAAAAAATTCTGGGCGAGCGATTTCAGCGCGGTTCGGCGAGAGCATTTTTCCCAGATCTGCGTCTCGAAAAAATCGGCCAATTGTTTTGCTGTGCGCTCTTGTGTGTAAGTTTGCGCGATCGCTCTGCCGGCGTCGCGAAGGCGCTCTTTCAATGCGCTATCGCCTAACAATGCTTTCAAGCACTCGACCGCTCCTTCCGCATCGCCATCGCGTGCGACCAATGCGGTTTCTCGATCGCGCATGAATTCGTCGGCACCGCCGCCGGTAAATCCAGCGACTGCTGCGCCGCAGGCCATCGCCTCAAGTTGTGGCAGGCCGAAACCTTCGGGGTAGCCGATCGGCAGAAATATATCCGCCTGTTGATACTCGGCAATAATTTCCGCTTCGGAGGCACCATCCACCAAATGAAAGTGGTGATTCGGAACCGCCTTCATGAGCTGCATAATTTTTTTCAGATCATCCGGGTTCTTGCGCGGAAGCGCCATAATTCTGCCGGGCTTACGCTGGTTAGGATTGGGTTGGAATATCGTTTGATCGATAAAATTATTGATCAGATAAATGCGCTCGGCCGGCTCGCGCGATAAGTCATCCTTTAACGAATCGCTGCAATAAAAAACGAAATCGTAACCTTTGTCGACATAAGGAGTGTCATCGGGCGAAAACCCTCCTCGGCTATATAAGAGCCCGCCATTCTGTGCGAAGAGGATGCGAAAGCCGCAGTGGAACATCGGGCCTAAGTGCGCCGCATGCTCGGGAACCACGACAACATCATCCGGATTCAAGTGAAAGCCGACGTCGTCTATCGATTGGGAGGTGAGGTCGTAATTGAAAAAATTTCCAAAATACTCGCCCATTTGCAATGGAATGGCGTCAAACCCCTGAGCCCTGAGCAGCATGCAGTGTTGCAGAATGACTTTAATACCACCAACTGGTTTGTGTCGGATAAACCAGTTGTAGCGTAAATGCTTTAATCCATTGCCTTGATAAATTGCTCTGGCGAGTTTTATCAGGCTGTAGTCGCGTCGTTGAATATCGGGAATGATGTAATAAATTTTTCCAACTTTTTTGGGCATTACGCTGTCCGGGCATATGAGATGACTCCCGCCGAAATGTTTGTCGTAGGGGATATTCATAATTCTAAGGGTTGCCCATCGTGCCGGAAAAGCTGCCTTTGCGTGCGCTGTGTAGCATATTTCTTAAGACTTCCAAATTCTGTGCGCTGAGCCATGCGGGCGGCTGGCTGAAAAAATCAGCTAAAAAGTAGATGTTGGGTCCTGCTACGAGTTTTTGATTCGTCTCAACGTGCATGGCCATGAATGTCAGACTGTTATCCAGCCAGGCATTCGCCATCTGTGCATCTTTCGAATGTCGCAGCGACGACAGGTATGAAAGATAGGAAAATCTCAAATATTTTTGTGGGTCATCGCGATGCAACAAGCTCCAGAAAAAAGCCTGTAGCTTATCGACCGGATTGATTCTTGGAGAGGTTTCGACGACATCAAGACCGGCGCCATCGCTCCAGTTCGTTGCCGAAATCGCGCTGCGCAATCGTTCGAGTTCGATGTGAATAAAGTTTCGGCGCCAGCCCCAGTAATGCAGAACATCGTCTTCGCACGTAGAGAGTTGCGTGCGATCCGATAGTACTTTTCCCGTAGCGAATTGCTCGATGTTGAATATCGATTGGCGAGAATATAAATCTTCGGCCAACGCGATCGCTTCACTCATGAGCGGAGCGTGTTCGGGCATCATACCGACGATGCCGGAGTTGAACATGGGCGAAGTCAGCGAGACAGTATCGGCGAAAGGGCTGTCGCTTGCGGGCAGCGACTCCACAAAATTTTTCCATACCGGATAGTCCCCAAGCTCGCCTTCTGGAGCTTGCATCAGCGTATTTCGTTGGCCGATTTTATCGGTCAACACCTGCAATGGCGCTTTGAAGATAATATCGGTATCGAAAAAAATGACAGGCCCCGTCGCAAGATCTAGCATTTTTTTCATCGTGTGCATTTTGATGAGGTGCTTTTCCTTGCCGGCGTTGGTCCATTCTCGCCACTCATCGTCGGTGATTTGAATTTGATTGATTTTGAATGGGTAATTATCGAGGCTGGGTCTCGCTCGATCGGTAAATATCGAGATTTGTAAATTCACATTGCCGCGATTTTTCCAGGCGCTGTACAGACTGCCGAATAGTTCCAGTTCGTAGAGAGGGCTATTTCCGTATAAAACGGTAAATAGATCGATTGATCTCATGCCGGTCTCGACATCGCGTGCACAATCATGCTCGTCCTGCCTGATACGCTTGTTGCGGAATGCTGCTACCCGGTAGTCCATTACAGCAGCGACCAGTTGCCGGTAAATACGGCATAAATAAAAATTAGCAAATTCGCGAGCGCGTGACAGACGATCGCATCGCCAATATGTGACGATCTGATTCGAACTAAAGCAAAAATCAGTCCGGCCATGATTCCCGCCAGCCATGTGCTGTGTAAAAGTCCAAACGCGATTGACGTTACTGCAACAGGAATTAGGGAGAAGGCAATCTTGCCGCGAATGAAACTTTCGCTGCGCGACAATCGGCTAAGTAAATAACCTCTGAATGCCAATTCCTCGGCAATGGGCACAGTAATTACCGCTCCAATCGCGCGAAATAGCAGCCACGTTATCGATACGCCAGGCGACATCGTCTGCAGATTTTGCGCGAAGGCTGCGCTGGTTTTGTGGTCGGTGCCCACCATTAAAAGCCAGAGCGCCGTGACGATGAGTGCTGCGCCAATCGTTTCAATACGAGGTTTGAATGGCAATAAATCGAGATGCTTGAATCCGGCGGCGAAAACTGCGGCAACGACGATTACGCGCAGTGGGTATAAATAATCGAAATCGGATGAGGCAGCAGATGTGAGCAGCGTCATCGCCATCAGTGCGACGAATGGAAAAAGAGTATCTAGCGGAGCAGAAGTGATACGTTCCTTTTCGGAGAGTGCGGTGTCTTTAGGCCCGTATGTTTCAGGCGCACAGGTTTCATGTGCTGCAACTTTGAGCCACCAGCCGATGTGTCCCGCCACGAATAATATGAACAGAGACACCATAATGAAGGCGATCCACCCTGCGTGCGAGTGGAAGCCGCCGATTGCGACGTCAGGAGACCAGCGATCGCCGATGATGATGAGCACAGCGATTCGAATGCAGTTTAAAAGCCATATCAGCGAAGCGCCGATTGGGAATAATAAAAATGCCTGCGGAAACTTGAAGCGATTGCGATTGGCAAAGAGGTAGATCGCAGTGAAGCATACGATGAGGCCGATGCCTTCGTAGCCGGAACAGGCTGGCGATATCGAAACCACAAAGTCGCCGAGTCCCAACTCTCTGGCCTCGGGAATCGAGTACAGCGTCTGTGTCGAATAAAGGCCAAGAATAAATTGGCTTACAAGAAATGTAGTGTTCGCTAAAGGGTCCCACAGTTTTTGCCCTGCCATCGCAATCATAAGGATGAGCAAGCCAAGGCCGAGCGACGATGCCAGCGTGTTCTTTTCTCGGCGGATGTATTTTACCAATCGATGCCACGGCAGCAGGGCATATAGCCACAGCATCAGTACGGCGACGGCACTGACCATCCAAATTGCGTAAGCGGTGGGGCCTGCGGGATCGTTAAATTCTGCAGGTGAAAATATTTTTCCCGTGAAAAATAGTAGCGTGATGAAGCTGGCCAGTTGCAGCCCAATGATGCGCGCGAAGTGTTGCGGATAAACCAGGCGTGAATATTTGCCGATCAGTGCAATAACGTCGCTGCGTCTAATCAGAAAATAAATGGCAGCAACGAGCAGCAATAGTTTTGCAGCGTGCCCGGAATAGGCGAATGGGATCTGCCAGGTTTTGATGTCATGCTCTTGAAGCAGGGTGTACGCGTCGAATTGCTCCGATAGAAAAAGCATCTGCATGATCAGCAGGCACACCGCAAATACCGTGAGAGCGATGCTGATGGTGGGGGTGCGTGAAAACACTCTCATATGAACAGAGCTTAATCCTGAGCTGATTGCGCATTGGCGTGCGCAGTCAGCTCGACAGCGGTTAAAAATATGACAGTTACTTTTTCTTGAAGCGGCGCTCGGCTCGAATCGCCATGACGCCTGCCAGAAGGGCGAGCGAAATGGCTGCACCCGACGCATTCATTTCAGGTACCGACTTCGCCGGCGGCTTCTTGAAAAAGAAATCGAAAATGCCGGCATGAGATGGCGCTGACACCAACCCAACCGACCCCGCGACTAACATGCTTGCCAACAACTTTTTCATCATAGTTACCCCTTTCATACGGTTTACATCGGACAGAAATTACAACTACACCAACAAAACGTGAAATATCTTGAGCAAGTTATGTTCCATTAAGTTCCGCTAACAGATTCGGCTGTACTCGTAAAAATGCTGTGTTCGTAAAAATAATGAGTTCGTAAAAATAATGTGTCGGATATTGCTGATGCTTAGACTCCGTTCGCGCATGACTTTGTGTTGATGTTTTGCATGATGACCTGCGCCATCTGCTCGACATTTCCCGTTTCCAGCATGCCGTAATGATTGCCGGCAATTGCGTGGACAGAAACCGAGGTCAGTGTGTCTTTCCAGCCGAGATAGGGGCATGGCGGTTGAAACTCGCCGCGCGTTTTTGCTTTGAACAGCAGCACGGGTTCATCGTAGCGGGCCGGGATAAATGTTTTGCCGTCCATCAGCGTCACCACCAGCCAGCGCAAGTCGATTTCTTCGCGGTTATCCGGTATTGCTGGTTGATGGGCTGCGGAGAAAGTTTTTCGAACTTTTTCAAAACTCCGTTTCAATCTTTCGCTCACATAACTCCAGCCATGGGTGAATGCCAGGCGCAGATGTTCGGCCACGCGTAATAGCGGCCCCATGTTGTAGCGAAACCCCGGGCACCAGGTGTCGATCAGCGCCAGTAATTGAATGGTTTCGCCTTCGCTCTGTAGTTGCCGCGCCACCTCCAGTGCGATGAGACCTCCGAACGAGTGGCCGCAAATAATATAGGGACCGTTTGGCTGCAATGCGCGAATCTGTGCGACGTAACTGGTAATGATCGCAGCGAAGCGCTGGCGGTGTTGGTAGATAACGTCTTTAACCTGTTGTGCATCCTCGGGCAAATACAGCGCATAGACGGTTCGATCGCAGTCGAGTGCTTTCGCCAAATCCTTGTAAAGCAAAACCGCGTCGAGCAGGAATATCGGCGGTTTGTCGTCGGCTCCTTTGCGAAATAAAACGATGCTTTGGGTTTCCTCGGGCGGGCGCGCCAATTTTTCGCGAATTTTTTGCGCCAGCTTGCGAATCGTCGGATCATCGAGAAAATCGCCGAACGACAACAGGCGTTGGTATTTTTTTTCGATCTCGGTCAGGATTTGCACCGCGCTGAGCGAGTCGCCGCCGACTTCGAAAAAATTGTGGTCGATACCGATGCCGTCGAAACTGAATATCCGCTCCCACATGGCGATGAGAAACGCCTCGACATCGTCTTCGGCCTGCTGAAAATCGGCAGAAAGTAAAATATTGTCTTTATCCGGCGCCGGCAGTTGGGAGCGATCCAGTTTGCCGTTGTGGTTGAGTGGCAGCGCCTCCAGGGCAACATAGATTGACGGCACCATGTAGTCCGGAATTTTTCCCGACAGGTATTCGATCAGATCCGCGCTGCCGATGGCTTTTGATGTCGTCACCAAATAGGCGACCAGCGAGCGTTCATCGCTGTTGACGGCTCTTGCGACGACGACGCAATCGGAGATCAGCGGATGCTGTTTTAGCGCTTGCTCGATTTCCTGAATCTCGATGCGGATGCCGCGAATCTTCACCTGAAAATCATCGCGCCCCAGTAGTTCCAAATTCCCTTCGTTATCGATGCGGCCAATATCGCCGGTATCGTAAAAGCGAATGCCATCCAACGAATGAAATTTTTGAGCGGTCAATACCGGTTGGCCGAGATACTCTTTAACCAATCCAGCGCCGCTAAAGTGCACATGTCCTGCAATGCCTCTGGGCGCGTGATTGCCGTGCTCATCGAGAATGCGGACCTCCATATTCTGCATGGGCTTTCCGACTTTGGTTTTCGCAATATGTTGATGTCGAGGAACCGGGTAAGTGCAGCCCATACAACTGATTTCCGAGCAGCCGTAAATCACAAAAACTTCAGCATTCGAAAATATTTCTTTCATGCCTTCGAGAATTTCCGGCGGAATTAAATCGCCGCCGGAAGAGACGTGGTGAAGATTTGCGAAGGGCGCGAAAGAGGGATAATTTTCTCGGATGAATGGCAAAAGCTTTTTCAACAGGCTCGGGCCGAAATGAAAGACGGTAGCTCGTTCAACCGCTGCGGCCAAACTTTTCATATCGAGCACACTGCTGCGCGGCAGAATTTCCACGGAGGCGCCAACGGCAAGCGGCACCAGTAACTCGAACAGGCTGATCGAGAAAGTAAATCTTGCGGCTGCGACGAAGCGGTCGGCCGCGGTGAATTGGTAATGACTCACTGCAGAGTCGAGATAGTGCGCCAGATTGCGATGTGTGGAAACCACACCCTTCGGCCGTCCGGTGGTGCCCGAGGTGAAGAAAATATGCGAAATCGCTTCGGGATCGATAACTAATTCTTCTTCGTCGATATCACTATCGACAATCATTTCCGCTATGGGGCGAACCGCTGTGTTGAACTGCTCCGAGATTGCGTTGGTATCGGTGTTGGCTACGATCAGCTTCGGCTGAATTTCGGCGAGGATGGCGTTGATGCGCTCTGCAGGAAACGATGGATCCACCGGCACATACACCGCGCCGAAACGATGAATTCCGAGTACCGCCACCAGCGTCCACGCAGACGGCTCCATAAACACCGCAACGCGGTCGCCCTTGTTCATGCCGAGGTGACGCAATTGCTTGGAAAAAATTTTGCTGTCATTTACCAGCTCGGCATAGCTCAGATTTTTTCCGTTATGGTTCACCGCAATTTTATCGGGTTGCGATCGAGCGAATTGCTCAACCAATTCATTGAGAACTCTGAAATCGCTGGTGACGGATCGTCCCTGAAAGCGGTTGTGATTTTCCATCTCGGCATCGGGAAAAATTTTCAAATCGATTAGCCTGCAATTGGGCCGGGCTAGCGTTTTGGTAAATAGAACATCGCCACCAATAGCTACTTCCTGCCCCCGATCTAATTTTCTGAAGGTCCGCGAGAAATCTGTCGACAGCTCAGATTGTACGGCGCTCATGCTCAATACTCTTGATCAGCGTGGTATTTACAGGTGCTGAATCAGTCCAAAAATGCGTCCTCGCTTAGGCGAGAACTCCTCGTCGTTCCTGATCAATTTCGATCGATTCGAACAGCGCCTGGAAGTTGCCCTCGCCAAAACCCCGGTTGCCTTTGCGTTGAATGAATTCAAAAAAGATCGGGCCGATACTGTTCTTGGAAAAAATTTGCAGCAGGAAGCCGCCGCCCTGCGCGTCGCCGCCGTCGATCAATATGCGCCGCCTGCGCAATTCTTCGACGCTTTCGCTATGGCCGGGTAATCGATTGTCGACGCGTTCGTAGTAGGTGTCGGGCGTGTCTTGAAACGGAATGCCATTGGCATTCAATTGATCGACCGATTGATAGATATCGTCGCTGAGCAGCGCGATGTGCTGAATGCCTTCGCCGTTGTATTCGCGCACGAATTCCGCGATTTGGGAAATATCATCCTTCGATTCGTTGAGCGGAATAATCACGCGGCCGCAGCGACTCGCCACCACTTCGCTATAGAGTCCGGTTTTCTTGCCTTCGATATGAAAGCTGCGCACGCGATTGAAACCGAAAATCGTTTCGTAAAATTCGCACATGCGTTCGACGCCACCGATTTTGAGATTGTGGGTCAGATGGTCGATCTTGGTGAGCGCTGCCACCGGTTCTTCGTCGCGCGAGCTGTCGTATCCAAAGGCGGCAAACAATGCCTTTTCATGAGCGTCATCGACCAGATAGATCAATGACTGGCCGACACCTTTAATTGCCGGGATGTCGTAATCGGTAATCGTGGCGGGTGAGGCGCCGAGTTTGACGGCAAGTTCGAATGCTGCCGCTGAATTCTCCACGCGAAACCCCATCGCACTCGCACCGCGGTTATGCACCGACCGAAAAAGCTCCGCGTTGCCATCGCTTGAGGGATTGGAAATGAAAACGGCCTCGCCCTGTTTGTAGAGCGACAGATTGCGCGATGCGATTTCTCCAACCTTTTTAAAGCACATTTTTTCAAACAGGCTGGTCAACAGGTGCGGTCTGTTGCCGGAAAATTCCAGAAACGAAATCCCCGACACCTCGACAAATTTAAGCTCGTTCCTCATCGCTTCACTCCTCAAACGGCCTGCAGCGATATGCATGCAGGCGCACAAATCAGTAAACGTTTCGTCCGAACAGGCTCAGCGGCGTCTTCAGCAGCAGCACAAAGTCGAACCAGATGGACCAGTTGTTGATGTATTCGATATCCAGTTCGACGCGTCGCAACATTTTGTCGAGTGTTTCGGTTTCGCCCCGATAGCCGGTGACTTGAGCCAGCCCGGTAATTCCGGGCTTGATGCGATGACGCTGCATGTACGCGGGGATTTGCTGCGCATAAAGCTGGTTGTGTTCTATCGCGTGAGGTCGCGGACCGACCAGCGACATACTTCCTTGCAGCACGTTGAATAATTGCGGCAGTTCATCGATCGATGTGCGTCGAATGAATTTCCCAATTTTGGTTACGCGCGCATCGTCGCGCTTCGCTTGCGCAACCTCGCTGTCTTGGTGCACGACCATTGAGCGGAATTTCCATATTTCGATAACGCGACCATCGAAGCCGTGGCGCTTTTGTTTGAAAATAATTGGGCCGGGTGATGACAGCGCAACTAGAATCGCTACCGTGATCATCAATGGGCTCAGTGCGATCAGCATGATCGCAGCCAACACTTTATCGATGGCGGCTTTGACCGTGGCGCAGCTTTGCGAAGCGAGCGGTGTTTCCGACAACATAATGAGCGGCAGGCCGTTCAGTTCTTTCACCGAATGATTCAACAGCCGCATTGAAAAAATATCGGGAATCCAAACGACATCGATCGTCCTGTCAGAAAGCGATGTGTAAATTTTTTCGATACTGTTTGATTGGCAAATTGGCAGAGCAATGTAGATTCTGCCGATGTTATGCAGCGCTACGATGTTGGAAATTTCATTAAATCCGCCCAGCATCGGCACTGAAAAATCGACTTCGCGATTTGCGCAATCGGTGCATTCATCGACAACGCCAATCACTTGATCGGAGATCCAGGCGTTGCGATTGATACTGGAAATGACCTGATGGGCGAGTGTGCCGGAACCAACTACGAGCACGCGGCGCACTGGTTGCGTGCGAGATTTCAGGTAGCAGGAGATTTTATAGAAAGCTGTGTAGGCGCAAGCCTGACTCAGAAATCCGAAAAAAGCCCAAGCCACCAGCACTTCGGGAGAATATTCATTTTCCAGACGCATGATCACCAGCATCGAAATGGTCAGGCCAACCATCAATAACCAGGACCTTGCTAAACGCATACAACCGGAAATGACGCCGTTGAAACGTCGATGCACGCCGCGCCAGTGATAGATGGATGCCATTGCAAAAGCGACCACCATGGCGAGATAGCGATACCGCGTTTCAATCTCACCTTCGATGAGATAGGAAAAGAGCAGAAGAGTGCTAACCGATAACGCAATACTTGCGGCGAGCTGCAAATGAGAAATGAGCGTATCGTGATCTTGCAGAAGTCTTTTAGGGCGAATCTTCCGCTCAGGAGTTAAAGGAATTAATGATTCAAGTCGTACCGAGCTGTTCATAAACCGCACCCTGCTTAATTCAACCTTGAAGGTCGTATCTGCCTAAAACTGACAAAGCCGACACCTTTTTCGCAGTCCACTTAATAAAAAGTGTGGTGGCGCTGCACCGTCCCTTTATTAATAATTTTTTTGAATACAGAGAACCCACTCACATTTCTGAAGGAGCAATAGCTATGCCATGGGTTGGATAACGTCGCTGATGAGGTTGCTGATGAGAGTTAAAGTGCGATTCGATATTTTTGTGAGGCGAGTTTTTTGTGTTGATAAAATTTTTTTCAGTTGAGAATTTTTCGAAAAATTGCGAGAGATATTTTTCCAATTAACAAGAGATTTTCACGATTTTTTCGATGTAAAAAATTCTGACATCGAATTTTTCGGGCCATGTTTTCAAAAAAATGGGGCCGTATTTTTTGATTTTTGACCCTTTTATCTATCCTGTTGATTTGTTGCTATTTTGATTTTTTAAATTTTCTGTTTGTTGTCAGTAATATTTTTCGACAAATGGGTTTTCTTGGGAAATGAGTCCATATCAACTCAATGCGGCGCATTTGTTTTTGCGCTATGCCCCAATTTGTTGAAAGGCTGCGGTCCGATTATTTGTGCAAGAAATTGGGCCTGAATGCACAAGAGCTGCCGTGAAAGGCATTGTTTTTGCCTAAAAGAATTCAAGGAGTGTCAATCACCGAGCACATTTATGAGCGTGAACAATCAAATGGCCAGCGTCGGCATTGTTTTTATCGGCAGAAACGAAGGTGAGCGCCTTAAAAACTGTGTCAGGTCAATCGCGGCGGATCGTTTTCCCGCGGTGTATGTCGATTCAGGATCGTCGGACGGCAGCGTTGAGTTTTGCCGCACTGCGGGCATCGCCATCGTTGCACTCGATCTCGCCAAGCCATTCACCGCAGCAAGGGCTCGCAACGAAGGTTTTCAGCAGCTCCTCGATCGACATCCAACTATTCGCTATGTTCAGTTCATCGATGGCGACTGTCAGCTCGATTCCGGTTGGATGGCAAGAGCCCAGCAGTTTCTCGATGAAAATCCAAATTATGCCGCTGTCTGCGGCAGGCGGCGGGAGCTGAGCCCCGATGCTTCTATTTATAACAAGCTCTGCGATATCGAGTGGAACACGCCGCACGGCACCACGGAGTCCTGCGGTGGCGATGTGCTCATGCGCGTCGATGCGTTCGTGCAGGTGGGCGGGTTCAATGCGCAATTGATTGCGGGCGAAGAGCCCGAGCTTTGTTATCGGTTGCGCGCCAACGGCTGGCAGATCATGCGGCTCGATGCCGAGATGACCTTGCACGATGCGCAGATGCATAAATTTGCGAGCTGGTGGCGTCGATCCAAACGCGCCGGCTATGCCTGCGCCAACGCGGTTTTTCTGCACGGCCGATCGGAGGAGCGATTTTTCGTCAGGCCGCTCGCGAGAATTTTATTTTGGGGCTGTGCATTTCCGCTCGCCCTATTGCTTGCTGCGTTAGCGCATCCATTAGTGCTGATACTTTTTCTGGCGTATCCGCTGCAAATGCTGAGACTTATTTTCAAAGGGCCGGAGAATCTGCGCACCAATATTTACTGGGCTTTTTTTTTAATGATCGGAAAGTTTTCGGAATTTACAGGCGTCTTGCAGTGCGCCTACGACCAATACTTAAAGCGAACAGCTGTTCTCATCGAATACAAATAGTTTTTTGGAAGAATGTCATGAGTGGAAGTTACGTCATTATTTCGCCGTGCAGAGACGAAGCCGACTATATGCGCCGAACGCTCGATAGCGTGACGCAGCAAAGTGTGCTTCCTGCGAAATGGATCATTGTCGACGATGGCTCGACCGATGAAACGCCGATTATTCTGGCGGAGTACGCAGAGAAGTTTGCGTTCATCGAAATTGTGACTCGGCAAAATCGTGGCTTTCGCAAAGTGGGGCCGGGCGTGGTCGATGCATTTTATGAAGGCTACAAACATATCGATCCCGATAAGTACGATTACATTTGCAAGCTCGATCTGGATTTGGATTTGCCAAAAAAATATTTCGAAACGCTGATTCGTAAAATGGAGGCGAATCCGCGCATCGGCACTTGCAGTGGTAAGCCGTACAACGAAATCGACGGGCGCTTGGTCAGTGAAAATCGCGGCGATGAAATGTCGGTCGGTATGACCAAGTTCTATCGCATGATCGCGTTCAAACAAATCGGTGGGTTGGTGCGCGAAGTGATGTGGGATGCGATCGATTGCCACCGCTGTCGACAGCTCGGTTGGACCGCCGTGAGCTGGGACGAACCGGACCTACGCTTTATTCACCTGCGGCTCATGGGTTCAAGTCAGGACAGTATTTACGTCGGCAGAATGCGGCACGGTTTCGGCCAGCATTTCATGGGCACGGGTGTCATCTATATGGCGGCGACATCGGTTTATCGCATGTTGCACCGTCCATTTGTTCTTGGCGGCTTGGCGATGTTCTGGGGCTATCTGCGCAGCCGCCTGAAACAACTGCCGCAGCTCGATGATGGCGATCTGCGCCGCTTCATCCGAGAATTTCAGTGGCAATGCTTGCTGAAAGGCAAGACCCGAGCCGTTCGTGATGTTGATGCCGCCCAGGCCCGGCGCTGGAATCCGCTGGCGCCAAGTCTGCCCATGCCGATTAGCTCGGATCGTTAATTCCCGCCCCATTGCGCCACAACGCTCCTTAACTTCTCGCTTGTCGCGACAGGTAAATCCTCTTGCCGCGACAGGCAGTTTCCCTGAGCTGGATCAAAGCAGCGTTTTTTTTGCGCGATATGATTTTCCCAACTCCCGACGGAGTGTGCCTATCAACGGTGTCGTCGTGCCTGCGTAGCGGATAGCCGTGGTTCGACGATCATCGCAACGTGAGATAAGGGGAAATAAAGAATGAATATGAACGATATGGTGATTATCAGTACCGATGATCATATCTGTGAGCCGCCCGATTTGTTCGACAAGCATCTCAAAGGCGATGCGCTCAAATTGGCGCCGAAATTGTTGACCGACAAAAATGGCAAAAATTATTGGTCCTATCAGGGTCGCCAGCAGCCGGGTATCGGTTTGAATGCGGTAGTTGGGCGCCCGCTCGAAGAATACGGTATGGAGCCGAATTCCATCGAGCAATTGCGCAAAGGTTGTTACAACGTGCACGGCCGTATCGATGATATGGACGTAAATGGCATCGCCGCGCAAATGAATTTCGGTAACTCGATCGGTTTCGATAACCGCACTTTCCACCAAGCGCCCGATAAAAATCTCGCGCTCACGCATTTGCGTGCATGGAACGATTGGCATATCGACGAATGGTGTGGTGCATACCCCGGACGTTTCATCCCGCTCGCAATTTTGCCAACCTGGGATATGAAAGCGATGGTCGAGGAAATCAAACGCGTGCATGCCAAAGGTTGCAACGTGGTTTCCGTGAGTGAAAACCCGACCAAACAAGGTTTGCCGAGTATTCACAATCCATATTGGGACCCGTTCTACAAAGCGATCGCCGAACACGATATGACGATTGCACTGCACATTGGCAGCGGCAACCCGCAACCGCATGCATCGACCGAAACACCGATCGAAGCGTGGATTACGACGATGCCATTGTCGATCGCTGTCGGCGCTGCTGACTGGTTGCAACTCAAAGCACTGCACGAATATTCGAATTTGCGTATCGCCTTGTCGGAAAGCAGCATCGGCTGGATTCCGTATTTCCGCGAGCGCGCCGATTTCTCTAACTGGCGCCATAAGGCGTGGACGCATTCGATTTTCCAAAAGCAAAAGCCGAGCGAAATTTTCAACAAGCATTTCCTCTGCTGCTTCATCGACGATGCATTCGGTCTCAAGCATCTGGAAGATGTCGGCGAAGATATCGTTGCGTACGAAACCGACTATCCGCACTCCGATGCATTGTGGCCGGACGTGCCGGAGTATTTGTGGGAACAGGTCAAGCATTTGACCGAAACGCAAATCAACAAAGTCACGTACGCCAACGCGGCGCGTTTCTTCAAATTCGATCCGTTCAAACACCACAAGCGCGAGGATCTCACCGTGGCGGCGCTGCGGGCCAAAGCAAAAGCGCGCGGTGTCGATACCACACCGATTTCGACCGGTGGCGCACGTCCCGTCGAGTTGGGCACCGAGCGTCCGATCACGTCTGGCGATCTGATGGCGATGTTCCAGAAGCACGCCGATACCATTGCGGAGAGCAACGCCGCCTGATCAGGTTATCCGCATTTACCGCACGTCAAACGGGGGCTTCGGCCCCCGTTCTTTTTTGCCTACCGAGCCTCTGCCTCAGCACATTAAGCAATGGTAATCATCGGTAACTTGCCGCTCCCCTGATTCTGAGTAAGATAGTGCGCACTATTTATCCGCGGTGGGGTATGGCATGACGAAAGCGATGGAAGGTGTGCGAGTGCTGGAAGTGGCGCAATTCACCTTCGTGCCCTCTGCCGGCGGTTTGCTCGCCGATTGGGGCGCCGATGTCATCAAGATCGAGCATCCTGTGCGCGGCGATTTGCAGCGTGGCTTCCTCAACATGGGCGGCCAGAAAATCAATCCGAATCGCAACACCATGATGGAGCATCCCAACCGCGGTAAACGCAGCGTCGGTATCGATATCGCCACGCCCGAAGGTTTGGAACTCATTTACGAAATCGCTAAAACCGCCGATGTTTTTCTGACTAATTATCTGCCGCCAGCACGTGCGCGTTTGAAAATCGACATCGACGATATCCGCAAAATTAATCCCAACATTATTTATGCGCGCGGCAGCGCTTACGGCGATAAAGGTGTCGAGCGCGATGCGGGCGGTTTTGATAACACCGCATTTTGGACGCGCACGGGTATCGCACAAGCGATGACCCCCGCTGAATTAGATGGCGTGTTGATGCAGGGTCTGCCCGCATTTGGCGATTCGATTGGCGGCATGACCATCGCGGGCGGAATTGCAGCTGCATTATTCAAGCGCGAAAGAACCGGCAAACCTTCCGAAATCGATGTGTCGCTGATGAGCACCGGTTGGTGGGCGGCTGGTTCGGCAATCGATTTAGCGATCGAAAATAAAGTAGCCGGGCGCAATCGCATGCCGGGCTCGGGCAGTTCGATCGGCAATCCATTTCTCGGCAATTTCAAATCGTCCGATGGCGGCATTATTGTTTTGAATATGGTCACGCCGGGTCCGTATATTCGCGATACCTTCGAACATCTCGGCATTGCCGATGCGGGCAACGATCCGCGTTTCGCGAGCGCCGAAGCACTCATGCAGAACTGGCAGGAAGCGAGTGCATTGATTCGCGATGCCATCGCAAAACAACCGTTCGATTATTGGCGAAAACATTTACGCACGCTGCAAGGCCAATGGGCGCCCGTGCAATCCATTTTGGATTTGGCGAGCGACGAACAAGCACTCGCCAACGATATGTTATTTGAAGTCGAATCGATCGATGGCGGTGATCCCATCAAATTAGTGCGCGGCCCCGTGCAATTCGATCGCGAACCTGTCAAAACCACGCGCGCACCGCAAGCCTCCGAACACACCGAAATATTTTTATTGGAATTGGGGCTTGAGTGGGAACGTATCGAAGCGTTGAAAGCCAGCGGTGTTATTGCGTAATCGAAATTCAATTTACGCATCCAGATGTTCGAGGTTCGATATGGGTAATTTAGATGGGCTGGGCTACCGCGGTAAAACCGTTGTCGTCACCGGCGGTGCATCCGGAATGGGCGAAGCGACCGCCCGCATTCTTGGCGAGTTAGGCGCGCAAGTGCACATCGTCGATTTGAATAAACCCCAAATTCCACACGCACAATTTTACGCCACCGATTTGACCAAGCCCGAGCAAGTCAGCGCAACCGCAGCGGCGCTGCGCGATATCGGGCCGATTGATTTTGTATTCACCTGCGCGGGTGTGCCGGCAAATGCGAGTCCGATGGTGTGCATGTTGGTGAATTACATCGGCACGCGACAGCTGATCGAAGAAATATTACCTGCCGTTGCCGATAAAGGCGGCATTGCAATTATCGCATCCGATGCGGCAATTTCGTGGCAGAAAAATCTCGCGCAGAATTTGGAGTTACTGGCGATTACCGATCCGATCGCAGCGCGCGAGTGGTGTGAAAAATTTCCGGAAAAAGTTCGCGATGGTTACACCACATCGAAAGAAATGTTGACGGTGTGGGTACAGCATCGTGCAATTTCATTGGGGCAGGAGCGCGGTATTCGCATCAACTGCACGTGGCCGTGTCCGACCGGTACCGCATTTATGGAAAAAGCGAATCTGCCTTCGGATATGCTCGATAAATACCCGTTACCGTTGCTCGGTCGCATGGCAACTGCCGAAGAGCAGGCGTGGCCATTAATTTTATTGAATAGCCCGCTCAATAACGTCGTCACGGGAGCGGTGTTGTACACCAATCAAGGATTTGTCGGCGGTATTTTCACGGGTTCACTCGATGCGTCGAAGTTGTGGACATCGTCATCGAAGAAAGAGGCTTGAGAAAAATGAGTGCAACACGCGCGCGTCCAAAACTCGATGACGACAATCGTTCGTTCTGGACCGGTGGTTCAGAAAATAAATTGAACATCATGAAGTGCAAAGACTGCGGCGAATACACACATCCACCGCGACAAATTTGTCGTCATTGTTTATCGGAAAATATGTTTGCCGATGCAGTCGCCGGCACCGGTGCAATTGATACCTTCACCATCAATCATCAGAAATGGGTGCCGTGGCTGGAAGTGCCATACGTGATTGCACGCGTGCGTTTGGATGGTGTGCCCGGTGTTTATCTCACCACCAATATTATCGGTTGCGCTGTCGATGCCGTGAAATTCGATGACAAAGTGCGCGTCGTGTTCGAAGAGCAAGAAGGGATTTGGTATCCGCTTTTCGAAAAAGTCGATATGGTCGAGAAGGTGAGCTGAGTGATGGCGAATCAACAAGCGTATATCACCGGTATCGGCATGTCGGAAGTCGGCGTGCGCTTAACGCGCTCGCCGATGGGATTAACACTCGATGCCGTGCGCGAAGCGATTGCGGATGCGGGATTAACACTCGATCAAATCGATGGAGTCGCAACTTATCCGGGAAGAATGGGTTCGTTCCTCGGTTTTTCGCCGATTGGCTCCGACGAATTAGTTGAAGTATTAGGGTTGAAAACGCGCTGGCATTTAGGCGGCGCGGAAATGACGGCGCAGCTCGGCGCCATTGCGGCAGCAGCAACGGCGGTGCAAACGGGACAAGCGCGTCATGTGATTTGTTTTCGCACGGTGTATGAAGCGGCGGCGCTATCGCGCCCTGATGAATTCGCACCGCTCAATCGCAAAACCGTTGACGGTGCCGGGCAGTGGGTGGTGCCGTTCAATGCCTATTCCGCAGCGAACTGGACTGCACAATTTGCGATGCGGCACATGCATCGTTACGGCCTCACCCGCGAACAACTCGCGCAAATTGCATTGAACGATCACGCAAACGCAGCGCGCAATCCACGTGCGATTGTGAAAAAGCCATTGACGATGGACGAATATTTTTCCGCTCGCATGATCAGCACGCCATTTTGTTTATACGACTGCGATCGTTTCACCGATGCCTCGACGGTGATTATTGTTTCCGCCGGCGATGCGCTCGACGAAGTTAAAACCACACCGATACGCATCGCTGCATCGGCCGGATCGGTAGAACGTTACAGCTGGGATCAAGCCGAGTGGGCTGCCGCGTATCCCACGGGCAAAGAATTATGGAAACGTACCGATTACACCGCAGCCGATGTCGACACCGTGCAATTTTACGATGGCTTCGCGTTTCAACCCATTACATGGCTCGAAGGTTTGGGTTTTTGCGAAATCGGCGAGGGCGGAAAATTTATCGAAGGCGGCACACGCATAGCACTCGATGGTGAATTGCCGATGAATACCGGCGGTGGGCAATTAGGTTGGGGGCGTTTGCACGGCTTCGGTTATGCGTATGAGTCGGTTGTGCAATTGCGCGGCGAAGGTGGTGCGCGACAAATCCCCGGAGATCCGCGTGTTGCGGTTGCGACATCGGGCGGCGGTCCGATGGCGGCTGCGCTGCTTTTAGCAAAAGACTAACTAGGTAGCAAAAAACTAAAAAGGTTGGCGAAGGATTGAGCCGGGTATCAACCTATTAACAAAAAATGAAAGAGAGGCGACAGATATGACGAAACTCGTAGTTGACGAACTGATCGAAGAGGCGCAGCGGATAACAGGGTTGGAGCGTTTCGATAGCGAGAGCTATCGCGAAGGTCTCGAGGTGCTGGTCAAGGATATGAATGCCATTCGCTTTTCGGACAGCGGCGAAGCGCGCAACAAGTCCAGTTTGGTCGGTTATCTCGCCGCGCGTTTGCGGACTACCGATTATCTCGATAAGCGTCCTGAATTATTGCAGCGGCCTATCGAAAAACCGATTTTCGTATTCGGCATTCCGCGCACGGGGACAACACTGCTCAGCAATCTGTTTGCGTGCGATCCGGCGCGTCGTTCTCCACTCACATGGGAAATCGATGAGCCGATACCTCCTGTGAAAAAAGGCGAGCTGCGTACCGATCCGCGCGCGATTGCGCGTTTGGAGCAGGAAAAAGCGATGCTCGCTGCTAATCCGGCGATGGGTAAGTACTACCGCAACTCGGCGGTCTATCCGAATGAATGTATTTTTTTCATGGCGCACGATTTCAAAGCACTGATGCTCGAATCGCGCGGCAAGCTGCCGAATTATCGCGACTGGCTTTTCTCTACCGATATGACCTCGGCATACGAATATCACAAACGCTTTCTGCAGTTGTTGCAGGCCGATGCGCCCGGTGTGTGGAATTTAAAAATGCCGTCGCACTCGCTGTGGATTGAAACATTATTAAAAGTGTATCCGGATGCACGCCTGGTGTGGACTCATCGCGATCCGTTTACGGCGATGGGTTCGTTTTGCTCGATCATTTCACTCGGCCATATGGGCTTTACCGGTCAGGTCGATAAAGAATGGATTGCGGAAAATTGCTCGTACCAGGCTTGCGAACACGCGAACCGAATCATGGATGTGCGCGATAAATTGGGTGAGGATCGAATTATCGACTCACATTATGCGGATCTCGTTAATGATCCGATCGAGACGATGCGAAAACTCTACGCGGCGCTCGGTGATCCATTCACACCGGAAGTTGAAGCGTCGATGCGCAAATGGCTCGACGACAATCCGCAAACTAAATTTGGCAAGCACGAATACAAACTCGAACAATACGGTCTGAGTGTCGACAAACTCGCGCCGGGATTTGAACGTTATCTGTCGCGCTACGATGTGGCGCGCGAAGGTTAATACAGCACTTATCGCGAGGTAAAAGATATGAATATGAATGACATGGTCATCATCAGTACCGACGATCATATTTGTGAACCGCCGGATTTATTCGACAAGCATTTGAAAGGCGATGCGCTCAAATCAGCACCGAAATTATTGACCGACAAAAACGGCAAAAATTACTGGTCGTATCAGGGCCGACAGCAGCCGGGTATCGGTTTGAATGCTGTCGTTGGTCGCCCGCTCGAAGAGTACGGCATGGAGCCGAATTCGATCGAGCAATTGCGTGCCGGTTGTTACAACGTGCACGCGCGCATCGACGACATGGATATCAACGGTATCGCAGCGCAAATGAATTTCGGCAACTCGATCGGGTTCGATAACCGCACCTTTCACCAGGCGCCCGATAAAAATCTAGCGCTCACGCATTTGCGCGCATGGAATGATTGGCATATCGATGAGTGGTGTGGCGCGTATCCCGGTCGCTTTATTCCGATGGGTATTTTGCCGACCTGGGATATGCAAGCGATGGTCGAAGAAATTAAACGTCTGCACGCCAAGGGTTGTCATGTCGTGAGCGTGAGTGAGAACCCGACCAAGCAGGGTTTGCCGAGTATTCACAATTCATACTGGGACCCGTTCTACAAAGCGATCAGCGAACACGACATGACGATTGCGCTGCACATCGGCAGCGGTAATCCGCAACCGCATGCATCAACCGAAACGCCGATCGAAGCGTGGATCACCACGATGCCGTTATCGATCGCCGTGGGTGCGGCGGATTGGCTGCAACTCAAAGCGTTGCATCAGTATCCGAATTTGCGCATCGCGTTATCGGAAAGCAGCATCGGTTGGATTCCGTATTTCCGCGAACGCGCCGATTTTTCGAATTGGCGTCACAAAGCGTGGACGCATTCGATTTTCCAGAAAACCAAGCCGAGCGAATTATTCAACAAGCATTTCCTCTGCTGCTTCATCGACGATCCTTTTGGCTTGAAGCATCTCGACGATATCGGCGAAGACATCGCTGCCTTTGAATCGGACTATCCGCACTCGGACACGCTCTGGCCCGACGTGCCTGAATATTTGTGGGAGCAGGTCAAGCATTTGACCGACACACAAATCGATAAAGTCACACACGCCAATGCGATGCGCTTCTTCAAATTCGATCCGTTCAAACATTACAAGCGCGAAGATTTAACGGTTGCCGCATTGCGCGCGAAGGCAAAAGCGAAGGGCGTCGATACCACGCCGATTTCGTCGGGCGGTGCGCGTCCAGTGGAAACTGGCACCGAGCGCCCGATTACCTCGGGCGATCTGATGGCGATGTATCAGAAACATGCGGATGTGATCGCCGAATCGGCTTAACTGCGTATACCTGCTTGTCCTGCAATAAGCGCTGCGCGAAAGATGAATTTCGCGCAGCGCTCTTCTAATAATCCTATTCGCGGTTAATTCTATTGGCCGTTAATCCTGTCTGCATTAGCAGCGGCGTCACGATTGCGAGATAATTCATCTTTGCATTCATGACAGCCCGTTATGCCTATCTCTACTCTCCCTATTCTGTATACCTTTCGCCGCTGTCCCTACGCCATGCGCGCGCGATTGGCGATTGCAGTCAGTGGTATTGCCGTCGAATACCGCGAAATTGCATTGCGCGATAAACCGCAAGCCATGTTGGCTATCTCACCAAAGGGCACAGTGCCGGTATTGCAGCTAACCAATGGCGACGTGATCGACGAAAGTCTCGATATCATGCTGTGGGCACTCGCACTGAATGATCCACAGCAGTGGCTGCAAGGCGAAAAATTATTGCCGGACGCCGCGAAAAAATTAATCGACACCAACGATGGCCCCTTCAAATATTGGCTCGATCGCTATAAATACGCCGATCGTTACCCAGAGTATTCAGCTGAATATTATCGCCAGCAAGCTGGGAAGTTTTTGCTAACGCTGGAAAGTTTGCTGAAGATGCAGGCGTATTTATTGGGTGCTCGCGTGAGTATTGCGGATATGGCTATTTTTCCTTTTATTCGCCAATTCGCAGCGGTCGATAAAACATGGTTTGCCGCGAGTGATTTTGTGCAATTACGAAGATGGCTCGATGAGCTCTCGCAATCGGATTTTTTTGCGGAAGTGATGGTCAAGCGCGATTGCTGGGTGCCGGCGATTTTGAGTGATCAAAAATAATTGGGGTGAGTGCGTTGGGTGGATGGTGGATTTCGCACTGCGCATTTTCGCGTATGCGTTAATGAGAAGCATGGAGTAAACCATTGGGGGTGTCTGCTTATCGGCCAAAGCAGTCATTAGCTTTTTGTTTACTAATGGGATGAAATCGGACTGAAAAAAATAATTAACTCAATACTGGTGTTTTAGTAGGTATAGCTTCTGCTTTTACTAATGCTTCACGCATAGATTTAAATCCTAGAAAAAGCAGCAGCGCAGCAAGCGGACAACAAAGTCCGATTAAAGTCGCCATCCCGAGCCCAAGTGTTGCACCGCCACCGTAGATATGGTCCGAAATAGCGGCGATGAGCACTGAGCCGGCACCCGCGCCGATGACGCCCATTACTGTTGTGAAGATAGCAATACCAGTGCCGCGAAGCTCATTTGGCGTCACGAGATTCAGTGAGGAAAATGCGCATGCGGGCATGGGTGAAATTAATACCTGAATAAGTCCATGCCCAATTAAAAATACATAGGGGTTGCCGCTGGTCATTCCCAAAATTCCCACAGGTGTAGCAAGTAACATACATGTTGCATACCAGCGCAATTGTGCATCGCGACGACCTCGTCGATACATCATGTCGACGAGAACGCCACAGAGCAATTTACCTGCAATAGCACCGATCATAGTGGTCATACCAAGCGCCCACCCGACCCGAGCAGCCTCCCAACCGAATGAGCGAATCATGTGCGCGGGAAGCCAAGCTGCATTACCGGTAATCACTGCTGATGCGAGGGTGAAGCCTCCATAGTGGCAAATATAAAAACGCGGCTTCGATTTCATAAAACTCCATAAATCGAAATAGGAAACGTACCACGGGCGATTAGCTGTGTTCGCCTGATGCCGATCGTGTCTCACAGGCTCGGGCACGGTGAAGATGCTGAGAGCCAGCAATAAGCCCGGCAGACCTACGATGAAGAAAACTATTTGCCAAGGTCGTACAAGACCTACGATAGGCAATACAACGTCACCCATGCCGGCCGCAATTCCTACGATCACACCACCCACAATCAAAGCGGTGCCACTGCCTACGGTAGAACCAATTGAATACACCGCCATTGCAGTGGTGAGTTTTTCACGCGGAAAAAGATCCGAGATCATCGACGTGGCACAAGGTTGCAAAGCCGACTCGCCCGCACCAACACCCACGCGAGCTAGTAGCAAATGAGTAAAATTCTGCGCCAATCCACAAAATGCAGTTCCGATCGACCATATTGTTACTCCGATATATATAAGTCGGCGCCGATTAACGCGATCAGCCAGCGCACCGAAAACTCCACCAAAAAATACAAAGGTCAGTACAAATGCAAAACCGTGAAGCACGCCGAACTGTACGTCGGTGAGATCAAGATCCCGTTTAATGGGATCTACTAACAAAGAAATAATGTAGCGATCTAGCACTGATATCCAATACAAAAATGCAAGCATAATGGTGGCGTACCAACCAACTGCAGCGGGGGGGTATGGATGCGAGGATTGTGTTGAAATTGAGCTAAGGCTATCTGACATAATAATTAATTCTAAAAATAAAAAGCGGCGAGTGATTTAGGCGTGAATTTGCGATAGCCCTTGCTGAAATTACGAGCGAGCTCGAACGTGTAGTCTCATTGCGAATTGACCGAGCGACCACCGTCGACAATTAAAATATCTCCAGTCTGAAAAATCGAAGCATCTGATGCCAAGTAAGCAGCCGGACCTTCAATGTCCGACAAATATCCAGGTCGTCCGAGCGGTGTAATCGCTGAGAAGTGTTTAATAATATTTTCAGTCTGAGGACTACTGTCCGTCATGCCAGTAATTATCATCCCTGGTGCAATCATGTTGGCGCGGACACCGTATTGCCCCATTTCAACAGCAAGTCCTTTCACCATTGCATGGAGCGCACCTTTGGCTGCCGCGTAATGCTCTAATCCTTGTCGTCCTTGAAATATTGATAAGCTGCCACATACCACAATCGATCCACCTGGATCTCCAGCTTGCGCTCGATCACGCATGTGGCGCGTCGCGGCGCGCAAAGTGTAGAAGGCTCCATGTAAATTAACATTGAGAAGATCGTGATACATCTTGCTCGTCATGTCAGGAAATGACGTCGCTCGATTTTGATATCCTGCATTCGCGAATACGCAATCTACGCGCCCCATAGCAGCTAACGTTGAAGAAAACGCTTTTTCCACAGCGTTCTCATCGGACACATCCACTTCTTCGGCATGGACACGTTGTGCTCCTAGAGCTCTAAGCGCGGTTACTGCTTCATTATTTTTATCAGTTCTGCGCCCCCACACCACCACGTCCGCCCCTTGTTTTGCACACCCTTGTAAAAACGCAAGGCCGATACCGCTGTTGGCGCCAGTAGCAAGAACAACTTTTCCTGTTAGATCGAAAATATTTTTCGTCATAGTTACGTGTTGACCGTTGTAAGTTTGAGAAAGGAGGCGGCTGTTTCACGGATGACGTTCACCGAGGGTACGTTACCTAGTGCATCACAAAGTAAACGGACATCCTTTTTTAAAAGAGAAGCACCGTGTGAAAATGCCGCTGGTGATGACATTCGTGCACTAACATCGAAACCAAAGCTGTGACCGCTACTGGCTTTTATCAATTGGATAAATGCATCGCGATTGAGACCAAATAAATTTGCAGCTTCATTGCCATAATGGGCAATGGCGATATTTGCAGCCAACATAGAATTATTTATTAATTTTGCATGTTGTCCGGCTCCAACATCGCCTAAATGAACGATTAATTTTCCGAAGGTTTTGAAAACCGGCAACGCCGCATTAAATGCGGAGATGTCGCCGCCAACCATTACGGTCAAAGTACCAGCCTCTGCCCCAGCACCGCCGCCGCTCACTGGGGCATCGATCAGCGTGAGACTCTTCTCGGCAGCTTTGGCGGCGAACGTCCTACACAACTCGGGATTAACGGTGGAATGAACCACAATGAGTCCACCCGGTCGCATATGTGGAATTATTTGATCGCAAACTTGCTGGACACCCGCATCGTCGACCACGCAAATACCGACATAATCGACATGCCTGGCCAAACAAGAAATGGAAGTTGCGATTCCAGCTTGTGTATTTTTAAATGACTCAAGACTTTCTGGTCGTCTAGCCCAGAGTACGGTAGATAAACCAGCATCTATCATGCGGCGCGCTATTGGGGCACCTTGGTCGCCCAATCCAATAAAACCATGCTTCATACAGATATCTCTAGGAGGGTTTGTGAGTTGAGTCCAGCTCTCTAATTCCTGCAGCGATTGACATTCGCTCCCAAAGATTTTTTGTTCCGACTTTCTGAGCTAGAAGGGTCAATGCATTTTTTTTAGTTTCTCGACCTAAAGGCGATAGTGGTTCTACCGTGAGTGCTATTTCCACCAAATGCAGTGCTTCAAGGAGTTTGTGCGCTGAAATAAATTCATTAGCCTTATCAAGAATTGCATTTGTTCCTCCAGCTAATTCCACAATCGCTGGAGCAATGCTTGATGCAGGTACATCATAAAGTTCGGTAATTCCCTGCGACGGATCAAACCATCCCGTGTATTCATGCCAAATTGCACGAACATTCCACGCAACCTTTCCGTATTCTTCAGTCAATGTTAATTCTTGCGGAGGTTTTACTTCTCGCATTAAGGTGCGTAAATCAACGCCATCGTTCATTCCCTGAATAGTTCGATCATGTATCCACTGCACAGAGTCGGCGATGCGCGTAATAAGCTGTTCAATATTTTTCGCACCGCTGATGGATTCGTGCCCTGTCAATAATAGTTCTGCGCCAAGTTCACGGACACGCTTCACCGATTCGACAAATTCCAGCGCAGAGCGAGGCTTGTCGCCGCGCAGCGTATTGAGGTTTGGCTGATTACCAAGAAGGGGGCCAAATAAATTTCCGACCAGAACAATTTTTTCATCGGGCAGCCATACCACAAGTGATGAGCGCGTTTCACCGCCAGGCGTCCAAATCAGTTCGAAGCGTCGACCACCTAATTCAAATGTATGCTGGTCATCGATAAGTAGATCTGGAGATATCTCTATTGTTGGCAGAATATTTTCTTGCTTACCGGTAATCGATCCAAAAATTCGGCGAGAACCACGCTGATAATGTTGTGAAAGTGCTTTGTTATATTCGCGTTCCAGCGGATACAAGCGATGTGCAATTACTGTGTTTGTTGGTGTTTTATAGACTTCGAGACCGCCAAATTGATTGGCATGACTTTGTGTTAGTACGATATGTCGAATCGGATTTTTCGATATTTTTCCAAATAGTACTTGTCCGCGACGTGCATCGCCGAGCGCACCTGCATTTACCAGTACATCGCCATCGCTCGTGGTAATTAAATAACTATTGCCGATGCCGCGGCTTTCGAAAATACCGGGGGCTCGCTCAATGGCCTGCGTTTGTAATTCGCCAGTGGAGATGAATTCAGCAACTTTGGTGCCTTGCGTATCTGCTGCGATCTCTGTTTTCGTCATCGTGAATTGCTCCGCGAATGCACTTTAAGATAATCAGAGAAATAAGGTGCTAATTCTTCTTTCGTGAAACCCCATTCCTCGAAAGAGTATTTGTGTGCGCCGAAGCGACCTTGTGGGTTTTCTTTAAGCCATCCATTCATCCCATTCTCGGTTGAGTCTGTCCATTCATCGCCCAGCCAAGAATAAATGCGCTTCATTTCATCTAGCGGGTTTGCAAGCAAATCATCGTAATAGAGGTGATAAAAATCTTTAGGTCTTTCGCTGCTAACCTCAAGCGGTCTCGACAGGTGTTGAGCGAGCTGCGAGGGAAAATAGCGGCGCATGTAGTCAATGTCGATATCTTTGTTGTAGTGCGGTCGTGAGTTTTTACGCATGCTCATTGACGACGCAAATGCTGCGTACGGATCACGATGAGTCCAGATAATTTTGGCGTCAGGAAATACTTTGAACAGCGTGCGAATAAATAGAGAGTCCGATGGCATTTTTAATACCCATCGGCCGGGATTCGTCGATTGAAGTATTTGTAGCACGCGTTTGCGATGAATAAATGCCGATGCCATATCGCAGAATAAAATCCAATCGTGATAATTCGGCGTAGTCGATAGGACGGCCAACATCAGCGACTTAAAATCTTGTGCGAGTAGATGCACGCATTCTGTTGGGCCATCTCCCGCTTCAAAATGTTGTGCGACGCCGGATGGATTACCCTTAATGATCAATTCATCCTTTGCTTTTTCTGCGAGACAGCGTGGATCTGTTCTCAAAGCTCCGTGTGCGGCAGGCGGAACGGCACTGTAGGCTTCCCATTTAAGCAGCGAGCGGTTGGCGGGGTCTGCATCCATGAGATAGCTCATCATCGTTGTGCCTGTTCGTGGCATCCCCAGAATAAATACTGGGCGCTTGACGGGTGTATTCACAACTTCGGGATTGCGACGAATGAAATCATCCACCTGCATGCGAGATGCAAGGGCCTCAACCAAACGCCCCTTCATCATGCCAACACCGCGTTCGCTGAGCAGATCGGCCCGGGCGAAATCGCGCAAAAGTATCTCAAGCCCTTCTTTCCATGAGTCACTATCTGGGTCGGCCAAAAGGGTTTTTTCTCGGGCTTGATTCAATATTTCACTGAGCGTCATGGGGTGATCCTGGCTACGAAGTGCTAGGCGGCATCGCGTTAATGGATGTCATTTAGCGGTGTATTAATTTTTAGTCGGACTCTGATAATCCTCAATGCGACAACATGTTTCGAAGTGGACGTTATACAATGATATGGACAGCCTGGTGCCAAATAGCGGGGCTTTGGGGATCTCTCATTTAGGTCATGGAGTAATTTATAGGCTTCGTGAACACCGAAGAGACGAGCGAAATGAAGAAACATCGGAGCGCAGTGACGTCCATACAAGCCGAGCTAAGATCCGCCACATCTATGGCGCAAGTGGTCCTACTTACGCACACTGGCTCGACGGAAACATACCTGGAACCGGGCAACTCGTATCGAATTGATATGAATGTCACTCCTAGACCGCAAGACTCGCGCGCGTGCTATTTAAACCACTGGAATCAGAACCGATTTGAGCCGCTTGGTAAAATCTTTGTCGTGCCCCCAGGGGAGCGTGTCCTTGTCCGAAACGATGGTGAGGCTAGCTATACGTCAGTCATCTGCCATCTCCAGCCCGAGGCAATAAAGGCTGGACTTGAGCACGATCTTCAGTGGAGCGACCATCAGTTTGAGGCGAGCCTCGATATTCAACAGCGGTATATTCAAAGCTTATTAATTCGTTTAGCTGGTGAGACAACGCATCAGCGCTTCGGTAGTGAAAAATTTGCAGAACATCTTTGTGCGCAGCTTGGTATCGAGTTAGCGCGCTATTTCGTTCGTGCAGAAAGTTTAAAGACGCGTAGTGGAGGACTTGCACCATGGCGATTGAGGCTTATCGATGAACGCATTGCCGAGGTCCGCGAACCTCCCTCATTAGCGGAACTGGCAGTGTTATGTAAAATGTCGGTGCGACAATTGTCGAGAGGATTTAGAACCAGTCGAGGCTCTTCGATTGGAGACTATATTGGTAAAAGTCTTATCAATCATGCGAAGCGATTATTAATAGCGGATGGGGACATAAAAGCGACTGCTTACACATTGGGATTTTCATCGCCCGCAAGCTTTGGTGCAGCGTTCCGCCGTGCGACAGGATCGACGCCACGAATGTTCAAACAAAGAGCACCGGTCTCGAAAGAACACGTCTAGCGCGGCATCATTTAATCTTTTTGATATTTCTTATCGCGAGCTTCTAATTTGTAGCGTCAACGTCCGCTTTGGCCGAATACCGGTCAGCAGACTATTCCGAGAGAAAAGACGGCAATGCGTTTTATTAAAACCCGACCGATTTCATAAGTCAGTGTCTGATGCAGTCTGGGTGCATAAGCGCTGCCTTTCGATTAACACAGCGCAACACGCTCACCGTCGCGCGCTGCCGATGTGCGAATCGCATCCATCACCTGCATGCAGGCAAGGCCATCGCGAAATGTCGGTGGTGGAACTGCGCTGATAAATTTTTTTCCATCGACGCCTGCGCGTAAAACTTCGCACAATCGAATATACGGTCCGGGTTCTCGCACTGCGGCGCGCGGATCGTTTTTATCGCCCAGCGTCGGCGGCAAAACTAAATCGGCGGGAATCGGCAATTCGCGCGTGCCGTCGCGATCGGCGATGTACACCACGCCTTTTTCGGTCCAGATCGTTCCCTGCGTTCCCGCAACGCGCACAACATCGCTCATTGGTCCCCACGCGCCTGCGGTATTTTGCAAAACACCTTCGACACCATTGGCGAGGCGGAAACGAATTAAATAACTGTCTTCTGCTACGCCTTTGCGTGCGGAAACCATCGGCAATGCCGCACTCAAGCTGGCGAATTCGCCGAGCCAATAACGCACTTGATCGATGAGATGTGAGCCGTGCGCGCCGAGCCAACCACCGCCCGCGCCTTCATCGAACCACCAGTCGGGCATTTTTGCGTCGGGCGATGCAACGAGCGGAAGATAACCAGCGAGCGTTAAAAAGCGCGGCTCGCCGATGAGTCCGTCTTTAATTGCGCGCGCGACGATGGCGCGCTCAGGCTGCCATCGAAATTGATTGCCCATCAAATGCGTGATGCCGGCGCGCTCGGCCGCTTGCAACATCGTGCGCGCCTCATCGATAGTGTTAGCCATCGGCTTTTCGCAAATCACATGACATTTATGTGCGATTGCCGTGAGTGTCAGCGCGGCATGTGTGCTCGGCGGCGATGCAATCGTAACGGCAACAGCGCCGGTTTTTCTGATCGCTTCATCGAGATCGATAAACGCTTGCGCGATGCCGTTCGCTTCGGCGCGCTTCGCGGTTCGCTCTGCATTCGTGCCGACCAGGCCGACGACATCGAAACCGGCAGCACGCAATGCTGGGACATGAATGCGCGCGCCGAAACCGGTGCCGACAACGAGGGCTGGAGGATTCGCGCGCGTGCTCATCGTGTTCTCTCTGCTAATAATAAATTGCTGCTGGCTATCGCTTATTTTCGCGATAAATTTTATCGACTTCGGCTAATTCCTCAGCCGACAGGCGCCAGCCGCAGTTGCCCGCAGCGACATTAATTTCCAATTGCTCGGGTTTCGACGCGCCGCCGATCACGCTGCACACCAGCGGATTCGATAATTGCCACGCAATCGCCAATTCGATCAGGGAGTGGCCGCGTTCGCTGGCAAAACGATTGAGATCATCCGCGAGTTTGAGCATGTTGTCGGCAAGATAGCGTTTGCCGGTGCCCCACATATTTTGACCGAGGCGCGTATCTTTCGGTGCTTCGACACCCGCTTTGAATTTGCCTGTCAGCAAGCCATTGGCGAGCGGCGAATAACCCATGAAGCCGACGCCGTACTCCTGCAATGCAGGAAATAAACTGTTTTCGGCATCGCGCTGCGCCAGCGAATATTCGTTCTGACTGACGATGAATTTATGCAGGCGATCGGTTTTCGAAATCCACTGCGCTTCAACAAGCCTCCACGCCGGAATATTCGAGCAGCCGATATAGCGTGCTTTGCCTGAGCTGATGATGTCGTCGAGCGCACGCAACGTTTCATCGAGCGGCGTTTTCCAATCGGGCCAGTGCAGCATGTAGATGTCGATGTAATCGGTATTGAGTCGCGTGAGACTCGCTTCGATTTCTTTCATCAGCGCGGCGCGCGAGGTGTTGGTGCGGCCAGAGCGATCGAGCGTCATACCGAATTTGGTCAGCACCACCACATCCTGACGACGGGCGCCGAGCGCTTTGCCGAGAATCTGTTCCGATTCGCCGCCGGTTTTGCCGTAGACGGGTGCGGTGTCAAACAGGGTTACGCCAAGATCGAGCGCCTTGTGAATAATTTTTTCGGAAATATCGGCATCGATCAGCCAGCCGAAATTGTTGCAACCGAGACCGACGGCCGATACGCGCAGTCCCGATTTGCCGACGTTACGCTGTTCCATACTCTCTACTCCCGAAAATGATTTGGTCTTGAAATTAATCGCCAGTTCGTTGCGTCAGCACGGTGGGCGCAATTCCCCTCATCAGGAGGGGTGCCCTGCAGGGGCGGGGTGGTCGATTGATGTGTAACCACCCCATCAGGCTGCGCCTGCCACCCCTCCAGAGGAGGGGAATTGGGCGGCATCATAACGCCACTGGAGCAACCTGTACTTTGGTTTCATTATTCGGGCCGCGCAGTTGATCGAACACATTGGGCAATTGGTCAAGTGTGATGACCGAGCTGATCAATATTTTTGGATCGATATGGCCTTTATCCATCACATCGGCAACGTATTGAAAATCCTTCAGCGAGTAGCCGACGGGAAATTGCAGCGATACGCCTTTGAAGCCGGCGACGGCGGGAACCACGGTATCGGGCGAGGTGCAAAAACCCATCGACATGACTTTGCCGAGATCGCGCACATGTTGAATCCCCTTCATTAAAAATCCGGGCGAGCCGACGCATTCGAAAACGATATCGGGTTTGCCGCCGAGTGCGCCGATAATTTCGTTGCTCTCATTCTCGCCGTACTGAACGTAAGCGTTAGCGCCCATTTCTAACACCATGGCTTTGCGGCGCTCGGAGCGCGACATCGCGACGATGCGACCAGCACCCAAACGCTTCGCCCAGTAAATCGTGCACAGCGCGACCGATCCTGCACCTAATACGAGAACGCGATCGCCCGGTTGAATATTGGACATGCGCACGGCATACAAACCAATGGCGAGCGGTTCGATCAGTGCGCCGTCTGCCGCAGATAATGTGCTCGGTAATTTCACCGCAACGCTCGCCGGAATTTTCATCATCTCGGCGTAGCCGCCCATTACGCCGGGTGCGTTGTGGCATAGCGCGAGATTGCCGTGATAACACGCGTCGCAATGACCGCAGCCGGTTGAAGGCAGTGCGGTGATTAAATCGCCTTTTTTAAAGCCGGTGACCTTCGAGCCGATTTCAATAATTTCGCCCGAATATTCGTGGCCGGGCACCGTGCCTGCAGCGAATTGCCATTGGTGGCCTTCGGTCATGTGCAGGTCGGTGCCGCAAATGCCGCAGCGATGCACTTTGATAATCACATCGTCAGGGCCGGGCGTGGGATCGGGCAAGGTTTCGAGCGTAAGCGGCTCGCCTGCACCGGGATAAATAGCGGCTTTCATTTATTTTCTCCTGCTCCGTTCGCGTGTGATTTCGTGAGCGATCAATTGCATTATCTTTTTGGAGATAGATCGAAGCGTTCGATGTAATCGCCGAAACGCTCGCGAATTTCCGCTTCGCTCATGCCGAAATCGGCGACGTCGTATTTATGCGCGCCGTGTTGACGCTCGGGATCATCGGCGATGCGCTGTTGCATCGCCGCTTTTACGTCATCGCATAATTCCGCGCCGATAAATTGATAAATAGTTTCGATCACCGCCATCGGATCGCGATGAAAATCGCTTTGAATAATATCGAGTGTCTGACCGGGATGTTGACGTTTAACCGCTTCGGCTTTGTGCACGGCCTTCGCCCACTTCGCCACTTCGCGCGCGAGCATGTTGTGCGCGCGTTGTTGATAACGGCCTTCTTCGACGATGGCATGCAGCGGCATTAATAGCGAACACAGCGATGGTACCGCTTTGGCGGGATCGCGATGCGTTTGAATCACTTTCGCATCTGGCAGCGTCGCGAATAATAAATCGAGGTTGTCGACGTGGCCGGGATTTTTGAGCAGCCAGCGTTTGTCGAGATCGTTGCTGCCGATCAATTGCATGCAGCGGTAATAATGACGATACGCATCGGCCTCGCTTTGGCATTGCCACCACGCATCGTACGTCGCAGCGGACCAGCCGACGGTCCATAAATTCGACACGAAACCCTGACGCAGCACGAGACAACATTCATCGACTTCTTCGGCCGCCATATTGTGCGCGGCGCGTTTTATCGGCGCTGCTTTAAAGCGCGCTTCGAGCACGGCAGCGGTTTTGTGAAACGCCGGATAATTTGTCCACGTATTTTGCGGTGGGCGTGGCATCGGCGAATCGAGCAGCCACGTTTGCAAACCCTGAAATTGCGGATCGACCGCCATGAGTTTATGCAGCGCGGTTGTGCCGGTGCGCGGAATGCCGGTAATGACGACCGGATTTTTAATCGCGTGCTTATCGAAGCCGGGATTTTCCCGCATCGATTTAATCGCGTGCGCGCGTCCTTTCAGCACATTGACGACAGTGCCCCACGCGTAACGCCGACCGCGTTCGGTGAGGCGCGGATCGTAATCCATCGATTGCAGCAGCACTTTTAAACCGGGCAGATAATCGCGCGAACCGAAATCATCACTGCCAACGTGTTGAGCAACAAGCTCGTGCAATTCATCCAGTGCGGTAGAAAACTGCGCGGGCGGATCGTAACTTAAATCCATAAAAAGACTCTCGCTTAAATATCAATCATGCCTTTGAGTTGCGGCCCACCCGCGACGCTGAGTATTTCACCGGAAATATAAGATGCCGCATCGCTGACGAGAAAAATAACTGTCTGCGCAATTTCTTCGGGCGTACCCGGGCGACGCAGCGGAAAGTTTTGCGCTGCGGCCATGGCATCGAAACCGGTTTTGGCCCAGCCGGCTTGCGCGAGTTCGGTCGCGATCATGCCGCACGCAACGGCATTAACGCGTACGCTATGTGGGCCCCATTCGGCAGCGGCTACTCGCGTGAACATTTGCAAACCGGCTTTCGCCGCAGAATAAGCGCCAACGCCGAGCGTTCCGTGGACACCCGCGAGCGAAGAAATATTAACGATGGCGCTCTGTCCATTTCTTTTGAGCGCGCTTTCTTTAAGATGAGGAAAGGCTGCCTGCGAACAATAGAACGCCGCGTTCAAATTAAGATTTACATCTTTTTGCCAAATCTCGGGGGCCATTGTGCGCAGCGGGCGATGCGAACCTTTTCCTGCGTTATTGATGAGAATGTCGATGCGGCCGTATTCGGCAATCGTCGCTTCAATTAATTTCGTCGCTTGCTCAGGATCGGTAACGTCCGTGGGTACGACGAGACAGCGGCGCCTGGTTTCCTGTCGAATTTTTTGCGCGGTGTTTTCCAGCGGTTCCAGTTTGCGTCCAGCCAAAACCAAATCGGCGCCGCGTTGTGCGAGTTGCATCGCAGTGACCGCGCCGATACCGGTGCCGCCACCCGTGACGACAGCGACGCGACCGCTAAAATTAAATAATTCGAGATCCACGACGGATTACCAGCGGCGTCGACGTTGGCATGCGCGCACGCGGCGCCGTAATTCTTCGTCGCGCTGTTCGGGTGTGATAACCGGCGTATCGGCGGGTAAATGCTTGCGCAATTCGGCGAGCGGTACGCGTTTGATAATCGGCGTAGGGTTGGTATCGCAATCGAACCAGCGGCCGTAAATGCCGCCTTCTTTGTAACCGGCCGGATCGAGCCAGTTCGGTACGCCCGGATCTGTAAGAGAAATTACCGCGCGGAATTTTCCGTCCGAACTCACTTTGGCGGTGTGGCCGTTCAGGCTCGATAAGCGATACACATATTCGAGCGCGTTGAAATACGGATCGTTGAGTTGAATATTCCAGTACGGGCGTTTTTCCGGTAATTCGGTTTCGATAATCAACGCTTCGCCGTCGTCGAGTTGAAAACACGCGGGCCAATATACTTGTTTGGCGAGTGCGCCTTTCATGCGAATCGGTTCGAACACATTGAAGCCGACGCGTTCTTTCACGCCATTCTGCATGCGGTAATAGCTGCGCGTTTTGCGCGCGGGGAATTTCGCCATTTCCTGAATGCGTTCGAGAATTTCTTCGGGTGTTAAACGCGGCTTCAGCGGAACTTTATCGAGACATTCGATCGAGAGTGTGGGGTCGATTTCATTTTCCCAGTCGTAACTGCGTAGTCGCACCATCATGCCGGTGGCTTCGGGATGAATCGGCGCCCAATCGCCGGAGTAATTGGCGGGCCGTTCGACGCTGAAAAGTATTTCGAAATTGCCGTCGGCATCGACACTGAAATTCGAATCGTCGATTTCATTGTGACCGCCGATTTGCGAAATGTCGTCGACCATGCCCGACATAAAACGTTGAGTGGTGAAACTCAGAATTCTTACGGTGCCGCGTTTACCGCTGACTTTATATTTAAGATCGCCACGGATCGGGCTGTACAAATAAATATCGTCGGGGTTTGGCTGCAGCGTGAACACGGGATTCCACAGCGGCGCCCAATCGGGGTGTTCGGGTGTTGCGTGAAAATAGGCGAAATACGAATACGAAAAACTCATCATCGCCTGCCGATAGACATCGGCGCGGTAATTCGGATCGTCGGGATGCCAGGTATTTTTTAATTCATCGACGGCACCTTCGAGGTCGCCGAGATAGGCGAGAAGCCTGTCGTCTATGTTAAGAGTGCCGGTATTTTTGCTCATACGAATGGCCTGCGATTTTTAATGGGTTCGGTTTTTGAAATCAGTTGGCGGGAACATTTTCGAGGAAGGCTAATCCTGCGGGTTCAGGAAAGAGATATTCCAGGCAATGTCCCAGCTCGGGGATTTTGATCATGCAGGTTTTCATGAAGCCGGTGTTTTCGCTTTTCGAGAGAATGCGTCCGCCATTTCTTTCGACGCCGATGAGCATGGCGTTCCACTCCGCATCGCTGCTGATCAAAAAGCCGAGATGGTGGTGGCGCAGTGCAAAACCTTCGCTTGGTAAATCGCTCATGAAGGTTTCGGAGCCGGGCCCGCTCGATGTCACTAATTCGTACATGGTGCTGCCGACCCAGGCGAGTTCGATGTGAATATGTCCGCCCGTCGGCATCTGTCCTTTCAGTTGGCGATAGTTTTTTATGCCGTAGCGATCAGCAAACACCTGTTTGGCTTGTTCGATATCGGTGGTGGCGTAGGCAACTTGGAAATGCTCTGCGCGCAGCAGACCATCGGCGGCATTGAATGAGCTGGCTGGTCTTTTCATGCGGTTTTTTCCGTGAGGGGGAAGTTCCATGCGGGGCGCGACACTTTCGTTGGCGATGTTCGAATGATAGTATTCGCTATCAAATGCTTTGGCAAGCATCCTCCGGCCAGTGCAGCGGCAGTGCAAAGAGATTTAATGAAATGGTCATGCAGTCCAAAAAGAATCAGCCAAATACGAGGGTGAAAAAGGCCTCTGCGACGACGGTGACGCGCAAGCGCCGCTCCTCGGAAGAAATCATGGAACGGCTGGTGACAGCGGCGCGCGAGGAGTTCAAGCGCAGCGGTTATGTCGGTGCCACCACTGCAGTCATCGCCCGCAATGCCGAGGTGACCGAGGCACAGCTATTTCGCTATTTCTCGTCGAAAGCCGATTTGTTTCGAGAAGCGGTATTCGATCCGCTCGATAAGCATTTCTCCGCATTCAATGCGCGTTATCCCGAGGCGATGACTAGCGACGACAATATTCGCGAGCGCGCCCGAATCTACATCACCGAGTTGCAAGAGTTTCTCGATGAGCATTCGAAATTGCTGCTGTCGCTTGTCGTTGCGCAATTATTTACGTCGGGCAGCGCTTCGGTAGGACAGGGGCAGGGTGTGGGCGAAATTGAAAGCCTGCGCCATTATTTCGAGCGCGGTGCGGCGATGATGAGTGGCCGTGTCGATGCGGATGCGCCGGTCGATCCGAAATTACTGGTGCGCGTGTCGTTCGCAGCGGTGCTCGGTTGTGTGCTGTTCAAGGATTGGATTTTTCCAGAAGGGCTGGCGAACGACAAAGATATTCGATCGGCGATTATCGATTTTGTGATCGACGGCATCAGCGTCAATGATGTTGCGCTGCAAAAATCGGCCACTACGCAAGGATCGGCAACCACCAAAAAATCTTCCACCACGGCTAAAAAGGCGGCAAAAAAATGACGCAGCACGATCCGGTTACACAGGCCAATCATCAGCTCGTTCGCGATTTTTTTCTGGCGATAGCGAAGGGTGAGGTTCCCGATCATCTGGTCACCGACGACATGACGTTCTGGTCGGTCAATTCGGGCACGGCAGACAAAGCGCGCTTTCAAGGTGCAATGAAAATTCTATCGTCGATTTTTGCGGGAACGCTGGTTTACGACATCGAATCGCTCACTGCTGAAGAGGATCGCGTTGTCGCTGAGATTAAATCGCATGGCACGCTCGCGGGTGAGCCGTTCAACAACACGCACGTATTTTTATTTCGTGTGCGCGATGGTCGCATCGCCAACGCGATGGAATATATGAACCAATTTGTCGTGCGCGAGAAAATTATTCCGCAGATGCAGGCGGCCATGAGCCGAGCCCAAACATAAGTCACAATCTCAGGCATAATAAAAGTTCCATCATTTCCGGCGTGCGTGATCATGCAGCCATTTTGTATTGCTATTCCACAGGCAAAACTCGATTGGATTGCGCGCCGGCTGCGTGAGGCTCCATGGCCTGACGTTCCGGCTGGAGAGCCCTGGTCTTACGGTACGGACGCTAAAACCCTGCGCGAGCTCGTCGATTATTGGCTCAATATTTACGATTGGCGCAAACACGAAGCCGCATTTAATGCGTTGCCGCAATTCACGGCGCGCGTCGATGATTCCGCTATTCACTTCATTCACGTCCGCGGTACCGGCGTAAATCCAAAACCGCTGTTGCTCCTCCATGGCTGGCCCGGCTCGTTCGCCGAGTTTATGAAAGTGATCGAGCCGCTAACGAATCCGGCGAAATTCGGCGCGAATGAGGACGAGGCATTTTCGGTGGTGATTCCCTCGTTGCCGGGTTATGGCTTTTCGTCGAAGCCGAAAACGGCGATCGGCCCGCGTACTATCGCGAAATTATTCGATCGCCTGATGACCGATGTGCTCGGCTACGACGATTACATCGCGCAGGGTGGCGATTGGGGTTCGGCGATTTCAAGCTGGCTCGGCTACGAAGGTAAAGGCTGCGCCGCAGTTCATTTGAATTTCGTGATGATCTGGCGCGCCGGTTCCGCACGACCCGAAACGCCCGAAGAAAAAGCGGCGATGCAGCGCAACCGGGACGGTTGGAAAAACGAAAACGGTTACATGGTGCTGCAGGCGACCAAGCCGCTGACATTGTCGTATGCCATGCACGACAGTCCGCTCGGTGTGGCGGCATGGATTCTCGAAAAATTTCATCGCTGGAGCGATAAGTCGAATCATCTCCAATCCGATGACGTGTGGTCGGTCTTTAGCAAGGACGAGATTATCACTGACATCATGATCTACCTCGTCACCGACACCTTCGGCACCGCGGCGTGGTTGTACAACGGTCTCTATAAAGAGCCGGTGCCGAACGATGCCTACGTCGCGCGTCCCACCGCCGTCGCGCTTTTCCCCAAAGAAATTTCTGCCTTGCCGCGCAGTTTGGTGGCGAAGAGTTACAACATCGTGCAATGGCACGAAATGCCACGCGGCGGCCATTTCGCGGCGCTCGAGCAGCCGGATTTATTCGTCGAAGATTTGCGAGCGTTTCGGCGTCTGCTCTGATTTTCCGGCCAAGCTATTCCTTTCCGATAATAAATAGTCAAAAGGTCGCTAGTGCCAACCTGATTTTGAGAAAAAAGAAATATAGACGCACATTAAAGAAGACTTCTTTCCGGCGCTGCTTTTGGTTACAGTGCGTGCGCGTTGGTTTTTTGCAATCAACCTGTCTAACAAAATCAAAAGGGATGTTGCCATGCGTAAATTCCTCCAGGCATTGAAAGAGTGGGCGTTGGAAAACACCGTCGGCGCGTTGGTTATTTTCACGCTGCTCGGATTGGTCGTGCTGGTTATCGGTATTCCGCTCGTCTATATCGCCATCAAAGAAAATTACTACGACTTTCGCGATAAGGATGTCACTCGCGGCGCGGCGATGGTGAAGCAGGACGTGTTCAACGATAGCTTCACGCAGGTGCGCTTTCTCGAGCAGGGCTGGAAGCCCGAAGAAACATTGTGGTTCTACACCACGACCCAGGGCTCCAATCTGATTCCCTACGATTTGTTTCTCGAAGTCGAGCAGATCGGTTCGACCACGCTGTTTCGCGATAACGAAAATATCAACCGCTATCGCTATCTGCCGCAGAATCCGACGCAGCGCAATCCCGATGGTTTGCCGGTCGGTTTCGTCAAGGATGTTTTTCGTGGCACCGAATACATCGGGTTAACCTGCGCGGCGTGTCACGCGGGCCAGATTAATTACAACGGCATCGGCATGCGCATCGACGGTGGTCCCGGCGGCGCCGATCTCGACACCTTCGTGCGCGATCTCGCCGCAGCGCTGCTGCATACGCAAAACGATAAAGCGGTGCGCGACCGTTTCGTGCAGCGTGTGATTGCGCATGGCAATTATAAAAATGAACAGGAGGTTCTCGATGCGCTCAGGTATGCGAATCAGAGTTTGCGCACGTATAACCTCGTCAATGACAGCGACACAAAATACGGATACGCGCGGCTCGATGCGTTCGGGCGTATTTACAATCGTGTACTCGAACATGTGCTGACGTCGGATCTGCTGCGGCGCGAACTGGAAGGTGTGGTGCCCGCAGCGAAACTCGATGCGATTCTCGGCAAAGGCAACAACACGTTGAGCGGGATTCAGCGCGACGAAATTTTTGGTTTGCTCACCGACGCTCAGCTCATCGCGTTCAAAAATAAAATTACCAATCAGCCCAATGCCCCCGTGAGTTATCCATTCCTGTGGGATATTCCGCAGCACGATTATGTGCAGTGGAATGGTCTTGCTTCGAATGCCGGTCTCGGTTCGGTCGGCAGAAACACGGGGGAGGTAATCGGCGTGTTCGGCACGCTCGATTGGAAACGTGAGTCGGGTTTTTCGATTTCATCGCTGATCACGGGGCAGGGTTTCAAGACACACGTGAGTTTCGAATCGTCGGTCAATGTGCACAACCTGCGACGTCTTGAACAGCGTCTGTGGAAATTGCAATCGCCGCAATGGCCCGAAGATATTCTGCCGAAGATCGATCATGCGCGCGCCGAGCGCGGCGAAAAATTATTCGGCCAATATTGTCTGGCGTGTCATTCGGAAATGGAGCGCGACGATCCGAATCGGCGCGTGGTGGCGCAGATGTCGAGCCTGAGTCGCGTCGGTACCGATCCGGCGATGGCGAATAACAGCGTGTTTTACGGCGGCTGGAGCGGCATCCTGCGCAATGAATATGTCACGCTCGATGCGGGTCCGATGTTGCTCGACCAGCGTGCGCCCGCAGCGGCATTGCTGACGAAAGCGACGCTCGGCACCGTTGCGACGCCGTATCCCTACGACAATCCGATTCGTCGCGGCGTGAATTGGGCCTACGATTTAATTTACGCATTTTTCACCAACGAAATTAAACCGTCGCTCAAAGGCGGCACCTACGATCCAGATACCAGTGTCGAACCGCTGAAATCGTTATTCTCATACAAAGCGCGTCCGCTCAACGGTATCTGGGCGACAGGGCCGTATTTGCACAACGGTTCGGTGCCGACGCTTTACGATTTATTGCTGCCGAAAAAGCGCGCGGGAGATCCGGAAGGCGGTGAGTATCGCCCCGATACGTTTGTGGTCGGCTCGCGTGAATTCGAGCCCGATAAAGTCGGTTTGCGTCACAGCGGTTATGCGGGTTTCACTTTCGATACCAGCCTTCCGGGAAACAGCAACGCGGGCCATGAATATACAACGGGCGGCACCGCTCAGCCTGACGGTCGGATTTTGCCGGTCATCGATAAGGAGGCGCGGCTGGATCTGCTCGAATATTTGAAGACGTTGTAATTTTTAAATGCGTCATTTTTAAAATCTGTCATTTTTAAAAAATTGCTATGCGATGAAAACTAGATAGGGATTGAATCGATGAGTGCGAGTTATCTGGAACGCTACGACGCAGCACCCGAGGCCGAAAAATACGACCTCGTTTACAAATGGATGTGGGAAGAGCCGCTGCCGTTCTTCAAGGAATTGCGCGAGCGGCGACCGATATTGGTGACACCGCGCGCCACGTTGATCACGCGTTACGACGACGTGGTGCAAGTATTGAACATGCCCAAGGTTTTCACCGTGCAGTTGTATCTGCCGAAGATGGGCGACGGCATTTATTTGATGTCGCACGATGACGATGCGTTGCATACGCGCGAAAAAACGATCATGCAAAGCCTGCTCAATCGCGACGATCTGCCCGATGTGCGACGCATGATCGCGCGCTTCGGTAAAGAAATTCTCGATAATGCCAATGGTCGCATCGAAATCGTCAACCAATTTTGTCGTATGGTGCCGGCGCTGCTGGTGCAGGAGTATTTTGGCCTGACCGGTGTCGACAAAAAGGATTTGATCGAGTGGTCGTATTGGGCGCAGTACAACACGTTCCATAATCAGCCCTTCGATTTGATCGACGATAAAAAGCGCAAGGAAATCGAAGCCAATCACAAGCGTACCAGCGATAAGCTCGGCAAATATATCGCCGAGCTGATGGCGCGCCGCAGTATTGCAGTAGAGCTGGAGCGCGCGAATTTGCTGCGTACAATCTGGCTGAAACTGAAACAGCTCATCCGTGTGTTGCAGGGCAAAACGCACGAGCCGCTGAAGGACGATATTGTCACGCGCATGCTGCGCAACAGTTTTCCCAATGCGATGGATCTGGATTTAAAACGTCTCGGCGTCAATGCGGGCGGTTTGCTGATCGGCGCCATCGAAACCACCGAGCAGGCAGTGGCGCAGGCGATTCAATTTTTATTGCAATCGCCGGAACTCGCTACGCGTGCGAAAGTGGCGGCACAAAAAGATGATCCGGCCGAATTCGATGCGCTGGTGTGGGAGGCGTTGCGCTTCGTGCCGATTGCGCCGTATCTGTTCCGCAAATCGGCGATGGATTACACGGTCGGCATGGGTACGAGTTACGCGACGAAAATTCCGGCGGGTACTTACGTGCTGCCGGTGACGCAATCGGCGATGTTCGACAAGCGCGCGTTCGATAATCCCGACGAATTCATCGCCAATCGAAATTGGTACAACTATTTTCACTTCGGTTTCGGCAGTCACGAGTGCCTCGGCCGTTATGTGGGTATGGTGATGATTCCGGAAATGATTCGGCAGGTTTTTCGGCGCAAGGATGTTCAGGCGAACGGCACGATCGATTACAAATCGGGGCCGTTCCCGGAAGAGTATTGGTTGAGTTGGCAGTGAGTTTTAACGCGGTTTATTGATCGTCGCTACGCTGTGAAGACTCGCCGATGATCCACGCGACGGCGATCCCTCCCGCCGTGTAGTGATTGCTGGTGACGAGGGGGCTGTCGGCGAATACCGCACCGCGCAGCGAGTCGTAACGTATGAAGCCGCCGATCCAGTAATTCGGAAAACGTTTCGAGATCGAGCCGAGCCATTGCCAGCCGGCGTAACCGCCGGACGCATCGTAGGCGGGGCGTGTTGCGGTGGCGTAGCGGTCGTCAACTGAATAGAAATAATCGTGCTGACGCTTGCTGCTATAGATCGGTCCTGCGAGTAAGCCGACATTCCAGCCATCGAGTTTTGCGGGGCTGAACAGGTCGAGTGTGAGTCGCGGCGTCAATTGCCAGCCGACTGCCTCGGGATTTGTTTCCGCTGTAATTGCGTAGCGTGCGGGCAGGCGTAGCTCGAATTTCTGCTGACGATTGCGTGACTGCCATACTGTGAAATTCAGCGACGGCCCTATTTCAACTGTCGGTTTTAAATCGGGCATGCCTTCGCGTGCGTCGACGCGGTCGCTATCGACGGGAATCGATGCGTTCATACTCAGATTCAAATGGATGCGATCGCTGTCGAAAAAAATACTGCGAATACCTTCGCGATCGGCTTTCACCCATTCGCCGCGATAGACCACATAAGGTATTGGTAACAGGATGCCGAGTTGCTCGTCGGAGCCGCGATAGGCGGGAAAGCTGAGTGCGCCAGCGCCGACGCCAATTTCCCATGTCGGCTTTTGTTCTGCAGCAGTATTCAGTGCGAAGGTTGTGGCAATAAAAACTAAAGCCGTTGTCGATGTCGAGTTTATTTTGCGTCCCACCGATGCCATTCCGATTTCAGCCATGCGTAAAACACCGGTGCCGCAACCACGCCGGCGGGCCCGAATAATCTTTCCATCAAAACCATCATGACCAGAATTTCGTGCGGCTTGGCATTGATTTGCTGACCGACGAAACGCGCGTTCACGAAATATTCGAGCTTGTGAATCACGACTAAAAAAGTCAGCGATGCTGCTGCGACCAGCAGCGATTGGCTGATGCTGATAATGGTGATGGCGGTGTTGGATATCAAATTGCCGATCACGGGGAGGAGGCCTGCGATGAAGGTGATGGCAATGAGCGTTTTGGTGAACGGAATGGTGACGCCGAACAGCGGCAGAATGATGAGCAGGTAAATAGCAGTCAGCACGGTGTTCAGCGCCGAGATACGCACCTGTGCCGAGATAACGCGCCAGAACGCATTTTCGACGGCGAGGAATTGTTCCATCAGGCGCGTGCTGATCGGGCCGATGCGATGTGCTTCGACGCGTGCGCTGATGGCGAACATCGAGCCGAGCAAAATACCGATCAAGGTGTAACCGATATTTTTCAGCGCGCCGAGACCGACGGTGCCGATGTCGGTGGCGTGCTGACGCAGCAATCCGCCGGCGTTGATGAGCAGGTCGTCCTGCTGCGGCAATTTCGCGCTGATGAAGTCGGGTAGCCATGAGCGCGACGATTCGATGATTTCGCTCATTTGCAACAACAGGTCATGCAGATTGAGACCGCTGCGAAACAGGACGTGCAGACCGAAACCTGCCGCAACCAGGGACGATGCCACCAGTATTGCGATGAAAACCACGGCGAACCAGCGCGAGGAGCCATGACGAGCGCCGCGGTCGACGAGATGCGACGACAGCAGAATCACCAAGGCATAAACCAGCATGGCCGAATACAGCACCACGAGCAGTTTGAGCTCGAGCACCAAAAAGAACAGCAGCGCTGCGCAAACAAACGTTGCAAAGCGCGCGTGACGCGGCTGGGAAAATAGAGCGGACAACATAGGCAGGCTTCGCGGTAGGGACACTGCATTGTAGGAAAAATTTGGCGTTCGCGCGCGGCGGTATCGCGGATATTTTGGCCGATGTGAAGTGCGTTACTATTGCGCATCTATGAAGTCAGAGGAGAGTTTGCTCATGGCCACCGATTCCATTGCAGCGGCCGTTGTGTCCGTGCAGGCGGCGTTAGTCGATGAGTCATTGTTGGGCCAGCGCGTTGGCGTGCGCGGCTGGCTGCGCTCGCGCCGCGATTCGAAAGCGGGAATTTCCTTTCTCGCGATCAACGACGGTTCGTGCCTTGCGTCTGTGCAAGCGGTGGTGCCGGCGACGCTGTCGAATTATCAGAATGACGTGCTGCAGTTGTCGGCCGGTTGCGCGGTTGCGGTCAGCGGCGAACTGGTGCGATCGCAAGGGCAGGGGCAGGCGTTCGAAATTCAGGCCGATGCGGTCGAGGTGATCGGCTGGGTCGATGATCCGGAAAGTTATCCGATCGCCAAGAAGCGTCATACCTTCGAATATTTGCGCACGGTTGCACATCTGCGCCCGCGCACGAATACCTTTGGCGCGATCACGCGCGTGCGCACGGTGCTCGCGAATGCAATTCACAATTATTTTTTCGAGCACGGTTTTCAGTGGATCAATACGCCGTTGATTACCGCGAGCGATTGTGAAGGCGCGGGCGAATTGTTTCGCGTGAGCACGCTCGATCTGACCAATTTACCGCGCGACGATAAAGGTGCGGTGGATTTCGACAAGGATTTCTTCGGCGCGCAAACCTTTCTCACCGTGTCGGGGCAGCTCAATGTCGAGGCGTATTGTCTTGCCATGTCGAAGGTGTACACGTTCGGACCGACGTTTCGCGCGGAAAATTCCAACACGAGTCGTCATCTCGCCGAATTTTGGATGGTCGAGCCTGAAATCGCGTTTGCCGATTTGAATGACGATGCTGCGCTCGCCGAAGATTTTCTGCGTCATCTAATTCATATCCTGCTCGAATGCTGCGAAGACGATTTGAAATTCTTCAACGAATTTGTCGATAAAACCGTACTCGATCGCTTGCAGCATGTCGCCGCGAAAAATTTCGAGCGCATGGATTACAGCGAAGCGATTCGCGTACTGCAAAATTGCGGCAAGTCGTTTCAGTATCCGGTGCAGTGGGGGCTCGATTTGCAATCCGAGCACGAGCGCTATCTGTGCGAAGAGCATGTGAAAGCGCCGCTCATCGTGATGAATTATCCGAAAGACATCAAAGCGTTTTATATGCGTCAGAACGACGATGGCAAAACTGTGGCGGCGATGGATATTCTCGCGCCGGGTATCGGCGAAATCATCGGCGGCAGTCAACGCGAAGAACGGCTTGATCGGCTCGATGCGCGCATGCAGGAAATGAAAATCGGCGGTGATTTATGGTGGTATCGCGATCTGCGTCGCTACGGCACGGTGCCGCACGCGGGCTTCGGTCTTGGTTTTGAGCGCTTACTGAATTACGTGACGGGTATGGATAATATCCGCGATGTGATTCCCTATCCGCGCGTACCCAAGAGTGCGCCGTTCTAAAATGCGCGCGCCATTTTAATTTGTGATGACTGCTTCTTAATTTGTGGTGCAAGTGTCGATGAAATCCTGGCTCGCCTTCGTGTTATTTGCATTTTTCTCGCTGATGAGATCGATGGCGGCATTCGCATTGAGCGGTGAGGAAATGCATCACTACTGCGCTGACAATGCGTGTGGTGGTTATTTTGTCGGTGTGTTCGACGGCTTGCGTATCGCGCATGCGGTCGGCGATGTGCGCCAGCAAGCGGCGAGTATGATCTGCGCGCCGGATGGGATTCGCGATGAGGTCGTCGTGCAGGTCGCGCTCGATTATCTCGATAATCATCCCGAGTCGCGGCATTTGTCGGCAGCGAATCTGGCGCTGCGTGCCTGGCGCGATGTGTGGCCGTGCGCCGCGGCGAAATAACCAGTCCCTACGTATTAGCGCAGCGGCGTGTAGACCGGATCTTTCCCTGCATACCACCCGCTTTCGCGCAGGCATTTGATCATCGCTCGCGTGTATAAGTGGTTCGCATAGTCGGGGGTGTGTGGCTCGCCGAGTTGGGTGAGGCAGCGTTCCGCATCGATCTGAAAATCAGCGGCCTGCGCCCCGGCCTTCCACCACGTTTGTACCGATTGTCGCTGCAAGGGATCGACGGGCGCGACCGCTTTTGGGTTGGACAATTCGTTGTCGCCGGTCTTTGTCGCCGCTGGCGGATGCGCAATGGCTTCGGGGGTCGATCTAACACTTTCTGTCAGTGGCGAGGGTTCGCTGTCCGCAGTGGCTGTGTTCGGTGTCGATAGCGCATTGTCATCTGCTGGCGCAGCGAAGGTCGCCAGCGACCAGCCCTTGTCGCGCAGGCACTGCGATACCGCATCATCGTTACTCGTCGCCGTGCGGCAGGCGAGTTCATCGCGCTTGAAGTCGTCCGCGCTGGCACCGGCCTTCCAGGCGGCTTGCTGGCATCCGCTCACGACGAAAAATAATGGGGCAAAGAAGAACAGCGCGCGCGGCATGGCTAAATTCCAAATGCGAATATGAAAATGTACTTTGACGAGTGGCGGAGTGTACTTTAGCGCGGTGGTGGCGGGGTAAATATCCGTTATTTAACGGACTGCATCGGTGGTGGCGGGCCTTAGCGATTGAGCTCGGAGAAGAATTGCCGGCGGCTGCGAATCATCTCGCGATACGTCTCGATCAATGCAAGATCTAGCGGTTTTCCCGAGCTTTTCAGTTTATCCAGCTGTGTTTCCAGTTCGATAATTTCTTCAAGCAGCTTCGCTTTTACCGCCTCGACATTTTGCAGGCGCACGCCTGCGAGAGTCTCGCGACGAGAGGGTGGGCGATGCAGATGCAGCGCGTTGCGTTCTTCTTTTTTTCTCATGTGCCCGAGCTTCCATCCAGGAATGTTTGTAAAAGCGGCGTTTGTAAAAGCTTAGCCAAGTATCGACCGCATAAGATTACTCTTTAGTAATCCCGGTGGGGCGTTTTTTTGTACAAGGGGTCAAGGTTTCATATCGGTTGTCTATGCACACCGTTTATCGCATCGGGCCGCAAGGGCATAATGGCGCAATGACTACATCGACTTCGCTTGATTGGAACAATATCGACACCGTGTTGCTGGATATGGACGGCACCTTGCTCGATCTGTATTTCGACAACCATTTCTGGCTCGAACATTTACCGCTGCGTTATGCCGAGCGTCACGGTGTGCACGAAACGCACGCGCGCTCGCATTTAACGCAGATATTTGCCGCGCAGCGCGGCACATTGAATTGGTATTGCGTCGATTACTGGTCGGAACAATTGCAGCTCGATATCGGCGAGCTGAAACATGAGATCAAACATCTCATTGCGATTCGTCCGCACGTCGAGGATTTTCTGCAGCGTCTGCATGACAGTCCAACGCGAGACGGTAGCCCGCGCGATGTGTGGCTCGTCACCAACGCGCATCGCAAAAGTCTCAATATCAAATTGGCGCATACGCGCATCGAGCGTTGGTTCGATCGCATCATCTGCTCGCACGATTACGCGCAGCCAAAAGAGAGCGCGGAGTTTTGGCGGCGATTGCGCGCCGAGCATCCATTCGATCCAGCGCGGACATTATTTATCGATGATTCCGCATCGGTTCTGCACGCTGCGCAGCAATTCGGTATTCGCTATCTACTGACTCTACTGCAGCCGGATAGTCGTCAGGCTCAGCGTGATCGCACGGAGTTTCCCGGCATTTTGCATTTCGACGAGATCATGCCGCCGTCATGAGCGCAGAAATTCTTTCCCATCAATCAGTGCGTCTCACCCCATCATGCGCATAGACAAGTGGTTATGGGCTGCGCGCTTTTTCAAAACGCGCAATCTGGCCAAGCAGGCGATCGAAAAAGGCCGTGTGCTGTATAACGACCAGCGCTGCAAAGTCAGTCGCGAGGTTGAAGTCGGCGCGCGCCTGCGCGTCGAGCAGGGCTGGGATGACATCGAGATCGATGTGCTGGCGCTTTCCGATCAGCGCGGCCCGGCAACCGCAGCGCGTTTGCTCTATGCTGAAACGCAGGTGAGCGTGCAGCGCCGCGAGCAGAATGCAGCGGCGCGCAAAATGGCTGCGTTGAGTACACCGCTAACGCCGGAGCGGCCGAATAAACAGCAGCGTCGCCAGCTCGAACAATTGAAACGCGAGTTGTTTGATTAAGTTATTCGTCGATTGAATTGTGCCTGACTGTTCGCGTCCGTAACGGGTGGTTATGTGCGACGGGCTTCGTTAAATGCAGTCGTTAAATACAGTGGTTAAATACAAGGGTAGTGCAACGCATGTCAGATCAGTCGGCTGTAGATCGGCAACAAAGCGGTTCGGATCAATTGCTGAGATTTATTTTCGATGGCACCGATGTGCGCGGCGAGTGGGTACAGCTCGAGCGCAGCTATCAGGAAGCGCTCATCAATCATCACTATCCGCCTGCGGTGCGTAAATTGGTGGGTGAGTTTCTGGCTGCGGCGAGTCTGCTCGGGGCGACGCTCAAATTCGAGGGCACGATTACCTTGCAGGCGCGCAGCGAGGATGGCGAGATTCCGCTGATCATGGCGGAGGCGGGCTCGGACAACAGCGTGCGCGCGATCGTGCACGGGGCGGAGCGTGCAGCCAGCACCGAGTTCAAGCGCCTGCTGGGCCGCAATGCGACGTTGACGATTACCATCGACCCCACCGAAGGAAAGCGTTATCAGGGCATTGTGCCGCTGGAGGGCGACAGCCTGGCGCAGTGTCTTGAGAGTTATTTTCACCGCAGCGAGCAGTTGCCGACCCGCATCTGGCTGGTTGCGGATAACCGCCGCGTCGCCGGTCTGTTTTTGCAGGAGTTGCCGAGTCGGCTCGATTTCGAGCAGCGCTCGCAACAGTGGCAGCATTTGAGCATGCTGGCGGAAACCGTTTCCGAGCATGAGATGTTGCAGTTGAGCGGCGACGAAGTGCTCTATCGCCTGTTTCATCAGGAGCAGTTGCGGCTATTGCGGCGCGATTCCGTCAGCTTTCGCTGCAGCTGCTCGCAAGAGCGCACCGAAACCATGTTGCGCAGTCTCGGGCGCGATGAGTTGGAGTCGATTCTGCGCGAGCGGGGATCGATCGATGTCAACTGCGAGTTTTGCAACCAGCTCTACCAATTCGGCGCCGGGGCGGTCGCCGATCTGTTCGCTCCGGCGTCGCCGGCTACCCGCCATTGACCGTCTCGGCGCGAGCCCTCCTCGAAAGAAGCAAGGTATGCAGTACGATTCGCCTCATTCCCAGTTTTTTGCCATAATGCCGCCCCCCAGTCTGTTGTCTTATGGGGCGATTGTCTTGTTTCGGTCGCGCCAGGATGGTGAGGCCAGCTATCCCCTAAACCGGTCCGTGCGGACGGCATCATTTTATTTAGGAAGTAGAACAGCATGAGTGCAAAAATCACCGTATATAACGACCTTTCCCCTGCACAGCTCATCGAGCAAGGCCTGTCGCGCGGCGAAGGGCAGCTAGCCGATACCGGCGCTTTTGTGGTCACTACGGGCAAGCGCACGGGGCGTTCGCCCAAAGATCGTTTCATCGTTAAAGATGCCACCACGGCGGATACTGTGGATTGGGGTAGCGTCAACCAGGCATTCGATCCTGCCAAATTCGATGCGCTGTGGCAGCGCGTTGAAGACTATCTCGAAACCAAAGATCAGTTCGTTGTGCGCGTGCACGTCGGCGCTCACGAAGAGCACTACCTGCCGGTCGAAGCGCGTACCGAAACCGCATGGCAGAGCCTGTTTGCGCGCAACATGTTTATCCGCCCGGATAATTACAATCCGCGCAACAAAGGCGAGTGGAAAATCCTCAACGTGCCGAGCTTCCAGTGCGATCCCGCACGCGACGGCACTAACTCCGAAGGCGTTGTAATTACTAACTTCACGCAGCGCAAAGTACTGCTCGCGGGTCTGCGCTACGCCGGTGAAATGAAAAAATCGATGTTCGCGGTGCAGAACTACCTGCTTCCCGAAAAAGACGTTATGCCGATGCACTGCTCGGCCAACGTCGGCGATGCGGGCGATACCTGCCTGTTCTTCGGTCTGTCGGGCACGGGTAAAACCACGCTGTCTGCAGATCCTGCGCGCTATCTGATCGGCGACGACGAGCACGGTTGGGCGAAGGGTGCAGTGTTCAATATCGAAGGCGGTTGCTACGCGAAAACCATCAACTTGTCGCAGCAAAACGAGCCCATCATTTGGGATGCGATTAAATTCGGCGCGATCGTCGAAAACGTGGTGATCGACGCCGAAACCCGCCGTGCCGATTACGACGACACCAGCCTCTCGGAAAACGGCCGTTGCTGCTATCCGCTCGAACACGTACCCAAGCGCGTGATCAAAAATGCGGGCGGCGAACCGAAGGTCGTTATCTTCCTGACCTGCGACGTCTCCGGCGTATTGCCACCCGTATCGATCCTCAGCAAAGAAGCGGCTGCTTTCCACTTCCTGAGTGGCTACACCGCGCGTGTCGGCTCGACCGAAGTCGGCGCAGCCCCCGGCATTCAGCCGACCTTCTCGACCTGCTTCGGCGCACCGTTCATGCCGCGTCCGGCGCGCGAATACGCCGAGTTGCTGATCAAGCGTATTGAAGAGTTCGGTTCGCAGGTTTATCTGGTTAACACCGGTTGGACGGGCGGCTCGGGTGCTCCTGGCGGCACCGGCATGCGCTTCCCAATTCCGGTGACTCGCGCAGTGGTTGCAGCCTGCCAAAGCGGTGCGTTGCTCAATGCCGAAACCGAACAGCTCGATATCATCAACGTCGCTATTCCGAAAGCCGTGCCCGGTGTGGACGCGCGCTTTTTGAATCCTCGCAAGTCGTGGTCCGATGCGGCCGCGTACGATGCCGAGGCGCGCAAACTTGCGCAATTGTTCCAAGAGAACATCAAGAAGTTCGCTCCCTCCGCCGCAATTATCGCTGCCGGCCCTAAAGCCTAAGCAGTCGAGTGATTGCAAGAAGCCGCCCACAAGGCGGCTTTTTTCTTTCGCCATTTTCGGCGTAACAAAAAAAATCTGTGATCGCAATTCTGCCGTCGTCAAAAATAATTGCGCATAATGCCGCGCGAAAATTTCCTCTCTAGCTTCCTGGAATGCCAATGCTCTCGATCAATCAACGTATCGCCGACGAACTCAATGTAAAACTGGCGCAGGTCAGCGCCGCTATCGAATTGCTCGACGAAGGCGCAACGGTGCCGTTTATTTCGCGCTATCGCAAAGAAGTGACGGGCGGGCTCGACGATACGCAATTGCGTACGCTGGAAGAACGTTTGCGTTATCTGCGCGAAATGGAAGAACGCCGCGCGGCGATCCTCGCAAGCATTCAGGAGCAGGGAAAGTTAACGCCGGAATTGGAATCCGAAATTAATTCGGCGGATTCCAAAAACCGTTTAGAAGATCTCTATTTGCCGTACAAGCCCAAGCGCCGCACCAAAGCGCAAATCGCGATCGAAGCCGGGCTTGAGCCGCTTGCACTCGGATTGTTTGAAGATCCTAGCAAGGCGCCGGAAGAATTCGCTCTGCAGTTTATCGATGTAGAGAAGGGTGTCGCCGATATCAAAGCCGCACTCGATGGCGCCAAATATATTCTCATGGATAAATTCAGTGAGAATGCAGATCTGCTGCAAAAGCTGCGCGATTATTTGTCCAGCGAAGGAAAATTAAGTGCGCGCGTGGTGGACGGCAAGCAGGTCGAGGGCGAAAAATTTCGCGATTATTTCGATCACGATGAGTTGCTCGCCACCACACCGTCACATCGCGCACTGGCGATGTTCCGTGGTCGTAACGAAGGAGTCCTTATGTTGGCGATTACGGTGGGCGAGAAGGATGAAAAGCCCGTCGTGCATCCCTGCGAAATAATGATCGCAAATTTCTGGAATATTAAAGATCAAAATCGCGCTGCGGATAAATGGCTTGCCGAAGTGGTGCGCTGGACCTGGCGCGTCAAACTCTACACGCATCTCGAAACCGATTTGCTCGGTCAATTAAGAGAACGCGCCGAGGAAGAGGCGATCAAAGTCTTTGCGAGCAATTTAAAAGATTTGTTGTTGGCGGCGCCTGCAGGGCAGAAAGTCACGATCGGTCTCGACCCTGGGTTGCGTACCGGCGTTAAAGTCGCTGTGATCGATGCAACGGGTAAGGTTCTCGATCATTGCGCGATTTATCCGAATCAGCCGCAAAATAAAATCGCTGAATCAGCCGCAATATTGATTGCGCTCGCGAAAAAACACGGCGCGCAATTGGTTTCTATCGGCAACGGTACCGCGAGTCGGGAAACCGAGCGCTTCGTGCTCGATATCATCAAGGCGAAACCTGAGTTGGGTTTAACCAAAGTGATTGTGAACGAGGCCGGTGCATCGGTTTATTCGGCCTCTGAATATGCAGCAAAAGAGTTTCCCGATCTGGATGTGACCATTCGCGGCGCCGTATCAATTGCGCGACGCTTGCAGGATCCGCTCGCTGAGCTGGTGAAAATCGAGCCGAAATCGATCGGTGTCGGCCAGTATCAGCACGATGTCAGTCAAACTGCGCTCGCACGTTCGCTCGATGCCGTCATTGAGGATTGCGTAAACGCGGTCGGTGTCGATGTGAATACCGCATCGCCCGCGTTGCTCACGCGTATTTCCGGTTTGAACCAAACGCTCGCTAACAATATCGTCGAGTTCCGCAACCAAAACGGCGTATTCAAAAGCCGCGAGCAATTGCGCAAGGTGCCTCGTCTCGGCGATAAAACCTTTGAGCAGGCCGCGGGATTTCTGCGCATCGTCGGTGGCGATAATCCGCTCGATGCGTCGGCCGTGCACCCCGAGTCGTACGCCGTTGTTGAAAAAATTGCGCAAAAAAATAATCGTGAAGTAAAAGGTTTTCTGGGCGATAGCGCATTTTTACGTTCGCTCAAACCGACCGACTATGTCGATGATAAATTCGGTGTGCCGACGGTGACCGATATCATCAAGGAGCTCGATAAGCCCGGTCGCGATCCGCGTCCCGAGTTTAAAACGGCGACATTTATGGACGGCGTCGAGGATATTAAAGACTTAACGCCAGGGATGATTTTGGAGGGCACCGTCACCAACGTTGCGGCATTCGGCGCTTTCGTCGATATCGGTGTGCATCAGGATGGTCTCGTTCACATCTCCGCGCTATCGAATAAGTTTGTGAAAGACCCGCGCGAAGTGGTGAAGGCTGGCGATATCGTTAAAGTGAAAGTGATGGAAGTCGAAGTCGCTCGCAAGCGCATTGCGTTATCGATGCGCCTTGACGATGCGCCTGGAGAAAAGACCTCGGCGCCAAAGTCGCAGGAGCGCGGCGCTGAAAAAGCAATGGATAAATTGCGTCGCGACAATCAACGGCAACAGCCAGCGAACACGGCGATGGCACAATTGTTTGCGGCTGCGCAGAACAAGAAAAATAATCGACTTTAAAACGCGGGCGTGCGAATGCCTTCGTTCAACATTTTTTGAATGATGTCGAGCGACACCGGCTTGGAAAATAAATAGCCCTGGCCGATGTCGCAGTTATTTCTGCGCAGGAAATCGAGTTGCTGCGCATCCTCGATACCTTCGGCCACCACTTTCAGTTGCAGGTTGTGCGCCATCGCGATGACGGCGGCGGTAATTTCGCGGTCGTCGCGATCGACGGTGATATCGCTGATGAAGCGCCGATCCACTTTCAGCTCATCGACCGGCAACATTTTCAAATAGCTCAGCGATGAGTAACCCGTACCGAAATCATCGATCGATAAGGTCAGGCCCATTTCTTTGAGGTCGTTCAGGATCTCAATGTTCTCATCCGCATCTTCGATCAGTGAATTTTCCGTGATCTCAATTTTGAGTCGGCGCGGATCGATCATATTGGTGCGCAATTGCTTTTCGAGCGTCTGCACCAATTCGGTATCGTGCAGTTGTCGCGGTGACAAGTTGATGGCGATACTGAAATTGGGGTGGTAGTTTTCGAGTCGGGCCAGATCGCGGCAGGCTTGAGCGATCACTTGAGTGCCCAGCTCGATAATCATCCCGTTATTTTCCATCATCTCGATAAAACGATTGGGAGGCACCACACCCTCGTCCGGGTGTTGCCAGCGAACCAGGGCTTCGAGTCCGATGATCTGCATGGAAAATAAATCGACCAGTGGCTGATAGAGAAGGAAAAATTCCTGTCGATCGAGCGCATCGCGCAGCTCGCTTTCCAGTTTGAGCAGTTCGCTGGCTTTGTAATTGATTTCCTCCGTGAAGAAGTAATAGCTGTTGCGGCCGCCGCGTTTTGCTTCGTACATGGCGACATCGGCGTTGCGTAACAGTTGATCTGAGTTGAGTCCATTATCGGGTGCCAGAGCGATGCCGATACTGGGTGTGACCAGAATTTGAGTGGCGCCGACGGCGACAGGAATTTGCAGTGCCAAACGAATTTTTTCGACGAGATGCAACAGATCTTCGGGGCTTTCGATGTGATTCAGCAATACGGTGAATTCATCGCCGCTGAGGCGCGCGACGGTATCGGTGGCGCGCGTATTTTCGCGCAGACGTTTGGCAACTTCTTTAAGTAATTCATCGCCGACATCGTGCCCGAACGAATCATTGACGCGCTTGAAGTTGTCGAGATCGAAAAACAGAACGGCAAATTTTTCTTGCGAACGTTTATATTCGTTAGTTGCCTGAGTGAGATGGTCGAGAAAGAGGCGGCGGTTGGCGAGTCCCGTGAGGTGATCGTAGAGCGCCATGTGTTCGAGCGTTTGCGCGCGCTGCTGATTTTCTTGCTGCAGGTTTTTCAGACGCTGCGACAACTCCAGTGTGGCATCTTCGAGTACATCGAGTTCATCGTGCGTCGCGTGAGCGGAGACGGTTTGCGACGATTCTGGCGACGGTAGATATTCGCCATGCGCAAGACGCGGCAGCATATTGGATTGCTGTTTGATGCGCCGCAGTGGCGACCACAAAATAAATAATAGCAGAGCCTCCGTGGCGAGCATGCCGATCGCTGCCGCCGCGATGTGTTGATAGATATGTTGATTGATGGTGTTGCGTTGCAGCGATATGTCGTCGATCAAAACCAGCAGCGTTTGATCGCCATGTTCCGGTCGCGTGTCGATGGCGATTCCGTGGATATAGTAGGCGCGTTGATTGCTGGCCTGGAATAAAAATCCGGGTTGCAATAGTTGGTTGACGCCGAATCCGGCGGACGCTTGTTGCAGCAGCGAGCGATCGCGCTCGCGCTGCGTTGCCGCGATGATTTGATAACCCCACGGGCTCGTTGTGTTGGCCGATGGCGAGCGGCTGAGCAACAAGCTGCTATCGGCGTTATTCCGTGAAAAATCGATGATCGAATCGGCAATGGATGCTTTCAAGATCAATACATGCAGATCGCCATTTTTAAGCAGAATGGGCGTGGCGGCGATAATTGCGCATGAGTTATCACAATGAATAGCGGTGATGGGTTTGCCGTGCTCGACAACGACGCGCATTAGCGCAGCGTCATCGGCTTGGCTTGCACTGCCCAGCGTGGAAAGCAGATTGCCGTTGGCGGCAAACAATGCGGCGCTTTCGAGTCCCCAATTCAGTTGAATCACATCCCAATTTTTCTGCAGCCGATCGATTAATTTGGCGATGGCATCGTCGCCGTTGCCGGCATCGAAAATCAAACTCTCGCCGATGTTCTGCAGATTGACCTGTGCCTGGGTGAGAAAACTATTCAATGTTTCATTCGAGCGTTCAACAGAGCGTTGCAATTGATAACCGAATTGGCGCTCGAAGTTGATATATCCCAAATAAGAGAGGCCGGCGTTGGTCGTCAGCAATAACGCGGTGAGCAATATCGCGACGCGCCATTTCAAACTGAAAAAATGGCTACTGCGAATGGCTCCCGCGAAAGTGCTGAGTGTTTTCTCAGTCGATGGGTTTTTATTATTTTGGTCTGGCTTCATGCGCTCTACTTAACACAGACAGTGACACTGTTCGAAAGCAAATGCCGATGATTCCGCGTGCGTTAATTGTTAGAAACGATAGCTGAAAGCCGCTGAAAGCATGCTCCAATAACGCGTCGGAATGGTGGGGTTGTCGATGTTCGACAACCATGCGGCACCGTCGATGTAGTGATATTCGGTGCTGACCATGGCGTTGCTGCTGATATCGTAACGTACCCCCACGCCGTAATCGTGCGCGAAGTTGGTGTAATCGCCTCGGCCTGTTAGCACTGCATAATTATCGCCGTTTCTGTCGTGACGGTCCCAGTATAAATTGTCATATCGCGAGTACACCGACCAGCCGCTGCCTAGGTGTCTGGAAACCTGTAAATAATATTGCAGCGGATGCATGCGACCGACGAAATAATCCGAGTCGAAAGTCGCGTCCATATGACCGTATTCGGCGGTGATAGTCCATTGATCGATATTGCACTGCAGTGAAGCGAGCCAGTACACGATGCTGATATCGACATCGGTCGTTAGTATTGGCAGCAATGCATATTCGTAGCGCAGTTTGGCCTCGGCACGGCTGAACGCGGCGACCCAGCGGCCGTCGCTGCTTTGGTACATCAGGCGTCCACCGTAGATAGCGCGATGATGTATGCCCTGAACCTCGCCGTGCAGAAAATTCAGCGCGGTTTCGATACTGCTTTTCTCGACGCGAGAGCGCCCGCCATTGACCTCGAGTGTCCACTGTCCGCCATCGGTGAAAATGTCGGTGTAAAGCAACGCACCATCGCTCGACAATTCAAAATCGCGATACGCATCCGGATAGGCGGATTGCGGTACGAAATTCGATGGGCGGGTAAAGGCAACATCGCGCGTATCGTTATAGAGTCCGATCGGCATTTTGTAGCGACCAACACGAACGCCGGCCACAGCGGTTGTTTTGGTCAGGAATTGATAATCGAGAAATGCAAAATCGATATCGCCGCTTTCACCTTGCTCGCCCATCTGGCGATAGAGAACCTGACCGGCCGCGCGTAAATTCGGGAGTAAGCGCGCAGAGGCATTCAAGCTGATTTCGGTGAATTTCAGGCTCGCCTCGTCATCGCTGGGGCCGTAGAAATTGTTGTCAGAAGTGTAAGTGACGCCCTGCGTGAACGCGCCGTGGAGCTGCCAGTTGGTATCGTCAGCGTGCGCTTGCGCACCCAACAGAGCGCCAGCGATCAGCGCGACAGCCGAGGCCCGCGGCTTATTCGACGACTTCAATGATCGAAATCGAATCATTGCTTAATTCCTTCTCGATGTAACCAATGGCGCCGGGGGTGCTCGCAACACGGCGGAGCATTTCCTGGGAGTTGTCCACGGTGATGGGCGCTTGTGCAGCGCCGGAAAACAACAGTCGGTCCCAGTTTCGGCGCAGCGTATAGGGCAGCACGCCCAGTACCTTGCGGCAAAATTGCTGGTGCAGTGGATTGTCGTCGCGCAGCACAAAGACGGTAACGGGGTGGCCATCGGGCCACATTTGTAGCGTCATGCTGAATGCTGCACGCAGCGTTTTGCGCTCGATTTGAGATCGCCCTTCTCCAGCGTGAGCGATGGCGATGGGGTCGGCGTACAAAGGCGTCGATACCAATAGCGCGAGCCACAATGCAATACGAGTCCATCGATTTGCGAGGAGGGGACGGGAGTGATTGGGCGCGAATTCCTTGCGACCGTAACAGGCGATTAAATGATACATCTACGGCTTATAAGCGCTATGGGTCCGTGTAGGGAGCGATTGAAACATATCGATGCAGCGAATGGTAAGCCTAGACAGGCTCGCCCCGACCCGCAAACGTTGGCGATGCAATTTACCGAAATATGGATGCTGTGCGCACATATATTCGCGAATGCAAACTTTTGGATATTAAAAATCGCCAAATCAGCCGTGATGGCAAAGCATTAAATAAATAATGACTTCGGCAACTTGCTGGGCGCAACCAAGGCAATCTCCCGTATAACCACCGATACGACGGCGAATATAGCGACCGAACCACCAGCGCCAACACAGCAGTGTCACTACGATTAACAAAGTGCTTGAGAGTGGAACCAGCAATACGAGAGGCGCTGCCGATAATCCGGCGATCAATAGATTGTTGCGGCTCAATTGCGTCGCCATCGGTTTGATTTTGCTGCTGTCGTCGAAACGCACGTAGTCGTGATCGTAGAGATAACTGATCGCCAGCAAACGACTCCAGCTATGCCCGACGATAAGCATTGCTACAATTTTTGCAGGTTGTTCCGCAGCGCTTAGGGCGAGAAATTTTGTACCGAGGATTGCGATCAACCCCACGGCCGCATACGTGCCGATGCGCGAATCTTTCATGATCGAAAGAATTTGCTCTTTGCGCCAGCCGCCGCCGAATGCATCGCAGCTATCGGCAAGGCCGTCTTCGTGAAACGAGCCGGTCAGTAAAATGGTCGCAAGCATCGATAATGCAATGGCGAGCGTATCGGGCCAGATTTTTCCCGCTAAAAAATACACGAGGGCTCCGAAGGCGCCGACGATCATTCCGACGATTGGAAAATAGCGCGCCGAAGCATTCATGTGTTCGGGCGAGTAAGGTGTATTCGCTGGAATTGGAATGCGCGTTAAAAATGCCAGCGCAGTCAAAAACAGCTCGCGTTCGTGTCGCCAGTTCAGCATGGTTCGCGCTCGAGAAAAGAGCGGCTATTGTGCGTTAACTCGACGCTGTCGCAAAGTCGAATCGCGTGCGAAGAATAAGAAAGTGAGGGAGCGGTGAGTTGTGGCGCGAAGTGTAAAAAAAGAGAGAGCCGAAGCTCTCTCTGCAAGGGGATTATTGCACGGTAATGCGTTTGGGTTCGGCTTTCGGTGTTTTCGGTACGATCAAATCGAGTACGCCGTGATTGGTTTTGGCTTCGATGCGATCGAGATCGGCATTTTCGGGCATGCTGAATTCACGCAAAAATGAACCGTAAATTCGCTCGCTGCGTTTTTGCTCCTTGTCTTCATTCACGCTGCTGCGCGTGCCGCGAATACTGAGCACATTGTTGTGCGCGGTGACTTCGATTTCTTCAGGTTTTACGCCCGGAAGATCGACGGAAATGTGATAGCCGTTTTGATCTTCATGAATATCGACAGCTGGAGTCCACGATGTATTGCTCAACGTGGTTTCGTTGTTGTTCGTCAGTGCCGGAAATAAGCGGCTATCGAATGCGCGATTGAGATCGCGTTGCAATTCGTTGATAAGTGCAAAGGGATTGCGAGTGATCAGGCTCATGGTGTTTTCCTCAAATAAACATCTTTGAACAGAGAATTCGATTGTCATGCGCAATGCAGATACAGCGAAATACATAATCGGGTATCTATCGCATGCTGAGAGATATTGCTCTCGACGCAATCAATAAGTAGGGGCCCAAGCAGGAATTTCAAGAGTGGAATAAACGCGGGGAAGAAATTTTTTAAAACATTTTGTCGATCGAGCGACGAGTCTTTATGCAGCGACAAGTATTTATACAGTGACAAGTATTTATGCAAGGACGAGAGTTTATGCGCGGCAGCGTTGCCAGCTGCGGCGCGATCGATTCATATGGGGCTTGAAGTTTGAAGTTCAAGTGCCGCGGCGAATGTTCTGATCGCGCGTACCGGTAACTACGGATTTCAGTCATGTGTTCAGCCGCCAGCGCTGGGGTAAACTAGGCGCATGACGACTCCAACGTTTCCAGCGCAATTGCCCGCGACACCGTTACGCGACCGCTTCGGTCGGCAGGTCACCTATGTGCGCCTGTCGGTGACCGATCGCTGCGATTTTCGCTGCGTCTATTGCATGGCGGAGCAGATGACCTTTCTGCCGCGCAACGAGGTTTTGTCGCTGGAGGAGCTGGCGCAGATCGGGCGCGCATTTGTCGAGCTGGGGGTGCAGAAGATTCGGCTGACCGGCGGCGAGCCGCTGGTTCGCAATAATGTCATCGAGCTGGTGCAGGCGCTCGGCGATCTGCCGGGCTTGCGCGAGCTGACATTGACCACGAATGGCAGTCGCCTCGATCGCTATGCCGAGCCGTTGCGCGCGGCGGGCGTCGATCGCATCAATATCAGTCTCGATAGCCTGCGCCCCGACCGCTTTCGCGAGATCACTCGCGTCGGCGATCTCGCGGCTGTGCTTAATGGAATCGAGGCGGCGCGCGCGGCGGGATTCAAACGCATCAAACTCAACGCCGTCATCATGCGCGGCCGCAACGACGATGAGATTCTCGATCTCGTCGATTTTTGTCGTGAGCGCGCACTCGATATCACTTTCATCGAAGAAATGCCGCTCGGGAATATCGACGAACACAATCGCGCCGTGAGTTTCTGTTCGAGCGATGAGGTGCGAGCGCGTATCGAAAATAAATATCCGCTCGTCGCCAGCAACGAAAGCAGCGGCGGACCGGCGCGCTATTTTCAGTTCGCCGACGGCCAGCATCGCTCCGGCGCAGCGGCGGCTACGCGCATCGGTTTCATTTCGCCGCACAGTCATAATTTCTGTCATCTATGCAATCGCGTGCGAGTCACGGTCGAAGGGCGTTTGTTGCTGTGTCTGGGCAATGAGCACTCAGTCGATTTGCGCGCTGTGCTGCGAAGGGGTGGCGATATTGCTGCGCTGAAAAGCGCGATTGTTGCAGCGATGGATATAAAACCGGAGCGCCATCATTTTGCGCTCGACGCAGAGCCGCAAGTGGTCCGCTTTATGAATATGACGGGTGGATAAATAGACGGGTGGATAAATAAACGAATGCTGTGCGCATGGCGTTAAAATCCTTGCGCGAGACGACGAAATGCGCGCCACACAAAACCAAAGAAGATAACAAAAATGGCCAATTGGAATTACCGAGTTATTCGCAAAAGCTGTCAGCGCACGGGTACGGTGACGTATCAGGTGCATGAAGTGTATTACGCCGAAGACGGTCGTATCGATTGCTGGACACAGCAACCGGTCGAGCCGCTCGGCACCAGCGAAGCACAACTGCGCAACGATGTGCACGCTTTTCTCGCAGCATTTCGCCAGCCGGTGCTGGAAGAGAAATTCGTGCTCGGTCAATTGCAATTGGTCGAAGAGAAGATCGAGCGCACCCAGGAAGAAGATTTGGAGCGCGATTATAAAAGTCGTGTCAGTCGCGCCAGCGGTTATTTGTTTCAGATGCTGGGCAATCATTTATTGCTGAAACAGGATAGCCATCTGCGCAAGGCTTACGATGCGGTCGATCAGGCGCTGACGAAATTGTCGGACTCGTTGGAGCGGCCTGTCATGAAGAAGAAAATCGGTTAAATATATTTATCGCGAAATAACGAGCGAAAAAAAAGGCAGCTTGCGCCGCCTTAAGATCACACAACGTGAGGAGGAACCCTACCGAATCACCGCGAAATGATTCGTTAAGTTTTTACTGCACATGGCACTCATCAATGACGAACCCAGGCCATGTAACCGCAATTCTCTATATCGTCGTCGCTGACATCGTCGGTCAGCACGGTTGAATCCAGTAGGTCCGCATTCAAGCAGCCGAGGTGGCTGAAATCCGGTACCGGTTTTGCCGCCATGTCGTAATCGTGTTCGACCAATTGCTCGGTCGGCATCAAATACGATTGGTAATTCTCATACACCACGGCATAGCTTTTCATTGCGGTGTTGTAGTCGTGTTCGCTGCTGTGAATCGCATCGCACGAAACTTCTGAAATACAACCATTGGCAGAATTTGGTGCGAACAACGCATAGCCTGCGCCAGGAAGAGGCGAATCGGCATCGAGTGCGCGCGCACTTCTGCTTGCAGCAATATTTTTCGAGTTGCGTATGCCGGCCATCGTAAATCCCGCTAACTGATTTAAATTCCCTGATTTTTTCGCGTCCCATCGTCCTGACAGCAGAACCCTTGCGCTGAGCGCGGTTGATGGTGATGCGATTGAGTCGACGATATTTCATTGCATTCGGCGACTTGTGATTTTTATTGCAAAGTTATGGCCAACTTTTTCCAGTCGGTTCGCTACACTCATGCAACTGCTGCTTGAGGTCACCGATGTCCGCCTCTTCCCCGCTTCAAACTCAGATCGATGAATTGCTCTCCGGGCCTGCGCTCGGCGAATGGCTGCGCCAGATGTTTCCCGGCGATGACGGCCGCGCCGAGGCTACGCTGGCCGGATTGTTCTGGTCGAAATGGCAACGCCAATCGGCGATGCATCCCAACTACCTCGCAGCGCTCGAACCGCTGTCGCGAGCCCTTATGGCATTGCCGGCTGCGCAGTGGGTCGGTGCCGAACAGCATCCGTTATGGCGTCTGCTTGAGCTATTGCAGAGCAGCGGCGCCGGTTATCAACCCGAATTGGGGCGCGCCGGGGAGAAACTGATTAACGATCTGCAAGCGCTCTGGCCTGCGCTCGAAGCGGGCGATTGGGCCGGCGCGTTGGCGGCTGCGGAAGCGCAATGGCAGCAGGACCAAAGTCGATTGCAGCGTCTTGAGCAACGGCTGATCGATGCTGAGCGCGGTCAAATCGAGAATCGGCGGGCGCAGCAACAGGCAGCCAGGGTCATCAATCGCGCGTTGGCGGGTAAACGGTTATCCGACGCGATGCTGATTTACATGCACGATGTCTGGTACGCCGAATTGCAGTGGTGTTTTTTGCAATTCGGCGAGGCGAGCACTGAATGGCAGCGCCGACTCGATCTGACGACGCGACTCGTCGATTCCCTGCAGGACCCCGGCGACGATGTCGAGCATCGCCAGCGGCTCTATGCCTTGATTCCAGAATTGAGTGCGGAGCTGCGCGAAACCTTGATCGCGCATGCGCCGGAGCAATCGATTCTGAATGAGCAGCTGGCGATGATTGAAATGCATCACGTCGCCATTCTGAAGGGCCGCCCGCTGCCTGCGGAGCCTTGCGCGCTGATCGAAAATAACGATCCGTGGGCGGATTCGAACACGACGCTCAGTCGCGATCTTCTGCAGAAAGCGGCGACGCTCGAACCCGGTATGTGGTTTCTGCTGCACGGTGATAGTAGTGACGGTGGCGCAACGCGGATCAAGCTCGCGTTAAAAATGGAGGACACCGCGCAGCTTTTATTCGTCAATCGCGTCGGTGTCAGAGCGCTGCAAAAAAGTTTTGAAGAGTTTGCCTACATGCTGGCGATCGATGTGGTCGCGCCGATGCCGACACCCAATCACGCGCGCGCGTTATTGCGACAATTGTTCGCGCAATTGATGCAGCGCGAAGCAGAGCGGCAGCGCGCGCGCGTCGAAGAGGCCAAGCGGCTGGCGGCGGAGCAACTGCGCGTGATCAAGGAGGAACTGCATCGCCGCGCCGCACGCGAAAAAGCGATGGCCGAAGCGGCGGCGCTGGCGGCTGCCCAAGAACGCGCTGCGGCGCAGGAAAAATTAGAGGCCGAGCAACGTGCGCGCGAGCAGGAACAATTGCGGCGCCGTACCGTGCAGGAGGAACAGGCCGGCGATGCCGATCAGCGCGCGCGCAGTGCTCGTCAAAATGCGACGCTCATCGCCATCGGCAGTTGGGTCGAGTTGCACGATGAGGTCGGCGATGTGCAGCGTTTGAAACTCGCGGTGAAATTGCCGTCGAGCGGAAAATTAATTTTTGTCGATCGCGAAGGTATTCGTCGTGCTGAATTCGAGCGCGATGCGTTTGCAGCGAGGTTGCTCGACGGCAGCGCGCGTGTACTCAACGCGGGGCCGCAATTCGAAGATACGCTGGCGCGCGTGGTCGGCAGTTTGCGACGCGACACGCCGCGAGATTAAAAACAAAAATCGATTGGCCATCGGCAGGGATGATCGAATAGATAACGGTGAACGCATGAACGATGCAAATTCTCAAGACGACGAGCGCCGCAGCGAGCAGCGGCTCGATGAAAGCGTGACGATTTTCGTCGAGCGTTACGCGGCCGAGTTCGACAATTCGCGACCGGCTAAAATCATCATCTGCAAGAGCATCGATATTTCAGCTAACGGCCTGCAGGTGCGACTCGATCAGTCGATTCCTATCGGCACGATTTTGCGTTTGTGCGCGCAGTTTCGCAGCGGTCGGCAATCGCTTTACGTCGTCGGTGAAGTGAAATGGGAGCGGCGCGAAAATGATTTATTTTGCATCGGCTTTGCGCTGTTCGATTCCGAACAGACCGATATCATTGCGTGGAAAAAGCTGATCGCCGATCGCCTGCACGATGGCGATATCGGCTGATTATTCCAGGCTCAAACTAAATCCACCTGAACCGCCGCTTTTGCCCTGATCGTGGAATTTGATTTTGAGGCGCACATTGTTTGGCGAATCGGCATTTTTCAGTGCTTCTTCCTGCGAGATACGGCCTTCGGCGTAGAGTTTGAATAGCGCGCCATCGAAGGTTTGCATGCCGAGGTTTTCTGATTTCTCCATCACCTCTTTGAGCGATTCAAACTCGCCGCGCAGAATCATTTCCTGAATCGTCGGTGTGCCGAGCATGACTTCCACCGCAGCGACGCGTTTGCCATCGACGCCCGGTATCAAGCGCTGCGAAACGAATGCGCGAATGTTGCTCGATAAATCCATGAGCAATTGCGCGCGGCGTTCCTCGGGAAAGAAATTGATGATGCGATCGAGCGCCTGATTGGCATTGTTAGCGTGCAGCGTTGAAATTGCGAGGTGTCCGGTTTCGGCAAAAGCGAGGCAGTGTTCCATGGTTTCGCGATCGCGCACCTCGCCGATCAGAATGACATCGGGCGCCTGGCGCAGCGTATTTTTCAAGGCTTTCTGAAAGCTGCGTGTGTCTACACCGACTTCGCGTTGATTGACGATCGATTTTTTGTGGCGGTGCACGAATTCGACCGGATCTTCGATCGTGATGATATGACCGGCGCTGTTGCTGTTGCGGTAATCGATGAGCGAAGCGAGCGAGGTTGATTTGCCGGAGCCGGTGGCGCCGACGAATAGCACGAGACCGCGCTTCTGCATGATCACATCCTGCAGAATCGGCGGCAGCCCGAGTTCGACGAAATTGGGAATATCCATTTTGATATTGCGCGCGACGATGGAGATTTCGTTGCGCTGGCGAAAAATGTTGATGCGAAAGCGGCCGACACCGGGGAGTGAAATCGCCAGATTCATTTCGAGTTCGTGCTCGAACTCCTGACGCTGCTCCTCATCCATGATCGAATACGCGATAGCTTTGATCTGTCCGGGTGCCATCGGATCTTTTTCAAGCGGGCGCAAAACACCTTGGAATTTCGCACAGGGCGGGGCACCGGTACTGAGATATAAGTCGGAGCCGTCTTTCGAAGCCAGAATCTTCAAATACTCGTTGAATTCCATTCTGGGCTCCTTAAATCGTGAATAGGCGAGGCCATAAGAAATAGATCAACTTGGCGAAGCTCGCCAGCGCGAGCGGGCGTTTCCTTTTCATAATGCGATATGTGTCCTTAATACAAGGTACGGCGCACGGCGCTTACCACACACGACATGCTGCGTGTGCGGCTGTGCATTTGTCATACAAAAACCGTTGATTTTGCAGGTAAATTAAGGTGCCTTGTTAGGTGGGAGGGGGATCAGTAAACTGGTCTGCCGCCTTTGACCAGCAAATCCGAAGGCTCATCGACAGTTGGCGATGGCGTATCGATGGTTTGCGGTAATCAGGAGAATGTCGTGTCTGAAACATTTCGCCAGCAGCTGACGCAATTGGCCGATCCTTCGATATTGCCACTGCTGCGTCAGTTGCGGCGCGGCATTGAAAAAGAAAGCCTGCGCATCGATAGCGACGGCCAGCTCGCGCAGACACCGCATGCGCCAGCGCTCGGTTCGGCGCTGACGCATTCCTCGATCACCACCGATTATTCGGAAGCACTGCTCGAATTCATCACGCCGGTGAACGCCCAGATCGATGGTGTACTCGGCGATCTCGATGCTATCCATCGTTATGCGTATGGCGTTTTGCCCGAAGAAAATTTGTGGACGGCGTCGATGCCCTGCGTGCTCGGCACCGATGCCGATATTCCCGTCGCGCAATATGGCAGCTCGAATATCGGCCGCATGAAAACGATTTATCGCATCGGGCTCGGCTATCGCTACGGTCGTAAGATGCAAACGATTGCGGGCATTCACTACAATTTCTCGCTGCCCGACGATTTCTGGCCGCATTATTTTCAAATGACATCTCGCGCCGATGTGCCTGCCGGAGCTGATCTGCAGACAAGCATTACGCAGGCGTATTTCGGCATGATCCGCAATTTCCGTCGTTATGCGTGGTTGCTGATTTATTTATTCGGCGCATCGCCTGCGTTGTGCAAAAGTTTTCTTGATGGTCGAGCGAATCGTCTGCAAGAGTTCGACGATTACACGCTGTATTTGCCGCACGGTACTTCGCTGCGCATGGGCGATCTCGGTTATCAAAGTAACGCGCAGGAAAAGCTCAGCATTTGCTACAACCGTCTCGATAGTTATGTGCAGACGTTGAAAAATGCGATTCTCGAAGCGTATCCCGATTACGAGCGCATCGGCGTGAAGGTCGACGGCGAATATCGCCAGCTCTCCGCCGGCTTGCTGCAAATCGAAAATGAATTTTACAGCCCGATTCGTCCCAAGCGTGTGGCGCAGCGCGGCGAAACCGCACTGACAGCGCTTGCGCATCGCGGTGTTGAATATATCGAAGTGCGCTGTCTCGACATCAATCCATTTATGCCGCTTGGTGTCGATGCGCCGACGCTACGATTTATCGATGCATTTCTGTTGTTCTGCCTGCTCGACGACAGTCCGTGCGGCGATGAGACAGCGCGGCGCGAATTACTCGGCAATAGTAAAGCCATCGTTAACCAAGGTCGCGATGCGCAGGTCATGCTGCAACGCAACGGCGCACCGATTGCGATGCGCGAATGGGCGGGCGAGTTGCTGGAGAAAATCGAGGCTGCAGGCGAATTACTCGATCGCGCACACGAAAGCACGTCATATCGCGAGAGCCTTGCACAGCAGCGCGCAAAAATTGCCGATCCGGAATTGACGCCATCGGCGCGTGTGGTGCGCGAATTGCGCGATGGTCATTTATCTTATGCGCAATTAGCGCATCGATATTCGCAGCAACACGCGGCGCATTTTCGCAGTCGGCCGCTGCCGCCCGCTGTTTTGGCGGAATATGTCGCGGCTGCCGAGCGTTCGCTGCAAGCGCAGGCGGAAATCGAGTACAGCGACACGCTGTCATTCGACGCGTATTTGCAGCGGTATTTCGATCAGTATCGCGCGCTTTAAAAAGCGAAAGCGATGCAACCGAAAGCAGGCGGGTGTTGTGGTCAGCGTTGAATAACGAAGTTGTTAAATAATAAATCGTCGACGGTTTTCTTGCCGGTCTCGACTTCCATGAATTTCTGGATGGCAGTCAGTGCGTCCTTGCGCAATTTTTCTTTTCCTTCCATCGTTTCGAGATCGGTTCCGCTTTGACGGCTGAGTAGCATGATCAATTCGTGGCGAATGCGCGGCATGTGATGGGCAACCGCTTCATGATTTTCGCTCGAAACGCCGACGCGCAAGGTAATTTCGGCTTTGAGGAAATGGATCGGACCGGCGCCGCCGAAATTGGTAATAAGCGCAGGCTTTATATCCATGTACTCGCTGGCGCCGGCTTCGCCACCTCCCTCCGCCTCTTTGGGTTTGCTGCTGGCATGGGCGCCAATGATGGTTAACGCATTGATCAGGCAGATGCGAATCATCCAACGGAGTAATAAGCGCATGTCGATATGACCTCGGCGAGAAAGCTTTCACAAAATTTGTGCGTGCTGCATGATCGCGAATCGCTGTGATATTAAATCGTCGATGCATTCAGCCAGACGTGATGTACACAGAAGAAAGTGATACTCGCGAATGTAGCGATGATCACAAGTGTAGCGATGATTTGGCAGAGTGAAAGCTTGAGCGCTGTGCTCTCATCGCCTACTGTAGCGCCAGCTAATTAAGGAGCTGATTTATGTTGTCTCTGTATCCGCCGCGTGCCGTATTTTTTGCGATGGTCGGTTTTATCGCGGCCTGTTTTGCGACTGCCCTGTATACGCAGTATGTGGGTGGCTTGAATCCCTGTCCGCTATGTATGACGCAGCGTGTTTTTTATGTGCTCACCGCAGCGATTGCATTGCTTGCTGCAATTCACAACCGCGGTGTGCGTATTTACGGTGGGTTGTGCGCGCTGAGTGCGCTTGCCGGTGCTGCGGTGGCGGGGCGTCAGGTCTGGCTGCAGCATTTGCCGCCCAATGAAGTGCCTGCGTGTGGTCCCAGCCTTGAATATATGTTGGAAACGCTGCCATTCGGCGATGTGTTGCTGCACATGATTAAAGGCGATGGCAATTGCGCGGTGATTGATTGGCGCTTTTTGGGTTTGAGCATGGCCGAGTGGTCGCTGCTGTGTTTTATCGCATTGGCGCTGATCAGCGTATTGCTCGCCGTTGTGCCGAAGCTATTTGGAAGCGCGTTGAGATCAATCGGGCGTAGCCAATAAATCCAATAAAGACTTGCTGTTACGTATTGCTCTTAAACTGATACTTGCATATATTGGGTTGGCAGCATCAAGGCGTTCGCGCGAGCGAGCGCGGATTGGTCGATAAGTCATTAACGAAAACAGCTGACGCGGTAGTATGCTAGGCCCAGATCGCCCGCGGTGGTTTTTATGCGAGGCGTTGGGTATCGGCAATACCTCACCGTGCATTGCACTAATAATACGTTGCGCTTGTGCGCTTTCATGGGGTCGAGACCATGCTGGATAACTGTGACATAAAAGAACGTTGGAGCGGTGTTGATCGGTTGGTGGATCGTTGGCTGGAAGAACGTCAATCGCTGATCGTGCAATTCTGTGCGTTGAGTGGGGTGCACGAGTTGTCCGGCAATAACGCGAGTCGCGGTCGGTTGCAAAAATTCTGTCAATTGCTGCTCGATTATGTTTCTGCCGGCCATTTCGAAGTGTTTTACGAATTGGTGCGCGAAGCGGAAGCGTTTGCGGACGGCAGCGCCGACATCGCGAAAACGCTGATTCCCTATATCAACGAGACCACGCAACGCGCGCTCGACTTCAACGACAAATACGCAGAAGCGACTCAGGCTCCTATCGCCTCGCTCGCGCGTGATCTGTCGGCATTGGGGGAAGTATTCGCAGAGCGTTTCGATCGCGAAGATCGATTGATTCGCGCGACGCATACCTGTCATCGCGAGTTGGTTGCCTGAGTATCCGATTAAATATTCCAAACAAAAACGCCCGCGATTGCGGGCGTTTTTGTTTTTAGCGAATCCGATTATTTCTTTTCGGGCTTTTTGATGTCGAGCAATTCGACTTCGAAAACCAGCGCCTGATTCGGGCCGATCTGATTGCCCGCACCGTTTGCACCGTAAGCCAGGTCCGACGGAATGTAGAGCTCGTACTTCGAGCCGACCGGCATCAGTTGCAGTGCTTCGGTCCAGCCCGGGATCACGCCGTTGACCGGGAACGATACCGATTGACCGCGCTTGTAAGAGCTATCGAATTCGGTGCCGTCGATCAAGGTACCTTTGTAATTCACTTCGACCACATCGTCGGCTTTAGGCTTGGCACCTTTACCCTCGGTGACAACTTTGTACTGTAAACCGCTGGCGGTGGTTTTCACGCCATCTTTCTTGGCGTTTTCGGCCAGGAAGGTTTCGGATTTGGTTTTGTTCGCCTCACCCGCTTTTTTCTGCTCTTCTTCGCGCTTCGCCATCAACTTCTGACCGAAAGCCTGAATCGATTTCTGGATTTCTTCCTCGGTCATCAACGGCTTTTCGTCGCTAGTGGAAGCCTTCAAGCCAGCTGTGAACGCTTCGACGTCGACGGTGAAATCCTGCTTGAAGCGCTTGCCTTCCATCAGGCCGATGCCGTAGGAGACTTTTTGCTCGTCGGTTTCCAGTTTGAGTTCTTTTTTCTCGACCTTGGGCTGGCAGCCCATTAATGCCATCGCCACTGCAGTGCAGAGGATCAGTTGAGTACGCATGAAGGTTCCTTGTGAATGGATGTACTTGTTTGGATGTTGTACTGCGATGCCTATGACCGTTCAGTGTTTCAATGGTTGCCCTGTTCAATAGTTACCCTGTTCAAAGGCTGCCAGTGCTTCACCGGATGCGAACGGTCGTGAGATTGCGGCGGCGTCGCTGGTCTCAAAGCGGGCAACAGTGTACTACTGCCCGCGTTGAAATGAATAGCGCAGCAGCACCGAGCTGCAAATTGGATCACGTGCGCTGATTTGTGCGCGAATCTTAACGATGCCATGTTACCGATTGGTGGATTTTGTTGATGTGCTTAAACTTTTTCAGGCCTCTAAACTGGATAAACAGAAACAAGTTTGTATAATCAAGTTGATTTAAATTTCATCAGCGCTCAGGAAAACCGCTATGGCAAGCAAAAAAAAATCCCCTGCAAAGAAAGCCAGCGTGTCGATTGCTGCAATGGAGAAACAGCTGGCAGCATTGAAAGAGGCTTTGAAAAAGGCGGCCGCTAAAGAAAAATCGGAAAAACCCGCAAAGAAAGCAGCCTCGAAAAAGGCGGCGCCGAAAAAAGCGGCTGCTAAGAAAGTGGCAGCTAAGAAAGCTTCGAAGAAATCCGCCGCGAAGAAGGTTGCTGCTAAAAAAGCACCGGCAAAAAAGGCCGTAGCCAAAAAAACCGCCGCTAAAAAAGCCGCACCCAAAAAAGCGGTCGCGAAAAAAGCCGCTGCAGCAAAAGCGCCGGTGACGCCAAAACCCGAGAAAGCAGCAGCTAAAAAAGCAGCAACCAAGAAAGCTGCCCCCAAAAAAGCCGCCGCAAAAGCCAAACCCATAGCAGCGAACCCCGTAGCAGCGAAGCCAGCAGTAAAAGCTGCGGAAAAACCGGCTGCGCCGGCAGTGATGCCCGCCGCAAAACCTGCTGTTGCAGAAGTGAAAACCGCGCCGGTGAAAAAGCCGGTGGAGGCGAAGCCGACAGCGCCGAAGCTGACGGAACCGAAGCCCGCTGTGCCGAAACCCGAGGCGCCAAAACCCGCGGCAGCGAAGCCCGCCGTGGTCAAACCGGTTGAGAAGGCAGCGCCTGTTGCCGCTCCGGCTCCCGCCGCGCCGGTAGCGCCGCCCGCGCCGAAGCCAGTGCCTCCCGTCGCACCGCCTGCTGCAGAGAAACCTGCGGCTCCTGCGGAAAAGCCGGCCGAGCCACTTGAGCCCGGACGCATGCGCAGCCTGTTCGATCCGATCGACGACTAACGCTCTGTAAACAAAGCCCGCCCAGTGCGGGCTTTGTTTTTAACGCTGCTGATTTATCGCTGTTGATTTAGCGGCGCAGCCTAGCGATGAGCTGGCATAGATCCTCATCAACCGAAGCGACTCGATGCGGATGAATGTATTCAATGTAGGTTTGTAGATTCGCGCTGAGCAGATCCGCGTTGGCGCCCACCACTCGTTGCAGCGATAGCGATTGCAGCTTGTCCTGCAATAGATGCAGTTGATGAATTTCCGCGCTGAGCTCGTTTGCTTTCAGCGCCTCATAAAGTGCATGCCCCTGTAAATATCGACGGATTGCGCGCAGCGGGATAACACATCGTTCGCGCCATTCCTGGCAATGCTCGATAAGCGCACGCACATCGTCGCGATGCCAGCATCGATGTTGCTCGACCAGCCACGCTGCGGTCAGCAACATATTCACATCGGCGTCGATGCCATCCTGCAACCGCAGGCAGCACTCAGCCACGCCTTCGCGTCGATACGACGCTAACGCAAACTCCAGTAATGTCTCAGTCATCGATTTAATTGCCGCCTCAGTGAGAATTTGCGCGCCTCGCCGCTATAATGCGCGCCCGCGCCCATCGATAGAAACCGCCCGCCCATGATCGAGCTTGTCCATGATTGAACTACAGTCGATAGCCCTGCAGCGCGGCAACAAAATATTGTTGCAGGATGCCAGCCTCCGTATCCATCCCGGCGAAAAAACCGCACTGGTCGGCGCCAACGGTTCCGGTAAAACCAGTTTGTTCTTATTGCTGATGGGGCGCTTGCAGATCGACCGCGGCCAATTGTCGATACCCGCTGCGTGGCGCATCGCACATATGGCGCAGGAAGTCGAAGCGGGCGATCGCACGGCGATCGATTACGTGCTCGATGGCGACAGCGAATTGCGCCGCATCGAACAGGCGCTGGCAACGGAAACCGATGACGACAAACTCGCGCATCTCTATGCCGATCTCGATGCCATCGATGGCTACACCGCCGGCCGCCGCGCCGAACAATTATTGCTGGGTCTCGGTTTTCCTCCCGATAAATGGCATGTGCCGGTCAGTTCGTTTTCTGGCGGCTGGCGCATTCGGCTCAATCTCGCGCAGGCGCTGATGTGCCCATCGGATTTATTGCTGCTCGACGAGCCGACCAACCACCTCGACCTCGATGCAAGCCTCTGGCTCGAACAATGGCTTGCACGCTATCGCGGCACACTCGTCCTGATTTCGCACGACCGCGATTTTATCGATAACACCTGCGAACAGATCGTACACATCGAGAATGCGACGCTCACACGTTATCGCGGTAATTATTCCTCATTCGAGCGTCAGCGCGCCGAGCGACTCGCACAGCAGCAAATTGCCTTCGAGAAACAACAGGAGCGCATCGCGCACGTACAAAGTTTTATCGATCGCTTCCGCGCGAAGGCCACCAAAGCCAAGCAGGCGCAGAGTCGTATCAAAGAGCTTGAGCGGATGGAAATGCTGGTGCCCGCGCATGTCGATTCGCCATTCGACTTTGCGTTTTTCAAACCCGATCGCTTTTCCGATCCGCTGCTCAATCTCACGCAAGCTACGCTCGGTTATACCGATAAGCCGTTGCTGCACAATATCAATCTCAGTATCCATCCGGGCTCGCGAATCGGTTTGCTCGGCGCGAACGGCGCGGGTAAGTCGACGCTGCTGAAATCGCTCGCAGGCACATTGTCATTGCTTGAAGGCGAACGCATCACCGGCGAGCATTTAAAACTCGGTTATTTCACCCAGCATCAACTCGAAGCGCTCGATCTTGATGCAAGTCCGGCACTGCACATTCAGCGCATGAGTCCGCAGGCGCGCGAACAGGAAATTCGCGATTTTCTCGGCGGATTTAATTTTCGCGGGGATACTGCACTCGCGCCGATTCGTCACAGCTCGGGCGGCGAGAAAGCGCGGCTCGCACTTGCGCTGATCGTCTGGCAAAAGCCGAATTTGTTATTGCTCGACGAGCCGACCAACCACCTCGATCTCGAAATGTGCCACGCGCTCACCGTGGCTTTGCAGGAGTTCGAAGGTTCGGTCGTTGTCGTCTCGCACGATCGCCATTTAATTCGCAATACCTGCGAGGAGCTCATGCTCGTCGCTGATGGTCGCGTGCAGGAATTCGATGGCGACTTGAACGATTACAGCAATTGGCTGCTCAGCGAAGCGCGCAATCAGCGCAAAGAGAAAGATGAGTCGCCAAAAAAAGAAATCGACACGAAAAAAACAGTCGATAAAAAAGCGCAGCGTCAACAGGGCGCGGAACAGCGCAAGCAGCTCGCGGATTTGAAAAAGCAAATCCAGAAACTCGAAAAAGATATTGAAGCTGCGCAGAAACAGCTCGGCGAAATCGAAACGCGTCTCGCCGATGAATCGCTGTATGCTGATGAAAATCGTCAGCAACTACAGGCGCTGTTAAAAGAGCAGGGTTTGGTTAAGCAGCGCTTGTTCGATAGCGAGGAGCAGTGGTTGGTGTTGCAGGAAACCATCGAAAGCGCGAATTAAATTAGCCGTTACCACACCAGTCCCGCACGGGCATATCGGAGTCGTATGAAAACACCCAAGCGCCTTGAGCCGCTGGTCGAAGATGGGCTGATCGATGAAGTGCTGCGCCAATTAATGAGCGGCAAGGAAGCGACTGTGTATGTCGTGCGCTGTGGCGACGATGTGCGCTGCGCGAAAGTTTACAAAGAAGCGAATAAACGCAGCTTTCGTCAGGCTGTGGTTTATCAGGAGGGGCGCAAAGTGCGCGGCAGTCGACAGGCGCGCGCGATGGCCAGCGGTTCGAAATTCGGGCGCAAAGAGCAAGAGGAAGCCTGGCAAAGTGCCGAAGTTGCGGCGTTGTTCCGTCTCGCCGCTGCCGGTGTGCGCGTTCCAAAGCCCTACGATTTTCTCGACGGCGTGTTGATCATGGAGTTGGTGACCGACAGCGATGGCAACGCGGCGCCGCGTCTGAACGATGTCGAATTGACGCCCGAGCAAGCGCATATTCATCATCAATTTCTCATTCGACAAATCGTATTGATGTTGTGCAGCGGTTTAGTGCACGGTGATTTGTCCGAATTCAATGTGCTGCTCGGCGAAGACGGCCCCGTCATTATCGATCTGCCGCAAGCTGTCGACGCGGCCGGCAACAATCACGCGTTTGGAATGCTGGAGCGCGATGTCGCCAACATGGCTGCGTATTTCGGCCGTTTCGCACCGGAATTGAAAGCTACACAATATGCGAAAGAAATGTGGGCGCTGTATGAAGCCGGAAAATTAAATCCCAATGCGGAATTAACCGGCCGCTTTGTCGAAGATCAAACGAGTGCAGATGTCGATGCGGTGCTGCGCGAAATCGAGTCGGTGCGCATGGAAGAAATGCGTCGACGCGAAGCGCGCGCAGCCGATGACGACGAGTTCACCGTGTAACGACGAATGCACGGGTAGCGACAGCACTTCACGCAACGACAAATGCTGCGCGAAAAGACAAATACTTTACGTAAAGGCAAATAATTTACGTAAAGATAGCCACACTGCAATTAAATCATGTGGCGATTTCGGCGATAAAATTATCGGCCTGTGCCGTCACTTTAAAAAACGCCATCACGTCTTTTAATTGTTTTGCCTGTCCATTCATTTCCGCCGCTGTGCCGGCGAACTCTTCCGCGGCGGAGGCATTGTGCTGCGTGGTTTGGCTTAGTTGATTTATAGCGGTGGTTATTTGGGCAGCGCCGCTCGCTTGTTCGTTCGATGCGGCAGAAATTTCTTGCACGAGATCCGATGTTCGTTGAATTGCCGGAACGATCTCCTCAATAAATTTGCCCGCGCGCTCGGCAAGCTGAACACTCTCTTTGGCGACGTGATCGATTTCCTGCGCGGCTTGTTGCGAGCGCTCGGCCAGCTTGCGTACTTCCGATGCAACGACCGCAAATCCTTTGCCTTGATCACCTGCGCGTGCTGCCTCAATAGCGGCATTCAGCGCGAGTAAATTGGTTTGATAGGCGATATCGTCAATCACACCGATTTTGGCCGCGATTTGCCGCATTGCAGCGACCGTGCCTTCGACGGCTTTACTGCCTTCTCTCGCTTCTTGCGCTGCTTTGGCGGCGATGCTTTCGGTGATTTTGGCGTTTTCGCTGTTCTGGTTGATCGATGCGCCGATCTCTTCGAGCGACGCGCTCGATTCTTCAACGCTCGCGGCTTGTTCGCTGGCGCCAGCGCTGAGACTTTGTGAGGTGGCATTCACTTGTGTCGACGCCGCCACGATGCCGTCGGCAATGGCGCTGACTTGATTGATCGTCGGTGTCAGTTTGCCAACCATGATGCCGAGCGAGCGCTGCAACGAAGCGAGTTCATCGCGTCCAGTGCTGTCGTCGATAGAAATCGTGAAGTCGCCATCCGCCATTTTCTCCATCATCGCCGCAACATATTGCACGGGGCGCGTCACCGCCCGGGTAATGGCCAGCGCCAGTAAAAAGCCGATCGCGACAATGAAGACGCCCAACACCAAAATTTCTTTATACGCCATAGCGAGGGCGTGTGTGACGGCTGACGATTGTGCAATGGCGTTTTGCTTGGTGAGATCGAGCAGTTGGCTCAATGCCGCTGCAATGGGCTTGTCCGCACCTTTAACGGCTTTATCTAAATCGGCAGAGGTGATGGTGGGGTTTTTAGCGCGTAAATCGATGAGTGTCGTCATCGCTGAGCGATAATCTTTCGTTGCAGCGACAATCTGATCGAGCAGCTGTTGTTCTTCTGGGCTCACGGAATTAGTTGCTTGATAGTCGGCGACGATTTGGTTCAGTGCATCGACGTCGGCAGTAAATTTTTTGTCGTAATCGCCGCCGCGCAGCACATAGTTTTTAAAATGGTGTACGGCATCGCCAAAATTCTTGTAGGCCACGGTGATGGCGTCTTTTTTTGCAAGGGTTTCTCGCTCGACGGTATTCCAGGCTTGGCCCAGTCCGATCAGTCCGTGAATTGCGACCCCGCCCAGTATTAACGCGAGCAATACCACCAGCGCAAAACCGAAGCCTAACTTCCGTGCAACCGTAAGATTGGTAAGCATGTCGATTATCCCTCAAGGGTTCTAGAACCAAGCCCGCAGATCAACAGAATTGATACGCGTAGCAAAGCATAGATCAGCAATGCGAAGCCGATTATGTCGCACTGTTAGATCGTGGTCCGACCGTTAGATCATCAGGGAGAGCTGGAAGGGGGAATATGGTAGCAAGGGAGGGACTCGAACCCTCGACCCCAGCATTATGAGTGCTGTGCTCTAACCGGCTGAGCTACCTTGCCAAGGTGGGACAAAAACGAGGACGCGCATTGTCCCGATTGAGGCTTGCGCTGTCAAGGTCAACAGCCAATCTGTGCGGTGTGTGGTAACGTTGGTTGTCGCTTATGTCTCCCTTAATAAGGATTTCTCGATGATTACGTATCTGTACTGGTTTGCAGTTATCGCAGTGGCGTTGACGGCGTTTTGGGGGTTGGGCATCGGTGCGCGGCGTTGGTTGGTTGCGCTCGGCGCGTCCACGGCGATTTTGCTGGTTGGTTTTATCGCCTATTACTTTCATTTCCAGCAAATGTTCGTGAAGCGCTGGGGTGGGGTGATGAGTGTCAGCGTGCCCGAAGGTCAGTACCACATGGGAGTGACCTGGAAGGACGATAATTTGTGGATCGAGAATTACGACCCGGCAAGTAACGTGTGCGAGTTTCGCGAATATTCGCGCGGCGATTTATTGGAAGGTCGTGTATTGATTAAAAACTGTAACCCCATAAAAAAAATGGCGCCCCAGTGAGGCGCCATTTGTTCTTCTGATCGGGTTTGTTGTGTTGGGGCGATTTAAACGTTGAATCGAAAGTGCATGACATCGCCGTCTTTGACGATGTAGTCCTTGCCTTCGAGTCGCCATTTACCTGCTTCTTTTGCGCCTTGCTCGCCTTTGTTGGCAATGAAATCGTCGTAGGCGATCACTTCGGCGCGAATAAATCCTTTTTCGAAATCGGTGTGAATCACTGCAGCCGCTTGCGGCGCGGTGGCACCGACACGCACGGTCCACGCGCGCACTTCTTTTACGCCAGCGGTGAAATAGGTTTGCAGGCCGAGTAGTTCATAACCGGCGCGAATCACGCGATCGAGTCCTGGCTCGGTCATGCCGAGCGCAGAAAGAAACTCTTCTTTTTCGTCGTCTTCGAGTTCGGCGATTTCCGCTTCGATTTTATTGCAGATCGGTACGACCACTGCGCCTTCTTCGGCGGCGATTCGCTTTACCGTATCGAGGTGCGGATTATTTTCAAATCCATCTTCGGAAACGTTGGCGATGTACATCGTCGGTTTTGATGTCAGCAGATGTAATTGTTTGATGAGCACTTTTTCGTTCGCATCAAATGAAAGTGAGCGCACCGGTTTGCCTTCATTGAGTTGAGGCAATAATTTTTCGAGCAAAGCTTTCATCGCGATCGCTTCTTTGTCGCCACCTTTGGCGAATTTCGCTGCGCGCAACATTTGTTTTTCGACGCTGTCGAGATCGGCAAGTGCCAATTCCATATTGATAATTTCAATATCAGCGGCGGGGTCGACTTTATTGGCAACGTGAATGACGTTGTCGTCTTCGAAGCAGCGCACGACATGCGCGATCGCATCGGTTTCGCGAATATTGGCGAGAAATTGATTGCCGAGGCCTTCGCCTTTCGATGCGCCCTCGACGATGCCGGCGATATCGATAAATTCCATCGTGGTCGGCACCACGCGTTCGGGCTTAACGATTTCCGCTAGTGCGTTGAGGCGCGGATCGGGCATTGGTACCACACCGGAATTCGGTTCGATGGTGCAGAACGGAAAGTTTTCCGCTGCGATGCCAGCTTTGGTCAGCGCGTTAAATAATGTCGATTTGCCGACGTTGGGAAGACCGACGATTCCGCAATTAAAACCCATAGTGATTCTCTTCTATTTGCCATTCGCCATCTATAAATGACGCTGTTAGTTAGATGCATCCACTTTGAACGCATGCAATTGATTCATCGCGCGCGGCCATTGTCCGCTGAGTGCGAGCGGGAGTGCTTTCAATGCTGCGTCGATCGAAGCATCGATAGCGATGCGTTCGTCCCGCGTAGGCTTGTTCAAAACGTGCCCGGTGACCTTTTCGGCGCTGCCGGGGTGGCCGATGCCAATACGCAATCGATGGAAATTATTTTGATTGCCGAATTTGCTGATGATGTCGCGCAAGCCATTGTGGCCGCCGTGACCGCCGCCTTGTTTGAAACGGGCTTCGCCAGCGCCGATATCGAGCTCATCGTGCGCGACTAAAATCGCATCGAGCGGAATTTTAAAAAAAGTGGCGAGCGCGGCGACGGATTGTCCGCTCAAATTCATGAAGGTCGTGGGAATTAATAATTTGATGTCGTGGCCCGCGAGGTTGATGCGGCCAGTCAATCCAAAGAATTTGCTTTCGTTTTGCAATGTGCAGCGCTGCTGATCGGCGAGCGCTTCGACGAACCAGGCGCCCGCGTTGTGGCGTGTCTCTTCATAATCGCGGCCCGGATTGCCCAGGCCGACGATCAGTTGAATCGCGCTCACTCGCGAGCCCCTGTTCTAAAGTCTGATTAAAAAATCAGAGTGAAAAAGAAGGCTTATTTGCCTTCTTCTTCAGTTGCAGCTTCTTCGCCCGATGCGCCGCGTGGCAAGGTCACGCTCACAACGGGTTGGTCGTGCGCCGCACCGTGCGCCAACTCTACGCTCTCAACGCCTGCTGGCAGTTTGAGATCGGAGATGTGCAGGATGGTGCCGACGTGAACATCGGTCATATCGACTTCGATGAACTCGGGCAGATTTTGCGGCAGGCAACGCAGTTCAACTTCCGACAGCGAATGCGAGATCACGCCGCCTTCGAGACGCGCGCCAACGCACTTGTCCTGGTTGATGAAGTGCAGCGGCACGCGCACGTGAATCGTGTGTGTTGCGTCGACGCGCTGGAAATCGGCGTGCAGAATGACCGGCTTCGACGGGTGGCGTTGCAGATCGCGCAGAATGACCTGCTCGCTTGCGCCGTCGATCGTCAGCGTGATGATGTGCGAGTAAAACGCTTCATCTTCCAGTGCTTTCGCGAGGTCTTTGTGGATGAGGGAAATGTTTTGCGGGGCTTTGGTGCCACCGTAAACAATTCCCGGCAATTCGCCAGCCAGACGACGCAGGCGGCGGCTCGCACCTTTCCCCGCATCAGTTCTGGCTTTTGCTGCCAATGCAAATGTTGATGTCATGATGTTGCTCCTGGTTTGTCCGTTAAGGACAGTTTTTAAAAACCACTGCAGTTGCGACCGCTGCGGTGGGGTTGAAAATTTTATCTAAACATCGCGCTGATCGATTCCTCATTACTCACGCGGCGCATTGCTTCGGCGAGCATATTGGCGATCGTGAGCTGACGAATGCGCGAGCAGTTTTGCGATGCCGCGCTCAATGGAATCGTATCGGTGACGATCAATTCGTCGAGTTCCGACTGCTCGATATTTTCGATCGCTTTGCCCGACAGCACCGGGTGCGTGCAGTAGGCGATGACTTTTTTCGCGCCGTGTTCTTTCAGCGCCTGCGCCGCTTTGCACAGCGTGCCGGCGGTATCGACCATATCGTCGACGAGAATACAGGTGCGATCTTTCACTTCGCCGATGATGTGCATGACCTGCGCGACATTCGCAGCCGGGCGGCGCTTGTCGATAATCGCGAGATCGGTATCGCCGAGTTGTTTGGCTACGGCACGTGCGCGCACGACACCGCCGATATCGGGCGAAACTACCATGAGATTTTCGTAATTCTGGCGCTCGATATCGTCGAGCAGAACCGGCGAGCCGTAGACGTTATCGACGGGTACTTCGAAGAAACCTTGAATTTGTTCGGCGTGCAGATCGACGGTGAGTACGCGATCGACACCGACGCTGGTCAGCATGTCGGCGGCAACACGTGCGCTGATCGGTACGCGCGCCGAACGCACACGGCGATCCTGGCGCGAATAACCGAAATACGGAACGACAGCGGTGATGCGGCCGGCCGAACTGCGGCGCAGTGCATCGATCATGAACACGAGTTCCATGAGATTGTCGTTGGTCGGTGCGCAGGTGGATTGCAGCACGAAGATATCGCCGCCGCGCACGTTCTCGTTGATCTCGACCATGATTTCGCCGTCGGAGAAACGGCCGACAGTGGCATCGCCGAGCGGAATGTGCAGGCGCTCAACCACTTTGCGAGCCAGTTCGGGGTTCGCATTGCCGGAGAAGACCATCATTTGTGCCACGGCGACATATCCTGAATTTAGGGGCCTGCGTTGAAATAAGGCCGGATCTGATCGATGAGCTGTGGTTGATATAGGCTCTAAAAAAACAACCGCGCCAGATGCGCGGTTGTTGTATTTATTTAATCTGGCCGCAACAGCAGAGCCCGATTAATCAATAGTGGCAGGGGTAGATGGATTCGAACCACCGAATGGCGGGATCAAAACCCGCTGCCTTACCGCTTGGCGATACCCCTGTATCTAGTCTTCCTTAATATGCAGCGCCTTTTTACTCGGTGGCGATGCCGAGGGCGATATGTGTCGGTGAACGATTCACACCGCCGGCAACGAATCCGCTGAAATCGGCGGGCAATCGTTGCAAGACTTGCTGCAAAACCGACTCGGCTGTGTCGCGTTGATCAAAGCTCGCGAACACGCAGGCGCCGGTGCCGGTCATTTGTGCGGGAGCGAATCGGCTCAGTTCGGTGAGTGCCAATTGCACTTCAGGATAGAGCTTTTTCGTCACAGGTTCGCAGTCGTTGCGACCACCCCCCCGCAGAAAGGCGGCTATTGTGATGGCACTCGAATTACGTGTCAACGCCGAATCGGAAAAAATCTGCGCGGTCGAAACCGAGCACGGCGGCACTAAAATCAGATAGTTACGCGGCGGAAGTGCGATGGGTTGCAGGTGTTCGCCGACCCCCTCTGCCCATGCGGTGTTGCCGTGTACAAACACCGGCACATCGGCGCCGAGCTGAAGGCCAAGCGTGGCCAGCTCGTCGAGCGATAGGTGCAAATCCCAGAGATGATTGAGTGCGAGCAATGTGGTCGCGGCGTTTGAGCTGCCACCGCCGATACCGCCACCCATTGGCAGGCGCTTATCGATCGAGATCGCCGCGCCTTTTTTACAACCGGTATGTTGCTGCAGCAATCGCGCTGCGCGAATGATGAGATTGCTCTCGCTCGGCACGCTGGGTAATTCCGGCGTCAGTGTCAGCGTATCGGCCTCGATAAATTGCAGCGTGTCGCCGACATCGAGCAGTTGAAACAATGTTTGCAGTGTGTGATAGCCATCGGCGCGCCGGCCGGTGACGAGAAGAAATAAATTCAGTTTTGCCGGGGATAGTAGCGTCAGCATCTTTTCGCGTTCGATTTAGTTGCGGCGGCCAATTTAATGCGGGCAATCGACCGCATCGCCGAGCGACCACTCGTTGATGAGCAGCGTCGCCTGCAGATTTTGATCGCCGCTCAGGCGCAGCTTTGCCGGGAGTGTGGCGGTATTGCTCTGGTGATAAGCGAGATAATCGACGCGCCACTGATCCTGTTGCAAGGTGTTCGGTTGCTGCGACGGGCCGGAAAATTCCGCCGCGCTGCCCGGTGCTGCTTCGGCGCGCACCCAATAGCGTAGCGCGCGAATCGGCAGCGACCAGCCCAATTGTTGCTGCATCAGCGCTTCCGGTTCGCGCGTGGCCATCGCTTCGCGTCCCTCAAATTGCAATATCAGTTGCTCGTCGCGCCCCTCGATGCGCGCCACGGTTTGTCCGAGCGGTCCGGAAATTCTGATATTGAATTGCGCGCCGCACTGGCGCCAATTGACGTAGGCACTTTCGGCAAGTTGTGGTGCGCGCAAGCCGATCTTGCCGCTCAATTGCCAGCGTTCGCCGGTGCGATCGAGTGCGGAGCCCGTGCGTATGCCGGTGCTGGTACAGGCGCCCAAAAAAATCGCGCCGATCGCAATGAGGATAAGGCGAAAGCGAAGCATGATTCGATGCGCTAGTTTTTCGTTGCGGGTAATTCTGACGGCGCAAGTCGCTTCATGGTCGCGCGCACAATTTCATTTTCAGGCGCATCCTGCAGGGCTTTTCGCCAGATTTCGAGTGCGCGCTTTTCGTTGCCGGCCTGCCATAGCACCTCGCCCAAATGAGCCGCCACTTCGGGGTCGGGGTAGGCTGCGTAGGCTTTTTCCAGCAACTCGCGCGCGCGGCCCAGATTGCCGAGTTTGTATTCGACCCAGCCCATGCTGTCCATAATCGCAGGGTCTTCGGGCTTTTGTGCGAGTGCTCTGGTGAGCAGGTCGCGCGCTTCGTCGTAGCGCTTGCTGTGTTCGGTCAGCGCATATCCCAGCGCGTTAAGGGCGGTCGCGTTGTTCGGGTCCTTGGCCAAAATCGCGCGCAGATCTTTTTCGAGCAGCGGCAGATCGTGGCGGCGTTCGCTGAAGGTCGAGCGCGAGTACAGCAAATTCGGCTGCGCGGGATATTTTTTCAATGCTTCAGTTAATAGCTGATTACCCGCCGAGTACTCTTTTAATTGCATGAGCAATTCGGCTTCGACCATATACAGACGCACGGCGTGTTGCGGATAGCGCTCGCGCAAATCGCGCAATTGTTTGCGTGCGCCATCGGGATTGTTGGCGTTGAGCTGCAAATTGATGACGCGACCGAGCGCGGGAAAAAACTCGGAGCCCGGCGGCACATCGCTGTATTCCCGAATGGCGCCGTCGCTGTCGCCGCGCTGCTCGGCGATTTGCCCCAGATAAAAATGCGCCTCGGAAACGTGCTGGTTCATCGTCAGCAGTTTGCGGAAATACACTTCGGCGTCTTCGATGGCGCCGGTTTCTTTGCTGACCAGGGCCAGCGACAGCAACATATCGCCATCGCCCGGCGATTGCGCGACGAGAATGGCGAATTGCTCGCGCGCTTTATTCATATCCGATTGCGTCAACAAGCGCGCGTATTGCAGGCGCATGCGGCGGTTATATGGATTCTGCTCGACCATTTGCGCCAGGCGCGCAAAGGCTTCCTCGGAGCGACCCATTTCTTCGAGCAGTTTCGCTTCGATAATGATCGCGTGGGTTTCATCGGGAGCAATATCGAGCACTCGACGCACCAGCGCGAGCGCTTCGGTTTTTTCGCCGCGCTGCTGCAATAACAGCGCTTTGCCGGTCATGAGTTCGACATTGTCTTTGTGCGTAACCAGCAGGGCGTTGAATTGATCGAGCAACTGCTTTTGCACAGCTTCGGGTTGGGCCAGCGCGGCAGCGGCGATCACCGCAAAGTTGGCCTTGGTGCCGGCATCGAGCACTTTGACCATCGGCTCCATCGCCTCAAGCGGGCGACCCGCTTTCGCCAATTGCGAAGCGAGCAGGAATTGCGCCTCCATATCATCGGGGTCCTGCTGTGCCCACAGCTGTGCCGAATCGAGCGCGACGCGATCGGCCTTCAAAAATTCCGCCAGTCGCGCGGTGCGCGAAATCACACCGCTATCGCCGGTGGCGTGTGACTGCTGCTGATAGTTGTTGAGCGCAACGTCGTATTCGCCGCGACGCAATGCAAATTCGGCGACGAGCAAATCGTAAAAGCTGTCGGCCGGGAATGGTCGGGTTTTGACCACCGGCGGCGGCTCGTCGACTGGAGACGACATCGGCTCCACGGTCGATGCTGGCGATGGTTCGGGTTGATGATGTGCGTGTTCGTCAGGAGTCAACGCGGAGCAGCCGGCGAGAGTCAGGCCGCCGACCAACAGGAACCCGAGGGCTTTTGTCATGCGAATAGTCTGTCTGGGGGTAAAAAACGAAGCGCAAGTCTAGCATGATTGCCCTGCACATCCGGGCGCGACCGCGTGCAGCTGTCGACTTGTGCATGCTACGTATTGTTCGCGCGGGATTTTCAGCTACCGTGTAGTTATTAAATCGCTATTGAGATCGTTACTGAGTTCGTCATCGAATTCGTTATTGAATCGAGTTATTGAGTCCAGCTTGATAGAATTACGCCCTTTGCGCGTCTGAGCCTCGCTTTCTGCATGAGTCTTTTTGTCGTCGGTATCAATCACAAGTCAGCACCGCTGGCGATTCGCGAACGGGTCAATTTTGCCCCGGAGGCGATGAGCGAGGCGCTGGCCGAGGCATTGATCGGCGCGCAGCTCGACGAGGTGGCGATTCTATCGACCTGCAACCGCACCGAAATTTTCGCGATTGCAGCCGATGTCGATGCGGGCAGCCAGCGGCTCGTCGATTGGCTGGGGCATTACCACCATATTCCCGCCGACGAATTGCACGAATATATCTATCGACGCTGCGAACGCGATGCGCTGCAGCACATGATGCAGGTCGCTAGCGGGCTCGATTCGATGATTCTCGGCGAGCCGCAAATTTTCGGACAGATGAAATCGGCCTACGCGGTGGCCGCGCATTCCGGCAGTATCAGCAGCGAGCTCGGCCGCATTTTTCCGCAGGTGTTCGCCATCGCCAAACGCGTGCGCACCGATACCGCGATCGGCGAAAACCCCGTATCCGTCGCTTATGCTGCGGTGAATTTAACGCAACATATTTTTTCCGATTTAAGCCAATCGCGTGCGTTGCTGATCGGTGCGGGTGAAACTATCGAATTGGTTGCGCGCCATCTGCGCGAGAAGGGCGTGCGCGATATTGTCGTCGCCAATCGCACACTCGGTCGTGCGCGCGAATTGGCCGAACAATTTCACGCCGAAGCGGTGTTGCTTGCGGATATTCCCGAGCAGCTCGCGAGCGCCGACATCGTCATTTCATCGACGGCGAGCCAGTTGCCGATTCTCGGTAAAGGTGCGGTCGAGCACGCGCTGAAGCTGCGTAAACACAAGCCGATTTTCATGCTCGATCTTGCGGTGCCGCGCGACATCGAAGAGCAGGTCGGTGAGCTCGATGATATTTATCTGTACACCGTCGACGATTTGAAAGAGATCGTCGATGAAAGCCGTAGGAATCGCGAAAACGAAGCGCGCAAGGCCGATGTGATTATCGACCAAGGTGTCGAAGAGTTTTATCAGCAATTGCGCGCGCTCAATGCGGTGTCGACGGTGAAGGATTTGCGCAGCAAAGCCGAAATGCTGCGCGATCTTGAAGTGGAAAAAGCCTTGCGTGCACTCGCGCGCGGCGATGCGCCTGAAAATGTGTTGACCGGACTGGCGCGCAATCTCACCAATAAATTAATGCATAGCCCGAGCAGTCAGTTGCGGCGCGCCAGCGCCATGGGGCGCGGCGAAATTATCAATTGGTCGCGCGAGTTGTTCGAGCTCGACGCCGGCCCCGAAAACGAAGTGCTGTCGTCGAAAGACGGCTCGCTCGACGAAGATTAGCTCTTCCCTCTCCCCTTGCGGGAGAGGGGCTGGGGGAGAGGGCGGGTTTTACGTAATTTATCCCCTCTCCCTAACCCTCTCCCGCAAGGGGAGAGGGAACAAACCCAACCGAGATTAGATTCCGAAAATGAAACCGAGCGTTTTAAATAAACTCGATCAGTTGCTCGATCGCCACGAAGAGTTGTCGGCGTTGCTCAGCGATGCTGAAACGATCAACGATCAGGAAAAATTCCGCACGCTGTCGAAAGAGTTCGCTGAAATCGAACCCGTCGTTAAATGCTACGGTGAATATCGCCGTGTGCTCGACGATATCGAAACCGCGAAAGCGATGCAGAGCGAAAGCGATGCCGACATGCGCGCGATGGCCGATGAGGAAATCAAGAGCGGCAATGAAAAGCGCGAAGCGCTCGAAGCCGAATTGCAAACGTTATTGCTGCCGCGCGATCCCAACGACAGCCACAACGTTTTTCTCGAAGTGCGCGCGGGTACGGGTGGCGATGAAGCGGCGATTTTTGCGGGCGATTTATTCCGCATGTATTCGCGCTATGCCGAACGGCAGGGCTGGCGTGTCGAAATCGTCAGCGAGAGTCAGGGCGAGCACGGCGGTTACAAGGAAATTATTTCGCGCATCGAAGGCAAAGATGTGTATGCGCGGTTGAAATTCGAATCGGGCGCGCATCGCGTGCAACGCGTGCCGAAAACCGAAGCGCAAGGCCGTATTCACACCTCGGCGTGCACCGTAGCGATCTTGCCGGAAATCGAAGATATCGACGAAATTCAAATCAACAAAGCTGATCTGCGTATCGATACCTATCGATCGAGCGGCGCGGGCGGTCAGCACGTCAACAAAACCGATTCGGCGATTCGTATTACGCACTTGCCAACGGGTTTGGTGGTCGAGTGCCAGGACGAGCGTTCGCAACATAAAAACCGCGCGCGAGCGATGTCGATTTTGCAGGCGCGTTTATTGGAACAGGCGCAGAGTAAGCAGCAGCAAGAGCAGGCGCAGGAACGTCGCAATTTAGTGGGTAGTGGCGATCGTTCGGAACGTATTCGCACCTACAATTATCCGCAGGGCCGTATCACCGATCACCGAATTAATTTAACGATTTATTCGCTCGATGATGTGATGGAAGGCAATCTCGATCCGGTCGTCGAACCGCTCATGCACGAACATCAAACCGATCTACTTGCTGCGATGGCAGATGAGTAAACGGATCTTCTATGAAAATTCGCGATCTACTCAAGCGTGCGCAGGATTCACTGAATAGCGAGTCGGCCGCGCTCGATTGCGAATTATTGCTCTGCCACTGCCTGCAAAAAGAGCGCGCCTATTTGTACACCTGGCCTGAGCGCGAACTCGACAGCGAGTGCGTCAACCGGTTTCACGATTTGCTCGAACGGCGTCGGCAAGGCGAGCCGATCGCGTATTTGATCGGTGTGCGCGAATTCTGGTCGCTGACGCTGCGCGTAAATAATTCGACGTTAATTCCCCGGCCCGATACTGAGCGCCTCGTTGAGGTCGCGCTTGATTTACCCTTGCCGGAAAATGCCAGGGTGCTCGATCTCGGTACGGGTACGGGCGCGATTGCGCTCGCGCTCGCGCACGAAAATCCGCAATGGCATCTGTTGGGCGCGGACGTGGCGGAAGCGGCGGTGTCGCTTGCGCAACAAAATGCGAGCGATCTGAAAATCGCGAATGCACAATTTCTGCAATCGAATTGGTTTGAAAATATATCATCGCAAACCTTCGATTTGATCGTGAGCAATCCGCCGTATATCGATGAAAACGATCCGCATCTTGCGCAGGGCGATGTGCGTTTCGAACCGCGCAGTGCGTTAGTCGCTGCACGCCATGGCCTCGCCGATATTGAAGAAATCGCCAGCACTGCGAAAAATTATTTAGCGCACGGCGGTTGGTTGCTGTTCGAGCATGGTTATACGCAGGCGCCGGCAGTGCGCACGGTGTTATCGCAGCTTGGCTACAGCGATATTTCTACGTGGGATGATTGGAGTGGCCACGAACGCGTTACGGGAGGTCGTTTGCGATGAGTGATGCGCACACGAATGATGTCACGATGAGCGACGACGATTTACTGCGTTATAGCCGTCAAATCATGCTGCCGGATTTCGATATTGCCGGTCAGGAAAAATTGCGCGCCGCAACAGTATTGATTGTCGGCCTCGGCGGTTTGGGATCTCCGGTTGCGTTATATCTTGCTGCAGCCGGTGTTGGCGAATTGTGGTTGGCCGATCACGACAGCGTCGATCACAGTAATTTGCAGCGCCAGATCGCACACGGCGAAGCCGATGTCGGTCGTCTGAAAATCGCTTCGGCGGCGGATGCGATTCGCGCTATCAACTCAACTGTTCGGATTAATATTGTCGACGAAAAATTGCAGGGGGCATTTCTCGAAGATGCCGTGCGCGCGGTCGATCTCGTCGTTGATTGCTCGGATAATTTCAAAACGCGTTTTGCGCTGAACGCGGCGTGCTGGCAATTTAAAAGGCCGCTGGTTTCTGGCGCTGCGATTCGCGCCGAAGGTCAACTGATGGTGATCGATCCGCGTCAGGAAAATTCACCGTGCTATCGCTGTCTTTACGACGATGCGGTGAGCGACGAACAATTAAGCTGCTCACAAAATGGCGTGCTCGCGCCGATCGTCGGCGTCATCGGCACCCTGCAGGCGTTGGAGGCGATTAAAATTATTGCCAACTACGGCACGCCCGCGATCGGAAAACTATTGGCATTCGATGGCCGGGCGCTCGAATGGCGCACGTTGAAATTGAAAAAAGATAGTCACTGTCCGGTATGTAACCAGACGGCAATTTAATTCGTCTTCAAGCATTGGCGGTTGGCGCAATCGCGTTATGACTGATATTGCGCAGCCGCCAATTCAATAACAGTGCGGCGACTGCCAATCCCGCCACCAATCCAATCCAGATTCCGAATACGCCGCGCGCGGTGCCAAAAATATCGGTGAGACCCAACGTATAGCCGAGCGGCAGGCCGACAAACCAATACGCAACGATGGTGACGAACATCGCTGCGCGCGTATCGTGGTAGCCGCGCAGGCTGCCGATGGCGGTGACTTGTAAACCATCGAATAATTGAAACATTGCCGAATAAAACAAAATTTGCACGGTGAGCAGGCGCACGACTTCGTCGCTCGTATACGCCGATGCAATCGCATACGGAATATTTAGCATGATCGCCGCGCTGCACAGCGCAAATAAAATCGATGTGGTTGCGCCGAGCATCGCGAAGCGCCGCGCACGCTGCGGATTTTGCGCGCCGAGCATATGGCCGATTTTAACCGTGAGTGCCTGCCCTAAACTCATCGGCACCATGAACATCAATGCGCTGTAATTCAGCGCGATTTGATGCGCGGCTAATGTTTCTGCGCCGAGCCTGCCGATCAGTAATGCCGCGCCAGCAAAAACGCTGGTTTCGGTAAACATTGCGCCGCCGATCGGAGCGCCGAGTTTTATCAGCGGCCACAACCATTGCCATTGCGGCGCGCGCGATAGGCCATCTTGTTTGCGCAGCAGTTTTCGCCATTGCTTGCGCAGCAGCCAGGCGAGAAAAATAAACTGCAGCCACATGACGCAGCCGGTAGCCCAGCCGCAACCGGCGCCGCCCAGTTTGGGAATTCCCCAGTCGCCGTAAATAAACGCGCCGTGAATGAACATGTAGTTGAGCGGAATATTGATCAGAAACGCGATGACCTGAATGATCATCACCGGTTTGCTTTTACCGTTGCCTTCGCTGAGTGCGCGCAGCACTTGAAACAACATGATCGGCGGAATGCCGAACGCAATGCCTTGCAGATAGCGTTTGCCAAGCGGTTGCACGGCTGCGTCGACTTGCATGAGCGGCAATAAAGCATCGGCGTGCGCGACGATGGCAATTGCGATGAGCGCAAGTCCGAAAGCAAGCCATAAACCTTGTTGAAACGCGCGGGTCTGACGCATTGCATCAGCGGCGCCGACCGCGCGGGCGATGGTGGCGGTGACTGCGCTGAGTACGCCGATGCAGAGCACGTAAATCGGCAGCCATAAACTGAAGCCGACCGCGACAGCGCCGAGATCGAGCGGGCTCACGGCGCCGGCCATAACCGTGTCGGCAACGCCCATTCCCACCTGCGCGACCTGGCCGATCAGCATCGGCCATGCGAGTTGCATGAGATCGCGCCAGTCGTGCCAGCGCGAAGGCGGTGTATTGCGGTGCTGTAAGGGCGTAATAGCGTCCAAAATTCATCAACGTTGCGGGAAAGGCGGACTAGTATAAGTAAACTTCCATTGTCCGATAATCCATTAAAAACATTACACGGGGCGGGTTCATGCAGACGCTGGTCAAGTGGTCGGTTTATTTAATTAACGCATTCGGTATTTTCATTCTGGTTGTGCTGATCGGTTTGGTGATCGGTTGCACCCTGATGTGGATCGAGGATCGCCTGCAGCGTCAGCATGCGGTGCGCCGCAATTTTCCGCTGTTCGGTCGCTTTCGTTATGGCATCGAAAATCTGGGCCCGTACTTGCGCCAATATTTATTCGATACCGATCGCGGTTTGTTGCCATTCAATCGCGTCGAACGCTCGTGGGTTTATCGCGCCGCAAAAAATCTCGATAACACCGTGGCGTTCGGTTCAACGCTGAATCTCAACGAGCCCGGCACGATCATTTTTGCGAACAGCACATTCCCCGTGCTCGATCAATTAGCCGAAGCGCCAGCGCCGCGCGTGATTGGACCGTACACGCCGAATCCATACACACCGCAATCCATCTTCAATATTTCGGGGATGAGTTTTGGCGCGCTGTCGAAACCTGCGGTGCAGGCGTTGTCGCGCGGCGCAGCGAAAGCGGGCTGCTGGATGGATACCGGCGAGGGCGGTTTGTCGCCGTACCATCTCGAAGGCGGCTGCGACATCGTCATGCAAATCGGCACTGCGAAATACGGTGTGCGCGATCTCGACGGCAAATTGAGCGATGCCAAGCTGCGTGAAATTGCAGCGCACAAGCAAGTCCGCATGTTCGAGCTGAAATTGAGTCAGGGCGCTAAGCCCGGCAAGGGCGGTATTTTGCCGGCGGTGAAAGTGACGCCGGAAATTGCGGCGATTCGCGGCATTCCCGTCGGCGAAGATTCGGTCAGCCCGAATCGTCATCCTGAAATTAATAACACCGATGAGCTGCTCGATATGATCGAGCACATTCGCAGCGTCACCGGTAAACCGACCGGTATCAAACTCGCGCTCGGCCAGCCCGAGTGGATCGACGAGCTGTGCGAAAAAATTCATCTGCGCGGCGTCGAATTCGCGCCCGATTTCATCACCATCGATAGCGGTGACGGCGGCAGTGGTGCGGCGCCGGAAACATTGATCGACAACGTCGGTCTCGTCTTGCGCGAAAGTTTACCGCTGCTCGTGGATAAATTGACCGAGCATGGGTTGCGCGAGCGCGTGCGTGTCATCGCCGCCGGCAAATTAATTAATCCCGTGAGTGTGGCGTGGGCATTGTGTATCGGTGCCGATTACGTCAACAGCGCGCGCGGGTTTTTATTTGCACTGGGTTGTATTCAGGCGATGCAGTGCAATAAAAACACCTGCCCCACCGGCATCACCACACAGAACCCGCGTTTGCAGCGCGGTCTCGATGTCGAGCTGAAAGCCGAGCGTGTCTATCACTACGCGACCAATCTGATGAAAGAAGTTGAAATGGTCGCGCATGCGTGCGGCGTGCCGGAGCCGCGACAATTGCGTCGCCATCATGTGCGCATGGTGATGGCCGGTGGTCGTTCGCAGCGGCTCGATGTGTTATTTCCGCCAGCGGTCGATAAAACCGAGCCCGTGCGCCTGGTCGATTCGGGTCGATAAGCGGAGCGAAGCAAGGCCGGCAGGATTGGCATCGCTCGTCGCCGCAAGCCGCGTATTTGCAGGCCTCTCGCATTTGCAAGCACGTGGCAGCGCGGCGATAATCGCGGCTCGATTCACCTTATCCGTCCGAAAAAAGAGATTTCCTTGATCCGTAAATGGCTGAAAGCGCTGACTGGCGCGACCGAAAAAAAAGAAAACGCACCGGGCTCCGCTGCTACCCATTCCCCTGCGCAATCGCGCAAAGAGTCGAGCGGTAAATCGCGGCGTTCTCGCGGCGGTAAAAGTAATAAAGAAAGAGCAAAAGCCGCACCGCAGCAATCGAATTGGTCGCCCGATGAATTTCAGGTCCCTCCCGCAGAGGGCAAAACCCGCTTTCACGATCTCGGTCTGGATGCGCGTTTGCTGCATGGCATCGCCGATATCGGTTTTCAATATTGCTCGCCAATTCAAGCGCAGACATTGCCGCAAACATTGCGCGGTCACGATGCGATCGGCAAGGCGCAAACCGGCACGGGTAAAACTGCTGCGTTTTTAATTACGGTATTTAACGATCTGCTCAATAATCCGATCGAGGGCGAACGCTACGTGGGCGAGCCGCGTGCACTCGTCATCGCCCCGACGCGCGAACTCGTACAGCAAATCGGCGATGATGCGGCTGCACTCGGTAAATACACGGGCTTGCGCGTGATCACGCTGATCGGCGGCATGGATTATCAAAAGCAGCTCAATCAAGTGAATAGCGGTTTTGTCGATATCGTTGTCGCCACGCCGGGACGTTTACTCGATTTTCAACAGCGCAAAGATTTATTTCTCGATCAGGTGGAAATTCTCGTCATCGATGAAGCCGATCGCATGCTCGATATGGGATTTATTCCGCAGGTCAAACGCATCGTGCGCGCAACACCGCCGAGTTCATCGCGACAGACGTTATTATTCAGCGCGACGTTCACGCCCGACATTATCAATCTCTCGCAGCAGTGGACCTTCGAGCCGATTCATGTCGAAATTCAACCCGAGCGTGTCGCCACCGATACGGTCGATCAGAAAATTTACATGGTCACCGAAAAAGAAAAATTTCAATTGCTGCGCAATATTCTGAAACAGCCCAATGCGACGAGTGTGATCGTTTTTGCTAATCGTCGCGATGAAACACGCTGGCTGTTCGAGAAGCTGAAAAAAGGCGGCGTAAATTGCGGAATCATTTCGGGCGAAATTCCGCAGAATAAGCGTACGAGTACCTTGCAGGCATTCAAAGACGGCAAATTGCAGGTGCTCGTCGCGACCGATGTCGCCGGTCGCGGCATTCATGTCGACGGCGTCAGTCACGTCGTCAATTACGCGCTGCCCGAAGATCCCGAAGATTACGTGCATCGCATCGGTCGTACCGGTCGCGCCGGCGCGAGCGGCACCTCGATCAGTTTCGCGAGCGAAGACGATGGCTTCTTGTTGGGACCGCTCGAACAAATGCTCGGTAAGAAATTACCGTGCGAAATGCCGCCGCCGGAATTGTTGGCTTGAAGTTTCTGAGGAAAATATTTTTCCTGTTTTTCGGCGGCATCCTGCTGCTCTGGCTCGCCGGGTTACTCCTGTTTCGCTTCTTCAGCCCGCCTATCACGCTCACGATGATCATCAGCGCGTTCGAAAATCAGCGCTGGATTAAACATGACACCGTCTCCATCAAAAAAATCAGCCCGTATTTGCAGCGTGCGGTGATTGCGTCCGAAGACGGCCGCTTCTGCCAACACAACGGTATCGATTTTAATGCGGTGCAGGATGCTGTCGAAGATTTTCAGGAGAAGGGAAAATTGCGCGGCGCCAGCACGATCAGTATGCAGGTATCGCGCAATGTATTTTTGTGGACGGGCGGCGGTGCGGTGCGCAAATTACTTGAAGCACCGCTCGCGTTATCGCTCGACGCAGCGTGGAGCAAACGCCACATTCTTGAAATCTATTTGAACATCGCCGAATGGGGCCCCGGCGTATTTGGTGCCGAAGCAGCGGCGCAATATTATTTTCACAAACCTGCCGCGAATTTATCGGCCAACGAAGCGGCGCGCCTCGCCGCAATTTTGCCGAATCCAATTCGCTGGAGTGCTGCGAAGCCCACGCCGTATATTTTCAGTCGCGTTGCGACAATTCAAAAACGCATGGGGCAGTTGAGTCGTACGCAGACACAATGTGTTGGCTTTTAATTCAATCCACCGCCGGCACCGCTTTCAAATCCGGCGTCATCGATGAATCGATTTCATCGCCATCGTCGTAATCACTTTCTGTCGTTGCATCGTGGCTTGTCGGCAATTTGAGTGCGCGTGCGATCAAGGTGACGACAATCGCCACTGCGAAATTCAAAATCAGCGCATAAAACGCGGCGTAACCGGTAATGGTGTAGCCGAATATTTCGAGTGGATACGCCGAGCTTTTGAAGCCGAGCGTCGCTGCCATCCAGGTGCCGCTGACGATGCCGGTGAGCCAGCCGAGCAATAAGCCGCGATGATCGAACCAGCGCGTGTACAAGCCGATGATGATGGCGGGGAAAGTTTGAATCATCCACACGCCGCCGAGCAGTTGTAATTGAATCGCGTATTGCAGCGGCAAAAATAAAATGAACGCGAGTGCGCCGAATTTGACGACAAGCGAAACGATTTTGGCGAGATCGGTTTCCTGTTTCGGTGATACGTTGGCGTTGATGAATTCGCGATGCACATTGCGCGTGTATAAATTCGCCGCGGCGATCGACATGATCGCAGCGGGTACGAGTGCGCCGATACCGATCGCAGCGAAAGCGATGCCGACAAACCAATCCGGAAAGCTGTGCAGGAATAATGCAGGTACCGCGAAGTTGGGGCCGAATTGTTTGAATTGCTCGGCGTATTCGGGCAGTTCTTTCACACCGGCTGCGAGCGCCATAAAGCCGAGCAAAGCGATGATGCCGAGCACGAGCGAGTATGCAGGCAATAGCGCCATGTTACGACGCAATGTGCCTGGCCCTGACGCGCTGAATATCGCGGTCATCGCGTGCGGGTACAAAAATAACGCCATCGCCGAGCCGAAAGCGGTGGTGAGGTATGTGCTGTATTGGCCGAAATCCTGCCCCAAACTATTAGCACCGGGCGCTTTCAGTAATAATTTTTCCGGTGGGATCGCGCTGAAAATTTTTCCATAACCGCCGAGTTGCGCGGGAATCACAATGATTGCGGCGATGATGGTTACGTAAATCAAAATATCTTTAACGACGGCGATCATTGCCGGGGCGCGCAATCCACTCGCGTAGGTATACGCAGCGAGAATGGCGAACGCGACGATGAGCGGCAATTCGCCGATCAGTCCTTCGGTGCTGAAACCCAGCGCGCCGATCACGACTTCGATACCGACGAGTTGCAATGCGATATACGGCATCGTTGCGATGATGCCGGTCGCGGCAATCGCGAGCGCGAGCCAGCGGCTGCCGTAACGCGCGCGAATAAAATCGGCCGGCGTAATAAATCCGTGTTTATGCGCGACGGCCCACAAACGTCCGAATACCACGAACGCAAATGGATAGACGAGAATCGTGTACGGCACGCCGAAAAATCCGTAAGCGCCGGCGCCGAATACCAATGCAGGCACAGCGATAAATGTGTAGGCGGTGTAGAGATCGCCACCCAATAAAAACCACGTGAGCAAGGTGCCGAAGCGGCGACCGGCGAGTCCCCATTCGTGCAGCGAATTTAAATCCGCACGCTTCCAGCGCGAGGCGAGAAAGCCGAGCACGGTGACGAGAATGAAAATGGCGACAAAAACAATCGTGGCGGTGATATTCATCGTCATCACTCCGCGCTTTTCTTATGAGAGGAGTGTTTGCGCATATGCACAGCATAAAGAACGATGGCGATGATTAATGTCGACAACACCACCCACAATAATTGGTACCAATAAAAAAATGGTATGCCGAACACGCGCGGCTCGATGCGGTTGTATGAAGGCAGCCACAAGATCGCGAGATACGGAATCACGAGCAGCCAATACCAGGTTTTATTCAGCGGTTTCTTATTCGATGACGACACGTGGTTATCCCTTAGTTTTGATTTTTAGACGATGACAATGCGCGCAGACAATCCTGGCAATAACAGCGCGCATCCGCACTATTCGACGCTGACGGCAGCGCTATGCCGATCGGTTCCACCATGCACCAGCATTGCTGCTCACCACGGGCAATCGCGCAGTCGTTCCGCGCACCGCAGCCGGGGCAGCGCTGCGCCTCGGCCGTGGTCACTGAGTCTGCATTTTTGAAATCGACGGATTCGAAATTGTTGGTCATGGCGATGGTCGAAAAATTGAGTCGCCATTCTACGCTGCGGCGGCAGCGGTTGAAAATTGACGCTGGCAGACGGCCTCGTTATGGTGGCGAGCAGAGGAAAATGTCATGTCCGATCCCGATGAAAATCAAGCCGCCGATAACAACCGGTCCGGTGATGGCGACCATGCTGGCGACGACCAGTTATTTCGCGGTGAGCTGCAGGGCGTAAAGCCGCTGCAGGTGCAGCCCAAGGTTGCGCTGAATCGTTCGCCGATTTCCGAATTGGCGACGGCCGCGCGCCGCGAAGCCGCGCAGCGCGAACTCGACGAGGAGCGCAATTTTCTCGCGCTCGATAATGTCGAGATGCTCGATCCGTATTATCCGCTCGATTTCAAACGTCCAGGCGTGCAACATGGCGTTTATCGCAAATTGCGCCAGGGTAAATATCCGATGGACGCGCGGCTCGATCTGCATCGCATGACCGCCGAGCGCGCGCGCGAAGAAGTCTTTAATTTTATTCGCGAAGCGCTCGGCTACGATTTGCGCAATGTGCTGATCGTGCCGGGGCGCGGTACGCATAATCAGGCGCAGGAAGCGGTGCTGAAAAGCTATCTCAATAAATGGCTGCCAGAATTCGACGAAGTGCAGGCGTTCTGCAGCGCGATTCCTTCTCATGGTGGTACGGGCGCCGTGTATGTGATGTTGAAAAAGAGCGAGCAGCGCAAGCAGGAAAATCGCGATCGTTTCAATCGCGGGCGCACTCCTTCATCGCATAACTGAGAAACGGATGGGAGAGGATGTGGTGATGGCAAAAATTGTTTTCGCACCGGCGATTCAGCGCCACGTGCAAATCGCCGAGCAGCAGGTCGCTGCTAACACGCTGCGCGAAGCCTTGCATGCGGCCTTCGCAGTGGTGCCCGCGTTGCGCGACTACGTGGTCGATGAACAGGATCAATTGCGCAAGCATGTGACGATTTTTATCGATAACGAACAGATCGATAATCGTCGCGACCTCGATCAGACAATCGCCGCCGATGCCGATATTTATGTGGTGCAGGCGCTTTCCGGCGGGTAATAAAAATAAATTATTTTTTTATACGGTGTCGATTGCAACGTATGCAAAACGACTAGTTGCTACGGCGAATCTCCACGAATAATTCATATCGGAGCTTGTTATGGCGCAGCGTATTCTGGTCGGCACCCGCAAAGGTCTGTTTGTCTTGCGAAAAAAATCGCACAAACCATCTGTGCAATGGGAAATCGAGGGCGTGCATTTTCTCGGCGAGCCGGTCAGCCAGGTGCTGCACGATACGCGCGATAACACGCTGCATGTCGCGCTCAATCTCGGCCATTTCGGCGTGAAGATGCGCCGCTCGCGCAATGACGGCAAAACCTGGGAAGAAACCGCAGTGCCGGCGTATCCCGAGCAGCCCTCCGTGTCCTCTGATGAACTCGTGTCTGCTGACGCAAAAGACGCGAAAGATGAAAAGCCGTGGGCGCTCAATCAGGTGTGGTCGCTCGAAACGGGTGGTGCCGATCAGCGGAATCACTTGTGGGCGGGCACTAATCCCGGTGGATTGTTTCTTTCGCGCGACGGCGGCGATAGTTGGGAGCTGGTGCGTTCGCTGTGGGATAAACCCGAGCGCAAACAGTGGTTCGGCGGCGGTTACGATTCGCCCGGCATTCATTCGATCTGTGTCGATCCGCGGAATTCTCAGCACGTGACCATCGCGATTTCGTGCGGTGGTATTTGGCAGACGCGCGATGGCGGCAATCATTGGAGCGTTCACTGCAAAGGCATGTTCGCCGATTACATGCCGGAAGAGCGTCGCGAAGATCCGATTATTCAAGATCCGCATCGGCTTGTGCAAAATCGTGCGAATCCCGATGTGATGTGGGTGCAGCATCACTGCGGAATTTATTATTCGAATGATAATGCCGCGAGTTGGCAGCGCATTCAGGTGCAGCCATCGTCATTTGGTTTTGCGGTGGCAACGCATCCGAAAAATGACAAGGTCGCGTGGTTTGCGCCAGCAATAAAAGATGCGCTGCGTATTCCCGTCGATGGGAAATTTGTCGTCACCAAAACACGCGATGGCGGCGCGCAATTCGATGTGATCGATAATGGCTTGCCACAACAAGCGGCGTACGATCTGGTTTATCGCCACGGCCTCGATGTCGATGACAGCGGCGATCAACTCGTGATGGGCTCGACGACGGGCAGCTTGTGGTTGTCGAAAGATAGCGGTGAGAGTTGGCAGCATTTTTCTGCGCATCTGCCGCCGATTTATTGCGTCCGTTTCGCTTAAAACAATGTGTACGTTGTGCGCAAAGAATGGCGCGAAATGTCAGTGCCAGCGCCGCAAGATTTTTTTATGCTGCGACCACATTCAATAATACGGAGTCAGCACCATGCTCAAATTGCACGGTACCCCCATCAGTAATTTTTATTGCATCGCCAAACAGGCGTTGCAGGAAAAAGGCATCGCTTTCGAAGAAGTGCAGGTGATGGCGAATCAGGAGCCGACGTTTCTCAAAGCCAGTCCAATGGGAAAGATTCCGGCGCTCGAAACCGAGCATGGATTCCTGACCGAAACCAATGTGATTCTCGAATATCTCGACGCCGTGTATCCCGCCAATCCGCTGTATCCGCAAGATGCGTTCGCACGCGCGAAGGTCGCACAGCTGATCAAGATCATCGAGCTATACGTCGAGACACCGGCGCATAACATGGTGCGCTGGTTATTCGGCATGGAGCAGCTGCCGGATTACGTGCGCGATACCGCGCGGCCCGCGATGGAGCGAGGCATCGCCGCACTGACTCGGCTGGCGAGGTTTTCGCCGTGGGTATGCGGCGAGCAATACACGGCCGCGGATATTTTTCTGTACCGCTCGGTCGGTATGGTCAGCATCATGGCCAGCAAGTTTTACGACTGGGATGCGCTCGCAGCGGTGCCGGGTCTGGCCGAGTGGCAGGCGCGCATGGCGCAGCGACCCGTCACCCAGTCAATCGATGCGGAATCTAACAAGGCGACGCAGGAAATCCTGAAACGGTCGGGGCGCGCCTAAGCGTTCCGATCGGGATTTGTGAACTCATTCCGCCGCCTGGGTGGAGAAATCCGCACGAGCTTATATGCTTTACGAACCTCCGCTGTTGTCGCCGATGCATTGCGCATGACTTTTGTTCTGACTCGCCGCCGCTTTCGCTCCGCCGCCGTGTTCGCACTCTGTGCGACCTGGGCTGCGGTCGCCGGCGCCGGCGCGATCTACAAATATCGCGACGCCGATGGGATTGTTCACTACACCGATCAGCGTCCCGGTGGGCGGCAACAGGTGGAGGTTTTTCAATTATTCGGCTCGGCGCCCGAACAGCAGCGCACGGTGTTCATCGAGAAGCGCGGCAATGCTAAACAGGACATCGTTGTCGTCAACCAGAATCAGGCGCCCGTCGAGGTCAGTTTCAAGCTGACCAAGCAAGACAATGTGCGTGCGCAATCGATACCCGCACAGTGGATCGTTCCCGCCAACAGCGAGGTGAGAATCGCTTCGTTGCAGGCTCAAAATGCGGGTGCGCCGCTCAATTACGACTACCAAATGCGCTGGCAGCTCGGCAATCCGAACGCGCGCCACAACGAAGCGTTTGCGTATAGCCCGCCCGTACCCGTGAACAGCGTCTTTACCATTTCGCAGGGATTCAACGGCAATTTCAGCCACGATGGTGAAGGCAACCGCTACGCGATCGATATCGGCATGCCGATCGGCACCGGCATTCGCGCGGCGCGCGGCGGTTCGATCGCGGTGGTGAAGGATTCGTTCAGCGATGTCGGCGGCTCGGTGGCAAGCCGCGGTCAGACCAACGCAATTTATGTTCTGCACGACGACGGCACCTTCGGCGTCTACGCACATTTGAAGCGCAACTCGGCGCTGGTGCGCCCGGGGCAGCGCGTGCAGGCGGGGCAAATCATCGCGCAATCGGGCAACTCCGGTTATTCGACCGGGCCGCATCTGCATTTCGCCATCCTGCGCAACGCCGGTCTCAAATGGCAGTCGGTGCCATTTTTGCTCGCATCGCCTTATGGCGTGATGCGTCCTGCGAAAGGTTTGGCGGTGACCGGTATGCAGCCGCCGATGATTCGCGTTGCGAGCAACTGATCGCCATTCTGTAAAAATCGCCTCGACTCTCTTTTTCATCGATCGAAATTTTTCCGCACCCGTGTCAACCTCGGCGCGGTTGAGTCGTTACGTCATCAATTGCACGGGTTAAACAGCTCGGTCGGGAGGTTTTGTGTGAGTTTCTGGCAGCAGCGGTGGATGGTGTGCGCGGCGACAGCGTTATCGCTATCGAGTGGTTTCGGTTATGCGTCTGAGCTTACGCTCGATCAGCGTATCGGTGCCGCGAATGCGACAGCGACGAGCGCAAAGGCGTGTAAAAAGCTCGGCGATTTTTATTGGGAGATCGGCGATAAAAATGGCGCGGGTGGCAGTGGCACCGTCGGCGACAAATTCACCGCGCAGAAAATGATTCCGATCGCTTCAGCGTCGAAATGGATTTTCGGTAGTTATGTGCTTGAGAAAAACGGAAAGAAAGAATTAACGCGCGAACAGATCCAGGCGCTTGAAATGACATCGGGCTATACCAGCCATAAACACACGCATTGTATTTTGCCGCGCACGACGGCGGAGTGTTTTCGCAATCGCGGTAACGATGAATTCCATCCCGAGCATGTCGGCAAATTCTTTTACAACGGCGGCCACGATCAGAAGCTGGCTGTTGATATGGGACTTGGCGATTTGAGCGCGAAGCAATTTGGCGAAGAAATTCGTAAATATATCGGCAGCGATCTCGCCATCGATTTCAACACGCCACAGCCTGCTGGCGCTATGAAGGCGAGTCCCGGTGATTACGGTAAATTTTTGCGCAAAATTTTGAATGGCGATTTGCGCATGCACGATTACCTCGGGTTTCAACCCGTATGCACTGATCCAAAAACCTGCCAGCTCGCAGTTTACAGCCCGGCGCCAGCGGCGTGGCATTACAGCCTCAATCATTGGGTCGAAGATAGCAGCGATAGCGACGGCGCATTCAGCAGTGCCGGCGCGTTTGGTTTCTATCCGTGGATTACGGCTGACAAACAATGGTACGGCATTCTTGCGCGCGAAGATCGCATGCCGAGTGCGGCAAAAGAGAGCGTGGCTTGCGGCGTGAAAATGCGGCGCGCGTGGTTGAGCGGCGAAGTGCAGCAATAATCGGCTGCGTCTTTCCTATTTCAGAGCCGCCAGACATTCGCGACGCACGCGCTGCTCGTTCTCGTCGTTATCGATGTGTGCGGTAAGCTGTGTATAGACACTGACAAGATCGCCATTCGAATTTCGCGCTTTCAGCGCGGGCATGGTTGATTGTCCCCAATGGCTGCAAGCATTTTCCAGAGTTCTGCGCGCTACAGTGCGGTACGAATCCGCCACCGCCTCGCCGTTGTTCAACATCTCAATTATCGTCGCAATAAATTGCGGCTCGCCGCGCGGTCCAGCATTGTTGAGCGAGACCAGTTGCGTGTCGCGCACACGCTCGCGTTCGCGACCGCTTTGTAATGCCTGGGCGAAATGCGCATTGGCAGTGTCGAGGTCATCGCCCTGCCATAACAGCCAATGTCCCCAATAGGCATGTGCAAATGGATTTAACGCATCGAGCGCAATCGCCTGCGCATATTGCTGAGCGGGATCGAAACTGCTGTGGCCATCGCGATTGCGCAGAAAATAACTCCAGCCGATGTGTGCGAGTAAATCGGCTTTACGCTGCGGCTCTGCGGAACCCGTTCCACGTTCGAGCACGGGAACGAGTTTGTCGACGATGGTGGAAAATGATTGTCCCTCGGGCACGCTGATATTGGCGAGCCACGCCATCGCCAGATCTTCGCGCTGACCGTGAATTTTGGCGATATCGCCTTTGTGCGGATCGAGCAATCTGGAGAGTGCGTCGCCCGCGCCTGCCGTTTCTGCCGCTTTCGCCAGACTATCCCAGGCGCGCGAGAAATCCATCGCCTGTTGTTGCATGGTGGCAACGCGCAGCAATTCGCTGATCTGTTGAGTGCGCGCAGAATTGTCGGCGACAGTTTGCGTGACTTTCTGCACGGCGAAAAATAACGAAATGATGGCGGTGAGTGCAGTCACCCATTTCAACGCGCCATTGAACCAGCGCGCGGGTTTTTCGCCGCTGTCCGGTGGGTTATTCGGTGTTGAGTTTTTTTTGCTTGCGAACATATCCGTATCCTCGCATAAAAATTATTGGCAGCTATTTGGCACCGTTGCGACGCAGAATCTCGGCGTATTCGGTGCCTTTACTGTGTTCGTCGACATACGATAGCAGGGTGCGATCATTGGGGTCGTGCGCATTGATGTTGCGCCCCTGCTCCAGAAACAGTCCAATAAAAATTTCGAAATCTTCCGCGCGCATTTGCTGATAGGCTTTCAGCAGCGCGTGAAAATCGGTGTCGAAACCTGCGGCGGGTTTTACATCGAGAAACTCGCGAATGCGCGCTTCGGTCCATACTTCGTCGACGACGGCGGTTTTTTCTTTGGCCATGATTTCTTTAACCCTCTAATTTTTTCAAAAGAATTTCATTCACCACGCCTGGGTTGGCTTGGCCTTTCGATGCTTTCATGATTTGACCGACAAAGAAGCCGAGCAATTTTTTACGCTTGCCTTCATCGGCTTCACGATACTGCGCAACTTGCTCTGGGTTAGCATCGACAATATCCGATACGATTTTTTTGATGGCGCCGGTATCGGAAACCTGTTTGAAACCGCGTTTCTCGATAACCGAGTCGGCATCGCCTTCGCCATTCCACATCGCTTCGAAAACCTGCTTGGCGATCTTTCCGGAGATGGTGTTGTCTTTAATGCGCGTGATAAGTCCGGCGAGTTGTTTCGCGTTGATCGGGCTTTTGGTAATCGATAAATCGTCTTTGTTGAGCTGTGCGCTCAATTCGCCCATTACCCAGTTCGCAGCGAGTTTGGCTTCGCCACTTTCTTTGGCGACGATTTCGTAAAAATCCGCAAGCGCACGCTCTGCAGTTAGCACGCCCGCGTCGTAATCCGATAAGCCATAGGTTTCAACAAAGCGCTGCTTTTTCGCGTTCGGTAATTCGGGGAGTGATTTGCGAATTGCTTCGATGGTTTCGGCATCGACTTCAACGGGCAATAAATCGGGACAGGGGAAATAGCGATAGTCGTTCGCTTCTTCCTTGCTGCGCATGGCGCGCGCGATTTTTTTCTCGCCGTCGTACAAACGTGTTTCTTGCGTGACACTGCCGCCATCTTCGAGCACGTCGATTTGACGATTCACTTCCTGTTTGATTGCTTCTTCGATAAAGCGGAACGAGTTGAGGTTTTTGGTTTCGGTGCGCGTGCCGAATTTCTCCGCGCCTTTCTTGCGCACGGAAACGTTCACATCGAAACGCATCGAGCCCTGCGACATTTCGCCATCGGTCACGCCGATGCTTGTCACGATCGAATGCAATTTCTTCGCGAATGCGACCGCTTCTTCGGGGCTGCGCATATCGGGCTCGGTGACGATTTCGATCAGCGGCGTGCCAGCACGATTCAAATCGATACCGCTTTGCCCTGCAAAGTCTTCATGTAACGACTTGCCGGCATCTTCTTCGAGGTGCGCGTGGTGAATGCGAATCGATTTGGTCGAGCCGTCGCTCAATTCGATATCGATTTTACCTTTGCCCACGATCGGCTCGGCGAGTTGCGTGGTTTGATAGCCTTTCGGCAAATCGGGATAAAAATAATTTTTGCGTTCGAACACGCTGCGCGGATTAATTTCGGCATCGATGGCGAGGCCAAACATAATCGCGTAACGCACGGCTTGCTCGTTCAATACCGGCAAGGTGCCGGGCATCGCGAGATCGATCGCATTTGCTTGTGTGTTGGGCTCGGCGCCGAATTCGGTGCTGCTGCCCGAAAAGATTTTGGTTTTGGTGGCCAGTTGCATATGCACTTCGAGGCCGATGACTGTTTCCCATTCCATCACTGCTTGCTCCACATAATCATGATGGCCTCTTACTCAATGCCGGGTGCTGTGCGACGGTGCCAATCGGTGACCTGCTGATATTGATGCGCAACATTCAGCAATTTACCCTCGGCGAAATAATTGCCGATGAGTTGCAGGCCGATAGGTTTGTTATTGGCCTCTTTGTCGCTGAGAAACCCTGCGGGGATGCTCAGTGCAGGCAGACCTGCAAGATTTACGGCGATGGTGTAAATATCTTCGAGATACATGGTGACGGGATCGCTGATTTCACCGACACGAAACGCAGGGTTTGGTGTGGTCGGTCCGGCGATGACATCGACCTCTTTAAACGCATCGACGAAATCCTGTTTGATTAAGCGACGCACCTGCTGTGCTTTGCGGTAATACGCATCGTAATAACCCGCCGACAACACGTACGTGCCGACGAGAATGCGGCGTTTGACTTCTTCGCCAAAACCTTCAGCGCGTGTACGTGTGTAGAGATCGAATAAATCGGCAGGATTTTCGCAGCGATAGCCGTAACGCACGCCATCGAAGCGCGATAAATTCGCCGATGCTTCGGCGGGCGCGACGACGTAATAACACGGCACGGCGAGTTCGGTATTCGGCAGTGAAATTTCTTTGATGGTCGCGCCGAGTTTTTCGAGTTCTTTGATTGCGGCGTCCACAGCTTCTTTGATCGCGGGCGATAACGCAGCGCTGAAATATTCTTTTGGCAAGCCAATACGCAAACCGCTGATTTTGTCATTGAGCGTTGCGGTGTAATCGGGCACATCGCGTTGCGTGCTCGTCGAATCTTTCTCGTCGAAACCCGCCATCGCATTCAATAACAGCGCGCAATCTTCGGCGGTGCGTGCCATAGGGCCGGCTTGATCGAGGCTCGATGCGAACGCGATCATGCCGTAACGCGAAACGCGGCCATAGGTCGGTTTTAATCCGCTTAATCCGCAGAGTGCTGCGGGTTGACGAATCGAGCCGCCCGTGTCGGTGCCGGTCGCAGCAGCGCACAAATGCGCGGCAATCGCCGCAGCGGAACCACCGGATGATCCTCCGGGTACGCAATCGAGCGCCCACGGATTTTTTACCGCGCCGTAAAAACTCGTTTCGTTCGACGAGCCCATCGCGAACTCATCCATATTTAATTTGCCGAGCGTGACGACACCGGCCTGCGCGAGCTTGGTAACAATCGTTGCGTCGTACGGCGGAATAAAATTGTCGAGCATTTTCGATGCGCAGCTCGTGCGCACGCCGTTCGTGCAGAAAATATCTTTGTGTGCGAGCGGAATTCCTGCGAGTGATCCCGCGTTATTTTTCGATCGGGCATCATCAGCAGCACTTGCAGCGTTGAGTGCCGCATCTTTCGTCACGGTGATATAGCTGTTGTATTTCGCATCGTGTTTTTCGATGCGGTCGAGATAGTGTTGGGTTAGCTCAACACTCGAAAATTGTTTTTTCGCCAGGCCTGTTAATTGCTCGGCGATTGTGAGTTGGTGCAGTTCTTGGGAAGACATGCAAAAGTCCGCAATCAAAAATAAACGTCGTTGAGAATAAGAGAATTATTCAATGACTTTGGGTACGAGGAATAAGCCTTCTTCGCTGCTCGGCGCAATCGCGAGAAACGCATCGCGCGCCTTCACTGCGGCCTCGCCAGTCGGCTCGGTCACCACGTCGGCACGCAAGCGCTGCGTCGCGTCGAGTGGGTTCGCCATCGGTGCAATATTCGCGGTATCGACGGCCTGAAGTTTATCGGCCATCGCCAGAATGTTGCCGAGCCGTTGCGAGACTTCGGCGATGTCGCTGGCATCGATGCGAATGCGAGCGAGCTTGGCGATTTTTTCCACGTCGGCATCGCTGATGCTCATGGTGTTTCCTCAGAAGAAATGACAGAAGACATTGGCGCGGATACGCAGATGTTTTGCGAGGGCGGCAAATCCGAAACTGTGTTTGAAAAACTCGGCTGAAAACCGCGCCAAAGTTATCATATTTGCGCCTTGCCCTGAATCCCTGCGGTTGATAGAGTGGCGCGCTTAACCGGATTCCCGACCTTTTGATAATTAGCTGTTCGGTATAGATAAAATTGCGCATTCGGCTATGTTTACCGCCAGCAATGTTTAGTTTATCGCCAACAAGGTTTATCGACGTACCTGAGCTGTCGTTTCGCATTATCGGCATGCATCGAGGTTCTCTTTCTCAATTAAGGTAAAGCCGCCCATGTTCAAACGTATTCGAGGGATGTTTTCGAGCGATTTGTCGATCGACCTCGGCACCGCCAACACTCTCATCTATGTGCGCGACCAAGGTATCGTACTCGACGAGCCTTCGGTGGTCGCGATTCGTGTACACAATGGCCAAAAAACGATTGAAGCGGTCGGCGCCGAAGCCAAACGCATGCTTGGCCGTACCCCTGGAAATATCACCGCGATTCGCCCGTTGAAGGATGGTGTCATCGCCGACTTCCAGGTGACCGAAAAGATGTTGCAGTACTTCATCGCGCGCGTGCACAAGCACAGCTTCATCCGCCCGAGCCCGCGCGTGCTCGTCTGCGTGCCGTGCAAATCGACTCAGGTCGAGCGCCGCGCGATTCGCGAATCCTGTCTCAGCGCCGGTGCGCGCGAAGTGCGTCTGATCGAAGAGCCGATGGCGGCTGCGATCGGCGCTGGTCTCGATGTCGAAGCGGCGTCGGGTTCGATGGTGGTCGATATCGGCGGTGGCACCACTGAAATCGCGATCATCTCGCTGAACGGCGTGGTGTATTCGGATTCGGTGCGCATCGGCGGCGACCGTTTCGACGAAGCGATCGTATCGCACGTGCGCCGCACTTACGGCAGTCTGATCGGCGACGCCACGGCCGAACGTATCAAGCAGGAAATCGGTTGTGCCTACGCGGGCAGCGAGATGCGCGAAATCGACGTGCGCGGCCGCAATCTGGCGGAAGGCGTACCGCGCAGCTTCACGCTCAACAGCGATGAAATTCTCGAAGCGCTGCAGGAGCCATTGACCAACGTCGTACAGGCGGTGAAGCGCGCGCTCGAACAATCGCCGCCGGAATTGGCTGCGGATATCGCCGAGAAGGGCATCGTGATGACGGGTGGCGGCGCCTTGCTACGCGATATCGATCGCCTGCTCGCCGAAGAAACTGGCCTGCCGGTGGTGATCGCGGAAGATCCATTGACCTGTGTGGCGCGCGGCGGTGGCAAGGCGATGGAGATGATGGATCGTCACCATCTCGACTTGTTGTCTACCGATTAAAATTACGCTTGCCCCCGAAAAGCGAAAAGTCAGTTATCTCACACGGCCGGATTGTTCCGGCCGTGCTTGTTAAGGCGGAGTGAGAAATTAAACCGCTCTTTCAAAAAGGCCCCTCGATCGGCGCGCGCATGCTGGTGCTTGGTGTGCTGGCGTTCCTGCTGATTTTCGGCCGCACGCAATGGCCCTGGTTGCGCGAAGTCGAATCGCGCTTCTCCGTTCTCGCTACCCCGTTCTACTGGCTCGCCGATCTGCCGTACCGCATTGTTTCGTGGGGTGGGCATACTCTGCGCGACTGGAGCAGCTTGCAGGAGGAGAACAAAGAGCTGCGCGAGCGCACGCTCATTCTGGAAGCCAAGGTCGAAAAGATGGCGTCGCTCTCGGCCGAGAATGCGCGCCTGCGCCAGTTGCTCAATTCGTCGGCGCATCTCGACGACAGCGTGCTGATCGCCGAGTTGATCGGCGTTTCCTCGGATCCGCTGCGCCATATCGTCATCATCAACAAAGGCCGCGATGCCGGTGTCTATGTCGGTCAGGCAGTAATCGATGCGCGCGGTCTGGTGGGGCAAGTGGTGGAAGTTAGCGCCTACTTCAGTCGCGTTATGTTGATCACCGACAGCACTCACGCCGTGCCGGTGCAGGTCAACCGCAACGGCGTACGCGCGATCGCCGAAGGTACCGGCATGATCGACGAGCTGACGCTGACGCACGTGGCCTCGACCATGGATGTCAAAGTCGGCGATTTGCTGGTGACCTCCGGGCTCGGCGGACATTTCCCGGCGGGTTATCCGGTCGCGGTGATTACCGCGGTCGATACCAGCTCGAACGATTTCATGAAGGTCAAAGCGCGACCGAATGCGCTGCTCGATCAGAGTCGCTATCTGCTGCTGATTTTCCGCGAGAAGGGCGCGCTGCCCGAGTATCCGGATTTGAGTGGCGAGGTGCCGGCTCCATGATCATGGCGCGGGGCGAATAGCATGGTCGAGCCGAAAGCCGGCGGGCGAGGCATCATCGCCGCCACCCTCGCTATCGCGATCTGGCTCAGCGTGATTCCGCTGCCGGTATGGTCGCGCTGGGCGCGGCCGGAGTGGGTTGCCATCGTGTTCATCTATTGGGTGATCGCCTTGCCGCATCGCATCGGTGTTGGCGTCGGCTTCGTGACGGGCTTGATCCTCGACGTGGTCGAAGGCTCACCGCTCGGCCAGAACGCCATCGCACTCGCCATCATCGGCTATTTGTCGTTGAGCCTTTATCAGCGCATGCGCATGTACGCGGCGTGGCAGCAATCGGGCATCGTGTTCGTCCTCATCGGTTTGAATCAATTGCTCTGCCACTGGGTGCAAACGCTGACATCGAAAGTGGCGCCGACCATGTTTTTCTTATTGCCGGCGCTGGTATCGGCGCTGTTGTGGCCAACGGTGATGTTACTGCTGCGCAGGATTCGCCGTCAGTTCGCCGTGACTTAACAATTCGCTGTGACTTAACAGGGAGCGCCGTGACGTAATCATGTCGACGTTTATCTACCTCGCTTCGCAGTCGCCGCGCCGCCGTGAATTGCTCGATCAGATCGGTGTCGCCCATCGCGTATTGAAAGTCGATCTCGACGAAAGCCGTCGTGCCAGCGAGCCAGCCGATAGTTACGTACAGCGATTAGCTCGTGAAAAGGCGGCGGCGGGTTGGCAATATCTGCTCGATCATCAATTGGAGCGTGCTCCCGTGCTCGGTGCCGATACTGCGGTGGTTATCGACGGAGATATTTTGGGCAAGCCGGTCGATGCAGCCGATGCGATGCGAATATTGCAACGCTTATCCGGGCGCAGCCATGAGGTGATGACGGGCGTTGCGGTGCATTCCGCCGCAAACACGCAGATCGCGATGAGTTGCACGCGGGTTTGGTTTCGCGCGCTCGAACGCGACGAAATCGAAAATTATTGGTTGAGCGGCGAACCGCGCGACAAAGCCGGTGCCTATGGTATTCAAGGGTTGGCCGCGAAATTTATCGAGCGCATCGAAGGCAGTTACAGCGGGGTTGTCGGTTTGCCGCTGTTTGAAACTTCAGAATTATTGCTACGGATAGAAAAAAATTGAACGAAGAAATTCTCATCAACATGACCGCACTCGAAACGCGTGTTGCGCTGGTCGAGAACGGCGTGCTGCAGGAAATTTACATCGAGCGCGAACGCTCGAAAGGCATCGTCGGCAATATTTATAAAGGTACCGTTGCGCGCGTATTGCCGGGCATGCAGGCTGCATTTATCGATATCGGTTTAGAGCGTGCGAGTTTTCTCCACGTCTCCGATATTTTTCAGCGCGACGACGACGGCATGGAGCAGCGCCCTAACGGCAATGGCCAGGAGCCGCCCGATATTCGCACCGTGTTGCGCGAAGGCCAATCGATCATCGTGCAGGTGAATAAAGATCCGCTCGGTACCAAGGGCGCGCGCCTCACGACACATCTGTCGATTTCATCGCGCTTTCTCGTGTATATGCCGCAAACGGCGCATATCGGCATATCGCAGCGCATCGAGGATGAAGAAGAGCGCGCGCGCCTCAAAGCGATTGTCGAACATTGCGTCGAAGTCGAAGGCATGCAAACCGCTGGCGGGTTTATTATTCGCACCGTTGCAGAAGGTGCGGGCGAAGAAGAGTTTCTCGCCGATATTCGTTTCCTGAAAAAATTATGGGTGTCGCTGCAGCAGCGCATCGAAACCACTAAAGCGCCTTCGATTATTTATGAAGACCTGCCGCTATTTTTGCGCACGATGCGCGATATGGTGCGCCCCGGCCTCGAAAAAATTCGCATCGACTCGGCCGAAAATCACAAGCGTGTCGAAAGTTTCGCACACGATTATATTCCGGAGATTTGCGAGCGTATCGAGCTGTATCGCAGCGATCGACCGCTGTTCGATTTATACGGGCTCGAAGCCGAAATTCAAAAAGCGCTCGCGCGCAAAGTCGAACTCAAATCGGGTGGTTATTTAATTATCGATCAGACCGAAGCGATGACGACGATCGACGTCAACACCGGTGCTTTCGTCGGCCATCGCAATCTCGAAGAAACGATTTACAAAACCAATCTCGAAGCGGCGACTTCGCTTGCACGGCAACTGCGCGTGCGCAATCTCGGCGGTATCATCATTATCGATTTCATCGACATGAAAGATCCCGAACATCGTCGCCAGGTATTGCGCACGCTCGAAAAAGCGATGGAGCGTGATTACGCCAAAGTCAGCATCACCGGTGTGTCGGAATTGGGTCTGGTAGAAATGACGCGCAAGCGCACGCGCGAAAGTCTGGGGCATGTGCTGTGCGAACCGTGCCCCGTGTGCGAAGGTCGCGGTTCGCTCAAATCACCCGAGACGGTGTGCTACGAAATTTTCCGCGAAATTCTGCGCGAAGCGCGCACCTACGATAATGATAAGTTGCTGGTATTAGCTGCGCAGAGTGTTATCGATCGATTGCTTGACGAAGATTCGCATCTGGTCGCTGATCTTGAAGAGTTGCTCGGCAAAACCATTCAGTTTCAAGTCGAAGCGATGTATTCGCAGGAGCAATTCGATGTCGTATTGCTGTGATCAAACGTGCGGCGATAAAAATCGCTCTAACTTAAAATAAGCCGCAATGGACCGGGGCTAATAATGTTGTCGCGCAATACGCTGTTATGGATTAACCGCCTGGTATGGACACTGTTGGTTGGCGCAGTGATTTTGCTCGGCAGCGTCGTCAGTCTCGGTCGGTATTTCGTTCCCAGCATCGAAGCGCATCAGCAGGAAATCATCGCCGAAATCAACCGGCGCACGGGTCTGCAATTCAGTGCGGCTCATCTCAGCGGCAGTTGGAAGCGACTCTCTCCGTATTTTGTTGTCGATGATTTGCGTCTGCAGGATCCGCGCGATCCCTCGCGAGACGTGCTGCAAATTGCACACGCGGAAATACAGCTCGGCATCTTTCGTAGTATCGCCGGCGGCACGATTGCAATCAGTCGCTTGCGCGGCAGCGGTGTTCACGTCGAATTGGAAGAGGCGGAGTTGGGCCGGTGGCGGCTGGCCGGGTTTAGCGGCGAAGGCAAAATGCGACTCGATCGCGCGCTCGATTTTCTCGCCGCGATTTATCGCGCCGAATTAAATGATTCGATCATCGATCTGCGCTTTTTTGGCGGTGGTGATGCCCAGTTGCTCGCAGAAACATTGCGCTTGCAGCGCGCGGGCGATTTTCGTCGCTTCAATCTCGATGTGAAATTTGTCGGTGACGAATCGGTGCAGAAGCGCAGCGAGCCGCTGCGTGTGGTTTTCGAAACACAGGGCGATCCGCGATCGATCGATCGATTTTCAGGGCGCGGCTACAGCGAGTTTCGCGGTGTCGATCTAACGCCAGTGTTACCCGCAGCGAAAGCGCTGGGATTGAATTTGGAGCACGGTCGTATCGACGGTGCCGCATGGATGCAGTGGCGCGCCGGTGGTGCGGTAGAGTTGAGCGGTCGCGCCGAAATTCCGCAATTCGATTTGGTCGGCCTGAGCAAGCTCGATCTCGAACCGATTAAAAATATCAAGACGCAATTTCTGGTTCGGGACAACAAAGGCAGGCGTCAATTCTGGTTTCCAGAGTTGAGCGGCAACTGGCACGGCGTCGATTTGAAATTCCCGCGCGTGAGTGCAACGGTCGACGGCGCGCAGCCGCAGCGCGCGCTGATTGCGATGCCGGAATTGGTGCTGTCGCCAATGCTGGAAACGATGTTGGCCGATGGCAATCTATCGCAACATGCGCGCGATGTTCTCACCACCCTCGCGCCGCAGGGTGCGTTGCATAATCTTTATATCGATTTGCCACTGCGCGCAGATCAGTTGTCTAGCTGGCGTCTGCGCGCGCAATTGCACGATATATCCGTACAGCCATGGCAGGGTGCGCCGGGTGCGACCAACGTGTCGGGCTTTATCGATGCGGGTGCACATGCGGGGCGTATCGATCTGCTCAGCAAAAATTTCAGCATGGCATTTCCGCACGTCTATCATGAGCCGCTGCATTTCGACGAAGTGACCGGTCAGGTCGATTGGCGTATTGAAAACGATCGTGCGCTCGTCGATAGCGGACCGCTTTATACCAAAAGCGATGCCGGAACTGCGACCGCGCAGGTGTCGCTCGATCTTCCATTTGCGCACGGCGCGAGACCGTTGATGACCTTGCAGGTGGGGTTGCGTAATTCCGCTACGCAGTATCGCGATCGTTTTATTCCTTACATCTTGCAGCCATCATTGCTGCAGTGGTTACAGCGTGCGATTGGCAAAGGCGATATTCCGGTCGGCGGATTTATTTATCGCGGCTCGCTGCTGGCCAATGATCATCTCAATAACACCGTGCAATTGTTTTTGGATGCGCGCAATGCGGAGTTGGCGTACGAGCCCGAATGGCCGCCGTTGCGCGATATAAATGCGGCGGTGTGGGTTGACGATACACTGCTGCGCGTCGAAGCCAAATCGGCGCGCCTGTATCAGCGCATCACCGTGCGCGATGCCGAGGTGAATTTATTGCATGACGCCGACAGCAGTTGGCTGACAGTGGATGCGCAAGCGAATGCCGATAATGACGATATTTTGCGATTGCTGCGCGAAACGCCGATTCGTAAACAGTTGGGCGCGGCGCTCGATCATTGGCGTTGGCGCGGACCGACACAATCGCGCGTGCAATTGGGTATTCCGATTAGCGGTACGCATCCACAGGAGATCAGTGTCGATAGCCATCTCAATGGCGGCTCGCTTGAGCTGCTCGATCAAAATATCGTGCTCGACGATGTGCGCGGCGATATCAGTTATCGCAGCGCCGCTGCCGAAGAAAACAATAAGGGTTTGCACACGGATAATTTAAAAGCCAAATGGTTTGAGCGGCCGGTGATCATGAATGTAGCGACTGCGAGCGACGGTGCGATCAGTGTCAACGCGCGCGGGCACATCGCCATGTCTGATTTGAAGCAGTGGTTACAACAACCATTATTTGACTTTACGAGTGGCGAAGTGGCGTTTGTTTCATCGCTGCGTATTGGTAACGGTTCGACAACATTGCAAGTCGATTCGGATTTGCAAGGCGCAGCAATCGATTTGCCGACGCCTTATCATAAAACAGCAGAGCAAATATTGCCGTTAGCGCTGACGATGGAAATGAATGGCGAACCGCATCTAACAGCAACGTTAAGCGATTGGGCCGATCTGCAATTGCATTGGGATCGCGGTGAAAGTAGCGAGAGGGGCAGCGAAGTAAGTGGCGCCCTGCAACTCGCTAGCGGTTTGGTTCGATTGGGCCCGAAGGCTAAGGCGGAACAGCAAGGCAAAACCGATTTGCATCACGGTCTGCTCACCATTACCGGCGCGGTCGAGTCGACTAATTTGAGCGAATGGGGTGAGGCGGCGCGCGCGCATCCGGTGGCGATGGGACGTGATGTGCAGGAAGAGTCGTCACCTCGTCTCGCGGTGCAACTGCGCGAGGTGAAATTCGGCAGCGCCCAAGTCGGTGGACAGGTGCTGCATAATTTGACGGTCTCGGGGCGAAAAGACAGTGCGGCGTGGAGTGTGCAAATGCGCGCGGATCAAATCGCCGGTGTGCTTACGCTGCCCGATGATAAGCAGCAGCCGTGGCGCGCGCAGTTAAATTATTTACGCCTTCCCGCAGCGCCGGAATCCAAAGTGCAGATCGCGACGGATTCGTTGCCGCAAAAACTCGAAAGCGAAGCGTCTGCACTCGCGGATGTGGATCCACGCAATGTATCGGCGTTCGATGTGCATATCGATCAGTTATGGCGCGGCGATGAGAATTTCGGTTGGATCGAAGCGCAGGTTCGTCCGCTTGAAAATGGTATGCGCCTCGATCATCTGCGCGGTCAGTTGCGCGGTGTGAAGATCGAGGCGCGCGAGCAGCAGCCCGCCCGCATGAGCTGGACGCGCGAGAATAATATCGATCGCAGTGATTTTTTTGGCAGACTGGCGGTCGATGATATTGCGCAGACGCTGCAGCGTTTTAAATACGAACCGGTGCTGACATCGAAAAGCGGTTATGCCGATGTTGATTTTCACTGGTCGGGGCGGCCCGATCAATTCAAGTTTGTGCAGACCGATGGCGAAACGTCGCTGCGTTTTGATGAAGGGCAATTTACGCGTGCGTCGAATTCGGCCACCGGGGCGTTGAAAGTTGTGGGTATTTTTAATTTCGCGAATTTCTTACGGCGTCTGCAGTTCGATTTTAAAGATATTTACAAAGAGGGTTTGAGCTTCGACGAGATGCAGGGCTCGTTCAAAACGCACGAAGGTGTGCTCACATTGACCGAGCCCGTGGAAATCAAAAGCCCGTCGAGCCGTTTTCGCTTAACCGGACAGATTGATTTCAATAGCGATCAAACCGATATGGAGTTGGCGGCGACATTGCCGGTTGCGAGTAATTTGCCGTGGGTGGCAGCGTTGACTGGAGCCTTACCTGCAGCGGCGGGATTGTATGTGGCGAGTAAAGTGTTCGAAGATCAGCTCGACAAGTTTTCGAGCGCAACCTATGCAGTGAGCGGATCGTGGGCTGATCCACAAGTAAAATTACGGCGCGTGTTCGACGATAAATTGCCGGCCAAGAATGAATCGACGAAGACCAATGCTGAGTCGGTTAAAAAGAAAAATGAGCCGACGGAAAAGAACGATGCTGCTATTCAAGCGCCTGCGAGTGAGGCCCCTGCGGAGATAAAACCATGAGCCTTCCATCGTCATCGTCATCGCCATCACGCATCGCTGCGCTGCAGATGATTTCCGGTAATGATGTCGCCACCAATCTGGCCAGTGCTGCGCGTTTAATTGCGCGCGCGGCAGATGCCGGCGCGCAGTTATTGGTATTGCCCGAGGCCTTCGCGTTATTCGGCAGCGGTGGTCAACGCGAATTGGCGTTGGGTGAAATGGGTGCGCAGCCGCGTGTGCGCGATTTTCTTGCCGAGCAAGCGCAGCGTTACGGTGTGTGGATCGTGAGCGGCACGATTCCCTTGTTAGATACACCAAAAGCTGGCGCTGCGGATAAGGCCGCTTCGTCGGGTAGTGAATTGCCGAGGTCCAGTTTGCCGAGACCACAGGCCGCATGTCTGCTTATCGATAGCAGCGGCAACGAGGTTGCGCGCTACAACAAAATTCATTTGTTCGACGTGGATGTCGGCGATCGTCAAGGCAGCTATCGCGAATCGGACACGTATTCACCCGGCGACGCCGTTGTTGTTGCCGACACGCCATTCGGTCGCCTCGGGCTCGCGGTGTGTTACGACTTGCGCTTCGCCGAATTATTTCAATTGATGCGTGAACGCGGTGCTGAAATCATTGCGCTGCCCTCGGCGTTCACGCGTAAAACAGGCTTGGCGCACTGGCTGCCGTTGTTGCGCGCACGCGCGATCGAAACGCAGTGTTATGTCATCGGTGCCAATCAGGGCGGTATTCATACGCCGAAACGACAGACCTCGGGCGGTTCGGTGATTATCGATAGTTGGGGCAATGTCTGTGCGGAGGCAGGATTCGGTGAGTGTGTGATTATCGCCGATGTCGATCGCGAAAAAATTCAGCGTGAGCGCGCGGCAATGCCAGTGCAGCAGCATCGCCGTTTCAAAATTATCCCGAATTAAATTTCGGCGAGCTCGCGCAAATACTTAAATAATTTGCGCGCTGCTGCGGGTGGTTTTTCCTGTTCGCGTTCTTTGACCGCGGTCGTAATTAATTGCCGTAGATGTTGTCTATCAGCATTGGGGTAAGGTTCGAGTACTTTATCCATCGCACTAACGCCTTCCGTCAGCAAAATATCGCGCAACTGTTCGAGCTGATGGAAACGCTGATTGTGCAGCGCGCGACCATTTTGCAAATCTTGCAGTGCGGCTTGAATCGCTGTGGTGTCGGCGTGGCGCATCAGTTTGCCGACATACTGCATTTGCCGGCGCAACCCTTCGCCGCTTTTCAATCGGCGTGCAAGGGCGATTGCTGTGAGCAATTCGCCTTCGAGCGGAATCGTTGCAAATTCACCATCGCTGAGTTTGATAATCGCTTCGCCGACTTCCTGCAGCGCCTGCATTTCGCGTTTTTTTTCGCTTTTGCTCGGCTTGTCGTCAGCTGCGTCGAAATCAGGCGTGTTTTGGTCGGAAGTATCTTTTGGTTTGCGTGGGCGCATTATTCGCCTTCGCCGAAACGGTCATTAATTAACGCGACGACTGCGTCGTGCGCGGCCTGTTCGTCATCGCCATTGAATTCGAGGTCGAGTTCGCTGCCTTTTCCAGCGGCCAGCATCATCACCGACATAATGCTCTTGGCGTCGACCAGGCGACCATTGGTGCCGGCGCGGATTTGCGATTTGAAACCTGTGGTTACGGAGATGAGTTTCGCTGCAGCGCGTGCGTGCAATCCGAGTTTATTGATGATTGTGATTTTGGTGGAAATCATACGCAGTCAACCAAATAAAAAATAATCAGCGATCCAATTCAGATCGCAAGCTCTCGATGTCTTACTTGTACGTCTTTGTATTCGCTGCTGAACGATTTTGCGAGACGGTCGGCCATATATACTGAGCGATGTTGTCCCCCCGTGCAACCAAGCGAAACAGTTAGGTAGCTGCGATTGCCAGCAAGAAATTTCGGCAGCCATTTCTGCAGCATGGCATGGATGTCATTGAACATCTCGTTCACTTCAGGTTTCTCGTCGAGAAATGCGACGACGCCGGCATCGCGCCCGGTTTGGCTGCGCAAAATCGGATCCCAATGCGGATTGGGGAGTACGCGCAAATCGAAGACGAGATCGGAGTCGACCGGAACGCCGCGTTTGTAAGCGAACGATTCAAATAGCAACGAAAGTCCGGCGGCATTGCGACCGAGTACGCGTGTGCGCAAGGTGCTGCGCAGTTCGTGTACGTTCATGTTGCGGGTGTCGAGCGTAAGGCCCGCTACCATCGCGATTGGCTCAAGCATACGTTTTTCTGCGGCGATGGCTTCGGCGAGGGCTGTATGTTCATTGCTTAGCGGATGGCGTCGCCGCGTTTCCGAAAAGCGTTTCAGCAGGGCGCCGTCATTGGCATCGAGATAAATAATTTCCGTGTGCACGTCAGTGGGAAGCGCTTCCAGCAGCGTGCGAAAGCGCGAGAGGTCTTTGGTCGCGTTGCGCGCGTCGATACAAACCGCAACCTTGTCGTTAGCAGAAGTGTCGGTGCGCAATTGATCGACCAGTTGCGGCAGCAGCGATACCGGTAAATTATCGATAGCGTAAAAGCCTTCGTCTTCGAAGAGATGCAGCGCGGAGCTTTTACCTGAACCTGAGCGGCCGCTGATAATGATGAGTTGCATCGGGCTTCCCCGTTATTTGATCGCCGCCACAATTGACCGCTGCCATGCCGTAGTCTGCATGATTTGCGATTCGTCCGGCAATCTTTGCCGATGCTAAAACGGGCGGGTGCAAATAGGTGTGTGGCGAGCGCGACTTATTTCTGGAATTCGATCGCAGTGCGGTAAAGCTGCGCGCTATCGGTAGCTGCGCGCAGCCCCTGGCGAAATTCGGCGCGGTTGAAGAGATCTGCCAGCGCAGCCAGCGCGTTGAGGTGTTCCTGTAGCGCCTGTGCCGGTGCCAGCAGGAGAAAAATAATGTCGACGGGTTTGCCGTCAACGGCTTCAAAATCAATCGGCTCGGCCAGCGTGATCAATGCGCCGACGACGCGATCGAGATTTTTCAGTCGGCAATGCGGAATCGCGATGCCATTGCCGAGGCCGGTACTGCCGAGACGCTCGCGTGCGAGCAGACTTTGCAGAAGCAGGTCCGCATCGAGGTCGGCCACCTTGCTGTCGTGGGCATTTGCGTTTTCGCCGGCGTTAATACTTTTGTCGGCGTTAATGCTTTCACAAAAGAAGCGCGCACAACTCTTCAATACTTCCTGTTTATTGACGGCAGGGGCACGACAGAGCGTGCGTTCAGCGGTGAGAAGAGTGTCGAGTTGCATGCGCGTTCTTTTGATTATCCGTGATCTGGATTATCTAAGGTTTCTTGGGTTGATCATAAGCTCAAGGAGCGATTAACGCCCTTTGAGTTTTTCTTTGTGTCGGATGAGCTGGCGATCGAGTTTATCGGCCAGGCTGTCGATGGCGGCGTACATATCTTCGGATTCGCACGCAGCAAATAAATTGGCGCCGGTGACATGCACCGTGGCTTCGGCTTTCTGCACTAATTTTTCAACGGTCAGGGTTACTGCGGTATTGGTGATTTGATCGAAATGATTTTGCAGTCTTGAGAGCTTGGTGGTGACGTAATCGCGTAATGCAGGGGTAACTTCGACGTGATGACCGCTCACGGTAATTTGCATGGTTGACTCCTTAAGCCGATAAGAACCCGCTGGGTGACACGGGAATCGGAAAGATGAAACATGATCTTCAAAATACAGCCATTGCGTATGGAGCTGATCCGGTACCGATTGAGCCCGGATCGTGGGCATTTCCATCGATGCCCTGTATTGCAATATAGATCAATCCGCAGAGCTGTTGTTCATCTTTTTAATGCGCTTTTTTTGCTGGGTTTAGTACCGGATAACCATGGCTTGCGCGGTTGCATAAAACGCAATCGCGCTTAGAGCAGGCGCTTGCGTTCGTTGGATGGCGGTATTTGCATCGCTTCGCGGTATTTGGCGATAGTGCGGCGTGCAACGACAATCCCCTGATCTGAAAGCAGTTCGGTAATGCGACTGTCACTGAGCGGTTTGCGCGGGCTTTCCGCTGCAATTAATTTCTTGATGAGTGCACGAATTGCGGTGGAAGAACATTCGCCGCCGGATTCGGTGGCGACGTGGCTCGAAAAGAAAAACTTCAATTCGAAAATACCGCGCGGTGTGTGCATGTATTTCTGGGTGGTCACGCGCGAGATGGTCGATTCGTGCATGCCAACCGCTTCGGCGATATCGTGCAGTACCAGCGGTTTCATCGCCTCTTCGCCGTATTCGAAAAAGCCGCGCTGATATTCGACGATTTTGCTGGCGACTTTGAGCAGCGTTTCGTTGCGGCTCTGCAGGCTTTTCAAAAACCAGCGCGCTTCCTGAAGGTTGTCGCGCAAGTAGCTTTTGTCCGAGCTGGAATCGGCGCGTCGCGCGAGTGCGGCGTAATCGGCATTGATGCGCAATTTCGGCGCGATTTCCGGGTTCAGTTCGACGGTCCAGCGCCCGCGTATTTTTCGCACGAAAACATCGGGGACGACGTATTCGGCGGCAGTTGCTGTGATCACCGCGCCGGGGTTCGGATTGAGCGTTTGAATTAATTTGAGTACTTCGCGCAATTCGTTTTCGCGCAGGCGGCTGCGGCGCATCAATTGCGCATAGTCGCGGGTGCCGAGCAATTGAATGTGTTTGTCGACGACGAGTTTGGTTTCGCGCAGCCACGGGGTGTCGGGCGAGAGTTGTTGCAATTGAATCAGCAGGCATTCGCGCAAGTCGCGCCCGCCCACGCCGGGCGGGTCGAATTGCTGGATGCGATGCAGTACGGCCATGACTTCATCGAGTTCCAGTGCCATCTCGACCGGCATGCCTTCGAGAATTTCTTCGGGGCTCAGGGTCAGCCGACCGTTGTTGTCGATGGCATCGATAATCGCGGTGGCGATGGCGCGGTCGCTTTCCGACATGCGCGTCAGGTTCAGCTGCCATTCCAGGTGATCCTGCAGCGATTCGGCGGCGCTATTGCGCGCGTCGAAATCGAAATCGCCGTCGTCACCGCTGGAGCTGCCGCTGCTGCTGGTGGTCTGGTAGACATCGTCCCAGCGCGTATCGACGGGCAGATCTTCGGGAATATCGTCGCGCCACTCGGCGGCAACTTCCTCCATTTCGCCGACTTCGGGGGCGCCGGCTTCGGTGTCGCTTTCGCGGCTGCTGGGTGTTGAGGTGAGATCGGGCGTGGCTTCTGCCGCGGAGGCTTCTTCCGCCTCCTCGCCGATTTCGAGCATGGGATTGCTGTCGAGCGCGCTTTGAATTTCTTGCTGGAGATCGAGCGTAGAGAGCTGCAGGAGTTTAATCGCTTGCTGCAGCTGAGGAGTCATCGTCAGCTGCTGACCGAGTTTGAGTTGAAGCGATTGTTTCATAAACCTCTACCGCAACCTGGAATCACGCCATCAGCGGGTTATGATGAAAGGTGGTTAAAAATCCCGCAATGTGGAACAAAAGCTGCATTGTTAAACGTTGGTACGAGTTTAGTCCGCTCGACCAAGGGCTGCAATGTGCGGTGATATAAAAACGTACGGGGCCGTAACTATGGCAGGCTTTAAGTCGTGCGATCAGAGACGGAAGTGCTCGCCCAGATAAACTTCGCGAACCTTGGTGTTATTGAGCACGGTGTCGGCATCGCCGGCGGCAATGATGACACCCTCGCCGACGATATAGGCTTTTTCGCAGATATCGAGCGTTTCGCGCACATTGTGGTCGGTGATGAGCACGCCGATATTCTTATCGCGCAGATGTTTGATGATGGCTTTGATGTCGTTGACCGAGATCGGGTCGACGCCGGCAAACGGCTCATCGAGCAATACGAATGCAGGATCTACCGCGAGTGCGCGAGCGATCTCGACGCGGCGGCGCTCGCCGCCCGACAGCGCCATGCCGAGGCTGTCGCGGATATGGGTGATATGAAACTCTTCCAATAATTCATTGAGGCGCTGGCGACGTTGCGCGGCATTGAGATCTTTGCGTGTTTCCAGAATGGCGCGGATGTTGTCGGCCACGCTGAGTTTGCGAAATACCGATGCCTCTTGTGGTAAATAACCGAGCCCTGCGAGGGCGCGGCCATGCAGCGGCAACCCGGTGATATCGCGGTCGTCGAGCAGCACGCGCCCGGCATCGCTGCCAACGATGCCTACGATCATGTAGAAGCAGGTGGTTTTGCCGGCGCCATTTGGGCCGAGCAGGCCCACGATTTCGCCGCTGCTGACTTCTAGCGACACGTCCTTGACGACTTTTCGGCCCTTGTATGCTTTAGCCAGATTGAGGGCTTGTAGTTTGCGCATGTCCTGTTTCTTTCTCTTGAATTTACGGCTTTGCGCTGCTGGGCTGGGTCGGTTGCGCAGGTGGTGTCGTTGTCGATGGCGACCCTGGTGCGGGTGGCGTGGGGGTTGGCGATGTTGTCGCGCTGGCGTCGCCTGATTTCGGTTGATTCGGCTGTAGGATCATTTCAACGCGACCCGAAGTGTTGCTCGGAGAGCTATCCGCGCGCACGGTTTTGGTCGGCAGCAAATATTCGATGCGATCGCTTTTCACGGTGGATTTGTCGCGATCGACCAGTGCATCTTGCAGCAGCTCCACACGCTGATCGCTATTGTGATAAATCAGCGTGTTCGCGCTGCCGGTAATGAGTCCGCCATCGACATCGGGTTGTTGCTGAAAGCGTGCGGGTTTGCCCGTAGCCGTGGCTTTCTGCAATTTCCCCTTTTCATGCTGAATGACAACTTGGTCGGCTTCGATGCGCACCGAGCCTTGCACGATGATCACGTTGCCGCGATAGGTGACCGTATTGTTTTCCTGCACAGCGCTGTTGGCGGTGACATGAATTGGCTGCTGTTGATCGTCGGGCAATGCAAATGCGACGGGGCTGAGCGCTCCAACAATGAGCACCAGCGTGCGAACGAAAAATCGCACGACACATGTATTTTTTTCTAACCACATATCATTGGGTTTGAACATAGCGGCTATCGACGTTGCGCATTAACTCAATGCGATTAGTGTTGAAGTTGGCCCGCATTCCGAGCGCGGTGGTGACATCAGCCTCGCGCCCCGCTGCGGGAGCGTGCTGCAGCTTCACCGCATCATCGGTTGAAGCGATTTGTGTGTCGGAAAAATAATCCAGGCGCTCCGACTCGAAACGCAGCGTCGCAGCGCTATCGAGAATGACGACATTATTCTGCAGACGAATTTCGTTTTCGCCAACCAGGGTTCCGGTGTTGGCCGTGATTTTCCAGGCCTTGCCATTTTTATCTTGCATATCGAGTATCGGCTCGACGAGAACCGATTCGCCGCGCTCTGGATAGTGATCGAGGCGCGCGGCGTGCAAGGTTTCCGTAAGCTTGCCGTCGCTATTGAATTTCACGCCGTGCACGCGCTCGACAAATAAATCGACGCGGTCGCGATCGGGCTTCCCGCTGAGTATGGGCAGCGGCTTGTTGGAATCCCAATACAACACCGTGGCAAGCAGGATCGCGACGGTGGCGCCGACACCGGAAAACAGTGTAACGCGTTGCCAGTTGATGGATTGCGTCGCGAGCATTTTCATTGCGGTCGCTTGTTCATTGCCGATAGCGTTCGAGAACGGCGTCGAATTTATCTTGCGATTGCAAAATCAAATCGCAAATTTCGCGTACCGCGCCATCGCCACCGCTGCGCGCGGTTTTGTATGCGGCGTGTTGTGCGACGTAGGGCATGGCATTGGCGACGGCGATGCCGAAACCGACAGCGGCAATCGCTGAGAGATCGGGCAGATCGTCGCCCATGTAGGCAATTTCATCGAGTGAGATATTTAGTTCGGCAGCGAGTGCGCGCAACGCGACGAGTTTATCTTCGCGCCCCTGCACCACATGTTTAATGCCCAATTCGGCGCCGCGGCGCGCGACGAGCTGCGAGGTGCGACCGGTGATGATCGCGACATCGACACCTGCGCGCTGCAGCAATTTGATGCCGAGGCCGTCCTGAATATGAAACGCTTTCAGTTCCTCGCCGTTATTGCCATACCAGAGATGACCGGCGGTTAAAACACCGTCCACATCGAGTACGAGCAATTTGACGTCGCGCGCTTTTTGAATGGCTTCGAGCATGCTGTGCGTAATTCCTTAAACGTTTTGCTTAATCCCAGTAAGGGTATTTCTAGCGCGAATTAAACCAGACCGGCGCGTGTGAGATCGCGCAAATGCAGAGCGCCGATCGGATGTTTTTGTTCGTCGACGACGAGCAGTGCGACGATTTTGTAATCGTCCATCATGTTGAGCGCTTCGGCAGCGAGCATTTGCGGCGTGACGGTTTTACTGTTCGCGTTCATCACATCGCCGATGCGCGTGGTGCGAATATCGATACCGCTGTCGAGCTTGCGCCGCAGATCGCCATCGGTGAACACGCCGAGCAGCACATCGTTGGCATCGACCACTGCGGTCATCGCCAATCCTTTTGCGCTCATTTCCAACAATGCTGCACTCAACAAAGTACCGGGCGCGACTTTGGGAACGGCATCACCGGTGCGCATGATGTCGTCGACTTTCAATAATAATTTGCGGCCGAGCGCGCCGCCCGGATGCGAAAATGCGAAATCTTCGGCGGTAAAGCCGCGCGCTTCGAGCAAGGCAATCGCGAGCGCATCGCCCATCACCAGTGCAACCGTCGTGCTCGACGTCGGCGCGAGATTGAGCGGGCAGGCTTCTTCGGCAACGCTCACATCGAGATTGACGTCAGCGCTTTTCGCGAGCATCGATTCGGTATTGCCAGTCATGCTCACCAGCGGTACGCGCAAGCGCTTTAACAGCGGCAATAGTGTGGCTATTTCGGCGGTGTTGCCCGAGTTCGACAGCGCGAGCACAACATCGCTCGGCGTGATCATACCCATATCGCCGTGACTGGCTTCGGCGGGATGCACGAACATCGCGGGTGAGCCGGTGCTGGCCAGAGTCGCTGCGATTTTGTTGCCGATATGCCCCGACTTACCCATGCCGATGACGACGATGCGGCCTTTGCAGCCGAGCAAAATTGCGCACGCGCGTTCAAAACGCTCATCCAGTCGCGGCAGTAATGCGGCCACTGCGTCGCGCTCCATATTGATCGTGCGCTGAGCAGATTGCAGATAAGAAATCGTCGACATCGTATGCAGTTCAGGATGGGTACAGGTAATGCGGGCAATGATACGTGGCACTGCTGCAGATGAACAGCGTGCCGCAAGTTGCCGCGTGCGCAATAAATCACGGTATGATAGCTGCCGCATTTTTCAATCTGCGAAGGTCTTAATCGAAGTGCAGCGCTCTTATGCAGCGATACGAATGACCTTAAACGACATGAATGAAGTCAGTAGCGACGCGAATGACACAGCTTGATGGCAATGGCCTCGGCGATAACAAGCCGGGCGATAATTTGATCGAAGTGCGCAAGCTGAGTTTTCAGCGCGGCGAGCGCTGGATTTTCAACGGCGTCGATCTCGATATTGCGCGCGGCAAAATTACCGCGATCATGGGGCCGAGCGGTACCGGTAAAACCACTTTGCTGCGTTTAATCGGCGGCCAATTGCGCCCCGACAGCGGCTCGATTCATCTCGACGGTCGCGATATTCCGCGATTGAGTCGCAGCGATTTATTCGCGGTTCGCCGCAAGATGGGCATGTTGTTTCAGAGCGGCGCGCTGTTTACCGACCTCACTGTGTATGAAAACGTCGCGTTTCCTTTGCGGGTGCACACGCAATTGCCCGAAGCAATTATTCGCGACGTGGTGCTGATGAAATTGCAGGCGGTGGGTTTGCGCGGCGCGCGTGATTTAATGCCGAGCGAATTGTCGGGCGGCATGGCGCGACGTGCAGCGCTCGCTCGCGCAATCGCACTCGACCCGCAGCTCATCATGTACGACGAACCATTCGTTGGGCAGGACCCGATTTCGATGGGCATGCTGGTGCAATTAATTCGTCTGCTCAACGATGCACTCGGTTTGACCAGCATTATCGTTTCGCACGATGTGCATGAAACCGCGAGCATCGCCGATTACATCTACGTCGTCGCCGACGGCAAAGTGATCGGGAAGGGCTCGCCCGACGAAATTCTCAATGCCGACGATGCACGCGTGCGGCAATTCATTCGCGGTCTGCCCGATGGTCCGGTGCCGTTTCATTATCCCGCGACCGATTATCGGCAGGATTTGCTACTCGGTAATGCCTAGTTCGGGTTTGCCGTGAGCGTTACTGCGTTTTCGATGCGTGTTGTTTAGATGTGTATTGTTTAAGTGTGGCGAAGCTTGGTTGGTTGTGACGAAGCTCGGTTAGGTTTGACGAATCTTATTTGTGTTTGATGAAACCAGTTTTGCTTTGACGAGTGTTGCTTAGGTTTTTTGGAGTGAATCCGTGTTGAATGTGGCGACGAATTTTTTGCAGCGTTTGGGCGCGACGGGATTGTCGACGCTCGGCACGCTCGGTCGCGCGAGTTTGATCTGGTGGCGTGCATTAATCAGCAAGCCGGATCTGCGCAATGGCCCGGGCTTGCTCGTAAAGCAGTTGTATTTCGTCGGTGTCTACTCGCTCATTATCATCATTGTGTCGGGATTGTTTATCGGCATGGTGCTCGCGCTGCAGGGTTATACCGTTCTTGTGCGTTTCGGTGCCGATCAGGCGCTCGGTCAATTGGTATCGCTCGCGTTGATTCGCGAATTGGGTCCTGTCGTCGCAGCATTATTATTCGCGGGGCGTGCGGGCTCTGCGCTCACTGCGGAAATTGGTTTGATGAAAGCAACTGAACAGCTGTCGGCGATGGCGATGATCGGTGTCGATCCGCTCACGCGCGTGCTGCGTCCGCGCTTGTGGGCGGGCATGATCGCGATGCCGGTGCTCGCGCAGATTTTTAATATGGTGGCGATTTGGGGTGCAGTTGCCGTCGGTGTCGATTGGTTGCAAGTCGATGCGGGCTCGTTCTGGGCGAATATGCAAAGCGCGGTCGAATTCAGAGAGGACGTGCTTAACGGTCTCGTCAAATCGGTTGCGTTCGGTGCAGTGGTGTCGTGGATTGCGGTTTTTCAAGGTTACGATGCGATGCCAACATCCGAAGGAATCAGCGCGGCGACGACGCGCACCGTCGTATATTCCTCGCTCGCGATTCTCGGAATGGACTTTTTGCTTACTGCCGTGATGTTCGGCGTTAAGTAATTTATTCGGCATTAAAAGATTTTACGTTTAGGACTGAATGATTATGCGTATGCGTACCATCGAAATCAGCGTCGGCGCGTTCATGCTGGCTGGCATTCTTGCGCTGGGTTTTTTAGCGATTCAAGTCAGCGGTCTCAGCATCCACGACAGCAATCGCGACACCTATCGCCTCTCCGCGCATTTCAGTAATGCGTCGGGTCTGGCGGTGCGCGCGAAAGTCGCCATCGCTGGCGTTGTCGTGGGCCGTGTCACCGCCATTACGCTCGATCCGAAAGACACTCGCGCAAAAGTTGAAATGGCGATTCAGAAGGATGTGAATTATCTGACCGCGGACAGCATTGCCTCGATTCAAACTGCCGGTATTCTCGGTGAGAAATACGTATCGATTTCGATCGGTGGCGATCCCGAGGTGTTGAAAGAGGGCGACGAAATTACCGATACGCAATCGGCACTCGTGCTCGAAGATCTCATCAGCAAAGTGCTGACCAGCATCGGCAGCAAAAAGGATTAATGCATGCGTTTTTTATTGAGCCAACCAAAGCAGGTTTTCGCCGCGATCGCGCTGTCGTTCCTGGCGAGCGTCAATGTCTTCGCCGATGCGCTGCCGGAGCCGTATCAAATCGTGCAGCAGACGACCGAACAGGTGATCGCGATCATTCGCGATGGCAAAGGCTATTACGATAAGGATCCTGCAAAGTTCAATAAGCAGGTGGAAACCGTGCTCGATAAAGTGGTCGATTTCGAGGCGTTCGCGCGCGGTGTGATGGGGCCGTACGCGGGGCAGCAGCGGTATCAGGCGTTGACAACCGATCAGGAAAAAACCGCTTTTCGTGCGCGTATTCAGCAATTCAGCGATCAATTCAAGCAGGGCTTGATCCAAACCTATGCGAAAGGCTTGCTGAAATTCGACGGCCAAAAAATTGAAACACTGCCGCCGCGCAAAGGTGACGATGTGGCGTCGGGAAAAGTGGATGTCATGCAAAATATTTATGGCGCGGCCGACAAGCCCTACGTCGTTCAGTACAGCATGCGCAAAAATCGCGAGGGCGCGTGGAAATTGCAGAACGTCATTATCGAAGGCATCAATCTCGGTCAGACTTACCGCAGCCAGTTTGCATCGGCGGCCGATCAGTATCGCGGCGATCTCGATAAGGTGATCGCGAACTGGCATGTCGAGCCGCAGGCTGTGAAAGGCGGCGATGCGAAAAATGACAGTAACAAGGTTGGAGCTGCCCAGTGACGCGCGCCAGCATCGCCATCAACGGAGCGACGTTGTCGATAGCCGGCGTGCTCGATTTTGAATCGGTGCTCGATATCGACGCCCACGGTCAGCAATGGCTGGTTAGCGTCGCGCCCGCGCAATGCGAGGTCGACCTGGCCGCCGTGACTTATAGCAGCAGCGTCGGCATCGCGCTGTTACTCGGCTGGATGCGCGCCGCGCAGAAGGTTGCCAAGAGCGTGGTCATCAAAAATATTCCCGCCGATATGCTCGCGTTGGCGAGTGTCAGCGGCCTCGATGCAGTCCTGACCGCTTCTCACGCGTAGCGCGTGCGGCTTCGCCGCCCGATCGGGCGCGGGTCGCACGCCGCTTTCGCATCCTGATAGAATGATTCCCTTTCCGCATTTTTCACCGAGGTACCGCGTTTCATGCAACCCGATGAGGTTAAACAATTGCTGCAAAGCCGCTTGGCGGGCTGTGAGGTTGAGGTCAATGGCGATGGTCGCCACTTTGCGATCCGTGTGATCGGCGAGGTTTTTGCGGGGTTGTCGCCAGTTAAGAAGCAACAATTGGTATACGGTGCGCTCAGCGAAGAGTTCGCCAGTGGCAGCATCCATGCGGTCGATCAACTGGTGACGTTGACGCCGGCTGAGTGGCAAAAGCGTCAGGCGCAGTGAATCATTTTGAAGTCGTGATGCCAGCCGCGCTGTCGCTGGCAGAATCCGGGCAAGACACCCAACTTGGGCAAGACACGGCCAAACTACAAAGGCAAGACATAGTCAGCATGAATAAATTGCTCATTCGCGGCGGCAATGTGCTCCGCGGCGAAATTCGTATTTCCGGCTCGAAGAATTCGGCGTTGCCGATTCTGGCGGCAACGCTGTTGTCGGAAGAACCCATCACGGTACGCAATCTGCCGCATCTGCAAGACATCACCACGATGCTTGCGTTGCTGCGCAGTATGGGCGTTGAAATCACTATCGACGATAAGCTTGGCGCAGAGGTGCACGCCGATACAATTCGTGATTTTACTGCGCCGTATGAGCTCGTCAAAACTATGCGCGCCTCGATTTTGGTGTTAGGGCCGATGCTCGCGCGTTTTGGTGAGGCGCGTGTGTCGTTCCCGGGCGGTTGCGCGATCGGTTCGCGCCCGGTCGATTTGCATTTGCGCGGCCTTGAAGCGATGGGCGCTGAAATTGTCGTCGACGAAGGTTATATCAATGCGCGTGTTAAAGGCCGTCTGCGCGGCGCGCATATTTTTTTCGACACGGTGACCGTGGGTGGCACCGAAAATTTATTGATGGCGGCAACGCTCGCGGAAGGTCGCACCATTCTTGAAAATGCAGCGCGTGAACCCGAAATTGTCGATCTCGCCGAATGCCTCATCAAAATGGGGGCGAAAATCGAAGGTTATGGCACTGAGCGCATCATAATCGACGGCGTTGACCGTTTGCACGGCTGCGAATATCCGGTGATGCCGGATCGTATCGAAACCGGAACTTATCTCGTCGCCGCTGCAGCGACCGGCGGCAGTATCAAATTGAAAGACACATGTCCGCACGCGCTCGAAGCGGTGTTGTTAAAGCTTGAAGAGGCCGGCGCAAAAATATCGAGCGGCGATGATTGGATCGAGCTCGATATGGAAGGCCGTCGCCCGCGCGCTGTGAATATCAAAACTGCACCGTACCCGGGATTTCCCACCGATATGCAGGCGCAGTTCACCGCGCTCAATGCGATCGCTGAAGGCACCGGCACGGTCATCGAAACCGTGTTTGAAAATCGCATGATTCAGGCGCACGAAATGAATCGCATGGGAGCGAAAATTCATGTCGAAAGCCATACCGCGATTATTACCGGTGTCGAACAATTGAAGGGTGCGCCGGTGATGGCGAGCGATTTGCGCGCGTCGGCGAGTCTGGTGATCGCGGGTCTCGCCGCCAAAGGTGAAACACTGATCGATCGCATTTATCACATCGACCGCGGTTACGAGCGCATCGAAGAAAAATTACAGTCGCTGGGTGCCGATATTCAGCGTCTGTCGAATTAATTGGCTGCACGATAAATCATGAGCACGAAATTCTCGCCAAAATCCTCCACCGCGCCGTTGACGATAGCGCTCACCAAAGGGCGTATTTTGAAAGAGACGCTGCCGCTGTTGGCGGAGGCGGGCATAGTGCCGAATGAAGATATTTCGAGCAGTCGCAAATTGATTTTCGAAACAAGCGATGCCGATGTGCGTCTGGTGGTATTGCGTGGCTCTGATGTGCCGACCTATGTGCGTCACGGTGCGGCGGATATCGGCGTGTCGGGCAAAGATATGTTGCTCGAATACGATGGGGCCGATTTGTACGAGCCGCTCGACCTCGGTATTGCGCGTTGTCGATTGATGACTGCAGGTTTGAAAAATCGCGAGTTGCCGCGTGCACGTATCCGTGTTGCGACTAAATTCGTGAATATCGCGCGCAATCATTTCGCCGAGCGCGGTGTGCAAGCTGACATCATTAAATTGTACGGCGCGATGGAGCTGGCACCGCTGATGGATCTCGCCGACCTTATTGTCGACATCGTCGATACCGGCAATACGCTGCGTGCGAACGGCATGGAGCCGCTCGAATTGATCGCCGATATCAGTTCGCGCCTCGTTGTGAATAAAGCAGCGATGAAATGCAAACACGCGCGCGTGCAGGGCGTGATCGAGCGCATCGCCGCCGCTGTGGCGAAACGCGGTTGAGGTGCATGATGTCAGCAACGATTCGCCGATTAAATACAGCCGACGCTGCGTTCGATAAGCAATTCGGTGAACTGCTCGCGTGGGAAGCGGTTTCCGATACGGCGGTGCAAACCGCGGTTGAAAATATTCTGAGCGATGTGCGCGCGCGCGGCGATGCGGCTCTGCTCGAATATTCGCGACGCTTTGATCGGCTGCAAATCGAAACTGCACGTGCGCTCGAATTGCCTCAGGCGCGCTTGCAGCAAGCATTGTCGGCAATTTCTGCTGAAGCGCGCAGTGCGTTGGAGCAGGCGGCTGAGCGTATCCGTATATATCACGAAAAACAAAAACAGGATTCGTGGCAATACCGCGAAGCCGACGGCACGCTGCTCGGTCAAAAAATTACACCGCTCGCGCGCGTGGGAATTTATGTGCCTGGCGGAAAAGCCTCGTATCCATCGTCGGTGTTGATGAATGCGATTCCTGCGAAAGTCGCGGGCGTCAAAGAAATCATTATGGTCGTACCGACCCCCGATGGCGTTATCAACGAGTGGGTTTTTGCCGCTGCCGCGATTGCGGGTGTCGATCGCGTTTTTACCATCGGTGGTGCCCAGGCGGTTGCCGCACTCGCGTATGGAACCGAGTTGGTACCGAAAGTCGATAAAATCGTCGGCCCCGGCAATATTTATGTCGCCACCGCCAAGCGCATGGTGTTTGGTGCTGTGGGTCTCGATATGGTGGCGGGGCCGTCGGAAATTCTCGTCCTGTGCGATGGCAAAACCGATCCCGATTGGATCGCGATGGATTTATTCGCGCAGGCCGAACACGATGAAGATGCGCAATCGATTTTGATCAGTCCCGACGCAGTGTTTCTCGATGCGGTCGAAACAAGTATTGAAAAACTATTGCCGCAGATGGAGCGCAAAGACACGATTGCGGCATCGCTAAAAAATCGCGGAGCTTTGATTCATGCTCGCGATATGAATGAAGCGATCGCGGTGAGCAATCGCATGGCGCCCGAGCATCTGGAGTTGTCGGTCGAAAATCCGGAGGCGTTGCTGCCGGCGATTGAACACGCAGGCGCAATTTTTATGGGGCGGCATACGCCCGAAGCGTTGGGCGATTATTGCGCGGGACCGAATCACGTGTTGCCGACGTCAGGCACGGCGCGATTTTCATCGCCGCTCGGTGTATATGATTTTCAAAAACGTAGCTCGCTGATTTATTGCTCGGCACAGGGTTCGCAATCGTTGGCAAAAATTGCTTCGACGCTTGCGCGTGGCGAAACGTTAACTGCGCATGCGCGCTCGGCTGAGATGCGGATCACGGACGAACCATAACTAACGGAATGCGTGAAGTGATGATACTTAAATTCAGGGGCAGTATTGCCACAGGGGGCAGACGATGAGTCGCGAACGTATCAATGCGCGAATTCAGCAATGGGTGCGACCCGAAATTCGTGTGCTCAATGCGTATCACGTGCCGCCTGCGACCGGCATGCTCAAGCTTGACGCGATGGAAAACCCCTATCGCTGGCCTGAGGATATGACCAATGCGTGGCTCGAAAAATTGCGCGCCGCGTCAATCAATCGCTATCCCGATCCGCAAGCTCAGCAAGTGCGCGATGGTCTGCGCCGCGAGATGGGTGTGAGCGCGAATCACGAAATTCTGCTCGGCAACGGTTCCGACGAAATTATTCAAATGCTGGCGATGGCGGTGCAGGCGCGTGGTCGCTGCATCATGGCGCCCGAGCCTGCGTTCGTCATGTATCGCATGGTGGCGACGCTGACGGGGCTCGATTATGTCGGTGTGCCGCTCGATGCGAATTTCGATCTCGATCTCGATGCGATGCTCGCATCGATCAAGCAGCATCAACCGGCGCTGATATTTCTCGCGTTGCCGAATAATCCGACCGGCAATGTGTTTTCAGTCGATCGTGTGCGCGCAATTATCGAAGCGTCCGAGGGGTTGGTAATTCTTGACGAAGCGTACACCGCTTTCACCGATGCCGATCATTTACGCTTCGCCGAGGATTATGACAATGTGCTCATCATGCGCACGTTGTCGAAAGTTGGTCTCGCCGGCTTGCGTTTGGGTTTATTGATTGGTGATGCGGCGTGGCTGGCGGAAATCGAAAAAATTCGGTTGCCATACAATGTCAATGTGCTCACGCAATTGAGCGCGGAATTCGCGCTCGAAAATTTCCAGATTATTCGTCAGCAAACGGCGTTGATTCGTGCCGAGCGCGAACGTTTGACTTCCGAGTTGCGCGGCATTCCTGAGTTGCACGTGTGGCCGAGCGAAGCGAATTTCGTGTTGGTAAAAACACCGGAAGGCAAAGCGCGTTCGATTTTTGAATTTCTGAAGCAGAACAATATTCTGATCAAGTGCCTCGACGGTGCGCATCCGCAATTGCGCGATTGTTTGCGCCTGACTGTCGGCGAACCTGCCGATAGCGATCAATTGCTGGCGGCATTGCGCGAAGCATTGAGCGCCGCTTAACCTTCGGTGGTGCTATCTACCGTGGGGCGAGTGCCCACGGTCATTTTTAATTGCACGCGCTCGCCATCGCGCACCACGAGCAACGCCACTTTATCGCCGGGGCGTGTCGCGGCGAGCAAATTCATGCCGGCGTGACCATCGCCCACCGCCTGACCGTTAATCGACAATAAAATATCGCCAGGTCGCAATCCTGCCTGCGCGCCGGGACCTGCGCGATAAACACCGGTAATCACCACACCGTTGCCTGCATCTAAATGATTTGCCTGCGCATAAGCGGGCGGCAATCGTTGTACTTCGATGCCGATCCAGCCGCGCATTGGGCGGCCGAATTCGATCAAATCGCGCATGGTACGCACGGCGATGTCGGCAGGAATTGCGAGACCGATGCCGGCCGAGCTACCGGTTTGCGAATAAATCGCAGTGTTGATGCCGAGCAATTTGCCATCGGCATCGATCAATGCGCCGCCGGAATTACCGGGATTAATCGCCGCATCGGTTTGAATGAAGTCTTCGTAAGTCGCAAGGCGTAAACCGTAGCGCCCCGTTGCGGAAATAATGCCCTGGCTTACCGATTGGCCGAAGCCATAGGGGTTGCCGATCGCGAGCACGACATCGCCGACGCGCACGTGATTGGTATCGCCGACGGTAATCGGTTCGAGATGCGGCAAATCGATTTTGAGCGCGGCTAAATCGGTTTCGCTATCGGAGCCGACCACGCGTGCGAGCGCTTCGCGACCGTCACTCAGCAGTACGATAATTTCATCGGCGCCATTGATGACGTGATGGTTGGTAAGTATGTAGCCGTCGGCATCGATGATGACACCAGAGCCTAGGCTACGCTGAATACGCTGTTGCTGCTGACTGCTGCCGCGATTGTAAAAACGCTGCGCCAGCGGGTCGTCGAGCATCGGTGTGAGCTGGTTACGAATGGTTTTACTCGTATAGATATTGACGACGGCGGGCGCGGCGCGACTCACTGCATCGGCATAGGAATTTTTGCTCGCTGCCGCGCGCGGACGCAGAAAGCCCATCGCCGATGGGTCAACGTAGGTCAGGATCAGCAGCCCTGCTAAAATGCCGCACACGGTCGGCCAGCCGAGAAATCGCCAGATATTGCGCATAGGGTTTGCGTTTAGAAAAAAGGGCAAGTGCTTTGTCAAAGGCGCCAGCCTATCACGGCTAAGCGATGGCAGATTGAGAAAATATTTTGCATCGAATTGTTGCAAGGTTGAATGGTTGCCAGTTTTGATGATTGCAAAGTCGGATGGTTGCGAGACCGGATGGTGACGTGATCTGGCTGCGAGGAATTTATGTCGACAACATTGAGTGAGTTGCTCGCTGCGGCCAATGCGCTGCTTGCGCCCGAGCGTTTTCAGGATTATTGCCCCAATGGTTTACAGGTTGAGGGTAGGCCGCAAATCAAATGTATTGTCAGTGGCGTCACTGCGAGCATGGCATTGCTCGAAGCGGCAAGAGACAATGGCGCCGATGCGATCATGGTGCATCACGGTTATTTCTGGAAAAGCGAATCGCCTGTCGTCACGGGTATGAAACGCAAGCGTTTGCAGTTGCTGCTGCAAAACGATATCAGCCTGATCGCTTACCACTTGCCGCTCGATGCGCATCCGGAGTTTGGCAATAACGCACAGCTGGCGCGTCTGCTCGATATCGAAATTACGGGCGGACTGCAGGCGGTCGCGAATCCGATCGGAAATATCGGCAAATTGCGCGAAGTGATGACGCCGGAAGCTTTCGGCGAAAAAGTTACGCAGCGACTCGGCCGGGCACCGCAATGTATCGCGGGCGGCGATCATGCGATTCGCTCTGTTGCGTGGTGCACGGGCGCTGCGCAAAATTATATCGATCAAGCGGCCGAGCTGGGTGTCGATGCATTCATCAGTGGGGAAATTTCCGAGCAGACCGTGCACAGTGCGCGCGAGCTCGGCATTCATTTTTTTGCAGCGGGACATCACGCTACCGAGCGCTATGGGATTTCTGCGCTCGGCGACTATCTGTCGAAACAATTAAATATCGAGCATCGCTTTATCGATATCGACAACCCGGTGTGATACATGGGTGTTGTGCGTGTTTAATAAAAAGCTGTACGTGTCGAGTAAAAGTTAGCGGATCAGTGTCAGTAACGCGGTGGTTCGGGAATGGTGTGACCGTGCTTTTTCTCGAGGCCAAAATCTTCCGCCAGCATGCCTTTTTGGTTCGGCGACTTTAACGCGTAGTCGCGCGGCGGTTCGATCGTGCTGTGTTGATGATCTTCGAGCACTGGCGTTGATTCCGGTAATAATTTCAGGGCGCGCACTGCGCCGGTGTCGCAAAGATCGAGCGCGCCGCGGGCGAGATGGTTATGCACTTCGCGATAGCTCACGGCGAGGTGGCTCAATAAGTCCGCAGTTTTATTGAAGTGCGCATTGATGTCGTAGCGATAATGCTTATGTTGCTCTTGCATCGCGTGCAATTGCTCTTCGAGTTCGCGGTTGCGGCGCGGCGCAGGGTGTAGGCGCTGATTCAAGAAGTAGCCGATCACCACACCGACACCGGTGCCTAGCAGCGTAAACAACCAAACTTGCATTGAACTGAACACGACAATCTCCTTTGGCCGGCGATGGTTTGATCGTCGGCGCGAATTCTGCGGCCAGGATTCTGTTGTCAGTATAATCGCACAACGCCTCGTTGGTCGTGAGATTCGGCTGGAAATTGCCAAGCGGGTATGGCCTCGCTTACATTGGTCGCGATGAGTTCACTGCTCGTCGCGACTCCTACCCCACGTATTTATACAAGGTTTATTCGTAGTGACTCCGCTGGAACGTTACCAGGCCGATTTGCTCAGGCCCGGTTTTTTGCGCGACCCCGCGCAAGAAATGGCTGTGCGCCATTTGCAGCAATTGTTTGAGCAATTGGTTGCTGCCGAGTTGGCTGTCGCAAGCAAATCGCTGCTCTCGTCGCTGCTTGCGGGTTTGCGTAAAGAGAAAAAAATCGAGCCGATTCGCGGCCTGTATTTCTGGGGTGGAGTCGGTCGCGGCAAAACCTATCTGATGGATACGTTCTACGACACGCTGCCCTTCGAGCGCAAAATGCGTGCGCATTTTCATCGGTTTATGCAGCGTGTGCATCGCGAATTGAAGATGCTCGCGGGCGAAAAGAATCCGTTGTTGATTATCGCGCGCAAGTTGGCCGATGAGGCGCGCGTGATTTGTTTCGACGAGTTTTTTGTTTCCGATATTGCCGACGCGATGATTTTGGGCGGTTTATTCGAGGCGCTATTCGGTCACGGCGTCACGTTGGTGGCAACATCGAATATCGAGCCCGACGGGCTCTACAAAGATGGTTTGCAGCGCGCTCGCTTTCTTCCTGCAATCGCGCTGCTCAAGCAGCATACCTTGGTGCTTAATGTCGATGGCGGTACCGACTACCGTCTGCGCGCGCTCGAAAAAGCGGAGCTGTATCACTATCCGCTCGATGCCGAAGCCGATATTTCGCTGCGTCGCAGTTTTGAATCGCTCGCTCCCGAGCCGGGGCTTGCTGATCAGGTGCTCGAAATCGAAGGTCGTGAAATCAAGGTGCGCTGTGTGGCCGACGATGTCGCGTGGTTCGATTTTGCCGCGTTGTGCGATGGTCCTCGCAGTCAGAACGATTACATCGAGTTAGCGCGTGAGTATCACGCCGTGCTGATTTCCGATGTTCCGCAATTCGATGTCAATCGCGACGATCAGGCGCGTCGTTTCATCAATCTCGTTGACGAGTTTTATGATCGCAACGTGAAGCTGGTTCTAGCGGCCGCGGTGCCGCTCGATCAGCTCTATAACGGGCCGCGGCTCAAATTCGAGTTCGAGCGTACCAAGAGTCGTCTGCTGGAGATGCAGTCGCACGAGTATTTGGCGCGCGAGCATCGACCCTGAGTTGGAGAGGGGGGTGAAAGCGGGCGAGGCGATGCGGGCAAGCTAAGTGAAAAACATCCATAAAACAGCCTTGAAAAGGCTTGATTGCTTCTGTAGTATTCGCCGTCCTTGTTAGAACTGCCCCTGAGGCGAGCAAATGAAAACCTTTAGTGCAAAACCCGAAGCCGTACAGCGCGACTGGTACCTGGTCGATGCGACCGGTAAGACCTTGGGTCGTCTCGCAGCCGAAATCGCAGCCCGCCTGCGCGGCAAGCATAAGCCTGAATACACCCCGCACGTCGATACAGGTGATTACATCGTTGTTGTGAACGCCGAAAAAGTGCAGGTCACGGGCAAAAAAGCCAGCGATAAGATTTACTACAGCCACTCGGAATTTCCGGGCGGTATCAAAGAAATCAGTTTTGAGAAGTTGATCGATAAAGCGCCGACGCGCGCGCTTGAGATCGCTATCAAGGGCATGTTGCCGCATAACCCGTTGGGTCGTGCAATGTTCAAGAAGCTCAAGGTCTATGCCGGTACTGAACATCCGCATACCGCCCAACAGCCGCAACCTTTGAATATCTAACGGAAGCTTACTATGTCAGCCACGCAATATTACGGCACCGGCCGCCGCAAAACCGCCACCGCGCGTGTTTTCCTCAAGGCAGGCAACGGCAACATCACTATCAACGATCGTACTCTCGACCAGTATTTCGGTCGTGAAGTTGCGCGCATGATCGTGCGTCAACCGCTCGAGAAAGTAGAGTTGGTCGATAAGTTCGATATCAATGTGTCGGTTGCTGGCGGTGGTAGCTTCGGTCAGGCTGGCGCGATTCGTCACGGCATCACCCGTGCGTTGATGGAATACGATGAAGCGTTGCGCTCACCGCTGCGTCAAGCAGGCTATGTCACTCGCGATGCGCGTGAAGTGGAGCGTAAAAAGGTTGGTCTGCGCAAAGCGCGCAAACGCCCGCAGTACTCCAAGCGTTAATTTTGTTGGCGCGATTGCTGCGCCATCAAGACGAATTGAAAACGCCCTCGAAGTTTTTCGCAGGGCGTTTTTTTATGCGTGTGTATTTGCGCTAAATCATCTGGGGCGCGTGTTAAATCAACGAAATGGCGCGGAATTTACCGGTTTTATCCTTGTAACGTGTAGGTAATTTCTTTACCATTTCGCGCACTCAGTTTTTCCTAATCTCGGGCTAGTCCTGAGCCGCATTCCAGCAAGCTTGTTACGGGAGAATTACGCCATGAGCAATAACGGCGTGAACACGGGGCGCCGGCGTTTTCTGACTGCGGCCACTTCGGTGGTCGGTGCAGCGGGTGTCGTCGGAGTCGCGGTGCCATTCGTTGGGTCATGGCAGCCCAGCGCAAAAGCCAAAGCAGCCGGCGCGCCGGTCAAGCAGGATATCAGCAAGATTGAGCCTGGCCAGATGATTACGGTCGAATGGCGCGGCAAGCCGGTTTATGTTGTGCGCCGTACCCAGGCAGCGCTCGATGCCGTTAAAAAAGCAGATTCTCTGGTGCGCGATCCCAGCTCTAACGAGTCTACTCAGCCTGCATATGCCAAGAGCGAGTTTCGCTCGATCAAAGACGAGTTTTTGGTATTGCTCGGCGTGTGCACCCACCTCGGCTGTGCGCCGCAGTATCAACCCCAAGTCGGCTCTGTCAGCCACGATTGGCTCGGCGGTTTCTTCTGTCCCTGCCACGGTTCGAAATTCGATCTCGCCGGCCGCGTCTTCCAGGGAGTTCCCGCACCGACCAACCTCGAAGTGCCTCCTTATCGTTTTATCAGCGACACCGTGATTGAAGTCGGTGTGGACCAGGAGAAAGCTTGATGGCCAATATGCTTGTAGGATTGAGAGATTGGGTCGACGAGCGTCTGCCCATCATGCGCGCCTGGAACACCCATATGGGCAAGTACTACGCGCCAAAAAATTTCAATTTCTGGTATTTCTTCGGTGTGTTGTCGCTGCTGGTTCTGGTCAACCAATTGCTGACCGGCATCTGGTTGACGATGAGCTTCACGCCGAGCTCGGAAGGTGCATTCGCGTCCGTTGAATACATCATGCGCGACGTCGATTACGGCTGGATCATTCGCTACATGCACTCCACCGGCGCGTCGGCATTCTTCGCCGTGGTGTATCTGCACATGTTTCGTGGTTTGCTTTACGGCTCGTACAAAAAGCCGCGCGAGCTCGTGTGGATTTTCGGCATGCTGATTTATCTTTGCCTCATGGCCGAAGGTTTCATGGGCTATGTCTTGCCATGGGGTCAGATGTCGTATTGGGGCGCTCAGGTAATCGTTTCGTTGTTCGGCGCGATTCCCGTTGTAGGCAATGCCTTGGTCGAGTGGGTTCGCGGTGACTTCCTGATCTCCGGCATCACCTTGAACCGCTTCTTTGCGCTGCATGTTGTCGCCATTCCGATCATCCTGATTGCACTGGTTGTGCTGCATATTCTCGCGCTGCACGAAGTCGGTTCGAATAACCCCGACGGTGTTGAAATCAAGAAGAAGAAAGATGCGAACGGTGTTCCGCTCGATGGCATCGCGTTCCATCCGTACTACACCGTGCATGACTTGCAAGCGGTTGTCGTATTCCTGTTTGTGTTCTGCACGATCATTTTCTTCTTCCCGGAAATGGGCGGATACTTCCTTGAGTACGCTAACTTCGAGCAAGCGAATGGTTTGAAAACTCCTGCGCATATCGCGCCAGTGTGGTACTACACCCCGTTCTACGCAATGCTGCGTGCGCTGCCGTCGAAGCTGGGTGGCTTCCTGGTGATGGGTGCCGCGATCGCGATCATGTTCGTATTGCCGTGGCTCGATCGCAGCCCAGTGAAATCCTGGCGTTATAAAGGCCTCCTCACCAAAATTGCGATTTACAGCTTCGCGTTTTCGTTCATTGTTCTCGGTTATCTGGGTGCGAAACCCGCAGATCTCGTACTCCTCGGCGTTCCTGGCGTGTACTGGGCGCGTGCACTCACCGTGGTGTATTTCGCATTCTTCCTGTTGATGCCGATCTATACATCGATCGAGAAAACCAAGCCGGTACCGGAACGGGTGACAATGAAATGAGAAAACAACTGCTTGCTCTGGTTTTGTTCTTTATTCCTGCGCTGGCATTTGCAAGCACAGGGGCCGGTTGGCCGCTAGATCATGTGAAGTTTGATGCAACCAACAAAGCATCGTTGCAGCATGGCGCACAGCTTTACATGAACTATTGCATGGGCTGTCACTCGTTGCAGTACGAACGTTATGGTCGTTTGGCAACTGGGTTGGGCATTCCGGAAGATATGGTGTTGCAACATTTGCGCTTTGATACGAGTGCAAAAATCGGCGATCTCATGACCAACTCGATGGCGCCGCAAAAAGCGAAAGTATGGTTCGGTGCGGTGCCGCCGGATCTTACTCTGGTATCGCGCGCTCGCAGTCCGGAATGGGTGTACACCTATTTGCGCACGTTCTACAAAGATCCAGCGCGCCCTTGGGGTGTTAACAACAAAGTATTCCCCGATGTCGGCATGCCGCATGTATTGCTTGAATTGCAGGGTATGCAAGAGTGCGCGCCGGGTCCTGTGCATGCTGAAAACGGCGGCATTCGCCGCGATCCGCTAACCGGCAAAGAAGTGTTGTTCGATGCGGAAGGAAAGGCGCTCAATCCGTGCGGGCGGTTGACCATTACCGCTCCTGGCAAGCTGACTGCACAGGAGTTTGATCAGGCAGCTTACGACTTGGTGAATTTCCTTAACTACATCGCCGAGCCGATGCAGGAGCAGCGCAAGCGCACCGGTGTTTTCGTGCTGTTCTTCCTCGCTATCCTGTTCGTATTTGCGTGGCTGCTCAATCGCGAATACTGGAAAGACGTTCACTAAATCTCTCCGCGCTGCAAGTTTCTGCTTGCAGCGCTTCCTCCTCGATAGCTTGATGCGCAGCGCGGCGGTTATCGCTCTATGACCATGACCTCAAGCCGACCCTATTTAACTCGTGCTCTTTACGAGTGGATAGTCGATAACGGCTGTACACCTTATGTTGTTGTTAATGCCAGCCGCGATGATGTCCAGGTGCCGCGCGCATACGTCAAAGACGGTCAAATCGTATTGAACATTGCGCCGAGTGCTGTGGTCGGTTTAAAACTCGACAACGATGCGCTCGAATTTAATGCGCGTTTCAATGGTGTTGCGATGCAGGTCTATGTGCCGATGAGTGCGGTGCTCGGAATTTACGCGCGCGAAAACGGTCAGGGCATGATTTTCGAACCAGAGGATACACCGCCGACGCCGCAAGCTCCCGATACGAATCGCAATAATGCGGACAATAAAAAACCCGGTCGCCCGGGTTTGAAGGTTGTTAAATAAAACTTTCGAGATCGCTGGTCGATAGTTATTTTTGAAGTCCCGAAGCTTATTTGTCGACGAACTCGAATAGCAGGACGACCTTCTGCACGCCATCGGTATTTTGTGCGACATTGCCAGCAATATTTCCCTCGGCATGGGTTACCAGGCCCAGTAGAAAAACCTCACCATTCTCCGTAATGACTTTCACTCGACTGTCTTTGATATTCGCTGCGGTCAGCAATTTTGCTTTGACTTTCGACGTGAGCAGCGCATCGGATGAGCGTACGACAAAACCGGTGTTGTCACCGATGGTGAGATAGTTGTGCACTTGGCGAACATTTTTTACCAGAGCCACGGTTTGCGCGGCGGCGTTGCGCAACTCTTCGCTCGGGACTTGTCCGCATAATAAAACGATGCCGTTGTAGCTGGTGATGACCACATTGGCATGTTCTAGCCCTGGATCAGTTTTGCGAACATTGACGGTTGCTGTCGTTTCTATGCTTTGGTCGTCGATGATGCTGCCTAAGCTGCGACGCCCCGGATCTTCCTCTATAGGTTTGTCGTTGGTTTCGGTTAGAACCGCAGTGCAGCCGCCGAGCAGCGGAGTGAGCGCGAGCGGCAGTGCTGCGAGCGATAATGTCGCAACGAGCTTGAGAGAGATTTTTTTAACGGGCATGTCATACCTCGCTGCCAAAAAGTTGTAATTCGATGAGTTCGCAAAGGCTGTGGAGTACGAGCAGCGCGATCTCCATAAATTGTGCGCGCGTCGCTTCACCAATATTCAGTTCGATATCTTCGCTGCTCAATAGTGCCCTTATGTCGGCGTCTTCATTGCACAGAACGATGACGCGCGCGCCCCGATCGTGAGTTGATTGTATGGTTTGCAATGCAGTGCCGCTACCAGTGCCATGGCTGATCAGCAGTACTGAATCCTGAGGTTGCGCGAGTGTGCGAATCTGCTTGGCGAAAATCTCGGTAAAAGAAGCGTCGGTTGCGATCGCTGTCAGCATCGCGGCATCGCCATTTAATGAGATTACCGGCAGGCCGGGACGTTCGCGCTGAAACCGATTCAGCAGTGAGCCGGCGAAATGTTGGCTCAATAATCCGGATGAGCCTTCGCCGCAGCTCAGGATCTTGCCGTCGCTAAGCAGAGTTGCAACCAGGGCCTCGCTTGCGCTGGCAATATTCGGTGTTAATGGTTCGATCGCCTGCATCGCATGATCGATGTGGCGATGAAAAATATCGATAACGTACTCGGTCAATTCCACGTTGCGGGCGCTCATAATATCTAACGTGTGGGATGGTGCGAGCTAGCGCGCCACCATTTTATCCTGCGTAAAACGCATCCTGCACCCAGTCCCAGATTATTACATTGCCTTCCTCTCTGGCGGCGAGGACATCAAAGCGGCATGTCTGCTGGCTCGATGCCCGTGTCGCTAAATAAAACTGTGCCGCGTGAATAATTCGCCGTTGCTTGGCGCGTGTAACCGACTCTGCTGCACTGCCAAATTCACCGTGATTGCGTAGGCGTACTTCCACAAAAATCAGCGTGTGTTGCGCGCACATAATCAAATCGATTTCGCCGCCGCGGCAGCGAAAGTTGCGCTCGATACAAGTCAGTCCTTGTGCCTGCAACCATTCGAGCGCCGCGCTTTCCATGGCGGCGCCGGTCTGTGCTTTAGTGACTGCTGGTTTCCGGGGTTGTGATCGTGGATAGAACATCGTCGCTCTCCCTGGCGTCGTCATTCGAGTTGTCGCGTAATTCAACGGCCCCATCGCGTATTTGCGCTAATAATAATTCGCGCTGAACGATACGCTGTGCGTCCAGCGTGAGTGTGCCGGTCTGACCGGCTACGCGGGTGCCGTTGGAGCTCTCTAGTTGTCGCAAGCGCGGGTATAGGTAAAAGCTGTCGATTCCCAGTGCGTAAAGTCGCAGATAGTTTTTGGCGGTGGGTGTCGTCGCGAGAATTTGTTGTTTGAGCGGTGATGCTTGCAGAATCCACGGGGTTTCGGTGAAGCGTACTCGCTCGATATCGCGATCTAATGTGTTGCTCGCATATCCGCTGTAGATGCGCGATGTTGAATACACGGGTAAATCGCCAGCGTAATAAAAATTGAGTAGCGGCTTTATCAGTCGCGCCTGTGTGGATTTGGCCAGCATGAAAATAGCATCGACATCGCGGCGGCGGTGTGGGGTAAATTCGATATTGCGATTGAGTACGGCCTCCATTTCCTTGCCGCGTGCTTCGCTGCGCGGAATATTCATTGCACTGCGGATCGCGTTCGACAAATCCTGTTGTCCGCGAAAGAGGGCGGTGCCGGCAACGCTGCCGCCGATGTTTCGCCACTGCTGCATGAAGGCTTCCAATTCGCGCGAATTGGCTTCGTCTCTATCGGCAATGATCAGTACGTTGCGCTTACCGTCTTTTGCAATCAGTTGCGCGAGTTGTGCGCTTTCGTCTTCGGGTGCCAGACCGAATTGATAAAGATTACTCGGTGGCGGCTGAATAATATCGGCACGATTCAGCGCGAGCACGGGTACTGTCAGCGTTTGTGAATAAAATTGGGCGACTTGCAGTTTTTCTAACGGTCCGACTATAGCGCCTGCGCCGTCAGTAATCGCCTGTTGATAAATCTGGATAATACCGGCGCTGTCGCTGTCGTAGATACGAATCGTCGGAATGCGCTCACCGCGTTGCTGTGCGGAATACGAGGCTGCAAGAAAACCGTCGCGGACCGCTTCACCAAAAGCGGCGAGTTTGCCCGAGAGTGGCAGCAATAGGGCGACTTGCTGTGGTTGTTCGGCGCCGATGCTGCTGAAGCCAATGCCGGCACTTTGAGTCGCTGCCGGATATGCCGGCGCCATCGATATCGACTGTGTGCGGGTTTCCTTCGCGGCGATAGCGAGATCGAGCCAGCCGCGTACAACGTCGTTGCGCACAGTGGTGCGGTGGCGTTGTAATTCAATGGTGCTGATATTGCTCAATGCGCGCCGAATTTCGTCTCGATTCTTCTCAACTTGCGCGTCGCTCAGTAGCGGCTCGACAAAGACGCGTTCCTGGGCGCTCGCAAAATAATTTCCGGTTGCGTAAAACGCCTGCGCACGGAGCAGGCTGCAGTCGGCCTGTTCTGCTGTGGTCAATTGATCGAGTGCTTGAATAACCTGTTTATCTTGCAGTGCTGTTAGCGCTTGATCGGCTTGATTCTGCTGAAGTGCGAGTCGAGCCTTTAATAATTGGCGTCGAGCGTATTGCACTGGAGTCAATTTCAACTCATCGATTTCGCGCAGTATTTGAGTTGCGTTCGTCGGGTTTTCCGGTTGCGCGAGTGTGGCTGCTTCGATGAGATACGCAGCGCGCATATCGAGAGGGCTGGCGTGCGCTTTGTCGAGCAATTGTCGAATGCGGGTTTGATTGGCGTTGCTGGCCGTAGACGGCTGCGGTGTCGCGCTGCAGCTGCTCAATGCGAACGCCAGCATGCAGGCGATAAGCGCGTTATGATGGCGAGCCGCTGTGCGTGTTTGCTGTGTTGCGCGATTTTTTTTCACGGCATAATCCGGGCAATGCATTTTCGATAATTCGATTGTGGTAAGCAGCTTTGATGAAGACATCAGCAAATCAGGCAACGCTTTATATCGTTGCAACGCCGATTGGCAATCTCGGCGATATGGTACCGCGCGCTGTCGCTACGCTCCAATCGGTTGCGCTTATCGCGGCTGAAGATACGCGTCACAGCAAGCGTTTATTGGATCACTTCAATATCGGCACGCGCTGTGTTGCTTATCACGATCATAGTGGGCCGCAAGAACTCAATGCGTTGCTCGATCAATTGCGCGCGGGCCACAGTATCGCATTGATTTCCGATGCGGGCACGCCACTCATTTCCGATCCCGGTTATCGCCTGATCGACTCCGCACTTAGCGAGGGTTTTCGCATAGTACCGATTCCCGGTGCGTGTGCGGCGATCGCGGCGCTCAGTGCGGCAGGATTGCCGACCGATCGTTTTGTATTCGAGGGTTTTCTGCCCGCGAAATCGCAGGCGCGACAGCAGCGGTTAACGGAGTTATTACGCGAGCGGCGTACGCTGGTATTTTACGAAGCGCCGCATCGTCTATTCGACATGCTCAACGATCTCGCGCTTATTTTTGGCGACGAGCGCGTTGCCGTGCTCGCACGCGAGTTAACCAAATTGCACGAAACGATTCATCGCGCGCCACTGCGCGAATTGTGCGCGTGGGCGATTGCGCATGAGCAGGATCGTGGCGAGTGTGTCGTCGTTGTTCACGGCGATGACAGCGAGCAAGCGATCGATGCCGAGGCCGAGCGAATATTGCGTGTCTTGCTCGAAGAATTATCGGTAAAGCAGGCGTCGGCACTGGCCGCGAAAATTACCGGCCTCAAAAAAAACGACTTGTATCAGCAGGCGCTGGACTGGCAGAAGTCCGAATAGCTAAATCTTTCCTTGAGTTACCCGGACCGAATCGCTAACCTGCGCCGCGAGTCGGCCGGACAGTCGCTGTTTGCATGTCTCACTGCTACGTTTAGGCGTGCTGTGGGTGGCAAGCGGAGGAAAGTCCGGGCTCCATAGGGCATGGCGCCAGGTAACACCTGGGAGGCGCGAGCCTACGGAAAGTGCAACAGAAAGGACACCGCCTAAGCAGCGCGCAAGCGTTGCCGGTAAGGGTGAAAAGGTGCGGTAAGAGCGCACCGCGTGGCTGGCAACAGTCCACGGCGATGGTAAACCCCGCCCGGAGCAAGGCCAAATAGGAATCCAATGCCGCGGCCCGCGGTGGATTCGGGTAGGCCGCTTGAGGTCTGTGGTGACGCAGATCCCAGATGAATGACTGTCCTCGACAGAACCCGGCTTATAGGCCGACTCACCTAATTTCTGGTAATACGGCAAGGCTTTCAGCATTGTCTATTGCGCGGTAAGAGCATCGACTCACCGTTTGTCTTAAATCATTAAACTTGGTTGGGCTGGCGATATATATTGTTTAGGCCATAGTTGGTTATCTGTTTTATGATCCAAAATAGCTATAAAGGTGCCTTCGCGTGAAATTTCAGTCTATAGCCGCTGGTCTCGTATCAATAATCACTGCGTGCAGTGCGGCAAGTGCGGCATCGTTCGTACCTTATTCCAATGTAGGCTTCGAAAATCCCATCGAATACACTTTCATGGCAACTACGTCGGGAGAGATTACGGCTTATTTCGCTGGAAATGGCGGAGCCGGTTATACCGAAACATTGAGTTTGCTGGTGAATGGCGTCTCAACGGGAGTTGTTGCGTTAAACAACCAGAGTTCCTCGTACGGTGACTCTGTCAGTCTCGGCAGCGTGAATGCGGGTGATGTATTGGTTTTTGCGCTCAACGTCGTGGATACTGCAACTACGTGGTATTCAAATAAAAGCTCTAACGTTGATGGGGTTAATCATGTTTACTCCACTCTATTTGACGGCAATTCATTGATACCTGCGGGAGTTTATGTGGGCTTCGAGGATTTGTCGGCCATTAGCGATCCAAATTTTGGCAAGGCTGACTTCAACTACAAAGATACGCAGTTCGTGTTTACTAACACTTCGGTTGCCTGTGTGCCGGTGCCGACGGCCGCATTCTTGTTTGGTTCCGGCTTGATGGGCATGGTGGGTGTAGCTCGCCGAAGAGTCGCCTGATTTCATTGATCTGTAATTTGTGTTTCATGTCCAGCAGCAATGCGCGTAATAGCATTGTTGCTGGCCGCACAATCTAGCTCCCTTGCTTTTCGTGCCTTCCTGTTGTCTGTCATGAATGGTTGGGCAATAGCCCTATAAGCGGGTTGCCCTATCTTTTCGCGTAAGCCTACTTTTTGATCGCTCGAATAGGCCCTGATCACCCTTCTCATGTTTTACTTTAAGTATTGAGCGCAGACTTTTGTTTGTATTCAATATGTTGAGTGGTTAGATTTTCGCCATTCCATGAAGTCGGCTAGATCGCTGATTTTCCCGAAAAAATCTTTGCACAATCATGACTTAACTCGCTTGACAAGGTTTTAGCCGCCTCCCTATAGTGCATCCAAATGGTGGTAAAAAATGTCATTTAGTGGGTTTTTGCGGGCCAATAGGTTCGCGAGTGGGGAAGAGTGTACTCAGGCAGCTATGCCGTCACGATGGACGCAAAGGGGCGTCTGGCGATTCCGGTGCGTTTCCGCGAGCAGTTGCAAGCGGAGCATCTGAGCCGTCTCGTGGTTACCGTTCACCATGAAGATTCCTGTCTCCTCATTTACACCGAGCCTCAGTGGCAAATCCTCGCCCCCCAGATCCAGGCGCTACCCAACATCAAAAGCACTTCTGTGCGCCGATTGCAGCGCCTGATGATCGGTAATGCATCTGTGCAAGAGCTTGATGCCAATGGTCGCATCATGGTGCCACCAACGCTGCGGGATTTAGCGGCATTGACTAAGGATTTGGTTGTGGCTGGCGTTGGTCATCGTTTCGAAATTTGGAACGAGGCCGATTGGAATGCCTTGATGAATGGCGGCGACGAAGCCGATGAGCTGCCGCCAGCGGCGCTCGAGCTGAATATTTAAACAGTGCCGACGTTGTCTGATCAGGCGACGCCGCACCAGACGGTTTTGTTGGAAGAAACTGTTGCTGGCGTGTTGGGTGATGCCGAGGGTGTTTATGTCGACGGCACCTTCGGTCGCGGCGGCCACAGCCGGTTGTTGTTGAGCAGGTTGGGTGAGACAGCGCGCGTGATCGGGATCGATAAAGATCCCGAAGCGGTTGCCGAGGGGCAGCGGCTTGCAGCGAGCGATAAACGCTTCACGATGTTGCAGGGCTCGTTTGCCGATATGCGCGAATTATTAAAAAGCGCAGGTATAACGGATTCGCTTAGCGGCGTGTTGCTGGATTTGGGGGTGTCGTCACCGCAGCTCGATCAGGCGGAGCGCGGTTTTAGTTTTCTAAAAGACGGTGCGCTCGATATGCGCATGAACCCGGAGCAAGGTGAATCGGCACAGCAATGGATAATGCGCGCGGAAGAAAATGAAATTGCACGCGTGTTGAAAGAGTACGGCGAAGAACGTTTTGCAAAGCGAATTGCGCGCGCGATCGTAGCGGCGCGCAGCGAAACACCGATAGCGAATACATTGCAGTTGGCAAAAATCGTCGCGGAAGCAAATCCGGCGTGGGAAAAAGGCAAGCATCCCGCGACGCGCGCGTTTCAGGCGATTCGCATTCACATCAACAACGAGTTGGGTGATTTGGAGCGATTGCTGGATGACGTGCTCGATCTGCTCGCGATAGGTGGACGTTTGGCGGTTATCAGTTTTCACTCGCTGGAAGACCGTATTGTTAAACGGTTTATTCGACAGCAGGTGCGCGGTGACGAACTGCCTGCATACATTCCGGTGCAAGCGAGCGAATTGCATGTGCGCATGCGCGCAATCGGCAAAGCGATACAGCCGAGCGCGGCGGAAATTGAGTCTAATCCGCGCTCTCGATCGGCAGTGTTGCGGGTCGCGCAAAAGTTGGCATAAGTGCGCGAAGCGAGAAATACGTGCGAAGCGAAAAGTGCGGAAATAGCGCATAAAAATGATATGGCGAGGCGTGGCGCAAGTTGAACAAAGTGCGCGACGGGAAAACGGAAAGCGGTACAGGACGGGATCAAATAATTACTCACCCGATTTCGAAATTTTTCGTGCGAAGAATTTCGAATGTGCAGCGAAAGCTGCAATGGAAGCAATAACGGTTTTATGCATGCAGCGTTTATCGAGGCGGGTCTGAAAATGACTGGTCAACAGCACGTGCTTAGTCAGCAAGAGCGGACGGGAATGCGTAAAACAGCGACGACGCTGCGGTTTCTGCGTCCCGGTCAGGTTGTGGTCACGGCAGGGTTGGTATTGCTGGTATTGGTCAGCGCTCTCGCGCTGATCAATAGCACGCACCGCAGCCGTGATTTATTCAATGAGCTGCAACAAGAGCAGCGTCGCGAATGGGTTCTCGATGAAGATTGGGAGCGCTTGCTATTGGAGCAAGGCACGCTGGCGGCTTATGAGCGCGTCAGTCAGACCGCGGAAGGCAGGCTCGATATGGTGACGCCGGATCCTGCAACCGTGCGCGTCATCCAAGAGCGTGCGAAACCGTAATTATTATTTGCAGTGACATGGGTGTGTGTGACGACAAAATGCGAGTTTTAGCATGAGCAAATCCAGCGTGGCGACACTGCCGCGTTGGCGCTTGCCGGCACTGATGGCGGTGCTGGCGCTGATGCTTTGTGCGCTCGTCTGGCGTCTGCTCATGTTGCAGGTGCTCGATACCGATCGCGGTTACGAGTTTCTGCAGGATCAGGGCGATGCGCGCAGCATTCGCACCGAGATCATCCCTGCGCATCGCGGCCAGATTCTCGATCGCAACGGCGCGCCGCTGGCGATCAGTACGCCCGTCGTGTCGGTGTGGGTCAATCCGCGCGAGGCGAATCCGGCGAAACTTGACGCTCCGAGCGATGCCGATGAGAAAGCGCGCAGAAAATTCGAGCAAAAAAAGACTGCGTTGCTCGAGGCGCAAAAACGCTGGCCGCAATTGGCGAAAGTGCTCGGTATATCGGCTGCCGAACTTGAAGACCGCATGGCGCAGCGCAGCAAACAGTTCGTCTATTTGCGTCGACACTTGCCGCCCACCGTTGTCGATGCCATCGCGGCGCTGAAAATTCCCGGTGTGTATGTGAATCGCGAATACCGGCGCTTTTATCCGGAGGGCGAGGTCACTGCCCATCTGCTCGGTTTTACCGATATCGACGATGTTGGCCAGGAGGGCATCGAGCTCGCGTATAACAATGTGCTGTCGGGCATGCCCGGCAGCAAACGCGTTTTAAAGGACCTCAATGGCAAAATCATTCGCGAAATCGATGCGGGTCAAGCGGCGCGTCCCGGTGGCGATATCACGCTGAGCATCGATTTGCGTTTGCAATATCTCGCGCATCGCGAATTGCGCAACGCGTTGCAGGAAATGGGTGCGAGTTCGGGCTCGGTGATTTTGCTCGATGTGCGCACGGGCGAAGTGTTGGCGATGGCGAATCAACCGGCGCTCAATCCGAATAATCGTTCGCGCGTGAATGCGGCGGGGTTGCGCAATCGCGCGCTGCTCGATTTGATCGAGCCCGGTTCGACGATGAAACCGTTGACGATGGTGGCGGCGCTCGAAAGTGGAAAGTTTGCGCCGCACACACCGATCGATGCGAGTCCTGGTTACATCGCTGTCGAAGGCAAGGTGTTCAAGGATCCCGTCAATTACGGAATGATCGATATCACCAAAATTATTACCAAATCGAGTCAGGTCGGCATTACGCGCGTTGCGTTGGCGCTCGACGAAAAAAATATTTGGGATGTCTACAACCGTTTTGGTATTGGCAGCGGCACTGAAACCGGTTTCCCGGGCGAACAGCACGGCATGCTGCCGCTGCGCAATCGCTGGTCCGATGTCGAGCGCGCAAACTTCGCGTTCGGTTACGGCGTGCAGGTGACGCCGCTGCAGCTCGCGCGTGCATACGCGGTATTTGCATCGGGCGGTCGCCTCGAACAAGTGACGCTGCTGCGGCGTGAAGGCGCAGCGCCCGAAGCTAAGCAAGTCGTTTCTGCCGGTGTTTCGCAGCAGGTCGTCGATATGATGCGAACCGTGATTGGCCCCGAAGGTACGGGCAAGCGCGCGGCGATTCCGGGTTATTCGGTCGCGGGAAAAACCGGTACCGCGCATAAAGTCGGCGCGCACGGTTACGAAGATCGCTATCGCTCGCTGTTCGTCGGATTTGCGCCGGCATCCTCGCCGCGCATCGTCGCTGCCATCGTTGTCGATGATGCGAGTCTCGGTCGCTATCACGGTGGCGATGTCGCGGCGCCGGTATTTGCGAAGGTAGTTGGCGGTGCGATGCGCCTGCTCAATGTCGCGCCCGATCAAACCGTACAGAAAGTGGCGCAGCGTGGACAGGATGTTGTGCGCGATGAACACAAAGATGAAGTAAAAAATGCGAAAGAAGAATCGAACACATTGATGCGTCGAGGGCCTGCGTAATGGCTGCTGCTCTGCATTTTGATTCGCACAAAACGCTCGGCGATCTCTTGCCGAGTTCTGCTTTTTCAAATCTGCCCGCTGCATTGTTGTCGTTGCCGGTGATGGGTTTGGCGATCGATAGCCGCAGCGTGCGCAGCGGCGACGTTTTTCTCGCGTTTCCCGGCGAAAGCGCAGACGGCCGTATGTTCATCGATCAGGCGATCGCGCGCGGTGCGATCGCGGTGATTGCTGAGAGTGGGTTCGAGCGCAGCGATTTGTCAGTGCCGGTTATTCAAATCGCGCAATTGCGCGATGAAGTCAGTGCCATCGCCGATCGCTTTTACGATCAGCCGAGTGCGGCGATGCGTATCGTTGGAGTGACCGGCACCAACGGGAAAACCAGTTGCACGCAATTGATTGCGCAGGCGCTGCGTCTGCTCGGAAAAGCGTGCGGTGTAATCGGCACGCTGGGCAATTCGCTCAATGCAGTCGAGCAATATGCTCACACGGGCAGTGGATTAACGACGCCCGATCCGATCGCATTGCAATCGCAGCTCGCGCAATGGCGCGATAAAAATGTGCAACACACCGCGATGGAGGTTTCGTCGCACGGTCTCGTACAAGGTCGCGTGAATGGCATTCGCTTCTGCGGCGCGGTATTTACCAATCTGACGCGCGATCATCTCGATTTTCACGGCACCATGGCCGAATACGGCGCTGCAAAAGCGCGTCTGTTCGATATGCCCGATCTCGAATTTGCCATCATCAATCGCGACGATGCGTTTGGCGCCGAACTGATCGCGCGCATCGGCAATCGTCTGTCGGTACTGGATTACAGCATGCAGGACGCGAACGCTGCGATTGCGATTCGCGCGGCTGAATTTCAGGCGCACGGTGTCAGCGCGATCGTGAAAACCCCGTGGGGCGATCTCGTCTTGCGCAGTCATTTGCTCGGCGATTTCAATTTATCGAATTTGCTCGCGGTGATCGGCGTGCTGGGTCAGATGGGAATTGCGCCCGCAGATATTTCTTCCGTGCTACCCCAGCTCGATCCGATCGCAGGGCGTATGCAGCGTGTGGCTTCAGAAACCGATATCGAAGTCGTGGTCGATTATGCGCACACGCCCGATGCGTTGGCGCACGCGCTCGCCGCATCGCGTCGTCATTGTCGCGGCCAGTTATGGTGTGTGTTCGGTTGCGGTGGCGATCGCGATGCGGGTAAGCGTCCGCTGATGGGTGAAGTCGCATCGCGGTTGGCTGATCGTATCGTGCTGACCAGCGATAACCCGCGCAGCGAAAATCCGCAAACGATTCTCGATCAGATCGCCGCAGGGATCGACGCTTCGCACGCAATAAACGTGGTGCTCGAAAGCGATCGCGCTGCGGCGATCAGCTTTGCGGTGCAACGTGCGCAAGCGGGCGACATGGTGTTGCTGGCCGGAAAAGGCCACGAAGATTATCAACTGGTAGGCCGCGAAATTCGTCCGTTCAATGATGTGATGGTGGCGCGTGCGGCGCTGTTGTCGCGTTTGTGCAGTTTACCGTCCGCCGGTGCCGGTGTGGTGGGAGGCATCGAATGATGAGCACGATGCCGCTGCATGCCATCGCCGCTGAGCTCGACTGTCAGTTCGATGGCGCTGAAGCCAGAATTGCACGCATCAATACCGATAGTCGCACGATCGAGCACGGCGATTTGTATGTCGCGCTGCGCGGCGAGCGTTTCGACGGTCACGATTTTCTCGGCGATGTCGCGAAGAAAGGCGCCGCCGCAGCCATCGTCAATACCGTTACGGGTGATGCGCTGCCGCAATTGCGTGTCGACGATACGCGTGCGGCGCTCGGTTTGATCGCGCGCATGAATCGTCGTCAATTCGGCGGCCCTCTCATCGCGATTACGGGTAGCGCCGGTAAGACCACCACGAAAGAAATGCTCGCGGCAATTCTCGCGCAATGCGGCGCAACGCTGGCGACGCAGGGCAATCTCAATAACGAAATCGGCGTGCCGCTCACATTGCTGCGCATCGCGCCCGAACATCGCTTCGCAATTATCGAAATGGGCGCTGCGCGCAAAGGCGATATCGCTTATCTGTGCCGCTTTGCCGAGCCTGATATCGCTGTGCTGACTTCGGCAATGCCGGCGCATCTCGAAGGATTTGGCGATATCGATACCATCGCCAGAACCAAAGGCGAAATTTTTGCGGGCCTGCGCGCGCACGGTACCGGCGTTATCAATATCGATAGCGAATACGCGCCGTTGTGGCGCGAGTTGGCGGGCGATCGCCGCCTGCTGACATTCGGTTTGAACAACGAGGCGATGGTCACCGCGCGCAATATTGTGCGCACACACAACGGTACGCGTTTCGAATTGCAAGGACCTGCAGGTAATGCGGTGATCGAATTGCAATTGCTCGGTTTGCACAATGTGCGCAATGCGCTGGCTGCCGCTGCTGCTGCAATTGCCGCAGGTGCGCCGCTCGCTGCAATAAAAAATGGTTTGCAATCGGTGCAGGCAGTGCCAGGTCGTTTGCAGTCGCGCGCGGGCCGCGCTTATGCCGGCGGCCGCGAAATCGTGATCGACGACAGTTACAACGCCAATCCCGGCGCGGTGAAAGCGGCGATCGATGTGCTTGCCGATTATCCGCGGCCGCAGCGTTTGATTCTCGGCAATATGGCAGAGCTTGGTCCCGATGCCGAGCGTTTGCATCTCGAAGTTGCTGCGTACGCGGCAGAGCGCGGCATCGATGAGTTGTGGTGCGTCGGTCCATTCGCTTCGAAACAAGTGCAAAAATTTTTAAGCACGGCGAAAAATGCCGGCGCAATCGCATTCGAAAATAACGCCGACATTATTTCTACGCTGTCTCAAGAAATGAAATCAGAGAAGCATGCCATTCCCGCGACAACACTGATCAAAGGTTCGCGCAGTGCCGGCCTTGAAACGGTTGTCGCGGCGCTGTCCCCTAATTCAGGGCCCCCTCATTCATCCGGCGCGGAGAGCCACTGAATATGTTGTACGCGCTTTCGCTTTATCTCGCGCAATTCGTCAATGCATTTGGCGTATTTCAGTATTTAACGTTGCGCGGCATTTTGAGCGTGCTCACCGCGCTTGCCATCGCGTTGCTCACGGGGCCGTTCATGATTCGGCAATTGGTCGATCGTCAGATCGGTCAGGCTGTGCGCAGCGACGGGCCGCAATCGCATTTCTCGAAAAAGGGCACGCCGACGATGGGCGGTGCGCTGATTCTGTTTGCGATTTTCGTGGCGACTTTGTTATGGGCTGATTTGCGCAATGTGTATGTGTGGGTTGTGCTCGCAGTGACATTTGTATTTGGTGCAGTCGGCTGGGTTGATGATTACCGCAAGGTCATTGAAAAAGATTCGCGCGGGTTACCGGCACGCTGGAAATATTTCTGGCAGACCATCGGCGGTTTCGGTGCCGCGATATTTTTGTATTGGTACGCGAAATCGCCCGTCGACACGCAGCTCTACATTCCTTTTTTCAAAAATGCCGTTCTGCAGCTCGGCCCGCTTTTTATCGTGTTTGCGTATTTTGTGATTGTCGGCGCGAGCAACGCGGTGAATTTGACCGATGGTCTCGATGGCCTCGCGATCATGCCGACGGTGATGGTGGGCGGCGCGCTCGGTGTTATCACCTATCTCACGGGTAATGCGAAATTTGCACACTATTTATTGATTCCCTATGTGCAGGGCTCGGGCGAATTAATTGTTTTCTGCGGCGCGATCGTCGGCGCAGGTCTTGGTTTCCTGTGGTTCAACACCTATCCCGCGATGGTATTCATGGGTGATGTCGGCGCGCTTGCGCTCGGCGCGGCACTCGGCACGGTCGCCGTGATCTGCCGTCACGAAATCGTATTTTTCATCATGGGCGGCGTGTTCGTGATGGAAACGGTGTCGGTAATTTTGCAGGTGGCGTCGTTCAAATTGACGGGAAAGCGCATTTTCAAAATGGCGCCGATTCATCACCATTTTGAATTGAAAGGTTGGCCGGAGCCGCGCGTAATCGTGCGCTTCTGGATTATCACGGTGATGCTGGTGTTGTTCGGCATCGCCACGCTGAAATTACGTTAGACAACGTCAGAAAAGTTGGAAGCTGCAAACGCAATGACCATGATCGCAACCGATAAAAAACGCGTGATAGTCGGTCTCGGAGTGACCGGGCTGTCGTGCGCGCGTTTTTTTGCGAAGCACGGTATTGCATTCAGCATTGCCGACAGCCGCGAGCATCCGCCGGGGCTCGAAACCTTCGCGCGCGAATTTCCCAATGTCACCGTTTTCCTCGGCAAATTCCCCGAGCGTTTATTTTGCGAAGCCGACGAACTCATCGTGAGTCCCGGTATTGCGCTCGATGAGCCTGCGATTGCGGCGGCGATTAAAAATAACGTGAATGTCTGCGGCGATATCGATTTGTTCGTGCGCGAAGCGCGCGCGCCGATTGTTGCGATCACAGGGTCGAATGGCAAGAGCACGGTCACCACATTGCTCGGTGAAATGGCGAAAGCGGCGCAGGTGAATGTCGGCGTCGGCGGCAATCTCGGCACCGCCGCGCTCGATTTGCTTGGCCCGGCGCGCGAGTTGTACGTGCTCGAATTATCGAGTTTTCAGCTTGAGCGTGCGCAACCGCTGCAAGCGGAAGTGGCCACGGTGCTCAATGTGAGCCCGGATCATATGGATCGCTACCCGAGTGTGCTCGCGTATCACCAGGCCAAGCACCGGATTTTTCGCGGCTGCAAACAGGTCGTGATCAATCGTGTCGATCCATTGTCGCGACCGCTGATTCCGGCCGATGTGATGCAATGGACTTTCGGTCTCGATGCGCCCGATTTCAACGGCTTCGGTGTGCGCGAATCGCACGGCGAACGCTTTCTCGCTTTCGAGCAGGAATTATTGATGCCGGTGCGCGAATTGAAAATCGCGGGCGATCACAACATCGCAAATGCACTCGCTGCGCTCGCGCTCGGTCACGCGGTGAAATTGCCGATGACAGCGATGCTGCAAACGCTGCGCGAATTCACGGGTCTTGCGCATCGTTGCCAATTGATTGCGGAAAAAGATGCAGTTGCCTTTTACGACGACTCCAAAGGTACCAATGTCGGCGCCACTGTCGCTGCGATCGAAGGCTTATGCGTGAATCGCCTGGGTAAGGTCGTGTTGATCGCAGGCGGTGTTGGTAAGGGTGCGGAGTTCGATGGTTTAAAACCCGCGCTCGAAAAATTCGGCCGCGCGATTGTGTTGATCGGCGAAGCGGCACCTGCGATCGAGGCGGTCGTAAAAAATGTATTGCCGATCGCACACGCGCACGACATGCAAGACGCCGTGAATCAAGCGGCGCGACTCGCGCAGCGTGGCGATAGCGTGCTGCTGTCGCCGGCGTGTGCGAGCTTCGATATGTTCGACAACTACGCGCATCGCGGCGATGTATTTATTGCCGCAGTACAGCAATTTGTTGGCGGGGGTGCAGCGTAATGCTGGTAACGATCGCCGGTGAACAGCGTCTGGTCTGGCCGCTTGAAAAAGAAGCCAATTACGTTTTGTTTGGCAGTATCGCGCTCGTGCTGATCGGCATGGTGGCGATGGGTTCGGCGTCGGTCGAATACGCCGTAAAAATGTACGGCAGCCCGTTCGCGTTTGTGCAGCGTTATTTATTTCATCTCACGTTGGGTGTGCTTGCGGCGATTGCGGCGTATCGCGTGCCGATGAGTTTTTGGCAGCGCACGGGATGGATATGGCTCTGCGTCGGTCTCGCGTTGTTGGCAATCGTTTTGATTCCAGGCATCGGCCGTAGAGTCAATGGCGCGCGTCGCTGGATGGCGCTCGGGCCGCTCACGCTGCAAATTTCCGAGTTCGCCAAAATTTTCGTCATCATTTATCTCGCCGGTTTTCTGGTGCGCCGTCACGATGAAGTGCGCAATCAGTGGAGCGGTTTTATCAAGCCGATGGCGGTGGTGTTTTTGGCCACGTTGCTGCTGATGCTCGAACCGGATTTCGGCGCCACGGTGGTGACTGCGAGCACAGCCTTCGGTCTGGTGTTTTTGGCGGGAGTGAGACTTGGACAATTCCTGCTGGTAATTTTGAGTTGTGCCGCTGCGTTTGCGCTGTTGATCGCGACTTCGGAATATCGGCGCGAGCGCATTTTGCAATTCACCGATCCGTGGGCCAAGCAATTCGATTCGGGCTATCAACTCGTGCAATCGCTTATCGCATTCGGTCGCGGTGAGGTGACCGGTGTCGGTCTCGGTAATAGCGTGCAGAAATTATCGTACCTGCCCGAAGCGCATACCGATTTCGTCTTCGCTATCTGGGCTGAAGAGTTCGGTCTGATCGGTGCCTTGCTGGTATTGGGCATTTTTGCGGTGGTGGTGGCGAGCGCATTTCGCATCGGTCGCCGTGCCGAAAAAGCCGGGCAATTATTTTCCGCATTTCTCGTTTATGGCGCAGCGCTATTACTGAGCGCGCAGATTTTTATCAATATCGGCGTGAACACAGGATTACTGCCGACCAAGGGTTTGACTCTGCCGTTCCTGAGTTACGGCGGCAGCAGTTTGATCGCATGTCTGGTCTTGATCGCGCTGATTTTGCGCGTCGATGGCGAAACGCGCGGGAGGTTGAGCAATGTCTGATACGACTGTGCACCTCTCCGCTGCGGCGCCAAATAGAAATGACGCCACCGTGTTGATCATGGCGGGCGGCACCGGTGGTCACGTATTCCCTGCGCTGGCCGCAGCCGATGTGTTATTGCGCAGCGGTGTACGTGTGCAATGGCTCGGTACTGCGCGTGGTATCGAAGCCGATCTTGTACCGAAGTCAGGAATTCCACTGCACTTCATTTCGGTAACAGGGTTGCGCGGAAAAGGTTTGCGCGCACAAATTGCGGCGCCATTTCGTCTCGCACGTGCGCTGTGGCAAGCGATACAAGTGTTGAAGCGTGTGAATCCGCAATGCGTGCTCGGTCTCGGCGGTTTTGCCTCGGGTCCCGGCGGGGTCGCTGCAAAATTGTTGCGTAAACCGCTGGTGATTCACGAACAAAATGCAATCGCGGGTACCACCAATCGCCTGCTCGCGTTTATTGCTAAACGAATTTTGCTCGGCTACCCGCACGCGATCGAGAGTGATCGCGCCGAATTTGTCGGCAATCCAGTACGCACAACGATTGCGAATTTAGCGCTACCAGAGCAGCGCTGGCGCGAACGCACCGGTGCGTTGCGGCTGCTCGTTCTGGGTGGAAGTCTCGGTGCGCAGCCGATCAATAACGTGATTCCCGCAGCGATCGAACAATTGCCGGAAAATTTGCGGCCGGAAATTATTCATCAGACCGGAAAATCACACGCTGAAGCAGTAAGCGCACAGTACGCTGAGAAAAATATCGCGGCGCGCGTCGAGCCCTTTATCGATGACATGGCTGCTGCGTACGCGTGGGCCGATGTCGTTCTGTGTCGCGCCGGCGCATTGACGGTGGCCGAGTTAGCCGCTGCGGGCGTCGGCGCGATTTTGGTGCCGTTGCCGCATGCAATCGACGATCATCAAACGCATAACGCGCGCTGGCTCAGCGAACAAAATGCGGGCGTGTTAATTCCACAGCATGAATTGAGTGCAGAACATTTGGCGAATGTATTGCGCGAACTGAGCGCGAAGCCACAGGAATTATTGGCGTGGGCGCACAATGCGCGCGCATTGGCGAAACCGGACGCGGCGCAGCGTGTCGCTGCGGCATGTCTTGAATGCCTCGGTATGACCAGTGAGGTGGCGTATGGCTGAACGTCGTCAGTTTGTCGTGCCGGAAATGCGCCGCGTTAAACGCATCCATTTTATCGGTATTGGCGGCACGGGTATGTGCGGCATCGCCGAGGTGTTGCTGAATCTGAGTTATCAAATTACCGGCTCGGATATGAAGTCCGGCGCGAGCACGCAGCGTTTGGAAAAACTCGGCGCCACGGTGTTTATCGGACATACCGCAGAAAATATTCGCGGTGCCGATGTCGTCGTCGTTTCTACCGCGGTGCGCGAAAACAATCCGGAAATTATCGCGGCTCGCGATGCGCGCATTCCGATTGTGCGCCGCGCCGAAATGCTCGCTGAATTGATGCGTTATCGCCACGGTATTGCGATTGCGGGCACGCACGGCAAAACCACGACGACGACGATGATTGCAACGATATTTGCCGAAGCTGAACTCGATCCAACGTTCGTGATCGGCGGTTTGGTGAATAGCGCGGGCTCGAATGCGCGTCTTGGCGAAAGTCGTTATTTAATCGCCGAAGCCGACGAAAGCGATGCGTCGTTCCTGCATTTGCAACCGCTCGTTTCCGTGGTCACCAATATCGAAGCCGATCACATGGATACCTACGGCGGCGATTTTTCGGTACTGAAAAAAACCTTTATCGAGTTTTTGCACAACTTGCCGTTCTACGGCATCGCCGTGCTTTGCATCGATGATCCCGTGATTCGCGAAATGCTTCCGAGTATCAGCCGCAGCGTGATCACGTACGGATTTAGCGACGATGCGGATTTCCGTATCAACGATTGGCACAAGAGTGGAATGCAATCGACGTTTCGTGTCACGAAACAATCGAGCAGTGAAGTGTTCGATATCGAATTGCATATTCCCGGCAAGCACAATGTATTGAATGCAACGGCAGCACTTGCGGTTGCCAATGATGAAGGCATTGCGCACGAAAAAATTATTGCAGGACTTGCGCGTTACCAGGGTGTCGGTCGTCGCTTCCAGATTTACGGCGATCTGCAGGTGCAAGGTGGCAGCGCAACGTTGGTTGACGATTACGGTCATCATCCGACCGAAGTGGCGGCAACGATTAGCGGTGTGCGTCAGGCGTGGCCCGATCGCCGATTAGTGATGGTGTATCAGCCGCATCGTTACACTCGTACGCGCGATCTCTACGAAGATTTTGCATCGGTGTTGTCGACGGTCGATGTGTTGCTCATGCTCGATGTGTATTCGGCGGGCGAAGATCCGATCGCAGGTGCAGATAGCCGCAGCTTGTGTCGCAGTATTCGCAGTCGCGGCAAAGTAGAGCCGGTATTCGTCGAAAAAATCGAGCAAATCGCCGATGTATTAAAAAGCGTCGTGCGCGCGGGCGATATCGTGTTGACGCAAGGTGCGGGAAATATCGGCGCGATAGCCGCCGAGCTCGCGACCAAGGATTTGCGGTGAGCGCGATGAGTTTCTTTGGATTCGGCGGCGGAAAAAAACAGGGCGCCAGTCTTTTACGAAAAAAGAGCGAGCGCAGAAAGCATTCGCAGCAACACGTGCGCGCACCCGCACCGAGTGTCGATGTTGCGGTGAAAAGAAAGGTGAAGGCTGAGCGCAAACCGTTGCCGTGGCGCTCCTGGGGTTTGCAATCGATGCCCGTTATCGCGGTGACATTGGTGCTTGGTTTATTCGCTGGTGGTTGGACGCTGCTGAATTATGTTGGCTCGGTGCCGGTATCGCGCGTCGCAGTCACCGGTGCGCTGTTGCATACCGATCGCAATTTGCTGGTCGAGCGCGTGAAGCCTTATCTGCGCGATCAGGGTTTTATGACGGTCGATCTCGATGCGATTCGCGCCGAGCTCAAACAATTGCCGTGGATCGATGATGTCTCGATTCAGCGTCGCTGGCCCGATCAGTTGGTGATCGAGGTGACCGAGCAGGAGGCGATTGCGCGTTGGGGTAAAGATGGTTTGCTCAATCGCCGCGGTGAAGTGTTTCGTCCTCAGCCACTCGGGGATGTTTCGCAACTACCGCTGCTGTACGGCCCCGATAATTTATCTAGCGAAGTGGTCGAGCGTTATGCACAGATGCGCGAGTTGTTGAACGAACAAAAATTGCTGCTCAGGGATTTAGGCAGCGACGAGCGCGGCAGTTGGTCGGCAACCTTGCAAAGCGGTGTCGTGCTGCGTTTGGGTACAGGCGATATTTTGAAAAAAATGCGCAGTTTTTCGCGCGTGTACCAAGCGGAGTTGAATGCGCAGATGGATCGCATCGCATACATCGATTTGCGTTATGGCAATGGGCTTGCGGTTGGTTGGAAGGATGCTGGTTGGAAAGACGCCGGTGAGAAAAACACCGGCTGGAATGACAAAAATACAAACTCTGGGGTGAGTGGTCATGGCTAGTGGACACGACGGCAAAATGATAGTCGGTCTCGATATCGGTACATCGAAGGTGGTGGCCATCGTCGGCTCGATTACCGATGAAGGCGAAGTCGAAATCGTCGGTATCGGTTCGCATCCATCGCGCGGTATGAAAAAAGGCGTGGTGGTGAATATCGAATCAACGGTGCAATCGATTCAGCGCGCAATCGAAGAAGCGGAGTTAATGGCTGGCTGCCAAATTCATTCCGTATATGTCGGCATCGCGGGTAGTCATATTCGCAGTTTGAATTCGCATGGCATCGTCGCGGTGCGCGATCGCGAAGTGTATCCGCTCGACCTCGAACGCGTGATCGATGCCGCGCAGGCGGTTGCAATTCCTGCCGATCAAAAAGTGCTGCACGTACTGCCGCAGGAATATGTGCTCGACAGCCAGGAGGGCATTAAAGAGCCGCTCGGTATGTCGGGCGTGCGCCTCGAGGCGAAAGTGCATCTCGTCACATGTGCGGTGAACGCTGCGCAAAATATCGAAAAATGCATTCGCCGCTGCGGCCTGGAAGTCGAAGAAATTATTCTCGAACAACTCGCATCGAGTTATGCCGTGTTGACCGATGATGAACGCGAGCTCGGTGTGTGTCTTGTCGATATCGGCGGCGGCACTACAGACATCGCAATTTTTACCGAAGGTGCGATTCGTCACACCGGCGTGATTCCTATCGCTGGCGATCAAGTCACTAACGATATCGCGATGGCGTTACGCACACCGACGCAATATGCCGAAGAAATAAAAATTAAATACGCATGCGCGCTGACACAACTCGCGCGCGCGGACGAAACGATTAAGGTACCAAGTGTCGGCGATCGCCCGCCGCGCGATTTGAGTCGTCAATCGCTGGCTGAGGTTGTCGAGCCGCGTTACGACGAATTATTCACGCTCGTACAGGCGGAGTTACGTCGCAGCGGTTATGAGGACATGATTCCTGCTGGCATCGTGCTGACCGGCGGCACTTCCAAAATGGAAGGCGTGGTTGAACTTGCTGAAGAAATTTTCCATATGCCCGTACGCATCGGTTTGCCGCATGTGACGGCAGGGCTGACCGACATCGTGCGCAATCCGATTTATTCGACCGGCGTTGGTTTGTTGCATTACGGCGCGAAACAACAGCGCGGATCGGGTGCACGCGGCGGTGTGCGTCAACGCAAGCCGCGCGATATCGGCGGCAGTACGGTGAGCTTCTTTTCTCGCGCGAAAGCGTGGTTGCAAAATAATTTTTGAAGTAATACTGATTTTGGGTAATACGGCGACAAGTTTTGATTTTAGGTTGTGCGGTTTTTAATTTCGGGTTGTGAGCTTTTTGTTTTTGAATTAAACGGGGAGAAAAATTATGTTCGAGTTAGTCGATAGCGTTCCACAAAACGCGGTGATCAAAGTAGTCGGTGTCGGCGGCGGTGGCGGTAACGCTGTCAAGCACATGATTGCGAGCCAAATCGAAGGTGTCGATTTTATCTGCGCTAACACTGATGCTCAGGCGCTCACCGACATCGTGTCCAAAACTGTACTGCAGTTGGGTACGGGCGTGACTAAGGGTCTCGGTGCGGGTGCGAATCCCGATGTCGGTCGCCAGGCGGCGCTCGAAGATCGCGATCGAATCGCTGAAGTGTTGCGTGGTGCCGATATGGTGTTCATCACCGCCGGTATGGGCGGTGGCACTGGCACGGGCGGCGCTCCGGTCGTCGCTGAAGTGGCGAAAGAGCTCGGAATTTTGACCGTAGCCGTCGTCACCAAGCCTTTCCCTTTCGAGGGCAAAAAGCGCATGGCGATCGCCGATCAAGGTATCAAAGAGCTGCAAGAGCACGTCGATTCGCTCATCACGATTCCGAACGAAAAGCTGCTGTCGGTTCTCGGTAAAAACACGAGCCTGCTCACAGCGTTCAAAGCGGCAAACGATGTATTGCTCGGCGCTGTGCAAGGCATCGCGGATTTGATCATTCGTCCCGGTATGATCAACGTCGACTTCGCCGATGTGCGCACAGTCATGTCGGAAATGGGTTGCGCGATGATGGGTACCGGCGTTGCCCGAGGTGAAAACCGCGCACGCGAAGCGGCGGAAGCAGCGATTCGCAGTCCGCTGCTTGAAGATGTGAATTTGCAGGGTGCGCGCGGCATTCTCGTCAACATCACCGCAGGTCTCGATCTGTCGCTCGGCGAGTTCTCCGAAGTGGGTGACACCATCGAAGAGTTCATGTCGGACAATGCCACAGTGGTGGTCGGCACGGTTATCGACCCGGAAATGCGTGATGAGTTGAAAGTCACCGTGGTGGCTACCGGTTTGAATATGCCTTCAGCGGCGGTTCAGGAAATGCCGTTTAAAGTGGTAGAAACGAAAAAGCCGGCGGTCGATCCAACCGTTGCATACAGAGACCTGGATCGTCCCACGGTGATGCGGAATCAGCAGTCGGCTGCGGCGGTGATGGCGAAAGACGTTGCCAAACCGGCTCCGGCGGCTGAAAGAGATCTGGAATATCTGGACATCCCGGCGTTCCTTCGTCGTCAGGCGGATTGATCTCCGCCTCAGCCTGAGAGGGCGTTGGCAACTGGAGCGAGCGTTTTGGGATGCGGTTTGGTGAGTTGGTATAGGTTCTGTTACTATTGCAAGCTTAATAGGGTAGAACTCTTTACCGGCTGGTCTTTGCGACTCACAGAGGGCGATTAGCCTCGATGATCAAACAGCGAACATTACGCAATCCGATCCGCGCCACTGGCGTGGGTTTGCACATGGGCGAAAAGGTCTATCTGACCTTGCGTCCCGCTCCGGTCAATACCGGCATCGTATTTCGCCGTACCGATCTGAATCCGGTCGTGGAAATCCCCGCCACGGCCGAAAGCGTCGGCGATACGATGCTGTCGACAACGCTCGTCAAAGGCGATACCCGCGTTTCTACTATTGAACACCTGATGGCCGCGCTATCGGGCCTCGGTATCGATAACTGCTACGTCGAGCTCAGCGCTCCTGAGGTCCCGATCATGGATGGCAGCGCTGCGCCATTTGTGTTCCTGATTCAATCGGCGGGCATCGAAGAGCAAAAAGCACCGAAGCGGTTCATTCGCATCAAGCGTCCGGTGACGGTCAAAAACGGCGACAAGGAAGCCAGCTTCCTTCCTTTTGCCGGCTTCAAAATGTCGTTCACGATTCACTTTGATCATCCTGTATTCCGTGAGCGCAACTCGCACGCCGAGATCGATTTTTCGAGAACCTCGTTCGTAAAAGAGGTTAGCCGTGCGCGCACGTTCGGGTTTATGCACGAATTCGAGTACCTGCGCAGCAAAGGTCTGGTGCGCGGTGGCAGCCTCGATAATGCGGTTGTGGTCGATGAGTACCGCATCGTCAATGAAGATGGTCTGCGCTACGAAGACGAGTTCGTGAAGCACAAAATCCTCGATGCGATCGGCGATATTTATCTGCTCGGTCATAGCGTCATCGGCGAGTATCGCGCCCATAAGTCGGGTCATGCACTCAACAACGTCGCTGTGCGCGCCTTGCTGGCTGAGGCGGATGCGTGGGAGTTTGTCACTTTCGAGAACGCGAAAGAGGCCCCCGCCTCGGTCGTTGCCGCCACTGCGCTCGCTTAAGGCTCTGAATACAGCACAAAAAGCCCGGAATTCCCGGGCTTTTTGTTTTTCGTGCGCTCGACTGGCGCCCTGGCCCGATTGCAATGGTTTACCCTGATCGGGCTCTTGTGCGATAGTTGCGCTCCCTTAAATAAAGCTAACGATGACTGAATCGCCGTGACCATCCACCGGATTGCCGACAGGCTGAAAATGCTGCCGTTCCCGACTGTCAGTCGATGGACACGTGCGCTGCTGTCGCTTTGCGTGTTTGGATTGCCGCTCGGAGCCGGATTGGCAGTGGGCTATGCGCTCGGTTGTAATCAAGCCGATGCAGCCGGGAATAATCCCGCACCGGATGACGGCGCGCGCTTACAAAGTCTCGCGCAACGCATGGCTGAATTGGAAGCTCGTCTCGGCCGCTTGGATGCGCTTGGCGAGCGCGTCGCCGATGCCGCGCAAGTTGAAAGCGTCGAGCCTACAGCGAAATCCCCGGCGATTGGCGGACCTGCAAGCGATGCGGGGGAAGTGCCAAGTTCGGAAGATGTCTACGCGGCGATTGACCGACTGACGCGCGCGATCGATGACCGCGAAAGCCAATTCGATAATTTTCAGGAAATGCTCGCCAACCGCAAAGTGGGCGATCGCGCTTTGTACGGCGCTATGCCTGTGCATCGCGGCGAGTTGTCGTCCTATTTCGGTATGCGCGTTGATCCGTTTACGGGGCGTCGCTCGATGCATCAGGGCATCGATTTTTCCGGCCGCCCCGGCACGGCGATCCTCGCAGCGGCCGACGGTGTCGTTACTTTCGCGGGTAACAAAGGCGATTACGGCCGCGCCGTAGAAATCAATCACGGCGAGGATTGTTTCACGCGCTACGCACACAGCAAGCTGATTTTCGTTAAGCAGGGCGATGTCGTTAAAAAAGGCCAAGTGATTGCGTTGATGGGAAATAGCGGTCGCACCACTGGCACTCATTTGCATTTCGAAGTCTACAAACACGGCCGGCCGGTCGATCCTTATATTTACCTCGCTCAAGTCAGTCGCTGAAAGATTGCTTTCGCACGCTGATCTCCAATTCCGCGTCACCTTGTTATTTTTTAGCCCTGTCGGGGCGTAACTCCATCGCGGTATCGAATGGTTGCAGTATCGAAATAACGATCTTTCGAAAACATTTTGTATCGGAAGCACGATATTTTCGAAAGCAACGTCGAAAAGACCGCAGCATAGAATCAGTAGGACATCATGTTAGGCACATTATTAAAAAAAGTATTTGGCAGTAAGAATGACCGTGAATTGAAGCGCATGGGCAAGCTGGTCGGCAGCATCAATGCGCTAGAGGCCGGTATGAGTGCGCTTAGCGATGAAGCGTTGCGCGCGAAAACAACGGAGTTCAAAGGTCGCATCGCCAAAGGTGAAACGTTAGACAATTTGTTGCCGGAGGCATTCGCCGCAGCGCGCGAGGCTGCGCGACGCGCACTCGGCATGCGCCATTTCGATGTACAGCTGATTGGCGGCATCACGTTGCACGAAGGGCGCATCGCGGAAATGCGTACTGGCGAAGGTAAAACGTTGATGGCGACGTTGCCTGTGTACCTCAACGCACTGGCCGGCAAGGGCGTATTCGTTGTTACCGTGAACGATTATCTCGCGCAACGTGATGCCGAGTGGATGAGGCCCGTCTATCAATTCCTGGGTCTAGACGTCGGTGTGATTTTGTCGGGGCAGGATCCGCAGTCGAAGCGCGCAGCATACGCTGCCGACATCACCTATGGTACCAACAACGAATTCGGTTTCGATTATCTGCGCGACAACATGGCATTCTCGAAAGAGGACCGCTTCCAGCGCGGTTTGTTTTTCTCCATCGTCGACGAAGTCGACTCGATTCTTATCGATGAAGCGCGTACGCCGCTCATTATTTCCGGTCCCGCCGAAGATAGTTCTGAGCTGTATCGCCGCATCAACGGTTTGATTCCGAATTTGCGTTTGCAAACCGACGATCAGCCCGGCGATTACATTGTCGATGAAAAAATGCGGCAGGTTGAAGTGACCGAAGAGGGGCATCAACTTATCGAAGAGTGGCTCGTGAAAAATGGTCTGCTCGCGGAAGGTGACAGCCTTTATTCGGCGGGCAATTTAACGCTGCTGCACCACGTTCATTCCGCAGTGCGTGCGCATTCGCTTTTTCATCGCGACGTCGAATACATCGTGCAAGAGGGCCAGGTCGTTCTTATCGACGAGCACACGGGGCGCACGATGCCGGGTCGTCGTTTGTCCGAAGGTCTGCATCAGGCCATCGAGGCAAAAGAAGGTGTGCACATTCAGGCGGAAACACAAACGCTCGCGTCGACAACCTTCCAGAATTATTTCCGGCTGTTCGAAAAACTCGCGGGTATGACTGGAACTGCGGATACGGAAGCCTACGAGTTCCATCAAATCTACGGTCTGGATGTGGTTGTCATTCCGACGAACAAACCGATTCAGCGGAAGGATCTCAACGATCTCGTTTATTTGACCAAGCATGAAAAATACGATGCGATCGTTAACGATGTAAAAGCGATTTCCGAAAAAGGTGCGCCGGTCTTAGTGGGCACAGCTTCGATCGAAACATCCGAGGAGTTATCGGAGCGCTTCAAGAAGTCGAATATTCCGCACAAAGTATTGAATGCGAAATTCCACCGGCAGGAAGCAGAAATTATTGCGCAGGCAGGTCGTCCCGGTGTCGTGACGATCGCGACGAACATGGCGGGGCGCGGTACCGATATCGTATTGGGCGGTAATGTCGAGGCGGAAATTGCGCAATTGCAAAATCCGACGCCCGAACAGATCGAGCAAGTGCGTGCGGCATGGAAGGTGCGCCATGAGCAGGTCATCAATGCCGGCGGTTTACACATTATCGGTACTGAGCGACATGAGTCGCGTCGTATCGATAATCAGTTGCGCGGTCGTTCGGGGCGTCAAGGCGATCCCGGTTTGTCGCGCTTCTATCTATCGCTCGAAGATAATTTGATGCGTATTTTTGCATCCGATCGCGTGAAAAGTATTATGCAGGCGCTCGGTATGGAAAAAGGTGAAGCGATCGAACATCGCATGGTGACGAATGCGATTGAAAAAGCGCAGCGCAAAGTCGAGGCGCGCAACTTCGATATGCGCAAAAACCTGCTCGAATACGACGATGTGGCCAACGATCAGCGCCAAATTATTTATCAGCAGCGCAATGAATTGCTTGAGGTCGACGCAATTACCGAAACGATCGATGCGATTCGCGATGACGTCGTCGGTGCTGCCATTAATGAGCATATTCCACCACAAAGTCTGGAAGAGCAGTGGGATATTCCGGGTCTTGAGAAGCGTCTCGAGGCGGAGTTCGCATTATCGCTGCCGATACAGCAGTGGCTCGATAGCGATAAGTCGCTACACGAAGAACCGCTGCGCGCCAAAATTCTCGAAGAGGCAAAGGCAAGCTATCAACACCGACGCGATAGCATTGGCGAAGAAATTAATCGGCTTGAAAAATACATTATGCTGCAGGTGCTCGACTCGCTGTGGAAAGAGCATCTCGCGATGATGGATCACTTGCGCTATGGCATTCACTTGCGTGCATACGCGCAGAAAAACCCAAAGCAGGAATACAAGCGTGAAGCCTTCGCCATGTTCGAGCAGATGCTCGATAGCTTGAAGCGCGAAGTGGTGCGGATTCTTTCGCATGTCGAAATTCGCCGGCAGGATGAAATCGATCAGCTCGAACAGCAGCGCCGCGAAGAAGAAGCTCGCAAGAAAATACAGTTCCAGCACGCGGACGCATCAGCAATGGCGGATGATGGTGAAGAGCCGGCAATGCCGGCTGCACCGCAAGTGTCGGTAACGCCGTTCACGCGCGATGAGCCGAAGGTGGGGCGTAACGAATTGTGCCACTGCGGTTCTGGAAAAAAATTCAAACATTGTCACGGTAAGTTGAGCTGAGCGCAGCCAACTCAATTGATGGGATATTAACTATGGCGGTCGGAAGTGGTGAGTTGCCACCGTTGCACGCGGTGGCAGGATTTAAAATCGGTATCGGCAGCGCAGGTATAAAAAAGCCGGGTCGCCTCGATCTTGTGGTAATGGAGCTCGCGCCGAATAGCAGCGTAGCGGCCGTGTTTACTAAAAATGCATTTTGTGCGGCGCCTGTGCAACTTTCGAAAAAAAATCTGCAACAGCGATCACCGCGTTATTTGTTGACGAATACCGGCAACGCCAATGCTGGAACCGGCGAGCCAGGTTTGGCCAATGCGCTGCGCACCTGTGATGAGTTGGCTGCATTGACGAAAGTAGATAGTGCAGAGGTGTTGCCATTTTCAACGGGCGTCATCGGCGAGCCATTACCCGTAGAAAAAATGGTTAAAGCGCTGCCCGATGCACTGGCCGATCTGCGCGAAGATAATTGGTTGAAAGCCGCGCAAGGCATTATGACCACTGATACGCGGCCGAAAGCAGCATCGATGCAAATCGATCTCGATGGCGTGCGCGTGACGATCACCGGCATCAGCAAAGGCGCTGGTATGATCAAGCCGAACATGGCGACGATGCTCGGCTATGTCGCTACCGATGCAGCAGTGGATGCAAAGTTGCTGCAAACGATTATCGAGCGCGCGGTCAATAAATCCTTTAATCGCATCACCATTGATGGCGACACGTCGACGAATGATTCGTGTGTGTTGGTGGCGACGGGTGCGGCGAAGAACTCGCCGATCAACAGTGAGCAGCATCCGCAGTTCGCAAAATTTTACGCCGCAGTTGAGAAGATTTTCATCGAACTTGCGCAAGCGATTATTCGCGATGGCGAGGGCGCAACGAAATTTGTCACCGTCGATGTGCAGGGCGGCAAAACTGAGGCGGAATGTTTAAAAGTGGCGTATGCCGTAGCGGAATCGCCGCTCGTTAAAACCGCGTTGTTTGCAAGCGATCCAAACTGGGGGCGAATTCTGGCAGCCATCGGTCGTGCCGGTGTCGAAAATCTCGACGTGTCGAAAATCAGTGTGTCGATCAACACTATTCTGATCGCTGAAAACGGCGGCCGCTCGCCAAATTACACCGAGCAGCAAGGCGCTGCGGCGATGGCGCCAGAAGAAATCACGATTGCGATTCAGCTCGGTCGCGGCAGCGCGGCGACGACTGTTTGGACGACGGATTTCTCGCACGATTATGTCACCATCAACGCTGAATATCGCACGTGATCTAAATCTCCCCTTGCCCCTCTTTAATTAAAGAGGGGTAGAGACTCCATCCTAAAATGATTATGAAAAAACGTGTTCATGTTGCGGTCGGTGTTATTAGTGATGGCGCCGATCGCATTTTAATTTCGCGTCGTGCCGATCATCTTCATCAAGGTGGGTTGTGGGAATTTCCCGGCGGCAAGGTCGAATCGAATGAAACGGTGGTGGATGCGTTGCGGCGCGAGCTGTTCGAAGAGCTCGCGATAAATATTACGGCGCAAGAAGCATTGATGACGATCGAGCACGATTATTCGGATAAATCGGTTTTGCTCGATGTGTGGTGGATCAGCGCTTTTACCGGTGAGCCGAAAGGGTGTGAAGGGCAGCCGTTGCAATGGGTGGCGATTGCAGCATTGCACGAATATGCGTTTCCGGCGGCTAACCAGCCGATTATTGCGGCCGTTCAAGAGAAACTGGCGGCGACCTCTGCTTAATCTACTGTCTATTTAAATCTTCGGACAGCAAATCGTTGTGATCGTCATCGCCACTGATGCGGTGCTCCTCATTCGCCCAATCGATGAAATCCTTGTTGCGGCAGCGCTCGGAGCAGAATGGTCGATGTGGATTAGTTTCGCTCCAGATGATTTTCGTGCGGCAGGTTGGGCATTTCACCAGCAGTGGTTTTTGTGAATTACTCATATCAATCATTTTGAAGTGGTTTGGTTCGCGACTTTTCGGCGGCTAGTTGCAAGTAGCGCGCATGCAGTGTTGCAACCTGTTGGGTTAGATGGTCGAGCGAGCCGGTATTTTCGATGACATCATCGGCATGCTTAAGGCGATGTTCGCGGCTCGCCTGACTCGCGATAATGCGCTGAACCTGTGCTGCATCGTTATTGTCTCGCTCCATCGTGCGCTGCAGCTGAAGATTCTCCGGAGCATCGATGACGAGGATGCGATCGCATAGCTCATGCTGATTCGATTCGGTCAGCAACGGAGATACAAACACAACGTAAGAACTTTTTGCCGTCTTTAATTGATTCTGAATCTCGGCGGCAATGAGCGGGTGCAACAGTTTTTCCAGCCAAAGTTTTGCATTCGTGTCCGCAAAAATAATTTTTCGCAGCGCAGCGCGCTTCAACGAGCCATCGCTTTGCAGAATGTCTGCGCCAAAGTGTTCGGCAATTTTCTGCAGCGCCGGGGTGCCTGGTTCAACTACGATGCGTGACGCAATGTCGGCATCGACGATAGTGATACCGAGTGCCGAAAATCGATCGGTCGCTGCGGTTTTACCGCTGCCAATACCGCCTGTGATGCCGACGACAAACATATTCGTACCGCGTTGGTGGAAAACGCTATTAGACCGTTATCCGGCCTGCCGAGCAAATAAAAGAGAGATCGAGGTGGGTAGAGAGCCGGTGTTCGATCAATGAATACCGGCGAATTGCAGATAATTTTTTATCAGCGCGTCGCCCCAGAAAAAAGCGATCACGCCTGCACCGGCGAGATACGGGCCAAACGGGATTGGCGTACTGCGGCCTTTGCGTTGCAGAGCGAGCAACAGCGAACCGACCACAGCGCCGACGAGCGATGAGAGCAGGATAATCACGGGCAGCATCTGCCAACCCATCCACGCACCGAGCGCGGCGAGCAATTTAAAATCGCCAAAGCCCATGCCTTCCTTGCCGGTGATTAATTTGAAGGCGTGATACACGCTCCACAGTACGAGGTAGCCCGCAGCAGCGCCGATCACGGCATCGTTGAGCGATACGAACACATGCTGTGTATTGAGTAGTAGCCCCAGCCAAAGTAACGGCAAAGTAATTTGATCGGGCAGTAATTGATGATCGACATCGATCATCGTCAATGTCAGCAGTGCCCATAAGAAAAATAATGCAGCGAGAAGTTGCCAGCTAAAACCAAAATGGACTGCAGCGTAAGCGCTAAGTACACCCGTTATTGCTTCTATGATGGGATAGCGCGCAGAAATTGACGTCGAACACTTCGCGCAGCGCCCGCGCAATATCAAATAGCTAATTACTGGAATATTCTGCCACGGTTGAATCGCGGCATTGCAATGCGGGCAATGCGAAGCAGGGAAGGCTAGGTTGAAACTCGCAGCGGGCTGTTCGGGTTCTTTTCCGTTGAGCAGAAAATCGCATTCACTGCGCCACGACAGCTCCATCATTTTGGGTAGACGATAGATCACGACATTGAGAAAACTGCCGACCATCAGTCCCAATAAAAAACAACCGGCGCTTAGAAGCGCCGGGTATTGGGTGAGTAGTTCTGACAGGGAAGCGAAATTATTCAGGGCAATTCCTTAGACAACTGAGCCGAGCATGAAGATTGGCAGATACATTGCGATCATCAGTCCGCCAACTAGAATCCCCAGCACAGACATAATAAGCGGTTCGAGAAGGGACGTAAGGCTGTCGACCATGTTGTCAACGACAGCCTCGTAGTGGGTTGCAACTTTTTCTAACATTTCATCAAGGGCGCCAGATTCTTCGCCTATTGAAACCATTTGAATCAGCATGTTCGGAAACATGTCGGTTGCTTTGATAGAAATATTAAGTTGCTGGCCAGCGGTTACATCTTCACGAATGCGCTTAATTGCATCGTGATAGGGAATGCTGCCTGCAGTGCCTGCGACAGAGTCAAGGGCGTCAACTAATGGCACCCCAGCTGCAAATGTCGTAGACAGTGTTCGAGCAAATCGTGCGACGATGGAGTTGTAAACAATGTCGCCAATGATTGGGATGCGTAATGTGAGTCTATCGGTAGATTCTGCAAATTTGTGCGATGTTTTTCGGGCGTGGGAGAAAGCAAAAACTCCCGCAATCGCTGCCGCGATAATGATATACCACCACGCCTGTACGACTTCGGACAAGTGCAGCACCATCAGCGTAAATGCCGGTAGGTTTGCGCCAAAGCTTGAGAATGTTTCAGCAAATTGAGGCACTACTTTGACCAGTAGAATGCCTGTTACCACGACGGCTACCACAATAACAGCGATTGGGTAGGTCATCGCCTTCTTAATTTTGGCTTTTAAAGCCTCGGTTTTTTCCTTGTACGTGGCGACGCGGTCAAGCATAGTTTCTAGCGTACCTGCTTGCTCTCCCGCAGCCACCAAGTTCACGAAGAGGTCATCGAAATATTGCGGATATTTTCCGAGTGAGTTGCCTAATGATGTACCGCTTGCTACTTCATTCTTGATGCCGATAACGAGATCTCGCATCGACGGGTTTTCCAGACCCTCAGCGACAATATCGAAGCTCTGTACGAGTGGTACACCTGCTTTCATCATCGTCGCCAGCTGTCGGGCGAAAATGGCTATATCGGCTGGTTTGATTTTTTTCTTTGACTTAAATAGAGGTTCGGATTTTTTCTTAACTGTCTTCGCCACAATGCCTTGTTTACGCAACTGCGCCTTAACAACTGCTTGGCTACTTCCAATCGTCTCGCCTTGTGCGGGACGGCCTTGGCGATCGGTGCCTTGCCAGGTGTAGGTTTGAGTTTTCGCTGCGGCGGTAGCCATCTAGTTAATCCTTCGTGACGCGATTCACTTCTTCGAGACTGATGAGTCCGGCTGCACATTTGAGCAGAGCCGAAGTGCGTAAGTCGTTGAAGCCTTCTTTGCGGGCGGCATCATCGATCATGATTGAGTTGCCCTCCTCCATAATGATTCTGGATATGGCCGGAGTAATGCGAACTACTTCATAAATACCGGTGCGGCCCTTGTATCCGTTTTGGCACTTCGGGCACCCAACCGGCTTCATTATAGACGCCGTTTTCAATAGTTCCTCCGTAAAGCCTTCATGGATAAGCGTTTCGTGAGGAATGTCCGCTGGTACTGCGCAACTGCTGCAAAGTTTTCGCGCTAGGCGCTGGGCAATGATTAGGTTGACGGTGGTGGCAACGTTAAACGGTGCAACACCCATGTTAAGAAGACGGGTGATAGTTTCGGCGGCGCTGTTGGTGTGTAAGGTTGACATTACCATGTGGCCGGTTTGCGCAGCCTTGATAGCAATTTCGGCGGTTTCCAAGTCTCTAATCTCACCGACCATGATCACATCCGGATCTTGGCGCAAGAATGAGCGCAATGCGTCTGCGAAGTTGAGGCCGACCTTTGGATTCACGTTGCACTGGTTAATGCCTTCGAGGTTGATCTCAACAGGATCCTCTGCTGTAGAGATATTGATTTCTGATGTGTTCAGAATGTTGAGGCCGGTATACAAAGAAACGGTCTTCCCACTGCCGGTTGGGCCGGTTACGAGGATCATTCCTTGTGGCTGCTGCAGTGCACGTAGATATAATTCTTTTTGATCGGGCTCGTAGCCGAGCGCATCGATACCGAGTTTTGCGCTGGAGGGATCGAGAATCCGCAGTACAACTTTTTCCCCCCAGATTGTCGGCAAGCTGTTTACGCGAAAGTCGATAGCACGATTTTTCGACAGCTTCATCTTGATGCGGCCATCCTGAGGAATTCGTCGCTCGGAAATATCCATTTGCGACATAACCTTCAGGCGGGCAGCTAAGCGCGTCGCGAGGTTTACCGGTGGCTTGGCAACATCAAACAAGATGCCGTCGGTACGATAGCGAATGCGATAACTCTTTTCGTATGGCTCGAAGTGAATATCCGAGGCTCCGCCTCGAATTGCGTCGATTAATACTTTGTTAATGAATTTAACGATGGGTGCTTCGTCGGCGCCACTTCCTGCATCCTCATCCTTGGCATCTTCATCGACAGCCTCAATATCGAGATCTTCAAGGCCGGCCTCGTCGAGCTCGCCGAGCGAGCCCATCGTGTCGTCGTTAGCATCCAGGTATTTTTGAATGGCCGCCGCTAGCGCGGTTTCTTCAACTAGAACAGCATCGGTATTGATTCCGGTGTGGAATTTAATTTCATCAAGGGCTCTCAGATTGGTTGGGTCAGAGACTGCAATGAAAAGCCGGTTTCCGCGTCGGAAAAGAGGAATCGTGTGGTGTTTCTGTATCAGCTTGCTATCGACTAGGCTTCTAGGGCTCATCACCGTATTAAAAGCGGACAGATCGAATAGTGGTGTACCGAACTCATCGGAGGCGGCTTCGGCGATAACACCTGCCTGGGCCAGGTGATTCTCGACCAAGAAAGAAACAAAGGGTTTTTTCTCGCGAGCTGCTGATTGAAGAGCATCATGTGCACTTTGTTCATTCAGCACTCCATCTTTGACGAGGCGTCTAGCCAATCCACTGAGAGCAATAGCCGTTGTGTTCATAGGGCGCCCGAGTTTATGTGAGGATAAATGCAGCAAAAACCCAATTATAGCAATCGATTAGGACTTTACTTCCAGGCTGTTTCTTTCTCCCAGCACTCCGCTGGGTCGGGTGACAAAAGTTGTAACAAATTGCCATTGATTGATCATCGAGCTGCCGCTGTGGGTGCTATGAAGTGCGAATTAAATCGCACTAATTTTTGTATGTATCTGTTTTGAAAGAGCATGTTTGACATTGGAATACCCTGTGCTTTACTGAAGCGCAGTAGCCCGAAGACGCAAAGCGCGGCTACGGGTCTCGATAAAACTCTGGAGAATCGCTCATGAAAACGTTGCAGAAAGGTTTTACATTAATTGAATTAATGATCGTGGTTGCGATCGTCGGTATTCTGGCTGCGATCGCGTTGCCGGCGTATCAGGATTACACGATTCGCGCGAAGATTACTGAAGGTTTGACTTTGGCTGACGCAGCTAAAGCGACATTGGGCGAGTATCGCCAGACTTCGGGTCGTTGGACTACTACAACTACAGTGGCCGGTATGGCGACCTCGGTTAACACTCCCTACGTTCGTGGCGTCACGCTCCCTGCAGCTGGTCGCATACAAGTTCAGTTTACGCAAACGCTTAACACCGCAGTTAGTGGAGCAACACTTTTCTTCAATGGTACCGTTCAACCAGGCAACGGTGTGATCACTTGGACTTGTACGTCCACGACCGCTAGCCTCTTGGCAAAATATCGTCCAGCGAGCTGCCGCGGTTAATCAAGTAGTTGGTTGAATGAAAAGGCCTCAATTTGGGGCCTTTTTTTTTGTTATTTGTGAAGATGGTTATGTCTCGGCATTATATTTTTCCAGTCACAATATTTTTGACTCTGTGTATCTATCTATTAGGTGTCAGGGGGCCATTTATTCTTGATGATTTACTTAACCTTGAAACGCTAAAAAAGTTGGATGAATCGTCGATCCCCTGGTATGCGGTTGTGTTTAGCAATTCATCCGGTGCGCTTGGTCGCCCGGTGAGTATGATGACCTTCGCAGCGGATTATTGGTTGCATGGCTTTAATGCAACTTGGTTCAAAATAAGCAATGTCCTCTTGCATGTTGCGTGTGGAGCGACGTTGTACTTTTTGGTCATTAAAGCTCTTGCTGAAACAGCCTACAAATCAACATCCAGAACGATTTCGTCGGTCGTGGCCAGTATTTGGTTACTCTCGCCATTTCTCACAAGTACGGTGCTCTATGTTGTGCAGCGTATGGCAATTTTATCTGCGTTATTCACATTTTTGGCGCTTTTGAGCTATTTAAATTTTCGTAGTTCGCTTTCTGAAGGTAAGCCAAAATATTGGTTGTTTGTTTCCTTTTGCATTTTTTCGGTGCTGGGTATTTTTTCCAAAGAAAATGCAGCATTGATTCCATTGCTAATTTTTGTTCTCGAGGTGTTTTTTTGCAAAAAAATAGCAGTTGGCCATCGAGTTGATAAGCGATGGCTAGTTTTGGTTGCTCTCGTTGTTGCAGTGCCGATATTGCTGGCGTGTGTGGTGCTTTGGCTTAAGCCGGGGATTGTGCTTGATTACAGTAAGCGTGCGTTCACTCTTGAAGAGCGGTTTCTTACCGAACAGAGAATAATGTGGGAGTACTTATTGAGCCTGCTGCTCCCTAGATCCATTAATTTCGGATTATTCCACGATGATATTGTTATATCGAAGGGATTGTTCAATCCCTCAGCTACTTTTTGGGCAACCCTGAGCTGGCTTATTGTCTTGGTGCTGCTGGTGCGAGCGTTAAAGAGCGATACTTATCGAGCAATTGCGGGGGGCGTTGCCTTTTTCTTGGTGGGTCATATTTTGGAGTCCACGGTTTTACCTCTTGAGCTTTATTTTGAGCATAGAAATTATCTCCCCTCTACCGGGGCTTATTTGGCATTAGTTTTGTTTGGGGCGCATGCTGTTCAGCAGGAGTGGGTATCCTCGCATCTTGTGAAGGTTGCAGTCGGTATTTATTTGGTTGCTTTTGCTCTATCGCTTTCGCAGCGAGTGTTAATGTGGACTAATTACGAACTGCTGATTTATTCCTCCTATGAGGCTCACCCTTTGTCGCCACGAGCTAACACTGAAGCGGCTCTGATGGATGCGCAGAGAGGAATGCTTGAGGACGCTATTAAAAAGATTGAAGTGGTGAAAATGCTTCAGCCCGAGAAATCTATGGGGGCAAATACTCAGATAATGTACATGCAGTGCCTACTAGATCGCGAAGGGCTATCTGATGCTGATGCTGTAAATATGACAAAGGTGCCAGTTGATGACACTGCATATACATCAACTGGGCTTGGTGAATTGAGTGATTTATACCGTAGTCGAGGTTGCGATCATGTGCCAGTTGCCGCTTATATTGTAGCGCTTACCGATCGTATTATTTCCTTTTACGACTCAGGGGAATATAAGAAATATAATGTTCAGCGGCTGGTTGGAGTTGACTCCATAAATTTACGGCTAATGGAAGGGTTAAACTCGCTTCCAAAGACACAAAAATCATTGGAGCTCGCTGCTGCGATCAATAGGTCTGCACAGGGAGGTTTTGGGGTTGATCTGCTTGCGGCGGTGGCACTTATCGATCAAGGGCGAATGCGTGAGGCCGGAGAGCTTATCGAAAAGTGTAAGTTGGATAATAGTGTTGGGGCGCAGCTTGCGGCAAAGTCGTTAGCTAATGTAGAAAAAATTTATAAAGACAGAATCGATGGTGGCGAGAAATGATAGCTGCGCTAAAAATCACGGTGGTTATCCCTGCGAAGAATGAAGACCAGGCGATTGGAAACGTTGTCCGTGGAGTGAAGAGTGTCATCAATGGAGCTGAGGTCATAGTAGTTGATGATGGGTCTACTGATAGCACAGCCAAAAAATCTCTAGAAGCTGGTGCGCACGTGGTGAGTCATCTGTGCTCAAGGGGGAATGGTGCTGCAGTAAAAACCGGAGCCAGGTCAGCTGGCGGCGATATTGTGGTTTTCATGGATGGTGATGGCCAGCATAACCCTACTGATATTCTGCGCCTCTTGGCGGAAATCGACGCGGGGCACGACATGGTGGTTGGCGCTAGGCAGTCCGGCTCGCAAGCAAGTGTCGGCAGGGGCGTGGCAAATCGATTTTATAATTGGCTCGCAAGTAAAATTACGGGATATCGCGTCGAAGATCTGACATCCGGATTTCGTGCCGTCAGGCTGGCAAAGTTCAAGGAGTTTTTGCATCTGTTGCCAAATGGATTTTCGTATCCCACAACGTCGACAATGGCATTTTTTAGAGCTGGATACTCAGTGTCATATATTCCAATACATGCGCAAGCTCGTGTTGGTAAAAGTCACATTAGGATTTTTAAAGACGGTGTAAGGTTTCTCATTATTATTTTTAAAATTGGAACTTTGTATTCTCCACTTAAGATATTTGCACCGGTCGCACTATTTCAATTCTTGTTGGGGCTTGGGTGGTATATACATACTTTTATAAGTGACGGGCGGTTCACAAATATGTCAGCCATTCTGATGGTTGCTGCGGTTCAGGTATTTTTGGTTGGTTTGGTTTCTGAGCAAATCACACAGCTGTTATATTCGAAAGCAGAGTCCAAGTAGCCTGTGGTTTAACTCTTTCCGTTGAAGTACTCTCTTTGCGGTTTTACGCCGGCATGCTGGATAGAAATCTAAGATCGAATGCGCTGTCACTGCTGGCGCAACAGGCAGTGACGCTACTGCTGCCTTTGTTGCTCTTGCCATATCTTCTGCGCTCTTTGGGCGTAAGTCAGTTTGGCGTGGTGGTATTTTCCCAGTCAGTGGTTGGCTATTTTGTCATTTTGGTTGAGTACGGTTTTAATTTGAGCGCAACTCAGTCGATCGCACAGGTTGCAAGCGATTCTATTCGGCGTGAGAAAATATTCTGGGCCACTTGGTGGGCGCGGCTGCTCTTGTGCATCGTTGGAGCGATGCTTCTATATGTGTTGCTAATGATTGTGCCGCTCTTAACGGAAAATGCTGATGTAATTGCTGCCTCTTATATTCAGGTGGTGGGCGTGGCGATACTTCCTCACTGGTACTTTCTTGGGCTTGAGCGCGCCAAGCCAATAGCTGTATTCAATATTGCTGGGAGAATTCTTTCAACAGCTGCCGTTGTTGTTTGCATTCTATTCAACGGGCCGTTATGGGGTGTGGCGATGGCGCTTTCCTCTGCACAAATAATATCCGCAGTTCCTGCTCTGTTTTATCTTGTTCGTTGTGGGTTGTTAACAAAGAGCTTGTTCTCATTTCGTGAGGTTTTTAATGCGTTGAAGAATGGTTGGAAGGTTTTTGTTTCAACGGCAGCAGTGTCTCTTTATTCAGTGACAAACAATGTTGTCTTGGGTTTTGTGGGGGGGGGCGGCCGTTGTGGGAGTGTTTTCCGCTGCGGATAGAGTTCGCAATGCTTGTCAGATGCTCACTGCGCCACTTGGCAGCGCATTCCAGCCGCGTATAAGCGCATTATTTGCTACCGATATTTCTAAAGCAAAAACCTCGTTGAGGCATCTCGCGATTCTTCAGGTTGGAGGGTCGGTATTTATGTCTCTTGTTCTATTGCTCGGTGCAGACAACATTGTTTTGCTTATGATGGGGCCAGGATTTGACGAGTCGATAGCGGTGCTTAGGTGGTTGGCAGTGGTTCCAACATTGGTTGCTATGAGTAATGTACTTGGTGTACATACTATGCTTAATTTGAAAATGCAGTCATCATTTCTGGTGATATTAATCCTCGCCGGTTCATTTAACGTAGTGCTCTTATTTCCGTTGGTTTCAATATTGGGAGCTCAGGGAGCTGCGATCGCTGTTGTGTTAACCGAGGCGTTGGTTGTGATCTGTATGGCGGGTGTATTGAGACAGAAATTGTTAAAGACTGGTGAAAGTCATGCGTTATGACTACCTAATTGTTGGCGCTGGCTTTGCTGGCTGTGTTTGTGCCGAGCGCCTCGCCGCGGCCGGCAAGCGCATTTTGCTGATCGACAAAAGAAGTCATATCGGTGGGAATGCTCATGACACCATCGATAGATACGGGATAAGAATTCACCCCTACGGACCGCATATATTTCACACGAACAGCAAGCGCATTCTTGAATATCTGTCAGCCTTTACAGACTGGCGCTTCTATGAGCATCGCGTATTGGCTGAAGTTGATGGGGCTTTGTACAACCTTCCGATAAATCGGAAGACGATCAATGCGCTCTATTTGCTAGATTTAGATGACAAGGGTGTCGAGGAATACTTAGCGAAAGTGAGGGTTGATATAAAAAAAATTAACACCAGTGAAGATGTTGTTCTTTCTAGCGTTGGTCATGACCTCTGCGAAAAATTTTTTAGGGGATATACGCGAAAGCAATGGGGGCTAGATCTATCCCAGCTATCGGCAAGCATTGCATCAAGAATCCCTACGCGAACGAACGATGACGATAGATATTTCACCGACATCTATCAGTTCATGCCGGCAAATGGCTATGCATCAATGTTTGCCCGAATGGTAATGCATTCAAATATTGATATCGAACTGGAGACGACGTATGGAGAGGTTGAGGGGCGAAAAGACTATCAGCATGTCATTTTTACTGGTCCAATAGATGAGTTTTATGGTTTTAGGTTTGGACGACTTCCGTATAGAAGTCTCAGGTTTGAGCACGAGCATATTTCTGATCGAGATTGGTTTCAGTCGGTTGGTACGGTGAATTATCCGAATAAACATCAGTTCACCAGAATAACCGAGTTTAAGCATCTGACGGGCCAGGTTTCCTCTGGTACTTCGATTGTAAAAGAGTATCCCAGTGCTGAAGGTGATCCCTTTTACCCGGTTCCTTGCCCGGAAAACGAGTCGATCTATCAGAAGTATAAGAAGCTTGCATCACAAGATAAAACCGTAACATTTGTTGGTCGGCTAGCGCAGTACCGCTATTACAATATGGATCAAGTGGTTGGAGCCGCATTAACGTGTGTTGATGGATTGCTTCAATGATCTGTGCAAAAAAAATCTTTGTATGCTGCCCGCAAATCGTTACGGGTGGACCGGAGCTTCTGCATCAGTTGGTTCATGCTTTACGTGGTTTTGGACATGAAGCTTATATATGTTATTTCCCCTTTGGTCAGCCCTTTGAGTGCCCAGAGCCCTATAGAGTTTATGATGCGCCGCAGTCGCGCTTGATCGATGAGCCGGAAAATTTCGTTTTGATTCCCGAATCGTCTACCTGGCTTGTGCGGCACGTGCGCAAGGCGGCAGTGGGGGTTTGGTGGTTGTCGGTCGATAACTATTTTGGATTGCGGCGTAAGAGCGTACTTCGAGATATTGTGAGTTGGGTTCTGACAACGACGTTTGAGCGAGTCTCTCTGCGTCGTTTGCATTGCTATGGCCATTTTGTGCAGAGCGAATATGCGAGGGAGTTCTTACTCGCACATGAAATCCAGGCGGAGATGCTAACCGACTATTTGAATAATCAGTATTTTTCTGTCCGGCAATCTCCGAGAGAAAATATTATTGCTTTTAATCCTCGAAAGGGCGGGGCTATTGTCGAGAGGCTAAGGAAAAAAAATCTCGATTTTAAGTTTGTACCTATTGTCGGTATGACGCCTTCCCAGGTGGTTGATTTGCTGTCGCGGGCAAAAGTTTATATCGATTTTGGGCATCATCCAGGGAAAGATCGGCCACCACGCGAGGCCGCTATTTGTGGAGCATGCGTCATTGTGGGAGATCGAGGTTCGGCAGGGAATGCTATCGATATTCCTATTCAAGATATCTATAAGTTGAGTCAGTCTTCTCCAGGTTTTTACAAGGAATTTCGTTTGCTTGTGGAGTCGATATTCGATGATTTTGCCAGTCATCAGATTCGATTTGAGGCGTATAGGAAAAAAATCTCAGCCGAAAAGGAAAGTTTTTTAGGTCAAGTGTTAAGAAATTTTGGATGTGTCGAAAGATAGGGCATGGTCTTAGGGTGTCGTAGACTTCATATGCTAGATAGTAATATTTCGTCTGATTTTTCAGCGTGTGTTGTGGCGATTGTTGTCACCTACTGCCCCGATATGGAGCGGTTGGGTCAGTTGTTGGAAAGCCTCGCGGTGCAGGTCGATAGAGTCGTTATTGTTGATAATACTCCGGGGGGAGAGGCAGATCTTGATGCGAGGGGCTGGCAGAAACTCGGAAATAATAAGATCACTGTTGTATGCATAGGTGAAAATATTGGAATAGCCGAAGCTATTAACGTTGGTATAGATAGGGCTCGCTCCTCGATTCAGCCTACACATATTTTGCTCTCTGATCAGGATAGTGTCCCTGATCAAGATATGGTGGTGGAGTTGCTGAAAGAGTCAATCAGTCTTAAAGAGCGCGGGGAAAGTGTTGGAGCGGTTGGTCCGACTTATTATGATGAGTCGACCGGTAAATTAAGTCTTTTTCAACTCTTTGGTCGAGGGTCGGGTTTTTACCGCTTAGGTGCGGCTATTGATAAATCTGTAAAGTGCTGGTCATTAATCTCATCTGGTTGCTTGATTCCTATCTCGGTGATAGATGATGTCGGTGGAATGGATGGGCGCCTATTTATCGATCATGTGGATATCGAGTGGGGGTTCCGAGCAATATCCAAAGGGTATTCTTTATTTGGAGTTCGCGATGCTCGGATGGCACATCAGCGTGGGGACTCTGGTTTGTCTATTTGGGTAGGGCGTTGGAAGGTAATAAATTTCTACTCCGCAGAGCGTATGTATTTTCAGTTTAGAAATTACGTGTTTACGCTAAGGCTGCACTACATTCCTCTGCTATGGAAGTTGAGGAGCTCTCTTTATTGGGGGCAGATGTTGTATGCGTGCTTACTGTTTTCGTCCGATAAGCCAAAGTACGCTAGGCAAATCATAAGATCTATCCGCGATGGCTTTTTGCTCTCCACAAAATGAGGCCGGGTTATTTTCGGGGAATTCCGTGGCGTAACAGCAATGAAATTTTTCTGGGGATAATTTTATATCCTTGAAAAAACTCCCTAACAGATACATGTTTTTTGGCCTGCAACTTTTTCCGCTCTGCTTTTAGCAAAAGTCGATTTAAAAAAAGACTCTTGATGGCATCGATGTAGATATCAATTAGGATGTGTACGTTCCTGTGTGATGCTGCTATCACCAAGCCCTCTGCGATTAAACATGGAATGGCTATTAAAAGAGTGATGAAACTGGTTGCGCCCGGATAGCACATGTAGATAACAAACAGTTTGTTGCGCTCACTAAGGTGTCGTCTTTTGATCGATAATTTCAATGTGCCGTTAACTGCTTTGCCTCCGCCAAATGAAAATCCAACATGGTGATCGTAGCCCGAATGATTTACGCAGTATGCTTTTTTGCCAGATAGGCGGGCTGCGCTACAAACGAATAAGTCTTCGGCCATCGAGCCGAACCATTCGGGAAAGCCACCAATGTAATTCCATAGCGCTGTATTGATCCATAGGCATGACCCCATCACAGCTGCTGCGGGTGTGAGCTTTGGTGTAGTTATCGGTATGGCATTCGAGAAGAAATCTAAGTTGTGTCCG